>NZ_LWLP01000003.1 GCF_001641125.1 Arthrobacter sp. OY3WO11 | reverse complement strand
CCCCGGGACCCCCCGGCCAACCCCGGCACCCTCTCGCACATAATGCCAGCCCCACGTGAGAGACCCCCCTGGAAACCCCACATCACCTGAGAGAGCGTCGCAGGGATGAGCCGGCAAATAGGTCAAAGGCCGTCCGCCGGCGGCTTCAGCCTAGACTTGCAGCCATGACCTCGAGTTACAGCGGCCCCCAGGTTCGTCGAGCGACCATACTGGACGTGGCGGCCGCAGCGGGGGTTTCCCGGCAAACCGTTACCCGTGCCATGAACGACATGCCCGGAATCAGCGCCTCCACGCGTGAGCGTGTCCAGCAACTGGCAGCAGAACTCGGGTATTCCCCCAGCCGCTTCGCCAAGGGTCTGGTACAGGGCGCACGGACATCGCTGGGACTCGCGATCCCTGATCTGACCAACCCGTACTTTCCGGCCTTCGCCTCCAGCGTGGTTGAAGAAGCCACACAACGGGGCTGGAACGTGGTGGTTGATGATTTTGGCCACGGAAGCGGAAGCGGATTGGACGCCGTCGCCCGGCTGGGACCCCAGGTTGACGCCCTCGTGGGTTATCTGGGTGCCAGCTCAAGTGAAGCCCAGTCCATGATGGGCCGCCGGCCAGTGGTGGTCCTCGATTATCCGTCCGGCCAGTCGGCCGGCCTCATCTCTTTCGACTACGCGTACGCGGCACAATTGGCCCTGGAACGCCTAAAGTCTGCACGGTGCCGGCGTATCGCTTACCTTGATGCGGACCTGGAAGGGCCTGCCACCACCCGCGGGCTGGCCGTCGCTGCAGCGGCAGCAGGTGCCGGCATTCAGCTTACGGTCGGGCAGTCAGCGGACTCCGCCCACGCAGCCCGGGAAGCAGTCCGCTCCCTGCTTGCGGACGAAGGTGGTATTGACGGGCTCCTGGTGTTCAACGACCTCATGGCGGCAGGGGCGCTCAAGGCCTTGCGCGACGCCGGCCGCAGGGTTCCGGAGGATTGTGCCGTTATCGGCATGGACGGCATACCACTCGGCGAGCTGGTGACGCCGGAGTTGACCACGCTCTCACTCGACCTGAGAGCGGTGGGACGGGCCGCCGTCGACCTGGTGGACAATTTGATGTCCGGCAGGATCCAGGCAGGAAGCCGGGACAGCGAGCTGGTCCTCAAGCACCAGCTCGTCCTTCGCCAGTCGGCCTGACCCTACTCAAACCACGCAATAGAGGCTAGGGTTGCATGCAGCACGTGAACGTTCACGTATTTCCAGACTCCCCGAAGCAAGGAAGCCCATGTCTGTCGAAACCCCGTCCGCGCCGGCGGACAGCACCCCGCACACCGCCCCCGGTTCAACCGGTAGGAGCATGGAGCTTGGCGTCGCGGATATCCAGGATCTCGAATCCTTTGAGGCGGGCCGGGGCGCCCTGCCCGCCCGCGCCTACCTGCACAGCGACGCTCCACGGTTGTCGCTGAACGGGGAGTGGCAGTTTCGGCTCAGCCCCGGAAGCCGGGTAGCTCCTGATGATGGCTGGCAGCTGGGAGAGTCGCTGAACGGGTTCGAGAGCCTGCCGGTGCCGTCCAGTTGGCCTATGCACGGACATGGCGCACCGGCCTACACGAACGTCCAGTTCCCCTTCGCCGTGGAGCCGCCGCACGTTCCGGAGGCCAACCCCATCGGTGACCACCTGGTTGTGTTTGAGGCCGGGCCCGAGTTCTTTCCGCATGCCCTGCTGCGGTTCGACGGCATCGAGTCCGCAGGAACCGTGTGGCTGAACGGAGTGGAACTCGGAACCACCCGTGGAAGCAGGCTCGCCCACGAATTCGACGTCTCCGGGATCCTGGTGCAGGGAGAGAACACCCTGGCTGTCCGCGTCGCCCAGTTCTCGGCCGCCAGCTATGTTGAGGACCAGGACATGTGGTGGCTTCCCGGCATCTTCCGCGATGTCACCCTGCAGGCCAGGCCCGGCGCCGGCATTGACGACGTCTTCGTCCACGCCGGCTACGACCACACCACAGGCGAAGGCATCCTCAAGGTGGAGGTGACCCGGGGCGGACAGGCGACGGACGCCGTCGTCCGCGTTCCGGAGCTGAACCTGGACCTGCCCGCCGGCACCGAAGTGCGCGTCCCCGCCGTCGAACCCTGGTCCGCAGAGGTGCCGCGGCTCTACGAGGCGGCCGTCAGCGCCGCCGGCGAGTCCATAGCACTGCAGATTGGCTTCCGCAGCATCGCCATCGAGGACGCGCAGTTCAAGGTCAACGGGCGGCGGATCCTGCTGCGTGGGGTTAACCGCCACGAGCACCACCCACGCCTTGGCCGGATGGTTCCCCGTGATGTGGTGGAGGCGGAGTTGCGGCTCATGAAGCAGCACAACATCAACGCAATCCGGACGTCGCACTACCCGCCCCATCCGGAGTTCCTCGCACTGGTGGACCAGCTTGGCTTCTACGTTGTGCTCGAATGCGACCTGGAAACGCACGGATTTGAGAGCGCCGGCTGGGCGCAGAACCCCAGCGATGACCCCCGATGGGAAACCGCGCTGGTGGACCGCATGCGCCGAACGGTGGAGCGGGACAAGAACCACCCCGCGGTGATCATGTGGTCGCTCGGCAACGAGGCGGGGACCGGCAGGAACCTCGCGGCTATGTCGCGGTGGGCCAAGGACCGGGATCCGTCCCGCCCCATCCACTACGAGGGAGACTGGTCCTCGGAGCACGTTGACGTCTACTCGCGGATGTACGCCAGCCATGCCGAGACGGCCCTGATCGGACAGGGCATCGAGCCGGCCCTGGACGATGCCGCCTTGGACACCCGGCGCCGGGCCATGCCCTTTGTCCTCTGCGAATACGTGCACGCCATGGGTAACGGCCCCGGTGGCATGAGCGAGTACCAGGATCTTTTCGAGAAGTACCCGCGCCTGATGGGGGGCTTCGTATGGGAGTGGCTGGAGCATGGCATCACAGTCTCAACCGCTGATGGTGTTGACCATTACGGCTACGGCGGCGACTTCGGTGAGGAAGTTCACGACGGCAACTTTGTCACCGACGGGCTTGTTGATGCCGACCGTAAGCCCCGGCCCGGGCTGCTGGACTTCAAGAAGGTCATAGAGCCGCTGCGCATCGCTGTCGCCCGCGACTGGTCCAGCTTCACCCTCCGCAACGGCCAGGACTTCGCGGACACGTCCGCGTTCAGCTTCCGCTACGAAGTAGAGGCCGACGGCGGGACTCTCGACGGCGGCATGGTGGACGTTGCGCCCGTTGCACCTCAGTCCGAAATAGTTGTGGAGCTGCCTGGCAGCGTCGCTGCTTTGGCCGCAGGCCTGTCCGATGGCCGGCCCGCAGTGCTCACCATTCGTGCGGTCCTTGGCGCTGATTCCGCCTGGGCGGACGCGGGACACGAAATCGCATGGGGGCAATCGGTCCGGGAGCCGAACGCTCCCGTTTCGCCGCCGCCTGTTGAAACCGTTCAGGTGCAGGACAACGAACTCACGCTTGGGCCGGTGGTCTTCAGCCGCGCCACCGGCATGCCCACCTCAATTGGCGGCGTCCCGGTGGAGAAGCTGGGACTGACCCTGTGGTGGGCCCCCACCGATAATGACCTTGGCCGCGAATGGGGCGGCGCAGACGAGCGACCGCTGGCCACACAGTGGAAGGATGCCGGACTCAACCGCCTCCACACCCGGCTGATGGACATCTCCGCCACCCCAAGGCAGGGCGGAGGCGAAGCCCTGACGGTCCGCACGCGCGTCAGCGCAGCCGACAAACAGTACGGCGTGCTTGTGGAGTACACCTGGACCACGGACGGGGAAACCGTGGGGCTCCGGACCCAGGTCCGGCGTGACGGCACGTGGGTCAACGGCGGCTTCGAGGTCGAATGGGCGCGGATAGGGCTGGAAATCGTCCTGGGTGAAGAGACGGATTCGGTGAGCTGGTTCGGCCAGGGCCCACACCAGAGCTACCCGGACACCGGGCAGGGCACGCGTGCCGGCTGGTTCTCGCTGCCCCTGGCGGAGCTGGATGTGGAATACGTGCGGCCGCAGGAATGCGGTGCCCGGTCGGGCTCACGGTCCGCTGCACTGCAGCTTGGCGGCCGGACGCTAGAGATCTGCGGTGACCCCTTTGCCCTGACAGTGCGGCCCTACAGCCAGGACGTGCTGGACGCGGCGGCCCACCGCCCGGACTTGAAGGCAGACGGACGCACCTACCTGTACCTGGACCACGCGCTGCGGGGGGTGGGGACCGCTGCCTGCGGCCCCGGCGTGCTGGAGCAGTACCGCCTCAAGCCGCGGGACGCCGACTTCATGCTGACACTGAAGGTGCGCAGCTGAGGGAGCGGACATATGTGAGCCAGTCCATACCGTCACGTGATGCCGAGTTGACCGGTCAGGGCGCGTGAGATGCCTCCAAAAACCCCTGCATTGCGGGGTTTTTGGAGGCACCCTGCTCTTTCCCCGCAGGATTTGCGGACCGGCTTGGGGACGTGTATTGTTTTCTGAGTCGCCGCCGCTGAAGCGGAAAAATAGCGGCCAAACCCCCTTACGAACAGCCTGAAAATGGTTCGCCTGTTGGCGCGCCGGATCCGGGCGGGGCTGGTTGAGAGCAGCGAGAATCGCGAAAGCGCCGATTTGCAAAGCTCCTTGAAACCGGGTAAGTTTGTGAAGTTGCTCCGGAGCGATCCATGGCTGGTTTGAGGCTGTGGTGGTGCCGGGTGTGTCTGTTGTTTGAGAACTCAATAGTGTGCCAAGTTTGTTGATACCAATTGTTTTATTGATTGGTTGTTTTGGCTGGGCCTGTCCACCCCGTGGATTGGGTCTGGTTTTTACAGCTGGTTTCAAATTTTGTGCAGCCTGGTTCCGCGTTTTCCCGTGGTGCCTGG
>NZ_LWLP01000002.1 GCF_001641125.1 Arthrobacter sp. OY3WO11 | reverse complement strand
AGCTTGTCATAACGTCGGTTATCGGCGTCCGAAATTGCGTGGGGGAGTGTCCCAAGAAGGGGCTGTTTCCTGGCCGTCGTTCTTCGCGTTTTCCCTAAACGCGGAAGTCAGAACCGTTCTGCCAGCGAACGGTTCACGGCAGGAATGCCGACTCTTCATAGTTCATGAAGAGCCACGGGGCGCTGGACCGAAGCCAGAGGCCAAGAACCTAATCAGCCTGTGTGCTGATCGTCCGACGGCAACTGCTGTCTCTCATTGACTCAGCGAGTCCTACTACTGGCAGGATGCCATCTTGTCGACACTAGATTGATCGGGGGAATGTTTGGGTTTGCGACAAGCATGCATGGCGCCCCCCAAAGTTCCAGAACGACTAGATTAGGCGTTTTCCCACATGGCCGTGGCCGGGGTAGAAGATGCGCCGGCTTTTTTGGCGTTCTCTCGCCTCGTAGCAGCCGTCTGGCGGATGGCGGCGAGCCCCCGCCTAGTGGCCTCAATGTTCCGCTTGCCTACGCTCGGGCCAAGTAGGGAACCTGCGCCGGACTCGATGACAATTTCAACGGCAGGTGTACGTGTTCGAGCCAGCTTTTCGGCTAGATGTCGATCAGAGCGCCTCATCGTCGCATTCCTCCTTCGCTCTTCTTGCGGCTTCTTACTAGTAAGTCTAGGGCCTTGGTCAACCTTCTGCGCAGCGCCAAGCGGAAGGCCACGAACCATCCGAGCGACACGAAGGCTCCGCCATAAATCAGAAGCCACACGACATCCCAGGCCTCACGAGTGAGAGGGAAAGCTGCGACAACACCAAGCCCCAAGAAAACGGCAGCACACATCAACAAACAGAGTCGCAGCGGACTAAGCAGTTTTGCGACAATCTCATGCTCCGGGGTCCTCGCAATCCAAGAAAGGAACAGGGCCGGGCCGGCAAGAAGTAGAGAAACTGCCGTAGTGGGAATGTCACGGCTGCGGTCCACGATGGTTAGGACCTCAAAGCGCTCCATAAGCGCGAGTCCCGCGACAGCGGTACAAACAGCCACCGAGATGGCCGCAAAAGGAAAAATGCCCCTCTTAGAGGGGGCGACTTCAACAACCACTGATGCTTCAGTAAAGCGATCAGTCGGCGGTAGTGCAACGTGGCCCCGCGCCCTCTCCGTCGTGGGAATATCCTCATTTGTAGGACTACTCCCGTCGCCGCCGGTCTCGCTTAAGCTCACGATTCGAAGTGTGAGTTCAGAGGGCACGACCACCTCGACGTGCTCGCTGGCAGCGAAGCCGTAATCGGGCAGATCATAGCGGAAGACGGTGGAATAGTCCCACCCGTCGTCGAACTCAAGTTCGTGCTCGTAGGAGATCTTTATGATGCACCTGGTATCCAGGTGCATCTCGTCGAGTTCACCAATAAGAAGAAAGTGAGTTTGAAGAGTTCGAGCTAGGTCCGAGATCGTCTGAACCTGTTCAGCGTCCTCCTCTCGTGACTTCGTAATTGAAGTTAAGAGCCTCTTCAATTGCTTCGCGGGATTACCAGATTCGACGCCATCGTGCCTTACGATTAGCCCGACAGCAGCCGCCACTTTGGACTCCTGCCCGCTAACCCAATCCTCCGGGATCATCGTCAAGAGCATCTCTCGGGCTATCTCGGAATTCCTGGCCTTTTCAAGAATGGGAAACGGGTGCTTGGATGGGCCCGCGGTGCTCACTCGCCTCAAAGCCCCTTTGCGAATGAAGGCCAGAGGAAGTAGGACTCGCTTTCCGGAAGCCTCAACCTTCAAACTCTGCGGAAGAGTTATATCGAGAGAGATGGATCGCTGCGTATCCCCATCCGTACCCAAGGTGAGAGTGTCCACCCGGCGATGGACCCACTCTGGCGAACCAATAACGAGATCAACCATATTTGCGCCGCGGACGCTGGGATCTTGGCTTACTTCCTCAGTTTCTGTCGCATTCACTAACCCACCTTAAGGTACAAGAAATGCGTCTACGCCCAAGCCGGAAATGACTTGCGCGAAGCTGATCCCCGAACTGGATGTCCCTCAGTGGCCCTGTAGAACGCCCCCTACTCGACCAGCTTTACAGAAGGTCCATTATCGGCGGTTCAAAAAGAGCTGGGGGAGGCCCAGTAAGGGGTGGCAGTCAAGGCCGCAGATCGGGCGTGCCGGACAAGCCCAAAGGGCTTCAAGCGATCCTCATACAAGGCCGGGCGCGCTGGAGAGGATGTAGTCCGCAGCCGCCGGCCCTGTCATAGCAAGGGTGTTGTGTCCGGGGACGATGCCCCTGACGACTAGAGCCTGCCAGAGGGTGTCTGCGGATTCCTGTGGACATGCGTTGAGTATGCACCAGCTGGTGTAAAGACCGAAAAGCTCTTCTGAATCCAAACCCTTTTCACTGCCCGGGTCACTGTTGGTCGTATCCCTGACGAAATCATCGAAATGGGTTGTACTCACGGCAGCACCTTCGATACGTAGGGATTCCGCCATCCCCTGAAGGGGCATGCGGCGGCGGCACCAGGAGGTGCTGCCCTGAAGCTATCTCCCGGCGCCTGCGCTGTCCAGTCACGCCGGGGCAGCCATTTCCCCTAGCGGCCAGGTTTACGAAATATAAGCTATCGGCTCATTAAAAGAGGCAGGGGATCGGCCGCAAAAGGGGCTGACGACGCCCCTTGCTCGTTGGCCTGGCTTCAGTTGTCGGTGACATTCCTAGCGAACTTCAAGACTGGGCGACAACGAATCAGCGCCCAGTCCGAAACGTCCCGTCGTGGACCGGACTGTTCCTCCGAGTAGGTAACCCTCCCTCCCGTCACCAATCGTCGCCCTGCTTCCTTGAAGTAATAAGTACACTTATCACCATGACTTCTTGCACTCTCAAAAGCTGGGGTAGCCAGGAGCCCTGCCAGGTTGGAGGTGAAAAGCATGGATGAAGCGGCGAAGCGGCGGCTGGAACTCGCCGCACTGGTCGTTGATGGCCTGCAACCGCGGGTTCTTTGGCCCTCCTATTTCGGCCAGGCCCCGTGTTCTGAGTTTGAGTTGCGCGCCTACCTTCATGGCGTCCTCGCCCTTCCCGACTTTGAACACAGTCACGGCACTGACCCGCTGGAGAAGGAAGCCAGGGCAGGGTGGCGGCCGCCGCAGTCCAACCCGCGCGGATCAGATCAGCCGGATGGTGTGTCGAAAAGGGCTGATGAGGATATCTTGGCTGCGTTGGGAGCGGCGGGCAGGTTCCTTCTCACCCCTGAACGGGCGGAGGAGGAACGGTTGGCATCCTTGCGGGAAACTGACCTCCTTCATACAGGCCCGGAGGAAACTTTTGACCGCGCAGTAAATGCCGCCAGAGACTACTTCGGCGTAGGCGCTGCCTCACTGTCACTGATCGCGAAGGACGCCCAGTTTTTTAAGTCCGTTGTCGGCCCTCTCCGGGAGGAGACCCCCCGTCAAATCGCGCTGTGCACAGAGACCGTCAGGCGGGACTCGATGCTGGTTATAAACGACACGCTGACTGATGAGCAGTTCGCTTCAAATCCACTTGTCGTCGGGGACCCTTATATCCGCTTCTATGCCGGCTATCCCTTGCACGGTCCGCGTGGGTGGAACATTGGCACCTTATGCGTCATTGACCAGAAACCCAGGAGGTTTTCTTCATCTGACGAGCTGGTACTTCGGTCCCTCGCAGCCATCGTCCAAAATGACATTGACGCACGGACGTTACGGTGATGATCCCGTCCCCTGGATTGACGGCAGGGATTGCCCATGACACAGCTCCGGTTTACGTTGAGGCATGGCCATGACCCCTGGACAACCGTCGCCCATAGTGGAGCTTCAGAACCTCCTGATCAGTGCTGAAAGCGTCGAGGACTTTCTTAGTGGTCTTTCGGGTGTCGCTGCCACCACGTTGAGTGGACGTACCCGGAGCACCATTGATTGCGGCATCACGTTTCAGGAGGGAAGCCGGCGCGTTACTGTCGCCAGGAGCAGCCCGCGCGCTGTCCGTCTGGACCAAATTGGGCAGCGCATGGGCCAAGGCCCCTGCGTAGAAGCCCTGCGAACCCTTGCTCCGGTGCTCCTGGAAGATGTCTGGAGTGACCCCCGTTGGCCGTCCTACCGGCAGGAGCTCGTGTCCCAGAACTGCCGAAGCGTTCTCGGCGTGCCCTTGCAAATCGGCAAAGACTCCACAGCCGCACTCAATTTTTTCGCCTCTGGGCCGGTCTTTGACGACCAGACGATCCAAGAAACCCCTGCCTTCGCAGACGCAGCCTCACAAGCTATCCGCCTCGTGATGAAAATCAAGGCCGCCCAGGACACCGCAGGTGAGCTAAGGTCAGCCCTGCAAAGCCAAACACCCGTGAGCATCGCTTGCGGCATAATCATGGCCCAGAACCGCTGCAGCCAAAACGAGGCCATGACCATCCTGACAAACGCGTCGCAGGCCATCGATAAGACGCTGCCGGACCTCGCAAAAGGAATCGTCACCCACCTCTCCGGAGAAACCCCGCTACCTTCTTCCAAAGTTGAAGTCATGCCAATTCCAGGGCGGCGCGGCGCGCGTTCGACGCAAGCACACCCAACCTGACACAGGGCGTCTTGGCTTCAGTCCAGAAAGAGGGCCTTGGATCTGGGTCCACTGAGAGGCTCGGTCCCGCCGCCGCCCACACCCGGGGGACAATTCCTACGGGTTATCCACCGCTCCTGCTGCAAGGGGAACTACCCCGACGGCTCCCGGTTTCCAGCCGTGGATAACCCAATTGACCCCAACTGAGTGTGACGGCATAGAAGCTAGCTACACCGGCTGAACGGAGAAGGTTGTCCTAGGCCGTTCCCGTCCCGTAAGGTCGCGGAGGCTAAATGCAGCCTAGGCACCCAGCCGCTACTCGGTACGTGCTTCTTTCCTAACTTTGAGGCTTTTCCCCGGCTCCTGTTGCAAAAAATGCAACACCGCATTGCGTTTAACGCATCGCTTCGCGGAGAGTGGTCACCATGAACGAGACCCAAGACACAGCCGCCGCCAAGATGTTGGCGATCCTGGAGGCGCTCTCGCAGGCGGGTCAGGACGGAGAAAAGGGTTCCACCGTTACCGCCTTGGCACGTTCATTAGGCCGCGATAAGTCGAGTGTTTCCCGTCAGTTGAAACCGTTGGTCGATCTGGGTCTGGTCGAACGCGATGCTGACGGGCTCCACCGGCTTGGGTGGAAGCTCTTCGCCGTAGCCGCACAGGCTGGAGATCAACGCTTGCTCCTTCTGGCTCCGCCGGTCATACGTCACTTGACGCGCTTGCTGAAGGAGCGGGTCCACCTAAGTGTCCGACGCAACGATGAGGTCTTCACCATCTTGTCTGAGGGCCCGCAACGGGCCATTGAAGCCGTGGGATGGGTGGGCCGCAGCACTCCGATCACGTGCACTTCGTCAGGGCGGGCACTTTTATTCGATCACAGCGCAGAGGAAATCCGCGACCTGCTCGAAGACACCTTCCAGTCCGGCCCGGGCCCGAAAGCGCCAGCGACGGTCGAAGAAGTCATCGATAGGGTCAGGCTGGCCCGCGTGCAGGGGTATGCGCTGGTGGTCGACGAGTTCGAGGACGGCCTTTCGGCAGTCGCCGCGCCAGTCCGGGATGTTCATGGACGCATTGTTGCTGCCATCAACATGTCGGCACCGTCCTACCGCTTGAACAACAACCTGCATAACGCAGGGCGCCAGATAAGCCAGGCAGCGCTGTACTTGAGTCGCTCTTTGTCATCGCCTCCTGCGGAAACTCCGTCTATATCCAAGGAAAAACAACATGCCCAAACCGGGTCAAGCGACGAAGTTAGAAGGGTTTCATGAACTTCTTTGACTACGTCGCAGACAATTCGAGCCGCATCATTTTCCTGCTGATGCAACACATCGAAGTGGTGTTGATCGCGGTCGTGATCGCCACCATCATCAGCCTCATACTGGCCGTGGCCACTGAAAACTTTCCCTCGTTCCGCAAAGCAGCGCTGTCCGTTTCGGGAACGATTCTCACCATCCCTTCCTTCGCCCTGTTCGGCCTCATGATTCCCCTTTTCGGATTGGGTGTAGTGCCAACGGTCATAGCACTAACCGTTTATGCCGTCTTTCCGATCCTCCGCAACGCAGTCACTGGTCTGGAAACCGTAGATCCGGGCGTCATAGATGCCGCCCGGGGAATGGGCATGGGCTCCTGGCAACGTTTGTGGCGGATTCGGGTGCCACTTGCGTGGCCAGTGATCCTCAACGGTATCCGCGTTGCCACCATCATGGTGGTCGCCATCGCGGCCATCGGCGCAGCCGTCCGGGGTCCCGGGCTCGGCGAACTTATTTTCAGGGGCCTGTCCCGAATGGGCGGCGCCAACGCACTCAACGAAGCGCTTGCCGGCGTGGTTGCGATTGTGGCCGTCGCCGCAATCCTCGATGTGCTCTTCATCGTTATCGGCCGCATCTCTACACCGAGAGGTCTTCATGTCTGACACCCTTACCCACTCCACGGCCGGCCCCGACACCATGATCCGGCTGGTAGACGTCACTAAACACTACGAAGGGGCCGCATCCCCCGCCGTCGCGCCATTGACAATGGAAATTCAACGCGGAGAGTTCATCTGCCTGGTAGGACCTTCCGGCTGCGGAAAAACGACCACGCTGCGAATGATCAACCGTCTCGTGGAACCCTCCCGTGGACAAATATGGATCGACGGCCAGGACGTTACACACGCCAGCCCGGACGAGCTGCGCCGCCATATCGGCTACGTTATCCAGCAGGTCGGACTCATACCTCATATGACCATTGGTCAGAACGTGGGCCTTGTCCCGTCAATGCTTGGGTGGGACAAGAAGCGCATCGCAGCCCGCGTGGATGAACTGCTGGAACTGGTCGGATTGGACCCTTCCATCTACCGGTCGAGGTACCCAAAACAGCTCTCCGGCGGGCAGCAGCAGCGCGTTGGCGTAGCCCGTGCACTGGCAGCCGACCCGCCGGTCATGCTCATGGACGAGCCCTTTGGAGCGATTGATCCGATCGCGAGGGACAGGTTGCAGGGAGAATTCCTGCAGCTGCAGCAGCGTATCCGCAAAACGATCGTCTTCGTGACCCATGACATTGACGAAGCGCTCCGGCTGGGTGACCGCATCGCGATCTTCGCTGAAGGCTCCAGATTGGCGCAGTTCGCCACTCCGTTGGAGATTCTCACGAATCCAGCCGATGATTTCGTTCGCTCCTTCATTGGCGAAGGCGCGGCATTGCGTCGCCTGTCCCTGCTCCGTGTGGGTGACCTTGATGTACCGGAGGGTTTCGGCGTGCCGCAGGCCGAGCTTGTCGTTGAGCCGACGGAGTCCGTATCTGCCGTCCTGGAAAGGATGCTCATGCAGGGAGCCTCCCAGGTGACGGTCTCGGGCGGCGCGACCATGACAGTGCAGGACATGCTCCTCGCCGCCGGTCAAACCAGGCAAGAGGTCACCCGGTGAGTACCCTCGCTACCCGCATGCGCGCAACTGCTCCGCAGCTCAAAGCCAAAGACCGGTCGGTGTGGATCCTTCCCGCCGTCGCCTTGGCCCTTGTCGCAGGCACTCTGATTTATATCGGGACGGCGGACCTGGACGACATCGAAGCCCGCGCCCTCACACCCGAGATACTTCTGGACAAAATTTACGAGCACGTCCTGTTAGTTATCGTCTCAACGATCGTGGTGGTTGCCGTCGGTGTTCCTGCGGGAATCCTGCTGAGCCGGCCCTGGGCCAAGTACTTCCGGGCACCCGTTCTCGCCGTGGCTAACGCGGGTCAGGCCATTCCCTCCATTGGCATCCTGGTGCTTCTGGCGCTGATCTACGGCGTGGGCTTCAACATGGCCGTCGTCGCCCTGGTGGTCTACGCTCTGCTGCCGATCTTGAGGAACACGATCGTGGGCCTGCAACAGGTTTCACCGTTCGTGATTGACGCCGCGAGAGGCATGGGTATGAACTCCCGCCGCATCCTCTTCACCGTGGAGTTGCCCCTGGCAGTGCCGGTCATGCTCGCCGGTATCCGGGTCTCGCTCATCCTGAATGTCGGCGTCGCCACTCTGGCCACCTACACCAACGCAGGAGGGCTTGGAGACCTAATCGAGCGGGGCATCGTGTTCTACCGCATGCCGATCCTGCTGACCGGGTGTCTGCTGACCATCGCGCTGGCGCTGCTGGTGGATTGGCTGGCTGGCCTGATTGAACGCCGCCTGACCCCCAAAGGCATCTGAACTTTTGAAATTCGCCCCTTTCGAAAAGGAAATAACAATGCGTCAAAAAACCATAATTGCCGCCGGTCTGGTCGCTGGCAGCGTCATCCTCTCCGGTTGTGCCTTGGGAGGGAGCGCTCCGAGCGGTGTGACCGCCGGATCGCTGGCCGAAGTGGGTGACCTGAGCGGTGCTGAGGTCTCGGTGGGCGGCAAGGAATTTACCGAGCAGCTGATTCTTTGCGAAGTCGCAGCTCAGGCCTTGGAATCGACAGGTGCAACGGTGAGCCGCAGCTGCGGGATGTCGGGAACAAGCAGCGTTCGGTCCGCGCTGCTCAGCGGTGACATCGACATGTACTGGGAGTACACGGGTACGGGCTGGATCACCCATCTTGGTGAGACGGATCCAATTGCGGATCCGCAGGAGCTCTACCAGGCCGTGACGGAACGTGACGAAAAGGCCAACTCAGTTAAGTGGCTGGAACCTTCCCCGGCCAACAACACCTACGCTGTGGCTGTCAGCCGTGAGAAGGCCGAGGAACTGGGAACCAAGACCCTGTCAGATTATGCTGCCCTGGCGAACAGCGACCCTTCGAAGGCTACCTTCTGTGGTGCCGCCGAGTTCTTCGGGCGTAACGACGGATGGCCAGGACTGCAGGAAAGCTACGGATTTGAGCTGCCAAAGAACAACGTATCTGAACTGGCCGCGGGCGCAATTTACAACTCCATAGACACTGCCGCTCCTTGCGTCTTCGGTGAGGTATTCGCGACGGACGGACGCATCGAGGCACTCGATCTGGTCGTCCTTGAGGACGACAAAAAGTACTTCACGCCCTACAACCCTGCAGTGTCGGTCCGCGCAGACGTCCTTGAGAAAACTCCGGCCCTGCGCGATGTGCTGGCCACTGTGACCGAGGCCTTGGATGACCAGACGCTTCGAAAGCTCAACGCCAAGGTGGACGTAGACGGGGGTACCCCCGAGGAAACTGCCAAGACCTGGCTGGTTGAGAAGGGGTTTGTCGGTGAGTGAAACACGGGTCTCGTCCACAGCTGACACCGGTGTACTGAAAGTCCGCCTTCTGCAGACGGACCCTGTCCTTGGGGATGTTGAGGGCAACCTGACACGGCTGGACTCCCTGGTGAAGGCCGCCTCCGACCGGGACCTTGTAGTTGCGCCCGAGCTGGCAACACACGGCTATCATCTGAGTGAAGTGCCGGAGGCTATGCCGCTTTCCCCTGGCGATGACAGGCTGCTGCGTTTGGGGACGTACGGTCCGGCAGCAGTCGTCGGTTTTGCCGAAGCATTCCGTCACCACACCTACAACAGTGCAGCGCTGCTGAGTGACGGCGAACCGCGTATCCAGCGCAAGATGTTTCTGCCGACGTACCGGGCCTGGGAGGAACGTAAGCACTTCCGCCCTGGCGGAACACTGCACTGCTATGACCTGCCCAAAACCAGAATCTCCACCCTCATCTGCAACGATGCCTGGCAACCGGTTATCCCTTGGCTCGCAGCGCACAGTGGCGCCGAGGTCCTCGTGGTCCCGGTCAACAGCGTTACCAGCAACGTGGGCCTTCCCACGGAAAGGGCATGGGAAATTCTCCTGCTCCACGCCGCCGTGGCGCTGCAGTCCTACGTGGTGTTCGTGAACCGTTGCGGCGAAGAAAACGGGCAGGACTTCTGGGGCGGGTCACGGGTGATTCATCCCTCCGGCGAGGTCATGGGCCAGCTAGGTTCCGAGGCCGGAGAGCTGGACTGCGACTTGGACCTGGAGGAGCTGCGTTTGCTGCGCCGGCAGTGGCCGCTGCTCCAGGAACCCAGGGCAGACCTCATTGCCCGGGAAGCCGCCCGGCTGGCCGAAGAGGAGTTCTAAGATGTTCGACAGCCACGTCCATGCCGGACCGGACGTTCTGGACCGCATCGGCGACGACACCGATGTGGCACGGATGTACGGCCTCGCCGACTTCTCAGGGTTTGTGCTGAAAGCACACTACGAATCGACAGTAGGGCGGGCACATGCAGCTGCCCGCCTCACCGGCAAATCTGTCTACGGCGGCATCGCACTCAACCAGCACTGCGGCGGCATCAACCCCAGCGCCGTAGCCGCAGCCTTGGGCGCCGGAGGACGCGTCGTCTGGATGCCAACGGCTGATGCGCACACACAACACACCGCAGACCTTCCCAGACTATGCAACCATGAACCCCGGATCGGACCTCACACCTACGCCATACCGCCCGTGGACACGCGGAACATTGAAGCAGTCGAGACCGTCCTGGCCCTGATTGCCGACCACGACGCGGTGCTGGCCACCGGACACCTCAGCGGGGACGAATGCAGATGGCTCAGCGAACGGGCCCGCTTTTTCGGAATCGGGCGCGTGATGTTCACGCACCCCTCCTATACAGTTCCGGGACTGGAACCGGCAGCCATTCGAACGTTGGTCGAGAACGGCGGATACGCCGAAATCACCACCTACCAGCTGCTCCATCAACCCCGCTGCACCCCCACTATGTTGGCGCGTGCCGCAGAGGCTGCCGGTAGCAGGCTCATCCTCTCATCGGATGCAGGACAGCCCGATTCACCTCCCCCTCCCGAGGCGCTCCTGCTGCTCATCGACACCCTCGCAGCCGAAGGTCTTGATCGCCGCTGGCTCGAATCTGCAGCATCAACCACACCGACAGCCCTCTTCACCCCGAACTGACACCCGGCAGAACTCCGCACGTCATGCCCTGACCGCGCGGGTTCCATCCTCCCTGCCCTCAAGTTCCCCAGCTCAAACCGGGATCACAGAAAAGAAAGGCACACCCGTGGGCTCCACATACGGCTCCGTTGCCAACTTTATTCAGCACACAACGTATGAAGACCTCCCTGCCGAGGTAGCACATCAGGCAAAAAGGTGCCTGTTGGACCTTTTGGGTGTCGCTGCCGCAGGTACTTCCACAAACCTGTCACAGATCCTCTACCGGCACGCGCTGGAACATTCCGGGGGGGCGAACAGGGCCTCTCGCTTGCTTTTCAATGGGAGCCGGGTGGGAGCTGCCGATGCGGCGCTTGCCAACGCAGGAACGCTCGATTCCTTGGATGGACACGACGGCCATCGACTCGTCAAGGGGCACGCGGGCGCTGCCATTCTGCCTGCAGTCCTGGCCTTCATGGATGAGACACCGGGACTAACGGCCAATGATTTGCTGACGGCTCTCACTGTCGGATACGAGGTCTCACTGCGCGCAGGGATCGCCTTGCACCGCACTGCCACCGAGTACCACAGTTCGGGTGCGTGGAATGCTGTTGGAGCCGCCGCCGTCGGTGCCCGGCTCCTCCGTCTCGGAACTGATGCGACCCATCATGCTCTAGGGATAGCGGAATATTCGGCCCCGCGGGGGCCAATGATGCGGGCCATCAAACATCCGACCATGGTCAAAGATAGCTCCGCCTGGGGCGCCCGGGCCGGCGTGAGCGCCGCGTTCCTCGCTTCCGAAGGCTTCACCGGAGCGCCAGTGGACCTCCTGAGTCCTCGCGAAACCCGGGACTTGGGCGTGCGGTGGCGAATCCTGGAGCAGTACTTCAAGCCCTACCCCGTCTGCCGCTGGTCCCACCCGGCAATTCAGGCCGGCTTGAGTCTCACCGCGGGAAATGGCCTCGTCGCGGATGACATTCGGGAAATAGAAGTCATCACCTTTGACGCGGCTACCCGCCTGCACACCTCAGCGCCCAAGGACACAGAAGAGGCGCAGTACAGCCTCCCGTTCGCCTTGGCCTCCTCGCTCATCCACGGGGAATTGGCGGCAGAACATATTTTGGCTCCCCAGAAAGAATCCGGAGCGCTCCGCCTGGCACAGAAAATTCGGCTGACAGCCTCCGGGAGGATGAGCGAAGAATTCCCGGGAAGACGCCGGGCACAGATCAAGATCACCTACGAAGACGGGCAGACCCATTCCTCGAAGCCGGTCGAAGCCGAAGGAGACCCTGAGTCCCCACTCAGTGACGAAGTACTCCTCACAAAGTTCTACCGCAACAGCAGACGGCTAAGCCCTAAGAGAAGCCTCGCCATAGCGGAGATGACCTTATCCGAAACGAACTACCCCCTGGAGGATCTAACCGACCTTCTGATGCACCCCTTTGACATCTGACCCGCCCCCTGACAGGCCCAAGACCCTCAGCTCACGAGCGGCTGGGCTCCAAGAACAAAAGTTTTCTACAGCACCTAACGAATTGAGGAAAAAATGATTGAGAAGAAGACGACGTTTTTCAGCGAAGGCAAGCGTCTCCAGGCCAGCCTGTACTACCCCGATGATTTGTCCACGGCCGGGCCGCACCCGGCCCTGATCGTCAACTCCGGATACCAGGGATTCAACGAGTTCTACCCCAAGCTGTTTGCCGAAAAGTTCACGCAGCACGGCTTCATATGCCTTGGCTTCGATTACCGGGGCATGGCAGACAGTGAGGGCGAGAAGGGCACCGTCCTTATCGAGCAGCAGGTTGAAGATATCCGCAACGCCGTCACCTTCATGCTTTCCCAGGAGGACGTCGACGATCACCGTATCGGCCTCGTGGGATGGGGCATGGGAGCTGCCAACGTTGTCCTGGCAGGCGAACAGGAACGCAGCGTCGCGGGCGTGGCTGCACTGAACGGCTTTTACGAGGGAGAGCGGTGGCTGAAGTCCATCCACACCTATGACGAATGGACCCGAATCCTCGATGAGGTAAAGGAGGACCGCGCCCGTCGCGTGCTGGAAGGCGAGTCAAAGCTGGCTGACACCTTCGAGCACTATCCCCTGGACCCGGCGACCAAGGACTACGTCGGTAAGGAACTCGAGCAGGTCTACGGCTTCGGGCATCCCACCCGGCTGCAGTTCACCGAGTCCATCATGAATTTGAAGGCGGAACGGGTTGTGAAGTACCTGTCTCCGACCCCCCTGTTCATCGCGCACGGGGTGAACAACACCCTTCACCCCATCGACGAAGCGGTCGGTCTGTATGAAGCGGCCGAGTCGCCGAAGACCCTGTACACGATTGAGGGCCGGCACAACGACTTCATGTACCGGGACCACCCCGAGTTCGTGCTGATGTGCGAACGCGTGCAGGAATTCTTCGACGAGGCCTTCCGTGTCAGCGCTTCACCATCCCGGATCAAGTCCGCCTAATCCGCACCAGGAGGTTCTGCCGGTCCCCTCCGGACCGGCAGAACCTCGACGACGTTTTCCGTCCGCAGCCTTTAGAACTACGTGCCCCTGAGATAGGACCCATGATCGAGATCCGAGACGACCTCACGACCCGCGCCGCTTACGTCTCCGACGCCTCCATCTACCGCCGACTGCCGGCCGCCGTCGCCGAACCCGGCACGGTGCAGGAGATCCGCGAGCTGTTGGCCATGGCGCGGGAGCGCGGCTGGCCGGTCGTCTCCCGCGGAGGCGGAACCTCCGTTGCGGGCAACGCCATCGGGGACGGGCTGATCATCGATACCTCCAGACACTTCAACCGCATCCTGTCCATTGACCCCGAGGCCATGACGGCAACCATTGAACCCGGGGTGATCTGCGACCAGCTACGGACGGCCGCCTCCGAGTTCGGGCTCACGTACGGGCCTGATCCCTCCACGCACTCCCGGTGCACGATCGGAGGCATGGTGGCCAACAACGCGTGCGGATCACATTCCATCGCTTGGGGCAGCAGCGCTGACAACCTTGTTTCACTGACGGTCATGCTGGCGGACGGCCGGGAAGTGGACCTCTACCAGGGCGGCACCTCCGATGAACAGCTCACTTTTGCCCTGACCGACCTGCGCGACCGTTACCTGGCAATGCTCCGGACCGAGCTGGGCCAGTTTCCCCGTCAGGTCTCAGGGTACGGGCTGCACCACCTCCTGAGTGAAAACGGATTCGACGTAGCCAAGGCCTTTGCGGGATCGGAAGGAACATGCGGAATCATCACCCGACTCACGGTGCGTCTGGTCCGTAAGCCCGCTCATACTGCCCTGGCAGTCATGGGTTTCAAGGATGTCTTCGATGCCGCCGCCGCGGCACCGAAACTTCGGGTCCCGGGCGTCTACACGGTGGAAGGTATGGGCGCAGACCTTGTCGAAGCGCTCCAAACCCGGCCCGGCCAGGAGTTCGCCGGTTCCGAGCTGCCGCGCGGAGGTGGCTGGCTCTACTGTGAGGTCGGCGCGGACACCCTCGAAGAAGCCGAAGCCCGCGCACAAGAACTTCCGGGCCTGGTGCCGGAAAACGTCGTTGACTCCATCATCGTGGCCGACGCGGCCGAAGCGAGAGTGCTGTGGAATATCCGAGAGGCCGGCGCAGGCATCGTCACGCGCCTGCCCGAGGGAGGGGAAGCCTGGCCAGGATGGGAAGACTCCGCTGTTCCGCCGGCCCGGCTGAGCGAGTACCTGCGTGACCTCTACGACCTGCTGCACGAGCTTGGACTGACCGGTATACCCTTCGGGCACTTCGGCGAAGGCTGCGTGCACATCCGCATCTCCTTCGACTTCAACAGCGAAACCGGCGTCGCCGCCTACCGCACCTTCATCGAGCGGGCAGCCGTACTAATCCGCAGCTATGGCGGGTCAGTTTCCGGCGAGCACGGTGACGGCCGCGCACGGTCCGAACTGTTAGCCACCATCTACTCCCCGGAGACCCTGAAATCCTTCGAAGAGTTCAAGCACGTCTTCGACCCCGACGGAGTGTTCAATCCTGGTGTGCTCGTGAACCCGGAACCCATCGACCAGGGAATCAGGCCCGGACCAGGCGCCCGCACCTTTGACCTTCGGCCGGTGCAGGCTTTTTCCCGTGACGAAGGGTCCTTTGCCGGAGCCGTTAACCGGTGCGTCGGTGTCGGCGCCTGCCGCTCCGACACCGGCGCCATGTGTCCGTCTTTCCAGGCGACACGGGACGAAGTGCATTCCACCCGGGGGCGTGCACGCTCACTGGCCGAGATGCTCCGGGGGGAAACAATCACCGACGGCTGGAAATCAAAGGAAACACTGGAAGCCCTCGACCTTTGCCTGTCCTGCAAGGCATGCGCCACGGAATGCCCCGTGAATGTCGATATGGCGACCTACAAAGCCGAATTCCTCCACCACCATTACGGGCAGGGACTGAAGTCCTTCATCGGCGATAATCGGCGGCCAATGGCCCACTTCACCATGGGATGGATGCCACTGCTCATGCGCGTCACGGAAAAAGTCCCCTTCTCGTTCCGGGTTGTGAACTGGCTTGAATCCTTCCGCCCCGTCGAGGAACTCACTAAACGCCTCGGCGGAATCGAACCCAAACGGCGGATGATTTCCTTCGCCCCCCAACCGCTAACTGCCTGGTTCCGGCGGCGGCAACAAACCGGGAAACGTCCCGGTGATCACGTCGACGACCGCAGGACCGTGGTTCTGTGGCCCGACACCTTCACGAACTTCTCCGCCGACGCGCCGGGCAAGGCCGCGATCGACGTCCTGGAAGCCATGGGTTACCGCGTACTGATGCCCATGGGTAACGTTTGCTGCGGGCTGACTTGGCACTCCACGGGGCAATTGGACATGACGCGTAAGGTTCTTGCTTCCACCCTCGACGTCATGGAGCCATTGCTGGAAGCCGGCTACCCCATCATCGGGTTGGAACCGTCCTGCACTGTCATGCTGCAACACGAGATCACCGAACTGCTTCCCGATGATCCCCGCGCCCGCCGCGTTACAGAACTGACAACCACACTCGGTGCGTTCGCAGCCGCCCACTTGGACCAAAAAGGGCCGTGGCCGTTCGCAGATTTATCAGGCGAAGCAGGAGCGGCGCAGGCTGTCTGCCAGGTCCACTGCCACCAAAAGTCCATGAACGGCTACGGGCCGGAACTACAGGTATTGGCCAAGCTTGGTGTCGATACCACCGTCATTGGCGGCGGTTGCTGCGGACTGGCAGGAAACTGGGGCTTCGAACCAGGCCACTTTGATATCTCCCAGACACTTGGCGAGAAGGAATTGTTCCCCGTTATCCGCGCGGCCGCCGACGACACCATCGTCCTGGCTGACGGATTCTCCTGCCGTACCCAAATAGCCCAGGGAACCGGTGTTGATGGCGTCCATCTGGCCCAGGTCATGCATACGGCGTTGAAGCAGCCGTGGAAGGAGCCGCAATAGCCAACTCCGTGCCTAAATGCTCCTGGACGGGACCCGTCCTGACTTCGACTGCACAAAAACGGAGTTTCCCGCAGCCCGAGAGATTAGGACAGCAGGATCTTAACAAGGAAAAACCAGATGAGTGATACATGGTTCGCCGTAGAGGACAACAACGGCAAGTTATTCTCGGTGGACGAGGTGAAGGTTTCCTTTAAAAAGGATCCCCAAGTTGGGAGAGTGTGGACTATGTCGTATGCCCAGCTGGCCGACCTTCAAAGCGCCATCGAAACCTATCTGGCGAGGAATGACTAGCTTAACGTCAGCAGGTTGGCAGAGCTCGGCTTGGTCTGTCTGCATGACGGCCGCTGGGAAGGTATCGACGCCGTTTCCCCTGATCTCACAATCCTTGCGCTGAGGAAAACCTCTCCGCGTGAGAGTTATCTCGCAGGCTAACAGGGCTTATGTCGCCGCTGGCATACGACTCGTTGATTCTAAGCACTGCAGCTTGTCAGCCTGAGCTACACCCCAACCTGACGTCGGGGCGGTCTGGCCAGGGAGAATTCGGCCTGTCGACGGAGCTCCGGACTTGTTTCTGGACACCGGAGAGTCGGAAAAGGCGTCATCGCCATCCCTGCCGGAAGGGTTTCCATCAAGTCCCGATTCTTTGGACTATTTCGATGATTCTCGGGCTTACCGAATCCGGGTTTCCTGCCTCTACGACTGTCAGGGTGGAATCTGAAAACATCATGATCCACTGTCAATAGTTGGAATTTGGGCGCAATTCTGACACCGACTAAGGTTATCGCGTCGAATTTCGCGTAGCCTATGGAAACGCAAGACTGGCGCCGCAAGTTGCCCCGCGCTGCCCGCCACCCGTCCAACTCGGCGCTACGGCGAGGCGACCTCCGAGGAACCTTGACGGGTGCGGCGCTTAGCGGCCCGCAAGGGCGGTTCCCCGCCATCGACCACCGCAGGCGTTCAGTTAACTCGATACAACGAATACCAGCACGGGTCAGTTGGTCAGTGAGCGCACTACTCGTGCAGGCGAGCCTACAACAATGGACTTTGCCGGTACGTCCTTCGTGACCACGGACGCCGCCGCCACGACTGCATCATCACCAATTGTCACACCCGGCAAAATTGTGGCATTGGATCCGATCCAAACATTGCGGCCGATGACGACAGGGGCAGGGTGCATGTCCGCGCGACGGCTCGGCGCCAGGTCGTGGTTGAGCGTGGCAATCACCGTGTTATGACCGATCAGGCAGTCATCCCCGATAACCACCCCGCCCTGGTCCTGAAACTTGCACCCGGAATTGATGAAGATCCGCTCACCGAAGGTGATGTTCTTTCCAAAGTCGGAGTAGAAGGGCGGGAAAACCGTCACGGATTCGTCAACTGCCTTGCCCGTCAGCTGAGCTAACAGCTCCCGCACCCGAGCAGGCTCCTGATATCCATCGTTGAGTTCGCCCGTGATCCGCAGGGCATCCTGGCTGACCCGGTGCATGACCGCATGCAATGGCGAGTCCCCGGTGATGGTGTGGCCTGCATTCAGCGCCCTAAGGAGATCGTCCAGATCCATGATGTCCTTTCTATCAAAGCTCAACGCGGTCTGCGCAAAACCAGGGCCTTCAGTCAAACGAGCCGGATCAGCGCGCGGGGCAATGGTTCCGAAAGCCGTCCTTGCCCGTGACTACGGGATCAGCCGGCAGACTGCCTACCAGTACCTGCGCCACGCCAGACAGGGGTGCAACCCTCCCCTGCAGGCACGGTTGTTTACTGCTCAGGTGGGAACACGATTGCTTGACGAAAAGGTCCATTATCGGCAGTTTGGACGGGCTTGATTCCGTTCCTCATTGGTCTGCCCGACAGGACTGGGAAATGCAAAAGTGGCTGGGAATATCCCCGATGCTATTGTCGGAGCGGTTTGATACATTGCATCCATCAGCAACATCTGGGGGTCATTAAATGGCTGAGCGAAATTCCTACCACGTGGTTCCGGGTGAAGATGGATGGAAGGCCGAGCGTTAGGCTCGTCTCGCGCTTCTTCTGTTCACGACACGCAGTCCGCGGCAATCGATGCTGCTCGTGGTTATCTGTCCCGCTCTTCGGGGCGCTGAATTGAATATCCACGGTAAGGACAACAAGATCAGAGCAAAGGACACAATTGCTCCTGGCAACGATTCACGAAATACGCTTGGGTAGAAATGACTCCGCTGGCTTCGGTTTTATTACCAGGAGCCGGCGGGGTCTTTTCTGTCTGGGCCAGAGCCGACGGGGTGCGTAAGGCCTGTAGGCCCTGCCTTATGCCGCGGTTGACGCAGCCGGTACATTGATGGCTGCATTCGTTGTCCACGGACGACCTCCCGGGCGGTAGATCTTCAACCGTCGGATGACGATCGTGGCCTCGCCACTGTGGTCGCTCCGTTCCGGATCTACTTCTTGGAGCATGGCTGGTGGTGAGAGGCGTGCCGCCCATAGCCGATGTATGAGAACGGCCCCGCGGCATTGGGGGTAGCCGCGGAGCCTTGGCGACTGCCCAAATGGGGGAAAATGGGTAGCCGCCTCGTCAAAGTTACTGCCCAGTTTAGTTTGCCGCAAATGAGCATCCGCGGTAACGGAGCTTAGCCGGTCGAAGGAAGTCCTAGAAGGGCCGGCGCCTGGCCACTACCCGGAGTGCCCAATGATCACGGGCAAGCCTCTGCGCACCGCGTCCGTCATGGTAAAACCTTAACTGCCGCATCCTTGGACAACTCTTGAGTTGAAGAAGCGAAGATGTGTGTATCCGTGAAGCAGGTGCGGAGCTTGGCTGGGGAGTGACTTCTGTAGCAGCGCGGAAGTCGACCTCAGCTAAGGGAGTTGGCCCCTGGGAGCAGCGCGCTGCAATAGCAGTGGCGCACTACCCGCAGCCATTTTGAACGTGTAAAACCTTTGGAGCCAGCTGGGCTGGCTCCTGCAAGGTTCTTAGGATCAAGAGCCAGCCCGTGGCGGAGCCCCCAATTACCACCGTCACAGCGGATATTGTCCTTCGATTGCTCGCTTTGGACAAATTTCACTTTGTGAATGGTCCTCGTTACGTCAGCATCCAGGGTCGCCGGCCCGGATTTAGCAAATCAGGGGACAGTGGACACGATGACCACCTATGGTCATCGTGTCTCCTTCGATTGGCGAGCGGCTATGGGCGGAGATGAGCGGTCCAGGTTGCCATTGACCGGATCGTCCAAACCCATCAGGCCGTCTTCCATTAGTTTAGGACCGAGACTGCCGGTTATGGACCTTCTGGCACTAGCGACGAATAGGTGGTCCTCTGGCGTCGTGGCCTCTTTGGGCTCCATGTTCTGGACGCCACAGGCCCAGGAGCTGGTCCAAACAGTAGCACTGCTGCTGCCGAGTTCCGCCGGGCCCGCGCCCGGGAGCGGGTAGGGTCTGCGGGCAATCTCGCGTCTAGAACCGGGTCCATTGGCCCTATAGGAGCTTTGTCGGATCTGGCACGCTTCCGTTCATGGCGTTCGTCCTGGAGTACGCAACGGATCACAGTGCTGGTCGTTGCCGGGTTGAAGGCACGAGTCTTAGTGACGCTATCGCTAAGGCCAGGGCAGCTCTGGAAGGTTTGGATTGCACTAGTGCCGCCGTGCGGCATACCGCCGATCCACGTTCTGCCTTCGGTGAAGGTTCGGTCATCGCTGTCTACACGCGTGCCGAAGGCTGGAACATTCAGGAGGCGCGGCCGGAGTAGTCCCTCGGCTTTTCCGAGCGCTTCCCTGGCGGTTTCATCGTTGGTTGCTGTCGAAAGGCGGAGGGCGTACGCGTCTCATTTATGTGTTCTCATCGGGGGCTCGGGCTGTGTCCCCGCTGGCGGGCGAATGGATCCATCAGGCGTCCCTGTTGTCCTGACGACGCGCCTGCGAACAGGGGTCAGGGGGACACTCCCTGCGGTGCCGGGGAGCCCCATGCAACTCTCGACCGATGGGGCTGGTCACGGGTTCTCGTGGTCACACTGACCACGAGAACCCGCATGCTGCCGGGCTGGTCAGTGCTTGGGGGCGACGGCGATATCCTCGCCGTCGACCGCTCGGAACGGCGCGTGGCGGTCCATGATTAGCAGGTAGGTGACGGCGGCCAGGATCGCGCCGACAAACCAGGAGAAGCCGGACACGAAAGTGAATGCGGGGACGAGCGCCAGGATCAGGGCAACGATGGCAGCCGGCGTGCCCGCGATGATGGCCTTCCGGTTGACGCCGCGGGTGTAGGCGTACTCCCCGTCGGGTGAGTCTGAGTACAGGTCCGGGATGTTGACCCTGCCCTTGCGGACCAGCCAGTAGTCGGCCATGATTACGCCGAACAACGGCCCCAGGAGGGCGCCCAGCCCGCCGAGGAAGTAGACGATAACCACGGGTGTGTTGTACAGGTTCCACGGCAGGATCAGCAGGCCGATCACTGCGGAGATGATGGCTGCCCGGCGGAAGTTCAGTGCCCGGGGGAAGAGGTGGGCCAGCGTGTAGATGGGCGCCACGAAGTTGGCCATGAGGTTCACGGCTATCGTCAGGATGATCAGGGCCAGGCAGGCCAGCACCAGCAGGAAGGTGTTCGGGATGGCGTTGACGATATCGGTGGGCGACTCGATGACCGTTCCGTCGATCTTGTACTGGGCGCCGGCGAGAACGATGACGATGGCGGCGAAGAAGAGCATATTGATGGGGATACCGAAGAAGTTCCCCCGCACCACTGACCGCTCGGAGGGGGCGCCGCGGGTGAAATCGCAGAAGTTCAGGACGAAAGTGCCGTAAATGACCACCCAAAGAGCGGCAGACTGGAAGATCCGCACCCACATTTCCGCGCCCGTCAGCGAGTCGGCCGTGGACCACGCGATGGACCCACCGGCCTCCACCAGCATCCAGATAGCAAGAGCGAGCATGGTCACCAGGATGATGGGGCCGGCGAATGCCTCGTACTTACGGATCATCTCCATGCCAAAGCTGACGATTACCGTCTGCAGCACCCAAAGTGCGAGGAATGAGATCCAGCCCAGCGTCGAGAGCCCGAGGAACGAATCCGTGTCCAGTGGGGCCAGGGACGGGGCGAGGGCCAAGATGAGCACCCGAAGCACTACGGAAGCCAGATAGGTCTGGATACCGAACCATGCCACGGCAACAGCGCCGCGGATAATGGCAGGGATGTTCGAGCCCCGGATGCCGAAAGCAATGCGGCTCATGACGGGAAACGGCACGCCCGTCCGCTCCCCCATGAACCCGGAGAGGTTCAGGAGCAGGAACAGGAAAACGGCACCGAGCAGGAAGGCAACCATGATCTGCCAGGCGCCCAGCCCCAAGGCGAACAATCCAATAGCGAAGACATAGTTACCCAACGAGTGCACGTCGTTGGCCCACAGGGTGAAGATGCTGTAGGCGTGCCACGTGCGGCCCTTACGCGTGGTGGGAGCCAGGTCCTCGTTGTAGAGCCGGGAGCTGATGCCCGCAGGCACCTGGGCCGGGGCGGCTGGCCCTCCCCGGACGATTTCCTCGACTGCGGGGTCGCCGGTGCCCCAGGGCTCCGGGTCAATTAGGTGCGGGTGCCCGTGCTCGTCGTGCGAGCTGGGACCGTGCTGTGGGGACATCGTACAAACCTCCGTGAAATGGGCTGTGCAGGGTTCGGCTGGTGCGGGTGGGCGGAAACGCCGTCCCTGTCGGGGCCGCCGCGCGGGTCCGCTCTATCAAACTGATGTAGCTGTGATGCAGGCCACGGTCAAGAGTGCCCGGGACGTCGTCCTTCTTGGGATCGTCTGCCGTCGTCGTGGCGCTGGATCTCAATGACTGGTTACGCGGACCTCGGCTGACCTGTCCGTCGCGGCAGCTGGCCGGCCTCTGAAGGCTGTGCCGTTTGTTCGGGCCTGATTTTTACGGGGCGGCGAGGATATCCCCTGCTGTCAGCGGCCAGCCGAGCACTTTCTTGGGGCGGGGCGGGGCGTAGGTGCGGACTTTGGAAGTGGAGAGCCCCAGCCGGACGAGTGATTCCGCGATGGTTACCGCGGCAGCGACGCCGTCGACTACCGGGACACCGGCCCGCTGGCGGATCTGCTCGTCGAGACCCGCCATGCCGCCGCAACCAAGGATGATGACTTCAGCTTTGTCCTGCCTGACAGCAAGCGTCGCCTGTTCGATGATGGCTTCCACTGCGCGTTCGGGCTCCTCCTCGAGCTCCAGGACTGCCATGCCGCTGGCACGTACCGAAGCGCAGCGGGTGTCGAGCCCGGCAAGTTTGAGCCGGTCCTCGATGAGCGGGACCGTCCGGTCAAGGGTGGTGACCACGGAGTACTTGTGCCCGAGGAACATCGCCGTGCTGGCGGCCGCTTCGGTGATATCTACGACCGGTACGTCCAGCAGCTCCTGCAGGCCCTCACGGCCGTGTTCGCCGTAGCCGGCCTGGATCACGGCGTCGTACGGTTCCGGGTAGGACAGAACCTTGTCCATCACGGCGATGGCGGCCAGGTAACTTTCGAAGTTGCCTTCGCAGGAATCGGCTCCAAAACGCGGGGTCAGGCCCACTATCTCGGTTCCTGGTGCCGCCGCCAGCCTGGCTTGGGCGGCTATGGAGTCGGTCATGGACTCGGTGGTATTGACGTTGGCTACAAGAATACGCATGGGTTTTCCTTAGTGTGTGCTGGCGACGGCGATGGCGTCACCGGCGACATCGTCGTGGCGTTGCCTGCGATCGGAGATGAGGTAATAGACGACTGCTGCGATGCCTGCGGCAATGAACCAGGCGAAGGGGGCAGCCGCCGCGAAAGCCGGAGTGAAAGCGATCAGGAGAGCGACGGATGCCGCGGGTACCATGGCGATGATTGCCTTGGGGTTGTAACCCTTCTTGTAGAAGTAGGCACCGAGAGGAGATTCGGTGTAGAGGTCCGGGACGTTGATCTTGCCGCGGCGGATCAGCCAGTAGTCTGCCATGACGACGCCGAACAGGGGACCGAGCAGGGCACCGAGTCCTCCGAGGAAGTAGACGATGACGAGCGGGTTGTTGTAGAGGTTCCACGGCAGGATGACCAGGCCGATGGCGCCGCTGATCCAGGCTGCCCGGCGGAAGTTGAGCCGCTTGGGGAACAGGTTGGTCAGGGCGTAGACGGGGGCGACGAAATTCGCCATCAGGTTTACGGCAATGGTCAGGATCAGCAGTGCGAGGCAGGCCAGGACGAGGAACAGCGTGTTCGGGATGGTCTGCACGATGTCCGAGGGGCTCTCAATAATCGTGCCGTTGATCTTGAACTGGCCGCCGGCCATGACCACGACGATGGCGCCGAAGACGAGCATGTTGATGGGGATGCCCCAGAAGTTCCCGCGGACGACGGCCTTTTTGGAGACGGCGGAGCGGGTGAAGTCGCAGAAGTTCAGGACAAAGGTGCCATAGATGGAAACCCAGAGGGCGCCGCCTGCAAAGATCGTAAGCCACATCTCCCCGCCTTGCAGGGCGTTGTCCGAGGACCAGGCGATGGAGCCGCCGGCCTCGGCGAAGATCCAGACGGCGATGGCAGCCATGGTAACGAGAATGATCGGGCCGGCGAAGGCCTCGTATTTGCGGATCATTTCCATGCCAAAGCTGACAATGACGAGCTGAACGACCCAGAGGACCGCGAAGGCGATCCAGCCCAGCGTTGACAGCCCGAGAATTGAGTCCTTGTCCATGGCTGCCAGGGCAGGGAACATGGCCACGAGCAAGACGCGGAAGACGACGGACGCGAGGTAGGTCTGGATGCCGAACCATGCAATGGCTACGGCCCCGCGCAGCAGGCTGGGGATTTGGGCCCCGCGGATGCCGAAGCTGATCCGGCTCATGACGGGGAACGGCACCCCGGTCTTAACACCCATGAAGCCGGAAAAATTCAGCAGGGCAAAGAGCAGGGCCGCTCCGATGCCCAGGGCCAGGAGGATCTGCCACCCGCCGAGACCCAGGGCGAACAGTCCGATGGCGAATGCGTAGTTGCCGAGACTATGAACGTCATTGGCCCACAGAGTGAAGATGCTGTACGCAGTCCACCGGCGGCCTTTTGTCCTAGTGGGCGCGAGGTCGGCGTTGTACAAAGACGGGCTAACGGAGCCTCCCGCCTCGACTGCGATAGCGGGCCAAAGAGCGTCCTCGCCCGGAGCGGGATAGGTGCCAACATCTGAAGATGCCGGCAGGTCAACCTGGTCGACAGCGACCGGCGAAGTCTTTTGCATCATGCGACTTCCACTTCTGGGAGGCTGATCCCGAAGCACATCCTCCGCATCTTTGCGCAGGGTTTCCGCTTCGTGGAAAAGCAATTTTGAATGATGGAACTAGTGTATGGGCTAGGTCACATGCCGGTCAAGACCCTGCCCATACCCCTTTTGCCGCCCCCAGTCAATTTGCGCCCTTGCGGACGTTCAGATAATCTCGTAGTACAGAAACTTTTTCTCACATCATGAAATACCAAATAGCCGTTAAGGCGAAAAGAGGCTGCCGTGGCTGCAGGAGAAGATACCTCCCATATCCTCAGCGGGTTGACTAACCAGCTGCCTGATCGTGATCCGGAAGAGACTGCCGAGTGGGTTGAGTCCCTGGATTCGTTGATCAGGGAACAGGGCACTGAGCGTGCCCAATTCATCATGCGGAGCCTGCTGCAGCGTGCGGGCGCGCAGAGCGTCGGGGTGCCGATGGTGACCACCACCGATTACGTGAACACGATCCCGGTGGACCAGGAAGCGGAGTTCCCGGGCAACGAGGAATACGAGCGCCGGTACCGGGCGTACATGCGGTGGAACGCCGCGGTGATGGTGCACCGGGCGCAGCGGGCGAACATCGGCGTGGGCGGGCATATCTCCACCTACGCCGGCGCCGCGACCCTGTACGAGGTGGGCTTCAACCACTTCTTCCGCGGCAAGGACCACCCCGGCGGCGGTGACCAGGTCTTCTTCCAGGGCCACGCCTCCCCCGGCATGTACGCCCGGGCCTTCATGGAAGGCCGGCTCTCGGAGGAGGACCTGGACGGGTTCCGGCAGGAAAAGTCCAAGGAAGGCCACGCCCTGTCCTCATACCCGCACCCACGGCTGATGCCGCACTTCTGGGAGTTCCCCACCGTGTCCATGGGCATCGGGCCGATGAACGCGATCTACCAGGCCCAGTCCAACCGGTACCTGCACAACCGCGGCCTGAAAGACACCTCCGACCAGCAGGTCTGGGCGTTCCTGGGCGACGGGGAAATGGACGAGCCCGAATCCCGCGGCCTGCTCCAGCTCGCCGCGAACGAGAACCTGGACAACCTGAACTTCGTGATCAACTGCAACCTCCAGCGCCTGGACGGGCCCGTGCGCGGGAACGGGAAGATCATGCAGGAACTCGAAGCGTTCTTCCGCGGCGCGGGCTGGAACGTCATCAAGGTCGTCTGGGGCCGGGAATGGGATGACCTGCTCACCAAGGACACCGACGGGTCGCTGGTGAAGATCATGAACGAAACCCCCGACGGTGACTACCAGACCTACAAGGCCGAATCCGGCGGGTTCGTCCGCGAACACTTCTTCGGGAAGGACCCGGCTACCAAGGACCTCGTCGCGGACCTCACCGATGACCAGATCTGGAACCTCAAACGCGGCGGCCACGACTACCGCAAGGTCTACGCCGCGTACAAGGCAGCCACCGAATTCAAGGGCAAACCCACCGTCATCCTCGCCAAAACCGTCAAGGGCTACGGCCTCGGACCGCACTTCGAGGGCCGCAACGCGACCCACCAGATGAAGAAACTCACCCTCGATGACCTGAAGAAGTTCCGCGACCACCTGCGGATCCCCGTCACGGACGAACAGCTCGAAAAAGACCTGTACCAGCCCCCGTACTACCACCCCGGCACGGACGCACCCGAGATCAAGTACATGATGGAGCGCCGCGCGGCCCTGGGCGGGTCCGTGCCCGAGCGCCGGTCCAAGCACGCCGACATCACCTTGCCGGACGCCAAATCCTACGAGGCCGCCAAACGCGGCTCCGGCAAGCAGCAGGCCGCCACCACCATGGCCTTCGTGCGCCTGCTCAAGGACCTCATGCGGGACAAGAACTTCGGCAAGCACATCGCCCCGATCATCCCCGACGAGGCACGGACCTTCGGGATGGACGCGTTCTTCCCCACTGCGAAGATCTACAACCCCAAGGGCCAGAACTACCTCTCCGTGGACCGCGACCTCGTCCTGGCCTACAAGGAATCCGCCCAGGGCCAGCTGATCCACCCCGGCATCAACGAAGCCGGCGCCGTGGCAGCGTTCACCGCCGCCGGCACCGCCTACGCCACCCACGGCGTTCCCCTGGTCCCGGTCTACGTGTTCTACTCCATGTTCGGCTTCCAGCGCACCGGCGACGCGTTCTGGGCAGCGGCCGACCAGATGACCCGCGGGTTCATCATCGGCGCCACCGCAGGACGGACCACCCTCACCGGCGAAGGACTCCAGCACGCCGACGGCCACTCCCCCCTGCTCGCCTCCACCAACCCCGCCGTGGTCACCTACGACCCCGCCTACGGCTACGAAATGGGCCACATCATCCGCGACGGCCTCGAACGCATGTACGGGCCGGACTCGGAAGACCGGAACCTCATGTACTACCTCACGGTCTACAACGAGCCGATCACCCAGCCCGCCGAACCCGAGGAACTGGACGTCGAGGGCGTCATCAAGGGCATCTACCTGCTGGCTCCGGCGAAGATCGATGGTCCGCGGACCCAGATCCTGGCCTCCGGCGTGTCCGTCCCCTGGGCCCTCGAAGCCCAGCGGATCCTCGCCGAAGACTGGTCAGTCTCCGCCGACGTCTGGTCCGTGACCTCCTGGAACGAACTGCGCCGCGACGGACTCGCCGCCGAAGAGGAAGCCTTCCTCAAACCCGGCGAACCCGCCCGCGTCCCCTTCATCACCCAGCAACTCGAAGGCGCCACCGGCCCGGTCGTTGCAGTGTCCGACTACATGAAGGCAGTCCCGGACCAGATCCGCCAGTTCGTGCCGAACGAGTTCGCCACCCTCGGCGCCGACGGCTTCGGCTTCTCCGACACCCGCGCCGCAGCCCGCCGCTTCTTCAAGAACGACATCCACTCCATCGTGGTGCGTTCACTGGAGATGCTGGCCCGCCGCGGTGAGGTTGACGCCCAGGCACCGATGAAGGCAATCGACAAGTACCGGTTGCACAACGTCAATGCCGGTTCCACCGGGAACGCCGGCGGGGACGCATAACACGTCAAAGAAGCGGTGCCAGTGGGCGGACGGGTTGTGGCCGAAGGACCATTCCCGTCCGCTGTTCCGCACTTTTACGGCACGGTGGATGTTGCCTCCGTCGCCCCGAAACCCGCACCGGCGGCGAAACATGAGAGTCCGACTTTAACGCTTAGTGGGTCAACAGCTGCCCGGCGCCCAAGGTCGGGGACCGCTTCGTCGTGCCCTCACCCCGGCGATGGTCGGCAGCTGCAGCAAAACGAGGAACGTGCGCTCTTACTGGCGGTGGCATCCCGCCTCTTGATATCCCGGATGTGGGTCCTGGCAGTCGCTTTGTCAGGTACGCGTATGCACTTACAGCCAGCCGTTCGTTCACGCACAGATCCAAAGAGCGCACCAAATCCTGAATGAGAGAGTGCACCGGGCCGAGAGTCCGGCCCCGCGGCCGGCTCACGGTGACGGCTCCGGGCCCTTAACTGAGCCTTGACTGCAACAGCCGGGAAATGCTGAGCGCGGCTTCGCGGAGCAGCGGGACGGCCCGTTCGGCGAAGGATTCGTCCACCCGGGACATCGGTCCGGAGACAGAAATAGCAGTGGGGGTGGGGGCGTTCGGCACGGCAATGGCGAAGCATCGTACGCCGAGCTCCTGCTCCTCCTCGTCGATGGAGTATCCACGCTCGCGGATCAGCTTCAGGTCCGCGAGAAGCTCATCAATGTCGCCGATGCTCTTGGGCGTGGGGGTCGGCATCCCGGTGCGGCTGACAATGCCCCGTACCGTGTCGTCATCCAGCTGCGTCAGGATGGCCTTGCCGACCCCGGTGTCATGGGTGTGGGCGCGGCGGCCCACCTCGGTGAACATGCGCATCGAATGCAGCGACGGCACCTGCCCCACGTAAATGACCATGTCGGAGTCCAGTACGGCCATGTTGGCCGTCTCGCCAAGGTTGTCGACCAGGAACTTGAGCTGCGGGCGGGCCAAGGCACCAAACTGCTTGTTTGCGCCCTCACCCAGCCGGATCAGCCGCGGCCCCAGTGCATAGCGACGGTTCGGCAGCTGGCGGATGTAGCCCAGCGACACCAGGGTGCGCAGCAGGCGGTGGATGGTGGGGAGGGGGAGGTCCGTGGACGAGGAGAGCTCGCTGAGCGTGATGTCTCCCCCGGCGTCCGTGATGAGTTCCAAAAGTTCGAAGACGCGCTCAACGGACTGCACACCTCCCGTGGCTTTAACGGCCATTCCGTCCTCTCCTGCAGGGTAGCTTTTCGACAACTCACATCGCCACGTGGAAAACATGCTTCGCGTACGGGCTGGCGGTTACTGCGATTGGGCAATAACAAAAGTTAGCCCTTGCTTTTCCACTATGTAGAGAATAATATCCATAATACGAAATATCATGAGATGTAAGCAAGCCCAGTACATGGGTAACAGGAGGAGATTCAATGGCGAACCCCAGCCCCGGAAATTCGATCACCCTGCGCGTGGAAGCACCGTCAAGCTTCAGCGCCACCAGCGAGCTCGCCGCGGCCGTGGGTGCCGCCGGCGCCGCCATCACCGCCCTGGACGTCAGCGAATCCCACCACGAGACCCTGGTTGTCGACGTCACCTGTAACACCACCGATGACGAGCACGCGGGCAGGGTCAAAGATGCCCTCAACGCGCTTGACGGCGTCAGGGTCCAGCACGTCTCGGACCGCACCTTCCTGATGCACCTGGGCGGCAAGCTTGAGGTGGTCCCGAAAGTAGCCCTGCGCAACCGCGACGACCTCTCCCGCGCCTACACTCCCGGCGTCGCCCGCGTCTGCCTCGCCATTGCCGAGGACCCTGCAGCGGCCCGCAACCTGACGGTCAAGCGCAACACCATCGCCGTCCTCACCGACGGTTCAGCTGTCCTGGGCCTGGGCAACATTGGTCCGGCCGCCGCCCTGCCGGTCATGGAAGGCAAAGCCGCGCTGTTTAAGCAGTTCGCCAATGTGGACGCCTGGCCGGTCTGCCTGGACACCCAGGACACCGAGGAAATCATCATGATCGCCAAGGCCATGGCCCCCGTCTACGGCGGAATCAACCTTGAGGACATCGCCGCCCCGCGCTGCTTTGAGATTGAGAAACGCCTGCGCGATGAACTCGATATCCCCGTCTTCCATGATGACCAGCACGGCACCGCCATCGTCACCCTCGCAGCCTTGGTCAACGCGCTCCGGGTGGTGGGTAAGAAACTGGATGAGGTTCGGATTGTGGTTTCCGGTGTCGGGGCGGCGGGCTCGGCCATCATCCAGCTCCTGAAGGCCCAGGGCGCCCGCCACATTATTGCCGCCGGCCGCTCCGGCGCAATCCACTCCGGCGAAAAGTACGACGACGAACACCGCAGCTGGATTGCGGCGAACACCAACGAGGAAGGCTTTGCCGGCACCCTGCACGAGGCGCTCGTGGGTGCGGATGTGTTCATCGGCGTCAGCGCACCCCATGTGATCGGGGAGGAACAGGTGGCCGCCATGGCAGAGAACGCGATCGTGTTCGCCATGGCCAACCCCACGCCGGAAATCGATCCCGTGATTGCTGCTAAGCACGCCGCAGTGGTGGCCACCGGCCGGAGTGACTTCCCCAACCAGATCAACAACGTCCTGGCGTTCCCCGGCTTCTTCCGGGGCCTGCTTGACGCCGGCGCCTCGGACATCATCCCGGAGATGCTGGTGGCCGCCGCGGAGGCAATCGCCAACCGGGTAGCTGACGACGAGCTCAATGCCAGCTACATTATCCCCAGCGTCTTCGATCCCCACGTCGCGGCCGATGTTGCTTCAGCCGTTGCTGCTGCCGCCCATGCCGCAGCCGCACACTCAGCTGCTATAGCCAGCAGGGACCTCTAGGAAGGACATTCCATGCCGATTTCAGTGACAGATCCCCGGCCGATCGAGCGCGCGGAGGAGATCCTCACCCCGGAGGCGCTGGCCTTTGTGGAGGAGTTGCATACCCGCTTCGCCGGCACCCGCAACGAACTCCTGGCAGCCCGCGCCCTCAAGCGGCAGCGCGTAGCCGAGACCGGAAAGCTGGACTTCCTGCCGGAAACACAGGACGTGCGCGACAGCGACTGGAAGGTTGCGCCCGCGCCCGCAGCGCTGCAGGACCGCCGGGTTGAGATGACCGGTCCCGCTTCACCGGCGAAGATGGCCATCAACGCCCTGAACTCCGGCGCCAAGGTGTGGCTTGCCGACCTTGAGGACGCGAGCACACCCACGTGGGCCAACGTGGTGGATGCCATCCTCAACTTGCGCGACGCCGCCCGGGGCACCTTGGCCTACACCTCGGAGGAAGGCAAGGAATACAGGCTCCGCACGGACGTGCCGCTGGCCGTCGTCGTCGCCCGCCCGCGCGGCTGGCACATGCCGGAGAAGCACGTGCTGATCGACGGCGAACCTGCCGTGGGTGCGCTGGTGGACTTCGGGCTGCACTTCTTCCACGTGGCCAGGCAGCTGGTGGACAACGGCCAGGGTCCGTACTACTACCTGCCCAAGATGGAAAGCCACCTCGAGGCCAGGCTGTGGAACAACGTCTTCGCCTTCGCACAGGAGCAACTGGGCCTGCCCCAGGGCACCGTCCGTGCCACGGTGCTGATCGAAACCATCCCGGCCGCGTTTGAGATGGACGAGATCCTGTACGAACTGCGGGACCACGCCTCCGGCCTGAACGCCGGCCGGTGGGACTACCTGTTCAGCATCATCAAGTACTTCCGCGACGCCGGCGAACAGTTCGTACTGCCGGACCGCGCCTCCGTGGCAATGACCGCCCCGTTCATGCGGGCCTACACCGAACTGTTGGTCAAGACCTGTCACAAGCGCGGCGCCTTCGCGATGGGCGGCATGGCAGCCGTGATCCCCAACCGCCGGCACCCCGAGGTCACCGAGGCGGCGTTCGCCAAGGTTCGCGCTGACAAGACCCGCGAGGCTAACGACGGCTTCGACGGTTCATGGGTTGCGCACCCGGACCTGGTCCCGACGTGCCGGGAAGTCTTCGACTCAGTGCTCGGCGACAAGCCGAACCAGCTGGACAAGCAGCGCCCGGAAGTTTCCGTCACTGCAGAGCAGCTCCTGGATGTGGCCTCCGCCGACGGCCAGGTAACCGAAGCGGGCCTCCGGCTGAACCTGTACGTCGCCGTTGCCTACACCGCCGTGTGGCTGTCCGGAAACGGCGCCGTGGCCATCCACAACCTGATGGAGGACGCCGCCACCGCGGAAATCTCCCGCTCCCAGGTGTGGCAGCAAATCCGGAACAAGTCCATGCTCGCTGACACCGGCAACACCGTCACCCGCGAGCTGGTGGAGCGCATCCTGGGCGAGGAAACCGAGCGGCTCCGCACCGAAGTGGGCGACGAAACCTTCCGCCGCTACTACCAGCCCGCCAACAAACTGATCGCGGACATCTGCCTGTCCGAGGACTACACGGACTTCCTCACCACCCCGGCCTACGAACTGGTGGGCTGACGCATGCCGGCAACACCCACGGCGTCGCTCTCCCCGCGGGACCTCGCGCACATTGATGGACAGCTGGCCGCGACGGACCGCCTGCTGGAGCAGAACTACCCGGGCGACGACGGCTCCCGCCAGCCCGTCCACACGGTATACGTCCCCGCAGACCGGTTTACGCCGTCGCTCGCTGCTGACTGGGGCGCCGAGGCGCTGAATACTGCTGAAGCGCACGGCGGCCTGGCGAAGCTCGGCGCGCTGTTGGGCCAGAACGCGGCCCTCGCGGAGGCCGTGGCCTCCCGTGTCGAAGCGAAGCTTGCCAGTGAACCGATCGAGGACCTGCGGCTCGATTTTGAGGACGGGTTCGGGGACAGGGGTGACGACGCCGAGGACGCCGCCGCGGTTGCTGCGGCATCCGCTGTGGCCGCCGCCGTCGCTGCCGGCTCCGCTCCCCCGTTCATCGGGATCCGCTTCAAGTGTTTTGAGGCACCGACACGGTCGCGCGGGTTGCGGACGCTTGACCTGTTCGTTTCCGGGCTCGCCGCGGCCAGCGAACTGCCGGAAGGGCTAATCCTGACCCTGCCCAAGGTCACCACGGTGGCCCAGGTCCAGGCGATGGATTACGCTGTCTCGCGGCTGGAGGAAGTGCACTCGCTTCCGGCGGGGCGGCTCCGCTTCGAGGTCCAGGTGGAGACGCCGCAGCTGATCCTCGGACCCGAGGGCACCTCCCCGGTGGCGCAACTGCCGCATGCCGTGCCAGGCCGGATCAGCGGCCTGCATTACGGCACCTACGACTACTCAGCGTCCCTGCAGATCTCCGCCGAATACCAGTCCATGGAACACCCGGTGGCCGACTTCGCCAAAGAGGTCATGCAGCTCGCAGTTGCAGGCACGGGAATCCGGCTCTCGGACGGCTCCACCAACATCATCCCCGTGGGCGACAACGTGGAGAATGCCTGGCAGCTGCACGGGCGCCTGGTCCGGCGGTCGCTGGAACGCGGCTACTACCAGGGCTGGGACCTGCACCCGGCCCAGCTGCCCAGCCGGTTCACCGCCACTTATGCCTTCTACCGGCAGGGACTGCCCGCCGCAGCAGCCCGGCTGCGGAACTACGTGGAGCAGACCGAAGGCGGCGTGATGGACGAGCCCGCCACCGCCCGGGCCCTGGCAGCGTTCGTGCTGCGCGGCGTCCAGTGCGGCGCTGTCGGTGCGGATGAAGTACAGGCGCTGGCCGGCGTCGCCATCCCCCAACTCACGGGACTGGCGCACCCGCGGCTGTCGCAGGCCACCTCCAACTCCTAGGTAAGGATCTCTTTCATGGGCAAGTACTACTCCCCCACCGGCGGACTGCCACCGCAGACCCACCTGACCACCGAGCGCGCCATCGTTACCGAGGCTTACACGGTCATTCCCAAGGGCGTCATGACGGACATCGTCACGTCCAACCTGCCGGGCTTTTCGAACACCCGCTCCTGGATCATCGCGCGCCCCATCTCAGGCTTCGCCACGACGTTCTCGCAGTTGATCGTGGAGATCGGCCCGGGTGGCGGTGCTCCCAAGGCTGAATTCGAGGCCGGTGTTGAAGGCGTCATTTTTGTTACCCGCGGCAAGGTGAACCTCACCCTCGATGGCGAACTGCACCAACTTGAGGAAGGCGGCTACGCCTACCTGGCTGCCGGTTCCGAGTGGGGCCTTGAGAACGTTTCCGACGACGTCGTCTCCTTCCACTGGATCCGCAAGGCCTACGAACGCCTGGAGGACTACGAGGCCAAGTCCTTCGTCACCAACGAAAAGGACGTGCAGCCCACGTCGATGCCGGACACCAACGACGCCTGGAAGACCACCCGCTTCACGGACTCCAACGACCTGGCCCACGACATGCAGGTGAACATCGTGACGTTCCAGCCCGGCGGCGTCATCCCGTTCCCTGAAACCCACGTCATGGAGCACGGCCTCTACGTCCTGGAAGGCAAGGCCATGTACCTGCTCAACAATGACTGGGTGGAAGTTGAGGCCGGCGACTTCATGTGGCTGCGCGCCTTCTGCCCGCAGGCCTGCTATGCCGGAGGCCCGGGCGAGTTCCGCTACCTGCTGTACAAAGACATGAACCGCCAAATCCGCCTTACATGAGGTACGAATTTACGAAAACCGGAGGAACATATCACTATGCAGGACCATCCGGAATCTTTGCGTCAAATCAGAATCAAGCCGATCACGGAAGACGTCAGCGCGGCTGTCGGTCCATCAGGGCACGCGACTTGGCGGCAACCCATCCCAATCCGCCTTCACCAGATCCGCGGGCTTTGCCTCCTCACAGTGAAACTGATGAACCCAGGAGAGAAGAACCTCAATGACGTACACAGTGAACTGCTCGATCCTCCTCACGGAGCTGCCCCTGCTCGAGCGCCCTGCCGCAGCCAAGGCAGCAGGCTTTGATGCTGTCGAGTTCTGGTGGCCCTTTGAAAGCTCCGTCCCGTCCGATGCCCAGGTCACCGAATTCGAGAACGCTATCAAGGATGCCGGGGTCCAGCTGACGGGCCTGAACTTCAACGCGGGCAACATGCCCGGCGGTGACCGCGGCCTGGTCTCCTGGAAGGGACGCTGCTCTGAGTTCAAGGACAACATCGATGTCGTAGCCGGCATCGGCCAGCGCCTGGGCTGCAAGGCCTTCAACGCCCTCTACGGCAACCGGCAGGACGAATTCACTCCTGAAGAGCAGGACGAACTGGCGGTCAAGAACCTGGCCGCAGCCGCCGAAGGCGTCGCCCTGATCGGCGGGACCGTCCTCCTCGAGCCGGTCAGCGGGGCACCCAGGTACCCGCTCCTCACGGCTGACGACGCACTCAAGGTCATCGCCCGGGTGAAGGCGGAGGCCGGCGTCGGCAACATCAAGCTCCTCGCCGACTTCTACCACCTGTCAGTCAACGGCGACGACGTCGAGTCCGTCATCGAAAACCACGCCAAGGACTTCGGCCACGTCCAGATCGCGGACAACCCCGGCCGCGGCGCCCCCGGCACCGGCACGCTCCCGCTGGGCGAGTGGATCGCCCGCAGCCGCGAGCTCGGTTACGAGGGCTACATCGGCCTTGAGTACAAGGAACCGCAGCAAGCGGCCTTCAGCTGGGCGGTCTCCGAACCTCCTGCCCCTCACTAATCCTCGGCAAACTCCCGCAGAGCACCTGAATTAACCCCACTGTAGTAAGGGAACCATCATGAGCAATGTTGCAGTTATCGGACTCGGAATTATGGGCCTGCCGATGGCCATCAATTTGGTCAAGGCCGGCCACACGGTTACCGGCTTCAACCGCAGCCAGGACAAGATCGACATGCTCGTCTCCGAAGGCGGCAAGGGTGCCACCAGCATCGCCGACGCCATCAAGGACGCCGACGTCGTCATTACCATGGTCCCTGACTCCCCCGATGTTGAGGGTGTGGTCAGCGGCGGGGATGGCGTTTTCGCGAACGCGAAGAAGGGCACCTTGTGGATTGATGCGTCCAGCATCCGCCCGGACGTCGCCAAGCGCCTCTCCGACGACGCCCGCCAAGCCGGCATCCGCCCGCTGGACGCCCCGGTCTCCGGCGGCGAACAGGGCGCCATTGATGCCGTCCTCTCGATCATGGTCGGCGGCGAGAAGGAAGACTTCGAGGCAGCCTCGGACGTCCTGAACGCCGTGGGCAAGACCATCGTCCACGTGGGCCCCTCCGGCTCGGGCCAGACCGTCAAGGCCGCCAACCAGCTGATCGTCGCCGTCAACATTGAGGTCCTCGGCGAAGCCATCGCGTTCCTTGAGGCCTATGGCGTGGACACCGACGCAGCCCTCAAGGTCCTTGGCGGCGGACTGGCCGGCTCAAAGGTTCTGGACCAGAAGGGCCAGAAGATGCTTGACCGCAACTTCGACCCCGGCTTCCGCCTCGCCCTACACCACAAGGACCTGGGCATTGTCACCTCCGCCGCCCGCGAAGCCAACGTCGCCGTCCCCCTCGGCGCCGTCGTCGCCCAGCTCGTCGCCGCCACCGTCAACCAGGGCGACGGCGGCCTCGACCACTCCGGACTCTTCAAACAGGTCCTCCAGCTCAGCGGCCGCAAGTAGCCGCAACCGCTGCCCCGTCCAAGTGCCGAGCAGCGGTTCGCGGGCCCTCTTTCTCCCCCCTAAATCAGTTTTCAAGGAGCACACCATGAGCAAGATGCGTACCGTTGATGCAGCGGTTGCCATCCTGGAAAAGGAAGGCGCCATCGAGGCGTTCGGCCTGCCAGGCGCCGCGATCAACCCCTTCTACTCCGCAATGCGCGCCCACGGCGGCATCCGCCACACCCTGGCGCGCCACGTTGAGGGCGCCAGCCACATGGCCGACGGCTACTCCCGCGCCAAGGACGGCAACATCGGCATCTGCATCGGCACGTCCGGCCCCGCCGGCACGGACATGATCACCGGCCTCTACGCCGCCTGGGCCGATTCCATCCCGATGCTCTGCATCACCGGCCAGGCGCCGGTGGCCAAGCTGCACAAGGAAGACTTCCAGGCCGTGGACATCGAATCCATCGCCAAGCCCGTCACCAAGATGGCCATGACCGTTCTGGAGCCCGGCCAGGTTCCCGGCGCCTTCCAGAAGGCTTTCCAGCTGATGCGCTCCGGCCGCCCCGGTCCCGTGCTGCTGGACCTGCCCATCGACGTGCAGCTGGCCGAGATCGAGTTCGACATCGACACCTACGAGCCCCTCCCCGTCGAAAAGCCCAAGGCCTCCCGCAAGCAGCTGGAAAAGGCGCTGGACATGCTGACCGCCGCCAAGCACCCGCTGATCGTGGCCGGCGGCGGCATCATCAACGCCGGCGCTTCCGCACAGCTGGTTGAGCTGGCCGAGACCCTGAACATCCCGGTCATCCCCACCCTGATGGGCTGGGGCACCATCCCGGACGACCACCGGCTGATGGCCGGCATGGTGGGCCTGCAGACCAGCCACCGCTACGGCAACGAGAACTACCTGCAGAGCGACTTTGTGATCGGCATCGGCAACCGCTGGGCCAACCGCCACACCGGCGGCCTGGAAACCTACACCGCCGGCCGCAAGTTCGTGCACATCGACATTGAGCCCACGCAGATTGGCCGCGTGTTCTCGCCGGACCTGGGCATCGCGTCCGACGCCGGTGCGGCGCTGGCGGGGCTGGTTGAGCTCGCCAAAGAGCGCAAGGCGGCAGGATCCCTGCCGGACTACAGCGCCTGGGTTGCCGAGTGCGCCGAGCGTAAAGGCTCCCTGCAGCGCAAGACGCACTTCGAGAACATCCCCATTAAGCCGCAGCGCGTGTACGAGGAGATGAACAAGTTCTTCGGTCGCGACACCACCTATGTGTCCACCATTGGCCTGTCCCAGATCGCAGGGGGTCAATTGCTGCACGTGTTCGGCCCGCGCCAGTGGATCAACGCCGGCCAGGCCGGTCCCCTGGGCTGGACGGCCCCGGCCGCCCTCGGCGTGGTCCGCGGCAAGCCGGACGAGACCGTGGTGGCCCTCTCCGGCGACTACGACTTCCAGTTCATGATCGAGGAACTGGCCGTGGGTGCGCAGTTCAACCTCCCGTACATCCACGTGGTGGTGAACAACTCCTACCTGGGGCTGATCCGCCAGTCCCAGCGCGGGTTCAACATGGAGCAGAACGTGTCCCTGGCGTTTGACAACATCAACAGCCCTGAGACCAACGGTTATGGGGTGGACCACCTGAAGGTGGCCGAGGGCCTGGGCTGCAAGGCCGTGCGCGTGGAGGACCCCAACGACCTCGCCGCCGCGTTCGACAAGGCCAAGGCACTGATGGGCGAGTTCCAGGTTCCCGTGGTGGTGGAAGTGATCCTGGAAAAGGTCACCAACATCTCCATGGGTGTGGAAATCAACGCCGTAACGGAATTCGAAGAATTGGCCGAGAGGGGCGAGGACGCACCCACCGCCGTTATCGCACTGTTGGACTAGTTCCCTTCTCCCGTAAAGGTTCTGAACATCTGAAAGGAGGTAAGGGGATGCTAGTGGTCATTGCGCCGGATAAGTTCAAGGGATCGCTGTCCGCCCCGGACGTGTGCAGGCACCTGGAAAAGGGCCTTCAGCGCGGAGTGGGCGGGAACCTTGAGGTTCTTCGGATTCCCGTGGCCGACGGCGGTGAGGGCACCCTGGACGCCGCCGTCGGCTCTGGCTTCACCCGCCGCAGCGCCGTGGTTGCCGGACCAACAGGCGAGCCCGTGACGGCCGACTTCGCTGTTCGGGGCAATGAGGCCGTCATCGAAATGGCGGCGGCCTCCGGTCTCGCTGTCCTGCCGGCAGGGGGGCCGGACTCCGCAACGGCCAAGGGTGCCACTAGCCGGGGAACGGGCGAACTTATCCGGGCCGCGCTGGACCGAGGTTGCCGGCACATCATCCTCGGTGTCGGTGGCAGCGCCAACACCGACGGCGGCGCCGGCGTCCTGCAGGGCCTCGGCGCCAGGTTCCTCGATTTTGAGGGCAACGAACTTCCGGAAGGCGGTGCCGCGCTGGCCCGCCTGGATCGGATTGACTTCAGCGGGTTTGACGCCCGGCTGAAGGACACACGCTTTGTGCTGGCGTCCGACGTCGACAATCCGCTGCTCGGCGCCCAGGGCGCCGCGGCGATTTTTGGCCCGCAGAAGGGCGCCACACAACAGGACGTCGACGTGCTCGACGCCGCCCTGGCCAGGTTTGTCGAAGTCCTGGCCAGGGAAATCGGTCCCGACGGCCCCAGTAACAGGGCCGTCAAGGCCGCGGAAGCCCCGGGAGCCGGAGCAGCGGGAGGCGTTGGTTATGCCGCCATCGCAGTACTTGCCGCAACGCGCCGCCCGGGCATCGACGTCGTCCTCGAATTCACCGGCTTGGCAGACCGGCTGGCCGGCGCCGACCTGGTGATCACCGGCGAAGGCAGCCTGGACGAGCAGAGCCTGCTGGGTAAAACACCGATCGGCGTGGCGCGGGCTGCGGCGCGTTCCGGTGTGCCTGTCATTGCGGTATGCGGCCGCAGTACGTTAAGCCCGGAACTACTCAAGGAATCCGGCTTCGAGGCGGTTCACGCGCTGACTGACTTTGAGCCCAATCTAAATAAATGTATAGCTGAAGCAGGTCCGTTGCTTGAAGAATTGGGTACGCACATCGGCGTGCACCTTTCGGAATTTCCCAGATCTTAGCTCGCATTCGATACCAAGGAGCCCCTCCATGCCTGAGAATCCCATCCCAGCAACCGGCACGTTTGACTTAGTCATTCGTGGCCAGCGCATCCTTACCACCGCGGGTATTACGGCTCGCGAGGTTGGCGTCCTCAACGGCAAGATCGTCGCCCTGGAGCCCCTCGGTAACGGCCTGGCCGGTCGCGAGGTCATTGAACTGGCCGACGACGAGACCCTGATTCCCGGCCTGGTGGACACCCATGTCCACGTCAACGAGCCCGGCCGCACCGAGTGGGAGGGGTTCGCCTCCGCCACCCGTGCAGCCGCTGCCGGCGGCGTGACCACCATCATCGACATGCCGCTGAACTCCGTCCCGCCCACCACCACCGTGGAAAACCTGAAGCTCAAGCGCGAGGTGGCCGAGGACCAGGCGTTCATCGACGTCGGGTTCTGGGGCGGCGCGATCCCCGGCAACAAGGGCGACCTGCGCGCCCTGCACGACGAAGGAGTATTCGGCTTCAAGTGCTTCCTTCTGCACTCCGGCGTGGACGAGTTTCCGCACCTGGACGCGGACGAGATGGAGGAGGACATGGCCGAGCTGAAGTCCTTCGATTCGCTCATGATCGTCCACGCCGAGGATTCCCACGCCATCGACCGCGCCCCGCACCCGGGTGGCGACCACTACTCCACGTTCCTGGCCTCCCGCCCGCGCGGCGCCGAGAACAAGGCCATCGCCGAGGTGATCGAGCGGGCCCGCTGGACCGGTGCGCGTGCGCACATTCTTCACCTCTCGTCGTCGGACGCCCTGCCCATGATCGCCTCTGCAAGGCGCGACGGCGTGAAGCTCACCGTCGAGACATGCCCGCACTACCTCACGCTGATGGCGGAGGAAATCCCTGACGGCGCCACCGCTTACAAGTGCTGCCCGCCCATCCGCGAGGCCTCCAACCGCGAGCTGCTGTGGCAGGGCCTGCTGGACGGCACCATCGACTGCATCGTCTCGGACCACTCCCCCTCCACCCTGGATCTGAAGGATCTGGAGAACGGCGACTTCGCCGTTGCTTGGGGCGGCGTCTCGTCGCTTCAGCTTGGCCTCTCCCTGATCTGGACCGAAGCGCGGCACCGCGGCATCCCGCTGGAGCAGGTGGTGTCCTGGATGGGTGAGAAGCCCGCAGCCCTCGCCCGGCTCACCAACAAGGGCCAGCTGGCGCTGGGCTACGACGCCGACTTCGCCGTCTTCGCCACCGACGACGCATTCGTGGTGGACGTCTCCAAGCTCAAGCACAAGAACCCCATCACCCCCTACGACGGCAAAACCCTCTCCGGGGTCGTCCGCAAAACCTTCCTGCGCGGCGTAGTAGTGGACGGCCAGACCCCCACGGGCAAGCTGATCCGCCGCGGCGGAGTCCAGTACTAGTGGCCCGTGGATACGACGTACTGAGGGGCTCCGCTAGCCGCGGTGGAACTGTTGTGCCTGCTGATCAGCACTGTAAGGCGGGGCCTGCTTATAGTTTTTGGAGAACACGGCCCCTTGTAGAACCGGCGGACTCAACAGGTCCGGAGAACCTGCTCAGGCGGAGATTGTCCTGTTAGGGCACACCCCAAACCTGACAAGGGAATGTCAGGGGCTTGACTTCCTTGTAGGACGGTTCTAGAACTCAACCTCACAGGCGAAGGTTGGAGGCAGCAGTGGCCGGACAGCGAATCGGGTATGTGCGGGTAAGCACGCTGGACCAGAACGAGAAACGCCAGCTCGAAGGCCAGGTCCTGGACCGGGTTTTCACGGACAAGGCCTCCGGCAGGGACACTGCCAGGCCCGAGCTCACGGAACTGCTGCGGTTCGCCAGAGATGGGGACACCGTTGTTGTGCACAGCATGGACCGGCTCGCCCGCAACCTCGACGACTTACGTGCTCTCGTCCAAGGCCTAACCCGCAAGGGCGTGCGGGTGGAGTTCGTCAAGGAGAGCCTGGTTTTCACCGGCGAGGACTCCCCCATGGCCAACCTCATGCTCTCCGTGATGGGTGCCTTTGCCGAATTCGAACGCTCCCTAATCAGGGAACGGCAGCGGGAAGGCATCGCCCTGGCTAAGCAGCGTGGTGCCTACAAAGGACGGAAAAAGACACTCGCACCAGACCGGGCCGCCGAACTGGTCAAGCGCGCCGGCAGCGGTGTACCGCAAGCCTTACTTGCCCGTGACTACGGAATCAGCAGGGAAACCGTCTACCAGTACCTGCGCCACGCCAAGCTGGAGTGACCCGCTCCGCTACCGGTGCTGTCGTTGTGCCTTGCCACTCGGCCGTAGCTTTACGGAAGGCCGGTTATCGGCGTTTCACGCTGAGCAGGGGAGCCCCGCCAAAGGGGCCAGCGTACGCAGGCAAGACTTGGCGGCGTTGTCTGCTTCTATTCCGGCCAGCTCGAGGTGCGGATGATGTCAACGAAGTCTGTGCGGTTAAAGTCCGGGCAAAAGTGTGTCAGAACATCTGCGTTGACATTCCCGAAGGTTGTGCCGGGGCGGTGAACATTGCCGTCCCGGAAGGCTTCGAGGATCTGGCGTTTGAAATCAGGCCGGGGGTGGGCATCTGTGACGGCTTGCAACACGTCCGGATCGAGATCCTGATAACCGATTCCCAAGACGTCCGTCTCGACGCCGGCCGTCACCAAGGCAATCTCTGGAGATAAAAATTCCGGGATCCCTGGAGTCGTATGAAGAGCGACTGCTGTCCATACATTTGTGACCTTTTCTTCCGGAACCCCGTGGCTTCTGAGGAAGTCCCGGGCGGCATTGGCCCCGTCGACTTCGAACCTCAGATGGTCCGTTCCGTGGGCATCTGTCAGGCCCAGGTCGTGGAACATGGCCCCGACATACAACTGCTCCAGGTCCACGTCCAGGCCGCGCCGCTGCCCCTGGAGCGCCCCGAACAGATAAACCCGGCGCGAGTGATGGAACAGCAGATCGTTCGTGGCGTCCCGCACAAATGCTGTGGCCTCAGCCACGAGCCGCGTATCCGGGACAGGAATTCCAGCAATTACCTCGGTCAAAATATTCTCCTCAGCAGCAACGGGCCACCAGACTGAGATAGGCCCGCTATCCATCCTTGTCGCGATACAGTTCTGTTGCCATGTCTTTTCAGACCGATACCCCACAGATTCAGACACGAGTGTTTCTCTCGCCCGCCAGCAGCGGACGCCACGTCGGTATCTTCGTTTTCGACGGCGTTCAGTTGCTGGATGTCACGGGGCCCGCGGAAGTCTTCCACGCAGCCGGTTACGCGCTGAAACTGTATTCTCCTGACGGGAACGACGTGACCTCCTCGGCCGGCGTCCGCCTCGCCGTCCACGGCGCGGCATTCGAGGCTCCGGTCCTGGATACCCTGATCCTGGCCGGTTCAGACACCCTTCCGGGGAGCCGGTCCCTGCTCACCGGCCTGCAACCTGCACTGCTGACCTTAGCTAAGGACGCACGTCGGATTGCGTCGGTCTGTACGGGGGCTTTTCTGTTGGCAGAGGCCGGGTATCTCGATGGTCTGAAAGCGACCACGCATTGGCGTTTCGCTCCGCAACTGAGTCTGCAATATCCGCGTGTTGCGGTCCAGGAGGATTCAATCTTTATTGGATCCGGCAGGATCTTCACCAGCGCGGGGGTGACGGCCGGGATTGATCTCGCCTTGGCTCTTGTGGAGGAGGACCACGGAGCAGCTGCCGCCCGGGACGTGGCGCGGGAGCTGGTTGTTTTCATGCGCCGCGAGGGCGGTCAGTCACAGTTCGCCAGCCCGGGCGAAACGCAGAGGACAGCGGACGATGGCCTCCGGAAGATCCTTGACGCTGTCAGGGCAAACCCTGCTGCCGGTCACAGCGTCACCGACCTTGCCCGCCGGGCGGGACTGAGCACCCGGCAGCTCGCTCGGAAGTTTCAGGCCGAATGGGGAAGCCCGCCAGCGAAGGTAGTTGCAGCAGTCCGCGTCGAAGTTGCCCGGCAGATGCTCGAAGCTGGCCATTCCGTCACGTCAGCTGCGATGCGCAGCGGGCTAGGCAGTGATGAGACCCTCCGCCGGCTCTTTGGTGCCACCTATGGCGTGGCGCCGGGGGCTTATCAGAAACGCTTCCGGTCCACAGGAAGTTGGACCACCTAACGTCGCGCTGACGCATACCGCTTACCCGTTTGTCGCGGCTATTGCGCCTCTTATCGCAAAGTGTTCGCCGGGGACCGCGGCCGGTTGCTGGTGCCGTTCCATCCCACCTCTCCAGGGCGCAAAGTGGCATTGATCACAGTGTGTGGCTTGGGTTTCCTGGACCTTCGAATGCCATCACTCGGAGCAGGAGGTTGGTTTCATGTCAACGGAGACAGAACGCGTGGAGGCCGCGGGGCCAGATGCCCCCGACTTTCTTGCCGTGCAGAACTCGCCCGAGTTCCAGGACCTGAAGCGAAAGCAGCGACGTTTCATTTTCCCGGTGGCCATGGGATTTCTTGCCTGGTATGGCCTGTATATGTACCTTGCCGCGTACGCACACGACTTCATGTCCATCCGCGTGTTCGGCAATATCACCAGCGGACTTCTGTTTGGCCTTCTTCAGTTCGTCACCACGTTCATCATCACGCTTGTTTACGTGTCCTACGCCAACCGGGTCCTCGACCCGGCTGCAGAAAAGCTGAGGAATGCCCTGGAGCGCCGCATCGACGACGAGGCAGCCCTTGAAGGTTCGGGCTTTCGCCCACAAACTCCCGGAGAAAAGTCATGAATTTCATGCCCCTGAATGCGCAGGCGTCCACAGCAAATGCTGATCCGCTACTGAACATGTCCATCTTTGCGGTCTTTGTTGTGGCCACCTTGTTCATCGTGATCAGGGCGTCCAAGAACAACAAGACGGCCGCTGATTACTACGCCGGCGGGCGCTCCTTTACGGGCGGTCAGAATGGTCTGGCCATCACGGGCGATTATTTGGGCGCGGCGTCGCTGATGGGCGTGGTGGGGGCCATCGCTGTTTACGGTTATGACGGCTTTCTCTACTCGGTGGGATTCCTGGTTGCATGGCTGGTTGCCTTGCTGCTGGTAGCCGAGATGCTGAGGAATACCGGCAAGTTCACCATGGCCGATGTGCTCTCGTTCAGGTTGAAGCAGCGCCCTGTACGTCTGGCGGCGGCCGTCGGGACCCTGGCTGTTTGTTTCTTCTACCTGCTGGCACAGATGGCCGGAGCCGGGGCACTGGTGTCCCTTCTGCTCGGCATCAAGGACGATCTTGGGCAGGGCATTGTCATCACCATCGTTGGTGCGCTGATGATCATGTATGTCCTGATCGGCGGCATGAAGGGCACCACCTGGGTACAGATCATCAAGGCCGCGCTGCTGATCGGCGGAACCGGCGTCATGTCGGTCTGGGTGATGGGCATTTATGGCTTCAACTTTTCCGAACTGCTCGGTTCCGCCGTCACCATGGCCGGGGAGAACGGCGTTTCACTGCTTGAACCGGGCAACAAGTACGGTGCCAGTGACGCCAGCAGGCTCGACTTCGTGTCGCTGGCGGTCGCGCTGGTGTTGGGAACCGCTGCACTCCCCCACGTCCTGATGCGCTTCTACACCGTGCCTACGGCCAAGGAAGCACGAAAATCGGTGGTGTGGTCCATCTTCATGATCGGCCTCTTCTACATCTTCGCCCTGGTTCTTGGCTACGGTGCAGCCGCACTCATCGGGCCGGAACAGATCCTGGCCGCACCGGGAGGCGTCAATTCGGCCGCCACCCTCCTCGCCTTCGAACTCGGCGGGCCCCTGCTCCTTGGCTTCATCTCCGCTGTTGCCTTCGCTACCCTGCTCGCCGTGGTTGCCGGCCTCACCATCACCGCAGCAGCATCTTTCGCCCACGATATCTACGCCAGCGTCATCCGCAAGGGCAAGGCCGACTCAGCAACCGAGGTCAAGGTTGCCCGGCGGACGGTACTGGTCATTGGTGTGCTCGCCATTGTCGGCGGAATCGGCGCCAAAGATCAGAACGTCGCCTTCCTCATCGCCTTGGCCTTCGCGGTGGCGGCAAGCGCGAACCTGCCCACCATCCTCTACTCACTGTTCTGGAAGCGGTTCACCACTAAGGGAGCCGTACTGAGCATGTATGGCGGACTCGCCAGCTCAATCCTGCTGATCATCTTCTCCCCCGTTTTCTCCGGGACAGCAACCTCACTCATCCGCGGCGCAGATTTCGCCATATTCCCGTTGAGCAACCCCGGGATCGTTTCCATCCCGCTTGCCTTCTTCCTCGGCTGGCTGGGGTCCGTTACGGACAAGAACCGCGAGGATCCCCACAAGGCCGCGGAAATGGAAGTGCGCTCACTGACTGGCGCGGGAGCCGAAAAAGCCCTGGATCACTAGAAAGGATTCAATGATGAACAACGCAGCTGAAGACCTGGACCAGCTCTCGGCCCTGCAGATAACGTCGCTGGTGAAGAGCAAGGAAATCTCGCCGAGGGAAACCGTTGAAGCCGCCATCCGAAGAATCCAGGAGAGGGATCCCGCGATCAATGCCGTCGTCTTCAAAGGGTTCCAGGATGCCAGGGAACGGGCGCGACACCTTGAAGACCGGATCGTTGCGGGAGAGGAAGTCGGTGCGCTGGCAGGCATCCCCACCCTGACCAAAGACACCTTCAGCGCGAAGAAGGGCTGGCCGACGTCGAGTGGGCTGAGCGTGCTGCGGGACCGGATCGCCACGAGATCCACCAACTACCCCCGACGGTTCGAAGAGGCCGATGGCATCCTCGTCGGCACCACTAACAGCGCAGTTTTCGGGTTTCGGGGAACTACTGACAGCAAGGCCTTTGGACCCACCCGCAACCCCTTCAATCACGGATTCAACGCTGGCGGATCTTCCGGTGGGAGCGCCGCTGCCGTCGCAGCCGGCATCGTGCCCGTCGCCGGCGCCACGGATGTGGGAGGATCCATCCGAATTCCGTCCGCATGGTGCGGGACGTTCGGATTTCAGCCTTCGCCCGGAAGGGCGCCATTTCCCTCCAGCCCCAACGTCTTTGGCCCCAGCATGTATTTCTTCGAAGGGCCGATTACGCGGACGGTCGCCGATTCCGCCCTCGTCATGGACGTTCTGCAGGGCTTTGACCGGGCGGATCCACTGGCCCTGACCGGAAAGGTGGACTTCAGAGGAGCCCTCAGTGCCGGTGTCAGAGGGAAGCGCATCGGGTTCACGAAGGATTTCGGGATCTTTCCGGTCGAGCGCGAGGTGGCGGATGCTGTTTCCCGCGCCGTCCGGATCTTCGAGGCACTCGGCGCGCAGGTCGACTTCGTCGACGTCGGCCTTCCCTACACGCAAGGACACTTGAGCGATGTCTGGAGCCGGATTACAGCCCTGGGAACTATGGCCGCCCTGGACGGACTGAAGGCGTCAGGAACAGATGTCGAGCAAATGTGCCCGGATGAATTGCCGGCCAAAATGATGCACTGGGTGGACGCGGCCAGATCCATGTCCACCCGGCAGCTCATCGCGGACCAGACCGTCCGCTCGGTGGTCTTCGAGAAATTTGCGGCCGCCTTTGAGGAGTTTGATTTCATCATCTCCCCGACCCTTGCATGTATGCCGGTGGAAAACAGCGGCGACGGCTTCACCGAAGGGCCGTCACAGATCAACGGAGAGGCCATTGACCCGCTCATCGGGTGGTGCATGACCTACCTGACGAACTTTGTAGGGCACCCCAGCGCTTCCGTCCCTGCCGGCATGTCCGGCGGTTTTCCCGTGGGCATGCAGATCATGGGCCGCCGGAATGCGGACCTGGACGTCATGGCAGCGAGTGCGGCCTTCGAAGCAGCCTCCCCCTGGCGCTGGATGTATGAATTTCTCATGGCACCCTCGGAATCCAGTAAGGCCGGAGCAATTCCGCTTCAATCTAGAATGGAATGATGGCAAGACGACTCAATGTCCTCGTCACAGATGACGAACTTCCGGCTCTCGAGGGCCTGGTGCGCATGCTGCGGGAAGACCCGCGCATCGCACAGATCTACGCGGCGGGCAGCGGAATAGAAGCCATTCACGCCCTGGAACAGCACGCAATTGACGCTGTCTTTCTCGATATCCACATGCCATCGTTGTCCGGCATTGACATTGCCAGGATGATCAACCGTTTTGCTAACCCGCCGGCCGTTGTCTTCGTGACAGCGGATGAAACGAAGGCCCTTGAGGCCTTTGACTTGAAGGCATCGGACTACCTGCTGAAACCTGTAGATGATGCCAGGCTCGTGGAGTCCGTCCGCCGGCTCTGCGAGGGCCGCGAGGATCCCGTCAACGCCCCACCGATGGTTACCGTGGAACATCTGGGAACCAGCCGCCTGATCAAGCGGGAGGACATACTTTATGCCGAAGCCCGGGGCGACTACATCCGGCTTCACACGGCGGACGCTTCGTTCCTGATGCGGGTCGCCATGGCCGAACTTGAGCGCCAATGGTCTGACGCAGATTTTCTCCGCATCCATCGGTCCTATCTCGTTTCCGTCCGGCACATCCAGAACATGAGACTCGGCACTGCCAAGGGGAGCGTGTGGGTGGGAGGTGCTGAACTTCCTGTGAGCCGGCGAAGTTTGCCGTTGGTCCGTGGTCTGCTGGAGCGCACGCGTGTGCGGGCACAACGGTGATGGCTTTCGTTGAATAACGTTGCCGGGCTCCTGGGCTTGCTCGTGATCCTGGCGCTGACCATCCTGATCGGCGTCTACAGCCGGAAGTTCTCACGTACCACCAGCGATTTCTACGTCGCCTCCAGGGCTGCAAGGCCGTGGTGGAACGCCTCTGCAATCGGGGGCGAGTACCTGGCCTCGGCCAGCTACCTCGGCGTCGCGGGCCTGATCGCAGTGGCCGGCCGGAACGCTTTGCTTATCCCGCTCGGATACACCGCCGGTTTCCTGTTGCTCCTCATGTTTGTGGCTGCGCCGCTCCGCCGTTCCAATGCTTACACCCTTCCGGATTTTGCCCAGGCGAGGTTCGGCTCGTTGGCAGTGAGGCGGGTTACCGCGATTGTGTCGATTATGATCTGCGGCACTTACGTGGTCCCGCAGCTGCACGGCGCTGCCCTGACGGTTGAAGTGGCGGCAGGGCTGCCGCCCTGGACCGGATCCGCGGCCGTGGCCGCCGTGGTCTGCCTGACAGTGGTGACCGGAGGAATGCGATCCATTACCTTTGTGCAGGCCATTCAGTTCTGGTTCAAAGTCGCTGCCATGGCGTTCCCCTTGGCGTTCATGGCCTTTGCGCTGATGGGACGAGAAAATGGCCTTGCAGCGGTGAGCATGGCCTTTGAGCGTCTGCCGGGCGATTCGGCTGAGGCAAGCCCGTACCGCACCGTATCCCTTCTGATGGCCCTGATACTCGGAACAATAGGTCTCCCGCATGTTTTGGCCCGCTTTTATACAAGTCCGGACGGCGGCTCGGCCCGGAGAACCGGAACTATCGTCCCGTGTTTGGTGGCTGGGTTTTACCTGCTGCCGATGAGCTACGGGGTACTGGGGCGGGCATTCATGCCGGCTGTCCGGCAAGGAGAAGCCGATGCCTTGGTGCTGCTGTTGCCGGATCTTCTGCTGGACGGGGTGCCGGGCGCCGCGCTTTCGGCCGTGGTCGCCGCCGGGGCCTTCAGCGCCTTCCTGGCCACAACCTCAGGATTGATCGTGGCTTTGGCCGCGGTTGTAAGCCAGGAATTTTTCCACTCAGATGTTGCCGGGTTTCAGTGGGCTGCCATCATCTCCTCCGCCAGCACCCTGGCGGTGTCGCTGTTTACATCATCGGTGTCACTGGTCGAAACCGTGGCACTGATCTTCGCCTTCTCGGCCGCCACCATTGTTCCCATGCTCATTCTTGGAATCTGGTGGCCCCGCCTAACCCCGTCAGGCGCCGCTGCAGGGATGATCTCCGGCGGTTCGCTCGTGGTGACGGCGCTGGTGATCCACACAATCATGGGAAGCACCGCCGGGCCGGTCTCGGATCTGCTGGCACAACCGGCAGCGTGGGCTGTGCCGACGTCCTTCGCGATCATGATCGCCGTTTCACTCACAAGCAAGCCCACGAATCCCGCACGGGTTGAACGGTTCATGCGGCAAATCCACCGCCCGGACTTTGAACTACCGGCTAAAAGTCACCGAAAGCGGGACAACACATGGACCTAAATGATGGCCCCGGGGGTCTCGTGTTGGCCATGCTCGGCTTCCTGGTGCTCGGCCTGGCTGGAACGGCCGTCTTCCTGTTGGTCAAGCGGCGGGCAGCCCGGCACGCGTCGGAAGGCTTCGCGCCGCCCCCACTTAACTCGATTTCGAGCCTGCTTCCCTACTTCCGAGCCGCCTTTGAGCCCGGGAAATCCGACCGGTTGGCGGCCCGCCTTGCCGGGCTGCTGCAGCTGGATGCCGTTGCCGTCGCGGATCTGGACGGCATCGTGGGAGCCCATGGTGTAGGGGCCGACGAATTCGAGTGTGTACGCGCCATCGCGGAACGGCAATTGGCCATAGAGCGCAACCAGGTGCACCGTCACCGCGGCAACCCGGGCGACGGGGCCAGTTGCAGCGACCCCTATTGCCCACAAAAATCCTATGCAACGATCGGCATCCGAGTGGAGGGCCGGCCGGTTGGAACCCTCTGCGCACTGGGCACCAGCCTGAGCAACAACCAGGTACGGGCACTTAGTGACATGTGCCGACTCATGGAGGCTCAACTGAGCCTGCGGGAACTGAAGCATGCGCGGGCGCTGCTCGAAGAAGCTGAGGTGGACTCGCTCCGGGCGCAGATCAGCCCGCACTTTATCTACAACGCGCTCAACGTCATAGCAACGTTCATCGCCACGGATTCAGTCCGTGCGCGGAAGCTGGTGATCGAGTTTGCCAACTTCACCAGATACTCCTTCCGGAAGGCCGGGCGCTTCACCTCACTAGCCGACGAGCTCAGGGCCATCGAGAGCTACGTCCTTTTGCAGGAGGCGAGGTATGGATCCAGACTCAAAGTGACACTCCAGATCAGTCCGGAGTCCCTCTCTGCGAGGATTCCCTATCTCAGCCTCCAGCCACTGGTTGAGAACGCCATCCGCCATGGCGTCGAGTCAGCCGAAGGCGACGGTCACATCCAAATCAAGGCACACGAGGAAGGCGCCCTCACTGTCGTGACCATAGAGGACGACGGCGCCGGGATGGACCCGGACCGGCTCAGGGCCGCCCTCGCTGGAAACCTCGACGGTCACCACGTGGGCTTGAGCAACGTGGACACCAGGATGCGGCGGGCATTCGGCGACGAATTCCACCTCATTATCGACACTGCGCCAGGCGAAGGCACGCTGATCACCCTCCGGATCCCCAAACTTCAGAGGGACTTGAAGGACTAGCCACCTTGATGCTTCCGGAATTCTAAAGCTGGACCCCAACCGGTCCTAACGCTGATACGGCAAGCTTTTGTTCTTCTTAAGTCATGTTGAAGTACACCCCAGTCTGACAACGGAACACCCGGGGTCCTGACCTGTGGACTTCGGAGCTCTTTGTCTGTGTTCTGGTGGCGCTCTTTGTCGTTAGTTACCTATAACGAGGGTGCCGGCGGCTGCTTAGATGCGCTCGTCGCGGCCGAGCGGGCGGTAGCAGTGAGAAAACCGAGACGGCTGTAGAGCTGGGGGTAATGGCGGAACCGTTGGTCGATATGAGTCAGGGTCGGTGTTGCGTCAGCCATACTGCTTCGGGATCCGATCCGGGTATTTTACCGTGCTGGCTTTACACTTATGTGAAGGTTGATGCGGTTCGAGTCACTAGAAGGAGCGGGCATGCGTATAGGCGAATTGGAACAGAGGTCCGGCGTGCCGGCTCGGATGCTCCGGTACTACGAGGAGCAGGGCCTGGTGACTCCGCGCCGCCTCGACAACGGTTACCGGGAGTACGACGAATACCTGGTGGACCGCGTGGCGAAAATCCGCGGGCTCATCGACTCGGGCATCCCGACCAGGATCATCGGCAACATCCTGCCGTGCCTGAACCAGCCGCAAAGAGTCGTCGTCGACGACGCTGACCCCGAACTCCTGGAAATCCTGCGGCAGGAGCGGGACCGGATGACCCACAAGATCGACGTCCTTTCGCAGAACCGAGACGCCATCACCCGCTACATCCAGGCACTGGAGACCGCCGGGAGCAGGCACGGCACTCGCGAACGACAGCCGGCGTAGCAGCAGGGTCACGATTTGACCTTGCCACTAGTGAGAAGGTTGCACCATGGGTAGGTGACTTCTTCCTCCTCTTCGACAATGATCCTCGGCCTGCAGCTCGGTAATGGGTACGGCGCCCACGGATCGGCCTGGCGCGCCGCGGGCGTCAACCCGGCCAATTACACTGACTTCGACGCGCAGGTGCGGTACGCCCAGGCGGCCGAACGGGGCAAGTTCGCGTTCCTGTTCTTGCCTGATTTCCTGGCTTATAAAGCAGACGGTGTGCAGGAAGCTCCGATGCTCACCCTGGAACCCATGCTGACCCTGGCGGCCATCGCCCGTGCGACTGAGCGCATCGGTCTCGTCGCGACTGGCTCCACTACCTTCAACGAGCCCTACAATCTTGCCCGCCAGTTCAAGGCGCTGGACGTGATGAGCCATGGCCGGGCCGGGTGGAACGCCGTGACGACGAGCGATCCCGGCTCGGCCGCGAACTTCGGGCAGGAGATCGCGCCCCGACCGCAGCGCTACCAGCGGGCGCACGAGACCATTCAGATCACGCAGGCTCTCTGGGGTAGCTGGCAGCAGGATGCCTGGATCAGGGACACAGCGAACGCCCGGTTCGTCGATCCGGAGAAGATCGAGGCCATCAACCTGCAGGGCAGGTATGTAGCTTCCCGCGGGCCGCTGCCCATTCCGCCCTCAGAGCAGGGCCAACCCGTGGTGTTCTCGGCCGGCGGAGGGGCGAATGGCCTTGAGATCGCCGGCCGGTACGCAAGCGCCGTCATTGGCGCCGCGTTCACTATCGAGGACGCGCGCGCCCAGCGTGAAGCTGTCCGCGATGCTGCGTGCAAGGCAGGTCGCAACCCTGACGAGGTGAAGTTCATTGCCGGTGTCATGCCGGCCATCGCTGCGACCAAACGGGCGGCGCTGGATCGCCGCGTCACTCTCGGAGACCAAGCTGCTCCGGCCCTGGTGCCCTATCTCGGCTCCATGCTGGGACTGACGCTGGATGCGAGCCAGATCGACGAACCACTCAGGCCCGCCCAGCTGGCAATGGCCCGACCCAGTCCCTTCGATCCCCGCTCCCCCAAAGCGCTCGAGGTCGCCCGCGAAGGATGGACGCTCCGCGACATCCTCGCCCACGGGGTCATCGACTACCACCCCACCCCCGTAGGCCCGGCATCGGTCACCGCGGATCACATGCAGGAATGGTTCGAAGCAGGCGCCTGCGACGGCTTCTGGGTATCCATTGATGTCTACGAGGACGGGATCGACACCTTCGTCGACGACGTCGTTCCCCTGCTCCAGGAACGCGGTCTCTTCCACGACGACTACGAAGGCACCACCCTCCGTGACCACCTCGGCGCCCCAGCCCAGTATGGCCTGGACACCCGGCTCGCGAACCCCGCCGAGTGACGACAACCGCCGACACCCGTAGCCAAAGCCACATCATCGATCAGAGTTTTTTCCGCAGTACCGTCGGCCGCTACGCCTCAGGCATCACGATTCTCACCGGCCACGATGACCAGGGTCCGATAGGTTTCACCTGCCAATCGTTCTACAGTGTCTCCGTCGACCCGCCGCTCGTGTCCTTCAGCGTCATGAAGACCTCCACCACCTACCCGAGGATCCGCGACACCGGGACCTTCACGGTCAATGTTCTCGCCCGCGAGCAGGAAGCAATATCGAATCAGTTCGCGCGACGAGGCACCGATAAATGGGCCAGCATCCAGTGGAGCCCCACGGCACGGGGAAACCCGATCCTTGAGAGGAGCCTGGCCTGGCTCGACTGCACGATCTGGGCCGAACACGACGCAGGCGATCACCTCATCGTGCTCGGACGGGTAATCGAACTCGGGGCATCCCCTGGCGAGCACCCTGATCCCTTGCTGTACTTCCAAGGCCGATACCGGACCCTTCGCTAGCGAAACGTGGCTTTGCACGCACTTACGACCTCGATATCCGGCGTGGTTCCCTTCCCGATTTGACCTTCACACTAATGGCAAGGTTGATGATGAGAGGACAGACATCGCACTAGGAGAGACATGAAGATCGGAATCATCGGCGCGGGCTCGATCGGCTCGACCATCGCTCGACGGCTCAGCCGCCACGGACACGACGTGACGATCGCGAACTCCCGCGGCCCCGAGACCATCGCTGCCGCAGCCTTGAGCACCGGCGCGCGAGCCGTCACGGCTTCCGAAGCGGCGGCTGACGTCGACGTCCTCATCGTCTCGGTCCCGATGAACCGCAACGAGGACATCGCCGCCCATGTCCAGCGCGCACCCGAGGCCGCCGTCCTGATCGACACGTCCAACTACTACCCGGCCCGCGACGGCATCGTCCCGGCCATTGTTGAGGGACAACCCGAGAGCATCTGGTTGTCCGAGCTCTTCGGCCGCCCCGTCACCAAGGCCTGGAACGCCATCACGTCCCAGTCGTTCGACGCCAAGGCCACCGGGGCTGGCACTGCAGGCCGGGTCGCTATTCCGGTGGCTTCCGATGACGATGATCACCGGAACCTCGCGATGTCCCTCGTCGAGCAAACCGGATTCGACGCTGTCGACGCCGGAGTCCTTGCCGAGTCCTGGCGCCAACAGCCCGGCGCCCCCGTCTACTGCACCGATCGCACGCGCGAGCAGATGCCTGCCTTCCTGGCAGCCGCCGAGAAGGAACGCGTCCCGCAGCGCCGGGACCTGGCCATGGACGCCATCGGCGGGTACATCGCCGCCGGCGGAAGGCCGGACGGCAAGTTCCTCGTCGCGATCAACCGTGCCTGCTACAGCTGACGCTGCGGCCCCACAGCTTCCACCCACACGCCCCCACGCACCTACCCACAGACCCACGCACTCACCGGCGCGCATCTACCGATGCGCGCTCACAAGCAAGCCAGGATGACTGACGAATGACTTCTCACGAAGCAACAGCAACACAAGAGACCGGCGCTAACGGATCACGGTCCAATAGTGCAGGGCGGACGCAAAAACCATCATGGGCGGGCGTGGCCTCGCTGAGCGTGGGCGTCTTCGCCCTCGTGATGGCCGAATTCCTACCGGCGAGCCTTCTTTCCCGAGTTGCCGCAGACCTGGGAGTGACAGAGGGGGTGGCCGGTCAGTCCGTCGCCATCACCGCCATCGTCGCAGCCATCTCCGGCATCACCATCCCCGTCGTGCTCTCACGCATGGACCGCCGGCACCTGATGATCATCCTCTCGGCGCTGGCCGTCCTATCCGACGTGCTGGTGGCGATCGCGCCGACCTACCCAATCCTCCTGGCCGCCCGGGTCCTGCTCGGCATCGCAATCGGCGGGTTCTGGGCGCTGGCAATCTCCATCACAGCGCGCCTGGTCCCGGCATCGAAACTCGGTCTGGGTCTGACGATCGTGAACGTGGGCGTGACACTGGCTACCGTCGCCGCTGTCCCGCTCGGCACGCTGCTCGGCGAGATCTGGGGCTGGCGTGCGGTGTTCGCACTGGCCGCCGGCGTCGGCATCATCGCCATCATCATCCAATTCCTCGCCCTGCCTTCAATGCTGACCGGCCCCTCAAGCGGATTCCGGCCCCTGGTACAGACACTGCGCTCCCGCATGGTGCTCCTCTGCCTGTTCACCATGGCTCTGATGGGCGCCGGTCACTTCGCCGGCTTCACCTACATCCGTCCCGCAGCGACCGAGGTCGGCGGACTCGATCCCGAACAGCTCGCAGTCCTGCTCCTGGTGTACGGCCTCGGCATCGTGGGCGGCAACCTGATCGCCGGACCTCTCGCCGACCGCACCCTGCGCACCGCGGCACTGATCTTCCCGCTCGTCCTTGGCCTGGCAATGATCGCCTTCGTGTACATGGGCAGCAGTCCCGTTTTGCTCTTCGTCGCAGCCGCACTCTGGGGAGCCGGCTTCGGTGCCCTGCCCACTGTCATCTCGACGTGGCTCGCACGAGCCGAACCGAGCCGCCTGGAAAGCATCGGCGGACTGCAGACAGGCGTGTTCCAGGTCGCGATCGCCCTCGGCGCATTCCTTGGGGGGCTCCTCGTCGACGGCGCCGGCGTACAGACAGCCCTGGTCCTCGGCGGCCTCGCCTCCATACTCGGCGCCGTAATCCTCGGGGCAGTCAAACCCCCGAAACTGGCGTAACTACCGAGCACTGGAACCAACATCTCATGAGTAATGACACGCACCTCGCCCCCGCAACAGGGCCCATCGGCATGATTGCCGACCCTCAAGGAGCGACCCCCCACCCGATCGCGACCAGCCCGGCACCGACGAAGCGGTTGTCGCCGGGGGAGGTTCTGACGATCTCCGTCCTGGTCTTCTCGGCGTTCGTGGCGTTCCTGTCCGAGATGGTCGTCGGCGTGGCGCTGCCGCAGATCATGGACGACCTGAACATCACGGCTACGACCGGGCAATGGCTGACCACCGGCTACGCCCTCACCCTGGCGGTCATCATCCCGACCACCGGGTACATCATGCAGCGGTTTCAGCTTCGGACGATCTTCATCGTCAGCGTCGGATTGTTCACTCTCGGCACCCTGATCGCAGCTGTCGCACCCGGCTTCGCGCTGCTGCTCACCGGCCGGATCGTGCAGGCACTGGGTACGGCGGTACTGGTTCCGCTGCTGATGACGACGTCGATAGGTCTCGTCGCGCCGTCTCGTCGTGGACAGATGATGGCGTTAGTCACGGCGGTGTCTGCCGTCGCGCCCGCCCTCGGTCCCGCGTTCTCCGGCCTCGTGATGTCGCAGCTGACCTGGCGGTGGCTGTTCATCATCATCCTGCCGTTGTCGATCCTTGGCCTGCTCATCGGGGCGATCAAGATGCCGAACCTGACCACGCCGAGGCGCGTCGGATTCGACATGCTGTCGCTGGTGCTCTCCGCGATCGGGTTCGGCGCGTTGGTGTACGGGATGGCCAGTGCCGGGGAATCCAGTGATGGGCACTTCTCAGCATCGTTCTGGGCCGCCATCTCGCTTGGTGTAGCGGGTATCGCAGCATTCGTGGTGCGTCAGCTCCGGCTGCAGCGCCGCGACGCGGCCGTCCTGGACATGCGGATCTTCACCTACGTCGGGTTCGCGCGACCCGTCATCGTTTTCACGTTCCTGGTCATGGGTGCCTTCGCTCTCGCCACCCTGCTCCCCCTGGTCATGCAGGAGTCCCTTGGACTCGGTTCGTTGGAGACCGGACTGCTCATGGTGCCCGGCGGCGCGACGATCGGCATCGTGTCCCTCCTCGTCGGCCGTTACTACGACCGCATCGGAGCCCGCGGGCTCGCCATTCCGGGAGCGGTGGTTGTCGGTGTCGGCTGGTGGTTCATGACGACCTTCACCGAGAACACCTCGATGTGGGTGGTCCTGGCCACGTACGTGTTCATCTGCGCCGGACAAGCATTCGCCTGGGTCGCTCTCTTCACCATGTCGCTGGGATCCCTGCCCAGCGCACTCGTCTCGCATGGCAGCGCCGCACTGAACACCATCCAGCAGCTCGGCGGCGCCGCCGGCCTGGCAGTACTCATCGCGGTCTTCAGCTCGAACGCCGGAGGTACCGACGCGACCTCCATCGCCGATGGTGCACGCGCTGCCTTCACCGTCGGCACCGGCCTGGCAGTCATCGCCCTCATCGCCACGGTATTCCTTCCACGGCACACGCACACCACAACCGAGGACTGAACCGGGACTGAATTAGGCCTGACTGAACCACGGACCACGACGAGCCAACGACCGGCTATCGCCAGCGGCTCACCCGATGTGCTGTGGCCGGAGGGCTGCTCAAATCGTGGATCAACAGAACGCAATAGGAAAAGAGAAATGACACCGTGACAACTCATGCTGCAGAGCTCGATTCGACGCACCCTATCGTGCTCGTCATCGGAACGACCGGCCAGGTCGGCAGGCTCATCGTCGACGAGTTCGACCACGACACTGGGAATGTTCGGGTCCGCTACGCCGCGCGTAAACCCGAGCAAGTGGAGGAACTACGCGCAGCAGGACGGGACGCGGTGCTCCTCGACCTGGACGACCCGAGCACCTTCGCCCACGCACTGCACGGCGTGGACCGGGTCTATCTCCTCACCGGCTACACCGTCGCCATGCTGGCCCAAAGCAAGACTCTGGTCGACGCCGCCGTCAAAGCAGGTGTCAGCCACATCGTGCACCAGGGGGTGTTCGCCAATTGGGATGTCACCGACCCGCACTTCGTCTGGCACCAGATGATCGAACGCTACATCGAAGGAAGCGGCCTGAAGTGGACGCACCTGCACCCCAACGTGTTCATGGACGGGTTGGCTTCGGAGATTGCGGCCGGCGACGATGCCTTTTCCGTCTACTGGGATGATCGCCGCGTCGGATGGATCGCGGCGCGCGACATCGCCGCGGTCGCCGCGACGGTGCTGAAGCAGGGGCCAGCCAGGCACGGCGGCAAGGAGTACTGGCTGTCGACCGAAGTAGCCTCAGGCCCCGAAGCAGCAACCATCTTTTCCGATGTCCTGGGTCGAGAGATCCGTTGCAACGTCCGCGGTCCGGAGGACTTCAAAGCATCGATCGCAGACCGCAACATCACGGTGGAGTCCTGGTATGCCGACGCGGGCGTGGAGTTCAACCGGCAGGTCATCGACGGCCGGATGGGTTACATCGGAACAGTCCGCGACGACGTGGAGTTCGTCACCGGTCGCCCCTCGATCTCACTGCGACAGTGGGCGACCGAGAATTTGACGGACTGACGTCACGCACCCCCATGGACGAGTAGGCGGGCCGGACCAAGACAACCACCGCCGAGTTCACGAAAGTGATGCTCGACGGCGATCATCCTCCCAACAACAATTCAACGAACGGATTCAACGTGACAGACCTCTTCTCCCCTCTCCTCGCCGGTGACCTGTCCCTGGCCAATCGCATCGTCATGGCACCTCTGACCCGCTCGCGCGCAGGCGCTGACGGAGTACCCACTGAAATCATGGCCGAACACTACGCCCAGCGGGCAAGCGTCGGCCTCATCATCAGCGAGGGCACCTTCCAAAGCCTCCCCGGGAAGGCTTTCGACGGCCAGCCCGGCCTCGTCACCCCCGCACAGCTCGCTGGCTGGCGGAAGGTCACCGACGCGGTGCACGCGGAGGGGGGACTGATCGTCGCCCAGGTCATGCACGCCGGACGCGCCACCCACCCCGACATCTCCGGGTTCCCCGTCGAAGCACCGAGCGCACTCGCCATCGACGGCGAGACCCGTGCAGGCGGAACTAAGGTGGCCTACCCTCTTCCGCGTGCACTCGAGACCGACGAGCTCCCCGAAATCGTCGAAACCTTCGTGCGCAGCTCCCAGAATGCCGTGGACGCCGGCTTCGACGGCGTTGAACTGCATGCCGCCAACGGGTACCTGCTGCACGAGTTCCTCGGCACCACCTCGAACATGCGCACCGACGCCTACGGCGGAACGCCGGAGAACCGCATCCGGTTCGTCGTCGAGGTCGTCCGGGCCGTCGTCGCCCAGCTCGGCGCTGGCCGCGTTGGACTCCGCATCTCGCCGGAACGCAACATTCAAGGCCTGATCGAGGATGACCCGGTAGACGTCGAAGCGGTCTACGGTGGCCTCATGGACGCCCTCGCCCCGCTCGGGCTGGCGTTCGTCAGCGTCCTGCACCCAGAACCCGCCGGCGCCCTGGTGCAAGGACTCCGTAGTCGATTCGGCGGTCCATTCCTCGTGAATACCGGGTTCGCTGAACCCACCACCCGCGGCGAAGCGGTCGCCATGATGGCTGGCTCCCTGACCGACGCGGTCGTGGTGGGGCGCGCCGTCATCGCGAACCCCGACCTCGTTCGCCGCTGGCGCGAGGAACTCGAGGAGAACGAGCTCGACTTCTCGACGCTCTACGCCGAGGGGACGGTCGGTTACACCGACTACCCGACATACGACGACACGAAGGCCCGCGCGGCAAGCTGACTCGAGACGATGGCCCTCGCGACACTCACCGGGGGCCATCGCCCGCTACTTCGTCCTATACGTCTCGAAAACCTAACCCCTGGCAACTCAACCGCCCCATCAACGGCGACGTACAGCAAGTTACGTGTGAACAGCCGGCGGGCCGGTTCCGCATGTCCCTGCTGTGGTCGCTTCCTAACGTGGGTCAGACTGCAGGGCTCCGCAATCCCTTTTCCATACAGAACCTTCTGGGAAGTTGTTTGCTCCCTCTAACTGGAAGATCACACGAGATGTCAGAAAAGCTACACCCCAACCTGACGTCAGGCAGCAAGGTAAAGACCGTCAGAGTAGGGTCGGAAGGCAGCTCCTGCACATGTCCCGCTGCAGAGTCTTTGATTCAAACCGGACAGGCGCGCCGGCCGCAGCCCTCTCCCAGCCCCAATCCGGCGCTTACGTTCGACCGTATAAACGTTTAGTGTTTAGGCGGAAGGTTGTCCCCGCATTGGTATAAGCAGCTGCGCCGGTGTGGGCCGTGCCAAGCGGCGCAGCTGCTGTCTAACCTGTTCGTGGTCCCGCTTGGCCGGCCTCGAACTTTGTTGCCTGAAGGGTCAGCGGAAGATGTCGGTCGCGTCCCAGTTCTCGAACGTAGTGCCGGCTGAGGCTAGGGTCATATGAAGGTTCGGAATGATCTGAATGACGTTTCCCAGCCATTTGTTGACATCGGATTTGGGCCGGTCGACGTACAGAGTACCCCTCGTGCCAGTTCCTTCTGGTTCCACTTCCATGATGATGTTCCAGTGCGTGGTTAACCGGTTGCCGCCGGTGAAGACGATGCGGTTCTCGGTTTTCTCGCTGTAGTAAACAGTCTCGATGATGGGCGCTTCGGGGAGAACCTCTAGATCGTATGTCGCTGTGATTAGTTGCGCGATCGTTGACGGATCGTACGGTGAGCGGAATATGCGCCTTTTCTCGAAGGCGTCTTCCGTTTTCTGGCTTCGGGTGGGTGGATTTCCCGGAAATTGTTGGCTTGAAGATCCGAAGATCCTGTCCAATAGTCCCATGTGCGTATCTCCTTCCAGAGATGTCGGCATCGGATGCGTACATGGTCTATTACCGGAGTGTTGGGAAACTTGTGACGGCCTGCTTCCCAGGGGCCTTCGCCTCTTTTCGCGCAGGTTGATCAAAACATCGTCTGTAAATGCCGGACCGCCCAAGCTTTGGCGGCGGGTGGACAACACCTCTCGCTCTGAGCTTTAGGGCCGACCGTAGGCGACCAGCCCGGCCCATAGCCAGGGTTGGCCCTTGCTTTCCGGGTGCTGTGCAAGCCAGCCGCGCTTTGCTTCAGCCAATGCTTTCGCTGCACGTGTTCGTCCGCCTACTCTGGCCCAATAATCCGACATGATCTCCGCTGTCGAAGCGTCATCAATTTCATGCAGGGAACCAATCACGGTGCTTGCACCGCGGAGAATCAATGCAATGGGAAATCCGCTGAGCTCCGTGCTTTCATTCGCCGCTAGGGAAGAATGGCAGGAGGAGAGCACGCAGTATTGCGGGGCGTTCCACCGAAGGACGTCGACTGCTCGAAGAATCGATCCGTCAGGCATGAGTTTGGCCTGTCCCCAACCGGAAGTGTCAGCCGATCCGTGAACGGCCAAGGTAAGGACGTCCACACCACCTTCGGCCCTGGCGCCGAAGGTGGTGTGCAGTTCATCGGCTGATTCCGCGGTGGCCACCGCCGTATGGCTACGCAGCATTGCTGCTTTTTCCTTCTTGGCGTACACGAGTCGATTCGTATCGTAGACACCGAGCCATGATCCAGTGGGCCCCTCCGATTCACTAACACCTATCGAGTGGGTTACGGCGAGGGATCCGGTGAGGATTACCGTGGCGCAGTCGATGAGCATCAGCCCTCCTTCCTCGTCCACAGCAAGGGAATCAAAGGGAACGTTGAGCAACCCTGTCGGAACGATGGTCAGTGTCACCGGCCCATGACTGTGCATATCAATCAGAAGCTCCCGCAGGGGGCGGGGAAGTAGGTATTCCGAGAGCTGGTAGAGCTCGGTCCAGAAGGTAGGGTCATTCGCAGGCGGAAGGTTGTCCGGATCCATGGGCAACCTGGTTTTTCCGCAGTGTGATTCACTCTTTCCCTTTGCCGCGGAGACAGTGAGAACCCAGTACAGTGTTTGCCCGTCACTTTCCGTTCCAACGCTGGGTCTGAACAGTTGCAGGACCACCCCCGGTCGTTCCTGGTCAATGGTTTCATCGGCGATGTGACCGGAGCGGATTTTGGGAAACTCGTTGAAATCGGCCAGAGTCGATGCCGGCCCGATCACCTTTCCAGCTTCGGCTGCAGCTGTTGCCTGGTTTGTTTTTATATCCACGACCGACCGCGTGGTCCATTGCTGGAACGAGCGCGCGCCAATGTCATCGGGGATATCCGGGACTGCCGCGTTAGCGACGACAAGTTGCTGGGCTGCCAGACGGATGGTGTCGTGCACCTGCGGATTTCGGGAAAGCTCGCCGAGCAGGATTCCAACTCGGTCCCGTCTTGCCGCTTCCATAATTATTTCAGCGGAAGTAGAGTCCCCCAGACTTGCGGCGGCATCAGCGGCAGCAACGAAAACCTTAGAATATTGCTGGGCGGCGCGGGCCCGCTCAGAGGCATAAGTTACCGTCACGAGATGCATGGCAAGCGACGAGACGGCGCGCATCATTCGCGGAAGACGAACGTCCAGTCCGGTTTCACCGTGAATATGTTCATGTGCCTCGATGGCAGCGAGCCAGCAATCTACCGCGAGTAACGGGTCAACCGGGCGCTCTTTAACGACAAGTGCCTCCGCTGCCCCTACTGTCAGTCTCTCCGCTTCCGCCCAGTCAAAACCAGGTAGTTCCGCTGCCGCACCCCGGTAAAACCAGAGCGCCTCGACCGCTTGTAGTTTGGGATGAGCTACTTGAGTCTCCGCCCGCAACTCGCGGATCCTCTCGATTACTGCCGGGTCCCCGGGGACAGCAATTGCAGCGGCGTCCAATACGGAGTTCCTGCGGACACCGGCTTCCAGCCCAACACGACTAAGTCGTAGGTACGCCGCGACAGCGGCGGCGGCTGATATGCCGTCGCCCCCCGGCGCCGCCTGGAGGATCCTTGTACGAGTAAGTTGTGTCGACGCGAAGCCGTTGCTGCCGTATCCCTCGTATGCCTTGTTAGCAACGTCCAACAGATGTAAGGCCTCGGCATACGCTTCCTGGCTGGTTCTGGTATCGCCTCTCCTATACAGAGCAGTTGCTTGACCCAAGCAGGCGTTGCCGAGCCCTGCCGACAGTGCGCGCTCTCCACGGCCTTTCAGGAATTCGAGAACATGGTCAACGTCCGATCCTGGATCCGGTAAGCCCGCCTCAGTCGTTTGCTCTTTGACTGCCAAGAGCACGGATTGCAGCCGTTCCTGGTTTAGAACATACATGGCTGTCCAGTCCCGCATTACTTGGGCACTGGCAGCTTTGCAGGCGAGCAAAACGCGCTTTAGATTATTCGGCCCATCGTGGCCGATGAAGTCTTCGAGTTCCTTTTCGCTTCGGAGGATTGCGCGCCGGTCACCGACAGACCTTGCGAACGCAGCGAATCCGGCAAAAGACTGCGCGTAGTGGACGGGACGTTCGGAACGTATCACTGCTGCCATCTTGTGCCGGTCCTCGAGGGCTTCCTTCCATTTCGTGTAGTCGCCCAACGTGGAACTGTTCATTCCGACCTGTTTGGAGATGACGACGGCAATGGAGTGACGGTAGACATCTCCCTCTTCCATCCACTCCGGTTCACCTGCTGCAGCCATAAGAGACCAAGGCCCTGATGCTGATTCCAAAGCGGCGAAGGCCGCTTTTCGAGCCCTTTCAGCCAGCTGAAGCGCGCCTCGAAAATCACCTCCGCGTCGCGCTAACGCCGAAACTTCAGAGAGCGCCCATGCACGCAGATCGTTGTCCCCGATGGATTCAGCTGTGTCGATTGCCGCCAAGCCCGCTGCGATTGCCCGATCCATTTCCAGCCCCGGATTGGAGGGATCGCCCGTCCATTCGGGCATGATGTTTGACGATATGCTCCCAATGATGTGGCCAGCAATGTCGGACGGATCCGACGAGTTTTCGGTAAGTGCCGTCAGGACGCTGCCCGCTTCCCTCACGGTTTCCCGTGTTGGTCTGCCCGCAGGGCAACCACCCGACCGTGCGCCGAAGGCATGGGCTCTGGTGACTTGGGTGTAGGCCAGGCACGTTTCCACAAGGCGGTTAAGCTTCTGTTCCGGGTCCTCCAGCGTTTTGATTTTGATGAGGAAGTGCGCCCATTCCTGTGCTTGAGTAGTCATGCCTGCTCCCTCGGGATCGCCTTGATTTGCAGTCTCATAGTGGTCTGTTTCGCCTGATGAGCGATGAGGGCGTCGGCGGGAATGAGTCGGCAACCGACCAGTTTCCGCGACAAAGCTCTGTCCTGAGCCTGGTCTTTTTCAAGCGAGATGCTCCAGACTTGTCCGTTTATGGTGACATTCGCCGATATGGTGATGCCTGTCGGCGGTTCCTGCGGCAGAGGGACGACCACGGACACGAGGTAATCTTCACCTTTGCGGTCGAGGTCGAGACGGGCGACCGGCCATGGCTCGATGGTCCGGCGTTTGCGTCCCACGATGAGCTGGAATAGACCTTCATCCGCTACTGCGGCTGATCGTCGGATCGTATCGGGCAGCTCGGTAGAGTCGATAGTGTCGAAGGTAGTGCTGTCACGGAGGAGCGCCGGAGCCAGTTCAACGGCCCAGGACAGCAGGACTGTTTCGAGAATATCGTCGGTCATTTCTTCAGCAGTGGTTGCCTCAGGCACTGTGGTCGTGCCGTTCCACCGCGTGTGCAGTGCTCGCCCCTGCTCAGCTGTCAGATCCACGGTAGAAGATCGGGACTCTCCGGATGTCAGTACTGGTTTCACGGCCTCGTAGACTGCTTCGCCAATGAGCTCCCTGACGACGGCCAGCTCATGGTTGTTTTCGAAGAATGTACGGGACGCCGAGCTGATGGCGATGGTCGTGGGCCAAGCGGCTTCGCCGAGTGAATCAAAGCCGACGAACACGGATTCCTCGGAAGACATCGAATAGATGCTGGGCAGTTCCACCACCCGGAGGATCAGGGTGTCTTCAGTCGCGTCATAGGAGAACAGGATGCGGGGGTGATCGATCCATACCTTGCGGGCGAGAATCATGTGCAGCGGGTTGGAATCGGCTGTTTCTACCGGCCTTACTTCGATAACTGCCGATGCGGCTGGGAAGTCAGTCATAGGAGTTCGTTTCCTTCTATTTCCTTAGTAAGAAGTCTGAGCAGTTTCTCGCACGCCCGGCGATACGTTTTTTTGAACTGCTCCTGATTCAGAGCTTCGACGGAGAGGACGTTCCGGTAGCTCCGGTGGCGGCGCACAAGCCGAACTGCTTCTTTTTCCTCCGGGTCCAGGCCCGTCAGCTTTTCGACTTTTTTCCTCAGCCGACTGTGACGCTGCCGGTCGGACTCTGATACAGCCGAGTCCTCGCCCTCGGGAGAATAGAGGAGGAAGGTGAGTATTTCTTGCTGGGTGCGGTCTAGCCTTAGATAATCACCCAACTCGCTTAGCGTTACTTCCAGATCCTCACGAACGGCTATGGTCTCCGGGTTGGGTGAGTAGTGGAAGAAGCCGTCGCGGGGGGATTCATCCCAGACGTCGGAGATGTCATCGCCGAGCTCATTGCGTTGCTGTCGGTGGAATTTTTGCCAATAGTTAATCCTGCAATTATCCGCAATCCGCCAGAGCCAGCCGTTGAATGACCCTTTGTTTGGGTCAAAGCGGTGGATGGAACGGCATGCCTTTGTCCAGGTTTCAGCCGCTACTTCGCAGGCAGCGTCGTAGCCCATTTCCTTGGACAGCTTACCGATCAGCTTCCCATTGATGTTGCGGTATTGCTCATCGAGAAAGTGTTCGAAGACCGGGTTCCGCCCGGCCTGTTCGTACTCGAGTGCTGCCGCTTTGGCACGATGGCCGTCCTGGTTGCCCTGAAGTCCGTCCTGATCAGCTTCATCGGCTGCCGTCGTCACCACCGGCTCTTTAGCCGGATCGAGCGGTTCCTGTTCCACCGCACTCCCCCTTTTTCTTATCGCATGTGCGTTGAATTCTGCATCATGACATTGGCAAAGGGACTGGAGATCAGGAAAAACTTTCAACATGACACCATGCGGCGCACCCGTACACGCTGCTCGTTTCAAGAATGTCCTCCTTTCCTGGTTTATACCGCGATCGCCGGTGCTGTAGTTCCGCGGCGTCACTTCTTGTACGGCTAGGCGCACAAAAGTCCTGTGCCTAGGGCTTGAACTCCACAGTCCCCTCATCGAGGGAGTGGGATCAGTCCGTGCTCACAGCGCCCAACCATCTCCTACTACCGCCCTTGGACGGAGGTCGTGACAGATTCCGGAAACTATTTTTTCCTGTCACGCAGACCACCCCTCTGCCGGTACTAACTGCACCACTTCATGCAGGAGGAAATGATGTCGACCACCAGCTTCAGGCCCTACCGGTCAGGAACCCGGGAACGCTTCGACGTAAATCTGTGGACAACCTGCCTCGTCACCGGAAAGCGCCAGTTCCGGGACCGGATCGCGGCCGATTTCATGCTGCGCAACATAGCACTGGACAAGCGGGACGGAATTCTGGCGGACCACCGCCGCGAGACCCGCAGCTATCAGTGTCCCCACTGCAAGGCATGGCACCTGACCTCACAGCCCTAACACCTGCATCAGCACCCTTGGTCAGTGCAGGCTGTCACAACAGCCCGCACTGACCGGTAGTAGTCAACGTCCCATAAAAATGGCCACCAACCAGGAGAAGCAAAAATGGGGAATAAATTCGGTAAGAAATGCACGAAGTGCCACTCGCTGCTCAGCGAATGCAGCTACTGCAAAGCCAACGGGAAGCAATGCAAGCACTGCCGCAACAGCGGCTACGTGTGCGATACGGGCGGCAAGCACGGCCAGTTCTGGTTCAACTAAGCACACCGCCGGATGGCGGACCGGGATCCGGTCCGCCATCCGGCGGCATCCTAATCCGATTCGAAAGAAGTGACTCATGCCCTCCGTTATCCACCTACGCGCCGGCATCACTGCCGTTTTCGTCCTCATCCTCACGCTCACCGGTTGCAGCGGAGTTCCCTCCCCGGCCGCAACAGTCAATCCTGACTCCTCCACGGATACGCTCGCCATCGTCGCCGGCGCCCGCCAGAACCAACCGGCGCTTTTCTCAAGCCGGGAGAGCAGCGGGCAAAACCAGCAAGTACTGAACCTTCCCTCCCTCGGGAACAGCCTCCACGAAAAGCTCTCCTCCAACGCCACCGTCACCGTAATCCCTGCCGATGGAGTACCTGCAGCTTCGCAGTCCGCCACCCTGACAGTCATCGACAAGAACCCCAAGACCAGATCCGACTCGATCGCCTCAAACGTATCGTCCGCGGCTGGCCTGATAGCTTCCGCCCGCGCCTCTGTCACCGAAACCAACACCCTGGCGGCAATTGATGTCGCCGGTCGTGCTGGAAAAACCGTGTTCATCGTGGACAGCGGCGTTTCCACCACCGGGCCGCTCGCGCTCCAGACCGGTCTCCTGTCTTCCAAAACGGACGTCAACAGCCTCATCCGCCAACTGGAAGCTTCGGGTAACCAACCACACTTCAACGGAACCCGTTTCATCTGGTGGGGCCTCGGCCAGGTCACCGCTCCCCAACCCGCCCTTCCCATCTGGGCGCGCACCAAGCTTCAACAACTCTGGGAAGCTGTCATCACTGCAGGCGGAGGAACGGTGGTTTTCAATCACGAACAGCTCACACCCGGCGACCCGGCCTCACCGCAACTCCCGCACGTCACGCCGGTCGATTTTACCGACACACCAGTCGAACCTCTCTCGCTTACCCTGCCCGAAACACGGCTTCACTTCCAGGAGAATGTGGCATCGTTCGCAGATGTGGAGAAGGCCAAGGCAGCTCTGGCTGCCATCGCACCGGCGCTGAACATAAACGATCACCCGCATATCTGGATCACCGGCTGCACTGCCCTGGATCCGGCCGCCACCGCCGCCAACATGAAGACCGTGTCCCGGGCCAGGGCCGAAGCAACCGCCAAGCTCCTGCGGGAACTTGGCGCAACGTCCGCCCTCCATGTCGAAGGCTACGGGCCACACTGCCCGGGAAGAATCTCAGACCTCAACGCCAACGGCCTTCTGACGGAAAACGCCGCACTGAACCGCAAGGTTCTCATTACCTCAACAGCCCAACAAGAAACCCCCGCCCAATAGGCAAGGAGTACAACATGGCCCCCACGCACCCACGGGACCCCGACCTGGACACACTGAATCTCGTCCAGGGCCCGGACATCGACGACCGCGCCACGCAGGCTCAGATCAACGACGCCTGCGAGCAGGAAGGCGTCCAAGACGCCGCTAAAGGACTCTACGACAAACACTCATTTCACCCCGACCGGCCGCTTCTCTTCGAACACAAGATCCAGCTCTGGCTGGAAAAGTACGCCGAGGGCGCCCTCATCCGACAGTGGAAAGACGAGCGGGCCGCCATGCACCTGGTCAGCCGTGCACGCGCCGAAGCAACTCACGCAGCCGCCCGCCTCGAAAAGGTGCGCACTGCCGGAACTGCTGTCGACAACCAAGTCACCGGGCGGCTCGGGGACATGACCGATCCCACCAAAGAGGGCTATGTCCCAAACATCCTCCTCCAAACAACCCCGGCCAGCCCGGACCAGGGCAAACCTCGGACCACCCGTCCCTGGAACATCAAACTACTGATATATGTAATCCTCGGTGCTATCGGAGAGTTCGCAGTCAACGTCCTGGCCGGATACATCTTGGGCGAAGAAGAATGGAAAACCTGGCTCCTGGCCGGACTGGTCACCTTCATCACGGTTGCCATCCCCCTCCAAGCCGCTCCAGCGCTCCTGGCCAAGGGCAAGCACACCATCGGAAAAGCAATCGCCTGGGCGGCTCTCGGATTCCTCGCCCTCGTCGTCGCCGGGTTCGCCTGGATCCGCTACACCTACATGAAAGACGCCGTCGAAACCGCACTCACCGCAGCCCAGCAGACCGGCCAAGTCATAGCCGGAGGCCCGCCACCAGTCCATCTGGACCCGCTGGGGTCGACGATGCTGATCGTCCTCAACGTCGCCTTACCACTCTGCCTGGCCCTGCTGATCTTCATGGAAGTCCTTCACAACAAACAACCGCTCATCACCGAACTACGGCACCTCCGTCACGAGCAGTCAAACCTCACCGAAGAAATCCAATTCCTGGAAAAAATCACCCTGTTGACCCACCAGCAGGCAGCAGACGCTGAACACGATTACCGCCGAATTCCCGAACAAACCAAGCATTACCTCCGCGCCCTCGTCCCCATGATCGCGGAAGGCCTGCACTGCTACATCCACGGGGTGGCCCGTGCCACCGGTGACCCGACCATCACCGCACACCTCCAAGACAACGCCCACGCTTTCGCCCAGCGATACAGCACCTACGCCAAACAAGTCATCTCCGACTACATCACCCGGGTGAACGAACCCGCATCCAGCAGCCGCATAAGCCACTGGCGGGTGGAAAGCGACGGGATCATCCGCACCAAAATCAGCCCGGAACCCGCCTTCGCCCCGGCAAATCCCACCGAGAGCTCAACCGACGATACCCGCGGCCCCGGATCCGAGTGGACCGTACCCTCCGAATGGGAACCGAGCGCAGAAGGCCGAAGCCCACATGCTTAAAAGAATCCGCGAATGGTTCATCTCGCGCAGCCCTACCCGGCAACCCGCGCCACTCATCTGCCCCGCCTGCACGGGAGATCTCCACCTTTGCAGCAACTGCGAAGGTGACTGGAAACAAGCAAACTGCACCACCTGCCGTCTGGGATATATCTGCTCTGCATGCCATCTCTACTGGGTCACGAACTGACGCTCACACCGGTAACAAGGACAGCCCCAAAACCACCCGCCAGCCACAAGGAGCCAAACCGTGAAAGAGGATAAGAAACACGCCTCAAAAGAACTACCCAACGCACCCCACTTCGCCAAACGCTCCGGGCTCGATGTCACGATCGAAAACTGGCTCACCAGCTGGAAAGGACGCACAGACGCCAGCACCACCCCTCCCGATTCAACCGGTCACCATCCGCTCACCCGAAACCTCCAAACACACGTTGATCACGTCGAGGCCCGAATCCACGATTCCCTCATCTCAGCGCTGCGGCCAATCGACAACGAAATAGTCCGACTCGAAGCACAAATTCGCCGGTTCGAGGAGAACAAGCAATCCGTCCTGCAGAAAATCAACTCCCACCCGCCAAAGTCTGAAGAAGCGAACACCCCGCAAGGCCAGGAATCGCTGCGCCATAGAGACAAACTCCTCTCGGAAAACGCCGCAACGGCCACCCGCGAAGATGCACTCGCTATCGAAGTCGTGCGTCTCATCGAAGACCGCGACAAGATCCACGAAGCGGCCATCGCCATACTGAATACCTGGCAGGCAAGATGCGCAGCCCTCATCTACTGCCACCGCCGTGCCTTCATTAGAAAAGCCACGGTGCCATCCGGGAGGCGCAAACTCACCCTGGATAACCCTCAGGCCCTTCCCGTGCCGTCCCACACACCAACCCACCTATGGGCGACCGGGGCGCGAATGCCCATCACAACAACGAAAGTATCAACGGAAGACCCGGTCCTATCTTGGACTCACCGCTCTTAACTCCAAGCCTTCATGGTCGAGCCTGGCAGCCCAGAAACCAAAGCTGATCATGGCGGTCTCTCGCTCGTTCCTAGGGACGCACCGACCAGCCCTCCGGTGCACTCACTCACCAGGACAGGGACAGACCACGGGTGCCCACAGGACTGTAAGGGACTGTCTGAATAACGGTGTGTGGGTCCGGCCCGATCCGAAAGGAGACGGCCGTGTCAGAGTCCACGACCGAGATGACGGGGGTGATGATCGATCCTGTGACGGGAGACATCATCGACCAGAAGAAGCTTGCGGAGCGGTTGCTCGCGCAGGCCAAGGAACAGGGCGTGAGCCTGGTAGGCGGGCGGGCTGCTGAACCAGCGCTGAGGCCCGAAAGATCGGGCTGCGTCTGGCAACCAGGCGCAAAAGGTCTTAGCCGTTAGCTGTGCTGTCATCAGAAAGGGACCGCTGCTGCTGGTCTGATGTGTCCGATCAGCTACCTCGGGACCGAACTGCAATCAGGAGCGGCGGAACTCCTAAATGTCAGGGACGTCTGAAAGGATGCGTTCAGACAATTCCACAAGTTGAAGATCTCATTGCAAGCTTAGTCACGCCCGACGTCTCTGAGGAGATCCGCGGCCAGTTAGCCCACGCGAATGCTCTAAGTTCTGGGTTGGCTAGGGCTACCGAATTTGACAGCCTTAAATCGTGGCCCGTCGGCGGTTCCCGGTACTACATCGTCTACAACGACGACTCTGCAGTGCTCTTCCTGAACAAAACTCTTGTTGGCGTCACCAAGTTCAACCGGAAACTCCTGTCCAAAAAGCACCCAGAAAAGAAGTTCAGCAAGCCGCTCACCTCACCCCTCGCCGAGGGCGGCCTATAAGGTCGGTCATCTTTTGCGTTTCCGACAACGTGACAAGGATTAGCTCCCTGTCACGCAGACGGAATCGACATAGTCCTGGTTCATGTCGAACCTCCTTGCAGCAAGGACCTGCCCCACCGGCACCCCGAGGCTGGCCGTCGTGCCACGCTCGGACTTGGGTGCGACTCGGGAGGACCTTACTCAACAGCAACTCCTAGGGACAATTGGCCAACGACCTCGCAGCAGGCGGTCATAATCTGCTGCGAGCATCCCTTAACGCTGCCACAAGTACCAACAGCGAAGCGAAAACCTGCTCAAGTTGGTCGGAACCGACTGCAGCTTGGAGCCCACCTAAGTCCCGGTCCGTCACCGCCTTCAACATTTCGGTTGTACGCGGTGGAACGGGCAACTCGGCAGCCTGCAACAGAGAGTCCTCAGCTACCCCTGAGGTGAGATCGTCAACCCACAAAAACAACTCTGATATGACATCTCCCGTTTCAAGCGGGGCCAGAGCTTCAAAGGCAGTCAAGATATCCGCCTGGTTTCCTGACTGGACAGCGCTAATAGCCATCAAGACCAATTGCTCAATTTCATCGGGACCTTCATTTGTCACTATGGTACCTCTCGTAAATCTTTGACAAGATTAACTAACGTTTTGATGTCCAGCGCTAGTCCTATTGGTTCTCCAAGCAAAGGTATCTTGCCAGCGCCGAATTCACTGCCCTCGCTTATTGCGCGTGAAACAATTTGTTTTTTCATCTCATCACGTGTGATAGAACCTTTAACCCATTTTTCCCTCAACTCATGCACGTGTTTGTACATCGAAGCTGCGAGTGCCGGGGCTTCTAGAGCTATACCTGCTGCAGTGATGCCAGCGACAAGGCCAAAAGCAGTTAGCAATGGCGCTCCTGCAAGGATAGCGCCGGCAAAGGTCCCGACCTTGACTGCAGCAATAGAGGCCTTTGCTGTAACGAAAAGAGCATGCTTGATTGCAGCCCTTTTTTGCGCACGCGTGGACAACTCTGTGTGTACAAAGCCTAGTGGGTTGATAGCTGACCATTCGGCTGCAGATCCGTTACCGCCGCCACCGCTTTGGCGGAAATTTGCCGACAAGTATGCCAGGAGGGCGTCCGTCGCCATTCTCAGTGAATCATGCGCGACACCAGCCTGGTCGGATGCCTTTCGATACTCGACAGCCGTAGCTCGCAGGTGTTGGATGTTGCCGGTCCCATGTGCGGAACCAACAATCGAGTCTACTTTTCGTTTTTTTCCCTCAGTGAAGCTTTTCTCGTTACCAACGAGTCCCCTAGTTGTATTCACTTGAGTCATGAGATCCGCAAGCGCACGCGCCAAGTCATCTGCGGTCATCACATTCCTCGCCGTAAACGATTGCCTACAACTACTGCTGCGATTACACACAACATGCCCGCGACCCAAAGAGGGTCCAAACCCTGCCCGCTTGATTCTTCAAAGCCGAGGCCAGCTCCAGGTGGGCTCAAGACCCTGGAAAGCATGAGATTAAGAATTAGCGAAGCGATGCCGGCCCAGCCACAGGAGCTGAGGATGTAGCCGAGACGAGACTTGCGGTGCGACCCTAGCGCAGGGCGCTTCTGGGTAGCACGCATCATCATCGCTGACGGACCCCAAAGTCGGCAGGCAACTATGGCTAGAACCACGACCAAGATCGTAACCCCCAACAGTGCGGGTCCACAGATGATCGATAGAAGTACACCCAGTCCTCCGACCCAGTAGGTGATCGCGTCCGCTCGTTGTCCGCGTGCCCATGCTCCTTTGGCTCTGAGTTCGTCTTCGATCTGTTGCTCCAAAGCGTGCAGGTCGGAGCGAAACCGATTGAGGTCCTTGTCGGCACGCGTTTTGTCAACAATCAGGCCATCAACCTTTTGGCGTATCGACCGCACTTTACTGAAATTGGGCTGCAGTCCGGATGCTTCTGTCCCGCTCTTTGGTATAGCACCCCTCGAGGAGGCTGCCTGTGCTTCGGCGCGTAGCTCTGCTTGCAGCTTAGCCTTTGCCGCCTCTGCCGTTTGCTTGGCATTTGAAGCCCTTTTGTCGACCCGCGCTAGCGCGTCGGAGCGCTGCTTTGCGGCAATTGCTGCGGCCGCCCTTGCGTCCACCGGCAACTGCTCCATTGCGGCATAGGCGTCATACAACTCACCGATCTTCATGCCAATGACTCCCATGCTTCGAGATCATCCCGGTCGAGTGGCCTGATGGTTGCCACGGTCGCGAGTCCTTGCTGCGACGATGCCGCGGAGAAGACCACTGTCCTGGCCCTCTTGAGCGGTGGAATGTCATGGCGGGATCTGCCGGATGCCTGCTCGATCAGCTGCTCATCACCTCCGACGAAGAGTATTGTCTTGTAGTCGTTTCGAAGGTTGTACGCGTCTCCAGGGATATCGCGGAGGTCGCTCCATTGCCCGATGACGTTTAACTGCCTGCGGGGAAGCTCTCGGATTAACTGTTCCCAGTCGTACTCTGCGACGTTTTTGAAGTCTGAGTTTTCTGGGCCGAGGAGCACAGCTATGGCACGCTGTTCCCCGTTCGCCGCGGACTTGAGTTCTTCGAGGAACTGCTCTTCGTCCCCGGCCCGGTATCGGTCGACGGTGCATCCCAGACGGTGGAGGGTGTTCAACCATTGCTCAATGCCAGCTATTTCGCGGAACTTCCGCAGCATTGAGTCGAAGATGATAACTCGCAGGCCTCCTGCAGCAACGGCCGCACTCAGGACGGCCGTTTGTACGGTGGCAATGGCTGCGGGGACGTCAAGGCTTCCTAGGACCAGCAGGTTGCTTCCGCTGGTCGGCGACAGCTCGGCGCATGCCGCGGGTGCAGCAACGGTGCTTTCCTGGCCGAACCAAATCGGCAGCGCTTCTTCCTCAACCTCATCTGGACGATCATTCGTGGTGACCAGCTCGCGGGCCGAGACATATTGGTCGCCGTGATAGACCCGGAGCTTCCGCTTTGACCCTGGGCCAAGGCCTTTCGCTGCTGCGGACAGTGCATCTTGTAGGTCGAAGTACTCTTGATCACCAAAGGCAACCACGAACTGTTGGTTGTCGCCTGGAGCGCCGCCCTGTGTGTTGAGGATCGCCTGGCCTCGGTAGCGGAGTTGCATGGCGCCGTCATTGCCCGACTGGAGGAATTTGGTGGCTTCGTCTGGACCGAGTTGCAAGACAATCCTGGCAGGGACATTTTCAAAGATGGCTTTGTCTTTGTCACCGTCAAATCGGATGCCGCTGAGGGTCTGGCTGGCAAGCACCACGTGGAGCCCGAATGAGCGGCCACGGCGGACAAGATCTTCCAGCGCAGCCGTTGCGTCTACGTATCCAGGTCCTGCGAACATTCCTTGGAACTCATCGATAAGCAGGACCCAGCGGGGCATGACTGCACCGGTGCGCTTTCGGTATTCGGCAATATTTTGGACATTACCAATCCGCTTGAACTCTTCGGACCGTCTTTTTAGCTCCTGCAGGAAATGCGTAAGTGTCGCAAGTCCAAACTGAGCATCGCTCTCGATGGACACAACATCAGCATGCGGCAGCGGATTGCCCGCTTCAGGAGTAGCAATAAACTGCTGGAACTCGACGCCTTCTTTGTAATCGAGGAGGAAGAGGCGGAGCTCGTCAGGCGAGTACCTTGCCGCCATCGAGTAGATCATCGCCTTCAGGAGAACCGTCTTACCGGAACCGGCCCGACCGCCAACCAACACGTTGTGCAGGTTGCTGACCGTGTCACCCAAGGTGAAAGACACCGTCTGGTTGCCTTTGCGCCCCAGAGTGATCTTGACACCGTTCGTGCTGGTTCGCGGCGAGCCGTCGGCGACCCACCATGGTTGTCCATCAGCAAGTTCTGAAAATGGAACTTTTGGTAGAACTCCCTCTTTAGCCGAGGCGACAACTAACTCCATAAGCCGCTGTTGTGCCGCCAACGAGGGCCCGGCGGCGGGGATAAATTTCGGGATGACCTTGACGCCGGGGATTGCGACCGTCCAAGTACCTCGATCAGTGCGCACATGCGCTGCGCCAGCTGTGACCTTGCCGAGGTCGATATCACGAGGGCTCGGTTCAGTGGGATCGCTGTGAAGGATCACGGAAATTCCGGCTGAAGCGCCTTGATCAACAATCCTTTGAAGGTCGTTCGCAGCCCTTTCCGACCAAAAGGCCGGCGCATCCAAAATCACCAGGGTATGGTACTGATGTTCGTGTTGACCTGTTGAGGCAACCAAGTCGCCCATACTGGCGTATTGCTTGGCGGTAGAAGCACCCACTGCGATCATGTAGCCGAGATGTTCACCCAGGATTTTTTCGAGGGCGTCTTGAGAGGGGTGCACGTTAACCAAAATCTTTGCCTCCGTCGAGGCGCCGTGTGCCTGAAAGCCGGCCAACGTGGACTTCATCTTTGGATCGAAGACCGTCACAACCATCTGTCCGCCCGGTGCGGAAGCAAAGGCCTGCGCGACCAAGTGGTTCAACATGGCCTCGACTTGTGGATCACCCGAAGGTCCTTCAACGACCACGTGGCCTTGGTTGATCAATGGAACCAATGCGGGCAGGGTGGGAATTTGATGTTTGAGGGTCGCTGCCCCGGAAAAATTGACCGTACCAAGGTTGGCCATTGGCCGTACACTCAACGCGGGACAGAGGTCGGAGTGCTGCAGCCCGATGTGCGCGACAGCTGGGCTGAGCAGGCCTAGTTCAGTAGCAGCGTCGCGAGCCTTCTTTCCGGTGGCAACAAGCGCAGACGTCAGTTGGGCCTGTCGACTTAGTTCATCGCGGTCGAGTTGTGCGAGAACACTCTGTCGTTCCGCAGCAATCAAGTTGAGGTTCGAGGCTAACGCTTGGTCGATGCTGGAAACGGCAGCATCGACGTCTGCGCGCAGAACGCCAAGCTCGAAGCCCAGTTCCTCAGTTGCAGCTGTAAGTCGCCGTTCGAGGTGACCGAGCTTTTCTTGCTGCTTGGCAATACGGTCTCCGGCCTCAACCAAGCGAACGTCCTTAGAGGGACGTGGATCGTTTGGGGGAATATGCGGCCCCTGTCCATTCTCCGCTGGCTTTTCAGGCGCTTCTTGTCTTCCTCGCGACGGGGAAATTGGCTCCCCGCGGCCGACATTCGGCGGGCTCGACCGTCCTTCGGCGTCCAGAGGCCCTGAATCGCGAGGACCGGTTATAGGCGGTCCTCCGCAGGTGAGGCAGCGAAGCGTATGTACCACTCGCCCACACCGCGCGCAAACTTTCTCAGCAACGGCCCTACCATCGGACTCTTCGACCGATTCGGACCCTTCGGGAACCTTCACTGCGTTCCGGTTGTCAGTGCCTGGACAACCTGCTCCCGAGTGGGCCACTTCTCACCTGCGGCTCCTTGCCACGCGAACGGCCTCGGCGACAACTGGTGGAGCTCTTCGATGAACTCGCCCTCAGCAACATCAGTCCATTGCAACCAAGAGTTTTTGTTGGTTGGTCCGTCATTGAGAACGCGCCAGCCCGGCCGGGAGGCAATTTTGCTGTAGAGCGGAAGCGCGACGAAGCCTGTCAGTACTCCGAGGAAGGACTTGAGAGCCAAATCCCCGATAAAGACCCGCGACTGCGACTCGGTCGCCCAAATTCGGAACTTGAGAAGTTCTGCCTCCGATTCGGGCACTCCTTCCGCAATCCACGCGGCGACCTGGACTGCTTCACCGAATGCTTGTGCCGCCTTTCGATTCGTGAGAGGCAGCAAGGGAATGAGCACCTCCCGAATCATCGAGTCGGTTGCCACGCTGCGCATCCCAGGGTCGCCGTTGCTCGACTCGACAGCTCGCACGAGCCGATGGATTCCACCAGTGACGTCTCCGGCGCGGAACGAAGCCGTCGCGACGATGCAGTACAGCTCAGCCGGAAGCGACACCTCCTGCGCCGTGGCATGCCTTTCCAGGGCTTCGACCTCCTCGATGGTCCCGTATGCAAGCACAACGCGGGCTTTTGCTAGCCAAACATCCGGGTTGCCAGGGGCAGCTTCCAGAGCTCGATTAGTAGATGAAGCAGCAAGAGTCCGCACGTCTTGGGAGATGTGTGGTAGGTCACGAGCGAGTTCGGAAAGCGCTAATGCAATAGCCACGATGACTTCGGTGTTTTCTGGCCACTTCTCCAAGCCGAAACGGGCCGTCGCTACGACGTTGGCCCAGTCCCCCGCTCGTAGGAACATCTCGAGTTGATCAGCCAACTCCTGTGGCGAGGCAGCATCACCAAGGACTTGATACTTACCGTCCCCAGTTGGGACGATTCGCTCAGGGACTGCGCCCTCTTCCAAGACCTTCGAGAGGTTTTGAATGTTCTGTTTGACCTTTGCCGCGAGCTCGCGGCCACCGGGACCGTTTGCGCGTTTAGTCCAAAATTGACGCTTAGCTTTGATGTTTTTTTCAAGTTTGTCGTGCGGTGACGGCGGGATCCCAAAGAACTTGAAAATGTCATCTTGGCTGAGGCTGGCCGGCTCAGTTAGTTGTACCCATTCCTGCTCGGGCGCGGCGGATGTCATCACTGCACTCCTGTTCCTGCGATGGCAGCAAGGGCTTGCCGTTTCTCATCTCCCGACAGTGACCCGGTTCTTTCAAGTCTCACTTCACCAATTAGTTTGTTGTTTTCGCCGTCGTAGGCATAAACCTCGACAATCTGCTCTGCCGTATAGGCGATGTCGATCCGTATTGGATGTCCAGCTGGGACAGGACGGCCGAAGTGTGCCATTCCTTCACCGATCTGCCGTACATAAGCAAGGTCTTCCTCGTCGCCTTCGTTGATTCGGAGCAGGACTTGCGTTTGGCCGTCGGCGGCTGCGTAGAAAGTCTGAGTGCCCTTGGACGGGACACCTTGACCTGGTTTCACCACAATCCCGTTGATTTCCCTGTCATCTGAATCGTTGACGGTCATACCTAGTCCGTGGGATGCGACATCCTTGGGAATAGCGAGATCGGCTAGCTCCGACCGCGGATCTATCTGACCACCGATCTTGGCTGCTAGAACAGAAGCCCCTCTAGCAACGTCCTCATCCAGATTGCGCGAAAAGGTGGGTTCCTTGCCGAACATGTCGCGAAGGAGAGTTGAAAACGCGGGGATACGCGACGAGCCTCCAACCATGAGCACCGTGTCCACATCGGCTGCGTCAACTTCGGCCTCGCCAAGGGTGATCTCAATCATGTCGCTGACATCTTCCACTGTGTCCGCGATTGATGCCTCGAACTCGGCGCGCGTCATGGAAAACATCAATGGACGGCCTCCGGTGGAGATGGGGCGCGTAGCCGTGTCAAGGGTTGAGAGTTCCTTCTTAAGGTCTTCAGCCTTCTCGCGGGCATCCTGAAAGGCCCATGGTTCTGCGAAGATGTCGACATTCGCTTCTGCTTGAGCACGTGCAGCGATCATTTGCATAATTTCGTTGTCGAAATCAGCACCGCCTAGGCGGTGATTTCCGCCTGTCGATAGGACTTGCATCTCGCCTTCGCTATCGACGCGCATTACCGTGACGTCGAAAGTCCCGCCGCCCAGGTCGAAGACCATTATGGTCTTTCCGCGGGAGCTGGCATCAATTCCATGCGCGATGGCCGCTGCTGTGGGCTCGTTGAGAATGCGTAGAATTGGAAGTCCAGCCAGTTCTGCCGCTTCGCGAGTAGCCGCGCGCTCCAGCTCGCCAAAGTAGGCAGGCACCGTAACGATTGCCCCGGATACCGAGCCAAGTTGTTCCTCAGCCATCTGCTTGAGCTTTTTCAATACTAGGCTCGAGAGTTCTTCTGGCCGCCATACCTTTCCGTCGACCGAGAACTCGCTCTCATCGAAGAGGAACGTGGGCGCACCCATCCCTCTTTTGAAGAGCATGGCCACCCGTTCCGGCTCCAGGACAGCCATTGCCTTAGCTCGGTCCCCTACCACCGCAGAGCCGTCTGGCGCGAAATACACGACTGATGGAATAACGCGGGATCCATCGCGATCGGCGATTGTCGTGGTTATACCGTTCGCGTCGGTAGTGGCGACAGCTGAATTGGTCGTACCGAGGTCAATCCCTATAACCGTCATTGCTGATCTCCCTGCCTTGTAACAGACACAATTGCTTTGCGAATTGGGCTGTGACCGATCCGCAAACCTGGTCGCTGAACCTCACGGATGATAATTCTTGGGCCGGTGCCCTCCGAACTGTAGATTTCCAACATGGTCGGATCGATCTCTTCTCCAATAAGTCCGAACTCCTCCACGCCCGCAGATCGATAGAGGACGTCGGAGAGCTGCTCGACGAACACAGGGTCATGGTTGGGTGTCGCGCGCATCGCGAGAATTACATCGTGGACACCGACAAGGAGGGGCAAGTCACGCCATGCTTCCGCAACCCGTTCCGCGCGCCTTAGCCGTTTTTCCATCTCATCGAAGTACCTGTTCCGCTTCAAGGCATCCACAAGCGAGGGGAGAATTTGCTCGACATCCCGTTTGATGTCACCAACGTCAGAAGCGACGGTCTCGATGGTTTCCCTGCTCGCGCCAGTCACGCTGCGACGCTCGCTGGGGCAGCCTGGGCGGTCTGCGCCATTGCAGGAGTGTGGTATTTCGCCGGAAGAACAGGGGATTCAAAGGACTTTAGGAGTCGATCCTTGGCGAGCAGAGCCGAGGCTCCCCGGAAGGTGAAGTGCAGGTGCACCTCATTGTCGCCCTCTGTTGCCTGAACTGTAATGACCGATGCAACAAATTTCTTCAGAATCAGCTCCACAACCAGTGCCAACAGTAGGGGGACGATAAAGAAGAACATGAAGTACGTGAACGCGACAACCCTGGCCACCTGCCCTACCAGAAACGCCCAACCGTTGTTAGTGGCAGCGGTGATGAACAATACAACGGAACCTGCAATGAACCACGGGACTACGAACATGTTGCGGACGATGCGGTGGCTGTCCTTGGGTTTGAACTCGTTGGCGACAATAGAATTGGGAGCCTCCCCGTCTGCTACCCCAAATTTTCCAGAAGGGAATCCGACAAGGTTGTCCTCCGTAGCGTACAAGGCATGACTTGCAACCCCTATAGGCGGCGCTGTGAGTCCGGCTCCGGGCCCGGCGGCGCCGTTGCGGCCACCCGCGATGTGCCCCCTCTGCCAGATCAACCGGGCCGCCTGGACCTATCCGCAGGTGGCGTTCTGCTACGACTGCCTTCCCGGCGGCCCGTTCAGGCCGCCCCCGTGCTCCAAATGCGGTACCACCACGGACTACTTCAGCCAGGGCCTGTGCGCCAGCTGCCATCCCGGCAGCCCGCAACACCCAGGCTCGTGCAAAGGCTGCCTGGCCTGGGGAGTCTACCGCCGATATAACTGGACGTGCTGGCCTTGCCGTTGGTGGAATGCTCACTACCCGGAAGGAGTCTGCGACTTTTGCGGCCGCACCGCCCGCATCGGGGAGCGCCGGGCCTGCCGGCTGTGTCTGGAGCAGGCCCGAATGGTCCAGATGCCAGGACATGGCCTGGACCTGCCCGGCGCGAATAGGGATGGCCACCAGCTCTTCTTCGCTAACATGAGCTTTCACCGCCGTGGAGCACCAGCGTTGAGCCCGGACCAACGCGCGCCATGGAAACTGCGGAACAAGAACTACCTGCCCGGCACCCAACCCGCCGCGGACCTCGGCATACAGATGACGTTGTTCGATATCGCGCCCGACCCGAGGGTCGTCACAGTGCGTGTCCGCCTCGAAGACAACGACCTGACCCGCTACTGCGCCGCCATCGTCCGTGAACACGCCGCGAGGGCCGGTTGGAGCAAGCGGCAACGCAACGATGTGACCCGCTCGCTGCGGATGCTGCAGGGTCTGCGGCCAACCCCGACCGCGAAGGTCCGCGCTACCGACGTCCTCCAACTGCGCCAATACTCCGGCAACGTCATCTCCACCATCGACGTTCTGGCCGCGGCCGGCCTCCTCATCGAGGACCGGCCGACCCGAGTCGAACGCTACTTCGCCGCAAAGACCAGCACCCTGCCGCCGGCCATGAAGGACCAGCTTGAGGTGTGGCTGGAAGTCCTGATCAACGGTGCCCACCAGCCGCCACGGCAAATTCCGAGAGACCCGAAGACCATCATCGTGCATATCCTGGGCATCGAACCCATCATCCATGCCTGGGCCGAGGCGGGCTTCCAGTCTTTCGCCGAGGTCACCCGCGCCGACATCACAGCCGCACTGGATCAAACGAAGGCCCGCCGCCACATCGCCGGGAACGGGCTCAAATCGCTCTTCACGACCCTCAAAGGCCGCCGGCTCATCTTCGCCAACCCGACCCGCGGAATGAAAGCGTTCCCGAAAACCACCACCACTCCGCTCGCCCTGGATGCCGCGGTGATCAGTGGCGAGCTGAACTCCCCGGACCCGGTAGTCGCCCTCGCGGTTGCCCTGGTCGCCTTCCACGCCCTGACAGGACAGCAAGTCAGAGAACTGCAACTGACCGACATCAGGGACGGGCACCTCGTACTGGCTGACCGATACATCCCGCTGGCCGGACCCGTGCGCACCCGCCTGACGGCCTGGCTCAACCACCGCAACCGGACCTGGCCCAATACCGCCAACCCGCACCTGCTCATCAACCGGCGCACCGCACCCAGGCTCCTCCCCGTCAGCAGCCAGTTCCCCTGGTCCGGCTTGACGCTGCGGCCGCGAGTCCTGCGAGAGGACCGCATCCTGCACGAGATCCACGCAACCGGCGGTGACATCCGCCGCGTCTGCGACCTGTTCGGACTCAGCGTTGAAGGCGCCACCCGCTATCTCAACACCCTTGAGCACCCCGACCTTACCCCCGAGGGCCAACGGGTTCCCCAAACCTAAGCACGCAGAAGGTCTACAGCCCGCGAGCATGCTCAAGTTCAAGCCAGAAGCGTCAAAATTCACACGAACTTCTCACTGTCTGGGTGCCAGCGGGTGTCGGTGTCGTTCAGGCCGTCGTTCTTCTCGATCGAGGTCAGCCCGATCTGGACGGGGATGCCTGGGCGGCCGCCTACCTTGATGAGGAACTTTCCCCGGCCCGGGGGATCGACGTCGAGGCCGCGTGAGTCCCAGGCGGGCGGGTCCTGCCAGGAAATGAGCTTTTGCTGCTCCTGCCGGGACAGTGGAATCGCGGAGGTCAGCAGCGGCATTTCCGAGGCGGGCAGGCCGCCGCAGATCACCATGCCGGAGCGTTCGACGAAGCCGCGGGCTTTCATCCGGTCCTCTTCTGCCGGCAGTGCCAGCAGGTCGGACATGGTGTGGGAAATCATAATCTGCCCAACGCCGACGGACCGGTTCAAACGGGTCAGGGCGTCCACCCGGTCGACCATGCCCTTGCCGGAGCGCAGTGCCCGCCACAGCTCGTCCAGGACCACGAAGTAGTTCCGGCGTGGTTCAAGCCCGGCGTCGGCGAGGGCGTTGGCGACGTTCACGGTTCCGAATCCGTAGGTCCAGCAGGCGAGCAGCACGGCGGCCTGCAGATCGGTTTCGGTTTCGTCGATGCTGGAGACGTCGAAGACCACGGCGCGGTCCCGCTTCATTGGGTTGGTGGTCTGCCGGGAGAAGATTTCTCCCAGCTTCCCTCCCCCGGTCAGGCCCAGCAGGGTTGCTTCCAGCGCCCGTGTCTCCTGCAGGTAGACGGTCATGTCGCCACGGTCCAGCGCGACCTGGCGCAGCTCATCCGGGGCGGAGACGATGACATCGAGGAGGTCCTCCAATACCGGGATCCCGTCGAACCGGTCATCAAGAACCCGCAGCGCCCGGTCCAGGATGGTTTGTTCCTGGTCGGTGGGCGGGTTGTTCCGGCTGATGGTGATGAGGGAGACGACCATGTTCAGGCGGCGGCCGTGCGCGTCGGCCCGTACCCGGGTGGCTGCTTCGTGGTGGCCGTGTTCCTCGAGGAGCTGGGCGACCTCGACGGCCTGGCCGGGATCGAGGATGTTCAGGTATCCGACGCCACGGCCGAGCTTGATGACCTGCCCGCCGAGGGCTTCGACGGCTTTGACGTGCTCGCCTTTCAGGTCCCCGAGAACCAGTGGGTTGACGCCCTGGGCGGCAAGGCCCAGGAACATGCGGCGGACCAGGGTGGATTTGCCCAGCCCGGGTTTGCCGAGGATGAAGGCGGAAGGGTTGGAGATGAGGCGGGCGCGCTGGAACCAGCTGATCGGGTCGCAGCAGACCGTGGCCTGGGTTTCCTCGTGGCGTCCGAGCGGGACACCGATCATGGGCGAGGACGCACCGGAGGAGAACGGCCACAGTCCACAGACCTGAACCGTGGTTCCCCGATACTCCTTCACCGACGGGACGAGCTGCGCCATGCCGCCGCCACGTCCGTCCCAACCACGAGCACCTGGGCCAGCCTTCTTGGGAGTGCCTTTTGCCTTCTTTACTGGCTTTACTGTCATTGCTGTCAAAAGGTCCTTGAGTGCCATTAGAGGGCATCCTTGATTTCGGAGGGCACCATGCTGTGCTTGGGCAGCACCAGTCCCAGCGGCAGGGACGCGGCGAACGCGGTGTCCTGCGCGCCGTAGGCGCGGCGCAGGAGCACCCTCGCAGTCCCGGAAGTCTGCTCGATGGCGGCCACGGCATCCGGAAACCGGTCCCTGTCGGTCACTGTGGCGGTGACGACCATGCCGAAGTTCACAAGGCCGGCACCGCGGGCTTCTTCCTGGGCGGTCTGCACAGCGGAGCGGGCATCGACCAGGGCGCGGGCGGTGGGCCGGGTTCCGGAGGTGATGCGGACGTTGGCATTGTTTTGGTCCCGCTCGACCACAGCGGCAGCCTTCGCCGAATCCATCGGACGGTAAAGCAGGGAGACGCGTTTGCGGTCAATGTCGCCGTGCGGGGCCAGCAGCCGGGACAGTACCGAAGAGTTCACGGACCCGCGGGGTGCGCCGGTCATGGTCCAGGAGACAGAGAATGCGGAATCGTGGCGGTAGCCGTCCCAATTAGCCTGGGTGGCGGTGGGGCCGACCTCACTCCAGGTCAGGGCAACAGGGGAACCGGCGGCGTGGGCTTCGTCAATGATCAGCGCAGCGGGCGGGTCATAGGCGACGCGGACGACTTCGCAGAGTTCCTGCGCCGACATCGGGCGGGCGATACCGGCACCGGTGGACTGCAGCCGGGCTGACAGTCCCGGTATCCGGGAGGCGAGGTCCCGGGCCACATCTTCGGGGGTGCGCTTCTTCGATCCCGACCGCAGGGAGGCGTTAAAGGTCAAAGACACCCAGGCGCGGACCGTGGCTGATCCCTCCGGGTACGTGTCCACGACCTCGCGCAGGATCGCCTGGGCGAACTCCGGCGCCTTGGGGTCAATGTTCATTTCGACCTCGTTCCGGAGCCGATACCCGGAGTCGGGAGCGGTCTCCACGGTAACGGCCGCGGCGTCCAGTCCTGCTTCGTCGGCAAGGCCGGCGAGCCAGCCACCCCAGTTGGCGACCCAGGCGTCGACCTGCTCAGGGTCCACCAGGGAGGCTCCATCGGGTTCGGTGGAGAAGATCACGGTGAAGTGGCTCGTGGCCGGCACGTGCAGCATGGCGAACGGGCGCTTATAGGAGTCGGTGGCCTCGTACAGGGTCGACTTCGCGGCCAGACCGGGGAGCTGGTACATGCCCCACTCGGTCACTCCCAGAGGTCCGGAACGGTAAAGGTTCGTTCCAGTGGACTTGGAGAGCCGGAAGGTCATTCGGGTGCCGAAACGGTCTACAACGGACTGGCCGTGCTTGTCCTTAACCGTCAGCAACAGGGCGCTGGCCCCCGCCACGGCGAGGACAGCCAGGCCTGGAAACAGGCCCCAGATAGCGAAGGTGGTGATGCCCATCAACAGCCCGGCTATAACGATCGCGGTGCCAATGGCACCGAGGTTGCCCAAGCCGGCGGAGCGCGGCACACGCCAGTTGCCGTAGGACGGTTCCTTGTATTCGGTGTTAATTGCTGCCACTGGGGCCCTCCCCCGTTGAATCCTGCGCGGTCTTTTCGATTGCCTGCGACGTCTTGGTAGCCACCTGTGCCCCGGTGGCTAGAGCCATACCGGCCGGGCCGGCTGCGGCTGCCCCGCCGCTTGCGCCAGCCGCTGCTCCTGCGGAGCCTGCTTTGCCTGCGGCGGCTGCGCCAGCGGCTCCCCCCGGGCCGGTAACACCCGGGGTGGGCTGGCCTCCCCCGCCCCGCGGACCAGGCGCTCCGTCACTGCCCTTCGGCGAACTGCCGGCGTGCGTGCTTTGCGTACTGGTGCTGCTGCTTGTGGTCGCGGGGATTGGCGCGGCATTGCCCCTTCCGCTGCCGCCCCGGCCCAGAGACACTGCACCGGTCGCCATCGCACCAACGGCGGCTCCAGCCGCGGCACCGCTGCCAGCGGCGACGGCGCCAACCATCGGCGTGACGAAACGCATCAACGCCGGAAGTGCGAACAAGGCGACGATCATCAGCGTGAAACCCGTGATCGAACCGACCAGGGCGTCCTGACCGCTGCTGTCGCCCATCAAGAGGAACGCGACCGAGTACACGATGGCTGCCGCGGGCTTGTAAAGAATGAAAGCAATGGTCCAGCCAACTGCTTTCTGGAACCACTGCCTGCCCATCTCCGTGTTCGTGAAAGCGGCAGTGGTTGGCAGGATCCCAGCCAAGATCACCAGCATTCCGCTGCGCACTACCATCAGGACAATCTGAACGAGGGAAGCGATCAACCCGATTAGCCCCAGAACAATCAGAATGAACACTCCAACACCCGTCTGTCCGGTCACGACGAGGATGTTCATCGCCTCCGCGAATCCCTTGCCGTCCGTAGACCGCTCAATGATGGCGGCCGAGAAGGCGTCAGCAGCAATTACCAGAATCGAGATGACACCCAGTCCAAGGCCGGACACCAGGGTGAGGGTGAGCAGCGAGCGGAGCAGGTCCTTGAGCGGTGCCCCTCGCTGTTCCCAGATCATCCGGATCCCGCCGAGGATAACGGCAAGAACCGCCAGCGTCACCGTCCAGGCCATCAACTCGTCGTTCACCATGGAGACGATAGGACTTGCTGTCGTTCCATCCTCGCTGGTCAGGTTTACCGTGGGTGTGGAAACCCAGAAGGTAGAAAGGGTTGTGACCATCTGGCTCATGCCCTCAAGAATGGCTTTCGCCATGTTGCCCATAGCGTCATCGGCGAGCCCGGAAAACCAGTCTCCGACGATGTTCCAAGTCGGCCTCATGCCCCACTCCACAAGATAAATCCTGAAAGGTCACGGATTTGGCGGGGCTCTTCCAAGGGTTTGCCGCTGTCGGCAACCACGCCCTTCCAGTCACCGTCCTGCCAAAGCAACGTTGTCCGCACCGACGCAAGGCCTCCGTTGTTCGCCTTGAACGCCAGTTCCACAACGGCCTGGTTGGCCGTGTACGACACGTTGAATCCCGCGACTTGGACCTTCAAGGTCGAGGCCGGGGCTGATGTTGGAGGCGCTTTCATCCCGGCATCACGACCAGGTCCTTTAGCTGCAAGCTGCTCGGCAATAGCTGGTTCTTTGGATGGGTCACTGCCCAACGCCCAGAGGTTAACAGCCGCGTACAGCGCGCCAGTAGGTGTATGAGCGAAGCAGGATCGGATGCCCTGATCGTCTACCTTGCCGGGACCAACCTTGGGGTCGGTTGGGGCAGCCATGCTTCCCACGAGTTCCCATTTCGTTTCCGGGGCAGTTCCCAAAGCCGTCTCCGATGTAGCGGGTAGTCCACATACGCTGTTGCCTGCCTCAGCTGCAGCGCTAGGAATGGCAGCGGCTGTGCTGCTGGATTCTGCTGGGGCTGGGGCTGACTGGGCGTTGCCCTGTCCTTTGGGGAGCAGGAAGATCACGATGGTTGCTGCGATCAACGCGACCACCAGCGCGGCCGCAATGATGAACCCGGGTTTGGTGAACGGATTGCTTTCGGTGGTGTTCTCTGTTGACTGGCTCATGGTGAACCTCCCGTTGTTGGTGCTGGCTTAGACGAAGGCGCGGACGATGCCGGCGGCACCGGTGATGATGATGCAGCCGAGGAGAACCCAGCCGAGCTTGCCGATGGCCTGCGCGCCTTCACCGCGCTGGAGCTGGATGACCATGCCGATGCCGACAATGATCACGCCGAGAACGCCGAGGACCAGGCCGATGCCGGAGGCCCAGTTCAGGACCAGGAGCAGCCCGTCTGCCTCTGCCGGGATGGTCGGAGTGGGGTTGGGGATGACGCCGGTTGCAAGTGCGGAGAAGTAGTTCATGGTGAAACCTTTCAGTGGGTGGTTGATGTGGTGGCCAGCGCGGCCATGTCGGTGATGAAGCGTTGGTATTCGCGGGACGGCTGCGCCGTGGTGTCGCCGTGCCGCCAGGCTTCTACCCAGGGCAGGGTCCACAGCCGGGGCGCTCCCCCGCCGACGATGGCGGTGAAGTCCCGGAGTGCTTTGGGAGTTCTCCCCGGTGCGTCGGCAAGAACGGCGAGGCCGAGCAACTCAACTTTCGGTGCGGCTCCTGATGCCCATTGGGTCAGCGCACTCCTGGCGGCTGTCAGGCCGCGCATGTCTGCGCGGCAGACCAGCAGGGCCCGTGGTTTGCTTCCGTCCTGGAGGATCGGCCAGCAGTGCCCTGTGGCGCGTGCATCGAGGAGGTCAGCGATTCTGCTCTCGCCGGCTCCCCCGTGAGCGCCTATGACCCACAAGGCTGCGGAGCCGGTCAAAGTGCGGCTAGCCAGGCGGTCCGCTGCGTCGGGTTCGACCATGCCCTTTAGTGGGGCACTGATGACCGCCTCCGGGGGCATGTACGTATCTAGTGTTTCCTCCTCCGGCGTTTCGGTGCCGGGGCTGGTAATCCAGGGGTTCAGGGACTGGTGCATGGGTTCCTCCTTTCGGAAGTCAGCTGTGGGTGGTTTAGAAGCCTTTGGCGACGGCGGCTGCGGCGGCCAGCCATGCCCGCTGGGTGGCTGGCTGGAGGGCTTCGTAGCGGATGGGGCCGTTGATCAGGGCAGGGTCGTAGGGAATCCTCACGACGGCCCTGACGAACGGTTCGAAGCCGTCCGCGATCCGCTGGGCCTCGTCTTTGGCCCGCTTCAAGGCATCCCCGGACATGGTCCGCTTGGCGTCGGTGGATTCGGAGACGATCACGACCGCGTTGCGGGCCAGTTCGGCGTCGTGGCCGCCACGGGATTCGAGGGTCTGCAGCGTCAGCCGGGCGGCTTCTGCGCGGTCCTCGATGGCCGTCACCGGGACGACGAGCTGGTTCGTGTGGTGGATCATCCTGCGCCAGTTCGCTGCGCGAGCGGTATTGCCCGAGTCATGACCACGAGCCGGTAGTAGCGGGTGAGGACCTCGTGGGCAATGTCCACTTCCTCAGCAGTGACTTCGTGGTCGCCTTCCTCGTTCTCATCTGAGCGCAGGACGTCGAACTTGTCGGCGGTCTGGTGGTGCACAAACTTGGCGATCTCAGCGGCGTTCGTTGACGGGGAAAGCAGCTCGGTCGAGGAATCGATCAGGTCCAGAACGCTACCGTCATGGGCGCCCTTTTCGGTCCGCCAGCCCAGGGTGCCTTGGGACTCGTTGTTGTCCCACGCGACGGTCGCGGCCCCGCTGTAGCGGGCAAGGATGGCCGAGAGCATGACCACAGTGGGGGTCTTGTTCGCCCCGCCCTTGCGGTTGACCACGGCAATGGTCCGGGGACCAGGCCAGTGCTGGCTGACCGTCCGGATATCCTCCCGCTCGGAGAGTTCTTCCGCGGACGGGTCCATCCGGAAGCCAAGGCGCGTGAGCACACCCCGCCAACCCTGCGTGGCCGGCTCCAGGACCGGTGCGCTGACCAGGAACGAAGTTTCCTTCAAGCTGCGCCGGGTCACCGGTGCTTCCTCCATGGCAACTGCCGGCGCTGACGTCGTCTCCGACGCGACCGGGTTGGGCGGCCACGGCTGGCGGTCCACCGCGGCAACTGTGGCAGCCGTAGGTTCTGCAGGCGCTGCAGCAGGTTCAGGTGCAGGGACCGGGACGGTGTCAATGACGGTGGGAGATGGCGTCTGGGGCGTGGGTTCCGCGGTTTCTGCCCTGCGGCGGGCGGGGCGTGCCTCGTAGGAGACGGATGCGATCCTGTTGTCCGGGTGCACGATCAATTCACCGTGTCCTTCGGGATCCTCGATCTGGACCCTGACGGGACGGTTCAACGTCTGGGCCTCCCCGACGACGAGGGCCAGGGCGTTGTTACGAAGATCCTGCAGGGATTTCCCGGCAGGGACGATACGGGAGTTGCCGGCGACGACGACCTCGGCGGTCCCGTTGTCACGGACGATGGCCCTGATGTTTGGAAAGGCCAGGACCTCGGTTGATGTGGTGCTCATGGGCTTCTTCCTTACGTGTGTGAGTTGGGGGAGTTCCGGCGCTTAGGACGAGGGTGGTGTGAAGCGGCTGACCTTCCACGGGGCTTCCTTGCCCGTGCGGAGCAGCTGCACCGTGTAGGTCCCGGCGTTGGTCGGAATTGAGGCCACGACCCCGTAGCCGTTGGTTTCATCGACGCTCAGCGCGGCTGGGCCGGTGACACGGTCTGCAGGGATGTTGGCCGGGTCCACGGCCGAATAGTCGGCAGTGGCCTGTGGTGTCAGCCAGCGGGCAAGATCGTTGGCCCATTGCTTTTCCTCCACACCGGGGCGGGCAAAGTCAGCCATGGCCTTCTCAGCGACGTCTCCGGCCGCGGTCTTGCTGGCCTGGTCCCAGATGATGCCGATCGTGGCCGGGACCGTGCCTCCGGGAGCTTGTGGACCGCTGCTGGCGCTCAGCGAAACCGGCGCGGAAGGCGTTGCAGTCGTGGGTTCGGCCGGTGCCGGCGTGGTGTTCGCTGCCGGTGCGCATGCGGCGCAGAGCAAGGCCACTGCCATGAGGGCCAGGGGCTTCTTCATTACTTCTCCTCTTGGGTGGGCAGGTACAGGAACGCTGACGGGACATCGCTGCTGACAGTGCGGGTGTAGTAGTTGTGGTCATCCGGAGGCGGGTTGCCGTTATAGCCCTCTTCGACGTAGGTCCCGTCGTCCTTGACTTCCTTCACCACGGCGACGTGACCGAAAGTCGGGTCCGCTCCCCCGGTACCGGGCGCATACCAGACGACTGCCCCAACACGGGGAACGGAACCGGTAGGCCATCCTTTGGCGTCCCAGCCGGCTTTCCACGTCAGAGCCGAGCCCAGGCCCTGGCCGTCGGGGCGGAAGTTGCCGTTGAGGAACTTGAACGGTTCACCGGTGGACCCCATCTGCTGGTTCACCCGCCACAGGGCGAAGTCCACGCACTCCCGGTAGAACATGCCCAACGGTGATGCGGCGGCTGCTCCTGCCCCGACCTGCATCCAGGTGGGAGACACTTTCCACGGGTAATCATCCCCGGCACCGGACTTCCCCGGAATGAGGCAGTCGCTGCCTTCCAGCGAGAACTTTCCGTCCGAGAGTGCCTGCACGAGCTTGACCGCCTCGGGCCAGTACTTCTCGTAGTGGTACGGGTCAGCGTTGCGCTGGACCTTGTTCCCGGCAAGGGTCGGCTCCAGCAACTCCCAGCCCTCGACCTTCTGCAGGGCCTTAATGAAGTTCATGGCGCTGATGGTTGGGTCCATGCGGTCCGCGTAGGAGCCCCACGCGCCATTGTCGCGCTGCTGGAACAACCCGCGCGAGTCCGGGCCCGGCCCGTCGCCATAGTCAAGGACACGCAGGCCCGACTCCCCCAGAGACACCATGACGCTGATCATCTGTCCCCTCAACGACAGGTCCAGGGCCTTACCGGCCCGCATGATCGCTGCTGCGTTCTTCAACTGCTCCCCGGTGTAGCCATGGACTTTGAAGTTCACATCGATGACGGCAGAAACGGCCGGGCCACAGGTCGCCGCGGTAGATTTCGAAGGGGTGAGCAGCACGAGCATGCTGAGTATCAGGCCAAAAAACAGTATCGGGGTGGCGATGAGCGTAACCAGAGCAGATGACCTGCCCCGCATCAGCCCAGACTCCCGTGTGGTCCGACTAACAAGGGGCCCGTGGCGTCCGTTTTCGTCGCCAGGTCGGTGGTGCAAGCACGAGTGACACCGGAGATGAGGCAAAGACGCTGCGGGCAGCTGCCTTGGCGACCCCACATAAAGAGTGCCGCGGCACGCACTCTTTTATTTAGCAATAGAGTACGGCATGCATACCCGTGATGATTTAATGAAAAGTCGGGCAGTATGGACGCATGCCCCGACTGATCCGTCCGAATCTTCCTCCAGATGTTGAAGCCGCAGTTAGATTCATGGGCAACAGGGCTCAAGCGAAAGTCTTGAGGCAATTGGCTATTGTGGGTCCCTCGACGATCGGGCAACTCCAGGCTGAGCTGGACATAGGCAGACCGAGCCTGAACCGGCATCTGGACGCTCTCGAAGATGATGGTTTGATCGAAACTGATCCTCCGCGCGGTGTACGCCAAGGCCGGGATGTCACCTATGCTGTGCGACCAGCCAGGGTCCGAAACTTGGCGCGCGCATACTTTGACTATATCGAGGGACGCTGATCCCGACGCCTTGCTCTTGACAGCCATGCCACCACCCTAACAGGGGCGAAACATGTTTCGAACATTATTCAGGGTGTTCCGGTTCAATTCTTTCAAGGGCATCGACTTCATCGAGAAGAGCGTTGATGGCGTCCAGGGTCTTGATGTCAATGTCGCCAAGAGTTCGAGCCGCGATATTCTTCAGCTGGTTTCGTCGCATCTTCTTCAGAAGCTGAAGCTCCCGTTCAATGCGTTCTGGAAGTTCACCGGTTTCATCTGTCAGGTATACCGGGTCAATCTCGAAAAACTTGGCGAGTGCAACCAGCGCCTCCGTGGGCACAACCTCCAGCGATTCACCAGACCGGATGCGCCACCACCGCGTCCTGGACAATTCGTATCCGTGCTGGCGGACGCCGGCCTGTATGTCCGAGAATTCATACGGCTTGCCACCTTCGGCCACTACTACGTCAAGCAGAAGATTCACCTTGCGAGCAAGAGTCTCCGCCTTTGCCAGCCGATCCCGGGCGGTCTCACTGCCAGCCATTTCCTACCTCATCCGAAAGTTCACCAGCTGACGTTGCAGCTTGAGCCTCAGCCCGGTCCGGCTGGAAAAATTTTCCAAACCAACAACGAACTGCCAAATCCCACCCTACCGGGTCTGCATTCCACTCCTGTGTGTGGCCTGAGCACTCGAATCCGACCAGTTTTACTTGTCCTTTGTGGGCCGCGGCGAAGCGGACAGAATCTTCGATGGGGACGGACCAGTCGTTTTTGTTGTGCAGTATCAACATTGGGACGTTGGGCCTGCGGCCGAATCTGTTCGCGTCCGCTCTCCTGATGTCCAGTGGCTGGTTGAGGCCAGCCAGCCGGCACAACTGAGTTGAGGAAATTAAGGAGGTAATCACGGAACCGAGGAACCGGGGCCAGCCTTGGTGGTGGGCGTTCGCACGGAAGACCGCCTCCCAGTTCAGTACCGGAGACACCATCACGACACCTTTGATCATATTTGCCAGCTCTGAACGGTGGAGAGCATTGAGAGCAATGGTCGCCCCAAGGGACCAGCCGAATATGATGCAGCTGTTTCCTCCCCGTTCTTTAACGACCTTGAGCGCGTCTTCAAGGTCGTGCCACTCAGACTCGCCCAAGTGAGAGCGGCCATCCCGCGATCTCGGCCCCTCACCATCGTTGCGGTAGGAAACGATCAGTGAGGTCAGACCTAGAGCACTTGCGCTTTCCACGCCTCGAAGTGTCTGTCGACGGTCACTCCCCTGGCCGTGTACGTGAATTGCCCACAGGTCGTTTCCCTTATCGACGATCCATGCAGGAGCCGGACCTAGTCCGGTGGGCACCTCAGTTTCAAGGAAAGAGGCAGACGGTGTGACGGCTACGATGCCGCTCCACCTGCAACGCGACTGCAATGACAATGCTATGGGCCGATAAAGAAGGCGACGCCGAACCGCCCCGTTTGTGGTAGCAAGCACGGGTCCTAGAACAGCTGGGTCATCTTGCCCAGCGATTTTTAGTCCAAAGGTCCCTGGTGCAAGCGTGCGCTTGGTGGCCCGAAGCTCGATTTCATCGTCATTTATCGCTAGGGGAATGATGTCATAGCGGGGTCTGTGGGTGGGAGAAACGGCCTTCCGTGCCGCCCATGCAAGCGTCATCAGTGTGGCGCACGTTGCAGCAACCACTAATTTGGCCATAGCAGCAGTCATCTCGAGCGCCACGATTGCCGCTCGAGGTATCGGGTTGCCCTAGCCAGCTTGTCAAGTCCGTCGCTACCGATCCGTTTCCTCGATCCGGGATCCCGGACAAGAGAATCCTGGATCTCCACAATCATGCGGTGCAGCTCCCGTCGGCGTCGGTGCGGACGTTCGGGTACGACCGCGAAATCTAGTGTCACCCCGGCATTTCCGGCGATGGCCACCTTCCAGACTGGGTCTAATTCAGCGAGCATGGAATTAATCCGTGAGGCCTCGTATATGGAGAGAATTTTGCGTCGTGCTGGCGGGAGAGCCAGTCCGGTGCAGAGCAGAGTAAAAGTTGTTGCGTTAAGTACCCCATACAGCCCACTGAGCGTGGCCATCGCCTGCAGCTCGCCCAAGACATGCAGAGTGTCAAGCGCTAGTACGTTGACCACTAGTAGGACAGCTGACAAGCAACCCATACCTACCAGCGCGAACGCCGTCTTGTAATTGCCAGTGCTCCAAGACTTGCGGAAGCGTAGGCAGGTCCAACCTGCCGCGGCCATCACTGCACCAATGTATACGTATTGGACCGCCGAATATAGGGCAGCGGCAGGCTGAACCCCGTACTGCATCATAAAGGCTGTGGAAGTGATGGGGGCATCGATCAGGCTGAAAAAAGCAGCTGCAGCGGACGCGGCTACCATGACGCCGAACTTACCTAGCACACGGGGCGACTTGGAATGTCCCAGTACAGGAAGGGGGCGGACAGCCCTGTGAATGGCTCTTGCCAGGAAGTAGACACCAACCAAGAGCAGGAGATTTGCACCGAGGTCGGCATAGTTTCGTCCATACAAGAGCTGATCAACGACCACATAAACGCAATCGACGTTGAAGAGCAAGGAGATCGAGATGAGGACCGACGCCCAGAGGATGCTTGTGTCCTTTCCGGGCCGCCGGGTCACTACGACAACCACGCTGAGGGTGATCATCAGCGCTGCCGTGAAGATTTGCACTATCCGAAGACCTCCTCGAAAGCTCCTGGCTCTGTTGGAGTTCCCCTGAGCGCTTCTGCCATCAAATCCGCCAGATACTCGGCCGTGGCCTCCTCCACTGTGCGGAATTCTGTTCGCATGAGCGCTCGACGTACAAGCTCGGGTGACAAGCTTTGCAGACCTTCTAATAGCAACACGCGGGCTGCGGAATTCGCATCATGCCCCAAGACCATGTGGGCGAGCTCATGAAGGATGAATTGCTGCCGCTGCAACTCCCAAGGAGTCGGAGGATGAAACACCCATTCCTGACTCCTTCCAGGAACCCAGAGACCGCAGATGGCGGTGCCAAGCAATCTGTCGGTTGCCTTGATACGAATCCGACGGCCACGGATTTCTTCGACGGCACTTACGATCTGCTCAAGCGTAAGACCAGACGAAAGATTTAGGCTCTCGAAAGCCTCGGAGGCATCACAGAACGCTTGCTCAGACTTAGTTATTGACAAGGAACGCAGAGCTTGCGTCACTACAAGTTCCTTCACATGGTTGTATCGACTAGGCTAGTCTGAAACATGTTTCAGACGTGTTTTGCTAAATGGCCAAACAATGACCAAGGCAAATCGGGCCTACCTTACCAAGAGGGCACGACAGTCGCTTGTCACGAACGGAAGGGAAACACCAATGCCACGTACGCGCGGCGCACCGGCATCGAGCCTTTGTCGCCAGCTCATACTGATGCGCTCGGACCTGTTGCAGCAGGCTGAAATATGCGGCTGTTTCCGATTCAACACGCCGAGGCTGTTTCTGTTTCAATGCCGGAGGGCGGAAGTCGTCGGTGGTAGTTTCAGTTTCAGAGGAGCTGGAAGGTCCAGCATTTCACTCCTTTAGGGCCGCTGAGTACTTGGCTCGACCACTCTATTGAAGTAAAGGCAGCCCCGGCTGCCGTAGTTCAAAGGACAGGGATGATGGCTCCAACTACTCGTACGGGCAGGCGCTCCAAAGGCGATCGCAAATTCGTCGGTTTCCGCATCGCTACTCCCAAGGCCGATGCAATGGAGGAAATTGCAAAAGCGGAGGGGTACCAGTACGTCAGCGACTGGCTGTCTGACGTGGTTGAGGAGCGCCTTGCCAACACCAGGCTTCACGCAATTCACCAGCAGGACGAGCTGCCACTCGGCCGCTTAGCCTCTTAAAAGTTGAAGGCCCGCACGAGGCGGGCCTTCGAAGCTTCTGATTCACGAACTGGGATGCTTGCCGGCGAACAGTCCGCGAATCGTTTGGAAGTCCTTTACAGGGCTTCATTTGTGTAACAAAACCGATCCGCCAAGATCGGCCCTTTTCATTGCCTGTCAGCAACTCTCCCCGAAAGGATTGTTCTCATCGTACATGGACACCCATGTGCGTCGCCAGCCATATCTGAGTCTGGCGTGTCGCGCAACCTCTCCTCGTCATACTCGCCAGCCGAAGCGTGGGCAGCCCTTGCTCCTGTTCTCGCGGGTCAGCCCAGGGTCCGGCTTTCCAAGGACTCCGGAAAAACCTATCCGCAGAGATATGAACGGAACCTCACCGAGACACTCCCGTCTTTTCCCGCCGCCGTTCGGATCTTCGGCAAAGACGGAACCTGTGCCGCGATCTTCCTCGACTTCGACTCCTCTGTAGCCGGAGTGGACTGGGTTCAGGCCGATGTCCGGGCCGTCCAGACCTGGCTGCACTCGGTCGGGGCGCGATGGATTGAGGACTACTCCCCCAACGGTGGCCGCCATGTCTACATCCCGCTGGCGCAGCGGGTCACCTTCTCCGAAGCGCGTGATCTTGTCGAGGCGCTGGGCACACGGTACCGGACCCTGGACAAGACCCCGCACCAAAACCTGCTCCACGGCTGTATGCGAACCCCCGGCTCACCGCACAAGCGGGGCGGCCACCAGCAGCTGGCAATGAGCCTTTCCATGGCCTACGACATAGCGCGCCGGCCCAACAGCGCCGCCGTCTGGACCGCCATGACTAAAGACATAGCCGCAGAGATCAAGGCTGTCCGGGCCCTCCGGCAGGAAGAAACCTTCACCCCCGCAGCCGCGAACGCACCGGTCATCGACCAGCCCGTCGGACGCATGTCCCGGGCAATGCAGGTGCTCGCCCAGACCGGACTGTACGACACCAACCAGTACGCCTCGGACTCCGACGCACGCCAGGCCGTCATCGTGTCCGCGGCGGCAGCAGGCCTCGAGCTGGTCGATGTTGAACGCCGTATGCTCCAGGGAACCTGGCCCGGGCTCGCTTCCTTCTACGCCCGGTACGCAGCCCGTCACCGGCTCCCGTCCCTACGCCGTGACTGGACGAGCGCCCTTAGCTATCTCAGCAAAAACAAGGCCAAAAACGCCCCGAACAACAATGTCCGCAGATCCCCCACAAGCCGACCAAATACACAGGCGGCGGGGATAAAGAGCTCATCCTCAAATTCAAATATCGATGCAGAGCATCGGTTCATCCGGACCTGGCGCAGTGCACTTAGGATCAGGGAGGCGAGGTATCAGGAATCCAGGACGGGAATGGCACGCCGAATGGTGCTACGGGCACTGGGCGAGGCAGCTCACATGACAGCTTCACGGTTCATAGAATTCGGCGTCCGGTCCATCGCCGTGGCCACCGGCCTTGACCACACCACTGTCGGTCTCCACCTGAGGGAGCTGCGTGCTGAGAAGGATCCCCTGGTCGCGCTGGTGGAAGAAGCTCGTGGAACTAAAGGTGATCTGTACATGCTGACCGTGCCCGAAGAGCTTAAGATTGCCGCCGAAGATGCGACGTGGCGGAAGGGAAAGGTCCACGCCCTGCGCCCGGTGTTCCGGGAGCTGGGGCTGCCGGCAGCCTTCGTCTACGAGGCCCTGGAGCACTCTCCCCCCATGCCGACATCGGAAATTGTCCGTGCCACGCGCCTCTCTAGGTCCGCAGTGCACGAGGCCCTCGAAGTTCTTACGGCATGGAACCTGGTCGCCCGCGATGACGGCAGGGCCTGGTCGGTCGTCACCACGACGTCATTGAGTCAGCTCGCTGAACAGTTCGGAGTCCTGGAGGGAGTGGCGGCGCAGGTGCAGAGGTACCGGACAGACCGGATCATCTGGCGGGAGTGGCTGGCCAAGAACGTCAACACTGTCGTCGAGCTCCTCTCCCCTGGTGAGGACTACCCGTGGGAGATGTTCGAGGGACCGCCCGACGAGTGGTCACTGTCCGACATGGCCTTCAGACAATCGGCCTGACCCCTAGGTAAAGGGAAAGTCAGGCTTTCATGCATGAATGAATGCACGAAAGCCTGACCGGGGAAATGCGGGTTAGCGGTTGGATCCCCAGCGCATTCGGACACCCTGCTCGATCGCGTCTCGCAGGGTGACGCCCTCGTTTTCCTGGGCGTCGTAGAGCAGATCCAGGATCTCCTGGGAGACGCGGGTGCTCAGCGGAAAGGTGACCTCGCGGCGCTGGGACTTCTTGTTCGTAGTCGCCTTGGCTTTTGACCCTCTGGAGGCCTGGCGAGCAGGAGCTGGTGGCAGTGACTCGAAGGCAACCGCGACCGCTGCAGGGGCAGCTTGGGCAGGTGCTGCCTGGAGCGACGACTCTACTGCAGCCTCTGGCGCTGAGACGGGCTCAGTCGCTGGAGCAGGAACCGCAGCTGGCGCTGCTTCCTCGGCCGGCTCCTTCTCCCCTCCCCCACTGACGGGGGTGGCTCCATCCTGGACCGGGGCGGCGGACGGAGCTACCGGGGTATGTGTTGCCGGGTTGTAGTCGACAGGGTCCACCGTCTCATCCGGGGCCGGTCGGGGCCTGCGGCGCAGCTGTGCGGGTCGGTCTTTGATTACGCTTGCCTCGGTCATCGGACGATCTCTTTCATCAGCTCGGTGTAGGCCTCCACTACTGGCAGGCCTTTGCGGTACTCCCCGTACCACTCCTGGGTCATGCGCATCTCTTGGACGATGGTACGGTGCGGGACCAGCGGGGTGAGCAGCATCCCGGTTTCACGCAGTTCCTCGATGCTGGCGACCGCGATTCTGGACATGACGGTGGAGGCGACGGCGCCGACGATGATGCCGGCTTCATGGAGGTTGTCGGGCGCACCGATGCGCTTGCGTGAGGTGCGGAACTGTTCAACGCTGCGGCGGGCACCCGCTACCCCATCGACACCGTCCACCGTGGCGCCGGCGGCGTACACGATGGTGTCCGCTGCGTTGAGCGCGGAGAGAGTGAGCGGCCCACCCTGACGGTTCGGGCAGTCGATGATGACGACGTCAGCGTCGATTCCCACCAGGGATGTCTTCAGGCGGAGCTCTGCGTGATCGGCTCGGTCTGCTTCACGGTTGGAGACGCTGCGGGCAGACGGAACGACGCGGAGGTTGGGGAACCAGTTGGACTCTACGGCTAGGTCTTCAGCCCAACCCTCCGGGTCCGGGTCGCCCAGGATGGCACCGACGTGGAGGCCAGACTCCTTCGGTGCCACCCCGATCCATTTGGTTGCGGCGGCACGCGGGTCCAGATCAACGAGGACAACCTTGCGTCCCGAGGCGGCAGTTACAGCGGCGAGAGAGACAGCCGACGTCGTCTTGGTGGCGCCACCTGACTCGCTGTAAACCATGATTGTTTGCATGGGTTCAAGCTTCCCGGGCGCACATGTGCGTTACAAGTAGCCACGCCGACCGCGCCCCCGCTGTGATCAAACTGGCATGACAGATTTCTTTCATTCATTCATGCATGAAAGAAAGGATGCACGCACGCATTCTGCGTTCTTTTCCTGCCGGTCGTTGTCGGCGCCACGGGCACGCCGACCACGCCCCTCCCCCACCAGGGTCAGGGCCGGTTCCCTTGCTGGCCGGCGTCTTCCGGCCCTGCCGGGGGTCCTTCGTGAATGCATTCATGCATGCACGATTGCAAGAACGCCACCTGGCAGGATGATTGAACGGGAGTCTAGCCGGGCCTGGAGCCGACGACTTGGTGGGCAGGATTGAGCTATATGCCCGCTCCTTTCTGTACTGCCAACAATGCATTCATGCATGCAAGCTGGCGAGGATGCCTGCTTCCATGCTGGCTTGCGTTAACGCCGGAAGGCATGCACGCTGGCCTGCGGGTTTGCACGCATGCGCTCAAGCTGGCTGGCCAGCTGGCTTGCTTGAGGCAGCGCTGTTCGGCCTAGCCTTGGCTTCATTTCCCACAAGGCTCTTTCATGCATGAATGAATGCATTCCTTTCATAGCCGCTCATGTGATCTTCGAGATCTGGGATTAGTTAACTCAGGAGGTCCATGAACTGTCGCGGCTTCGAATCTCATGCATGAATGCAGGCAAGCCAGCCTGTTAGAGCGTCGGCAACTTCGTCAATCTTTCAGGCATTGAATGAATGCCTGTTCGCGGCGCCGGACTGGCTTCTTCTGTCTTGCTTTCATTCATGCATGAAAGAACGAATGGCACATCGCAAGCCGACATCCCAGGCGGAGCTCATATTCCTGAAAGAAAGCGGGAGCGCATTTACGTATCAAGGAAGGAATGCTTGCTGTCTGGCGCGGGAAGCCATTTACCCCTTTGCTGCCGTCACCCCTTCCTCCCGCCCGTGCCTGGTCGGGCTCCGGCCCGGTAATCGGCGGCCTCTGGTGAACCGCGTACCGTGACCTACGGTGTCGTCCATGCTTGTGAGGGAGGAGCGGGGCCGGCGCCCCTGCCAGCATGCGTGCCGCCGTGCCTGCCCGGCCTGCAGGCATGCTAGCTCGCATGCATGCATGAGTGCATTCATTCATGCATGAACGCATGGCGGATGGCAGGAAGGCTTGCCGGGTTTGCCGGAGTTGGTGGGCGCAGTCCTCGGCGGCCACAAGGGGAGGGGGCTAATTGATCCCTCTTTCTCGGACTGTTTGAACGTGGAATACGGATTGTTCGATAACGATCGTTCTAGAGGTGGATTGAAATGTGAAATTCCTGTGGAGACACATCAATAACGACCGTTTTTGACCCGTTCCCGGCACGCCTCCGAAAATGCGACTTTCGGATACCTGGCGGTGTCTGTGATCGCTGAGTGTCGTGCTCCCGGCGACCAATTGGCTCACATGGCTAACGTCTTGAGACGCGAGAGTTGTGAGACGGGTTCTGTGTGTAGATCCTCGCACGAGCATCATCGGCATGGAATCTCCAGCTTTGACCTGTTGTTTCCGCAGGTCAAAGGCTTGCGGGTTAGTCTTTGGCCACAAGAGTACTGGGGGAGCAACGATGGAACCGATCACTGTTGACGGCGGCAAGGGCACGGTGGAACTCAGTGCCGAGGGAGTTCTTCACCTTTATGGAAGCGGGGGACTATTCTGGAGGCCGCGGATGTCCGTGCCGCGATGGCAAAGGTCAATCAGCTCGCCGCCGGCGCCGAGTACCCGATGTTGATCGATATGGCGAACACAGGCGGTGACCCGTCAGGCCAAGTCCGTCTTCAGCGTCAAGTGCGCCGCTTCCCGGATTGCCCTTCTTGGCTCAAGCCCGGTTAATCGTGTCATTGCGAATTTTGCTATGGCACGGCGGACACTCCCGTGTCCCACTCGCTATTTCACCTCCCGCAGTGAGGCCATATCCTGGCTGGTCCAGGTTGAGGAGTAGGCGGGCGCGCACTATTAGAGGAATGCATCACCACCCCGCCACCAAGGTCAGTCGGGCGTGTCGCCGTGGGTAGCCGAAGGACGTATCGACGCCAGTGGTTGTGCCGTTCTCCCTTGACGTGTGGCTGCTAGGTCGGCGAGATCGCGGATCAGGCGCCGTACCTCGTGTTCCTGCCCCTTTCGTGCAGGAAGCTGGGGTATCGGCCGCGGCCGAGCCAGCCGGTTGCTGGGCGGCGATGGAACTGCCTGTACGGTTCGGGTTCTTGAGGCTTGGGTCCCACTCATGTTCGTACGTCCCCCCGACGTAGTTGTTGCTGCTTGTGGGAACACTCTAAAAACCCGGACGGCGGCGCGGAAGCGAATTGGCCAATCTTCGGTATACCTTGTGTCGATCTTGAGCGGCCGTCCCACGTGTCATCACCCGGGGCGCGGGCGGAGGGTTGAATCCTGACGATGACTAGGCTCGTGTACGGTCGTCGCACCGCAGATGGCCGGGGCTTCTGAGGCGGGATGGGTCTTGTTCCCGCCGGGAGTACAGTGGAGGCCATCCAGGAGAAAGGCGGGCGTCGGTTGGTCTACTCACAGACGGGTGACGCGCGGAACAGCCCCCAGGCGGCGGAGCAGGCACCCAAGAGGATGGCGCAGGGTGAGCGGCGGTTGCAGCTCCTGCAGGCCGCCCAGGCAGCCTTCGTTGGCAATGGTTATCACGGGGCCAGCATGGAGGACATTGCCCGGGCGGCCCATGTGAGCAAGCCGGTTCTGTACCAGCACTTCGCATCCAAGCGTGAGCTGTACATCGAGCTGTTGGATATCAACCTCAGGACGCTGGCCGATGTTTTGAATGACTCCATCCGCTCCACAAAGCACAACAAGGAGCGGGTACATGATGCTATCCGGGCATATTACGGCTACGTTGCCCGTGACGATGGTGCATATCGTCTTGTCTTCGAATGCGGGCTGAACAATGACCCTGATGTAAGCGCCCGTCTGGAAGCATTCCGAAAGGGCTTTGCCGACGCAATCGCCCGGATCATCAGCGAGGAAGCTGAACTGCCCCTTGTCGAAGCGGAACTGCTGGGTAGAGCTTTGACGGGTTTGGCCCAGGTAAGCGCACGTTACTGGATGGAGACAAAAGCTGGCTACGGCAGCGCTGTCCTGAGCCCGGACAGGGCCAGTGAGCTTATCTACCGTCTGGCATGGCGCGGTATCTCGCGCTTTCCCAAAGAAACATAGAAACGGATGGGCGATGCAGGGGGAACGCCGCCAGCGGAAGGTCGGTTCTTCGAATCTCGCCACCCGTTGAGCTCACGCGGTTATTCCGGACGGTAGCACGCGGGCCAAGACAATTTTCTTCGCCCACCGGGCCGCCTGACGGTGCTGTTGCTTGTGCTTCCAGCGCTTGACACTACATCTTGACTGCTATGGACGGCGGCCAGGACAACCGACGGAGCTTGCCGAGCATAAAAGGAAGCCGGCGATCAGCAACAGCAAGGCTCCACTCAACAACAACAACAACCACTTCTGGAAGCGGTGGTGGCGCAATGGCAAAGGAACCCAGCTGTGGCCCAATCTTCCTGCAAGGCCAGCGCAGAATTGGACGACGCCAATTCTTGGTTTTTCGGAGCTGACGACGGCTGGGGGAGGCGTTCATGGTCTCCGGCGAACACCGTCGCCGCCAGCTCCTGTTGCCACCTTCGATTCGCTGCCTGCTGGCGCCCGGGTGACCGGTGCGCGTTTTTTGCACCCGGGATACTCGCCCGAGCCCCGGATGACTATGACGGGACACGCCGCTTAGGCAGACGGCTCTGGATCTGCACCGATGCGTGCTTTACCTGCAAAAATGCATGTTGCCGAAATTTGTACTTGCCAGTAGGTTTGCTTCTCGGTTGCTTCGGACCACCCTAGCTTCGAAGCCGCCAGAAGGGTCCCGCGTTTCCCCCAAATCGCGGGGCCATTCGCTGCGCCGCTGCAGTGGCCGGTTGACGACCGGACTGCCGTGGCGAATCTGTTGGAGTGGTTCCCGGCTGACCATGAGCTGGAACCTCGTACCACTCGGATCCTTTGGTTGGCCATCTCCTCCAGATCCAGCGTCAAGGTGAGGTCATTTCCGCTCCGGTCAACGTTGAATTCGACCTGTAGGACAAAGGACACATGAGCAAGGTAGACATCAAAGGCAAGGGCACGATGGAGTTGTCCGACGGTGTCATTTACATGCGCTGGAAACCAGGGGCATACATAGGAATCGACGTAGCCAGGGCTGGCCTCGCAGCCATCTCTGCCCTGTGCCAGGGCGCTAGACTGCCGATGCTGGTCGAAATCCAAGGAGTAACCCACTCCGCGGCAGCCCGAAAGCTCTTTCCCGACCCAGTCAATATCTCCCGCATCGCACTTTTAGGCTCATCCCCTGTTGACCGCATGATCGCCATGTTTCGACTGTCCCTATTGCCGGCCGAATTCCCAATGAGGTACTTCACTTCTCGGGACAAGGCCATTGCATGGCTGCTTGAAAATCCGGGCGAGTCTTAGCGGCGCGGGACCGGTACAACTGAGACCGGACACTGAAGAGTCCCCCGATCTGGCAGCCAAGCATATGCCCGATTGACCTGGCGGTACGAGAAGGACGCGCTCCGTTCTGAACTGCTTTCGGAGCGCGCCCTTCAGAAGATGCTCATGATGCCGTTTTAGGCGGCGCCGCGGGCCGGGTAGTCGTGCTCCTGGGCGTAGCGGACCCCGGCGATCACGTCATCCAGGGACGGCCGGCCAAATGGCATGGTGGCCGTGCTGGACCAGAACAGCGTGCCGTCCTCATCGAAGATGAAGATGCCTGGTTCGTTGAACAGGTCCGGCTCACCGTCCTTGATCGCGTGGGAGAGGTTCAGGCCCCAGGCCCGTGCAGCTTCCTCACCCAGGCCGTAGGCGACCGGGAGGTTGGCCAGGTGCCATTCATCAGCGATCCGGGTGCTGCGTTCGAGCGTTTCCATGCTGACGGCGACAACCTGACCGATGCCGGCGGCATTCAGGTCCTTGATCCGCTTGTCGATCTCGGCCAGTTGCTTGCGGCAGATCGGGCAGTGCAGGCCCCGGAAGAAGACGACCAGGCTGAAGCGGCCACTGTCTCCGGCGCCCAGCCCCAAAGTATCGGTGGTTCCCCCGCCTACCAGGGGCAGGTCGAGGCTGGGTGCGGTCTGTGTAGGAATAAGCGTCATGGTTACCTTCCGGCGGTGAAAGATTGATAGGGCGGGTTAGGCGGTTTGTTCGAGTTCCCAGTCTTTGACGTCGGCCACGGGCGCGAACACGCTGCCGTCGAGTTCGTCCAGGCTGTCGTTGCTGCGGGCCCGGCGGGGCCAGTCGCGGGTGGCGAGAGCGGCTTTGCCCAGGGCGATGACGTCGGCCTGCCCATCAGCGATCAGTGCGGCCGCTGCTTCCGGTTCATCGAGGCTGCCGTTGGCGATGACCGTCAAGCCGGTGTGCTGCTTGGCCAAGGCGGCGAGGGAGTCGCCCTCTTCGCCGAAGGCCGGGGCCTCGGCACGGTATTCGGTCGTGTGGATGTAGTCGATTCCGGTCGCAGCCAGGGCGGTGAAGATGGCCTTTGCTTCGTCAGCCCCGCCGGCCCATTTGTGGGTGTGGTCGCTGACCTTGCCCTGGGAGATGCGGATACCGACGCTCATGTCGGGGCCAACGGCGTCGCGGACGGCGCGGCTCACCTCAGCGGCAAGCCGGACCCGGTTTTCGGTGGTGCCGCCGTATTGGTCGGTGCGCTGGTTCAGGTAGTCAGCGAGGAACTGGTCCAGCAGGTAGCCGTTGGCGCCGTGGATTTCGACGCCGTCGAAGCCGGCGGCTTTCGCGTTCAGTGCCGCGTTCACAAAGCCTTCGCGCACCTCGTCGAGCTGTGCCGCCGTGGCCTCTTGCGGTTCCCGGTAGGGTCCTTCGCCGCGGTAGAAGCCCAGCTGTTCTCCCTTGGGGGCGACAGTGGAGGGGCCGAGGGAGGAGTTAACGAAGCGGTTGCCTTGGGATTGGGCGCCGGCATGCATCAGTTGAGCGAAAATCCGTGCGCCGCGGGCGTGGACGGCGTCCACGACCTTGACCCAGGACTCAGCTTGTTCGGCGGTGGCCAGGCCCGGCTGGAACAGGTAGCCCTGGCTGTGGACGGTGTCGGTGTAGATGCCTTCGGTGATGAGCAAGCCGAAGTCGCCGGCCGCGAACCGGGAGTAATAGGAGGCCATCCGCTCGGTGGCGTGGCCGTCCTCGGTGGCGCTGACACGGGTCATCGGGGCCAATGCCACCCGGTTGGGTAGTTCGGTGGAGCCGATACGAAGAGAGGTCCAGAGGGGATCGAGATTGGGCATGAAAGTGTCCTTGACGTCTCGGGGATTGTTCCTGGCATGGGCGTTTGTAGAAGGGCCGTATTAGCGGCAAGACCCGGTTCGGCCATTAAATTCCCTGCCGGCTGGCCAGGCTGCTAGTGGGGGGTCTTGTTTTGGGCGTCTGCCGCCAAGGCCGGTGGCAGCGCGGTCAACGCGGAAATGGTGAATTCCGGGGCTTCAAAGTAGGCCGGGTAGCTGTCGCCGGTCCTGTTCAGCCATGCCGTCTTCAGCCCGGCGCGGGCGGCCCCGTGGATGTCCCAGGGATGGACGGCCACGAGGAGCATACCGCCTGGGTCGGTTCCGGTGCTGGTGGCTGCATACGCATAGGAGCTGCGGGCAGGCTTCCACGCGGGTGCATCCTCGACCGACAGCAGCGACTCAAATTCGTCTCGGATCCCGGCATCGCCGAACAACTTTCCGGCGATCTGGGCTGAGCCGTTGCTGAGTGTCACAAGCCGGAACCCCGCGGCCGTGAGGGCTCTGATCCCTTCGGGGACATCCGGGTGCACTCCGAGGTCTTGCATGCCGCCCATGACATGGTCGACAGCCGCGTCAAGGGGCCGGTCGAGCTCCACGCCACTCAACAGTCCCCGTAGGACGTCGGCGCCGATGGCAGCAAAGGAACCGTTGTCTCCGCTGGCGGCCAGCGCGAAGCCGTCACGCAGCAGGATCGCGAACCAGAGCCTCACCAGTTCATTCGACGCCCCGACCTCGCGGAAGCGCTCACCCATGGGGGACATATCCGACAGTGTTTCGTTCACGTCAAAGACGACGACTGAGACGGCGGTGAACATGGGTTCTCCCTCTACCGGCGGACGCGTCTGGGTCTAAGTATGCAGCCTTGCCGGATGGCATGAACCACCGGCGAGCCCCAGTCCATGGGCACAGGGTTCACTTTCCCGCGAAGTGAACGTCACACGTGCACATCCCATTGCGTCTACATTGGACCTGCCTGACATGGGGTGGGACGTCGCTGCAAACCCGGCGCCCCGGGCCCCATATCAGAACTTGGGCGGAACCATCTGCCCGGGCCCGCTGCTGGACTTTCTGACAGTGCGATTACATCAGCTCTACCAATCACAACGTATTAGTAAGCATGCTGATCAGTCAACCGGGGCCGAATGGAATGCCCTAAAAAACTAAAGCTATCGAGACACTTATCCGGTCGCCGACCAAGCGAACAAGGAATGAGAAAGCGAGGGTGATGCACATCTTGGAAACACGTCTCACCTTGTGCATGCTGGGGAAGGTCAATAACGACCGTTTATGACCGGTGTTCGGCAAGCCTCCAGTGTCATTTTCAGAACTCGTCTGAACTGGTGCCCGCGGAACTCCGGGGTAGTGCTGACGAGTATGGACATTGAAATGTCAGAAGTGCCCTGCACGGAAAAGCATTCTGCTCAATAGTCCTCTGCACCAATAGTCATTTTTTCAGAAATCCCTTACACGAACCAGCACGACCTACTTCTTTGGTACCTCGGTCGTGCCTGCAGCCGGGACCCATCGGTAAAGGGTGGGTACGGAGACTCCTAAGGTGTCGGCGACCTCCCGGGGCGGTGTTCCTTGTTTGAGGAGTTTGCGGGCTGAGCGGATTTTGGCATCTGTCATGATGCGTTTGCGGCCGCCGACCCGTCCTTGTTGGCGTGCGGCCCGTAGGCCGGCCTGGGTCCGTTCGACCATGAGTTCCCGTTCCATCTGAGCCAGGGACGCCATGACGTTGAAGAAGAAGCGTCCGGAGACCGTTGTGGTGTCGATTGCATCGGTGAGGCTGACGAACCCTACGCCGCGGTCATTCAGTCCGCCGGCGAAGTCCAAGAGGTCTTTCACGCTCCGGCCCAGCCGGTCCAGTTTCCGCACCACCAGGGTGTCACCCTCGCGCAGGTTGTCCAGCGCCTGGTCGAGGCCTGGGCGTTGGGACTTGGTTCCGCTGATCGTGTCTTTGTAGATCTTGTCGCATCCGGCCTTCTGCAGGGCGTCACGCTGCAGGTCTAGGTTCTGGTCCCGGGTGGAAACCCGGGCGTAGCCGATGCGGTGCGTTGTCATGGGTTTTCTCTTCTCAAAACTCGGTTCGACTTCTCAGTTCGACTTACAGATTCGAGAACTATTTGTGAGAACCAAGTGCGGCTTGAGTGACCGACCCGACATTCTCGATTTGGTTCTTTCTCGGAATCCTTCGTTACCGAGAAACGTCTTACTGCATGTCCCCTGGGGTCGAGTCCACTTCGGCAACTCCCGTTTGCCCTCAGCGGCTCAAACCCGCAGAGTTTCGGTCAGTCTGTGATGTACGCCAGGTGAGCAAGGGCGTGATCCGCTCCGTGGTCTCTCTTGGCGTGCTTGAGAGCTGTCGGCCACCGGCGCAATACTTCCGATTCAGCCCATTGGAGGGCGTGTTTATCTTCCACGGCCAGGTTCGGTGTTACTGCTGGTTCTGGCAGGTGCCCCAACGCGTCCTTCCCGTTGACTTCAACATAGGGCTGCCAAGCCTCCGGCCCATATCGGATGCCCCATTTAACGAGTTGCCCGCATCTCTTATCCACAAAATTCCTAACTGCTTCCTCGCCTGAAAACTTTTCGATGTCTCGTTCCTCGCCTAAAAACTGTTCTGTGCGGTCCGCTATCTGGGCGCTGTAGTCAACGATCGTTACCGGGACTGACTGCAGTGATGCCGAGACGAAATGACGGGCCCCCAGGTCACTAGGGGGGAATGAATATCCGATAATCGTTAGGCTCCTGGCCTTCCTGAGGGTATTCGCTGCTTGCCTCCATTGCGCACGCAGCGAAAGGTTGCTGTAGAAACTGCTTTTGGAGCTGGTCGGCGGAATGATAAGAGGAACGAGGTCATCGAAGAGAGACGTGTATCTCCCAGTCGTATGCTCCCTTACCGTGGAAGCGGGCCCCCAGGAACCGCCTGGTTGTTTTAGAACGATCCGATCACTGACGGGGGCCTTCGGACCGCCGTAAGCCCAATTGGTTGAGCCATGCAATTTGAACATGTTGAAAACGGGGTCAAGTGGAGTCGATGCCGAGATTGCTCTGCTTGAGCCGGCCGGCCACCTCTCTGTTAGCGGCATCGCATAGAGGTCAGACCAGTGTCCTGCCCGTCGCAAATAAGTCGCGGTTCTCTCAACCAACAAATCATAGTTAAAGGTTGCAATCGCTGAGGATGTGTCGCACCAGTGCCAGACCAATCGGGTCAACCACTCCGGCGGTCCCTCTACTAGTGCTCGAGCTTCTGCTTCTTGAATACACCTGTCAACCGCGGTGCTCACGTCCTGGAACATTGCGGCGTTCCGGGTGTTGTCCTGGTCGCTTACCCATGGTTGCTCGATGGATAAGTAGGACATCCATTCCTCTAAATTGTCGCCAAAGGGATGGAGCGACTCGGGAAGAATGTCCAGTTCCTGGAGAACGGCTGGTTGCAGATCAAAGAGAGTCGGCATGTGCCGGCTTATGGCTCGCGAGAAGCCTGCTCCCAAAAGGTAATAGTCCTGCCCAACGTCATCTCCGCCTATCCCAGTTTCAGCCACGGCTCATGGTACTTCGACATATCCTCATCCCATGTGTGGGGGCATGGCTGCTAGGGGGAGCAGCAAGCTCTAACCTCGATTCATCGGACTCCTGGAATCTTCGTTCGTTTCCGATAGCCGCGTGGAGGGTCCACGCACTGCACAGCAGCGTGTGCCAGGAGTCCTAAATGGTTAGGCTGAGAAGTCCCAGCTTTAGCGCCTTGTCCCCATGTGGGGAAGCGGCCCGTAGCGTCCCATGCTCGAAGCTGTAGGTGAAGAGGGCGGCTCCGCCTCTCCGGCCCACTTCCAGGGCCGCCGCTGAATACCCGTTCAGAGAGAAGACCACGGGTATCTTGCCTTCGATGGAGGCAACCCCAACGATCTGGCGGACGATTCCAGGGGAGACTGGTTCGGCATGATGCTTTACTTCTCCGACAAAATGCTCGCTTTCCACGTCAACCCCACCGTCCCGCGTCGCCTGCGAAACTTTGCATCCTGTGGCGCCGAGGTACTCCATCCAAGCCTTTGCAAGGTACTCTGCCTGCCGGGGAGAGCACGCGGCCATCGGCTCAGGCCTGTCTCCCTGCGGGTCCCACTGTAAACCGCCCCGGTCAACGGTGGCCGAGGCTACTGGCAGGGTTGCAGCGGGTTGCCTCAGCTCCCAAGAAGCACTTTCCAGGAGTCCTTCTGAGCACTGCATTAGCCACAGGCCTACGTCTCGGCGCACGAAATACTCTGGATCGTAGGTTTCGTAGTACCGTCGCATGTTCTGCGTGTATTTCTTGACGGATCCGAAAACCCCGGGCTTTTTTGGCTCAGGAGGCATATGGGTCGGCTGGGGATAGAGCCCGTCAATCATCTTCCAGGCCCATTCCGCGATGTCGTTCTTGTGGTCTTCCCGACTACCGCCGTCTTTGCCCAAGATCGCGGCACGCTCCCGCATCATGTCCCAGAAGGGTTGGAGGTACTTGCGATCAAGACGATCCGGCGGGAGTGGATACATGAAATTCCTCCTGAAGATGCTTTGCCAAGTCGCTTCCTTGGGCGGTCAAGGAGGTGCGATTCAAAACACTACTGGAGAGGTTTGGCCCGCCCCATCGCTCGGAGGCGCACTATTACTGTTTGCCACAGGAGAGGCATGGGTAGCGCGGCCGTTCCGTCCGCGCGGTCGTGGTGTCCAGAGTTTCCGCCCATCGAACGGAAGTCCTAGTCCTGAGGAACCAGCGGGGCCGGAGAAGCGCATCTGTGGCGGCAACTTGAAGTCTGAGGACAGCCGGCCCGTAAACGGACCGCCATCGTTGTTCGCCTTTAGGTACGCGGGATAGGAGTGCAGACGACTTCTGACATTCCGTGCAGATGACTCTTGAAAATGACACCGATACTCCCCAGCCCGACTCCTTGCTAGCTCATCAAAGGCCTCATTCTTCTTTTGTTGAGAATAGCCCGGGTGAGACACATTCTTGAGACGACTCACTGCTGTCTGAACCGCTAAAGACAGGGGTTGGAGAAATGTTGGCGAGCAGCTCCTCCGATCTTGATAAAGGATCCATAGATGACACAGCCCGCGGATGAGGGAAAACCGGAGAACTATGCCATTCCCGACGCCGCCTCTTGGATGATCCAGCCTTCGGCCGCCGTGTACTCAGCGAGGATCGCGCCTTCACCGAAGGGGGAGCGTGGGCCAGGGGTGTGCCGCAAGATGGCACGAATGCAGTCAAAACCATGGAGGGCCCTCCTTGCCTTAGCCATCGCGTCACTAAAACTCGCACCCTCAATAACGAACCGACCAGCACCGTGGTCGGTTGCGTATTCAAGAAGGAAGGCCATAGACGACAACATGACAGATATCACTAAGTTCGCGTAGGGCCCAAAGACCGCTTTCTAGCGCCAGAGTGTCTCGCGGGGGCTGAGCGAACGAAGGAACATCCTTACCTCGAAATTAAAGGCCTCGGCGGCCTCTATATTGCTCAAGTGCCCGACGCCTGGGAGTACGACGAGCTGCGATGCGGGGATTGTCGCATGCAGTTCCTTCCCGACCGCCAGCGGTGATCGGGCGTCTAATTCGCCATGCAGCACCAGCGTCGGGACGTCGATGTCAGGGAGGATGCCGCGAAGATCGGCATTCGCCATCGCTCGGAGCATCGTCAAACTGGCCCGCGGGTGGATATCGGACATCAGCGCGAGTGTCTGTTCGGCCATTTCTCGGGATGCAGACTCGGTGAGCATGCCGGGCAGGTATTTGGGCAACCAGTCCTCGGGAGGCTGCGTAACTTCCTTGCTGATCCGCTGAACGCGCCGCCGCACCTCGTCGGCTGGCAGGGAGCCGGCCCAGCCGGCGTACGCTCCTGCCAGGATCAGGCTTCTGGGCAGGGTCCGGTGTCGTGAATAGAGCGCCAGGGCCAGCGCGGCCCCGAACGACAGCCCAAGTATATGAGGGCGAGTCAGGCCGAGTGCTCTCACAAATTCGGCCAGGCTGTCAGCGTAATCTTCCATGCAAAAGGACTCGGGCGGATCATCAGATCCGCCGCAGCCAGGAGCGTCCCAGGCGACAACAGTGAACTCGTCATCGAGGGCTTCGAACTGCGGGCCCCACGATCGGCTGTCAAACCCAAAGCCGCCATGAAGAAGAACGAGGGGATCACCTGATCCCGCAACCCGGTACGTGATTTTGAGGCCGGACACCGTAACTGCGCCCACCTACGTAGCTTGGCATCCGGGGCCAAACCTGGCAACGCTCCATGGACAGAAATCAACAGCGTGCTGCAGCAGTTGAGAATCACCAACGGTGCCAATTACCCTCTGACGAGCTGCGCCTTTAGTAAAGGATTTTTTTGAGATTCACCTAAGGGCGCATGAAGAGCCGGTCGGTAAGGGACGCCTGAGGTAGCCGCCGGCGGGAGTGACAGCCTACGTTGCCCGTAGGGGACGGACCATTCCGGGGGACAGATAGGCTGGCACGATGACGTTGGGGGACGCGGCGGAGCCGCTTGTGCAGCCAAGACATGGTCCCTGGACTACCTGGAGCGCGTCGGCCTTGCCGACAAGGCCACGGCCCGGCTGGACAAGCTTTCCGGCGGTCAGCAGCAGAAGGTCCAGCTGGGCGTGACCATTATGAACGACCCGGAGCTGCTCATTTTGGACGAACCCACGAAGGGCTTTGACCCGGTGAACCGCCGCCTGCTGATGGACATCATCGATAGAAAGGAGAATCGGAACCGATCTTCGTACAACTCGTCATTGTCACGGGTTCTGTGCCGGAGGAGACTTAAGGCGACGGCATCCTATCTCGGGCCGCCCGCGGGGCCACCTGGCTGCGGGGCCTCACAGTACCCGGTAGCGGCCTGGCGGATCGATGAGCTCCTTAACACCCCCCGGAAAGACCGCTCAGCGGTCGCGCCATATCCTGTCCCTGCTGGCTATTGCACTAATTGGATGTCTCGGCGGATGCGAGTATGAGTCCAAGGACGTCCCGCCGCCGTCCGCCAGTCTTCCCACTACGGAGGCCCGCACGGTCCCACCGCTGCCGGACGGCGGCGACACCGGCACGGTGCCACTGCTGCCGGAGAATGGCGACATCGCTGCCGGCACATACCTCGTCCCCGCCACCGGCTTCGCCGTGCCTTTCGAGATCACCGTCCCAGACGGCTGGTCGAGCACCGACGGCGAAGGTCTGGCCAAGGATGACCCGGATGACCCTGATGAATGGGGGGTCTTCGTGGGTTGGTGGCCCGCCAAATATGTGCCGACGGACGCCTGCGCGTGGCAGGACGCGCTTGTCGAGGTCGGCCCGTCGCCTGAGGTTTTCGTCGACACGATGACGGCGCAGACGTCAACGGCGAGCACTCCTCCCGTCGAGGTCATGTTGGGCGATTACTCCGGCTTCGAGTTCGACCACTCCGTTGAAGGCGACGTGGACATCAAGGCCTGCGACCGCGGCAAGTTTTGCATCCACTCAGACCTCTCAAACGAATGCACACGCTGGTACTCGAGCGCCGCTGAGCGCGAAACCTACCGCGTGGTCGACTTGAACGGCCAGCGGGGTGTGATCTGGGTGGTCCAATTCCACATATCGATCAATCCGGAGCTGACGAGCGAGGCACGTGCCGTCTTCGACTCGATAGTATTCAGGGCTGGCAAATGACCAGCTGATGCGATAGATGAGCCAGCCAGCGGGCGTCGACTCCTTCTCTGAACCCATCTGGGTGTCTCATAGCCTCAGTGTTTCGAAACCCTAGGGTTTTGATTCGACTTATGGGCTGGCTGCTATGGCTGACGCGTTGAAGGGTGCAGCTCTTTGTGGAGCTGCACCCTTCCAAGGTTCCCGGGTTTGGTGGGAAAACTTTGTTAGTCGGTGATTCCTGCTTGGTGGTTGATGCCTGCCTGGTCGACTTTTCGGTGGAAGCGCATTCCGGCTTTGCCTCCGAGGAGGGGGATCAGGAAGGCGGTGGCGAGGCCGATCAGGCCGCCGGCGGTCAGGGCGCTTCCATCCAGGGGAATCCTGGGTGTGCCGCCGAGGTTGTCGAGGATGTTGAATCGGTTTCCGGCCACTGCGGCGAGGATTGCGACGAGGATCGCGATGATGATTCCCCACAACCGGACGGCGAGTCCTTGCTTGAGTCCGTCGAAGCGCGCCATGCGGCCAGCGACGTATCCGCCGCAGTAGTACGAGAGAAAGAGGATGACGGCCAGCGCGATGGCGCTGGCGATTCTGAGGGTTTGCGCGTTCTGCGTTGTCTGGTTGGCGGCACCGACGTCTCGCTGCGCGCTCGGTAAGCTAGGTAGAGGACGAATTGGGGGACATTGTGGACAAACATGTGCTGGATCGACGGCGGATCGTCCGAGATTTCTGGCTTCGCATTACGATTCCCGCCGTGCTCTTCGCCGGGTTGCTCGTCTTTCTCTTCACCTCCGTGTCACTTGATGCGCTTCCGCCTGCACTGTTGATCACCGGGGCTGCGCTCTTGATCGGCGGCGCCATCGGATTCTTGACCGGCATTCGCGGCCCGCACTGGCCGATCTACGCTCTGATCTTCACCGGATTGGCTGTACTTTTCCTGCTGCCCCATCCCTGGCGGGGGCTGGCCTTCGTGCCCATCCCTACATCGGCGGCCGGGTACGCGATGGGCAAGGAAGTCGCGTTCTTCCGCTTAAACCTTCGGCAACCGGTCTTACCGACCACAAACTGACGTCCACCCACCACTTGCTTCACGGTGGTCATTTGGTGCACGTTCGACCACCGGCTTAGGGGCATCAGTGTGGGCGATTGAGACAACCCCATATGGCGTCGCGATGAACATCGCGAGCGGAAGGATAGGTTCGGTGGAGGAAACCCGTCGGTAGGATCGACCCATGACGCGTAATCCGTGGCCGATTCTTGGTTCGCCTGCCCATGTAGTTGTGCGTTTCTTCGCGAAGCATGGGCGGGCCGGCCTGGTGCTACCGGATGGTTGGTACGGGAGGCCTTTCGATTCCCTTTTCACTCTCACGTCCGCAGTGGACCTACCACATGGGCTCAAAATCGAGATTGAAGATGGAAGGGAACTAATCTGTGAAGGTGACGTGACCATCGCAAAGATGCAGTTTGAGGAACATCCGGCTTTAAAAATTGAAGGATTCAAGTCGGCTTCATGGAACCCCCGCGATGGCGTCGTACGTAGGCAGACCTATGGCGATTCGGGTGCGGTCATCTTAGTTTCCTAGTTGGGGCAGTCACCTCTGGCACCTGGTGCCCGTAAACCGATCCCCATACGGGCATTTGAACCTATCTCCGGACTGGAGCCATGTGTCTCATAACCCAAATGCGGCGAGTTCAGGTGGTGAGTGCAACACCCTGAATTCTCTGGGGTATCGTCGATGGGTAGGCCGTGGTCGCCGTTAAGTGTTCGACTAGCGTTCTGGGAAGGGCTGGATGCCGGGCTGTCGGTAGCCGTGGCGGCGCAGGCCGCGGGGGTGTCGCGTCCGACCGCATACCGGTGGTTGAGCGACCATCAGAAGGTGTTGCCATCGCCCGTTCCGAATTTCAGTGTGCCCCGTGCAGGGCTTTTGTCGTTGCGTGAACGGGAAGAGATCGGCTTCCAGCTCGCCCAGGGCCATGGAGTCCGTCATATCGCCGCCATTCTGGGCCGGGCTCCGTCCACAATCAGCCGGGAGATCGCGAGGAACCGCGTCAGTGACCGGTATTCGCCATCGCTCGCACAGGAGCAAACGTGGGGCTCGTGCCCGCAGGCCGAAGCCGCGGAAGCTGGACGGGTTAGCCTTACGGGACCAGGTCACCACGATGCTCACCGACCGGTTCAGCCCGGAACAGGTCGCTGGCCGGCTGAAGGTGGAGCATCCGGAGAATCCGGAGATGCAGGTGTCACACGAAACGATCTATCAGGCCCTCTACGTCCAGGGCCGCGGATCCTTGTGCCTGGAAGTTGCGACGGCGCTCCGGTCCGGACGGGTGCGTCGGCGGCCGCAAAGGCCGGAAGGTCCTCGCCCGCAACGGTTCCAGGAAATGGTGATGATCTCTGACCGGCCAGCCGAGGTCGAGGACCGCGCCGTTCCCGGCCATTGGGAAGGGGACTTAATCATCGGTTCAACGGCATCGAAATCCGCGATCGGGACCCTCGTTGAACGCACTAGCGGATACGTGATGTTGCTGTATCTGGCTGAGGACCACACCGCCCGCACCGTCGCCGCCGCCATGATCACCGCGATGAATACCCTCCCCGAGCAGCTGCGCCGTTCGACGACCTGGGATCAAGGAGCGGAGATGTCGCGGCATCAGGAGATCACTATGGCTACCGGTATGCCGATCTATTTCTGTGAGCCACATTCACCCTGGCAGCGCGGCAGCAACGAAAACACCAACGGCCTCCTGGAGTGGTCCCCGGAAGTTGGACACCCAGTTTAGGATCTTTCTTCCAGGAGTAGTCAGATGTACTTGAAAAGCACGTTGAGTCACTCCGATGCAGTGTCGGCTATCGAATTGTTCGAGCAAGGGCTGACTGCGAAGTCCGTCGCGCTGACTCTTGATTTAGCACCTAACCCTGTCCAAATGTTGTATCAACGATGGCAGGTACGAGGATCGGGTGCGCTGATGACAAGAGACCGTAAGCAGTACGACATCGAAATTAAGCTCTTGATCGTGCGACGTCATCTTCAGGGCGTGTCCGGACGCGTCCTGGCCAAGGAATACGACCTTCCCTCTCCCGGCACCGTCACGAACTGGACGAGAATTTACCGGCGCGAGGGTGAAGACGGCTTACGCCCGAAGAGACGGGGCCGGCCACCGGTCAGTCGCGAGAATCCAGTTCCCGAGAGCGAGGTCGAGCAACTCCGAAGGGAGAACGAGCGGTTGCGTGCGGAGGTGGCGTACCTGGGAAAATTGCGGGCCTTGAGGGCACAGGAACGACGCTGAAAGTTCAAGCGATCAATGACCTCAAGGCCCACCACCGGTTGCAGCTGCTGTTGCATCTGGCAAAGATTCCCCGGTCCACGTTCTACGACCACCGCAACCGGCTCACCCGGCCGGATCGGCAGGCGGAACTCAAAGAAGCCATTCGTGAGGTCTTCACGCAGGCGCGAAGCGCTTACGGGCATCGACGTGTCCTAGCCATGCTCCTGCGACAGGGATGGACAGTGTCGAAGAAGACCGTGCTGAAGCTCATGCGCGGGCTCGGATTGCAAAGCCCGGTCCGTCGCCGGCGCAGATACAACTCCTTCCGCGGCGAGGTCGGTAAGACGGCTGAGAACGTGTTGAACCGCAAGTTCGAGACCGCCGTCAAACACACCAAGTGGGCCACCGATGTCACCGAGTTCACGGTGGGCACCTCCAAGGTTTACGTCTCACCGGTCCTTGATCTCCATGACAACCGGATCGTCTCAGTCATGGCAGGTCCGTCTCCGAGCGTCAAAATGGTCACCGATGGCCTTCGCGCTGCGATCAGCGGTCTCGCTCCAAACGAGCAACCCCTTGTCCACTCAGATCAGGGGTTTCAATACCGGCATCCGCTCTGGCAGGACACGCTCCGTGAAGCCGGGCTGACTCAATCGATGTCACGTAAGGGCACCTGCTTGGATAACGCCTCCATGGAAGGGTTCTTCAGCCACCTCAAAGAGGAATGGTTCCGAATCCAGCAACCCAGGACCATCGAGGAGTTCCACACCGGTCTAACCGAGTATCTGCGTTGGTGGAACAGCACCCGAATCCAACGGAGACTCGGCTACCTCAGCCCCGACGAATACCTCGCTCACAACCTCGCCAGCGCGTAACGTTTAATTAGCAGTCCAACATCTAGGGACCATCCACTCCTTCGTCAGTACTTCCCGAAAAGCACCGACCTGTCTTTCCATGGGCCTGGAATCCTCGAGAACGTCGCCGCGGAACTCAACCGCCGGCCACGCAAACGACACGGCTACCGAACGCCCGCAGAAGTCCTCGCCGAGCTAGTCTCGAACCCAGTCAACTAAATCCGGTGTTGCAGGCACCACTGGAATTCGCCGAGTACTCATCGTTAGTTATGAGACAGGTGAGCGGCGTCGCCTAGCGTCTTGAAAAACAACAGCTTTTCAAGACATCGCCCCACGGCCTGGAGGAGCCGGTCGACTAGGCGGAATGGCAAGGCTGCCTGCGTCTCGGAAACTCGTCCCACCACGATTCATCTCATCGGAGGCGCAGCGGGGACTTTTCGAGTCAAAATGGCACCGTGAGACAACTGGGCTACACCCGCGTCAGTACTTCCAGCCAGGATGCCCAGCTTCAGCTGGATGCGTTGGTCGCCGCCGGAGTGCAGAAACGCGACGTCTTCGCCGACGTGACCTCCGGCAGCAAGACGGCGATCGAGCGCCCGGGAATGAAAAAACTCCTCGAGTACGCCGAGGAAGGCGACACCGTCGTTGTGTGGCGTGTCGACCGCTTGGGCCGGTCCCTAATCGACGTGCTCAACACCGTGACCCTGCTGCGCAACCGCGGCGTCCAAGTCCGGTCTATCTCGGATGGTATCGACCCCGCGACCTCGACGGGCAGGCTGATGCTGAACATGCTCGCCACCCTCGCCGAATATGAGCGCGAGCTGATCGTCGAGCGGGTCAACGCCGGCATCTCCGCAGCACGACAAAACGGCACACGCTTCGGCCGGCCGGTGTCCGACCCGGCCGTCATCGCAGACAAACTCGCGATCGCCCAGGACGCCCGCGCCAAGGGGCGTACCGCCGAAGATGCCGCGCGTCTCGTTGGCGGGAGCCGCGCAACGCTCTACCGCCACCAGCAAGCCCGTGCTGCTCGCGAGAGCACCACAACGTAGCCGGAAACCACGGGCTGCCTGGAGACTCCGGTTACCGGCCTCGCTTAGCTAGCGCCCAGGTCTACTGCACCGACCTCGCTTCGCTCGGGCTGTAGAGGCGTTTTTCTGTTTTTGCTGCTGTCCTACGGATCGTACGTGCCCGCTCCACCGGCTCAACCGTCCTGCGGACGGCTGCGCAGCCGATGCCCTGTGTCGGCGCTTCGCTTATTTCCTCCGACAACCCATCCGCTGCTTGCCCTGCGGGTTGCCCCGGCTCCGTCGGGCACAGCTACGCGCTGCTCCGCCAGCAGGCAAAAACAACCGGGGGAGAGGGAAAGCTGGCCGGTCACCAAAGCCGCCCCACCCACCGGATCCTCAGCAAAGGACGAGAGAAACCATGAACGATCGCATTGCACGCGCAGCCCTGACCCGACTCTTCGAACCCGGCGACCGTGTCGGTCGAACCCTCGTAGACAGGCTCGGCGCGTACGCCGCGTTTAGGCTTGCCACCGGCGCGCAGCCCGTACACGCCATTCCGGAGGCCACGGCCGAAGAACTCTCAGAAGCGTTGAGACGGTGGGCGTCGCGGGTTCCGGAGGTCGACGCGGAGAAGGACCTCGCCACCATCGAACGCCTGGGCGGCGGGTTCCTCATCCCGGGGGATGAACACTGGCCCGAAGGCCTGGACGATCTGCCCGACGCCCCTTACGGGCTCTGGTACCGGGGCAACATCGACAACGGCATCCCAGCGCCTTCGAAATGTGTGGCCCTTACCGGTTCACGGGACTCCACCAGCTACGGCGCCTCCGTAACAGGGGATATGGCATACGGGTTGGCCCAACGTGGAATCTGCGTGATCTCAGGGCTGGCCTATGGCATCGATGCGCACGCGCACCGGGCCGCGTTGGCCGGAAGCCAGGGAGAAGAACCGGCGACCCTTGCGGTACTGGCCGGAGGCCTTGACCGGGACTACCCGTCAGGTAATGCTGACCTCGCGGCCGCGATCCGCGGCAACGGCCTGACCCTCTCAGAGCTCCCGCCCGGTTCCGCCTCGACCCGGCACAGGTTCCTGCAGAGAAACCGCATCATCGCCGCCCTCGCGGGGGTGACCTGTGTCGTTGAAGCCCGCTGGCGCTCAGGGGCGCTGAACACCGCACACCACGCCGAAACCATTGCCCGGCATGTCGCGGCCGTCCCCGGGAGCGTGCACAGCGCCAACTCCGCAGGATGCCACAGGCTCCTGAAAGAAGGCGCGGCAGTGCTGGTGTCCGATGCGGCCGAACTGGCCGAACTCCTCGCAGCCTAATCCCTCCAGGTGACCGTCCCTTTGCCGGCGCGGTCATCGGTGGCGGTCCGCCGTCGTGGCCGGCTTGCGCGGTGGGTCGGCTGCGGCGGACCGCCATTCGCACACCCAGTGCCGGGGACGGGGGGCGCGCGGCCGCCAAAGTCAGGGACGCCGAAAAAGACCCGGGTGCTGATGGAGGGTTCGCAGGGCGAACAAGGAAAAGGGCGTCCGCTGGCGCGGCCGGCTGTGGGGCCATTGCCGGCTCCGCAGGGCTCCGCCGCCCCTGGCCTTGTTCTGTCTACGACGTTTTGGCTGCTGTCCTGACGGATTGTACGTGTCCGCTCCGGCCCGTCTAGCCCCTCCTTCGTCGGGGCCTGCGGTTCAGAAAATGTCCCTGCGGCGCTCCTTCGTCGCTGATTTCCTCCGGGAATTTCCCGCCCCTTGCCCTTACGGGTAGACAGGCCTCCGTCGGCCACAGCTCCGCAAGCTTCGCCAGCAGCCAAAACAACGGGGGGAGAGGGGAAGCTGGCCGGTCACCTAAACCGCCCCGCGACCGGCAAACCTTGGTCCGCGCCCGCACCCGTTTCCACCCGCTTGACAGACATAGAAGCGTCGGGGGAGAAGGGAAGCTGGCCGGTCACCACGAGCCGCCCCACCACTTGGAAGGAACACAACCATGAGCCAACAAAAGTCCCGCGAGCCCTACCCAGAAGCACCGATCGGGAGAGGACCGCCCCCTAACCGACCTGCAGGAATCCGTTGACAACATCATTGAGATTCCTTCGGATTGTACGTGTCCGCTCCGGCCCGTCTAGCCCCTCCTTCGTCGGTGCCTGCGGTGCAGGAAATGTCCCTGCGGCGCTCCTTCGTCGCTGATTTCCTCCGGGAATTTCCCGCCCCCTGAGCCTGTCAAGTTGTTTGTGTAAGTGAGGTGGAGTTTATCGGTTGAGGTAGGGTCCGAGTCTGTCGGGGTAGTTCAGGACGAGGACGCCAAGGGCTTCGGCGCAGCCTTGCGTGGTGGTTCCTTCGATGAGTTTGTTGACGGTCTTGGAACGGTTCTCCCGGGCCTTGCCTTCGAGCTTGGCCCGGTCGCTAGCGCGTTTGTCTTCGATGTTGCAAATGGCCAGCCAGAGCAGCTTCACGGCAGCCTGGTCGTTGGGAAAGTGGCCGCGGTTCTTGATGATCTTGCGCAGCTGGTAGTTCAGCGACTCGATCGCGTTCGTGGTGTAGATGATGCGCCTCACCGGTGGTGGGAAGGCCAGGAACGGAATGAATTTCTCCCAGCCATTGCGCCAGGTTCGGACAGTCGCTGGATACTTCCTGCCAAGGTCCGAGGCCTCGAACGCGTCCAGGGCGTCCTGTGCGGCCTCGGCCGTCGGGGCGGTGTAAACCGGCCGCAGCGCCGATGCGACCTTCCTGCGGTCCTGATAGCCGATGAAGCGCATCGAGGCCCGGATCAGGTGCACGACGCACGTCTGGACGGTCGCGGCCGGCCACGTTGCGGCTATGGCCTCGGGGAAGCCGGTGAGCCCGTCGCAGCAGACAATCAGCACGTCCTTCACGCCGCGGTTGGACAGTTCGGCGCAGACCCCGGCCCAGAACTTCGCGCCCTCGGTAGCCTCGACCCAGATGCCCAGGACATGCTTGATGCCGTCCATGTCCACGCCCACAGCGATGTGCGCGGCACGGTTCTGCACCTGGTGTCCGTCCCGGACCTTGATGACGATCGCGTCCAGATACAGGATCGGATACAGCGGCTCCAGAGGCCGTTTCTGCCATTCCATGACCTCATCCAGAACCGCGTCGGTGATCTTGGAAATCGTCTCGTGTGAAAGCTCGGTCCCGAGCGTCGATTCCAGATGATGGGCAATATCCCGCACCGTCATCCCGCCGGCGTAAAGGCTGATGATCATGTCATCCAAGCCCCCGGTGCGGCGTGCGCCTTTCGGGACCAGGCGCGGGGTGAACGACCCGTCGCGATCCCTCGGAACGGCCAGATCCACATCCCCGGCGGAGCTCCCAAGCGTCTTCGGATACGACCCGTTGCGGGAATTGGGCAGGAAACGGCCGACCGGATCGCCCTTGTCATAACCCAAATGCCCAGAGAGCTCAGCCTGCAATCCGCGTTCCAATGAAGCCTTGATCAGCTGCTGAATGAAACCATCCTTGCCATCAAGCTCCAGCTGGCCGGAATCGATCTGCGCCATCAACTCATCAAACGCACCCGAAGCCTTCAACGCCTCCATACTGCCGGCCGCCGCGGCACGACGGGCCAGATCCTCCGCCATCTCTTCACGGGGTTTTGTCATAGCCACAATGATTCTCCAATCACCCAGCGACTACAGTCCACCTACACAAACAATCTGACACCCCCGCCCCTTGCCCTGCGGGTAGACAGGCCTCCGTCGGCCACAGCTCCGCAAGCTTCGCCAGCAGCCAAAACAACGGGGGAGAGGGGACGCTGGCCGGTCACCAAAACCGCCCCGACACCGGCAAAGCAACTGGCCCGCATCCGTTTCCGCCCGCTTGACAGACATAGAAGCGTCGGGGGGAGAGGGGAGCTGGCCGGTCACCTTTGGTCGCCCCACCCACCAACTTCTCGGCAAGAAGGAGCAACACCATGAACGCAACACCCACGCTTGAAATGCTCGACCCGGCCACCCTGACCGTGGACATTAACGTCCGCAAGGACGCCGCCCTGACCGCTGACTTCGTCGCCAGCATCAAGGAACACGGCGTGATGGAACCGGTGATCGCCCACCACAAGGACGACGGCACGGTGCACGTCCTGATGGGCCAGCGCCGCACCCGCGCGGCCGTCGAAGCCGAACGGCCCCTCATTCCGGTCCTGCTCATCGACTCGCCCGAGGAAGCCGAGCGCATCGTGACGCAGGTCGTGGAGAACATCCAGCGCGCCGAACTGACCGAAGCGGACGAGGCCGATGCCTACCACCAGCTGTCCCTGATCGGCGTCTCGGCGGCCGCGATCGCCAAGAAGACCGGCCGGACCAAGGACAAGGTCGAAAACGCGCTCAAAGCCAAGGCTTCCACCACCAGGACCAAGGCCCTCGAGAGCGGCTACACCCTGGACATGGCCTTGGTGATGACCGAGTTCGAGGGAGACCAGGACGCCATCGAGGAACTCGAATCCGTGATCCGGGACGAGCCGCAGTACTTTGACCACATCGCCCAGAAGCTCCGGGACGACCGGGAATCCAAGGCCCAGCTTGCTGCGCTAATCGAGGAACTTATCGCCCAGGGGAAGGCCATCGTCGAAGACGCAGGGCACTACGCCGACGAGGAGAACCTGTATGTCTCAGCGGCCAAGCGGGCCGACGGGGAACCGGCCACCGACGAGGACGCCAACGCCTACGTGATCAGCACCAACTACCGGGGTGAACACCGGGCCGAGCCTGTCATTTGCGACTGGAAGGAACTGGGCTTCGCCCCAAAGTACGAACGCTACAACGGCGGCGGGCAGCAGGCCCAAAAAGGCCCGATGACCGAGGAACAAAAGGCCGAGCGGAAAACCCTGATCGCCAACAACAAGGCCATGGAATCAGTCCTGTTGACTGAACTTTGAGGCTGAGCTGCAGCCTCCAAAGGAGGAGGTCATCGTGGACGAAATGCGGCTGAAGTTGATCGAAGGAAAGATCGGGTTGCCACGCATCGGCGCGGTCCGTCGAAATGCGGCAGGCCTGTTGCCGTACGTCGTCGTCGATGACGTGGGCCATGAGATCGAGGTGTTTTCGGCATTTCTAGGCGACCTCGTGTTGACCGATATGAGCGCGTTGACGGTGCGTTCATATGGGAATGACCTGTTGCGCTGGTGGCGGGTGCTGCAACTGCTCGGTCTTCCATGGGATCAAGTGGGCCGTCTGGAGGTCGAGGTCTTGGTCGGGTGGATGCGGTCGGCGGTGAATCCTCAGCGGCGGGGGAGCGGGGCGCGGGTGATGAATCCGCGGACCGGGAAACGGCCGCTGGCTGAGGGGTATGCACCGGCGACGATCAATCACGCATTGGCCGTCCTCGCCTCCTTTTATGCTTTCCATGCCCGGTTCGGGCGTGGACCGGTAATGAACCCAGTCCCGGAAAGCCCGAGCCGCCGAGCGCGGTTGGCACACCGTAGCCCGATGGAGGAGATGCCGGGGCTGCGCCGTGCGCCTTTGCGGCAGAAGCCGGCAGTACTGGCGCCCCGATCCATTCCAGATGATCTTGTTGATGAGCTGATTGGTGCACTTAGGACCAGCCGTGACAGGGCGCTCGTGAGCCTCTACTTATCATCGGGTGCCCGGGCGAGCGAACTCCTCGGAGTCCACGGTGACCAGGTGGACTGGGCCGGGCAGCGTGTCTGGGTTGTTTCAAAAGGGTCCCGGGCGCTTGAACCGGTTCCGGCCTCGCCGGAGTCTTTTCAGCATTTGGCAGCGTACTTTCATGAGCGTGGAACCCCGGGACCCGGGGAGCTGATTTGGCGGGCCCTGCACGGAAAGCCGCGGCCGCTGAATTATCACGCGGCCCGGCGAATCCTGCAGCGTGCGAATGCCGTCCTTGGTACGGACTGGTCATTGCACGATCTGCGGCACACCACGATCGACCGAATGGTGTCGGATCCGAACCTGACGTTGCCCGAAGTGATGGCCGTGACCCGCCACCGGCGCGTGTCGTCCCTGGCACCCTACCTGCGGCCTCGGATAGATGAAGTCTTCGAAAAGGTGCAGGAGCACTTTGCTGCACCCCGGCTGGAACCTACGTTGACGCCTGGTTATGACGCCGATGATTTCTCGGTCGTGTTCGGTGGTTAGGGCGCTCCGTCACCCCGAGCAGCGGCAGCTCGAGCCCGCATCTGCTGGCAGGACGCGGTCCCGCAGCATCATTACCCCCGCTCCGGCAAGTCCACCGACGGTCCTGCCACGACCGCAGGGTGACCTCGACACCGCAACATTGGAGACGATCAACGGGCTGGCCGATCAGATCTGGCCGCGGTCTCAGCCCAGGTGCTCTCTACGCCGCGCTGGCTTACGGTGGGTGCTCGGCCATCTCGAAGGGCACCCCGGCGTGACGTGGCAGGAACGATGGGTCGCTTCAGGCCTGAACGACGGGAAACGCCGGATCCGCGAGCTGAGAACCGGGAATCAGAAGGTGGACGGGGAACTGGGCCATTCGCTCCTGATCCTGTGCTGCCTTCGTGTGATCAGGCCGTCCTTGGCAGCTTTCCGGGTCAACAGCTTCGTGCGCTACCACGAACATTTTGAAGCCGCCCAGAACGACCCGGATCTGAAGCGGTTCCTGACATTGGTGGACAATCACGACACCTCTGGCCATTTCAAACGTTGTGCCCGCTTCGACGTCGCCGCGGCGTTGACGACCCAGGGCATTGCTTTCGCTGATTTAACTCCGGAAGGGCTGCTTCATTACGCGATCGCCACCCGCGAAGGTGGCTGGGGCGGCGGCTACGAGTCCTATGTCGGTCACCTCGCCTGGCGGCTCATGGCAGAATCCGGTCACTTCCCCAAGCATGTCCCTGCTACGTTGCGGGGTGCGATGCGGGCGCCGGCCATGACTCCCACGGAGCTTGTTGACCGGCACAACATCGCCGACCAGGACATCCACGCACTTTTCGTTGCCTACCTGACCCGCCGAAGCCATGACGTCGATTACACGACGCTGCGGGATCTCGCAGGAGACCTCTGCGGAAAGTTCTGGGCGGCGCTTCTCAAGGTCAATCCAGCCCAGAAGGATCTTGCGCTCACGCCGGAAGACTATGGAAAGTGGCGGGCTGTTCTGGAGGTCAGGCGAGCTGGTCGACCGCGTCTGAGCGCGCACGCGGTCATGACGAACATCAGGGCCTTCTACCTCGACATCCAAGGCTGGGCGGCCCAGGAACCGGAACGTTGGGCCCGGTGGGTGGCACCGTGCCCTATTGGTGGCAGGGAAACCCGGTCGCGGGCGAAAGCGAACCGGCGAGCCAAAGAACGCATGGACGCCCGGATACGCCGGCTTCAGCCAGCCCTTCCAGCCTTCGTCGCCGCGGTCACCGCCCGCCGGGACCACTTCCGTGACCTTTTGAAGGCAGCCACGGACGCCGCGCCGAACCAGGAATTGACCGTCGGAATGAAGCGCTACCGGCGGCTGTTCACCGCCGGCGACGCCCGGCATGCCCATATCCATGGTCGGGCGAACATCAGGGTACTGGATGAGTCGACCGGCAAGAAGGTCAATGTCACGTTCACCGAAGATGCCACGTTCTGGCAATGGGCCGCAGTAGAGACCTTGCGGCACACCGGGCTGCGCTGCGAAGAACTCCTGGAACTGTCCCAAGTGAGCATTCGGCAGTACATCCGGCCTAACGCTGAAGTCGTGGCGCTGCTGGTTGTTGCCCCGTCCAAGAGTGACCGCGAACGCGTCATCCCGATGACAGCGGATTTGTTCCATGTCATCGCAACGATCATCCGCCGCCTTACCCGGAACCGCCGGGACGTGCCGTTAGCGACGCGCTTTGACCCCTATGAGCGGATCACCAGCGAACCTCAACCCTTCTTGTTTCAGCGCACCATCGGACAGCGCACCGAGGTGATCAACCCCGGATCGCTGCGGGATGAACTGGCCAGACTCAGCGATGCAGTAGCTGCCGAGCACCCGGAGCTGGCCGGCTGCCGGTTCACTCCGCATGATTTCCGCCGCCTGTTCGCGACAGACCTCGTCAACCACGGCCTGCCCATTCACATCGGGGCAGCGCTCCTTGGACATCTGGATGTGCAGACCACCCACGGCTACGTCACCGTCTTCCAGGAAGACGTCATCCGCCACTACCAGACCCACCTCGCCGGCCGCCGGGCGGCCCGGGCCGCCCGGGAATACCGGACCCCGACCACCACGGAATGGGCCGAATTCGAAGAGCACTTCGATAAGCGCAAAGTCGAGCTCGGCAACTGCGGGCGACCCTACGCCACCCCCTGCGAGCACGAACATGCCTGCATCCGATGCCCCCTGCTCCAGGTGGACCCGGTCATGATCGGCCGCCTCGACGAGATCAACACCGACCTCATCGCCCGACGCGAGCTCGCCCAAACAAAAGGCTGGCTCGGCGAACTCGAAGGTATCGACCTCACCCTCCAATTCCTCCAGGACAAGCGCGCCGACGCACAACGACTCGTCAGGCTTGGCCCAACCAACCTCGGCATGCCCGCTTTCCGTCCCGAGGAAGGGCAAGAAACTCCGCAACCGCACGGGTTCATCCCGTGAGTCGAACTGGCGGAAACTATAAACTGAGTGTATAGCTAGAGGTGTGAACAACTCCCTCACCCTGCTGGGCCTCCTGAGCCGCGAGCCGAGCTATGGCTACGACCTCAAGCACTCTTATGACCGCTACTTCGGAGCCGGGAAGGCTTTGGCCTTTGGGCAGGTGTATTCCACCCTGGCCCGCATGGTCCGCGACGAGCTGATCCGGGCCCTGGGCGAGGAGACCGGCGGCGGTCCGGACCGCAAAAAATATGAGATCACCGTCGCCGGCCAGGACAGGGTGCGCGAGTGGCTATTCACTCCCGACGTTCCCTCGGAGTCCCTGCAAAGCGAGCTCTTTGCCAAGACGGTGATCGCCTTGTTGCTCGATGACGACGCCGACCGGCTGCTCGATGTGCAGCGCGGGGAACACATGGCCAGGATGCGGGAGCTGACCCGGCTGAAGAAGGATGCCGACCTGCTGCGGGTCCTGATGTGCGACCACGGCCTGTTCCACATCGAAGCCGACCTGCGCTGGATCGACCTCACCAGCGCCCGCCTGACCCGACTCAAGAAGGAGCTCCAGAGCGCATGAGCAACCATGACACCACTGCACCCATCCTCAGTGCCCGCGGCCTGCACCACTCCTTCGGGCAGACCGAGGCATTGCGGGGTGTCGACCTCGACGTCCACCCAGGGGAAGTATTAGCTGTCATGGGTCCATCCGGATCGGGCAAGTCGACGTTGCTGCACTGTCTGGCCGGGGTGCTTGTCCCCGACGGCGGTTCGGTGACCCACTGTCCCGCCGGGCGGGCCCCGCTGGAGATCAGTGCCCTGGGAGAGCCGAAACGGGCCCGGCTGAGGCTGACCGATTTCGGGTTCGTCTTTCAGTTCGGCCAGCTGCTGCCGGAGCTGACGGCGGTGGATAACGTCAGCATCCCGCTGCTCCTGGCCGGGACTAGGCGGCCGGAAGCGCTGCGCCGGTCCACGGATCTGTTGGACCGCCTCGGTCTGGACGGGATGGGTGCCAAGCTGCCCGGTGAACTGTCCGGAGGTCAGGCCCAGCGCGTCGCCGTTGCCCGTGCGCTGGTGACGTCCCCTGCCGTGTTGTTCGCCGACGAGCCGACGGGTTCTTTGGATTCCCTCGCGTCAGAGAACGTGCTGACGCTGATGCTTGAGCTTGTCCGCGAAGCGGGCACGACGGTGGTGATGATCACCCATGATGCGCGCACCGCCGCGTATGCGGACCGGGAAGTCATCGTTCGCGACGGCGCCATCGGTGCCGGCTACCGGGTGTCCGCGTGAATCCCGGGTTGCTCAAACTGGCAGTCGTCGGCAGCCGGTCCGCCTACGGCAGGCTCGCCGGCATTGCCGGTGGGGTTGCCGTCGGGGTGTGCCTGTTGTTGCTGCTGTGGGGCGGCGCCAACGGCCTGAGCGCACGTGATGACCGCGGTGCGTGGCTGCGCGAAACCGGCAGCCCATCGGTGTCCGTTCCGAGGGCCGCCGGCGATCCGTCCGGTTCGGGACCGGCAACGCCGGTGCCGCTGGGCTCGGACACTGCGCTCATGGAGACCAACCCGGCGGAGGTCTTCCGCGACCAACTGATTAGCCGCCGCGATTTCGCAGCCCTAGCCTCGACGACCGTCAAGATCCCCGGAATCGGCACCCCTCCGGAACCGGGCCAGTACTATGCATCCCCGGCGCTGCAGCGTCTGATCGAGTCAACGCCGCGGGATGAGCTGGGCGACCGTTTCGGGACGTTTGCCGGCACGATTGACGACGCCGCGTTGCCCGGACCTGATTCGCTGATTGTTGTCACGGGAGCGACGGAGGCCGAACTCCGGCAGAGCGGGGGAGCAGCCCTGGTGTCAGACTTCACGACCAACCCTTACGGGGGCAGCGCGGCCCCCTACAACACGGTGCTGTCCATCGGGGCCATCGCGGTGTTCTTCCCGGTACTGCTGCTGATCAGCATTGTCACCGGCCTGGGGGCTGCCCAGAGCCGGGAACGCTTCGCGACGCTGCGCCTCATTGGCGCATCCCCACAGGTTGTCTCCCGGATCGCCGCCGCCGAAACCGCTGTTCCCAGTCTGATCGGGGCAGTGCTGGGCGTCGGGCTGGCCCTCCTGCTGAGGCCGGCTGTCGCGCAGATCCCGGTCAACGGCACCCGGATGTTCGCCGCCGACCTGACCACCGGCTGGGCGGCGGCCGCCGCCGTCGTCGCCGTGGTGGTCGCGGCCTCGGCGCTCGTGGCCGCGCGGCGCACGGCACGTGCCGGCATTGGCCCCCTGGGCGTGACGAGGGCGGTTCACGAAAAAACACCCACCATGTGGCGGAGCGTTCCCTTGCTGGCAGGACTGGCCTCCATGACTACCGCCATCGCCGTCACCCGCACCCCGCACCTGCGCTCACCGTTGCTCGAAATGCCGCTGCTCATCGGCGGCTTCGCGCTGATCCTGGTGGGCATCGTGGTCGTGGGCCCCTGGCTGACCCGCCTGGTGAGCCGGCTAGGGCTGCGTCAGGCGCGCAGCGCGGCGGCAGTCATTGCCGCGAGCCGGATCCAAAGAAACCCGGTGGCGGCCTTCCGCTCCGTCTCCGGCCTGGTCGTCGCCGTGTTCGTCGTCTCCGTCTTCGCCGGAGCATCCAGCATCATTGAATCCACTGAGGCACCTCCAACCACGCCCGGTCTGCTCCAGCCCACCAGCCTCCACGCCACTGTGGACGCCGGACACACTCCGGCCCAGATGTCCGAGGCCGTCCGCCATGCTAAGGAAATGCGCGGAATTCGGAGCGCCACCGTCGGTTACGGCCCGGCAGCCCTCTCCGACAGGGACGCCAGCCCTGAAATCTACCTTCGTGCCGCGGATGCACCCGCCCTGGGTTTCCAGGATATTCCAGCAACAGAGATCGTCACGGTTGATACGTCGTTCCTCTACTTCTGGACAACGCAGCCACGAGCACTGACCCCGGTGCCCGCCGCCAACCTGGACGGAATGGTACCGGTGGTGATTGTGCTCGGCACGGACGGGACCCCCGAGGCCATGGATCGCGCCCGGACCCTCTTGAATAGTTCAGGCGTCACTGCGCATCCCGCCACCACCTCCCCCATGGACACAGGACTGCAATCACCTACCCGCCTGATTCAGGGCCTGGCCGTGCTCTCCTACCTCGGCATGTTCGTCGCGATCGCAATCGCCGGCCTATCCCTGGCCGTCGCCACGGCCTCCGCCGTCCTGGACCGGAAGAGAGTTCTCGGCCTGATGCGACTGATGGGAATGCCGGTCTCCGTCCTGCGCCGGATCATCACCCGTGAAGCAGCCGTCCCGCTCCTGACCGTGCTGCTGCTCTCGGTCGGCCTCGGATTCCTCGTAGCCTGGCTGATGGTCACAGGCATCAACGACACCTATCGGATGACCTGGCCGGCGCCCGACTACTTCACAGCCCTGGGCCTCAGCCTGCTCCTGGCCCTCGGAGCGGTCACCGCGACATTCAGCCTTATCCGCGCGAATACCGCAATAGCCGCGACGCGCTTCGAATAAAGAACCGGCGCGAAACGGTGCTCGCGCTACCGGCGCGGACCGGCGGCCCCTCGCCGGTGACCAGGCATGTTAAGTTCTGCCAGCCATTGCACTTGCAAAGTGCAGAGAAGCGACCAAGGTCCGCCGCGAGTTCGTCAAAACCCTGCTGGCCCGCAAGCAGGCACCCAAGGGCTGGCAGTACTTCACCGTCCATGCCATCACCCACCACTCCGAAACCGCCAGCGGCTACGACGGGGAGGTCGCCGCTGAAATGGTCGGTGCCAAGGTCGAAGAATCCAACCGGTGGGGATGGAACCCGCTCCGGGACCACGTCGCCAAAACCGAGGCACGGCCCGAGTTCTCATTGATAGCGCTGGTCTGCGCAGGGTATGAGAAGACCATCGCCAAGGACTCGTGGCGGTCCCCAAGCCAAACGCACCGGGACTACCTGAACCAGCTGGTCACGTGGGGATACACCCCCAGCGAAGTCGAGAGCATCATCCTCGACGGCCAGAAGCCAGCCGAGGACGACGCCGCCGCCGCATAAACACCCTTGCCGGGCGGAAACCCCGCCCGGCAAGACCCCCGCCCACTCACCACCAAAGGGCCGGGAACCTTCCAGAAGTCGGGCGGTCCGCCGCCCAGGGCGAACCACAGCAACCAATCACCAGCGGCGGACCGCCGATCAACGCACCCACCACACGCATGACCAGGTGCCGCGCTACCCAGCGACAACGACGTCCACATGGCAGCTGCAGGCATCACCGACAACATTTAGCTAGGGCTGAATCCGTAGATTTCCATTGCCGAGGAGAACGCAGAAGGGCCGGCTCTTATGAGCCGGCCCTTCTTGTGTCCCCAGGACAACTGAGTGCCAAGGGTGTAGCTAATCAATCAGCCCGGAACATTCCGGGGATCGTTACCGTAACTGTTCTTGGAACCGATCTGGCCGTCCTGGTTCTTGATCACGTGCTCGACCTTGTCCGCCTGGGCAGCTTCCCGGCCTGCAGCTTCCGCTTCTGCCTTGGTGCTGTAGCCGGCACCGAACGCGCGGTCAGTACCCTTGCGCTTGTTCTTCCATTGGCCGTCCTCGTAGTACGTCTCAATGTCACCCTGAGCCATTGCATACTCCCTCTGCCGTTCCGGACTAACTGACAACTGCCGCGCACAGCGCAGACAGCGAAAAGCCCCGCAGCACGAGCACTGGCGGGGCCTCCCTGACAACCACTCCGCCTGATGGGGGCCAGGCGGAGAAGCTGCAACAAAACTAATAGAAAGCATGCTTACCTTTCAAGCAGCCACGCCGCAATACTGCCGTGCCAATCCCGGGCCAGGTCTCCCATGGTCCAATCCCAACGCCCCCGACGCGCCATCCTCCGGGGTTGTGCTTCTTTCAGCAGGGACGACACCAACTCAATGGGCGAGTGCACGTTTGCTGGGCATCTCACCCCGGTCCGGAGCGGCTTTTCAGGCACATGGGGGCTGCGGACCTGGCGAACCTGCGGGGATGACCACAGTCGCCGGCGGCGGGACTCACCATCAGTTCCCGCTGCATCTGACAGCGGGTTCACGGCCTTGGCACTACCCCTTGTGGCCGCTGACGCCTGGGCGTAGCGTGCCCATCACCAAGCCATTGGAGGCCGCCATGTCCGTTCTGCTACGCCGCGCCATCGCCTCGGCATCGATCTTGTCGCTCGGACTACTAGGACCTGTTTCAAGTGCCAATGCCGATGAATTTGAAGTGGAGTATCCGGCGGGCGAATTCTGCCCGGACTTCACTGTATATGGGAGTATCACGGTAAAGGGCTCGGACAAGATTCTGCCCGGCGACCGATTCTGGGAGCACAACGTTGGCACCGGCATTTGGACCACTGCAGAGTTCGACCACACGTTCACACAACGGTCCCGATACGCTTTGGTCACGACGTACGACGAGGCGACCAACGATCTCCACTTCACGGTCGATGGCCGGTACTTTATCGGGTTCTACCCCGGCGACATCGGACCGGCAGGCCCCGTAACGGAGACTCAGACCTACAGTGTCGCCGGACACCAGACCTTCACACTCGACCTCGACACCAACAAGATCACTGCGTACTCCCTGGACGGCGAGATACTGGCAGACATCTGCGCCGTGCTTGCAGGAGAGGACTAAGCCGGACTGGCTGCCACGGCAGCGCGCACAACGGACGGGGTCGCGGGCTCAACTCGGGCAAGAATTGTGCACCTAATCCCGACTGCTTTTCTGCAAAAAAATCCCTAGAATCAGAGGCAAAACCCCTATTCATTCAGTTGAATGATTGGTAGAATTGAGGTAGCAAGTCAGCCAGACGAACGAAACTTATTTGATACGAAACCAGGTGCTGAAAATGACTGCTTCACTCACCGCTTACACGGTCTACACCAAGCCCGCCTGCCCCAACTGCGAGAAGACGAAGGACTACTTCGACTCCAAGGGCATCACCTACACGGCCGTGGACATCACCGAAGTCCCGGCAGCGCTGGAGTACATCACCGCCGAACTCGGCTACTCCCAGGCGCCCGTCGTCGTGAATAACTCCGATGACCAGGACCACTGGTCCGGCCTGCGCCGCGACAAGCTCGTCCAAGCGGCCATGATTCACAAGGCAGCGTGAGCACCGTGGAGAGACCGCGCCCGGTCGTCGGGTTCAACCTCAGCCCACGGATCCCCTTGGAGGTGGACCTGTTCCGGCAGGTCAACCCCAGCGGCAGGCTCAACCCCGACGTTGTGGATCCCTATGTTGTAGAACCCGCCATTGTGGAGCCCATCGATGAGGACCTGTACGAGGGCTTCTACCCCGTCCCAGACAAAGCAGGGGACGACCATTACCTTGAAGCGATCAACCGCGCCCCCGTCGGGGACGGCGGTCTATGGGACGCCAACACTGCGAACCAGTACCAACCCAACGACCTCACCCACGACGAACCGGGTGAGACCGAAATTCAGAACGAACCCACGCCAGACACCGACAACATCACCAGCACACGAGGAAAAGGAACCATCATGGCCGGCGAAACCACCATTACCGTCATTGGAAACCTGACATCAGATCCAGAGCTGAGATTCACTCCGTCGGGATCCGCGGTGGCGAACTTCACGATCGCGTCAACGCCCAGGACCTTCGACCGTCAGTCCAACGAGTGGAAGGACGGCGAGACACTTTTCCTCCGGGCCAGTGTCTGGCGGGAAGCTGCTGAGAACGTGGCCGAGTCCCTGACCAAGGGCATGCGCGTCATCGTCACGGGCCGGCTGAAGTCGCGTTCCTACGAAACCAAGGAAGGCGAGAAGCGCACCGTGATCGAGCTCGAGGTGGATGAGATCGGCCCGTCCCTGCGGTACGCGAATGCCAAGGTCAACCGCACCCAGCGCAGCAACCAGGGCGGACAGGCTGCTGGGGGTTTCGGCAGCCAGGGGAGCGGCGACCAGGGCTCGCAGTCAGCCCCGCAGGATGACCCGTGGGGCATCCCGGCGACGAGCAACGCCGGCAGTGGCTGGGGCAACGGCCCGGACTCCGGACCCCCGTTCTAAGCAGTACACCCTGTCGGGGTCAGCAGATACGCTGGCCCCGATAAGCACGGAAAATAGGAACCTTGAAAAGGAACATTGTGGCGGGGAGAAAAACCCGGAATGAGATCTGGTACTACTCCATCTTCGGGGTGGTTGTCTTGGTCGGAACTGTTGCGCTCATGCTGTTTGGCAAAAACTCCCGGGTGTCCAATGACATCGGCCCTCTGCTTGCCGGGTTGGTTCTGAGCACCTATGTCTTCCGCTTTGGCCTGCCCTGGAGGTGGCTGAACTTCCTGTTCCTTGCATCGTTCCTTGTCGTGGGCATGGTGTTGGGGCAACCAGGGCTTATGTGGATGGGCGGATACATCGCAGGCGCTCAATTCGGAGTGGCTTGGCGGCTGGCGGTCGCTAAGACCGAAGTGAAGTCCAAATGGATTGTGAACGGTCAGGGTGTCGACAGCCTGACCGAGGCTCGTGAGGCAGCCACCGAAGCACTGCACTCACTGGACGGCAACAAGCATGAGCGTGTGGTCGTGGAGCACGGCACAGCACGCTTCGAAGTCGCCGGATCCCTGCCATCGAAACTGGTCTGCCACCGGAACCCGGATGCCGACAGCGACTTTTCTTGGGCAGTCCTGTCCCAAACAGGACATGGTTCCGATGAGTCAGTGGACGTTCCAATGGGCCGGATAAATGGCTTCATCCCCTCGCAGTACGTCCACAACCTTGGTCCCGTTGAAACGGCGCTGGAGGACTTCCTGCAGAATCCGAAATCTGATCCCCGAGGTCCGGAGTGGAACGCGGAGTCAATCGCTTTTGACCTTCGCCTCCACTCCTAGATCCAACCAGGAGGGGTAGAACGATGTTCCGACGACGAGCACGAGCAAAGGAAACACAGCCATGACGCACACAGATGACCTCCGCGCCTGGGCAAGGGGCATGTACACGATGGAGGCGGCCACGGAGTTGCTGATCCGGGGCTTCGGTGGGAAGTTTGCTGCCCCCGGCAATCCTTGGGTTCACACGAGCGCCGAGCCGCAGGGGCCCGGGCAGGTGAGCGCGTGGATTGACTTCGCTTCCATCCCGAAGGAGGCTGGTGTGCTCTCTGGTGGGGAGCGGCGTTTCCTGCTGCTGGCCGCGTCACTGGCCGAGGATGTTCCGGTCACCCTTGGTGACTTCGTGTCGGGGCTGGATCGGGAGAACTTGGACTTGGTGCTGGCCGCGATCGCGCATGCCGGCGGTAGCCATCAGCACTCCGATGTCTGCATCAGCGAGGACGGTTCCATGTCATTGGGGAAGGGTTACTTGGACAGCCTGCACCCGTGGCCACGGGTGTTGCGTGCGGTGCAGTAAGCCAAGGGTGCGGTGATGGTGAAGCCAAAGAAGATTGCTGCCTTCACGCCCTATTACACAGAGGAGCAGGCGGAACAGGTCCGTGCTGCTTTCCTGGAAGCCGGCCAGCCGGAAGAGGGTGATGCGAGCGTGTCGGACTTTATTGTCAGGGCCAGCATGCGTGAGGTGAAGCGCCTGCAGCGTAAGTACAACGGCGGTAAGCCGTGGCCTCCGGTGCAGGCGGGGGAGCTGCGCAAGGGGCAGAGAACGATGGATGAAGTACGACACCGGGACGAGGGAAAGTAATCGTGGCGAAGTGGACCGAAGAAATGAACAAGACGACCGCGCCCACGGCTGCACCGTTCCCAAGGATGCTGACCCTGGACGAGGTCCAGGAGATCCTGAACCTCGGCAAACCACTGGTCTATGCACTGGTCAAAAGCGGTGAGCTGAGGGCCGCGCAATTCGGCGGCCGGGGTATCTGGCGGGTACGGCAAGATGACTTGGAAGCCTACATTGATGCGGCCTACGAGAAGACCGCGGAGCGCATCGCGTCAGGTCAGATCCCTGACGGCGATATCCCCGCCGACGGTTAGAAGATTCAGTCCCAAAGCAGCAAGAAGGCCGGCACCTATTGAACTGCTCCCCGAAAGTTGGACTGAGAAATCAGTTCTTACTTTCGGGGAGCAGTTTTATGCAGGACAGTAGTTCGTTATCTGAGGAACAGCGCGAAGCCGCGATAGCGTTGTTCGAGAATGGTTGGGGCGCGAAGGCAGCGGCGACGAGCCTAGGGGTCCGTTCAAAACCTGTCATCCGCATCCACAACCTGTGGAGAGTTCGCGGAGGTACGGCGCTAGTGACCAAATCAACCCATCGGCAGTTCACGTTCGAGTTCAAACTCGCCGCGGTCCGCCGGTTCCAAGCCGGAGAGAGCCAGGTCGCCCTGGCGAAGGAGCTTGAGCTGTCCTCCCCGGATCTGGTCAAGAAGTGGGCGCGGATATACCGCAACGAGGGCGCAGATGGCTTGCGCCCAAAAGGACGTGGCCGGCCGATCTCACCTCCCAAGGCGCCGACGGAGCCAGAGTCGGAGCTGCAGCGGTTGCGCCGCGAGAACGAGCACTTGCGGGCAGAGGTGGCCTTCCTGGGAAAAGTAAACGCCTTGAGGGACGAGGAACAGCGCTGAAGGTCCGCGCTGTCATCGCTCTCAAGGCCGAACACCGGTTGGAAGTTCTTCTGGACGTCGCCGAGCTGCCCCGGTCCACGTTCTTCTATCACCAAGCTCGACTCCTTGCCCCTGACCCGCAAGCCGACCTCAAAGCCGCAATCACGGGTATCTTCAAGAAGAGCCAGGCCCGATACGGCCACCGCCGCGTCCACACCGAACTGGTCAAGCAAGGCTGGACGATCGCGAAAAAGACCGTGCTGAAGCTGATGCGTCTACTGCGCCTGGTCTGCAAGGTCCGGCGGAAGAATCGCTACAACTCCTACCGAGGCGAGCAGGGCATCGTGGCCCCAAACCTGTTGAAACGCCAGTTCGAAGCGGATGCGCCGAACCAGAAATGGGTGACCGATGTGACCGAATTCAGCGTCGATGACAGGAAACTCTACCTCTCACCGGTCATGGACCTTTTCGACCGGCAGATCATCTCCTACGCCATTGGAACCTCGCCCAACCTGGAGCTGGCCAACTCCTCATTGCGCGGCGCCTTCGCCACCCTGGAGGAAGGGCAGAAACCACTCGTGCACTCTGACCAGGGATTCCAATACCAGCACACCTCATGGCGCCTACTCCTGCAGAACGCCGGCGCGGTCCAATCCATGTCCCGCAAAGCCAACTGCTACGACAACGCCGTCATAGAGAATTTCTTCGGCCACCTCAAAGAAGAGCTCTTCAACCGCGTCCGATTCCTCAACACCGAAGCACTCACAGCCGCGCTGCACGACTACATCCACTGGTACAACACCGAAAGAATCTCCACAAAGCTCAGGGGTCTGAGCCCCGTTCAATACCGCGCTAAGGCCCTGGTGGCCTAGGTCGTTGAGCAAAACTACCCCGTGAGTAATTGCCTTGGTCTCCCGGAGATCGCGGGGGCTTGGCTTTCCGAAGGCGAATCGTTCTGCATTCCATGGCCAGTATCATGAGCCCATGCAGACGGCTCTGATACTTATAATTACTGGCGTCTTGCTTGGGATGCCGACGGCCATATATGCCTTCAACAATCCGCGGCGGAAAGGTGAACCGCTGGGCGCGCAGCGGACAGCGTTTCTTGGCTTAAGTGCCCTTGGACTGGCCTGCCTCCTTGTCGGAGCCGCTGTTTTCTTATCAGTCCGTCAGTAGGAACACGTACACGACAGCGTCAGTCATCATGCTCGGCGAAAGCGTCCCTTAGTGGTGGCTAGGTTCCCACTGAGAAAGGCTCCGTCCCACTTGGGACGGAGCCTTTCCGTGAAGAGGCGATCACTGCCCGCTAAAGTGAAGATCTCACAAATTCGAGAGTCCAACTTTCGGGGACCAGTTCATATCGGGTGCCGGCCTTCTTCGTGGTGACGGGTGTTTATTATGACGTTCTGTGCGGTTGGTGCCATTGCTTGGATCACGCGGGCCTACGGTACTTGGTGGTGATGAACGCACGCCCAGCAGCTTGTGGTTGTCACCGCCGGTGACCAGGCTGGAAGCCCCCTGAGCGCCTTAGAAACCTCTCACTGATCGCGGTTCCGTCGCTGCCCGAAGTCGGCCCGGCTAGACGGTGTGTGTCGTCCCTGCTGAGAAGGACCCGACCCCCGCAGCGGGTTTGCCGGCAGCGTCTGTCTTGGCCCATGGGGAAGGCGTCCGTTGACGACCCGTTGTGTTCCCAGGCTGTGCACATTCGCCGGTACCGGTGGTGATGTTCGTGCTTATGGTGTCCTGGCGCTTGTGTGCAGCCGGTCAGGTGGGTCCCGTCGTGCACATGGGTGCGGGAAAAGCCCGGAGGTTTCAGCTTTTGCCGTACCCATGTGTGCGAGGGGCAGGCTTACTCAGCCGCGGTATCTCCACCGGCGGAGGACGGGGAACCCTCGTCCGTGGTCCGGGTGCTGGCCGGCTTCCGGCGTCGCGCTGCTGCGCCGGATTCAAGCCCGAGTTTCTTCAGCTCCTCGGGGCTCCAGCCGTCTCTGGTGGCGCGCACGTAGGCGCGCTTGTCTTCACGTTCGGCGTCGGCGAGCTGCTCACGCAGGTCCGTAATGCGCTGCCTGGTCTTGACCAGGTTCGTGACGGACTCGATGCGGGAGTCCAGGAGAGCGCGGGCCTGATTGCGTGTCTGTTCAATATCGATGGTTGGCATGCACCCACCGTAACCACAGGCCGACCCGCTTTTCGGGCATCGGCGCGCAGCGGCGTGCCACTTCCCATCCAACAATCCACTAAAGGCGGGGAAAGAGCAGCCGCCGACTTCTGCGGAGCAAGCTATACGTTTACACGGGTGTAAATGGCGTGTCGCTCACGGTCCTGTGGTTGTTCGCTTGGCACACTGGCTTGTAGGTCCCCGAGTGTCGGGGTCGCTGCGCTGGGCCGTTTGAGGGATGGGGGGAGTGCGTGTCTGAGGAGAGTGTGCCGCGTTCCCGCCTTTCGAAGCGGCGCCGTTCGAATTCCCCGGCGGGGACCAAGAAGCGCCGTGATGTGTGGGTGACCGCCGAAGAGGAAGCAGCCCTGGTCGCGAGGGCTGCCAGGGAGAAGGTAACGGTCCCGAATCTGCTGCTGACCGCTGCTTTGTCGGAAGCGTCGGAGACGCCGACGGAGCGGAAGGCTGCGATGGCTGAACTCATGGCGATCCATACCTTGCTGGCGCGGGTGTCGAACAATGTCAACCAGATCGCCCGGCACGCGAACGCCGGCGACGAATTCCCCCAGGACGCGAAAGCAGCGTTGGCGTATGTGCGCGAGGTGGCGATGCGGATTGACCGGACGATTGAGGGGCTGATGTAGGGGATGATTCCGAACATCACGCGCGGGTCCCGGATGGCCGGGCTGATCCTGTACCTGGCGTCGACCGATGCGGATAAGACGAAGAATGCGCACACCGACCCGCACCTTGTCGCCGGGGACGCGGCGATCATGGCCTGGTACGACGACGGCGTCCTAGATGCCGATGATGCGGTTGCGCTTGCGAAGCATTTGGACCAGCCGCGCAAGGCGTTCGGCGTTGAGGTGTTGCAGAAGGATTACCGGTGGGACCCGGTCAAGAAGGAACGCGTGCCGAACGGGCATAAGCACGCTGACGTGTGGCATTGCTCGTTGAGTCTCCGCGCGGAAGAGGGCGCCCTAACGGACCAGCAGTGGGGCGACATCGCGAACGACTTCGTGGACGCGATGGGCTTCACCGAGGCCAGCGGAAAGGCGCAGTGCAGGTGGGTCGCTATCAATCACGGCACGAGCGAAAACGGCAACCACCACATCCACATCGCCGTGTCTCTGGTCCGCGAGGACGGCACCAAGGCCTCCACACACGGCGACTACAAACGCGCGCAGCAGACGTGCCGGGAACTGGAAACCAAGTACGGGCTCGAAGAGCTCTCTTCCGTGCACGCCACCCGCGGTTACGACCGGGCCGAGAAGGCGACGGCCGTCCGTGACGAGCGCGAAATGCACCGCAGTGCTTTGGCACGGAAAGTGCGCGCCAGCGCGAGTGCGTCAGCGACAGAAGCAGAGTTTGTTCGGAGAGCCAGGGACACAGGAATGCTGGTCCGGCCGCGCTACGCGAAGAACACCACCGAGGTCATTGTTGGCTACTCCGTAGCTGAACGCCCCGCACGTGGCGAGCGGCCGATCTGGTTCGGCGGCGGCACTCTTGCTTCCGACTTGAAGCTCGGCGCCCTGCGTGAAGACTGGCCGGACTCTCCGCACCTGGCTACAGAGGCCGCAGCGGAATGGAACGCCGCGGCACGCAACAAGCGCAAGGTCTCCAGGACCGGTCCCGAGAACGCAACGCCGTCAGCAGGTGTGTGGGTTCAGTACACCCGCAACGCCACAGCGCTGGTTGAAAAGCTGCGGGTCCTGCCTAAGGATGACCACGCCACCTGGGCGAAGGCGGCACGGGAAGTATCAGGGGCATTCGCGGCATGGTCACATCGCTTGGAACCGACGCCCGGACCATTGGCAGCGACCGCTGCCGAACTGTCCCGCACAGCCCAGCTGCGCGCACCTCGCCAGCACAGCAAACCCGCCGCACTCCCGTCGATTGCCGGGACAGCCATGTTGTTCATGGCGGCGTCAAGCAAGGACAAAACGGCAGCCCAAGCGGCCCTCATGCTGCAGCTGGTCAACACCGCTTTTGCCATCCACGAGATGCACCAACAATCCGGGCGCACCAGGGAAGCACAACGGATCCGCGCCGTGGTAACCGAACAACTGAAACCCTTCGCAGCGACCATGCCTATGCCGGTCACCGTGGGCGCACCGGAACAAGGTACGCCGGAGAAGACGCCTGTGCCGAAGTCCGTGGAACTTGGTCTTCGCGGCATGGCTCCCATCCGCCCAGGTTCGGCAGTGCCAACCACTCCGACACCTGCGAAAACCCACCAACACACGGGGCGTGAACCAGGCCCTGTGCTCGACCGATAAAGAATCACACCAAGTGCAAGGGGGAACACCATGAGTGAATCAGATGGAATCGATGATGTCCTGGACAGCGGAATGCGCCAGTCACTGTTGATCGCCTCGCGGATTGCCGAAACCCTGGCCCGCCGTTGGCAGGAATTGATGCGGCAACAGGAACAGCAGGACGACCAGGCAGCGCACGAAGCGCAGGCACACCTGGCTGCCCAACGCAGCGCCGCTCGCGCGGCGCTTACGCCGGTGCAGAAGGATCAGTGGTGGGACAAAGCACAGCCCCATGACATCGCCACCGCCCATGCTCTCGCGGAAGGCTGGAAAGACCATGACCCCGCGGCATTGGCGGCCGCGGAGCGAATCCGGCACGAAGTCCTGACCCGCTACGGAATTGACACACACGACGTCGGCGCCGACGCCGCCTATCTCGAGTCCGGCATCCAAACCATCACAGAAGAGAAGGCCCGGCTGGAAGCGCTGGCACTGAGCCAGGAAGAGACACGCAAGGCAACCGCCGAACATGAAAGGGCCATGCAGCTGCTCTCAGCGGCACGGGCAGAAGAACTCCGCGCCCAGGCACAGAAACTGGCCCCGGAAATGGAGCGCCACCAGGTCCCGGTCGAGTACCTGGCCAACCCCGAGCTGGCACACGCATTGGAGAGAGCACACAACGCCAAAACCCCGAAGGCAGTTGCCGCCGCCGACGCGGACATCAAGGAACGCTTGTTCCTGATTGGCAAGGACGGTGTCAACGGTCCCGACCTTGACCAGCTGCGCAAAGAAACCACCGCCAACATCAACGGCACCAACGACTCCCACTTCAAAGATCCCGAGTTCGTCAAAGCAGCCAAGGAAATGCACGAAGCCAAGCTCCTCGCCGAGGGCGGATTCAAAGGCTCCCAGTTCTCATCGCTGGAACAGCGGTATGAGCGGGCCGAAGAGGAGCTCTTCGCCCGCCTCGAAGGCGTCGGCCGCGAGATTGAATACCGCGTCACCGGCAACGACAGCAGCTGGCCGCAAGACCAAGGCTTGAAGGCTGAAAGTACAATCGCCGCGGACTACGGATCAGCGGAGCGGCAGGAAGCATTCGCCGCCTCCCTGGCCACTACCGGCGCGAGCGAAGCCCAGGTCCGCGGTCGGGCAGCCGCGGAACGCAGCGAAGGCACACACCCCAGTGCAGCCGTGACCATGGGCAAAGGCGCAGCCAAAGCCAGAAAGACCCGCACGGGAGCATCGCTAGGGGCAGAACGAGGTAAAGGCGGGCCCGGCCGGTAAGCCGGCTCTGAGAGGGAACGGCCGGGCCATGTCGGTGCCCTCGATAGGATCGAACCCATGACTGAAGCCCGCGACCTCGCCCTGCCCAACGGCTACACCGACCTCCTCAGCGAGCTCAAGAATCGGGTGCGGGCTGCCCGTACCCAGGCGATCCGCACCGTCAACACCCAGCTCATTGCACTGTACTGGTCCATCGGGAAAACGATCCTTGAGCGGCAAGCTGTTGAAGGGTGGGGGAGTGGGGTCATCGGCAGACTGGCCGAAGACCTGGGAGCTGAGTTTCCCGACATGAAGGGCCTGTCACGGTCGAACCTGCAGTACATGCGCAGCTTCGCCGACGCCTGGCCGGCATTCGATCCCAATGTCCCACAGCCTGTGGGACATTTGCCGTGGGGCCACATCCGCACCATCCTCGACAAAGGGCTCGACGAGGAGGCAAGGGACTCGTACGCCGCCGCTGCCGTGCAGCATGGCTGGTCCCGCAACGTCCTCATGAACATGATCATGAACAAGACTCTGGAACGCACAGGTGCCGCGCCCTCAAACTTTGTCCAACGCCTTTTTGGACCGGACTCAGAGCTCGCCCAGCAGGTAGCCAAGGACCCCTACAGCTTTGAATTCCTCGGTCTCTCAGGCGAAGTCGCCGAGCGGGATCTTGAAAACGCCCTCACCAGCAGAATCACCGAAACCCTCCGCGAGCTGGGCCCGGGCTTCGCCTTCGTCGGCAGGCAAGTCCACTTCGATGTCGATGGTGACGATTTCTACGTCGACCTGCTCTTCTTCCACATCGAACAATCCCGCTTTAACTGCACTAAGGGTTTGCGCCGGCTGGGGGAGCAGTTCGCTTTAGCTGCCTGACTCAGTGTCCGGTGTATAGCTCGGCGCCACTGCTGACCCGGTCGCTGATTTGGGTTGCCTGCACTTGTTTCTCCCGGATGTGGCGCAATGATTCCTCGAGCGCGGCGACTTCGCCGAGCCACGTCTTTTGCTTGGCCTCTTCAAGTCGCGTGACTGCGTTCGTCTCCAGCTCGTGAAGCCTAGGCAGTTGGGCAGGGTCGACTTGGAGCATGGGACAGCGCACACAAGCATGCTCATGAATGCAGGGCGTTCCGTAGGGGCGGTGGCATGTTCCGAGGGCAACCCTCCGGAGAGTGAAGTGGTTCTCGAATTCCGCCCATTCTTCCGAGGTGGGATCCCGGTACTCCTGGGCGGGGCGGAAGACTCGTCGGTTGTCGATGAAGCTGCGGTAGTTTCTGATGACCTGTTCGGGGTAGACGGCGATGTAGCCCTGGGTCGTGTTGAGGTTCAGGTGACCGAGTAGGTGTTGGGCAATGTGGACGGGCAGACCGCTGTTGACGGTCTCCGTTGCGAAGATGCGGCGCAGGTCATGAGGGGTGAAGGTTAGCGGTGTTCCGTCGATGTCCTTGCAGTCCGCCTTGGCGGCCAACGCGCCGAGGAGGCTTCGCGCACCGGCTGTGGAAAGTACCCGGGGAACTCCGCCAAGCCTGAGCTGGAAGAGGTGAGGAAGCTTGGCTCCCCAACTACGTTCCAGAGGGTCGAAGCGGCTTACGAGGGGAAGGGTGTCATCTGGTCCCTTCACCCTGCGAATAATCGTGGCCAGGACTGAGGCCAGTTCCGGAGAGGCTGGGATGAGCCGTTCCCTATCGGTTTTCGATGGAGCGACGTGCAGCAGGACTGTCGCTTCTCCAGCAGTCGGATCGTAACGCCGGATGGAGGTATGGGTCAGTTCAACGAGTTCCTCAACACGCAGTCCGGTCAGACGGAGGACCTCGAGAATCGCCCAGCTCCAGAACGCCGTTTCTTCCGCGCGACGCAGCCGTATGACAGCACCCGTCTCCAGGTTCTCAACCGATGGCCACCCGTTGTCCCGGTAGTAGCCGCGGACAACGCGGCGGTAGGTCGTCCCGTGAACGGTCAGGAGTTCACCTTCCGCTGCCTGGGATGCTGCTTGGAGAAGAGCGGCCGTTTCGGCGCGCTCCTTCGCAGCCGCCGAGACGAGGGCATTTAGCCAGGGTGCGAGGGTTCGGGTGCGCTGATGCATGAGCGACTGCCGTTGGTGTTTTTGCTTGGCTAGGTTGCTGGTTTCGGCCGCGCTGACCGGCGACGGACAGGCCCACAGCGCCCACCGCTCGGGCTCGGTGATCGCCCACTGGGCAAGGTCCGTGTAGAACGCCCGCACCGCGGTCAGGTGCGCAAAGTAGTCTCGGCGTTCCCGCCCTCCAGACAGGTACCGAAGGCGCTGCTTCCAAGCTGTCGCGGTGTCGTGCGGGAGCCTGATGGTGTCCTGCCCGGGATGATGGCATTCAATGTCGGTCCAGAAGTTCCGGACCAGCATGCGGGTCAGCCCGGCCAAGGACGAGTAATCGAGAGCGGCAGCTCTCTCCGTAAGGTAGTCGATGAGCAAGGAACGGATCCTCGAGTTGTTTACTCCGTAAGCGTCGACGAGCTGTGGGACCGTACGCCGTCCCTCCAGCTGCAGTGCACGGTAGTCGGCTGGCTCTCCTGATAGAGCCCCGCAAGCCTGGAGGACTTGCCAGACCACGCCGACCGACCGGGTTCTCCTCAAGGCTTTCCATTCAGCTTCGGCACGAAGGAACTGTGATGCCGTGACGCTCAGCAACGGGACACCTATACGGATCCTCAAGAGGGTCATCGCGTTCAGAGCCAACATTTTGGAGGTTTTCGACAGGCGGAAAGTGCCGAGCTTCTCATCCAACAGGGCAAACGTTTCGGAGTCGACAACGCTTCTGTAGGTGATGAACATGTGCGGTGGGGTAGCGGTCCGCAGCCAATGCATGGACGGCCGCACGACGCCAAGAACGACGAGAGCGATCACGGCACTGCCCTGCAGCGACTTCCTATACGGAATGAGATCCTGTTGCCCCCATGACGCGCCGGCCTGGTCACAACCTGCCGCAATCCAACGCTGCTGCCAGTTATCGCCGGGGAAAGTACCAAGCCATTCCAAGAGGTAGGCCAAACCTTTTGCCCGTTCCACCTGTCTTTTCCTGGTGCCTGGGAGCATCTCGGTGGAGCGGGCAGTAATTTCGTTCAGGCTCCACCGGGCGCCCCCAGGCGCGGAGCACGACTCCCAAGAGGTCGCGGCCTCAGGGACGGTCACGGTGGCCGTCATGGCAAGGTACCGAAGAGCTCGGCCATGTCTGACGGGTCGTATCCCCAAGCGGGTGTTGGTGTTGAATTCGGAGGCGCCTCGTGGTGCTGCAGGACGCGTTGGACCATGTCCTGGGTGTTGGTGTGGATGTATTTGGACGTCGTGGTTAGGTGCTTGTGCCTGAGAACGGCTTGCACGTCGGTAAGAGGGATGGACGGGTCATTGGCCAGCCGGGAAGCGCAGGTATGGCGGAAATCGTGCAGCGTAATGCCGGTTCCCAGGGCCTTGTTTACTCGCATCAGCACTGCCCGCAAAGCAGAGTATTGCAGTGGGCGATAAGGCGGACGAAGGGTACGCCACAGGGCATCCTCGGGCGAGTTCAAGGGCATCTCGCCAAGGTAAAGCCTCAACCAGGTCAATGAGTCGGGGGACGTGGGCACCCATTGGTACGCGCGAGTCCCTTTGGATACGACCGCAATTATCTGGTTGCCCCAGTCGACGTCCCGGGCCTTCATTCCGAGCAGTTCGCTGGCCCGGGCGCCTGTGGCCAGGTACATGGCCACCAGCGCTTTGTCCCGGGTAGAGGTCAGGGCCGTGAAGACCCGGTTTACGAGGTCGTGGGAGAGCGCCCTGGGTGTCCCTGTGACGACGCGCTGCCGGTAAAGCGCCCGCTTCTGCGGCTGGTAAGGGGCTTGCGGGTTGTGATGCTCGTATCGACGCGTTCCCAGGGCAGCGCTGGGTACCGGATTCACAACCGGCCCCTGCCCTCGCCGGGCGTGATGCTCGTAGAACACAAAAAGTACCGACAGCATGTGGTTGATGGAGGTGGGACTGTAAGCCCGACTGCCTGCCTGCCGTGGCTGCCTCATCCAGAGGACCAGGTCGCGCACGTCCTCCCGCGTCGCGGTGTCCCAACGGATCCCGATGGCGGACAGGAACCTCCACCAGCGCAGAAGGTCGAATGCATAGGAACGAAGAGTCTGCGGGCTGCAGTCATTCGTGGCCAGCGTGAGCAAGAAGTCATCGATTTCCTTGGCATCGGCGGTCAGGCCGGTGACGTGCCATGGCAATGAGCTGTCCGCCGTTTTCGTGACGCGGCCGATCTTGGGCAAGGCGGTGTCCGGTAGAACACGTGGAGAACGGAACTCCTGACGGGAATCGGTCCAGTCCATAACTGAGCCTTGCAGAACCGCAGGCCACCGGCCGCACGACACTCCGCCATGCGCCCGAACCCATGGGTGAGCGGCCATCTGCTCGCCAAAGCCGGCTGATCCGCTGTCTGTCGCCCAATTGTCCAAAGTTCTCTGGACTATTTGTTGCAAGGATGGGAAGCCAGACAGGAGTGGGTTCTGAATTGTCCAAAGTTCTTTGGACTATTCAGCGCAGGCTGTTCGAGGGGCTCTGTCGGCTCTAACGACTAAGGTGGGGGCGTGCCCCAGATAGAACCTGAACTGCCCAACGGCTATGCCGGCATCCTCGTTTCCCTCAAGGAACTCGTCAGCTCGGCGCAGTTACGCGCTCAGCAGGCCGCAAGCAATGCCATGGTCAAAATGTACTGGGAAATCGGGTCCACGATCCTCGAACGTCAGGCAGCCCAGCCCTGGGGAACCAAGATACTGCAGCGACTGGCAACGGATCTGAAATCAGCGTTTCCCCACATGCGTGGATTCTCTCGTTCAAACCTCTTCTACATGCGGGCCTTCGCAGCAGCCTGGGACCTGTCCGACCCCGTGGACCAGGCGCGGGTTGGCGGTCTGCCTTGGGGCCACATTATCGAACTGCTCAAATTGAAAGACCCCGAGATCCGTAACTGGTATGCGGAGCGAGCCGGCGAGCACAACTGGAGACTTGAAGTCCTTGAGCACCAGATCACCACGGGGCTGCATCGCAGGGCGGGTGCTGCACCAAACAACCTTGAAGAACGTCTATCCGAGGACGGGGCGGCGTTGGCACGCAGTGTGGCCAAGGATCCGTTGGTCTTCGACTTCCTCGGACTGACCAAGGAAGTCGAAGAGCTGGCGATGGAGGAGGCCATGACGCAGCGAATGTCCCAGACGTTGGCTGAGTTCGGCCGAGGGTTTGCCTTCTATGGGCGGCAGTTCCACCTAGATGTCCAAGGTGAGGACTTCTACATTGACCTTCTCCTGGTACACGTACCGACCAACCGCTTTGTCGTTGTGGAGCTGAAGTCAGGCAAATTCAGGCCCGAGCACCTGGGACAGCTGAATTTCTACGTGGCCGCCGTCAACGACCTGGTGAAGTTTCCGGGGATGGCCCCTACAGTCGGGATTCTGGTGTGTGGCTCCAAGCATGAGCCAACAGTCCGCTACGCATTGGACGGCTCATCCCAGCCCGTCGCCGTTAGTTCCTACACCTACGACTCCCTTCCACCAGAGGAACGGGCGGCACTGCCATCACCGGAGGCAATTACTGCGGCCCTGGAGCAAGGAACGGTGCCGGACTCCGGTGGCGAGAACTGAAAACGGAAAACCCAAACCTATGTGAGAAATCCCCGGACGGACCGTTCCGTGGCGTCCGCACCATCTTGAAGCGCTTGGGGCATGAGGTGCCCGTACACCTGCTCAGTCGTCCTCACGGATGCATGGCCCAAGCGGCGGGAGATAGCGAAAAGCGATATTGCGCCGTCCTGGATGAGCCATGAGGCATGGGTATGCCGTAGGTCGTGGATCCGTGGTGACTTTGTTAGACCGCGGGCGCGGGCGGCGTGGACTGCCGGCACCCAGTGATGTTGCCAGAACGGTTTATGCGCGATGCGGCGGCCGTCGGCCGTGACGAACAGCAGCTCGTTTCCCACGCGGCTTGCAACGAGGGGGATTAGCAGATCCACCAAAGCGGGATTGAGCCCGAGGGTGCGCTTTCCTGCGCCAGTCTTGGTCGGCCCGATGTAGTAACGGGACTTTCCGTCGCGTTTCCACGCCTTGTTGATTCGTGCGGTCGCTGGCTTCGACAGCAGATCGATATCGGTGACCTTGAGCGCTGTCGCTTCGCCAAATCTTGCCCCTGTCATGACCAAGAATTGCACCAAAGTCTTATACGGCTCATGCATGCCTTCAATGAGCATGCTGAACTCGGCATGGGTGAGGAACATAGCTTCCTCCCCTGCCCTTTCAACCGTGGGGAGGGGAACGCTTCGGCAGGGATTGCGGGAAATGTACTCGAGCAACTCGGCGGTCTTCATCGCAGCCGACAGAACACCGTGGATGTTGTGGATACTCTTAGGCGCGACACCCACAGCGGAAAGCCCCTTGATCCAGCGCATTACCTCCCGGTAGCCGAATTCGTCAATCGGAATGTGCCCGATCGTGTTCCGAATGTGCAGGTCGAGAATTCGCTGATACGTCCGGATGGTCCCGGGAGAGGGACGAACCAGCAGGTCGATATGCTCCTGGACTACTTCCGCCACGTTGGGAACGCCCGACTTCCTTAAATGATCGGCGGGCGAAGGCGGCTCCTGCATCTGCCTGTTCTCATTGAGGCTCCGCAGAAGGCTAAGGGCTTCCTCCTCTGACCCCAGAGTCACGCGACGTTGTTGATGGGTCTTATAGTCCCGCCACCGAATTGAGAATGCCGTAGTCCCATCCCAGCGGGATCGAGTGACAATACTGGCCACGACGACAGGGTACGCCCACCTGACTCAGTAGTCACTCGCCGTGTAGTTTGCATATTTTCTTCGAATAGTCATTTAGTCTTCGAGACATGTGGGTGCAGCTGGAGTATCCGCAACGGAAAACGAAGGACGCGTCCTGAACATGATGTCTGCGGAAGACACTGATAAAAAGACTCAACCTAGCTGGCATTGCACGAATGTATGGGCCAAGCCTGAGCAGTTCGAAGGCAACGTTGTGAGGCAGCTGATAGTGCCGGCCGGTCGCTTCACGCACGTCCAAGGACGTGAGGGTTCCTTAGAGGTTTCTAATGAATACGGCAGGTGGCCAGCGGCGGCTGGAGAGAATCCTCTAGATACGGAGCAAGTATGGGCGAGGCTTGTCGTAGGTTCCAAGCCCGGTGACCAACTAAAACGAGCCGAATGGGTTAAAGCGAACCCGCTAATTCGCCTCAGCCCCAAGGATGTCTTGGCCAGCTATAGGAGCGCTATCAGTTTCACCGAAGGTACTGAAGACGCGCCTGGGCTCCGTCCCCCGCAATTGGGGGCGATGCATGCGGTACTCGGGTATTGGACAACTAACCGGACAATTCCTGCGACTGTGGTGATGCCAACAGGAACCGGGAAGACAGAAACTATGCTTGCACTTCTGGTTGCGGCTCAGCCTTCGCGGCTGCTTGTCTTGGTTCCATCCGATGCGTTGCGGACACAAGTAGCTGACAAGTTCGAGACGCTCGGCGTGCTTCAACGACTCGGAATCGTGAGCAGCTCCGCCCTACGCCCAGTCGTCGGCCAGATTCAGCATCGTTTTACGACAGTCAGTGCTGCTGAAGAATTTGCTAGCGCTTGCAATGTCATTGTCACCACTCCACATGCACTAGACGCCAGCAGCCCAGAAGTCCGAGAAGCAATTCTCGACGTATGTTCGCACCTCTTCATAGACGAAGCTCACCACGTAGCCGCTAACACGTGGGCTGCAATTCGAAGTCATTTCGACGCAAAACGGGTCGTACAGTTCACTGCGACGCCGTTTCGCGAGGACGGCAGACATCTGCAAGGCCGCATCTTGTACTCGTTCCCCTTGCGCGAGGCCCAAGCGCAGGGCTACTTCTCGACTATCGACTACACCGGAGTCATCGATTTTGTGGACGTCGACAAGGCCCTCGCAAAGCAAAGCGTGGCACGGCTCCGTGACGATCTGGGGGCCGGCCTGGACCACGTTCTTATGGTTCGGGTTAACGGCATACGGCGGGCGAAGGAGATCAAACCTTATTACGACACCATCGCCGCCGATATGCGCCCAATGATTATCAACAGCCAGATGGCAAAAGGGCAACAGCGCGAGGCCCTGAACGCACTTCGTGACCGTCAGTCTCGAATCATCATCTGCGTAAATATGCTCGGTGAGGGCTTCGACCTGCCAGCCCTTAAGATCGCTGCAGTTCACGACCCCCAAAAGAGTTTGGGAGTCACTCTTCAATTCATTGGTCGCTTCGCTCGCACCTCAGCTGGAGACGAGTACGGAGGTGCGTCTGTCTTCGTGGCCCGAAAGGATTTTGAAGTCGATAAGAGGTTGCGAAGCCTTTATGCGGAGGACTCTAACTGGAACGTTGTCCTGCGGAACCTTTCGGAGGAGGCAGTAGAAGAGCAGCAAGAGGTCAGCGACTTCGAGGATGGGTTTTCCAGCCTCCCGGAAGACGTCGCCCTCCGGAGTCTTCTGCCCAAAATGAGCACAGTCGTTTACCGAGCTCCGCGAAACGAGTGGGAGCCCCTGAACCTTGTGGAGTTTTTCGGAGAAGCTCAGTTGCTGACCTTACCCATCGGGCTCAACGCGGACGCCGGGGTGGCTTGGTGCGTAGTTGAGAGCAGGAATGATGTCCGTTGGGGAGAATTGAAGACCATTGAGGAAATCACCTACGCCCTCTACATCCTCTACTTCGACAGGAATAGCAGGATGCTCTACATCAACAACTCCGCTAACGACGGGGTCTTCGAAGACCTAGCCGAAGCGGTCCTCGGCCAGGGTGCCTCGCGCTTTACCGGTTCTACGGTCTACCGCGTCATGGCCGACATTGAGAGGCTCGTTCCTACCAACGTCGGCGTGCTCGATGCGCACGACAGATTCCGTCGATTCTCTATGCACGTCGGATCTGACGTTACGGCCAGTTTTTCTCAGTCGGAGGCCGGAACGAAGTCGCAAACAAATATTTCGGGCAGTGGCTTTCGGGACGGTGAAAGAGTCAGCATCAGCGCTTCACTGAAGGGACGCATTTGGTCCCACGAGACCGCTAGGAGCTTGAAACACTGGCGCGACTGGTGCGACAGCATCGGCAGTAAGTTGCTAGACGACACCATCAGCATCGAAAAAGTCATCGGCCAGTTCATCCTCCCCGAGCCAATAAAGGAACGCCCCGAAGGCGTACTCCTTGCTGCCGAATGGCCTTGGGAGATACACACGCGACGAGCTGACAACATCCGCCTTGTCTATCAGGACAAATCTTGTGAGATGGCCTATACCGATCTGGTCCCTAATACGGACTCCACGACCGGCCCCTTTCGTTTTACCGTCAGCACTGATGCTTGGAAGGTTGGGTACCAAGCTTCAGTGGAAAAGGGAGGCCTTGTTTACAGCGCCACAAATCCCGATGAGGAAGTCATGGTTGTTAGGGCTCGCTCTGAGGTGCGACTCAGCGACTGGCTTAATTCCGCAGGTCTTCTCCTCACCCTGAATGACGACCGGATCATCGAGGGCAACCTGCTGTATCGGCCGACCTGGGAAAAGGAGCCTTTCGATAGATCTACACTCAAACCCCTTAACTGGGATGGCACTCTACTCAATGTCGAGTCGCAGACCGCGCAACGGCGTCAGGACTCTATTCAGTTCAAAGCAATCAGTGAACTCAAGAGCGATGCTGTTCCCTGGGACATCATCCTCGACGATGACGGCGCCGGTGAAATAGCGGACGTAGTGGCGATGAGAATTGACGACAGCGGTCTAGTGGTTCGCTTCGTTCACTGCAAATATTCGCACGGTGAAACTCCTGGGGCCCGAGTGGCAGACCTTTACGAGGTTTGCGGACAGGCGCAAAAGTCGGTTATGTGGCGCCGCAGCGACCTAACACCTTTCTTTTCGACGCTTCTGGACCGAGCTAACAAGAAGCAAAAACGTACGGGCGTGAGCCCATTTGAGGTGGGGGACGTGCATAAGTTGTATGAATTTAGGGACAGAGCCGTCCTCCTTCGCCCACGGCTAGACATGGTTATCGTTCAACCGGGTTTGTCGGCTTCCAAAGCAACCACGCAGCAACTGGATCTTCTGGCCTCCACAAGGGAGTACCTCAACACGACAATCAAGGCTCCACTTGCTGTTTGGTGTAGTTCCTAGACGTTGGGCTCATCCGTCCATGCGTCGACCTAAGATACCAATTCGCTGCAGGCCTTATTAGTACGGTTAACGGGCTATGTCGTCATCGAACTGAAGACCGGCAAGTTCCAACCTGAATACGCCGGCAAACTCAACTTCTACGTCGCCCTCGTCGACGACGTCCTCCGCCGCGAACACCACAACGAAACCATCGGCATTCTCATCTGCGGCACGAAAAACGACCGCAGCGTAAGGTACAGCCTCGGACGCTCCACGTCACCCATGGCAATCGCTGCATACACCTACGACAAGCTCCCCGCAGAGGAACAGCAGGCCCTCCCCGATGAAGGACACATTGTGGCAGCCTTGGAATGGGCAGAATGAAAATACGCCGACTAGTAAGTCCACGGCGCTTCAACACTCCAGCTTTTTGGTCGCGACGGGCACGACGAATCGGTCGAAAACGTCGAAGGGCCATTTATTGGACGGAGTTTGTGCACCGGGTGGCCGATCGAAAAAAGGCTTTCACCGCTGTACGGCATCTCTTCGTATCGAGCTTAGGATCGCTCCTGCTGGTAGGCGGCGGGATCGCTTTACTCGAAGTCACTGCAAGTGTCGTTCGTAACGTCGTAGGGGATCAGAAACTTCCAATCCTTAGTGCCCTTGATTCATCGAGCGACGGAAACGTATCGGCGTTCGTAGGGGCCGGCGTTGCGATTGCCGCTACTCTGCTTGGCCTCTACTATGCAACGGTCGGCGTTGTGGCCTCGACCATCTATCGGGACGTCTCTGGCGAAGTACGAGATCTCTTCGTCAGGGAGCGAAATGGCGAAATCTATATACGCTCCCTCGTACTCACCCTCGCTGGCGGGCTTGTCCTCCTGGTGATGCGTGCGCTCGGCTACAACGCCACGGGATTGACGCTACTCGGCATGGCTGCGTTGGCCGTCATGACGTCCGTGTGGCTGATGATTCTTGGTCAGCGGCTGTTTGGCTTTTTCGATCCCTCACTTCTCAGTCGTGCTCTATCTGGTCAGTTACTGCACGCGATGCGTACCGCTTCTGACCCCAAATCACGGGGCAATGACGTCCGCCAGACCCGTGCCCAGTACGAGGCAAAGACGAGCCTGGCAACATATGTGGACATCGTGCACCTAATCGAAGGTTCCACCCTCCGAGACGCTCGAGCACCCTTGGCCATAACACAGCAACTGCTAGCAATCCTGACCGCGTACTCCGTGAATAAGGATGCCATTCCTACTGACAGCAAGTGGTGGAATCAAGTGCCTAAGCATCACAACTGGCTCACTATGGATCCCACCAGACTTGATATAGCTATCCGGACTTCCACCGGGTTTGATCCTGAAACTGAGCCCGATTATCTATGGCTCGAGAAAAAGATTGCGGAGTTATTGCAGGTTACGCTGGGGGCTGCTTTCCGTGCCAGAGGTGGAGCGGATGCCCTTGCCACGGCTGACTCCGTTCTTTCCCTTGTCGTAAACCTAACTGCTCGGTTGCAAGTCGAGGAGGCCTTGGCTGTCGAAGTCGCTTGGAGCAAAGCTGTGGCTAGCATCGCTACTTCGCAGGAGGCCGGCGGCGATGCCATCTCGGGATCGACAGTCAAGCTTAACCAGATGGCAGCTGCTGAGCGCTTGGTGCTTCCGCTAATTCACATGTGGCTTGGCCTCGTCCACGCGGCCGAAGCTCTGCAGCAGCGCGACCTGCCTCATGAGTGGAGCTTGGCGCTTGATGATCCTTCTGCCCTTTACAAGGGACAACTCCCAACGGCCACTCGCCACCTACTTGAACAGTTCGCTGCTGCTATTGCACGCGAGAAACGCGTAGAAGGTCGCGTCGTAACTCCGGGTTGGTGGACAAGCCATTACGCAGCCCGAAGCATGACGGAAGCACTGCTGCAAACTGAGACCGCCTTGCTCGACGCGGTTCATTCGCGGACCTTCGACCGGCTGGCGCAATTTCGCTCTGAAGGCCGCGAAGACCTTGCTGCTGTAGTCGGAATGGCTTCACTGGAGCTGCTCCACAAAATCGAGGTTCATCGAGGAGCAGTCCGAGCGGCAGAGCAAAAGCTGGCGAGCTACCGGAACCTCAATACCGATAACGAACAGTGGCCTGAGCAAACGGTGAATTCCCTTGACCCTGCCTCGGACCGCCGCCGCATACTGCGAGAACTAGCCATAGCGATACCTGCCCTTCGCCGTAATCAATTCGATTCGCAGGAGCCCGACCTCTACGGCCAGGCGTACCAATTCGTCTTCAATGGCGCCTTCGACGCGATACTTGAGGGTCAAGATGAGGCTGCCATTGCCCTTTATGAGGCATGCTTCTTCGAGATGGAGCATGCCCGTAGACGACTGATATCGGACTTAAAGAATCTAAATACACAGTCTCGAGTTACCTACTCCGCTGAACCACTTATCGGGTGCATGGAACTCTCTGGTTATGCACTGCTGATGCAGGAGGTTGATGGCAGAGGAATATGGCCGGTTATCAAGCAAGGCTGGGATAACCTCTTTGCCACTAACGAGCAGGCCCCCGAGATGCTCATGGCCGCGGCCAGCCTTATTGACGAATCGTTCGCTATGACAGCCGGAGGACTAGAGCGAAGCCGGAGATCAACGGTCTTGAACGATCTGTTCGAGCAGCGGGGGATCCGAAAGGATGGCTGGGACAACTTTGCTGGAAAGCGTAAACCGCCGCATCCAAGCCCGATCGTCTCTGCCCTGGTTCCATCTGCCTACGGGATACACGACGATCTTCACACCCTTTTTATCGCCGAGTATCTAGTTGGCCACCTACCTGAAGGAACCGACATCGGGCACAGGGTTGATCACTACAAAAGCAAATCGGTCGGTATCGCTCGGAGAGCACTCGGCGCTCAGAACCGGAACCAGGACAGTCCAATGTACGGGGATGATTTTTTCGAAGGCCTAACAAGTGCACGGCCACCCCGCGGGGCACCCATTGATGCAGTCTCCGGATCACGACTTATTGGGCGACGATCAGTGCCCAAGGAGGGCATGTATGTGAACTGGTTTCTTGAAGATGTGGCAAAGTCGGTGCCGTATGGGCGGGGATTTGATGAGGGCTTCCAATTAGCCCTAGTACCCGCGAACCCTGCGGTCCATGAACTTGTCGTCAACGCGTTACCGGCCCATCTTTATGGGCACGCAAGGCTGGCCGAAGCCTTCCGTGAATTCCTCGTTCCTGCAACGTTCGACATCGTCGGAGGAAAGCTCTACTTGGAAATCGAATACTTCTACAAGGACGGTGTAGAAGACGGTAAGCCAATTGCCTTCAAAATTCACATCTTGCCCCGAGACTCGGTCTCCAAAATATTTGGGAAGTATCGCCAGGCCTATGCCATCGATTCAGAAGTTCTAGATGAACCAGCGCAAAGGTCTACAGCGCCGCTTGATTCGAGGAATCTTGTAGTTGTATCGCTTCCGTCTCCCTGGGCAAGACGTTCATCGAGAATGATTTCCCTGCTGCGGGAGGTCAGCAGTCAAATAAGCGTGGCAACTGATTTCCTTACGGGGGAGCACGGACGCAATTCCGGATTCGACTACAAAGCACATGGTGAGCTGATCAACGATCACGTGCTGATGCGAACCAGAACCATCGGCTGGGCAGGGCGTAACACCTTCTCCGAGGGGATGCTTGACCCAGAGAAGGCCTGGCGGGCGATTCAATTCGCCCGTTTCCAGATCCGGGTGCGAGATACGGTGCTGGGAGGGCTACAGGAAGCGATTGACAGGGCCGGGCTTGCAATAGGCTATACGGCAAAGCTTGAGCTTTCAGGTGTCCTGGATTCCGAGGACCTTGATGAGTGCGAAGCAGAACTTCAAAGTGGAACCCGTCGAATCCTCGAACTTATCCACCCTGAGCTGAGAAGCACCCTCAAAGCCAAGCCGTGATGTAGGCCCGGGCTGATTGTGAAAGGTAATACTGGCGGGGGATGCAGCCGTTGGAATTCAGCTCCTGTGAAGGGGGGGTGCCGTCAGACATTCGACAGGTGGTAGTTTCTTTCAATCCAGGGGGAGGGGCGGCCATGGCGCACACATACATCTACAAGGCATGTGAGCACTGCAACGAGCAGTTCACCATGAAGGGGCGCCAGACCGTGGCGCGGCAGAAGAAGGCGCGGTTCTGCTCGGTTGCCTGTCGGTCCGCATCCGGCCGCCGGGACGTCACCTGCAAACACTGCGGAATGGTTTTCAGCAGGAAAGCCAGCGAAGCAGCGGACCGCCACTTCTGCAGCCGCAAGTGCATGTTCGCAGAGTGGGGCTGCGCGGTTTGCTCGAAAATCCGGCCGGAAGAACGCAGAATGGCGGGGGACACTCATTGTTCGGACCGGTGTGCGCTGACCTCCCAACTGGAGGAGCTCGCCCGCGAGACCGGTGAGCTTTTCGCGGTCTGCCGCAGGTGTAAACACATTCTGCCGGCCGAGCGGTTTACCAAGGAACGCAAGCACCGCAACGGGCTTTCCCACGACTGCAAGGACTGCAGTCGGGCCTACTACGAGGAAAACAAGGGCGCTTATCAGCGGCGCCGCTACCAGTACCAGGCGGCGCCCGGTGGGATCATGATCGACTTCACGCCAGCCCAGAAAGCAGCACGGTTCGCACTCTGGGGCGGACGCTGCTGGATGTGCGGAATCGCCGACGCCACCGAACAGGATCACGTCAAACCCATCTCCAAGGGCGGGTCCCACTGCCTGTCCAACCTTCGCCCCATCTGCAAGAGGTGCAACACGACGAAACGAGGCGCCTGGCCGTTGCCGGCCGAGTCGCTTCGGGCCAACTTCCAGCATCCCTCACCACGTGAAGGCAGCGCCCGCGACGAGGTTACCGAGCGCCAGCCGCGGGTCCATTGGACCTGTCCGCAGTGCGGAAAGACGGATTTGATCAGAGCCCACGTGGCTCGGACGCGTAAGTACTGCTCGCAGGAGTGCGTGTTCAAATCGCGCACTAGCACAACGGTCGACAAGGTTTGCCTGAACCCGCTCTGCGCGAAGACCTTCACGCTGCCGGGAGGGAAAGGAGCGAAGGGTCGGAAGTTCTGCTCCATCGAGTGCGCCTGGGTGGCACGTGACCGGCCGGCGCACTGGCGGGATGTCTCCGAAGGACAGCTCACCCTTTTCTGAGGGAGAGGCATGGAAACCCGGAGCGCGTCCGGTCTGTCGGGCGTGTTGTATCTCCCAAGCTCGTTGAGCAGAACGAGCTGGTATACGCCCCCGGCAACGGATGGTCGAATCCCTTGGTCTGCCAGCGCCATAGTTGACTCGCCCGATCGGGCAATTTTTCGGGCAACCTGTTCAACCCGTTCGTGGAATATTCTCTTTGTTCCGGAGGCGGTTCGAAGCGAGTGCCATTCTCGGGTCATCTGTCGGCTGATGCCAAGCGCCCTTCCGACTCTGTCCAAGAGACGTCGGCCCGGACGGCGCCACGGCATCATCCCGCTCGGTTTCGGCATCCATCAGGCTCCGGCCCATTGCGGATCGTGTTCGGCGACAGTTCCCGGGCCATTTATCGGTGACACACGCCAGTAACAGCGTCTCCAAAGTTCTCCCGGACGTCTACATCAGCTGACTCGGCGCTGGAGGACTCCAGCGTAGATGCGCCTGTGACCATATCCTCGTCGACTAGGTCCCGGACTGTGCCTCGGGCGGGGAGGATCGAGTACCAAGTACTCGTGCGCTTCAACCGGTAGTGGCTTGTACTGGTATCTGTACTAGAGCGCTCGCCCGAATGCCGCTGCGAAAGCGTCGGGGTGCAGTGGTAAAACAACTTGAAGGAGAACGGTCAGGATGACCCCACGCGAAGCACAAGCTCCCGAGAATAGGGTCGGGGAGAGTGAGCTGGCGCAGTACGAAGCTTCGGGGCGGTTGAGGCCGCGTCCATGGCCTGTTGGCCCGAGTGAGAGCTATGGGAAAGTGGACTTTGAGGACGGCGAGGGAAAGACCGTCCTCACCGTCTACGTACAGCGCGGGCCCGAAGAAGAAGGTTACGTCCTGCACATCGATCACCTAGCCGCGCCGCTGCGGGTGGATGGTACGCTCCTTCGCCTGAGCCCGGCGCCTCACACTGACAGGGACGCCCTGGACTTCCGCCGGATCACGGCTGCCCGTACGGCTGCCGCGAAGGCAGAGGCCGAGTTGGAAGCCGCCGTTACCGCCGCCCGCGCGAACGGAGACTCCTGGGAGGTTATCGGCGCCGCCCTCGGCACGTCCGCTCGAACTGCGCAGGAGCGCTTCGGCCACACACCGAGACGCTTTAGGTAGCCCCAACTATCAGCGTTGGGTTGTAGAGCAACCTTTGTTAGGAACTTGAGCCTCCGTCAGACTGGAATCTTAGACTGCCTGGTGGGGGAGTGCCCAAAAGGCGAAGTGGACTCCAACCTGACGTTTTTTCAAAGCCCTTCTGACGTCAGGTTGGGGTGTAGTCCACATTGATGGATTTAGAGAAATCAAAAGAAGTAAGAGTCACCCTGGTATCGGTGTCCAAGGTCAGCATTCTGCAACTGACGCCAGGCGTGTTCATGATGGGACGCGTATCGGAGCATCCTATGAGACGTGCCCGTGTTCCAAGCATGATTCCCATGTCTCCGACGTGTCGATTCCAGTCGGCTCGGCGTCTAAACCATTCGGTTTATCGAGGTCTGTTAGGGCAAGTCCTGGAAAACGGTGGTTACTAGCTGCGGTGGTTGCCGCAGGCTAGTTCGTTGTGCAGCGCTTTTCGTGGATTCTGCCGCAGGGCACGGCTGGATCGACTTCAACGGTGTAGTTACCGCCTCCGCGTTCCGTTACGAGAATGCCGTGTCGGCGTTCCAACGCGGCAGGTATCAGCCGGTGAACGGCCTCGCTGAGTTTGCTGTCCCGGCTTCGTGGGTCATCACCGACGGTAACTGCAAGAAAATTCGGCAACGTCCGGGTTCCGCGGATCGTCTCGTTGCCTGGGAGGGGGATGGTGGCTGAACGGTGGGGATAAAGGGACATTTGTCTTCCTCAGCTCTGATTTACTGGCTTTGGGCTGGTGCGGCTATCGGCTAGCGCAAGCCGCACTTGTACGGAGTCTTTCAGCATTCGGCACGACGGGGCCGCATGGGAGATGAGGGTGCCGGGCTGCCCGTGGTTCACCGTCTTCTTGTCTTCACGGCTGACACTCGGTTGACCCAGCATTGCATTCGTTCCTAGGAATGCCCCCTTCCGCCGGCATTTACCTTCGCCCCAGCGGAAGGTGGGCAGACATCAGGACGCGGACATAACAAATGCGGGACTTTGAAGGGCTGAATCAATACTTCGACGTGGTTCAGCCCGGACATTCAGTTCCTATGATGCAACTCCAATAGCTCGTGCTTGTAGTGGAGCAAGAACTCATGCCGGTAATGAAGCCCTATCCAAGGGGACTCTACAAGGTCATCAATGTTGGATTTCTTCAAGAGTGCAGGTGCGTCCTCTTCACCAGGAGGCTGGTGCGGTTCAGCGGACTGGAAACTGTTTCGGATAGGGCCGTTGACGGGAACATGGTGTCTGGGCATTACCTCTTATCATCTCCATCAGTGGGCGACGGGGGAACTCAAAAGGTACTAATCGTCAGAAGGCTTTGAGGATGTCTTCGACGCGTTGCTTGGCGTCGCCGAAGAGCATTTGGGAGTTCTCGCGGTAGAATAGCGGGTTCTGGACGCCGGCGTAGCCCGCGGCCATGGACCGTTTGAACACGACGACGTTGTCTGCTTCCCAGACGCGGAGGACAGGCATGCCGGCGATGGGGCTGGACGGGTCCTCGGCGGCGGCTGGGTTGACGGTGTCGTTCGCGCCGATCACGAGGACCACGGAGGTTCCGTCGAGGTCGTCGTTGATCTCATCCATTTCCAAGACGATGTCGTAGGGGACTTTCGCTTCGGCGAGGAGCACGTTCATGTGCCCGGGCAGGCGGCCGGCGACGGGGTGGATGCCGAACTTCACGTCGACGCCGCGTTCGCGGAGCTGGTTGGCGAGTTCAGCGACGGGGTACTGGGCCTGGGCCACTGCCATGCCGTAGCCGGGGGTGATGACAACGGTGGAGGCGTTGATCAGCATGTTGGCAGTTTCCTGGGCGGTGATCTCTTTGTGTTCGCCCTGGTCCGCGTCACCCTTAGCGGCCGGGGCTGCGATCCCGAACCCGCCGGCGATCACGGAGATGAAGGACCGGTTCATGGCCTTGCACATGATGTAGGACAGGTACGCACCCGAGGAGCCCACCAAGGCGCCGGTGATGATCAGGAGGTCATTGTTCAGCAGGAAGCCCGCGGCGGCGGCGGCCCAGCCGGAGTAGCTGTTGAGCATGGACACGACGACCGGCATGTCGCCGCCGCCGATGGAGGCCACCAGGTGCCAGCCCAGGCCCAGGGCCAGGGCAGTGACAACGATCAGGAGCCAGAGCTGGGAGTCGTTGACGTACCAGACGGTCAGGGCCATGAACGCGGCCAGGGCGCCGAGGTTGATGCCGTTTTTGCCGGGCAGCATCAGCGGTGAGGACTTCATCCGGGCGGAAAGTTTCAGGAACGCCACGATCGAGCCGGTGAAGGTCACCGCGCCGATGAACACGCCGATGAACACCTCGGCATGGTGGACCGCTGTCAGATCCGGGGAAAGGTCCGGGGCTTCGAGGTGCCCGTTCCAGCCGACCAGGACCGCGGCGAGGCCCACGAAGCTGTGCAGCAGGGCAATGAGTTCGGGCATCCCGGTCATCTCCACGACCCGGGCGCGCCAGAGACCAATGGCTCCGCCAACCAGCACCGCGGCCACGAGCAGCACCAGCCCGGTCAGAGCGTGGCCGGTACCCCAGGCGTCCTGCAGGGTCAGCCAGATCGTCGCGGCCAGGGCGATGACCATCCCGGTGATGCCGTAGATGACCCCGGCACGGGCTTTCTCGTGCTTGCTCAGGCCGGCGAGGCTGAGGATGAACAGCAGGCCCGCGACAATGTAGGCCGCCCCCGCCAGGGAATCAGCGGTCAACGGACCGGAGACGGTGTCAGACACGGTAAAGCTCCTCGTAATTACTGCGGCTGCGGCTGCGGTGACGGCGCTCATGAATGTGCCTTCTCACCGCGAGAGAACATCGCGAGCATCCGCCGGGTGACAGCGAAGCCGCCGAAAATGTTAATGCTGGCCAGCAGAACCGCGACGGCCGCGAGGACCTGCATCACGATGTTGTCCGAGGTGACCTGCAGCAGCGCACCAACGACGATGATCCCCGAGATGGCATTGGTGACGGACATCAGCGGAGTGTGCAGAGCGTGATGGACCTTCCCGATGACATAGAAGCCGACCACGACCGAGAGCATCAGCACCGTGAAGTGCTGCGGCAGCGGCGCCGGAGCAACAGCGTTGACGACAAACAGCCCCGCGATGCCGGCGGCGAAGAGCCCTGCCTTGCCGGCGGCGCTCGGCCCTTGCTTCTTCTTCGGTGCAGTGCTCTCGGCGGCAGGGGCCTGAGTCTGGGCGGCAGGGGCCGCGGAGACCTGGACCGGAGGCGGCGGCCACGTCTTCTCCCCCTCCCGCACCACCGTCACCGACCGCTGCACCACATCCTCGAAATCAATCCGCAGCACCCCATCCTTCTCCGGGGTCAAGAGTTTGAGGAGGTTCAGCATGTTCGTCCCGTACAGCTGGGAGGCCTGGGCCGGCAACCGGGCCGGGAGATCCGTGTAGCCGAGGATCACCACACCGTTTTCCGTCACGATCCGTTCCCCGGCGACGGAACCTTCCACGTTCCCGCCCTGCCCAGCAGCTATATCAACAATCACGCTGCCCGGCTTCATCCCGGCCACGTCCTCCGCCGTGAGGAGTTTTGGCGCTGGACGGCCCGGGATCAGGGCCGTGGTAATGATGATGTCCACATCGGCAGCCTGCTCCGTGTACATCTCTGCGGCGCGGGCGTTATACGCCTCCGAGGTGGCCTTGGCGTACCCGTCGGTGGACTTCATCTCCTCGGCGACCTCAACCTTCAAATAGGTCCCGCCGATCGACTTCACCTGATCAGCGACCTCAGGCCGCGGATCCGTCGCCCGGACAATAGCACCCAGGCTGGACGCGGCACCAATCGCCGCCAAACCGGCCACACCCGCGCCGGCGACCAGGACCTTCGCTGGCGGAACCTTGCCCGCCGCGGTCACCTGGCCCGTGAAGAACCGGCCGAACTCGTGGGCTGCTTCGATCACGGCCCGGTACCCGGCAATGTTCGCCATCGAACTGAGGACGTCCATCGACTGTGCCCGCGAAATCCGGGGCACAGCATCCAACGCCAGCGCCGTAATCGGACGGGCCGCCAAGGCCTCGACCAGCTCGGGCCGCAGGCCCGGGCTCAACGACCCGATCAGCGTCGCCCCCGCAGCCAGACGGCCGATCTCATCCTCGGTGGGCGGGTTGATCCGCAACACCACTCCGGATCCCCACGCCTCGTCAGCCCCCACAATCAGGGCACCTGCTCCGGCGTAGTCCTCATCTCGGAAGGACGCGGCCTCACCGGCACCCTTCTCGACCACAACCTCGTAGCCCAACCCCAACAACTGCTTCACCGTGGTGGGCGTCGCCGCCACCCGGCTCTCGCGACCCAACTCGGCCACAATGCCAATACGTGTCACTTATTGCCCTCTCTAAGATGTGGTGCCTGGCCTATTCGATTTTCGATTGCCGGGAGACAAGCCGGGGTCACTGCTTCCAAATGAAGCAGCGCCCTTAATGGATCCGTCGCCGGGGCCGGCCCGGATTTCGGGGTGCCTGTTGCGAAGGGCATGCGTACCCGGCGACGAAATCTTTTGAAGTCCTAAACGGTGGCGAGCTCTTTTTGGGTTACCTTCCCGCGGGCCTCGGTGAGGTAGCGAGGCGGACTGACATCTTCCCAACCCTTTACCCGCTTCATACCAGAGCGCTCCCACCGCCCGGCTCAAGGCATGCAGCTACATTGCGAAGACGTCGCCTGCCTTAGAAGTAGTGGGGGAAGCGGGACCAGTCGGGGTCGCGTTTCTCAAGGAAAGCCTCCTTGCCTTCCACCGCCTCGTCCGTCATGTAGGCGAGCCTGGTGGCTTCACCGGCGAAGACCTGTTGGCCGGCCAGTCCGTCGTCGGCGAGGTTGAAGGCGAACTTGAGCATCCGGATGGCCTGCGGTGACTGCCGGGCGATGTCAGCCGCGTATTCCAGGGCCACTTCTTCGAGCCGTTCGTGGTCCACGGCCTCGTTCACGGCACCCACGCGGACCATGTCCTCAGTGGAATACTCACGGGCCAGGAAAAAAATTTTTCGGGCCGCCTTCTGCCCGATCTGCCGCGCGAGCAGCGCCGAGCCGTATCCGGCGTCAAAGCTTCCCACCGTGGCGTCGGTCTGCTTGAACTTACCGTGCTGCCGGGAAGCGATGGTGAGGTCTGCAACCACGTGCAACGAGTGCCCGCCGCCGGCCGCCCAGCCGTTGACCACCGCGATGACCACCTTGGGCATGGTCCGCATCAGCCGCTGGACTTCCAGTATGTGAAGCCGGCCGGCCCTCGCGGGGTCGATGGTTTCCTGGGTCTCGCCGTCGGCATAGCGGTACCCGTCGCGGCCCCGGATGCGCTGGTCCCCGCCCGCACAGAAGGAGTGGCCGCCGTCCTTGGGGGAGGGGCCGTTCCCGGTGAGCAGGACGGTGGCTACATCCGGCGTCATCCGGGCGTGGTCCAGTGCCCGGTAGAGCTCGTCCACTGTGACGGGGCGGAACGCGTTGCGGACCTCGGGGCGGTTGAACGCGATCCGGACCGTGGGCAGGTCCTTGATGGTGCCGTCTGCGGAACGTTTCACCTGGCGGTGGTATGTCATGTCCTGAAAATCGAAACCCGAGACCTCGCGCCACTGAGCGGGATCGAAGACATCAGATACTTTGGCGGGGATTTCGTTACTCATAGGTCCTTGGTTGTGTTGATCAATGTTGATGGCGTTGGGCGGCCACGTAGATTTCGGACAGCTGATATGAAGCCGTAAGATTCAGCTTTGCCTTTTCCAAATGCCCGTGGCTAGGAGGTCTCAGGGAAACTGAGATGAGCATTGTCGATGAGGCGAGTAGTGCCGACTCTCGCTGCGATCAGGAGTCGGGCATCCGTACCGCCGCTGTACGGAGCGAGGCTGGCCGTTCGTAGTTCCACGTAATCGGGAACCACCTCTGATTGCGCAGCCAGCGCTTCATGAGCGGCTTCCAACGAGGCGCGGGGTCCTCCGCCGGCGGCTGCTGCTGCCGCTCTCAGGGCTTGGGAGAGAGCGAGTGCAGCGGTGCGCTGCTCGAAAGTAAGGTAGCGATTGCGTGAGGACAAGGCCAACCCATCGGCGTCACGCCGAGTGGGCACGCCTACCACTTCTACGCCCATATTGAGGTCGGAAGACATCGATCGGACCAAGACCAATTGCTGGTAGTCCTTCTCGCCGAAGTAAATTCGGTCCGGCCTTACGATGTTTAGGAACTTTGCCACAACGGTGAGAACACCTGCGAAATGTCCCGGCCGGGTTCTACCTTCCAGATCGTCGCCGAGCGGCCCAGGAACGATGGTCACTACGCCTGCACCACCTGACGGGTACATCTCGTCCACGCTGGGTGCGAAAATGAGATCAGCACCCGCCTCGCGGCTTTTGGCGACGTCAGCCTCCAGATCACGGGGGTAGCGGGCGAAGTCTTCATGAGGCCCGAACTGCAGCGGATTGACGAAGATCGACACCACCACGGAAGTCCGACCGTCGGAGCCGGCTTGGCGTATTAGTTCCTGATGACCGCTGTGGAGGGCGCCCATGGTCGTAACCAGCGCGACCGACCGACCTGCAGCACGACGCCGGGCTACGGCGGCGGCGAGAGAAGAGGAACTTTCGTGAACGGTGATGTGCCCCTCACTAGGTGATGTGTGCTGTTGCATTTTGGGGGTTTCCTTAAAGTGGTCACGCCTGTTCCCTTCATCGCCTCAGCACCGTTGGTGCGATCCCTACAGCAGTGGGAATCAGGTCTGGCAACTATCTAGTTCAGGGTGGGAGTACCCGTCAAACTCATGCCCGCAGGCAGGGGTCTTTGACGGTGCCACTCGCTATTCCTGACGGGCGAACTGAGCAAGTGGACAGGAGAATACGCGGCTCGCGGCATCCCCTGGCAGGAGTCCTGCAAGGGCAGGCAGGGCAGCCGGTTAGTTGCCGGCGTTCTCTGCCGGACGAACTTCATCGGCCAGAGACCGAAGCCCAGGCCGCTCCTTTTCCTCCACGTAATCGTAGTAGTACCAAAACAAGCCATCCCGGGTGAGCCACGATGCTAGGCGGCCATCTCGATGCCGAATCGCATGCAGTAATTCGTCATGATGCCGGATAGAAGCCAACATCTGTCCCCGGCTGTCTCCGGAATCGATGATGCGTTGCTGGATGAGGTTAAGGACGGATTCACGGACTGCCTCCCCGGAAAGCTCCAACAAAGGGTTGCCGCTTGCACGCGCCACGATGCGGTGAAAATCGAAGTCAGCCGCGCTGAAATCCTCATAACCTAACTCAATGCTCGCCCGCATGCGTGCGTTCGCGCGTTCCAGTTCCAGGAGTTCCGACTCGCTTCGATTGGTTGCGGCGAGCACAACTGCAGCGCTCTCGATAATCATGCGGAACTGCAGCAAAGAAGCGAACCGGACAATGTCTCCGGAAGTGAGCCTCGTCAATGATTTTTGTAAGGAGTGGGAACTGGCCGGAAGGACGACGGGCCCGCGGCGGTCGCCCAGACGCGATTTGACCAGATGGTTGCTTTCAAGCAACCGGAGGGCTTCCCTGACCGTTGGGCGGCTGACGCCATATTGCTCCACGAGCTCCCGCTCGCTGGGGAGCCGGTCTCCGGGTTTCAACTCGCCCGACAAAATAGCGCTCTCTACGCGGCCAGCGATCACCTGATAGGCGCGGCCGGGCTGCGATGGCTCGGTGTTCACGCTTCCGCACCTTCCTTTCTTTCCACCTTGGTTCTCAGACCTCCCGGTCTTGGGACTCTGCCCTATGAGGTTGGGGGATCAAACCGGCCGTCCACTGCTGTCCATCCGCCGTCAACATACAGTACCGTTCCGGTCACGTAGCTGGACGCGTCAGAGGCCAGGTAAACGACTGCGCCCGTTAGTTCGCTCGGCTGGGACCAGCGCCCCAGCGCCCCCTTGGTGGCATAAGCGTTGTACCATTCAGGGTTTGCCTTGATGGAATCGGTCAAAGGCGTGTCAACACATCCGGGCGCTACAGCATTTGCCCGGACGCCGGCCGGGCCAAACTCTGCAGCCGCTGTCCGGAGCAGTTGCACCGTTGCTGCCTTGGTGGCGGCGTAGACGCCTTGTCCGGGTTCGACCACCACGTGGCGCACTGAAGAGAACCCGATGATACTCCCCTTCTGCTGGCGGACCATGTTGGCGCCAAAGGCGCGGATAAGGTCAAAGCTGGACCGGACATTGAGGTTTACGACGCGGTCGTACTCTTCAGAAGAGTAGTCGAGCAGCCTCTTGCGCACGTTGGTAGCCGCGGTGAAGAGCAGTGTTTCCACATCTGGGTGATCGGCAGCGGCAGCGAAGACGGCATCGGTATCGAGAACATCGAGTTCGTACGCTTGGGCGTGCCCCCCTTCGTTCGCGATCAACTTTGCTGTGTGCTTGGCCGCATCTAAGTCTCGATCGGCGCAGATAACGTGGGCGCCATGGGCGGCCAACGCCAGCGAGGATTCACGGCCGATGCCGCTTCCGGCTCCCAGTACGAAGGACTTGCGGTCATCAAGTCGAAAAAGGTTGCTGTAGTTCACTTTGCGGTTCTCCTGTCAGGGCGAATAACGGCCATGCGGGTTACGGTCAGTTCTTCCATTGCGAAGCGGGGGCCTTCACGTCCTGTTCCTGAATCCTTGACCCCGCCATAGGGCATCGTGTCATTCCGGTAGCCGGGGACCTCGTTGACGATCACCCCGCCGACGTCGAGCCCGTCTATTGCCTGGTAGGCCTTGGCAAGCGAGGCTGTAAAAACGCTCGCTTGCAGCCCGTAGCGGGATTTGTTGACGAGGTCTATGGCTGCATCAAAATCGGGCGCGGAGCGAATACACACAACTGGCCCGAAGATTTCCTCATCCCAAACCTTTACGCCGGACGGGACGTCAACGAGGACGGTGGGTTCGAGAAGCCCATCCTTGGTTCCGCCGCCGAAGGCGATCTCGGCACCGTTGCTGACAGCTTCGTCAATCCATTCTGTTACCCGCCGGGTTGAGTCTTCATTGATGAGTTTGGCTACCCGAGTTTGTTCATTTCTGGGGTCCCCGACTACCACCTCTCCCATTCGCTCCACCACCCGTTTGGAAAGATCAGTGATGATGCTTTCGTCAGCAACAATGCGTTGGATTGATATGCATGCCTGCCCGTTACCGTAGAAGCCGCCGCGGATGACGGCGTCGGCTGCTGCATCCAGATCAGCATCCGGTGCCACAATCAGTGCAGCATTGGATCCGAGTTCAAGTAGTACCTTGCGCGGGGCGCAGTCCCGCGCAATCTGGTGTCCGACAGCTGCAGAACCTGTGAAACTGACAGCACCGATCCGGGGATCGCTGGTAAGGACGCTCCCGACTTCTGGGCCGCCGGTGATCATCTGAACAATGTCCTCGGTGACATTCAGGGCCTGGGCAGACTGACGAATCAGGTGGACCAACCACAAGGTCGACAAGGGCGTGTTGGGTGCCGGCTTGCAGATCACAGCGCATCCAGCGGCGATGCTCGGTGCGATCTTGTGGGTGGCCAGTAGCAGGGGATAGTTGAACCCGGCGATACCGATAACCAGGCCAATGGGCTTGCGTGTCCAGTATCCGATCAGCCCTTCGCCGCCCGCCTGGATGTCCAGCGGGACCGTCTCCCCATGGAGGGCGGAAATGGCCTCGGCCGCCGCGGCCCAAGTGAACAGGGTGCGGCTTACTTCCGTTCGGCAATCCACAAGCGGCTTGCCCGTTTCTGTCACCAGGAGCTGTTCGAGTTCGGAGCGGCGCTGCTCAAGGGCATGGCGGACATCCAACAACAGCTGGCGGCGGGTGGATGCAGGCAGCGCTGCGACCAGCGGCTGAGCGCTGAGGCCGGCATCCAGTGCTTTTCTGGCGTGGTCGGTTGTGCCGACCGGGGCTTGCGCCACCTCGGAGCCGTCGTAGGGAAACGAAATGGTGGACGTACCGACGCCGTCGGTAACCCATTCTCCGGCAATAGGTAGTCCATTGGGGTAAGGGGGTTTAAAAAGGCCCACTGTTCGGTCCACTCCTTCGGGGGTCGTTAGTAGCCACTGGTAAGGCCGGTAGCTTCTAATAGAATGCGCTAGCGAGCAGTCTCACGTCAAGCACAGCAGCTAAAGACCGAATCACGGGCGCCATAAATCTGCGCTTCGACCTTGGAATTGTCGCTTCAATGGTCACCGAAATGGCAAGAACTGTTGACGCAAGTCGTTCATCTCGGGATACTAGAGCCTCTGGATCCAAAGAAGCCGTGAGTCCTCGGATGTTGCGAAAAGTCCGAGCAGGCCGCTTCTTTAATTGCTGCATCTCCTTGTTGTCGGACACCGGCGGAGCATCACCAAGAGATGTCGTCCGACGGGGACGACGAGCTTCGGCCCGACTTTAACCTCACGAATTAGGACGCGATATTCTTGACTACTTATGACTTGGCCATAATTCACGGCGACGGCATCGGCCCGGAGGTCAACCGGGAGGCTGTCAAAGCGCTCCACGCCGCGGCCAGCCGCTTCGGTTTTGGTCTGCAGACGACGGAATATCCGCTGGGTGCACAGGCATATCTGGAGACGGGAACACTCATCGACCCAGGCACCATGGACAGTCTCCGGGACCACGACGCCATAATGTTCGGCGCCATGGGAGATCCTAGGGTAACCCCGGGGATCCTCGAACGGGGTTTGATCCTGAGGATGCGCCGCGAGCTTCGCCAGCAGGTCAACCTTCGACCTGTCCGCCTCTATCCCGGAGTCCCGACCCCAATCAAAGATCTCGACCCGGGGCGTTGCGATTTCGTGGTCGTTCGTGAGAATACCGAGGGCATGTATGTGGGCGGAGGGTCGACAGTCCATGCCGGGACCAGGAACGCCGTAGCTCTCCAGGAATCGGTTAACACGGCCCAGGCCATCTCTGACGTCGTCGATTACGCCTTCCGGCTGGCACGAGCACGCCGCGGTAAACTGACGCTCTGCCACAAGAAGAATGTCCTCGTCCACGCCGGCGAGCTGTGGCAAAGCGTCGTCAACGAGCACGCTGCCCAGTACGATGACGTCGAAGTTGACTACGTCCATGCTGATGCAATGTGCCAGCACATGCCAATGAATCCTGAGCGATTCGACGTAATCGTGACCGACAACCTCTTTGGCGACATCATTTCAGACTTGGGCGCCACCATCCAAGGGGGCCTCGGCGTTGCGGCCAGCGCCAACCTTAACTTGGATGGCACCGCACCCAGCATGTTTGAACCCGTCCACGGGTCCGCGCCCGATATTGCCGGAAAGGGATGGGCGAATCCGGCAGCGGCTGTACTCTCCGCCGCGCTATGCCTGGCATCCTTGGGCGAAGGCAAGGCAGCGCTGGCTCTGGAGAACGCAGCGGCTTCGGTACTTGGTGAACTCCCGGCCTTGGCCGGAGCGGGTATGGGGGCCACGACCGAGCAGATCGGCGATCGGATCGCTGAGCGAATCACGGACGAAACGGGCATAAGTTCCCAGATCGAAGAGACATCCATCATGACGGCGATGGCCGCGATCTGACCCCACCGTGTACAGCAGGGACCCAGTCAAGATTTGGCGTGCCTGCTGTACAGGGCCAAAAGAACCAATCCGACAGGTCTAGCCGTTAGGCCAGTCCGGCTACTACTCCGCAACCCAGGGCGCTGTCAGCTAGGCAGGCGCTCGTAAATATCCTGCTGTGGACTCCCGGGGAGCGCCGCTGCGGAGCTGATGGATCGTTTTCTCGATATGGTCCCTGGCGAGGCGCTCGGCCGTGACTCCATCCGCCAATTCGATCGCGTCGACAATTGCTGTGTGCTCATCGATTGCGCGAAGTGCACTGCTGGGCTCGATCATCGAAACGGGGGCAAATACCTGAGCTGTCATCCGAATAATGGAGGTCTGGGCAATCACAAACTCGTTGTTGGTCATTTGCGCGATCATTTCGTGTAAATCAACATTGAGCTTTGAATACCCCCGCGGGTTCCATGGTTCGACAGCCTTGCGCTGCGCAGCAATGACTTGCCTAAGGTCACGCAGGCGTGCAACCGAGACGTTCGCCGCAGCTAATCGCGCCGCTAAGCCATCGATCACAGCCCGCAGCTCGTAGGCCGCGAGCAAAGTCTGGACATCACCTGAAATGACTCTGACTCCCCGGCGCGCGTCAGACTTGATCAGTCCTTCCTGTTCCAGCCGCCGCAGAGCTTCGCGCAGAGGCGTACGGCTTACGCCCAATTCCTCGGAGAGCTCCTCCTGCTTTAGCCATGCCCCTGTAGGATACTGCTGCGAATAAATTCGCTCGCGCAGAAGCGCAGTGACTTCATCCACCAAAGGGACCTTGCGCCGAGCAGGAGCATCAACGAGGCCGTCACCGCGACCGCGCTGAATTGACTGTGAACCGCCCACCAACCACAACCTTTCGTTAATACAACCTTAGTCGAGCCAAAAGCGTGCCGACCGGGCATGAGACCAGTTACTGCTCCGGCGCCCGGTAAACCAGCAACCGCACTACCATTTCGCCACAACGGGCCCGGCCAGGAAAGTCACCGGCCTTACCTCTGGGATGTGCGGTCTTGCATGTCTTGATTCTGCAGTATTGCATGTGGCACACCGCTTCTAGCAGCTATTGACATGTTCCGCTTGTCGCGGCACAGTGGAACGTACGTCCTGTGAACCGTCTGGATCCAAAGTATTCCAATTTTCTCATTTTAGGGCTCTAGCCCGAGACGCTGCACCGCTGAGAATGGAGGATCGCAGCGATGGCGTTTCGGCGGAGAACGGTAAGCCCTGATCACACCCTCCCTGACACAGCCATGAGCTGGCTGATGGCTGAAACGCGCCCGCCAACAACGAAAGAAGGTAACAGTGGCACTGATCACTGCCGCCGGTGTCCTCGACGGGACGCCGGAACTCGAACGAAGCATTATGCGCCCTATAACCAGGCGCCTTCAGGAAAACTCACGCAAGTCCGAAGAGAACCCCCGTGCATAGTCGTCACCAGCACTCAATCGGTCTGGTTGGGGCTGGCAAAGTCGGCATAGTTCTCGCAACGGCGTTGGTTCGCGCTGGCCACACTGTGGTTTCCGTGTGGGACCCGTCGCCAACTGCCATAGACGGGGCGCGGGAAACACTGGGGGATTTCGAGGCAGCGTCAACGGTTGCTGAAGCTACCGCCGGAGCCGATCTGGTACTTCTCGCCGTGCCCGATGACGTTCTGCAAGGCCTCGTCGAGACCTTGGCCGCGGAGGGAAACGACTGGCGCGGCGTCAATGTCGTTCACGTCAGCGGAAGATATGGGGCCATTGTGCTTGGCCCCCTGAGCGAGCAGGGAGCCGCGGCGATAGCGCTGCACCCGGCAATGGCTTTCAGCGGAGACCGGGACACCGAACTGAGCCGTATAGTCGGTGCCCGTTTTGCCGTGACTGCAGAGGACCGGATGACCGCAGAGAACCTCGTCCAGGACATGGGCGGGATCCCCTTCAAGGTCGACGAATCAGACCGCATCATGTACCACGCGGCGATGACCCATGCCAGCAATCACCTGGTAACCCTGATTGTTCAGTCTTCGGCCATGCTCGCCAGCATCTCGATTAAGGACACATCTGAAGTGCTTCGCCCGGCGGTGGCGGCGGCGCTGGAAAATGCACTCGTGCGAGGCGCCGCCGGAGCTACCGGGCCAGTGGTACGCGGTGACATCGGAACGGTGGCTGAGCATATCCGCGCCCTGTCGGAACGAATGCCTGAAATCCTCCCCGTGTACGGGGTGATGTCCCAAGCCGGAGCGGATATTGCCCTAACCGCCGGACGAATCTCCGAAGACGTAAGACAGCGGGTTGGGCAGGCAGTGGGCGTTCCCTCCAACGGTTCCGAGCCACAGCATGCCAGTGGTTGGTCATAAATCTGTGGCGTTTCTCGCCGATCATCCGGCGCCGGGCGACCCTATGACTTCCTGTCGGCATTGCAGCTAACTTCTAGGCAAACCGGGCGGAATGGGGATCCAGAGGGAAGCTCTGGGAGCCGACCAGTTCGGTTCGCAGGTCGCGGTTACAACGGCCCTGCCTCGGTCGCCCACGCCTGCTGTAATACCTAGCAGCCCTGTGGACGGATGTGAAACCAACCCCGAAAAAGTTTGGCGGCACTCGTTCTGCCTCCCGGTGCAGCGACGGCCGGGCGCCCCAGAGCAAGGGCGCCTGGCCGCCCGAGCACTAAAGACAGTGCACACCGATGCTCGCCACCTGGCCCTGTCGTCGTAGCGAGCACATCGATTCTGTATCACCTGGTCTTATTAGGTGGTCCGCGCCGCGGTCGGCCTTCTCCGATTTCGTCGAAATCGAGATTTTAACCTCATAGGTCGGCGGCCACGAGAACTGCCTTACGGCAGCTCAGGGCCGGCCCGCAGACGGCCATGAATGCTGGCTTCCAGCAGGCAGAGATTCCAAAAACATCAAACTCCTGAAAGCCCCGACTGGGCACCGCAGAGATACGGACAGGGGGCCGCGAACGGCTCAGCAGGCGTTGGCATTGGAGGCTTGCGGAATGCCTTGAAAACGGCGGACTCTTGGCATGCCGACCCTTTGCTGCAATCACGCCATCTGCGCGCCTCGGTCCGGCAGGTAGAGCCGGGTCAGTCGGGGAGTGGAGTAGAACGTCCCCAACCTAAATCCTTCGTTAAATGGTCCAGCAGCGGCTGGACACGATAGGGGAGGGGGGTCGACACTGTGAGGGTTGTATTCGTGTGCCTGACACCGGGAATATCGACCATCCTTGCTGCGGCAGCTTGAAGCTCCTGGAGTGTTGCGGATGCCACTCTTACCAGGAGGTCTTCCCTGCCCGCCTGGGTCGTTACCTCAAGGACCTCCGGGATCTGGCTGAGAGCTATGACGACGTTGCGCAGCTGCCGCTGATCGAGTTCGAGACCAACGAATGCCTGCACCGGGATGCCGGCTGCTTCTAGGTCTACAACCGGTCTGAATTTTTGGAGCACACCGCGCTTCTCCAAACGTTGGAGTCGGGCCAGAACCGTGTTGCGGGAGATGCCCAACTGGGCGGCAAGGTCTGCGACGCCAGCACGGGCGTTGCTGTCCAGCCTCTTCAGGAGCTCCGAGTCGAGCCTATCGATACTAATCATTTCGTCCAGCTGTATCCCGCAAATTTTCCCTCATCTACGTCGGATGCTTAGTTAATTGTTTATAAGTTGACCATAGCCGCAGGCACATCTCAAGGTTATATATCAGATCCATCAGCACTACTACCGACAGATAAGGAGGCACCCATGTGTGAGGTTTTGGTGATCGGCCCCGATGCGAATCAGTTCCGTGAAGCGGACGGGGCGGTTAGTGGTGCCCACGGGGCCTCCCCTGGCGCAGGAATCGGAGGAGAGATCGCGTCCCTGGTGCATAGCGCGGCATTCCATTCTTTGGAGGCCCCGGTAATCAGAGTCACCGGGTACGTCACGCCCACCCTCAAGCAGGTTGGAAGAAGAGTGGCTTCCCGGGTTGGACAGAATCCTTGATGCGGTTGACCGCAGCTTCAACTACTAACGGACGAGATGAACCATGATCGTAAAACAATTCGCCCTGCCGGACGTGGGTGAAGGCCTCACCGAGGCGGAAATCATCACTTGGCTTGTCAAACAAGGCGACCAGGTCACGGTTAACCAAGCCATCGTAGAAATCGAGACAGCAAAATCGCTGGTAGAACTTCCTTGCCCATATGCGGGTGAAGTCAGCGAATTGCTGGCCGAACAAGGGGAAACGGTTGATGTAGGACGGCCAATCATCAGCATTGCGACTTCATCACCTGAGCCTGCTGACGGATCCGACAGGTCAGGGACGTCCCCAGAGTCAACAGCCACCGCGGATGAGGAAGATCCCAAACTCCTGGTCGGCTATGGAGCACGTGAAATTCAAAGTAAGCGACGTCGCTCCCGAACGGTCCCAGGCGAAGTTCAGGAAAGTTCAGCGGTTCAGCCACCTCCCGAAACCGGGCGCCCAAAGGCGAGCCCGCCGGTCAGAAAGCTGGCAAAAGACCTTGGCCTCAATCTGCATGCCGTCGAACCCACCGGGCGTGGCGGCATATGCACCCGCGAAGACGTGCTCCGGGCACACGCCAGCGACAATGGTTCCAGCGACACCCCGATTGGTACTCTGAAGGCACAGGTAAACCCGGTCGCTGGCGGCGATATCCGTATTCCTATCAAGGGGGTGCGGAAACACACTGCGGCTGCCATGGTGCAGTCTGCGTTTACAGCACCGCACGTCACGGAATTCGTTACAGTCGACATTTCACGGACGCTGGCATTGAAATCCGAAATAGGCCGCCGCAGGGAGTTTGCGGACGTCAAGCTCACACCGCTCGCCTTCGTCGCAGGCGCCTTCCTGAAGGCCATTCAGCGGACGCCCGAGGCGAACTCGAAGTGGGATGAAGCCGCGCAGGAAATTATCCAGTACCGCGAAGTCAACCTGGGCATCGCGGCGGCCACCCCGAGAGGGCTGATCGTGCCCAACATCAAGGGTGCCCAGTGCCTGGGTCTCGCTGAACTAGCGACAGCGATCGGTGACCTGGCCTCGACAGCCAGGTCCGGCAAGACCGAACAAGCGGCGATGACCAACGGCACAGTCACGATCACCAATATCGGCGTTTTCGGAATTGACACCGGCACACCAATCCTCAACCCAGGGGAGGCAGCGATCCTGGCGGTAGGAACAGTTCGTCGGACCCCCTGGGTCGTAGAGGACGAACAAGGCGAAAGAATCGAGCCGCGATCGGTCCTCCAGCTGGCACTGTCCTTTGACCACCGGATCATGGATGGACAGCAGGGCTCACAACTCTTGGCAGACACAGCCGCGCTCCTTAGGGAACCCGGTCTGGCACTGCTCTAAACCACCCACAGGTAACAACCTAAGTCTCGAGTACGGCCGCCATCACAAGGCCGCTCCCTAGTGGCAGATGACTGACCATCCCGATCGGATCGTCGGTTGTAGTCAGCAAACATCGACGCTCTCTCCGAACGGGTGTGACGGCGGGTCAGTCGTGTTGCCGACGGCAGCATCCTTCGGCTCTCCCAAGGCGAAGGACTCTGCCGCCAGCTCGGGGACAAAGATCCGGGCTAGAAGCGCTTCATCCCATCGAACTTTCAGGTCCATAGGCAAGCTCCCCCGTGGCCGTGCCCGAACCAGAACCGTCAAACAACAAACCAAACGTCAGAGAAGAGGAACCATGCCGGTGCTCCAGAAAGGGCCCCCGCCTGCGTCCGCAGCGCCAGGAGCTCAGGACAATTTGCCGCCGTACCCCGAGGCGGATCTTCTTTACCTTTCGGGCCTCCTCACCGTAGCCGAGCAGGCCCAGCTCGCCCAGGCCCGCAACTTTTTCCAGCAAGAAGTACGTCCCATTGCCGTTGATTTTTGGAATCGAGCGGAATTCCCATTCGAGCTCCTTCCCAAACTGGGCAAGCAGCAATTGACCGGACTGAATAGCCGTGGGCATCTATTGGCCGGACTGATTCAGATGGAATTCGCACGCGCGGATACTTCCGTGTCCACGTTCTTTGGCGTCCATGACGAACTGTTCACCACAGCGATCCGCGAGTTGGGTTCCGATGAGCATCGTCAGACCATGCTTCCAGACTTGCTGTCGCTCAAGAAAGTAGGAGCCTTCGCCCTTACTGAACCCCTGCACGGGTCCGACATTTCCAGGCAGATGGAAACCACTGCAACGCGAAGCGGAGATGAATGGATTCTGAATGGGCACAAAAGATGGATCGGCAACGGTACCTTCGCGGATTACGTCCTGGTCTGGGCCCGCGATACAGCCGATGACCAGATTAAAGGGTTCATTGTCGAGAAAGGCACCGAGGGTTTCCGCACTGAAGCCATACCGAACAAGGCAGCTGTCCGCATTATCCAGAATGCCAACATCACTCTGGATAACGTCAGAATCCCGTTCACCAACTGGCTGCCAGGAACACGAACGTTCCGGGACGCCAACTCCCTCCTCCTTCACTCAAGGGTGTGGGTCAGCTGGCAGGCCGTCGGCCAGCAGTTTGCAGCATTCGATGTTGCGAGGGCATATGCGCTCCAGCGCAAGCAATTCGGCAAACCAATTGCTTCCTTCCAGCTCATTCAGGACCAACTGGCCCGAATGATCGGAAACGCAACCATGTCCCTTTCCCTGATGATCCAACTCGCACGCCTCACGGAGTCGGGCCTTCTCACCATGGACCATGCTGCGCTGGCAAAAGCAAGCTGCACAGAGCGGATGCGCAAGACCGTGGCTCTTGGTAGGTCAATCGTGGGAGGCAATGGAATCAGCACGGACTTCGAGATGGCGAAAATCTTCGCTGACGCGGAAGCCATCTACTCCTACGAGGGCAGCTACGAAATCAACACTCTCTTGGTCGGGCGGGCACTGACAGGTATCTCGGCGTTCGCTTGACTCAAAGCCCCATGCCATCCCCCCAATAACAGCCGGCATCACCACATGCACCGTCCCGGAAGCAAGCGCCCCACAGAGGAGCAATTAATATGGAGCTCAGCAATACTGCAGCAATCGTTACCGGCGGCGCGTCAGGTCTTGGCGCAGCCACCGCCCGGGTTCTCGCCGAACGGGGCGCAAACGTGTTTGCCGTCGACCTCGGCGACTCCATCGGAAAGAGTCAGCCGGTGAACGGCGTGGAGTACGTCGAGGCCGACGTGACCGACGTTGCTCAGATCCGTGGCGTCGTTTTGAAAGCCTCGGCCGACAAGCCCCTGCGGACAGTAATCAATTGCGCCGGCATTCTGCCGACAATGCGAATCCTCGGGAAAAGGGGCGTCCATGACCTCTCACTCTTCGCAAAGGTCATCGAAGTCAATCTCGTCGGATCCTTCAACGTTCTCGCCTCCGCGGCTGAAGCCATCTCGCACACAGACCCGGATGGAGACGGTCAACGCGGTGTAATTATTAACACGGCCTCCATCGCTGCCTTCGAAGGCCAGATTGGCCAAGCCGCCTACGCCTCGTCAAAAGCCGGCATTGTAGGTCTCACCCTTCCTGCGGCCAGGGACCTTGCCCAGTATGGAATACGGGTAAATGCCATTGCGCCCGGCATCGTGGAAACCCCCATGATGGCCTCTGTGAGCGATGAAGTCCGTCAAGGACTTGCCGCCGGCGTCACCTTCCCCAAACGGTTAGCCCGCCCCGAGGAATTCGCTCAACTGGCGTTGTCGATCATCGAACACGACTATCTCAACGGGGAAATCATCCGAATGGATGGGGCGCTGCGAATGGCCTCCCGGTAGCCCCGCACATCAACACTGATTTCAAAGGACAAAGCATGCACAACAAGCCAACACATGAAATACCCTCCCGTCCGGAGGATGTAGTGATTATCGGCGGTGCCCGAACCCCCCAAGGCAAGCTCAACGGCCAGTTGGCGGGACTGACCGCGGTAGAGCTCGGTGCAGCAGCAGTAAGCGGAGCACTTGAAAAGGCCGGCATCGATCCGGGCCTGGTAGATGCCGTGGTGATCGGCCAGGTTGTGCAGGCAGGCTCAGGACAGAATCCGGCCCGCCAGACCGCACTGAAAGCCGGAATTAGCGGGACGGTACCTGCGACCACAATAAACAAAGTCTGTCTGTCCGGGCTTACCGCCGTCATAGATGCTGCACGCCTCATCCGCGCCGGTGACGCGGAAGTAGTAGTTGCCGGCGGGCAGGAATCCATGAGTCGGAGTCCGCACCTGCTGCCTGGCTCGCGCCAAGGATGGCTATACGGCGGCGGCAATTTGATCGATTCCCTCGTCAGCGACGGCCTCAGCGACGCACAGGAAGGCGTCTCTATGGGCCTCCTGACTGAACGAGGCAACCAGGTGCACAGCATAGGTAGACGCCAACAGGACGAGGTGGCAGCGGCGTCCCATCGGCGAGCTGCTCAGGCAGCCGACGAAGGAGTGTTCAAGGACGAAATCGTCCCCCTCACTGTTGACGGCAGGAAAGGACAGTCCCTGGTTCTTGACAGGGACGAACAGATAAGAGCAGGCACGGACGTCGAGGTCCTGTCCCAATTACGTCCTGCCTTTGCCGCGGATGGCAGCATCACGGCAGGAAACGCCTCGCCCCTCTCCGATGGAGCTGCAGCCCTTGTTCTCACAAGCCGCGCCAACGCCGAACGACTCCAGCTTGAGATCCTTGCCGTCGTCAGCGCCCCGGGCCAAGTAGCTGGTCCTGATAACTCACTGCATTCACAGCCCTCGAACGCCACCCGTGCGGCGCTGGCACGGGCCGGGTGGACCGCTGAAGATCTCGACTTCATCGAGATCAATGAGGCTTTCGGCGCCGTCGCGGTTCAGTCGCTGAACGAGTTGGGAATTCCCTTGGACCGCTGCAACATCCACGGCGGGGCCATCGCTTTGGGCCATCCCATCGGAGCTTCCGGGGCGCGCCTGGTACTTCATGCCGCCAACGAACTGTTCCGCAGGGGGGCCGGCCGCGCGGCGGTCGCCCTCTGCGGTGGCGGTGGACAGGGTGAAGCGCTGCTGCTCTACCGGATTTAGCTCCCACTCCTCCTCAACCACATCGCGAAGTGTCACGCCTGCGCGGTCCAGAAGCCCGTCATCCGCAATCCTGAAAGAATCAACGTGAAAAATAAACATTCCGTCCGCGTATACAAGAGTGAAGAGAACCTTGCTCGCGAGGAGCAGCTGGCGTATAAGATCGCAGTGATCGCAGGGGACACTGTTGACGTGACGCCCGAGGTCACGGAGATGGTAATCAACCGGATCATCGATAACGCCTCCGTTGCCATCGCCTCGCTGAACCGTGCCCCGATCGTGGCCGCCCGCGCCCAGGCACTGGCCCATAGCCCCAGTACCGGCGGAAAGGGTGCCAAGATCTTCGGCATCGGCGAACGCGTCTCGCCCGAATGGGCAGCCTGGGCCAACGGCGTAGCCGTCCGCGAACTCGATTACCACGACACCTTCCTTGCGGCCGACTACTCGCACCCCGGCGACAACATCCCGCCGATCCTGGCGGTCGCGCAGCACGTTGGAGCCAGCGGCAAGGACCTGATCCGCGGCATCACCACCGGCTACGAAATCCAAGTCAACCTGGTCAAGGCCATCTGCCTGCACAAGCACAAGATCGACCACGTGGCCCACCTCGGCCCGTCCGCCGCAGCCGGCATCGGCACGCTCCTCGGCCTTGATGTAGAGACCATCTTCCAGTCCGTTGGCCAGGCACTGCACACCACCACCGCCACCCGCCAGTCCCGCAAGGGCGAAATCTCCACCTGGAAGGCCCACGCCCCGGCATTCGCCGGCAAGATGGCCGTTGAGGCCGTGGACCGGTCCATGCGCGGCCAGACCTCTCCGGTTCCGATCTATGAAGGCGAAGACGGCGTTATTGCCTGGATGCTGGATGGCCCTGACGCCTCGTACGAGGTTCCGCTGCCCGAAGCCGGCGAACCCAAGCGCGCCATCATGGACACGTACACCAAGGAACACTCCGCCGAATATCAGGCCCAGGCCTGGATCGATCTGGCCCGCAAGCTCCACAAGGAACACCCGGAGGCCACCGACCCCGCCAACATCAAGTCAGTCCTGATCAAGACCAGCCACCACACGCACTACGTGATCGGCTCCGGCGCCAACGATCCGCAGAAGTACAGCCCCACAGCCAGCCGCGAAACGCTGGACCATTCCATCCCGTACATCTTCACCGTCGCCCTGCAGGACGGCAGCTGGCACCACGTTGATTCCTACGCCCCGGAGCGTGCCGGCCGGCCCGACACCGTGGAGCTGTGGCTCAAGGTCACCACCGAGGAAGACCTGGAATGGACCCGCCGCTACCATTCACTGGACATCGCAGAGAAGGCCTTCGGCGGCTCCGTGGAAATCACTCTCACCGACGGCACGGTCATCACCGATGAGATCGCGGTCGCCGACGCGCACCCGCTCGGCGCACGCCCGTTCGCCCGCCAGCAGTACATCAACAAGTTCCGCACCCTCGCCGCCGGCCTCGTCGAAGAAGCGGAAATCGAACGGTTCCTCGCAGCCGTCGAACGCCTCCCCGAACTCGACGCCGGGAAACTGGACCAGCTCAACATCACCGCCGCCCCCGGCGTCATCGACCTGAACGCCGCACCCAAGGGGCTGTTCTAAATGCTGTATTCCCAAGCAACGCCCGAGTGGAAACGCGTTAAACTCCGGGAGCTTCTGGCATCCGGGAGCATCCAGCAGTTCCCAGGCGCGTTCAACCCACTGTCCGCCCGGCTGATCGAGGAGAAGGGCTTTGCCGGCGTCTATATCTCCGGCGCTGTCCTGGCCAACGACCTCGGCCTGCCCGACATCGGCCTCACAACGTTGACGGAGGTCGCGACCCGGGCAGGACAGATCGCCAGGATGACAGACCTGCCCGCGATCGTGGACGCAGACACCGGCTTCGGCGAACCCATGAACGTGGCCCGCACCGTCCAGGAAATCGAAAACGCCGGCCTCGCCGGGCTCCACATCGAGGACCAGTTCAACCCCAAACGCTGCGGCCACCTCGACGGCAAGAACGTGGTCGACCTGGACACGGCCACCAAGCGCATCCGCGCGGCCGCCGATGCCCGCCGTGACCCCAACTTCCTCATCATGGCCCGCACCGACATCCGGGCCGTGGACGGACTCCAAGCCGCCAAAGACCGGGCCAAGGCACTGGTCGACGCCGGGGCTGACGCCATCTTCCCCGAAGCCATGCGTGACCTGCACGAGTTCCGTGCCATCCGGGACGCCGTGGACGTGCCCATCCTCGCCAACATGACCGAGTTCGGCAAAAGCGACCTGTTCACCAAGGACCAACTGCAGAACGTGGGCGTCAACATGGTGATCTACCCGGTGACCCTGCTCCGCAGCGCCATGGGTGCCGCCGAGCGGGTCCTGGACACCCTCAGGAACCTCGGAACACAGCAGGTCCGCGTGCCCGAAATGCTCACCCGGGCGCGTCTCTATGACCTCCTGGACTACGAGTCCTACAACAAATTCGATTCCGACGTCTTCAACTTCCAGATCCCTGACATCCGCTAATTCACGTACTGCAACGAAGGAGTTCAGCATGACTGACACAGACATCAGAAAAGGCCTCACCGGAGTCGTGGTGGACTACACCGCCATTTCCAAGGTCAACCCGGATACCAACTCCCTGCTGTTCCGCGGCTACCCTGTTCAGGAACTCGCCGCCCGGTGCAGCTTCGAAGAGGTCGCCTACCTCCTCTGGAACGCTGAGCTCCCTTCAGAAAGCGAACTGGCGGAATTTACCGCTCGCGAGCGTGCAGGCAGAAGCCTCGATCCGGCTCTCAAAATGATCATTGATGCCCTGCCGAAGACGGCTCATCCCATGGACATCTGCCGCACCGCAACATCCGTCCTCGGCGCACGTCACCCTCTGGCCGAGCACTCCTCACCCGAAGCGAACATGACAAAGGCCATTGACCTGTTCGCGGCCATGCCCGCCGTGGTTGCCTACGACCAGCGCCGCCGCCGCGGGCAGGATCTCGTGAACCCCCGGGACGATCTGGGCTACTCGGCCAACTTCCTCTGGATGAGCTTCGGTGAAGAACCCGCGGACGAGGTCGTAGAGGCCTTCAATGTCTCCATGATCCTCTACGCGGAGCACTCCTTCAACGCCTCCACGTTCACCGCGCGTGTAGTCACGTCCACACTTTCGGACCTGCATTCCGCCGTTACAGCCGGCATCGGCGCGCTCAAAGGTCACCTGCACGGCGGCGCCAATGAAGCAGTCATGCACACCTTCAATGAAATCGGCATACGCCCGGAGGAATCCCTCGACGAAGCCGCGTCCCGGGCCAAATCCTGGATGGAGGAAGCCCTGGCGCAGAAGAAAAAGGTCATGGGCTTCGGACACCGGGTCTATAAGAACGGCGATTCCCGGGTGCCCACCATGAAGACGGCCCTGGACAAGCTGATCAACTACTACGGCAGGCCGGAAATTCTAGGACTGTATAACGGCTTGGAACAGGCCATGGACGAAGCCAAGGCCATCAAACCAAACCTTGACTACCCTTCAGGGCCGGCCTATCACCTCATCGGCTTCGACACCCCAATGTTCACCCCAATCTTCGTCGCCAGCCGCATCCCCGGCATGACCGCCCACATCATGGAGCAGGCCGCCTCCAACGCCCTCATCCGCCCGCTAAGCGCCTACAACGGGCCCGAAGAGCGGTCGGTACCGGTTGGAATCCACACCCACTCCTAGTTGCCTAGCGCAGCCTCCTTCGAGGAAGAGCATGAATTTTCGAACCATCACCGTAAAGCAAAGTGGACGCGTAGGCGTCATCACACTGAATCGACCGGAGGCCCTCAACGCACTGAACCTTCAACTCATGCAAGAAGTCGTCTCGGCTGCCAAAGGCTTAGACAAGGACCCTGATACAGGTGCCATCCTTCTGACCGGATCCGATCGTGCCTTCGCCGCAGGCGCCGACATCAAGGAGATGTCTTCCCGGACTTACATGGATATGTACTTGGACGATTGGCTCCAGGGCTGGGACGGCCTGGCCGCCGTACGGACCCCGATAATTGCTGCCGTCGCTGGCCACGCGCTGGGCGGAGGCTGTGAACTGGCAATGATGTGCGACTTCATCATCGCAGCTGACTCAGCGCGATTTGGCCAGCCGGAAATCAAACTGGGCGTCATACCTGGCATGGGAGGTTCGCAGCGGCTGACGCGCGCCGTCGGCAAGGCAAAGGCCATGGAGATGATCCTCACGGGCCGCACCATCGACGCGGCCGAGGCTGAACGCATCGGTCTCGTAGCAAGGCTCGTCCCTCACGACAGGCTCCTGGAAGATGCCTTGGAAACTGCGAAGGCGATCTCCGAGAAGTCCGCGCCAATCGTAATGCTGGCAAAAGAGGTTGTGAACGCCGCATTTCAAATGCCACTGGACAGCGGCGTCCTCTTTGAACGCAGGATTTTTCACTCTGTGTTTGCCAGCTCGGACCAAAAAGAAGGTATGCGCGCCTTCATCGAAAAGAGACAGCCCAACTTTACCCACGGCTGACGCCCTGCCAGCTGCGGGGCGACGCGCATATTGCATTGTCCCCGCAGCCCGAGACGACAAACCTGTCAAAAATTCCCGGCGCGGCAAGAAGAAGCGCAACGCACATGCCCGAAGGCCGGGTGCCGCGCCGGGATCCCTCCCTACAAACAATCCGCCCGACTCGAGGCCAGCTCACCCTTTGGGACCCCAACCATGAAATCGCCCTCGGTGTTCTTGGCCGCACCCGCGTCCTCGAGGGAGCTGGTGTTAGCAGGGCTCGGAGCTGTTCCTTGACCTGCCAGGCGGCTTGGAGGCTCCCGGTCGGATCATCGGCGGAGAACACGTCGGCCAGCCTGTGGTGGCCCCGCCGTTCTGATAGGTTCTCGTCCGCTCGGCAGCAGCATCCTGTTCGCCCACGCCGGGTCCGTTGCCCGGCCCCGCCGGCCCCGAACCTGCTGCGACTGGCCCTGTCGGACCGCGGTGAGCATGTCGTTGGCCAGCATGGTCATAGGGGACAGGTCCACCGAGACCGCGGTGCGGGCAGCCGCATCCGCAGCGCTTTGCGGAACGCGGACGGGTCGATTGCGACGACCTGCACCCCGAGCCACCACTGAACGGGCCGGGCGAAGAGCCAGTCCCCAACGCCCATATGGTCCCGGCCGTCCACGACGCCCAGGACCTGGCCGGTGTCCAGATTAACAATGGTGGTCATCAACGGCTCGTACCGGTGCTCATCGATACCCAGCATTCTGGGCGCCAGGAGGTCCACGTCCGGCAGACGGAGAGCGGCGTCACCGATGACCTGCTGGACCAGCCACCACGAGATCCTCCCAGAGAAGCACCACCGCGCCGGCGACCGGAATGTCAGCACCTTCTGGGAGCGGCGCTCCTTAACCCGGAAAGCGATCACTCCGCAGCTCGGGCCCCCGGTGGGAACGTGGACTCCACGGTGACGTGGCGGATCCCGTCAGGAAGCAGAACGGTGCCGGCGACACGGTAATCGGGCAGATTGAAGATCGAGCTGGCAGCGTCATGGCCAGCCCCAGTAGGCTCTAGCAAGACTCGTGGTTCCTGTTCACGTTGAATGCGTGGCAACACTCATCCCAGCAGCACCACCGGTCCTCTGCTAGCTACAACACGAACCTATTTCCCCGGTAACCTTGAAGAGATTCCCTAACCCTTGTCAATGCTTTTTTTAGCTCTGGACGGCAGGCAGGGTGAGTGCACCGTCACCGGGTTCTGCCGTGACGGGAAGTGCCGTCCATCCGGGAACGGACCGCAGCTGTGGGGGGCCCGCTGACTGATATCCCCCGGGCTGTTGGGGGCGGAAGAACGCCTACGGGCCTCTGGGTCAGGCCGGCCAAACGGTAGTGGTGATCGCGATAGCTACCGTGTCAGGCGTGCCCGTTTCGCTTCAATCGTGTGGGACCGCGACTGACTGCGTTGCTTGGGCGTGACCGTGTAGTGCGAGGCGATGAGTTCTTTCGCTGCCCGTTTGGTGAGTGGCCGCCCCTCGAGGTCCCGCAGCTCATACATTTGCCCGGTGGTGAGGGTTTTCCAGGTTCTTTCAGCCAGCTTTCTCGCAACAGCGATCGTGGCTTGGGTGTGGCAGTGGCCGTGTTCGGTCATGAGCCGGTGATAGAACGCGGCCAGCTGCGGGTCTATGGTCCGGGCGACGCTGCCGGCCTGGTAGAAAGCAAGGCGTAACGGCGCAGGTCCTTCTCTGCTGCTGGCCCGGCGAGACTGGTTCATCGTCCCGGAGGACCAGTTCGAAGGGGTAATGCCGACGTAGTTGGCTGCTTTCTTGGCGCTGTCGAACCCGGACCCGTCGCCGAAGTAGGCGCGGATGCAGGGACCGGTTGCCGGGCCCACGCCGGGCAGGGGCAGGATCAGCGGGTCATCGCCGTAGAGATGCTCCCACCGTTGCCGGGAATGGGCCGTGAAGCGATCCACCCTGGCGCGGGACTCCTGCAGGTCAGTAAGGTGCTCGGTCACGTCGACGGCCAGCGCGTCCAGGTCCAGGTGACCGTCCCAGAACTCTGCCCATCCCCGGGCCGCGGTCTTGATCGCCGCGGCCCGGGCGGGTGTGTCGGCGACATCGCGGGTGTGCTCGGCGACCACAGCCGTCAGGGTCGCGGCACGCGCAGATGCCAGAGAACGGAGGTGGGGCCAGCGGCCAGCACGGCGAGGGCTGTTGATTCGGATCCGGCGAACGCGGTCCACACATCGGGAAAGGCCCACCTCGCCAGTGACAGCAGCCGCCGCCAGTACCTGTTGCCGTCAATGACGGCGCCGGCCCGGCGGACCACGGCCCGCCGCAGCGCCAGCTGTCCCGGGGATGCAAGGACCAGGGGTGGCGGGTCGAAAATCTCCCCGGCATGGGTGAGGACTTCGGAGTCGATGACGTCGGATTTGTTCTTGCCCATGATCGCCCCGCGCAGCCGTGAGGAATGGCGGGCGCCGATCATTTCCATCTGGCCGCCTGCCCGTTCGACCGCGAGAGCCAGCGCCAGCCAGGTCATCGAGGTCGGTTCCACGACCGCTGTCACAGGTGCCGGAACGGCGGCCAGCCGCGCCGAGAGTCTCTCAAGTCCGGCAAGCGTCGGGTCGACCGTGAAGCGGCTCAGATGTTCTGTTCCGTCGTCGTAAATTCCCGGACCGCGATATGGTGGCGTGCCGTGATGGCCGCGTCGATACCTGCCACTGCCCGGACGATTGCCGCGGGTTTATCCTGATTTTGCATGATGATTCTCCTCCTCGCATCGAATACGTGCGATGGGACAACCCGGCTCTTCGTGGTTGATGGTGAAACAGGTTCCGTGTCTTGAAAGCTGAAGGGCTCGTAGCCCTGCTGTGATGGATGTTCTCTACGCATTCATCAAGTCAGGAGCTACGAGCCTTGATCGAGCCTACTTCCCCGCGCACCGATGCTGCCACCGCCATTTTCAACCTGCCCGACTACCGGGTCACCGACACCGATGTCCTTGCCTTCGGGCAGCGTCGGGTCAGTGTCGAAGCCACCGCCGAGGCCGGCTGCCCATCGTGCGGGGTGATCAGCACCCGCGTTCATTCCCTCCGGTCACAACGTCTCCGTGACATCCCTGTCGCCGGTCCGGTCGAATTGGTCTGGGTCAAGCGGAGATTATTCTGCGATGAGTACTTGTGCACGCGCCAGACATTCACCGAGGAGACCGCCGAGGTCCCGCGCTGGGCACGGTCTACCCGCCGGCTCCATGATGCCCTGGTGGCAGCCGTCATCGGATCCGGCAGGGCCGCCGCCGAGGCTGCAGCTTCTTTCGGGGTCTCGTGGTGGCTGGTCCAACGAGCTCTGGATTTCGCGGCGCTGACCCTGCCTGATGTCGATGCCCTGGCGCCGCGGATGCTCGGCATTGATGAACACAGCTACCGGTCCGTGCGGTTCTTCCGTGACCCGACCACCAAGGCGTGGAAACGCTACGAACCGTGGATGACCACCATTGTCGATCTGGATACCGGGCAGGTCCTTGGCATCGTGGACGGCCGCGACAGTGACGGGGTCGGGGACTGGCTGTTCGCCCGCCCGCTGGAGTGGCGGCTGGGAGTGCAGGTCGTTGCCATCGACCCGTCAGCGGCGTTTCGCAAGGCCTTGCGGATGTGGCTGCCACGCACCGCTGTCTCGGTCGACGCGTTCCATCTGGTCAAGCTCGGTAATGACATGCTCACTGAAATCCGGCAGCGCCTTACTCAGCAGGTTCATGGCCGGCGGGGGCGTTCCATTGATCCGGTCTGGGCCAATCGGCGCCTGCTCTTGCGCGCCGGTGACACACTCACAGACCGGGCACGGGACAGGCTCAACACCGTGTTCGCCACCGACGATGCCACAGGGAAACTCCAGGCGGCCTGGCTGGTAAAAGAACAGCTCCGGGCCCTACTGACCACCGGTTCCCTTGCAGACGCTGCCGCTGCAAAATCCCGGCTGCAGGTCCTGGTCGAGCGAGCCGCCCAGCCGGAGACGAACCGCCTCTGGCGCACGGTCAGTCGATGGTGGAAAGAAATCGAAGTCCTCATCGTCACCGGCGCGACAACCGCGAAAGTGGAAGCCAATAACACCGCTATCAAGCACATAAAAAGGACAGGCCGGGGATTCACCAACGCACGCAACTACAAAACGCGTATCCTATTGCGCAGCGCCGCCAGAACAGCGGCATGAACATCCCTCATGGCAGAACGTTCACCACGAACCGTGAAGAGCCGACAACCCGTCGTTGCCGGTCCACCAGCCGAGTCACCAGGCCGGGCTTCCCCATCCTTGGGGAGAACCGTCATGCACTACCTGCGCGCCGGCGGCGACCTCCCTCACATGCCCGCAACTGCTGAGGAAGCGTCGGATACAGTTCCGGCGCTTGTGAGTCATTCGGTGCCGCCCGGATGAAACCCGGTGCTGCGCACCGTTTTCTTCCGGCCACCAATTCCCTCAATCGGGTCTGCTTGGAAGACAGGCCGGGGGCGACGATCTCTTTCACGAGCCATGACGCCCAGCCGAAAAGCGGAACCACCCCGGCCCTTCCCAAGGCCACCGTAAACGACGACCACCCCACCTCAACAGGGGGTACTTAAGAGATACAAGCCGGTAACCGGGATCCGGGATCCAAGCTAGTCGGCGCGGGGTGTGGGCTGTGGTGTCATGGCGGTGGTTGCTTTCTGTGGTGACTGCGGGCCGGCACCGGGTCTCGGCGCCGGCCCGCAGGGTTCGGGGTGGGGTTCGAAGGAAGGCATGGGACTCGGCAGCTCTCACTCTGCCCACTCCCGATGTCCATGCCCAAGCCGTCACGTCAACTGGACCAAAGATTCGAACTGTACGTGTGATCCGGTTACCGGGGAACTGCCGGTTGCAGGGGAGTGCGGTAGGTTTCTTTCATTAGGGTAAGTGCGACTAGAGCAATTACGGCCTCAGATCCGAAAAAGATAATGTATGCCCAGGCGTTGTTATTAAACGCGGCGGCCAAGCTCGAAGCAATTAGAGGTGAGAATCCTGCGCCCAACAACGTTCCAATCTGTTTTGCAATTGAGAACCCTGAGAATCGAACGGGCGTCGGATAGTTCTCGGAAATGAGTGCCCCTTCAACGCCGTACATCAGTGCTTGTGCCACCCCTATAGCTACAACCATTCCGCATCCAACAAGCAGAATATTCTGCGACGGCAGTAAGTACAGGAAGTAGACCGTAACCGTTACCATTGCGAGCGGAATTCCGATGTAGTAGTTGCGTTTTCGTCCTCCCGAGTCGGATAGGCGGCCACTGAGGGGAATAGTGATCAGCGAAACAACGCCCGCGACCATGGTGGCGACGGTAAGTCCGGTCACTGAAAGACCGTAGTTCCGAGGCCCAATCGACAGCGCAAAAGTCGCAACGAGGTGGTAGAGAGTGGAAGCAACCATTGCCAGGGCGATTCCGGCAAGAGTAGGCCGCCACGCAGTTCGGAAGACTTCAAGAGCAGGAACTTTTATGATCTGTTGTTTTTTCGCGAAAGCCGGCGATTCTGTGATATGGCGTCGGATGTAAGCACCGATAACAACTAGGATAATGCTGGCCAGAAATGGTATGCGCCATCCCCAAGAAAGTAGATCTTCCCGCGGCATAAGACTTAGCAATGCGACGGAGCCGACTGACAGTATGACCCCGACACTGGCGGTTGCCATGACGATTGACCCATACAGGCCACGCCGGTTATCTGGAGCCGTTTCAAGGGTGAGAAGCGTGCCAGCTCCCGTTTCACCGCCTACACCAATTCCTTGAAAAAATCGAAGCGCGACCAAGAGTATGGGTGCCCATACGCCTATGGTTTCGTAGGTGGGTAGCAAACCAATTCCTACTGTGGAGGCCCCCATCACGAGAAGAGTCACCATAAAGATCTTTTTTCGACCGACTTTGTCCCCGTAATGGCCGAATACGATGCCTCCAAGTGGCCGCGCACCGTATCCCACGGCTAGCGTTGAGAATACAATAATTGTGCCGACTACAGGGTCGAATGTCGGGAAGAACAATTCATTGAACACAACGGGCGCCAGGAAACCATACAGGAGAAAGTCGTACCATTCAATTGTGGTGCCCAGCGCGCTTGATATTACTGTTCTTCGACGGTTCGCCTGAATGGACAGTGGCGCGTCTGGTCCGGAGTTTGGTACTGCGTCTGAAGTAGATAGATTGTAATGCGTCATGTCTGTTCCTGACCTGTTATTAAACGTTTTACATCACGAAAGTTGTATACGAAAACCTTTGAAGTAGTGGACGTAACTCAGCGATACGTTTGTAGTGCGCGTCCCCGCATTATTTTTCCGGGAAGGGGATGTCCAACAATGGACTCGGAGTGGAGGGCGACGTCGATAAGGCGGTCAAGGTCGACCCCGGTGTCGATTCCCATTTCGTGGCACATGTGCACGAACTCCTCGGTGGCGATGTTTCCGGCGGCGCCGTGGTCCCCGCCGAAGGGACATCCGCCCAACCCTGCGACCGAAGCGTCGAAGTCACGTGCTCCCAGCTGCATCGCCGCGTAGGCGTTGGCGATACCCATGCCACGGGTATCGTGCAGGTGCATCCGAATGTCGTGTTCGGGCCAACGCTCTCGAACTTCACCGACGGTGCGGCGAATCTGTTCGGGGTTGGCCCATCCCATGGTGTCCGCCAAAAGCAAAGTGGGGATATGGACACCTGCGTCCGCTGCTACTGCAAGCGCACGTGTAAAGCGATCGATCACAGCGCCCAGGTCGACGTCTCCTGCGTAGTTACAGCCGAAGGCTGCCGCGACCGACAGGTAGGCCACAGGGACGTTCGCATCGCGAGCGACCGCGAGCGAATCCGGGATGTCGGCAAGCACCTGCTCGGTGGACCGTCTCATGTTCTTGTGGGAAAAGTCCTCGCTGGCCGAGACGATCACCGCGGCTTTGACGTCCAGAGTGCCGACCGCGAGTGCGCGTTCGAGACCCTGCTTGTTCAGGTAAACACAGGTGTATTCGGTGCCCGGCTTCCTGGTGAACCCTGTTGCGACCTGCTCGGCGTCCGCCATTTGCGGCACCCACTTCGGGGAGACGAAAGAGGTAACTTCGATTTCCGGGAAGTTGCACTCGGACAGAAGGTCCACCAGACGTATCTTCTCCGCCGTCGGGATTGGTCCCTTCTCAATCTGCATACCTTCACGCGCGCCTACTTCACGCACCACGACAGACTTAGGCAGTGTCATTAGTCATCCTCCCGCGGGGACACGGCTGGGGGAGTCGCTCCTACCAGCACGGGGCACTTTGCTTGGTGGGTTTGCAATCCGGGGACGTCGTTAGTCAGGTGATACACAGCACCGACACGTTCAGCCGGGTTCAAGGACCCCGTGGTGATGAATATCTCGTCCATTGCAGTGCCGCCGAAACAAACGTTGGTCACAATTTCCTGGGGCATGTTGATGGTGCGCTGAAGACCCCCGTGAGGACCGAAAACAAGCACACGGGATGCGAACGCGTTTGCTACCCAGACACTTCCATCAGCCGCAACCGCTAGCCCATCAGGGATGCCAGCGTCCATCGTGGCGAACAGACGTGGTTCGCCGACGCGGCCGCAATCAACGTCGTAGTCATATACGAAGACAGCCCGCTGACCAGAATCTGCATAGTAGAGGCTGGTGTCATCTGGCGAGAACGCCAAACCGTTGGTGTGCCGGACCTTGGGTGTCGGTATTAGACATCGGGCGGATCCGTCCAGGTCGATGAGCCAGAGACTCCCGTGGTCGGAGAGATGGTTCTCCTGGGTCGGCCGTGATCCTAACATACCGGCCAGCACGCGGCCCGATGCATCGGCACACATATCGCTGAATCCGACCATTCCACTCATTTCAGGGGCGTTGTCTAACAGAACGACCGTCGACGATGTATCGGTTCCTTTGTATGCGACATTACGACCGGATACGACAAGACCGCCTGCCTGATGACGCACTAACCCGCCGATTCCTCGTCGGTGTTGCACGATAGTGGTGGGGCCAGTTCCAGCCTGGTTGATACCAAACACCCCACCCCCTTCGGCGTCTGCGAATACCAAACCGGAAGTTGGATCCCAGACCGGCCCCTCTAATAAATGAAATCCTGCGGCTATCTTTTCGAGACGGGTCATAGTCGACCAACCTCGATTCCTTCTGACACGCGGTCCCACAACTGCTTGACGTTTGATTGCGCATCATTGCGAAGCGAATGCTTTTGAATTTTTCCGCTCTCAGTTCTCGGCAAGTCTTCGCGTGTATCGATAAATCGTGGCACCATGAAGTATGACATTCGTCCCTCACACCATTTAATTAGATCAGCCGGCACGAAGTTATGACCTGGTGTAATAATGAGCGAAACTCCGACTTCTTCGTCTCCGTCAACCGCTACCGCATAGGCGCAGACTTCTGCAATGCCCTCGTAGTCCATCAACACCTGCTCGACCTCGAACGCAGATATATTCTCGCCGCGCCTGCGGATTGCGTCCTTCTTTCGATCCTTGAAGTACAAAAACCCGTCTGCGTCGCGAATTCCTAAATCCCCGGTATGAAACCATTGATTCCGCAGACTAGCCGCGGTTTCGGTTGGCATCTTGTAGTAACCGGAGGCACTGTGCCATGGCGTCTTTGTACGCAGGACAATTTCCCCAAGCTGTCCGTCAGGTACCTCGAAATCGTTATCGTCAACGATTTTTACCTCGAAATGACGTGACACCAGTCCGCAAGATCCAAACTTGTCAGGCGGATCATCGACGGTCGAAAAATTTGAAACGCCGAAATCGGTTAACCCGAAACATGACACTAGCTGGACATGCCAGCGTTCTTCCATTTGGCGACCGCGGTCTGGTATGGGTCCCGCCATGATTTGACGGAGCGTATTCTTGCGCTCATATTCGGATGCATCAAGATTCCAGAGAATGTCACCCATCGAACCTAATAGGTTCGTCAAAGTCGCACCGTAACAATATATGTCACGCCAAAAATTGGACGCCGAAAACCTTGGCTTTATGACGACTGTGGCTCCGGCCAATAAGCACGCGTAAGTGGCGGAATGCAAAGCATTCCCATGAAACAAGGGCATCGATACGTACATAATGTCGTCGCTGCGATAGCGGTGTGCATCGGCGAACCCTCCAGCCCACGTAAGGGCGTACGCGTGCGTGTACATAACGGCCTTCGATGGGCCGGTCGTCCCTGAGGTGTACATAAGGAAGGCTTGATCGTTGTATTTCACTTCAGCTTTGGGCGCAAGTGTATTGCTGGACCTCAAATCGTTGAACTTCAAGACAATGAGATCAGCAGGCAGGTCGGCGCCAGAGGGCGGTTCACCGACGATGATCAAGCGCTTCAAAGAGGAGGTTAGATGGATGATCGCCGCGATATGCGGAAGGAACTGTGCGTCAGCGATCAACGTGGTGGCATCAGCGTGATCAAGATTGTAGGCCAGCCCCTTGCCTCTCGCCGATGTGTTCAGTGGGACGGCTACGGCGCCTAGTTTTCCTAAAGCAAAAATTGAGAGCAAAATCTCTGGACCGTTACCCAACATAACCGCTACGTGATCGCCGAAATCAACTCCAGCTGAACCCAGACCGTTGGCGAGTCTGTTGGTTTCCAGCTCTACCTCCTGATAACTGAAACTGACTGTTTCGAAGACCAAGCACGGTTTGTCACGGTGTCGTGTGGCTTGGGACGAGAGAACCTCTCCGATCGTCAAGTCTCGAAGGGCGAACTGCATCAGGACCTCACTTACATAGATTCTGCTCTCTGGATCCAGAACGTCCGACAGCATGAATAAACTGTGACTCAGTAGACACTGGCTGTCAAGAACTAAGCAATCTAGCCCCGTTTCGCGTGCGATCGCAACGAATGCTAGAGCTATTCGGCTGCGACCATCGAAGTACTGGCCTTACCGGTGGCGGAGCTTTGTAAGTAAGCCGTTACAACCCCTGGACAAGGTGGCTGTCCCCGAATTTCGCAACCTTGGGAGCGACCCCAGCCTGTGCAAAGGATGGATTACGGTGCAGGACCTTTCGAGCGATGCTGCATCGCAGATGTTTAGCTTGGACATGACCCGGTCGACGGTGGGCACGACCCGGCTTCTCGAGCTGACCAGCGAGATACGCGATCTACCCGTGGTGCAAACCCGGCTTGGCGTTGAATCGCTTCAGCAACTCGTAGTGGAGGCGGTCGCCGTTAAACATTTAGTCCAGTTCATGTTATTCGTGTTCCTAATGGACAAAGTGCTCACCCCACATCTCAAAGGAGCCGCCGGCATAAGCGCACTAGCCACGTGCAGATCGAACAAAACGTATGTCGGCGCCAAGTACCGAAGACTTGCCGCACGGCGCGGACCCATGAACGCCCTCGTCGCCGTTGAACATTCGATCCTCATCACCGTCTGGAACATGCCCACCACCGGCGAGCTCTACAGGGACCCTCAACCCGATCATCCGAGCCGGCCAAAGCACGGGCACGCGACATCAATCAGCTCCAGGCATTTGGGCTACCCGTCGTCCTCGAACTGGCCCAACAACCGGGCTGACCAGACCGCACGGCTGTGCCGCATGAAGCACCGCACCAAAGTCGGGTTCTCACCGCCCGTGGCTGGCTAATTTCCGTGAGAGTCTAACAGGCCAGTCGATCACGACGCGCGCCAGCCACCGGACGAAGCCCGAACCAACACGAAAGTGCGGTCCACGACAACCCAGCCCTCGCCCGCTCATCCTTGCCCTCCTCGCAGGGAACGCTTATTTTCAGATGTTTTGAGCCAGGACATTGGTAACATCGCAAGTAGGGGAATACCTCTTAGGTTGGTGGTTCCCATAACTGCCAGCTGAATCTAAGAGGTCTTCATGTGTCCCACCGTGATGGCCGCCTGACCGAGACCGATAGGCGGATCATTATCGAGGGTGTCCTGTCCGGTCGTCTGTGGCCGACGCGGCCAGGGAAATGGAAATCTCCCGGACCTGTGCCAACCGCTGGCTCAGCCAGCCACTACAGGCCCTACGGCTCGAGTGGTGCTGCCGATCGGATCTCCCCTGCCGAAGTCCTGCCCGCACCACTGCCTGAGTCCAACTAGATGCGAGGTCGACCCCCTACCTTAGGGTGTCTATCTTGGTCGGCTCCGCTGCGGCGGTTTGATACCTCGAGCGTATTGCCTTGACGATGAACGGCACAGTCGTGCCGAGCGCGATGATGATGATCAAGATGAGCGATAGTGGTCGGCTAATAAACGTTGTCCAGTCGCCGCCGGATACTAGCAGGGCTCTACGGAGATTCAACTCAAGCATGGGAAGCAATACGGCAGCCAGGATCGCAGGAGTGAGCGGGAAATTGTTCTCGTGCATGACGTATCCGAGCAAACCTATTGCAACAAGTAGCAACAGTGAGTAGAAGCTGAATGTCAGGGCATACGCTCCTAGCATCACAAACGCCAGCACTCCGCCGTAAAGCAGTGGTGGCGGCACTTTCAGCATCGTCACGAAAATTCGGACCATCGGCATGTTCAACGCCAGCAGCATGGCGTTACCTACCAGCATCGACGCTACGATCGTCCAAACAAGTGGACCATCGTTCACGAAAAGTTGAGGTCCCGGCTGCAACCCGTACATCTGGTAGACGAAAAGAAGGAGCGCCGTTGTCGCCGAGCCTGGTATCGCTAAGGCCAGCATAGGGACCATGGCACCGCCGACTGCAGCGTTATTTGCGGTCTCTGGTCCCGCGACACCTTCAATTGCTCCCTTACCGAAGAGTTTTCTCCGCTCGCCCCGAGCAATACTTCGTTCCAACGAGTAGGAGGCGAACGAACCGAGTGTCGGTCCGAGGCCTGGTAGCACTCCGGCTGTGAATCCCACTAACGATCCTCGGGCGTAGGGGCCGGCCGATCGGCGAAGGTCTTCCTTATTCATCCACGCCCGCTGGACACGCATCGTAGGCGATGGCTGGCGGTCGCCTAGTGCTAGGTGACGAAGCGCCTCGGGCACAGCGAAAAGGGCCATCGCGACTAGCGCGATGTCGATGCCGTCGGAAAGCTCGATTGCCCCTCCAGTCCAACGTTCCACTCCGTTCTGCGGATCGAGCCCGACTACGCCGAATGACATACCAATGAGCACGGAAATTCCGGCCTTCAGCCTAGACCCGCTCATCAAGGACGTGGTGAGTGCAAGGGCGCCGATGAGCAATATGGTGTATTCAGACGCTCCGAAGGACGTTGCAACTGTGACCAGAACTGGAGATAGAAAAACCAGACCGATGACGGCTATCGTGCCGCCGATGAACGATCCGACGGCGGCGGTGGCAAGAGCCGGTCCAGCGTGACCCTGCTTGGCCATCTGGTGTCCGTCAAGCGCTGTGACGGCCGATGCCACTTCGCCCGGTGTTCGTATGAGTATGGAGGTGATCGACCCCCCGTACATCGCGCCGTAATATACCCCGGACAGCAGGATCAGGCCGCTAGTGGGTTCAAGACCGAATGTTAGCGGAATCAACAGTGCGATTGCTGTGATGGGACCGAGTCCAGGGAGCACGCCTACGATTGTGCCGATGAGAACGCCCAGGAAAACAAACATGAGATTGGTCGGGGTTAGTGCAGACCCGAGGCCGGCTATGAGAGAACCGAACGCGTCCATGTCAGCCTCCTACCGGTAGCCCGAGCACGCCTGCAGGAAGCGGTACGCCCAGGAGTTGAGTGAAGCTCAGATAAACAATGGCTGAGAAGCCTATAGCGAACAGGATGTTTCGTTTCCATTTTGCCCGATCGATGACGGTGACTATGATTCCGAGAAAAATCGCCGTGGACAGGACGTAGCCGAGAGGGATAAAGGCGACGGCATAGCCGACAAAGAGGAGGATTACGACAAGGAGATTTTTGAGCGCGACGGGTGGCTCGGATTCCTTCATGAGCGCTTCTACGTCACGTTCCGCCTGTGAATCTGTCTGCTCCCCGTGGGGTGACCGCGCCGTTCGAAGACTTGTGAGGGAGAGCACGGCACCGCCTGCCATGAGCAAGGTTGCCAACGCAACTGGAACCAGCCCAGGACCAATTCCCGCTTCAGTACCGGTAGTAGTATCTATGCCGAGCGCACTGACAAGTAGAAGTGAGCCCGCAACCATCACTCCGAGACCACACAGCAAGTCGGAGCGCCCCCGGGGCAAGGTTCTGGCCTTCTCAGTCGAGATTAGCTTGCTCATCCCTTCTCGATTTTCGTGAAGGCATCGGTCACCTGCTGGTTGGTGTCCTTTAGAAACGCATCGAAATCGTCCCCGGTCCGGTAGCTCGTTACCCACTGGTTTCTCTCGGCGGCATCACGCCAATCCTTGGTCTCAACTGCCTTCTTAATCGCGTCCTGCCAGTACTTGACGGCGTAATCAGGCATGTTAGGAGGGCCGTAGATCCCGCGCCAGTTTGCGATTGTGACGTCGTAACCCAGCTCTTTGGTTGTTGGAACATCGCTCAACTTTTCGTATCGTTCCTCGCCCACTACAGCCAGAGCGCTGAGTTCCCCGGATGTGATGAGGGGAAGCAACTCGCTGCTGCCAGCGATAGCAACGTCTATGTCCCCGGAAAGCAGAGCGGCGGTTTGTTCCCCGCCACCCTCGTATGCCACAAAGTTGATTTTGGAGGCGTCACCGCCCGCAGCTTCAACCAGCAGCGCGAATGGCATTTGATCATCAGATGCCGCGCCAACGGGTATCGATGCCGGGTCGGAAACGACGGCATCGAGGACCGACGGCAGGTCACGGTAGACAGAGTCCGCTTTTGCGACAACGGCAAAATTTTCGGTCATTAGCTGCGCGATCATGGTGACATCGTCATAGTTGAACTCGGACTTGCCACGAGCATGGTTCGTCATCATCACCAATGATGTGACGGAAAGGCGGTCGTCAGCGCCGGAATACTTGTCGATCATTTGCGAAGCCCAGAGCGATCCGTCGGCCCCAGGCCGGTTATCTATGGGGGTTGGGACATCTACGATGTCATTCTTCCCAAGGACTTCTGTAAGCGTTCGCATTGCGAGATCGAACCCGCTGCCTGGGGCGCCGCCCACAGTCATTTTGATGGGACCGTTGGGATAGTTTCTTTCACTGCCCGTAGCCGAGGCGTTGCCGCCGCCGCAGCCTGTAGCTGCGAGACCGACGAACAGGCATAGTGCTGCAAACGCAATCTTTTTCATCGAAGTTCTTTCTGATTGTGGTCCTTCCTCGGAAGGACCGTGCTGAGCACCCTCATTCGGGGGCTAACGGCATGCTGATTGGTCGAGAGATCGGCTTCTTGCTGAGAGGTCTGGACGTGGGAGACGTTAGTTTTTATCTGTCGCAATGAGCTGCCGGACGCGGGGTGGGTACAGGACCCACGCGGGCCAGCTGGCTCGAACGAAGGCTCGAGCCAGTGACCGACGGCGTTCTGTATTTGACCCGCGTGCGATATTTCATTAATTACTCAGGATCGACGCCGGTGTCGATGCCCCGCACCGCGAAGGCGGACTGGTTCCTCCGGACCAATATTTCCTGTAGCGCGTCGGGAAAACGCCGCACCACCGTGTTCGGAGCCAGTAGGGGATGCGATCAGCGATATGTGTGCAATGCGCGTCCCCGCATTACTTTCCCTGGGAGGGGATGTCCAACAATGGACTCGGATTGGAGGGCGACGTCGATGAGGCGGTCAAGGTCGACCCCGGTGTCGATTCCCATTTCGTGGCACATGTGCACGAACTCCTCGGTGGCGATGTTTCCGGCGGCGCCGTGGTCCCCGCCGAAGGGACATCCGCCCAACCCTGCGACCGAAGCGTCGAAGTCACGTGCTCCCAGCTGCATCGCCGCGTAGGCGTTGGCGATACCCATGCCACGGGTATCGTGCAGGTGCATCCGAATGTCGTGTTCGGGCCAACGCTCTCGAACTTCACCGACGGTGCGGCGAATCTGTTCGGGGTTGGCCCATCCCATGGTGTCCGCCAAAAGCAAAGTGGGGATATGGACACCTGCGTCCGCTGCTACTGCAAGCGCACGTGTAAAGCGATCGATCACAGCGCCCAGGTCGACGTCTCCTGCGTAGTTACAGCCGAAGGCTGCCGCGACCGACAGGTAGGCCACAGGGACGTTCGCATCGCGAGCGACCGCGAGCGAATCCGGGATGTCGGCAAGCACCTGCTCGGTGGACCGTCTCATGTTCTTGTGGGAAAAGTCCTCGCTGGCCGAGACGATCACCGCGGCTTTGACGTCCAGAGTGCCGACCGCGAGTGCGCGTTCGAGACCCTGCTTGTTCAGGTAAACACAGGTGTATTCGGTGCCCGGCTTCCTGGTGAACCCTGTTGCGACCTGCTCGGCGTCCGCCATTTGCGGCACCCACTTCGGGGAGACGAAAGAGGTAACTTCGATTTCCGGGAAGTTGCACTCGGACAGAAGGTCCACCAGACGTATCTTCTCCGCCGTCGGGATTGGTCCCTTCTCAATCTGCATACCTTCACGCGCGCCTACTTCACGCACTACGACAGACTTGGGCAGTGTCATTAGTCATCCTCCCGTGGAAACAACCGTGAAGGCGTCTCAGCTTGATGGGCCAGGATTTTAGGTTCATTGTTGGACGTCCTGTGGACGCTGTCGACGCGTTCGCGTTCGGTAGAAGCCTGAACCGGGGCTCTCCCAAGGTCGCGGAATCGCAGGGCGATGAGAAGTCCAGCAAGCAGCATGGCCACGGCAACGATAATCAGGCCGCCCCTGTATCCGCCCGTGGCGTCGCTGAGTACGCCAAAGGAGTATGGGCCAAGAAAGCTGCCGAAATTGGCAATGGTGTTGATCAGGGCTATTACGCCGGCCGCGGCGGCGCCTGTATAGAGACGCGACGGAAGAACCCAGAACGTAGTAAGGGATCCAAGAACACCGACCATGGCCACCGTTAGCGCTGCAAGAGCGATATACGGGTTGTCCAAACCAAACATGGCAAGGAAAAAGAACCCTATTGAGCCGATAGTCGTGGCCGCAACGAAGTGTTTGGTTACTTCCTTTTTCTTGTCCGACCTAGAGGCGAAAAAGAGCATACCCGCGCCGCCGATGGCCCACGGAATTGCAGAGAGGAGACCCACCTGCACGCTGTCAAGGCCGAGAGACTCACGGGCGTTGATATCTTTGAGCAGGGTTGGCAGAAAGAACGTCACGACGAACATAGAGTAGAGGACCAGGAATGGCGCAACTGCAAGTAGCCACACTTTCCCGTTCAGTAGGGCCTTGCCAATGCTGTGATTACCCGCTTTTTCCGGTGTCTCGTTGGCCAATGCCTCTGTCAGCACCTGACTTTCCTCGGCTGTCAGCCACTTCGCATCCGCAGGCCGATCTGTCAGGTAGAACCAGCACATGACGCCGAGTAGCACTGCCAACAGGCCTGTTATCAGAAGGATCACACGCCAACCGTCAAGCCCGAAGAACCCGTCCATATGCACACCAATCAGGGTCATAAATGGAACGCCGAAGGCGGCCGCGACAGGAATACCCAGCAAGAAAAAGGCGGTAGCCCGGGAGCGCATCTCGCGCGTGAACCAGTATGTCAGATAGACCACGATCCCGGGTGCAAATCCAGCCTCGGCCATCCCCAGCAGTATGCGAAGACCGTATAACCATTCTGCATTTGGAATAAAAGTCAGGGACGTCGCCACGATCCCCCATGTGACGACAATACGCGCAAGCCATCGCCGCGCACCGAACCGGTGCAGGGCGAGATTGCTGGGAACTTCAAGTGTCATGTAGCCGATAAAAAAGAGTCCGGACGCAAGGCCGAATTGCGCCGCAGTCAACCCAAGATCTTCATTCATACCATTGGGTCCGGCTACCGAAATATTAATGCGGTCGAGTTGGTTTACCACGAAGAGCAGTGCCACGAATGGCATCAACCGGCGAAATGCCTTCTTTTGGGCTCTGTCGAGCACAGTTTGCTTCATTACAAGCTGCCTTTCCATAGGCGCTAGCCATCTTGAGCAAGGTGGCGAAAAAGTTGAATTGTTCTAGGAGTCTCAGGGGGTCCTGCGACGGTTGTGCTGTCGCGACTAGTGCTGTCCCGACAGGTAGGATTGTGCTTTTTTTGGGTCCTCGTCAGCGTCCGCCAAGGCCCGTTGAAGTTCTTCGTGGGCACCTGACAGGATCTTTTGCCTGTCAGTATCATTTTCGTTATTGAGGAACTTCTTTGCGTGCCGAAGAGAGACCACGTTTCCACCCATCCATCCGTTGAACGTATTTGCAATACCTTCTTCCGCTTCCTGGGTTGAAGCGCATAGGACGACGTTGTTAGCAAAGCTGCTGACGTCACGGCTCGAGAAACGCTTGCCCTGCCACATCAGTCGAGCTCCGGTCGAGGCATGCCCCGACGCGTTCAAAACCGCCAACGCATATACGGGTACGAGTCCGTGCATCAGTTCGGGGAGTGAGAACCAGGCCTTTTCCGTCGAGAACACAAGATCTGAGCTAAGAGCGAGTGCACAACCGAACGCTTGGGCGCCTCCGTCGACCAACGCCACTGTTGGAATGCTCCGTGACAACCACTGCTCGGCAAAGTCGCGAATCGCCGCGCTGTAATCCGGATCACGCCTACCGCGGTCATCAGCTATGTCACCGCCCATACAAAAAGTTTCACAACTGCTGCGAATGAGGAGCGCGCCGATAGATGCATCATTCTCTGCGTCCCTTATTACTCTGGCCAGCCCACGATACATGGAAGCCGACAAAGCATTTCCGCGTTCGCCCCGGTCCAGAACCACCTCTAGAACATGACCGTTCTCGTGCTTTTCTATAATTAGTCCGCTTGGCACGTCATGCTCCCTTCTCGAGGCTAGCGGGGCGATCGCTTTCAGTTAGCATCAGACAACTCCCCGATGTTCGAGGTCAGCGATCTGCTCGGCGGTGTAGCCCAGGTCAGTGAGAACAGATGTTGTATGTTCGCCCATGAGAGGGCCGGCGTTCCTAATGGAGCCAGGGTTCTCACTGAATTTGGGCACTACTCCAGGCAAGGTGACCTTGCCGAGTGTGGGATGGCTTACTTCTACCAGCATGTCGCGAGCTGCATAGTGCTCATCCTTGAAGATGTCGGCGATGTCGTAAACGAGGGAATGCGGAACCGAGAAGTCGTCCAGCCGCTTCTGCAGTTCTTCCCGCGTATAAGTGCCGGTCCAGTCTGAAAGCAACTGGTTCATCTCGGTCCTCCGCGTCAGTCGTTCCCGATTGGTCGAGTAACGTGGGTCGGTGAGCATGTCAGGCCGGTCCATCGCTTCAGCCAGTCGCGCGAAGGTGCGCTCCGTGCTGGTAGTAATGACGACCCAGTGCCCGTCCTTCGCCTGATAAATTCCTGCAGGGCAAGAAGCTGCAAGCTCGTTGCCTGTACGTTCTCGAACTGTGCCGAGCGCGTCATACTCGGCGACGACCACCTCCAGCATCCGGAATATCGACTCGTACAAAGCAGCGTCGACTTCCTCGGCCGGCCCGCCCGACACCTTCAGTTGATAAACAGCCGCCAGGGCACCGAGCGCCCCGAACATTCCGGTCAGGTAGTCCACCAGAGATACCGATGGCAGTACAGGAGGACGGTCGGGGTACCCATTGATGTGGGCGTAACCACTGAATGCAGTCGCAGGAGTCCCGAAGCCTGCCTTGCTTCCATAGGGGCCAGTCTGTCCGTAACCCGAAATGTGAACCACAATCAGGTCGGGATTCGCCGTCCGCAGCCGATCAATGGTGAGGCCCCACTTGTCCAGAGTGCCGGGCCGGAAGTTCTCGATCAGAATGTCCTGCTTGGCGAGAAGGCTGATGAGAATTTCCTGCCCCTCCGGCGATTTCAAGTCGAGAGTCATGCTTTGCTTGTTTCGTGCCGATGCAGCCCACGTAAGCGACGTGTTGCCCTGAAAGGGTCCGAGGCTACGCAGCGGATCGCCCACCCCAGGCATCTCGACCTTCAGCACAGTTGCTCCCATATCGCCGAGCAAGGCAGCGGCGAAGGGACCGGCGAATACGGTGGCAATGTCAAGGACACGCAAGCCGCTAAGTGGACCACTCATAACAATTACTCCTGATTATGGTTGATTACGCGAATAAATCTGCGGTGACGTCGGCGGTGACTTCCAGATCCGTTCAATCACGCAAATTCAGACCATTAGCGAGCCTGTTGGTTCCAACGCGACCTCGCTAACTAAAACTGACTGTTTCGAAGACCAAGCACGGTTTGTCACGGGTGTCGTATGGGCCTCGGACGAGAAACCTCTCCGGTCGTCATCTCGAAGGGCGAACTGCACCAGTCCTCGTTTACCTCTGATAGCAATCTCTGGATCCAGAGACTCGAACAGCATGGATAAACTGTGACCTAGAAGACAGTAGCTGTCAAGGTGCGAGCGATTTAGGGCCACTGTGGCGTTTTCTGTATCGAAAGCCACAGACGAGCTGACCGCTTCCGCCGGACACACCGGCCTTACCAGTAGGTCTACAGGTGACCTCTTTACCGCTGGACAAGGTGGCTTGTTCCGAATTCCCGCACTGTGAAACGAACCCGCGAGCCTTGTGTAGGGATTGCATCAGGGTGCCGAATATTCCGAGTGATGGCGCATGGCCGCAGAGCTAGTGGGGGGAGGCGGTTGGTGCCTCAACATTGGCGCAGGTGGTGCTTTCGGGCTTTCGAATGACTCATCACAGGGGTGGTGCTGCCTCGGCTTCCGGATGCACCGCGACCAGAAGCATCAGCCCATTTTCGAGGGAGGAACCGTGACCGCGATGACCAATTCCGCACGCTTCCACTCGAAGCGGCCCACTGTCTTTTCCCAGGTTCTATAGGCTCGCCAACACCGGACTGTGCGATCTACCAAATTCTGATCCTTATTCGGTGGCACCTTTGCGGGCGTTGGCTGTGCGTCGTTTCAGCAGCTCGTAGTGGAGGCCGTCGGTGCTAATCGTTTAGTCCAGCTCCGCCTGCGTCTTTGAGTTCCTTATGAACAGATCGCTCAGTTGCAATGGAACAAGTTGACCACAACACGTCACCTCTTCAGAGTTAGGTCAGCAATTCATTCACGACAATCCGTCGGAAGAACACTTTTAGGAGAGCGCCATGCTTGTGGCTCCGACTACCGGCCCCAGGACAGAACAGGGCAGCATTTTAGATCTAACCCCGGCCCGGACCGTGTCTGGCTGCACAGCGGCAACGGTACGGCTTCGCCCAGTCGGACGTCCTTCTGCCGCTGTGGGTTGTGCTGCACCAGCCCAGATGGTCCGGGGAGTCCAGCCCAAAGGAAAGGGAACCAGTTCATGACGGACAAACCGATCTTTCTGATAAGCCAGGAAGGATCTATCCAAACGGATGAGGTGTTGAAACTCGATTTATCGACGGTTGATGGTCCTGGCTTGTATCGGGACATGGTGCTGGCGCGGAGGGTCGATACCGAAGCGATTGCTCTGCAGCGACAGGGGGAGCTAGGCCTTTGGCCGTCCCTGTTGGGTCAGGAAGCCGCGCAGGTCGGGGCTGCCCGTGCCCTACAGCCGGGTGACGTTGTTTTCCCTACTTATCGCGAGCATGCTGTGGCTTGGTGCCGCGGGGTGGATCCTGTCAACCTCTTGGGACTCTTTCGTGGCACGACGCTGGGGGGGTGGGACCCAACGGCCAATAACTTCAATCTTTACACGCTGGTCATCGGTGCACAGACACTGCATGCGGTTGGTTATGCCATGGGTATTGTCCGGGACGGCGACGTTGGCACCGGAGATCCGGGCCGGGACCGGGCGGTGATGGTGTTCCTCGGTGACGGGGCGCTAAGCGAGGGCGAGACGAACGAAGCTTTCGTCTGGGCGGCAGCGCAGAATTTGCCGGTTGTATTCTTCTGCCAGAACAATCAATGGGCAATTTCGGCCCCGTTCTCGGTCCAAAGCAGGGTTTCGGTCGCGCAGCGCGCAGAAGGTTTTGGCTTCCGGGGTGTCCGCGTGGACGGTAACGACGTCTTTGCCTGTCTGGCTGCAGCCAGGCAGGCTCTCGACAACGCCCGCAGCGGGAATGGCCCGACACTGATCGAGGCCCTCACCTACCGTCGCAACCCGCACACCACGTCGGACGATGACGGTCGATACCGATCCGGCGCCGAAAACGATGAGTGGGCCGCCTTAGATCCGATTGACCGGTTCCGGCGTTATCTCGACTCCACTGGACAGATCGATGATGCCCTTCTTAACCAGATTGCCGAAGAGGAAAGCCGTCTGGCAGAGCGGCTGCGGACCGGTTGCCGTAACCTGCCAAGCCCTGGTCCTGAGTCGCCCTTCCGAAATACCTACGTTGATCTGCCCGTCGAACTCGAACAGCAGATGGCAGAACACATTGAATTCGTGGAGGCAGGAGAATGAACCAGACGATAAGCAAGATGCCAATCGCACACGCACTTAACCTCGGGTTGCGCCATGCAATGGAATCCGACGACAAAGTGATGCTCCTCGGTGAAGACATAGGGCAACTTGGCGGAGTCTTCCGGGTGACCGACGGCCTCCAGAAAACCTTTGGACCGCAGCGCGTGGTCGATTCACCGTTGGGGGAAGCCGGCATCGTCGGCGGCGCCATCGGACTCGCAATGGCAGGATACCGGCCGGTTTGCGAGATCCAGTTCGACGGGTTCGTCTTTCCCGCCATGAACCAGATCATTACCCAGCTGGCAAAATACCGGCACCGGTCCGAGGGGACAATCACTGTCCCCGTGGTGATCAGGATCCCGGTTGGCGGGGGCATCGGTGCCATTGAACATCATTCGGAATCGCCTGAGGCGTACTTCGCCCATACAGCCGGGCTCAAGGTGGTCTGCCCGTCCTCACCGCAACAGGCCTACGATATGATCGGCCTCGCTGTCCGCAGCCAGGATCCTGTCATTTTCCTTGAACCAAAACGCCATTACTGGCTTAAAGGCGACGTGGATCCGAACAGGATGCCTCAGGCACTTGAGAAAGCCGAAATTGTCCGCCCGGGGAACGAGTTGACTATCGTTACCTACGGAGCGCTCGTGCCCGTCGCCCTCAAAGTCGCAGAAATATGCGATCAAGAGGGCCGAAGCATCGAGGTTATCGACCTCCGGTCCCTGTCTCCGATCGATGACGCCACGATAATTCGGTCAGTAGAACGTACCGGCCGGCTCCTCGTTGCCCATGAGGCATCGCGGACCGCAGGACTCGGGGCCGAAATTGCCTCCCGAGTTCAGGAAAGGGTCTTCCACTCGCTGTTGGCCCCAGTCGTCCGCGTCACCGGGTACGACACCCCTTATCCCCCCAGTCGTCTTGAGGAGGACTGGCTTCCGGGCTTGGACCGCATCCTGGATGGAGTCGACCGCAGTTTCGCGTACTAAGGACGTGAACCCCAGCCACGGGGTCAAAAAACTTAACTGCCTGATGTGTCACCAGGAGGTGTCTGCTAGCCTCCTCCACCCCGTAACAGTAAGAGAGGGGTAGTGCGGTGGCCGCGGTGTCGCTGGGACGCAGCTGTAGCTACTGGGGCAACGGCATCCGCGGACTCGCCGTTCAATCGGGACGAGTTTAGGTGGTCAAGTGGATCCCGAGCTGCTCAACGAAGGAAGACTTCAGCCACTCCTTCATGCTGAGCCGAAGGGCAACAGCATGAAGGAGTGACTGAGTACCGAACCCCATCTGGACCGCGCTTCTGCAGTGATTGATGGGCTTCCAGATTGTCTCTGCAAACGGCCGTTAGATAGAAGGATTATTGACGTGCTAGGTCTGATTTTAGTCGGCTGCTGCCGTGCAGGCGTCGATTCGTTTGGACAATAGCGCCGTAGTGCGAACCGCTCGTAAAATTCCACCCGTCGAAGAGATCCAGCATGGCTGTTTCACCGAAAGCGGTCGTCAAGGCTGCCACGGTAGACGCAGAACGGCGGCCGGGTTTGTGTCCTCGATGAACTGAGCGATGGAAGATAGATAGCCTTCGCGGAAAACTTACAGTCGCAGGGTCGGGGGAGCCAAGTACGGCCATCGGAGTTCCGGTCCATGGCTCCTGCGTCCCTCGTTCCCTGCGCATCCTTACGCGGAACACAAGGGTTTCGGCCGAGTTCGGCCGGTGAAACGTTCAGCTTGGTAAGCTGCGGCTCGTGGGCACGGGCGGCATCGAAAGCTTCCCCTCGCGTCGGCGACGACGGTGCCGTACCTTGATAGCGCGGTAGCCGTTGTGCCCTGAGAAGTCGCAGGCGGAGCTAAGACATTCATCATGACTAAAGATGTTCACGCTCCCGGAGCACCTCTGCACAGCCGGAGCAGCAAAGTCTACGCATGGAGCGGGATTCCACGGTGATCTTTTGCGCCATCGCTACGCGAGTCTAGGACTTAAGCATGGTTATCACGTGAGGGCCGGCGAGTGGGAGCGGGAAGACTTACCCGCCGTCGTCGTCCGTTCGGATGGTCCAAAGTGCCCGCCGCCGGCTTCAAAGAGTGCTTTCACGGCGAAGTGCGTCCGTCAAGCTCAAAGGCCTGGCCATGGGCGACCAACCAGCGGCGTTGGCCACCATGGGGTATTCGCCGGAACTGGAGAGCAACTGAGTAGTTGCCCTCAGTGTCCACGCGGCTCCAGTCGACCTGATCTCCGCTGATTGCCAGGACGGTTACAACGGCGAGTGTGAGGGGCCGGTGGTCCGGAGCCAAGACGCGTCCTTGGAGTACGAGTTCAACAGCGCCGACGCCTGACACGGGGGCGCGCTGAGGGCCCCGGATGTCTACCGCGGCCCACGCCGATCCTGTCGCCGTAAGCGCTGCTATCCAAAAGATGTCCTTAAATGCTACGAAGGACGGGAGTCGGGTCTCACCGACCGTCCTCGTGACCGAGGTGCCCACCCGGGATCAACGCAGAGGCGAAGCCCTGAAATGCCCGCCGATGACCAGCCACATAATGGCACCTCACACTGCTTCCACCACCGACCCCCCATGAGGGCTAAGCACATAATCATCATCTTGCGGTTGCCGTACATATCCGCGCTGCGGGAACTATTGGCGTAGCCACCGCGCTGGAGAGCAGGGTGATAGTTGCCAGCCAGGAGGCGCCGTCGGGTGTCACCTGCAGCATGCAAAGGAAATCGGGAAGGAGCGGAACTACCAGCGTCGGCATAAGGGCGAACAGTGCCGCTGAGTGCCAGGGCGGCGGTGACTGCGGCAGGGGACTGACGTCCCTGTGGCCTTGGAGCAATGCGAGCGGGGCATCAGGTCCTACTGGAATCCGGGGGGTGTCCCTATGCTTTTGGTCAAGCGGCCAGGGCGGGTTTTTCCTCGTAGAAGGTGCCGTGTCTGAGCATTGAGTAGATGACGTCGCAGCGCCGGCGGGCCAGGCAGATGACGGCGGCGTTGTGCTTCTTCCCCTGTGCCCGTTTCTTCTGGTAGTAGGCCTTCGACGCGGCGTGGTGGCAGCTGGCGATCCAGGCGGATCTAAAGAGGGCGTTTTTGAGTTGTTTGTTCCCTGATCGTGCGGGGAATTCACCCCGTATCGAGGTGCACTCATGGGTCAGGTCCGCGTCGAATCCGGAGAGCACTTTTAGTGCCGCGAGCACCTCGCTGTCTCGGTCAACGGCCCGGAGCATGTGCGGCATTGCACGTGCAGTTTCGGCGATGATGAACGCATCCCGCGCGTCCGTCTTGGACTTTCCCGGATAAAGGTCAGCGGCTTTACGCATCGCGAGGCCGGGCAGGTAGGCAACAGTGCAGCCGCAGTCCCTGGCCACGGCTATCGGAAGAGCGCCGATGGTGTTGGGCTGGTCGACGATCACGAGCACGCGGCCGTGCTGCTGCAGCCCGGTGAACAGCTCGCGCAGCCGCGCCTCATCCTGAGGTAGGGGCTTGTCGAAGACTCGTTCGCCGGCTGCGTTCAATGCCGCGGCGTGGTGCTCGGATTTGCCGACATCAAGCCCACAGAAAACCTCGTATTGTTCGTCCATCCGGCGCTCCTTTGCACCGCTCATGGCCGCAGTCCGACACCCGATGCTGGCACCCACGTTACAAAGAGACCTGGCACCATCGGAAGGAGCCGGCCGTGTCCCTATTAGCAGTCAACGCGTGCCTCCGAACCCGGCGACAACACCCCCCCGGATCATCAAAGACAGGGCAAGAAAGTCATACCGGATCCAGCGACCAAATCCCCCACCATCGGGGACCCAATAAATGTAACGGGCAACGGCAAGGGTACAAGCGCCTCTGTCAAGAACGGAACCGGATAAGCATGAAGCGGCCTTTTGCAGTGTATGGATTAGGGACCGGCCACCCGTCCTCTTAGCTAGGGGTTTCTCCAGTGCGCAACTGGTGGTCCTACCGCGCAGGGTGCGGTTTAGATTGCGAAGTTGTTCAGGGCGTGTGGCGGGCGCAAGAGCCCGGGCGTGAGACCCTCTGCGGGGTCGTTGCCAAGCTGGATCATCTTGTTGTTTTCGTCTACGTGGACTACCCGGGGCTCGTAGGCTTTGGCTTCCCCGGTGGTCATTTCGGCGTAGGTAATCAAGATGACAATGTCGTTTTCCTGTACCAAGTGGGCGGCGGGGCCGTTGATGCCGATCACGCCCGAGCCTCGTTCGCCGGCGATGGTGTAAGTCTCCAGGCGGGCGCCGTTGGTTACGTCCACGATGGCCACAAGCTCACCAGGAAGAATGTCAGCAGCATCGAGGAGATCAAGGTCAACGGTGACGGATCCTACATAGTGCAGGTCAGCGTGCGTGACCGTTGCCCGGTGGATCTTGGACTTGAACATTGTTCTATTCATTGGAAGCTCCGGTAGGTGGGCTGTATTGTGCCGCGCGGCCGCGATATCCGGCATGACGCACCCCGTTGGGGACCTGCCGAAATCCTACTGATTGTTCTCGGGCGCCCTCGGGGGCATGAAATGTGCGAAAACCTGATCTCCGTCGAAACGGAAAATCATCTGCCGCGACGAGGCTCCGTCCGCTGAAATCCAAAGAAGCGTGTCATCTGGCATGACGACCTCCACAGTTCCTTTGCGTACCAGCTTCCCGTTATTCCAGATTTCCACACGCTGCCCGACCGTTCGTTGCCAATTTGATTGCAGGTGAAGGTCCATCGTTTGCTCCTGAATATACGCGGGTGAGATTGGGACAGGTGTACCCGGTCGTTTTGCGAGCCTGCGATGGGGTGTCATACACAGCGATATTTTGATGATCCCTGTGACCATCGACACCCCACCGCAGGAATTGTGGCCGTAGGGATTGCAGTTAAACGGAACGCTGCCCGGACCCGTGTGCGCGCTGAGGGGGCGGAGGAGGGCCGCGTATGGCGGCGCCACACGTACTAATTGGAGCGATCCTTGTGGCAAACCGGCAGGTTTTTAGCAGGAAGGATCAGGTTGCCGCTAGGGCGCTGCCTAGAGCCTCCAGCACAGCAGAGCCGATCTCGGCGTCCTGGTCAGGGGTCCCGCCCGCGACGCCAAGGCCACCCACGTGCTTTCCAGCGAACACCAATGGGAATCCCCCACGAATGTTTGTCAGGAGGTTATCGGTGCCCATGGGAAGGGCAAGGGCGAAGTCTCCCTGCATCCAGCCGCTGGGCCTCCGAGTGGATGCCGCCGTATTGGCTTTCCGTCGGCTGGTCTCCACGCTGTGGGGCATCGAACCGTCCGCCCGGCCGAAAGCGACGAGGCCCATCATCGGGTCGACAACAGTGACTGCGACCATAACACCTCGCTTTGACCCTTCCTCAAGAGCCAACGAAACAGCCCGGGCGGCGGCCGTGTAGCTTACCGAAAGTGATTCAACATAGTTCTGCATGAAGTTCCTTGAGGTCTATGAGTTAGCGGTGTGGATTGCTACTGATCGGGTGAGTCGCTTTTGCTCACGCCGTCGTTTGTGCAGGAGGGGTTCGGTGTAGCCGTTTGGCTGGGTGGCTCCTTGGAACACCAGGTCCGCGGCGCACTGGAACGCGATGCTTTCCTCGTAGTTTGAAGACATGGGGCGGTACAGCGGATCAGTTGCGTTCTGTGCGTCGACAACTGTTGCCATCCGTCGCATGCTTTCGTGCACGTCCTGCTCGCTCACTACTCCATGGCGGAGCCAGTTGGCGATGTGTTGGCTTGATATGCGCAGGGTGGCGCGGTCCTCCATGAGTGCAACGTCATGAATGTCCGGCACCTTTGAACATCCCACTCCCTGGTCGACCCAGCGGACGACGTATCCGAGCAGGGACTGCATGTTGTTATCTAGTTCTTCCCGGCGCTCGGCTGCCGACCATGACGGGTTACCCGCGATGGGGAGAGTCAGCAGTCCCTCAATCGTGCCTCGGCGGCCCTGATTGGCGATGTCCTGCTGGCGGGAAGGAACATCTACGCGGTGGTAATGGATGGCGTGGAGGGTCGCCGCGGTGGGTGAGGGTACCCAGGCAGTGGTGGCCCCGGCCAGGGGGTGGGCAATCTTTTGCTCGAGCATTGCGGCCATGAGGTCCGGCATCGCCCACATGCCTTTGCCGATCTGGCCGTGGCCGGGCAGCCCCACTTCGACGCCGACATCGACGTTTTGATCCTCATAGGCGGAGATCCAAGCTTGGTTGCGCATGTCAGCCTTGCGGACGACGGGCCCGGCCTCCATGGACGTGTGTATTTCGTCACCGGACCTGTCCAGGAACCCAGTGTTGATGAATACCAGTCGTTCCCGGGCTTCCGCTATGCAGGCTTTGAGGTTGACCGTGGTCCGCCGCTCCTCGTCCATGAGGCCGAGCTTCAGCGTGTTCGCCGGCAGTTCAAGAAGTTCCTCCACGCGCCGGAAGAGTTCCACCGTGAAGGCCACTTCGGCCGGGCCGTGCATTTTCGGTTTGACGATGTAGATGGAGCCTTGGGACCCGTTTCGCATGGGGTTGGAGGGGTCACGACCGGACAGTGCGGTTAGCGTGGTGAGGACGGCGTCCAGGATGCCCTCGCCGATCTCATTTCCCTGGGCATCGAGTACGGCGTCGGTGCTCATGAGGTGGCCGACGTTCCGGACGAAGATGAGTGCCCGTCCCGGCACCGTTACCTCTCCCGCGCCATCAGGCGACGTATAGCGCCGATCGTTTGCCAACCTCCTAACCATCACTTCGCCTCCCTTTGTGAAGGTGTCTTCGAGGTCGCCGCGATTGATCCCTAGCCAATTGCGGTAACAGAGGATCTTATCTTCGGCGTCGACGGCGGAAACGGAATCCTCGAAGTCCATGATCGTCGTAATGGCGGATTCGAGGAGGACGTCAGAGATTCCTGCCGGGTCCGTCTGTCCTACCTGTGTGGAAGGGTCGATAGTGATCTCGACGTGTAGTCCATGGTGGCGCAGAAGGATTGCCGATGGCGAGCCGGTCTCCCCTCGGTAGCCGACGAGCAGTTCAGACTGAATCAGGCTGCTCAAGGTGCCGTCTGCAAGTTCCACCGTCAACACGCCGTCACGTACGGTGTATCCCACTGAATCGGCGTGGCGTCCGGCGGTTAGCGGGAAGAACTCGTCGAGCAGTTCGCGCGTATGTGAGACCACGAGCTTGCCTCGTGCTGGATCGTATTCTTTTGCTCCTGTTGCCGGGCCCAAGGCATCGGTGCCGTAGAGCGCGTCATAGAGTGAGCCCCACCGCGCGTTTGCGGCGTTAAGTGCGTAGCGGGCGTTCGAAATGGGCACAATCAGCTGAGGTCCTGCCACGCGGGCAATTTCCTCATCCACTCCGAGAGTGTGTACTTGTACTTCTTCGGGTTCGGGAAGAATGTATCCGATGTTCTGCAGGAAGGATCGGTACTCATGTTGATCGAATGGAACTGGGTGCAGAGCGTGCCAGCCGTCAATCTGGGCTTGGAGTTCGTCGCGCCGGGCGAGTAGCTCACGGTTTCGGGGCGCCAAGTCCTGAACAATTTGTTCAAGACCAGTCCAGAAGTCTGCCGCTTCGATGCCGGAGCCAGGCAGTGCCTCCTGCTCGACAAAACAGTGCAAAGCTGCGTCGACGGAGAGCCCTCCGCTTTGGATGCGTCCTGTCTGATCCATCACGAGTGACCTTTCTTCGCAGCGCCGCCGGCAGTACCTGAAGCAGCAAAAATGGTTCCAGGGTTGAGGATTCCTGCTGGATCCAAAGCCCGTTTTACATTGTGTGAGATTTCAAGGAGGTCTTCTCCGATTTGATCAACGAGCCAGGGCCGCTTGAGTCGGCCTACGCCGTGCTCGCCGGTGATGGTGCCTTCCAGTTTTATGGCCAGGTCCATTACCTCACCGTAGGCGAGGTATGCGCGCTCCTTCATGGCGGCGTCGTCCGGGTTGAAAACAATCAGCGGATGCGTGTTGCCGTCACCCGCGTGGGCAATGAATGCGATGACCACGTCGCGGGCTTCAGCGATTTTCTCTACTCCGAGAATGAGTTCTCCCAGTCGGGGGATGGCTACGCCCACGTCCTCGAGCAGCAACGTGCCCATACGTTCGACGGAAGGGATGGCGATTCGCCGGGCGTGGGCAAACCGCTCACCTTCCTGCTGGTCTGCGACTTCGAATGCCTCGAACGCGCCGTGCTGTTGGAAGGCTGCCAGCATGGTCGTGACTTCGGCACCACTAGGGCTTTGATCATCGGAGCGGGCAACGACAAGGGCGGACGCGTGGCGGTGCAAGCCCATATTCAGCACGTCTTCAACGGCATTGATGGACGTCGCATCCATGTACTCCAGCATTGATGGGCGGATGCTCGAGGCGACCTCAAGGATCGCGGCTGCAGCATCCCCGCTGCTGGAGAACCACCCAACTACTGTCCGCGCGGGAGGCGCTGCCGGCAGGAGCCGCAAGGTGAGTTCCGTGATAATGCCCAGCGTTCCCTCGCTGCCGACAAAGAGCTTGAGCATGGACAGTCCCGCAACGTCCTTCAGCCGCGGTCCGCCAATGCGTACCACCCGGCCGTCAGCCGTGACCACTTCCATGCCCAGGATGTAGTCAGAGGTGACACCGTATTTGACGCAGCACAGGCCGCCGGCGTTGGTCGCGGCGTTGCCGCCGATGGTGCAGATCTCGTAGGACGCGGGGTCCGGCGGGTACCACAGTCCTGCCTGAGCGGCCACCGCCTTAACCTCAGCGTTGAGAAGACCTGGCTGGACCACCGCAGTGCGGGTGACTGCGTCCACATTGATGCTGCGCATCCGCTCGGTGCTCAACACTATTCCGTCACTTACAGCGGTTGCTCCTCCGGATAGACCCGTTCCGGCACCCCTGGGCACAACGGGAATCCGATGTTTGGCCGCCCACTGCATCGTGACCTGGACGTGCTCGGTGGTCAGGGGAAGCACGACAGCAATCGGCATACCAGCGTTGGGATCGAAGGCGCGATCCTGTTGGTACGGCCCCATGGCTGCAGGATCCGTAATTAGGGCCTCGGGCGGGAGTACCGCGGCGAGCTCATGGACGGGCTCACCGGCGGTACTTTGTTCATCAGTAACTCCAAATGGAGAACCTTGCAACTCCGCCTCCCGCTCAATGGCTGGGTATGACATGTCGTCGCTCCTTTTCAATCATAGTTAGGTCGAGAGAGTTCCTGAGGGCACTCACCGCGCTGCTCTCGTCGACGGCCGCGCTCCATTTACTCGGACCGCTGGCCGCACATTAGGACTTACTTCCGTATGCGGAGAAGGTCCAAGGGTGTTAGATCATCCGTGTCAGTTCTGCGGGAAGCTCGGCGTAGGTTGTGGGAAGGCAACTTCAGGTCGGCGATTGGCAAGTCCCGAGAGCCTCAGCGGAGCTGCTCTGAGCATTCACTACACTGGTTTCCCGCCGCACCCTCACCATGTCTCAACAGGCGCCCCGCCACTGGACGCTTGCGAACACCAGCTTTTGAGCGGTTCGGCGACCATGAACCAACGTTCTTCTGCTCGGGTCTTGTGTTCCCGTGATGTCTTTTCTGCCGAGGGGACGGCTGAAATTCGGCTGGTAGATATCGTGTCGTCAAGTGCGGTCTTGGGCCTGTGGTTTGAAGCTCCAAGACGGGCACCTCCTAGGTGGGATCAGCGTTCGTTTAGTGAATGAATTGATGCACTAACTCTGAGGAATGCATGTGATGTGGTCAATTTGTTTGCTCGGAACTGAGCAAACCGATAACCAAAGAGCCGTAGAACAGGTGTGGATCTGCACGAAATGATTAGCCTCGATCCCCTCCACTAAATGTGGGGCAAGACTGGCTGCCAGAAGGTACTAGGGTGGTGCCTTATTCCCACACCTCATAGCCCTTGGAGAACCATCATGAGCAACAACGTCATCACCATAAATGGCCGAACGCCGCGTCTCGCTGCTGGCGCTTGGATCGCCCCGACCGCCACCGTGGTCGGCGACGTCAGCCTAGGGGAGGCATCTGGAGTCTTCTACGGAGCTGTATTGCGCGCGGACATGGAACGCATCACCGTCGGGTCCGGCAGCAACATCCAGGACACAGCCGTCGTCCACGCAGATCCCGGATACCCCGCCCATCTAGGCGACCAGGTCAGCGTGGGTCACGGAGCGGTCCTGCACGGCTGCACCGTGGAGGCGGGCTCGCTTATCGGCATGAACGCCACCGTCCTCAATGGTGCAGTTATTGGGGAGGGATCACTCGTGGCGGCCAACGCATTGGTGCTGGAGGGCACTATTGTTCCCGCGGGTTCCCTCGTTGCGGGCGTCCCCGCCAAAGTCCGCAGGCCCCTTACGCCTGAGGAAATCGAGCACTGCCGAGCGAACGCCGAAAACTATGTGGCGCTCACTAGTCAACATCTCGAAGCAACCGGAAAAATTCATACTTCGACCCATGAGTCTCATGGACTCTGATGCACCAATCCAACATGTCGGAGACGGGCCATTGCCTGAACAGCTACGGCACTCTCGCACCGCACACTCCACAATCTGGGCGTGCGGACGCGCCCCTGAAGCGATGCCCTGGTTGCTGAAGAGTCGCAGGATACAGACTCATGGCTGAGAAATACCCCGGAGGCGTGCAGTCTGTTGAGCGCGTTTTTGAGTTGTTGGAACTGATTACTGATGCAGGCGGCGACGTCACGCTCAGCCAGCTCTCCTTATCGACCGATCTTCCGCTACCCACCATCCACCGTCTCCTGCGTACGCTGGTCACTCTTGGCTACATCCGCCGACTGCCCCACCGCCGCTACGCCCTGGGCCCCCGGCTGATCAGACTCGGCGAAGGAGCAAATAACCAGTTGGGCGCCGCGGCCCGGCCGCAGCTCAAATCCCTCGTGGATCAGCTCGGGGAGACCGCCAACATGGCGGTGCTCGACTCGGACATGGTTATCTACGTGGCGCAATTTCCATCCCGGCATTCGATGAGGATGTTCACTGAGGTCGGACGCCGTGCCCACACCCACGACACGGGCGTCGGCAAAGCCATTCTGGCCCAGCTTGATGACGAGGTAATCCGCGGCATCGTCCAACGCGCCGGCATGCCCACTCCAACTTCCAAGAGCATCGGCGATATCGAATCCCTCCTGGCAGACCTAGCCAGGATCCGGGAACGCGGCTACTCAATTGACGAGGAAGAGCAGGAGCTGGGAGTCCGTTGCTTTGCCATGGCAGTTCCCGATGCGCCTACTCCTGCCGCCATCTCCGTCTCCGGGCCGGTATCCCGCGTGGACCAGTCCTTCGCCGAGCGTGCCGTCCCGGTGCTGCGCAATGCCGCCCAGGCCATCTCGGACGAGCTCAACCACCACTGATCCTGCCGGCGCAACGACCCGACCAAGGCGCTAACGGCCCCGGCCGTTCCTCTCCCGACCGTGCCGCCGCCGTTTCGACGGTACTTCAGAGGTCTTGTCGGATGACGGGTGGACTGTGACTTCCTTGCCATCGCTGTCATAAGCTCGCCACCTTCGTAACGGTCGCCGAAGCGTAGCACCTGGCGCCCATCGAAACATGCATTAGATGCAGGAAACTGCAGCGGCAAGCCGATCCAAGGGCAAGTTCGCGTTTCAACGTCGAACGCTGCTGATGACTCTGCCGGTCTAACCTCAACGATTGATATAGCTCCTGCAGTGACGGCCGAGGAATGTGCAGTACCGAAGATCCACGGCTGAAGATACGACGGATCGTTGCGCAGGACGGCCAGTATCACTGGGAATTGTGGCTGCGCTACTGGGCCGTCGGCGGTGCATGAAGCTGTTTGAGTTCGATGCCTGCGTACACGGCATCTATGAGTGGACGGCGCTGGACGGGAGATGCTCGCAATGATGGTGGACGAAACAGCCAGCTGAGACCTCCCGTCTAGCCACCCGCCCGCAGGACTTCGTCGGCAGATGAACGATATTGTCCGTTCTCAATGTAGTTGTCAGTCCCGACGTGGGAACTGACAGATTGGATGAGACAAAACCGGCGGATTCTTTCTCATTCATGTTGTCATTTCCGTAAATCGTTGACCGGCTCGCGGCGTGGCCGGGAAGGTATTAGTTAGCCACTCAATGCCGCCGCGGGAGAGCCTTCGGAGCGCGCTTTCGATCCGCTGCGCGGCCTGGAGCACCCTCGGCGAGTCAGTCACATTCGCAGGCAGGCAACCTCAAGCCTCCACCCGAAACCACGCTGAGAACTTAATTGAAAATCTGCCAGAATCCGTACACTGACGCGTTCCTCCAACATTACCAAGCAGCTACTCTGCGTCCGCGAATGCGGCGATAGCGTGCCAGGCGATGGTTGGCGCAAAGGCTGATGGAAACTAGCCGATTTTTGAAGCAAAAAAATGGACCCGCCAATCAAAGGCGGGTCCATTTTCAGTTCAGTCCCATGCTCTGCCAATTGAGCTATGGCCCCTTGAAGTGGAGCCATCGGGACTCGAACCCGCATCCTGAGATTGTGAGCAAATCGGCAAATGAGCCGAAAGAAGAACTTAATCTCTTGCCCTAATATCTCCATTATATCATTTTCAGCACCCAAAAACAAATTCCGCGCATCTCCAAGGGGCTTGCAACAAAAGATGACGCGAGACACCCTCTAATATCAATCAACGCACCAAAGTCGGTTTCTATTCCGGGAGTCGAAATGCCGGCACTGGGCTATTGATTTCGGAAATGTCAAACTTAAGTGTAGGAGCGCCAGCCGCCAACCACGTGTGGGACGACTTCTGCTACCGCGGCAAACCATGTGGACAACACGCCTAATTATTCAGCACACAGGACTTCTCGCACCTACTTCCACTCCTGTGCTTTAAGAGCCGATAATGGAGATTCCGTCAACCACGGATTGGCCTTCGCCTTGGGGATCCGGCGCGAGCTGCCCAGAGCGATCGGCAGCTGTCACCTTGGCCTGCTGGCGTCAGAGTAGCGCGAAGTTCCGTTTCCTTGACAGCGGCTAATGATGTTCTAAGACGCCATCCTCACAGTTGGAGAGGACTGAAGCCGGCGCCAGGAAGCTCGCGAAGGATCGGAATAGTCCAAGATACTCGATCTGGCGTTAGAGACGCTTATCGTGGCGAGCAGGTCATCCACGACGGTCAATGTCAGCAGGAACGTCCACAGGCCGGCGGAATGTGGCGGATGTGGCGGCCCTAGGACGGCGATCACCGCGACAGCAAAAGGTGCTCTGGGTAATACGTTTGGTGCCTGCTGCACCAGCTAGCGGCTTTTATGGTCAGTCTCGGCTAGTGAGGATAGTCGCTTCGCAGAAGTCGATCATCCGTCGGCCCATCCCGTTATTGGTCCAGATCCAGAAGCAGGATTTGTCAGGCATTACCGCGTCGATCGTGCCCCGAACCTTCTCAAGGCCAACTTGGAGGTTGAGATGCTGCCCGGGTACGAGGTCTTCAGGGTTGAGGCGGGGACGTGAGGGGACCGACGATGGGGTGGCGGCAGAGCTCACTGTCTGCCGTTGAGGAACCTCATCACTTTCAGGGACGTTGTCGGGGCGGGTGGAGCTTTGTTTCGCATTGGTTGACTCATATCCCCGTAGAGCCCGCGCATGTGGATCGGGTCGGAAGTCCATCTCCTGGACGATGTTTTGGACCCGTTCCCTGGTCCGGGTTGCCACTAGGTGCGGATGGTTAATCACATTTGAGACCGTTGCAATGGAGACTCCCGCCGCCTGGGCTACGACGCGCATAGTCACGCCGGTTCGTTGCGTCCCGGCTGTCTTTTGCTTGTTGTGCTGGCTGGTGTTCATCGGTTTTCCTGCTGGTCGGGAACGGGGTGGGGTCGTGATTCTGGTTTTACTCAAAGGCTTGCATCGGGCCGTGCCCGGCGCCCTTTTCCGCGCCGACTGTTTCTATGCAGGTGGCACGTTGGGAGTGCCAGGGACTATCGAGAATTTGCCTTCAGCCAAGTGCTCACGGTTGCGATGCCGAGGCGAAAGGACGCGGTGTGGGGGCGATCCAGAAAGCCATGTGTGGATTCCGCGATTACTTGGTAGGTAGCATTTACCCCCGCTGCCGCGAGTTCTGTTGCGAGGGCTTCCCCCGATGCCCGCAGGGTGTCTCGATCGGCGTCAAGGACGAGTGTTTGAGGGAACCCTTTTAGGTCATGGCCGCCGGGAAACGCGTGGGGATGGCTCATGGCTTCTTTGGATCCTGCGTAGTTGAGGTTCATACGGCGGACTGTTGAGGGGCGGAACTGGAAAATCCCGTGGTGGCCTCGTACCCGTTTTTGGAGGACGGGTGAGAGCGAAGGGAGTGCTGCGTGGAAGGTCCCGTACGCGAGGAACAGCCCGTGGGGTTGTTGTTTTCCCTCATCGCGCAGCCTCATAGTCGCAGCGGTTGTAAGACATGCTCCAGCACTCGCGCCCCCGAGCAATACTTTTTCGTGCTCGGTGTTGATGGTGTGGAAGACATCCATGACGTCCTCCATCGGAACAGGGAATCGGGTGCCCGGGGGGAGAGGGAGCCTCGGGTCTCGCATTGGGTTCCATTGAGGTACCCGCCGATAGTCGACGGTAACGACTTCCATTGCTGTTTGGCGGGCGAGTGCGGCAGCGGCCGCGTGTGACTCGAGATGCTCCAGCCCCCCACCCGAAAAGGCCCCATGGACCCAGACGAGCTTGCCGCGTACCTGGGATTCTGGTGTGTATCTCCTGATGTAGATGCCTCCGTGCCGGCCCGTTACTTCCTCATCTTGTACTTCCAGGTTTTCCAAAAGCAGCTGCACTGCGGTTGCTCTTTTCGACATTAATGCAACCCTTCTATGACAGGAGCTTGGGCAACGTTCGTTTTGATGTTCGGGGTTTTTGGTACGTCATATTGCAATCCGGACTTTATAGACCACCCTCTACCTGAAGGGCAGCATAGTGCGTTGTACCTGCAGATCTGTTGACCCATACGAAAGTTTGAGAATACTGAATTCTTCTAACCCCGACGCGGTAGCACTGGCTGAGGGCTTTTCGCCAGTGCTACCGCATCGATGGACGTCTCAGCAGCCGGGAAAGTTTCAGGTCACCTCCCCGGGTTGAGTCCGGTTCGTTGCTCCAGTGAAGCTTGGGCTCCCTTGGCTTGCACGTCCTCTGGGGTTAGGATGCCTTGCCTGCTGTGGTCAGTTGTCGGGTGAGGGCGGCTGCGACGGCTGCGTGTCCGGCCTCGTTGGGGTGCATTGCGGCTACTCCGGGAGAGAAATCGTAGCCCGTCATCCACGGGGTGGTTGAGCAGGCGTCCTGGCCGCGGCTGTTTTTTGAGGCGGCGACGAATTCGGTTCCCGTCTTTTGGGCGGCGTGCTTGGTGGCATTGCTTAGTTGCCGGGCGACCTGGTTCAGGAATTTCTGGCGCTCCTGCGTGATTGGTACGGCACTGCAGGGCTTGCCGTTTTCGGGCAGCACGACCGGGTAATCGATCAGGATGATTCGTGCCTTCGGGGCCCTGGCCTGCACCGCCTCCACCATTCGCGTCAGCTTGGACTCCATTGCGGCGAGGGCGGAGGTAACGGTTTCATCAGGCAGGGGCGTGCATAGCCCGTACTCTTTCAACGCGTTACTTAGGGGGCTTGAGGGGTTGGCTGCGAGGTCCGCCAGGCAGGACTCCGCATAAAGGTTTCCAACGAAGTTGACGTCGTTTCCACCGATTGTGATGGTGACCAGGTCTGTATCTGCTGTCACGGCATTGATTTGGGGGGCCAGCGTCCCTGAAGCGGGGTAGGAGACCTTTTGCGGAACGGTCGTGATGTTGTCGGTGGTCGCTCCGCCACAGGTGGCGTTAGTCAGGTCCAGGCCAAGGGTTCGGGCTACGAGGTTGGGGTAGGCAATCATTGTCCGGCCGCACAAGCCGTCCTTGTCACTTGGGTCGGCAGGGCCGACGCTGGCCCCGGCGGCGTAGGAGCTGCCAAGTGCTACATATTTTGTTCCAGGACCCGGCGCCTCTTCTGGGACAGCCTGAGCTGGCGCCGTGACCAAGGCGGCCGCAGTGATGGCGACGCCCAGGGCGGCCGCTGTCCTTCGTACGCTGCTGTGGAGGTGCATGAGCATTCCTTATCTCTTATGAGGTGCGCGATGTTCTTACTGAGCAGTGGGACTTCGGTTCTGGACGAAACCGTTCAGGGCAAGGGATTGGCCTAGGCGGCGGGGATGTCCTTACATGCCATCGCGTTATCCAGGTCTCCGTTGTATTGGACTATGGTTTGGCCTTCGTCCGGCGTGACGTGGGTTAGGCGGATATAGGTATCGGGGCTTTTTTCGATGATCCGTCGTGGAATTGCCCCGTTTTGGTGCAGCCAGAGGAGGCTTCCGTCATGTGTGACGCATTCGACTGTCCCGAAGTCGACCAGTTGCCCGCGATGGTGGATTTCCACCAGGCAGCCATTCAGCGTCCCCCAGTCGTCTACCGGTTGCCAGCTACTGGGGGTTGTGCCGGTGCCGGCTCCGGCCGCCCGTCGGTTCACTATGATTTCGGTGGGTTTCACGGTGTTCCTGCCTCTTGCTTCTTTGGGGTTTCCGTGTCTGGGTGTTGTGAACGTTCCTCAGCGGGGTCAGGGCTTCGGGTTTGGTGTACCGGCTGCACTGCCCGCCGCCGCTATGTGGACTGGTTGTTCCGGGGCTTGGATAAGTTGGGCGAGGAAAGGATTCCGCGCGGCTTGGTCCGGGTAGCTGGCAGTGTCGGCGACGCAGGTGGGGCACCAGTGGCCGGCCGTCAGGACCAGGCGGGGGCTGGCACCGAAGGCATGGCCGAATGCGCACCTCCACGTGATCGGTTTGGTGTATTGTCCCGGGGCGATGTTTTGGGTGAGCAGTTGGCCGCCTCTGAATTCGGCGGCGGAGCTGTAGTCCGTTTCGGTCCATTCGGAGGGTTTCTTGGCTTCGTCGTACCCGTGGTCCAGCAGTACTGGTGTCCGGTTAGGCGTCGGGGGCTGGAACGTGGACCAATCTCCGATTGACTGCCAGTTGGCAAGGGACCCGAAGTGGGCGTTGATTTCCGTGGCGTTGCCTGAGCTTATGGCGTGCATGGTGCCGCGTGGCTGGCGGGTCAGGGGTTTCATGACCAGGTGCTTGATGAGCCAGCCGGGGACTTTCCCGGCAGACTTTACGGCAGGGGGCAGGGAGCCGACGGCCCGGGACAGGGCTTCGGAAAAGGTGTCCTGGCGGAAGGGTACGAGCGCTTGCAGGCGGTCGCTGTCGATGTACCAGTGGCCGTGGAAGTTTCCGGTGGCGAACCAGTTGCGGTCATACCACCGCCTGATGTCCTTTACTCCCAGCGCGTCGGCGACGGCGGTCTGAAGTTCCCAGTTGGTGAGCCGCCACGGGTCTCCGCCGCCAATGTTGTAGATCCCGCCCCAGAATTCCTCGGGGACCGCGGGTTCGCAGATGTTGGCCAGCAGCCGGGCTGAGTCCTCTACCGAAACCCATTCCATGACCCCGTCCAGGGTGGAGTGCGTCATGATGGGGTCGCGGATGGTGAGCATGTCCGGGTGAAAGATCCCGGTTTGCCGGAGCCAGGCCCAGCGGGGGAGCCCGGAGTCCACCAGTTCCCGCTCCGCGATGACTTTGGTTTGTCCGTATTCATCGAAGGTTGAGACCCGGATCGGGTCACCGACGCGGCCCCAGTGGTGGGGAACGGCGCGGTTCCCGGTTTCGGCCACCGATCCGACGCCGACCACTTTGATCCGGGACGGATCGGGCTGGTTTTTGACGGCCCGGATGATGTTGCGCATGCTGCCGACGTTGACGTTGCGGGCCAGTTCGGGGTGCTGGTCGGCGAGGGGGGAGACCACCGCCCCGACGTGCAGGATGATGTCGGCGTCGGCGACGCACCGCTCCACGGCTGCCGGGTCGGTCAGGTCTCCCCAGACCACGTCCAAGTTCTCCATGTCGCTGAATTGCTCCAGCGCGGCCCGGTCCCGTTCCGTGGGGAGCACGAGCGCCGTAACACTGAACCGGTCCCCGCGTTCCCTGAATTCCCGGAGCGTGGCGCGTCCCCAGTTGCCCGTTGCGCCGGTGAGAAAAACACGGGTCCGGGCGGCCGTCCTGGAACTGGCTCCCGTCTTGTCCGTCGTCATGAGGCTGCGGTTTCCGTCCTGCTGAGCTCCATCAGTGAGTGAAGGGCTTCAGGCGGGAAGGCTCCGTTGGTGAAGGCAAGGAACTGCTGCATCGGCATGGACTCAACCATTTTGAGTTGGTCTGGGTTCTCTTGGGCCTGCTGGGCTTGCTCTTCGGTCATGGACGCGGCGAGGCCGGCCATGAGTGCAGGGCCGACGGTGGGATGGGCGAACCAGTCCCCGACGGTGGAGTCCAGGGTCAGTTCGCGGATGATGCTGTCGCCTGCAAGGGTGGTGTCCTGTTCGGCCAGGACGGTGGATGCGTCGGAGCAGACCTGTACGGTGTATGTTCCGGCCGGTACCACCCAGCGGCCCAGTTCGATGTCCCAGTAGGCGAAAGCCCGGCGGTCCAGGGTCAGTGCGACCTGCTTGCTTTCACCTGGTGTAAGGCTGATTTTGGTGAAGGCACGCAGTTCACGAAGGGGCCGCCGGACCGGACCCGCTGCTGTTGCAACGTATACCTGGACGACGTGCTTGCCGGGCCGGTTCCCGGTGTTGGTGACGGTCGTGTGGACGGTGACACTGTCGTCGGTTAGCGTCTCGACTTCCACATTGGAGGTGTCGAAGGTGGTGTACGAGAGCCCGTGCCCGAACGGGTAGCGGACCTTTACCTCGGCGGTGGTGTAGTAGCGGTAGCCGACGAAGACCCCTTCGCTGTAGCGGACGTGTCCCTGTTCTCCCGGGAAGTTCAGCCAGCTGGGGTTGTCTTCGAGGCGCAGCGGGATAGTTTCGGCAAGCCGCCCGGAGGGGTTGACGATACCGAAGAGGACGTCGGCGAGGGCCCCGCCGCTGGCTTGCCCCAGCAGCCAGCCCTCGACGATGGCGTCGACGTCATCATGCCATCCTTCAAGCGAGACGACGCCTCCGTTGGACAGCACGACAACTGTTTTCGGCGCTGCCGCGGCGACGGCGCGGATCAGTTCGACCTGGTTGGCGGGCAGTTCAAGACCTGTCCGGTCGAAGCCTTCGGACTCTTCACGTTCGCTGAGCCCGGCAAAGATCACGGCGATGTCGGCGGTCCGGGCGAGGTTTACGGCTTCGTCCTTTAGCAGCGCGGCGTCCGGTTCTTCGAGGGAGAATCCGGCTGCGTAATCGATTGTCCCGTTGCGGTCCATTGCGAGGGCCGTGAGTTCGTCCATTGCCGAGTCAGTCCGGGTGGCGTTGATGTGGGAACTTCCGCCGCCCTGGAAGCGGGGAGATACGGCGAAGGGGCCGATGACGGCGATGCGTTGTCCGCCGCGCAGCGGCAGGACTGCCTGGTTTTTCAGCAGCACGATCGATTCTGCTGCGACTTCGCGGGCCAGGGTGTGGTGCTCGTCAACCGGCAGATCGTCAGTGGCTTCCCTGTGCAGGGCTGCCAGGGTGAGGACGCGGCGTACGGCGTCGTCAACCTGATCTTCGGTAAGCCTTCCATCGCGGACGGCGTCAACGATCTGCTGGTCGGTGCCTCCGCCGCTGCCGGGCATTTCGAGGTCCATCCCGGCGGCGACGCCTGCGACGCGGTCGCTGACCGCGCCCCAGTCGGACACGACGGCGCCGTCGAAGCCCCAGTCACCGCGCAGGACATCGGTCAGCAGCCACCTGTTGTGGGATGCGTAGACGCCGTTGACCTTGTTGTAGGAGCACATAACGGTGGCGGGGCGGGCTTCGGTGACGATGCGTTCGAAGGCGGGAAAGTAGATTTCGCGCAGCGTCCGTTCATCCACGTCTGCACTGATACGCATCCGTTCGGTTTCCTGGTTGTTGGCTGCAAAATGCTTAAGCGAGGCGCCGGGACCGGTTTCCTGCAGGGCGGTAACGTGGGCGGAACCGAGAACGCCGGAGAGCAGCGGGTCCTCGGAGTAGTACTCGAAGTTCCGCCCGCACAGCGGGGACCGCTTGATGTTCACGCCCGGCCCCAGGACCACGGACACGCCGAAAGCGAGGGCTTCACGGCCGACGGCGGCACCCACCTTGGCGGCCACGTCCGGGTCCCAGCTCGACCCCACAGCAACGGCGGGAGGGAAGCAGGTGGACGGGAGGCTGTCGTTGATGCCCAGGTGATCGGATTCGGCGTCCTGCCGGCGGATACCGTGGGGCCCGTCCGTCAGGACGATCGACGGGATTCCGGCGTCGTCGATGCTCTTGGTCGTCCAGAAGTCTTTTCCGGACAACAGGGACGCCTTCTGTTCGAGGGTCAGCGAGGAAATATCGGCGGTCATACGTGGGTTCCTTGGGAAGCTGAGATGAGTGCTGAAGTGAGGTCATTTTTGAGCTCGTCGGAGGCGCCGGGGACGTAGTCCAGCATCGTTCGGACGGACATTACGGCCGCCTCAGGTGCGCGGCCGTCCAGGGGCACTCCGGGGAAGTGGCTGGCGAAGGCGTCGGTGAAGGCGCGCCAGGCCCGGGCGTTGCCGGCGATCTGCCCCAGCGTTGAATCCAGGGTGAAGACAGTATCGGCGGCTGCGTCTTCGGCCATGTCGTAGGACCATTGGTGGGTGCCGCCGCTGATGTGGACGGTCTGGGAGTCAGGGTGCAGCGGGAGCGTGACCTCTGCGGTTGTCCCGGCCGGGATGGTGGCCTCCAGGGACACGGTTCGGTCCGTGATGGCCCAGGAGATACGTACTTCGCCGTGGACGGTGTCGTGGCGCAGCTTCGCGTGGGTCAGGTTTCCGCCGGGTTGGGGTGCGATGCGCATGTGCCGGTAGCCGGGGTCGAGCGCGACGAGCCCGCCGATGGTGCGGTGCATCCAGTCCACGACCGCGCCGAGGGCGTAGTGGTTCAGGGAAGTCATTCCTGAGGGATTGATGGTTCCGTCGGGCCGGATGGAGTCCCAGCGTTCCCAGATGGTCGTCGCTCCCATGGTGATGGGATAGAGGAAGGACGGGCAGCCGGTTTCGAGCAGGAGGAGGTAGGCCTCGTCGAGGTGGCCGGTCATGGAGAGCGCGTCGGTGACCAGGGGAGTGCCGGCGAAACCTGTGGAGATCCGGTAGCCGGATTTGGCCACGGTGGCGGCAAGGACCTTGCCCGCGACCTTCTGCTGTTCGGCGTCAAGGATTCCGAACGTGATGGCAAGGGCGTACGCGGTGGCGGTCTGGTCGACGAGCCGTCCGTTCCTGGTCACGTATTCGTTGAGGAAAGCCTCTCTGACGCGTGCCGCGAGGGCAGCGAACTCTTCGGCGTCGGCTGCCCGGCCGAGGATCCTGGCGGTGTCTGCCATCTCGCGGGTGGTGCGGCACAGGTAGGCCGAGGCGACAAGGTGCCTGTCGGTTTTGCCGCCTGCCGGGTTGTCCATGGGGGCGTCCGGGTCCAGCCAGTCACCATACTGGAAGCCGCTGCTCCACAACCCGTTCTCGTCCAACAGGCCTGCGACCTGGCGGATGAAGGCGGCCATGGAGTCGTAGGCGTTCGCGAGGATGGTTTCGTCGCCGTATTCGCGGTAGAGGGCCCAGGGCAGGCTGACCGCGACGTCGCTCCACAACGCGGTGGGGGAGGACGGGGTCGACAAGACGTCGGGCACCACCCACGGCACGAAGCCCTTCTCCGTCTGTTCCGCAGCGAGGTCCTCCAGCCAGGAACCCAACACGGCGCGTACGTCATAGAGGAACGCGGCGGTGGGAGCGAAGGCGTTCAGGTCACCGGTCCAGCCCAGACGTTCGTCGCGCTGCGGGCAGTCCGTGGGAACGCCAACGAAGTTGTCCCGCATGGACCAGACCGCGTTGGCGTGAAGCTGGTTCAGCAGCGGGTTTGACGTTTCAAACCAGCCCGTGCGGCGCATGTCCGAATGGACCACCACTGCCCGCAAGGAATCCGGTTCAACAGTTCCTGGCCAGCCGGCGATCTCAACGTACCGGAAGCCGTGGAAGGTGAACCTTGGCTCCCAGGTTTCGGGGTTCCCGCCGCGGAGCGTGTACCTATCGGTCGCCTTTGCGGTGCGCAGAGTTTCGACGTCGATCTCGCCGTCCGTCATCACTTCGGCGTGCCGGAGCGTGACGACAGTACCGGCCTCACCCTCCACCGTCAGGCGCACCCACCCCGAGATGATCTGTCCGAAGTCCACCACGGTCTTGCCGCTGGGAGTGGTGAGGATCTCCACCGGGGCGATTTCCTCGATCCGGCGGATCGGATCGGCCGTGGCTTCGAACAGCGCCTCAAGGGGCCAGTCAAAGACCTCAACTGGATTCCAGGTCGAGTCATCAAACCCGGACTGGTCCCAGCCGTCGGATTCGAGCCGGGCGTCGAAGTCTTCCCCGTCGTAAAGACTGTCGGCTCGAACGCCCCCGGTTCCTGCCCGGAAGGAGCCGTCGCTGGTGAGCGTTTCAGTCCGGTCCGGGTACTCAAGGACCAGTTCCAGGTACAGCGCGGGGCGGTCCGTGTAGTGGTGCCGCTTGTTTTCCCACCCCAAGCGGCCGATTGCCCACCCCTGACCGATAATGGCGCCAATGACGTTGGTTCCTGGCACGATTGCATTGGTGACGTCGTGGGTGCTGACTGCCAGGCGATGCTTGTACGAGGTCCAGCCGGGAGCCAGGACTTCATCGCCCACGACTGCCCCGTTCAGGTGGGGTTCGACAAGTCCCAGTGCGGTGATGTGCAGGGTGGCGCGTACCGGGGGTTCGGGAACGTCGAATTCGCGGCGGAAGTAGACGGCTGGGTCGTTCTCCTGGCCGTGGGAGGTGGTGGGGGTGATGAACTGGCCGGTCCAGTTGCGGGGCATAGCGGATTCCTCAAATAACGTGGATGTTTTAGCGGACGGAGCGGATGCGGAGGACGACCAGTCCGCCGAAGAAGGTGCATGCAGCGGCGATGATATAGAGCAGGACGTAGTTCTTCTCCCCGCCTGCGGTCACACCGACCGCAAGGAACAGCGGGGCGATTAGCGGTGCGATCGACTGGGGGATGGAGGTGGCAAACCCTGTGATGCCCATAAATCGTCCTGCGTCGGTATCCCGTTCGGGAAGGACGTCCAGGAGAAGGGCCTGGTCCACTGCGGAGAACGCTCCGATTCCAAGGGCTCCGAGCAGCGAACCTGCTGCAAGCATTGGCATGTCGGTGGCGAACGCCATGACGATGGCGCCGGCACCAAAGATGATGCCGGAACCGAAGACGAAGGCGCGCCTGCGCCGTAACTTGTCCGAGATGAATCCGCCGCCGATGGCACCGGCTGTTGTGGCGAGGATGCCGGCCATGGAGAGGATGGCGATGATCCCCGCCACCTCGGTGACGCTGACCCCGAGGCGTGAAGCGAAGAAGAACGCGGTGAACGTGGTGTTCAAGGTCAGGCCAAAGTAGAACAGGAAGCGACCCAGCCAGTTCCAGGAGAAGTCGGGGTACTGCTTCGGATTGTAAAGATACTTCCGGAGCAGACGGCCCAGGTTGAGCTTTTCCTCGAACGTGTTGCCCCGGCTGTCCTTTTCGTGTACCAGGAAAACGAACAGGAGGGTCAGGAGCACGCCGAGGGCGCCGGGAACAAGGAAGAGCAGCAGGTTGTTGGTGGTGAAGCTGCCGGCAAGGACCACGCCGACGACGGGTGCCACCTGGGTCGCAAAACCGGTAAGGCCGGCAACCTTGCCACGCTGGCTCTCGGGCAGCCGGTCAGCAGTGGAAATCTGCAGGTTGCTCAGTACCTGGCCCCAGCCAAGCTGGGCGAGGATCCATCCTGCTCCCAGCACAAGCACGGTGGGGGCAACCGCCATGACAACCAAGGAGATGATTCCGAGGATCATGCCACCGATCATGAACGGCCGGCGGCGGCCGAGCCGGGTACGGGTCCGGTCACTTGCTACCCCCAAAAACGGGGCGGTGAGCATGACGGCGAAAGCACCTGCACCGGTGATGTAGCCGAGGTATTCCTCGCGTCCCGGCGCCAGCTGGCTCAGCCGGATGGCCAAGGAGATGGCCAAGGGCGTGATGAAGGCTACGAACACGCCGAACTGGGCAAGCACCATCAACCAGATGTATTTCTTACCAACCGGAGTCAATGGCTCTGCAGATGGTGTGCCTGCAGCCTCGGGGGCATCCGGGAGGACATCCAGCTGGGGGAGCGGGTGAGGCAAAGGCGCGTCAGAATGCGCGGTGTTGCCCGTTGGAGAATTCATGAATATGACTCCGTTGTCGATGCGAAAAAAGTGATCTACATCGCTAGCGCGTGCTAGCTTTTGAAAGATCGTAGCCGACAATACTAGCGCGCGCAAGGTAGGATTCTGGCATGACTGCAGAGACGAAGAATCGCCGGGTGACCGCGGCGGACGTTGCCAAGTCCTTAGGCATCTCCAGAGCGACGGTGGGCTTCGTCCTTAACAACACGCGGGGTCAGACGATCTCGGAGGCAACGCGACAACGGGTCATCGCCGAGGCGGAGCGTCTTGGCTACCGACCTCACACTGCGGCCCAGGCCCTCGCACGGGGACGCAGCAGAATCATTCTGCTGGCACTGCCTAACTGGCCGATCGAGCACAGTCTGGGTCGTCATGTCGCAGAAGCTTCCAGGGTCCTGGAGGAAGCCGGATATTCCCTCGTGACGTACACCCTGCACGAGCGCGAGGCAGTAAGACCCCTTTGGGAAGCCCTGGATCCTGACGCGGTGATGGGCCTACTCCCTTTTTCTGAACGCGATGTGGCATCGATGCGGGCGAGCGGCATCTCTACTATCATCCCGGACCCGTCGTATGAACCGATGGCATGGCAGACCGGCCCGAGCATCGTCGCCGGCCCTGAGCTTCAGGTGAAGCACCTTGCCGGCCTCGGGCATCGCAGGATCGCCTTTGCGGCACCTGACGATGCACGGCTCGCCGCCATCATCGAGGCGCGATTCTCCGTCGTCCGGGACAACACTACGAAGCTGGGGCTGGATGCGCCGGATTATCGCCGCATCAACCTGCACGACTCATCGACACGTCCGGCCGTTAGGCAATGGTTGGAAAACCGCGTTACGGGAGTGGTTGCCTACAACGACGAAACTGCCGCAGCCGTAGCCGCCGCCGCCGTGCGTGAAGGCATCTCCGTCCCGGGTGAACTGGCCATTATTGGCCATGACGACAACCCATGGGCTGAGCTCTTCGTCCCCAGTCTGTCCACAATCCGGCTGGATATTGAAGGCCTTGGACGCCAAATAGCCATGACCGCTCTAAACGCGATCCATGGAGAGGTCGTGCCCGCTGAGGACCCAGCCCTGATCGCTGCCCTTATCCGGCGCGAATCAACCTAACCTTCGAGGGCTCTCCGGAGAGTTTCCTGCTGGCGGATATCCGGAAATCCCCGGCCTCGGATGTGCTCATAGCTGTTGGTTTGTGCTCGCTGTCCCAGCCCACCCCTCTACCCCGCCGGCGGGGAAGACGTCAAGGACATCACCGAAGCGCAGCTTCGGCGCCCCTGCAACCCACCTGAGTAAGCTGCGTCAGGTTCTTGGCAGCCAAACTAGCGCGTGCTAGTCTTCCGGTTAGCTCGTCCTGGATGCATCCGCAATCCATAATGACAACGGAGTCCTCTATGCAAAGTAACGAAGCCGGACCAACAGTCGCGTCCGCCGAAACGGGCCGTTCCAGGAAACATTCGTCGGCATCAGTGCCATGGCCGCTCATCTTCCACGGGCTGAGAGTCGATGCGCTCGTCCACCCCGCCGGATTCGGCAACCGCATCCCTGATTTCCGTTGGCGGTTCACAGCTCCTGGCAGAAGTCGCCGAAGTTCGGTGTACCGCTGATGTACGTCGCCCGAGGAAACAATACAAACCCTTACCGCTGACTCAACCACTTGATCCTCTGACTGCTCGGACCATGCCTGGGAGAACATTTCCATTGACTGAAGGAAGCCCATGACTGACATTTCCTCCCTCGTCCAGCGTCTGGACCTAGACCAGAAGATCGCACAGCTGCACGGCATCTCCATCTTCGATCTCATCGACCACAACCCTCCGGATCACGCCTCCGAGGCGATGGCCAGTTTTGATCTGTCCAGAATCGAACAGCTCCGCCCGCACGGAGTCGGGCACGTTTCCCTGACCTGGCTACTGAACCCCCACTCCGATGGCTTCCGGCAGGACCTGGCGCAGCTTCAGGAACACGCCAAAGCGGCAAGCCCATTCGGTATCGGGGCCCTGATCCACGGGGAAGGGATCAACGGCTTCCTGCATGTTCAAGGATTTCAATTCCCTACCGCATGGGCGCAGGCAGCGACTTGGGACCCTAACTTGGTCCGGAATGTCGGCGCCGCCGCCGGCGCGCAAATGCGCTCCGCCGGGGTCCACCTCGCATTCGCGCCCGTCCTTGACGTCGCTCGAGACCCCCGCTGGGGCCGCGTCCACGAAACCTACCGCGAAGACCCCGAACTCATCGCCCAAATCGGAACAGCCTACATCCGCGGCATACACGGCGAACAGAATGACTCCGGCGTACTCTCGGCCGCCAAACACTTCCTCGGGTATGGTGCGTCCGAAGGCGCCCTGAACCAGGCCGCCTCACCTTTGGGCCGGCGCGCCATCACCGACGTCTACGCCGAACCCTTCCGCCGCGCAATCCGCGAAGCCAATCTGTCACTGGTGATGAACTCCTACAACGACATCGACGGGATACCCTCGGCCGCTGACCGGTGGCTTGTCACCGACCTCCTGCGTGGCACCTTGGGCTTCGACGGCCTCGTCGTCAGCGATTACGACGCCATCAGCATGCTGTTGAAGACCTACCACACAGCAACAACACCCGGCCAGGCAGCAAACCAGGCACTCACGGCCGGAGTCGACGTCGAACTCCCCGGCAACGAAACCTTCGGATCTCTACACGAAGAAGTCACCAGTGGCCGCCTCCCCGAGCAGGTCCTAGACGGCGCCGTCGAACGCGTCCTGGCTATCAAGGCCCGGCTCGGTCTGATACCGGAGGTGACACCACGGCCCAAACTCCGGCCGGCACGGGTACCGCAGCCGGAGCAGGCCGCGGCCCTGGCGCGCACGATCGCCAACAAGAGCATCGTGCTGCTGGCCAACGACGGAACCCTTCCGCTGAACCCTGCACGGGGGATTGCCGTGGTCGGCGAGCTCGCGAATGAGATCCGGATAAATTTTGGTGCCTACACAGCTGTCGCCAACGCCGAGCAGCCCCTTGGCATCATGGAGATCATGACCGGCAACGTCCCGGGAATCGACCCCGAGAACGCCATTTTCACCGACCTCTTCCAGACCCGGCTACCTGGAATCGAGACCGCATTCGAAGCCCAGGCCCGCGAGATCCACCCCGACGCCGTGACAATCATCGATGCGATTTACCGGACAGCACCAGACACGGAGTACCACCGCATTGGCAGCGTCGAGCAGGACGCTGAACCAATCAAAGAGGATGAGCTTGCCACCCGCTTCGAGGGCGTGGACACTGTCATTGCAGTCGTGGGTGAGCGCACCGGATGGGTCGGAAACCACACAGCCGGCGAAGGCCGCACCAGCGCCCGTGTGTCCCTTCCGGGCAACCAAGAACAACTCATACTTGCCTTATCCAAACTGGGCAAGAACGTCATCAGCGTGATCATCACCGGCCGGCCACTGCTCATCGAACCCGTCGTCGGGGCGTCAGCTGCAACAATCGTCGCCCCGCTGCTCGGTGAACTTGCAGGGCCAGCCCTGGCCGACGTCGTGTTCGGCAAGACCAATCCCAGCGGAAAACTGCCCTCCACGTTCCCCCGCCACCTAGGCCAGATCCCGCTCTATCACGGCCACCGGTACGGAAGCGGCTACGCCCACCCCACCGGCATCCGTCACGGCTATGGTGATCTGGCCAAGAACTCGCCCCTGTTCGCGTTCGGCCACGGACTGAGCTACACCACATTCGAGGCAACACTCGAAGAAGTGACAGTGACACCGGAAGAAGTCACGGTCCGGGCAACGGTCCACAACACCGGCACCACCGACGGAGATACGGTCCTTCAGGTCTACGCACGCGACGAAGCCGCAACAATCGTCCGCCCGGTACGGCAACTTATCGAATTCCAGAGGATATCCGTGCCCGCCGGCGAACAAGAGACCCTCGATTTCACTATCCCTCTTTCCCGACTCGCCTACAGCATCACCGAGGACCAGCGGATGCTTGAAGCCGGCGATGTGACCATCATGATCGGGTTCGCCAGTGATGACCTGCGCGCAGAAAAGACCATCCAAACAGAACAGGTTCACGCGAGCTGAACCGCAAGCAGACCCGGACTTAAGTCAGAAGACAAAAGACCGCTCCGTGTGAGCGGTGACGCAATTGCCAAGTTGAAGGGATCGACCCATGATCGCGGGTGTCCAAGTTGAGGACAGAATCGAAGTTGCGGTTGAAAACCGCCATGAGATGGACGTGCAGCTGGAGTCCAACGTGGCGCTGCTGGTCGATCGTGCGGCTCTACCCGGAGACCGAGGAATTCTCATCACGAGAAATTCAATACACGAGTTCACCCTAAGCCTCAGCCTGGACGTTCCGTACGGCGAGATCAGGGAAATAGACCGCAGATAAAAATGCCTATCGGGCTCTGGAATACATGCAGGGAGAAACATGAATCGTTTTGACGGGCGTCGAGTACTCGTAACAGGTGGGGGATCAGGCATAGGACAGGCTACTGTGCTGCGTTTGCTCTCCGAAGGCGGACGCGTTGTTGCCGCGGACGTATCGGAGGCAGGCCTGGAAGACACCAGGACAGCAGCCGGCCCCCTGTCGGGGCAGCTGACAACTCTCACCATGGATATCGGTGATGAGGAATCGGTGAAGCAGGGTCTCGCTCAGGCAGTTGATGGATTGGGTGGCTTGGATGTCCTGATTAATGCAGCAGGCATTCTGCGTTCTTCGCATACCGAGAAGACGGCGCTCGACCTGTTCGAGCAGGTCATCCGCGTCAACCTGGTCGGAACGTTCCTGGTCATCAGGGAAGCCATCCCTCACCTCCGGGCCAGCAGCGCACCGGCAGTAGTCAACTTCTCTTCCACCTCGGCATCGTTTGCTCATCCTTATATGGCGGCATACGCAGCGAGCAAGGGCGGCATCCAGTCAATGACGCATGCGCTGGCTTCCGAGTATGCAAAAGACGGAATCCGCTTCACTGCCGTCCAGCCCGGCTCAATCTCCTCCGGTATGACGGACGGATCCGGTCAGAGCAAACAAAGTCAGGGTCCTGGCCTTCCTCAGGACGCAGACTTCAGCTTGTTCGGCAAGCTCACCCCAGCACTAGGGGAGGGGTTCGCAGGGCCAGAGGCGGTTGCCGGCGTAGTAGCCATGCTCGCCAGTGACGACGGCAAGTTCATGACAGGCACAGAGGTCCGCATCGACGGCGGAACCCACTTCTGACGCCCAGAAGCCCCTCCGTAACGTCGCAGTGCCGAGCCCTTCCCCTTATTACGCCTTGTTCCGGAGCGGCGCAGCAGCACCCTCCTGGGCCTCTGCGCTCCGACGGCGTGGATCTCTCGCTACCAGCCACCTTCAAGTTCCCTGTTGGGCGGTATGCCCAAACCCGCAGCCTCGATACTGACGTACCTCGAACGACGGCGATAAGCGGTACCGCCGGCCGGGCCGCACTCCTCGCGCCCTTCTGGGCGACGGAGCGGTCACCGCCGGGAACCATCGGTTGATCCTCCTTCCCACCCTCGTCCCAGAAGAAAGACAGTCATGACGCGCACACCTTTCAATACGGGCTGGTCCTGCCGCCGCAAGACAAGCATCTTTGCCGACGTTCAGGGCCAGGCCGAGTCCGGTCACTCCATCCGCCTGCCCCATGACGCGATATTCAGTCTGGATCGTCGAGCCGATGCCCCTAGTGGCGCGGCCGGGGCGTTCTTTCCCGACGGCGCCTTCGAGTACCGCACGATGCTCGACGTGCCGGAGGAGTGGGCGGGCAAGCACGTGGCCCTGGAGTTCGAGGGCGTCTACCGGGACGCGATGGTCTACGTGAATGGTGCCTTCGTCGCCCAGCGTCCCAACGGGTACGCAGCCTTCGTGGTGTCCCTTGACAGCCACCTGAGGTACGGGGCCGAGAACACCATCCGCGTGGATGCCAGAGCGCACGATGACTCCCGCTGGTACAGCGGTGCCGGCATCTACCGTGAGGTGCACCTCTGGGTCAGCGACCGCATGCACATCCCTGAGCAGGGCGGCATCCGGATCACGACCCCTGACATCGACAGTGACCGAGCCGTCATCACTTCGGCCACCCGTGTTCGGAATGCGGGACTGACCACCAGCACGGCGACCGTGACGACGGAGATCCTCGACCCGGACGGCCGCGTGGTCGCTGCCGAGACCAGCCCGGTGACGGTCCTGCCCCAGTCCGACGGTGTCGTCCGTCAGAGAATGTACGTTCCGAACCCCCAGCGGTGGAGTGTGGACAACCCGGCGCTCTACTCCGCCCGCACCCGCCTCGACGGCGTCGGCGAGGAGCCTGAAATTCGCGCCACCCCTTTCGGGATCCGGACACTGCAGCTGGATCCGGACAACGGCCTGCGTATCAACGGCGAGACCGTGAAGCTCCGCGGCGCCTGCATCCACCACGACAACGGCATACTTGGAGCCGCGACCTTCGCCGATGCGGAGGAACGCCGCGTCCGCCTGCTGAAAGCAGCCGGGTTCAACGCGATTCGCAGCAGTCACAATCCGATGAGCGCCGCCATGCTCGACGCGTGCGATAGGCTCGGCATGCTCGTTATGGACGAGACCTTCGACATGTGGAGCGAATCGAAGTCGCCCTTCGACTACGCCCTCGCCTTCCCGGAGTGGTGGGAGCGCGACGTCGAAGCGATGATTGCCGCTGACTTCAACCACCCCAGCGTGATCCTGTACTCCATCGGCAACGAGATTCCGGAGACCGGGAACCCGATCGGCAGCCAGTGGGGTCGCAAGCTCGCAGAAAAGATCCGCGAGCTGGACGACACGCGCTTCATCACCAACGGGATCAACGGGTTCGTCTCGGCCCTCAGCGAGATGGCGGTAATGATTGCCGAGGCCACCGCACACGCCGAGCAGGACGCAGCCGACGGCGGAGTCAACGCCCTGATGGGAAACACCGCAGACTTCATGGACCAGGCCATGGTCTCACCGCTGGTGACCGAGGCCACGGCTGAGTCCTTCGCCCTCCTGGATGTCGTAGGTCTGAACTACGGCGACGTGCGGTACGAGATGGAGGCGCGCGAGCACCCCAACCGCATCGTCGTCGGCACCGAGACGTTCCCATCCCGGATAGATGCGAACTGGAAGCTCGTGACCGACAACGCGCACGTGATCGGCGACTTCACCTGGTCCGGCTGGGACTACCTGGGTGAAGTCGGCGTCGGCCGCGTCCGGTACGAGGGCGAATCGGACGCATTCGACGGTGAGTACCCGTGGCTCACCTCCTGGTCGGCCGACCTCGACATGACCGGGTGCCGCCGACCGTGTCCTTCTACCGCGAGACTGTCTTCGGTTTGCGCACCACACCGTACATCGCTGTCCGCCGCCCTGCCAACCACGGCCGCAACTTCACGCTCGGCCAATGGAGCTGGACCGACGCCGTCTCCAGCTGGAGCTGGAACATCGCCCAGGGCTCCCCGATGATCCTGGAGGTCTACAGCGACGCCGATGAGATCGAGCTACGGCTGAACGGCCGTACCGTGGCCCGCAACCCCGTCGGCAGCCACCGGGCGTTCGTGGCGGACTTCGAGCTTCCGTACGAGAAGGGGGAGCTGACCGCGATCGCCCTCATGGGAGGAACAGAGGTGAGCCGCACCGAACTGCGATCAGCATCCGAAGACATCATGCTCGACGTCCGGCTGGACAAATCGGTGATCGAACTGCGCGACGGAGCGCTCGTTTTCGCCGAAATCGAACTGCGGGACCGCGACGGCAACCTCGTGAACGATGCAGACCGGCCGGTCACGGTCGCGGTTTCCGGGCCAGGCTCGCTGGCCGCCCTTGGCAGCGGGCGGCCCGCCACCACGGAACGGTTCGACGAGGAAACGCATGGCACGTACGACGGTCGCGTGCTGGCGATCATCCGCCCCGATGCTCCAGGGCACGTCGAGATCACCGTCAGCGCTGCAGGGCTGCCGGCAGTCATCGTTTCCGTCGAGGTGCAGACCCCCGCAGAAACGTCAGTACAGGCACCGCCGGTCAGGCGCACGCTTCAGCAACTACCAGATAGTCCCAACGGGCCGCTGGGCGATTTTGCAGAAGCTTTTGAGATGACAACTGCCGTTCGCGGGATGGACGCGCCGTGAGCGCTACCGCAGGAAGCGTCAGACAAGCGCGACCTGCCAAGGAAACCAGGATTATCCCGGTTTTCATCGCCCTTATTGTGGCGATGCTCCTGTCTTCGCTCGATCAGACGATTCTCGGTACGGCGCTGCCGACCATCGTGGGTGAGCTCGATGGTGTGACCCACATGCTCTGGGTGGCGACTGCCTACATCCTCGGCGCAACCATCGTGATGCCGGTGTATGGAAAAGTCGGTGACCTGATCGGCAGGAAGAGTGTCTTCCTTGCTGCCCTCATCATCTTTGTCGCGGGATCAATTCTCGGCGGCATGGCAACGAACATGGAGGCCCTGATCGCTGGCCGCGCCGTGCAGGGGATGGGTGGGGGAGGGATCATGATCCTCGCTCAAGCCATCATCGCCGACATCATTCCCGCCCGTGAACGGAGCAAATACGGGGCCGCTATTGGTGGAGTGTTCGTGGTCTCTTCGGTCATCGGCCCGCTGCTGGGCGGGCTTTTCACCGATGTCCTCTCCTGGCGCTGGACCTTTTGGATCAATATCCCGCTGGGTATCGGGGCTATCGCTGCCGCAGCTGCGTTCATCCACCTTCCCCCTACGGGCAGGGGCAAGCCATCCATTGATGTCCTCGGCACAGTTTTTGTCGCGCTGGGCACCACCGGCCTGGTGCTGACTACATCATGGGGCGGGACCGAACTGGCCTGGGACTCGCCCGCGATGATAGCGATCATCATCATCACGGTCGCTTCCATTGCACTGTTCTTATGGGCGGAAACGCGTGCGGCAGAACCAATCATCCCGCTGTCCCTCTTTCGGGACCGGAACTTCACCATCACCACGATTGCCGGGCTGATGACCGGCGTCGCGATGTTCAGAGCCATCGGCTACATGCCGACCTTCCTGCAGATCGTGAACGGCATTAACGCAACCGAATCCGGGTTGCTGCTGCTGCCGATGCTGGCAGGAGTGCTCTTCACCGCGGTTGGCAGCGGCTTCATGATCTCCAAGTATGGTCGCTATAAATGGATGCCCATCGTCGGCACAGCAATGATCGCCCTCGCGCTCATCCTGTTCTCGACCATGACCGCCAACACCTCTCCCTGGCAGAGCGGGTTGTATCTGGGAATTCTGGGACTGGGACTCGGATTGGGCGTACAGATCCTCGTGCTGATCGTCCAGAACTCGGTACCACATCGCCTCCTCGGCACCGCGACAGGCGCGAATGCCTTCTTCCGAGAGATCGGCGCCAGCGTCGGGTCAGCGGTGGTGGGCAGCCTGTTCGTAAGCCGCCTCACCGAAGCCTTGGCACAAGACATGGTGACCCCCGCAGGCTCTGCCGGCGCTCAAAGCCTGACCCCTGCAGAGATCAATGCCCTGCCACTTGAGCAGCACGATGCTATCGCACAGGCGTACGCGGAAGCGCTGGGGCCCGTGTACCTGTTCCTGGTGCCCTTGGTTCTTGTCGCTCTGGTACTGCTGTTCTTCGTCAAGGAAATCCCGCTAGCGACAACCGTCCCCATCCCCGAGGGTGCCACATATGAGGACCAGGACCCGACTCAGACCAGCGACCCCAGTGATCGACCCTCGCAGGTTCCGCACAACGATTGACCAGGAAGGAGTGTGCAACAACAAATTGCACACTCGGCTCCTGTTTGAAGAGGCCAGGTGGCCGCGGAATATGCGCTAAGCCATCCACAATCACGAGAACTGAGCTGAGAAGCACAATCTGAGGGACCATCCCGGCAGCAGGGCCGTCCCTGGCCCAGTTGGTGCATCAGCATCCGTCGCAAACCCTTTTATGGGCGGGTGTCCATCATGGCTCAGACTCCTGTTTGCGGTGGCACTACTCATCTCGACAGACACACCTCCGATGTGCATGTGAGTAGTCTCACGAAATCACTTGCGCGCGCTACTTACCGCCCGTATAGTCGGGTGAGCTAAGTAAGTAGCGCGCGCTAGTTTGCATTCCGCTCCACGCCGGCAGTCAGGCCGGTAGCCACACATTCCACAGCAGACAAGGTAGTCAACGTGAAAATGAGATATAGGCGTCTTGCGGCGGTTGTTGCCGCTGCTACAGCGCTAACGCTTGGAGGATGCTCCTCGACAGGCGACGCCGGACCAGATGCAAGTGAAGCCAAGATTCAAACGCTTCAGTTGCCACTTTCAACCACCCCCGGAAACTTCCAGATCGGGAACTGGCCAGGTGGTGAGGCCTACATGTTCCTCTCGGTGTACGACACCCTTGTCGGTCGGGACCTCGACGGAAGCGTTGTCCCTGCGATTGCAGAGACATGGGAGTACTCGGCGGACCAGAAGACACTGACCTTCAAGATCCGTGAGGGCATGAAATTCACTGATGGGGAGCCGGTCGACGCCAGTGCGGTGGCCGCGTCCCTCGAGGTGGCAAGAAAAGGCCCCACCACAGCCAGTTCCCTCACAAAGATTGCCGGTGTGGAAGCTCCGGACAAATCAACTGTGGTCCTGAGCCTGTCTGAGCCGGATGCGGCGCTGCTCCCCATCCTGACCGGAACTATCGGGGCTGTTGGTTCTCCGAAGGTGCTCACCGACGAGAGTTCTAAGCTGAAGCCCGTGGGATCCGGGCCCTACGTGATCGATGACAGTTCGACGACGGTTGGTGCTGTCTACACCCTGAAGCGGAACCCGGGTTACTGGAACGCCGAGGCATACCCCTACGACACCGTGGAGTTCCGGGTGATCGAAGATCCGGTTGCACAGCAAAACGCCATGCAGGCCGGCCAGCTCGACTTCGTCAACATCTCCGCTGACCAGAGGAGCCAGTTCCCTGAAGACAAGTTCACTGTTGGAGAAGGCACACCCTCGGGTATCGCCGCGCTGTGGCTGATCGACCGAAACGGGGACATCATTCCAGCCCTGAAAGACAAGCGCGTCCGCCAGGCAGTCAACATGGCTTTCGACCGATCACTGATTGCGGAGTCTCTCGGTGAAGGCGGCACTTATCCCTCCAACCAGCTGGTGAGCCCACGCGGCGAGGTCTTTAGCGAAGACCTTCTGAAGGTCAATGACTACGATCCCGAAGCGGCCAAGAAACTCCTGGCCGAAGCCGGTTATGCCGACGGGTTTGAGATGAAGATGCCCAGTACTGCTCTTACTACCACGTACGAGTCAGCGATCGCGCAAGCCCTCGGCGACATTGGCATCACCGTGACGTGGGAACCCATCCAATTCCAGGATCTGTTCCCCAAGATCTTCACGGGCAACTACGGGGCGTTCTTCTTCTACAACGGGCTCACAAGCAACGATGCCCAGGACCTCACTGCAAGCCTGGTCGGAATATTCAACACCTTCAATCACACGACTCCCGAGTTGACCGAGCTGATGAAGGCTGCGAACAGCGCGCCCGTTGAGAAACAGACCGAGGCATTACGAGCGGTCAACGAGTACCTGGTCGAGGACGGCTGGGCTGCGCCGATCGGATACACCTCGGGGTTCTACGCCGTGACGAAGGACGTCAAGTACACCGCGCCCTTGGTGAATGGCCAGACTGTCCGGCCCTTCGCCCCTGCAGGTTCATAAAAGCATCAGTTAGGTGGCGTGGAGCGTCGCTCCACGCCACCCTTCATAGGAGCGAATGTTGTTCTCTTTCATGATTCGGCGATTAGGGCATGGCGTGGTCTTGATCCTCATTGTTACTGCAATCACTTTTTTCCTCACGTACAGTGCAGGCATCCCTGTAGCCACCAACATCCTCGGTAAGAACGCAACGCCTGAGGCAATCGCCCAGTTGGAAGCCGAGCTGGGCCTTGACCTGCCAGTGGGTCAGCAGTACCTCAATTGGCTTGCAAACTTGGTGCAAGGGGATCTGGGCCGGTCATACTTCTCGAACGAGCCCGTTGTGGACGCCATGGCAACGCGATTGCCCGTCACACTGTCCGTCGTCTTCGTCGCCGCCGCCCTCATGCTGATCTTCAGCACAATCCTCGGTGTGGCCTCGGCGGCACGACCGGGCATCCTTGACAGCATCCTGCAGTTCATCTCGGTGATCACCTTCATCTTCCCCACCCTGATCCTTGGCCTCGGAATGGTGTTTCTCTTTGCGGTCTCGCTGAAGTGGGTTCCAGCAGTCGGCTATACCGACCTGAGCGATTCACCAACGCGTTGGTTTGCGGGAGTCATTCTTCCCGCGATCGTTCTCGCGATCGGAGGAATTGCAGCCCTTGCGGCCCAAGTCCGCGGTTCGATGATCGACGAGCTCGAGAAGGACTACGTCAGGACGCTGCGCAGCAGAGGAGTGCCTGAACGCTCACTCCTGTTGAAGCACGCACTCCGAAACGCTGCAAGCCCAGCCTTCACCACCTTCTCCCTTCAATTCATCGGCATGTTTGGAGCAGCCCTCTTCGCCGAGAAAATCTTTGCTCTGCCGGGCTATGGAACATATGGATACCAAGCGACTGTCACCGGAGACCTTCCTGCGCTCCTTGGGGCCTCCCTCTTCGGAATCCTCATCGTCGTGGTAGTCAACCTCCTAGTCGATCTTGCCAATGGCTGGCTCAACCCCAAAGCGAGGCTCACATGACACTCCCTGAACGCCAGGCTGAACTCCCCCTCGATACAAGCCATGTGGAAGAGCGTCGCAAAGGGTCGTTTGCCCGGCTCCTCAGAACCCCCCTCGGACTCGGGGCACTCCTTCTTCTGGCTGCTGTCGTCGTGCTCGGATTACTTGAGCCTGTGCTGAGCGTGCACGATCCCAATTTCAGTTCCCTGAAGGCGGTCAACACACCCCCCTTCTCCCCGGATTACATCCTTGGTGCCGATCAGTACGGACGTGACATCTGGTCACGCAGTCTGGTCGCAATCAACGTCTCCGTCATTTCTGGGTTAATCGGGGCAGGGGTGGCAGTATCCATCGGTACGGTGTTCGGCCTCATCTCCGGCTACCTTGCCAAGCGCACAGACGCAGTCTTGTCCTGGCTGTTCAACCTGGTCATGACCTTCCCTGCACTGATCCTTGTGATGATTCTCTACCCAATCACCGGCGGCGACTACAAGATCATGATGGCCGTCTTTGGGATCTTCATCTCCGCCGGCATTTATCGTCTGGTTCGCAACCTTGTCCTCGGCGTGCGGAACGAACTATATGTGGATGCCGCGCGCGTAGCCGGACTCTCCAATTTCCGTATCCTCTCCCGGCACGTTCTCTACGCTGTCCGAGGCCCCATCATCATCGCCTCCGCGTTTCTCGCCGTCGCCTCAATAGGCATCCAGGCAGGCCTGGCATTCCTTGGGCTCGGGTCCAGCCAGCTTCCCAGCTTCGGCTCGATGGCGGGAGCTGCGTTCTTGAACATCTACCAGCATCCAATTCAGATGCTCTGGCCCTCCCTCTTTCTGGCACTGATAACCGGTACTTTGGTCATGCTCGCCAACGCCTACCGGGACTCCCTCGCAGCTCCAAACGCCGTCCCCAAGAAGCCACGCAGGCACACAGCGATGCCACTAGAAGGTGACTTCAATGCCACGGATGGTGGACCAAGAAACGCTGGCGGGCAATACGAAGCGGTAGGCAAAGGTAACCTGTTGACGGTGCGAAACCTTAGGGTGCAGTATCCGCAGGCCGATGGCACCTACAAAAGTGTCGTCAAGGGAGTGTCGCTGGACGTCAGCCTGGGTGAAGTCGTGGGTGTCGTTGGAGAATCGGGGTCGGGAAAAACCCAGACAGCGTTCTCCATTCTCGGGCTTTTGCCGCGCCAAGCCCGCGTCAGCACCGATGTACTCGAAGTTGCAGGTGAATCGATTGCCGTGCAGGATGACCGCTCACTGCGGCGCATGCGGGGCAGTGTCCTCGCGTACATTCCGCAGGAGCCGATGTCGAACCTGGATCCGTCCTTCACCGTCGGCAGCCAGCTCGTCGAACCCCTGACAGCTGGCATGTCGAAGAAGGAGGCACGCGCCACCATTCTGGCCCTACTCGCCCGGGTCGGCATCCCCGATCCAGTTCGAACCTTCAATTCGTACCCCCACCAAATATCGGGCGGCATGGCCCAACGGGTCCTCATTGCAGGCGCCGTTGCATCGCGACCAAAGCTGCTCATCGCCGACGAACCCACCACTGCTCTCGATGTAACCGTTCAAGCTGAGATTCTAGACCTTCTGCGAGACCTGCAAGCCGAGTTCGGCATGGGAGTCCTACTGGTGACGCATAACTTCGGGGTTGTCGCCGATCTCTGTGATCGAGTGGTTGTGATGAAGGACGGTGAGATGGTGGAGTCGGGCGACGTGCGATCGATCTTCCACGCGCCGTCGAATGAATACACTCAGCAACTAATTGCCGCGATTCTGGATGAGAACACTACCCGCTCTGACCCGCCCGCATCGGCGTCGCTGGATCTGACCAAGGAGAATGCTCGATGAGCAAGGCACTGCTAAACGTCTCCGACCTCCGGCTCCGCTACCCTGGGGTCGGGTTCCGCGGAGCGTCACCGGAGGTACTCCGTGGCGTTTCTATCGACATCGCTCCGGGCGAAACGCTCGGCGTCGTGGGGGAGTCCGGGTCAGGAAAAACGACCCTTGGTAGGGCGGTACTGGGGCTGGCTAAACCGACCGGCGGAACGATCAAGTTCGGCGGGCGCGATATCACCCACCTGAGTTCCCGCGAACGACGGCCTCTTGCCCGCGAGATTCAGGTGATCTTTCAGGATCCATACACCTCGCTGAACCCCTCCCTGCAGATTGCCGATATCCTGGCCGAGCCGCTCATCGCTCAAGGAACATCGTCGCAGGAGGCTCGAAACTCCGTGCGGCAACTGCTGGACTCGGTAGGACTGCCGGCGAACGCCGCCCAGCGCTATCCAAAAGAGTTCAGCGGTGGGCAACGGCAAAGAATTGCCATTGCCCGGGCTCTTGCGCTGAAGCCACGCCTGATCGTATGTGATGAACCCGTTTCGGCCTTGGACCTTACAACCCAGGCGCGAGTGCTCGACCTACTCATCGAGTTGCAGCGCCGTACCGGCGTTGCGTACCTCTTCATCACGCATGACCTGTCAGTCGTGCGGCACATTAGCCATCGCGTCACAGTTATGTATCAAGGCGAACTCGTCGAGACCGGGGCGACCCCGGATGTCACCACGAACCCACAGCACGAATATACGCGGCGCCTGCTGCTTGCCTCGCCGACAGCTGATCCGGACCGCCAAGCTGAGCGGCGTGCAACACGACGCCTGCTTCGTCTCGCGAGCTCCTAGTCAACACCTAGGGCGTGTTTCCTAATGCTTGGAGCCAGAGGCCCATGGCTCCCAGCATTTGGAAAAATGGACAGTTCGGACTTCCCGAGTGGGTAAATGGCGACAAATGCTGGAAGAAGCAGCCCCGTCTATAGGCCCTCCGGTGGCCACTTCAGAGTGCAGATGACCGGACTTCTATCAGCTGAGTATGTCTGGAACAGCCTTTGCTTCCTGCCGACAAGGAGACGATGGACGGTCCACGGCTGGGGTCAACTTTGGTTATCCACAGCTGGGAAGGGGAGCGGTTGGAGTAGCTCCCTGCCAACTGCTATGCAAAGCGTGTTGCGCGGCAATGTGCCCGAAGACGAGCCCTTGTCCTATAGTGGCTCCCGCCCCGGGGTAGCTTTTACCGAAAGCGTTGGCGGCGGTGTTGCCCACGACGTACAGTCCAGGGATTGGCCGAGCCTTGGCATCGAGGGCGCGCCCGAACTCGTCTGCGGTGATACCGCCGCAGGTTCCGAGGTCGCTCAAAACAACTTTAACTGCAAACAGCTTGCGGTGGTTCAGTGGGCGTAGGTTCGGGTTTGGGGTCACCGTCGGATCACCGTAATACCTGTCGTAGGCGCTGTTGCCACGTCCAAACTCATCGTCCATGCCCAGTGCTGCTGCCTGGTTGAAGCGGGTGCCCGTTCCGTTCAGTGCGTCCGGGGAGATAGACATGGCGTGAGCGAGGTCTGACCAGGACGAGCCCCGTACGGCGATTCCGTTGTCATACCAGGATGCCGGAAGTTTCATGCCAGGGAATATAGCGCCCGCGAGCAGGTAGCTGTTGCGATATTCCTGATCGAAAATGAGCCACATCTGCCCAACCGGTCGACCTTGTTTTTCCCGCTCGAGGACGCGCTGGCCGAAGGACATGTAGTCCTGGGCCTCGTTTGTGAACCGCCGTCCTGTCGAATCGGTCATAAACGAACCGGGCAGGGAGCGCTCGGCGAGGAGCACAGACGGGGCACCGTCTTCTATCGGGGCAATAGCAGGGAACCACCAGGCCTGATCGAGGAGTGAGGTTGCGGCTCCGCAGGAGGTTGCCGCAGCGATCGCGTCGCCGGTGTTCCCGTCGGCCCCGAGGCTCCAAGGGCCCAGACTCGTCGATTGCTCCTGCCTGCGCATAGTGAGGTCGTGGTCGAATCCACCGGCGGCAAGAATGACACCTCGCCTGGCTTGAATCGCGTGTTCCCGGCCGCCGGAAGAAACGACTGCGCCGGTAACCCGGCCTTGGTCGGTAAGCAGGCGGACCAAGGACGTTTCGGTCCAAACGGGGATTCCGGCCTTCAGTACCCCGGCGTAAAGTCCGGCGGCCAGTGCTTGTCCGCCGGCGGCGTATTCCCGGCCCAGAAGGGTCCCGCCGATGCCTTGGATCGCGCGGAGTGCAGCGAGCTTCAGACCCTTAGCGGGGACTTTGGTGAGGAGGTTGAGCCATTTGTAGTCGCCACCGGTGACTGGCATCGGCAGTGGAGCTTCCATGATGCCTGGACGGAGTTTGGCGCGGTGCGGCCCGAGTTGCCGGAGGTTGAAGGGGCGGCATTCGCAGCTACGGCCAACCGCTGATCCACCGGGCTTTTCCGGGTGGTAGTCGGAATAGCCTTTGGCCCAGGTGAACTTCATGGGCGTGGTCCTTTGCAGCATTGCCAGCGCTTCCGGGCCGTGGGCGAGGAAGCTGTTCCAGCGTTGCGCGGGGGTGCCGTCACCAACAACGGCTGCAAGGTAACGGGCTGCAGAGTCGAGGGATGCGCCTGCGCCCTTGCCAGCCAGAACATGGTTGCCCGGTATCCAGAACGCTCCCCCGGACCGTGCCGTCGATCCGCCAATGACGGCGGTCTTCTCAACGACAAGCACCGAACTGCCAGCCTCGTGGGCGCTGAGCGCGGCCGCGAGCCCGGTACCGCTGCCTACCACCAGGATGTCTACTTCCGCCGGTCCCGGCGCGGAGGCCGGCGCAGGCGTTGTGCCGGTGAACCTGATCTTCGTAGTAACGGTGTGATGAGCTGCCACGCTGAACTCCCTTCAACGCCTCGCGTAGAGTAGCGCGCGCTAGTTGGTAACCCTAGTTCCCCGGGACCGGGAGATCAAGGGAAAGAGGTTGCAGCCGCCCATCGGACGGCTGCAACCTCTCTATTTGGACCTGCCTTCTGGACGTACCCGGCGATCAATTACCGGGTGGTCGCCATTTCGCGGGGCGCTTCTTGGTTGCTTGCAGCGTCATGGGTGTCGAGCGCGTGGCCTTCGGTGTCGAGGTTGGGCAGTGCTTTATCCAGCCAGGACGGGATCCACCAGGCTGAGCGTCCGAGGAGTGACAGCGTGGCGGGGACGATGACCATGCGGACGATGAACGCGTCGGCGAGGACCCCGATGGTGAGGGCCAGTGCGATGGAGGCGACCAGCGGGGAGGGGCTGAGTGCGAAGCCGCCGAACACGGCTGCCATGATGGCCGCAGCGGCAACCACGATGAAGGCTGACTTTGAGAAGCCGTCCAGGATTGCTTCCCGGGGGGACCAGCCCTTGACGTAGGCTTCACGCATCCTCGAGACGAGGAAGACCTGGTAGTCCATGGCCAGGCCAAACAGGATGCCGACGATCAGGATTGGTAGCAGGCTCAGCATGGGGGAGCCTGTGGGAGCGGCAATGATGGTGTCCGCCCAGCCCCACTGGAAGACTGCCACCGTCACGCCGATTCCTGCTCCCAGGGACAGGAGGAATCCCAGGGTTGCGATCAACGGGACAAGAATCGACCTGAACAGGATGATGAGCAGGATCAGGGCAAGGCCGACGATGACTGCGATGTAGGTGACCAGGGCTTCGCTGAGTTTTTGATCCACATCGATGGAAACTGCAGTCTCCCCGGTGACTGACACTGCGGCGCCTAGATTTGTTGCCCGTTCCCGGATGTCGTGCACGAGGTCCTTGGTGCTGTCCTCGGCCGGGCCCTCGGCGGGCAGGACGCTGATTAGTGCTGCGGTTCCGGACTGGCTGATTTGGGGCGGGGCCACCATCTGCACATTGTCCAGCGTGAGCAGGATGGTTTGCATCTCGGATGCATGGGCCTGCACTGCATCTTTGGATTCGACCAGGACGACGAGCGGGTTCTGGCTGCCGGCGCCGAATTCCTCGGCGATGATGTTGTAGGCCCGCCGTTGGCTCGACTCCGGATCATCCCCGCCGGGGGTGTTCAGCGCAGTCTGGAGCGACAGCACCGGGATGGCCAGGACGGCGAGCAGGACGAATCCTGCAATCAGGGAACGTACGGGTTTGTAGACCACGACAGAGGCCCATTTTTCAAGGATGCCCACCTTGGTGGTGTCCTTCTGTTTGTGCACCTGGATTGGGGTTCCAGAGTCCGGGCGTTCGCGCGTGGGGAGGGCTTTGTAGCCCATGAAAGCAAGGAAGACGGGCAGCAGCGTCAGTGCCATCAGGACTGCAATGAACACTGCCAGGGCAGCGGCCAGTCCCATTTCGGTGATGAAAGGAATGTTCACGATGGAGAGCGCGGCAAGGGCGATGATGACGGTCGCGCCGGCGAAGATGACCGAGGAGCCCGCCGTTCCCACTGATCGGCCGATGGCGGTGTGCAGCTCCCGGCCTTCGCGCAGTTCAGAGCGGAACCGGGCGACGATAAAGAGGGAGTAGTCGATGCCAACGGCCAGGCCGAGCATGACGGCAAGAATCGGAGTCATCGAACCGATGGGCTGCAGGAAGGCCGAGGAAGCGAAAATGCCGAGCACGCCGACCACAACACCGAGAAGGGCGGTGAGCATGTTCGCACCCGCCGCGACCAGGGAACCGAAGGTAATGAACAGGACCGCGAAAGCGATGAGTGCTCCGACGATCTCGCTGGGCCCGAGGATCTCCGGAAGGGGGCTGGTGAGGGCGCCGCCGATTTGTGCTTCAAACCCGGCATCTCGTGCCGTTTCAGCGAGCTTCTCCGCTTCGGAGTACACCGATTCAGCGTTTGCTTCGGTTATGTCCGTGAAGTTGAAGGTTGCTACGGCGGTGGTCTGGCCTTGGGAGATAAAGGGCCGGGCCGGGTCGAGGGGAGAGACAACACCGGATACGTTGCTAATGGATTTGGCCGCGTCGAGGAGCTCTGTTAGCTCGGCGGCGTAGGGGTTCTGGCTGATGGTGCTCCCGTCCGGGGTCCGCAGCACGAATTGGAGTGATGCCGAACCCTCGGTTGTGCTGCTGGGGAATTCCGTTTCAAGGCTCTCCATCGCCTTGCTGGACTCTGTGCCGGGGATGTCGAAGGCACCGTCGCCGAAGCGCATGCCGGTGATGGCTGTCACTCCCAGCAGAGCGAGGACGGCCGCCCACGAGAAGAGCACCGTGAGGCGGTGCCGGGCACAGTGCAGGCCCAGGCGGTAAAGAAGTTTTGCCATGCTAACGAGCTCCTGGAGGGTAGGTAATGCCGGTAAGCGGCAGGTTCGTTCCATCATCTGTCGGTAGTGTTCTGCGCGAATCCTGCCGGTAGAGTGCTTTGATGTACTGCGGATGCAGTAGGCGGTGGTGCCGGTTCAGGGCTGCGGATCGGCCAATCCGGAACGGTAGGCCAGCACCACCAGCTGCGACCGGTCGTTGGTGCGGGTTTTAGTCATGGCCCGGTTCAGGTGGGTTTTCACTGTATAGGGCGAGATGAACAATGCTGCCGCGATCTGGTCATTGGTCAGCCCTGCAGCGGCTGACTTGAGGACGTCGCGCTCACGGTCGGTCAGCGCGGAGATTGCGTCCTTGGCTTCCTGGCTGACGGGCCGGCGGGCCGGGTCTGCGACGTGGGCTACCAGTGTTTCGGCTGCTGTAGGGGACAGTGATGCGCCGCCGGTCGCAATGGTCTGGACCGCGGCAATCAGTTCTGCGGGGCCGACGTCTTTGCCGAGGAAGCCCTGGGCGCCCGCTTGCACGGCCCGGATGGCGTTCTGGTCGTTGTCGAACGTGGTCAGGACCAGGATTTTTGACTGGTTCAACCGATTGTTCTTCCGGATACGGCGGATTGCTTCGACTCCGTCCACACCTGGCATGCGTACATCCATCAGGATCACGTCTGGGCGGGTCGCGGTCACGACGGCGACTGCCTGCAGGCCATCACCGGCCTCGCCGATCACCTCGAAGTCGGCCTTGGAGCCGAGAATTCCTTTGAGCCCTACCCGGATCATTTCCTGGTCGTCAACAATAACGATGCGGATCATTCATGTACTCCCAAGGGAAAAACGGCTTCCAGGACGAATTGGTCAGGGGACGGTGTAATACGGAGTTGTCCGCCTGCTGCGGCCACACGTTCCTCCATGCCAATCAGACCGAATCCTTGTCCGTCTGCATTTCTTACACGCTTGCGCGTTGTAGCGGGTTTGTTGACCAGCCGCACGGTGATCTTCTCCTGTCCGGTCCTGACATCAACGACAGTCTTCCCGTCACCATGCTTGTGGGCATTTGTAAGTCCCTCCTGCAGGACGCGGTACAGTGCAAGGTCAATCGCTGCCGGCATTCCGGGCGGAAGCTCCGGAGATGCGCCGCCGCTGAGCTGAAGCTCCAGGCCCAGCGCACGAAATGAGTTGAAAAGCGAATCCAGCTGGCTACTGTCCGGGACCGGGGGAGCGGTCCCGGACACGGTGTCGCTGGTCCGCAGAACTTTCAGAATCGCCTGCAGTTCCCGTAACGCTTCACCGCTGGCGCTGCGGATGCGCTGCAGGGACTGCAGCGAGCTGGTCTGGTTCGAGGCCAGGTTGGCTTCGGCCGAACCGGCATGGACGTTGATGGCTGCGATGTGATGAGCCATGACATCGTGCAGTTCGCGCGCGATACGAAGGCGTTCCTCGACCAGCTCGCGCTCCACGATGGCACGCCGGGTCGCTTCGGCACGCTGTGCCTGGCCTTCCAGAGCCTGAACGTATCCCCTCTGTGAGTGGACGGCCGATCCGACGCCTCCTGCGGCAGCGGTCCAGGCAACAAGGGCCAAGGACATCGGGTCCACCACCGGCATCTGCAGCCACAGGCCGGAATTGATTAAAAGGATCACTCCGACCGACACCGTCGCGACAATTGCCTGGTTACGTGGCTTGATGATGGCGAACGACAGAAGACAAATCTGCAGCAGGCACCAGGCCAGAAGGTGCTCTCCGGTAGACAGCGGGTAGAGAAAGGCCAGAACGGCCGACCCACCCAGCGCTGAGACGGGGAACCGGCGCCGGGCGCCGGCAATAATCACGGCAACAGCAAGATAGGCCGCTTCCACCGGGTCCAGCGGGGCCCGCTGCAGCATCTCTGTGGCTACGACAAGGAGGACGACGACATCCAGGAACAGCTGCCATACGTCCCACCGGAAGCGAGGCCGGATCGCCGGTTCTTCTTTCGTAGCTGGCACTAAGGGCGGCACTAAGCATCCTTCTCATCAGGGGCCGGGTAAGGAGGCGTCCGCTCGTCGCGCGACCATCAATCAGTGAAGGTCGGCTCCTGGGCCTCGAGTCTACTAGCGCGCAATAGCTTTCCGGGCCCGGGGTTATTGATGCCCGGCGCCGGCGCCAGTGTCTCGCCTGATTGGGGCGTACTGCGAACGCAGTACGTCCCAATACTGCCGCTGCCGGATTTGATTGCCCTGAAATCGCTAGACACTGAGACGTACCGGTGCAGATCACCGGTTTTACGGGAGTTCCCGGTCCTGCCGTCAGCTTCGGGATAAAGACTAAAAGTTAGAGACTGATGATTTCATTGCCACAGACAACGCCGCCTCAGGCACAGGAATCCCTGCCGGCCAACCGCTGCCCGTTTGACCCGGACCGGCGCTATGAAGAATTGCGCGCGGATGAGCCTGTTCCCCGGGTGAGCACCCCCGCGGGATTCGACGTCTGGCTGGTCACCCGGTACGAGGATGCACGGGCTGTCCTGGGTGATGCGGAAACGTTCAGCAGCGTTGATGCCAGTTCTTCCCATCTCATGGGAGACAAAGACAACCTTGGTGCGCCACCGCCGCCGGGGGTGATGTTGCGCCATGACGGGGACTCGCACTCCCGCCTGCGCCTTCGGCTCGCCCGTGAGTTCATGGTGAAGCGGGTAGCGAAACTGGAGCCGTTCATTCGGCGGCTCGTTTGCGATCATATTGATCGGCTCGCGGAACGTGAGGGCCCGGTGGACCTATACCGCGCATTTAGTCTTCCTGTTCCCGCGCTGGTGATCAGCGAGATCCTCGGCGTTCCGGAGGAGGACAGGGACGAATTCGAGCGGGCAACGGCATCGCAGGTCGATTTGAGCCTGAGTCTTGAAGAACGGCAGGCAGCTGCCATCGAAAGCGCTGGGTTCTTCGTCCGCCTCGTTCAGTCGAAGATTGAAAACCCCGGCGATGACCTGATCAGCCGGCTCATCCTCGAACACACCGAGCTTCCGCTCGATGCGGCGGAACTGCAGGGGATTGCATTGCTGCTGCTGGCTGCAGGACATGACACAACCGCGAACATGATCACCCTTAGCACCTACGCGCTGCTCCAGCACCCGGAGCAGGCAGCCAAGCTTCAGGACGCGGCTTTCCAGGAGACAGGAGTTGACGAGCTGATCCGGTATCTGACCATCGTTCATAACGGCGTACTGAGGAAAGCGGTCCGCGACACCACCATCGGAGGCCGGATCATCCGGGCCGGAGAGCATGTCGCCGTCGTGCTTGAGTCAGCCAACCGCGACGCGCACTTCCTCGGGGACGCGGACCAGCTCGATCTGGACAGGAAGTCCGCCCACCTCGGGTTTGGTTACGGGCCGCACCAATGCCTGGGGCAACACCTGGCGAGGCTGGAACTTCGCATCGCGCTGCCCGAACTGTTCCGGCGCCTGCGCGGGCTAAGGGTAGCAGTGCCCGATGAGGACATTGCTTTCAAAAACGACATGGTCGTCTACGGCATCAAAGAGCTCATGATCGACTGGGATGAGGTAGTTGCGTGAAATTCGATATCGAACTGGACAAGTGCGTGGGTGCAGGGGTCTGCGCTATCGCCGCCCCCAAGGTGTTCGACCAAAATGATGACGACGGCATCATCGTGGTCCTCAATCCCAGCCCTTCCCCTGACCAGGAAGCCGCAGTGCGGGACGCAGCGGTGCGGTGCCCGGCGGCCGTCATCAAACTGACTGAGCAGTGAAGCAGGCAGATCCCAGGACCGCACGGGTAGTGATCGTTGGAGCCTCGGCAGGCGGAACCAGCGCGGCCGAAGCGCTCCGGGCCCGGGGCCACGAAGGACCAATCATCCTCATTGGTTCCGAGCAGCACGCCCCCTACGACCGGCCGCCCCTATCCAAACAGGTCCTGGGCAGCGCACCCGTCGACAGCGCAACGCTGGCACTGCGCGGCAAAGACCATCTTCGCGACCTGGGAATAGAGGAACGATACGGGGTAACCGCCGACGACCTTGACCTGGCGCGCCGACGGGTGGAACTCTCCGATGGTACTGCCGCCGAATTTGACCGGCTCATCATCGCCACAGGAGTAGCAGCCCGCAAACTGCCACACGCCGAAGGCTTGGCGGGCGTACACACGCTGCGGACAATTGACGATGCGCTGAAGCTGCGGTCCGCGCTGACTGAGGCTTCTCGCGTCGTTGTCATCGGAGGCGGGTTCCTCGGCACCGAAGTCGCCGCCGCTGCCGCAGGCCAAGGGGCCGGGGTGACCATCGCCAGCAGCAGCCGAACGCTATTGCAAAGTGCTGTCGGTGAGCTGATCGGGCAACAGGTTACCGATCTTCACCGAGGGAACAGGGTGCGGGTCCGGGCCGGATCGGAGGGACGCGTGCGGACACTGCAAAGCAGGGGCGGCAGGGTGTCGGGAGTCACTTTTGTGAGCGGGGCACCGGAACCTGCTGACCTCGTGGTCGTTTGCATCGGGTCCGAGCCGGCAGTGGACTGGCTGCGCTTCAGCGGCCTCGCCGTTGAGGACGGTGTGCAGTGCGCTTCCGACTGCTCCGCTGCGGAGGGAGTGTACGCTGTCGGTGATGTCGCCACCTGGCACAACCCGCGGTTCAACATGTCCATGCGCGTCGAACACCGCACCAACGCGACCGAGCAGGCGCTGCACGTCGCAGAGCGGATCATGGCTGGGGACCGCACCCCGTACGCACCAGTGCCCTATTTCTGGTCAGACCAGTACGATCTCAAACTCCAAGCTCACGGCTACCTGCGCGGACACGACGAGGTCCATGTCGCAGAGGGAGACCTCACATCACGGCGGCTCATAGCCCTCTACAGGAGGGGACCTGCACTGACCGGAGTCCTGGCGGTAGGGGCCGCCAAAGCACTTCGCCAATGGCGGTCCCGCATCGAATCAGGAATGAACTGGGACGACGCGATCGGCCTGACATAGCAGGAATCACCCGTCCCCCTTCAGCACGAGCGAGATGCGATGCGCGTCGGACAACACCGGCCTAAAGAAACATTTCGAGGAGCGACGGAAGGTCCTTCTACCGAACCCTCCCCCGACCATTTTAAAACGCCGATAACAGAGATTCCGTCAAGCTAAGGCCGCTCGAACTATTGCACGTCGAGAGCCTAGTCAGGGGAGCGGCTCACGCCAGCTTGGCCTGGCGCAGGTACTGGTAGACGGTCTCCCTGCTGATGCCGTAGTCACGGGCAAGGAGGGCCTTTGGAACACCGGTGCCGGCGCGCTGGACGAGCTCGGCTGCCCGTTCCGGCGTGAGGGTCTTTTTCCGTCCTTTATAGGCGCCGCGCTGCTTGGCCAGGGCGATGCCTTCCCGCTGGCGTTCCCTGATGAGGGAGCGTTCGAATTCAGCGAACGCACCCATCACGGAGAGCATGAGGTTGGCCATGGGGGAGTCCTCGCCGGTGAAGACCAGATTCTCTTTCATGAACTCCACCTTTACGCCTTTGCGTGTCAGGCCTTGGACCAAGGCACGCAGGTCATCGAGGTTGCGGGCCAGTCTGTCCATGCTGTGCACAACAACGGTGTCCCCGTCGCGGGCGAACCGCAGAAGCTCCGCGAGTTGCGGTCGGGCGGTGTCCCTGCCCGAGGCTTTGTCGGTGAAGATCCGGTCCAGAACCTGGCCTTCGAGCTGGCGTTTCTCGTTCTGGTCCAGCGTGCTCACCCGCACGTAGCCGACCCGCTGACCAACCACAGGTGCCTCCAACCCTCAACCCGTCAGATTGAGTTTTAAGGCTTACTCGGAAAAGTGTCAAGGTGTAGGAGACGTGGATGTCGGCGGCGGTGAACCCTCATCCTGGTCTTCCCATGGGCCCATGTCTAGTCGACATGTGCGTCAGAGCTCAAAGGCGCATCTCCGGAATGGACCTTTCTCTCTCAAGGACCGCTGCGAGCTTGCGGGATCGAATGTTCCCCATGATGCCCAGAACCAGACACCCAATGAATAGCACTGGCCCAATGAGAGGGATCGCCGCGAGCACAGCACCGACGATAACGGCGATGATGATCATTGCGACTCCACCGACCCGGTGGGTAAGGGGACTGTATCGCCTGTCTTTCTCAGTGACAATGACATGCCCTTTGGGCAACTTCGGGTTTGTCTTCACGAACGGAGCTGCAGATGAATTGTTAGTTGGCGCTGATCGCAAACCAGAGACCGACTGAGCGGCTCTGGGGTCGCGGCGGGTCGGCAAATCTCCTGTGAAGGCTGGCGGCACATTGTAGACGGCAGCCTCCGGTGCGAGTGGGGGGAAAGTCGGCATTGTATTGAGCCATTCGTCGTTAAGTTCCGTGGCTCTGGCGCCTTGAATGACTAGCTCGGCCGCGAGCCCGGAGCCCTTGATCTTGGCCCAGATCCCCAATTCCTTCCCAATGTCTGCGGCGTGGGCGATGGTTGGCAGATAGTGGTTCGAGGTGGCAGAGGTTAGTTGCCCCACCCGTTCGCCGTCGAGCCGGACCTCGACGAGGTGCTTCTCCGTCCCGTTTTTCAGGGTCTGAACGAGCTTGTGCATCGTGAGAATAACAAGCCCTTCGCCGTTTTCGGGAAGGTAGTTGAAAAGGTGGCTAAAGTGACTATTTTCACCGGTCACCTGTAGCGCGCCGCCCCAAGGGAGGACTGCCACGTTCGCCTGGTTGTGGTTGTTGAGGGGAAGAATCTGATGAGGCTCTGGCAAATAGATACGAACGTTCGAAAAAAACCGTGCCCGCCTGTCATCTTCCCAAGATTCTCGAACGACAGCCCAAATCCTGGCTGCGGTAGTCGCGACCATCCCGCTGGCAGCGATGCGGTGGAAGATCGGTTTGTACACCTGCGCAGCGCCCCGGTCCAGGTAGCCAATCACGTGTCCGTTCACACGCACGGAGACAGCATTAGCGTCATGAGGGTTGTCCGGCTCCGGCACGAGAAGGGCCTCAAAGACCTCTTCAATCTCCTCGTCCAGCCGCGGGCGGCGGCCAAGCGCCGCCGTAACCTGTGCTTCTCGATAGGCTTCGCCTACAACATCAAAGTTGTGCCAGCTATCTTTTCCTGGCAGGTAGTACTTCTCCACTTCGCCCCCAACTTGTTCTAAAAAATTTGCGACGCATTTCGAATGCGCCCTGCTGCCGGCAATGCGGTTCGCCGCAGAACCGGGCTATGCATCGGTACATAACTCTGTGCTTGACTCGAGCAGGGCACCACCTGCCAAGTCGACCAAGCCGCTGACCTTGATCATGAGAATAACTGATAAGAATGCTGTTGCAAGGCTAGAGGTGCTGTAATCGACGCAAAGACAGTCCTCCGGTCAGTGAACATGGCGGTTCTTCGCCCAAGGAATGTTTGTAATTGGAAAAGTAGGACGGTGGCAATCGACGGTCAGCCGCACCCCAGGTCTGCATTTGCTGAAAAAATCGGGACGATTCTTCTAATGATTTGCGTTGAAGTCGTCAGAGATCTTTTATTGGCCCGGTGGAGGCGCCCGTTGTCACGGGCAGGGGAGTAGGCTCCTCCGGCTTTTCTGCCCCCCTTCCAGAACAAAGGCGGCATACGCAAGCTGGCCAGGGCCGGATATCGACACGTCACGCTGGACGTCGAGGATCATCCACGCCGTGATGATCCAATGGGCTGACGAAGCTTGTCCCACAATTGCGCAGCATGAGGAGGAATAGTGCACGATTTTGGGTCCATCGACTACGAAGCAGCCCAGGCTGCGGGCCGCAGAGAACCGTCCCAGTTTCAGGAAGCAGTCATCGCTGATCTCGAGGACCAATGGGCAGCGTCATACAGGAGAGCTTGGCCCGGTTCTGAGATAGTGACGATGAACCAAGGCGACGTGCACTTCCTTTTCGATGCCGCGCCTGAGATCGCGTCAGCGCAATGTGCCAGGACCATTGCTGCGTTCGGGAAGGTGAATGGGCTGCGATCGGTCCGTGATGTCGCCTACCAAGCTGGTTTTCCCCTGAAAGTTAACGCCAAACAGGCGTTCGACCGCGGCCACATGATGCCTCATAGCGCGGGAGGACAGTTCGGCCCAAACATCTATGCGCAAGACCGTGCACTTAACAGGGGTTTGTCGGCGCAAGGCCGGCGATATCGTGCACTTGAACGAAAAGCCTTGAGTATCTCGAGCGGGATATTTTTCTGCCACCTAAGGTACTCAGACGAAACAGACATACCAACTTGGGTAGACCTCGGACTCGTTTCCACGGCCACCCTCGAATCAGACACCTTTTTGAATCGGATGGATCTCCTGGTTGGCTCCGATTTCAACCCCTTAGAACTGTCGGACGCAGGGCTGACGTCCATCCTCGACGTACTTACAAGAGGACAATTTGGTGACCTTGGCGAAGAAACCGCTCGTTTCTACCTGCAAGAGAACGGAGCCTTCCCTGTCTCGCTTGGAGATAGCGGTATGCCCCGTAGTAACGCCAGACAGGACTTGGACATGGTGGCCCTTGTCGAAGGTGAATTAGTGGCTTTCGAAGTGAAGACCACCTACCTGGACAAACGAGCAGGAACTTTGACAAGCCAAGGGAACCTATACTGCCCGCCTCGCCGACGAAAGGGAACAAGGTTGGACCGCTCACCGTCGTTCGCCCAAGGCAGCTCCAACTACGTCGCACAACGCGTCGAGTCCATCGTGACAGTAGACGGAACTCTCGAATGCAGGCTAATAGCCGTCGACCTTCGAGGCCTTAAACTGCAGGAGTTCAACCTCAACGGCGCGGGCAAGTCACTCGGGCCGAAGTCAGGACTCGTTGACTGTCGGGGCTTCGTTCTCCGGGCTATGGCAGAAATCGTAGGACATCGAGGTCATCTCTAGAGCGCGCTCCCTTGCTGCGGCGAATTGTCAGAGGATGCGGTGATACTTAGTCAATAGGTAGTAGCAAATGCTGTAGATGGGGAAACGTGGCTACATTCGGGTACTTGGTCTATCTCATACGAGCAAACGCTCCGCACAGATCGCGGGCCTTGTACCGTTTGACATCATGTGGCCCCGGCTCTCATGACCTGTTAGACGTCCTTCATAAGCAGATAACTGAGCTAGGGGAGGACTACCACTCAGACGAAAAGTCGGCGGACGGTTTTCGAATTCGGGAAGCGGACCGCGCTGGCCGTTCGCTTTGGCTGCGCATCAATAAAGGGCCAGAGGGCGGGCGGGGGGAGACATACGACACTGAAACGGGCGTATCAGTCGATACTAACGAACGGACGGCACTCTTAAGCGGCCTTCGCGGCCAACTATTCATCCCTGAGGACAGCTACTTCGGACTGTTATTTGTCGAGCGCATAGGCGTAAGGAATCTCAAGGAACTGCTTTATACGAAGGCAATGAAGCCGTCCTCGCACTACATGGAGGCAGTCATACGAGTCGAAGCCTTCGCTGAGAGTGAGGACTGGCGGCGGGAACTTCAGACTCAACAGGCCCTCCGAGTCTCGGAAATTCTCTATTCCGCGGAAGGCGGGCAGGATGACTCTACGCCTCAAGACACTGTGGTGAGGGTCGTCACTGAGGGCCCCGGACTTAGGCGGGCAAGCCAGGGAATCAAAGCTCTTATCACTGATCGGCTATCTAGGCGCGACAAGAAGCTAGATGCCTTGGCGCGGATAGCACCTGTCGAAAATCGCCGAAAGATCGTGGATGAAAAGAACTCGGAAAGTGGTCATACGGTTTACAAGGCGGCTCCAAGATCAGTGTTCACCGTTCAGGATGAGACTGAATATCAGGCTTTGGTCATGGAACTAACCGCGTTGGAACAAGCAGAGGAATCTGATGCCAATCTCACGGTTGCCCTAGAGGCAGTATCGCCGGTCAATCGAGAACATCTTAGGACGAAGCGATTCGAGGTCGGCATAGGCAACGAACGTCCGGAAAGGACCTTCGTTCTGGAAGGAGATGCGATGCCTCAATTTATCTATGAAACTGGGGCACGTCTGGCGGACGTCCAGCTGAGGAACCTCTGGGAAACGCATGCGGCAAAGATCCTCAAGAATCGGGGCGTGCGCCTGCCTGCGGGTTGGTTGCAGGAATCAAAACAAGAGCAGTCTAAGAACGAGTGAGGCGACCCTTGGGTAAGCATTGGGGTCTGAGGATGGTGCTTGAAGACCATATTGAAACTTGGAGCTCCGCAGTCGGGCCTCAGCAAAAGGCTGAGCGTCGCCGCGCGGCATTTAAGTACTTCGGCATTCCCGCGGTCCTGGCACTGCCGTTCGTGTTTTTCCACTTTCGGCTACAGGGAATTGGACAATTGCTCAGCGGAGTGACTATTTTTACTGCGCTGCTATTCGGACTCTTGGTACTAATGTTCAACACTGGAATAGCGGTACGTAAGGACTTGGCAGTCTTCGAACACGCGCATGACCTGAAATTGGTCATATCTGATCTGAGAGCTAACGTAACGTACGCGGCAGTCGTCGCCGTGTGCCTATCGCTACTTCTTGCTGTGGCTGCTGCCGTCACGCCGCCGCCCTCGACTACCGATCCAATTGGGGGCCTTTCGTGGTGGTGGACGCCCCTCTGCATCTGGCTTTTTACGCATCTCGGCCTGACGATGCTGATGGTCCTCAGACGGCTCAGAACGGCGTTCAACTACGTCTCGCGCTGAACCTACGGCATACAGCGAACGAACTGCGCCAGGGGATGGCTGGGGGCCTGAGGGTAGCCCTCTTGGCTCCT
>NZ_LWLP01000001.1:3413827-4253622 GCF_001641125.1 Arthrobacter sp. OY3WO11 | reverse complement strand
AATGGTCGAGGCCCCAACCACAACGGTTGGGGCCTCCCACATTTAAACACACACCACACCCAGCAACGACCCCGGTCACACCCACCCCCCCCAACGCTCTTCCACTTAATGCCGGCCCCCGGGCGATCCTCTCTCAGTAGATGCCGCTTTCCGGACGATCCTCTCTCAGTAGATGCCGCTTTCCGGACGATCCTCTCCCACTTCCTGCCGGCAAGAAACCCGGTGAGCGTCCCGGAAAACCCGACATCAAGTGAGACAGCATCCCGTAAAAGCCTGCATCACGTGAGAGAGCATTCCAGGAAACCCCGCATCATCTGAGAGAGCGTCCCGGGAGACCCTGCATCAAGTGAGAGAGCATCGGAGGGGATGAGCCGGCAAATGAGTCAAAGGCCGTCCGCTGGTGGCTGAATCCGGGGCCGAAAACGCCGAAAACGCGGTGATTAACCTCAAAAAGTGGCGGAAACACGCGGAATTTGCGGAACCGGGGGGCCCAAGCTGGTAAGTTTTCGAACAGTGGCTTGTACGCATGCCGCGTTCAGGCTCCAGAATCATGACCGTCCAGGAGGACATAAATGGCTAAGAACCGTAGTGAACTTGTTGCAGAGGTAGCAGGCAAGGCCGGCACCAGCCAGGCAGCCGTCAACTCCGTCCTCGACGCACTGTTCGAGGTTTTCGAGACTTCTGTCGCCGCGGGCGAGAAGATCACCATCCCGGGCTGGCTCGCCGTCGAGCGCACCGACCGTGCAGCACGCACCGGCCGCAACCCGCAGACCGGCGAGACCATCCAGATCGCAGCAGGCCACAGCGTCAAGCTGACCGCCGGCTCGAAGCTGAAGGCTGCAGTCTCCAATAAGAAGTAAGCTTCTTCCTCCCCGGCACGTAGCCGGCGCAGGAAGAGGAGCGGCAACCAGCTGGTTGCCGCTCCTTTTGCTTTTAAGCCCGATTCGCGGGCCGGGCGGGCGTAGCGGACAATGGAATGGTGTCTTCTGCCGCAAAACCACGTTCCACCCACTCCCAGTCCGTTTCCGTCAAGGGAGCGCCGGGCAAGGGTGCGCCGGGCAAAGACAGCAGTTCCCTGGGCATTCCCCGGGGCTGGCAGGTGGCCGGGCTGGCTGCCCTGTTCCTGGGCCTTGCAGCGGCGCTGATTTTCTCCGGCGCGGCTGGCGCCCGGGCAGTCTCCGACCCGGGGGCGTTAGCCCGCTGGGGCCTCCCTGCCAGCAAGGCCATCCATAACGTCTCGTTGGCGACCGTCATCGGCGGCCTGATCTTCGCCGTCGGTATCCTCCCCCGGAGTGCCGGGCCCCGCAGCCGGGCCAAAGAGGCTGCCGAGAGTGAGGCGCCGGAGCATCCCGCCTTCAGCCGCGCCCTGGCTGTGGCCTCCGCGGCAGGTGCCGCATGGACGCTGTCCGCCATCGCCGTCCTGGTCCTCACCTACTCTGACGTTGCTGGCCAGGGGCTCTCCGGTGACGCTGAGTTCACGCAGGCCCTGGTCTTCTTCATGACGGACATCGAGACGGGCCGGGCCTGGCTGGCCGTCACCATCATCGCGGCAATTGTGACAACGGCGCTGTTCGGGGTGAGGTCCCTCGGCGGACTTGCGCTGACGCTTGTCCTGGCCCTGGCGGGGCTGGTACCCACCGCCCTGATCGGCCACTCCTCGAGCTCCGCAGACCACGAAGGCGCCATCAACTCCCTGGGCCTGCACCTGGTGGGCGTCAGCACCTGGGTGGGCGGCATCATCATGCTGGCCCTGCTGTCCGGAGTCCTGACCGGCCCCAAGGCCGCAGCTTCCGCCGACATTACGGAACCCACGCTCCGCCGGTTCTCGTCCCTCGCCGGCTTCGCCTTCGTCCTGGTGTTCGCCTCGGGCATCATCAACGCGAGCATCAGGATCACCAACTGGGGGGACCTCTTCGGCTCTCCCTACGGCCAGCTGATCCTGGCCAAGTCCGCGGCCACCGTGGTTCTGGGCGGGATTGGATTCATGCACCGGCAGTGGGTGATCCCGCAGCTGGGCCGCAAGGGCTCCACCCTGTCCTCGCGGCGTGTGCTCTGGCAGCTGGTCCTGACGGAATTCCTGGTGATGGGCGCAACCTCGGGTATCGCCGTCGCCCTGGGCCGTTCCGCCCCGCCGGAGCCCACCACTTTCGCCCCTGACGCCTCGCCCGCCTTCATCCTCACAGGCTACGAGCTTCCGCCTGAGCTCACACCGGAGCGCTGGCTCACTGAGTGGCGCCTGGACTGGCTCTGGATCGCCGCAGCGCTGTTCGGCCTCGTCGCCTACTTCCTGGGCGTGGCCAAGGTCCACCGGCGCGGTGACAAGTGGCAGTGGTTCCGCTCCGTGAACTGGGTCATCGGACTCCTGGTGCTGACCTACATCACGTCCGGCCCGCCGTCGGTCTATGGCCGCATACTGTTCTCGGCGCACATGGTGGACCACATGGCACTGACCATGGTGGCCCCGATCTTCCTGGTGCTGGGGGCGCCGGTGACGCTCGCCCTGCGGGCCCTGCCCGCCCGGGGTGACGGCTCCCGTGGAACCCGGGAGTGGCTGCTGGTGTTCATCCACTCGAAGTTCTCGCAACTGGTCACCCACCCGCTCTTTGCGGCAGCCAACTTTGCCGGCTCTATTGTGCTGTTCTACTACTCGGACCTGTTCGGCTTCGCCATGCGTGAGCACGTGGGCCACGAGCTGATGATTGTGCACTTCCTGCTCACCGGCTACATCTTTGTGCTGACCATGATCGGCACCGATCCGCTGCCGCGCCGGGCGCCGTACCCCATGCGGCTCCTGCTGCTCCTGGCCACCATGGGCTTCCACGCCTTCTTCGGCGTCGCCATCATGGGCGGGACCAACCTCCTCGCCGCGGACTACTTCGGCAACCTGGGCAGGGAGTGGGGCCCGTCTGCCCTCCTGGACCAGCAGAGGGGCGGCGCCGTGGCCTGGGGCATCGGCGAGGTCCCCACGCTGCTGGTGGCGCTCGGCGTCGCCATCATGTGGTCCCGGTCTGACCAGCGGGAGACCAAACGCGTGGACAGGGCCGCGGACAGGAATAACGACGCCGATCTCACCGCTTACAACGATATGTTTGCCAAATTGGCCGAACGCGACGCCAGGCTGGCTGAACGCAACAAGCTGGAAGGACGCTGATGAGCGAAACCGTACGCACGCATGCCCGGGTCCGGGCCTCCGAACTGGTGGGCCGCAACTGGTTGAACACCGGCGGCAAAACCCTTGACCTTGAGGCCCTGCGCGGCAAGATCGTGCTGCTGGATTTCTGGACCTTCTGCTGCATCAATTGCCTGCATGTCCTGGACGAACTCCGGCCGCTGGAGGAACAGTACTCCGACGTCCTGGTCACGGTGGGCGTCCACTCGCCCAAATTCGAGCACGAGGCCGACCCGGTGGCGCTGGCCGCCGCTGTTGAGCGCTACGAGATCCACCACCCGGTCCTGGATGATCCCGAGCTGGAGACCTGGAAGGCCTACACCGCCCGCGCCTGGCCCACCCTGGTGGTCATCGACCCCGAGGGCTACATCGTGGCGCACCTTTCCGGCGAAGGCCACGCGGACGGCCTGGCGGTGTTGATTCCCGAACTCATCGCGGAACATGAGGCCAAGGGGACGCTGCACCGCGGTTCCGGCCCGTACGTAGCCCCGGAGCCCACCTCCGGCACCCTGCGCTTCCCCGGCAAGGCTCTCTTCCTGCCGCCGGGCCGCGGTTCCACCGCCGTGAACGGAACGTCCGACGACCGCGCAGCGGCAGGTGCCGCAGGTAACGGTGCTGCCGGGAAGGGTTCCTGGCTGGTCACCGACACGGGGCACCACCGGCTGGTGGAGCTCGGCACGGACTTCCACACCGTCCTGGGCACCTTCGGCTCGGGCGTGAGGGGCCATGCGGACGGCCCAGCCGCGGGGGATTCCGCCGTGGCACAGTTCAACGAGCCCCAAGGCCTGGTCCTGCTGCCGGAAGACGTGGCAGCCAAGGCCGGCTACGACGTCGTGATTGCCGACTCCGTCAACCACCGGCTCCGTGGGCTGTCTCTCGCGGACGGCAAGGCCTCCACGCTTGCCGGCAGCGGCGTCCAGCGGCTGCTGGAGTCCGGTCCGGCACGCGTGGACGAGGACGCGGCCGGGTTCACCGGCCAACTCGGCGGGCATCCGCTGGACGTGGCACTGAGCTCGCCCTGGGACGTCGTATGGTCCCGGAAGCTCAACGCCGTGGTGGTGGCCATGGCCGGAGTGCACCAGATCTTCAGTTTCGACCCCCTCAGCGGGGCGGTGGCCATCGTGGCCGGCAACGGCCTGGAAGGCCTGCTGGACGGCCCGGCCCACGAGGCCTGGTTCGCCCAGCCCTCCGGCCTGGCCGAGGACGCCGACGGCAACATCTGGGTGGCCGACTCCGAAACGTCCGCCCTCCGGAAGCTTGCGATTGACGACGACGGCACGGTCACCGTGGAATCCGCCATCGGCAAGGGGCTGTTCGACTTCGGCTTCCGGGACGGCGCGGCCGCAGAGGCACGCCTGCAACACCCGCTGGGCGTTACCGTCCTGCCGGACGGCTCCGTGGCGGTGGCCGACACCTACAACGGCGCCGTGCGGCGGTACGACCCCGCCTCCGGCACAGTGTCCACCCTGGCGCGCGGCCTCTTGGAACCGTCCGACGTGATTGTGGACCACACGCACTCGGCCGGGTCGGAGCCGCTGCTGGTGGTGGTGGAGGCGAACAAGCATCAAGTGGTGTTCGTTCCCATCCCCAAGGAAGCCCAGCAGGTGGATGAAGGCGCGGTCCAGACGCACCGGCCCAAGAGCCCCGTCGCGCCCGGTCCCCTGGAACTGACAGTCCGCTTCACCGCCCCCACCGGGCAGAAGCTGGATGACCGCTGGGGCGATCCCACCCAGCTGAAGATCTCCTCCACCCCGCCGGAGTTGCTGGCATCGGGCGGGGGAACCTCGGTGGGGCTGCTCCGCACCCTGGAGCTTTCACCGGATGTGCCGGAGGGCATCCTGCACATCACCGCACGGGCCGCCGCCTGCGACGGCCCCGAAACCGAGGACGGCGAGATTCCCGACCACGCCGCCTGCCACCTCTACCAGCAGGACTGGGGCATTCCCGTGGTGCTGCAGGGCGACGGCGACACCGAGTTGGTGCTGGACCTGCGCGGGATGGACTGACGCTCCGCACCTTGATGCCCAGAGTGGCCCGGTTTTCCTCCCACTTGGGTCGGAAACCGGGCCGCTTTTGTTGGTCCTCCCGCTAAAAGCGGGCCAGTGGGGTGCTGCGTGTCCACATAAGGCCGCTCGAGGCTGACGCCAGACCAGGATGGCAGACATTGTGGCCTGATGGACCCAACGGACATCCTTAGATCAGCTGGCGGAGTGTTGCTGCGACGGGATGTGTTGGCCGCCGGTGCCACGGATACGGAGCTTCGCCGTGCGGTCCGCAGCGGCCAGGTGCTTCGGCTGGACAGGGGACTACTGGCCGTGGCGGAAGCAGATGCGGAACTGGTGGCGGCAGGACGCGCCCGCGGTCTGATTACGTGCGTTTCTGCTGCTCCGGCATACGGCCTGTGGCAGCTTCGGCCTCCTGCCAGGCCCCACTACTGGCAGAGCAACGGCCGAAGCGCAGTACGGTGTGTCAGCCACCGTACCGACTTGACGCAGTCGCCCCGGCACCGGACGCTTGCAGCCCTTCCCGACGTCCTGCTCCATGCCCTGCTCTGCCTGCCGGAACTCGAGTCCCTGGTGATGGTGGAGTGTGCGTACAACCGCGGAGACATCGATCCGCCGTACCTGCTCCGTCACTTGGACGGACCCCGGTGCGGCAAGGCGCGGAATGTAGTGTCCAAGGTTGACCGGGGCGCGGATTCCCTGCTGGAAACCCTGGCCCGGGTGCTGTTCCGGGATGCAGGCATTCTTACCGAAACCCAAGTGTGGATCGATGGCATCGGTCGTGTTGACTTCCTGTTGGAGGGGTTCCTCATCGTGGAGATTGACGGGCTGGCCTTCCATCTTGAAGCCAGGCAGTTCAAGAAGGACCGCCGCAGGGACAACTCCGCAATACTACAAGGCCTTCCCGTGCTTCGATTCTTCTACGACGACGTGGTTCATTCACCCGAAGCTGTCCTGGCGCAGGTCCGCGAGGTTCTTGCCCGGGGCTCGCTGCGGTGGCCGCAACCAGACCGGCCCGGTTTTTCGCCTAGTTGGCGCCACAACGGCTGGTAAATCTGCTGTTTGGCCACTAAAACTGGGCCAGTGTGGCCGGACGGGCCTTAGAAGCTCAGTACCGGGGTGACCTTGATCGTGTCCCCGGTGACGTCCAGGCGGGTGGTGAAGCTGAAGTCCACTTCCTCGTTGAGGGGGTACCAGGCGCCGGTGAACAGGTTCTGCTGGAGGGCCTCCACCTTGGCTTTGCCGTCGAGGGGAGCCACCACCCAGCGCCCGTCAAAGGGTTCAATGGACACGTTGGGGTATTCCGTCACGGTCCACTTGATGCTGCCGTCCTGCACCGTGTTGTTGCTGGCGTAGTAGAAGGGGCAGTCCGGCTGGAGTTTCTGTTCCTTGGCGGCGACGGCGGCACAGCCGTCCAGGAATTCCCTGACCTTCGCGGACACGTCCTTCTTCAGGGTGTCCGTGGCCTGTGTGAGGAGGTTGAGCGGCGCCACCGGGGCGTCCCGTGCCGTCACCGTGGCACGGGTGGGGGCCGCCGAAAAGTACTCCCCGTTCACGGAGGCCTCGTACTCGCCGGGGTAGAAGACCGCAAAGGAGTTCCGGCCGTTGGGCATGTTGACGGGCACGCCGTTGACGGTGGCCTCACTGGAATTGACCACCGTGATGTCCATCGTGGGCAGCCTGGACGGAACGAAAGCCCAGGTGTTGAAGAAGACCCACTCAGTCCCGGTCTTACGCAGCAGGAATTCGGTGCGGAGCTGGCTGCCGTCAATGGTGTACTCCAGGGGCACCATGACCTGGTTGTCTGGGCGTTCCTCGGCATCCCCGATGTCCACATTCGTGAACCGGGACGTTGCGGTCTGCAGCGCCGTGCCGTCGAGCATGGCGGCGTTGCTGGGCGGGACAGTAGCGCGGAGCAGCCCCAGCGCCTTCCCGCCGTCGCCGCTCTGCAGCGCGTCCAGATATTCGCGCACGGGCTGCTGGGGACTGGCCACGGTGTTGTTGACCAGGTTCACCGCCACCACGGCGCCGGCGATGGCAAGCATGAGTCCCAGCAGCCATCCGGCCGCGATCCTCACCAACGCTTGACTCATCTGCACGTTCCATACGTTACCTGCCATGCGTCCGACGGCGGCAGTTGAGTCAGCAGGATGCGGTACCTTTCAGCGGCGGCGGCGCCGGGACGACGTGCCGAACACGCCGCGCAGCAGCTCCCGTCCGAGCTGTGTGCCGATGGACCTGGCCATGCTCTTCAGCCCGCCGCCCAGGGCGCCGCCGAGCATTCCGCCAATGTCGCCCACCATCGAGTCTCCCGCACCGGGGCGCCGGGCCGGGGCTGTTTCGGCGGGCGTGCGGCGCCTTGCTCCGGCTGACGGGGCGGGCCTGCTGCTGGGCCGTCCAAGGATCTCCTCCTCGATCCGGCGCGCCTCGGCGTCGACGTCGTCCTGGCCTGCCCCGCCCGGAACGGACTCACCGGGTACCACCGGCCCGCCCGCGGCTGCCGGGCCGGTGGGCGCGGCGGCCTTCCCTGACAGTTTTTCGAACGCCGAGTGGTTGTCCACGGCTGTCCCGTACTTTTCCAGCAGTGCTGACCCTGCCACGGTGCTCCGGACCAGGGCGTCGTCGCTGGGGCCCATCACGGACTCGGGAGCGCGGAGCCTGGTGAGCGCCACAGGTGTCGGGGCGCCCTTCTCGTTCATGACCGTGATGACGGCCTCGCCAATGCCCGCAGAGGTGAGGGTCTCTTCGAGGTCGTAGTCGCTCATGGGGAACGTGGACACCGTGGCCTTAAGGGCCTTGGCGTCCTCGGGGGTAAACGCGCGGAGGGCGTGCTGCACGCGATTGGCCAGCTGGCCGAGGACCTCCGCCGGGACGTCCTTGGGGGTCTGGGTGACGAAGAAGATCCCCACGCCCTTGGACCGGATGAGCCGGACCGTGGTGGTGATGGCCTCCAGGAAGGCTTTGGAGGCGTCGTTGAAGAGGAGGTGGGCTTCGTCGAGGAAGAACACCAGCTTGGGCTTGTCCAGGTCGCCGGCCTCGGGCAGGTCCTCGAAAAGGTCCGCCAGCAGCCACATGAGGAAGGTGGAGAACAGCATGGGCTTGGTCTGCAGGGTGGGCAGCTCCAGGCAGGTGATCACCCCGCGTCCGTCCGGGGCGGTCCGCAGCAGCTCCGCGGTGTCGAATTCCGGTTCGCCAAAGAACTTCTCCAGGCCCTGCGCCTCAAGGCTCACCAGCTCCCGCAAAATAACGCCGGCCGTCGCCTTGGACAGCCCGCCGAGTTCCTCCAGCTGGTCCTTGCCCTCGGCCGAGGTGAGGAACTGGATCACCGCCCGGAGGTCCTTCAGGTCGATGAGCTCCAGGCCGTTCTTGTCCGCGAAGTAGAACACCAGCTGCAGGCTCGATTCCTGCGTGTCGTTCAGTTCCATGATGCGCGAGAGCAGGATGGGGCCGAAGGAGGACACCGTGGCCCTCACGGGGACGCCGTTGCCGTCACCGCCCAGCGCCAGGAACTCCACGGGGAATGTCCTGCCCTGCCAGGCCTGTCCGATGCCCTCGGTGCGCGCGGTGAGCTTTTCACTGCCGGTGGCGGCGGTGGCCAGCCCGGACAGGTCGCCTTTGATGTCCGCCAGGAAGACCGGCACTCCGGCGGTGGAAAGCTGTTCGGCCATCATGTGCAGCGTGACGGTCTTGCCCGTGCCGGTGGCACCTGCCACCAGTCCGTGCCGGTTCATCATGGAAAGCGGCAGCCGCACCGGCGCGTCCTTGTGGAGCTCGCCGTCGATAATTGCGGCTCCCAGCTCTATGGTGGCGCCTTCCAGGGTGTAACCCTTCTGGAGGGTGGCGAGCTTCTCTGCTGTGGTTTTGTTGGCCATGGCGCTAGCTTAGCGGCGGCCGCGCGTCAGGGGCGGCAGGATCGCGTCCAGTTCCCCTCCACGGGGAAAGGCCGACGACGGCACTGAGGTGAGTGCCGTCGTCGACCTTTCCGTTGGGGACCGCCAGGCTCCAGCTGGCGTGGGAGCAGTTGTCCTAGGACACCTTGGCGTCCACCACGTCCAGCTCAGCGGGAGCAGCCTGCAAGGCACCGCCCGATGACGGATGCGCCGCGACGGCCGCGGCGTGCTCGGCGAGCACGCCCGTCTGATGGCGGATCTTCAGCCGGTACAGCAGGGCCCCGCCAACGGTAACGGCGGCAACGAAGATCACGCCGCCCCACTGGAGGTACCACTCGAACGGCGGCACCGAGTTGTAGATCTCCGGGCGCGGCCACACCAGGTTCAGCGTCATGGCACCGCCCCACAGGACCGCGAGGATGTTTACCGGCAGCCCCCACTTGCCCAGGGAAAAGCCGGGCTCGGAGCCGTCTGCGGCGAGCGGCCACTTCTTCAGGAGCCGGTTGCGCAGCATGGGCACGGTGACCAGGAGGTAGGAGAGGTAGATCAGGACGATGCTGATACTGGACATGATGGTGAAAATCGCAGGCTGCGTGACGTTGATGAGCAGTGGCATCACGGCCAGGATGCCGATCACGATGGCCGCAACAGTCGGGGTCCTGCGGACCGGGTCCACTTTGCTGAGCTGCCGGCTGAACGGCAGGTTGTTGTCCCGGGCCATGGCGAACATCATGCGGATGGCGGCGGCATGGACGGCCAGGGTGCAGACCACCACGGCCACAACGATGCACGCAAGGAACGCCTTGCCGAACGGTCCGCCCAGGACGGAGAGCACGATGTACTGCAGCCCGCCGTCGGCCGATCCCACCTTGGGGTCTGCCAGGTCAGGCGCGGCCAGGATGCCAAACAGCAGGATCAGGCCGCCCAGCACGAACGAGGCCGTGATGGCCCGCAGGATGGCCTTGGGTGCGGTGCGCTTGGGGTCCTTCGTTTCCTCCCCAAGCGAGCTGGCGGTGTCAAAGCCGTACATAACGTAGCCCGAAGCCATGGCGCCGATAAGGAAAACGCCGAAGAAGCCGAGATCGTGGCCTTCGCCGAAGCCGGCGGTGTCAAAAAGGACCTCAGGCCCGCGCACCACGTGCCAGCCCAGCGCGAGGATCAGGAGCACTGCTGCGCTCAGCTCCACGAAAACACCGATGCTGTTGATCCGGGTCATGAGCTTCACGCCGAACGCATTAATGAGGGTGGAGATGGTGATCATGATGCTGGCCAGCACCACACCGTTCATGGCGAAATCGTAGGGGCCGCTGCCGTCACCGACGAACTGGAAGCCGGACCAGAGCTGGGGCAGGGTGAGCTGCAGGGCCAGCGCCACGGAGCCCAGCGCCACGATGGAGGAGAGCATCAGCAGCCAGCCGGCCAGCCAGGCCGAGGTGCCGGACGCGAGCCGTTTGGCCCAGTTGTACACCGATCCCGCAACGGGGTAGCGGCCCGCCAGTTCGGCAAAACACAGGGCCACCATCAGCTGTCCGGCGAAGACAAGGGGCCAGGACCAGGCATAGGCGGGCCCGGCCATGGAAAAACCAAAATAGAACAGCTGGAAAACACCGGTGAGGATGGAGATGTAGCTGACGCCTGCGGCGAAGCTGGCGAACTTGCCGATGCTCCGGTCCAGGGTCTGCGCGTAGCCAAACTCGTCCATGCCGCTTGAATCAATACTCTTGCTGGGTTCCGCCATGTGGACTCCTCAATCAAAAAAGCACGATAGTAATGACCGTCCGCACTGCGGCGCACGGAAGGCCGGTGGCCTGAAAACTCAGGCGAGGGAGGCTGTGAGCTCCAGTTCCGCCGTCGCGGTTTCGCCGTTGCCGCCGGCGCGGGTGAGGCCGGCACGGATCAAGTCCGCGCAGCGCTCGCCGATCATCATCACGGTGATGTTGGGGTTGACCGTGACGTGTTCCGGCATGACGGATGCATCGGCGACGCGCAGGCCGGTGACGCCCTTGACCCGCAGCTCGGGATCCAGCGGCGACATGTCGTCGCCGGCCGGTCCCATCCGTACAGTGCCTACGGGGTGGTACACGGTGTTGTGGGTCTTGCGGATGTAGTCCCGCAGTTCCTTGTCCGTCTGCGCCTCGACGCCGGGGGAAAGCTCCCGGCCGGTCCATTCCGCCATGGCCGGCTGGGCGGCGATCTCACGGGCCTTGCGGATGCCGGCCACCATCACCCGCATGTCGTGGCCGTCCGGATCGGTGAAGTAGCGGGGGTCCACCATCGGCTTGTCGCGGAAGTCGCGGCTGCGGAGCCGGACGGTGCCGCGGGACCGGGCGTGCGTGACGTTCGGCGTGAGGCTGAAGCCGTTCTCCGTGGTGGGGTAACCGTGCCGCAGCGTGTTCATGTCGAACGGGACTGAGCCATAGTGCATCATCAGGTCCGGGCGGTCCAGGCCGTCCTCGGTGGGGGTGAAGATGCCGATCTCCCACCACTGCGTGGAGGTTTGCACCATGGGTTGTTTGGCCTCGAACTGGACCACTCCTTCCGGGTGGTCCTGCAGGTGTTCGCCCACGCCGGGGGAGTCCACCAGCACCTCGATGCCATGCGCGGCGAGGTGCGCTGCCGGGCCGATGCCGGAGAGCATCAGCAGCTTGGGGGAGTCGATGGCGCCGGTGGACAGGATGACCTCGCGGTGTGCGGAGAGCCGGTGGGTCCGGCCGAAGGCTGAGTCCACCACGTCCACGCCGGTGCAGCGCTTGTCCGCGTCGAACACCAGCTGGCGGGCGCGGAGGCCGGTGAGCAGGGTGAAGTTCGCGCGATCGATGATCGGGTGGATATAGGAAACGGAACTGGAGGACCGGGTGCCGTCCGCGCGGCGGTTGATCTGGAAGAAGTTGGCGCCGTTGATCACGGTGGTGCCGGTGTTGAACTTCGCGCGCGGGATTCCGGCCTGCTCGCAGGCGTCCAAAAGCGCGACGCCGGCAGGATCCGCCGGGGGCACGTTCATCAGGTGCACGGGGCCTGAGTCGCCGTGGTGCGGCGCGTCCGGACCGGCGTCCTCGTTGGTTTCCAGCCGCTGGTAGAGCCGCCAGGCGGCGTCGGCGTTCCAGCCGGTGGCCCCGTACTTGGACTCCCACTCGTCCAGGTCCTCGCGGGGAGCCCAGAACGCGATGCAGGAGTTGTGGCTGGAGCAGCCGCCCATCACCCTTGCACGGGCGTGCCGCATAAAGGAGTTGCCGTTTTCCTGCGGTTCCACCGGGTAGTCCCAGTCATACCCGGATTCGAGCAGTTCCATCCAGCGGTCCAGCTGCAGGATCTCGGGAAGGTTCCGGTCGTCCGGGCCGGCTTCCACCAGGGCCACCGTCACGTCCGGATCCTCGCTCAGGCGTGCGGCCACTGCGGCCCCGGCGGATCCGCCGCCGATCACGATGTAGTCGAACGCGCGCTCGGTGAGGTCCTCGACGTTGTCGAAGTGCATCTAGTTCTCCTTGCCGTGGTCAGCGAACCAGCCGGTTACCTGCGGGCTGGTGTTCTGGTAGATGTGCTTGGCTTCCTGGTACTCCGCCAGGCCGGTGGGCCCGAGCTCGCGGCCGACGCCGGACTGGCCGAAACCGCCCCATTCAGCCTGGGGGAGGTACGGGTGGTAGTCGTTGATCCAGACTGTGCCGTGCCGCAGTCGGCCGGCCACGCGCTGCGCCTTTCCGGCGTCCTGGGTCCAGACCGCGCCGGCCAGCCCGTAGACGGTGTCGTTGGCTGTGGCCACGGCTTCGTCCTCGGTGCGGAAGGTCTCCACCGTCACCACCGGGCCGAAGGCCTCGTCCACCACCACGGACATGCCTCGTTGCACCTGGTCAAGGATCGTCGGCTGGTAGTAGTAGCCGCCGTCGTACTTTTCTCCCTGCGGTGCCGCACCGCCGGTCCGCAGCCGCGCACCCTCCTGGATGCCGCGCTGGACGTAGGCGTGGACCTTGTCGCGGTGGGCCGCGGAAATCAGCGGCCCGGTTTCGGCGTCGTCATCGAAGGGGCCGCCCAGGCGGATGCCCTGCGCACGGCGGACCAGCTCGTCCACGAAGCGTTCGGCGATCGATTCCTCCACCACCAGCCGCGCCCCGGCGGAGCAGACCTGCCCGGAGTGAACGAAGGCACCGTTGAGGGCATTGTCGACGGCGGCATCGAAGTCAGCGTCGGCGAACACCACGTTGGGGTTCTTGCCGCCCAGCTCCAGTGCCACCTTTTTGACGGTGCCAGCTGCGGCGGCGGCAATGCGCTTGCCGGTTTCCAGCCCGCCGGTGAAGGAGACGAGGTCGACGTCGGGGTGTTCCGAGAGCGGTGCGCCCGCCTCCGCGCCGGGTCCGGTCACGAGGTTGGCGACGCCGTCGGGCAGGCCGACGTCCTTCAGCAGTTGCATCGCCAGGATGGCCGTGGACGGCGTCAGCTCGGATGGTTTGAGGACGAAGGTACATCCGGCGGCCAGTGCTGGCGCGATCTTCCACGCCGCCTGGAGCAGGGGGTAGTTCCACGGGGTGATCAGGCCGCAGACGCCCACGGGTTCGTAGACGATCCTGCTGGCGACGGCAGGGTCCCCGGCGTCCACCACGCGGCCCGCCTGCTGCCCGGCGAGCCTGCCGAAATACTCAAAGCAGGCGGCAATGTCGTCCATGTCGATGCGGCTTTCCACCATCCGCTTTCCGGTGTCCAGCGACTCGGCGCGGGCGAACTTTTCGCGGCGTTCGCGCAGCCCAGCAGCGACCTTGAGCAGGAACGTGCCGCGCTCGGGAGCCGGTACCGAGGACCAGATGCCGGAGTCGAAGGCCGCGCGGGCTGCCGCAATGGCCCGCCCTGCATCCTCCCGGCCGGCCTCGGACACGGTGGCCGCCAGCTCGCCGTCCGCGGGGTTGCGGATGTGGCGCACGGCGCCGGATGCGGCCGGCTCCCATGAACCGTTGATGAAAAGGGTGGAGGCTTTTTCGGTCATGCTGTCTCCTGGGGTGTAGGACTGGCGGCCCCGGGGCGGGCCGGGGACCGCTGAGGCGGTGTGCTGCAGGTTGTGCTGCCGCACAGCGGCCTAGGGCAAAAGAGCTTCGGTACGCAGGAACAGGCGGCACGGTTGACCGTTGCGCTGTCCGGGCGCTTTATCGGGGACCGGCGAGAGGAATGGGAGCCCTAGGGCTGGGAGCGACGCCGTGGCGTGGTGTGGCGTATGTCATACGAAGGAGAGTAGCCGAGGTTGAACAGGCGTTCAATAGATTTCTTGAACAAGTGTTCAATGTGAAGCGCTGAGGTGCGCGCGGTAGGGCCGACGTGTGGTGCCTTGCGCCGGAAGCCCAACCGGAAGTTAGTTGTCCCGCGGCGGGGCGAAGGCTATCTGCTCGGTACGGGCGATGCTCCGTTGGATAGCTGCCTTGTCAATTCCAAGAAGGGCTGTCAGCCACATGCCGTTTTGGACCACGACAATGTCCGCCGCTCGATCCCTGCATTCCTTCAGCGGCAGCGCGGGGTGGGCAACGGACACCAGCGCCGCAAGCCCGTCCAGGTACCGGTCGAAGGCTGCGGCGTTGATCCGGGCAAAATCCTCGTGGGCCTGCGCTAGGGCCCAGAGGTGCAGTCGGAGGGACAGGTACCGGGTGGTGAGCAGTTCTGCGCCGGCAACCCGGTGCAGGGCTGTGCGGAGCTGCTCATCCGGGGCCAACGACGGGTCCGGTGCCACCAGCCTCAGGTCGTGCTCGTCCACGCTGTGCAGTGCCGCCCGGATCAGGCTCATCTTGTCGTCGTAGTAGTAGTTGACGAGGCCCAGCGCGACGCCGGCTTCCCGGGCCACGGCACGCATGCTGACGCCCGAGATGCCGTGGCGCGACAACAGGTCAAGAGCCGCTTCGAGAATGCGCGACTGCCTGTCAACCTGTTCGCCGGACTTCACGGTATTTGTCCCCATCCGGCCACACTATTGCCAAAGCTGGAGGAGTGCACTTTACGCAAAAGAATCCCCGCGCTGCGGGAGCGGGGCGGGGATTCCTTCGTCGTTGCAGGCAGCGGCGGCGTTGGGCCCGAACGTCAGGTCCGCACGTCCGGACTGCAGGGCCAGCGTGGAGGCGGAATCGTCGTCGTAATACTGGAACTCGACCGGCTGCAGCCCGTTCTTCCTGTTCTCCACGTCCCGCACCAGGATGGCCTCCTGGTCGGTGCCGGAGTCCCGATGATCCGTTTGCCACTGGGCGGCCGGAGCTGTCACCTTCGGAGTCCAACCGGCCGGGTACACCAAGTAGTGACGATGTCGGCCGGCGTGGGAAAACGAGTACTTAAGCGGAAAGACGGGTGGGGGATTACGCGTGTGCTCCGCCCTGCCGACACCTACCGTTAGTCCAGGCAGCGGCCAGAGTGGGCCGCCCGATGGTCTCAACAGGAGCTCGCATGCGCACTTCCCCGTCCAAGTCTGTCCTCTCACGCCGGCTCGCGGCCGCCGTCGTACTGCCGGGTCTGCTCACCAGCAGCCTGGTGCTGATCCAGCCGGCTGCCGCAGGTACCAGCGCCAATGCCGGGATCTGCAACGGGGTGGTGAACCAGCAGGCGCACCGGGGCGGCGTCCAGGAGAACCTTCTGAAGGCAGCCGCGAAGAAGAATGCTGACGTCATCGCAAGACTCCAGGCTGAGCGGGCACCGCTCCAGGAGGAAAAGGACAGGCTGAATGCGGAGATCGCCGCCTTGGACGCAGAGTCTGCCAGGTTGGCGGAGGAGGTAGTTGAGCTGGAAGATGCCCTGGCGGTAGCCGAGTCTGGCATCGTAAAGCTCACCGGTGATAAGGATGCTACGCAGGCGACCATAGATGCGACGAAAGCAAGCCTCGCCAAGCTGCACGACGACGTGGCAGCACTGGTAGCCGAACTCACACCGCTGCAGGAAGAAAAAGCTGCCGCGGAGGCGGCAGCCGAGGACCTCAGGGTCGAGGCCGCCGCCGTCGCACAAGACATCGCTGGCACCCAGGACAGCATTGACGCAGCGAATGCCGAGCTCCTCGCGCTGGAGCTGGCGGCGGCCGAGGCCACCGAAGCGCTCGCGGACAAAGAGGCCGAGATTGCAGATGCCCAAGACCAGCTCACCGTCCTCGAAACTGCAGCCGCGGAAGCGGTGGCCGACGTGGTCAGCGCCCGGGAAGCAGTTGAGGCGGCGGAGGTTGAGCTCGACCGTCTCGAAGCGGCAGGAGTGACGGCCGGGGAGGCTTTGCAGGCGCAGCAGGACCTCGTGGATGCTGCAAGGCTCGCCCTGACCGAACTTGAGGATGTGGCTGCGGAGGCAGACACCGCTGTACCGGCCAAGGCAACTGAGGTGGCGGCAGCCCAGGACCGGCTTGAGGTGCTCCAGGCGGAAGCGCGCGCGGCTGCCGCTGCCCTTACCGCAAAGAACGTCCAGATCACATCTGCGGAAGAAGAGCTTGAAAACCTCCAGGCCGCCGCGGCTGCGGCTGCAGAGGCAATAGAGGTCAACGCCCACAGCCTGACTGGCGTCGCCGCGGACATCACGACGCTCATAAAGCAGATCGATGCCGCAAACGCTGAAGTCCTTGCCCGGCAGAGCGAGTTGACCACGGCACAGAATGAGCTGGGTCAGCTCCAGCTCACCAGGAGCACACTTGAAGCAGATATTGCGGACCTGACAGCGAAAATTGAAAAAGCGAATGGCAGCGCAAACGGCCTCATAAGCCAGCGCAACGCCAAACAGACGCAGCTAGCCACCGTCAACAGGCAGATCACCGACAAGAATGCACTGATCTCTGGCCTCCAAGGCGACCTTGCAACCCTGAACACGCAGGTTGCTGCTTTGAACACGCAACTGCTAGCGAAGCAACAGGAAAGCAGCGCACTCCAGCAGCAGGCGGCACCCCTGCAGGCAACGCTCACGGCAGCGAATGCAGCAGTCAGCCTGAAGGAAGCCGAGATTACGGCACTGGAGTCCGAACTGCCGGCACTCGAGGGTGCCGTCACCAAGGCCAACAACGCGGTGGCCGACCAGCAGGTTGTGCTGGATGGGCTCCAGCAGGAACTGGAAGCAGCTCAGGAGGATGCTTCCGTGGCTGCGGCGGACGTCGCTGCACAGGAGGACGTTGTAAAAAACCTGGAAGCGGCGTTGCCTGGGCTTACACAGGGCGTCGACGATGCGCAGCGGGCCATTGCGGACCAAGAGGACGACCTGGAGCAGAAACGGTCAACCCTGGAGAGCGCCCAGGAAGCGGAGGTATTGGCCGCCGCCGCGGTGGAGAAAAAGAAAGCCGACCTCTCCACGCTCCAGGAGCAGCTTCCCGCCCTGCAGGCTAACGTCGACGCCGCCAACGAGGCGGTTGCGGGCAAGACCAGCCAGATCGGCGCCCTCAACCTGATCATGGATGATTTGGTCACACGGCTGGGCGGGCTGAACGAGGACATCAAGTCCAAGGAGGCTGAAATCGTTACCCTCCAGGCCAGGGTGGCGCCGCTCCTGGAGCAGCTCAACCAGCTGAATGCTGAAATCAGCACTACCGAAGCAGCCCTCAAGGACCTGCAGTCCCAACTGACAACACTCGATGGACAATTGACCGCGGCCCAGGAAACGTTGCGGACGCTGGAGGCCCAAAAGAAGGCCAACAAGGACACAGTCGCCACACAAAAGGCGGTGGTCATTGGCCTCCAGGCCCAGCTTGGTGCAGTTCAGGCACAAATCAACGCCATCGACGGAACCATCGCGCTCGGCGGCTGCGCCGTCTGAGCTGCAGTCTGCGGCGCCTAAGTAAGTGCGTCCCAGCGGAGGGGCCAGGTCACAATGACCTGGCCCCTCCGTGTGTCAGCAGCGTGTGGCCTGGATCAGCCCAGTGCCTTGATGACTTCCTTGGCGACGTCCTCGCTAGACTGCGGGTTCTGGCCGGTGATGAGGTTGCCGTCCCGGACCACGTTGGAGGTCCAGGCAGCCCCGTTCTCAATTACAGCGCCCTTCTCCTTCAGCGCGTCCTCCACCAGCCACGGGGTGTTCTCACCCGTGCCGCCGCCCAGCTCTTCCTCGTTGGTGAAGACTGTGAGGCGGCGTCCGGCGAAAACGAACCTGCCGTCGTCGTCCGTTGCGCTGAGCAGCCCGGCGGGACCGTGGCAGAAGGGGGCAATGACCTTGCCGTCCTTGTCCGCCGCAGCCAGCAGCCGGCCCAGGTGGGCGTCCTTGTACAGGTCGGCCATGGGGCCGTGCCCGCCAGGCATTACGACGGCGTCATAGGCGGAAGGGTCGACGTCGGCAAGCACCAGCGGGTTCGAGAGCTCCCCGTCGATGGACGCCAGATAGTCCCGGAAACCGTTCGCACGGTCCTCGCCGCCCGCGGATTCCGCCGCCAGGCTGACCTGGTCCACCGTGGGTTTCGCCCCGCCCGGGGTGGCGATGTGGACCGTGTGGCCGGCGCCGAGCAGGGTCTGGTGCGCCACCACCAGCTCCTCGGCCCAGAAGCCGGTGGGGTGTTCGCTGCCGTCCTTCATGGTGAGGGAATCGGCTGCGGATACAACCATCAGAATGTTTGCCATGGTGTTGCTCCTGTCGTTGTTATCTGTCTTCCTGGCTGCTTCTTGAGGGGCCGGTTATCCGGCCGCGGCTTCAAGTTCAGCGTAGGTGTCCTCGTCCAAGGTGACACCGGCCGAGGCAAGGTTTTCTTCCAAATGCTTCACTGACCCGGTGCCGGGGATCGGCATCATCACGGGGGAGCGGCGCAGCAGCCACGCCAGTGCCACTTGGGAGGTGGTGGCGCCCAAGCGCTTGGCGGCCTCATCCAGCGGCCCGCCCGGCTGGGCAAGCTCGCCCGCGGAGATTGGCGCCCACGGGATGAAGCCGATGCCGTTTTCCTCCGAGTAGCGCAGGACATCCTCGGAGCTTCGGTCCGTGAGGTTATACCGGTTCTGGACCGTGGACACGGTGAAGTGCTTCCCGGCGGCTTCGAGCTCCTCCACGCTGACCTGCGAGAGGCCCAGCGCCCGGACCTTGCCCTCGTCCTGGAGCTCGCGGAGCACACCGAACTGCTCCTCAGCGTCCACTTTGGGGTCAATCCGGTGGAGCTGCAGCAGGTCCAGGGTGTCCACCTTGAGCTTCCGCAGGCTCAGTTCCGCCTGCTGGCGCAGGTACTCCGGCCGGCCCACGGGAATCCACTGGTTGGGGCCGGTGCGGGTGAAGCCCACCTTCGTGGCGATCTTCAGCCCCTCCTTGTAGGGGTGCAGCGCCTCAGCCAGGATCTCCTCGCTGATGTTGGGGCCGTAGGAGTCAGCGGTGTCGATGAAGTCCACCCCGAGTTCGACGGCGCGGCGCACCACCTGGATCGCGGCGCTGCGGTCAGCGGGCTCACCCCACACGCCGTCACCCACAATGCGCATGGCACCAAAGCCAAGCCGGTGCACGGTTCCCAGGTCCTTCAGGTCAATCGTTGCGGACAGTTCCAGCTGGTTCGACGTATTCAGGCTCATAGGGGCGGCAACATCATAAGTTTGCTGAGTATTCCTGGGCGGCCTGAAATAAGCCGGCCCCCGCCGTCGTTATGCATCAAGTGCCTGCCGCGATCCGGCGGGCACCAACCCACTGAACAGCTTTGAAAGGCCGGCACCCGACGTGACTCTCCCCCTCTCCATCCTTGACCTGGCAACCATCGGCAAGGGCCAGACGGCGGCGGAGAGCTTCGCGGGCAGCGTGGCCATGGCGCAGAGCGCGGAAAAGTTGGGGTACCGCCGCGTCTGGTACGCCGAGCACCACAACATGTCCTCCATCGCCTCCTCCGCCACCAGCGTCCTCATAGCCCACGTCGCCGCCCATACAGAAAGCATCCGGCTCGGCGCCGGCGGCGTGATGCTGCCCAACCACTCACCGCTGACCATCGCCGAGCAGTTCGGCACCCTGGAGACCCTTCATCCCGGCCGCATCGACCTTGGCCTGGGCCGTGCACCCGGCAGCGACCAGAACACCATGCGCGCGCTGCGGCGGGACCCGATGTCCGCGGACAGCTTCCCGCAGGACGTGCTGGAACTCCAGGGCTACCTCACCGGCCCCACCCGGATCCAGGGCGTGGAAGCCACTCCGGGCAAGGGCACCAACGTCCCGCTGTACATCCTGGGCTCTTCCCTGTTCGGTGCCCGCCTGGCCGCCCAGCTTGGCCTGCCGTACGCGTTCGCCTCGCACTTCGCGCCCAACGCCCTGCAGGACGCGGTGGCCCTCTACCGCAGGGAGTTCAAGCCCTCAGCGCAGCTGGATGCTCCGCACGTCATCGCGGGTGTGAACGTCATTGCCGCCGATTCGGCCTCCGAAGCGCAGGCCATGATGCAGGCCACCAAGCGTGCCCGGGTGTCGCTGTTCTTCGGCGGCGGCCGCGAGTTCACGGACGACGAGGCGGACATGATCCTCGATTCGCCGCAGGGCCAGCACGTCTCGCAGATGATGACCTACTCCGCGGTGGGAACGCCCGACGTCGTCATGGACTACCTGGACAGCTTCGGCCGGCACGCCGACGCCGACGAACTCATCGTGGCGCACCAGAGCACCGGCACGGACGCCCGGCTGCGGTCCGTGGAGCTCCTGGCCGAAGCCGCCGGGCTCGCGCGGGTCTGAGCGGGCAGTCAAAGCCCGCCGTGCGTGGGGGCCGCAGGGGACCACAGACTTTTACACATACGCAATACAGGGGACTTTCGGGGGTAACCGCGGAGGCTGACGATGGGAGTGCCCCCTCCGGAGTTCCGGGAACCCCGGGGAGGGGCACCAACCGGTAGCCTGCAGGAGATCCAGCGGCTGTAGTCCCGGCCCGGTCCTGCCTCAAAGGGGTCTATGGATGCCAACGCCGTTGAACCAAAGCGTCGCGGATTCCGCATTGCTCACCAGGTCCCTTCCGCTGGGCATGCTCCGCACCTTCGTCCAGTCCGACGCCGCCGACGAAGGGCTCACGCCTGCGCTGCTGGCGGAACTGAAGGTGCTGGCCCGGGTGCCCGGGCTGCTGGTGGCCTGCAATTACGGGGGAACCCTGTGCGACGCCGAAGGCATCTCCACCGAGACACTCCCGCTGGGAAGTGCCGCCATCGCGCTGCGTGCCCTGGCGGCGCTTCCCAACACCCACGCCGCTGTCATTTCCGGGCGGTCGCTGCGTGACCTCGCCGCAGTATCGCGCCTGCCGGCCGAGGTGCACCTGGTGGGCTCGCACGGCGCCGAGTTCGACATGGGGTTTGCGCACCAGCAGACCCTCGCCACCGAGTCCGTTCTGCAAAAAGTCCATGCCGCGCTCAACGAGGCCGTGGGGTTCCAGAAGGGCATCTGGATAGAGCGCAAACCCGTGGCCGTTTCAGTGCACACCCGGCCTGCCGCCCCGGACGTTGTGGCGGCGGTGACGGACACCGCACGGGAGGTGGCCCGCGCCCACGGACTGCACTTCATTGTTGACGGCTCCGTGCTGGACCTGTCCGTGATGGAGCCGTCCAAGGCGGAGGCTCTGGAAAGCCTGCGGTCCCGGCTGGGAGCCAGCGCGGCCATGTATGCGGGCGACGCTGACAGCGATGAACTGGCCATGTCCACCCTGCGCGGGCCGGACATGGGACTGCGGGTAGGCCCGGGGGAGACCTCTGCCTCCTACCGGCTCCGCGACCCGGAATCCTTCGCCCGGGTGCTGGCAATCCTGTTCGAACTGCGGCGTGCCTGGCTGTTCGGCGAGGACGCCGTGGGGCTGGAACGGCACAGCCTGATCGGCAACGGATCCTCCACGGCACTGGTGACGCCGGACGCGAAGATCTGCTGGATGAGCCACCCCCTGCCTGACTCCGGATCGCTGTTCGCCCACATCCTGGGAGGTGACGCCGCAGGCCATTTTTCGGTGGAGCCGGTCAAGGCCTCCCAGGTGCTGGGGCAGCGCTACGTGGACAGCACCATGATCGTTGAAACCCGCTGGGCGGACGTAACGGTGACGGACTACCTGGAGCCGGCCCCGGACGGCATCACCAGCCTTGTCCGGGTGCTCTCCGGCAATGGCGCCGCCAGGATCACCTTTGCCCCCCGGCCGGACTACGCCAACGCCCCGTTCAGCATGGAGGCCCGCGGCGATGAACTGCACGTGGTGGGCACGTCGGAGCCGTTTATCCTGCTGGCGCCGGGCGTGACCTTCAGCATTACCTCGGACGGGCGCCATGCCACGGCCACCGCCGCCGTCAACCTGCAGGACGGTCCGGTGGTGCTGAACCTGCGCTGCGGAGACACGGAGCACCAGCCCGCGGTACCCGAGAGTGAGACGGACCGGCGTTCCGCGGTGGCGCTGCATGCCCGGCAGTGGGTGCAGGGGCTCGTCCTGCCGGGCGTTAAGCCCTCCCTGGTCCGGCGGTCTGCCCTGGTGCTGCGCGCCCTGGTGCATGAGCCCACCGGCGCGGTCCTGGCGGCCCCCACCACCTCCCTGCCCGAAGGGATCGGCGGGACGAGGAACTGGGATTACCGGTACTGCTGGCTGCGGGATGGTTCCATGACCGTCAACGCGCTGGTGGACCTGGGCTCCACCCGGGAGGCCGCGGGCTTCCTGTCATGGCTGGGACGGATTTTGGAGCACGCCCCCGGCCCCGAATGGCTGCACCCCCTGTATTCCGTGACGGGTGCACCCCTTTCCACGGAAGCCGTCATCGACAGCCTGCCCGGGTATGCCGGGTCCCGTCCCGTGAGGATCGGAAACGCTGCTGACCACCAGGTCCAGCTGGACGTCTTTGGCCCCATCGCCGAGCTGATCCTTGCCCTGAGTGAACGGGAGGGGGCGCTCGCCAACGAACACTGGGAACTGATGGTCCAGATGGCGTCAGCCGTCCTGGCCCGCTGGCACGAACCCGACCATGGAATCTGGGAGGCCCGCCGGGCACCGCGGCACCACATCTACACGAAAGTGATGTGCTGGGTGACCCTTGACCGCGCACTCCGCACGGCGTCCCGCCACGGCCGGGTGCCCGGGGCAGCCTGGGCGCCGGTGGCCGCCACCATCAGGGACGAAGTCCTGCGGGAGGGCTGGGACGAGTCCGCGAAGTCCTACACGGTGGCCTATGACAGCCCGGACCTGGACGCCGCCGTCCTGCATATCGGGCTCTCCGGGCTGCTGGACGTCACCGACGAGCGCTTCCTGGATACCGTCACCGCCGTGGAGCGGGAACTCCGGGTGGGGCCCACCGTGTTCAGGTACAAGTACGACGACGGCCTGCCGGGGCTGGAGGGCGGCTTCCACATCTGCACCACCTGGCTGATCGAGGCGTACGTTGCCACTGGTCGGATCGAGGAGGCCTGGGACCTCTTCGACCAGCTGGTGAACCTCTTCGGGCCTACCGGGCTGCTGCCGGAGGAGTACGACCCCGGCACCGAAACCCACCTGGGGAACCACCCCCAGGCCTACTCCCACCTTGGCTTCATCCGGTGCGCACGGATCCTGGACGAACACCAGGGGAAACGGTAGTCGGCCTTCTTCCTGGGTACCTAGAGTGGAGGTGACACCACCCGGAAACCGAAACGAGACCCATGCCAACCGCCCGCGCCCAGGGAGTGGGCTTCCGTTCTGAACGGGGCCCCATCCTTATTGCCCTGATGCTCGCCACCGGGCTGGTGGCCATCGATTCCACCATTGTGGCCACGGCCGTCCCGTCGATTGTCCGGGACGTCGGCGGGTTCGAGTCGTTCCCCTGGCTCTTTTCGGCGTACCTGCTGGCGCAGGCAGTCTCCGTGCCCATCTACGGCAAACTCTCGGACATGGTGGGCCGGAAACCGATCATCCTTGCGGGTATCGGCCTGTTCCTCCTCGGGTCCGTGCTCTGCGGCATCGCCTGGAGCATGCCCGCCCTGATCGCCTTCCGTGCCCTGCAGGGACTCGGTGCCGGCGCAGTGCTGCCTGTCTCCATCACCATCGCAGGGGATATCTACTCACTGGAGGAACGCGCCAAGGTCCAGGGCTACCTCGCCAGCGTGTGGGCGGTTTCCTCCGTGGTGGGGCCGAGCCTGGGCGGCATTTTTGCGGCCTTGGGCTTCTGGCGGGGAATCTTCCTGGTCAACATCCCGCTGTGCCTGCTGGCGGGATGGATGCTTGTCCGGACCCTGCACGAGAACGTGGAAAGGGCCAAGCACCGCGTGGACTACGCCGGCGCGGCCCTATTGGCGGCTTCGCTTGGCCTGCTGATCCTTGGCGCCCTCGAGGGCGGCCAGGGCTGGGCCTGGGATTCACCGGCCAGTCTTGGCATCTTTACCGTGGGCGGGGTGCTGCTGGCGCTGTTCCTTGTGGTGGAACGGCGCGCGGCGGAACCAGTGCTGCCGTCCTGGGTGGTATCACGCCGTCTCCTGGGAACCACAGCCCTCGTGTCCTTCGGCGTCGGTGCCGTCATGATAGGGCTGACGTCCTACGTGCCCACATTCCTGGAAGGCGCGCTGGCCAGCTCGCCACTGGTCGCCGGGCTGGCCTTGGCGGCACTCACCCTGGGCTGGCCGATCAGCGCCTCGCAGGCCGGACGCTTCTACCTGCGGATCGGGTTCAAGGCCACAGCGCTCATCGGCATCACCATCACCGTGATTGGCCTCGCGGTCCTTGCACTCACCGCTGCTACGCCCAGTGTGGCGCTGGTCGCCGCCAGCTGCTTCGTCGTCGGACTCGGTTTGGGTCTGGTTGCCACCCCCACCCTGATCGCTGCCCAGTCCAGCGTTTCCTGGAATGAGCGGGGCGTGGTCACCAGCACCAACATGTTCGCCCGGTCCATCGGGAGCGCACTTGGCGTGGCCGTCTTCGGCGCCGTGGCCAACGCCATCTACTCCGGGACGCCCGGCGGGGAAAGCAACGGCCCGGCGGTGGTGGCCGCTTCCGGTGCGGTCTTCGTGGCCGCCCTTGCAGCCGGGGTCCTGACGGTGGCAGCAGTCCTGGTAATGCCTGCCGTGCGGGCGGCCAACGCGGACGCCGCGAGTGGCGACGGAGAGGACGACGGGGAACCGGTCCTTACCGATGCGGAGGACAGCTCGCGATAATGCGCCCGGCAGCCGGCGATCAGCGGCCGGTCGATCAGCGGCCGGTCGATCAGCGGCCGGCGCGGAAGATCTCCGGAGCGGCCCGGGTGCCCGTAGCCAGGTCAGCGAGGATCCGCCCGATGACCGGCGTGAACTTGAAGCCGTGGCCGGAGAATCCGGCGCCGATCACCACCGGGCCGATCCGGTCCAGGATGAAGTCCTCATCCGGGGTGGTGGTGTAGGTGCAGCTGACCGCCTGGAAGGAGTCCGCATCCACGCCGGGCAGCCAGGTCCGGGCGTACTCCTGCAGGGCTGCGAGCTGCACAGGCTCCGGCAGGAAGGAGCGCCGGTCCGGATCAACCACAGGGCCCACGCCATGCCAGCCGGCCTTGATTCCCTCACCCGGGGTCTGCATCCCATACACCGGGGAGTACCAGTTCCTGTACTCCGCTCCGGTGCCCGGGTAGTGGTTGAAACCGGGCCATAAAGCCCCCGCGTCCGCCACCCGGAAGTGTGCCGGCTGCTCCTGGGTGACGCGCAGCTGCGGAATCCTCAGCCCGGAGCCGTTGGTGAACGCCCGGCCCAGGAGTTTTTCCGTCCAGCCGCCGGCCGTCACAACCACCTGCGCCGCGGTGAGCACCTCCGTTCCGGCAGCGGACTCCAGAACCAGCCGGACGCCGTCATCCATTACCTGGAAGTCCACCACTTTGGTGTGGTGCCGCATCTCGGCGCCGCGGGCCATGGCCAGCCGCTGCATGGCGGGGAGGGCGGCGTCAGGGTTGAGCTGGCCGCCGTCGGGCAGGTGAAGCACCTGCTGGTCGAAACGGATGCCGCGCCAGCGCTCGGCCGCCTCTTCGGGATGAAGGAATTCGGCGCGGATCCCGGCCTGCTCCAGGGCGGCCGCAACATCGGCGAACAGCGGTTCCGGCCCGTGGTTGACCACCCCCGTGCGCGCCAGCAGCTGCTCGCCGCTTTCCTGCTCCAGCTCGTCCCACAGGGCCAGCCCCTCGGCCAGCATGGCCACGTACTCGGGCCGGTGGTAGCCCGGGTTGAGGTTGCGGGTGGTGCCGTGCGAGGCCCCGATCCGGTGCCCGGGCCCGAACTGCTCCACCAGCGTCACCTGCCGGCCGCGGCGCGACAAAGCCCACGCGGCCGCGGAGCCCATCGCCCCGCCGCCGATCACCACGGTGTCCACAACAGTTTCCATCAGCCCTCCAGGGTCAGGTCAGCAGCAGCGCCACGCCGATCATGGCCGGCACTGCCACCACGGTGGTAATCAGAACGGTGTCCTTGGCCACGGTGAGGCCGGTCTTGTAGCGGCTGGCGGCCACAAACACATTCTGCGCGGTTGGCAGCGCAGCGGTCACCACGACGGCGAACAGGACATGGCCGTCCAGCCCCAGCAGGAAGCGGGCAAAGAGATAGGCCAGCGCTGGCTGGACGCCGAGCTTGAACGCGCTGGCAAGGAGCGTGTCCACACGGCGGGCCTCGGAGGCCTGCAGCGGGCGGGTGCCGTTCAGGCTCATGCCGAACGCAATCAGCATGGCGGGAATCGCCGCGCCGCCGATCAGATGGATCGGTTCCATGACCAGGTCAGGCACCTTCCATCCGGTGCCCGCCACGAGCAGGCCCAGCGCTGAGCCGACGATCATGGGGTTCCGCACGATCATCACCAGGAAGGTCAGCGGCGTGGTGCGGTGGTTGCTGGTGCTCGAATCCAGGAGCATCAGGAACAGCGGCGTGAAGAAGGCGAGCTGGAAGATCAGCAGGGGCGCCACGTAACTGGCATCGCCCAGGACGTAGACGGCAATGGGAATGCCCAGGTTGGCAGAGTTGACCAGCGACGCCGCCATGGAGGACATCAGCGATTCCGGAAGCGAACGCTTGAGCCAAAACTTGGCAATGACGAAAAAAATGGCGGCGGTGGCGACGGCGGACACCGCGGCCACCAGCAGGGGAGCCGCGAAGACCTCAGCGAGGCGCGCTTTGCTGAGGGTTTCAAAGAGCAGGGCCGGGCTGGCCACGAAAAACGTGAGGGAGCTCAGCACCTGCCGGGCGTTGTCACCCAGGATTCTCTGCCGGCCCACGAACCAGCCCACAAGGATGATGCACCACACCACAAAGAAGCCCGCCAGCACGCCTAGCATGGGACGGCCCGCAGGGCGCGGCAGGGCAGGGGACCGGGGCGCACGCTCCGGTTACAGCGCGGCGTTGTTAAGCGCGAAAGGGGGGCGCAGCAAGCCCGGGGTAAGGCCCTCGGCGGGGTCGTTGCCCAGTTGGATCACACGGTTGTTTTCATCCACGTGGACCACCCTGGGCTCGTAGCTCTTCGCTTCCTCGGTGGTCATCTGCGCGTAGGTAATCAGGATGACAATGTCGTTTTCCTGCATCAGGTGGGCCGCGGCCCCGTTGATGCCGATCACGCCGGAGCCGCGCTCGCCGGCGATGGTGTAGGTCTCCAGGCGCGAGCCGTTGGTCACGTCCACGATGGACACCAGCTCACCCGGCAGGATGTCGGCGGCCTCGAGCAGGTCCAGGTCAACAGTGACCGAACCTACGTAGTGCAGGTCAGCGTGCGTGACGGTGGCCCGGTGGATTTTGGACTTGAACATTGTTCGATTCATAACGGCTTCAGTCTAGCGGCGGGGGCCCTGCCGTGCAGTGACGCAGGAAACAGTTACGCAGGAGCGGTACCGGCGCAGTGACGTCCCGCGTCATGGCGCGGGACGGGTCGGAGCCTCTGGTTGAAAGGACACGTCCGACGGCGGCTGGTCACCCGGCGACGTTCCCCGCCACTGCTTCTGCCGTGGCCGCCAGGGTTTCCCGGGCAGCAAGGATGGCCGGCCGCCTGGCGCTGGAGCGGCGGACGGAGGTGAAGACGGTGCGCCGCGGTTTCCCCGGCAGGTCCAGGAGCCGGGCCGTGGTGCCCCGGCCGGTCCACACCAGGTCCGGCATCAGCGCCACAGCGTTGCCCGACTCGATCAGCCGGATCTGTGCCTGCAGGTCAGCGGTTTCATAGCGCACGTCGGGCTCGAAGCCCGCGCTCCGGCAGGCCTGCTCGGCCCAGTGCCTCGACGCCGCACCCCGCGGCTCCATCACCCAGGCGAGTTCTGCGGTGTCCTCGATCGAGGAGATGGCGGGGCCGCCGTCGGACACCGGCGGAACGGCGAGCCGGATGGCATCGGTGGTCAGCTTGACCCTGTCCAGCTCGGGATAGCGGGGGGCGGCGTGACCCGGATACTGCTCGGCAATGACGAGGTCGAAATCGCGGGCCCAGGTTTCGTGGAGGGCGGTCTCGGGCTCGCGCTGGATCATCTCGATCCGGACCTCGGGGTAGGAGCGGGACATGCGCGTGAGCGTTTCCGGCATGAGGGCAAGGGCTGCCGACTGGAAAACGGCGATCCGGACGGTGCCGGTAACCGTTGTCAAGGATGCGGCCAGGTCCGCCTCGGCCTGCTCCATGGTTTCCAGCAGGTTTGCGGTGTGCGCTACGAGGACTTCGGCCTGGGGTGTCAGCTGCACCCGGCGCCCCGTCTTGCGGAGCAGCTCGACGCCCACTTCCTTTTCCAGCAGGGCAAGCTGCTGGGAGACCGACGACGGGCTGTACTGCAGTGCCTCGGCCACCTCGGCAAGCGTCCCCCGGATGCTGAGTTCGCGGAGCAGGCGAAGCCTGCGGACGTCAAGCATAGGGAAATCCTTACCTAAACTAACGAATATAGGTTAGAAGTAGTCACTTTATCTAACGCAAGCCCGCTTGCATACTGTTGGGACCGAGTTACCCCCGTCACAAGCGATTCTTCGCGCGCCGTGTCGGGGTCGCACCCCAAGCAGGAGTTCCTGATGAGCACTAGAGATATGACCCAGTCGATCATGCGGCGCAAGCCCATTGACGACATTGAAGAAGAGAACAAACACAGTGGCCTCTTTAAGTCACTCGGGCTTTGGCAGCTTACGGCGATCGGCGTAGGCGGCATCATCGGCGTCGGCATCTTTTCACTTGCGGGACTGGTGGCCGCCGGCAGCGAGAGCACGCCCGGGGTGGGGCCCGCGGTGCTGATCTCCTTCCTGGTGGCAGGCCTAGCGTCCGCCGCCGCTGCTCTGTCCTATGCGGAATTCGCGGGGATGATTCCCCGGGCCGGGTCCGCCTACACCTACGGATACGTGGCGCTCGGCGAGATTATCGGCTGGTTCATCGGCTGGGACCTCCTCCTGGAGTACATCGCCATCGTGGCGGTGGTCGCCATCGGCATTTCCGGCTACTTCGACGCCTTCCTCTCGGGCATCGGCGTCAACATGCCCATCTGGATGACCTCCACCGCTGACGAGGGCCGGGGCGGCGTCGTCAACATTCCGGCCATCGTGGTCTGCCTGATCGTGACTTGGATCCTGTCCCGCGGCACCAAGGCCTTCGGCCGGTTTGAACTCGTGGCCGTTGCCATCAAGGTCATCCTGATCCTCTTCATCATCGGGCTGGGCGTCTTCTACATTGACACCAACAACTACAACCCGTTTATGCCCAGCGGCTTCGGCCCGGTCCTGGCCGGCGCAGCCACGGTCTTCTTCGCCGTCTTCGGCTACGACGCCATGAGCACCGCGGCGGAAGAGGCCAAGGACGGCAAGAAGCACATGCCCAAGGCCATCATCCTGTCGCTGATCATTGCAATGCTGCTCTACGTGGCAGCCACGCTGGTGCTGACCGGCATGCAGAACTACAAGGACATTGACCCCACGGCCGGCTTTGCCTCGGCCTTCACGGGTGTCGGTTTGCCGGTGATCGCCACCATCATCTCGGTATTTGCCGTCCTGTCCATCCTTACCGTGATGCTGACCTTCCTCCTGGGCGTCACCCGCGTCTGGTTCTCCATGAGCCGCGATGGCCTGCTCCCCGGGTGGTTCTCCAAGACGGACCGCCACGGCACCCCGCAGCGCGTCACCTGGATTGCCGGCGTCGCCTCCGCCCTGCTGGCCGGGGTCTTCCCCATCAAGGCTGTTGCCGACCTGACCAACATCGGCATCCTTGCCGCGTTCGTCGTGGTCTGCTTCTCGGTGATCGTGTTCCGCTACAAGAAGCCGGACGCGCCCCGGACCTTCCGCCTGCCGTTCATGCCGTTCATCCCGGCCTTCGGCGTGCTGGCCTCCGCGTTCCTGATGTTCCAGCTGCACTGGGAAACCTGGGCTCGGTTCGGCGTCTGGCTCCTTGTTGGCCTGGCCATCTACTTCTTCTACGGAAAGAAGCACTCGCTGATGAATCCCAACAGCCCCCGGCATGACGAGATCGTGGAGATGCACCGCCCCGTCAGCTGACCGCCCCGGGGACCCTCTCCCGCTTACGGCCGTCTACAACGGGACGCTCTCTCACTTAATGTCGCTTTAATACGGACGCTCTATCACCTTCCTGTGGAGGGTGATAGAGCGTTTCCGCTTTTCCCGCATTAAGTGAGAGTGTCCCTATGTTCTTCGTCAAGCTGCTTTTGGTGATTTTGCCTGGTAGAGGGTGCCGTCGCGGAGCATGGCGTAGAGGGTGTCGCAGCGGCGTCGGGCGAGGGCGATGAGGGCTTGGTTGTGGTGTTTGCCTTCGGCTCGTTTGCGGTCGTAGTAGGCGCAGGAGAGCGGGTCTTTGAGGGCTGCGAACGCGGAGAGGTAGAGGGTGCGTTTGAGGACTTTATTGCCTTTTCGGGAGGCGCGGTCGGCCCGGATCGAGGACCCGGAGCGCCAGGTCACCGGGGTCAGGCCGGCGTAGGAGGCCAGGTGCCCGGCGGTCGGGAAGTCCTTGCCGGCGACTTCGGTGAGGATCCGTGCTGCGGTCCTGATGCCGACCGCCGGCAAAGACATCAGGACCTGGTGAAGAGGGTGGGCCTCCACGAGGGCTTCGACCTGGGCGTAAACGGTGGCACGGCCGTCGTGGATCCTGGCGAGCATGCCCGTCAGTTCAGGCAGGACGATGGTCGCGGCGTTCGTGCCGATCACGGTCACGTTCTGTTGGGCCAGGGCCTCGATGATGTCATCGGCGAGGCGTTCACCCATCCGGGGCGCGAGCTTGGTCAGCCGGTTCCCGATCCGGCGCCGGCCGGCGTGGCGGAGCGCTGCGGGCGTGGGCCAGGTCCGCAACAGATCCAACACCGCGGGGTGCTCCAGCCGGGGTCCCAGGACACGTTCGAGGGCCGGGTGGATCTGGGTCAGCAGTCCCCGGATCCGGTTCGAGGTCGCGGTGGCCTGTTTGGCCAGATCATCATCGAAACCGCAGAGCATGGTCAGCTCGGCGATCTGCTCATCGGCCAGCTGGACCGAGCGCAGGGTATGCGGCATCGTCCGGGCAGCGTCGGCGATGATGAACGCATCGCGTGCGTCCGTTTTTGCTTCCCCCGGATGCAGGTCCGCGATCCGGCGCATCGCCAAACCCGGAAGGTACCCGACCAGGGTCCCCGCGGCCTGGGCCACGGCAACCGGGAGCGCACCGATCGTCGCGGGCTGATCAACCACCACGAGGATCCGGCCGTGGTGTTCCAGCTCGGCCAGGATCTCCCGGATCCGGGTCTCGTCGTTGGGCAGGGCCCGGTCCAGCAGTCTTTTCCCGGACCGGTCCAGGGCAACGGCGTGATGCTCGCCCTTGCCAACATCCAATCCGATGAACACTTCAACGTCGTCGTGGTTTCTGATCACCTGGCACCTCCAGTCGTAGTCCCTAACTCACGTACTGGCCCACCACGGTGTCAGGGCCCGGCACCCACGTTACGCACGACGTTCCCAAACTGTCCTGCCCCTATCAGCGGTCTCCCCGGCACCTACCAGCCCCAGGTGACAACACTCTCAGGATCATCATCAACAGAGCGTCGCAATCATGCCCAGGGACCAGCAGGCCAGCACACCCACATCCTGCAACAGGAAACGGGCTACGAAAAAGGTAACGAGCGTCCGGGGGGTTGCGGCGTCAAGTGAGAGGGCGCCGGGAGAGTGCCGAGGGTGCGCGTCGGGTGGGGGAAGGGGGGAAGTGGGGGCGCTTAATTCTTCATCTTTTCTAACCTGTATTGCTTAGAAAAGATCGCTTTATCTTATGTGAGTGGAAGCTCATACTGGTGGATAAGACCTCCTTGAAACCCAGGAAAGAACGAGAAAAGCCATGACCCACATTGCAATGGAACCGGCAGTCGCCACCGGAACTGCGCCCCGGACTGTCGACGTTGACGTGCCCCAGGCCAAGGCATTGGCCAACGAAGCGGTGGCACTGGTCCGCCATTGGCTGACCGAGGCGTCCAAGGTTCCCGTGGACGCTTCCGCCCAGCAGCTCGCCGGCGTCCTGAAGGACCCCAACGGCCTGGAATTCACTGTTGGCTTCGTGGACGGCGTGGTCCGCCCCGAGGACCTGAACGTCGCCGCACGCAACCTCGCCGCGCTCGCCCCCAAAGTCCCTGCCTTCCTGCCCTGGTACATGCGGAGCGCCGTCGCACTCGGCGGCACCATGGCCCCGGTCCTGCCGCAGGTTGTTATCCCCGTCGCCCGCAAGATCCTGCGCGAGATGGTGGGCCACCTGATCGTTGACGCCACCGACGCCAAGCTGGGACTCGCCATCGCAAAGATCCGCAAGGACGGGATCAAGCTCAACGTCAACCTCCTCGGCGAAGCTGTCCTGGGCGAGCACGAGGCCTCGCGCCGGCTCGAAGGAACGCACACGCTGCTGGCGCGTCCCGACGTCGACTACGTCTCCATCAAGGTCTCCTCCACGGTGGCCCCGCACTCGCCGTGGGCCTTCGACGAAGCCGTTGAGCACGTCGTCGAGAAGCTCACCCCGCTGTTCGAGCGCGCAGCCTCATTTCCCAAGGCCAAGTTCATCAACCTGGACATGGAGGAGTACAAGGACCTGGACATGACCATCGCGGTCTTCACCAGGATCCTGGACAAGCCCCAGTTCAAGAACCTCGAGGCCGGCATCGTGCTCCAGGCTTACCTTCCGGACGCACTCTCCGCCATGATCCGCCTGCAGGACTGGGCCGCTGAGCGCCGCGCCAACGGCGGCGCCGCCATCAAGGTCCGCGTGGTGAAGGGCGCCAACCTGCCCATGGAGCAGGTGGAGTCCTCGCTCCACGACTGGCCGCTTGCCACCTGGGGAACCAAGCAGGACTCGGACACCAGCTACAAGAGCGTCATCAACTACTCCCTGCACCCGGAGCGGATCAAGAACATCCGGATCGGCGTGGCCGGCCACAACCTGTTCGACATCGCCTTCGCCTGGCTCCTTGCCAAAAAGCGCGGCATCGCGGATACCGCACGGCAGAACATCGAATTCGAAATGCTGCTTGGCATGGCGCAGGGCCAGGCCGAGGCCGTCAAGAAGGACGTCGGCTCGCTCCTGCTCTACACCCCGGTGGTGCACCCGGCCGAGTTCGACGTCGCCATCGCCTACCTGATCCGCCGCCTCGAAGAGGGCGCCAGCCAGGACAACTTCATGTCAGCGGTTTTCGAGCTGAGCGAAAACGAAGTCCTCTTCGAGCGGGAAAAGCAGCGTTTCCTCTCCTCCCTCGAGGCGCTGGACAACAGTGTCCCGCCGGCCAACCGGCAGCAGAACCGGAACCTCAAGCCGCAGCCCCTGCCGCATGATTCTTTCAAGGACACCCCGGATACTGACCCGTCCTTGCCGGCCAACCGCGACTGGGGCCGCGCCATCCTGGAGCGCGTCCCGTCCTCCACGCTCGGCAACGCCGCCGTGGAAGCCGCCTTCATCAACGACGAAGCAAAGCTGAACGACGCCGTCACCACGGCCGTCGAAAAGGGCAAGGCCTGGGGTGAACTCTCGGGCGCCGAGCGTGCCGAGATCCTGCACCGCGCGGGCGACGTCCTGGAAGCCCGACGCGCTGACCTGCTCGAGGTCATGGCCAGCGAAACCGGCAAGACCATCGACCAGGGCGATCCCGAGGTCAGCGAAGCGGTGGACTTTGCCCACTACTACGCCGAGTCCGCGCGGAAGCTGGACAAGGTCGACGGCGCCACGTTCGTCCCAGCGAAGCTCACCGTAGTCACGCCGCCGTGGAACTTCCCGGTCGCCATCCCGGCAGGGTCCACGCTCGCGGCACTCGCCGCCGGCTCCGCCGTCGTGATCAAGCCTGCCAGGCAGGCCGCCCGCAGCGGCGCCGTGATGGTCGAAGCACTGTGGGAGGCCGGCGTTCCGCGCGATGTCCTCACCATGGTGCAGCTCGGCGAAAGGGAGCTGGGCAAGCAGCTCATCAGCCACCCGGCCGTCGACCGGGTGATCCTCACCGGCGGCTACGAGACCGCCGAGCTGTTCCGGTCCTTCCGCCAGGACCTGCCGCTGCTGGCCGAGACCAGCGGCAAGAACGCCATCATCGTCACCCCCAGCGCGGACCTGGACCTGGCAGCCAAGGACGTGGCGTACTCCGCGTTCGGCCACGCCGGCCAGAAGTGCTCGGCCGCCTCACTAGTGATCCTGGTGGGCTCCGTGGCCAAATCCAGGCGCTTCCACAACCAGCTGATCGACGCCGTCACCTCCCTGAAGGTGGGGTACCCGGAGGACCCCACCAGCCAGATGGGCCCGATCATCGAGCCCGCCAACGGCAAGCTCCTCAACGCCCTCACCACCCTGGGCGACGGGGAAAACTGGGCCGTTGAGCCGAAGAAGCTGGACGGCACCGGCCGGCTCTGGAGCCCGGGCGTACGCTACGGCGTCAAGCGCGGCTCCTACTTCCACCTCACTGAATTCTTCGGGCCGGTCCTGGGCGTGATGACCGCAGAGACCCTGGAAGAGGCCATCGCCATCCAGAACCAGATCGAGTACGGCCTCACCGCCGGCCTGCACTCCCTGAACTCCGAGGAACTCCGTACCTGGCTGGACACCATCCAAGCCGGAAACCTCTACGTGAACCGCGGCATCACCGGCGCCATCGTGCAGCGCCAGCCGTTCGGCGGCTGGAAGAAGTCAGCCGTTGGCGCAGGCACCAAGGCAGGCGGACCCAACTACCTGGCAGGCCTGGGCAACTGGACCCCTGCCACAGGCACAGCGGATGCAAGCATCACCCACCCGGGCGTGCGCCGCATCCTCGATGCAGCCGAAGCCGCGCTGGAACCTGAAGACCTCGCGTCGGTCCGGCGCGCACTGGCCTCCGACGCGCAGGCCTGGGCCGATGAATTCGGTACCGCCGAGGACGTCTCCGGACTCAGCGCGGAACGCAACATCTTCCGCTACCGCAGCCTTCCCCTGACGGTGCGGCTGTCCGAGGGTGCACCGCTGGCGCAGCTGGTGCGGACCGTGGCGGCCGGCGTGCTGGCCGGATCGGAACTGACGGTGTCCACAGCCTTCGAGCTTCCCGCCCAGCTGCGCCCGGTGCTGATTGCCCTGGACATCGAGGTGACGGTGGAGTCTGACGCCGACTGGCTGGCTTCCACGGGCAGGCGCGCGGCAGCGGGCAAGCTGTCCAATGGCCGCGTCCGCCTGATCGGCGGCACTGCAACGGCCCTGGCGAAGGCCACGGGAGGACGTCCCGACCTGGCAATCTACGCCCACCCGGTCACCGAAGCGGGCCGCATTGAATTGCTGCCCTTCCTGCACGAACAGGCCGTCAGCATCACCGCCCACCGCTTCGGCACCCCGAACCACCTCTCGGATGCGCTGATCTAGCAGCACAACAGAAGGCCGGGCGGCCACCTCTTGCGGTGGCCGCCCGGCCTTCTGTGTGTGTTTGGCGCGTGCCTGCCTGTCAGCCCAGGTACCATCCGGGCGGCGACCAGGTCACCGGGACGCTGTGGGCGGAGAAATCCTCGCACCGGGTGCAGGTGTAGGCGACCTCGCCCAGGGAGGCGACCGTCCCGTCACGCCGGTACGTAGGAGGGATGTAGGACTCCAGATAGACGAATTCGTCGGTGCGGCAGGTGTCGCAGGTGGGTTTGCCTACGTAGCCGGTATCGGTTGTGGCAATCCCGGCGCCGAGGGTGGAGCGGCGGGTGGCCGGCTGCCGCGCAGTGTTGATGGGGCGCGCATGGGCCGAGCTGGCGTGGGTGTTCCTGGCTGTCGTCATTGGCTGCCTGTCCCGGGTGGAAATCCTGGCATGCAGGAGCCCCCCGTGCTTGAGAACCGGCCAGCTGCTTGACCCTAGAAAGTCAGCATAGGGGATGCAACCTTAAGCAATCAATGGAAACGGCGGAATGGCTGCGCCCAAAGAGGCAGCGCCGGCGTTATGCTTGCCGGTTGATTGTCCGGCCCACAATGGACTGCGTCAGCGCGTCGATGACCTCCGCGTTGGCCAGCGGGTTGCGGATCAGGGTGAAGTCCACGTCGCCCACCGCCGGCAGGTCGAACCGCCGGGTGATGATTTTGAGGTCTTCCGGGACGAGCGACGACGGCATGACCGCCACGCCGATCCCTGCCCTGACGGCCGCCAGCACTCCGCTGATTTGCCGCGTGGTGCAGGTGATCCGCCAGGTCCTGCCGTGGGACTCAAGGGCGTCGATGGCCAGTTTCCGGCTCAGGCTGGGTGACGGGTAGGCGATGAGCGGCACGGGAGCCGCCGGGTCCAGTGTGGTCTGCTCGAGCCCCACCCAGGAAAAGGAATCATGCTGGACCACTGTTCCGTCCTTGGCTCCCGCCACCCACTTTACGAAAACCAGGTCCAGCTGCCCCGCGTTGAGCTTCCGGTACAGCTGGTCGCTTTGGCCCACCGTCAGTTCCAGGTTGATCTGCGGATAGATCTGCCGGAATTCCCGCAGGATCCGCGGCAGGCCCGTGATGGCCAGGTCATCGGCCGTGCCGAACCGCAGCCGTCCGCGCATGGCAGAGCCGGAGAAGTAGCGGGAGGCGGAGTCGTGGGCTGCCAGGATATTCCGGGCGAAGCCCGCCATGGCGTCCCCGTTGTCCGTCAGCCTGACATCACGGGTATCCCGGCTGACCAGGACCCGCTTGGCGGCCGCCTCCAGCTTGCGGACATGCTGGCTGACGGTGGGCTGGGCCAGGCCCAGCCGCTCCGCTGCCTTGGTGAAGCTCAGCGTTTCGGCGACGGCAAGGAAGGAGCGCAGCTGGGCCGGTTCAAACACAATGGACTCCGTGGGGCATCGGTACGGACAACGCGGGCATTGCGGTTTGCAATACGAGTTATAGGGACGATACGTCTCCATAATCCCGTGTCCCAGCCTAGCGTTAAGGGCATCCCGGACCGCACGCATTTGAGGACACACCTGTGGCACCCCCACCGCCGTCATCGGCAACCGTCACCCAACCCGTCATCGATACTGCCGGCTCCGCGCCGCCGGACCACCAGACCCAGCCGCTCGCCGTCGTCACTGAACGCCTGCCCTGGAAGCACACCTTTATCTCCCTGCGGGTCCCCAACTTCCGCATCTTCGCGATAGGCCACTTCATCGCCGTCGTCGCCATCTGGATGCAGCGGATCGCCCAGGACTGGATGGTGCTGGAACTGTCCGGATCCGTCACGGCCGTGGGCATCACCGTGGCGCTGCAGTTCCTGCCGTCCCTGCTCCTGGGACCGTGGGGCGGGATGGTCGCCGACCGGTTCGCCAAACGGAAAATCCTGATTCTATGCCAGGGCATGGCGGCGGTCCTGGCGGCCGCGCTCGCGGCCCTCGCCCTGAGCGGGGCCGTTGAGGTGTGGCACGTCTACGTGATTGCGCTGGTGCTTGGCCTGGTGACGGTCCTTGACCAGCCGGCCCGGCAGGTGTTCGTCAATGAACTCGTTGGGCCCACGTACCTGCGCAACGCCATCAGCGTCAACTCCACCACCTTCCAGCTGGGCGGCCTGATTGGTCCCGCGCTGGCCGGGTGGATGCTGACTGCCGTGGGTGCGGGGTGGGCTTTCGCCGGCAATGCGGTGGCGTGCTGTTCCACCGTGGCCATGCTGCTTCTTTTGCGCAAGGACCAGTTGTTCGTGAGCGCGCCCACCCCCAAGACCAAGGGGATGCTGCGCGAGGGACTGCGCTACGCGCTGGGCAAACCCACCATCTATTGGCCCTGGCTGATGGCAGGCTTCATCGCGGTGTTCGCCATGAGCCTGCCCGTGGTGCTCGCGGCCTTCGCGGACAATGTGTTCAACGCGGGGGCCGCCGGCTATGGCCTCCTGAACGCCCTGGTGGCGCTAGGCGCGCTGGCCGGGGCGGTGGCGTCCACGCGGCGCCGCCGGCTCCGGCTGCGCTCCGTGGTGTTCTGCGCGGGAATGTACGGGGTCATGCTGTGCCTTGCGGCGCTGGCGCCGTCCATGCCGGTGTTCGGCGCGGTCATGGTGCTCTCGGGATTCTGGTGCCTGATGTTCCTCACCGGGTCCAACCAGCTGGTCCAGGTCAGCTCCAACATGGGCATCAGGGGCCGCGTCATGAGCCTGTACATCATGGTCCTGATCGGCGGCCAGGCAATCGGCGGGCCCATGCTGGGCTGGATCGCCGAGCACGCCGACCCGCACGTGGCGCTGCTGGTGTCCGGCGGCGTGCCCGCCCTCGCGGCCCTGACGGTCGCGGTGATCCTGGCGCGCAAGGGCTCGTTGTTGCTGAGGGTAGACCTCAAGGACCGGCGGCAGCCCGTGCGGATTGTCCGGCGGGTCGCCGCGTAGCCCGGGCTACAGGGCGAGGTGCGGGTACGCCTCTTCGCGCTTCTGGAACTCCAGGACGTCCTTGTTGCGGATGACGCCGTCGCGGATCTCGATGGCACGGGCGATGGTCTCGTTGCCGTCCCACGCCCCGGGGCCGCTGACGACGGTTTCCAGGAACGGCAGCAGAGCCTGGCTGATTTCCCAGCTGGCGGAGTTCCAGAGGTAGGACGGGCTGTGGTCCACGGCGTAGTAGTTGATGTGGTCGCCCACCGTGAAGATGGGGTCGGCGAAGGTGGTGGACCGTGCCCAGCTGAAACCCATGCCCTCGTCGCACGAAACATCCACAATGAGGCTCCCGGGGCTGAAGGCCGCCAGGTCCTCCGTCCGCAGGTACGTCAGCGGGCTGTTGGGATCCTGCAGGGTGCAGTTGACCACGATGTCGCTCTCGGCCAGGAACGGCGCCAGCGGTACCCGGCCACGCTCGCTGATGACCTGGCTCAGGAAGGGGGCTTCGTCGTCGTGGTCAAACTGGACGATGTTCACCGAGTGGATCGGCGCCCCGACGGCGGCCACGCCCCGGTTGGTCAGCACCTGGACGTCATGGATCCCGTGGGCGTTCAAGGCGGTGACGGCGCCCCGGGCCGTTGCGCCGAAGCCGATGACCGTGGCGCTGAGCCTCCGGCCGTAGTCGCCGGTGGATCCCGTCAGCGCGAGGGCGTGCAGCACGGAGCAGTACCCTGCGAGTTCGTTGTTCTTGTGGAACACGTGCAGTCCAAAGCCGCCATCGCTGGCCCAGTGGTTCATGGCCTCAAAGGCGATCAGCGTGAGCTTCTTGTCGATGGCCAGCTGGGTGATAGCGCGGTCCTGGACGCAGTGCGGCCAGCCCCAGAGGACCTGGCCGTCCCGCATGTCGGCGAGGTCTTCCGGCTGCGGCTTGGGCAGGAGGACGACGTCGGCCTCCGCCAGCAGCGCCTCCCTGCCGGCCATCCTGCCCACCAAAGGCGAGAGGTGTTCGTCCGAGACGCCCAGCCGCTCGCCGTAGCCAGTTTCCAGGATGATGTGTTCGCGGATTTCGGGTGCGATGCGCTCGAAATGCAGCGGGTGGATGGGGAGCCGGCGCTCATCGGGCTTCTTAGTTGAGGCCAGGACGCCGAGGGTCAGTCTATTCTGCGGCCCCGTCACTTCTTTTTGGCGGCCTTGCTGGAGGTTATGTCCAGGGAGCTGGCGGGGGCGGAAGCGGCCTTCTTGTCGGCCCGCTTTTCCTTGATGGACTTGCCGGATTTTTTGGATGCTGTTTGACGCGGGGACTTGTCAGCCATGAATTGCTCCTGTAGCGGAACCGAAGAGGTTCCTGACTTCTGACCATACACGCTGGTACCTAATGGCCCCGGGGTGGCTTGTCTTCTGTCCCGCTGCAAGCAGTGGAGCGGCTGACGGGAATCGAACCCGCGTATCAAGCTTGGGAAGCTAGCGCTCTACCATTGAGCTACAGCCGCGCTGCCCCGCCGTGGAGGGGCAGAACATAGCTTAGCGCAGAACTTTGCCTGCCCTGCCCACACACCCTGCACGCCGCCCGTGTCCCGGTTGCAGGCGCGTCATCCAGTAACTCTTCAATAACGCCGCCTGCCGTGGCTAGGTAGGCCTGCGGAGCGCTGGCTAACCTGAACCGGGTAGCTGCGGGGCCGGGGGGATTGCAGCTACTGCGGCAGCTGACCTCAACCACAGAAAGATCCCCATGGCATTCGCAGAACACGAGGTCCTCATCCGGCGGGATGCCATGGCCGTGTATCTGTTCCTGCTTGATGCGACCAACCTTCCGCTCTGGCGCGACTCGGTGCGCAGCGTCAAGCTGCTGCAGGGCGCATCGGCCTCCAAGGGCGCGGTGTACCGGAAGATGGTGGCCGGACGGTCCGGGCTGAGCATCCCGGCGGAGCTGGAAATCACCCACGCCAGGCCGGGAGCAGAAATCCAGTTCCAGGCCATTTCCGGGCCGGCCCACCGTTCGGGCGGGTACTACCTCAGTACGGAGGCGGCAGGAACGCGCGTCAGGTTTGCCCTTGAGGCCCGGGCGGAAGGAACGGCCGGCGTCCTGCACAGGCTCAGGTTCCTCAACCGGATCGGATTCCTGAACAGCATGCTTCAACGGAGCCTCTGCACCGAGGTGGCCCAGCTCGAACGGCTCAAGGATGTCCTGGAGCTCCAGCCGGCCATATAACAGTGCGCCTCCGCCATCCGGGGCGGACATGCTTAACGCGCCTACTGCGGCTGCGCGGCTACTGCGCCAGCCGTTGCCCGGCCCACGGGCCGGGAATGTTCGACGGCGACGCGAGGCTTCCGGAGGTCAGGTCCCAGTACTGCACAACGTCGGATGCCCGTCGCAAGGCCAGCCCGGTGGAGTTCAGTCCGGTAACGTCCCGCAGCGGCCTGATGCCCGTGACGTCTCCCCAGCCGGTAGCCACCGTGGCCCTGGCTTCCGCGCGCAGTGCGGTGGTGCCCCAGCCGCGGTGCAGCTGGACTGATCCGTCGCCCCGGAGCGCCAGGATGTCCTGGAATCCGTCGGCGTCGTAATCCACCATGGACAGCTTCCGGGCGGCGCCGATTGAGCCGACGAATGTCCGTGCGGAGAGGTCGCCCAGGCCCTTGTTCGGATACAGGTAGAGGTTCCCCGTCCCGTCCAGGGCCAGAAGCTGGGGGAGCCTGTTGTTGGCGCACCATCCGCCCACGGCGAGGGTAAGGGTTTCCCACCCTCCGCTTCCCAGGGTGGCGGGCGGCTGGAATCCGCCGGCGGCAATGCCGCGGTGGAGGGTCAGGGTGCCGCTGCTCCACTGCGTGACGAGGTCGTAGGCGCCGTCCCGGTCCCAGTCGGTGGTGAACACTTCCTTGGCGCCGGCAAAACCTGAGCCGATTGCCTTGGACGCCTCAAACGTGCGCGCGCCGGTGGCTGCGCGTGCCAGGAGCTGGCCGGAAGAATCGACGGTCACCAAATCTCCGGGCCCCTTGATAGCCGCGGCGGAGAGGTCAAGAGTGGGCGGCATGTGCCGTACCGGGGCGTCGCACATGGTGGGCGGCGGCGCCGGGAAGGGTGTGCTCGAGCCGGTTCCGCCGGGGGAATCGGTGGTGCCGGCGGGGAGGGTGGTGTAGCCGAAGAAGTTCACCACGCCCCAGATCTTGTACGTGCGGTCCGTATAGCTGATCCCGGCCCCCATGACGTTGAAGCGCGGATCGAGCAGCATGGCGTTGTGGCCGGGCGAGCCTTTCCACCATTCCACCAGCAGCGCCGCGTCCCGGTCCGTGCGGATGGCGATGACCTCACCGGCACCGTTGTTGGGACTCAGGGCGCGCTGGTCCGTCCAGAAACTGGCGCGGTGCTCGATGACCTCGCGGGATGCGATGCTGTCCGACCATTCCTGTGCCAGTCCCGCCACTGTTGCGTTGTACTTCACGGGGTTCAGGCCCTTGGATGCCCGGTACTCGTTAATCCGGTTGAACACCGTGAGGATGGCGGCTGCGTTGCTGTCCGGGATGAGGGCTTCCGGTGCGGGAGCGGCCACCAGGGATTCCGGAGCCGCCTGGCGGGACGCCGGGGGGGAGGCAAGTTCCTCGTCCGGTGCCCAGAGGGGAGGTATGGAAGGAACGTCGGCTGCAGGCTCTTCGGAGGCCGGAACGGGTGCCGGTGCCGCGGGCTCGGGGGCATCCTCAACGGTGCCGGCGGACGGGCTGGTTGCGGGGGCGGGTGCCAGGGGTTCCGTGCTCACTGGTTCCGTCGCCACTGGCTCCGTCGCCAGGGGTTCCGTGGGTGATGCCGGCCGAATGTCCGGTTCGACGGCGGGGGCGAGCAGGGACCCGCCGGAGCCCGCGCCGGAAGGGGACCCGGCGCGGTCGGTTATGGCCGAAGCACCCAGGGCGACGCTGCTGGGCCCTGTCGTGCCCACTGGCGGCCCTGCAGCCGGGACCGGGGGCGCGCCCGTCGATGAGGAGAGCAGCGCTAAAGCTACGAGCACGCCAATAAAAGAGGGCGCGGCCAATCTATTCACAACATCCCCAGCTCTGTTGGGCCATCCGGGAGACCATCCGGCGCCTGAATCACTGCTGTAACAGTAGCCCCACGAACGCTCAGCAACAACGAAAAAATGTTGCTGTGGATAACTGCTCAGGAGGGGCCATACGGTAATTTGGGACGGTGCTGATCTCTGACCGCGATATTCGTGCCGAAATAGACTCCCAGCGGATCGTGCTCGAGCCGTACGATCCGGCGATGGTCCAGCCGTCGTCCGTGGACGTCCGGATCGACAAGTTCTTCCGCCTGTTCGATAACCACAAGTACGCCCACATCGACCCGGCCGAGGAACAGCCGGAGCTTACGCGGCTCGTGGAAGTAGAGCCGAATGAATCGTTCATCCTGCACCCGGGCGAGTTCGTCCTGGGGTCCACGTACGAGACTGTCACGCTGCCGGACGACATCGCGGCGCGCCTGGAAGGCAAGTCCTCCCTGGGCCGGCTGGGCCTCTTGACCCACTCCACGGCCGGCTTTATCGATCCGGGCTTCTCGGGCCACGTGACCCTGGAACTGTCCAACATGGCCACCCTGCCCATCAAGCTGTGGCCGGGCATGAAGATCGGCCAGCTGTGCTTCTTCCGGCTGACGTCCTCTGCGGAACATCCCTACGGCTCGGGCGAGTACGGCAACCGCTACCAGGGCCAGCGTGGTCCTACAGCAAGCCGCAGCCACCTGAACTTCCACCGCACGGAGATCTAGCAGGCTGGGCGGCGCCCTGCCCGAGCCCACGCAGGGCAGCCGAGGCCTCAGGCTGTGGCGGCCACGCCTGCGGGTGGCCGGGCAGCCCTTACGGGCCCCACAAACCGGGCCGCCAGCGGACCCACGACCGCCATCAGCAGGACGTACGCGGTTGCAAGGGCGGCCAGTTCGCCGGGGACCGCCCCGGAAGCAACTGCCAGCCCCGCAATCACGATGGAGAATTCACCGCGTGCGATCAGCGTGGCTCCGGCGCGCAGGCGGCCGGGCAGCGCAATGCCGGCGCGTTTGGCCGCCCAGATGCCCGTCGCCATTTTGGTGGCGGCCGTGATGACGGCCAGCACCAGGGCCCAGCCAAGGACCGGCGGGATGGATGTGGGATCAGTATTGAGTCCGAACGCGACAAAGAAGATCGCGGCAAACAGGTCCCGCAGGGGCTCGAGGATGCGGGTCGCGTTGTGCGCCGTCGCGCCTGAAATTGCGATGCCGAGCAGGAACGCTCCCACCGCGGCGGAAACCTGCATGGCCGAGGCTATCCCCGCCACCAGCAGCGCGGCGCCCAGCACGTTCAGGAGGAACACTTCCGAGTTCTCGCTGTGAACGGCCTTGGACACGTGGTGGCCGTGCCGCAGCGCCACCATCAGCACTACACTCACGACGGCCAGCGCGATGCCCACACTGGTGAGCCCGCCGAGGAAACTGACTCCGGCCAGGATGGTGGTCAGCACGGGAAGATAGACGGCCATGGCCAGGTCCTCGAACACCAGGATGGACAGCACTACCGGTGTTTCCCGGTTGCCTATCCGGCCCAGGTCGGTGATGACTTTGGCCGCAATTCCCGAGGATGAGATATAGGTGACGCCGCCCAGCACCATGGCTCCCACCCCGCCCCAGCCCAGCAGGTAGGCCAGCGCAGCACCGGGCAGGAAGTTCAGGACCAGGTCCAGCACGCCGCCCTGCCAGGAGCGTCGCAGTCCTGTGAAAAGCTCCGTGGCCGTATATTCCAGGCCGAGCATAAGCAGCAGCAGGATCACTCCGATTTCACCGGAGACGTGCGCAAATTCCTTCATGCCGTCGAGCTTGACGATGCCGCCGGCGCCGAAAGCGAGTCCGCCCAGAAGGTAGAGCGGGATGGGGGACATTCCGACCCGTCCGGCCAGCCTGGCCAACAGGCCAAGGCAGAACACAACGGCCCCCAGTTCAATGAGGGTCAGGGCCAGGGGGTCCATGCCGACTTATCCGCGACGCAGGATATCGGCCGCCGCGTCGAGGCCTTCCTGGGTACCGACTGCCACCAGCAGGTCACCGGAGTGAAGCACGACGTCGGGTCCCGGCGACGGGAGCACCTCGCCCTCGCGCATGATCGCCACAATGGAGACACCGCACCGGGTACGGATGCAGGCCTTGCCCATGGGCTGGTTCTGGAAAGGGGAACCGGGAGCGATTGAGAACTGCCGGGTGACGATTCCCGGGACGTCCTTGTGCTCCTCTGTGAGTTTCATGGCCAGGTGCTGCCCGCCCAGGAGATTGCCGAGGGTGGCTGCTTCCTCGGTGGTGAGGGGTATGGATGCCTGGCAGGTGTCCGGATCATCCCAGGCCGAGACGATGAGTTCGGTCTGGCCCTCGCGCCGCTCCACTACGCCGATCCGGCGGCCTGAGGCGGTCATGAAATCCTTGCGCCGGCCCAGGCCGGGAAGGTTGGTTTCGTCCACGTTCATGGTTCCAGACTAGTCTGCCTGGCCTTGGTTGGGGGCGGGCCCCGAGGATTCCCGCAGGACCAGCCGCATGCCCGCGGGGCCGGGCTCAGGAGGGGGCGTGCTTCCCGGGTTCAGCGCGGCCAGCAGTTGCTCCATGGTGCGGCTGCCCTGGGCCTCCAGGTCCATGTGGACGGTGGTCAGGGACGGGACCAGGAACGCGGATTCTGGATGGTCGTCCCATCCGACGACGCTGATATCGGCGGGAACCTGGAGGCCCTGGTCGTGGAGGGCCCGGATGGCCCCGATGGCCAGGTGGTCGTTCGCGGCAAAGATGGCAGTGAAGGAGGGATGGGCCAGGAGTGCCTTCGCGGCGGCGTATCCGGAGGCTGCGCTCCACTCCGCTTCGGCCACCCCGCCGTCCTCCAGCCCGGCGTCGTGCACGGCCTTGCGGTAAACGGCAAGGCGGTTGCGGGCCGCGGGCCATTCCTGCGGGCCCGCGATGTGGGCGATCCGCCGGTGGCCCAGGCCAGCAAGGTGCTCCACGATGGCCTGCGCCGCAGAGCCGTCCGAAATACGGCCCTGGCCACGCATCTTGTCGTCATACTCTCCGGCCACCACCACGGGGATCCGTTCCTGCGCCTGGAGGAGGTCCGTCCCGGAAATGGGCACGAAGGACAGGGCCCCCGCAAAAGGCCCGCCGTCCAGGATCCGGCGGAGCCGCTCCGTCCGCTCCGGACCGGCCCCTTCCAGGGCGACGACGTCCAGGTGGTATCCGGCTTCCCGGGCTGTTGCGGCCGCGCCGTTGAGCATCCGGGATGGAAAGTACGGCGAGGATCCGGGCACCAGCGCCAGGAGCCGGTATGCAGCCTTGGTCCGCAGCGAACGGGCGGTGAGGTTGGGCGAGTAGTTCAGTTCCGCCATGGCCTGTTCCACTTTCTCCGATGTGGAGGCCCTGAGCTTGGTGCGGTCAGCCATGTACCGGGAGACAGTCTGGTGCGAGACGCCGGCCAGCCGCGCCACCTCGTAGATCGTGGCTGCGCGGGCAGGCGGCCGGGCCTCGGCGGGGGATTGTGTCACAGCCGGGCATCCTCCCACGTGGTGAGGCGCCCGCACATGCCAAACCCCTCGCCCGCGCGCTCTTCGGCACTGGCTACTGCTGCGCCCGCCAATGTCGTGGCTGAGCCGTCTGCCAGATCGCGGAGTGCTCGCTCGGTTTCCTTTACCTGGCTCTGGACGTTGGCTGACCAGAGATCCTTCCAGTGCCCGATGCGCGGGCGGACCAGGCGGGCGGCCGCGCGGTGGAACTCCTGGAGCGCCGGAGTGCCGTCCCGCAACACGGATGTATGCAGTTCGGCGTATCCTTCCAGGGCGAGGTCGCGCCGTCTCCGCGCTGCCCCTGCAACGTCACTTTCGTCCGCATCCCGGGGCAGGACGGCGTTCGCCGCGTACAGTGCCGGGTCCTGGAGGATGCGGCGGGGAAACGTCAGGACGGCGTCTCCGGCCTCGGGCAGCCCAGCGTTGGACATGATCACATTGAGCGCGAGGCCGCCCGCGTTCACCAGCCGGTGGACGGTGCCGGGACTGAACCACACCAGGGATCCGGCTGCCAGCCGGTGTTGCTGGACGCCTGCCATCGAAATGGTGTGTACCTCTCCCGCGCCGGCCGTGACCACGTACGCCTCGGAGGACACCGTGTGGAGGTGCGGGGAGCCGCCGCACAGACCGTCGGCGGATTCCCAGTCATACACCCGGAGCCTGCTGACTGCAGTGCCGCCGGGAAATCCCGGCACCGGAGGGGGCGGCATCAGGCTGTTCACCGGCTGGCCGTTCATTTCCCTGCCGGGGACGCCAGCGCAGCCAGTACGCCACGTGCGGCCGTTGCCAGTGCTTCCGCCCTGCCCTGGTCCGATGCGCCGTCCGCAACAACCACGCCGTACCGGAAACGGAGGGTGGCTCCTGCCTGGAACAGGGTTTCCTTGCTGAAGAAGGGGGCGGGGCCCATGCAGGCAAACGGTTCCGACCGGGCGAACCACTCCGGCTCCGGATGTACGCTGCCGGGATCGTCCACCATCACCAGCGTTGAATAGCGGCATGTTTCGTCATGCTGCCCTACGAAGGAAAGCCAGGGGGCCCGCTGGCCGCGGAGCTGCTCGCCAGTGGCGCCGCCGGGTCCCATGATGGTTCCGCCTGCGAAGGAGCGGGGGCCGCGCCAGAACAGTCCGCCGTACCCTGCGTTCTCACGGCCCTCCGTGGTGGGGGAGCCGATGTGGATGTCCTCGCCGGACACGTTGGTCATGGCGGTGTCGAACACAAGGATGTAGCTGGCGTCCGTCCCAGGCACCACACGGAAGGACCTATCCTCCTCCACCACGAGCGATCCCTGCTGGGTGATCCACTGCAGCCTATGCGCGAACCTGAACGTGCCGTCGTCGTCCGCTGCCTTGGCGGTTTCCAGGTGCCGCATGGCGCCGTTGTTGGGCAGCCACTGGTAGTCCTTGCCGCGCCGGTAGCTGGGGCCGCCCCAGAAGTTGTCCGGGCCAAGGTGCGGCAGGGACCAGGCGATGCCCTTGTGCCACACATGGTCGTGCGGGCGGTAGGCGCTCACCAGGTCGCCTCCAGGGGTGCGGACCGGATGGAAGTAGGGCCGGGGTGATTCCGCCTGGGAATCGTCGGCGGCGTAGGTGTAGGTAAGGACGGACACGCCGTCCAGTGAGATTTCGACGGCGGCGCCGTCGTCCGTCCAGCTGAGCTGGCGTGCGGGGGCTGGGGCAGCACTTGTTGTGGCGGCGTGGCTCATGCGGGGCTCTTTTCCAGTGTCCAGGGTTCCAGCCGGCCATCGGCACGGTCAAAGAACGGGTTTCCTTCGGTGATGCCGCCGCGGCGGACGGTCTTGCCGGTGATGGCGGAGGCGTAGATGGCTGCGGCGAGCTCCATGGTGGGGTAGGCGTCAGCAAGCGTGACGGGCGGAACGGTCCCGGCGCTGACGGCCTCGATGATCCGGGCATATTGTGCGGTATGGCCGCTGGGGGTGCCGGCCGGGCCGTCAGTCCACGCAGCGGCAAGGTGCTCGTGGCCGGGTGCCGGGGTGAAGCGCCAGTTTGAGTCGTCGTAGCCGTAGAGGTGGTCCAGTTCCGCGGTGGCGTGCTCGTAGTCGAACCGCAGCTGGGAGGTTTCCCGGGGCGAGATCACGGAGTTGATGACGGTGCTCAAGGCGCCGGACTCGAACCGGACGATTGCGGTGGAGACGTCCTCTGTTTCGGTCCGGCGGGCAAGCTTTCCGGCGAACGCAGTCACTTCCTGCCAGGGGCCCCACAGGTGGAGAAGGAGGTCGAACTGGTGGATGCCGTGTCCCATGGTGGGCCCGCCGCCCTCAATGTCCCACTGGCCGCGCCACGGAACGTCAAAGTATGCCTGGTCCCGGAACCAGAGGGTGTTGCAGAATCCGGTGAGCGGGCTGCCCAGGGCTCCGGACTCCTGCAGGTTCGCCAGCTTGCGGGCGCCGGTACCGAAGCGGTGCTGGAAGATGCAGCTCACCCGCCTGCCCGTGGCGCGTTCCGCTTCCTGCAGCTCCCGCAGCTGCCGGAGCGACAGGGCGGGCGGCTTCTCCAAGACCACGTCCATGCCCAGCGCCATGGCTTCCAGGGCCAGGGGGGCGTGTGACGACGGCGGCGTGCAGACGGCGACCAGGTCGAGTCCGGCTTCCGCTGCGGCGGCCAGGGTGGGGGCGGTCCGGGCGACACCCACCTTTTGCGCGAATTCTGTTGCCCTGCCGGGATCGATATCCACCGCCACCACGAGCTCTGCGCCCGCCAGCTTCAGGGCTTCCGCATGCGCATGGGCGATGCCGCCGGTGCCGATAATTCCTGCGCGGGGGCGATGTTGGGCCTGGGTCATGGTGCTCCTCGTCATTGAAAGGATTCATGTTATCGATCACAATTATGTGATCGATAACATGAAGCGTCAAGAGGTTGGCGGCGAAGCCTCACGGAAATCTGCGGCTAGTCAGGCGGCAGGCACGACGGCGATGGACGCCTGGTCCGGCGACTTGACGGGCAGCAGGACCAGCAGTCCGGCCAGCAGCACCACCATGATGCCCAGAATGCCCCATCGCTGCGCCTCGCCGGGCGCCACCAGCGGCGCCGCAAGGGTGATGCTGAGGGTGAAGAGCGTTGGCGCCAGGAAACTGACGGCGCGGCCGGTGGTGGCGTAGAGGCCGAAGAGTTCGCCGGACTCGCCGTGCGGGGCCAGCCTGGCCAGGTAGGCGCGCGATGACGCCTGGGCGGGCCCCACGAACAGGCACAGGAAAAGCCCGAACACCCAGAAAGTGGTGCTGCCGGCCCAGGCCACGCCCAGGAAGGTGTAGTCGCCGTTGCCGAGCACCAGGATGACGCTGCCCGCAACCAGGAGGCCCACCAGCGAGCCGATGATCACCCGCTTGGGGCCGATCCGGTCATCCAGCAGGCCGCCAAGCACTGCGCCCACTGCGGCCACGACGTTGCCGAAGATGGCGAAGAAAATGACTTCGGACAGCTCAAAGCCAAAGGTTCCGGCAGCGATGATCCCGCCGAAGGTAAAGACGGCGGCCAGTCCGTCCCGGAAGACTGCGCTGGCCAGCAGGAAATAGATGGTGTGCGGGCTGGTGGCGTAGATGGCCTTGATCCGGCGGGCCAGCAGCCCGTAGCTGGCCAGCAGGCCCAACCGCTTCGCGTGGGAGGCGCGGGGAAGCTCGGGCACGGCAAACAGCACGGGAAGGGCGAAAACAAAGAACCAGAGGGCCGAGAAAACAGCCACCAGCCGGATGTTCAGGCTGTCCTCGGTGGACGCGCCGAACCAGTCGAAGCTGGGCTGGACGAACAGCTGGAGGACGATCAGCAGGGCAACGATGCCGCCAAGGTAGCCCGCCCCCCAGCCGAATCCGCTGACCTTGCCGATGTTCCGCGGCGTGGAGATCTGGGCGAGCATGGCGTTGTAATTGACGCCCGCGAACTCGAAGAACACGTTGCCGAGGGCTATCAGGGACACTCCGAGCAGCAGGAATTCCGGCCGCGGGAAGACGAAGAAGCACAGTGCAGTGAGGATGGCGACGGCGGCTGTGTTGACTCCCAGCCACAGCTTGCGCCGGCCGCCTGCGTCGGAGCGCTGGCCGGTGACAGGAGCCAGCAGGGCAATCGCCAGGCCGGCAACTGCCAGCGCACCGCCCAGGACCGCCGAGGCCTGGTCCTCGCCGCCGAAGGCGTTGGAGGTGAGGTAGACGGTGAAGACGAATGTGGTCATGACGGCGTTGAAGGCTGCGGACCCCCAGTCCCATGAAGCCCACGCCAGGATGCGGCCTTTGCTGGTGCGCTGGTTCCCGGACTCAAGTTCCGAGGACGGCTGCGTTGCCCCTGGAGCGCTGGCGCTGTTCATAGGATGCATCGTATCCGCCCGTGGCGAACAGGAGGCGGAGCGAACCCCCGTCGATACCGGGCCCCACGCCGGGCGCGGCGCCCTAAGGGGCGGGGCGGGCGCCTGGGCCTTGATAAACTGGGCCCTCCCGGACCTAACGAATGAACCGCCTGCTCCAACTTTGACAATCGAATCCCTGACGTTGCGGAGATACCAGTGATAACAGTCCTTGCCGTGCACTTTTCGGTGGCTGTCCTGGCGCCGTTCCTCTTCAGGGCCTGGGGCCGCAACGCGTTCTACGCACTGGCAGCTGTTCCTGCCGCATCCTTCGTTTGGCTCCTGCTGCAGCATGGTCCGGTCTACGCCGGAACGGGGTCCATCAGCGAAACTGTCGCCTGGATTCCCGGGCTCCAACTCGAACTTGCCTTCCGCATGGACGCGCTGGCCTGGGTCATGTCCCTGCTGGTACTGGGCGTCGGCTCGCTGGTGTTGGTCTATTGCGCCAGGTACTTCAAGAAAAAAGACCAGGACCTCGGTGCCTTCGGTGCGCAGCTGCTGGCCTTTGCGGGCGCCATGTTCGGACTGGTGGCGGCGGACGACCTGCTGCTGCTGTTCATTTTCTGGGAACTCACCACCATCCTGTCCTACCTCCTGATCGGATTCGCCCGCACCAGGCTGGCTGCGCGACGGTCCGCTTTGCAGGCGCTCATGGTCACCACTGCGGGCGGGCTGGCCATGCTGGTGGGACTCATCATGCTGGGCCATATAGCCGGCACCTACCGTATCTCCAGCATCCTGGAGCAGGCGCCCGCACTGGCAAGTGGAGCCTCCGGCTCCATGGTGAGCGCCGCCGTCGTACTTATCCTGGTGGGCGCCATTACCAAGTCCGCCCTGGTCCCGTTCCACTTCTGGCTCCCCGGCGCCATGGCCGCACCCACGCCGGTCAGCGCCTACCTGCACGCCGCTGCGATGGTCAAAGCCGGTATCTACCTGGTTGCCAGGCTGGCGCCCGGGTTCTCCGAAACGGCGTATTGGCAGCCGGTGGTGCTGGGCCTTGGCCTGGCCACCATGCTTGTGGGCGGCTACCGGGCGCTGCGCCAGAGCGACATCAAGCTCATCCTCGCCTACGGCACCGTCAGCCAGCTGGGCTTCCTCACCATGGTGGTGGGCCTGGGCACGCCGGACGCGGCGCTCGCAGGGCTCGCGATGCTCCTGGCCCATGGACTGTTCAAGGCCACCCTGTTCCTGGTGGTGGGCATCATCGACCACCAGTCAGGAACGCGCGACGTCCGCAAGCTTTCCGGCGTGTTCCGCTCCTCCCGCGCGCTCGGAGTGGTTGCCGCCATCGGCGCCGCGTCCATGGCCGGAATTCCCCCGCTGGCCGGGTTCGTGGCCAAGGAATCGGTGCTGGAGTCCTTCGTCCACCACGCAGGAGACGACGCAGCCAGCCCGTGGGGCATGGTGGTCCTGGCCGGGCTGGTCCTGGGATCCATCCTCACCTTCGCCTACAGTGCGCGCTTCATGTGGGGCGCCTTTGCCGTCAAGCCCGGCGTGGAGCCCACGCCCTTCAAAGCCATCAGTCCCTCTTTCCTTGCCGCGCCCGCAATCCTCAGCTTTTTGACCATCGTCTACGGGCTGTGGCCGGCACCCGTCGACGCCTGGATCCAGCCGTACGCCGCCCTGTTCGCCTCCACCGCTCCCGACGCCGGGACGGCCGCTGAGCAGGCAGGTTACCTTGCGCTGTGGCACGGCTTCACGCCGGCGCTGGGCCTGACGGCCCTCACGTTCGCGCTGGGCCTGGCGATGTACTTTGGCCGCGACGCGGTTTCGCGGGCACAGTCCCTGGTCCCGCCGTGGGTGGACGGGGACAAGGCGTACCAATACACCATCGGCGGGCTGGACGACGCAGCGGTGTGGATCACCGGACGCACGCAGCGCGGTTCGCTGTACTACTACCTGGCTGTCATCCTCAGCGTCGCGTTTATCCTGCCCCTGTCCGTGATCCTGGTGACCGGCAAGCCGCTTCCGGACGGGATCTACCTGGTTGACCCCGGTTCCCCGCTCCAGATCGTGGTGGGTGCGGGCATCGTGATCGGCGCCCTGGCGGCCGTCAAAGCCAACAAGCGGTTCCTCGCTGTCCTGATGGTTTCCGTCACCGGTTACGGCATTGCCCTGATGTTCGCGCTCCAGGGTGCCCCGGACCTGGCACTGACGCAGATGCTGGTGGAAACCATCATCCTGGTGGCTTTCGTGCTGGCGATGCGCAGCCTGCCGCCCGAGCTCCGCGACCGGACCGGCGGCAAATACCGGGTGGTGCGCGTGATCATCGGACTGGGCTTCGGCGTCACCATGGTGTTCGCCGCGATTTACGCCATGGGAGCACGGATAGCAACGCCCGTGTCCCTGGAATTCCCGCGGCTCGCGTATGAGGGCGGCGGGGGACTCAACATCGTCAATGTGACGCTCGTGGACATCCGCGCCTGGGACACCTTCGGTGAAATCACCGTCCTCGCGCTGGCAGCTACCGGCGTGGCGAGCCTCATCTTCGTCCGCGGACGCGGCGACCGGATCCTGAACTCCGCCACGGTTGCGGAAGGAACCGTGGGCCGCCACCGGGGCGTCGATCCCGGCAGCCGGGACGCGGCGGCGCTGGCCGTGAGCCGGAAGTTCGCGGCGCCTGCCCGGGATGCGTGGATCGTGGCCGGCCGGACTTTGGCCCCCGAACGCCGGTCCATCATTTTCGAGGTGGTCACCCGGCTGATCTTCCACTCCATGATCATGTTCTCGCTGTACCTCCTGCTGGCCGGCCACAACCTTCCCGGCGGCGGCTTCGCCGGCGGCCTGACAGCCGGCCTGGCCCTGACCATCCGCTACCTGGCCGGGGGACGGTTTGAGCTCCGCGAGGCCACCCCGGTCAGCGCCGGTGCCCTGCTGGGAATCGGGCTGGCTGTGGCCGCAGCCTCCGGCGCCGTGCCGCTGCTGCTGGGCGGCCAGGTGTTCCAGACCGCAATCATCGAGCTGTGGCTCCCGGTGTTCGGCGACATCAAGTTCGTCACCTCCACCATTTTCGATATTGGCGTGTACATCGTGGTGGTGGGCCTGGTGCTGGACGTCCTGCGGAGCCTGGGTGCCGAAATCGACGAGCACTTCGAACAGCGTTCCGCAGTGGGTGGCCGCACTCCCGGCGAGGAGCAGGAGTTCGCGGGCGATGACTCCGCCACACTTTCCGCACGGGATCAGGAGCCTGAAGGCGTCGCCTCCGAAACCACCGCAAAGGGCCAAGCATGAGCATAAACCTGACCCTCCTGATCGTGATGGGGGCCCTGTACGCCTGCGGCATCTACCTGGTGCTGGAACGCAGCCTCACGCGTGTCCTGCTGGGGCTGATGCTCCTGGCCAATTCCACCAACCTGCTGATCCTGGCCACCGGCGGGTACGCAGGGCTCGCGCCCCTGTACTCGAAGGACACTGCGGCCGGGGATTACAGCGATCCCCTTCCGCAGGCCCTGATCCTGACGTCCATCGTCATTTCCTTTGCCGTCACCGCTTTTATGCTCGGCATCATCTACCGCACGTGGGTGCTGGCGCGCCGTGACGAGATCCAGGACGACGTGGAAGACCTCCGCGTGGCCGAAACGCCGAGCTTCGACGCCGAGGACGATGCCGAGGTCCCTGCCGAGACCTCAGAGTTCCCGCTCACCATGCTGGGCGCCGACGGCCACAGCGTTTCCAACCACCGCGTCTCCAGCGACGGCGGCACGCACGACGGCGCTGCCGGGCACGCCACCTCCAACGACGGCGCTGCCGGGACAACGCTGTTGGCCGGCGGCCGCGAGATAGCGGCCGAGCAGGCAGCCTCTGAAGAAAAACCCGGCTCCACCAATGTGGCCCCCGGCCCGGAAGGAGACGGAAAGTGAACCTCGCAAGCCTTGCCCCGCTCGCCGTCGTACTTCCCATCCTGGGCGCCGCCCTGACCTTCATGCTGATCCGCCATTCACGGGCCCAGCGCGCGGTGAGCATCGCCCTGCTGTCCCTCACGCTCCTGCTGGAGTGCCTCCTGCTGGCCTCCGTCTGGGACGGCGGCACGTTTGCCGTAACGCTGGGCGGCTGGCTTCCGCCGTGGGGCATCGTGCTGGTGGTGGACCAGTTCTCGTCCCTGATGCTGGTGGTCTCCTCGGCGGTGAGCCTTGCCGTGCTGGTGTACGCCACCGGGCAGGGCATGGCCGACGGCGACCAGGATGCGCCCGTCTCGATCTTCCACCCCACATACCTGATCCTGGTGGCGGGCGTCTCCAATGCGTTCCTTTCCGGGGACCTCTTCAACCTTTACGTGGGGTTCGAGATCCTGCTGACGGCAAGCTACGTGCTGATGACGCTGGGCGGCACCGGACCCCGCATCCGGGCAGGCGTCACCTACGTGGTGGTGTCCGTGGTGTCCTCGGTGCTGTTCCTCATCTCGATTGCCATGGTCTACGGCGCCACCGGAACAATCACCATGGCGGACCTGGCCATCAAGCTCGGCGAGCTGGACCAGGGCACCAGGACGCTGCTGCACGTGATGCTGCTGGTGGCGTTCGGCATCAAGGCCGCCGTTTTCCCGCTGTCCTTCTGGCTGCCGGACTCCTACCCCACGGCGCCGGCGCCGGTCACTGCCGTGTTCGCGGGCCTGCTCACCAAAGTGGGTGTCTACGCCATGGTGCGCACCGAAACACTGCTGTTCCCCGGGGACTCACTGAACACCCCGCTGATGGTTGCCGCGTTACTGACCATGGTGGTGGGAATCCTGGGCGCCCTGGCGCAGAGCGACATCAAACGTCTGCTTTCGTTCACCCTGGTGAGCCACATCGGCTACATGGTGTTCGGCCTGGCCATGTCCTCCGTGGCGGGGCTCGGCGCGGCCGTCTTCTACGTGGTGCACCACATCACCATCCAGACCTCCCTCTTCCTGGTGACCGGGCTGATCGAACGCCGGGGCGGCAGTTCCTCCGTGGACCGGCTGGGCGGCCTCGCCAAGCTGTCGCCGCTGCTGGCACTGCTCTTCTTCGTGCCTGCAATGAACCTGGCCGGGATCCCGCCATTCTCCGGATTCCTGGGGAAGGTAGGGCTCATGCAGGCCGGCGTTGAACTGGGGACACCGCTGGCATACGTCCTGGTGATCGGCGGGGTGCTGACCAGCCTGCTGACCCTGCTTGCCGTGGCCAGGGTGTGGAACCGTGCGTTCTGGCGCAGGCCTTCCGACGCCGAACATCCGGATCCCGTGCTGCTGGCCACGCCTGCCGCCCGCGCTACCGGGCCGGGAGCCAAAGCGAACACCGTCACCCTGCTGCCGCGCACCATGGTGGGCTCCACTATCGGGCTGGTGGTCCTGGGCATCGGGCTGACGGTGTTCGCGGGGCCGCTGTTCATGGTCTCGGACCAGGCCGCGCACGACATGCTGGACCGGTCCTCCTACATCCAGGCCGTCCTGGGCGAGGACACGGTCGTTCCAATGGTCCTTACCGCAGGGGGAGGGAAATGAGCCGCCGGCGCATCTCACTGCGCCAGGAGCTTCCGCTCCTGGTGTGGCTGGTCATTGTCTGGGGTGCCCTGTGGCAGGACTTCAGCCCGGGAAACCTCCTGTTCGGAGCCCTGCTGTCAGTAGCGGTGGCACGCCTGTTCTACCTTCCGCCGGTGGAGCTCAGCGGACGCTTCAACATCCTCTATGCCATTCCGTTCGCGCTGGTGTTCCTGGCCAAGGTGGTGGCCGCCAGCATGCAGCTGTTGTACCTTGCCGTGGCCCGCGGTCCCAGGGTGAAGAACGCCGTTGTGGCGGTGACCCTGCGCAGCCACCAGGACCTCCTGGTCACAGCCACCGGGCACGTGATCTCACTGATTCCCGGGTCGCTGGTGGTTGAGGTGGACCGGTCAACATCCACCCTGTACCTGCACGCGCTGAACATCAGCTCCCAGCAGGGCGTCGAAAACCTGAAGAACGAGGTACTGTCCATCGAAGCGGGGCTGATCAGGATCATGGGTACCAGGGAAGAACTCGAGATTGTGCGAGCGGAGGCGGCCGCATGATGCAGATCGTCCTGGCAGTTACCGCTGTTATCTTCTCGCTCGCGGCCGTCGGCGCAATCATCAGGATCTCCCGCGGCCCGTCGCTGCTGGACCGGGTTCTGGCAACGGACGTCCTGCTGGCCATCCTGGGCGGTGCCCTGTGCGTGGACATGGCCGTGAACCGGCACCTCAACAACCTGATGCTGGTGGTGGCCATCTCCATCATCGGCTTCATCGGGTCCGTGACGGTGGCAAGGTTTGTGGCAGACCGGAGGGAGCAGCCCAATGAGTCCTGATTCCACTGGCCTGGATGCCTGGGTGGACGTGCTGTCCGCGGTGTTCATGATTGTTGGGGCCACCATGTCCCTGGGGGCGGCCATCGGCCTGCTGCGGTTCCCCGACCTCCTGAGCCGCATGCATGCCGCCACCAAACCCCAGGTACTGGGGCTGTTCCTCCTCCTGGCGTCCATCGGACTGCAGATGCGCACCTGGTGGGTGTGGCCCGTGCTGCTGGTGACCTGGATCTTCCAGCTGCTCACCGTGCCGGTCTCCGCGCATATGGTGGGACGCGCGGGTTACCGCACCAAGCACCTGCACCGTGAACTCCTCACCTCGGATGAGCTGGAGGCCGTGGTGCAAAAAGCCGCCGCCAAAGCCGCCCGTGAGGACGGTTCCGGCGACGGCTGAGTGCTGGTGGGGACGCGGCTAGACGATGTCCTGGCTCTTGGCGAACCGGGTGATGGCCCGTTGGGTGCCGCGGTTGGCCAGGACCTGGATGATGGTGCTGACTGAGGCCGAGATCAGCGCGAACGTCAGCGCGGACTGCAGGCTTGTGGGGACGTCCTCGTCCTTGCCGGTAGGCGGCTTACGCCCGGTGGACTTTTCCCAGATGGTGTTGACCAGCTTGGTGCCGACGAAGCCGGCGCCGAGGCTCACGCCGGTGCCGAGCAGCTTGATGAAAAGGTTCATTCCTTAGTACTCCTTGCGGGCGGAAAACGGGCTGTCATTAGCCTATCTGGCGTTTGCCGGGTCCCCTGCCCAGCGTGCCGCGTCGCGTGATCAGTCTGACGGGGGTTCCGTGCGGAACTTGATCATCTTGTGGGTGCCGTCGCAATAGGGCTTGATGGCTGAGGCGCCGCACCGGCACAGCGCCACGGTTTTGCGGTCACGGGGAACCGGTTCGCCGGACGGCGTGACGAGCTCAAAGTCGCCGCGCACAATCAGCGGCCCGTCGGGGCACACCACAATAGAGCTCTCGGCTGGTTCCTGGTTCATTTCTGCTCCTGCTCTGGGTTGCTGTGGAATTCCATACAATCCTGTTGCCGGGTGCCGGCAAGTCTGCTGTGCCGCAGCCGAAGTTCGGCCTCCGAATGCGCGGCTGTTTTAAGGCGGGTTCCTGCATAGGGCATGCCCCCGGCCAGCCGGAAGCCGAGCGCGATCCACACGCAGACCGCGCGCTCCAAGGTCCACAGCGGGGCAAACCACACCGTGGTGAAGGGGAAGACCGATGTGCCCCTGTTCCGCCTCCGTCCGACCTCGGCGGCAACGGCGGACGCGGCTGCCAGCGTTAGAAAGGCGGCCACGCGGAGCCGCGCGGGCAGGCGCGCTGCGGCGAGGATTGCCGGCAGCAGCGCGAGTTCTACGCCGAGCCTTCGCGGCTGGGCGAAATCGTCATAGGCCTGGCGGACGCGTTGTTTCAGGAAGTGGCGCGCCTTTGGCGGCCTCCGTGCCACGAACAGGTCAGGGACGACCTTCTCGCAGCCTCCTGCCGCCTTGATGGTCCGGATCAGCTCGAGGTTTTCGAACAGGACCCCGTCGTATCCCTGCGCCGCCACAAGGGTGCTGCGTCGCAGGGCCAGGGTACCGGGAAGGTCTGCGGACCAGGCGCGGTTGATGAGGGTCCTCGCCGTATCCCACCGCGCCTGCCAAGGCAGGGGATCGTAGTAGTTCTGCGGCCTCACCACGTCTGCTGAACTGAGGTGCTGGACGACGGCGGCGAGGGACTCGCGCGTATAGCGGACGTCGTCGTCGGCAATGACCAGCAGGTCCGCCGTCGAGACCCTTACTCCGGTCATCACCCCGGCCACCTTGCCGTTGCCGGCGCCGGCTCTACCAGGGCCGGCACTGCCGCTTTCGGGCACCGGCCGGAGATGCCTGACGTTAGGCGGAAACACTCTGCGGTGGTGCTCGAACACGTTCGGGGCGGAACCATCCACCACCGTGACGGCGATCCAGCCAGTGAGGCGGCGGAGGTAGGTGGCCAGGTCCGGCAGGTCCGAATCATCCGGCCAGCGCAGGGGCAGGATGTATTCGGCCGTCTTGCCTGGGGCCGGGGTGTTCATGCGGCCGCCGGCAGTGCCGTCCTCAGGGAGGTCTGGCCCTTCTCCCAGGACTCCAGGATGTGCGCGGACAGCCTGCCGTCCACGGCCATGACCGCCGTGGCTCCGAACAGGACGTCCGCCAGCAGGTGGGGTTCGGCCTCAACCAGCCCGCCCGCAAGGTCCCGGCCGGCGATCTGCTCGTGGACGGCGTCGGCCTCCACGTGCTCATCGAAGTAATGGGTGACGTCCGTATCGAATCCATGCCGGCGGAAGCCCCTGCCGTACAGACGGTTGGGCTGGGAGGACGTCATCTCGTAGATGGCCAGGTGCCCCGTGATGGCACCCCGCAGCCGGCGGTTCAGGCCGAACAGGGACATCAGGTTCACCGCACCGAGGGAGACCGCGGGGACGGCGTCGACGTATGCCCCGTACTCGTCGTCCATTCCCAGGCCCCGCATGGTGCGGGCAAAAAGGGCGCTGTGCATCCGCTCGGGCCGTCCGCCGCCGTACTCGTCCGCCTGGATTTCCACCAGTGCCGCCTTGGGCCGCCCTGAGAGCCGTGGGATGGCGAAGGTGTGCGGGTCCGCTTCCTTCAGCTGGTAGATGGACTTGTGGATCAGGAATTCCTTGAGCTGGCCCAGGCTGGCCTGCTTGGCCACATACCGGGAGAGGCTGGGACCACCGTCACGTGCGGCCAGGCCGAAAAGGATATCGGCCACTGCGTCGCTGGTGACATCGGGTGCGCCGGGAAGTTCCAGATCACCGGCTGCCTCGGCGGCAGCCTCCCGGAGCGCGGCTTCGAACGGCTTTTCAAGGAGCTGGCGCACCCGGACCAGTTCCGGCGCCCACTCCCAGTCGTCGCTCACGCCCTCAAGCCCCGAGTAGTGGAGCTCGTAGAGGCAGAAGAGCGTCAGCTGGAGGTCGTCGTCGCCAATGATGTCAAGGGTTGCCGGAAGGTGGCTGGCCACCGTCCGGTGCAGCGTCTCCAGGGCGCCCTCATTGGTGCCCGGCAGCTCCGCGAGGGCGCTGAACAATGCGGTGCTGACCGGACCCCGTGCCGTTGGGATTTTCATGGTGCTCCTTGAGGTCTGTCGTGTGCCGGTTGCTTGCCCCCTGCGCTGGAGGCCCGGCCGGGAGATGGTGGTCAGCGTCCGCGGGTGCCGGGCGCTGACGACTTGACGGTGTTGCCGGTGACGGCGCCGCCTGCGGCGGGGGCGGGTCCACGGGCGAGCATGACGGCCAGGGCGATCATGGCCAGACCAAGGACCAGATGGAGCCAGTTGTCCGCATCGTTGGCGGGGATGAAGTTCGCGGGGGTGGGGTCACCGACCAGGAGGCCGTACAGCCAGAGGACCAGGTAGATGACGCCGCCGTAGATGAGGAAGTTCCGTGCCTGCGGGTGCGAGCGCGACATCAGGATGCCGGCAGCCCCAAAGACCAGGTGGACGGTGTTGTGCAGGACGGACACCTGGAAGACCCCGAGCAGTAGCGCCTCCGATGCGTGGCCGGCCAGGCGAAGCGAGTCATAATTGGAGGTGATACCGGGAATGAATCCCAGAATGCCGGCCAGGCAAAAAACGGCACCCGTTCCTAGGGCAGCCTTCTGCAGGCCTGTTCGGGCACCTTTCATGCGGATGCTGGCTGCCATGTGCTGTACTCCTCAAACGCTGGAGACAACATAGTAAGCATGATTACTAATAAATGCTAAGCAGCCTTTGTATTCTGCTGGAGCTGGGCGCCGGCGCACTGCACGCAGGCTGCTAGCCTCGCGCCCCGCTCCACGCGTGCGGGGTTTGTGTGCGGACCGCCGCGGCGGCCTTGTTCGTAGCCTTGCTGCCAGGACTTCCCGACGGCGGACAGCAGTTCCGCCAGCAGGGAATAGCAGGGGTGGTCCGGGCCAATAAAAGTCATCTCGGGCCCTCAGGGCGTCACTCCGCGCATGCTGCCAGGCGCTACTCCGCGCCGGCCTGCCGGAGGATGTCGCGGAGCGCCTCGACCACCAGGTCATGGTCCTGCACCTGCGGCAATCCGGACACGGTGACGGTTGCTACGGCACCCACCCCGGTGACGTACAAGGGGAAGGAGCCGCCGTGCGCGGCGTAGAGGGCCTGGTCGAACCAGGCATTATCCTCAATACGCCCGCCGCGGAGCCGGGCGCGCAGCCCCACCAACAGGGAAGGAACCTCGTACCGGGCGGCGGTGCGCTTCTTGGCCCGGATCCAGTGCCCGTTGTCCGGGGTCGCCCCCGGCAGGGCCACGTGGAAGAGGACCTGCTCGCCCTTGGTGATGTCGATGGCGATGGGAAGCCCGCGCTCCTTGCCCAGCTCCACCAGGAGCAGCCCCAGGTTCAGGGAGTCGTCCAGGGAGAAGCCGGGAAATTGCAGTTCCCGGATCTCCGCCTCAATCCGGGCGATCAGTGCTTCCAGGGATCCTTCCGGCTGGGCATCGCGGGAATCCGGATCATACCCGGTCACATCTGGTGGATTCGCAGTCATGGCCCACAATCTACCCCTCCCTGCGGTAAACTGAACCACGCCCAACAGGGCGGATATTTCACCAAACAGAATCATTCAACGACAGGGGAGCGCCGCCGTCGGCATCACTGGCAATGCCAGGGACCGCAGGTGGGCGCTGAGAGTGCGGACAGCCGCAGACCCTCGAACCTGATCCGGTTAGTACCGGCGCAAGGGAGTCGAGTTCTCGAAGTGCGCGCAGCGGCAGCAGTGCCGGCAACCGCGTTCACTTTCCCCTCCTGTTCCTCAGGAGGACCACATGGCAACAACAGCAGTGAAGAAGCCCGCCGGCAAGTCCTGGCGCGTCGTGGACATCGTGGTGGCGGCCCTCATCGCCGTCGCCGGTGGCGTCATTTTCTGGGCCTGGTCCCAGGGGGCGGCCGCAGTCTCCGCACCCATGAACGCCGTCTACCCGCCCCTGACCGGCCTGATCGCCGGCGGCTGGATGATCCCGGCCGTCCTGGGCATGCTCATCATCCGCAAGCCAGGCGCCGCGCTCTTCTGCGAGACGGTGGCCGCCACCGGCGAACTGCTCATGGGCTCCCAGTACGGGGCATCCGTACTGTTCTCCGGATTCGTCCAGGGCCTCGGTGCCGAGATCATCTTCGCCATCTTCGTGTACCGGAAGTTCAACTTGCCCGTAGCGCTGCTCGCCGGCGCCGGCGCCGGCCTTTTCTGCGGCCTGAACGACTCTTTCGCACCGTGGGGCTGGAATATTGCCTACGCCGCCGGCGACAAGCTGGCCTACATCATCTTCACCGCCATCTCCGGCGCCATCATCGCCGGAGCACTGTCCTGGATCGCCACCCGCGGCCTGGCCAGGACCGGGGTCCTGAGCTCCTTTGCATCACGCAGGGCGGCAACGGAGCCCGTCTTCTCCTGATGGGCGCCCCTTCGCGGCACGAGGCATCAGTCGCCGTGCGCCCGGCCGCCGTCACCGCCCGTGGCTGGGGCTGGCGCCATGCAGGGCGCGCCAAGCCGGCCGTCCGTGGCCTCAACCTGGAGATCCGCCCGGGGGAGCGGGTGCTCCTCCTGGGGCCCTCCGGTGCCGGCAAGTCCACGCTCCTGCATGCCCTGGCAGGGGTGCTGGGGGACATAAACGACGACGGCGGCGACGCCAGCGAGTCCGACGAGACGGGTTCGCTGCTGGTTGACGGCGCCGTGCCCCGCGAGCAGCGCGGCCGGGCCGGGCTGATGCAGCAGGACCCTGAGACGCAGGTGGTCCTCTCCCGCGTTGGCGACGACGTCGCCTTCGGCGCCGAGAACCTCGCCGTGCCCCGCGACGCCATCTGGGCCCGCGTGCACGAGGCGCTGGACGACGTCGGACTTTCCCACCTGCCGCTGGACCACCCGACGTCGGCCCTGTCCGGCGGGCAAAAACAGCGCCTGGCGCTGGCAGGGATCCTCGCCATGCGGCCCGGCCTGATCCTGCTCGACGAACCCACGGCGAACCTGGACCCAGCCGGCGTGCTGGAAGTCCGCGACGCCGTGGGCCGCTGCGTGGACAAGACCGGTGCCACGCTGGTTGTGGTGGAGCACCGGGTATCCGTGTGGAAGGACCTGGTGGACCGGATCGTGGTGCTGCAGCCGGGCAGTGCCACTGATGATGCCGTGCTGCTTGACGGCCCTCCGGACCAGGTGCTCGCGGACGCACGGACCATGCTGGCGGCGGCCGGCGTGTGGGTGCCCGGGTATGTTCCTGAGACGCGTGCAAGGTCGGCCAACCCGGCCGCCGGCTCCGGCGGCCTGCTGCTGGCGGCCGAACACCTTGCGGTTTCCCGGGAACGTCCGCGCCGCAGCGGCTTCCGGAAGATACCCCCGGTGCCCGTCCAGCGCGATGTTTCTGCGCAGGTCCGGGCAGGACAGGCGCTGGCCATCACCGGCCCCAACGGCGCGGGCAAGTCAACGTTTGCGCTGACCGTTGCGGGACTCCTGGAGCCCGTTGCAGGCAAGGTTTCCGCGACCCTGGACCTCAGCCGTGGGGCCGGGATAGACCCCTTTAAGTGGAAAGCCGAGGAGCTCATTGAGCGGATCGGCACCGTGTTCCAGGAGCCCGAGCACCAGTTCGTCACCGGGAAGGTGCTGGATGAACTGCTGTTCGGTCCGCGGCACCTTGGGCACGGGGAGGAACGCGTTGACGAGCTGCTGGAGCGTTTGCGGCTGACCCACCTTGTTGACGCAAACCCCTATACGCTCTCCGGCGGCGAGAAGCGGCGGCTGTCCGTGGCCACAGTACTGGCGGCCCATCCCCAGGTGCTGGTGCTGGACGAGCCGACGTTCGGCCAGGACGCGAACACCTGGGCGGAGCTGGCCTCGTTCCTGTCCGAGCTCCTGGATGCCGGCACCGCTGTGGTGTCGGTGACTCACGACGCGGAGTTCACTGCCGCGCTGGGTGGAACTGAGCTGCGGATGGCTGCGGCGGAGCCGGTGGCACCATGAGGCAGGAGCTGAACCTGCGCGGCAACCAGGCTCTGCTGACCCGTGCCAATCCCCTGAGCAAGTTTGCCGCCGTCTTCCTCATCACGGCAGTGCTGGCGCTGTCCATCGACTGGGTTTCCGCGTCCGTGGCGCTGGCTTTCGAATTCCTGCTGTTCCCGCTCGCTGGCCTGACGCTGACGCTGCTGTGGCAGCGCGGATGGCCGCTGATCCTCGCGGCGGCCGTGGGGGGCTGGAGTACCTCAATCCTGGCTCCGGACAGCGGAAGGACGCTGATCGACGTCGGCATCTGGAGCATGAGCGAAGGCTCGCTGGAACTGGGGGTCGGCTTCATGCTGCGCGGGCTGGCCATCGCCCTTCCGGCGGTGTTGCTCATGAGCTGCACCGACCCCACGGACCTGGCCGATGCCTTGGCGCAGAAGGCCCGCCTGCCGCACCGCTTCGTGCTGGGGACCCTTGCCGCCATGAGGCTGGTGGGCCTGATGGCGGAAGAGTGGCAGACCATCGGGATGGCGCGCCGGGCCCGGGGCGTGGGTTCGCGCGGCAACGCCGTGCAGCGGTTGAAGGCGACGTTGGGGCAGAGCTTCGGGCTCCTGGTGCAGGCAATCCGCCGGGCGTCGCGGCTGGCAGTGACCATGGAGGCGCGCGGTTTCGGGGGCGGACGCCGGACGTGGGCGCGCGAATCCACCTTCAGCGCACTGGATGCCTGGGTTATTGCCGGGGGCGTAGTGATGGCGGGAACAGCGGTGGTTGCAGCAGTGTCCCTCGGGACGTGGAACATGGTGTGGCTGGGAAGCTGACACCTGCGCGGGCCTAGTGGCAGGAATAGTTGTAGTCGAAACCTCTGGACACGAACTGGGCCAGCACCACCCTGCCGCCGGCGGTCAGGGGCTCCTGTGAGCAGGCGCTGGCCGCGCCGGAGGCGTTGAGGGACCCCGCCAGCCAGCTGGGAAGCGAATAGAGGTTGCTCGAGCTGCTGACTGTTCCGACAATCCGGTCCCACTGCTGGCCGGTTGAGTAGATCCCCACCTCGGCTCCGATGCTGTGGAAGAAGTCCGTCATGCCTTCGAGGACTGTCCGGTTGGCGTCCCTGTCGGTGCGGGACCAGGTGTTTTCGGTTTCGACGTCCAGCCACCAGAAGTATGTGGAGGGGCTGCTGACCCCGCGGAAGTGGGCGTCGTCGTAGGCCTTGGCGAAGCCGTACATATAGGCGCAGGCCTTGCCGTAGTCCCCGGCCTTGCAGGGGCCGTAAGGGTTGTGGACTGCCTGGCCGGCCGGGTACTCGTCATTTTCCGGCCACCAGGAGCCGGCGGCGCCGGGATTGGCGGTGTTGACGTACAGGGACACGGTGGGCTGGCCGGGGTGGCCCACCGAATCTTCTGCCCACCTGAGCTGCTCGGACAGGCAGGGGTTCGTGGTGTTGGCCAGGCCATTGTTGACGCCCACAATGGCAAAAGCCTGTTCCGCGGGAAAATCTCCTTTGCACTGCGGCCAGGAGATGTCGTTACCCAGAAATGACTGCTGCCCCTCCCCGGGTGAGGGCACAGCGTGGGCGGGGACGCCGGTGACCAAGAGAAGCGCGGCAAGAAGCAGGCCAAGCATTCCTGGCACGGCCCGCGTGTTCGCGGCGAGTAATCCCCAGTGTGTCTGCGCCCTGCCCCGCAGTCTTTTGATTGGCGACGCCTTGCTGGCTGGTGTGCGGCGCATGTTGCCTCCGTTGCCGCTGGACGAAGGGATCCTCCTCCAGTGTCCGTCGTCGGCAGAGGGAGGTCAAGCTGACTGGGCACGTGTTTCTATCGCATGAATCGGGTACGGATCGTGCTAGTGCTTGGAAAGATTGGCCGCGAGTCCTGCAGGTTAGCTCATTTATGATATAAAATTGACTATGACGCAGGAAACCGCCGAACACGTTGCCGCCATGTTGAGGGACGCCCGCAGTGAGAAGGGCTGGACCCAGGGCCAGTTGGCTTCCGAGCTGGGCACGAGCCAGAGCGCCGTCGCCCGGATGGAGCAGGGTAAGCAAAACCTGAGCCTCAAAATGATCCAGCGCCTCGAAACGATCTTTGGCAGGAGCATCGTGAACGTGGGCAAGCCGCAGATGACCCACCTGCGGGTTGAGGGCGGACACACCCTTTCCGGTTCCGTGGATGTCAACAGCAGCAAGAACGCCGGGGTGGCACTGCTTTGTGCCAGCCTGATCAACCGGGGAACCACCATCCTTCGCCGCCTGGCGCGCATCGAAGAAGTGAACCGTATTGTTGAGGTCCTGACCAGCATAGGCGTGGAGTGCACCTGGCTTAACGACACCGACCTGCAGCTCCGGCGGCCGGCCGTGCTGGACCTGGAAGCCATGGATGTTGACGCCGCGCGCCGCACGCGGAGCGTCATCATGCTTTTGGGCCCGCTGCTGGACGAATCGGCAAAATACCGGCTCCCGTATGCGGGCGGCTGCGACCTTGGCACCCGGACGGTTGAACCGCACATGCAGGCGCTCCGGCAGTTCGGCCTCTCGGTGGAGGCCACCGCGGGCTTCTACAGTGTCCAGGCCCCGCCCGCAGACACCCGGGACCGCTCGTTCGTCCTGACCGAGCGCGGCGATACTGTCACCGAAAACGCCATCATGGCAGCCGCCCACCGCGAGGGCACAACCGTGATCCGGAACGCCAGCCCCAACTACATGGTGCAGGATCTTTGCTTCTACCTGCAGATGCTGGGTGTGGAGATCGAGGGCGTAGGCACCACCACCTTGAAGATCACGGGGCGCCTGTCCATCGACGACGACATTGAGTACTTCCCGTCGGAGGACCCCATCGAGGCGATGAGCCTGATCACCGCGGGAATTGTCACCAATTCCGAGGTGACCATCCGGCGCGTGCCCATCGAGTTCATGGAAATTGAGCTTGCAACGCTGGGGCAGATGGGCCAGCAGCTGGAGATCTCGGGCGAATACATGGCCCGGAACGGCCGGACGCGCCTGGTGGACGTCACAACAAAGCCTTCGGAGCTGCATGCTCCGGAGGACAAGATCCATCCCATGCCGTTCCCCGGGCTCAATATCGACAACTTGCCTTTCTTCGCCGTCATTGCAGCCAACGCCCAGGGCCAGACCATGATCCACGACTGGGTCTACGAAAACCGGGCCATCTACCTCACGGAACTCAACCGGCTGGGCGCCCAGGTGCAGCTCTTGGACCCGCACCGGATCTATGTCAACGGGCCCACAAAATGGCGTGCGGCCGAGGTTGGCTGCCCGCCTGCACTTCGTCCGGCAGCCTGCCTGCTGCTGGCAATGCTTGCCGCGCGGGGAGTGTCAGAGCTGCGGAACATCTACGTCATTGAGCGTGGCTACGAGGACCTGGCGGAGCGGCTGAACGCCATCGGCGCGAAGGTGGAGTACTTCCAGGACTGACCTTTCACGGTTCGTCATGAAAGGCGGAGTCCCTTCAAAATCCTCCTGCCTGCCGCAGAATGACAGTATGCGTACATTCGGCGTCGAGGAAGAGCTCCTGATTGTTGACCCGGCAACAGGGGAGCCGCTTGCACTGGCCGATGCCCTGCTGTCCGGGCACAGGATGGCCGCCGATGATGCCCCGGATGCCCGCGCGCTGGAAACCGAAGACAAGACCGTTTACGACGACGACGAGATGGGCTTGAGTGCCGAGCTTAAGCTTGAGCAGATCGAGACCCAGACGCGGCCCTGCCTGGAGTACGGCGTCCTGCTGGACCAGATCCGTGCCGGCCGGACGCTTGCTGACCGGGCTGCCCAAAAGAACGGTGCCAGGGTGGCTGCGCTTGCCACCTCGCCGTTGGCCTCCACCAGCCATACGACGCCGGACCCCCGGTATGCCCGGATGCTGGAGCGCTTCGGCCTCACGGCACAGGAGCAGCTCACGTGTGGCTTCCACGTGCACACGTATATTGAATCGCCGGAGGAGGGCGTGGCGGTCCTGGACCGGATCCGGGACAAGCTTGCCGTGCTGACCGCGTTGAGCGCGAACTCCCCCTTTTGGAACGGTATGCCCACCGGCTTTGAGAGTTACCGGACCCAGGCCTGGAACCGCTGGCCCACCTCAGGGCCCGCGGGGATCTATGGGACCTACCCCGCGTACCGTCGGGTTGTCACGCGGTTGCTGGACAGCGGAGTAATGCTGGACGAGGGGATGCTCTATTTCGACGCCAGGCTTTCGCGGAACCACCCTACTGTGGAAGTGCGCGTGGCCGATGTCTGCCTCCGGGCCGAGGATGCCGCGCTCATCGCACTCCTGGTGCGTGCACTGGTGGAGTCGGCCAGCCGGGAGTGGCGGGACGGGGTGGACCCCGCGCCAGTGCCCACTGTGCTGTTGCGCATGGCTGCATGGCAGGCGAGCAGCAGCGGGCTTAGCGGGGAGCTTCTGGATTTCGGCACGTTCCGGCCGGCCCGGGCCGCGGATGTGGTGCGCTCGCTGGTGGATTACCTGGCGCCCGTCCTGGACGAACAGGGAGAGCTCGCCATCGTTCGCCAGGGTGTGGAGGACATCATCGCCCGCGGCACCGGGGCGGCTGAGCAGCGCCGGGTCCGGGACAAGGCCATGGCGGGTGCCCCGCCCGAGGACCTCGGCCTGGGAGCCGTGGTCAACCACGCAGTGAATATCACCATGCGGGGCGCCACGGACCTCTCAGAAGTGGAAGCGGCTCCGGACCTGCTGCGCGTCCGGCAGTCCTAGACAGCGCTCAGCCGATCCTGGTCTGTCCTGCAGCCCGTGCCTGACCTAAAGAGCCGAAAGTGACGCTTCCAGCCATAGGTGCCACTCCGGGAACGGGTCCTTGGGGAGTTCATCGTCGGTGGGTCCGGGGTCTTCCGGCACGTCCACGTCTGGCGGATCGAAGTCATCGGGCAGGTCCAGATTCTGGGGCATCCCAAAGCGCTCAACAAAGCCCTGGAGGGTCAGGCCTCCGAGCGCAGACAAACTCGGTTGTCCTTCCAATTTCGTTGCCGTACTCCACATCTCAGTAACCCAGTCTGGCCAGTGTGGTGGTTCCCAGTCCTGGTGTTCGCTTTTGTAGTGTCGCCCGGACGGTGAGGTCCAGCAGGGTGGTTCGTTTTTGGTGGCCGGCGTTGGTTCCCACCCGCTGCTGTGTCTGAGTTTGTGGTGCTTCGGGCAGGGCTGTCCGAGGTTGCTGATCCCGGTGGTTCCGCCGTGCTGCCAGGCCAGGAGGTGGTCTGCCTCGTTATCCAGGGAGTTGTTGTTGCAGCCGGGGAAGGGGCATTTGCCGTCCCGCATCCGCAGCCAGTTCCGCATCGCCTTGGTAACCCGGTAGCTGGTCCGCCCGATCTCCAGCGGTGCCCCGTCCCGCGGATCGACAAGGACCCGGTGGAACGAATCAGCACCGTTCGCGACCAGGTCCCTCGCCATGGACGGCGGGATCGGCCCGAAGCCGTCCAGCACGGCCGGCTCGTCCGTTACTCCCATCAGCGCGAATACCGGCACGGTGACGAGCACCTGCGCCCGGATGGACGACGGCCCGGCGAGATCTGTTCCTGCGCCTGCACTGTCGCTGGTACCCAACCCATCACCGTCGCCGTTGCCAACCCAGTCGCTGTTGCCGGCATGGAGGCTGGAACCGTTGCCATGACCGCCACTGTTACCGCGGCTGGTGCCGCTGGTGAGGATGGCTTGGGCGAACTGGTCGGCCCGGATCTGGGTGAGGGTGCGGGACTCGTCGGGTCCCTGCAGTCCCCGGGCGAGGACGTTGAGCCGGTTCCAGCCCGCCATTGCCTGATCGGCTGGGAGGTAGGCAGAGAGCCAGGCCATGCCGTCCTGGTCCGGCCTGTACTCGACCCGGCGGTCGGCTACGCCCTTGGCGTGGCGCTTCTCGATCGATTCGGGGTGGTGGCGTTCGCGCCAAGTGCGGGCCTTGGCCTTGAACCGGTACGCGGGCATCTCCCCGATCGTCGCCGCACCGGCAGGCCTGGGAATGTCAGGGTCGAGGAAGTACTTCTCCAGGGCGGCGGCTCCGGCCCGGTCAAGGCCGACGGCCTGGTTCACCATTTCCCGGGCATGGGCCCAGGAAATCGTCCCGGACCCCAACGCGGCAAGGGTCCGGGGCAGGGCCGTGGCCAGGGCGTGGGACTCGGCCAACAGGGCGCCGGCGGCACGGTCACCGATGGCCAGTGCGCACCCCACCTCGGCCACCATGCTCCGGTCCTGGGCCGTGGCCTCCTGCGGCGAGGACGGCGGACCGTTCAGCACACTCGTGGCGGCGGCGAGCACCTGAACCGCCTGCGCCTTCACCGCCGCCAGCTTCGCCTCCGACCGAGCCAGCCCGGCAAGGACATCCAACGCCCCATCAGCAACCCGCTGCAACGGATCATCATCAACCCCGCCAACGCCAGATCCAGCGGCACCAGGACCGGAAACAGCCGCACCGCCGCCCGCGAGCACGGCCCTAAAAGCAGCCACCGAAGCGTCAACCGCCGCCTCCGCCTCCACTACCGCCGTCGTGCTTTCCATACAGACATCATCCTGCGGGGGTCTGACAAAAAGAGCCGTGCAGCAGGGGCTGTGGATAACTAGTGGACTGCTAAATATCCACACCCCTGGCGGCACCACCGCAGGCGTGCCATACTCGGCGCGTGACGTCGTCGTACTCCTTCACAGCCGAACTGTGGCTGTACCCGGGCGAGGCCGGCTGGCATTTCCTTCCCCTGCCGCCGGACGTGGCGGACGATATCCGAGCACGAAACGCAGGGCACAACAAGGCGTTCGGCTCAATCCGGGTGGCAGCGGAAATTTCCGGCCACACCTGGCAGACTTCGCTGTTCCCGGATGCGCACAAGGGGACGTACCTCCTGCCGGTCAAGAAGGCCGTCAGGGCCAAGTCCCGGATCAGTGAAGGCGACGCCGTGGAAGTCCGCCTCTCCGTCATAAGCGCCTGAAGCCCACAGAATGCATGCCCACACAGCGCCTTCCCACACAGCGCCTTCCCACACAGCGCCTTCCCACACAGCGCCTTCCCACACAGCGCCTTCCCACATAGCGCGGCACCGCCCGCCGGTACTCCGCGAACGCCCCGCCGAAGGACGCGGCGAGGCTGGCCTCCTCCCGCAAGACCCGGCGATGGACGGCAGCGGCCGCCACCGGAAGTGCGGCCAGGGTCCACGCGTTGTGCCACACCAGCCCAATGCCCAGATGCAGCAGCGTCCAGCCCACATACATAGGGTTGCGCGAGAATGAGTATGGGCCGGACGTCACCAGCCCAGCCGGTCGGGTGAGGAGAGTGCGGTGGGCTGCCCACCATGACCAGGTGACGAGGACGCCACCGGCGGCGAGCGATGCGCCGCCCGTTGTCCGCAGAAGCCTTTGCCGGCGGCCGGTTACCCGCGAAAGCCGGATAGGAACCAGGCGCTGAAGGGCCGCGCCGGCGGCGATGCCCAGCAGGTTCTGCTCCGGCAGGGGGATGTTGGACAGCAGCAGCCGCAAGCCGGGAGTAGCGACCTTTCCAGGCATGCCCACCACCACCGTCCGGAGTGCTAGATCTGCTTGAGCGCCTGCTCCAGGTCGCCGATCAGGTCGTCCACATCCTCCAGGCCAACGGAAAGCCGCACCACACCGTCGCTCAGGCCAATGGCAGCCCGCCCCTCCGGTCCCATGGCACGGTGCGTGGTGGTGGCCGGGTGTGTGATGAGGGACTTGGCGTCGCCCAGGTTGTTGGAGATGTCGATGATCCGCAGCCCGTCCAGCAGCGCGAACGCTGCTTCCTTCCCCGAGCGGCCCCCGGAAGGGGCAAGCTCAAGGGTAAGGACAGTGCCGCCAGCGCTCATCTGCTTCGCGGCCAGTTCGTATTGCGGGTGGGACTTCAGCAGCGGGTACTTCACCCAACTGACTGCAGGCTGTTCCTCCAGCCATTCCGCGAGCCGCAGCGCGGTGGCTGAGGAATGGTTGACGCGCAGCGCCATGGTCTCGAGGCCCTTGGTGAGGACCCACGCGTTGAAGGCGGACAACGCCGGGCCGGTGTGGCGCATCAGCTGCTTCACGGGGCCCTCGATGAACTCCTTGGTGCCCAGGATGGCGCCGCCGAGCACCCTGCCCTGGCCGTCGATGTGCTTGGTTCCGGAGTAGACAATGACGTCCGCGCCGAACTGTCCGCAGCGCTGCAGCAGGGGAGTGGCAAAGACATTGTCGACGACGACGGTCGCCCCGGCCGCGTGCGCCAGTTCGCTGACCGCGGCGATGTCCACGATCTCCTGCATCGGGTTGGACGGCGATTCAAAGAAGACGGCGGTGGTGGGCTTGGACAGGGCGTCACGCCACTGCTCCAGGTCCGGCCCGTCGACAAAGACGGTTTCCACGCCCCACCGCGGGAGGATCTCGTTGAGGATCACAAAGCAGGATCCGAACAGCGAGCGGGCGGCAACCACGCGGTCGCCGGCTGCCAGCAGGGCACCCAGGGCGGTGAACACGGCTGACATCCCGGACGCCGTCGCAAAGCACGCCTCGGTTCCTTCCAGCAGGCGGAGCCGCTCCTGGAAGGTGGCCACGGAGGGGTTGCCGTAACGGGAGTAGACGAAGCGCTCGTCCTCGCCTGTGAAGGCGCGCTCGGCGGCAGCGGCGGATTCGTAGACAAAGCCCGAGTTCAGGAAAATGGCTTCGCTGGTTTCCTGGAAGTTGGTGCGGTCAAGCCCGCCGCGCACGGCCTGGGTGTCGGGGCTCCAGCCGGCGGCGTCTTCGTTAAAGGTCACTTAGATCTTTCCCAGGTTGGTTGGCAGGCCGCGGTTCTTCCAGCCGTTGACGGTGCGTCCGCCGAAGCGGTCCGGGTCGCCCTCAAAGCCCTCCAGTACGTTGTAGGAGGTGAAGCCGGCCCGGGTGGCCGCGATGGCCGCCGCGATGGACCGCTGCCCGGAACGGCACAGGAACACCAGTTCGGTTGCACGGTCCTCGGGCGCCTGCTGGTTGAGGTCGTTGATGAAGTCAGGGTTTGGAATGCCGCCGGGGAAGGTCCACTGGATGAACAGCGGATCGTTCTCGGTTGCCTTGGTGTCGGGAATACCAATGTGGGCCCACTCGCCCTCGGTGCGCACATCCACCAGGATGGCGCCCTGTTCCAGCTTGTCCCAGGCCTCCTGCGGCGTCAGGTCCCCTGCATAGCTCATGCGTGGCCCTCGCCGTCGAACTCAAGGTCATCGCCCGCGGACTCGAGGCTATCCACGGCGTCCGCCACTGCGGCATCCGCAGAAGCGATCGCCGCCGGAAGGACCACCGCCTGGGCCACGATGATGCTGCTGCCGTTGAAGGTCGCCGCCGGGCTGCCATGCAGCACATAGCCCTCCGCCAGCGCGGCCGAGATGCGCTCGCAGAATTCACGGTTGTCCGGGCCGCTGATGAGGCGATAGGACAGTTTTTCTTCAGGGGCAGGTGCGTCAGACACGACGGATCTCCTTCTCTCACGCTTGCAGCTCGAATGGTCGATATGCCGAGTATTCACCTGAGGCACCCCGCCGTGGAAGGAGGGTTGCCGACCGGCCAGTCAGGGCTTGGCGCCGGTACTCATTACTCCCCAAAAACGTAACACTTGCCGCCCGGCGCTGCACCGCCGTCGTCGTCATGTTGCGTAACTGAAGGATGCAGGGCGGAGGGGCGGCGCCAAAGATGCGTCCGCCAGCCCTCTTTAACGTACGACGGCGGCGCCATCTTGGGCGTGCGGGTGCCAGGTGCCTGCCACCTGCGTCAGCCCGGATAAAGTTTCTCCAGGGGCGCCGCCCCGTCACTTGAGGAATAAGTCCCTGGGGGGTCTTCATCAGCACGCCATCCGCCGCCGCTCCCACACGTCCCGCCCGGAGCCGCCGCCCGCGGCCCCTGCACCGGATGGCTGCCCTCCTCGCCGCCGTGCTGATGGCCGTCCTGGCCGTGGTGGTGCCCGCCGGGTCCGCGCAGGCAGCCCGAAGCTTCCCGGAGGAAGGCAAGCCGCTGCTGGGCGCAGTCCTCGAGTGGGGAGAGGACACTGCCGGCGGCTTCTCCGAACGGCTTGGGGCATCGCCCGCGATCTTCGGGCACGACATCGCCTTCCCGTTCCGCGCCTCGGAAGAGAGCGACATCCGGGGCTTCCTGGAGCAATCCGCCGGGCAGGGGGCGCATGCGATGCTCACGGTGAGGCCCGATGTCCCGCTGGACCAGGTCACCCCTGGCGCAGCCGCAGCGTTCGCTGGGGAAGTGCGCCGGATGCAGGGGGATTTCAAAGGCCGGCTGCTCATCCGCTTTGCGCCCGACATGAATGCCAGCTGGGTGGAGTGGGGCCAGCAGCCGGCCGCCTATCGGCAGGCATTCCAGGCGGTGACCGCGGCTTTTCGGGATGCCGATGCCAGCAGCAGTTATGTCATGGTGTGGGAGCCGTACCTGGGTAAGGACTACCCCTTTGACCGGAACCGTAATGCGCCCAGGCCCGGCAGCGAAGGCTTCGCGCTGTTGGACACCAATGGCGACGGCACCTGGGATGGCTCCGACAAAGCCTACGAACCCTATTATCCGGGAGACGACGCCGTGGACTGGGTGGGCCTGACGGCCTACCACGATGACACCGCAGGGGGCGCCGCCGTCAATACCGTGCCCCGTGCCGGTGAGCTGCAGGAGATGCTGACGGCCTCCGGCGGGGAAAATTTCTACGGGACATATGCCGCGGGGCGGGACAAGCCCTTCATGCTGCAGACCTCGGCCTTCTACAGCCCGTCCTCCGGGGGCGCCGCGGAAGCGGAGATCAAGAACGGCTGGTGGGACCAGGTCCTGGGCGTTGCCGGGTCAGCCGACTTCGCACTCACTGGGGCAGTGGTCTGGGACGAACGCACCAGCACGCGGGACACGGGCGTGGCCAGCATCGACTGGCGCCTCACCGGAAGCGCCGGAACTGCGGACGCTGCCCACACCCGGCTTGAGGAATCGCCCGTGGTGACGGGGCCGGTCACCGAGGTCACCGCAGGTCCATCAGTCGTCAGGTCCAACACCCTGTCCGGGGCTGCCGCCTGGACCGTTGGCGCGGCGCTCCTCATCCTCCTGGTGGCCCTGTGGCAAATCCCCGCCAGGCTGAGTGCGGTCACGGCGTGGGGCTACAGCGACCCGTCCAGCAGGGACTCACGCGTGGACCTGCTCCGCGGCCTGGCCATCGTCTTCGTGGTGGTGAACCACCTGGGCATGGTGTCGCTCTTCCAGCTCCTGACCCAGGAGGCGGTGGGCTTTGTTTCGGGCGCCGAGCTGTTCGTTCTGTTCTCCGGCCTGGTGGTGGGCATGGTCTACGGGCCCAGGGCGAAGGACGACTTTGGAACGGTGGTGGACCTTACTTCGCGCCGGGCAGGCAAGCTCTACGTCACGGCGCTCGTGGTGCTGGTGGGCGTCTTCCTCCTGTCGCTGCTGCCTTTCTTCCGGTCCGAGGCGCTTACAACCTTCGTGGACCAGGGCACTGGCGGGGCAGGGCATGAAGGAGCCGGACGCACCTACGATCTTTACGCGGGCATGGAAACGCTGTTCCAGTTCCCTGTGCCGGCGCAGGTGCTTCCCGCCATCCTGCTGCTCCAGTTCGGCCCATGGCAGTTCAACGTCATGGGCCTCTACGTGGTGCTGCTGCTGGCCAGCCCGCTGATCCTGGCCGCCCTCAACCGCGGCAAAGCTGTCTGGGTGCTGGCGGCATCACTGGCCGTGTACGCGGCGGGTACGGTGACGCGCTTCCGGATCCTGCCGTCGCAGTTCGAGGATTCATTCCCCTTGCTGGTGTGGCAGGTGCTGTTCGTCATCGGCCTGGCGGCCGGGTTCCACCGGCGGAGCATCGTGGCATGGCTTTCATCGCACACCTGGGTGGTGGCAGCCTGCACTGCCCTGGCGTTTGCGTTCGCGTTCCTGTCCTGGGGCAACCCGTACCTCGCCAACGGGTTTGACGTCCGCCTGGCGATCATCCCGGACACCGCGTACCGGGCAATGTACGACCTGTTCTTCGGGCGCACCTACCTTGCCCCCGGCCGGCTGTTGAACGTCCTGGTCCTGGTGGTGGCGGCCTATGCCTTCCTCACCGCGTACTGGAAACCGGTACAGCGCGCCCTGGGCTGGTTCCTGGTCCCGTTGGGCCGTGCCACCCTCTACGTGTTCATCATGCATGTTGTTCTCATCGCCGTCATTGCCAACATCCCGGCCCTCCAGCAAGAGAACATCCTCATCAACACCCTGGCCTACGCGGTGGTGCTGGGGCTCCTCTGGGTGATGGTGCGGACGCGGTTCCTCTTCAAAATCATCCCCACCTGAGGATGCGCCCCGGCCCACGAAGCCCGTGCTCCTGCAGGGGGTGGACGACGGGCGGGACTTAGGGGTCCGGCAGGATCAGCTGGTGGAGCAGGTGGTCCTGCCAATGGCCTGCGATCTTCAGGTACTCAGGCGCAACCCCGATCTCGCGAAACCCTGCGCGCTGCAGGATCCGCCGAGACGCGGTGTTGTGCAGCAGGGTTGCTGCCTGGATACGATGCAGCCGAAGCGCCGTCCGGGCGTAGTTGGCTGCGTGGAGAACAGCGGCTGTGCCGATCCCTTGCCCGGTGAGTTCGTGGTCCACCCAGTAGCCCAGATTGGCGCTGAGGAAGGGGCCGCGGACGATCCCCGTCAGCGTAAGCGCCCCAACCACGCGCCCGGCTCGCTGGCCCGCGCACACTGGGCCTCCGCCGTCGTCCTTTTCTTTGACCAATACCCAAGGGACTTCGGTGCCCAACGCATGCTGGGCGAGCTTGGCGCGGATGATGTCCGCTTGGTGCCCGCTGGTGAAGAAGCTGTCAGCCCGTTCCGGCTCCCACGGAGCGAGGTGGCCCCGATTGCGCGTGTACGCCTCGGCCAGCGCGGGGGCGTCCGCGTCCGTGAGCAGCCGGATGCGGAGTCCTGCTCGCAAATCAGCGCTGCTGTCAATCATCTACAGGAGCCTTTCAGATGGGGCGCTGTGGACGCAGCCTACCCGGCCGCCGGCGGCAAGTAGGAGATCCGCAGAGTCCCGCAGTAACAGGAACGGCGCGGACCCCACGCCCGAAGGCACGTGGTCCACGCCGTTATCCGTCTACTGCGGCTTGTTAGACGAGCCCCGGGTAGCTCGCCAGGATGTAATCGGCGGCAGCGGGGCCCTTCATGCGCAGCCCGTTGTGGCCGGAAGCAATCCTGCGGTGGTTCATAGCTGCCCAAAACTCGGATTCCGGTCCGGGCTTCTGCTGGTTGATAAAGCACCAGCTGGTGTATAGGCCGTACAGGCGGTCGCGGTCCAGCGTGGATTCGGCGGCCTGGTCGGCGTAGGTGGCTTCTTTGAGAAAGAGGTCGAACTGCGAATGTGCCATGACGGCTTCCCTTCGCTAAGTGCGGTGGTACTGCCGTTCGGCTACAGCAGCTAACCTCAATGCCGTGCACGGGGCAATGGAGTGTGGATGAAGGTGTCACTGCCGCATCTACAATGTAGACTTTACCCGTAGGTAACTAATCAAGCAAGCGTATGGATTACCCCTCAGGTACAGGACGTGCTGCCACCCAGGACGGAAACCATGGCCCCCGCGCAAGTCTCCGCCGCCACCGGGCCAGCCCAAAAGCAGCCCGCTGAGCAGGGAACCCGTGCCGGCCAAGGCCCACGAAACCGTTGATGCTGAGGACCTGGGACGAAACTGCTATTCGAAGGATGCGCGGCGCTTGTCCTGCGCCCGGGTGGCCCAGACGTCCGGGCGGTTCACCTTGAAGCGGCGGCCCGTCAGCGCGTGGGCTGAGAGCCGGATGTAGTTCGCCTTTTCGCCCGGCTGCCAGGGCTCAAGACCCAGGCTGTCCACGGCATCCTTGTCCGCCTGGTCCTCGATGACCTGGGTGTCCCCGCGCAGCACCACGCTCCACGCCTCTTCGGTGTGCGGATCGTAGCCGTCGATTTCCAGGGCTGCGGGCCGCTCGGACAGTGCGCTCCACAGTTTGGTGACGCCGGCCGTCCGGAAGGCGATGCTCCGGCGGTGCACCACGTAGTTGATCGGGAAGATCTCCGGGTGGCCATCAACCACCACGGCAAGGCGGCCGACTGTGTCGTTGGCCAGGAGTTCCCAGCATTCGTCAAAGGTCAGGGTGCCATCCGGCTGCGTCTGCGAGTCCATGAACCACACCTTACGGCCACTGTCCCTGCGGAACCTAGAGTGCAACGGCCCGAATCACAGGCTGGCCTACTGGATGCCCGCGAACAGCCCGTTCAGTTCCGCCGTGAGTTCCTTCTGCACCGACGGCGTCCCCACCTGCTTGCCGTCGATATGGTTGACCGGGGCCAGCAGGCGGACGCTGGAGATCAGCCATACAGCGTCGGCGTCCAGCAGGTCCTGGGGCTCCAACGGGCCGTAGCCCAGTTCCCAGCCGGCTGCCTTGGCTGCGGTGAACAGCGCCCCCTGTGAGGTTCCGGGCAGGATGCCGCTGTCCAGCTGGGGTGTGATCAGGCGCTTCACGGACGTGCCGTCGTCGGCCTTTTCTACGTGTGCCAGCAGCACGGTGGACGTGGGACCCTCCAGGACCCTGCCGTCCGAGGAGATGAAGATGACGTCGTCCGCGCCCTGTTTGTGGGCGTGGCGCAGGGCGGCCATGTTGACGGCGTAGGAGAGTGTTTTGGCGCCGAGCAGCAGCCAGGGTGCGCGTTCGGCGGCGTCGCTGTCATAGCCGCGGTCCAGGAGGATGACGTCGATACCGGTTTCTCGCTGGCGCCGGGCGCCTGCACCCACGGGCGAGACCTGGACCCAGCAGTTGGGGGCAGTTGCGCCCTCCACGCCGCGGGTCACCACGAGTTTCACCACCAGTTCGTCCCCGTCCCCGGCCGCGGGAGGGTGCTGGGCCCGGTGCTCTGACAGTGCGGTGGCAATGGCGCGGCACCACTCGTCCTGGCTCGGAATCGCGAGGTCAAGCGCGTCTGCGGATCCGGCAAGACGGTCCAGGTGGGCCTGGATTTTCCGGACGTTTCCGCCCACCGCCAGCATGGTCTCGAAGACGCCGTCACCCCGGGTGGCCCCTTGGTCTGTGACCATCACCTGGGGCTGCGAGGCGTCGGCCAGCCGGCCGTCAGGGAAGGTGGGGTCGAGGAAAACGAGAACCACGGGCGCGGGAGAGGTCATGGGTCCAGCTTAGTGCGGCACCCCACCGATAAGCTGGGCGGAGTGCCCCGGCTGGAAACCGTCCGCCGGAGCTCATTTCTCCGGGGGTTATCGCACGTGTTGTGGCCATTTTCGCTTGCCGGCACCGCTCCAGGGTGGGTGGTTGTGGTGCTGGGTATCGCCGACCTGGTGATCAGGGTGCTGGCTGTAGGCATCATTCCCGGCAACAGGCGGCCCACCACGGCCATGGCCTGGCTGCTGGGCATCTTCTTCGTCCCGTTCGTGGGCATCATCCTGTTCCTCCTGTTCGGCAACTTCAAGCTGTCCAGCCGCCGCCGGGAGCAGCAGCAGCAGGTCAACGAAAGGGTGCGGGCCGGGCTTTCGTCCCTTGCCGACGTCGAAAGCGACTACCCAGGACCTGAATGGGTCAAGTCCGCCGGGGAATTGAACCGCAGGCTGGGGTCCCTGCCCATGGTGGACGGCAACTCGGTGGACCTCATCCCCGGCTACCCGGATTCCCTCCTGGAAATGACGAACGCCGTCCGCAAGGCGAAGAAGTTCGTCAACGCCGAGTTCTACATCATGAGCACGGACCACATCACCGATGACCTCCTGACAGCCATGGAGGAAGCGGCAGAACGGGGCGTGGAAGTCCGCGTGCTGTTCGACCACATCGGCACGCTCCGGGTACAGGGCTACAGGAAACTGCTGAAGCGGCTGCGCGCCGGCAAGATCCAGTGGAAGCGGATGCTGCCGCTGCTGCCCATCCACGGCCAGTGGCGCCGGCCGGACCTCCGCAACCACCGGAAGATCATGGTGATTGACGGCGAAATCGCCTTCACGGGGTCACAGAACCTGATCGAGCCCTCCTACAACAACCCCCGGCACCGCAAGGCAGGCCGGGAATGGGTGGAGCTGATGGCCTGCCTGCGCGGGCCCATCGTCACCACGCTGAACGTTGTTTTCGCCACCGACTGGCTCAGCGAAACGGACGAATCGCTGGAGCACCAGCTGCAGCTCCCGGCCAACCCGGAGCCGGGGAACGTCACCGCCCAGGTGGTTCCCAGCGGCCCGGGGTTCATCACCGAGAACAACCTGCGCCTGTTCAACACCCTGATCTACTCGGCCCAGCACCGGATTTCCATCTGCAGCCCCTACTTTGTGCCGGACGACTCCCTGCTCTATGCCATCACCACAGCTGCCCAGCGCGGCGTGGAGGTGGAGCTGTTCGTGTCCGAGAAGGGCGACCAGTTCCTGGTGCACCACGCCCAGCGGTCCTACTACGAGGCCCTGCTGGAGGCCGGCGTCCGGATCTACCTCTACAAGGCCCCGTTTGTGCTCCACGCCAAGCACTTCACCATCGACGACGAGGTGGCGGTCCTCGGCTCCAGCAACATGGACATGCGCTCCTTCTCCCTGAACCTGGAGGTGTCCGTGATGTTGCTGGGCGAGGACATCGTCACCAAGATGCGGGCGGTGGAGGACACCTACCGGGACATCTCCCACGAGCTCAAGCTGACAGACTGGATCAACCGGCCCCTGGCGGCCCGCTACGTGGACAACGTGGCGAGGCTGACCGCCACCGTCCAGTAAAACCTTGGAGTTTTTGTCCACTTGTGCAGGGTTTGGGGGTCCTGAAGCCTGCATATCTGGACAAAAACTCGGGGTTCAGGCGTTCGGGAAGTCCGCTCCCAGTGTGGAGAGGACGCCGAACGCCTTGGTGCGGATTTCCTCGTACTCGTCCTCCGGATCTGAATCCGCGGTGATGGCACCGCCGACGCCGAGCGTCAGTTCCGCCGTTCCGTCACCCCGGGCTTCGATCACCAGGGTCCGGATGGCGACAGCGAGGTCCGTGGCCCCGTTCAACGAAAAGTAGCCGATCGCTCCCGAGTAGATCCCGCGGGCGCCGTCTTCCAGGCCGTCCAGGATGGCCATGGTGCTGATCTTGGGTGCGCCGGTCATGGATCCGGCGGGGAAGCAGGCGGCCACGGCTTCGGCCCGGGAGGAACCGGGCTTCAGCTGCGCGTCAATGGTGCTCACCATCTGGTGGACGGTGGCGTAGCTTTCGATGGCGCAGAGCCTGCTGACGGTTACGGATCCAGGGACTGCGAAATGGCTGAGGTCATTGCGGAGCAGGTCCACGATCATGATGTTTTCGGCCCGGTCCTTCAGTGCCGTGGCAAGGTCCGTGCGCAGCCGGGCGTCCTCGGCGGGGTCTGCAGCCCGGCGGCGGGTTCCCTTGATGGGCTCTGCCCGCATCCCGCCGTCGGCCGCGATCTTCAGGAACCGCTCGGGCGAGGTGCTGGCCACCGTGAGGCTGCCCAGGCGCAGGTAACTGGCAAAGGGCGCGGGATTCCTGCGCCGCAGCGCCAGGTAGGTGGTCCATGGATCCAGGGCATCGGCCGGGATGTCCGCAGACAGGGCGGTGGTCAGGCAGACCTCGTAGGAGTTCCCCTCGCCGATCTGGTGCTGTGCCGCAGAGATTTTGGCCAGGTACTCCGCGCGGGTGTCCCGGCTGCGGAAGGCCGGCGCTGCCGGGAGGACGACGCCGGTGCTGCCGCCGGGTTGCGTTGCCGGCACGGCAGTTTCCACGGCGGCGCGCGCCTGGACCAGCCAGTCATCGGCGTCGGGGGCGTCGAGTGCCAGGAGCCAGGCGGTTCCTTCCGCATGGTCCAGGACCACGGCCCTTCCGGCGAAGATGAGTGCGGCATCGGGGGTGGGGGAGGGAAGGTCGGTCCCGCCGGTCTCGCGCTTGAGTTCGTAGCCCAGGCATCCTAGCCAGCCGAGCGCGAAGCCGCCGGGGTACGCTTCGGGAATCTCCACGGCGGAGAGCCCCCACACGGTGTCCAGCCAACGGAAAAAGGGGCCCTGCACGGTGGCGGTGGCGCACCCCGCGCTGAGCAGGCTGTGGCCGGAACGGTGCGTTACCGACTGGCCGAACGTGCCGCCGTCGTCCGCCATGATGCTGAAGCGGCTGCGCTCCGCAGCCTCCCCGGTATCCGTGTCCGGGGCAGCGCCTGCGTTCGAGGAGTCCAGCCAGACGGCGTTGGGCGAGCGGCCGTAGAGGGAGCCGAAGAGTCCCGCAGCGTCCGGACGGACGTCCAGCCGTTCCGCGCGGAGGCGCAGTCCCCGGCGTGCTGACAACTCCGGTGCCAAGGCCGGTGCCAGCGCAGGAAGGTAGGGGAGGACCTGCAGCACGTCGGCCGGTGCCGAGCCGTCGGCGGGGTTACGCACGCGGATGTCTGCATCGAGGGGGACGTTGTCCGCCGCGAGCCACTCCTCTTCCTGCGCTGCCCACTGGTCCCAGAACGGCTCGTAGGTTTCGCCGTCCCGGTCCAGCGCCCGGGTTCGGCGCACGTCATCCGGCGCTTCGGCCCAGATCACCGCGCTCAGCAGAGAGCGGGCCGCTGCTGCTGCCGCCCCCACGCCCTCCACGATGACGATCTCTGCCGGAAGCGTCACCCGGGGTTCGCCGTCGTAATGTTTCTCCCAGTCCCAGCAGACCCAGGAGGCGGCCTCCCCGCGGCTCAAGGGCGCGAGCACCGTGGAAACATACCTCTCGATGCCCGCTGCCAGTCCATTCCATCCGGGGTATATGTCCTCAAGGTGGAACAGCGACACCTTGTGGTGAGCGCGCAGTCTGGCGGCCAGTTCGACGGCGAGCGTCGTCTTCCCAGCGCCGGAGCGTCCGTCAATGGCGATAATGACGGGGGCTGGGCTCATGGAGTAGAGCGTACCTTCAGGGCCGCCGGCCTTGCACAACGGCAGGGGGCTAACGGACCTGCCGCTGCAGTTCCGCGCCCCGGAGTACGGCCGACTTGATGTGCTCCACGATTCCCGGGAGTGCAGCGTGGATCTGGTGCCAGACGGCGTCGAAGTCCGAGTGGCCGCCGTACCAGGGGTCCTCGATGCCCTGGTCCAGGAGGTCCAGGCCAGCCACTGCGGGATCGAAGCTGCGGAGCATACGGATCTTTTCCAGCGACTCCTGGTCCGGGGCGGCTTCGCTGAGCCAGGCGTAGTGGTCGATGTCCAGTGCAAGGATCAGGTCCCTGGAATGGAACCAGTCCAGCTCCCATTCGCGGGCGATGTGCTGCTCCGATAAAAGCTGGGTGGCGGCGAGCCTGCGGGCGGCCCGGGGATCAATGGGGCGTCCGGCCTCGTAGCCCGTGGTTCCTGCCGAGTCCACCGCTACCAGGTCGTCCAGCCCCTCGCGTTCAAGGGCCGCAGCGAGCATGAGCTCAGCCATGGGTGACCGGCAGATGTTTCCGGTGCAGACGGCGATGACGCGGTATGGGCTCGACGCTGAGTTCATGAAACTAAGCATGCGCGCTATCGGCCCGATTGGCCAGAGATGTGATTCATATTGCGTGACAGGCTTGTAAAGAAGTTTTCCCGTTCCGTCACGGATGCTGGGTGCGTGGGCAACCTAGTGCATGACTGCCAGGAGGATGCCGACGCCGACGAAGAGCACGCCAAAGACTTTGCTGAGGACCTTCTGTCCACGTGCTGAATGCGTAAACCGCTGGAAGGACCGGGCGGCTGCCGCAAAGAAGAACCACATCACCAGGATGTCGATGGCAATAATCGTGGCCGTCAGCACGGCGTACTGGGCGAGGAGCGGCTGTTCAGGCCTGATGAATTGGGGCATGAACGCCAGGAAGAAGATGATGGCCTTGGGGTTGAGCAGGTTTACCCACAGTCCCCGGCGGAAGATGGACCAGGCAGGTTCGTTCCGAAGGGATGCGGTTTGTTGCTCTTCGAGATTCGGTTTGCTCAGGAATTGCCTGATGCCCAGGTACACGAGGTAGGCGGCGCCGGCGAAGCGGATGACGTTGAAGGCGACGGGTGAGCTTGCCACCAGCACTCCCACGCCGAGCGCCACGATCACCACGTGGATCACCAGTGCTGCCTGTTGTCCCAGGATGCCCCAGATGGACCGGCGGAACCCGGCGTTCAGGGAATTGCTCATGGTGTTGATGGCTCCGGCGCCGGGCGTGAAGCTGATCAGGGTTCCGGCGCCCACCAGGGCGAGCCAAAGGGAGAATTGCACCATCCAAGTTTAGTGCCCGTTGACGCCACCTAATCACCTGTTTGCCCTGCTGACGGGCCGCAACTGCCGTACTGTGAGTGCACCCAGTGGGACATGTGGACAAACCACGTATCAAAGCGCCATAAGGTCAGGCCCGGGCGATGACCTCACCGTTGGGGATCAGGAACCACCCGTCGTCGGTGGAACCCCAGCGGTGCCACCCGGCCGAGATCCGGGCCAGGTCCGCGGGATTGGCGAAGCCGTATTCCAGCGCCTGCTCCGCGAAGGCGGAATGAAGCACGCGTTCCCCCCACACGCGCGCCTGCCACCGGCGCTGCTGGCTTGTGGCATAAAGCCAGTTGCTGCTGGAGGGCGCCACGTCGGTAAATCCAGCCGCCTGCGCCCAGCTGACCAGCCGGCGGCCGGCGTCGGGTTCCGCCCCGTTCCGTCGCGCGATGCGCTGGTAGAGCTCCATCCACTCGTCCAGTTCCGGAATGGCGGGGTACCAGCTCATGCCGTGGAAATCGGCGTCGCGCACGGCAACGATGCCGCCGGGCTTGGCGACCCGCCGCATCTCACGCAGCGCCTCCACCGGGTCCGTAAGGTGCTGGAGCACCTGGTGGGCGTGGACGACGTCGAACGTCTCGTCCTCGAAGTCCAGGTCATAGATATTGCCGGCCACGAACTCCACATTGGAAACCTCGCGTTCCATGGCGAGCGCCTTTGCCTGGGCGATGATGTCCGGTGAGCGGTCCAAACCTGTCACCTTCCCCGGCGCCACCAGGACGGCAAAGTCGCACGTGATGGTGCCCGGGCCGCAGCCGACGTCGAGCACGCTGGCTCCGGGCGTGAGGTGCGGCAGGACGAATGCTGCCGAATTCTCGGCGGTCCTGGCGGCATGGGCGCGGACCACGGATTCGTGGTGGCCGTGCGTGTAAACGTCGTCTTCAGGCTGCTGCGCACTCATAACCAAACGCTACCCCCAACTAGGTAGCAGCAAGTGTCGTTTTGAGGGGTCAAAACGACACTTGGCGCTACTTAGTTGGGTGGGGGGGAATGTCGGGCGAGGTGGGGGCGGGTGTGTCCGGCCGGCTGGCGGAAGACTCTTCGCGCGCAGCAACCGTGGCCTCCACCATGGCGGTCATGAACCGGGTGACAGTATCCAGCTCATCAGCCGAGAACCCGGCCATGGCGCTGCCCATCTGGCGGGCCAGCGGAGCGAAGATGGCGCCGCCCTCCTGGAAGGCCTTGGGCGTCATCCTGAGTTGGACCTGCCGGCGGTCCGTGCCGTGCCGCTCGCGGGTCACGTGTCCGGAATGGTCCAACCGGTCTATCAGGGCGGTGGTGGCGGGCGAGCTGAGGTGCAGTTCCTTGCGCAGGAGCCCCGGCGTGACCACATTCCCCTTGGCGGTGTGGCGCATAATCACGGCCAGTGCGTTGAGGTCTGTCCGGTGCATGTCCTTGCGGCCGCCTGCTGTGTCCACATAGCGGTTGGCCTCGAGCGTGAATTCCTGCAGGAGGCGGACCAGGGGATGGGGACCGCCGGCAGTCTCGGGAGGGCCGCCATGCGGTGCCGGGCCGGTGCCGTCTGCCATGTCCACCTCCTGATCCTTCGGATGCTTGGCCGCTTGGAGTGCAATTGCGCGTTGCGTACTGACGGATATTACTTCAGCGGCCTGGGCCCCTGAGTATCCGCAAAAATTGAGAAAAAGCTAGGCAGACGCTTATCTCTATCATGGAGATACTCTAATATGGAACAAATGTTACTCCCCGCCCGTCGTCCGGAAGGCATCATGAAACACAAATCCGCAGGAACGGAACGCGTTCCGTTCTGGCTGCGCTGGCTGGTCCCCGTCATCCTGGTCCTCACGTGGCTGGCGCTCGCCGGCGTGGGAGGCCCCACTTTCGGCCGTCTCGAGGAGGTGTCATCCAACGACCAGGCCTCCTTCCTGCCTGCCAGCGCCGAGGCCACGGCCGCGCAGGAGTGGCAGGCGAAGTTCCGGGACTCGGACGAGGTGCCCGGCGTGATCGTGATCGAGAGCAACGAAGCCTTCACTCCCGCGCAGCTGGGTGAAGTGGCCGGCCTGAAGGCAGAGCTGGAGGGGCTGCAGCTTGGCAGCGCGGTCATCGGCCCGATCCCCTCCGAGGACGGCAAGGCAGTCCAGTTCATTGCGCCCATTGACTCCTCGGTGGAGGTCAAGGAGGCGGTCCAGGAGCTGCGGGACACCGTGGCCGAGGCCGCCCCGGAAGAAATGCAGACCTTTGTGACCGGGCCGGCCGGACTCGCGGCGGACCTCACGGCGGCCTTCGCCGGGATTGACGGAATCCTCCTCCTGGTGGCATTGGCTGCCGTGTTCGTGATCCTCCTGATCGTTTACCGTTCCCTCCTGCTGCCCATCATGGTGCTCCTGACCTCCGTCTTTGCCTTGTGCGCGGCCATCCTGCTGGTCTTCGGCATGGCCAAGGCCGGGTGGATCCAGCTGAACGGCCAAAGCCAGGGCATCCTGTCCATCCTGGTCATTGGCGCCGCAACGGACTATGCACTCCTCTACGTGGCACGGTTCCGCGAGGCCCTGACCCACACCACCAACCGCACCGCAGCCGTGCTCACCGCATGGAAAGCATCCTTCGAGCCGATCCTGGCCTCCGGCGCCACCGTGATCATTGCCCTGCTGTGCCTGCTCTTCTCCGACCTGAACTCCAACAAGGCCCTGGGTCCCGTGGCTGCTGCCGGCATTCTTTGCTCCCTGTTCGCGGCCCTCACGCTGCTGCCGGCCCTGATGGCGCTCCTGGGCCGGGCCGCCTTCTGGCCCTTCCGCCCCAAGCTGGTCCCTGCGGACGAGCGTGAACCCGAACTGGTGACCGGGCTGGAGGGCCAGAAGGGCTTGTGGCGGGCTACCGGATCGCTGGTCTCCCGGCGTCCGCGTGCCGTGTGGATCGCCTCGGTCCTGCTGTTGCTGGTGGCATCCGCAGGCGTCCTGCAGCTCAAGGCCAACGGCGTCCCGCAGACAGACGTCATCCTCACCGCCTCCAACGCCGTCGACGGCCAGGACGCCCTTGCCCGCCACTTTGACGCCGGCAGCGGCAGCCCCGCCGTCGTGGTTGCGGACCAGGGCAAGGCGCAGGAGGTGCTGGAGACGGTGAAAGAGGCCGACGGCGTGGGGGAGGCTTACCTGCTTGCGCAGGGGAGCGTGCCCATCACCGGGGCCCCTGGCGCTCCCAGCGCGCCCGACGTCCGCGACGGCAAGGTGCTCATCAACGCCACCCTGAACTCTGCCGCGGACTCCCTGGAGGCCGAGGAAGCGGTCAAGGCCCTGCGAGAGGACGTCAAGGCCGTGGACCCGGACGCCCTGGTGGGCGGCGTGACCGCGACGGCGTTGGATACCAACACCACCGCCCAGCGTGACCTGGTGATCATCATCCCCGTGGTCCTGGTGGTCATCCTCTTCATCCTGATGCTGCTGCTCCGCTCCGTCCTGGCACCGGTGCTCCTTGTGCTCTCGGTGGTGCTGTCCTACGCGGCAGCCATGGGGGTTTCGGCGTTCGTCTTCAACAACATCCTGGGTTTCCCCGGCGCTGATGCCACCGTTCCTTTATTCGGCTTCGTGTTCCTGGTGGCACTCGGGGTGGACTACAACATCTTCCTGATGAGCCGGGTCCGTGAGGAATCGCTGAAGCACGGCACCCGTCCCGGCATCCTTCGCGGCCTGGGCGTCACCGGCGGCGTCATCACCTCCGCCGGCGTGGTCCTGGCCGCCACCTTTGCCGCCCTGGGTGTCATCCCCATCATGTTCCTGGTGCAGCTGGCGTTCATTGTGGCCTTCGGTGTGCTGCTGGACACCGTGCTGGTGAGGTCCCTGCTGGTGCCCGCCCTGGCCTACGACATCGGCCCCCGCATCTGGTGGCCCAGCAAGCTGGGGCGGCAGGAGGTTGAGGAACGGCCGGACCGGGACGAAACCCTGTTGGCCAAAACGCCTGCTGGATAGACTGCACATGCGCCCGCATGGACGCGGAACTCAAAGGAGAGATGCACCATGACCGAGAACCAGGAATCCCCGGCCGAGCAGCCCCGCAAGGGAAGCACTGCCCCCGGACTGGAAGGCGAGGGCGGGCAGTACGTGGACGGCGACTACGGCGATGCCGGGAGTGTGGGGGAGCCCGCCGCAAACCCTGAGGACGGCGAATATCCGGACGGGGACTATGGCGACGCCGGCACCTCCGGCACAGCCCGTGAAGCCGGCCAGGTGAACACAACCTCGGAAGAGGGCGGTCCCCTGCACGGTCGCCGGGACAGCGAGAGGTAGCGCGGCAACAAAAGCAGCACCGCAACAAAAAGCAGTACGGCGGCGGGTTCTCCAACAGCGAAAACGGGGGCCCGCCGTCGTCCGCGTTTAAGCGCGAAAATCCGCGCCAGTGCTGGCGCTGCGCGGCTCCCCGCGCCAGCCCAAACGACGAAGTTGAGCGTACCCCGCTCAACTTCGGGTTGACATCAAGGACGCCCTGAGTAAAGTTGAGTGCAGAACGCTCAATACGCGGGCGCCAACAAGTTTCCAAGGAAAGAAGGAAGCAACACATGTCACGTGCAGTAGGTATCGACCTCGGAACCACCAACTCCGTCGTCTCCGTTCTCGAAGGTGGCGAGCCCACCGTTATTGCCAACGCCGAGGGTGGCCGCACCACGCCGTCCGTCGTTGCATTCTCCAAGTCCGGCGAAGTCCTGGTGGGCGAGATCGCCAAGCGCCAGGCCGTCAACAACATTGACCGCACCATCGCCTCGGTCAAGCGCCACATGGGCACTGACTGGACCGTCAACGTTGACGAGAAGAAGTACACCCCGCAGGAAATCTCCGCGCGTATCCTCATGAAGCTGAAGAACGACGCCGAGTCCTACCTGGGTGAAAAGGTCACCGACGCTGTGATCACCGTTCCGGCGTACTTCAACGACGCCGAGCGCCAGGCAACCAAGGAAGCCGGCGAGATTGCAGGCCTGAACGTCCTGCGCATCGTCAACGAGCCCACCGCTGCAGCACTCGCCTATGGCCTGGACAAGGGCAAGGAAGACGAACTCATCCTGGTCTTCGACCTCGGCGGCGGTACCTTCGACGTCTCCCTGCTGGAAGTCGGCAAGGACGAAGACAACTTCTCCACCATCCAGGTCCGCGCCACCGCTGGTGACAACCGCCTGGGCGGCGACGACTGGGACCAGCGCGTCGTTGACTACCTGCTCAACCAGCTCAAGGTTAAGGGCATCGACCTCTCCAAGGACAAGATCGCACTCCAGCGCCTCCGCGAAGCCGCTGAGCAGGCCAAGAAGGAACTCTCTTCCTCCACCAGCACCAACGTCTCCCTCCAGTACCTGTCCGTCACCCCCGACGGCCCGGTCCACCTGGACGAGCAGCTGACCCGCGCCAAGTTCCAGGACCTCACCAAGGATCTGCTGGAGCGCACTAAGAAGCCGTTCCACGACGTCATCAAGGAAGCCGGCATCAAGCTTTCCGACATCGACCACATCGTGCTGGTGGGCGGTTCCACCCGTATGCCCGCTGTCTCCGAGCTGGTCAAGGAACTGGCAGGCGGCAAGGAGCCGAACAAGGGCGTTAACCCGGACGAGGTTGTGGCTGTTGGCGCAGCCCTGCAGGCCGGTGTCCTCAAGGGTGAGCGCAAGGACGTCCTCCTGATTGACGTCACCCCGCTGTCCCTCGGCATCGAAACCAAGGGTGGCGTGATGACGCACCTGATCGAGCGCAACACGGCCATCCCCACCAAGCGGTCCGAGACCTTCACCACGGCTGATGACAACCAGCCTTCCGTGGCCATCCAGGTCTTCCAGGGTGAGCGCGAATTCACCCGCGACAACAAGCCGCTGGGCACTTTCGAGCTGACCGGTATTGCTCCGGCTCCGCGCGGCGTCCCGCAGGTTGAGGTCACCTTCGACATCGACGCCAACGGCATTGTCCACGTGTCCGCGAAGGACAAGGGCACGGGCAAGGAACAGTCCATGACCATCACGGGCGGTTCCAGCCTCTCCAAGGAAGACATCGACCGCATGGTCAAGGATGCCGAGGAGCACGCAGCCGAGGACAAGGCCCGCCGCGAGGCAACCGACACCCGCAACACCGCCGAGCAGCTCGCCTACTCCGTGGACAAGCTGATCGCGGACAACGCCGACAAGCTGCCCGAAGAGGTCAAGACCGAGGTCCAGGCCGACGTCGACGACCTCAAGAAGGCGCTCGAAGGCACCGACGACGCCGCCGTGAAGTCCGCCTTCGAGAAGCTGCAGGCTTCCCAGGGCAAGCTGGGCGAAGCCATCTACGCCCAGGCCGGTTCGCCGGACGGTGCCACCGGCGCTGCAGGGGCTGAAGGCGCTGCGGGCTCCGCTGCCGGTGACAAGACGGGTTCTGCCTCGGGCGATGAAGACATCGTTGACGCCGAGATCATCGACGAAGACGAAGCGAAGAAGTAGCCATGCCCCATCACGGTAACGAGGAAGAGCACAACCCTTCCACCGACCACGATCGCGCAGGCCAGCAGGGCGACAGCCATGAGCCGGTCATCCGGGACAACCGCAAGGTTGACCCGGTGACCGGGCAGGCACGGCACCCTGAAAGTGGTCACAGTGCCCAGGATTCCGACGGCGACGCCCTGGCCCAGGCTGAGGAGATCCTCAACGGCGTCGAGGTGCCGGCGGAAGAATCCGTGGCCCAGGGTACGGCTGGAACGGGTTCGGCCAACGCTGAGGCGGCCGAACTGCGGAACGACCTCCTCCGGCTGCAGGCCGAGTATGTCAACTACCGCAAGCGCGTTGAACGCGACCGCGCCGTGGCAGGGGAAATGGCCGTCATCGGCGTTCTGAACTCCCTGCTTCCGGTCTTGGACGACGTCGACGCGGCCCGCCAGCACGGCGACCTGGCTGACGGACCGTTTGCCGCGATCGCCACCAAGCTGGAGAACGCGCTGAAGACGTACGGCCTGGTCCGGATCGATGAGACGGGCGTGGAGTTCGATCCCACGATTCACGAGGCCCTGATCCAGCAGCCCGGCGAGGACATCGAGGTTGACACCGTCAGCCAGGTACTCCGCTCCGGCTACAAATCAGGAGAACGCGTCCTCCGCGCAGCACAGGTCATCGTCGCGGTACCTGCGTAGCTATACTCCGGTGGTTGGGCTCGTCGAAACGCGGTTTCGATGAGCCCGACCACCGACCCATAACTTTGAAAGGAAACGCCATTGGCTAGCCAGGATTGGGTGGACAAGGATTTTTACGCGATCCTTGGTGTCGCCAAGGACGCTTCCGACGCCGACATCAAGAAGGCGTACCGGAAGCTGGCCAGGCAGCACCACCCGGACACCAATGCGGGTAACGCTGCTTCGGAGAAGAAGTTCAAGGACATCTCCGAGGCCTATTCCGTGCTCTCGGACCCCGACGAGCGCCAGCAGTATGACGCCATCCGCGCGATGGGTGGCGGTGCCAGGTTCGCGCCCGGCGGTGCCGGTGGCGGCAATGCCGGGTTTGAGGACATGTTCGGCGGCCTGTTCACGGGCAACACCGGGCGGCACGCAGGCGGGTTCAACCCCTCCGCGGGCGGAATCCCGCCGGAGTTCGCTGACCTGTTCGGCGGCGGCTTCGGCCAGACCGGATTCCAGCGGACTCCGCAGAAGGGTGCGGACCGCACGGCATCCACGAGCATTTCCTTCGCCGGGGCCATCCGCGGCACCACCATCGGCCTGCGGGAACCCAGCGGCGAAGTGATCGACGTCCGGGTGCCCGCCGGCATCAAGGACGGCCAGAAGGTACGTGTGCGGGGGAAGGGCCAGCCTGGCGCCGCCGGTTACGGAGACCTGGTGGTGTCCGTCGCCGTCCAGCCGCATGCGTTCTACACGCGCGACGGCGACAACCTCCGCATCCACGTCCCCGTCACCTTCCCTGAGGCTGCTTTGGGAGCGGACATCGAGGTGCCCACCATCGACGGCGAAAAGGTGCGGGTCCGTGTGCCGGCCGGTACGCCGTCGGGCCGCACCCTGCGGGTCAAGGGCAAAGGCGTGAAGACGTCCAAGGGAACCGGCGACCTGCTGGTGACCATCGACGTCGCCGTCCCCAAGAACCTGAACAAGGAAGCCGAAGCCGCGGTCAAGGCGTTTGCCGAGGCCACGGCCGGAGCCGATGTCCGTGAGGGCCTGGCCGCCAAGGCCCGGTTGTAGCAGGGGAGGTGTGCTGTGGACGTCAGTGCTGACCAGCCCATCTTCGTGATTTCGGTCGCGGCTGAACTCGCGGACATGCACCCCCAGACGCTCCGGCAGTACGACCGCCTGGGCATCGTCTCGCCCAGCCGCGCTCCCGGCAAGTCCCGCCGCTACTCGCAGCGGGACATCAACATGCTCCGTGAGGTGCAGCGGTTGTCGCAGGAAGGCGTCTCGCTGGAAGGGATCAAACGGATCCTGGAACTGGAGAACCAGGTGGCCGCCCTGCAGAGCAGGGTTTCGGAATTGACCGAGGAACTTGGCCGGCGCCGGCAGCCGCTGGATGCCCGGATCTTCGCGGCGGGCGCTGCAGGCGACGTAGTGAGCCTGGCACGCGGCCAGCGTCCGCGCCCGCGGTCGCAGGCTGTGGTGCTGTGGCGGCCGCGCGCCATCGGGAGGTAAGTACAACCCCACGGGTACGGGCAGGAAATAGAGTACCTACTACTCGTGACCCCCGGAGCCCTTGGAAACTTCAATGGAACCATTGCTGGATCAGCAGCAGTGGTTCCAAAGTTTCTGGGGGTTTTTCCATGTGTGGTTTCGTATCCTGCCGCCCTGCCGTTGAGGGTCACCGATGAGCCCGGGGATGGAGTCGGTGGCAGCGTTCAGCGGCTCGATTCCCGGCCAGATGCTGCTGGCGATCGGACAGACGGTGGTGGTGGTGTGTGTCTGCTTCGACATGGTGCGCGCACTGTCCGTTCCGAGGTCCCACCGGCGCTACCTGGCCAGCACGGTGTTCCGCACCCTCGCCATTCCGTCCATCATCGTGAACGGCCTGACGGTGCTCATCGCCCTGGTGCTGTGGTCCTGGATCGATGTGGTCATGGGCATGTTCGTGCTGATGGCCATCATCTTCCGCCTGCACCACGACAAGGACGAGGACAACTGGTGGAAGGGCAAGGGCAAGAAACTGGCCCGGTGGGCTCGCCGCCAGCTTGCCGGACGGACCGCCGCGGCCCCCGCGATGGGGTAGCGGCGGCTGGCCCGTCGGAGCCAGGTGTCTGCTGCTAGCCGGCAGTCAGCTTTTCATAGAGGTTCCGGACGCGGGACCTGATGTCGTCGCGCACCAGCCGCATGCGCTCCATCCCCTCGATGCCGCGCTCGGACGGCTCGTCGGTTTCCCACACCTCGAAACGGGTTCCCTCGCGGGGCTCCAGTTTCGCTTCCGTACCCAGCACGATCACCGCGTCCACAGCGTCCAGGACGTCCTCCGTGACCGGCTTGGGGTGTTCGCCGCTGAGGTCGATGCCCAGCTCGGTGAGCGACTCCACAGCCTGGAGGTTCAAGGACTTTCCGGGTTTGGTCCCGGCCGAGTACACGGTGACGCTCCCGTTGGCCACCTGGTTCATCAGGCCGGCGGCGAGCTGGGATTTGCCGCCGTTCTTGCTGCAGACAAAAAGGACGGCTGGTTTCTTGGGGACGGGTGACTGGTGGCTCGGGTTGGACATGGCGCTGCTCCGGAGGTCGATGTTCAGGGATCTAGTTGCCGCCGGAGCGGCCGTGGGAAAGCCCGGTGGGAAAGCCCACCAGGACGGGCTCGGGGGCTGCGCAGCAGCTGGAATCGGGCTGGGCTGCGGTTGCTGCTGCCGGGACGTCGCAGCTGGTGCCCGCGTCCGTGGAGCAGACGCCGGTCTCGGGAAGTTCCAGCTGGACGGTGTCAGCGGCCTCGCGGTCGCCTGCCAGGGCAGCCACTACCGAACGGACCTGCTCGTACCCGGTGGCCAGGAGGAAGGTGGGTGCGCGGCCGTAGGACTTCATGCCCACGATATAGAAGTCCTTGTCCGGGTGGGCCAGGAGCTTGGCACCGTGCGGCGGGACAGTGCCGCAGGAGTGGAATTCCGGGTCGATCAGCGGGCCGAGCTCACGGGGAGCCTCAACGGCGGGATCAAGTTCCAGCCGGATTTCGCGGAGGATGTCCAGGTCAGGGCGGAAACCGGTGCAGGGGACCACGACGTCGGCATCAAGGGTCCGGCCGTCTGCGGCTTCGACTGTGACATGGGAGTCGAGGGTCTTCAGTGAGCTGATGCCGAAGCCGGTGTGGAGCTCAATTTTTCCGGCCTCCACCAGGCGCCGGACGCGGCCGCCGAGCTGGCCACGGGCAGGAAGGCCGTCGGCGTCGCCGCCGCCGTAAACTTTCGACGCCGAGGCGCCGCGGACGGTCCAAAGGATCCGGGTGTTGGGCTCGTCCTTGGCGAGGTCGGCGAGGCCTGTCAGCGTGTTGGCAGCGGAGTGGCCGGCACCCACCACCAGGACCCGGCGTCCTGCGAAGGCTGCCCGGTCACGGCCCGAAACGTCCGGCAGCGGTGCGGAGATCCGGTCCGCTGCGGTGTCCTCGCCGATGGCGGGAAGGCCTGAGGTGCCCAGGGGGTTGCGGCGGGACCAGGTGCCGGATGCGTCAATGACGGCGGCAACGGTGTGGTCACGTGTTTCGCCGTCCGCGTGCTCAACGCGGACGGTAAAGGGCGTGGTGTCCCGGTTGCGGGTGTGGGTCTTGTCCAGCCCTGCCCGGGTCACGGCGACCACGCGTGCGCCGGTCTGTAGCCGGGATGCAATCTCTGGCAGCGCAGCCAGCGGTGCCAGGTAGTTGTCCACGAGTTCCCCGCCGTACGGCAGCGCGGTGGGCCGGGGGGCTTCCCACCCGGCGGATTCCAGCAGGCGCGCCGCGGCGGCGTCGAGGTTGAACCGCCACGGCGAGAACAGCCGGATGTGCCGCCATTGCTCAACGGCCGCACCCGCCGTCGCGCCCGCCTCGAAGATCACCGGCTCCAGGCCACGCTCCAGCAGGTGCGCTGCGGCAGCCAGCCCCACGGGGCCGGCGCCGATAACGGCAACGGGAAGGTTCTGTGCTGCATCCATGGTGTCCTCTGTTTCATCCGTAGGTTTGCGCGTGGGCGGGGGAGGGGGCTGGGTTTAGCAGCAGTCCTGGTCAGTGCAGGAATCGTCGTCGCAGCAACCGGAGTCGCCGCAGCATCCTGTAGTCATTCAGCTCACCCCCTCCCCTGACTGTGCCTTTAGGCGTGGGTTGGTTCTTCCACGAGTGCGGTGGCGATGCTGTCCGCGTCCTCGAGGGCCGCGAGGTAGCGTTCGGCGTCGAGGGCTGCGGCGCAGCCGGTGCCGGCGGCGGTGATGGCCTGCCGGTAGCGGTGGTCCACGGCGTCCCCGCACGCGAAGACGCCTGAGAGGTTGGTGACGGTGGTGGGGGAGTCCACCTTGATGTAGCCCTCGTCGTCCAGGTCCACCTGCCCGGCCACCAGTTCGGTGCGGGGGACGTGGCCGATCGCGACGAAAATGCCGGTGGCGGCCTGTTCCCGGGTTTCGCCGGTGCGGGTGTCGGTGAGCGTGACGCCGGTGACCTTGCTGTCGCCGTGGATGGCGGTGATGGCCGAGTTCCACGCAAAGCTGATCTTGGGGTTGTCCTTTGCCCTCTGCGCCATGATGCGGGAGGCGCGCAGTTCACCCTTGCGGACGACGACGGTAACGGACTTGCCGAACCGGGTCAGGAACATGGCCTCCTCCATGGCCGAATCGCCGCCGCCCACCACAATGATGTCCTGCTCGCGGAAGAAGAACCCGTCGCAGGTGGCGCACCAGGACACGCCGTGGCCGCTGAGCTTCTTCTCCTCGGGCAGTCCGAGCTCTTTGTAGGCGGAACCCGTGGCGAGAACGACGGCGGGCGCCTCGTGCACGTCGCCGCCGCCGGTGACCACACGCTTGAGGTGGCCTGGCAGCGCAACCTCCGTGACGTCGTCGAACACTACCTTGGCACCGAACTTTTCCGCCTGCTGCTGCAGCCCGTCCATCAGTTCAGGGCCCTGGATGCCGCCCGGGAAGCCGGGGAAGTTCTCCACTTCCGTGGTGTTCATCAGTGCCCCGCCGGCGGTGACCGAGCCGGCCAGGACCAGGGGCTCCAGCCCGGCGCGGGCGGCGTAGATGGCCGCGGTGTAGCCGGCAGGGCCGGAACCGATGATGATCAACTGTTCTGTGTTCACGGTCTCTGTCTTGACGCTCTCTGCGTTCGCGGTCTCGCTCACGGGAATCTCCTCGGGGTCGTGGGAAGTTACTTGGCGGCGGGGGCCAGGGAGGCGATCAGGTCCTCAATCCGGCCCCTGATCTCGTCGCGGATGGGGCGGACGGACTCCACACCCTTGCCGGCCGGGTCCTCCAGGACCCAGTCCTCGTAGCGCTTGCCCGGGAAGTACGGGCATTCGTCGCCGCAGCCCATGGTGATGACGACGTCGGATTCCTTCACAGCCTCCGTGGTCAGGACCTTGGGGACCTCCGCGGACATGTCGATGCCCACCTCGGCCATCGCCTCAACGGCGGAGGGGTTGATCTTGTCCGCGGGCTGGGAGCCTGCGGAGCGCACCTCGATGGCGCCCTTGGAGAGGCTGGTGAGGAAGGCGGCGGCCATCTGGGAGCGGCCGGCGTTGTGGACGCAGACGAACAGGACGGAGGGCTTCTTGGCAGATTCGGTGGTCATGGTGTTCTCCCGGGGTGTGGCGGTGGTCAGAGTGAAGCGGTGGCGGGGCTGAAGAAACGCTTTCGCGCCCACAGTGCGGCGTATACAAGTGCAACAAGTGCCGGCACTTCAATCAAGGGGCCGACGACGCCGGCAAGGGCTTGGCCGGACGTCACACCGAAGGTGCCAATCGCCACAGCGATGGCCAGTTCGAAGTTGTTTCCCGCGGCAGTGAACGCGAGCGTGGTGGTTTTGGCGTAGCCAAGGTCCAGCCATTTGCCGATCAGCATGCCGGCACCGAACACCACTACGAAGTAGACAAGCAGCGGAAGAGCGATCCGGGCAACGTCCAGCGGGCGGGCGGTGATGGTTTCGCCCTGCAGTGCGAAGAGGAGGGTGATGGTGAACAGCAGGCCGTAGAGCGCCCACTGGCCGAGCTTGGGAAGGAAGGTGCCCTCGTACCAGTCGCGGCCCTTGGCTTTTTCGCCGAGGGTGCGGGTGAGGAACCCGGCGAGCAGCGGGATGCCCAGGAAGATCAGCACCGAGAGGGTGATTGCCCAGAAGGAGAAGTCCGCGCTGGTGGTGGGCAGGCCAAGCCAGGATGGCAGGAGCTGCAGGTAGAACCAACCCAGTGCACCGAAGGCCACCACCTGGAAAACGGAGTTGATGGCCACCAGGACCGCGGCGGATTCCCTGTCCCCGCAGGCAAGGTCGTTCCAGATCATCACCATGGCAATGCAGCGGGCCAGGCCCACGATGATCAGGCCGGTCCGGTATTCGGGAAGGTCCGCGAGGAACACCCAGGCCAGGACGAACATGAACGCGGGGGCCAGGAGCCAGTTGATCACCAGTGAGGAGATCATGAGCTTCCGGTCACCGATCACGCGGCGGGTCTGGTCGTAGCGGACCTTCGCCAGGACCGGGTACATCATGACCAGCAGGCCGACGGCAATGGGCAGCGACACTTCGCCCACCTTGACCGCTTCCAGTGATGTGTTGAGGCCGGGGATCAGGTTGCCGAGCAGGAGGCCGAGGGCCATTGCGGCGATGATCCACACGGGGAGGAAACGGTCAAGGGTGGAGAGTTTGCCGACGACGGCCTCGTCCCCTTGGGTGGGCGGTATCTCGGTCCGGGTGCTCACGGGTCTCCTGCGCTGCTCGGTAATAGATTGATGAAAGTCGATATAGGAAGTATTGCCAGCTATATCGATGAATGTCAATCTATGTGCATAATGGATGTCATGAACCTCCTGCAGACTGCTGGTCCCGCCGTCGACGCTTCGTGCTGCGTTCCCTCGGACAAGCCGGTGCTGGGCATCGAAGAGGCCCAGCGGAAAGCCCTGGTCTTCAAGGCCCTGGCCGATCCCAACCGCCTGCGTTTGCTGTCCATCGTTAAGGCGGAGGCATCGGGGGAGTCCTGCGTCTGCGATCTGACGGAGCCCTTGGACCTGGGGCAGCCCACCGTTTCCCACCACCTGAAGATCCTGGTGGAGGCCGGGATCCTGCACCGGGAAAAGCGCGGCACCTGGGCCTACTACTCGCTGGTGCCCGGCGTCATGGACGATATCGCCGGAATCCTTTCGGCGCTGTGACGGCGCCTCCGGATGAACTGCACTGAACTCAGCCGCGCCGGTGGTGGTCGGTCCGGCGCATCCGTACGGCCGCCAGCACGCCGGACGCTGCGGTGATGGCAGCGACAACGCCCACTGCAGCGGGTATCCCGTAAGCATCGGCAAGCACGCCGGACAGCAGGGCTCCCACAGCGAAGCCGCCGTCCCGCCACAGCCGGTAGATTCCCACTGAACGTGCCCGCCAGAGCGGATGGGCTACGTCGCCGATCGCCGCGAGGAGCGTGGGGTAGACCATGGCCGTGCCTGCGCCGAGCAGGACCAGCGCGGCGAGCCAGGTTCCGAACTCATTTCCGACGGCGACCATGGCCAGCGCCGCGGCCTGGACCAGCATGCCTCCAACGATGAGCGGTTTGCGGCCGATGCGGTCTGAGAGGGGACCCGTGACCATTTGCCCCGCACCCCATACGGCCGGGTAGACCGCGGCGAGGATGCCGATGTGTTCAATGCCCAGTCCCGCGGCGGCGAACAGGACAGGGAACAGTCCCCATGCCAGGCCGTCGTTGAGGTTGTTCACCAGTCCGGCCTGGGTGACGGAGGACAGCGACCTGTCCCGGAAGCTGGTGAGCGTAAAGACCTCGCGGCTGCTCAGGCCGGCCCCTGCTCCCGCATGGACGGAGACATGGCCCGCGGCCTCGATTTTGGCGTGGTGGTGTGTCTCGCGCACTGCCAGCACGGACAGCCCCAGGCCGATGGCGATGAAGGCCGCCCCAAGCAGGAAGGGCCAGGGCCGCAGCCCGTAGGTTGAAGCGATGTAGCCGGTGGCCAGCGCTGTGCCGGCAACGCCGAGGTAGCCGGCAGCTTCGTTGAGTCCCATGGCCAGGCCCCGGCGTTCGGGGCGCACGAGGTCCATCTTCATCATCACGGTGGTGGACCAGGTGAGGCCCTGGCTCATGCCCAGCACCACGTTGGCCGCGACGATCAGCCCCCAGGAGTCGCCGAAGATCAGCAGGAACGGGACCGGGAGGGCAATGAGCCAGCCTGCCACAAGCACCGGTTTTCGGCCGTAGCGGTCCGAAAGTGTTCCGGCGAAGTAGTTGGTGGCAGCTTTGGCCAGCCCGAACGCCACGATGTACGTCAGGGCGGTGGTGTACTGGTCCAGGCCAAAAACCTGGTCCGCAAGCAGCGGCAACACGGTGCGCTCCTGGCCCAGCGTGCCGCCCACCAGGGCGTTGACGGCCACCAGCAGCATGAACTGTGCCAGGTTTTGCCGAAGCCCCAGCACGATGCCGGCTGATCCCCGGCCGTGGCGCGGGAGTGTTCTGCCCTGCATGTGGAGTGCTCCGTTCGTCGTGGGGACATAAGTCCCGGGGATATAAGGATGCCCGGACGCGCGGGGGCGCGCCCGGGCTGCCCGGGCCGGAGGGGGGACCAGCCCGGGCGGTCTGTGGGGGTACCTGGTTAGGCTGCGGGAACGGAGTTCTGTGCCTGCTGCCAGGTGTTCCAGCCGGCGTAGCTGCCGTCGAGTTCGACGACGTCGTACCCGGCCCGGCGAAGGGCGCTGGCTGCCACGGAGTTCCGGACGCCTGACTGGCAGTAGGTGACGATGGTGCCGTTGGCGGGGAGTTCGTCCAGGTGCCACATGAGGCGGCCGCCGCTGAGCTGGTGGGAGCCGGGGATGTTCCCGGCGGTGTGCTCGGTTTTATTGCGGACGTCCAGGATCATGGCGGCGTCAAATTCGTCGAGTTCCTCCGGCTGGATGAGCTTCGGGGTTGCCGTGGGGAGCCCGTCGATGCTGGTGAGGTAGCCGGCGACGTTGTCGATGCCGACGCGGACCAGGTGGTCCCACATGTCCATGGCGGCTTCCTGGTCCGGTGCCAGCAGTACCAGCGGGTTCTTGTCCGTCTCGGGGTTCACGACCCAGGCGCCGTAGCTGGCCACGGACTTGCCTGCCGGCACGTTCAGGGACCGGGCGACCGTGCCTTCGTGGACCTCGCTGTTGGGGCGGGTGTCGATGAAGGTCAGGGTGTCCTCCGCTAGGCCTGCAGCAACGATGCCGGGTGCGAGCTCGGGCAGCGGGGTGCGTTCGCCCATGACGACGGGGCCTTCACGGTTCTCGCGCTTCATTCGGCCGAAGTAGGCGTGGGCGTCGGGCTGGCCGTCGAGGAGTTCGTTGATGAAGCCCTGTTCGTCGTTGGCGGCGAGGTAGGGGCCCCACCAGGCGTAGAGGCGCTCGTAGCCCACGGTGGAGGACGGGATGGCGCCGAGGGCCTTGCCGCAGGCGCTGCCAGCACCGTGGGCGGGGTGGACCTGGACGTAGTCCGGCAGGGTGAGGAACTTGTCCCGCAGGCTGGCGAAGAGCTGCTTGGCGCCCTCGAAGCGGGTGTCGATGCCGCCGGCTGCCTCGTCCAGCAGGTCCGGCCGGCCCAGGTCGCCGGAGAAGACGAAGTCACCCGAGAGCAGATAGCCGGGCTGGTCGCTGAACGCACCGTCCGTGACCAGGAAGGACAGGTGCTCGGGGGTGTGGCCCGGGGTGTGGAGGGCCTGGATGCTGATGTTGCCGATGGTGATCTTGTCGCCGTCATAGAGCCGTTCGCCGTCGAATTCGTACTGCCAGTCCGGCCCGCCCTCGCCGGAGACGTAGATCTTCGCACCGGTGGCAGCGGCCAGTTCGCGGGTGCCGGAGAGGTAGTCGGCGTGGATGTGGGTTTCGGTAACGGCGATGATCTTCATGCCGTTCTTCTCAGCCAGATCCTGGTAGACCGCAATGTCACGGCGGCCGTCCACAACAACGGCGGTGCCGTTGGCCTGGCAGCCGATCAGGTAGCTGGCCTGGGCGAGGTCTTCATCGTAAATGCGCTCGATAAGCATCTGGTGCTCTCCTTCGTGGAGTAGGTGTTTGGGGGAGGTCTTGGTTTAAGTGTAATACCCCGGGGGGTATACCGCAACGAGGGATATGCGCCGGGCAATCCGTGCGTGCGTCCGGCGTGCTGGTGTCCGGCCTCGGCGCGGAGTTTGTCTATGTCCAGGTTCTTGACGGCCTGGATGACTTCTTCGAGGCCGGTGGCGTTGAGGGCTCCGGGCTGGGAGAAGACCAGGGTTTTGTCCTTGAAGGCCATGAGGGTGGGGATGGAGGTGATGCTCGCTGCTGCGGCGAGGGCCTGTTCGGCTTCGGTGTCTACCTTGGCGAAGGTGATGTCCGGGTGGCGTTCAGCGGCAGCGCCATAGGTGGGGGCGAACATGCGGCACGGGCCGCACCAGGCTGCCCAGAAGTCAACGAAGACGATCTCGTTGTTCTCCAGGGTCTGGGCGAAGCTCTGTTCGGTGAGGTCGATGGTTGCCATCGTCTTTCGTGTCCTTTCGGGCGTTGGCTTGGGTGGTTGGTGGCGGTGCAGCGGGGCTCAGGTGGTGGGGAGCCCGGCCTGGGTCCAGGCGATCATGCCGCCGGCCATGGTGTCCGCGGTGAAGCCGGCCCCGTTGAGGGCGTCGGCGACGCGGGCTGAACGGTTGCCGCTGCGGCAGACCGCAATGACGGGGACGGCGGGGTCCAGTTCGGACAGGCGTGCCTGGAGCTGGCCCATGGGGATGTGCAGGGCGCCGGGGATCATGCCGTCCTCGACTTCGAAGTCCTCGCGGACATCGAGGATGCGGGCGCTGGTGCGGCGCTGTTCGGTTTCGGTGATGGTGATTTCAGCCATGGGATTCTCCTTCGAAAGATTGTGGGCTGGTGTTAGCGGACGGGCTCGCCGGCCGAGCGCCAGGCACCCATGCCGCCGCGCAGGGAGTGCGCCTGGTACCCCTGAGAGGCGAGGAGCCGGGCCGCTGACGCGGAGCGGACCCCGGAGGCGCAGACGGCGATCACGGGCTTGTTCTTGTTGATTCCGGTGGTGCCGGCCTGCAGCCGGTCCAGGGGAACGTGTTTCGCCTGGGGTGCCCGTCCGGAGCGCCATTCCTGGGCGGAGCGGACGTCGATCAGTGCGGCACCTGAGGACAGGAGGTCCTTGGCTTCAGCTACCGAGACCGTTGTGTAGGGCTTGCTGAAGGCTTTTTTCAGGGAGCTGATGAGGCCCATGGTGTTCTCCTTGGCTGGTGGTGGCGGGTTCAGGCGGGTGAGGGGATTTTGCTGCGGCGGCCGGTGCGGCTGCGCAGGGGGCAGGAGCTGATGAAGAACCAGCAGATACCCGCGGTGGCCGCGGCGAGGGCTGCGACGCCTGCTGCGATGAACCACCGCAGGTCGGCGGGGGCCTGCTGGATGAGGACGAAGGTTCCCATGGCCAGGACGAACCAGCCGAACGCCTTGCGCAGGGCAGCTTCCGGGATGCGGCCGGCGAGTTTGGAGCCGGCAAGGGTGCCTACGATGGCGGCGGCGGTCACGCCGAGGGTGATGCCCCAGTCGAGCTGGACGGTGGTGAGGTAGCCCGCGAGCCCTGCGAAGGACTTCATGGCGATGACCACCAGGGAGGTGCCCACGGCAACGGACATCGGCAGCCCGCCCAGCAGTGCAAGGGCCGGGACCACGAGGAATCCGCCGCCCGCGCCCACCAGGCCGGTGACGAGCCCGACCACGGCACCGTCAAGCAGCACCCTGCCAAGGGGAAGTTCATGCTTGACCGGCGGCGCGCCGTCGTCGTTCTTTTTCTTCCGGCCGCGAAGCATGGCCACGGAGGTGGCCACCATCATGACCGCGAAGGCGATGAGCAGGATCTGGCCGGGGATGTGCCCGCCCAGGAGGCCGCCAACGAACGCCCCGGCCATGCCGGCCGCGCCGAAGATCAGGCCGGTCCGCCACATCACCCTGCCGCCGCGGGCGTGGCTGAACACGCTGACCGCGGAGGTGACGCCGACGACGAACAGCGAGGCTGCGATCGCTTCCTTGGCCTCGAACCCGGCAACGTAGACCAGGATCGGGACGGTCAGGATCGATCCGCCGCCGCCCAGGACACCGAGCGAGAGTCCGATGACCACCGAGAGGGCCAGGACCAGGATGAGGGTGAGGGTCATGATGCTTTGGCCTCGGCGTTCACCTCGGTGTTGACGGGCAGGGCAAGGATGGCGCTTTCGCGGGTGGGCTCCTTGGCGGCCTTGTTCCACGGCATCGCCGAGATCGCCTGGCCCATGGCGCAGGTGTTGGTGGCTGCGGAGAAGGTCAGGCCCGTGCCGATGACCCCGGCAAGCGTCCGGATCTTCGGGGAGACGAACTTGCCGCCGGCCAGGCCCAGGACCACCAGGGATCCGGCCACGAGGCGGACCTGGCGCTCAAGATCCCAGCGGTCCTTGCCCTTGACCACGTCACCGCCGGCAGCGGCGAAACCGGGCGCCCCGCCGGTCAGGACGTAGGCGGTGTCGATTCCGGCTTTGGCAAGGCGCTGGCGCGCCTGCTCGGCGCGCACACCGGACTGGCAGACCAGGACCACGCGGGAACCCAGCCGGGCGGCGAGCTCATCCGTGTGCTCGGACAGCAACGGCAGCGGCACGTTGTAGGAGCCGCGGATATGCATGGACTCGAACTCCGCAGCGGAGCGGACATCGAGCACCACGAGGTCCTGGTGCTCTTTGAACCAGGACTGGAGGGTTTCAGGAGCGAGTGCGGTAACAGTGGGTGCCGTGGAAGGGGAAGTCATTGCTGGCCTCTCGATAGGGGAAAGATGAATACCCCACCGAGTATTGCAGATACCCCCCGGGGTAGTCAAAACACCCCGAGGGGTATATAGTTGGAGGCAAGAACCCCACCTACGGAGACCTCATGGAACTCGACTCGACTGAACTGGCCCCAGTGGTCAACCGCCTTAAGCGCGCCCAGGGCCAGCTCGCCGCTGTGACGCGGATGCTGGAGGAGGGCAGGGACTGCAAGGACATCGTCACGCAGCTCGCCGCCGTATCGAAGGCGCTGGACAGGGCAGGCTTCGCGATCATCGCCAGCGGCCTGGAGCAGTGCATTGTCCGCGAAGACAGCACCATGGACAGGAAAGAGCTGGAGAAGCTCTTCCTTTCCCTCGCGTAACCACACTGCCCCCGGCACGGTCCTTTAGGCTGGCGGATACCCGCCACCGGGGGCAAACGCAAGAGGAGCACTGCACGCGTCGGCGTGCAGTGCCCCTCTTGCCGTGTCAGGTTTCAGCCGTTAATGACCTGCGGTACACCGAGGGCTTTGAGGCCCTCGACGCCGAACTCCAGTCCGTAGCCTGACTGCTTCGCGCCGCCAAAGGGGATACGCGGGTCCACGGCGCCGTGCCTGTTGATCCAGACGGTGCCGGCCTGGATCCGGCTTGCGACCCCGCGGGCTGCTGAAACATCCGAAGACCAGACGGAGGCGCCGAGTCCGACCTCCAGGGCGTTGGCTTTTTCCACCGCTTCATCGATGGTGCTGTAGCGGATGATGGGCAGGGCAGGGCCGAACTGTTCCTCCGCCACGAGCGGATTGTCGTTGTCGATGTCCGCGACCAGGGTGGTGGGGTAGAAGTAGCCGGGCTGGTCCGGCTCCGGATTTCCGCCCAGCAGGACGCGTGCGCCGGAAGCCTTTGCTGCCTCCACGAGGCCTGCAACGACGTCGTACTGTGCCTTGTTCTGCAGGGGACCCAGGACGTTGTCCTCGTCGAGGCCGTTGCCCATGGGCATCGCGGCGGCGACGGCGGTGAGTTCTTCGCAGACGGCATCGTAGATGTCATCGTGGACGTAAAGGCGCTTGAGGGCCGCGCAGGTCTGGCCGGTGTTCAGGAAGGCACCCCAGAAAACATCTTCGGCGATGGCCTTGGGGTCGGCGTCGGGCAGGACGATACCGGCGTCGTTCCCGCCAAGTTCCAGGGTGAGCCGCTTGACGGTGTCCGCGGAGGATTTGATGATGGCGCGGCCGGCCGCGGTGGAGCCGGTGAACATGATCTTTCCGATGGCGGGGTGGTCCGTGAGCCGGGCTCCTACTTCCCGGCCGCAGGAGACCACTGAGAGGATGCCTTCCGGGAGTTCCTCGTTCAGGACCGTGGCCAGCGCCAGGACGGAGAGCGGGGTGTTGCCGGACGGCTTGACCACCACGGCGTTGCCCATGCGCAGGGCGGGGGCGATCTGCCAGATGGCGATCATCATGGGCCAGTTCCACGGGCCGATCGCGGCTACGACCCCGATGGGCTTGTAGTGGAGTTCGGCGCGGGTCTGGCCGTCGTCCACGATCGTTTCAGGCTCAAGCGGCAGGTTGGCTGTGGCGCGCAGCCAGGCCACGCAGGCACCCACTTCGAACCGGGCGTTGGGGCCGTTCAGGGGTTTGCCCTGCTCGCGGGAGAGCAGCTGGGCGAGTTCCTCGGCGGAACGTTCGACGGCGTCGGCTGCTTTGAGGAGCGCGGCCGACCTCGCGCTGTGGCCCAGCGCCGCCCAAGCCGGCTGCGCTTCCTGTGCGGCGGAGACTGCCGCCTCGAGGTACTCGAGGCCGTGGACGGGGGCTTCGCCTACGGGCTCTCCCGTGGCGGGGTCCAGGATGGTCCGGCCGGTACCGGGTTCGGCAGAAACGGACGCCAGAAGCGCATCGTAGGTTTCCATGGTGTACTCCACTTCGAGTAGGCAAGGACGCCGGCCGGTTGGCCTGGCGGGTTGCTTTCCAGTGTGCTGTACGCCCGGTCCGGGCCTCTTGTCTTTGGGCGCAGGGACCTTGACGTGGAGGGAACGGCCTGGAGCCAGCGTCAGCTCCTCGCCCCTGCCCGTCAGGAGCGGCGGCCTGGAGCGAAGTCCAGCAGGACCTTGCCGGACTCTGCCGAGTTCCTGGCGATCTCAAAGGCCTCCAGCCCGCATTCCAGCGGGAACACGTGCGTGATGACGGGGTCCACGAAAAGTGACCCGTCGCCCAGTGCGGAAATGACGTCATCGATCTCGTCGTTGAACCTGAATGATCCCAGAAGTTCGAGTTCCCGTGTGATGGCCAGAGAAATAAGTACAGGCTGGGGTCCGGACGGCAACAACCCCACCATCACCACTTTGCCCCCACGAACCGTTCCCTTGATGGCCGTAGCCAGTCCATGGTGGGAGCCGGAGGACTCGATCACCACATCGGCCTGGACCTCTGCCAGTGCTTGGCTGTCTGTTGCTTCCAACACCTCGTCAGCGCCGACTGCCTGTGCTATCTCCAGGGGTTTGCGGTGCAGGTCTGTGGCCACGATGCGGGTTGCACCAGCGCGCTTAAGCACGGCGACGGCCAGCGCCCCGATGGGACCGCTGCCCACCACCATGGCGGTCTTGCCCCTAACGTCACCAGCGCGTGAAACGGCGTGCCAGGCAACGCTGGCCGGTTCAATCAGCGCCGCGGTCCTCAGATCCAGGCCGGGGGGCAGGACCCGCAGCATCCGCGATGGCAAGGTGGCGTAGCGGCTGAAGGCACCATCCGTATGCGGGTATCTTGCGGCGCTGCCCAGATAGGTGCAGCCGGGGGACAGATTCGGCCTGTCGTGGGGATACCTGGCAGGGTCCGGGCCGGTTCCCGGGCCAGGCGTTGCCGGATGCACGGCGACAGCTGCCCCCTCAGGTGGACCTGATCCGTCCGCCGCCGCGCGTACCACCACGCCAACAATCTCGTGTCCCAGCACCATCGGTGCCTTCAGGACGGATTCTCCGGCGGCGCCGTGCAGCCAGTAGTGCAGGTCGGAGCCGCAGATGCCGCCGTAGGCTATCTCGACGACGGCCTGGTCCGGAGTGGGTGAAGGGAGCGGAATGTTGTCAATGCGAAGGTCGGCTGCCGCGTGGGCGACGACGGCGGGACTGGCCGCGGGAAGTCCGGACGGGTAGCGCCGGCTGTCTGCAGGAGCATCAGGAACGGCGTGCATCAGACCACCACCGTCATTCCGCCATCAATGAAGATTGTCTGTCCGTTCACGAAGTCCGAACCGCTGGAGGCCAGCCAGACTGCCGGTCCGGCGAGGTCCTGGACGGTGCCCCAGCGGTGCGCGGGGGTTCTCCCCAGGATCCAGGAGTTGAACTGTTCATCGTCCACCAGGTTCTGGGTCATTTCGGTGTGGATGTAACCAGGTGCGATGGCATTGACCTGCAGGCCCGAAGCCGCCCATTCCGCCGTCATGGCGCGGGTGAGGTTTCGCAGGCCGCCCTTGGCAGCGATGTAGGGGGCGATGGTGGGCCGCGCAAGGTCGGCCTGGACGGAGCAGATGTTGATGATCTTGCCGCGGCCGCGGGGGATCATGAAGCGGGCGGCCGCCCGGCCCACGAGGAAAGCACTGGTGAGGTCAGTGGTGATTACCCTTTCCCAGTCCTCGACGTCCAAGTCAAGCATGGCCACCCGGTGCTGGATTCCGGCATTGTTGACCAGGATCTCCAGCGGACCGACGTTCTCCTCTACCCACGCCACCGCACGGCCCACTTCTGCGTCCTTGGTGACGTCGAAGGCGCAGCTGTGGATACGGCCGGGTGGGAAATCGGCGGACATGGAGGTTTCTGCAACCTTGAGGCGGTCCGCATCCATCCCGTTCAACACCACCGTTGCACCGGCATCCGCCAGGGCCCGGGCAAGAGCGTTGCCGATTCCCCGGCTGGAGCCGGTAATGAGGGCCGTACGCCCGGTCAGGTCGAAAAGTGAAGTCATCGTGCAGTCTCCTTGGCCGTTTCGGTCCCGCTGTGGGAAGCGTCTGTGGTGCTGAGGTTCGCAATGGTCTGACGCACCACAGCCAGGTCGAGGTCCCCCAGGCCTTGCGCGAGCAACTGCGCATAGAGTTCAGTCCCGGCGGACGCCATCGGCGCAGCGGCACCGACGTTTCGTGCGCTCTCCACAACAAAAGACAGGTCCTTGTGCATGAACTTGGCCGGTCCTGTGGGCGTGTAGTCCTTTGTTGCCAAGCGGGGGCCTACGATTTCCAGCACGCGGCTTGCCGCGAGCCCGCCGGAGAGCACGTCGAAGAGGGCCGTGACATCCAGGCCGGAGCGTTCCGCAAGCTCGGCTGCTTCGGCGAGGGCCGCCGTCGTGGAGCCGACAACCAACTGGTTGCACGCTTTGGCCAGCGAGCCCGCCCCGAGCCCGCCGAGCCGCCGGACTGTTGCGCCCATGGCCTGCAGTGCCGGCAGGATCCGCGCGAAGTCCTCTTCCGGGCCGCCTGCCATGATGGCCAGGTTTCCTTGCTGTGCGCCGTGTGTGCCGCCGCTGACGGGCGCATCCAGCACGGTGGCGTTCCCGCCGCTTGCCTCGATGACCGCGCGGCCGAAGTCTTGGACGCCCACGGGTGAAACGCTGCTCATGACCACAACGAGCGTTCCCGGTTCAGGCGGCGAGGACCGCCAGGCTTCGAGGAGCCCTGCCGCGGCATCTTCAATAAAGGAAAGATCGGGGAGCATAAAGATGATGACAGGCTCGTCCCTCAGGTCTGCCACCGTGGCGGCGCCGCTCCCGCCCAGCCGCAGCAGGTCTTCAACAGCGGCGGGGGAGCGGTTCCATCCCGTGACGGACCATCCCGCCCGCAGCAGGTTAGCGGCCATGGGTGCGCCCATCAGCCCCAGCCCGACAAACCCGGCACGCGGACGGGTTTGCCCGGCTGGGGCAGGGGGAGCGGTGGAGGCGGTGGCGTTGTTCATGTTCAACCTTTGGTGACCGGACGGGCTGGGGGTGCTTGGCTGCTGACGAACCCTGGGGTCGGCCACCGCAGGGGCCGCCCCCAGGGTTCAGGGACTTCTATTTGGCGTCCTCCACGAGCGCCAGGTCGCGACCATTGGTTTCGGGAGTAAAGAACGTGGTGACAAAGGAGATTGCGGCCAGGACCAGTGAGTACAGTGCGGGAACCAGCCAGGAGTGGTTGGTCGCAGCGAGCAGCGCAACGCCGATCATGGGTGCGAACCCGCCGGCGAGGACTGCCGAGAGTTCACGGCTGAGGGCCACGCCGGTGAACCGGTGCTGCGAGCCGAAGAGTTCGGGCAGCATGGCGCATTGCGGACCGAGCATGGACTGCACGCCCAGGGCGATGCCCACCGCCATCACTGCCCAGACCAGCGTGACGTTGCCCAGCGTGACCAGGTAGAACGCGGGCAGTGCAATGAGGGCCTGGAATAATGCCCCGTAGCGGTACACGGGAACCCGGCCGAACCGGTCGGACAGGGCGCCGAAGACGACCACCATGACTGCTGCGCAGCCTGCGGCGATCAGCAGGCCTGTTGGGCCAATGAACTTGTCGCCCGGAAATACGCCGGCCGGAAGGCTGATGAATGAGACCAGAAGCGCGGAGTAAACCGACGAGTTACCGTTCTCGCCCATGCGCAGGCCGATCCCGACGAGCACATTCTTCTTGGAGTGCTTCCAGATTTGGCCCACCGGATTCTTGACCACGGCCTTGTGCTTCTCAAGCTCCTGGAAGACCGGAGTTTCCTTCAGCCGGAGCCGGATAAAGACGGCAATGACAATAAGGATGACGCTGGCCAGGAAGGGTACCCGCCACAGCCAGCCCAGCAGCACATCCCTGTCCGCGAGTGCCATTAGGGCGAAAGTGCCCGCTCCGAGCAGTGTGCCCAGCTGGATGCCCACGAAGGGCAAGGAGGCGAAGAACCCGCGGCGGCTTCGCGGAGCAACCTCGGAAATCAGCGTGGTTGCCCCGGCCTGCTCGGCGCCGGCGCCGAGGCCCTGGAGGATGCGGAGGGCCACCAGCAGAACGGCCCCGAGCATTCCTGCCTGTTCAAAGGTGGGCAGGAGGCCAATGGCGAAGCTAGCCATACCCATCAGGCCGATGGTGAGGATCAGCACCATCTTCCGGCCGAAGCGGTCTCCGATGTAGCCAAAGACCACCCCGCCAAAGGGCCTTGCGGCAAAGCCGACGCCGTATGTGGCAAACGAGGCGATGACTGCGCCGCTTTCACCCAAGGGGGAAAAGAACAGCGGACCAAAGATCAGTGCTGACGCGAGGCCATAAATGTAAAAGTCGTAGTACTCGAGGGCTGACCCTACAGAGCTGGCAAGCGTTGCCCTTCGCAGCTGCTCCGGTTCGACGACGTCGCCGTTCCTGTCAGTCTGCGGTGATTTAGTACGAGTTGTCACAGTAACTCCCTTAAACGCACTCCAGACCCTCGTTGGCCTGGTGGGATAGCAATGACACCTGTTGCGTCGATCACTATGCTGAACACAATACAGCAAGTTGAACAGACGGCAAGAGGGGATGCGTTTGTGAAGGAAGCGCCGCCGTCTAACCCATGGGGTTGCCCAGTGAATGGGCGAGTTCCTGGAGTTCCTTGACCATCTGGGCGCCCTGCTCGGGGGTGTAGGTGGCCTTGAGGGCTGTCACGGAAAGTCCCAGGCTGGGGCCGTGGGCTCCGCGGGTTGGTACGGCAACGGCCAGGCAGACCACGCCCGTGGTGGATTCCTCATCCTCAAAGGCGTAGCCCTGTTCGCGGATGGTCTGTAGCTGCGCCTTGAATTCGGCGCCTGTGCGCAGCGACTTCGGCGTCAGCACCGGCAGTTCGGCATCATCAGGGAAAAGCTCCTCGATGTCATGGTCGTGAAGCCTTGCTATCAGCGCTTTGCCCACCGCGCAGAGTGAAACCGGCATTTTGTCGCCGATGTTCGATGTCAGGCGCACAGCAGGATGGCCCTCGTAGCGGGCGAGGTAGATGACGTTCAGGCCGTCGAGCATGGCGATGCGAACCGTCTCGCCGGACAGGACGGGAGCCTGCTCGCAGTAGCGGTAGAACTCCTGCACTTCATCCAGCCGGCCAAGGTAGGCGGCGCCCAGCTCCACCAGTTTGCGGCCGAGGGTGAATTCACTGCCCTGCCGGTTGATGAGCCGTGCTTCCTCCAGCGCCAGCAGCAGGTTCGACGTGGATGATTTTGGGATGCCTACTTCACGCGAGAGGTCGCTGAGGGTGAGGCGGCCGGTGGCGGAGGAAGCCAGGGCATCCAGGACAGCAGCCGCCCGCGTGACCGCGGGGGCGGGAGAGGCGTTGCCCTGGTTGTCTGGTTGAGGACCGGAGTTGCGGGAATCGGCCATGATTCTCCTTCGGGTTGCCGCGGCATGACGAGCTGGTGTTCATTTGACTGAACACCATCCATCATAGGGGGCGCGCGTCATTGCGCCCCCATGCCATGCGTGCTCCTGAAGGCGGGGAACTCAGGCGACTGTATTGGTAAGGGTGCCGATTCCCTCGATCACGATGTCCACCTGGTCGCCCGGCAGGACTGCCACTGCCGTGCCGGGCGCCCCGGTCATCAGCACGTCGCCGGGTTCCAGCGTCAGCCAGGAAGTGACGTAGACGAGGCACTCCACCACTGAGGAAGGGAGGTTGGACGTCCCGGAGTTCGCCTGGGCCACTCCGTTGACGATGACGTCGATTCCCACAAGGTCCGGATCCGGCAGGTCGGTTTCTATCCAGGGGCCAAGGGGGGTGTAGTTGACGCCGGCCTTGCCCTGGAAATTCCGTTCATCCACCAGGCCCTGGTCCACGTTGGTCACGTCGTTGACGCAGGTGTACCCGAGGATATGCTCCAGGGCGTTCTCCGCCGTCAGTTCCTTCGCCTGTTTCCCGATCACCACCGCGAGTTCGCCCTCCACGTTGACCGTGCCACGGTCCCGGGCGGCCACTACCGGATCGCCGGGATTGGCGAGGGTGTGCACGGATTTATGCCATGCCTGGATGGGGAGCGGGTGGTCGTTCAGCGTCCTGTTGTGTCCGATGCCGAGGACCACGGCGGGCCGGACCGGGGCAAGGAAGACCGCACCGGCGGCCGGGGTAGTGCGCCCGGTGTAGGTCAGGGGTTCCTCGAAGGGGTCAGCAATGTGGTGCCATGTCCCGCTCCGTTCCACCGCGTGCCGGGCGCCCTCTGCTGTCTTGATTCTTGCGATGCGCATGGGTCTCCTGATCGTGCCCCTGGGGCTTAGTAGAAGTGGACGGTATCCACGAGGTGGGGAAGGTCGCCGCCGTCGAGGAAGGTCCGGAGGTTGCTGCAGAAGCGCTCGGTAATGAGGCGGTTCTCGGCTGCGCTGAGGGCCGATGTGTGCGGGGAGACCGTGACCCTGGGGTGGTCCCACAGAGGGCTGTCCTGCGGGAGGGGTTCCACGGCGAAGACGTCCAGGCAGGCGTAGCTGACCTGCCCGTTGTTGAGGGCTTCCAGCAGGGCTTCTTCGTCAACAACGGTGCCGCGTCCCACGTTGATGAACACCGTCCCGGGCTTCATGGCGGCGAAGGCTTCATGGTTGAAAAGCTTCTCCGTGAAGGCGGTGCCGGGCAACGTGTTCACCACCGCATCAGCCGTGGCCAGCAGGGCCGGAAGGCCGGTGTTGTCCACCACCTGCTCGATGCCGTCGATGTGTTCCACGGACCGCTTGGTCCCGCTGACCTTCATCCCCAGCGCCCTGGCAATCCTTGCGGTCTCCAGCCCGATTTCGCCTAAGCCCGTGACCACCAGCGTGGAGCCGTTGACCAGGCGGGTGGGAATCCGCAGTTCGGGCCATGTTTTGGCGGCCTGGTCCTGCGCCAGTTCGGCGCTCCGTTTGAATCCGTTAAGTATTCCGAGCGCCGCGAACTCGGCGAGGGGCAGGGCGTGGACGCCGGCCGATGTGGTGATCTTGAACTTTTGCAGGATGTCCTGGTCCAGGCCGGAGGCCTTGGCGGCTCCGCCCGCCCCGGCAGCCATGGCATGGATCCACTGCAGCCGCGGATTCTCGCGGGCTATGCGGGCCAGGCCGGCGGGGCTTTCGTTGGGGAATCCATACAGCACCTGTGCGCTGTTGAGCATGGCCCAGTAGCGCTCTTCCTGGGCTGGAGTGCGCTTGAACGCCGGGTCGCCGGAGTGGTCGGCAGGGTAACGCTCGGGCGGCAGGAGTTCGGGCTCGTAGAGGACAGTAACTGACGGATCGACGGCGCGGATCTGTTCCACCAGCTCTGCTTCGAGCGGTACAGCGATCGCAAGGGTGATTGTGGAAGTCATTCGTTCACTATACTGGCTGGTGGCTAATATGCTGAACGTTCTTTTGTTCTTCACTGCAGGGAGCGTCACGCGTGACAGGTTTATGCGGGATGTCACGCCGGGCGGCTGGTATCAGCGCGCGTAGGGGTCGGCGATGCCGATGTACTGGGTGGTGGTGTATTCAGCGATGCCTTCAGTGCCGCCTTCTCGGCCGAGCCCTGATTGCTTGACTCCGCCAAAGGGCGCGGCGGCGTTGGAGATGACACCCGCGTTGAAGCCGACCATGCCGAATTCAACTTGCTCCGCTACCCGCAGCAGCCGGTTGAAGTCGCGGCTGTAGAGGTAGGACGCTAGGCCGTATTCGCTGGCGTTGGCCAGGCGGATGGCGTCTTCCTCGGTGCTGAATGTGGTGACCGGGGCTACGGGGCCGAAGATTTCCTGGCCCAGGATCGCTGCACCGTTCGGAACGTTGCCCAGCACTGTGGGCTGGTAGAAGTAGCCGGGACCGTCCACAGGTGCACCGCCGGTGATGGCGGTGGCCCCGGCGTCGACGGCGGCCGCCACCAGGGCGTGCACGTCATCACGTGCCCCGGCGTCGATGAGCGGCCCGACCTGGGTGGCGGGGTCGGTGCCGCGGCCGGTGGCCAGGGCGCCCATGGCCGCGGCGAACTTCTGTGTGAACTCGGCGGCAACGGATTCCTGGACGAGGAACCGGTTGGCGGCGGTGCAGGCCTCTCCCATATTCCGCATTTTCGCTGCCATTGCCCCTTCAACGGCGGCATCGAGGTCCGCGTCTTCGAACACGATGAAGGGTGCGTTGCCACCGAGTTCCATGGAGGTGCGGAGGACGTTCTGCGCGGCGTCGGCCATGAGGCGCTTGCCCACGGAGGTGGAGCCGGTGAAGGAGATTTTCCGCAGGCGGGAGTCCTTCAGCAGCGGTCCGGAGATCCCGGAGGCGCTGGCGGAGGAGACGACGTTCAGGACGCCGGCGGGGAGACCGGCGTCGAGCATGGTCCGGGCGAACAGTTGCGCGGTGAGCGGGGTGAGTTTGGCGGGTTTGAGGACCATGGTGCAGCCGGCGGCGACGGCGGGTGCGACCTTGCGAGTGGCCATCGCCAGCGGGAAGTTCCAGGGCGTGATCAGCAGGCAGGGGCCCACCGGTTTGTGCTGGACCAGGATCTTGTTCTTCCCCTCGGGCGAGGTGAGGTAGCGGCCGTAGTCGCGGACGGTTTCCTCGGAGAACCAGCGCAGGAACTCGGCCCCGTAGGTGACTTCGCCGCGGGCTTCGGCCAGGGGCTTGCCCATTTCCAGGGTCATCAGCAGGGCGAAGTCCTCGGCCCGTTCGGTCACCAGGTCAAAGGCGCGGCGGAGGATCTCCGCGCGGTCCCGGGGTGCGGTCCGCGCCCAGGAGGCCTGCGCGGCGTCAGCGGCATCCAAGGCCGCGACCGCATCCTCGCTCGTGGCCGAAGCGAGGGTGGCGAGCACCTCCCCGGTGGCGGGGTCGTGCACGTCGAACGTGCCGCCGTCGGACGCATCCCGCCACTGCCCGCCAATCAGCAGGCCAGTGGGAACGGAGGCGAGGAGCTCAGCCTCACGCTCCGACGAAACGGCAGGGGGCAGCGCAGGAGTAACTGTCATTGAAATAGTCCTTAAGAAGGGAGGGATCAGTAGCTGGAGGGGGTGTCGTCGTCAGCCTTCTGGATGTCGCTGGGCTTGATGTATTGCGCAGCGAGGGCTTCGGAACCCCTCGCCAGGAGCGCGACGTCGGCCCCCACCAGGATGAAATTGGCGCCGTTGGCCAGGTAGTGCCGGGCTGTGTCCGGGTTGAACGCATTGACTCCGGCCGGTTTCCCGGCTGCCTGTGCCGCGGACAGGCAGTGTTCGACGGCGGCACGCACCTCCGGGTGTTCCTGCTGTCCCAGCAGGCCCATTGAGGCCGCGAGGTCGGACGGGCCCACGAAGATCGCGTCGACGCCGTCGACCGCCAGGATGTTTTCCACGACGGCGACCGCGGCGGCGGATTCGATCTGCACGGTGACGCTGATGGTCTCGCTGGCGCGGGCCAGGTAGTCCGGGACCCGGTTCCAGCGTGCCGCACGGGCCAGGGCCGAGCCGACCCCGCGGACGCCCTGCGGCGGGTACCGGGTGGCCGTCACCGCGGCTTCCGCCTCAGCAGCGGAGTTGACCATGGGGACGAGCAGGTTCTGCACACCCAGGTCCAGGTACTGCTTAATCAGCACGGTGTCGTTGACCGGCGGCCGCACCACGGTGTGCACCGGGTAGCCGTGGATGGCCTGGAGCTGGGCGAGGATGGATTCGAGCCCGTTGGGGCTGTGCTCTGCGTCCACCAGCAGCCAGTCGAGTCCGGATCCAGCACAAAGCTCGGCAACCAGCGGGCTGCCGGAACAGACCCACATCCCTGCCAGCGGGCGGCCGGTTTCGCCCGTTTGCCCGGCGAGGGCGTCGCGGAAGGTCTCTTCTATTCGAAGCGGCACGTGACACTCCCCAGGGGTCCGTAGTCTGCGTGGACAGTGTCGCCCTTGTAGACCCAGAGCGGGCGGGTGAAGGAGCCGGCGAGGATGATGTCCCCTGCTTTCAGGGAATCGCCGTGGGCGGCGATCTTGTTCGCCAGCCAGTGCACCCCGTTGGCGGGATGGTCCAGGACCCCGGCGGCCACGCCGGTTTCCTCCACGGTCTGGTTCTTGTAGAGGATGGCGGAGACCCAGCGCAGGTCCACCGCGTCCGGCTTCACCGGGTTGCCGCCGATCACCATGGCGCCCATGGCGGCGTTGTCCGAAATGGTGTCCACGATGGTCCGGCCCTCCATTTCGATCCTGGAATCGAGGATCTCGAGGGCCGGAACCACGTAGTCGGTGGCTTTCAGGACGTCGAAGATGGTCACGCCGGGTCCCTTGAGCCCGTCCTTCAGGACGAACGCCAGCTCCACTTCCACCCGCGGGTGGGTGTATCTGTCCCACTCCACCGAGCAGCTGGTCTCGAGCACCATGTCATCGAAGATGGCGCCGTAGTCCGGCTCGGTGATGCCCGTGGCCGCCTGCATGGCTTTGGACGTGAGGCCGATCTTGCGGCCCACCAGGGTCCGGCCGGCCTCCTCGCTGCGGCGACGCCACAACTGCTGCACCGCGTAGGAGTCCTCCACCGTCATCTCCGGGTACCGGGCCGTCAGGCGGGGAACAGGGGTGCGGGTTCGGCCGGCTTCCACGAGTTCGTTCGCGATGGCCTCAATCGTCCTGTCATCCAGCATGGCTACAGCTGCGCTCCCAGCTTGAACCCGGTCCGGTCATCTTCGGGGGATCCGTCCTTGCGGGTGTAGGAGAAGCCGTCGGCGCCCACGGTGACGGCCATTTCGCTCTTTTCCTCGCGTTCGATGACGGGCTGGGGGTTGCCGTCCAGGTCCAGGACCAGGGAGGCGTCGGTGTACCAGGACGGGACCACGGGGTTGCCCCACCAGTCGCGGCGCTGGTTGTCGTGGACGTCCCAGGTGATGGTGGGGTTGTCCGGATCGCCGGTGTAGTAGTCCTGGGTGTAGATCTCCACACGGTGGCCGTCCGGGTCCAGGATGTAGAGGTAGAACGCGTTGGACACTCCGTGCCGGCCGGGCCCGCGTTCGATCCGGTCGCTGATCCGCAGGGCACCCATCTTGTCGCAGATCTGGATGATGTTGTGCTTCTCGTGCGTGGCGAACGCGACGTGGTGCATGCGCGGGCCGTTACCTCCGGTCAGTGCGGTGTCGTGGACCGTCTGCTTGCGGTGCATCCACGCGGCGTACGTGACGCCGTCGGAATCCTTGATGTCCTCGGAGACGCGGAAGCCCAGGTCCTCAAGGTAGGCGCGGCCGCGGGGGACGTCCGGGGTGACCTGGTTGAAGTGGTCCAGGCGGACCAGTTCGCCGGCGGAGTAGAGGTCGTAGCGCTGGGTGAGGCGCTCCACGTGCTCCACCTCGTAGAAGAACTCGTACGGGAAGCCCAGCGGGTCCTCCACGCGGACGGAGTCGCCGATGCCCTTGGTGAAGCCGTCCTTGCGCCGTTCGGTGCGGCAGCCCAGTTCCTTGTAGTAGGCTTCGGCGGCATCCACCTCGGCGGGGGACTTCACCCGGTAGGCGAATGCTGCGACGGCGGCGATGGGTCCCTTGCGCAGTACCAGGTTGTGGTGGATGAATTCCTCCAGGGAGCGCAGGTAGATGGCGTTCCCGTCTTCCTCGGTGACGTGCAGGCCCAGGACGTCCACGTAGAACTCGCGGGACCTGGCGAGGTCGGTGACCACGATCTCCATGTAGGCGCAGCGGACGATGTCCGGTGCCGGGACGGTGGGGGTGGGAACGAAGTTGGTCATGGTGTTCTCTCTTCTTTGAGGAGGGGCGGGTGGCGGTTCAGGCGCCGAATTTGGGGGTGTGGACTGTGCCGAGCGTGATGTGCACGGCCTGCTGGTCGGTGTAGAAATCGATGGAGCGGTAGCCGCCCTCGTGTCCGAGGCCCGAGGCCTTGACGCCTCCGAACGGGGTGCGCAGGTCGCGGACGTTGTGGCTATTCAGCCACACCATGCCGGCCTCCACGTTCTGCGAGAAGTTGTGCGCCCGGGTCAGGTTCTGGGTCCAGATGTAGGCGGCCAGGCCGTACTTGGTGTTGTTCGCCAGGGCGAGGGCTTCGTCGTCGTTTTCGAACGGGGTGATGGCCACGACGGGTCCGAAGATCTCCTCCTGGAAAATCCGCGCATCCGGGGCGACGTCGGCGAACACCGTGGGTGCGATGTAGTTGCCTTCGGGCAGGTGCCCGGGCCTGCCGCCACCGGCCAGCAGCCGGCCTTCGGACTTGCCGATCTCCACGTAGGAGGCCACCTTTTCGTAGTGCTCCGGGTGGACCAGGGCGCCCACCTGGGTCTTGGGGTCATGCGGATCGCCCACCACGATGTTCTTCGCGCGGGCCGCGTACTTCTCGCAGAACTCATCGTAGATGGCGCGCTCAACGAGGATGCGGGAGCCGGCGGTGCAGCGTTCACCGTTGAGGGAGAAGACGCCGAACAGGGCGGAGTCGATCGCGGCGTCCAGGTCGGCGTCGGCGAACACCACACAGGGGGACTTGCCGCCGAGTTCCATGGACAGGCCCTTCAGGTTCGCGGCGGCGTTGCGGAAGATCGTCTGGCCGGTGGTGGTCTCGCCCGTGAAGGAGATCAGCGGGACGTCCGGATGCTTGACCAGCGCATCGCCTGCTTCTTCGCCGAGGCCGTTGACCAGGTTGAAGACGCCGTCGGGCAGGCCGGCGTCCTTGAAGATGGTGGCCCACAGCGAGGCCGAGAGCGGCGTGAACTCGGCTGGTTTGAGCACCACGGTATTGCCGGTGGCCAGGGCCGGGGCGAGCTTCCAGGACTCGAGCATGAACGGGGTGTTCCACGGCGTGATGAGTCCGGCGACGCCGATCGGCTTGCGGTTGACGTAGTTGATCTGCGAGCCGGGGACCTTCATGGCGTCGTCGAACTGGGCCACGATCAGATCGGCGAAGAAGCGGAAGTTCTCCGCCGCGCGGAGGGCCTGGCCTTTGGCCTGGGTGATGGGCAGGCCGGTATCAAAGGTCTCGAGTTCGGCGAGCCGGGATTCCTGGGCTTCGACGGCGTCGGCGATCTTGTTGAGAACGCGGGCGCGTTCGCGCGGCTTCATCTTCGGCCACGGGCCGTTGGCGAACGCTTCGCGGGCGGCGGCGACGGCGAGGTCGATGTCCTCTTTCTGGCCTGCTGCGGCGGTGGCGTAGTTCCGGTTGGATACCGGGTCCAGGACGTCGAAGGTCGCCCCGCCCACGGAGTCAACGAACTGGCCGTTGATGTAGTGCTGGATATGGGTGGGAAGGTCCTGCGGCACGTAATGGGTGCTGGTTTCCGGTGCAGTGAACGTCATTGTTGTTTCCTTACTGCTTCTGAAGGGATCGGAGGAGTTCAGATGGTTTTCGCCTGGGCGAGGTAGGCGTCCAGGGTGGCGGAGCGGTGGAGCCGGGCGGCTTTCTCGATGTCGTCGGCGTCGGCGCCGGACTCGATGAGCTTCAGGAGTGCCTCGTGTTCGTCCACGGAATTGCGGGCGCGGCCGGGGACGAAGCGGAAGGTGGAGGACCGCAGCGACGCCAGCCGGTTCCAGCCGCGGTGCACCAGGTCCAGGATGTGGGGGTTGGGGCAGTGCTCGAACAGGATGCTGTGGAAGTCCTGGTTAAGCTGCGTGAACCGGACGGGGTCGAAGTGGTCCAGGCATTTGCGCATGTCCTCGTTCACCGCACGGGCCCGGGCAATTGCCACGGAATCAACCAGCGGGGCGGACAGCGCGGTGGCGGCACCTTCCACGATGCTCAGGGTCTGCATGGTGTAGAGGTACTCGGTGGGGTCGATTCCGGCCACGGTGGCGCCCACGTTGCGTTCGAACGTCACCAGGCCCTCTGCCTCGAGCCGGCGGATCGCTTCCCTGACCGGAACCACGCTGAATCCAAGGTCCTTGGCGATAGAGCCGAGGACCAGGCGGTATCCGGGGGTGTAGGTGCCCTCTACGATGCGGGCCTTGACTGCCCGGTACGCCTGTTCGGACTTGCTGCCGGCAGGGGCTGCGACGGGGAGGTCGGTGAAGGTTGTTTCAGTCATCGGCGCTGCCAACCGGTGCCATATTGCCGGCCTTCCATTCCTTGTACCGTGCCTGCCAGGCGGCGTTCATCGGGTAGAGGCCGTCCACGCTGTTGCCCTGCTTGACCATCTCGAAGATGAAGGTTTCCTCCTGCTCCTGCGCGATGCAATCATCCACGAGTTCTTCGGCGATGGCCGGCGGGATCACCAGGATGCCGTCGGAATCGGCCACGATGATGTCGCCGGGCTGCACTGTGGCGCCGCCGCAGGCGATGGTGATATCCGTGTCCCACGGGATGTGGCGGCGGCCCAGCACGGCAGGATGCGGGTTGGCGAAATACGTGGGCATCTCCAGGCCGGCCACGGCGGTGTAGTCGCGGACGCCGCCGTCGGTAATGATTGCCGCGGCGCCGCGCACTTGGGCGCGCAGGGCCAGGATGTCACCAACGGTTCCGGTGCCCTTCTCGCCGCGCGCTTCCATGACCAGGATCTCGCCCTCGTTCACGGAATCGATGGCGCGTTTCTGGGCGTTGAAGCCGCCGCCGTGGGTCTTGAAGAGGTCCTCACGGTTGGGAACGTAACGCAGGGTCCGGGCCAGTCCCACCACGCGGCGGTCCGGCCGGGTTGCCTGCAGGCCGTCGATGCTCACATTGTTGAGGCCGCGCTTTCGCAGCTGCGAGGACAGGGTGGCCGTGGCCACGCTTTCCAGCTTCGCTTTCAGCTCCGGAGTGAGGACGCCTGCCCCCGCCGGCAGCCCCGCCGCTGCGCGCGAACCGTACGCTTCCTCCCGCTGCAGGTCATCAACCTTGGGTCCGGCACCAAAATCCGCGAACGGCGTCGTGCCCGCTTCCACCTTGGTGACCAGCCGGCCGGTGGTGAGGCCACCGGCGGAAACTTCAACTTCCAGGACGTCCCCAGGCTTGGCGACGGAGGCGCCGGCCGGGGTGCCGGTGAGGATGATGTCCCCCTCTTCGAGGGTGAGCAGCTGGGACAGATCGGCCACCAGCCGGGCGAACGGGAAGAGCAGGTCTCCGGTGGTGTCGTCCTGGACCAGCTCGCCGTTGTGCCAGGTGCGGATGCGCAGGTTGGCGGGGTCGACGGCGTCTGCCGGGATAAGTCCCGGGCCTACCGGTGTGAAACCGTCGCCGCCCTTGGACCGGAGGTTGGAGCCCTTGTCCGCGTAGCGGAGGTCGTAAACGCCGAGGTCGTTGCTGGCGGTAACGGCAGCAACGTGGCTCCAGGCGTCATCGATGCCCACCCGGCGGGCAGCCTTGCCGATAACCAAGGCGATCTCGCCTTCATAGCCGAGCAGCTCACAGCCTGCAGGCCGCTCCACCGTGCTGCCGCTCAGGGCCAGGGAGCTGGAGGGCTTGAGGAAGTACGACGGCTGGGCGGGAGTCCGGCCGCGCTGGGCTGCCCGGCTGGGGTAGTTGATGTGCACCGCGACCACCTTCCGTGCTGCTGCCAGGGTGTCGCCGTTGACGTGCTCCAAGACTGTCTCCTCATCAGGTACGAAATCGTATACGATCACTATCGTCCCTCGAGAGCGGATCGTCAACCCCCCAATTCTGGCGTTGTGCTTTCGGGGAATATGGCACTTGTCGCCTGGATCACAACCGGCGTACAGTGGAAGCCAAAGTTCAAGTTTTCGATTATCGAATTGGGTGTTCTTATATAGAACACCAGCTTCAGGGGCAGGCAACTGCTGCGAAGTAGCGATAATCCACCACAACGAAGTGAGGAAATCCCGTGCAATTCCACCACCACGGTTACGTATCCGGTGACCCGCGAGTCCTGCCCGCCGCCGGCGTTGGCCTGAACCGGCCCCAGGAGCTTCCGGAGGAAGTCGACGTGCTGATCGTTGGCACCGGGCCTGCTGGAATGCTCGCGGCAGCGCAGCTGTCCCGCTTCCCGAACATCACCACCCGGATCATTGAGCGCCGTCCGGGCCGCCTCGCCATCGGCCAGGCTGACGGCATCCAGGCGCGCAGCGTCGAGACCTTCCAGGCCTTCGGCTTCGCCGAGCGCATCATTGCCGAGGCATACCGCATCACCGAGATGGCGTTCTGGAAGCCGGACCCCGCGAACCGCGCCAACATCGTCCGGGCCGCCCGCGCCGTCGACGACGAGATGGGCATCAGCGAGTTCCCGCACCTCATCGTCAACCAGGCCCGTGTGCTGGACTACTTCGCCGAGTACATGGCCAACGCACCCACCCGCATGACGCCCGACTACGGCTACGATTTCCAGTCCCTTAGCATCACGGACGGGGACGAATATCCCGTCAGCGTAACGCTGCTGCATACCGACGGCCCGAACGAGGGCCAGGAGCGCATTGTCCGGGCGAAGTACGTTATTGGTGCCGACGGTGCCCGGAGCAAAGTGCGCGCAGCGATTGGCTGCACCCTCGCCGGGGACCAGGCCAACCATGCCTGGGGCGTGATGGACACCCTCGCCGTGACCGACTTCCCCGACATCCGCACCAAGTGCGCCATCCAGGGCGAAAAAGGCAGCATCCTGCTGATCCCGCGCGAGGGCGGGTACTTGTTCCGCATGTATGTGGACCTGGGTGAGGTGGATCCGGCTACCCATCACGCCGTGCGCAGTACAACCATCGAGCAGATCATCGCCAAGGCCAACGAGATCCTCCATCCCTACACCCTCGACGTGCGCAACGTGGCGTGGCACAGCGTCTACGAAGTGGGGCACCGGCTCACGGACAGGTTCGACGACGTCCTGCCGGAGGACCGCGGCGCACGGACCCCACGGGTGTTCATCACCGGCGACGCGTGCCACACGCACAGTGCCAAAGCGGGCCAGGGCATGAATGTGTCCATGCAGGACGGTTTCAACCTGGCTTGGAAGCTGGGGCACGTGCTGGAAGGCCGCAGCCCGGAAAGCTTGCTCTCCACCTACTCGGAGGAGCGCCAGGTGGTGGCCAAGAACCTGATCGACTTCGACAAGGAATGGTCCACCATGATGGCCAAGAAGCCCGAGGAGTTCGAGAACCCCTCGGACCTTGAGGACTTCTATGTCCGCACTGCCGAGTTCCCGGCCGGTTTCATGACCGAGTACGCGCCGTCCATGCTGGTGGCACCGGCAGGCCACCAGGCCCTTGCCGCCGGCTTCCCGGTGGGCAAGCGGTTCAAGTCAGCGCCCGTGGTGCGGGTAGGCGACACCAATCCCATGCATCTGGGCCACCACGCCACAGCAGACGGACGCTGGCGGATCTACGTGTTCGCCGATGCCGCGCTTCCGGGCACCGGCTCTGCCACGGACAAGCTGGCCCAGTGGCTGGCGGAGGGGGCCGAGTCACCGCTGGCGGCAACGCCGTCGGACGCTGATCCCGATGCCTGGTTCGACGTCAAGGTCATCTACCAGCAGCCCCACACGGACCTTGACATCAACGCGGTGCCGGCGGTCTTCAAGCCGCAGGTGGGCCCGTTCAGGCTGACCGACTACGAGAAGGTCTACGGCACAGACCCCAAAGCGGACATTTTCGAGCTCCGCGGCCTGGACCGCGGCGGCGTTGTGGTGGTGGTGCGGCCGGACCAGTACGTGGCGAACGTCCTGCCGCTCACGGCAACGGCAGAGCTGGGCGCATTCTTTGCTCCGCTGCTGCCGGGCCGGCACAACGCCGGTCAGCCGCTGACTGTCTGACCCGTCCGGTATTCCGCGGCAGCGTAAACGCCCAGGATCCGCACCTCCGTGGTGAAAAAGTCCAGCTCCTCGAGGGCCAGCTTCAGCGGCAGGTCCTCGGGGTGGCCCTCGACGTCGGCCATGAACATGGTGGCGGCAAACTCGTTGCCCACCATGTAGCTTTCCAGCCGTGTCATGTTCACCCCGTTCGTCGCAAAGCCGCCCAGTGCCTTGTACAGCGCTGAGGGGACGTTGCGGACGCGGAACACAAAGCTGGTCACTGCCGGTCCGGAAAGCTCATCCCGGGCCGGCAGCTCCTTTTCCCGGGCCAGGACCACGAAGCGGGTGGTGTTGGAAGGGTCATCCTCAACCCTTGAGGCCAGGACGTCCAGGCCGTAGATCTGCGCGGCCATCGGCGGTGCCAGGGACAGTTTGCGCGGATCGTTCCACTCGCTTACCTCCCGGGCGGAGCCTGCAGTGTCACCGGCGATGACTGGCTTGAGGCCGTGCTCGCGGATGAGCTTCCGGCACTGGCCCAGGGCGTGGATGTGGCTGTGCACCTCGGTTGCGTCCTCAATGGTGCTGCCCGGGATGCCCAGCAGGTCGAAGTGGATGGGCAGGAAGAACTCACCCACGATCTGCAGGTTGGACTGCGGCAGCAGGATGTGGATGTCCGCCACCCGGCCGGCAATGGAGTTCTCGATGGGAATCATGGCCAGCTCCGCCTCGCCGCTAGACACCAGTTCGAAGGCGTCCTCGAAGCTCGCGCAGGGCACGCTTTCCATGTCCGGGAACATCTGCTTGCACGCGATATTGGAGTTGGCGCCGGGCTCACCCTGGTACGCAATCTTCTGGGCCATGATCCGTATGGTTTCACGCCCCGGCCCCACGGACCGAATCAGTGCCGCGGAGTGACGCGCAGCCAGGCGTACTGGCGGGGGAGGAGCGTGACGCCCTCGCCCAGCTGCAGTGCGGCTTCGGAGAGGAGGTCGACGGCGGCGCCTGAGAAACCGGAGAAGGTTTCGGCGGGCAGGGACTGGGGTTCGTCGCTGAAATTCGCGAGGACCAGGATTCTCGTCTCCCCGCCGTCGGCCGCACTTGCCGGCCGCTGGTAGGCCAGGACGCCCCTGTTGTGGGTGTCGAAATCGAGGAGCGTTGTTCCCGCAAGTTCAGGAGCAGCGCCGCGGACCTCGATCATCCGCTTCAGGCCCGCGTAGACCGCGCCTTCCGGCATGGAAACATCGTGCCGCCGGGCGTACTGTTCCTCCGGATAGTGGGGCCGGTGCACCCAGCGGCTGTCGGCGTCGTGCCCTTCCTCCTTCGCGTAGCCGTAGTCGTTAAGCTGCCCCACTTCGTCGCCGAGGTACAGCAGGGGGATGCCGCCGGTGCTGAAGGCCACCGAGTGGGCCAGGAGGATCCGCTCCACCGCCTCAGCCGGGTCCACCTCCATGCCGCACAGCGACGCCGTCGTGCCCGAAATGCGGCAGTCACCGGTCTTGGGGTTGTCCTGGAACGGCACGCCGCGGGCGAAGCTGCCGGGGAAGCGGTTGACATAGAAGGAGTTCAGAAAGCGGCGGTGGTCGAAGCCGTTGATTCCGAGCTCTGCTGCGTCCTCGTCGGCGAACGTCCAGCCGATGTCGTCGTGGCTGCGGACGTAGTTCACCCAGGAGGTGCCGTCCGGGATGTTGTGCCGCCGCTCCAGTGCCTGGGCCAGGAGCGAGACGTCCCGGGTGGCCAGGGATTCCCAGATGAGCGCCATCTGCAGCGGGTTGTAGGAGAGCTGGCATTCGGCGGGGTCGATGTAGAGCGCCACCTCGTCCGGGTGCACGATTGCCTCGGACTTGAACAGCAGCGAGGGGGCGGCCAGCCGGCACACGGCGTTGAAAGCCTGCAGGAGGATGTGGGCCTCGGGCAGGTTCTCGCACGGGGTGCCCAGCTGCTTCCAGATGAACGCCACCGCATCCATGCGCAGGATGTCCACGCCCTGGTTGGCCAGAAACAGCATCTCCCCGGCCATCGCCCGGAACACGTCCGGGTTGGAGTAGTTCAGGTCCCACTGGTACGTGTGGAAGGTGGCCCACACCCACCGGCCGTCCTCCATCTGGATGAAGGATCCCGCGTGGTTCTCCGGAAAGATCTCGCGCACGTTCTGCTCGAAGGCGTCCGGCATGGCCCGGTCCGGGTAAATCCAGTAGTAGTCGCTGTACTTCGGGTCGCCGGCAGCTGCCCTCCGGGCCCACTCGTGCTCGTCGGAGGTGTGGTTGAAGATGAAGTCCACCACCAGGCTGATGCCGTGGCCGCGGAACTCAGCCGCAAGGTCGCGGAGCTGTTCCATGGTGCCCAGCTTCGGGTTGACCTGGCGGTAACTCGATACTGCGTAGCCGCCGTCGGAGTGTGGCTCCGGCGCAAGGAACAGCGGCATGAGGTGCAGGTAGGTCAGGCCCAGTTCCTTGAAGTACGGGATGTGCTTGCGGAGCCCGTCCAGGCTGTCCGCGTACCGATCCACGTAGCAGACGCCGCCCAGCATGGTGTTGGACAGGAACCAGCCGCTGTCTGCTTCCCGCCGGGCGTCCAGGGCCTTCAGGTCGGCGGGGCGCTCCTGCCACGAGCGGGCGCTCTCCACCACCAGGGCAATGAGCTGGTCCAGCCAGTCCTGCCGGGATCCGTACAGGGACCGGAACAGGCGGTACAGGTCCGGGAAGTGTTGCTCCAGGCGCCGGTCGAACGCCGGATCAGGGCGGAGTCCAATGCTGCGTTCGCGTGACAGCGCGTCCAGCACGCGCTCCAGCGCCGTTTCGTCCACCCTGACGGATTCCTGCATGCCCACAACCCCTTCCGGCTTCCGCCGGCATTTCCGGCAGGAAAGTTGTTACGGCAGTATCCCATGTCACACGCCCGGGGGAGCGTCCGGCGGCGGGGTGCGGCTTCCTGAGCTCAGCCCCGGACGGCGTGTGTCTGTGTACGCACCCTGCCGCCGGGACTCCGGCGCCGCTTCCGGCGTTGCCCGGACGGCACTGCGCCGATGGGACTTCGCGGACGGCCCTGCGCTGATGGACAAGAACTGATCGCTGACGGACAAAGCGCTGCAGCCGCCCGCTGCCACGCTGGATTCCACAGCTCGTCCCCACGCTCATGACCATTAAGAAGGACCCAATGAGTATTTCGAATTCCGAGTCCCGGACCACCGACGCTCCGGCCAAGGAGCATTCCACAGCCCTTCGCGCCGGGAGCATCGGCGTCCTGGGCATCCTCTTCTTTGTCCTCTCCGCCCAGGCGCCCCTGACCGGCATCGTGGGAGCTTCACCACTCGCCGCAGCCCTTGGCAACGGTGCCGGCGCACCCGGGGCCTACCTGATCGTCGGCATCGTCATTGCCATCTTTGCGGTGGGCTTCGTGGCCATGAGCCGCAGGATCCAGGCAAACGGCGCCTTCTACGCCTACATCACTGCCGCATTCGGCAGGAAGACTGGAACAGGCGCCGCCTGGCTGGCGCTGCTGGCCTACAACACCATCCAGGCTGCGATGTACGGCCTGTACGGCGCTGCATTCTCCGGCCTTCTGGGTTCGATGGGCCTCCAGGTGTCCTGGTGGCTCCTGGCGCTGGCAACCGTGGCCGGTGTCCAGGTGCTCGGCTCCCTGAACATCGAACTCGGCGCCCGCGTTCTGGCAGTGCTGGTGGGCCTGGAGGTGGCCGTGCTGCTGCTGTTCGGCTTCGCCGTGCTGTTCAGCGGCGGCGGCCCGGAGGGCATCAGTCTGGCAGCATCCTTCTCTCCGGAGGCCATCGCCGCCGGTGCCCCCGGGGTGGCCATCATGTTCGCGGTCGCATCCATGTTCGGCTTCGAGTCGACGGCCATCTATTCGGCGGAGGCCAAGGACCCTGCCCGCACCGTGGCGCGGGCAACCTATCTGTCCGTTGGCGTCATCGCCGTCTTCTTCTCCTTCATCTCCTGGATGCTGGTCAGCTACTATGGTCCGTCCCGGGTCATGGATGTGGCAGGAGCGGCCCTTGAATCAGGCGACTCCACCTCATTCGTCCTGGGGCCGATGGTGGAGTTGTTCGGTCCCTGGGCGGGCGTGGTGACCGGCGTCCTGCTGGTGACGTCACTGCTGGCAGGCATCATCGCCTTCCATAACGGCATCAACCGCTACCTGCACTCCCTGGCCCTGCGCGGTTCCATGCCCGCCATCCTGGCCCGGACCAACCGCCACCGTGCTCCGGCTGTGGCCGCCTGGATCCAGACGGCTGCCGCCGTCGTCCTCATGGTTCCGTTCGCCGTCCTCGCCCTGGATCCCGTGCTGACCCTCTTCTCCTGGTTCAGCGGACTGGCTGTAGCGGCACTCCTGGTGCTGTACATACTCTGCTCCATCGCCGTCGTCGGCTACTTCCGCCGGGAGCGCGATGACGCGCAGCTGTGGCAGACGCTGATCGCACCGGCGCTCGCGGCCCTGTTGCTGGGAGGCGTCCTGTTCCTGGTGGTCAGCAACTTCACGGCATTGATCGGCGGCAGCGCCGGGACGGCAGCGGCACTCCTGGTGGCTGTACCCGTTGTGTTTGCGGCCGGGGTGCTGGTGGAGGCCCGGGTGCAGCGCCGGCACAAGGCGGAGAGCCTCGGCCATACAGTCAACTAACGGGCGCTTTGGAGCCAGCAGAAACGGCAACGTGCCCTGTACCGGCCCGGCGAGGAGCAACTCTGCGCCGGGCCGGCACGCGTGCCAGGATGCCTGCCAGGACAAAAAGCGCGGCCAGGAAAGCTGCTGCCAGCCCTGCCACGACAGGCTCACGCGGCCACATTCCCGCCAGGCCGAGGAAAGCGGGGAGGGTGGCTGTCACCTGGCTCGTCAGCACAAGCGCCCAGCCGATGAAGGGGTCCAGGCGTCCCAGGCCCGCTGCCATGGACGCAAAGAACAGTCCCCACAGGGCCGACCAGCACAACCATAGGACCGCCAGCAGGGGATCTGTTCCCAGCCAGGCCGTGGCAAGCAGCAGGCCAAAACCTCCCACCATGCCGCAGAACCATCCCAGTCCCCCCGAACCGAGGCGCAGCAGGACGTCCAGCCCCACATAGAGGTACGTCAGGCCGAACAGGAACATTCCCGCAGCAGTCAGCAGCGGCGTTGCGCCCGCTCCAGCCGTCGCAACGTAGCCCACGCCGAGCGCCAGCTGGACGGATCCCACCACCAGGCTGAATACGGCTGCGTCCCGGCGGGGCAGGAATCCGAGCATGACCAGCCCGTTGAGGAGCAGGGCCGCCCCGGACAGCAGCAGGCAGATGTGCGCCATCAGGCGGTCTCGCGGATGCAGGCCGAACTGCACCATGTTTTCGTTCTGTGGAATAAATCTGTCATAATACGGATAATAAAGGATGTCTGGCAGGCTGCTTGGGGGCGCCCGGTCATAATCGGATAAAGTTGAAATCTCAACTATAGGCGCGTCCGGGATCGCTTTCGGCCGTTCCACGTTCACGCAGAGGTGAGGGAGACACATGGATTCACGGCTGGAAGCCATCAGGGATACTGTCCTGGCGAGGAATCCGGGCGAAGCGGAGTTCCACCAGGCGGTGGTGGAAGTCTTCGAGAGCCTCGGTCCCGTCCATGACAGGCACCCCGAATTCCTCGAAGCCGCCATCCTGGAGCGGCTCTGCGAGCCCGAGCGGCAAATCATCTTCCGCGTGCCCTGGACCGATGATGCCGGACGTGTACAGATCAACCGCGGCTTCCGGGTGGAATTCAACTCGGCGCTGGGCCCCTACAAGGGCGGCCTGCGGTTCCACCCCTCTGTCTACCTGGGCATCGTCAAGTTCCTGGGCTTCGAACAGATCTTCAAGAACGCCCTCACCGGCATGCCCATCGGCGGCGGCAAAGGCGGCTCCGACTTCGATCCCCGCGGCCGCAGCGACGGAGAAGTCATGCGCTTCTGCCAGTCCTTCATGACCGAGCTGTACCGGCACATCGGCGAATACACCGACGTCCCGGCCGGCGACATCGGCGTGGGCGGGCGGGAGATCGGCTACCTCTTCGGCCAGTACAAGCGCATCACCAACCGCTACGAATCAGGCGTCCTCACGGGCAAGGGCATCTCGTGGGGCGGCTCCCTGGTCCGGCCCGAGGCTACCGGCTTCGGAACTGTGATCTTCACCCAGGAAATGCTGAAGACCCGAGGGGCATCCTTTGACGGCCAGCGCGTGGTGGTTTCCGGCTCCGGAAATGTCGCCATCAATGCCATCGCCAAAGCCCAGGACCTCGGCGCCACCGTGGTGGCCTGCTCCGACTCCTCCGGCTACGTGGTGGATGAGGCGGGCATCGACGTCGCGCTTCTTCGCGAAGTCAAGGAAGTGGAACGCGGCCGCCTCAAGGACTACGCCGAGCGCCGTTCCGGCGTCTCCTACGTGGAGGGCGGCTCCGTCTGGGACGTGGACGCCTCTGTGGCGCTGCCGTGCGCCACGCAGAACGAGCTCGACGGCGCTGCTGCCGCCGGGTTGGTGCGCGGCGGACTCCTTGCCGTCGGCGAGGGCGCCAACATGCCGTCCACCCGCGAGGCCGTCGCCGTTTTCCAGGAAGCCGGCGTCCTGTTCGGCCCGGGCAAGGCCGCCAATGCCGGCGGTGTTGCCACGTCCGCGCTTGAGATGCAGCAGAATGCCAGCCGCGATTCCTGGACCTTCGAGCACACGGAAGAGCGGCTGACCGAGATCATGGTGGGCATCCACCACCGGTGCGCGTCAACTGCTGACGAGTACGGGGACCCGGGCAACTACGTCCTGGGCGCCAACATCGGCGGTTTCGTGAAGGTGGCCGACGCGATGCTCGCCCAGGGGCTCATCTAGCGCCACCCGCCGTCGTCGTTCCTCCAGGCGTGGGATGGCCCGGGACTCAGTGTGGGGCGCTACCCGCCCCGCCGCCAGTCGCTCGGCGGGACGCCAAAAGCGTCCCGGAAGGTGCGGCTGAAGTGCGCGGCATCCAGGAATCCCCAGCGCGCCGCGACGGCGCCCACGGACTTCCCGGCATGCAGCGGGTCGCGGAGATCGCGCCTGGCACCTTCCAGGCGCTGGCTCCGGATCCAGCTGGCCACAGTTGTCCCGGATTCATGGAAGACGTTGTGCAGGTGCCGGGTGGAGATGAAGTGTGCCGCGGCGATGGTGGCGGGCGACAGTAGGGGATCGGACAGGTTGGCGTCGATGTACTCCCGGATTGAAACTGCCAGGAGTGCCTGCGGCTTCATCCGGTCCGGCGCGATGTCCATCTCGGCGTGGAGCATGGTGGACACCAGGTCCAGGGCGTTGGCTGCCAGCCTCGAACCGCTGGGCCCGCTGAGGACGTCCAGGTTCTCTGAGAGCTGGCGGATGAACTGCCCCACGATTCCGCTGAGGCCGGTGCTGCCCGCCATCCGCACGGCTGCCAGCTGGCCCACATAATCGGCGGGCAGGGACAGTGCGTCGCAGGGGAACATCACCACCATCATCCGCGCCTGCTCCTCGAACGTCAGCGTGTAGGGGCGGTTGGTGTCGTAGATGGCCAGGTCGCCGGGCCGGAGCACGGCCTCGCGGTTGTCCTGGACGAGTAAGCCGGTGCCCTCCAGTTGCAGGTTGAGCTTGAAATAGCGCTCATGGGTCCGGGCAATCAGGGCCGGCGTGCGGTGCACCTCGTGGGACGTGGCGGTGACTTCAACGATGGACATCCGGTCCAGCACCCGCGAGCGCATCCGCCCACGGAAACCGTCCACGTCCGCTGTCTGCGCGGCGAGCGGCACGAAGGACTCGGCCACCAGGTGCTTCCAGTGGTCAAAGGAGGTGGCGACGCTGGACGTGAGGTTTTGGTGTGCGGGGCGGGCCGCAGTATTTGCTGTTGCTGGCATGGATGTTCCTGACGACGGATGGCCATCTGACGTTCCCCCGGGAGCTGTGTCCTGCAACACAGTCCCTTCAGGTTAGGGCCGTCCGTTTCTTTTTTCAACAGTCGGCGAAAAAAGACTCTCCCCGCCGAGGGCTAGGCGTTCTTCCCCCGGGCCGCCACTGTCCAGCGGCCCTTAATTTTTCCGGCGCTGATGACGGCGGCGCTGTCTACGAGGTTGATGGCCAGGCAGACGTGGTTCGGGACGACGCGCAGGCGGGCGCCCAGTGCGGGCATTCTTCCGGGGCCATGCCATTCGACCGTGGCATGGTGCTCCGAGAGGGCGGTGATGCGGGCTCCGGGGTAATCCATCAGGCGGCCAAAGCCGCTGGCCCAGGCTGGCCGGTCACTGCCCAGGATCTTGCTGCCGGCGTCGACAATGAAGCGGTCCGGCATGCCGGACCTGGCCTCATGGTGGCTTACCACCGTTGCCGCCACGGTCAGCGCTATCTCCTCCGGTTCACACCTGCCGAGCTCAAGCTGCTGGGCGTCACCGAACACGTAGACGCCCGGGCGCACCTCGGTAGCCACCGGGCCGTCGGTCAAGAGCGCTGTTGGCGTGGAGCCTCCGCTCCGGACGGTGGCCTCGAATCCGGCTGCGGCAAGCGATTCCGCGGCCGCCCGCAGGGCTTCCTGCTCCTGCGCTGCTGCTTCCGCCGGCATTCCCGGGGCGTAGCTGTGGCCGGGAAAGGTGAAGATCCCTGCCACCTTCAGGCCGGCGTCGGACGCTGCTTGTGCCACGTCCGCAGCTGCGCCCGGGTGGACGCCGCTGCGGTGGTGGCCGCTGTCGATCTCGACCAGCACGCCGACTCTTGACGCCGCCGGACCCAGGCCTGCCCCGAGCCTCGCCGCGCCTTCAGGGGAGTCCACCCCTACGGACACCGTTGCCGTGTCTGCCAGGCGCCGCAGCCGTTCGGCCTTCCGGGCTGAAGTCCACAAGGGGTAGGCGATGAAGAGGTCCTTCACTCCGGCGGCTGCGAAGACTTCCGCCTCGCCGATCGTTGCAACCGTCAGTCCCGCGGCCCCGGCCTCCAGCTGGAGCGCAGCGATCTCGGGGATTTTGTGTGTCTTGGCATGCGGGCGAAGGGTGAGGCCTTTTGCCTGGACGGTTTCCGCCATCCGGGCGACGTTCCGCTCGAGGATGTCGAGGTCGATCAGGATGTCCGGCGTGTCAATCCCGGCGGGGATGTCAGGAGGTCTGGTCACAACAGGGCCAGGTAGCCTTCGAGCTGTGCGGCATGTCCGAAGTCCCTGCCGCCCTCCGGTGCCAGGGCCGCCTCGATCTGCGCGCCGAGCAGCATGTTCAGGAGTTGGCCGGCCAGGATGGAATCGTCGACGGCGGCGTGGATGTCGCCGCTGTCCCGCGCCTCGGCCAGGAAGTGCCGGATGGTGGTTGCCCACTCGTTCATGGACTGCTGGTGGATCGCGGCCTTCTGTGGGTCGTTGACCGCCTTCTGCCAGAACGGGATAACGATCCGCGCTTCATTGACGCGCTCTTCGTCCAGCGGGAGGACCTCACGGCAGAAGGCGCGCAGGGCAGCCAGGCCGGACTTGCCGCGGGTGACCTCGGCGATCCGCTGGTTGGTGCGGTTGAACACGTGGCCGAAGGCGAATTCCAGGAGGGTGTCCTTGGTGGGGAAGTAGGGTTTGAGTGCTCCGTTGGCGAAGCCCGCCTCCATCGCGATCTCGCGCATGGTGGCCCCTTCCAGGCCCTGCCGGGCGATGATGCGCCAGGTGGCATCCACCAGTTCCAGGCGGCGCTCGTCATGGTCAACTATCTTCGGCACCGCGGGCCACTCCCAGGAAATATTTTGCTCAGACTCTTGTGAGCCATGTTACGGAGGTTTATTCTCTACAACTATAGAAAATAAACCCACCGACCCGAAATGGTCCGGACAAAGGTTCACCATGACACTCGCTCCAACTGACATCGCGTCCCCCTTCCGACTGGCCACCGGCGACGAGATCCTCGAGGTCCGGTCCGTCCTATCCTCCGGGGGCCACCTGGGTCCGCAGCACCGCATCGCCTACCTCGGTCTCCTGGAGCCGCCGCGGGCGGCTGAAGCCCGGACGGAAGGGCAGGTTGACCGGCGCTTCCGGGTCTTCATCCACGACGTCTCCGGCGGTGCGCCCCGCGATGTGATCGTCTCCGCCACCCACGGAAAGGTGGTGTCCGACGTCGAACTCGACACCGCGGTGACCGGTGAGCTCCCGGTGCTGGAGGAGGAGTTTGAGGTGGTGGAGTCCCTGTTGGCCACCGATAAGCGCTGGCTGGCGGCCCTTGCCGCAAGGGACCTTGACGTCCACAAAGTCCGCGTGGCGCCGCTCTCGGCTGGAGTCTTCGAGTACACCGAGGAGAAGGGCCGGCGCATCCTTCGGGGCCTGGCGTTCGTCCAGGAGTTCCCGGAGGACAGCGCCTGGGCGCACCCGGTGGACGGGCTGGTGGCGTACGTGGACGTGGTCAACAAGGAAGTCACCCAGGTCATCGACCTCGGCGCCATGCCGGTGCCCGCAGAGCATGGCAACTACACGGACCCGGAACTGACCGGACCGCTGCGGACCACCCAGAAGCCCATCAGCATCACCCAGCCGGAAGGCCCCAGCTTTACCGTCACCGGCGGCAACCGCGTGGAATGGGAGAAATGGAGCGTGGACGTCGGCTTCGATGTCCGTGAAGGCGTGGTCCTGCACAACCTCTCCTTCCAGGACGGAGAGCGCCTCCGGCCGATCATCAACCGTGCTTCCATTGCCGAGATGGTGGTCCCTTACGGCGATCCGTCACCCATCCGTTCCTGGCAGAACTACTTCGACACCGGTGAGTACCTGGTGGGCCAGTACGCCAACTCCCTGGAACTGGGCTGTGACTGCCTGGGGGACATCACCTACCTGAGCCCGGTCATCTCGGACGCCTTCGGCAACCCCCGCGAGATCCGTAATGGCATCTGCATGCACGAGGAGGACTGGGGCATCCTGTCCAAGCACTCGGATCTCTGGTCCGGGATCAACTACACCCGCCGCAACCGCCGCCTGGTGATCTCCTTCTTCACCACCATCGGCAACTACGATTACGGCTTCTACTGGTACCTCTACCTGGACGGCACCATCGAATTCGAGGCTAAGGCCACCGGCGTTGTGTTCACCTCCGCGTTCCCGGATGGCGGTTCCGCCAACATCTCCCAACTGGCACCGGGCTTGGGCGCTCCGTTCCACCAGCATCTCTTCAGTGCCCGGTTGGACATGGCCATCGACGGCTTTACCAACCGGGTGGAGGAAGAGGACGTGGTCCGCCAGGCCATGGGGCCGGGCAATGAGCGCGGCAACGCCTTCTCCCGCAAGCGCACCGTTTTGGCCCGTGAATCGGAGGCCGTCCGGGAGGGCGACGCACGCGCCGGCCGGACCTGGATCATCTCCAACCCCGAGTCCCGCAACCGGCTGGGTGAGCCGGTGGGCTACAAGCTCCACTCGCACAACCAGCCCACGCTGCTGGCCGATCCGGACTCCTCCATCGCCCGCCGCGCCGCTTTCGCCACCAAGGACCTGTGGGTCACCCGTTACGCGGAGGAGGAGCGCTACCCGACGGGCGATTTCGTGAACCAGCACTCCGGGGGAGCAGGCCTGCCCGAATACGTCGCGCAGGACCGGGACATCGACGGCCAGGACATCGTGGTGTGGCACACCTTTGGGCTGACGCACTTCCCGCGTGTTGAGGACTGGCCCATCATGCCGGTGGACACCGTAGGCTTCAAGCTCCGTCCCGAGGGCTTCTTCGACCACAGCCCCGTCCTGGACGTTCCGGCCAACCCGAACCAGCCGGCGTCGGCCTGCCACAGTGATGCAGGCGTTGGTGGCTGCCACTAGGACCGGCCACGGGATTCTGGACATAGCGACGACGGCGGGCAGGGTCCGGGAGGCAGGGCCCGTCCTGCACCGGCGCATGTGTGCCACGGTCACCGCAGGTTCCTGCCTGGTGCACCTGTGGTTGGCGGCCTCGGGCCACCATGACCCGTGGCTTGGCGTCCTGATGGTTGCCCTGGCCGCCGTGTGCGTGCCCTGTGCCTTCCATATCTGGCGGCACGGCCGCGTGGGCGCACTGCAGCAGGTCGCGGCGGCGGCCGTCGCAATGGCCGCGCTGCATGCCGTCTTGCTGCTGGGAGCAGGCGGTGCGGGACACGCCCACGGCGGAGGGCCCTCGTCGCGCATTCCGGACACAACCGGCGCTGCCCAACTGTTGATGGTCATTGGCTTGGAACTTACGACGGCGCTGCTCGCCGCCACGCTCGTGGCCCGGCTCAGGCGGCAGTTGGGCCCTGCGTCAGCGGTTTTACATCCGTTCCCTGGCCGGTGACCCGGCCTTGCGGGACGCGACCGTTATCTCCGCCACGCGTTCCAGGCGCGGATTGAGGTTGTCGCCTCCCTCCACGACGCCCCGCTGCCACCACAGCTTCAGCCCTTCCGGCACCACTTCGAGGCAGGCCAGGTTGTTGTCGAACCACGGGCCCTTGATCCCGGACCAGCGGAACGGCGGGTCCGGGACCTTGGCTGACCGTGCGGCCAATGCTCCGATCGGCGTGGCCAGGCCGTAGGACATCACGGCGCCGAAGGACCGCATCAGCCGCGGGAGCGGATTGCGGATGGGTGAGCAGACCGCCTGGATGATGCGGCTGCCCGCAGTCCGCTCCACCTCGGAGACGTAGGAAAAATGCACGTCCCCGGACAGGAAGGTGACGCTGTCCGGGGCAGGCCCGCGCCCGCCGTCGGCCACTTCCTTGGCCATCGCGGCCACCCGCCGGAAGCTCTCCTGGAAGGCGCCCCAATGCTCCAGGTCCGCGGCCTGGCGGAGTTTTTCACCGATCCGCGCCGGGAATCTGCCCCAGGCGCCTTCGGAGACTGCCTCGTCCCAGGCCTCCAGGTGGTGCAGTCCCATGGGCAGGAGGAACGGCAAGGATGTTGCCACCAGCAGGTGACGGAAACCGCCGCGCATCCGGGCATCCAGCCAGTCCATCTCCGCATCATCCAGCAGGGCGCGGTGGTCCGGGTCCAGGTTCCGGGCCGCGCGGGAATCAACCACGAGAAGCCGGGTGTCGCCAAAATCGCGGCAGAAGCTCCACCGATAGGCTTCCGGGTCCTGGTCCGCCCGTTCGGCGAAACGGTCCAGCTCGGCGCTGATGTCCGGTTCACCGTCCCCGCGGTGGGCGGCAATCTTCTGCCAGATCACATCCGCGGCGCGCTCCTCCGGGGACAGGTTCCCCAGGTGCTGGTACACCCAGTAGGACGCAAGCCCCGCCACGATCCGCCCATGCCACCACGTGGTTTTGGACATGGCCTCCCGCCAGCTCCGCGACGCATTCCAGTCGTCACGGATGTCATGGTCATCGAAAATCATGGCACTGGGCAGCGTGGACAGCAGCCACCGGTTGGCGGGGTCGGACCAGGCCAGGTTGTAGAGGTGCGCGTATTCCTCGAAGTCCTTGAGTTCCTCGCCGGGAGGCGCCGTGATGTCCCGCCGGGCTTTGATGAAGTCCTGCATCTGCTCGCTGGTGGAATCGGCGTAGACCTGGTCCCCGAGGAACGCCACCAGGTCCGGCCAGGGCTCTTTGCCGCCGGAGCCCATTTCCAGGGCGTAGGCCCGCAACGCGTCCACGCCGTGGCTCCGGTTTCCGGACTCGTCGTGCGGGACGCTGGTGCGGCAGGAACCAAAGGCCAGGCGCAGCGGCTTGCCGGGCTTGAGGGTGGCGATCACCGGCGGCAGGAACCGGGTTCCGGGCTCAGGCCACACCGGTACTCCGTTGACTGCCACCGTGTAGGGAGTTACGGATCCCGGCTCCAGCCCGTCCACTTCCACGAGCGCGTAGTGGTGGCTGTGGACGGCGAAGGTCCGGGCTTCCCACTCCCCGGCCCCGGCGGCCACCGTCACGCGGGCGTTGTCCCGGGTTTCCACCCAGATGCTCGCCGAGGTCTGGTCCACGTACCGCATCATGGGGCCTAGCACCAGCTCTGGGGTAGTCATGTCTCAGTTCTACCTGCTGGAACCCGCTCCGGCTATGGGGAAATCCGCAGCTAGGGCAGCGGGGCCGGCGCCGCAGCATTGGAGTTTTTGTCCAGATAAGACGACTTAGAGGCCTCGGAAGCCTGCATACCTGGACAAAAACTCCTACGCCTCGCCGAACCAGTTCCGCGCAGGGTTGGTGACCTCCGGGACGGAACGGTGCAGCTCCGGCTGGGCCGCCCACTTCACGCCGTTGGCCAGGACCCGCTGGATCTGCGGGTGGTGGTACACCGGGTACTCCTGGTCGCCGGGGCTGAAGTAGAAGATGCGTCCCTTGCCGCGGGTGAAGGTGACGCCGGAGCGGAACACCTCGCCGCCGGCGAACGAACTGATGAAGATCAGGTCGTCCGGGTCCGGGATGTCGAACAGTTCCCCGTACATCTCCTGCTCGGGGATGACGATGGGGCTGTCCACGCCTTCGGCAATGGGGTGTGACGGCTTCACGGTCCACACGAGCTCGCGCTCGCCGTCGTTCCGCCAGGCCAGCGAGCAGGTGGTGCCCAGCAGCTTGGTGAAGACCTTGGCGAAGTGCCCCGAGTGGAGCACGATCAGCCCCATGCCGCCGAGCACGTGGCGGTGGACGCGTTCGACGACGGCGTCGCTCACCTCGTGGTGGGCCATGTGGCCCCACCAGAGCAGGACGTCCGTCTCGGCGAGCACCTCCTCGTCCAGGCCGTGCTCGTCGTCGGTGGCCAGCACGGCCGTCGTGATCTCCGCCTCGGGGTAGTGGGAGCGGAGCCCTGCGGCGATGGCGCCGTGGATGCCGTCAGGGTAGATCTCCCCGATGTGTGACGGCTCGTTAATAGCCTCGTGGACGCCCTCGTTCCAGACGCGGATTCTCAGCTTGTCGGTCATTAGAGACGAACCTCCCTCTGTTCGCGTGCCGACTGGTAGCACGCATCGATGATCTGTGCCCGGTACAGCGCCAGGGAGCCGTCGTGCTCGCCCCAGGCCTGCTCGCCGCCGCGCACTGCCGTTACGAAGTCTTCCACCACTGCGTCATGGGCGCGGCCCGGAAGCACCGGCGGTACGTAATCGGCGGATTCGCCCTCCTTGTCGGTGAAGACCCGCAGCTGGCCCACAGGCGGGAACGGCGCGCCCTGCACCTTGAGCTCGGCGCCGCCGTCGGTGCCGTAGACGGTGAAGTCCAGAAGGTCGTCCGTTTCCCGGTAGGTTGCCCAGCTGGCCTCGATCACCAGTGTGCCGCCGCCCTCCAGCCGGAGGAACGCCGACGCGAAGTCCTCTACCTCGAACGCGTGGCTGGTGGCCTGCGCCGAGTACCGGCTTCCGCCGCCCCGCCCCTGGGGGCCCAGCTCCGAGTGCGTTGCGGCGGAGACGGCCACCACCTTGGGTTCACCGAGAAGGTGCAGGGCGTAGTCCAGCGCGTGGACGCCGATATCCGCCAGCGGTCCGCCGCCGGCGAGCTCCGGGTTGGTGAACCAGCTGCCCAGGGTGGGGATGCCGGAGCGGCGGAGCCAGGAGGCCTTGGCGTAGTACGGCCGGCCCAGCCCGCCGTCGTCAATGACACCCTTGAGCGCTTTGATGTCGCCACGGCGGCGGTGGTTGAAGGCGACGTCCAGAACGCGCCCAGCCTTGCGGGCGGCGTCCACCATGGCCTGGCCTTCGACGGCGTTGCGCGCGATGGGCTTCTCGCTCAGCACGTGGATTCCCCGTTCCAGGGCGGCGATGGCGATGGGTGCGTGCAGGAAGGTTGGCACTGCCACGCTGATCGCGTCCAGCCCGCCGTTTTCCAGCATGTCCTTCCAGTCGGCAAAGGCGTTCGGAATGGAGTATTCGGCCTGCAGCGAGTCGCGGAGTTCCTCCTCCATTCCCGCCAGCGCCACAATGCGGACGCCTTCCAGGGCGTGGTAGGCCATGAGGTGCTGCTGTCCGGCCCAGCCGATGCCGACAACGCCTACCCTCAGTTCCTTGGAGTGTGGTTCTTGCAGGGCAGAAGCCTGCAGGCTGGGGGACTGCTCGTTACTCACGGGATTTTTCCTTTTTCTTGTGGGTGGGAACTTTTGGGTTTCTAGCCCTTGACGGCGCCGGCGGTCATGCCGGAGACAATGCGCTTCTGGCACAGGAGCACCAGGACGACCAGCGGGATTGTGATAATCACCGAGGCCGCACTGATGGTGCCCAGCGGCTGGTCAAACTCGCTGGTCCCGCTGAAGAAAGCAATGGCCACCGGGACCGGACGGGCCTCCGGGGAAGTGGTCAGGGTGACGGCAAGCAGGAATTCGTTCCATACCGAGATGAACACGAGGATCGCCGTCGTGGCAAGGCCCGGGACGGCCAGGGGCAGGATGACTTTGCGGAAGGCTGTGAACGGCGTGGCCCCGTCCATGTAGGCCGACTCCTCCAGTTCGCGTGGGATCTCCTTGAAGAAGGAGGTCAGCGTGTAGATCGCCAGGGGCAACGCGAATGTCAGTTTCGGGATGATCAGGCCAAGGAGAGTGTCGTACAGGCCGATTTCCCGCCAGATGGAGAACAGCGGAGCCGCGATGGCAATGGCCGGGAAGGTGGTGACAGAGAGGACGAGGGTAAGGATCAGCGCCTTACGGCGCATTTTGAGCCTGGCCAGGGCATAAGCGGCGAAGGATGCCAACACCAGGGCCACCGTGGTGGTGACGACGGCGATAATCACCGAGTTGCGCAGGGCCAGGAGGAACTCCGCGTTCTGGAATACAGCCGCATAGTTCTCGAAGGTCGGCTGGCTTGGGAAGAGTTCACCCTGGGACAGGCTTACGCCCTTTTTGAGGGAGGTGTTGACCAGCCAGTAGAATGGTATGAGCGAGAAGCCCATCACGGCGATGACGAATACCCACACCACCGGGTGCAGCTCTGCCCTGCCGCGCGGCCTGCGCCTGGGTGTCCGTGCGCCGGGGGCGGCGGGCTCCGCCGCCGTGCGCTGTGGGGTCAGCGTGCTCATTGTTCCTCCTTGGCAACTTCACGGATGTTCCCGCCAGCGAAGCGGATGTACACCACTGAGACCACCATGACAGTGAGGAAGGTGAGGATGGACAGGGCCGATCCTTCACCCACCAGGCGGTTTTCGCGCAACTCGGTGTACGCCAGCATGGACATTGACTCGGTGCCGTTGGCGCCGCGGGTGAGCACGAATGGCAGGTCGAAGACGCGCAGGGCATCCATGGTGCGGAAGATCGCCGCCAGCACAATCGCCGGACGGAGCAGGGGCAGGGTGACGTAAAGGAAGGCCTGCCACTTGCTGGCGCCGTCTAGTTCAGCGGCCTCGTAGGTCTCGGCCGAGATGACCTGCAGGCCTGCCAGGATGATGAGGGCGGCGAACGGCGTCGTCTTCCAGACATCGGCAAGGACGATCACGGCCATCGCGTAGCCGTGCTCGCCGAGCCATACGACATCGCCGCCGGGAAGGCCCAGCGTTGACAGGACGTTGGTGACCAGGCCCAGGTTGGGCTGGAACATCGTTTCCCAGGTGATGGCGCTGACAACCGTCACCACCGCATAGGGCAGCAGCACCACGGTGCGCAGGAGGGCGCGGCCCTTGAAGGCGAGGTTGAGCAGCAGTGCCATTGCCGTGCCAAGCACCAGTTCGAGTGAGACCGAGAGCCCTGCAAAGAGGAAGGTCTGGCCGAAGGCGGCCCACCAGTGCGTCCCGGTGAGGGCTGCGACGTAGTTATCCAGCCCGACGAAGCGTGACAGGCCGGCGGTACGGACGCTGTACTGGTTGAGGGACAGCCAGAGGGCATAGCCGATGGGGACTGCCGCCACCAGGGCCATGAGGACCAGGGAGGGAGCGGTCATCCGGAACGCCAGGCGCCGCTCCTCCCGGTCACGGCCGCTGACGCCGCGGCTTGTTCCCCGGCGGCCGGGGGACAGGAATTTGGTCGCCATGCTCAGAAGCTCGCCTTTGCGGCCGTGAGCTCTTCGGCCATCGTCTTCACCGCATTCTCGGTTGTCGCGGTGCCGGAGAGCACGGCGTAGACGTTCTTGTAGATCGCCTGGGAGATCTGCGGGTAGACCGGGGAGATCGGGCGCGGCTTGGCACCCTTCACCGAGGCGAGCAGTTCGGTGGCAAACGGCATCTTCGCCAGGACCTCGGGGTCTGCGTAGGCTGCTTCGTTGACGGGGGCCTGCGAGAAGTCCATGGCCACGTGCTTCTGCCAGTCCGGGGTGGTGGCGAAATCAATGAAGGCCACAGCGCCGGCCTGGTTTGCCGAGTGGGCCGAGATGGCCAGGTTCCAGCCGCCCAGGACGCCGGAGGCCTTGCCGCCTTCCCAGGCCGGAAGCGGGGCAACGCCGAAGGTGCCCGCCAGCGGGGTGGCGTTGAGCAGGCGGTAGACGTGCGGCCAGTTGCGCTGGTAGCCAAAGTTGCCGGACTCGTAGGCCAGGCGTGCCGGGTCCTCGTTGTAGGTCAGCACTGCGCGGTCCGCCGCGCCGTCCTTGAGGCCCTGCACCATGAAGTCGAGAACTTCACGGGTCTCCGGTGAGTCGATTTTGACTTCGCCGTTCTCGTCCAGCACCTCTCCGCCGGCGCTGTAAAGCATTTCAAGGAAGTTCACTGTGAGGCCCTCGTACTGCTTGCCCTGGTAGACGAAGCTGTCCCCCTCAGCCCCGGCTGCCTCAGCATAGAGCTGCTGCCAGGTTTCGGGTTTGGCTACCTTGTCCTTCTGGTAGTAGACCAGTCCGGCGTTGGTGAAGAACGGGGAAGCCCAGTACTTGTCCTCGTACTTAGCGGTCTCCACCGTGGAGGGGATAAAGCGGTCCTTGCTGGCCTCGACGAGTTCGGTTTGGTCAAGGATCCAGCCCTGGGATGCGAACTCGGAGGTCCAGATGACGTCCGTGACGAAGATGTCGCACTCCGAGGACTTGCCTTCGAGCCGCTGTACGGCCTGTGTGCGGGCCTCATCGGTGGTGGCCCCGATTTCGGTGTACTTGGCGGTGACCTTGCCGTTGGCCTTGGTGAAGGCCTCAACCGTGCCCTTGTAGATGCCGGAAGCGTCCTTGCCGCCGCAGACGTTGAGGCTGCCGGTGGCATTGGCGGCCGACGCCGGATCCGCGGCGGGTGCCTCCGTTCCCTGGGTGGCAGCTCCGCCACCGCACGCGGTCAGCAGCAGGCCGGCAGCCATGGCCGCAGCCGCGGCGGCGGTGATGCGTGTGCGCCGCCGGGATGCGCTGCCCGTTGCGCTCTTGCGCGCACTGAGCACGGATGCGGCGGTGGTGTCCTCCTGCGACGGAGAGGAAGGTCGAATCAAGTCCACGAGTGGCTCCTTTGCCTGGTTGGCTTCTTTTTCGAGGGTCATTTGGAATCGATTCCATGGCGGAGGAAAAGCAACGTCCGTAATGTTTGGAATCGATTCCAAAGAAGTGTGACAGGAGCCACGTTGGACTGTCAACCCTTGGCCTCAGCCGTTGGTGGAATCCCGGACCACCAGCTCGTGGGGGAGGAAGGTCCGCCCGCGGCGGTACCCTTCCGGCTCGGTCATCCGTGCAAGGAGTGCTTCAAAAGCCAGCTGGCCCATGGCGTAGGCCGGCTGCCTGATAGTGGTCAGCTCCGGGACGCACATCTCCGCCTGGATGGAGTCGTCAAACCCTGCGACGGCGATGTCGCCCGGGACCCGCAACCCAGCGTCGGAAATTTCACGGACGCACCCGGCAGCCACTGTGTCGCTGCCGCAGAACACGGCGTCGGGCAGGGGGCGCATGCCGAGGAGCTCCCTGGCGAGGTGCCGGCCGGCATGGAAATCGAAGTCCCCGTCCGTGAAGAGCATGTGATCGGGAGACAACCCCGCTTCGGCAACAGCCCTGCGGAAGCCTTCCTCGCGGAGCCGGCCGGACCGGGCTACCCTGGTGCCGATCATCGCCAACCGCCGGCCGCCGGTCCTGATGAGGTGCCTTGTGATATCGAAGGCTGCCTGCCGGTCGTCGATGGATACGCCGAATGCTGCTTCGGCGTCAGCGATCTCGCAGACCTGGACCACGCTCAGCTGCTCCGCCATCTCCTCGACGTCGTCGTCCGGCATTGTTGGCGAAAACATGATCAGCCCGTCCACCGAGCCGTTGCGCAGCATGTCCACCAATTGCTGTTCCCGTTCCATGTCCCCGGCTGTCGGGGCGATGAGGGTGACGTAGCCGGACAGGGCGGCTGCATCCCCGGCGCCCCGGAAGACTTCGCTGATGACCGGCGAGTACAAGTTCTTGGCCAGGGCAAGGATCCGCATGGTGCGGTCCCGGCGCAGATCGCGGGCGGAAGCCAGTGGCCGGTAATTGAGGTGGCGGATGGCGGCCGCCACCTTTGCCTTGCTCGACTCACTGACGGCCGGACTTCCGTTCAGGACGCGGGAGACGGTCCCCACGGAGACGCCAGCCGTCCTGGCGACGTCTTGGACAGTCGCTCGCGCCATGACGTATTCCTTCCGCGGCCAGTGACGAGGATCCTCACTGCCGGACCCGCTGAACCCCCCGCCGTGCGTATGCCGTGCTGCCGGGTTTTCCTCAGCTTAGCCGCCTGCCGGGGGCCGGTTGCCATCCGGCGTGAGGTGTTGAAGCTCCCCGATCCGCCCGCGGCGTCACCCACGGCACGCTTTTGGCCCCCGTGCAGGCCGGGTTTGCCGTGATTCCGGGGGTTGTCGCCACTGCCGCCCAAAAGGGTGCCTGGCGTGACGCCAGTGCCGGTTTTAGTGCTCCTGCGCTCTGCGGGACGGCTGAAACTCGCGAGTGGAGGACCGAAACGATCATTTAACACCCCGGAAACCCAGCCCAATACTGCCGCCATACAGTTGGAACCAGACGGCAATAGCTGCCCTCCGATGAACGTGGTACTGACTCCGCGTCCCTCCTCCGGAGTGGCTCCAACGGGCGATTTGGCGTTCTCTCCTCGCATCACGAAAGGGGTTTCCCATGGATTCGGGAAATGTCGCTTGGATTTTGGCCAGCGCAGCGCTGGTCTGCATGATGATCCCCGCCCTTGCCCTGTTCTACGGGGGCATGGTGGGTTCGCGCCGCATTCTCAACATGATGATGATGTGCTTCGGCGGCGCCAGCCTGGTGGCCGTCCTCTGGGCGCTGTTCGGATACTCGCTGGCCTTCGGCAATTCAGTGGGCGGGCTGGGCCTGATCGGTGACGTCACAGAGTTCCCGGGCCTGGGGCAGCTGATGGCCGAAGACGCAGAAGCGTCCATTCCGGTGGCCCTGTTCGCGGCCTTCCAGTTGTTCTTCGCCTGTGTCACCACAGCGCTGGTGGCGGGCGCGGCTGCCGGGCGTATGAAGTTCGGTGCCTGGATGCTGTTTGCCGGCATCTGGGCCACCATCGTCTACTTCCCGGTGGCCCACTGGGTGTTCGCCTTCTCCTCCGAGGACGGCAGCGTGACCGGCGGCTGGATCGCCAGCGGCATCGAGGCCATCGACTTCGCCGGCGGCACCGCCGTGCACATGAACGCCGGAGCAGCCGCCCTGGCACTGGCACTGGTCCTGGGCAAAAGCTCGGGCTGGCCCAAGGTGGAGCACGCGAAGCCGCACAGCCGGCCGCTGGTGCTGGTGGGTGCAGGCCTGCTCTGGGTCGGCTGGTTCGGCTTCAACGCCGGCTCGGCACTGTCCGCCGGCCACTCGGCGTCGGTGGTCTTCCTCAACACCGCCGTGGCTGCCTCGGCCGGCCTCCTGGCCTGGGCCCTGGTGGAGCGGCTCCGCCGCGGCGCAGCCACCAGCATGGGCGCAGCCTCCGGCCTGATCTCCGCACTCGTGGCCATTACTCCCGCCTGCGGTGCGGTCAGCCCGCTGGGTGCGGTAGCCATCGGCGCGATTGCCGGTGCAGTCTGCTCGCTGGCCATTGAACTGAAGTACCGCCTGGGCTATGACGACTCGCTCGACGTCGTCGGCGTCCACCTGGTGGGCGGCATCCTGGGCACCCTGCTGATCGGCCTCTTCGCCACCGATGCTGCCCCGAACGGAGTCAGCGGACTCTTCTACGGCGGCGGCGTGGAGCTGCTCGGCGTCCAGTCGCTCGCAACCGTCACGGTGCTGGCTTACTCGTTCGGCATCACCTGGGTCCTCGCCAAGACTCTGGACAAGACGATCGGCCTGCGGATCAACCCGGAGGACGAGATGCGCGGCATCGACCTGGCGGCACACTCCGAGCTCGCTTACCTTACGGATGAGGATCCGGTGGAGCTGGGCTCTCCGCAGCGCGCGTAGGTTCCCAAAGATTCCGGGTGGTGCCATCCGGAGGACGAGTCAGGCAGAGGGCCACCCTGGGCCGGTGCCGGCAGCAGCCGGCTTATAGTTCCAGGGTTGGCCCTCTGTCATGTTCTGAAGTGCCTGGTTAGTCCAGAACTCAGTGTTTAGTGTTCGGTGCAGACGAGGTTGCCACCGCGGACTTCCAGAACGGCGGTCCGGATGTGGCTCAGGCGGGTTTTGGGGTCCGGCGTCATGGTGTCGATGTCCTCGCCGCCCCAGTGGGGGTGGGTGAAGTAGACCAGCAGGGCCCGTTCGTTGCCATCTTCCCCCGGTTCGAGAGGCACCACGTCCGCGTGGCGTCCGACGACGGGCCGCCCGTCCACGTGCTCGGGTTGGGTGAGGATCAGGCCGTCGAAGTGCTCCTGCCGGACCCAGTTGCCGGTGGCGTCTGCCGAGCGGTAGATGCCTTGGCCCCGCCACTCGTCCACGATCATCCAGTACGTTCCCTCGAGCCTGAAGACCTTGGGCCCTTCGTGCGGGCGGCCGGGAATGGTGATGCCTTCCACCGTCCAGGACGAGGGGTCACGCGGCGTATCGCTCACCGCGCTGTACGTGTTGGAGCCTCGTGCCTCGTCCTTGTACCAGAGCCGGTAGCGGCCGTCCCCGCAGCGTGCAACGGCGGCGTCAATCACGCGTGGCGAATCGAGGTTGATGGGGCCGAGGTACTCCCAGTGCACCAGATCCCTACTGGCAAACTGCACGATTTCTGCGTTGCCGCTCCAGTCCTTCCGCACTCCGCCCAGGACGCTGAGGTACATCAGCCACTCGTCGCCGATGCGTACGACGTCGGGCGCCCAGAGGGTTGCAGGAAGTTCAGTTTCGGGCGGCACCAGTCCGTTCACGGTGCCCTGGTACTGCCAGGTTGCACCGCCGTCGGAGGAGCGGGCCGCGCCAATGGCAGTGCCGTGCACCCATTCCACTCCTGAGAGGCCGGGCGCCGTGGCCCGGCGCTGGGTGTAGAACAGCACCCACTCACCGGTGAGGTGGTCAGGAACCAGGATCGGATCCGTCGGGCCGTCCCAGACTGGATCGCGGTAGGGCGTCCCGAAGGCGTCGGGGCGCAGGGTCGTGAGCGGCTCTTGCACTGGTTCTCCAACGTTGTAGTTCCTTGGAGCTCTCAGCTTAGCCGTGCGCCTTGCCGTGGCCGCCATGAAGGGCGCGGTAAGCGTAGATCAACAAAGCGACGCCCGCCAGGATCATGAGGGTCAGGACCAGGATGTCCGCAGCGATCAGCAGTGCCGTCGACTGCAGTGCGAAGATCACGCCCAGCACGCCCAGGGCGGACGCCGGGATCAGGGGCCACTTCATCCGCCCGGCGGGACCGGCGTCGGGAACGGGAACCGTGGACAGCACGCCGAAGGTGGCCGCCAGGCCCAGGAACAGGACGGCAGCCACCGGCATGCCCTGCAGATCCTGCGGGAGGGTAACAATGACTGCCAGCGTGAGCATCACGCCGCTGGGGATCACAGCCCACCAGTTGCCCCGCTGGCGCAGGTAGACCGCGGCGAATCCGGCGGCCATGAACAGGAACAGGAAACTTGCCCCGGCGCCGCCGTCCGAAAATTGGGAGGCGGCAATCACGGCTGCCAGGCCCAGGAACACCGAGCCGGGGATCGCGGCCCACCAGTTCTCCGGGCTGCGGATGAAGAGGGACAGGAACACGGCCCCTATGGCGGCGAAGATCAGCATCGGGACGTAGGCGGCGCTCTCGATGACGTCGAGCAGGTCCAGCAGCAGCAGTACGCCCGCCGAGATCAGGACGATGCCGGCGATGATGCTCGCGTTGGCCGTTTTCACGGTTTGCCTCCCGGGATTCGGCAGGCGCCCGCCAGTCGCTCTGCTGATCCCAGACTAGGTCCGGTCCTGGTGCAGGCGTAGGGCACAAAGCCCCGCCTTTACCGTTACTCCTTGAACAGCCCCGCGAGGTCCTCCGCCGTGATGGCGCCGCCGGCCAGGGCATCGCCTTCCATGACATCGGAAAACAGCTGCGACTTCCGTGCCTTGAGCGCCATGACCTTTTCCTCGATGGTGTCCTTGGCAACCAGCCGGTACACCATCACGTTCCGTGCCTGGCCGATGCGGTGGGTCCGGTCCACGGCCTGCGCTTCGGAAGCCGGGTTCCACCAGGGGTCCAGCAGGAACACGTAGTCGGCCTCGGTGAGGTTCAGCCCAAACCCGCCGGCCTTCAGCGAAATCAGGAACACCGGAGCGCTGCCGTTCTTGAATTCGTTGACCACGTCCGCGCGGTTGCGGGTGCCGCCGTCGAGGTAGCAGTACTCGATCTTCTCCTCGTCCAGCCGCTCCCGGACCTTCCCCAGGAACCCGGTGAACTGGCTGAAGATCAGTGCCCGGTGGCCCTCAGCCACCAAGTCCTCCAGCTGCTCGAACAGCACGTCCAGCTTGCTGGACCGCACCGCAGAAAGTGCCGGGTCCACCAGGGACGCGTCCAGGCTGAGCTGCCGCAGCAGGGTCAGCGACTGGAAGATGGTGAACCGGTTCTTGTTCACGTCCTCGATCAGCCCCAGGATCTTTTGGCGTTCGCGCTGCAGGTGTGTTTGGTACACCTTCTGGTGGCGCGGGTTGAGCACCACTTCCAGGATCTGCTCCTGCTTGGGCGGCAGGTCCTTGATCACCTGGTCCTTGGTGCGGCGCATCATCAGCGGACGGACCCGACGGCGGAGCTTGTCCAGCTGCCCCTTGTCGCCGTTTTTCTCCACGGGCTTCTGGTAGTACTCGGCAAAGCGCTTGGGGCTGGAGAACAGGCCGGGCGCAACGATGGAGGTGAGCGCCCAGAACTCCATCAGGTTGTTCTCCAGCGGCGTGCCTGTGATGGCCAGCTTGAAGGCCGCCGGCAGTTTCCGGGCGCACTGGTACGCCTTGGACTGGTGGTTCTTCACGAACTGCGCCTCGTCCAGCACCAGCCCGGACCAGGTGCGGGAAGCGTAGGCCTCGTAGTCGATCCGGAACAGGGCGTAGGAAGTGATCACAATATCGGCGCCGGCCAGTGCCTCCGCCGGGGCCTGGTTGCTCTTGGCGAAGGTCTCGCTGACGGCGTGGACCTTCAGGCCGGGAGCGAAACGCGCCGCTTCCGCCGCCCAGTTGCCCACCACGCTGGTGGGGGCAACCACCAAAAAGGGAGCACCGGCGTCGGACTGGCCTGCTGACGCATCTGCTGCCGCCAGCGAGAGCTCCTTCGCCGCGCACATCAGGGCCAGCGCCTGCACCGTCTTGCCCAGGCCCATGTCGTCGGCCAGGATCCCGCCCAGGCTGTGCCGGTACAGGAACGTGAGCCAGTTGAAGCCCTCCAGCTGGTACGGCCGAAGCTCCGCATTAAGGGTGGCGGGCAGCGGCAGGCCGTCCACGCCGCCTTCAAGCAGGCCGCCCACCGCTGAACGCCACGCGGCCGCCTGCTCATCCACGATCCCCAGCTGGGCAAGCTCATCCCACAGCCCGGCCTGGAACCGGCTGATCTGCAGGGGCGCGTCCTTGTTGTCCTGCAGGGAGCGCGCCTCCTCGATCAGCGCACGCAGCTGGTGCAGCTCGGGCAGGTCCAGGGAGAAATAGGCGCCGCTGGGCAGCAGCATCTTGGTCTGGCCGGACGCCAGCGCAGAAAAAACGGCCGCGAAGGAGACCGGCTGCCCCTCCAAGGTGATCTGGATGCCGAGGTCGAACCAGTCGCGCTGCTCGGTGGCTTTGGTGGAAATGGACACCACCGGCGCTTCCTCGGCCTCGCGGTATTCAGCGATCTCACCCACGGTGTCCACCTCAACGTCCGGGGCTTCGCGCAGCCGGGGGAGGACCTCCTCGGTGAAGCCCAGGGTGTCCAGGCCCTTCAGTTCCGCTGACGCCGCAAGCCGCGGAGTGCCCCAGCCACCGGTGGCGGACTCACCCAGGGCCGGCACCACGTCCCACGGGTGGCCGAGGCCTTCCAGGATCCGGGCCTCGGCGGTGTCGTCGCGGTAGCCGTGGTCCCCGGGATGCCGCCAGAGGGGCTGCGCCGTGACCAGGTTTCCGCTCTTGTAGTGCCACTCCCAGTGCAGGCGGACCCTGTGGTCGGCGCCGTAGTTCGCCAGCAGGGACAGGGTGGGGACAGCCAGTGCGGGGAGTTCCACGGACTCGTCCCGGGCCGTGACCCGGGCTGTCTGCTTCAGCTTCGGATAGAAGCCCGTCAGGAAGCGGGACTCGTCCTTGGCGGGAATATGCAGCGTGCTGCCCGCGGTCACGAACGTCAGCAGTTCCTCGCTCAGGCCGGCCTCCAGCGGGGCAAGCGTGAGGATGCCGTCGGGGTCGGGAACGCCGGGGAGCGTGGCCTCCCCGGTGGTGAAGAAGATGCCGTGGGCGGGGCGTCCGATGGTTCCCACGGACGCCGGATCAGTCTCCACGCCCTCAACGGCGATGGTGGGCGCAAGCTCCAGCCCGCCGTCGGACGCCTGGTCCTTGGCCGGTGCGGCGGGAGGCGCCGCGTCCGCTGCTGGAGGGGCGGCCAACGGCGAGCCGTAACGGCTCAAATTAAGGCCGACGGCGGCGGGTGACGCTGCGAGGCGCACCGGCTCGGTGCCGCGCGAGTGCACCAGCGCGAGGCCGATTTTGCCGGCGTCCTCCAGCAGGCTCCACAGGTTCTTTCCAGCGTAGGAGTTCAGCCCGAGCCAGAAGCCGGAGGAGTTGTAGGTCCGGCCGGACGAGGCGGAATGGGCAGCCAGGAACTCCTGCAGCCATTCCACGTGCGCGGGGTTGCACTCGCGCCGGAAGTTCAGATAGTTCAGCGTGGTCCAGGAAACGTCGCCGCGGATCCACTTGCCCTTGGCGCCCATGATGACGGGCCTGGCCTTGAGCTGGCGGACGCTGCGCTGCGGATCGCGCCGGCCGGTGTAGGAAAAGTGCGGCGCGGGTTCCTCCACCTCGAACTGGAGTGCCAGCGGGACACCGGCGTTGGAGGGGGTGGCTCCCGGCTGGGAGATCAGCGGGCTGAGGGCCTGCTCCCAGTCGGACAGCGCAGAAACGGAAGGGTTGCGGGACACCTGGGTGGATGTCGACGGCGTGAGCAGCTGGACCCGGATGGCCGGGTTGTCCTCGGCGGCGAAGAGCAGCGCCGCCACGTGCTTGCAGTCCTTGCGGACCGGGCAGCTGCACACGCCCACGGTGCAGCTCCAGCCGCCGCCCTTGCGGACCAGCTTGGCCGTGGTGGAGTAGGGCAGGTCCGCGCCGCCGCGGACCTTGCCCAGCATGAGCCCGGTGGCGGCGTCGAACGAGATGCCCGAGACGCGGCTTCCCATGGCATACGCCAGCCCGGCCGCCAGGGAGCGGTCGTTGATGGCGGGAGTCTGTATTGCCAGTGCCGCACTCTCGTCCGGTTGGGATGGCATGGTGCGCGCTACTTTCAGCAGGCCACGGCGGGGCCGGGCCGGTGGTTGGTCATCTGATCCATCTTAGTTCGCCGGCGGGGCGGGGAGCGCCGCCGGCTCTTTGAGGGCGGCTGGATGGGATCACATGGACAACCAAGGGATGCAACTGCAGCCGGGAAGCCGCAGCCGGCCCGGGAGGGGTGCGGCCCAGGCCCGCACCACCTTCCGGCCTGCTAGCTCTGGTGCACCGGCGCCCAGGCGCCCGTCCCCACGGCCTCCCGGTCCGGGGCCCCGGCGTCGAACCGGTCAAGCCGGAAGGCGGCGAGCACGGGAGAGGGGGTTCCGGAAAGGATTTCCTCCGCGAGGAGCTCACCGAGGATCAGCCCCAGCGTCGCGCCCGAGTGGGTGAAAACCGTGTGCAGGCCCGGTATCGAAGGCACCGGGCCCACCACCGGTTCACCGTCGCCGGGAATGGGTTTCAGGCCTGCAGCCACCCGCTGGGCGGTCAGCCGGGGATTCCCCGCGAGTACCTTCGAGGCTTCCTCGAGCAGGCCCTGGACGGACTCCTCGGGAACCGTGAAGGATCCGTCATCTTCGATGATTACAGACTGCTCTGCCCAGTCCGCATCAAGTACCAGCCTGCCGTCAGGCATGGGCCGCACAGCGACGCGGGGGGTGTTCAGCACGGTCTGCACTTTCACGTCGAGCGGTTCGGTGAACACCACGAAGGCGGCCGGCGTGGCATCCGGAACCGTCACACCCAGGGCTGCGAGCTGGGCGGGGACCTCACCGCCGGTTGCCAGCACCACCTGGTCGGCTTCCAGCCGCGTCCCGTCACCGAGGATGACGCCGGCCGCGGCGCCGTCCCGCACATCCACCCGGACATCCCCGGCATTTTGGATGATCACCGCCCCGTTGTCCGCCGCCTCGGAAGCCAATGCCGTAATGAAGTCGGGCATGTTGACCCAGCCTTCACCAGGGTTATAGATGGCACCCTCGTCGGCCACCGCAGCGGCGTCCACATCCGGGGCGATCCGGGCCACGTCCCCGCTGTCCACCCAGACGGAGTGGTATCCGCCCGAACGCTCGAAGGCGAAGGTTTCGCGGAAGGTTTCGTCCGGGCCGGCCCATTTCAGCGCACCATCGAACCTCAGATACTCGCGGCTTTCGGGGTGGTGCGCGCTCCAGGTGCGGTAGCGGTCGATGGCAAGCATCCGCAGGTAGTGGTACTCCGCGGAGCGGGCACCGGAAGAATTGAGCCAGGCGATCGAGCGGCCGGAGGCTCCGCTCGCCAACGGGCCGGACGTGACAAGTGTTACTTGCGCGCCTCCCTTTGCCAGATGGACGGCGGTGGAAATGCCCAGGATTCCGCCGCCGATGACGGCGACTTTCCTGGCGGGGCTTGTGGAGTACATGGTGGCTCGCTTTCCTGGGTTGGAAGATACGTGGTTGGAAGATCTGCCGTTGCTCGGTACGTCAGGCGAGGGCATGGACTTCTTCGATGACTTTCAGGACATCGACGGCGTCTGCCGGGTCAACAGGGACCGGCCCGCCGTGCAGGAGGGCGCCGGCAAGGAGCCGGTAGAACTGGGGATACGCGCCCCGCTCGGCAGGAACGGCCGTTGAGCGGCCGTCGACACCCAGAAGCCCCCAAGACTCCTGGGGCTCCACGCCATACGCCGGGTCCGACGGCGGCAGTCCGGCGTCGAGCGCGGGTTCCTGGCCGTCCAGTCCCCACTTTGTGTAGCCGGCGTGGGAGCCCAGGACGTGGAAGCGCGGGCCTGCCTGGGCGGCCATGCCGTTCATCCACAGGCGGGAGCGGACCCCCGAATCGTGCAGCAGGGACACGAATGCTTCCGTGTCGGCCGCATCCGGGCTCAGTCCACGGTGCGCTGTTTCGCCGTAGCTGCGGGCCACGGGGCCGAACAGCTGGACGGCCTGGTCAATAAGGTGGGCGCCCAGGTCGTGGAGGATTCCTCCTCCCTCGGCTGTGGTGGCGGAATCGCGCCAGTTCCCGAACCCCTCGGGGCGCCACCACTCGAAGCGGGATTCGAAGGTCCGGACCTCGCCCAGCGCGCCTGCATCCAGGAGCTTCCTGAGGGTCAGGAAATCAGCGTCCCAGCGGCGGTTCTGGAAGACCGTCAGCTGCACGCCGGCCTCGGCCGCCTGGGCCATGAGTTCCTCCCCATGGGCCGAGGTGGTGACGAACGGCTTGTCCACCACCACGTGCAGTTTGTGGGCGATCGCCGTCGAAGCCATGCCAAAGTGCGTGGCCGGAGGGGTTCCCAGGACCACCAGGTCGAGGTCTGCCGCCAGCGCGAACATGGCCTCCGCCGTGGGCACGATGCGCGCGTTCGGGTAGCGGGCGGCCGCTGCGGCGGCGCGGTCAGGGGCCGCGGTGACAATGACATCGAGTGAGAAGGAGGGGTTTGCCTCAACGAGGGGTGCATGGAAGACGCGTCCGGAGATGCCAAAGCCGACGACGGCGGTACGGATCGGCCCGCTCCCCGCGGAACGCATCAAAGGACCTCGGAGAGGAAGCGCTGGAGGCGCTCACTCTTGGGGTTGTCGAAGATCTCCGCGGGCGTGCCCGCTTCAACCACTTCGCCTTCGTCCATAAAGACAACCTGGTCGGCAACCTTCCGGGCGAAGCCCATCTCGTGCGTCACCACCACCATGGTCATTCCCCGTTTGGCGAGCGAGGCCATGAGGGTCAGGACTCCTTTGACGAGCTCGGGGTCCAGGGCGCTGGTGGCCTCGTCGAAGAGCATCACTTCCGGTTCCATGGCGAGGGCGCGGGCAATGGCGACGCGCTGCTGCTGCCCGCCGGAAAGGTCCCGGGGGCGGTGGTCGGCGCGTTCGGCGAGGCCCACTTCGGCCAGGCGGCGGCGTGCGCGTTCCCTGGCCTCGGCCTTGGACATCTTCTTGACGCTCCAGAGGGCGAGTGCCACGTTTTCCAGGGCGGTGTGGTCCGGGAAGAGGTTGAAGTGCTGGAACACCATGCCGATCCGGCTGCGCAGGATGTCCGGGTTGACCTTCAGTGCACTGTCGCCGGCGAGGACAACGTCTCCGCTTTTGGGTTCATGCAGCCTGTTGACGCCCCGGAGAAGGGTGGACTTGCCTGAGCCGGACGGGCCGATGATGCAGGTGGTGGTGCCGGGGGCCACGGTAAGGCTGACGTTGCGGAGGACCTCGATGTCCCCGTAGGCCATGGTCAGGTTCTTCAGCTCCAGGCTGGAGCCGTGGAAGGTTTCGATGTCAGCGGTGGGGTTGGCGCTGGTGGTGGTGATCATGTGTTGCTCCCGGTAGTGAGCGGCGAGGCCGCGTCGAGTTCCTTGACTTCGTTGAGGCCGCTGGTGGGGGCCGAGGGGCGGCGCTTTCCTGCGCGGAAGCGGCTGTCGAAGTAGTTGACCAGGTGGGTGAGCGGCACGGTGATGATGAGGTAGAAGACGCCCGCCATGACCAGGGGGGAGAGGTTGCCGGAGAGTACCGCTGCGTCCTGGCCCACGCGGAAGAGTTCGCGTTCGCTGACCAGCAGCCCCAGGAAGTAGACCAGGGAGGAGTCCTTGACGATGGCGATGAACTGGTTCACCAGGGCAGGCAGTACGCGGCGGATGCCCTGGGGGATGACCACCAGTGCCATCGATTTGCCGTAGCTCATGCCCAGGGCGCGGCATGCTTCGCCCTGGCCCTTGTCCACGCTCTGGATGCCGGCGCGGAAGATCTCGCCGATGTAGGCGCTGGCAATCAGGCTCAGGGCGATGATTCCCAGGGGGTACGGCGAGGGCCCAAAGATCGACTGGCTGAGGCGTGCAAAGCCCTGGCCGATCAGGAGGATGGTCAGGATGGCCGGCAGTCCGCGGAACAGGTCCGTGTAGATGCGGGCCGGGATGCGCAGCCACCTGGACGGTGAGATGCCCATGACGGCCACCACCATGCCCAGGACCACGCCTATGACAGTGGCTGCGACGGAGATGATGAGGGTGTTGAGGAGGCCTACCGCCAGGAGCTGGGGCAGGACTTCAGCCATGGCGCCGAAGTCGAAGAAGGTGCGGATGATGGTGTTGAGCCAGTCCATTGAATGCTCTCAGGTGTTAGTTGTTCCGGTAGCTCCCGGGCGGGCCTTGGCATGGAAGCGTTCGGCCCGCCCGGAACATACCCGTGGTCTACTTGCTTGCTGTCGGGGCCGGGGTTGCGCCCTGTTCTGCCTTCGGGAGGTACTGCTCAGGCATCGGGGAACCCGGGAACCACTTCTCGTAGAGTTTCTTCCACGTGCCGTCCTCCATGGCTTCTGCCAGGCCCTTGTTAAGGGCGTCCTTGAGGGCGGTCTTGCCCTTGGCGACGGCGAACCCGGCTGGCGCGTCGAAGGACGGGATGTCCGCGGCGCTGACCAGGCCAAACTGCTCCTGGTAGGACTTGGCGGCCTCGTAGTCCAGGAAGTGTGCATCCACTGAACCGCTGTTGACGGCGGAGATTGCCGTGTTGTTGTCCGGGAACCGCACCAGGCTGGCCGAGGTGAAATTCTTCACCGCGTAGGCTTCCTGCAGCGTTCCCTGCACCACGCCAAGGCGTTTTCCGGAAAGTCCGTCGGCGTTGCTGATGCCGGAGGACTTGGTGGTGATGACGGTGAGGTAGCCGGCCAGGTAGCCGTCAGAGAAATCCACCGTTTCCTTGCGCTTGTCCGTGATGCCGATGGCGGCCACGCCGGCGTCGAACTGTCCGTTTGCGACGGCGGCCAGCAGGCCGGAGAAGTCCTGTCCGGTGAAGACCACATTGTCTACGCCGGCGCGGGCGGCAACGTCCGTGAAGAGTTCCACGTCGAAACCGGTGAATTTACCTTGGGCGTCCGTGAAGGTGTAGGGCTTCGAATCGCCCAGGCTCGCAACGCGGATGGAGCCGGGCTCAATGAGGCCGTAGGGGTTTTCGGCCGGCGAGGATGAGGCTGATGAGGAGCCGCCGCAGCCGGAGAGTGCCAGGACGGCGGCAACAGCCGCGGCAATGAGCGCCGCGGGGCGCACAGTGGTTCGAGTAATCACAGCGAGTTTTCCAATCGTGAGGAAGCGGGAGATGGAGGATCGAGATCCGCCGTGGCGGGTTTGCCGGAAACCCTTGCTGAGTCCGGTCTCAATGCCTACGATTGAGACCGGACTCACATCGATGGATAGAAATGTAATCGACGCCACTTCCGGCGTCAAGGGTCCATTACGAAAGGCCGACATGAGTACTGATGCTTCACGTCGACGGGACGTTACTGTTGCCGACGTCGCCAAAGCCGCGCAGGTGTCCAAGGCCCAGGCCGCCCGCGCCCTGGGCAACTACGGGGCGGTGAGCGAGGACGTGCGGGAGCGGGTGCTGGCTGCCGCGGAAGAGCTGAACTACCGGCCCAACGAGCTTGCCCGCAGCATGAACACGGGAAAATCCAACACCATCGGCGTGGTGGTGGGCGACATCGAAAACCCGCATTTCGGCCTGGCCACCCGGGGGATCACCGACACCGCCAAGAAAAGCGGCTTCAACGTCATCCTGGTCAATACGGACGAAGACCGGGCGGCGGAAGTGGACGCCGTCAGGGTGCTGCTGGACAAGCGGGTTGACGGCCTGATCGTGGCCCCCGCTTCCTCCGTTGAGACCCGGCACCTCCAGGACGTCCACCATTCGGGAAGGCCTCTGGTCCTGCTGGACCGCATGGCCAAGGGCCTGGAGGTGGACACGGTTGCGGTGGATATGGAAGGCATTTCCTACGAATCAACCCGCTATTTGATTGAGGCCGGACACAGCCGGATCGCCTTTATTTCCACACTCCGGACGGATGATTCCTACTCCACGGGCTTGTCCCTGGGCTCCTCCCAGATCTCGGACCGGCGGGACGGGATCATGCGGGCCTTCCGGGAAGCAGGACTCAAGGAACCCGACGATCTGGTGCGCTTTAATGCCGACGGACCCGAAACCATCAAGAAGATCACGCGTGAACTGCTGCAGCAGCCGGACCCTGCAACGGCCATCATCGCCTCGGACGGCCTGATCGGACTCAGTGTTGTGGAGGCCATCCAGGACCTCGGCCTCGCTATCCCGGATGATGTCTCGTTCCTCATGTACGACGATTTCGCCTGGACCCGCCTCACCAGGCCTCCATTGACGGTGATCGCGCAGCCTGTGTACGAGATGGGCGTCGCAGCCGCCGAGGCCCTCATCCGGCAGATCCAGGGCAGGAAAGCGCCGGCGGCCACACCTGAATTTGCCGCCACCCTCGTCAAGCGCGGCTCGGTGGGCGGGCCGTCCGGCGGCAAGGGCGGCCGCCACGGCCAACGGAACGAAAGCCTGCCGGCGACGTAAACTTCGCCGGACGTTCATTTCCTCCTCGACGGCGCAGCGGCCCGGTCCACGTAGCGTGAAAAACGTTCCGAGCACCACCCGTACCACCCGTGAGGATTGCCATGATCACCAGCCAGCAGCCCGTCGTCCTGACCAGCAGCAGCATCGACTCCAGCGACGAGGACGTCGTAGAGGCGAACGTCAGCATTGTGGATGCCATGCATAACGCCCTGCTCCGGACCGAGGAGATGTCGCCCGTCGCCGTCCGCAGCTACTACGTGGATTTCTATCTGGCCCAGGCACTGGAGGGCGGCTTCGCGCAGTACGTCTTCACTGCCGTCGACCGCTCCGAAACGGACACCCTGGTCCGCGAAGGCATGGCGGGCATGGGCGCCCCTGCCCATCTTGACCTCTTCAACCGGGCAGTGGAGGCATTTGATGACTTGTCCGAAGAAGACGAGGAGCGCTACCTGGACGGCGGCCTGGATGAAGACTCCGAGGAAGTTCCCGACGGCGTCCTCCGGATGGAGGAGCTCGACGGCGAGTTTGAGGAGCTGCTGGAACGGGAAAACATCACCGCACTCAACGCCGCCTGGCTCCGCGGCCAGGCAGAGCTCCTGGTGCTGGACGACGAAGAGGTCGGTGCCTACATCGAGCGCCTTGCGTCACTGATTCCCGATCTGCCGGAGCGCCAGGCGCAGGCGGACGCCGAGTCCCTGGAGAACGCGCCCGACTTCGAGATCATCATCCGCGAACTGTGCAGCATTGCCGGGCATGAACTCCGGAAGATCACCATGGGCGACCCCAACTACGTCCACAACGGCGAACGTGCCCTGGCCTGGCACTTCGCCACCGACCAAGGCGACTTCCTGATGGTCGAGGAGGACGACGAGGCCTTCATGATCAACCCCGAAACTCAGGACATTGTGGCAGCCGTGGAGTTCGAAGAAGCGGACGCTGAGATGGCCGACGCCTAGGACGGCCGACCCGGCCTGGGCTACGTCAGCTGCACCCGGCTCACCGTAACGGCACCTTCCAGCAACAGCCGGAAGGCGCCGCTGCCCTCGCGGAATGCTGTGCCGGAACGAAGCTGTATCCGCAGTTCTCCGCTGTAGCCCGGGGCAACCCTGGCGCTCCCCACGGTGTTCCAGCTGTCGGCGGGGCCGGGCACCTGGATCCGGAACAGGCCGGCGGTGCCCGCAGGTTCGCCGGAAACTACATGAAGAAGCACCTGGTTGCCGTCGGCAGGGGCCGGCTCCCAGCCGCGGTAGAGCGCCCAGCCGGGCCTGGTAGTGTCCGCCGGGGCTACCGCCGTGCCGGCCAGCTGTGTCTCGGGTACCAGCGCCAGGTTGTGGCAGGAGTCGAAGTTCTCTGCCCGGAACCACCGGCCGGAGCGGCGCCCGGCGCCGGGACTTCCCGCCACGGTGAGCGGCACTGCCAGCGGTAGATCCTCCGCGGACGCGCCCACCAGAAGCTGGTACGTGCCCGGTTCCACCAGCATCCGCTCCTCCACCACGCTGTAGGTTGCCAGCCTCTCGAGCGGAACGCGGATCCTTGCCGTGGCCGTGCCTCCAGCCGGGACCTCCACCCGCTGGTGGCCCACCAGGAGCCTGCGGGGGAAGTCGAAGCGGTGGTCCGGAGCGGACGCGTACACCTGCACCAGTTCCGACGCCGGGCGCGCACCGGTGTTGCGCAGCTCCACCGCCAGTTCTGCCGGGTCCGCACCCCAAGGGCCTTCGCCCGGCAGCTCGCGCAGGGCAACGGATTCGTAGTGCACCTCACCGTACGTGAGGCCGTGCCCCAGGGCGAACAAGGGTTCCGCGCGGCTATAGAGATACGTGGAGCGCGAGGTGATGATGTCGTAGTCCAGGATGTCCGCCAGGTCCCCGTCCCGGCGGAACCAGGTCTGCGGCAGCCGCCCGGACGGCTCGGTATCGCCGCTCAGGACATCGGCCACGCCGTTGCCCAACTCCTGCCCGCCGTGGGACGTCCAGACGACGGCCGGCGTATCGGCGAGCGCGCCGAGGGCATAAGGGTAGGAGGACACAACCACCAGCACCGTGCGCGGGTTGGCCTCACGCACCACGCGGACCAGTTCCTGGTCTGCCAGCGGGAGGTCCAGGGTGGTGCGGTCCAGCGTCTCCCGGCCCCCGAGGTGGGGATCGTTTCCCACCACCACGACGGCGGTGCGGGCAGCGGCCGCGGCCTGCCGGGCGGCCTCGTGGCCGGACGTGAGCGTACGGAGCACAAAGCGGTCGGCTGTGCCGGCGCCGGGAACAAGGGCTGCGCTCGCCGTGCCGGCTTCAACCCGCAGCCATTTCCCGGTCCCCACATGCTGCAGCGCGGCCGTGCCGTCCGCGGCACGGTCCAGCCGGAACGTCTCCTGCACAACCCAGCCGCCCACACGGTCAGCCGTGGCACGCAGGTACCCGTCCCCGGTGTCCGTCACGAACTTCCCGGTCAGTTCCGACTGGAGGGTCAGCTCCCCCTTGCCCCAGTCCTTGACGATGAACCGCTCCGCTTCGCCGGGAACAGCGGCCTGGACGGTGAGGACGGCAGTGCCGGCCCCGCCCAGGTAGCCTCCGGTCCTGACGCTCCGCAGGGCCACGACGTCGGCACCCTCCTCGGCAACAACGTCGGCTCCCTTGCCTCCGCCGTAGCGGCGGATGAGCCCGCCGGCGATGCTGACCTCGTCCTGGAGGGTTCCGCTGTACCAGTCGCTCAGCACCCGTGACCCCAGGGTCCCGATGACGGCAATGGTTCCGGGCTCGCTGCCCAGCGGAAGCAGGCCGGCGCCGGCGCCGGAGGGGGCATCAGCCCCGGGAATGTTGCGCAGCACCACCACGGATTTGGCGGCTGCTTCCCGTGCCAGCCGGACGTGGGCGGCCGCGCCGATGGCGTCCGCCCCGATGGAGGCATAGGGATCACTTTCCGGCGTGAACTCGCCCGTCCTGGCCCGGAGCATAAGGAGCCGCAGCACCGCCCGGTCAACGTCGGACTCGCTGATCAGCCCCTTCTCCAGCCCCTCGTTAAGGTAGGCGATGGACGGCCCCGGGTTGTCGCCGTCGTCCGTGAAGCTGTCCACCCCGGCGTGGAGGGCGGCCGCGTAGGCTGCCGGGCCGTCGTCGAAATACTTCTCCGCCCGGAAGAGGGAACCGGGCGCGCCGGCGTCCGTCACGATGGTGACCGACTCCCCGTTGCGCCACTGCCGCAGCTCGGACTGCACCAGGTCGGAGACGTGGGCGGGCCGGCCGTTCACCAGGTTGTAGGACAGCATCACCGCCCCTGCCACGCCGTCCTCGATGGGGGAGCGGTACGCGGGAAGTTCATACTCGTGCAGGATGCGGGGGCTGAGGGTGCTGGAGGTGACGTTCCTGTCCAGCTCGTTGTTGTAGCCGAGGAAATGCTTGAGGGTGGGAACCGTCAGCCACGTGTGCGGGTCCTTTCCCTTGAGGCCGCGGCAGTAGGCGCCGGCCAGCTGCGCGGTGAGGTGCGGGTCCTCGGAGAAGCCTTCCTCGTTCCGCCCCCACAGCGGGTGCCGGAGCGGGTTCACCACCGGTGCCCAGGCGTTCAGGCCCACGGACGGGTCCTCCGCCTTCTTGCCGCGGAGCTCACGCCCCGTGGCCTCACCGAGCCGTTCGATCAGGTCCGCATCCCAGGTGGCCGCCATGCCTACCGGCTGCGGGAAGACGGTGGCCGGTCCCAGCCAGGCGACACCGTGCGCTGCCTCTGCACCCGTATGGAAAGGCGCCAGCCCCAGCTCCGGAACAGCCGGGGCGTGCTGGTGCAGCATGGCCACCTTCTGCTCGAGGGACAGCGTGCGGAGGATCTGGTGGGCCAGCTCTGCAGTATGTCCGTCCGCGCCCGCCGTGGCGCCGCCGCCGATGGCACCAACAATGTCGCCACCCGCGGCGTCAGCGGCAGGGGAGGGAAGAATGGCGGGTTCTAGACGCACGGCAGTCCAATCAGCGGGTTATCGAATCGCTTATACAAATTCTGGCGACACCCAGTGTTCCACTCCCGCTTGTGAGGCGCAACACATTTTGCCCTTGCCGGATCCCGTGCTGGTGTCATACCCTGATCCAAGTCGAATCGGTTCGATGAATCATTGAATCTTCCCTCATTGGCTCACACAAAGGAGTGCTGTCATGCTCGGTTCCCAGGTAGACCCGTCAAGGGGACGCCCCCATAAATCCGCCAGCCGCCTGCTCAACGAGGCCTCCGCCGGGGTCAACCGCCGTTCCTTCCTCGGCATCCTCAGCGGTGCGGTGTTCCTGGCGGCAGCCCCTGCAGCGCTGACGGCCTGCTCCGGAGGAGGCGCCGCGCCGCAGGCAGCCACCTCCGGCAGCCTGGCCGAAACGGTGGCCAAGCTGGTGCCTGCGTACAAGCCGCTGGAGCTGGTTAAACCGGACATCCCTTCCGTGAAGGGCTCCACGCCGGGCTTCACCAGCATCCCCTCGTCCCTGGTCAAGTCCGTGCCCGCGCCTCCCGGAAGCGGCGGAACCTACACGGCCATGACGCCCGCCTGGTGGGCCGTTCCGCCCGCACTGCCGGAGAACAGCTACTACCAGGCGGTCAACGAAAAGCTCGGCGCCACCATCAACTTCCAGGTCAACGATGGCAACGCTTACGCGGACAAGGTGCAGACGGTCCTGGCCTCGCCCAAGGACGTGCCGGACTGGATGGTCGTTCCGGGGTGGAACCTGCCGCCGCGCTTCGGGCAGGCCGCCGCGGGCGTCTTCCAGGACCTCTCGGAATTCATCGCCGGGGACAAGGTCAACAAGTACCCCAACCTGGCGAACATTCCGACGGCGGCGTGGAAGATGGGCTGCTTCGAGGGCGGCCTTTACGGGTTGCCCTACCCCGGTGCCCTGATCTCGGATGCCATCTTCTACCGCGCAGACCTCTTCGAGGAGCTCGGCGTCAAGCCGCCCACGTCCGCCGACGAATACCGCGCGCTGGCCAAGGAACTCACGGACGAATCCAAGAACCGCTGGGGTTCCGAGGACGTCTGGACCGGCGCGCAGATCATGCACGGCGTGGTCCCCAAGTGGAAGCAGGTGGACGGCACGCTGCAGAACAAGGTGGAAACGGACGAGTACCGGGCTGCGCTTGAGTGGACGGCGAAACTGTTCGCCGACGGCTCGGTCCACCCGGACGCCGTGGCCGGCAACGCGCAGCAGTCCAAGCAGCGCTTCGAATCCGGCGCCTCGCTGATGGCCTCGGACGGCATGGGCTCCTGGCACGAGGCCCTGGCCCGCGTCCTCCCTTCCAACCCGAAGTTCAACATGCAGCCCATGGACTACTTCGCTCCGGACGGCGGTAAGCCCACCCTGTTCCGTGCACAGCCGGCAGCGATCTTCAGCTTTATCAAGAAAACGGACCCCGCCAAGGTGGAGGAGATGCTGGCGCTGGCCAACTTCATGGCGGCCCCGTTCGGCACCGAGGAGAACGTGCTGATCAACAACGGCGTGGAGGGCGTGCACTTCACCCGGGACGCCCAGGGCATCCCGAAGGCCACGGCCAAGGGCACCGAGGAAGTCACCAGCACCTATGCGTTCCTGGTGAACGCCCCGATCGTGAACTCCATGGTCCAGTACCCGGGGCTGGTGCAGTCGCAGTCCGAGTGGGAGGCGCGCCAGGCACCCAATGTTGTGGAGGACGCCTTCTTCGGCATGCAGATCCAGGAGCCGGCCAAGTTCGGCTCACTGTCCAAGCCGTTTGACGACCTTGCCAAGGACATCATCCGCGGACGCAAGGGCATGAAGGACCTCGACGCCGAACTCGCCACCTGGAAGAGCAAGGGCGGCGACGAACTCCGGGACTTCTACGCGGGATTCCTGGCCTAGGAGATGGCGAGGATGAGCACCGGAACAGAACGCCAGGCGGCGCTGCGGCAGGAGGTCGCCGCGGCGCAGGACAGTGGGCATTCGGCAGGAAGTACGACGGCGGCTGGCGGGTTGGGTGCTGCGGCGCAGGATGCCGGGACGCAGGATGCCGGCGGCTCGGGTGGCGGCAGCACGGAGGCCGGCAGCACGGCCGTCCCCCTGAGGCCGAAGGCCAACCTCAAACTGCGGTTCAACCGGGACCGCTCCCTGGTGTTCATGGCACTGCCCGCCGTGATCCTGCTGGCGATCTTCGCGTACCTGCCCATGCTGGGCAACGTGGTGGCCTTCCAGGACTACTCCCCGTATGTGGGGATTCCGGCCAGCCCGTGGGTGGGGACGGACAACTTCGCGCGGGTGCTGGCGGATCCCGACTTCTGGCTGGCCGTCAAGAACACGCTGGTGATCACGGCGTTCCAGCTGGTGTTCTTCTTTCCCATCCCCATAGCACTGGCCATGCTCCTCAACTCCCTGGTGAACCCGCGGCTCAGGGCCGCCATCCAGGCAGTGGTGTACCTGCCGCACTTCTTTTCCTGGGTCCTGGTGGTCTCCGTCTTCCAGCAGATCTTCGGCGGCGCCGGGCTGCTGAACCAGTCGCTGCGCGCCAACGGCTGGCAGGCCGTGGACATCATGACCAACCCGGACACATTCCTGTTCCTGCTTACCTCCCAGGCGGTCTGGAAGGACGCCGGCTGGGGCATCATCGTGTTCCTCGCAGCCCTCAGCGCCATCGATCCCGCCCAGTACGAGGCAGCGGCGGTGGACGGGGCCAACCGGTGGAAGCGGATGTGGCACGTCACCCTTCCCGGACTCCGCAGCGTCATCGTGCTGCTGCTGATCCTCAGGCTGGGGGACTCCCTGACGGTTGGCTTCGAGCAGATGATCCTGCAGCGGGACGCCGTCGGGGCCGAAGCCTCAGAAGTCCTGGACACCTTCGTGTATTACACCGGCGTGCAGAACGGCGACTGGAGCTACGCTGCCGCCGCCGGCCTCATCAAGGGCCTGGTGAGCCTGGCCCTGATCCTGACTGCCAACAAAGTTGCCCACATCTTCGGTGAGAGCGGTGTCTATTCCAAATGAGCACACTAACCAGAAAGGCGCCCGCTTCAGCCGGCGCCGCCAGACCACCCAGGCAACCGCGCACCAAACCGGAACGCCCCATCTGGGACGAAGAACCCGGAGCGGCGGCGAAGGCCGGCAAGATCGTGGTGCTCGCCGTCGTCGTCCTGGCAGTCCTGGGGCCGCTGTACACGATCGTCCTCACCAGCATCTCCGCCCAGGCCACCATCACGCAGGCCGGCGGACTGGTCCTGGTTCCCGGGGAAATCTCCTTCGCCGCCTACCAGCAGATCCTCAGCGGCGGGGTGGTCACCAGGGCGGTGCTGGTCAGCGTGGGCGTCACGGCCACCGGAACGGCCCTGAGCATGGTGGTGTCCATCCTCTGCGCGTACGGACTGTCCCGGCCGGGGTCCTTTGCCCACACGCCCATCCTGTTCACCCTGCTGATCACCATGTTCTTCAGCGCCGGCATCATCCCGGCGTACCTGCTGGTGTCCGGCCTGGGCCTGATCAACACCTACTGGGCGCTGATCCTGCCCAGCTGCATCTCGGTGTTCAACATCATCATCCTCCGCGGCTTCTTCATGGGAATCGACCGGGGGATCCTGGACAGCGCCCGGATTGACGGCGCCAGCGAGTGGCGAACCCTGACGCAGATCGTGCTGCCGATGTCCAAGGCCGTCACCGCCGTCATCGCCCTGTTTTACGGGGTGGGCTACTGGAATGCGTTCTTCAACGCCATCCTCTACATCAATGACAGCTCCATGAACCCGCTGCAGGTGGTGCTGCGGTCCTACGTGCTACAGGGCGTCTCGGTGCCCGGCCAGGTGGATGTTGGCACCGGGGCAGCGGCTGGCCCGGCACTGCAGATGGCCGTGATCGTGCTCGCCATGATCCCCATCCTGATCGTGTACCCCTTCGTGCAGAAGCACTTCACCAAAGGCGTGATGATCGGCGCGGTCAAGGGATGAACGGTGCGGTGCCCTTGCTGCGGCAGCCCTCAGCGGACCGCCGCGGTGCTTGCCCCCTCGGAGAGGGTGGGGGCGATGAGCCGCAGCTCGGCGGGCTTGGCCAGGCTCAGCCGATCCATCACCATCTCCACGGCGGCGCGGCCGATGTCCATCGCCGGGATGGACACCGCCGTCCAGGGCAGGAAGGCGGACGTGGCCACATCGGCGGGGGCAATAACAACCACCGAGATGTCCTCCGGGACGGTGAAGCTGTGCGCGGCGAGGTTCTCGCGCAGGATGGGCAGCAGTCCCTCGTTGTGCACCAGGAGGGCGGTGATGGACTCCGGGCCGGCGAAGACCTTGTCCAGCGCCCGGGCCAGGTCCTTGGAGTTCGCCTCGCAGGCCACCGAGACATGCGTGACCTCAAGTTCCCGGCACGCCTCCTCGAAACCGCGCAGGGCCCGGTCAGCATAGGTTGCGTGCCGGCGCAGCGAGGCGGGCGGGGAACCGATGAAGGCGATGCCGCGGTGGCCCAATTCGGCCAGATGGCGGACAGCGGTGCGGGAGGCGCCGGCGAAGTCGAAGTCAACGCAGCTGAGGCCACGCGGATCGTCCGGCATGCCGATCAGCACCGCCGGCTTGTCCAGCTTGGCCAGCACGGGGATGCGGGGATCGCGGGCCTCGATGTCCATCATCACCAGGCCGTCCACCATGGACTGGGACGTCACCCGCTCAATGCTGCCGGCGTCGTCCTGGGTCAGGAGCAGGACGTCCTGGTTGAACGTCCGGGCGGTGGTCACCACAGCAGTGACGAACTGCATCACCACACCCACGTTGACATCCGCGCGGAGGGGCACCACCAGCCCCAGGACATTGGAGCGGCTGGAGGCCAGGGCGCGGGCACTGGACCGCGGACTGTACTTCAGCCGCCGCATCGCCGCTTCGACGATTTCGCGGGTTTCTTTCGATATGGGACGGTTCCCGCTCATCACGTAGGACACGGTACTCGTGGAAACCCCCGCCTCTTTGGCCACGTCACTGATGGTCGCCGCCGTTGAAGCCTTTCGATTACTCATATCCATCATTTAACCAAGGAATTCCATGCATCCTCGAAGCCACGGCCTGAGCGCCGTGACAGAGCGGGCCGGGCTGCTCTTCGGCGCCGATTACAACCCCGAGCAGTGGCCGGAGGAAAGCTGGCCGGAGGACATCCGCCTGATGCAGCAGGCAGGCATCAACCTGGTGACCCTGGGCGTCTTCAGCTGGGCACGCCTGCAGCCCACCGAGGGCACCTGGGACTTCGGCTGGCTGGACCGGATCCTTGCCCTCCTCGACGAGGGAAACATCAAGGTCTGCCTGGCCACGCCCACCGCATCGCCGCCGCCCTGGCTGGGACACCGCTACCCCAGCACACTGCCCACGGACGCAGCCGGGACAACGCTCTGGTACGGCTCCCGCAACCAGTTCTCGCCGTCGTCGGCCGTGTACCGCAGCGCCGCACGGCAGGTCACCGCGGCGCTCGCCGAGCGGTACGGCCAGCACCCCGCTGTGGTGATGTGGCACGTTGGGAACGAGCTGGGACAGATCAGTTACGACGACGAGACCGCCGCCGCGTTCCGCACCTGGCTGCTGCGCCGCTACGGCTCCCTGGAACACCTGAACTCCGCCTGGGGGACCACCTTCTGGAGCCAGGGCTACAGCACCTGGGAGGAAATCCTGCCGCCGCGCACGGCACCCTACCTCCACAACCCCACGCAGGTCCTGGACTTCAAGCGCTTCACCTCGGAGTCGCTGCTCAAACTCTTCACCGCCGAACGGGACATCATCCGCCAGTACTCACCGGATGTTCCCGTCACCACCAACCTGATGGGCTTCTTCCGCGGCGCGGACTACTTCAGCTTCGCCGGGGAGACGGACCTGGTGGGCAACAACTGGTACACGGATCCCGGGCAGCCGCAGACCTGGGAACTGGGCGCCCTCACCCACGACCTGTGCCGCGGACTGGCCGGCGGCACACCCTGGCTGCTGATGGAATCAGCAGCCTCCGCCGTGAACTGGCGGCCCCACAACAGCGCCAAGGAACCCGGGGCCCTCCGCGTGGACTCGTTCTCCGCCCTGGCCCGCGGCTCCGACGGCATCTGCTTCTTCCAGTTCCGCCAGTCCTCCTTCGGCGCCGAACGCTTCCACTCCGCGGTGGTGCCGCTGGCCGGGGAGGACACCCGGGTGTTCCGCGAGGTCGCGGAACTCGGCTCCCAGCTGCAGGACCTGCGGCTCATTGCAGGCACCCCCGCGCCGTCCCGGATCGCCATCCTGTTCGATTGGGACAGCTGGTGGGCGGCGGAGTCCCCGGACTGCCCCACGGACCGGCTCGGCGTCCTGGACCAGCTCCAGGCCTACTACCGGCCGCTGCTGCGGCGCGGCCTGTCCGTGGAGGTGGTGCACCCCTCCACGGCGCTGGACCGGTTCGACCTGGTGCTCGTCCCCAGCCTCTTCCTCCTGGCGGAGGACCATGCCGTGGCACTGACGGAATGGGTGCACCGGGGCGGGACGGCCGTCGTCGGGCCCTTCACGGGGGTGGCGGACAGCAACGGCCACCTCCGGCAGGGACGGTTCCCCTCGGTCCTGGCGTCCATGCTCGGCACCAGCGGCGAGGAATGGCGGCCCCTGGCGGAAGGCATTGGGCTCGATTTCGCTTCATCCGGACCGGGAAGCGTCTCTGCAGACGCACCCGCCGGCCTCCAGGCCACTGTCTGGTCCGAGGACCTGCGCCTGGACGGTCCCGGCGCCGCGGCGGCGGCCTCGTTCGCCTCCGGCGCCCTGGCTGGAAAGCCGGCGGTAGTCCGCAACAGCCACGGCCGCGGCACCGCTTGGTACGCCGGGTGCGACCTGCCCGGTCCCGCGCTGGGGCACATCGTGGGGGAGGCCCTGGCGGCAGCCCGCATCTCCTCGCCGGTGGCAGGAATGCTGCCCGACGACGTCGAACTTGCCACCCGCGGCGGCCAACACTTCCTGCTGAACCACAGCCCGGAACCGCGCACCGTGACGCTCGCTGGGCAGTCTGTGGACGTGCTTACCGGGGACGCCTGCGGGCGCCACCTGACCCTGGAACCGTATGGCGCCCTGGTCCTCAAAGACAGCACTGCACCTCTTGAGAACGGAAACTGACATCCCATGAAATTCACCGACGGCTACTGGCTGTACCGCAAAGGCTTCTCGGCGCTGCACCCGCGCGACGTCTCGGACGTGGTGGAGGACGAGCGGAGCCTGACGGTTTACGCACCCACCAAACGCATCAACTCCCGCGGCGATGCCCTGAACCTTCCCCAGCTGACGGTCACCTTCGATGCGCCCCTGCCGGACGTCATCGGCGTGACCATCGAGCACTTCCAGGGCGGGCTGGACAACGGCCCGCACTTCGACGTGAACCGGACAGGACCGGCCCCGCAGTTCAGCCGGGACGGGGACACGGCCAGCATCACCTCCGGCGGGCTCACGGCACGGATCAGCACGGACGGGGACTGGGGGGTCGATTTCCTGGGGAACGGCAGGCTGCTGACCACCTCCACGCCGCGCAGCGTCGGCGTCATCACGGACGACGGCGGGCGGACGTTTGTGCACGAGCAGCTCAGCCTGGGCGTGGGCACCAATGTGTATGGCCTGGGCGAGCGGTTCGGCGCGTTCGTCAAGAACGGCCAGTCGGTGGACATCTGGAACGAGGACGGCGGCACCTCCAGCGACCTCGCCTACAAGAACGTGCCGTTCTTCATCACCAACGACGGCTACGGGGTGTTCGTGAACCACCCGGAGAAGGTGTCCTTCGAGGTGGGGTCCGAGGTGGTGTCCCGCACCCAGTTCAGCGTGGAGGGCCAGAAGCTCCAGTACTTCGTCATCCACGGGCCTTCGCCGAAGGACATCATCCGGCGGTACACCGAGCTGACCGGACGGCCATCACGGATCCCGGCCTGGTCCTACGGCCTGTGGCTCTCCACCTCCTTCACCACGGACTACGACGAGAAGACCGTGAACTCCTTCATTGACGGCATGGAGGAGCGGAACCTGCCCCTGTCCGTCTTCCACTTTGACTGCCACTGGATGAGGTCCTTCCACTGGAGCGACTTCGTCTGGGACCCCGCCACTTTCCCTGACCCGGAGGGCATGCTGGCCCGGCTTCACGACCGCGGGCTGAAGGTCTGCGTCTGGATCAACCCGTACATCGCCCAGCGCTCGCACCTGTTCCGCGAGGGTCTGGAGCGGGGCTTCCTGGTCAAACGGTCGGACGGGTCGGTGTGGCAGTGGGACATGTGGCAGGCGGGCATGGGGCTGGTGGACTTCACCAACCCCGAGGCCGTGCTCTGGTACCAGGACAAGCTCCGCGGCCTGCTGGGCCAGGGCGTTGACTCGTTCAAGACGGACTTTGGCGAGCGCATCCCCACGGATGTGGTGTGGCACGACGGGTCCGATCCGGACAGAATGCACAACTACTACGCGCAGCTGTACAACAGGACGGTTTTCGACCTGCTGTCCAAGGAGCTGGGCGAAGGGGAAGCGGTGGTTTTTGCCCGCTCAGCCACGGCCGGCGGACAGACCATGCCGGTGCACTGGGGCGGCGACTGTGAGTCCACGTTCGCGGCCATGGCTGAATCGCTGCGCGGCGGGCTGTCCCTGGCGGCGTCGGGCTTCTCCTTCTGGAGCCACGACATCGGCGGATTCGAGGGTACGCCCGAGCCGGAAATCTTCAAACGGTGGATCGCGTTCGGCCTGCTGTCCTCGCACTCGAGGCTGCACGGGTCCAACTCCTACCGTGTGCCGTGGCTGGTGGACGAGGAGTCCGTGGACGTGCTCCGGCACTTTACGGAGCAGAAAATGCGGCTCATGCCCTACCTGCAGACGGCAGCCGAGCAGGCTTACGCAGAGGGTATTCCCCTGATGCGCCCGCTGTTCATGGAGTTCCCGGAGGACCCGGGCTGCGCGCATCTGGACCGGCAGTACATGCTGGGGCCGGACATCCTGGTGGCACCGGTCATGGACCCGTCCGGGAGCGTGTCCTTCTACCTGCCCGAGGGCACCTGGACCCACCTGGAAACAGGGGAGCAGCTGGCCGGCCCGCGCTGGCACCGCAAGGAGTATTCGGTGATGCAGGCTGCCACCTGGGTCCGCGAAGGCGCTGTGCTGCCCATCGGCACAGTGTCAGACCGGCCGGACTACGACTGGGCGCGGGATATGCAGTTCCGGGCGTTCGCCGCGGCGGACGGGACACGGCGCATTGGGGTGCCCTCGCCGGACGGTTCCACCACGGCGTTCGAGGTCACCGTCCGCGGCGGCGACGTTTCCGCCGTCGTAGTCTGATGGAACCTGTCACAGAGGCGAGGATACCCACAGCCATGAAGACCCTCGGCCGCACCGGCCTCCCTGTCACCGACGTGTGCGTCGGCACGAGTTCGCTGGGAAACCACCCGCGGAACGGCAGCCACGCGGAGCGGACGGCAACGGCAGTGGCCGCCGTCCGCGCCGCCCTGGCCGGGCCTTTCAACTTCCTGGACACCTCCAACGAATACGGGCACGACGGCGGCAGCGAGCGCTGGATCGGGCAGGCAATCCGGGAAGCGGGCGGGCTGCCGGGGGGCTTTGTCCTGTCCACGAAAGTGGATCCCATCGTGGGGACGGCGGACTACTCCGGCGAGCGTGTCCGGCGCAGCGTCGAGGAAAGCCTGGAGCGGCTGGGGCTGGACAGGCTGCCGCTGGTCCATCTCCACGATCCGGAGAAGATCAGCTTTGGGGAGGGGGTGGCCGCTGGCGGGCCGCTGGAGGCACTCGTTGACCTGAGGGACCAGGGGCTGATTGGGCATCTCGGCGTGGCCGGCGGGCCCATTGACCTGGAGCTGAAGTATTTGGCCCTGGACGTGTTCGATGTTGTCATCAGCCACAACCGGTACACCCTGGTGGACCAGACGGCGGAGCCGCTCATCGAGGACGCACGACGGCGGGGCGTCGCCTTCATCAATGCCGCGCCATTTGGCGGCGGCCTGCTGGTGAAGGGGCCCGATGCCACCACCAACTACTGTTACCGGCCGGCCAGCCCGGAACTGCTGGGCCGTGTCCGGGAGATGCAGGACCTCTGCCGCGAGTACTCGGTGCCGCGTGCCGCCGCGGCGCTGCAGTTCTCCACCCGCGATCCGCGCATCGCGTCCACCATCGTGGGGATGGCGGAGCCCGGGCGGGTAGCCGAAGCCGCACGCCTGGCGGGGTGGAGCATCCCGGAGGACTTCTGGGAGCGGATGCTGCCGCTGGCTTCGGCCGGGAACGCGGATTTGGGTTAGGGGTCCGCTGGTCGGTGGACTGCCGAAGGCTGGAAACGCGCCTATAGCCGGCCAGGTCTGTCAGGCTGCTGCTGGGACGTGTCTCATAACTAATAGTCAGTACACGGGGCGAATTCCAGTGGTGCCTGCAACACCGGATTTAGTTGACTGGGTTCGAGATTAGCTCGGCGAGGACTTCTGCGGGCGTTCGGTAGCCGTGTCGTTTGCGTGGCCGGCGGTTGAGTTCCGCGGCGACGTTCTCGAGGATTCCAGGCCCATGGAAAGACAGGTCGGTGCTTTTCGGGAAGTACTGACGAAGGAGGCCGTTGGTGTTTTCGTTGCTGCCGCGCTGCCAGGGTGAATGTGGCTCACAGAAATAGATCGGCATGCCGGTAGCCATAGTGATCTCCTGATGCCGCGACATCTCCGCTCCTTGATCCCAGGTCGTCGAACGGCGCAGCTGCTCGGGGAGGGTATTCATCGCGGTGATCATGGCGGCGGCGACGGTGCGGGCGGTGTGGTCCTCAGCCAGATGCAGCAACATCACGTATCCGCTAGTGCGTTCAACGAGGGTCCCGATCGCGGATTTCGATGCCGTTGAACCGATGATTAAGTCCCCTTCCCAATGGCCGGGAACGGCGCGGTCCTCGACCTCGGCTGGCCGGTCAGAGATCATCACCATTTCCTGGAACCGTTGCGGGCGAGGACCTTCCGGCCTTTGCGGCCGCCGACGCACCCGTCCGGACCGGAGCGCCGTCGCAACTTCCAGGCACAAGGATCCGCGGCCCTGGACGTAGAGGGCCTGATAGATCGTTTCGTGTGACACCTGCATCTCCGGATTCTCCGGATGCTCCACCTTCAGTCGGCCAGCGACCTGTTCCGGGCTGAACCGGTCGGTGAGCATCGTCGTGACCTGGTCCCGTAAGGCTAACCCGTCCAGCTTCCGCGGCTTCGGCCTGCGGGCACGAGCCCACGTTTGCTCCTGTGCGAGCGATGGCGAATACCGGTCACTGACGCGGTTCCTCGCGATCTCCCGGCTGATTGTGGACGGAGCCCGGCCCAGAATGGCGGCGATATGACGGACTCCATGGCCCTGGGCGAGCTGGAAGCCGATCTCTTCCCGTTCACGCAACGACAAAAGCCCTGCACGGGGCACACTGAAATTCGGAACGGGCGATGGCAACACCTTCTGATGGTCGCTCAACCACCGGTATGCGGTCGGACGCGACACCCCCGCGGCCTGCGCCGCCACGGCTACCGACAGCCCGGCATCCAGCCCTTCCCAGAACGCTAGTCGAACACTTAACGGCGACCACGGCCTACCCATCGACGACACCCCACAGAATTCAGGGTGTTGCACTCACCACCTGAACTCGCCCGCCTCAAAACCCAAGGGTTACGAGAGGCAGACTGCCGCCAGATTTCTCGGGCTAGTTAGACCCTGGAGGTGAAAAGCAGCCCCCAAATTTGGCATTTCCTCAACACTGCCTCAGGGCGCTCCTGCCATTTCGGGGATTGCATGAGTCGAAACTGGTCTGCGTACAACTCTTCATTGTCACGAGTTCTGTGCCGGAGGAGACTTGAGGCGACGGCCTCCCATCTCGGGCCGCCCGCGGGACCACCCGGCTGCGGGGCCCCACAGTACCCTGTAGCGGCTTGGCGGATCGATGAGCTCCATGACACCCCTCGAAAAGGCCGCTCAGCGGTCGCGCCATCTCTTGCCCCTGGTGGCTATCGCACTGATTGGATGTCTCGGCGGGTGCCAGTATGAGCCCGATAACGTGTCCCTCCCGTCCGCCAGTACTCCGACTACGGAGGCTCGCGCCGGCTCACCGCTGCCGGAGAATGGCGACACCCGCACGGTCCCACCGCTGCCGGAGAGCGGCGACATCGACGCCGGCACATACCTCGTCCCCGTCGCCGGCTACACGGAGCCTTTCGAGATCACCGTCCCAGACGGCTGGTTTGCACTCGACGGCGACAGCCTGATCAAGGACGACCCGGAGCACCCGGCTGAATGGGCCGTCTACCTGACTCTTTGGCCCGCGGACTATGTGCCGACGGACGCATGCGCGTGGGTGGGCGCGCTCGTCGAAATTGATCCGTCGGCCGAGTCCTTCGTTGACGCGATGGCGGCGCAGACGTCAACGGCAAGCACCCCTCCCGTGGAGGTTATGGTCGGCAATTACTCCGGCTTCGAGTTCGACCACTCCGTCGAGGGCGACGTGGACATCACAGCATGCGATGGCGGCAAGTTATGCATCCACGCAGGATCCGCATACCAATGCTCACGCTGGTACTCAAGCATCGCTGAGCGCGAAACCTACCGAGTGCTCGACCTGAACGGCCAGCGCGCTGTGATCGCAGTGAGCCAACTCCACGAATCAATCAATCCGGAGCTGACGAGAGAAGCACGCGCCGTGTTCGATTCGATCGTGTTCAAGTCCGACAAATGACCAGCTGATGCGATAGGCCGCCCGCGGACGCCGACTCCTCCTCTGAACCCACTTGGGTGTCTCAGAGACTCAGTGCCTCAAAACCCTAGGGATACGAGGCACATGTATATCCAGGCAGACTGCGCTCAGCTTGGCGCCGCCTCGATACCTGACACTGCATCGGCCGCCACTTTTTCGAGGCCGCCCAGGAGATCTGCCAAACCGGGTTCTTCGAGGGGGAAGTGGCCGCAGCCACGGAGAAGTTGGCTGGTGGTGGGGCCGTGCAGGGTTTGCAGAGTGTCCTCGCTGAGCGTCACCGGGGTCCACTCGTCGAGTTCGGGATGCATCAGGTGCACTGGAAAGTGGACCATTCGGGCATCGGAATGTGAATACTGCATGTAGCTGGCGAGGAACCCGAGGGGGACCCACGCGCCGCCTCCGCGCGAATCTTTGGCGCAGAGCCGCCCCAAGCCGGGGTCGCGCCCCATGTTCCTGAGATCGGCAATCCAGGAGACCTTGACGGGGATCCTGGCGATCGGGCCGCGGACCAGCTTGAGCAGAGGCATGAAAACCAGGGCCAAAGAATGGAACCTGGTCATCGCTGAGCGGGCGGACCTCTCCCGCGGGTCGAGCAGGCAGGTAGCGGCAACGGCCGCGACGCGGTGTGAGCGGGCTCCGGCTTCCACGGTCAGCAGACCGCCGATGCTGGCCCCGAGGAGGATGACGGGACGGCCGTCGTCCTCAGCTGAAATGAGGTCCACCAGTAAGTCGACCCAGTCCTGGTAGGTCACTGTTCCGCGCGAGGTTGTCACCGTTCGGCCGTAGAGCGGCATGTCCACGGCAGTCAGGTCGAAGCCCCGCCCTGCCAGGAGGGCCGCAACAGGCCAGAGCGCCGACGCATGGGCTCCGGCGCCGTGGACGACGAGTAGCCTAACCGGGGCATTTGCGTCCCGTACCCGAAGAAGGTGGATCCGATGGTTCCTCCAGGGCCACCAATCAGAGGCAGGGGGCGCCACTGCCTTCCTTCTGGCCGGCGGCAGGAAACCCGCGTAGTCCTCCATACCGATCTCGCTGGACATGTATCGATCGTAGTGCGGACGGGCCAGGCCTAAGGCGCGCAAAAAAGTTCATGACCACCCGTAACCTTTCCGCCGTCCCCTGCGATGTAGGAGGTGATGGGCCCGCCCGGCGGGCAAGAATCACAAGTGTTGTCTAGGTTTTGGAGTGTCTTATGTCGTTGTTCACCGTCCTCGCCACCAGCAAAGTCGCTGCCGGAGTCCTGGCCGCCGGCACCATTGCCGTCGGCGGAACCGGCGCCGCAGCAGTTTCCGGTGTCCTCCCCACCCAGGCGCAGCAGACCGCCCACGACCTCTTCGGCGCACCCGCCCCGGAATTCGCCGCGGAAGCAGCCGCTGAAGGCCAGGCAACCGCCGCAGCCGCTGTCGAGACTGCTGCTGACGATGCCAAGAGCGACGCCGACGCCGACGTTGAGGCTTCTGCCGCAGCCGACGCCAATGTCACCAACGAGAACGCGTCCGCCGAGGCCTCGGCCTCCGCTGCCGCGGACACCGCCGTTGACGCAGCCGGCGCCGCAGCGTTCGGCCTGTGCACCGCCTTCACCAACGGTGGCCTGAACGCTTCCTCCGAAGCCTTCTCCTCCCTGGTGATCGCCGCGGAAGGCGAAGCGAACGTCGAAAGCTACTGCGCCGACGTCGTGACCGAAGCTAACGCAGCCGCAGAGGCCGGCGCTGCAGCCAACGGTTCCGCAGCTGTTGAGGTTGAGCGCCCTGAACTGCCGGCCGTTCCGGCAGTGCCCGCCGTTCCCGGCGTTGACGGCGAGCCCGCCGTTCCTGCCGTCCCCGCTGTTCCCGCCCAAGGCGGCAACGTAGTGGACACCCCCGCCGTTTCGGTCCGCTAAGGACTGATCGCTAGTCTGTACTGCGGGAACCGGCCATAGGTCTGTTCCCGCAGTACAGACAGCCCCGGCTGCCCGGACGCACCGCCGTCCGGGACCGCGCCGGGAGCGCCTGCCGACAGGCAGTAGGAAAAACAGGGGACTGGCTGTCCGCTCCGGAGACCGGGACAGCTGCACCCCGCATCCTGGGATGGAGGAGCCGCTGGTGCTCAGCACTTTGGCCCAAGAAGAGATCGACATATTCGAGAGTGCGGCCGTAACAGATCCGGCTGTACTCTTCGGTGCTGCCTACCGGTCCTTCGCCGGGCCGGTGCAGGGATATCTCAAAGCCAGGGGCGTGGATGATCCGGAAGCAGTTGCCCAGGACGTGTTCCTGGCCTTCTACCCGAAAATCAGTGAACTTACCGGGGGACTCCAGGGCGCCAAGTCACTGCTCTTCTCAATTGCCCACGCGCGGATGGTGGATTACTACCGCCGGGTGGAGCGCAGGCCCCAGCTCAGCCCATACGATCCGCACCAGGATGCCCGAACCACATCGTCCGCAGAGGACCACGCCATTGAACTCCACGGTGGGGCGGCAGCCCTGCTGGACGGACTCAGCGAGGAACACCAGGAAGTGCTGGCCCTTCGCGTGGTGGCCGATCTGTCCATCGAACAAGTAGCCCAGATTATGGGCAAAAGCCCCGGCGCCATCAAGCAGCTCCAGCGCAGGGCCCTCCAGAACCTCAAGGCACAAACGCTCCAGAGAAACCAGGCGAATCATGAGTGACACGGCAGGAACCCGCAGCGACGCCTTCGTGGACCAGCTGCTGCTCGAGGCAGGCATGGACGACGACGGCCGCCTCCGCCCTGCCCTGCTGGAGCTTCGTGCGCTCGCGGACAGTGCGCCCGAGCCCTCCGCAGCGATCGCGGCGCTGATGGCCCCTGCAGGAACGGCAGAAGCAGCCGATCCTGCCCTATCTGGTCCTGCCGCCCCCGACGAGGACCCGCGGGTGGACGAACTGGCCGCCCGCCGCAGGGCCAAGCGCCGGATCGCCCTCACCACCCTCTCCGTGGTGGTCTCGCTGAGTGCCGGCGGGGCTGTTGCCGCAGCATCGGACCAGGGGCTCCGTGACTCCCTCACGCAGCTGAACCACACCATCACCTCCTTCGTGACGGGTGCCGCCCCATCCCCGGCCGGTCACCAGACCGGACAGCCCGCCGCGCCGCTGCCCACAGCACCCGCCGGAACCGCACCCGCCGGAACCGTGCCGTCCGGCACTGCACCAGGGGGACCAACCTCGGTGCCCGCGGACCCTGCCGAAGCCACGCAACCGGCCGCCGTCCCGCCGTCGGACAGTGCAGTTGTTCCTGGCGCCCCTGCAGGCCAGCCAGCTTCCCCGGGCAAGCGCGGCGATGTCCCCGTTCCAGGAACCTTGCCCGACACTGTGCCCGGGCACGTTGCCAACGGACTGGGCAAGGCGCCGGAAGTCCCGGTCCCCTCAGAGGTTCCGCTGCCCGGGAACCTTCCGTCCGTCCCCCTCCCGTGACGCCGCCGGGCCCGTCACAGCAGGGACCGGCACAGGAAAGCCGGCTCAGTAGCCGGATGCACCCATCCTGATCATTTCGCCGGACGGATCCGCCAGGTACCAGACGCCGTTCACGCCCTGGCCAAGGATGTCGCCGGCCTTGGTGTCCTTGGCGAAGTAGTACAGCGGCAGGCCGTTGAGCGTCACCTGCTTCGCGCCGTCCGGCGTCGTGATGGTGCCCACGGTCCCGGTGACCCCTTCCACCTGGGGCGTCTCAGCGGCGGTGGTGACCGGCGGCCACGCTGCCAGGCAGGCGTCCGTGCAGGCACTGGTCCCGGAGTCCTTCACGTCCTTCGTGAAGAAATACACGCTCATCCCGTTGGAGGCCACAACGATGTCCCCGGCGCTCGAGGTGGCGGTCATAAGGTCGACGGCGGCACTTGCCGGCGGCGCGGACGGCGGGGTGACAGACGCGGCGGGGGCCGTTGCAGAGGCCGGAGGTGAACCCTCCGTGACGGCGGGACTGGTGGTGGCCGGCGCCGTTCCGGTGCTGCCGCCGCAGCCAGTCAGTGCTGCGGAAAGGGCCAGGACGGCGAGTCCTGCGCCCACGTGAAGTTTCATGGCGTTGCTCCTTGCTGGCTGGGCCCGGCGTCGGACCGCCGGACGCTAACCCTTACGACGTACTGGGGTGAACAATGGTTCACATGGGCGGCCTCCGGCGGTTGAACCTTCCGGCCGCGGGCGGCGTCTTTACGGTGGTAAGCAGGAATGTGGGGCAGGGGCTCGGCAGGAGGAACGGCATGCCGCTGGATGAGGACGTGGTGGCGTCCATCTACCGCGACCACGGCGCTGCCCTGCGCCGGTTCGTGCTCAGCGCCTCCCACGACCCCCAGCTTGCCGAGGACGTGGTGCAGGAAACGGTGCTCCGCGTCTGGCAGCACACCCCCGAGATCACGGGCAGCCTCCGCAGCTACCTGTACCGGACGGCCAGGAACATCATGATCGACAACTACCGCAGGGCACGGCGCCGTCCCGCGGAGACCCTGGAAAGCGGCCTGACAGAGCCGGCCGCTGATCCGGAGAGGGTGGACGAGCTGCTGAACCGGGTGCTGGTGGAGGAGGCGCTGCTGCGGCTGAGCAAGGAACACCGGGACGTCCTGGTGGCGCTGCATTACCGCAGATTCACGGTGAACGAGGCCGCCGTCCAGCTCAACATCCCCAGCGGCACGGTCAAATCCCGCGCCTTCTATGCCGTGCGGGCGATGCGCACCATTCTGGACGAGATGGGGGTGGAACGGTGAACACCGAATCGCACCACCTGTTGGGCGCCTACCTCCTGGGCGGACTGGACGCAGGGGACCTGCAGGCCTTCGAAGCCCACCTGCAGGAGTGCGGGCAGTGCCGGAAGGAGCTCGCCGGCCTGGAGAAAGTGCCCGTGTTGCTGGACGCCCTTCCGGTGCCGGACGCCGTTGCGCTGACGGTTGCTCCGGGAGGGGCGGACCGCGTGCCTGCCGCCGATTCCGGTCCGCTGCTGCGTAAGCTGGCCCGCCGCCGTCGGACATTACGACGGCGCTGGACGGCGCTGGCGGGCGCGGCCGCCGCCGCGTGCCTTGCCTTGGGCCTGGCCGCCGGGCCCCTCTTGGCCCGGCCGCCGCAGCCGGACGCCACCTACTCGGTACAGGCCGCGGACGGCCTCCAGTTCAGCATCGACCTCGCCCGGAAGACCTGGGGTACGGAGCTGGCCGTGAACGGAAGCAGCCTGCCGCAGGACGGGACGCTGTCCCTGTGGGTCCGGGACCGGGCGGGCGGCGAGGACCGTGCCTGCGCCTGGACGGCAACCCCCAGCGGCAGGGTCAGGATCACGGGGGCCACGCCCGTCCAGCTCGGAAGCATTTCAAGCGTGGAACTACGGGACGGCACCCAGCAGGCCGTGGCAGTGGTGACCGTGCCCTGAGCGACCCAGCGGTATCGACCCAGCAGTATCGACCTAGCGGTTCATTTTGGCCAGCTTGGCCCGCACCATCATGAACACGCCGTAACAGATGAGCCCGGCACCCACCGCGGCCAGGAGGTAGACGCCCAAAGGCTGGTCGCGCAGTGCCCGCAGCCCGCCGTCGAGCCCGGTGGAGTCCTCCGGATGCGCCTGCAGGGTGGCGATGGCGATCAGCAGGCCCGTCAGCAACAGCACCGTTCCCTTGGCCACGTACCCGGTGACGCCGAGGACGGTCACAGCGGTCCGCGCCGAGGGAGATGCGGGCATGACCAGGTGTTTCTCGAAGGATTTCTTCACCCCGCGGATGCCGTACACCACCCCGGTCACCGCGATACCGACACCGAGCAGGACCAGCAGGGCTACGCCGCCGGGGGCCTTCATGAGCGATATGGTCAGGTCGCTGGCAGTCTTCTGGTTGTCCCCGCCCGAGCCCGTTCCCAGGGCGAAGGACATCAGGGTCAGGGCAAGCCCGGCGAACACAAGCGCCTGGGCGCCCGCCTTGGCCTTCTTCCCGGCTTTTTCCTTGGTGGGCAGGCGGTTGTAGTCGAAGATCGCATCGCTGACCTGCCAGAGCGCCAGCGCAGCGCAGGCCGCGAAACTTGCCCAGAGGAGGAACGGCCCGGCCGGCTGGGTGGCAAGCTCTGCCACCGCGCCGCTGAAGTCCGCGTTCCCGGTGCCGCCAAACGCCAGCCGGATGGCGATTGCCCCCACCAGCAGGTGCAGGATCCCGCTGGCTGCGAACCCGGCCCTCGCCAGCAGTTCCAGCGTCCGCGAGTTGGTGACGTTCTCCGCTGCATCGGCGGCCTGCTTCAGTTCTCTTTTGATGACGGTTCCTTTGTGCAAATGCTCTTCCGGTGTGCGCCCCTGCACACTAGGGCAATCGTGCCACGCCCGGGCGGTACTGGAACAGTGGCCGCCGGCTGTGGCCGGACCAAGGCAGTTGCGCCCCCGCCGGCCACTGCCCGGATGTTTCTGACACGGCGGGGGATGGGGAGGGATCCCCATCGCCCGGCTGCGGACGCTGTGCAACGATATGGACCATCGATTGAACACGCACCGCGAACTTCTCCCGGGGGAACACCATGACTTTTTACGGCGCTGACGTCAGCCAGCTGCGGGCCCTGGCCAAGGCCGCCGACAGGGCGGCGTCATCGCTGAGCACCCAGGCAAGCTCACTGCACAGCCAGATCCAGTCGGCACCATGGAAGGGCAGCGACGGGGACCGGTTCCGGCAGGAGTGGAGCGGAAACCACCGCCCCGGCCTGGAAAAAGTGGTGTCCATCCTGCGGGAGAACTCCAGGATCCTGCTGCAGCACGCTGAGGAACAGGAGAAATCATCGTCATCCTCCCCGGCCGGCAGCGGCGGAAACAGCGCCTGGGACCGTATCACGTCACTGGCTGGCCAGGCCCGGGACTGGCTGCGGGAGCAGGCCGCTGCTGCCGCAGCAGCTGCTGAACACCGCCGGGAGCTGCAGTCGGACCTGGAGCGCATGCTGGAGGCGGACCCGGAAGAGCAGGCCGCCTGGTGGGACAGCCTTTCCGCGTCTGACCGGCAGTACCTGATCGAAGGCGGCAACGACGACGGCCCGTTTGCCCGGGACCTCATGCGCATGGACGGCGGGATCCCCGCCTCCGTGCAGGAGCAGGCCAGGGAACACCTCCAGGAGCTCGCCAAGGCGGACATCCCCGTCTACTCCGAAACCGGCAAAGCTTCCATCGAGGCCCGGGTCGCCTGGGTCCACGGCGGCGCCGAAGTGGGGACGGAAGTGGTGGAGAACGCTGACGGCTCCGCCACCATGAAGGTGTACGGGAATATGGGGCTGGGGGTGAATGACACCACCGGCGCTGCGGGAGTCACGCTCAGCGGCGAGGTTTCGCGTGAGTACACGTTCGGGAGCGTGGAGGAGGCCATGGAGGCCCGCGAGCAGATGTACCGGGACCTGCCGCCGGACAGCGTGGGCGAGATCAAGGATGTTGCCGGTAACCCGCCGGGGTACATTCTGGACACCATCAACGAGGCCGCTGGCGACAACGGCTCCACAGGCCAGACGGACAAGGCCAAGGGAACCCTGTCCCTTGAGGCCGAGGGGGAGGCAGGCGCCGCTTCCGGCTCCGCGAAGCTGGACCTGGCCTACGAACGGAACCTGACGGACGGGACCGCGACGGCGGGCAGCGAAGTTTCTGCGCAGGGCAAGCTCAACCTGGACGGCCGGGTGTTCGAGGCCTCCGGCAAGGGCGGACTGCAGGTCAGCCTGGACAAAGACAGCAACATCGACTCGGTGACGGTGTCGATGGACGGAACGGTAGCGCAGGGCGCCACGGCAGGCACCGACGTCAAGGCGGCCAAGGTCGAATCGTCCGTCAGCGTGGGCAGCCAGGGCACCGTGAAGATCAACGTCGACTACACCCCGGAGAACAGGGACGTGATCGACAGCTATCTGCGGAACGTCGCGCTGGGGAACGACTATGGCGCGGCCCGGGACGCGGCGAGGCTGTACGAGGCCGGGTCTGCCACCGTCCAGGTCAACAGCGTTGTCACCGCCTCCCATGAGGCGGGCCTTGACGTGAAGGTGGGCGAGGTGGAGGTCAAGACCGAAAACCAGGCCACCACCAACGTGTCCACGTACTATAAGGTGCCCAACGACACCAAGCTCGAGAGGCTGTGACCCATGTCAGTGCACATCGAATCCCCGCTGGGGTTCACTGCAGAATTTCCCGAGCACACCCAGGTCCTGGAGGATTCCACCGCCGGGCCCAACACCGAGCAGTACGGACTCCTGGGCGATGTCCTGGTGACCGTCATCAAGGACGACGCCTCCGTGCAGGGCGCCCCGCAGGCGAACGGGTGGGCGCATCTGATGTCCGAGTTCTACCGGGACGAGCGGGGTGGCTCCCTCCTGGCCGAGGGCGAACTGAACCTTCCGGAGAAAGCCGCGTACGCCGTCGTGGTGGGCTACAACGACGCCGGGGGTTCGGCGAAGGTCGCAGCCACAGTGGGCGTCTGGGAGAACGGGCGGTTCATCGGCGTGGTGGTCATCTGGCCCTATACGGACCCGTCCATTGAACCGAGGCTCGGCATGCTGAAGGAGATTGTGGCCGCCATCAGCGTAGCCTGACCCTGGCTCCTGACCCTGACCCTGGCTCCTGACCCTGACCCTGGCTCCTGACCCTGACCCTGGCTCCTGACCCTGACCCTGGCTCCTGACCCTGACCCTGGCTCCTGACCCTGACCCTGGCTCCTGACCCTGACCCTGGCTCCTGGCTCCTGGCTCCTGGCTCCTGGCTGCCCCTGGCGCTGGTCAGCGCCGGCGGTAGCAGAGGTCGAAGATCAGCCGCCCGGCTTCATGGGCCTTCGCCTCGAAGCTGGTCCGGATCCTTCCTTCGAAGCGGGGTGCCCAGCCGCCCGTTTCATCGATGCCCTCATTCGGTCCTGTGTGCGCAGTGCTGACCGGGGCGCGGCCCTCCCGGACCGGTGCCCCGCCCACAACGGACTCGACGCCGGACTGCCACACCTGCGTCAGCGGACTTTCCGGCCCGCGGCGCTCGCCGTTGTGGAGGTTTTCGAAGTCCTCGCGGTCCGCCAGGACGTCGCGGACGTGGACGGCGTAATTCGACCAGTCGGTGGCAATGCGCCACAACCCGCCCGGCTTCAGCGCCCTCGCTGCCAGGTCCGCGAACTCGGGCTGGATGAGGCGGCGCTTGTGGTGCCGGGACTTGTGCCACGGGTCGGGGAAAAAGACCCAGAGCTCACTGACCGATCCGGGCGGAAGCATCGTGGCCAGAACCTCCGGGGCATTGGCCTCAACCACCCGGACGTTGCTGAGTCCGCGGCTGTTGATCTTGATGATGGTGTTGGCCAGGCCCGGCGTGTAGACCTCCACCGCCAGGAAGTCGGTGTCCGGGTTCTGTTCGGCGGCATGGCACACGGCATCGCCCAGGCCGGAGCCGATCTCCACAATGAGGGGAGCCGTGCGGCCGAACTCTGCTTCGGCGTCAAAGGTGTAGTCAGGGTGGACGGAGGTGTTGGCAACGTGCCGAGGGACGTCCACAGCCCACCGCTCTGCGTGCTCCTCCCATGCCGCCTGCCGCCGGCCCTGCAGGCGCGTGCCGCGGCGGACAAAGCTCACCGGCCGTCCGCCATACGTGCCGAAGGAAGCCTGCGTTCCGGGCGTGACGGGCCTCGGGACATGCGGCTGCTGGGGGTTTTCTGGGGATTCGCTCATCCCTTCCAGAATAGCGGCGCAGGAGCAGAGCTTCACTTACAGGTTCCCCAGCAGGTCAAGCGCAGGACCCAAAGCAAGGGCCACGACTAAACCGGCAATGCATAAGGCGGCAGCCGCCGACGGCCGGTCAGGCGACGACTCAGGCGGGCGGTTGACGACGGGTACCGCCAGCGCCAGGGACGGTACAGCAAAAAGGAGCGGCAGGCTGAAGAACACCAAAGGCGTCACCCAGGGCATCTCCGACGGCCCGTCTGAGGGATAGGTGGCAAGCATCGCGAACATGGCCAGTGGGGCGGTGATAACCATGCTGGCCAGGGCAAGAATTGCCAGGACCAGGCTGGCTGTTGCCTTGCGGACGCTGCGGTCTTCGAAAGCTTCATGGGCTTCCGCTTTACGAAGCGACTCGTGCTGCGCCGTCCGTTTCTCCGGGGGCTCATTTGGTGGCGGAACACCCATTGCTCTCCTCGTGCTCTGAGTGGCTGATGGCTGACGACGCAACCGGCTGGTTTGCCTGCGCACAACTGCAGCTCCAACGTACGGAGGCAGCGGAGGAGCCGGAAGATGTCGCAGCCCGTATGTGGATAACCGGGGAAACAAGTCCTGCAAGAATGGGCGGGTGAGGGAAGCGACGAACGCCGGGGCAAGGAAGCAGCGGGCTGTTGAACCTGCCGTGCGGGAGCAGCCGGGCACACTGGTTGACGCCGAGGTTGATGAGACGCCTGCACCCGGACCCACGCGCGTCGGGAGCCGGCGGCAGCTCGCCTACCTGGGGCTGTGCCTGGTCCTGATCGGGCTTAACCTGCGCACAGTCTTCTCCAGCTTCTCGGCAGTCCTGCCCGAAGTGACGGCCCAGGCTGCCCTCCCCGGTTGGGCCGTGGTGGTGCTGACCACGGTGCCCGTCACCCTGCTGGGTGTGTTTGCGCCCCTTGCCCCGGTCCTGGCGAGGCGGTTCGGCGCCGAGCGCGTGCTCCTCGGTGCCATGGCGGTACTCACGGCAGGACTGCTGCTCCGCCCCGTTGAGCTGCCGGGGGCCAGCCACCTGCCCGCGCTGCTCGCCGGGACGGCGGCCTGTGGAGCCGCGATCGCCCTGTGCAACGTCCTGCTGCCCGGGCTGGTCAAGCGGGACTTCCCGCACCGGCTGGGCCTGATGGGAGGGCTCTACACCACTGCCATCTGCGCCTCGGCGGCACTTGGGGCGGGCTTCACCTACCCGGTGTACACGGCTTCGGGGGAGTGGACCCTGGCGCTGTGGTCCTGGGCGGCGCCTGCCGCCGTCGTACTTTTGCTCTTCCTTCCGGTGGCACTCCGCCAGCCCCGCATCCAGCACCAGGCCGTCAGGGACGGCGTCAATGTGTGGCGCTCCGCGGTGGCCTGGCAGGTGACCATCTTCATGGTGCTGCAGGCCATGATGTCCTTCAGCGTTTTCGCCTGGCTGGCGCCGATCCTGCGGGAACGGGGCGTGGACGGGGCAACGGCGGGGCTGATCGTCTCCGTGTGCATCGTGCTGCAGATGCTCGGCTCGCTGTTTGCCCCGGCGCTCGCAGCCAGGTTCCGGGACCAGCGTGCCATCAACACCGTGGTGGCCCTGATGACCGGTGGCGGCTTCGCCCTCAGCATCTTCGGCCCCCTTGACCTGGTCTGGGTGTGGGCGGGGCTGCTGGGCCTTGGCCAGGGAAGCCTCACCGCCGTGGCCCTCACCATGATCATGCTCCGGACCCGTGACGGGCACACTGCGGCGCACCTGTCCGGCATGATGCAGGGCGTGGGCTACGGGCTGGGCTCCACGGGGACGCTGATGGTGGGCCAGCTGCACCAGGCCACCGGGTCCTTTACCGCCGCAGGAGTCCTGTTCCTGGTGGTCGGCCTGCTGGCGGGAATCTTCGGGTACCGCGCCGGCCGCAACCGGTACGTCAGCTGAGGGGATAAAGTGCAGGACTCTGTTGTTCCCGCCACCCGTCCGGCGGCGGGCATCCTCCGGGGACCGTACCTCTGGGTGACGGTTGGGACGTGCGCCCTGGTGTTCCTGGCAGCATTCGAATCCCTAGCCGTGACCACCATCATGCCCCTCGTCAGCCGCGAACTCGACGGCGCGGCACTCTACGCCCTCGCCTTTGCCGGCCCCCTGGCAACCGGGGTGATCGGCATGGTTGCAGCGGGAAACTGGTCGGACCGGCGCGGACCCACCGCCCCGCTCTATACGTCCGTCGCATTGTTTGTGCTGGGCCTGCTCATTGCGGGAACCTCCGTATCGATGCCGGTGCTCGTGGCAGGCCGCTTGGTGCAGGGCCTCGGCGGGGGAGCCCTGACTGTCTCGCTGTATGTGCTGGTGGCCCGTATTTATCCCGGCGCGCTGCACCCCAAAATCTTCGCCGCGTTCTCCGCGGCATGGGTGATCCCGTCACTGGTGGGGCCGTTCGCTGCCGGGATCGTGGCGCAGGTCTTCAGCTGGCACTGGGTGTTCCTGGGCGTGGTGGGCCTGGTCATTCCGGCGCTGCTGATGATCGCCCCGGTCCTGCGGGGGCTGGACAGCAAACCCGCCGCGCAGCCCGTCACACCATGGGCGGTGGGCCGGCTGGGGTGGGCGGCGCTGGCCGCCGCCGCGGTGCTCGGGCTCAACCTGTCCGCCGGGGTGCGCGTTCCCGGCCTACCTGCAGCTGCAGGCGCCCTCGCCGTCGTCGCGGTGGGCGTGGCGCTGCTGGCAGTCAGGCCGCTGGTTCCCCGGGGCACCCTCACTGCCCGCCGCGGACTGCCCAGCGTCATCCTTACCCGCGGGCTCGCCTCGGCCGGATTCTTCGGCGCGGAGGTTTACCTGCCCTACCTGCTGATCGAGCAGTACGCCTTCTCGCCCACCTTCGCGGGCCTGACCCTCACCGCCGGGGCACTGTCCTGGGCGGGCGCGTCAGCCGTCCAGGGCCGCCTGGGTGCCAGGCTGCCGCACCGCCGCGCCGTGGGCATCGGGGCGCTGATGGTCCTCGGAGCGGTGGTCCTGGCCCTGGCAACGGCAGCGCTCAACTGGCCTGCCACCGTCGCCATCGCAGGCTGGATCTCCGCCGGCGGAGGCATGGGACTGCTGTATCCGCGGCTCAGCGTGATGACCCTGGCACTGTCCACCAAGGAGAACGAGGGCTTCAACAGCTCCGCCATGTCCATTGCGGATTCCCTGGGCGGGGCGCTGGCACTCGCCACCACAGGCATCGTCTTCGCGGCCTTTACGACGACGGCGGGTTCCTTCGCCGGGGTCTTTGGCCTTGCCGCCGTGCTCGCCGCAGCCGCGGCCGCCGTCGCGCCCCGGGTCACCGCCGAAACCCCCTGAGTTTTTGTCCAGATATGCAGGGTTGGAGGCCTCGGAAGTCTGCATATTTGGACAAAAACTCCGTAGGGAGTCAGGGGAGCCGGGTTGCGCGCACCACGACGTCGGCGATGGTTGCGTGCTGGCCCTCAGGTCCGGTCACGGGCCGCTCCCGGCTGGTCTGGACCTCCAGCTGCCACTCCGGTCCTGCCAGTCCCAGTTCCTGGACCAGCTCATCGCCGGTGTAGAACATGTCCCGGTGGTGGTGCCCGGCACCGCCCCATGGCGGCAGCCGGTCCGGGTGGTGGCCCACCACCAGCAGCGTGCCGCCGGGCTTGACCGCTGACGCAGCCGTGCGCAGCGGGCCCTGCCAGGCGAGCTCCTGGGAGTGCAGGAACTGCGCTGTCACCAGGTCGAAGGAGTTCCCTGGCTGCCACTGCTCCAGGTCCGCCTGCTGCCAGGTGATCCGGCTCGCGATGGCGCCGTCCGCGGCGTGGACGCTTTCCCGGGCCAGCGCCGCCTTCTCGTGCGAGCGGGCCCGGTCCAGCGCCACCGCGGAAACGTCGACGGCGGTCACGGTCCAGCCCTGCTGGGCGAGCCAGATGGCGTCTGCGCCCTCACCGCAGCCCAGGTCCAACGCCTTTCCCGGCCGCAGGCCCCCTGCCTCCCGGACCAGCTGCGGGTTGGGTTTGCCGCTCCACATCCGGGGTTTGCTCCGGTACCGCTCATCCCAGGTGGCCGCGGCATCGGCGCCGCCTATTGCCGCGTCCTCGGCAAGCGTGCCGCCGGAAAGGCCGGGGTCGCCGTCGTGCGGCTTCTGGTGTGATTCAGGATGCTGCGCTTCGTTCCGGTGGGCCGCGTGTTCGCTCATCCCCTAAGCCTGCCCCGCGGCGCCATTCAAGGCAACGCCCCCAACTAGGTAGCGCTAAGTGTCGTTTTCAGGGCTCAAAACGACACTTGGCGCTACCTAGTTGGGGAGGGGGACGTGACCGGGGAACGGGTCGACGGCGGCGGGATGCTAGACTGGTGGAACTTGATGTGCAGTGATGCCCAGGTTTTCCTGTTCGGAGGTACACCTCCAGCCAGGGACTGGGCATTTTTCATGTGAGAGGCACATCCTGCGTCGATGAACGCGTTCCATTTGGTCCCGGCTGACTGCCAAAATTTGCAGCGGCCCGGTTGATCACCTGACTTTTCTTCGGCGAACCCCTGGTCCAACCGGCATCGGGGGCCGATATCCGCCTGGATACCGCCTGAAAGACCGTATAAATACATGACTACTTTTTCTGCCCTCGGTACACCCAAGGCCCTTGCAGACACCCTCACCGCACAGGGAATCGTTGAACCGTTCCCCATCCAGGTCAAAACCCTCCCGGACACGCTGTCCGGGCGCGACGTCCTGGGCCGCGGCCGGACCGGATCCGGTAAAACCATCGCTTTCGCTATCCCGCTTGTAGCAAGACTCGCTGAGCGGGAAGCCAAGCACTTCCGCAAGCCCGGACGCCCCATGGGCCTGGTCCTGGCCCCCACCCGTGAGCTGGCAACCCAGATCAACGCCACCATCGAGCCGCTGGCCAAGGCCGCCGGCCTGAACACAACCGTGATCTACGGCGGCATCTCCCAGGCGCGCCAGGAAAAGGCGCTGCGTGCCGGCGTCGACATTGTCATCGCCTGCCCCGGCCGCCTGGAAGACCTGATCCGCCAGCGCGTCCTCACCCTTGAGGCCGTGGAAATCACCGTGCTGGACGAGGCGGACCACATGGCCGACCTCGGCTTCCTGCCCGTGGTGAAGAAGCTCATGGACATGACTCCCAGCCAGGGCCAGCGCCTGCTTTTCTCCGCAACGCTGGACAACGGCGTGGACAAAATCGTCCAGCGCTACCTGTCCAACCCGCTGACCCACTCCGTGGACGATCCGCAGGCCGCGGTGACCACCATGGAGCACCACGTGCTGGTGGTCAATGACCAGACCGTCAAGAAGCAGCTGATCGTTGAGCTCGCCTCCGGTGCAGGCCGCCGCGTACTTTTCATGCGGACCAAGCACCACGCCCGCAAGCTCGCCAAGACCCTGACCGACGCCGGGATCCCCGCCGTCGACCTGCATGGCAACCTGTCGCAGAACGCCCGCGACCGCAACCTTGCCGAGTTCTCCTCCGGTGACGTCCGCGTCCTGGTGGCCACCGACGTCGCAGCCCGCGGCGTGCACGTGGACGACGTCGAACTGGTCATCCACGTTGACCCGCCCACCGAGCACAAGGCGTACCTGCACCGCTCGGGCCGCACCGCCCGCGCCGGGTCCGACGGCACCGTGGTCACGCTGACCCTCCCGGAGCAGCAGACCGACGTCAAGAAGCTGATGAAGGCTGCCGGCGTGGAGGTCAACTTCGAGCGCGTCACCGCCAACTCCCCGCTGGTTGCAGAGCTTGTGGGCGAAATGGCCGAGAAAATCGATCCGCGCACCCGCGCTGCGCTGCTGGCCAAGAAGGCCGCGCAGCAGGGCGGCGGCACCTCCACCGGTGCCAACGCCGAGCGCAAGCGGGCCCGCCGCCAGGCTGCACCCACTGCAGGTGGACGTGGCGGCCGCGGTGGACGCGGCCGGGTTTCGGCTGAGCCCACCCGCACCGACATTCCCCGCGCAGAGCGCCGTGCCGTCGCTTTCGAAGGCCGGACCGAAGCCCGGGCCGCCTTCGACCGGGTGTCTGAGCAGAACGAGGACCGCGCAGTGGCAGCAGCAGCCGCACGCCGCAACAACCGCGGACGCGGCACGGCCTCCACACACCGCAATGACGTCCCCGCGGCAGGTGGCCGTGCATCGGCTGGCCGCGGATCGGACGGGCGTGCAGAATCACGCGTCACCCGCAGCGACGCTCCGCGTGGCGGCACCGGCCGTCCGGCCAGCTCGGGCCGTCCGGCTTCCTCAGGTGGCCAGCGCAGCGGCCGCCCGGCAACCGGCCAGCGTGCCGCAGCCGGCACGGGAACGGGTGCCCGGACCGGCGGACAGCGCTCCGCAGGGGCCGGCGCAGCCAGCGGCGGCAACAAAGCCGTATGGTCCTCCAACACCGGTGGCACCTCCGGCGGCTCCTACGCAGGCAACGGTGGCTCCGGCCGTCCCGCGCGCAGCGGCCCCCGCCGCGCGTCGGCTCCGGCGTCTAACGAACGGCGCAGCCGCTAGGCACCAGCTAAGTTCGACGGGCTCAACCAGGGATGGTTGGGCCCGTCGGCTTTTAACCGGATTACCCGCCCCCGCGGCAGGTCACCAGCCGCGGGCGCGCCACTCCTCAAGATGGGGCCGCTCGGCCCCCAGGGTTGTCGGCTTGCCATGGCCCGGATGCACCACGGTGTTATCCGGGTAGGCACCGAACAGCCGCTCCGTGACATCGGTGAGGAGCTGGTTGAACCGTTCCGGGTCCTTCTGGGTGTTGCCCACGCCCCCGGGGAACAGCGAATCGCCGGAGAAGATGTGCACGGGTCCTTCCGGGGCCTCATAAACAAAGGCAATCGAGCCGGGCGTGTGCCCGCGCAGGTGGACCGCCATCAGTGAAAAGCCGTCCACGGCCACCGTGTCCCCGTGCTCCAGGCTCCGGTCCACCGCAACCGGCAGCGCGCCGGCGTCGTCCGTTCCTGCAGCGGTGGGGGCACCGGTGGCCTCCACGAGCTCCTTCAGTGCCCGCACGTGGTCCCAGTGCTGGTGCGTGGTGGCGATCAGCGCCAAACGCGGTGCCGCGGACGTGTCCGCGGCACCGTCTGCCAGCAACTGCTGGATGGCTGGCGCATCATCCGCGGCGTCGATCAGCACCTGTTCGCCGCTGGCTTTGGCAGTCAGCAGGTACACGTTGTTGTCCATCTCGCTGACGGAAATCCGGCGGATGGTGATGTCACGCAGGTCGTGAATGAGTGAGTCCATGGGCTTGAGTCTATTCACGCCCCTCGGACACCCACGCAGGGTCGGCGGAACGGGAGCCGACGACGGCGTCCGAGGCTTCGCCGAGCGCGTCCAGGTGCGCCGGGGTCAGTTCCAGGTCCAGGGCGCCGAGGTTCTCGTCAATCCGGTGGGCTTTGCGGGTGCCGGGGATGGGGACGACGGGCAGCCCCAGCCTCCTGCCCTGGGCGAGCAGCCAGGCGAGGGCAACCTGCGCGGGCGTCGCGCCCAAGCTGTCCGCCACGGACTGCACCGTGTCCACCACTGCCTGGTTGGCGCCTGCGGCATCGGGGGCGAAACGGGGGATCCGGCGGCGGAAGTCGTTATCCCCCAGGCTGGAGGCGTCGACGGTGCCGGTGAGGAATCCCCGGCCCAGCGGCGAATACGGCACGAAGCCCACCCCCAGGGCGGCAGCGGCAGGGACAACGTTGCGTTCCACGTCGCGGCTCCAGATGGACCATTCGCTCTGGACAGCGGCTATGGGATGCACGGCACTGGCTTCCTCCAGTTCCTGGGCCGTCACCTCGGACAGCCCCAGGTGCCTGACCTTGCCCTGCTGCACCAGCTCCGCCATGGCTCCCACAGTTTCCGCCATGGGAACGCGAAGGTCGCGGCGGTGCATGTAGTAAAGGTCGATCACGTCGGTACCCAGCCGGCGCAGGCTGCGGTCCACGGCCTGGCGGATGTAGTCGGCGTCGCCGCGGATGTCCGTGTAGCCGTCCGCCGGCGTGCCCACCAGCCCGAACTTGGTGGCCAGCTGGACCTCGTCCCGCCGCGCCTTCAGCAGCTGGGCGATCAGTTCCTCGTTGCTGCCGCCGCCGTAGATGTCGGCGGTGTCGATGAAGCTGACACCGGAGTCGACGGCGTGGTGCAGAGTCCGGAGCGCGTCTTCCTGGTCCACCTCCCCGTAGACGGGCGTCAGGGCCATGCCGCCGAAGCCGAGCTGGCTGACGTTGAGTCCGTCGCCGAGGGTTACCGCGTGTGCCATCAGTTCTCCTGTTTCTTCGCCTTTGCCGGCGCTGTTCCAGACGCCGTTGGTAGTGGTAACCCCCTATTGCCAGGGAATAATCCTGCTGGCCGCCGGGCGGGTGGCCTCGATAAGCACTGCGTTGGCCTGGTCCGGGCCGGCTGCCCAGGCTTCTGCCGCGGCCCGCTCCATCCCGAACGATATGTGCCGTTCCACCAAGCGGTTCAGCCGCAGTGCCGGGGGCACATCAACAAACCAGACCTCGTCCAGCTGCGCCCGGATGTCCTTCCAGGGTTCCTGCTCAAACAAAAGGTAGTTGCCTTCCGTGATTACCAGGGGAACTTCCGCAGGGATGGCAATGGAGGCCGCCACCGGTTCATCCAGGGTGCGGCGGAACTCCGGCGCGTAAACCACTGCCTCATCCCGCCGCACCAGGCGGCGCAGCAGCGAAAGGTACCCGCCGGCGTCGAACGTGTCCATGGCCCCCTTACGCTGCCGCAACGGCGTGCCCTCAATGATGGCGTTGCCCAGGTGGAAGCCGTCCATGGGCACCACCACAGCCTGCCCGAGCCCGAACTGCTGCTGCAGCCAGGCAGCGAAGGTGGACTTGCCGGCGCCCGGCGCGCCCGCGATGCCCAGCAGCATCCGCCGCCCTCCGTGCGGGGCGCCGCTCAAGGCATCGCGCAGCGCAGCAACGGCCTCGGCGATCTCGGGGGAGTCCATAGCAAAAGCCTAAACTGCTGGCCCACGCAGAAGCCGCTGAGTCTCCCCGCCTTTCGCGCGGCACATGACGCGGCCGACGGCGTTTCGCCGGGACACGCCGTCGGCCGTCCTTGAAGGCGGGGAGACTCAGCGGTGGGTTATTCAGTTGAAGAGGCAGGACAGCTGGGCGGGCCTAGCCGAGCTGGAACACCGCCACGGTGCGGGCCGGAACAGTGAAAGTTCCGGTCGCAGGATCGTGGCTGGCCGTCTTGACCACGGGATCGACGCCGCCGGACTGAACCGGGTGCAGGCCGTAGGCCGAGCCTGCCGTAGCGGCAACCGTCTGGCTGACGGCGTCATCGGCGGCGTTGAAGACCACCACCAGCCCGCGCAGGTCCTTGTCCACGTCCGGGCCCACGGAGTCGTCGATGTGCATCACCACGACGCCCGGTGCCTGTCCGGGACCGCCGTCGGGGAAGGACACCTTCTGCTGGACCAGGCCGGCCTCGCCGAGGTGGAACAGCGGCGTGCTCTTGCGGATCTGCAGGAGCTCAGCAGCCCGGCCGCGCGCTTCTGCGATCTCGCCGGCAGCCGGTTTCTGCGAAGGGTCCGCCAGCAGCGGGCGCATGTAGCCGTACTTGTCCTCGTTGTCCGCCTTGGGCGGCAATCCCCGTCCGAAGCCGTTGGTGCCGTCCGTGTGGTCCATGATGTTGAACCAGTCACCCGAATCGTAGCTGTTGCGGTCCAGGGACTTGCTGCGCAGCGCCTCGCCGCCCGCGTGCCAGAAGGAGATGCCCTGGCCGAAAGCGGTGGTGCTGAGGGCCAGGGTCTGCATCCGGGTCCGGTCAGCCATCGCCGTGTCCTGCGGCAGCTTCAGCGCAAGGGCATCGAAGAGTGTCTCGTTGTCATGGGCCTCCACATAGGTGACGGCCTCCTGCGGGTCGCTGGAGTAGCCGGCCGGGGCGCCGTTGTACCGCACGTCCGCCCCGGTAACGGTGGCGCCGGTCCGGTCAACAAAGGAGTAGTCCTTCAGGTTGCCGGTCAGGCCCACCTTTACCAAGTCCTGGGCCAAGAGGAGTGCTTCCTTCTGCTGTTCCGGGGTGCCGTTGGCCGGGGAATCGTTGGGATCCGTGTACAGGCCGGATCCGAAGCCCTGGACCCGGGGGTCGGGGTCGAAGGGGCCCCCGCCGCGGACGGCATCGCGCAGGCGGTCGTTGAAGGTGCCGATGCCCGTGCCGGCCATGTTTTCCTGGGTGGCCTGGACGAACCGGGCGTTGTTGGCCACCTCGCCGAAGTTCCAGCCCTCGCCGTACAGGGTGATGACCTTGCCGTCCACGCCGTCCTTGGCCAGGGTCAGCTTGTCCAGGGCCGCCCGGACGTCCAGCATGTTCTGCTTCGAGTGGTGGCCCATGAGGTCAAAGCGGAAGCCGTCCAGCTTGTACGTCCGGGCAAGGGTCACCAGGGAATCGATCATGAGCTTGCCCATCATGGTGTTCTCGGTGGCCGTGTTGGCGCAGCAAGTGGACGTCTCAAGGGATCCGGTGGCTGGGTTGAGGCGATGGTAGTAGCCCGGAACAATACGGTCCAGGTTGTTGCTCCCGGACTGGCCGGCACTCGAGGTGTGGTTGTAGACAACATCCTGGATCACCCGCGCCCCGGCTGTGTTGAGGGCGGCCACCATCTCGCGGAATTCGGTGATCCTGGTGGTTCCGTCCGGGTTGGTGGCGTAGGAGCCTTCCGGGGTTGTGTAGTGCAGGGGATCGTAGCCCCAGTTGAACCCGTCCTTGGCTGCAGTCTCTGCGACGCAGGCCTGCTGCTCCTCTGAATCTGCCGGCAGGGCAGCGAGGTCGCAGGCCGGTTCCAGCTGCTCGCTGCGCCGTTCTTCGATGGTGCCGATGTCATTGACCGGCAGCAGGTGGACCGCGTTCATCCCGGCGGCCGTCAGCTCCCGGAGGCGCCGCATGCCGTTGCTGTCGGTGTCCGTGAAGGCCTTATAGGTGCCGCGGTGCGCGTCCGGGACGGTTTCATCCGTGATGGAGAAGTCGCGGACGTGGAGTTCGTAGAGGGAAAGGTCTTCGGGCTTGGTAAGGGCCGGTTTCTGCAGCTTCTTCCAGCCCTCGGGGGCCAGCGACTTGTCCTCCAGGTCCACGAACAGGCTGCGCCCGGAGTTGGCGGAAAGGCCCACGCTGTAGGGGTCGGTGACCAGGTTCCGTTCAACCTTGCCGGTTTCCGGGACAAAGACCTCCACCTCGTACAGGTAGTAGGCGCCCTTCCAGTCCTTCTCACCGGTCAGGGACCAGACGCCGTCCTGCGCCGGTTCCATGGGGCGGCTGGAGACGGGATCACCGCCGGAGCCGGAAGCGTAGGTGTGGACGGTGACGCTGCGCGCTGTGGGCGCCCACAGGGACAGCTCCGGCCGGTTGCCCTTCCAGGCAAGTCCGAGTTCGCGCCCCGCCGCGCCCTGGTAGAGCGTGTCCAGGACCCCGGGGACCTGGACTCCGGTGGCGGCGGTGACTCGGCCGTCCGCACCGATCGCGGCAACGAGCAACTGGCCCTTCAACAGGTCCTGGGCCCGGGCCGCGTCACCTGCCGCCAGCTGCAGGGAGGCGAATCCGGCGAGGTGGGGATACTTGGCTGCAAAGGCGCCATCCAGCACGTCGCCGGTCTTCTCAAGTGGTACGTAGCTGCCGCCGGTGACCTGGCCGTCCGCCACCGCCAGGCCGCCGTCGGGCGCGCTGTAAAGACGGTAGGTGGTTCCGTCGGCAGTCGGCGCCTGCCAGGCGATGATGTCCGCCGACAACCAGTGCGCGCCTGCCTCGGTGCCGAGGGCATTAGGGACGTCGTCCGTCAGTGCGTGGCTGGCGTGGTCGTAGGTGAAGGTCACGGGCCCGCCCGGAGCATTGAGCACCAGGTCGCCTCCGCCGGCCGCGCCGCCTGCACCGTAGTTTTCACCCCACGAATTGTTCAGGGCAACCTTCATCCCGTACGTGCCCGCGGGGATATTGAACGTGGCGCGGTAGAGCGATGCGGAGCCTTCCACCGGCTGCAGCATGCTGGCTGCGCAATCGGGCTGCCAGTCTCCGGGGCAGCCGATTTCGGACTGCAGCGAACCGACGAGGGCCACGGCCTGGGGCACGGCGGTGTGGTCCGCGGAGGCCGGGAGGGCGAGGCCGCCCAGTGCAAGGGGAGTGGCACAGGCTGCCGCCAGGGCGGCTGCCAGTTTTCTGTTGAGCGCAGGCGGTGGCCCGGCTGGTAGGGACTTGTGGGACATGGAAGACCTTCCTTGGAAACGCCCCGAACGGCAACGGTGGGGAGCGGGGTGTCCCACGAGCCTAAGTTTCGCCACATCCACACGTCAACGGTTTGCTGAAAATTTCACGCCTTGTTTTCACTCGGTGCGTCTGCCGTTTTCCGTACACTGGGAAGCACGAGACTTCCGGAATCCTGTTCCGGCGAAGGAGCATCATGAGCATGACCGGGAGCGGGGCGGAACCCGCCGCAGCCGAACGGCCGAAACTCGAAGACCTTGCGCGGAAGGTCGGCGTCAGCATCGCCACGGTGTCCCGGGTGGTCAACGGGCGAAAAGGCGTGTCCAGGGAAGTGCGCCAGTCAGTCCTCGCTGCCATGGACGATCTCGGGTACGAGCGGCCCGACCGCACCCGCAGCGCAGCCAGGGGGCAGGTGGGAATCATTGTCCCTGACCTCACCAACCCGATCTTCCCGGCAATCGCCCAGGCAGTCGTCTCCCTCCTCTCCCAGGAGGACTTCATCCCCGTCATCTGCGCTTTGCCCGGCGGGGGCCGGTCGGAGGACGAGTACATCGAGATGCTCGTGGCCCAGGGGGCGGCCGGCATCATCTTCATCTGCAGCGCCCACGCGGACGGCCAGGCCAGCCTGGAGCGCTACCACCGGCTGCGGGGCCGGGGCATCCCGTACGTCCTGGTCAACGGCCCCCGCCCTGAGCTTGGTGCGGCCTCAGTGTCCAATGACGACGCCGCCGCGATCAGGACGGCGGTCCAGCACCTGGCCAGCCTGGGGCACCGGAAGGTGGGACTGGCAATCGGCCCGCACCGTTTCATTCCCAGCCGGCAGAAACTCGCAGGCTTCCGCTCTGCGCTGGCGGACTACCTGAACGTCGACGATCCAGCGCCCCACACAGCCACGAGCATGTACACGGTGGAAGGCGGGCAGAGCGCGGCCAACGAACTCCTTGACTCGGGCCACACGGCGATTGTGTGTGCATCCGACGTCATGGCGCTGGGTGCCATCCGTGCGGCACGGGCCAGGGGGCTGCGGGTGCCTGAGGACGTATCCATCGTGGGCTTTGATGACTCCACGCTCATGGCGCTCACCGATCCGCCACTGACGACGCTCCGCCAGCCTGCTGCGGCGATCGCCCATGCTGCGGTCCATGCGCTCGCGGCCGAGATGGCCGGTGAACAGACCACGCACTCGCCGGTGGTCCTGGGGTCCGACCTGGTGCTGAGGGGTTCTACCGGTCCTGCGGCAGCGCCTTGAGGCCGGCGGCGCAGCCAACGATCCCGGCAATGAACACAACCTTCAGCACGCTGAACGGCTCCATACCGGTGGCCATCGCCCAGCCCACCGTCAGCGCGGCGCCGATGCCCACCCACACAGCGTAGGCGCTGCCCAGCGGGATGGTGCGGATGGCCCAGCCCAGGCCCAGCATGCTCAGGGTGGCCGTCACGGCGAAAACAAGGGTGGGCACGGGCCGGCTGAAGCCGTCGGACAGCCCCAGTGCGGTGGCCCACACGGCTTCGAGGACAGCCGAGGCCAGGAGCACCAGCCAGGGGAGTGAACGCGGCAGCATTACGCCACCACCTTCAGGCCCACCACGCACACGGCGATGCCGGACAGCAGGAGGAGGCGCGCCGCCGTCGGGCGTTCCACCTTGGTGACCATGGCGTAGGCGGAGGTCAGCACCACGCCCACCCCAACCCAGACCGCGTAGGCGGTGCCGGTGGGGATGGACTGCATGGCGATGGCAAGGCCGCCCGTGCTCGCGGCGACGGAGACCAGGAAGAGAGCGGCGGGGGCGAGGCGCTTCCGCCCAGAAGCCTGGAAGGCGCGGTGCAGGGACGCAGCCCAGACGGCCTCGAGCGCACCGGAGAGAAGAAGTATTAACCACGACATGGCAGATCCTTTGGCCAGTCTTGTCGCGTTCCGGGTACTGAACCGTCGTCCGGAGGCTCAGGTGCGGAGCCTTGGTTTCCAGCGTAGCAACGCCCGACGACGGCGGGCAGCTTTGGTGCCCAACCTCACCAAGGTGCCCTCCACCCCAACTAGGTAGCACTAAGTGTCGTTTGAGCCTCCAAAACGACACTTAGTGCTACTTAGTTGGGCCAGGCTGGGGCTAGAGGGTTCCGCCGGCAGCCTCGGGAGCAGAGGTGTCACGGCCGCCGTCGCCGATGGTTTCGCGGGCAATGAAGTTCTCGATGTCGAAAAGGTTGTCCGCACGCTCCGCGATGTTCAGCAGGGTGGTCATGGACGCCACTTCCTCCACCTGCTCCTTCAGGAACCACAGCATGAACTGCTCGCCCAGGGCATCGTTTTCGCCGCGGGCAGCCCGGAACAGGTCCTCGATGCTGCGGGTGACCTCCTTCTCCTGCTGCAGTGCGAGGGCCAGCGGCTCGGTGACGGAGGCGAAGTCGTTGCGGACAGCAGGAACACCGGGGATGGTGAAGGGGATGTCCCGGTCCAGCATGTACTGCACCATCATCATGGCGTGGTTCCGTTCCTCCACGGACTGGCGGAAGAAGTAGCGCGCCAGCTGGGGGAGGTCCTGGTTGGCGAACCAGGTGGCCACGGCAATGTACTGCTGCGACGCGGTGAACTCGTTGCCGATCTGGGTGGACAGGAGCGCATTGAACGTTGAAGTGGTCATAGCCCGAGTCTAGGGACGGCCCGGGGGAGCCACCAGTGTGGAAAGGCTCTGCTTCTGCAAGGCAAGGCTGCCCTGTGACACCCTGCTCAGCCGGCCCGCTGCGCCAGCAGCTGTTCCACCCGCTCCGGCGCGTAGAGGCTCTCCTCCACGAGCTTGCACAGTCCCACAGCCGTGGCCGTCTTGCTGTCCGCGGAGACAACCTCAAGGTCCACCAGGGACGGTTCAAAAGCGTCGTCGAGGATCTGCTGCCGGCAGGCCGCCAGGAAATCCGGAAGTACCCCCACCAGTCCGCCCACTGCGATCCGGCCGGGATTCAGCGTCCCCACCGTCGCTGCGAGCGCGCGTCCCAGCACCCGTCCGGCTTCCGTGACGGCGGAGCGCACGGCGGGATCGCTGCCGCACGCATCGACGAGCTGGCGCAGGGTGCCGTAGCCGGCAAGTTCCGGTTCCGCGAGGAGCGCGCGTCCTGACGCCGCTGCCGCGAGGCAGCCGTCCCTGCCGCAGCGGCAGCGGCGGCCCGCGGCCTCGGGAATCCGCACGTGCCCGATGTCCCCGGCGGCCCCGTGCGCGCCGCGGACCAGGGCTCCCCGCACAATGATGCCGGAGCCGACGCCGGTGCTCACCTTTACTGCCACAAGGGACTCGAGCGGCTCCCGGACCTCGCCGACGGCCATCGAGCGGGCGTCGTTTTCCAGCAGGATGGGGCAGTCGAGCCTCGCCTCCATGACGTCCTGCAGGCGCTGAAGGTCCCAGTGGGCCAGGACGGTGCGTTCCAGGCCCAGCCGGTGGAGGGGGTCCACCGGGGCCGGCAGCCCCACTCCTGCTCCTACCGGCTGCCGCCCGTCGAGGAGCCGCAGGGCTTCCCCGATGACGCTGGTGACCACGCCTTCCTGGGGCTGGCTGATCTCGATGGGCAGCCGGGCGGAGGCCACGATGTCCCGGCCCAGGGACAGGAGGTGGATGCTGGCGTGGGTGTGCCCGATCTCGATCGCGAGGACCAGCTTGTTGCGGTCGTCGAAGCGGAGGGCCCGGGGCGGCCTGCCGCGCTGGGAACGCAGTGGCGTGGATTCGTAGACCAGCCCCGCAGCGAAGAGCGCGTCCAGCCGCTCATAAAGGGTGGACCGGGCCATGCCCGTGATGTCCAGCAGGTCCGCCCGGCTGTATCCGTCCGGGCTTGAACGCAGGAGCTGGAGGACGTGGCCGGCGCTGGTGGCGGGCCCCACGGGAGGTTGGCCGGAGCCGCCGACGAGCGTCCTCTGCTGGGTCATCATGCCCGCTTCCTTTGCATCTGTGGCCTGTCAGCGCCGCGGCCCGGCCATTGACGTGGTCTGGATCACACAATTATGATCGACCATCAGACAAAAATACTATCTGCCCTCGCAGCAGGAGGTTCCAATGTCGGATCTTGCCCACCGCGACCTCAGCCGGCGGACCATGCTGAAGGGAGGGTTGATGGCCCTGGCCACCGGCCCCCTGCTGGCAGCCTGCGGCGTCAACACCAGCGGGAGCGGAGGTGAGGGCTCCGTTAACTTCCTTTCCACCCAGTTCTCCCCCGTGGAGGAGCGGCAGAAATATGAAGCCACGCTGAAGAAGTTCGCCGGCGATATCCAGGTGGCCTACAACCCCGTGGACACCGGCGTCTTCAACACCACCCTGAAGTCCCAGCTCGCCGCCGGGAAGGTTGAAATAGGCATCGCAGCGGGCCTGCACAGCGACCTCATCCCCTTTGCATCCCAGTTCGAGGACCTCAGCTCCCTGACCAGCGACCTTTCGTCTGCCGGCTACTCCGACGACCTGCTGGAGCTGGCAAAGCTCGGAACGGATTCTCCCCGCTACATCCCCTGGATCCAGGCGACGTACGTGGTGGCGGTCAACAAGAAGGCGCTGGACTGGCTGCCCTCAGGCGCCGACGTCAACAACCTCACCTACGAGAACTTCCTGGCGTGGGCCCAGGCGGCCAAGGCGGCGAACGGGGGCCGTCCGGTGTTCGGCATTCCCGCCGGGCCGAAGGGACTCCACCACCGCTTCTACCAGGGCTTCCTGCTCCCCAGCTTTACCGGCGGGCAGATCACCACGTTCCGCAATGCCGACGCCGTCACCGCCTGGACCTACATGCGTGACCTGTGGGCCAACATGAATCCGGCCTCCGCGAATTACGACTTCATGCAGGAACCGCTGGGCAACGGGGAAGTCCTGGTGGCGTGGGACCACGTGGCACGCCTCATCAACGCGGTCCAGGACAAGCCAGACGACTGGCTGATGGTGCCCGCCCCGTCCGGACCGAAGGGCAAGGGCTACCTGCTCGTCGTCGGCGGAATGGCCGTGCCCCAGGGTTCGCCGGAAAAGGACAAGGCCTTCGAGCTGATCAAGGCACTGTCCAAGCCGGAGGCGCAAATCGAGACGCTGAAGTCCAACGCCTTCTTCCCGGTGGTGGAGGCGGATATCGGAAGCGACCTCCCGGGCGGCATCGCCCTGGAGGCCAAGGCCGTCAAAGCGCAGCAGGAAGCCCCGGACGCCATCCTTGCGCTCCCGCCGGTGGGCCTGGGCGACAAGGACCCGCAGGTCTCGCAACTGTTCAAGAACTGCTTCCAGGAGATCTGCCTGAACAACGCGGACGTCAAGGCGACGCTGGACCGCCAGGGGGCGGACCTGGCCAGCATCATGGACACGCTGAATGTTCCCTGCTGGGCCCCGGATCCCGACGCTGACCAGTGCAGGGTTGCGTGATGGCTTCCCCGGACGCGCCCGCAGCCGCCAGGTCCAGGCCCAGGCCCCGGCCAGCCAGGCCGCGCGGCCGGCCGCCGCGGAGGAGCGGAACCTCGGCGGCAATGCTGCTGATTGCCCCGTCGATCGTCTTCATGACCCTGCTGTTCGGCTGGCCCATGGTCAGCGGCATCCTCCAGGCGTTCGGCGGCCCGGAAGGACTGACGACGGCGAACTTCACCCGGATGGGTCAGGACCCCTACTTTTGGTCTTCAGTGGGCAACACGTTGCTGCTGATCGTGGTGATGATCCCCATCCAGTTCGTCCTGGCGCTGGCCATGGCCCTGCTGATCCGGGCCAAACCCCGCGGATCCTCGGTGTACTTCTATATCTGGGCCATCCCCCTGGCGGTCAGCGACCTTGCTGCCGGCCTGGTCTGGCTGACGGTCTTCACGGACCGCGGATACCTCAACTCCGTGCTCGCCTCCGTGGGCCTCGAACCGGTCTCCTGGCTCGCCTACGACAACTACGCCTCCATGTTCATGGCCGTGCTGATCGCGGAAGTTTGGCGGGCAACCTCGCTGGTGTTCGTGATCGTCGTCGCCGGGCTGCAGTCCATCCCCAAGGACTATGAGGAGGCGGCCGGCGTTTTCGGGGCCGGCTTCTGGGACCGGCTGTGGCACGTGACCCTGCCGCTGCTGCGGCCCAGCCTCCAGACCGCCCTGATCCTGCGGACCATCCTGGCCTTCCAGACCTTCGCGGTGGCGCTGGCCCTCACCGGGCAGAACTTCCCGCTGGTGGTCGGCGAAACGTACCGCTGGTACACCGGGCTCCAGGACGCCAACGTGGCCTCGGCCCTGGCCCTGGTGGTCATGGCAGTGTCCATGGTCACCGCCGTCGGATATCTCAAGCTCCTGAAAGACCAGTCGGAGGCCCCGCGATGAGCCACGCCACCACCAACAAGGCAACCGCTCCGGCAGGCCGCCCGGAGCCGGAGGTGGACCGCAGGCCGCTGGCAAAGCGGCGCCGGAACCGGATACTGCTCCAGGTGGGCTGCATCCTGATCACGCTCTTCATGGCGCTGCCGATCTACCTGATCGCACTGTCCGCCACCTCCAGCAGGGCGGCCCTGCAGGAGTTCCCGCTGAGCTTCATTCCGAACAACTTCTCCCTTGAGACCATGCAGACGTTCCTGCAGTCCACGGGCATCCTGGGCGGCCTTATCAACTCCGTCCAGGTGGGCATCTTCACCCTCCTGCTGTCCCTGATCATCGGCGTTCCGGCCGGGTACGCCGTGGCGCGTTTCGCCTTCCCCGGCAGGGACCCGTACCAGCTCTTCCTGCTGTTCACCCGGGCCCTGCCCATCGTGGTGCTTTCCGTGCCGCTGGCCCAGCTCTTCCTCCAGACCGGGCTGTACGACAGTGTCCTGGCAGTCGTCCTGCTCCACACGGCACTGGCACTGCCCACCACCATCCTGATCACCTCCTCAGTGTTCCTGGGCGTGCCGCGCGACGTGGAGGAAGCTGCCCGGATCTTTGGCTGCAGCCCGGTGCAGGCCTTCCTCAAGGTGGTGATGCCCATGGCCATCCCGGGCATCGCCGCGGCCTCGATCTTCACCTTCGTGATGTCCTGGAACGAGGTGCTGGGCGCGTCGATCCTTACCCTGAACCAGCGCACCCTGCCGGCCCAGGTCCTCAGTTCCCTCGCCGAGTCTCCGCTGGCCTACCGGTTTGCCGGCGGCTTCCTGCTGGTGATCCCGGCACTGATCTTCATCTTCTTCATGCGCCGCTACCTCACCAACATGTGGGGCTCCACCATCCGCTGAGTGCGTTCCAGAGAGGCTGTTCCATGGCTGACATCTCGATCAAGGGTCTCAAAAAGACCTACCCGGGCAGCACCGAGCTGGCCACCAACAACGTGTCCCTTGATGTTGCCGAGGGCGAGTTCATGGTGCTCCTGGGGCCTTCGGGCTGCGGAAAGACCACCCTGCTGCGCATGGTGGCCGGGCTGGACTTCCCGGACGAGGGAAGCATCTCCATCGGCGGCAGGGACGTGACCTACCTGCCGCCGCAGGACCGGAACCTGTCCATGGTGTTCCAGTCCTACGCCGTCTTCCCGCACCGGAAGGTCCGCACCAACATCGCATTCGGCCTGGTCATGAAGAAGGTTCCCCGGGACGAACTGGAAAAGAAGGTTGCGTGGGCAGCGGACCTGCTCCAGCTGACCCCCTACCTGGACCGGTACCCAGCCCAGTTGTCGGGCGGGCAGCGGCAGCGCGTCGCCGTCGCACGCGCCATCGTCATGGACGCCGACGTGCTGCTCATGGACGAGCCCCTGTCCAACCTCGACGCCCTCCTGCGCCTTGACTTCCGGGCGGAGTTGAAGAAGATCGTCCAGCAGCTGGGCTCCACCACCCTCTACGTGACCCACGACCAGGTGGAGGCCATGAGCCTCTCGGACCGGGTCGCCGTGATGAAAAAGGGGCAGATCGCTCAGCTTGGCCACCCCATCACGGTCTATGAGGAACCCGCCGACCGGTTCGTGGGAGGGTTCATCGGCTCCCCGCCCATGAACTTCCTGGAGGGCCGCGTCACCCAGCAGGGCGCCCTGGAAGTCGCCGGTCAAAGCACCAAGGCCCCCGAATTCCTGGCCCACTCCGCAGCCCGGTCCGGAGGCCTCCCCGTGATGGTCGGAATCCGGGCGGAGAACATCTATCTCGAGGACCGCGGCACGCCGGGGACCCTGGACGCCACCGTGGAAGTGGTGGAACCACTGGGCCACGCCACGCTGCTGACCGTGGACCTGGGCGGGCAGACCATCAAAGTGCAGGTGGCCTCCACCGTGCGCGTCTCCCCGGGAGAAAAGGTGGGGCTGCGCTTCGACCAGTCCGCCATCCGGTTCTTCGACACGGAAACCCAGCTTGGACTCACGGCATGAGCCCGGCGCCGGACGGGGGCAGCCAGTACAGCTATCCCATCCGAACCCTTGAGGAGCTGGGGAGCCGGGCGAGGGACGTCCTGGCAGCGAACGACATCGGCACCATGGTGACGGCGGCGCCGAACCTCTACCCGCACATGTGGAGCTGGGATGCCGCTTTCGTGGCCACCGGCCTCTCCACCGTGAGCGTGGCCCGCGCACTGCAGGAGCTGGACTACCTGGTGGCCGCGCAGTGGACCAGCGGGATGATCCCGCACATCGTGTTCTCCGACGTCCCCGGCTACTTCCCCGACGTGGACCGGTGGGGGACGCGCGGCGTTTCGCCGGAGGGCGTGCAGTCCAGCGGCATCTGCCAGCCGCCGGTCCACGCCACCATGCTGCGCCGCATCGTGGAAAGGGCGACGGCGGCGGGCGGCGAGGATGCCAGGCTCGCGGAGGATTTCACCCGGCGGACGCTGCCGCAATGGATCGACTGGCACGCCTGGCTGCGGAGCGCCCGCGGCGGGGACGGCTCGGGCCTGCTCACCATCTACCACGGCTGGGAGTCCGGGATGGACAACTCGCCGCGCTTCGACGGCCCGTACTCCAGGGTCCAGCCGGGGGAGATGGAGCCGTTCGTCCGGACGGACACCTTGAAGGTCACGGACCACAGCCAGCGTCCCAGCGACGAGGAGTACAGCCGCTACCTGTGGCTGGTGCAGCAGATGGCCGGCGTTGGGTTCGACGACGCCCGGCTGCCGGGGGTGATGTCCTTCCAGGTCAAGGATGTCTTTATGTCTGCGATCTTTGCCGCCGCCAGCGAGGACCTCGCCGTGCTGGCTGAACAGTTCGGCCTGCCCGAGGAAGCGCCCCAGCTGCGGCAGTGGGCGCAGGAATTCCGCGACGGCGTGGACGCCACCGTGGATGCGGAGACGGGACTTGCGCGGGACCGGGATGTGCTGACGGGCGAATGGATCGGGCCGCCCACTATGGCGGGGTTCGCGCCCCTGGTTTCCACCGCGGACCAGGCCCTCCTGGACAGGCAGCTGGAGATCTTCGAGGGGCCCGACTGGACCGGCGACCCGCACCTGGCCTTCCCGCTGCCCGCCTCCACGTCCACCACGTATGAAGGGTTGAAGCCCCGCCAGTACTGGCGGGGACCTGTGTGGCCGGTGATGAACTGGTACCTGGCCCACTGCCTGCGCAGGCGCGGTGACGGGAAGCGCTACGGCCAACTGAGGGAGGCCTCCCTGGCGCAGCTCATGGAGGGCCACTTCGGTGAGTACTACGAACCCTTCACCGGCGAACCGCTGGGCAGCATGGACCAGTCATGGACAGCGGCCGTGGCACTGGAATGGCTCGCCGATCCCGGGAACGGCTGAACCGTGGGTGCCCTGCCGCCGGCCTTCCCCGCAAAGAACGACGACGGCGCCGCCGGCAAGCACGCAGGGCCGGTTCGCCTCCTCATCGCCGGCGCCGGAGCCCGGGGTGCCGCTTATGCGCGGCTCGCCGCCGCCACCGGCCGCGCCACTGTGGTAGGCCTAGCCGAGCCGCGGGCCGAGCTGCGCGGCCCCCTGGCAAAAGAACTCGGGGTCCCGGACAGCGGGGTTTACGAGGACTGGAAGACGATGCTGGCCACCCGCCTGCCGGCCGACGGCATCATCATCGCCACACCGGACCGTGAACATGCAGGCCCCTTCGCAGCGGCCGCAGCCCACGGCTACCCGATCCTCCTGGAGAAGCCCGTCGCCGTCGACCCCTCCGGCTGCGCCGACCTTGACCGCATCAGCCGTGAAACCGGCACCAGGGCAACGGTCTGCCATGTACTGCGTTACACCCCGCTGACGGTCCTGCTCAAGCAGCTCCTGGCCGGCGGCGCGGTAGGCCGGATCATTTCCATCCAGCACCTGGAACCCGTTGGCTTCTGGCACTTCGCTCATTCCTACGTCCGCGGGAACTGGCGCCGCGAGGAAAGCTCAAGTCCCTTCCTGCTGGCCAAGTGCACGCACGACGTCGACTGGCTCTCCTTCATCATCGGCAGCAGGCCCGTGCGGGTGTCCTCCTTTGGGCAGCTGGCACACTTCCGTCCCGAGGGGGCGCCGGAGGGAGCAGCCCGGCGCTGCACCGACTGCCCGGCTGAACCACGCTGCCCCTACTCCGCGCTGAAGATCTACGGGTCCGGGCGGCCATCGAACGGCGGCAGGCCGGACCCCGCACGGGCGTACTTCGCCGACGTCGTGGATCCTGGCGGAACTCCCGAGTCACTGCTGCACGCCCTGGCTACGGGCCCCTACGGCCGCTGCGTCTATTTCTCGGACAACGACGTCGTTGACCACCAGGTGGTGAACATCGAATACGACGACGGCACAACTGCCGCGTTCACCGCCACTGCCTTCACCGCCGCGGGCCCGCGGCGGACACGCGTCTTCGGCAGCCACGGGGAGATCACCATCGAGGCCGGAGTCATCTCCGTCTACGACTTCCTGACCGGAACAACCGCCGTCCACCCTGTTCCGGCTGCCAATGCGCAGGTCCGGGGCGAAAAACACGAAGGCGGCGACCGCGGCCTCATCTTCGCCTGGGTTGCCGCGCTCGCCGGCGGCGACTGGTCAGGAGTGGTGTCCGGGCTGGACGAGTCCCTGGTCAGCCACGCCGCCGTGTTCGCCGCGGAGGAAGCGCGCCGGAACAATGCCGTGGTGGACGTTGGGCGGTTCAGCCTCAGCCAGTAACCTCATCGATGGATACAACGGCCAGGAAGCCGCGGCCCAGGATCTCCGGGGAGCCGCTGTCCGAGCCCACCACGGCGTCGTAGCGGTCCAGGGCCACCGGCCCAGGTCCTGCGGTCCCTGTTGCGGCCCCGGCCTCAGAACCGGCGGCAGCAGCAGCCTGGCCCTGCAGCAGGACACCCAGCTGGCCGGCGAAAAGGGGATGGGCCCGTTTCTTTGAGAGCTCGATGATGGACGTAAAACCCTTGTACTTCCCCGCCCGGGTGATGACGTTCAGGTTCCGCACGTCTCCTGTGGGAAGGGCGCAGGTGGTGCTGGCTTCGCCGGAAAACCGGAACGCACGGTACTTTTCGAGGGGATGCTCAGCACCGTCCACGGTGAGCAGCAGGAGCTCGCCCTCAACCACGGTGAGCACCCGCTCCATTCCGGGAAACGGCGAGAAGTCCCCGGCTTTGCTGACCTCGGCGATGCTGACCCGCCAGTCCCAGTCGTGTTTGGAGGCGTCGCCCTGTCCGGAGGCGGCGCCGGAATGGCCCGCGATCTGGCGTGTTACCCCGCCGCCGTTGCGCCACGGTTCGGATTTAAGGTCGTCAAAGCGGATGATCTCCATTTGTTCAGCCTAGTTGCCCGCCCCACGGCGGGGTGCAAACAGCAGGTGTCGGCAGCCCCCATCCTTCCCTGCTACTCTCCTCCGGGGGGACAACACGAAAACAGCCTGAAGGAGCCGGGAATGTTCGTCAAAGTGTGTGGTCTCAGCACGCCAGAATCTGTTCGCGAAGCGGTGGACGCAGGAGCGGATGCAGTGGGTTTCGTCCTCACCGCCAGCCCGCGGGTGGTCTCGCCTTCGCAGGCATCGGCCCTGCTGGCCGAGATCCCGGAACGGGTTTTGGCTATCGGCGTGTTCCGTGACGAGCCCGTTGTTGACGCCGTGGCCATTGCCCGCGCCGCCAGCCTGGAATGGATCCAGCTGCACGGCACGCGCACCCGCGGGGACGTTGCCACCGTGCACGACGCCGGCATGAAGCTGGTCAGGGCCGTCACCTTGGGTGCCACGCCCGAGGAACTGGAGGACTGGGGCGAGGACCTGCTCCTGATCGACGCCGCCGTTCCCGGCTCGGGCGAAGCCTGGGACTATGAATCGGTGGCGGGCCTCCCTGTCCTCCAGGGCCGCAGCTGGCTGCTGGCCGGCGGCCTGGACCCGGAGAATGTTGGGAAGGCATCAGCTGGCGCCCGCGCCTGGGGAGTGGACGTGTCCTCCGGTGTTGAGGCATCCCGCGGCGTCAAGGACCTGGCCAAGGTCCGCGCCTTCGTGCACGCGGCGAAAGCCGAGTCCACGGTCTAGGCGGCACTGCGGTTTGAGCGGCACGGCGGTATAGGCGGCACTGCGGTTTCCGGTTCAGGGGCAGCTCAGGGAAGCCCCTGAGCTGTTTGCCGGCGGCCCCGGGGCACAATGGATGAATGAAGACACTGCTCAACATCATCTGGCTGGTTTTTGGCGGGTTTTGGCTCGCGCTGGGATATTTCGCGGCCGGTGTCATCTGCTGCCTGCTGATTATCACCATCCCCTGGGGCATCGCTTCGTTCCGGATCGCCGCCTACACCCTCTGGCCCTTCGGCCGGACCGTGGTGGACAAGCCCGGCGGTACCGGCGTCTTCCCGCTGCTGGGCAACGTGATCTGGCTCCTGGTGGCAGGCGTCTGGATCGCGATCGGGCACGTGGTCACCGCTTTCGCCATGGCAGTCACCATCATCGGCATCCCGCTGGCCATCGCCAACCTGAAGCTCATTCCGGTGTCCCTGATGCCGCTGGGCAAACAGATCGTACCCACTAGCCAGCCGTTCGTTTCCACCTACCGGTAGGCGGGAGCTGCCGGCCATTTCGCCTGCCGGCCTGGGCGCCAGCCTCCGTGTAGAGGCCAGCCCGCTGACAGCACTGGTCAGCGGGGACTGAACACCCCGTTGACCAGGATGGCCACGGCGTCGCTGTCGTCCAGTTCGGCGGCGATGTCGACGTCGGCCCCATAACCCCCACCGGCGAGTTCGCGGCCGCTGGAACAGCCGTGGAGCATTTCGCGGAGGCGCGGCTCCGCGGCTTCGAAGGCGGCCATGGCCGCCACCGCCTCCGGCGAGTAACCGTGCCGGCCGTCCTCGGGCTCGTACCCGCCCTTGCCCGCGGCCACCAGGCCGGCAATGAACGCGCCCGCGCCGATCTGGTCTTCCACGGCGGGGCGGAGTCCGCCGCCGGGCCAGCGCTCCCCGGCGGCAATCACTGCGATGACGGCATCCGCGGGGAGGTTGGCCGCCACCCACTCCGCGGTGGCCGCAGCGTTGCGGAGGCTCACGGCGGCCACCAGGGGTACCTCGCGGGCGAGTTCGTGGCAGAGCGCGGAACCGTTGGGTGACGGCAGGACCACCCGGTCCAGCGATTCCGCTGCCCGGAAGCTTGCGGGGGAGAGGCCGAGCCCGCCCCCGTCGCGGGGACCGGCCAGTTGCGCGCCGTGGTGTGCGGCGAAGTCCTCAGCGCCGGTGTCCTTCCACGGGAAAGGGAAAACTTCCGCGCCCCGGTCCAGGGCGACGCTGACGCAGGTGCTGAAGGACAGGACGTCCACCACCACGGCAAGGTCAGCGCCGGACGCTACTGCCCTGGCGCCGTCGAGCCCCCACTCCATCCGGACGGCGTAGGCCAGTTGCCGGTGCGCCGCGCTGGCCGTCATTGTGTGGCGGGTGTTGGAGGTGGATGCGTTCACGCCAGTTCGCCCTTCAAGTTGCGCTGCGCGGCGTCCAGCCACAGCTCCTGTGCCCTGCCGCTGTGGAACAGCGGGTCCAGTTCCAGCAGGCGGCGCACGACGGCGGCGCGCCCGGCGGCGAAGTCAGCGTCGCCAATGTGCGCGTAATCCTGGCGGACGGCCGCAACGTACCGTGCGTACTCCCCAGGTTCCCCGCCCAGGACGGAGAGGTCGGCGTCGCAGAGGAGGGCGCCGTCGTCGTCCCCTTGCTCCGGCCGGTGGTACGAGGTCAGCCGGACCAGCCGCCCCACCTCGTACGCCTTAGCCTCCGGAAGCCCTGCCGCCAGCAGGCGCTCTTCGGCGAGGCGGGCGGACTCCTCCTCATCCTGGCCGGCCACCCCGCGGTAGACGGCGTCGTGGAACCACGCCGCCAGCAGGACCGTGCGTGGCGGGTCGGCCGGATCGGTGAGCAGGTCGAGGGATTCAAGGACGGACAGCAGGTGGGTGCAGCCGTGGTACCGGCGGTGGGGCTCGCTCCACCGGTCCAGCAGGTCAAGGAAGAGGGCGTCATGGCCGGGCATCACCGTGTTCCAGCGGTTCAGCAGCGGAACCTTCAACGACTTGTTGCGCCGGCGGGCGGGGATACGGAGGCCGCTGGCGATCAGCTTGCGGACCAGGATCCGGGCTTCGACGGGAACGGCACCGGCCGCCACCAGGTCCTCAAAGCGGCGCTCCGGGACGTCGTAATGGTCGCCGTCGAACGCCCGCTCCGGGATGCCTGCCGCGGCTGCGAACACGTGCAGCTCCTCCAGTGACTCATCCGAAACGAGGTGGGAGAAGTGGGTTCCGTGCGCAGGCCACAGCGGCGGGTCGATGAAGATGGCCATGGGGGAAGTCTAGTGTGGCTGTGCCGTGCGGAGGCGGTGCGCTCCTGCCCGGTTACCTGACGGTGGCAGCCGGTTTCCTCCCCGACCCGCCGGCAGATTGGGCGTGTCGGTGGAGGCATCCGGGCAGGAGCGCGCACCGGTCAGGAAGCGCACGGGCCCGGCAGTCCGGGGAACTCAATACCGCGAACACCATGCACCCGGAGATGCGGCCATAAACTCCTGCATCGTCCGCAATTGCGGACTAGAGTGGTCCCATGACAATCATCCGCGTGGCTGAGGCGGCCCGGTTCCTGGGCGTCAGTGACGATACCATCCGCCGCTGGACGGAGAACGGGAGCCTCACCCCGGTAAAGGACGACGCCGGCCGGCTGGCAGTCGACGGGCTGGAGCTGGCCCTGCATGCGCAGAAGCTCGCGCAGCTTCCGGACGATCCCCACCGCACGGGCAGCTCGGCCCGCAACCGGTTCGTGGGCCTGGTCACCAACATCACCGCAGACAAGGTCATGGCCCAGGTGGAACTGCAGTGCGGACCGTTCCGCGTGGTGTCGCTGATGAGCAGCGAGGCCGTGCGGGAGCTGGGACTGGAACCCGGTTCCGTGGCCACCGCGGTGGTCAAGGCCACCACGGTCATCATCGAAACTCCCCGGGGCAAGGCGCTGTGAAGCGGAGCCGGAAGCCGGCCGCCGTGCTGCCGGCGCTGCTCCTGACCACTGCGCTTGCGGGCTGCGCCGGAGGGGGCGGGACGGGCAGTAACGGGACACTGACCGTGTTTGCGGCAGCCTCCCTCAAGAGCAGCTTCACCGAGATCGCCGAACGCTTCGAAGCGGAAAACCCCGGCATCACCGTCACCTTCAGCTTCGCGGGATCAGCTGACCTGGCCACCCAGCTCAGCCAGGGAGCGCCCGCGGACGTGTTCGCGTCAGCGGATGCCGGCACCATGGCAAAGGTGCAGGAGGCCGGCCTGGTGCACGGCGAACCGCGCGACTTCGCCACCAACACCCTGGCCATCACAGTCCCGCCGGGAAACCCGGCAGGCATCCGCTCCTTCGCGGACCTGGGCAGACCCGGTACCAGGCTTGTGGCCTGCGCCCCGCAAGTACCGTGCGGGGCAGCTGCGGCCAGGGTGGCGGACAGTACCGGTACCGTGCTCAGCCCGGTCAGCGAGGAAAACTCCGTAACAGACGTCCTGGGCAAAGTCATCTCCGGTGAAGCGGATGCAGGGCTCGTGTATGTCACGGATGTCCGGTCGGCCGGCACCCGGGTGGAGGGCATCCCCTTCCCGGAGGCATCCGCCGCAGTGAACCCGTACCCTGCCGCTGTGCTGGCCGGCAGCCGCAACGAAGCCGCGGCCGGCAGGTTCCTGGACCTTCTGGCCGGCCCCGAAGGCCAGGAGGTCCTGGCGGCGGACGGCTTTGGACCGGGTCCCGTATGATGCGCTTCCACACGATGGGCGCCAGGTGACCGGCGGGCACGCGGGACGCCAGGCGTATACCGGCGTTCCCCGCTGGCTGTATGCACTTGCAGTCCTGGCGGCCCTGGTGGTGGTCCTCCCGCTCGCGGCGATGGTGGCACGGGTCAACTGGGCCAACTTCATCCCGCTGGTTACGTCCGGTCCCGCCCTGGCAGCGCTGGGCCTGAGCCTTCGCACGGCCGCGGCCAGTACTGCCCTCTGCATTGTGCTTGGGGTTCCGCTCGCGGTGGTCCTGGCGCGCGGCAGGTTTCCCCTGCTGGGGCTCCTGCGCGCGATGGTGCTGCTTCCTTTGGTCCTGCCGCCGGTGGTGGGCGGCATCGCCCTCCTGTACACGTTTGGCCGGCAGGGACTCCTGGGCGGGGCGATCGAGGTGCTGGGACTGCAGATTGCGTTTTCAACCACTGCCGTGGTGCTGGCCCAGACGTTTGTGGCCCTGCCGTTCCTGGTGGTGAGCCTCGAAGGCGCCCTCCGGACCGGCGGCCAGAGGTATGAGGCTGTGGCCGCGACGCTGGGGGCGTCACCCGGAACCGTCTTCCGGCGCGTCACGCTCCCGCTGGTTTTGCCTGGGCTGGCCTCCGGGGCGGTCCTCTCGTTCGCCCGGAGCCTCGGGGAGTTCGGTGCCACGTTGACGTTCGCGGGCAGCCTGCAGGGGGTGACCCGGACGCTGCCGCTCGAAATCTACCTGCAGCGCGAGACTGACCCGGACGCCGCCGTCGCGCTTTCCCTGGTGCTGGTGGCGGTGGCCATTGCGGTGGTGGCCCTGGCCTACAGGCGCCCGGGCGGGAAGGTGCGTAACCAGCAGGCTTCGGGGGAGCGGCCGACGACGGCTGCCACACCGGGCGGTGCCCTTACGTGACGTTCTCGTTCCAGGCAGCCGTGGACGAGCGCGGTTTCGACGCCGCCCTTTCGCTCGGCCCCACGGATACGGTGGCCGTGATGGGTCCCAACGGCGCCGGCAAGTCCACCCTGCTCTCGGTGATCGCCGGGCTTGTGCGGCCGGACAGGGGGCGGGCGGAGCTGAACGGCCGGACCCTGTTCCACCTGGGGGAAGGATGGGAGCGGTGGACCGCCCCCCATCACCGCGGGACGGCGCTGCTGGCCCAGGAGCCGCTGCTCTTCCCGCACCTCACCGCCGCTGACAACGTGGCATTCGGGCCGCGGAGCGCGGGGACGCCGAGGCGCCAGGCAATGGAGCAGGCCGTGCGGTGGCTGGACGATGTTGAAGCCGGGGACCTTGCGGACCGCCGTCCAGCCGAACTGTCCGGCGGTCAGGCGCAGCGTGTGGCGGTGGCCCGGGCGCTCGCCGCGGATCCCGGGCTCCTCCTCCTGGACGAACCGATGGCGGCGCTGGACATCCATTCCGCCCCGCTGCTCCGGCGCCTGCTCAAGCGCGTCCTGGCGGACCGGCCGGCCATCATCATCACCCATGACGTCCTGGATGCCCTGATGCTCGCCGACAGGGTGGTCATCCTGGAAAGCGGCCGGATTGCAGAAGAAGGCCCCACCCGGCAGGTCCTGCAGAAGCCGCGCAGCGCTTTCGCGGCCGGGCTGGCGGGACTCAATTTTGTGGTGGGAACCTCCGCCGGTGACGGCATCCTGGCCAGCCGCGGGCATATTGCCGGACACAGCGAGGACCCGGTCCCCGCCGGCCGGCCCGCGGTGGCCGTGTTCCCGCCGTCGGCCGTTTCGGTATTCCTCACCGATGCGCACGGCAGTCCCCGCAACTCCTTCGCGGTGGCCATCACGGACCTGGAGCCGCATGGGGACCAGGTCCGCGTGCGGGGCGGCGGGCTGGCGGCTGACATCACGCCGGCCGCTTTGACGGACCTTGGGCTGGTGCCGGGAATGACGGTGCACCTTGTGGTCAAGGCCGCAGCAGTGTCCGTCTACCCGCTGTAGGGATGTCCGCTGGGGGACAAAGCACCCGCCCCGCCGCAACAGGGTCTCTCGCCTCTGTCGCCGGCCGTGCGGAGCTGTTTCGCTGTAGGCAAACAGTCGCCAGGAACGGCACCAAACCAAAGTTGAGCGTAGTAGACTCAAGTTCATAAAAACTGCCCCCGGAAGGAGCTCTCTTTGGACGTCAAATTCACCACCAAGAGCCAGGAGGCTCTCTCGGCTGCGGCGATGAACGCCTCCACGGCCGGAAACCCTCAGGTTGAGCCGGCCCACCTGCTTAAGGCGCTGATGGACCAGCGCGAAGGCGTCGCCGTGGCGCTGCTCCGTGCCACGGGGGCGGACCCGGACTCCGTCAGCGTCCAGGCGAGCAGCGCCATCAAGGCGCTCCCGGCCACCTCCGGCGGATCCAGCCAGCAGGCGCAGCTCTCCCGCCCCGCACTGCAGGCCATCCAGAACGCCAAGGAGGAAGCGGACCGGCTTGGCGATACCTTCGTCTCCACCGAGGTCCTCCTCCTGGGCCTCTCGGCCGGAAACGATGCCGCGGCCCGCCTGCTGCGCGACGCCGGCGCCTCCCATGAAGCGCTGCTCGCCGCCCTGCCGGGTGTCCGCGGCGACGGGAAGGTCACCAGCCCGGATCCGGAGAACACGTTCCAGTCGCTGGAGAAGTTCGGCACGGACCTGACCGCCATGGCCCGCTCCGGCAAACTTGATCCCGTGATCGGCCGGGACGCCGAAATCCGCCGGATCGTCCAGGTCCTGAGCCGCCGCACCAAGAACAACCCCGTGATCATTGGTGAGCCCGGCGTCGGCAAGACCGCCGTGGTGGAAGGCCTGGCCCAGCGCATCGTGGCCGGGGACGTGCCGGAAAGCCTGCGCGGCAAGACCCTCATCGCCCTGGACCTCGCGTCCATGGTGGCGGGCGCCAAGTACCGCGGCGAGTTCGAGGAGCGGCTCAAGGCCGTCCTGGAGGAGATCAAGAACTCCGAGGGCCAGATCGTGACGTTCATCGACGAGATCCACACCGTGGTGGGCGCCGGCGCCACCGGTGATTCATCCATGGACGCCGGCAACATGCTCAAGCCCATGCTGGCCCGCGGCGAGCTGCGGTTGATCGGTGCCACCACCCTGGACGAGTACCGGGAAAACATTGAAAAGGACCCGGCCCTGGAGCGCAGGTTCCAGCAGGTTTACGTGGGGGAGCCGAGCGTGGAGGACACCATCGGCATCCTTCGCGGCCTGAAGGAGCGCTACGAGGCGCACCACAAGGTGACCATCGCTGACGCCGCGCTGGTAGCTGCCGCCACGCTCTCCAACCGCTACATTTCCGGCCGGCAGCTGCCGGACAAGGCGATCGACCTGGTGGATGAGGCCGCGTCAAGGCTCCGCATGGAAATCGACTCGGCACCCGAGGAGATCGACCAGCTGCAGCGGCTGGTGGACCGGCTCACCATGGAAGAGCTGGCCCTCCAGGACGAAAAGGACGCCGCGTCCGTTGAGCGGCTGGCCGCACTCCGGGCGGACAAGGCGGACAAGGAAGAGGAGCTAAACGCCCTCAAGGCGCGCTGGGAAGCCGAAAAGGCAGGCCTCAACCGGGTGGGTGACCTCAAGGCGAAGCTGGATGAACTGCGCAGCGCCTACGACAAGGCCGCCCGCGAAGGTGACCTGGAAACAGCCTCCCGCATCCTCTACGGCGAGATTCCCGCCCTGGAGCGCGAGCTGAACGCTGCCGCGGAAGCCGAGGCCGCCGTCGTGGACAAATCCACGCAGATGGTTGCCGAACAGGTTACCGCTGACGACATCGCCGAGGTCATCTCCGCCTGGACCGGCATCCCGGCCGGGCGCATGCTGCAGGGCGAGAGCCAGAAACTGCTCCACATGGAGGAGGAACTGGGCAAGCGGCTGATCGGCCAGTCGAAGGCCGTTACGGCCGTTTCCGACGCCGTCCGGCGCGCACGGGCCGGCATCAGCGACCCCAACCGCCCCACCGGATCGTTCCTCTTCCTGGGGCCCACCGGCGTCGGAAAGACGGAGCTGGCCAAGGCGCTGGCGGATTTCCTGTTCGACGACGAACGCGCCATGGTGCGCATCGACATGTCCGAGTACGGGGAGAAGCACTCCGTGGCCCGGCTGGTGGGTGCGCCTCCGGGGTACGTGGGCTACGAGGAGGGCGGCCAGCTCACCGAAGCCGTCCGCCGCCGCCCCTACTCGGTGGTGCTGCTGGACGAGGTGGAGAAGGCCCACCCCGAGGTCTTCGACATCCTCCTGCAGGTGCTCGACGACGGCCGGCTCACCGACGGGCAGGGCCGCACCGTTGACTTCCGCAACGTGATCCTGGTGCTGACCTCCAACCTGGGCAGCCAGTTCCTGGTGGACCAGACCCTGGAGGCGGATGCCAAGCGGAACGCCGTCATGGCCACCGTCAACGCATCCTTCAAGCCGGAGTTCCTTAACCGGCTGGACGAGGTTGTGCTTTTCGATGCCCTCACCGTCGAAGAGCTTGCGCACATCGTGGAGCTGCATGTGGACGAACTGGGGCGCCGGCTCCGCGACCGCCGCCTGACGCTCGAGGTCACAGAAGGTGCGCGGGCCTGGCTCGCCCTCTCCGGGTTCGATCCCGCGTACGGTGCGCGGCCCCTCCGCCGACTGGTGCAGCGCGAGATCGGCGACCGCCTGGCGAAAGCCATCCTGGCCGGCGATATCAGCGACGGCGACACGGTGGTGGTGGACACGGCCGCGGACGTAGGAGAACTCACCGCAGCCGGAACGGACCTCCCGGCCGCAGAAGGACGCAGCAGCGGCCTCTCTGTCCGCCGCAAGGACTAGGGCGGCCGAAGGGCAAGAAGGCGCGGGTGCTGCCCTGGCGGTTTGGCCGCTAGGGCAGCACGCTTGCGTTGATCATGTTTCCGCCGGGTGCCGTCACGTAGCAGTCCACCCTGCGGTCGCCGGATTCCCAGCTGGTGGTGCTCGGGAAGCTGCGTTCGTAGTTGAGGTCGTAGTCGTTGGCGGCCGGGCCCAGCCTGGCGGCCTGGCACGCTTCCAGCGCCTTGGCTTTCAGCGCCTCGGCGCCGGGATAGGAATCATCCTCCGGGTACCGGAACAAGGCCACGAGCTGGGCCGAGTGCCCGGTATCGCATGCCACCACGGTGGATGCCAGTGCCTCGGGGTCGAAATCCTTGAAGCAGTCACCCAGTGCGAAGTCGACGGGCGCGACGCCCTCGCGGGGCAGCGGCAGCGCCGTGGCGGGAGGCGCCACCGTGGTTTCCAGCACCCCTGCAGAACCACTTCCGGAAGCGCCCGGTTCCTGATTTGAGTTCAGCCACAGCCCAAGCCACACCAGGGAACCGACGACGGCCAGCAGCACAATGACGAAGACTGCAATCCACAGCGTCCGCCCGTTGACCCACCCGGAATGCGCTGCCGTTCGGTCCTCCGGTTCCATGCGGGGGTCCAAGACCGGTTCGGCTGCGGGTGCGGGCACGCGCGGCAGGCCCGCGGCGGGCGGCGAGGCCGGTCTGGGCGGGACGTCCTGGTGGTTCACGTGGTGCATCCTCCTGGTTCTCTGCGCAGCGGCGGGCCGGCCCGCTGCCCGGATATCAACAGATGTTTTAGCGACTCTACCGAAGAAAAAACCGGGAAACCCGCGGATTGGCGCCCTGATGGTAACCCAAGCCACTTCAGGGCACCGCGCGTGGCAAGCGGGGGCAGTCGAAAGCATGTAATCTAGGTGTACGACAAATTGACCAAACATTCCGGGGCCTCACCTACGCCAAGGTGACCACCTCCGGTCCAAGTACAAAAGGGGGTCACGCCATGGGGCGCGGCCGTCAAAAGGCAAAAGCTACCAAGCAGGCTCGGGATATCAAGTACTACTCCCCGAACACTGACTACTCGGCACTTCAGCGTGAGCTGACGGGTCCGGGCAGTCGTGCCACGAGCCATTATGCGAATGAGCCAGTCGAACCTGACTATTCGGCTTATGTGGATAAGTACGCGGATGATTTGGAAGAAGACGACGACGAGGTAGACACCCGTCGGATCGGCTAGTTGTTGCAAGGTGCTGCTGCCGTAACGGGGCAGCCCTGGTGACGCCGCAGCACCAGTGGACCCAATGCATGGATCCTCGTCTTTGGACCAGTGCAGCGCTTCTTTTCAGCTCCCCGGTCCCGCTGGACCGCAGGGGCTGACTTCAGTTATTAGGCCCGCTGCCCGCACCGGAAACGGAGCAGGCAGCGGGCTTTCTGCTGCCCCGGAGGCCTACCGCACCCCTGCCGGTGCCTGCACGTGCTCCGGCGCCACATTTGTCCCGGGCGGCGGGACGGCTCCCGCACTGTTCCGGGCGAAGAACCTGGCTGGGTGTCCGGCTCCTGCCAGCCCCACCGCCACCACCGACGCCAGGACCAGCGCGGACGCGGGTGCGAGCACCGCCCATGGGGCGCGTTCAACGTAGCCGATGCCCTCGGCCAGGATGAGTCCCCACTCCGGCGAGGGCTGCTGCGGGCCCAGTCCCAGGAAACCGAGGGCCGCCAGCGCAAGGGCAACCCCCGGCAGCCGGAGCATTGCGTGGCGCAGGAGCGGCCATGCCACCGCCGGGAGGACGTAACGGAACATGATCCGCGCCCTGCCCACCCCCAGCACCGGAAGGATCTGCACATAGGGCTGGGCCCGTGCCTCCTGCGCCAGGGCCGCCGTGTGCGCCGCCAGGGGTGCCCAGCTGACGGCGGCCACCGCCACGGCAGCGCCGTGTGCCGAAGGGCCGCTGAGCGCCGCCACCACCAGGCCGGCGAGGATGGGCGGCGCCGCGTTGGCCACCTCAAGGGGTCCGGCCGCAGCCAGTGGAAAGAGCCCGACGACGATTCCCACGGCCAGGCAGGCCAGCACCACAACCAGCGCGGTCCCCAGCGTCCCCACGGCTCCGTGCCCCACTCGGGCCAGCAGGTCGCGTCCGCTGGCATCGGCACCGAACGGAAGCGACCAGCCGGGAGCGGCGATCCTTGCATGGTCCGAGGTGAAGGGATCGCGCAGCAGCCCGGCCCCGACAACCAGGAGCAAGGTGATGCCGGCCGCTGCAGGCAGGGCCAGCTGGCGGCGGTTCCCCGGCCGCGGAGGTTCCGCGAGCGGAAGCGTGCCGAAGCGGACCGCAGGCCCGATCAGCAGGTACCGCGCCGCCGTCGTCAGCGTTCCCACCAGCAGGGCGAGGCCCATGAGCGCCAGCATGCCCGCCTGGAGCGTGGGGATGTCCTGCGCGCTGGCGGCTCCGAGCAGCGCCCGGCCGAGCCCGGGAATGGCGTACACCTTTTCCACGGCAACTGCGCCGCCGGTCAGTCCAATCAGTACCAGCCCGATCTGCGGCAGCACTGCGGGCAGTGCGCGGCGCAGCACCGCCGCGCTCAGCCGGACAGGCCCGGCCCCGGACATCCGCCAGGTACCTACCCACTGTTCGGCGAACCCTGCACGGATGGCGTCCGACATCAGGAGTCCGATCAGCCCGCCTGCGGGGATCCCCAAGGACAGGGCCGGCAGGACAGCGTACTCCGGACCCTTCCACCCGAAGGGCGGGAACCACTGGAGCCAGACGGCGCCGGCCACCAGCAGCATGGCGGCCAGCAGGAACTCCGGGAGGGAGGTGAGGGCTGCGGAAAGGGCTCCCGATGCCGGCCTCCTCCTTTGCCGCAGCCCGTCCCTTACCGCGGGTGTGCAGAGGAGCAGGGCGATGATGGCGGCCGCGGCAAGCGCAAAGGCCATCAGGGTCACGGAGATACTGAGGGCTGACGCGATGCCGGGCGCCACGGGCGTGTTGCTGATCCAGGACGTGCCCAGGTCTCCGGCGAACACGCCACGGATCCAGGACACGAAGAGGGGGAGTGGCCCCTGCTCCAGGCCGAGTTCCGCCCGAACGGCGGCCAGGGCCTCGGGCGTTGGCTCCCGGTCCGAGTACCGTGCCCGGAGGATGGTGTACTCGGCGCCGCGGCCCGAGAGCCACGGCATCATGCCGATCAGCGCCACCAGGGCCACGAGGGCGAGGACCCGTGAAACGGTGACTTTCACAAAAGCCGTTCCCCCGGGCATCAGCCTGCAGAGCCTGTGCTGCCGGCGATCCGGGTCTTGCTGGTCACCAGCGCGCGCTCGCGCGGGTCACGCTCCACTCCGCCCACGCGCGTGGATTCGCCCTGGATGACGCGTTCGTGGAGCAGGGGGACGGCGGCGTCGCGGGCAAGGATGAGGCTTTCGGCCGCGGAAATGGCGGCCCTTCGCTCGGGACCGGCAGGAATGCCCGCGGCCTTGGCCAGGGCGGCGTCCACCGCGGGGTCGCAGAACTGGGAGATGTTGAAGGACCCGGCGCAGGAGAAGTCGCTGTACAGGTAGGCCACCGGGTCACCGGAATCCAGCACTGTGGCGCGGGAGAGGATGAAGGCATCGAACTTACCGGCCAGGGCATCCGCCTCGATGTGCTGGTACTCCCTGACGTCCTGCTCCACCACGAAGCCCGCTGCCTCCAGCTGCTGCTCCAGCTGGACAGCCACCTCCGGTAGTTCGGCGCGGTCGGTGAAGGTTCCGAGCCGGATGGGCGTTCCCGGGACCGCGGTTGCCGCCGCCCGGGTGGCCAGGGCGGCCGCGTAATCCCCGCTGTTTCGCTGCTCCGCGGCCCAGGGAAGGGCGGGGCCCAGCAGCCCGGCGGCTGGGTCCGCCCGGCCTTCGTAGACCCTGTCCACGATGGTGGCGGCGTCGATTGCGGCCCGGGCGGCGGCGCGGACAGCAGGATCGGCAAACGGTCCCGAGGCCGTGTTGAGGTACAGCGTGTTGGTCCGCGGCATGGGCACCTCGTGCACCAGCGCCGGATCGATCTGGGCCACCTGGCCCACGGGGATGGCTTCGACGATGTCCGCGTCGCCGGTCCGGAGCGCGGCGGCCCTGGCGGTTCCGTCCGGGACGAACTGGACGTCCACACCGTCCGCTTCCGCCTGCGGTCCCCAGTACTCCTCGAACCGGTCCAGCCTGGCCGAGGACGTACCATCGACCGAAGCCAGGCGGTAGGGCCCCGTTCCGGCATTGACCGGGCTGACCACGCCGCCTTCCCCGTACGCCGAGGCTGCGAGGATGGCTAGCTGGGGGCTGGACAGCCGCTGGGGCAGGAGGGGGTCGGGCGTCGCCGTGGTGATGGTGACGGAGTTGGCGTCCCCGGCCTCTGCGGTGAGCTCCACGCCGTCCAGGATCCGGGGCTTGGGGCTGGCCTGCGCCGCGGCTGTCAGCGAAGCCGCTACTTCTGCTGCGGTCATCGCTGTTCCGTCATGGAACCCGACGCCCTCCCGCAGGGTAAAGCTCCAGGATGCCGGACCGGTCTGCTGCCACGCGGTGGCCAGCGCAGGCTGTGCCTCACCGAGCTCGTCCAGCTCCACCAGCGTTTCGGCAGTTTTCCAGCGGGACAGCTTGAACGCGTCATCGCTCAGCGGGGACAAACCGGACCGCGGCGGCTGGAGCATGGCCAGCTTGATCCGGCCTGAATCGGTGCCGGGTCCGGCTGCCTGGTCGGTTCCGGCTGCGAAACATCCGGTCAGGCTCGTGGCCAGGAGCAGCACTGACAGGCCGGTGAGTGCCGGGCGGAGGCGGGGTCTGGACATGTGGGAGTACCTGTTCCTTCGGTTGGGTTTTTGGGATGCTGTCTTGCCGGGTCTACCGGCGCCGGCGCCAGGTTCTGGCAGGCTACGTTGTGGCAGGCAGGAGCCGGGGAAGTCCGACGGCGGGAATCACCGTGAGTGCCGCCAGCAGCGCCCAGGGCCAGGTGGCGTCAGGCCCCGGCTGGGCGGCCCCTGCGTAAAGCGGTCCCAGGACAATGTTGCCCAGCAGTACGGCGCAGCCGCCCATGCTCGCGAGGAGGCCGTAGTAGATCCCGGTCCGGCGGCCGCGGGCCAGGACCAGCGGCATGGCCACCGGGCCGATGCACATGTGGCCGAGGCACAGTCCCACCACGAGAAGCAGTGGCGGCAGGAGCTGCATGGTGCCGGCGGCCGGAACCTGGGCCAGTACGGCCATGGTGCCGAAGGCCAGGCCCTTGAGGATGAACCCCGCCGTGAGGGCCCGTCCTGCGCCTATCCTGGCTGTCAGCCGGGAGATGGGCCACTGCAGGGCCACGGTCAGCAGGGACGCGACGGCGAACAGGCCGGCCAGTGCCTCTGGTCCTGCACCGGTTCTGGCCACTTCGATGGGAAGGCCGAAATAGAGCTGGTTGTAGGCGAGGAGGTTCACGCTGTACAGGGCGGCGAACGCCACAAACCGCCTGTCCCGAAGCATTGCGGCTGTCCCCTCGGTTCTTCCGGTCCTTTCGACTACTCCGGTTCTGTCGGTCTGCCGGGCGGCCGGCCGCAGCGGGGTGGCGGGCTTCTGCATGGCCGGTGCCTGACGTGGCTCTTCCGCAGGCAGGCGGTGCCACAGCACCCCGGCCATCACGGTGAAGACCACCGCCCCGGCCAGCGCGGCCCAGGTGAAGGAAACACCCAGTAGCAAGGCACCCAGCAGGGGACCTGCCACGGCTCCGATCTCCCCGCAGATGGCGAGCAGCGCAAAAAGCGCCGGAACCTTCCCACTGGTGCTCCGCCGTCGTTCTTCCGCCTTCCCCACCAGTGATTCCAGCGCCGGCGAGAAGAGGGCGCCGCCCATGCCCGTGAGCACCGCACCCAGGAGGAACAGCGGAAAGCTTCCGGCCATGGCCAGCGTGAGGTAGCCCGAAACCCGGACCAGGCAGCCCGCCAGCATTGCCCGCCGCGCACCCCAACGGTCCGTGATCATGCCACCCACCAGGAAGAGCCCCTGCTGGCTGAAGACGCGCGCGCCCAGGACGATGCCCACAGCCGTTGCCGCCAAGCCAAAGTCGCGGGTCATGACCAGGGCCAGGAAAGGCACCACGGCGTAAAAGCCGATGTTGAAGACAAGTTGGCTGGCCAGGAGCAGCCCGGGAGCGGGACGCGGCGCTGTGGCGGTCTGTCCTGTGGTTTCAAGAGCCGTCACGGGGCAGCGCCGGCCGGAACGGCGGGGGGAAAGTGCAGGGCTGCTGATGCCTGCACGAGCGCAGCCGCTTCGGGGCTGCCCGGGCTGTCCAGCACCCGGTGGGTGGGCCCGTGCTCCACGATGCGTCCATGTGCGAGGACGGCGGTGGTGCCGGACATCCGGGCAGCGGTGCCCAGATCGTGGGTGACCAGGAGCAGGCCCAGGCCCTCCTCGCGCACCAGGCTGCTGAGCAGCGACAGGACGGTGTCCCGGAGGGGAAGGTCCAGGCCGCTGACGGGCTCGTCGGCCAGAAGGTAGGCGGGCTGCACTGCCAGGGCCCTGGCGATGGCCACGCGCTGGTTCTGGCCGCCGGACAGTTCGCCCGACCGGCGTTCCATGAGCCCGGCCGGGACCTCGATGCGTTCCAGCGCCTCAGCCACCAGCGCCCTGTGGTTGCCTGCCACGCGAAGTTGGCGCAGGGGCTCCCCCAGCAGCTGGGCAACGGTCATGCGCGGGTCCAGGCTCCCGGCCGGGTTCTGCGGGATGTACTGCACGGCCTGCCGGTACCAGCGGAGGGACCGCGCCGGGCCCGGTTTTACCTCGCGGACGCCCAGGGCCACCGCCCCGGCGGAAGGTTTTGCCAGCGCCAGCAGAATACGGACCAGGGTGGATTTGCCGGAGCCCGAGCTTCCCACCAGGGCGGTGCTGGTGCCGGGGGCCAGGTGCAGGCTGATGTTGTGGAGGGTTCCGATGCGGCGGGGGCCGTGTACCCCGCCCCTGCTGAAGCGGGGCGCTGGATAGGCGAAGGAGACGCCGTCTGCGGCGAGGGTTCCGGTCACGCTGCCACCGCCGTCGCTGGTGCCGAACGTGGCGCCGCGCCTTCCGTTGAACTGTCCGCTGAACTTGCCGCTGTGGTTGCTACCTCGTTTGCCGCTGCCAGGGGCGCCACGGACCTCGAAGCAGCCTGCACCATGCGGCGGGTGTAGGGGTGCTGGGGGTTGCGCAGCAGCTCCGCCATGGGAGCCTGTTCCACGATCCGCCCGGCCTCCATCACCAGGGCACGTGTGCAGAGCGAGCCGGCCGCTGCCAGGTCATGGGTGATGAAAAGGAGGCTGCGGCCTTCGGTGCCCCACGTCCGGAGGGTCTCAAGGACGGTATGTTGCGTGACGGCGTCCAGGGCGGTGGTGGGTTCGTCCGCTACCAGGACGGGCGCGCCGCAGGCCAGGGCATGGGCGATGCAGGCGCGCTGCAGCTGCCCGCCGGACAACTGGCCCGTGTACCGCGGCAGGATCCGGCCGGGTTCTTCAATGCCCGCCCGCTCCAGCAGCCGGGCGGCCTCAGCCTTTGCTGCTGCCCGGCTGTATCCAGCGGAGCGCAGGGGAATGCCGAGCTGTCTGCCGATCGGCACCAGGGGGTTAAGTGCGGTTGACGGGTCCTGGCGGATCAGCGCGGCCTTGCCCTTGCCTGATCCTGCCCCGAAGGTGATGGTTCCTCTGGCTGCTATCCCCTCGGGAAGCGAGCCGGTCAGCGCCGCGGCCGTCAGCGACTTGCCCGATCCGGAGGCGCCCAGCAGTGCAACGCGCTCACCAGCCGCTACTGCGAATGTCAGGGGGTGCACCAGCTGGCGGCCGCCGCTTGAGAGCGCAAGGTCTGTCACGGACAGGGCGGGTGCAGGCATGGCAACGTCATTTCATGTGAGGACTGATAAGGGCCGGTTCACATGCTATCAATAATCATTCGCATTAAGATGCACAAGGCGTAAGCCTCGTTCGTGGGGATGGTACGTGTGCGCAAAAGAGCCCCGGCCAGTGGCCGGGGCTCCTCGCGTGAAGCTCTACAAGAGGGTGTTGGGCGAGATGTGCCGCCGTTTGTCCCTCAGTGGCTCCGCCTACTTGTTGTTGACGATGGTGACCGGACCGGTCACGGTTTCGCAGACGGTTTCCTCGGATCCGGTGGCATCTACCGCTTCACCTAGAACCGCGATTGAGCCGATGTCCGCAACGTCGCAAAGGGTTGCTGCCACACTGGCTGCCACATTGACGTCAACGGCATCCTCAACGGTGATGTCCCCCACCGTGACACTGACGAGGCCGTCATTCAACGTGGTGTTGTCTGCTGCCTGCGAAGGTCCGGCAACGGCGCCCATGAGGAACAGGCTTCCAGCGGCTGCGGCGGTGGCTTTCTTAAGAACTGACATAGTTTTCGCTCCCTTGATATCTGCCCTGTGTCCCTGTCCTGCAGTCCAAGAGTGACTCTGGACTGCCTGACGGCCGCGCTGATGCATGGCGCATGGGGACCGGGCGTCTCTGTGGTTGCTTCTTCTGGCTTCCGCCGGTTCGGCGGGGGAAGGCGGTTCAACCGGGTGGGCGCCCAGGCGCCGGTGGATTCCGGCGGGGCATCAAGCCAATGGAAAGGCCCGGTTGACTATTCTGTTATGCACTTCCGAGTTAAACACTAAAGCTAAGTATGCTTAGCAGTCAAGGGGAGGGTGACTTATGCATGCCCTGTCAAGCGCATCGAGTGCTCCGTAAAGGCCGTTCTGAAGCGTCAAAACGGCGGTAACGGAGCACTCGATAAAAGTTCTAGGCGTAGGCGTTGACCAGCCGGACAGCGCCGCCGTCCACGCCCTTGGCGCCCTGCACGTAGTCCGGGCCGGACTTGAGGATCGCGTCCGAATCCTCGGTGACGGTGCCCATCACCCAGGACGGCAGGCCGCGGTCGTTGAGGCGGGCAACTGCTGCGTCTGCGGCTTCGGGGGACACGATGGCCACCATGCCCACGCCCAGGTTCAGGGTGCGCTCGAGGTCGGCCAGCGGGACATTGCCCAGCTCGGACACCAGCTTGAAGATGGCCGGCAGTTCCCAGGTGGAACGGTCCACTGTGGCCACGAGGCCGTGGGGGAGGACACGGGCCAGGTTTGCGGCCAGGCCGCCACCGGTGACGTGGCTGAATCCATGCACGGCCGCACCGCCGGTAACGGGGAAGGTGCGGGCAAGGTCCAGGCAGTCCGCTGCGTACACGCGGGTGGGCTCAAGGAGTTCCTCGCCCAGGGTGCGGCCCAGTTCGGAGACCTGGCGGTCCAGTGCCCAGCCGGCGTGGTTGATGACGCGGCGGACCAGGGAGTAGCCGTTGGAGTGGAGGCCGGAGGAGGCCATGCCGATCACCACGTCGCCGGCTCGGACGCGGTCCGGTCCCAGCAGGTTGTCGGCCTCGATGACGCCGGTGGCAGCTCCCGCGACGTCATACTCGTGCTCGCCCAGCAGGCCGGGGTGCTCAGCCGTTTCGCCACCCACCAGGGCGGTGCCGGCCACGGAGCAGGCGGCGGCAATGCCGCGGACAATGTCGGCGATGCGCTCGGGCACCACCTTGCCGCAGGCGATGTAGTCCGTCATGAACAGCGGCTCGGCGCCCACCACAACGATGTCGTCCACCACCATGCCCACCAGGTCGAACCCGATGGTGTCGTGGATGTCCATGGCCTGGGCGATGGCCACCTTGGTGCCAACGCCGTCAGTGGACGTGGCCAGCAGCGGCTTCTTGTAGGTGAGCAGCCTGGAGACGTCGTAGAGGCCGGCGAAACCGCCCACCCCGCCGATTACCGAGGAGTTGTGGGTGGCCTTGATGGCACCCTTCATGAGCTCGACGGCGCGGTCGCCGGCTTCAACATCGACGCCCGCGGAGGCGTAGGTGATGCCGGCAGTGTTCCCGGAGGTGTTGCCGGAGGCGGGGGCAGCGGAAGTCATACGGACTCTTTCTTGTCGGCGCCGGGGGTGGTGGCTACGTGATGGGTCTCTGGCACGAGGTCGGCTTCGGTGAGGAGGTTTTCAAACTCGGAGTCCGGCCCGGGATCGCAGCCGGTGGCGCCGGACTTTTCCGCCGGGTCCTCATGGGAGTCGACGGAGAGGGCGGCGGTGGAGCCGGGAAGGGCGGACGGGGAGGGCTTCAGTCCGCCGAGGTCCTTGCGTTCCAGCAGGTTCTTGCCCAGCTTGTCCGAGCCCGGAAGCTCGATGGGGTATTTGCCCGTAAAGCAGGCGGTGCAGAGGCGCTCACGCGGCTGGCGGGTTGCGCCGATCATGCCGTCTTCGGAGATGTAGGCGAGTGAGTCGGCGCCGATGGCCTGGGAGATTTCCTCGATGGTGGCGCCGTTGGCGATCAGCTCGGCGCGGGAGGCGAAGTCGATGCCGTAGAAGCAGGGCCACTTCACGGGCGGGGAGGAGATTTTAACGTGGACGGCGGCGGCGCCGGCCTCACGGAGCATCCGGACGATGGCACGCTGGGTGTTGCCGCGGACGATCGAATCATCCACCACCACCACGCGCTTGCCGCGGATCACCGATTCGAGGGCGTTCAGCTTGAGCCGGATGCCGAGCTGACGCAGGGTCTGCGAGGGCTGGATGAAGGTGCGGCCCACATAGGAGTTCTTGACGAAGCCGTGCGCGAACGGAATTCCGGATTCCTCGGCGTAGCCCACGGCTGCGGGCGTTCCCGATTCGGGCACGGGGATGACGATGTCGGCCACCTGGGTGTTTTCGCGGGCCAGCTGGCGGCCCATCTCCACGCGGGACTCGTACACGGAACGGCCGGCGATGGCGGCGTCCGGACGCGCGAGGTAAACGTACTCGAAAACGCAACCGGCCGGCGTCGGCTCCGCGAAACGCTGGGAACGCACACCCTGCTCGTCAATGGCGATGAACTCGCCGGGCTCGATCTCGCGGATGAAGCTTGCGCCCACAGTGGCCAGGGCGGACTGCTCGGAGGCGACAACCCAGCCGCGCTCCAGGCGGCCCAGCACCAGCGGACGGATGCCGTAGGTGTCGCGCGCCGCGTAGAGGGTGCCTTCGTCCATGAACACGAAGCAGAAGCCGCCCTTGATCTTGGGCAGCAGCTCGGTGGCGGTTTCCTCGAGGCTCTTGCCCGGCTCGCCTTCCAGCAGGGCGGTGACCAGGGCAGTGTCAGAGGTGTTGCCCTGCTTCATTTCGCCGGTGAGCTGGCCGCCGTGGCGTTCGTGGATCATGGCGTTGAGCTCGGCGGTGTTGGTCAGGTTGCCGTTGTGCGCCAGAGCCACGGTTCCGGTGCTGGTGGCGCCGAGGGTGGGCTGGGCGTTGGCCCAGTGGCTTGCTCCGGTAGTGGAGTAGCGGCAGTGTCCCACCGCCAGGTGCCCGGTCAGGGTGTTCAGCGTGGTCTCGTCGAAGACCTGGGAGACGAGTCCCATGTCCTTGTAGACGTTGATCCGCTTGCCGTCGCTGGTGGCAATACCAGCCGACTCCTGACCGCGGTGCTGCAGTGCATACAGCCCGTAATAGGTAAGTTTTGCTACTTCTTCACCTGGTGCCCAAACGCCGAAGACGCCACAAGCGTCCTGCGGGCCTTTTTCGCCGGGGAGAAGATCATGGGAAAGTTTTCCATCGCCGCGTGCCACTGGTCGATTATCTCACGACATGGGGTATGACTTTTCCGGCCGCCCGTTTATGACCGGGCTAGGGCTTGACGTCCGGGTCCGGCTCGGAGTCCGGCACGGCTTCCACCACGGCCCGCTGCTGCCGCTTGATGCTCCGGCGGTCCAGGACCAGCGCCAGTATGGCACCGAGGATGGCGCCGCCGCCGGCGAACCACACCATGAAGAAGCCGAAGACCGCGCCGGCGTCGAAGCTGGGGTTCGCGGGCACCGCGTAGGCGGCCACAGCTGCGGCCGCGATACCCACCAGTGCGCCCAGGATAAGGAACGGCACATACTTGGGCGCGCGGCGGACGGTAACTTCGCGGCGCTCGGCGGGGGGTTGTTCAGAAGGCATGCATCAAGCCTACTGCCGGAGTTTTTGTCCACGTAACGGCCGTTGATCGCGCGTTTCGGCTCGATAGATGGACAAAAACTCCAGGGGCCAGGTCAGCTGCCGCGGTAGGTGGAGTACGCGAACGGGCTGAGGAGGAGGGGCACGTGGTAGTGCTCCGGGCCGGTCACCTCGAACACCAGGTCCACTTCGGGAAAGAACGTGGCCGTCTGCAGGCCGGCGTAGTAGTCCCCGGTGGCGAAGTTGAGCTTGTAGTGCCCGGCCTCCAGCTGCTCCGGGCCAAGGTCCTTGGCACGGCCGTCAGCATCCGTGGTGGAGTCGGCAACATGGCGCCAGGTGCCGCCGTCGTTCCGGTAAAGTACGACGGCGACCCCCGCCGCCGGGCGTCCGGCACCTGTGTCGAGGATATGGGTGGTGACGTGGGAGACGCTCATTCGGTGATCAGTCCTTCCAGCCGCAGTACGGCGATTTCGCGCAGCTGCTGGGCCACGATGGTGTCCTCTTCGGCTGGCGTGTTGGCGAGCCGTTCATTCAGGACCCGCAGGATTTCAGGGGCCGTGCGGCCGGCGGCGCGGATCAGGAAGACCCGGCCGAACTTTTCCTCGTAGTCCCTGTTGCCCCGGGCCAGGGCCTCGGTAACAGTGCTGTCCGCAGGGTCAACCCCGGCCTGCTCCGAACGTGACATGGACGCCTCGGTGGTGGCCGCCGTCGGACGCTCCCCGATGCGCGGGTGGTGCGCCATGGCGGACTCAACCTCGGCCGACGTGAAGGGGCTCGCAGCCTGGGACGCAAAGGCCAGGAGCGAGTCCTTGCTGGCGAACGGGCGGGCTGCGGCGACCGTCTCCACCCAGCGGGCGACGTCGATGCAGGGTCGGAGGGTTTCGGCGGCCCGGGCGGGTTCCGCGGAGTTGAATTCGGCAAGCTTCATGCTGGCTGGTCCCTTGGTGAGAATCTGCTGGCATCCATGGTGACGGCTATGCGGAGGCCGGACTTCCCGGCACCCGGCGACGCAACTTCCCGTCCGCCTAGGCTTCCGCATCATGGAACTGTTATTTCAGCATACGTAATATTCAAAGGCAGGCTTCCGGTGGTGTCAAGAAGACTACAACAGCGCCCAGAACCAGCCGGTATCATCACGGGAGAGCCGGGGAGCTCGAATGGATGATGCTGGGGGTTCAAAAGAAGATGGACGGGACGGCTATGCAAATGCTGACCGATCAGGACGCCGCACGTGAGGCCGGACTACGGAAATACGGGTTGTTCCCTGCCGCTGCGGATGAACTGCCGGTACTTGCGGACGCCTCGACCCGGAGTGCACTGGACAACCTGGTCCAGCTCGCCGCCTCCCTGTGCGGCGTGCCCTACAGCGTGGTCAACATCATTACCGCGGAGCAGCAGCTGCAGATCGCGGCCTTCGGCATCGACCCCGGGATCTGCTCACGGGAGGACTCGATGTGCGCCACGGTCTTCCTGAGCCAGAGGACAACGGTGGTGGCCGATGCCTCGCGGGACTCCCGCTTCGCCGCCAATCCGTTCGTCACCGGAGAGATCGCCGACGTCCGCTTCTACGCGTCTGTTCCGCTGGAGACCCCGTCGGGGCTGGTGCTCGGTTCACTATGTGTCTTCTCCAATGAGCCTGGACGCCCCAGTGCCGGGCAGATAGGGATGCTGGAAATGCTGGCCCAGCAGGTGGTGGAGCTCCTGGAGCTGCAGCACCGCACCCTGCAGCTCAACGACGCCCTGTCCGAGCTGCGGCGCAGCAACACACTGTTGTCCGAGTTCGCCGGGCGGGTCAGCCACGACCTCCGTGCCCCGCTCACCGCCATCCTGGGGTACGTGGAGCTGGCGGAGGACGATCCGGACATTACGGCGGACCACCCCTCTGTGGAGTACCTGGGGTACGTCGGCAGCAGCGGGCGCCGCATGCTGGGAATGCTGGAGGACGTGCTGGACTATTCCAAGGCGGACGGAGCGCTGAACCGGGGGCGGGTGTCCCTGTTGGCGGTCACTGCGGAGGCAGCGCGGGACCTTGGCGTGGACCTGGGTGCCGGCAGCGGAATCTCCTGCGAGGATGCGGAACTGTTCGCAGACCGGTCACAACTGCGCACCCTGGTGCAAAACCTCCTGGCCAACTCCCTGAACTACCGGAGCGGCTCCCGCCCGCTGCGGGTGGCCGTCAGCGCCGAGCCCGGGCCGCTGGGCGTCACCGTTCACGTGGCGGACAACGGCAAGGGCATGCTGCCGTCAGAGCGGCAGCGGGCCGTGGAACCGCTGGTCAGGCTGAACCGGCCCGGGGACGGCCCCGGAACAGGGCTGGGCCTGTCCACCTGCCAGCGGATCGTTCAGGCGCACGGGGGAGAGCTGTCCATCACGGACACCCCGGGCGGCGGGGCCACCGTCTCCGTGCTGTTCCCCGCCAAGCCCTAAGCGCCCCTTACCATGGGGTGCGCAGTCTTGAGGGTGCTTAGCCGTGCTGGGAGGTGCGGGTGAGGACCCAGGTGTTGGTGCCGTCCTGGCGCTCGAACGTGACAGTGGTGACCAGCGCCTCGATCAGCGCCAGCCCGCGGCCCGACTCGGCATCCTCATCCGGCGACCCGGGGACCATCGGTCCGAACGGGGGCTTGGCGTTATAGGCGCTGACGCGGGCCTGCAGCAGCGCGGGCTGCACCTCGATGTCCACGCCAAGCTCCACAGGATCCTGCGCCACGGGTTCCGCGTGCTGGACGATGTTCGACGCCGATTCGATCACCGCCGTGGTAAACGTCATCTGGTCCACGTCCCCCACGAAGGGGACGTCGAGCCAGAGGCTGTCCAGGTGGTTATGGACGGATTCGATCGCCTCTTCCGCAGACGGCCCCCGGAAGCTGCGGGACGCCAAGACGTCAGTCATTGCTGAACGCCTCTTCGGCTGAACCGTAGGACGTCAACACCTTGTCCATGCTGGTCAGCTGCAGGACCATCTTCACCTGCGGCTGCACCGCGGCGATCCGGAGGTCCCCGCCGGCCTGGCGCGCGGCCTTGAGGCAGCCAATGAGCGCCCCGAGGCCCGACGAGTCCATGAACGCCGTGTTTTCCAGGTTGACCACGATCCGGTTGGACCCGCCCGCGATCACGTCGGTGACGAACTCCCGCAGCTTCGGCGCGGAGACCATATTGAGCCGCCCGTCCGCCTTCACCTCGGCGTACGAGTCCTTGACCTCATAACTAAACTCCATCGGAATTCCTCTCCGTATTAGTTGGTTCTGCGGATTCTGCGGCCGGTTCGTACCCCTTGTACAGCACGGCGCGGACCAGGATGCTCATGACCACCAGGTCGAAAATGACCCAGGCCACGTTCACCAGGGTGCCCAGGGGTTCCGCCAGGCCGGTGGCCAGGCGGATGATTCCGACGACGGCGGCCACGGCGAGCAGGACAGACACCACGATCTGCGGCTGGATGAGGCTCCAGCTGGGTCCGCCGCTCTGGCGGGCCTTGGGGGTGACGGCAAACCCCAGGGGACGGCCGAACCACACGTTGCGGGCCGCCGTCGAGCACGCCTTGATCCAGGTGGGGAACAGCGCCAGGCTGTACTGCTGCCCCCGCCAGGTGGGGATGCCGCGGCCGGCAACGGCGAACAGCAGCTGGTTGACCACCATGAACGGGATGAACCGGATGAAAAAGTCCCAGCTCAGGCTGGTGACGGGAAGGATGCCCAGCAGCAGGTAGATGATGGGCGCGGCGAAGTAGATGACTGCCGCGTAGCCGCTCAGGTAGGTCCACATGGTGGCAAAGTACATGAGCCGCTGGCCCAGTTTGAGCCCCTTCTGGACCAGCGGGTTTTCCCGCAGCAGCACCTGGATGGTGCCCTGCGCCCAGCGGAGGCGCTGCGTGAGCATGGTCTTCAGGTCCTCCGGCGCCAGGCCGTACGCCAGGACCTCATGGTGGTAGACGCTCTCCCAGCCCATGGCGTGCATACGCATGGCGGTGGCCATGTCCTCGGTCACGGAGATGGTGGCCAGCGGCATGACCGGCTGGGCTTCGTCGTTGCGTTCCACGGACAGCGCGTCCAGGACGGCCTGCACCGACTCAAGGGCGCCCAGCGGCGACCAGTCGCGGGCGGACATCCGCTGCACGGCGTCGTCCGCCACCACCGGGACGCCGGACTCGCCCACGTGGGCCAGTTCCATGGCGGCGATCTCCTCGAGGTCCGCCTGGAGGGCTTCGACGTCGGCCATCACCAGGGTCTGCACGGCAGCGTCCACGCGGCGGCGGACCCGGTAGGTGATCTCGCCCAGCGGCTGCCCGGCGTCGAGCTCCTGCTGGGCCTCGCGTGTGGCAGCTTCAACCTCATCGAGCACCTGGGCCACCAGCGGCGTTTCCATGTCCGCTGACTTCCGGGCCTGCTTGATGGCGGAGCGCGAGGCGGCCAGCGCCCGGCGGATGCTCTTCTCGGTCTCCTTGACGTAGCCCACCAGGCCCAGCTGCATCAGGGCCTCGCGGCGCAGGATGGCGTTGGAACCGCAGAAGAAGGCGGCATTCCAGCCGTCCTTGCCCTGCTGGATGGGGCCGTAGAACAGGGGAGCCTGGCTGCCCAGCGGATCGTCGGCGGGGACGTTGCTGAAGTACTGCGGCGTCTGGACCAGCGCCACCCGGCGGTTGTTGAAGTAGCCGAGCGTCTTTTCCAGGATGTCCGGCTCCGGGATCTGGTCCGCGTCCAGGATCAGGAGGAACTCGCCGTGCGTCTGCATCAGCGCGTTGTTGAGGTTGCCGGCCTTGGCATGCCGGGGCAGGTTGGAGGTCCAGTCCTCGCTCCGGGTGACGTAGCCCAGGCCGTGCTGTTCGGCGAGGGCCTTCAGCTCGGGGCGGGCGCCGTCGTCCAGGATCCAGGTGCTGTGCGGGTGCCTGATCTTCTGCGCGGCCAGAGCGGTGGTCATCACCATGTCCAGGTCTTCGTTGTACGTGGTGATGAAGACGTCCACGGTGGCATCCGGCGGGGGCGGCGGGGCGGCCTTGCGGATCTTCAGCTTCCACACGGTCATGCCGAAGAGCATGACGTCGATGAGGCTGTAGGTTTCGGCGATCACCAGCGGCAGCGCGATCCACCAGGCTTCCCAGTTTAGTGAGGCGGCCCAGCGCCAGGCGATGTAGTTGACGCCCGTGATGACGGTCAGGACAACAACAAGCCGGGTCCAGAAGCGGGTCATGCCGCGGCCTCCTGCGGAAGCCGGCGGACCACAACCACCGTGACGTCATCCTCAGCCGTCGCGGCCGGGGCGAGGGCGAGGATGGCAGTGCTCGCAGCCTGCGCCGACTCCTGGTGGTGCGTTGCCCGGAGCACGGCGTCGGTGAAGTCCTCCACGGAGTCGAAGACGTCCAGTACGCCGTCGCTGACCACCACCAGGGAATCCCCCGGCAGCAGGTCCAGGGCCGACTGCGGCCACTCCGTTCCTGGCCAGGCGCCCACCGGGGGGCCGCCGGAGGGAAGGCGGTGAACCGTGCCGCCGGACTGGACATGCAGCGCTAGCCCATGGCCGGCGTCGACGTAGCTGACCGTTCCGGAAGCGGCGTCCAGGCGGGCATGGAAGAGGGTGACAAAGGAATTGGAGGAGTCCAGGTCAGCGGCGATCGCCTTGCTCGCCGCGCGGAAGGCTGTGTCCAGGTCATGCCGCAGGCCCGTCGAACGCATCACCGCGCGGACCGTTGCGGCGATGAGCGCGGCACCCATGCCCTTACCCATGGCATCGGCGAAGGTCAGGTGTAGCCCGTCCGGGGTCTGGTACCAGTCGTAGAAGTCCCCGCCAACGTTCCGCGAGGGCCGGAACACCCCGGCGACGTCGTAGCCTTCAACCTGGATGTTCTCCTGGGGCAGGAGGCTTTTCTGCACCTCCGTGGCGCGCTGCAGTTCGCTGCGCGCGGCTGAATCCGCGGCTGCGGAGGGCCGGCGGCGGAAGAGGGCATTGATCCTGGACTGGAGCTCGCGCGGGCTGAACGGCTTGCTGAGGTATTCGTCCGCGCCGTTGTCCAGGCCGGTCAGCTTGTCCAACTCATCGGCCCGGGCGGTCAGCATCACGATGAAGGCGTCCGAGAATTCGCGGAGCAGTTTGCAGACTTCCAGGCCGTCAAGGTCGGGCAGGTTCAGGTCCAGCGTGACCAGGTCCGGCTGCACCCGGCGCACTTCCTCCACCCCTGCCAGGCCGGCTCCCGCCTGGGTGACATCGAATCCCTGCTTAACAAGGACGCGGACCAGCAGCCCGCGGATGTCCGGGTCATCTTCGATGACAACGGCACGACGGGATTCGGAGGGAGAGACCATACGTCTACTTCTACAGTATTAACCCCTACGGGGCATGTCGCGGCGCTTCACAAGGGCAGCCACGCCTCGGTTGGCGGCGCCGGATCTTGTGGAAATCCTTGGACCTGCTTGCCCGGACATTGAGGTCCGCCCGGGACACTCGAGGGACGGAGCAGCTTTCACCGGACCAGGGCCAAGGGCGGCCTGCCGGACGGCTGCACGGCTCGGAAAAAGGTGCAGGTCATGGGGCAAATCAGGATCATAGACCAGGCGGCGGTCCAGGCGGCCGCCTTGGGGGCCTTGGACAAAGGCCGGGCGCTGCTGCGTGTGTATTTCCACAGGCGGAAAGTACGCGCTGCGGCCACGGCGCTGGCGGCTGCTTTGGCCGAGTCCCGGGAGGTGTGGAGCTGGCCGGGAGACCGTCTTCCGGTAGGGGATGAGATGTCGCAGCAGGTGGAGCGCCTGACCCGCCGCCTCAAGCTGGAGACGGAAGCACACGTGAGGCTGGAGGCGCTTTTCAAGTCTGCGGGTGGAGGGCGTTCCGTCCTGGCGCTTTAGGTGCCACACTTATGAGCAATCGAGTGGCTGGGGGTTACCGGGTCAGGAGATTGTTATGGGTTGGTGGACAGGTTGGGCGTACCTCATTGCGGGACTCATGACAGTCGACGCACTGCTTCTGGCCCTGTGGGCCATTGACGAGGACTGGCCCGGCAAATGGTGGAAGAAACCCTGACGGCCCTTCCCATTAGAACACAAGACTGTGGACGGTCCAGAAGGACCGCCCACAGACTTTGACACTGGCTTGGAGCCTAGAGGCCCAGCAGGCGGTTAAGCAGGTTCGCCAGTCCGCTGGTGCCGCTGCCGTCCAGCAGGCCGGCCACGGCGCACAGGAGGTTGCCCACCAGGTTGCCGGCTCCGGGGACAGCAGTGATGTCCAGCTGGATCTGGTTGAGATCGATGACGAGCCCCAGAACGTTGAGGTTCAGCGGTCCCAGGTCTAGGTTGATGACGTCGCAGGCGGCATTGCCGCCCGCGAGTGTTTTCTCAACGCCGCTTGTGACGGCTGTTGTTACCTCGGTTGCCGGAACCTCGGTCACCGTGCCGGTGGCTGAGGTCAAAGTGCCCGATACCAGGCCGGTGGCGGTCAGAACGCCATCCTGGACCTGAAAGCTTGTGGGTGTGAATGAACCCGCAAAAGCAGATCCATCACTTGCGGTGCCGGTGACCGAAGACGCAACTTTCGTTGCGTCTGCCGTGCTCGCCGACGCTGCGGGTACCGGTGCGGGCGGGGCAGCGGAGGCCGGGGCGCCTGCTCCGAAGATCATTGCTCCGGAAAGAGCTACTGCTGCCATAGGTGCAAGGACTCGTGTTCGCATATCTGTGTTCCCTTTCAGTGCCGGTTGACGGCTCTTGAACCCCCGGCGCTCAGCCCCCATGCGGAACTGCCGGCGGAACTCTTGATTTGCTGATGACGGACGCTTTACAAAACATCCCAACGGCATTGCGTGACTAGCATCACCGTTACAACGAAACTAATAATAAGCATACTGATGAGTCAACCCCGCAGATATTATTGACAATATGCCGAGAAGGCGCCGGGCAGGTGTGACAAAGTCTGCCGGTGGCTGCAGGGTGCCCTTGTGCTGTGGCTGTTTGGCCGGTGGCAAAACGCTCTACGCGCCTAACCCAGGTCCCGCCGCATCAGCACCCGCGGGAACCCATTAAGCACAGAATCGGTGTCCGCTGCCTTGGTGAAGCCCGCATCCTCAAACAGTTTGCGCGTGCCCACATAGGCCATGGTGAGGTCCACTTTCCGGCCGCCGTTGTCCACCGGGTAGCCCTCGATAGCCGGCGCGCCGTAGTTCCTGGCCATGTCCACCGCACCGGCCAGCAGTTGGTGCGAAATGCCTTTGCCCCGGTACCCGGGCCGCACCCTGATGCACCAGACGGACCACACCTCCGCGTCATCGACGTGCGGGATCTTGCGGTTGCCGGCAAAACTGGTGTCCGCACGCGGGTGGACCGCTGCCCACCCAACTACCTCGCCGCCGTCGTACGCCAAGACCCCCGGCGGGGGATTCTCCGCCACCAGCTGCTTCACCCGCTCCCCGCGCTCGGTCCCGCGCAGGGCCTGGTTCTGCTTCGCCGGGATGCGGTAGCTCAGGCACCAGCAAACGTTGGCGTCGGGCCGCTTGGGTCCGACCATGGTCTTGACGTCCTCGAAGCTGGTTGCGGGACGGACCTCGATGCCCATGCGGCCATCCTGTCACCGGGCTGTATGGCACGCAATGGCACCTGCAACGCTGGCGACGCCACCGCTACACTGTACCGACACGGCAACTGCGGATAGACATGGCGGGCATAATGAACGACAAGCTGCACCTCACTCCAGACGATCAGTTTCCCGAGGACCTGGAGAAGGTTACGGACCAGGAACTGCAGGTCCTGGACAGCCAGGTTCAGCGCCAACTCGACCACGAGGTAGTGGCGGAGGGCGAACCCGACCCCGAAACCGAATTCCGCCACTACGAGCTGGACGAGGAATTCAACGACCGCGACAAGCGCTGACAGACCCCCGTCCCTGACCGTGTCCATGACCCCGGGGTGTCATTACACTGGGACGCATGACCGAGCAGGAGCCGGTCCCGCCGCGCGCCGCTGCGGCTTCCGACGGCGGGAAAAGACTTAGCGAGGACGTTGCGGTAGCGTCTGCCGCACCCGAGGATGGTGAGGCGCCGCGCTTCACTGATCCGGACGCCGTCGACACTTCTCTGCGCACGCAGGCACAGCGGTCCCGCACCTTCACCGGAATACTGGCGAACACCGCGGCCGCCAACGTCACCACCAGCTATCTCTGGTTCGCACTGACGTTCTGGGTGTACCTGGAGACGCGCAACGTGATCGCCACCGGGGTTGTGGGCGGCGCGTACATGCTGTTGATCGCGCTTTCCAGCATCAGCTTCGGCACCTTCGTGGACCGCTACCGCAAGCTGGCCGTGATGCGGTTTGCCGCCGCCTTCACCCTGGTGATGTTCGCGCTGTCCGGTGCCATGTTCTTGCTGACGCCCACAGCCTGGCTCCTGGACCTGACCCAGCCGTGGTTCTGGGTTTTCACCCTGGTTATCCTGATCGGCGCGGTGGTGGAAAACATGCGCAACATCGCCCTCTCCACCACGGTGACCATCCTGATCGAGCCGGACCGCCGCGCCAACGCCAACGGGATGGTGGGCATGGTGCAGGGACTGATGTTCATTGTCACGTCCGTGCTCTCCGGGCTCTCGGTGGGGCTGCTCGGCATGGGCTGGACCATCGCCGTCGCCCTGGCGCTCACGGCCCTGGCGTTCCTGCACCTGCTCACCCTGCGCATGCCCGAGGAAGTCCGGGCGGCAGCCACGGATGCCCACGGCAGCTTCGACCTGCGCGGCTCCCTCGCTGCCGTGCTGGCCATTTCCGGGCTGTTCGCCCTGATCGTGTTCTCCACATTCAACAATTTCATTGGCGGCGTCTACATGGCCTTGATGGATCCCTACGGCCTGGAGATGTTCCCTGTGGAGCTGTGGGGAATCTTTTCCGCCGTGGGGTTCACGGGGATCCTTGTGGGCGGCGCGCTGATCGGCAAGTTCGGGCTGGGTTCAAACCCGTTGCGCACCCTGCTCCTTGCGGTCGCCTTGATGGGCTTCCTCGGTGCAGTGTTCACAATCCGGGAATGGGCGTGGCTGTACATCGCAGGAATCTGGGCCTACCTGGTCCTGGTGCCCTTCGTGGAAGCCGCTGAGCAGACTGTCATCCAGCAGGTGGTGCCGTTGCAGCGGCAGGGCCGGGTGTTCGGGTTCGCCATGGCCTTCGAATCCGCAGCATCGCCCGTCACGGCGTTCCTCATTGCCCCGATCGCCCAGTTCTGGATCATTCCCTACGCCCGGTCCGCCGACGGCGCCGCCCGGCTGGCCCCGCTGCTGGGCGAGGGCACCTCCCGCGGCATTGCCCTGGTATTCCTGGTGGCCGGTGTCATTATGGTCATCGCCGCGCTGCTGGCATTCCTTACGCCGGTCTACCGCCGGGTCTCGGCGTCGTACGCCCGGGCAGCAGCAGAAGAGTCGCGGGCAACGGACACCGCCGCATAAATACCGAACGCCCCCGCACTGGTGAATTGGTGACCAGTGGGAGAGCGTCCGGGGAAAAGCCGCATCTAGTGAGAGAGCGTCCGGGGAAAGCCGCGTTAAGTGAGAGAGCGTTAAATTCCCAGGGCTTCCTTCAGTGCGGCCACGTGGCCATCGGCCTTGACCTGGTACTGCGCCAGGACAACGTTGCCTTCGGTATCCAGCACGACTGTGGAGCGGACCAGACCCTCGGTGATTTCGCCGTTGACCAGCTTTTCGCCCCAGGCGCCGTAGGCCAGGGCAACTGCGTGGTCCGGGTCGGAGAGCAGCGGGAAGGTCAGGGAGAAGTCGCCGGTGAAGCCGGCCAGGGCCTCCGGGGCGTCGGGGGAGACGCCGATGACCTCGTAGCCCTTGCCCTGGAGCGAGGCCAGGCTGTCGCGGAAGTCGCAGGCCTCGGTGGTGCAGCCGGGGGTGGCGGCCTTCGGGTAGAAGTACACGATGACGTTCTTGCCACGGTAATCGGCCAAGGCAGTCTCGCGGCCCTGGGCATCCTGAAGGGTGAAGTCAGGGGCCGGGGTTCCGGGCTGGAGCTTGGTGGTCAGGGTGGGGCTCATGGTGTTCCTTTGGAAGACTTTGTCATTACTGGCAAAACATCAAGTGAAGCGGCTTCCCGCTCAGTGATACAACTCCGGCGTCATATGCAGTATTCCGCCGGCCCGCGGACGGTGGCGCAGGAACCCGGCACAAACCGGTATCCGCCGCCCCTGACGGTGGCCACGGCATGGCGGGCATTTCCGAGTTTCCGGCGGATCCTGCCCACGTAAACGTCGATGGACCGGGCCGAGGCTCCGGGGGTTTCGAACGAGTCCAGGAACTCCTGCAGTTCCTCCCTACCCACAGTGCGGGACAGGTGGGTGACCAGGTACCGGAGGACCTTGAATTCGACGCCGGTCAGCGGCACCCGCCGGCCGTCCAGCAGGACCTGGTCAGCGGCGAGGTCCACCGCCATGCGGCTGACGGGGCCGGCCGACGGCGGCAGCCTCGTGCCGCCGTCGTCCTCCCCTGGTGCCCCGGATGGGGCGCCGGAAGGGGTCTCCGCTGCGGAGGAAGGATGAGAGGAGTCGTCTGTGCCTCCCCCCGCGAAAGCGGAGGACCCCGGTGTGGGAGCTCCGGCGGCGGGCCAGTGGACTTCCGCCTCCGGAGCAGTCTGAAGGGCCCTGGCCAGGACCAGTTGGGCGGCGCGGGCAAGGAGTTCCGGGCTGGTGCCTTCCTCCGGGACCACCCACACGGCGAGGCCGCGGGCGGCTGCCCCGGTGAAGGCAGGCCTGGCGATGGTTCCGGGACGTACCCCCGTCCTCGGATGGTGGGCTTCCACTGCCATGGCGCGTCCTTAGACTCCGCCGCGGCGGATCAGCTTGCCCGTGGGGGTCTGCCCGTCCACGACGGACCCGCGCAGGAAGGTCTTGCGGACCACCCCGGAGAGGGCCTTGCCGTCGTACGGGGTGATGGGGTTCTTGTGCTTGAGCTTGGAAACGTCCACCACGAAGGCCTCGTCCGGGGCGAAGACGGCGAAGTCGGCGTCGTAGCCCAGCGCCAGCTGTCCCTTGTTGGAGAGGCGGGCCAGGGCGGCGGGCTTCTCGCCCATCCAGGACACCACCTGCTCCAGCGGGATGCCGCGGTGGCGGGCCTCGGTCCAGATCAGTGAGAGCCCCAGCTGCAGGGACGAGACGCCGCCCCAGGCGACGGCGAAGTCACCGTTCTCCAGGTCCTTCAGGTCCAGGGTGGAGGGGGAGTGGTCCGAGACAATGCAGTCGATGGTGCCGTCCAGCAGGCCCTGCCACAGCAGCTCCCGGTTGGAGGCCTCACGGATGGGCGGGCAGCACTTGTAGGCGGTGGCGCCGTCCGGGATTTCCTCGGCCATCAGCGTCAGGTAATGCGGGCACGTTTCCACGGTGAGCTTCACGCCGTCGCGCTTTGCGCTGGCGATCATGGGCAGCGCGTCCGACGACGAGAGGTGCAGGATGTGCGCACGCGCACCGGTCCAGCGGGCCCGTTCGATGACCTCGGCGATGGCCTTGTTCTCCGCGCCGCGCGGGCGTGAAGCCAGGAAGGTCTGGTAGTGGTCGCCGCCGGGGTGAGGTGCCCGGTCGATCGCGTGGGAGTCCTCTGCGTGGACGATCATGAGGGAGTCGAAGGACTTCAGCTCGGCCATGTCCTCCTCCATCTCGTCTGCGTCCAGGTGCGGGAACTCGTCCACGCCGGAGTGCAGGAGGAAGCACTTGAAGCCAAACACGCCTTCGTCGTGCAGGGCACGGAGGTCGCCCTTGTTGCCGGGGATCGCCCCGCCCCAGAACCCGACGTCAACAAACGCCTGGTCCTCGGCGACCTCGCGCTTGAGCTTGAGGTTCTCCACGGTAGTGGTGGGAGGGACGGAGTTCAGCGGCATGTCGATGATGGTGGTCACGCCGCCTGCCGCCGCTGCACGGGTGGCGGAGGCGAAGCCCTCCCACTCAGTGCGGCCGGGCTCGTTGACGTGGACGTGGGTGTCCACCAGGCCCGGGATCAGGGTTTCGTCGTCGGCCAGTTCGATGACCTCCGCGCCGGCCAGGCCGTTGCCCAGCGGCTCGAGGGCCACGATCTTGCCGCCGCGGACGCCCACTTCACGGGGAGCCAGGCCGGCGGTGGTGAGGATGCGCTGGCCGCGGATGACCAGGTCAAAACGTTCTTCAGACATGGAGGTCCTCCTTGGTGGTGGCGGAACGGGACAGCGTGGTGGCTGCCAGCCTTCCGCTGATCTGTGTGCCTAGCTGCTCCAGAAGCGGCGCTGCCTCTGCTATGCACCTGTCTACATTGCTTTCAAGCTCGGTCAAAGCGTAAACGTCCTCGAATCCTGCGGCGGCCGCCTGCCCCTGCGCCAGGGTGGTCCGCCCGCAGACGGCAACCACCGGGACGCCCTGCGCGGCGGCTGCCCGGGCAACGCCCATGGGGGTCTTGCCCAGCAGGCTTTGCTCGTCCAGGCTGCCTTCGCCGGTGATGACCAGGTCGGCGCCGGCCAGCCGTTCGGCCAGGCCGGTGAATTCGAGCACGACGTCGATGCCCGGGCGCCGGGTTGCGGCCAGGACGGCGATGGCCGCATAGCCAACGCCTCCCGCCGCTCCGGCGCCCGGGGCTTCCGCCGCTTTGAAGGCCCTGTTGTACGGGCCTTCCGAACCGATTTCCCTGGCCAGGACTTCGACAAACCTGGCCAGGGCGGCGTCGAGCATGCCGACGTCCTGTTGCGTGGCGCCTTTCTGCGGGCCGAAAATCGCCGCGGCGCCCTGGGCGCCCAGCAGGGGATTGTCGACGTCGGATGCCAGCACAAAGCGTGTGTCCCTCAGCCGGGGTTCGAACCCGCTGAAGTCGATCCGGTCCAGGCGGGCCAAAGCTGCGCCGCCGGACGGAAGTTCGCTGCCGTCGGCATCGAGGAGCCTTGCGCCCAGGCCCTGCAGGACTCCGGCGCCGCCGTCGGTATTGGCGCTGCCGCCCACGCCCAGGACGATCCGGTTGCAGCCGGCATCCAGGGCGGCGCTGATGAGCTGGCCGGTGCCCAGGCTGGTGGCGGTGCGGGCCGCCGTCGAACCCGGGCGCCCGTCCACCAAAGCACTTGCCGGGAGCAGTGCCAGGCCCGAGGCTGCGGCCATCTCGATGACGGCCTCATTGCCCCGGACGGCGAACTCGGCCGTGACCGGTTCCCCCAATGGTCCGGCCACCACAGCGCTGCGGCGGGTGAAGCCGGAGCCGACGGCGGCGTCGAGGGTGCCCTCACCGCCGTCGGCTACTGGAATCCGGACCACGTCAAGGTTCCCGCCCGCGCCGCGCTGCAGGCCCTTTTCCAGGTGCGCACAGACTTCGGGGGCGGACAGTGATCCTTTGAACTTGTCCGGGGCAATGACGATGCGCATGAGCAGTGTTGCCTTTTCCGTTCTAGGCCTGCAGCGCCAGGATGGCGGTGGGGGCGTCGGCTGCGGTTTCCGCCAGTTCCTCGAACTCGTTCACCGCGTTGATTTCCACGCCCATGGAGATGTTGGTGACCTTCTCCAGGATCACTTCCACCACCACGGGAACCTGGAACTCGCCCATGAGTGCCTTGGCCTTGTCGAAGGCGGCGGCGAGGTCGTTGGGATCCTCCACGCGCACGGCCTTGCAGCCCAGGCCTTCAGCAACCTTGAGGTGGTCAACGCCGTAGCCGTTGGTCTCAGGCGAGTTGATGTTGTCGAACGCCAGGGAGACGTTCTGTTCCATGTTGAAGCCGCGCTGGGACTGCCGGATCAGGCCGAGGTAGGAGTTGTTCACCACCACGTGGATGTACGGCAGGTTGAACTGCGCGCCCACCGCCAGCTCCTCGATCATGAACTGGAAATCGTAGTCGCCGGAGAGGGCCACCACGGTCTCGTCGGGCTTGCCGCGGACCACGCCGAGGGCGGCCGGGGCCGTCCAGCCCAGGGGACCTGCCTGGCCGGCGTTGATCCACTTGCGCGGGCCGAACACGTGCAGCATCTGCGCGCCGGCGATCTGGGACAGGCCGATGGTGGATACGTAGATGGTGTCGCGGCCGAAGGACTTGTTCATCTCCTCGTACACGCGCTGCGGCTTGATGGGGATGTTCTCGAAGTGCGTCTTGCGGTGCAGCGAGGCCTTGCGTTCCTGGCACTCGGCAACCCAGGCGCTGTAGTCCGGCAGGGACCCTGCCGCCTTGCGCTCTTTGGCGAGCTCAACCAGCCCCGCCAGCGCCGCACCGGCGTCGGACGCGATGCCCAGGTCCGGCGAGAACACGCGGCCGATCTGCGTGGGCTCAATGTCGATGTGCACGAACTTGCGGCCGGCGGTGTAGGTTTCCAGGCCGCCGGTGTGGCGGTTGGCCCAGCGGTTGCCGATGCCGATCACAAAGTCGCTCTGCAGGTAGTTCTCGTTGCCGTAGCGGTGGCTGGTCTGCAGGCCCACCATGCCGGCCATAAGCTGGTGGTCGTCCGGGATGGTGCCCCAGCCCATCAGGGTGGGGATGACGGGGATGTTCAGGGTCTCGGCCAGCTCAACCAGCTGTGCGGAGGCGCCGGCGTTGATGATGCCGCCGCCGGCCACGATCAGCGGGTGCTTGGCGGCGGTCAGCATGGCCAACGCCTTTTCCAGCTGCTTGCGGGAGGCCTTGGGCTTTTCGACGGGGAGGGGCTCGTAGGTGTCGATGTCGAACTCGATCTCGGCCAGCTGCACGTCGATGGGCAGGTCCAGCAGCACAGGACCGGGGCGGCCGGAGCGCATCAGCTGGAAAGCCTTCTGGAAGGCGCCGGGAACCTGGCCCGGTTCCAAAATGGTCATGGCCATCTTGGTGACGGGCTTGGCGATGGATTCGATGTCCACGGCCTGGAAGTCTTCCTTGTGCAGCTTGGCCACCGGCGCCTGGCCGGTGATGCAGAGCATCGGGATGGAATCGGCCCAGGCGGCGTAGAGGCCGGTGATCATGTCCGTACCGGCGGGGCCGGACGTGCCGATGCAGATGCCGATGTTGCCGTCCTTGGCGCGGCTGAAGCCGTCCGCCATGTGGCTGGCGCCCTCAACGTGGCGGGCCAGGGTGTGGCGGATGCCGCCGTGGGCGCGCATTGCGGAATAGAAGGGGTTGATCGCGGCGCCTGGCAGGCCGAACGCCTCGATGGCGCCTTCCTTTTCCAGGATTGCAACCGCTGCATCAACGGTACGCATCTTGCTCATGGTGTGCTCCTACTAAAAGTCTGGTGGGTGCCCGGCGGATGAGTTTGACCGGGCTGTTTTTGGGTGTGCTGAAGGGAGTTTTTGTCCAGATATGCAGGGTTATGGGGCGTCCAAGTCGGCATATCTGGACAAAAACTTCGTGGGGTGGGGCGGGCTACTTCCGGCCGCTGAGCTGGAGGACCTGCTTGAAGAGTCCGGAGTGGTCAAGTGCGCCGTCGCCTTGGTTGACGGTGGCGGCGACGAGCTGGGCGACGACGGCGCCGAGGGGGACGGCGACGTTGGCTTCGCGGGCGGCGGAGGTGACGATGCCGAGGTCCTTGTGGTGCAGGGCCAGGCGGAAGCCGGGGTCGAAGTTGCGGTCCAGCATCTTCTGGCCCTTCTGGTCCAGGACCTTGGAGCCGGCGAGGCCGCCGCCGAGGACCTTGAGGGCTGCGTCGGTGTCCACGCCGTAGGCTTCAAGGAAGGCGATGGCCTCGCCCAGGACTTCGATGTTGACCGCGACAATGAGCTGGTTGGCGGCCTTGACGGTCTGGCCGGAGCCGGAGGGGCCTACATGGACGATGGTTTTGCCGACGGCGTTCAGGATGTCCGAGGCTGCCTCGAAGTCTTCCTTCTCGCCGCCGACCATGATGGAGAGTACGGCGTCGATGGCACCCTGCTCGCCGCCGCTGACCGGGGCGTCAAGCGGGCGGATGCCGGCTTCGCGGGCGTCATCGGACAGGCGCTTTGCGAAGTCGGGGCGGATGCTGGACGCGTCGATCCACAAGGTGCCCTGCTTGGCGTTGGCGAACAGGCCGTCCTTGCCGCTGACCACGCCTTCGACGTCGGGGGAGTCCGGCACCATGGTGATGACGACGTCGGCATCCTTGACGGCGTCCGCGATGCTGGTGGCGCCCTTGCCGCCTTCGGAGACGAGCTTGTCGATTTTGTCCTGGCTGCGGTTGAAGCCGGTGACGGTGTGGCCGGCCTTGACCAGGTTGATGGCCATGGGCAGGCCCATGATTCCGAGTCCGATAACTGCAACGTTGCTCATGGTGGTTCTCTTTTCTCTGAAGTCTGTGAGGGGGGTGCCCAACTAGGTAGCGCTAAGTGTCGTTATGGGGGCTCAAAACGACACTTGGCGCTACTCAGTTGGGCGGGGCGGGGGATTAGCGGGAAGCGTGGTCGCGGATGGCCCAGCTGAAGGCCGTTTCCTGCGGTTCCTTGTACTCGAGGCCGATGTAGCCCTCGTAGCCGAGTTCACGGCTGCGGGCGATCCACTCGCCGAGGGGGAGGGTGCCGGTGCCGGGGGCGCCGCGGCCGGGGTTGTCCGCGATCTGGATGTGGCCGAAGTCCTTGGCGTGGTTTTCGATGACGGACTCGACGTCGTCGCCGTTGACTGACAGGTGGTAGAAGTCGGCGAGGAGCTTGATGTTTCCGACGCCGGCCTCCGCCTTCACTCGGGCGATGACCTTGAGTGCGTCGTCGGCGGTGAGGAGCGGGTACCTGGGTGCCCCGCTGACCGGCTCGAGGAGGACGGTCCCGCCGATCCGGGCGACGCCTTCGGCGGCTGCGGCCAGGTTCTTGACCGCCAGTTCGTCCTGCTCCTCGGGAGTGAATTCGTCCTGCCGGTTGCCGTAGAGGGCGTTGAAGGCCTTGCAGCCCAGGCGCTCGCCGATGCCGGCTACGACGTCGATGTTGTCCTTGAACTCGGAGCAGCGTCCCTTCCAGGAGACCAGGCCGCGGTCGCCGCCGGGCATGTTGCCGGCGTTGAAGTTCAGGCCGGTGAGCTGGACGCCGGCGTCCTTGATGGCGTTCTCGAATTCGGTGACCTGGGCATCGGACGGGGCGGAGCTTTCAAAGGGCCACCAGAACTCGACAGCGTCAAAGCCGGCTGCCTTGGCTGCGGCAGGGCGCTCGAGCAGAGGCAGCTCCGTGAGGAGGATGGAGCAGTTCACTGTGTACGTCATCGTAGGTCCTTCCAAGGAGGGGCTTTGATCCATCTTCCCTTGCTTCCAGTTTTTCCAAACTTTCCGCTTTGTGGAATTTAGATTCTGCTTTATGAAAAGTGTAGGGAAGGAGGGGGTGGTGAGTCAAGGGGCGCAGCTGAGTCCTTGGGCAGGTCCGCACACGACAAAGAGCCAGGGGCGGTGGCCCCTGGCTCTTTCTCTGGGTGCTGTCTCTAAGGATCCGTGCAGCTTCTAAGGAACAGCCGCCGGTTAGTGGCGTGCCTTGACCTCGACCAGCTCGCTCATCTTCCACTCGGTCCAGTCAGACCAGTCCCCGTTGCCCTTCTGTACGCGGAAGGATACGACGTGGTAGACCTCTTCGGCGTCCCTCTTGTCCAAGTTGCGCACCTTGTCAACACTGTGGATGATCCTGGCCTTGTCGTCGTCGTGCTTATTGAATTCCTCGATGAAGTGGGAACGGCCGAGGAAATCGTCGGTGCGCCGCGGACCCTTCTCGTCCTCATAGCGGAGTTGGCGGATATGGACGGTCCTCTTGCTGTCTTTCCCGTCATTCTTGACGTCGCACTTGACCTTGATGCTGAAGTCGACCCACTTTCCGTGAAGGTCCTTTGGGTCCAGCGGCTTGACGGTACACCCGTGCCGGTCGTCACGCCGGTCGTCATGTGCCTGGGCCGGGCCGGCGAATGCCACGGAGCCTCCGAGCAGGCCCAGTGAGAGAAGCGGAACCAGGGCGATCCTGGCCCGGGTTGAACGTATTCCTGTTGATGGAGTGATGGACATTTGTGCTCCTGAAAAGGATGCGATTCACCAATTTTGTTAGGGCGCGATTCCCCATGTGGGGCAGGGTAAGCCAGCGCCTGACTGAGCGTCGCGGTTGATCAGTGGCGGCCGCAGCCTGCCCGTCCCATTTTCAAACTGCACGCCCTGCTAGTGGGGCGTATGTCCGGCCTCATTGAATGTTGTGATCCGGTACTTAAATCGTCCACCTGCGCTTCGGCACGCGCTAGGGCCGGGTCTACCCTTTTTGGTTGCGTTTCAAGAAGGCCCTAGTGCGTCAGGTCCTTGCCCTTCGTCTCGGGAATGGTAAACACGAACGCCGCACTCACTGCCAGGAGCACCACCGCGTAGATGTTGAACAGCTGCGGCATGCCCATGGTGGTTCCGAGCCACTGCTGCAGGTACGGTGCGGTGCCGCCGAACACGGCCACGCAGATGGAGTACGGCACCCCCACGCCAACGGTGCGGATGGACGTCGGGAAGAGTTCGGCGTAAACAGCCGGGACAATCGCGGCGCTCGCAGCGATGAAAATCAGCATCACGGACATGCCCACTGCCAGCTGCCAGGCCGAATCCTTAAGCAGCCAGGTCATGGGGAAGTGCATGGCGGCGGAGCCGATGGCCCCGGACCACAGGACTTTTTTGCGCCCGATGCGGTCAGACAGCTTTCCCCAGAAGGGAAGTGCGGCGATGAAGACGATGTTGGCGATCACGGCTGCCCAGAGTGCTTCGCCGCGGTCGATCTTTAGTGCAGTGGTGGCGTAGCTGGGAGCCACGACTCCCCAGACGTAGTAGATGACGGTCAGTCCAACCGTCAGGCCGATGACCTGGAGTGCCTGCTTGCGGTGGCGGACAATCTGCGGCCAGAGCGGTGCCCGCTTTTCTGCCAGCGATTCGCCCTCGAACGCGTCGGTCTCGTGCAGTCGTGACCGCATGATCAGCGCGTAAAGCCCCATGGCCGCGCCCAGCAGGAACGGGATGCGCCAGCCCCAGGCGTTCATGGCCTCCGCGGTCAGGGTCATGTTCAGGACGGCGCCCAGCAGTGTGCCGAACAGGATGCCCACGGTTCCTGAGGTATAGATCAGGGTGGCCCAGAATCCGCGGTGCTCCCTGGGAGCCATCTCGGACAGGTAGGTCTGCGACGACGGCAGCTCGCCACCGTGCGCCAGTCCCTGGACGAGCCGTGCCACGAGCAGCATCAGGGACGCCCAGGCGCCGATGCTCGCGAAGGTCGGAGCGATGCCGATCATCAGGCTGCCCAGCGAGGCGAGTCCGACGGCGAGGGTCATCGAGGTCTTGCGGCCCACCCTGTCGCCGATCCAGCCGAAGAGGAAGCCGCCGAAAGGCCGTGCCACAAAGCCGACGGCGAAGATCGCCAGGGTGGACAGCACCGCCGACGCAGGATCGGCCTTGCTGAAGAGCTGGCTGGCAATGAAGGGGGTGAACGTGGCGTAAATGGCCCAGTCGTACCATTCGACGGCGTTGCCGATGCCGGTTCCGACGATGGTCTTGGTGGTGGACACGCGTCCAGTCTGCTGCTTGGTGACTGCCATGGACATGGTTACTTCCTCAGGTTCGTGGTGAAGAGGATGGGGATGGGAAGGACGAAAGCGGGTCAGGCCGCCGCCGCCAGCGCGGCAAGGCGCGAGGTGGCGAGTTCGGTGTAAAGCGCTGCCCCGTCAGCCAGCACGCCGTCGTCGAACGTTGCATAAGGGGAGTGGTTGAACGGCGAGGTGGCCGGATCGCAGCCAGGGGCGACGGCGCTGAGGCCGACGAAGGTGCCTGGCACTTCGGCGAGTACCCGGGAAAAGTCTTCCGAACCGCTCAGGGGAGTGGCCCAGCGCGAAAGGCGGCGCTCGCCGAAAAGTCCCGAGATGACCCTCTCTGCCGTGTGCGTTTCGTCCTCGTTGGTGATGGTGAGGGGGTACTCCTCCTGGTAGTCCACGTGGACCTCCACTCCGTGCGCGGCCGCTATCCCCTGGAGCAGGCGCGGCACGGCCTCCATCATTCTGAGCCGGGAGCTTTGCGAGAAGGTGCGGACCGTTGCCTCGATGCGGGCGGTCTCGGGGATGATGTTCCGCTTGGTGCCGGCGTGCAGTACACCCACCGAGAGCACCACGGGATCGAACATGTTGAACTGCCGGGTCACCATGACCTGCAGGGCAGTGACCATCTCGGCAGCCACTGTGACGGGATCCTTCGCGGCATGCGGGGCAGAGCCGTGGCCGCCCGCGCCAAGGACGGTGACCTCCAGCCCGTCCGAGGCGCTGAGCATCACGCCGGGCTTTGTGCAGAAGGTGCCGTGGGGCTCGAGCGAGGAAAACACATGCATCCCGTAAGCCGCCTGCACGCGGGTTCCGGCGGCATCCAGGACGCCTTCGCGGATCATGTAGCTGGCACCGTCGCAGCCCTCTTCGCCGGGCTGGAACATGAGGACGACGTCGCCCTGCAGTAGGTGCTGCTTCTCGGCAAGGAGGGTGGCGGCTCCGGCGAGCATCGAGGTGTGCAGGTCGTGGCCGCAGGCGTGCATGGCGCCGTCGGCCTGTGAAGAGAACTCCACTCCCGTCTTCTCCTGCACGGGAAGGCCGTCCATATCGGCGCGGAGGAGAACCGCGGGCCGCTGGGCGCCGGTGGTGCCTGCGGAGACTTTGCCTCCGCGGAGCACCGCGGTGACGGAGGTGGTTTCCTTGCCCAGGGTGATCTCGAACGGAAACCCGTCGAGGGCCTGGAGTACTTTCTCCTGGGTCCGCGGGAGGTGCAGCCCGATTTCCGGGTGCCGGTGGAGGTCGTGGCGGAGGCGGATGAGGTCCCCCTGCAGTTCCTTGGCGTCTTCAATTACGGGCACTTTGTAACTCCTGGGCTCAGCTTTCCGGGTCTGTGGACTATTGTGGAGTGGCGCAACTCACATTGGATGAATGCACTCGAAATATCCTCCAAAACGTCGGTTCAGGCAGGATTCGTGCATGGAGAGGTGGACCGGATGGAACTCAGCGAGGAAGACCTGGCCCTTATCCAGGTGCTGCAGACGCATCCGCGGCTCGGCTGGGCGGACGCCTCCAAGGTGCTGGGCGTGCACGCCACTACCCTTGCTGCCCGCTGGGATCGGCTGACCTCAAGCGGGGCAGCGTGGGTGACGGCTCACCTGGCGGGGGATCCCCAGCAGATGCTCCTCGCCTTCGTGGCGGTGGACTGCGACATGAACCGGCGGGACAGCGTGACTGCGCAGTTGGCCGGCATCCCAGGAATAGTCACCGTGGAGGAAGCGGCAAGCAACCGCGACCTTATGCTGACCGTGATCACCAGGTCGCTGGAGGAGTTCAGCGCCTCGGTGGTCGCCCAGCTGAAGAACATCGAGGGGCTGATCAAATATCAGGCGGCCCTGTGCACGCGGCTTCACACGAGCGCCGACGAGTGGCGGCTGAATATTCTGAGCAAGCCGCAGCTGGCCATGCTTCGGACACTCGGGCACCAGGGCGGCCCGGACGCCCACAAGGCGGAGGCGGGGCAGCTCCCGCAAAGCCACCTGGACCTGTTGCCGTTCCTGGCCCGCGACGGCAGGGCAACCGCAGCCCAGATAGCGCGGGAGTTGGGGCGGCGTCCGGCAACGGTGCAGCGGCAGCTGAACCGCGTGCTGGCCAGCGGCATCCTGCTGTCCCGCTGCGAAATCGCGCAGGCCTGCTCCTCCTACCCGGTGACCTGCCAATGGTTCGCCAACGTTCCCGCAGGACAGCACGAGGAAGCGGCCGCCGCCATCCGGACCATCAAAAATGTCCGCCTGAGCGCCTCCACCACAGGGCAAACCAACTTCGTGATCATCATGTGGCTGCAGTCCCTTGCGGACGTTATGACTGCCGAACTTGCCCTCCAGCAAAAGGTCCCGGGCATACACCTGGTGGAAAGCGTGGTGATGCTGCGCACGGTCAAACGGGTGGGCTGGATGCTGAATGAGGACACCACGTCCAGCGGAACGGTGGTGGTCCAGTCCGCGGCACTGCCGGCCGCGGACTGATACGCCGCGGACTGAACCACCCATATTCGCGGACTGAACCGCGCCAGCGGTTACTGGGACAGCTCCGCGGCCTCGTGCGCCTCGAAGCGGCCCCGGCCCTGTGGAACGGGTGCGGCCTGAACCTTGCCGCGCGCGCTCTTGGCGAACGGCTTCCGGGACTTGGACGGATCAACCGATATCGGCTCAGGGTTTTCGCCGGCCGGGTTCGCCGGGCGCCGCAGGTGCCAGTCGGTCACTGCCTGGTAGGCGGCGGCCACGGCCAGCAGCCGGTCCTCGGCGAAGGGCTGGCCACCGAGGATGGTGCCCACCGGGACGCCTGCCGAGTCAAAGCCGATGGGCAGCGCGAGCTCAGGCAGCCCAATCGCATCGAAGGGGTTGGGGCTGGTTTGCAGCACCACGTCGCACTGCTCGAAGAGATCGTCCAGGACGCGTTCCAGCAGCAGGACTTTGGCGCGCTGGCCCAGGACGTACTCGTTGGCGCCCAGCATGGAGCCCTGCAGCCAGCCGGTCACGGACACCCCAAAGCTGCGGAGGTCTTTGCGCAGCAGCGGCAGGAACGGCTCACTCCGTTCCGGCAGCCTCACATTGTTGAAGGCTGTGCTTGTCAGTGTGTCCCAGTCCTCGGGCAGCCGAACGTCCACAACCTGGATTCCTTCAATGCCGGCAAGCTTGTCCAGGAAGGCCTTGCGCGCCGCTGCCGTTTCCGAGGATCCTGCGGTGAAGTCCGGGATCACGCCCACGCGGGTGCCCCAGCGCATGGCCACTTTGTTGCCGCGCTTCACCGGGGTCGCGGCCGTGATCAGGTCCGGGACGGGTGGAAGCCCCAGGGTCCGCGGGTCGTTGGGATCCTCCCCGGCCATGGCGCTGAGCATGATGGCTGCGTCCTTCGCGTCCCTGGCGAGCGGTCCCGGGTGGTCACGGGTGTAGCTCAGGGGGATGATGCCGTACAGCGAAACCCGGCCCATGGTCGGTTTGAGCCCGGTGAGGTTCTGGGCGTTGGACGGCGCGGTGATGGAACCGCCGATCTGCGTGCCAACGCTGGAAGCAGCCATTCGTGCCGCCACCGCCGTCGCTGAGCCGGAAGTGGATCCGCCTGGATTCGTCCGTGGATCCGCGGGGGTCCAGGCATTGACGGTGGTGATGCGGCCGTCCGGAGTGGTGGCCCGGGTGGTGGCCAGCGGACCCATCTGGGTCTTTCCGAGGACAATGCCGCCGGCGCCCGTCAGCTTTGACACTGCCGTTGCGTCAAACGGGGGCGTGAAGTCCTTGAAGATGTAGGAGTTGGCGGTGGTGGGGTAGGCACGGGTGTAGTAGTTGTCCTTGATGGCCAGCGGGATGCCGTGAAGGGGACCCTTGTATGCGGCGCCGGCCAGGGCCCGGGCGCTTGCCAGGGCATCGTCTGCTGCCACCAGGTTGAACGCCTGGTAGTCGGCGTCGAACGCGCCGATCCGGTCAAGGTAGGCCTCCACCAGCAGTTCGGCGCTGAGCCGGCCCTGCCGAATGAGGCTTGCGGCTTCCGCGATGGTCAGCTCGGTGATGTCCGCCAGGGCTTCGGGCCGGACGTCCCCGTATGCGTTCGGGTTGATCCCGGCGGGCACCGCTGCTGACGGCGCCGCGTGGGCAACAGCGGGAAGCGCCACCGCGCCCAGCGAGGTAGCCGCTGCCAGAACGGCAAACCTGTTGACGAAGGACCGGCGATCAATGGTGCGGTCCGTCGGCTGGCTGTCCACGCCGTCCATCGGGTTCATGCCGTCCTCCGTGCAGTATCGATCGAGGGGTAAAGGGCGGGAGGGGCTGCCTGCTGGGACAGGAGTGCGGGGTCCGCAGTCCCGACCGCACCGGCAAAAGGCACCTGGTAGGCGCTCAGTTCAGCCACCGTGGTGCGCATGAAGGAGCGCAGGCTGGCCAGGACCGACGCCTGTCCGGGGCTTCCGGTCTCCGGGTCGCTGGCGGTTCCGGCGGGAAGCTGGTTGAGGTCGATACCGAGGGATGCCAGGCGGGCCCGGATCATGATGTCCAGTTCGGCGTCGGATGGGGGAGTGAGGGGCATGGTGCGCCTTCTTCTACGTTGCTGGTGTTGCAGCAGGTGCAGCTGAGACACAGTGATACTTCCACTGGCTCATGGCGGTGTCGTGTCATGGAAGTTGCCGGTAGATTTCCCGCTGAATGGGCCGGCAGGCTTAATAGTTCCGCATTATGGATTTATCTTTCCGGAAACATGCGGTCCCTAACGTTGCTCGTGACCTTGCGGCATCCTGTGTGCCGCCGTCCTCCAAAGAACAGGCAACGGCATGAATGTCATCGCGCCCACGGCAGCACCTCCCGCTTCCAGGAAGCCGCTTTACAAGTCCCTTTTCTTCCAGATCCTGGTGGCCGTTGTGGCCGGCATCCTCATTGGACACCTCTGGCCGGATATTGGCGCAGGGCTTCGCCCCTTGGGTGACGGCTTCATCCAGCTGATCAAGATGATCATCGCGCCGTTGATCTTCCTGGTGATCGTCACAGGCATCGCCGCGGTCAGTGACGTCAAGGCCGTGGGCCGTACCGGCGTCAAAGCGTTGGTCTACTTCACGGCAGCCACGCTGTTTGCCCTGGTCTTTGGCCTGGTGGTGGGCAACGTGGTCCAGCCGGGCGCGGGACTGAACATCGATCCGGCGTCGCTCTCCCAGGACGCCCTCAACGCGAAAACCGCCACCGCACCGCCGAAGGATGCCGGCGCCTTCATCCTGGGGATCATTCCCACCAGTGTGGTGGGAGCCTTCGCCAGCAACAGCCTGCTTCAGGTGCTGTGCTTCGCTGTCTTCTTCGGCGCGGCGATCGTCGTCGTCGGACGTGAACGCTGCATGCCGGTCGTCACGCTGATGGAAACCGTGCTGGAGCTGTTCTTCAAGATCATGGGCTGGGTCATGCGGGTGGCACCGGTGGGTGCTTTCGGTGCTATGGCATTCATCATCGGCCAGTACGGACTGGGCTCGCTGGGCACGTATGCCCTGCTGATCGCGGCCTGCTACGGCGCGGCGATTGTGTTCATCGGGCTGCTGTTCGTGGTGGCGTGGGTTTATCCACGGGTCCCGCTGTGGCAGTTTATGAAGTACACCCGCGAGGAATTCCTCCTCGCTTTGGGCACAGCCTCCACGGAATCCGTGCTGCCGCGCATCATGACCAAACTGACCAACGCCGGCTGCTCCCGCGCCACCACCGGCCTGGTGGTTCCCACCGGGTACTCCTTCAACCTCGACGGCGCCGCGCTGTACCTGTCCATTTCCCTCCTGTTTCTGGCGCAGGCTTTCGGCTACAACCTGGACCTCGGCCAGCAGCTGGCCGCCCTGGGCGTCCTCATGCTGACATCCAAGGGCATGGCCGGTGTGCCCGGTTCGGCGTTCCTGGCCCTGTCCGCCACGGCGGGGGCCTTGGGAATCTTCCCGGTGGCGGGCGTCGCCCTCCTCCTGGGCGCAGACCGGCTGATGGACTCCATGCGCGTGGTGGTGAACCTGCTGGGCAACTGCGTCGCCACCTTCGTGGTCGCCAAGTGGGAAGGCCAGTTCGACCGCGCCGCCATGCTCCGCGCCTTTGCAGGTGAAACCACGACGACGGAGGCGGCCTTGGAGCCGGCCGGAGCCACGGTGCCTGGCAGCGTGGCGGCGGGGACCGCCGTCGAACAATCGCCGCTGGGGATGTCGACGCCGGCCGTACGGTAGCCTCCGGCTTTGTCGCTCCTGTGCTGCACACTGTCCCTATGACCTTTGCGAATGTGGGAAGCCTCGAAACCAAGCCCGGCCAGCGCGATGCCGTCCTCTCCATCCTGGTCCGGCCAATGGCCGGGCTGAAGGAGGCCGGCTGCCTGCTGTATGAGGTGGGCGTGAACGACGCCGTGCCGGACACAGTGTTCGTCTGTGAACTGTGGGAATCGCCGGAGGCACACCGGGCTTCCCTGGGGCTGGAGAGTGTGCAGGCGGCGATTGAGGAAGCCATGCCCCTGCTCACCGGTGAAATGGGTGGCAACCAGTTCACGGTGCTGGGTTCTCCGCTCCGTTAGGTTTTCGCGCCGGTAGCCGTCTGCGCTTGCATGGTTCTAACCCTTGGGGTCCTGTGCTGCCCCTGCTAAGGCAAGTAAGCTTCCCGGCATCGACTGGACATGGAGCAAAGGGGTAAGGGAGACACATGAAACCGCTGCCTGCACTGGAACTTGTTACCCGCCTGGAAGACGCCGAGTGGCTGGACCCCGTTTCCAAGAAGGTCCGAAAAGTGGTGAAGCAGGCTATCCGCCCCAAGTGGGCGCGCGACGTCCTGCATGGAGTTCCCATCGGCCACCCTGTCCATCCGCTCGCGGTCCAGGTGCCTATGGGTGCGTGGATATCCGCGGCCGTGCTGGACGCCCTGCCTGGTAACGACAAGGCTTCCGCACTCCTGATCGGCGTGGGCACCGGGGCCGCCGTGCCTTCCGCGGTGGCTGGCTTCACCGACTGGACGCAACTGCACCCCCAGCAGCAGCGGGTGGGGCTGGTCCATGCCGCTGCCAACATCACGGCCACGGGCCTCTACGCTGCCTCGCTGGTTGCCCGGGCCCGGGGCAGCCGGGGAGGCGGCAAGGTGCTTGCCTACCTTGGCCTTGCCGTTGTGGGTGCGGGCGGTTTCCTGGGCGGCCATCTTACGTACCGGCAGGCGGCGGGCGTGAACCACAGCGAGGAGATCCCACACCGCTTCCCGAGCGGATGGCATCCGCTGGCGCCGCTGGCTGAACTGCCCGACGGGAAGCTCCACAAAGTTGTCGTGGCCGAGATTCCGCTGCTTGCCTACCGGGAGGGGGAAACCGTCAGCGTATTGTCGGATGTCTGCAGCCACCTCTCCGGGCCGCTGCACGAAGGCAAGATCAAGGGCGGCAGGCTCCAGGACAGGGTCAACCAGAACGGCGGCCCTGGTGACGGCGGCGACCCGTGCGTTGTATGCCCTTGGCACGGAAGCACCTTCTCGCTGCGGACGGGGGAAGTGCAAGCTGGCCCCGCCACCGCGAAGCAGCCACTCTTCGAGACGCGCACCAGCGGCGGCATGGTGGAAGTTTGCCTGCCCGGGGCTGAGTAGGCGCTCGTCTGAGGCACTCGTCAGGCATGTGCTTGGGCCGTCTTCCCGACACGGTTTGTTCTCGGGTGGTTTTCTCGGCCCGGGGCTGTTGACCCCCGCGCGCGGCTGCACGTGTCTGTGCGCTTTCAGCCGGGAATTAGGTCAATGCCGGATTGCGGTCCGTTATCGGGTCCCAGTCATTTAGGGCGTCCGAGTCATTCAGGGGGTATTGGGGCAGGACGGGCGGCAGGGCGTAGAAGTCGTCCCATAGGGGGTCGTCCACTGGTATGTCGTCCAGGTCTATGAGGTTGTCATCTTCAGGTTCCTCCGGTGGAGGTTCCAGGTGCAGGAGGTCTCCGGCAGGGCAGGCCTGGGCAGCGGGCATCGGCGGATAAGGCAGCACGCCGGGGACTTGCCCGTCGTGATGCTCCTCCAATTCCAGCCGCGGAGGCAGGGCCAACATGACAGTTTCCGGCAAGTGGGGTGGCTCCCAGTCCTGGTATTCGCTTTTGAAGTGGCGGCCGGACGGTGAGATCCAGCCGGGTGGTTCGTTCTGGGTGGCCTGGGTTGGTGTCCACCCGCTGCTATGTCTTAGTTTGTGGTGCTTCGGGCAGGGTTGTCCGAGGTTGCTGATCCCGCTGGTTCCGCCGTTCTGCCAGGCCAGGAGGTGGTCTGCCTCGTTATCCAACGAGCTGTTGTTGCAGCCGGGGAAGGGGCATTTGCCGTCCCGCAGCCGCAGCCAGTTCCGCATTGCTTTGGTGACGCGGTAGCTGGTCCGCCCGATCTCCAGCGGTGCCCCGTCCCTCGGATCAACGAGGACCCGGTGGAAGGAATCGGCGCCGTTCGCGACGAGCTCCCGTGCCATGGACGGCGGGATCGGCCCGTACCCGTCCAGCATGGCGGGCTCGTCGGTCAGGCCCGTGAGCGCGAGTACGGGCACGGTGACGAGCACCTGCGCCCGGATGGACGACGGCCCGACGAGATCCGTTCCTGCGCCTGCACTTTCGCTGGTACCCAACCCGTCGCCGTCGCCGTTGCCCACCCAGTCGCTGTCGCCGTTATTGGCGCCGCCGTTGCAGTTACTGGCCCGGTCGCTGTCGCCGTTATTGGCGCCGCCGTTGCGGGCGCTGTTGCCTGCACGGAGGCTGGAACTGTCTCCACTACCGCGGCTGGTGCCGCTGGTGAGGATGGCTTGGGCGAAGTGGTCGGCCCGGAGTTGGGCGAGGGTGCGGGGTTCGTCGGGTCCTTGTGCGGCCCGGGCGAGGGCGTTGAGGCGGTTCCAGCCCGCCATTGCCTGGTGGGCGGGGAGGTAGGCAGAGAGCCAGGCCATGCCGTCCTGGTCCGGCTTGTAATCCACCCGGCCGTCCGCCATGCCCTTGGCATGGCGTTTCTCCAGCGATTCGGGATGGTGGCGTTCCCGCCAGGTCCTGGCCTTGTGCTTGAACCGGTACGCGGGCATCTCCCCGATCGTCGCCGCACCGGCAGGCTTGGGAATGCCAGGGTCGAGGAAGTACTTCTCGAGGGCGGCGGCTCCGGCCCGGTCTAGGCCGACGGTCTGGTTCACCATTTCCCGGGCATGGGCCCAGGAAATCGTCCCGGACTCCAACGCGGCAAGGGTCCGGGGCAGGGTCGTGGTCAGGGCGTGGGACTCGGCCAACAGGGCACCGGCGGCGCGGTCGCCGATCACCAGCGCGCAGCCGACCTCGGCCAGCAGGCTCCGGTTCTGAGCCGTGGCCTCATGCGGGGAGGACGGCGGACCGTTCAACAGGCTCGTGGCGGCGGCGAACACCTGAACCGCCTGCGCCTTCAACGCCGCCAGCTTCGCCTCGGACCGGGCCAGCCCGGCAAGAACATCCAACGCCCCATCAACAACCCGCTGCACCGGATCATCACCAATGCCGACAACGCACCCGCCAGCGCCGGCGTCAGGCCCAGCGCCAGAATGACCAGCCGTGCCGCCGCCCGCGAGCACCGCCGCAAAAGCAGCCACCGAAGCGTCAACCGCCGCCTCCGCCTCCACCACCGCCGAATTGCCTTCCATGAATCCATCCTCATGGGAGGGTCTGACATTTAACGGTCAGGCAGCGAAGAGCACTACCCCAGCGGCGTGACCCACTCACCCCCGCGCAGGACTCCTGCAAGATCCAGGTCCCGGTCAACAATGACGAGGTCAGCCCGCATGCCGGCACGGAGATCGCCTACCTGCGTGGAAAGTCCCAGCACGGAGGCAGGAACGGCCGTCGCCGCCTGGACCGCATCCTGGAGGGGCACGCCCGCCGCCACCGCGGACCGCACCACGTCGAGCAGGGTGGCGGTTCCGCCGGCGATCGCCCCAGTGCTGTCCACACGTGCGACGCCATGGTCAACGGTGACAGCCAGCGTCCCCAGGCGATACTGGCCATCCTGTAGGCCCGTGGCGGCCATCGAATCGGTAACCAGGGTGATGTTTTCCGCCCCCACGAGCTCGAACACCATCTTGACCGTCTCCGGGGCAAGGTGGACGCCGTCTGCAATCAGCTCCACCACGGCGTTGCCGGCATGGGCCGCGCTGATGCTGGCCGCTACCGGGCCGGGGGAGCGGTGGTGCAAGCTGGGCATCGCGTTGAACAGGTGCGTGACAGTGGGGCGGACCCGCCCGGTGGAATTCCCACGCCCGGCGAGCCCTGTGGCTGCCTGTTCCAGCAGGGAAGCAGCGGTGCCGTGGTCCGCGGCAGTGTGGCCCAGGGACGGAATGACCCCGCGCGCAGTGAGCATGTCCACCAGGGCCGTGGCGCCGGGAAGCTCGGCTGCCAGCGTCATGGAAACCAGCGAGGGTCCGGCCGCCTCAAACAGGTCGGCCATAAGCCCGGCGTCGGGTTCACGCAGCAGCGTGGGGTCGTGGGCGCCGCACTGTCCCGATGCGAGGAACGGACCTTCAAGATGGGAACCAGCTATCAGCCCGTCATCCGCCAGCGTCTTCAGCGCCTTGAGGTTCCGGACCAGGTGTTCCGGTGACCCCGTGACGAGGCTTGCGAGCAGCGTGGTGGTTCCACGGCTGTGCAGATATTGTGCCGCTGACCGGGCGCCCTCGGCGGATCCTTCAGAGAAATCCGAACCCAGCGCGCCATGGCAATGCAGGTCTACCAGTCCGGGCAGGATGATGCGCGCAGGTTCCGGGTCCGTGGGTCCGGGGTCGCCGGGAAATTCCGACGCCGGACCAGCGTAGGTGATCACGCCGCCGTCGATCGCTACTGCGCCATCGGGGACGTCCATGCTTCCCGTGACGATGCGGCCACGAAGGATCACATCAGTACTCATGGTTCCAGGCCTCCGGTTGTCAGTGCGGCCGCCAGTTGGGCTGCCAGGGCAGGATCGGCAGCCGGTGCCCGGCCAGCCCGGTCTGTACCCGAACTCCCGGTCAGTCGTTGCCGGGCCGAGGTGTGAACGGCGTGGACGCCGATGCCGAGCAGCGACGGTACCAGGTCCAGCGTCACTCCTCCGCCGGCCATGATCTGTACCGACGGCGCGTGCGTGCGTCCCAGCTCAACCAAGCGGCCCAGCATGCTGAGGCCGGCAGCGCAGTCGGGACTGCCGCCGCTGGTCAGGACTCGGTCCACGCCTGCCTGCTGGAGCCGGGCCAGCGCGTCAGCAGGGTTGGTGCCGGCCGCCAGGGCAGCATCGAACGCCCGGTGGAACGTGATTTCCGCAGACGGGTTGGACCGGCGTGCCGCTTCAACGATCCGGCGGAGGGCAGGAACGTCCGGCCCGCCGTCGGCCGCGAGCACCCCCACCACCACGCCCGCAGCGCCGGCGGCCAGCGATGCAGTCACGTCCCGCTCGATGACGTCGAGTTCGTCACTGGAGTAGGCGAAGCTGCCCGGCCGCGGCCGCACCAGGACGTGGACGGGAAGCCCAGCGCGGCAGGCCTGTTCCGTCATCCCGATGCTGGGCGTGATGCCCTCGGTTTCGGCGAGGGCTGCGCAGAGCTCCACCCGGGCCGCGCCGACAGCGGCAGCCAGCCTGACGCCGTCGGCATTCTCCACGGCAAGCTCCAGCTGCGGCCGGCTGACAGCAGCAACCGGCGAGCCCTGGCCCGTGCTCAGAGCCCCTGCCATGCCGGCTTCCGTCCAAACGTGTCCGTGTAGTAGTCCCGGTGGGCCAGCAGTGAGGCCGCTGCCTCATCCACCAGGACCGAGACGTGCGGGTGTAGCTGGAGCGCGGACGCCGGGCAGATGGCGGCGACAGGGCCCTCGACGGCGGCCGCAATGGCTTCCGCCTTGGCCTCGCCCATGGCGAGCAGCAGCAGGTGGCGGGCCTCGCGGATGGTGCCCAGTCCCTGGGTCAGCACGTGGTCCGGCACGTCGTTGGGGGAGTCGAAGAAGCGGGCGTTGTCCTGCCGCGTCTGGCGGGTGAGGGTCTTGATCCTGGTGCGCGAGCCGAGCGAGGACATGGGCTCGTTGAAGCCCACATGCCCGTCCGTGCCGATGCCCAGGATCTGTAGATCCACCCCTCCGGCACCCGCAATCCGCGCCTCGTACTGCTCCGCCTCCGCCTGCGGGTCCTCCGCCATGCCGTCCAGGCCATGCACCGCGTCCGCACCGAAATCCACGCTCGCCGTGAACTCGTCCCGGATCACCGAGTGGTAGGACTGCGGGTGCGCACTCGGCAGGCCCACGTACTCGTCGAGGAGGAAAGCGTGCGCCTGGGCGAAGCTCAGGCCGCCGGTCCGGTGCCGTTCGATGAGCTCCTGGTAGGTGCCAAGCGGTGTGGACCCGGTGGCCAGTCCCAGGACGCACGGGCCGCGGCGGACCTGCTCCTCGATGGCGTCTGCGGCCGTGCGGGCTACGTCGGCAGGGGTGGGAAGGATGATGATCTCCATGCGGTGAAGCTGCTTTCGGTTGCTGGTGCTGGGTGCTGGATGCCGCTGCGGCGGCTCGAGCGGAGAAGGGGAACGCCGCTACTTGGCGGCGTCTGTCTCCACCGTGACTTCGTCGTCTTCACGGCCCGGCGTCCGCAGGTTCCAGCGCTTGATGACGATGGAGAAGAGGAAGTAGTAGATCACCGCGTAGCCCAGTCCGATGGGGATGAGCATCCAGCCGTTCTCCGACTTGCCGAAGTTGAGGACGAAGTCGATCAGCCCGGCGGAGAACGTGAAGCCATGGTGGATGTCCAAGGCATTGACCAGGGCCATGGAGGTTCCCGTGAGGACTGCGTGGACGATGTAGAGCGGGAAGGCGACGAACATAAAGGAGTACTCGAGCGGTTCGGTGATGCCGGTGAAGAACGCGGTGAGGGCGGTGGAGAGCATGATGCCGCCCACGATCTTCTTCTGCGAAGGCTTGGCGTGGCGCCACATGGCAAGGGCTGCTGCCGGCAGGCCGAACATCATGATGGGGAAGAAGCCGGTCATGAAGATGCCTGCGCTGGGGTCGCCGGCGAAGAAGCGGTTGAGGTCGCCGCGGACCAGCTGCCCGGAAGCGTCGGTGTAGTCGCCGATGAGGAACCACACGCCGGAGTTAAGGATGTGGTGCAGGCCGGCCGGGATGAGCATGCGGTTGGCGAATCCATAGACGCCGCCACCGGCCACGGCGTTGCCGGCTACGGCTTCACCTACTGCCGAGAGGCCGGCGTTGAAGAACGGGTAGAACAGGGCAAGGACGACGCCGGCTGCCAGGCTGGTGACGGACGTCAGGATGGGCACCAGGCGGCGGCCGCTGAAGAAGCCCAGGAAGTCCGGCAACTTGGTGCGGTAGAACCGCTGCCACAGCATGGCGGACAGCAGGCCCACCACAATGCCGGCCAGGACTCCGTAGTTGATCATCGCGGGCTTGCCGGCAGGGTCAACCTGCCCGGCCAGGACCAGCGGGGACATGGCCTTGAAGACGCCGTCGATCACCATGTACCCCACCACTGCCGCCAGTGCGGTGGAACCGTCGGACTTCTTGGCCCAGCCGATGGCGATGCCGACAGCGAAGATGAGCGGCAGCCAGGTGAACACGGCATTGCCTGCGGCGGAGATGACGGCGGCGCCGCCTTCGAAGCCGGGGATCGCGCCCAACAGGTCGGCCTGCCCGATGCGCAGCAGGATGCCGGCTGCCGGGAGGACGGCTATGGGCAGCATCAGGCAGCGGCCCAGCCGCTGGAGATTGGCGAAGGCCCTGTTCGGCTTCTTCTCTGGAGCCAGGGCGGCGGTTTCGGATGTTGACATGGTTACACCTCTGCGGGGATCGAGTGGGGGCTTGTGAAGAAACGGGTCCAGCCGGTACTGTCTGGTTATGACCAGTTCAGTGTGATTCATCCCACGAGCGCCTGTCAAGGGAGCAGTTCTTCCCGCAGGCGCTGACAGTTCCGATGAACGGGCACATAATTGGTCGCACCCGGGCCGCCGGTCCTGGTGCTGAAGCAGTGCTCCCCGGGGCACCGTCAGAAAGGGCAGCCATGTCCAAAGCAGAAAAGATCATTGAGGGCCTGGGCGGAGCCGCCAACATTGTGGAAGTAGAGGCCTGCATCACGCGTCTCCGCACCGAGGTCAAGGATGGGTCGCTGGTCAACGAAGCAGCCCTGAAAGCCGCCGGAGCCCACGGCGTCCTTGCAGCAGGCACAGCAGTCCAGGTGATCGTGGGGCCGGAGGCGGACAACCTGGCCGAAGACATCGAGGACCTGCTCTGATGCCCGAAGCGCTGGTTGTCCACGCACCCATCAGCGGCAGTGTGGTTCCTATATCCGACGTCCCGGACCCCGTCTTCGCGGGCCAGATGGTGGGTTCAGGCGCGGCCGTTGAGCCGCCGGCAGGCGATGCGTTCGACGTCGTGTCCCCCGTCGCTGGAAAGGTGGTTAAGCTCCTGCCGCACGCCTTTGTGGTGGTGGAGTCTTCTGGGCGGGGAGTGCTCACCCATGTGGGCATCGATACGGTCAAGCTCAAGGGCGAAGGCTTCAAGCTGCTGATTGCCCAGGGCGACACCGTCGGCGCCGGCGAGCCCGTGATGCATGTGGACCCCACCGCCGCCCTGGCTGCGGGTTACTCGATGGTGAGTCCCGTCGTCGTGCTCGACACCAAGCCGGACACCGCAACGCTCATGGCAACCGGTGCCGTGACCGCCGGCGCCAGCCTGTTTTCACTGGACTAGGCGTTCGCCCAAGTCCGCTTAAAGCCGGACTTCCATGGTGAGTGAGTAGCGGTCCGAGCGGTACCAGGAGCGCGAATGCTCGATGGCCAGGGGGCCTGAATAGGACACGCGGTCGAAAGCCAGCACCGGTGCCCCCGTTCCGGTTCCGAGGAGCGCCCCCACGTCGGCGGGGGCGCCCTCGGACCGGACGCTTTGCCGGGCCCGGTCAATCTGGTGGCCAAATTGCGCCGCCAGCGCTTTGTAGACCGAGCCCGTCAGGTCGATGTCCAGGAGGCCGGGGGCGTGCTCCGGGTTGTACCAGGCGTCATCGACGCTGACCGGCCGTCCGTCCGCCAGGCGGAGCCGCTTGAGATGGATCGCTTCGGATCCCGGGGCAAGGCCCAGCGCTTCGGCGGTGTCCTCAGGGACGGTGGCGGCTTCCGCAACCAGCACCACCGTGCTGGGAACGTGGCCCATCGCCTCCATTTCCTGGGTGAAGGAGGCAAGGTGCAGCGTGGACTGCACTGGTGAATCCGCCACGAAGGTGCCCTTGGCAGGAACCCGGACCAGGTGCCCCTCGTTGACCAGGCGCCCGATCGCGGCGCGCACCGTGATCCGGCTGACGCCGTAGGAATCCATGAGGGTCCGCTCGCTGGGAAGCCTGGCGCCCGGCTCCAGTTCTTCCCTGGCGAGCTTGAGGATGATTGTCCGCAGCTGCTCATGCTTGGGGATCTGGGAGTTGTTGATGGCCGTGCCCGCCGCCTGGGCGGTGCTCCTTGGTGTGACGGACAATGCGGCCCCTCCTGATCCTGGAGCGGTCCGGTAAGGACCACTCCTCGGATTATTCCACAGCAAGGGTCCCGGAAGGTCTTTCCCGGCCGGCGGCCGCCCTTAGGCAACCAGTTCGCCGTCGGAGGCAAAGGGAGCCTGCTTGGTGGCTTTCTTGCGCAGGGCCAGCATGAGGGCGGCGTGGCGGCACCCGGGCCCAGGGCGGGCAGCTCAACGAGGTGTCTGGCCCGAGGAAGTGCGCTGGCAGGAGTTCCGTGGAAAGTTACGGCCCCGTTATTGTTCCGCCGCGGCCAAACCCCCTAAGCTGATAAACACTAAGCATGCTTCCTATCTCCAAAAGGGGTTGTACCAATGCGAAAAGTACCTGCGCTTGGATTGATGACGGCAGCAATGATGGCCCTTGCGGGCTGCACGGGCGGCGGCGGCGAAGCTGCGAGCCCGTCCGCCTCGGAAACGCCCTCCGCAACGGCCGAGGCGAAGGTTTATACCGAGGATGAGCTCCGTGAACTGATCTCCGGCATGTCGGACGAGGACGGCAACGAACTTAAGCTGTACTCCAAGGAACAGGTGGACCAGGGCGGCAACATTGCCAACCTCCTCCTGAGCACGGCAACCGTGGATCCCGAAGACTGCAAGGACATTGCCACCGCGGGACTGCTGGATACCGTGGAAAGCGGCGAGATCGCCGTCGCACTCTCCGAAGGCGACCAGCCGCGGACGCTGTCCGCACAGTCGGGCAGCGAGGGGCCGGACGCCGTCGAGGTCCTGGATGAGATCAGCGGGAAGATGGACCAGTGCGCCACCTTCTCCGTGGAGGCGCTGGGGCAGACCTACGAGGTGACCAGCGAGGAGGTCCAGGCGGACACGGACGCTGAGAAGACCTTTGCCACCCTCAGCTCGCGCAGCGGCGAGAACCAGCAGAAGCTAATGCAGGTCTCCGCTGCCGAGGGCACGTTGTTGGTGGTTGCCACTAAGAGCGGCGCCAACCTGGGCGATCCGGACCAGAAGGAACTTGAGGACCTCATCAACGAAGTGCTGGAAAAGGCCGACGGCGGCAGCGCAACCTCCAGCCCGACGTCCACCAGCACGTCCGGTTCCACAAGCACGTCGTCACCGAGCGGGTCGGCCTCGCCGTCCGTGACGGAGAGCGAGCCCGAAGAAACCGGGATGACCTCGCCTTCGCCGACTGCCTCTAACTAGGACCTCCCTGCAGTAGGAAGGCGGGCGGACACCTGGGTCCGCCCGCCTTCCTGTCTCTTACAGCCTGGGTACGGTTATCCGGCAACCGGAGGCCGTCCCTCCGCACGGGCACGCCCCAGTTCATGGACCGTTGCGGCAAGGCGGCGCGCCAGTTCCGGACCGGGGACCGAGGCGTCCACTTTTACGAAGCCCCCGTACTCGGGCAGTTGGCGGTAGGCGTGGGCGAAAGCCGCCAAATCCTGCAGCGTCTCCGCATCAGTACCGCGTGCGGCGATACGCTGATGCGCAATGCCGGGGTCAACTTCCAGGTGCACCACGGCATCAGGGGCAGGAAGTTTGCTCAGCATCCACGAAAGCACGCGGCCCCGCGGCAGCCCCTTTGTGGCACGCAGTGCCAGCTGGCAGTAGAGGTGCCGGTCCATCACCACCAGGCCCTCTGTACGGCTGGCGCGCAGGTGGTGGACCAGCACGTTCCACACCCGGAAGGTGGTCTCCAGGGCGTCGGCAACGCGGGGCGGCAGTCGGATGCCCATCCTGGCGCCCAGCACCGACATGCTGCGTCTGCCCGCGTGGTTGTTCAACAGCAGGGCCGTGCCACCGTCGGCACGGACGGCGGACACCAAGGCCTGGGCGGCCGTGGACTTCCCGGAACCGTCGATGCCGGTCAGGACAATAAGCAAATGGCCTCCTTCCGCCATGAGGTTTAACGCAGGGTGTGCCGTGGAAGTCCCGGCTGAGTCGCAATTCACAGGTTCACCGCCCATTTCACAGGTTCCGGCCTGATTTCACAGAACCCGGCTGCGGAAAGGTCAGAGCCGGCGGTTCCTGCTGCCGGGCCCCGCCAGCCCGTAGGCTGGAGGGCGGTGCGGGGATAAACCCCGGCCGTACGCCGCAGTTCCCGAGCGAAAGGCAGAACCATGACTGCTAGCAATGACGAGCCGCAGAACGCCGCAGACCTTCGGGGACCGGGTGACCCGGACGCGGCCAAGGAGGCCAAGCAGGCCCCGCAGAGCGGCCAGCACCCGGAGCTTCCCGGTGCCGGCAACATCCGCGAGGAGCAGCAGGCCCACGCCGCCGGGACCGTCCCTGCATCCTACTCGGGCAGCAGTGACCCGACCCCGGAGGACAAGCCCGAAGATGCCCTGCAGGAACCGGGAACCTGGGACGACGAGGTCTGACGCACCAATGATTACCCGCGCCGACGTGGAACAGGCAGCACGACGGACGGCCGGCCTTACCCGGCTGACGCCTGTCCTGGAAGCTGACCCCGAGGATTTTCCCGGTCCGGTGTGGTTCAAATGCGAGTTCATGCAGCACACCGGAACCTTCAAGGCCCGTGGCGCCCTCAACCGGGTCCTCGCCGCCAAGGAACGCGGTGAGCTGAAGCCGGACGTCGGCGTGGTGGTTGCCTCCGGAGGCAACGCCGGCCTGGCCAATGCCTACGCGGCTGCACAGGTGGGCGTGCCGGCAACGGTGTTTGTCCCCGCTGCCGCCCCTGCCGTGAAGGTCCGCAAGCTCAAAGCCCTCGGAGCGGCGGTGGTGCAGGGCGGCGCCGAGTACGCGGACGCATACCAGGCGGCCATCGAGCGTGCCCGGGAAACCGGTGCCGTCTATTGCCATGCCTACGACCAGCCCGAAATTGCCGCCGGCGCCGGAACCGTGGGGCTGGAGCTTCTCGACCAGGTGGGCGGGGTGGACACCGTCCTGGTAGCGGTCGGTGGAGGCGGGCTGATGGCGGGAATCGCCGCGGCCGTGGAGGGCAGGGCCAAGGTGGTGGCCGTGGAGCCGGAATCGGCCCCTACTTTGAACGCTGCACTGGCGGCCGGAAACGCGGTTGACGTGCAAGTCTCGGGAGTTGCTGCGGACTCCCTGGGCGCCCGCAGCATCGGTGACATCGGCTTCTCCGTGGCGGTCCGCGCCGGCGTCGAAAGCGTCCTGGTGTCCGACGCCGCAATCACCGAAGCGCGTACGAAGCTGTGGGACGGCTACCGGATCGTCGTGGAACACGGCGCGGCCGCGGCCTATGCCGCGCTCACTTCCGGCGCCTACACTCAGGGCGTGGGCGAACGGGTGGCGGTGATACTGTGCGGGGCGAACACGGACCCGGCCACCCTCAAGTAGCCGGGCCCACTGGCAAATTGCCCGTCTGCAGCAGGAATCAGCTGCAGAACTGGCTGTACGTGCTGCCGGCTTCCTCGTAGCTTTCCGTCAGTTCGGCGAGCTTGTCCTCGTCCGGAGTCTCTTTCGCCTGCTCATCCGTGTATTCGATGATCGCTTCAAGCGCACCCTTGAGGTCGTCCGAGGCAACGGCGTGGATGGGCCGGATCTGGTTGGCCAGGCGGTTCATGCCGGTCTTGCCGGCGTTGTTGGCCGGGTTCGACACAACGGACTGGATCCGCTCGCAGGTTTCCGCGGTGGTGAGCTGGTTCGAGGCGGTGCAGGCCGTTGCGGAGACAACGAGGCCGGCGGCGATCAGGGCTGTGGCGAATTTCTTCATGGATCCCTCAGTAGTTGATTGAGGTTTCGATTGTAAGCAGAATCCTGAACTGTACGCCGGTCCCCGGCGCTGCCCCCTCCACTGTGAAGGGGGCACCAGGCTCTGGCGGGGCATCCGTGGAGGAGCTTAAAATGGCATCACCATCGTGCGGAGCTGCCGCAGATTGGGCCCCGCGCACCAGCCCAATCCAGGAACCATTATGCGCAAAACAGTACGACGCCGTGCCGTTGGTGGATTTATCGCACTTCTGGCCTTGCTGCTGCCCACGGCAGTGCCGGCAGGCGCATCCACTCCTTCCTCTGACGATGTAATCGTTCTCCGCGGGGCAAGTTCCGCCGAAGGCATCGCGGCGGGCGGGGGAACAACCTTCTACGCCGGCGAACTGTTGACCGGCGACATCTTCCGCGGCGACATCCGTGACGGAAAGGCCAAGCGTTTTATCGACGTGCCCGAGGGCCGGATGGCCGTCGGCATGAAGGCGGATACCCGCAACGACCTGCTGTTTGTGGCCGGCGGTACAACGGGCAAGGCTTTCGTCTACGACACTGACACCCGCAAGCAGGTCAAGGAATATGACCTGGGTACCGGCTTCATTAATGACGTCACCCTCAGCAGCGACGGCGCCTGGTTTACCAATTCGGCCGCGCCCGAGCTCTATTTCGTCCCTGTGAGCGGGCGGGGCGAGCTCGGAAAAGCGGCGGACGTGGAGACACTGAAAGTGGGCGGTGAGGCGGGCAAGCCACTGCAACCCGGCCAGTTCGGGTTCAACGGCATCGCAGCAGCCGGGGACGGCGACGTCCTGATTGTGGCCCACACCCAAAACCAGGCCCTTTATGCCGTGGATACGGATAAGGGAAAGAGCAAGAGGATCAAGGGGCCGGACCTTCCGTTCATTGATGGCATCCTGGTGAAGGACCGCACCGTATGGGCGGTCCAGAACATGGCCAACCAGGTCAGCCGCCTCAAACTGTCCGATGACCTGTCTTCCTTCAGGGTTAAGGACGTCATCACCAGCAAGCACTTCAATATCCCGACGACGGTGGCCAGGTTTGGGGATACGTTAGCCGCGGTGAACGCAAAGTTCGGACAGCAGCCGCCGCCAACCCAGTACGAAGTAGTCCTGGTCCCGGCCTGGGACTAGGAGTAAATGCCGGTTGTTTCCGCCCGGGGTGCCGCCTTCAGGTCGCGAGGTAGCGGCCCGGGCGGTGGTTCAGGGCGAGGATGAAGTTCAGGAGGACCGCGCCGGCTGCCGAGAGCAGCACCATGATAGGGGACACCAGCGCCAGGGCCGCCAGAACGATTGCCACGTCGTGCGTACCAGCACCGCCATGTCCCTGGTGGAGGTCATGCCAGCCAGGACGTTGCCGCTCCTGCAGGCGGCAGCGGGCAGGCCCCGGAACGGCGCCGACGCGAACTGAACGCAACGGAACAATATCTCTCATTTAGCCCCGTCAAACCCTTGACCAAGCTTGTAAAGCGCTGATAGATATTAAGGGCAGAAAACGCTTTCTATCGCATCCCGAACCCATTCTCCCTTCGTAATAGGTGGATTTCAGGTTGCAGTGAAACGTTCCAAACTGTGTGCGGCAGACTCGGCTGCCGCCGCATCAAAGGAGATGTTCTTTTGGCTTATCCCTCGAAATGTTCCCCCATGCTCCGTCCAGGTTTGCGGCAAGGCCGCGCCTGGAAAGCCGCCCCCTTGGCGGCGGCCGCTTCCCTCACCGCCGCTGCGCTGGCGTTCACCGGCGTACCGCTCGCGCAGGCCAACCCCAGCACCGCACCCGGGCAGTCCGGCAAGGCAGAGCTGAAGCGCCAGGTGGAGAACCTGGACCGGGCACCCGTCGCCGTGCTCACGGACCAGGGCGTCACGCTGGGCTGGCGCATGCTGGGCCTGGACCAGGACAGCGTGGGCTTCCACGTGATCCGCGACGGCGTCCAGCTCACCGAAGAGCCCATCCGCAACACCACCACGTTCGTTGATCCGGCCGGAACCGCGGCCTCCACGTACGTCATCAAGACCGTCGGCAACGGCAACGGTCAGGACAAGCTCAGCACGGAATTCACGCCGCTGTCCCAGAACTACCTGTCCATCAAGCTGGACAAGCCCGCCGACGGCGTCAGCAAGGACGGAAAGCCATACAGCTACACGGCCAACGACTCCAGCGTCGCTGACCTGGACGGGGACGGCAGCTACGAGATCATCCAGCTCTGGAACCCGTCCAACGCGCAGGACAACTCCAGGCCCGGGTTTACGGGGAACGTCTACGTGGACGCCTACAAGATGGACGGCACCAAGCTGTGGCGCATCGACCTGGGCCACAACATCCGCGCCGGCGCCCACTACACCCAGCTCCTGGCGTACGACTTCGACGGTGACGGCAAGGCTGAAGTGTCCATGAAGACGGCGGACGGCACCAGGGACGGGTCCGGAACCGTGATCGGCGACCCCGCAGCGGACTACCGGAACAGCGCCGGTTATGTCCTGTCAGGTCCGGAGTTCCTCACAGTGTTCAACGGGGCAACCGGCACCATCATGGACACGGTGGCCTACGACCCGCCCCGCGGCAACGTCTCCGCCTGGGGCGACGGCTACGGCAACCGCGTGGACCGTTTCCTGGCCGGCGTCGCCTACCTCGACGGCGAAAAGCCTTCCCTGATGTTCAGCCGCGGTTACTACACCCGCACCGTCCTGGTCACCTATGACCTGGTGGACGGCAAGCTGGTGAAGCGCTGGACCTTCGATTCGGACATCGCCGGCGCCGAATACAAGGGCCAGGGCAACCACAACCTGTCTGTGGCTGACGTGGACCAGGACGGCAAGGACGAGTTCGTCTTCGGTTCCATGACCATCGACGACGACGGCTCGGTCCTCTACAACACCAAGCTGGGCCACGGCGATGCGATGCACACCAGCGATTTTGATCCTTCCCGCCCCGGGCTGGAGGTCTTCGCCGTCCATGAGAGCATGAGCCAGAGCGGCAACCGCGGCGCCACGTTCCGCGACGCCGCAACCGGTGAGGTGCTCTGGAGCATCCCCGCCATCCGGGACACCGGCCGCGGTGCCGCCGGCGACATCGATCCCCGCTACGCCGGCGCTGAGGGCTGGGCGGTAGGCGGCGACGCCTCCTGGAACTCCCCGCGGGGCCAGCTGATGTCCGCCAAGGGCGAGCTGATTGCCGAGAAGATCCCGGCCGCCAACTTCCTGGCCTGGTGGGACGGCGACCTGCTCCGCGAGATCGTTGACCACGACTTTGATGCGGCTGCCGGTGTGGGCGTACCCACCATTTCAAAGTGGAACTGGGAAACGGAATCGAGCGACAGGCTCCTGACTGTCACTGGTGCACGCACCAACAACCACACCAAGGGCAACCCGTCCCTGCAGGCGGACCTGCTGGGTGACTGGCGCGAGGAACTGGCCTTCCCGTCGTCGGACAGCACCGAGCTGCGGATCTACACCAGCACCTCGCCCACCGAGGTCCGTCTCCGCACCCTGATGCACGACACCGTCTACCGCACCGCGGTGGCCCGTGAGAATGTGGCCTACAACCAGCCGCCGCACCCGAGCTTCTTCATCGGCGAAGGCATGGAAACCCCGGCCGCGCCGTCGGTGGTCTACACGGGCACCGGCAAGTAACACAAGCACAGGCAAAAGCGCCGTCCGCCTCTGCAACGAGGCGGACGGCGCTTTTGTTGTGCCTGGGGCTAAACCCGGTTAGTGCGTGCCGAGGTTTCCGCCGATGGGAGGCAGGCCGCCGTCGCGACGGCGGTCGTCGCCTTCGCGCTCGGCGGCGCTCAGGTTCTCACCTTCTGCCGTCTCGTCCGACTCGCCTGTGGTGTCCACCAGGCCGTTGGTCTGGTCGAACTGGTGCCCGATCCTGTCATCGCCCAGGTCGGCGACCGACCCCGTGGAGCCCGCTGCCGCCGTCGTACCCGTAGCGGTACCTGTGGTGGTCGTATCGGTGGGAATCGGGGTGACGGTGACCGGCTCCCCGGGGGTCGCTGGAGTTATAGTTTCGTCGGCAACGGCAGTTGTCTCCTTGTTGCCGCCTGCTGCCATGGCGGCTGCTGCGCCGGCTACTGCGGCAACGCCCAGGCCAGCGGCAACCTTGCCGGAGACGCCTGCCTTGCCGGAGTCGCCCCGGGATCCGGCAGCATCCTCCACGCCCGGCGTGCCCGCCGGCGCACCCGTACTCACGCGGCCGCGCCAGGCGCCGCTGGCGTAACCCTCATCCTCGATGAATTCCTTGAACCGCTGCAGGTCAGCCTCGGCCTGGCGGTCAACCACGTTGAGCTTGTCGCCCACCTTTTCGATGATTCCTTCGGGCTCGTACTCCAGCGTCAGCCGGAGGGAAGTCTGCCCGCCGCCCACGTCCTCAAACTCAATGGCGCCGGCATTCGTTGCGCCCTCAGTAGCCGCCCAAGCGACCTTCCGGTCCGGGACCTGCTCAAGGATCTTCGCTTCCCACTGCCGGCGGATGCCGCCGATCTCGGCCACCCACTCAAGCCTGTCGTCGCTGAGCTGGGTCACGCTCTTGACTCCGCCCATGAAGTGCGGGAACTCCTCGAACTGCGTCCACTGGTTGTAAGCCGTGCTTACCGGTACGTTCACCAGAATGCGTTTTTCCACCTTCGTGCTCATAACGTCTCCTTCGCTTTGTTACCGGAAGCTGACGATTCGGTAAATCATCAGCATGCTTACCAATGTACCTGCTGGGCACGCCGGTTTCCAGAGCGTGGGTTCAAACGTCCGCCGGGCGCGGGGAATGGACGACGGCGGCACCTGGCTGAATCAAGGCCGGGTACCGCCGTCACAACTGTGCAGAGCTACCGCAGGTGGTTGCCGATCAGCGCCAGGTTCTGGATCACTGCGAGCCCGAACTGGGAGGCGTCGTTGGTGGACACGGTGGGTGCCTCATCCACCGGCAGCAGCACGTGCGGCGGCTCGATCTTCCGCAGCGAGAAGGCCGACTCGTGGTTGAGGTGCTCGCCTCCCTCCGCGAAGCTCGTCCAGGCGCGGGCGGCCAGATCCGGATCGTTCAGCCGGGCAGCCGCGTAGGCGGTGAGCCGGCTGTGCGCCTGGGTGAGGTAGATGCCCTCCAGCGGCTGTCCCACGGCCTCCACCTGCTCCTCCTTGGTGGCCAGGAAGAGCCGGCAGTACTGCAGCCAGGCCCGCTCGAAGTCCGGGTCCGGGACCAGGTCCACCAGTTCGCTGCAGATCTCCACCAAACCGAACACGGCGCTCAGGTGCGAAACCTGGATCAGTTCCCGGCCGGTGTCGAAGCGTCCCTTGTCCAGGTCGTAGAGCGCCTCGCCGGTGAGGAAGCCGTACTTGAGGGCGCCGATGTCCGCCATGGTGCCCAGGAGCCGGTCGCGTGAGCGGAGATTGCCTGTGCGTTCCCAATCGGTGAGCCAGGTGGCGGCGAGCGATCCCCAGTCCGTTCCCAGGCCCACACCCAGGGCGCCCCGGTTGGGCCGGTAGGTGTCGGCGTCGGGGCGGACCTTGCGCACGGGGTCCAGTCCCAGGAAGTTCTGGTCGCTGTCCACGAGCTCGGTCAGCAGGTCCCCGGTCCGTTCATCCGCCGTCAGGTAGTAGTAGAAGCGGCGGTAGGCGGGCGTGCTGATGCGGAGCTGCTTGGCGCTGCATCCCCAGTGCTGGACGTTGTGCCGCGAACCGAGGCCGCGCCACGGGCCCACATGGTAGACGTCCACCTCGCCGGTGTGCCGGGTCATGGCCTCCGCGAACCGGAAGATGTCAGCCCGCCCGGAGCGCAGGTAGGAGTACCAGAGCCAGAGGTCGGGGGAGAGCTCGGAGTTGTCCCACGCATAACCGCCCACGTCGTACCGCCACACGTGCCGGTCGTGGTCGTAGGTGTGCATCACGTCGCCGTAGTTCCAGAACCCGTACCAGCGCCGCTGCTCCACCTGGCCGGCATAGAAATCGAAGAGGAAGTCCAGGTGGTCCTCAAGCTCCGCACGGGCGGGGGTGCTGCGGTCCACGGGGTCCCAGTCGCCGAATACGCCCACGGAGTGCAGGTATTCGGGAGTGGCCTGCAGCAGGGCAGGGGTTGAGGAGGCGGCGGCGTCGGCCGCGAGGCTCTCGGTTGCCGGTGTTCCGTCATAGGCGAACAGAGTTAACTCATGTGTGCGGGCAATGCCGTGCGCGTTTCCGAAACCTGGCTCGTAGTCCTCGTAGGTGATCTCGAGGCCCTCAAGCTGTTCCTCGAACGTGTCCTGGCCCAGGCCGTCGTGGTAGAACCGCAGGTCCATGGGCTGGGCTTCGGGGGAGTAAAGCCACGCCGTCAGGGTGGCGTGGTCTGCAGCGGCGTTGCGGATGTCCAGCTGGCCGGGGTGGGACTGCCAGAAGTCCTTGACCCCCACGCCGAAGCCGCCACGGGTATCAGTCAGCGAGCAGAAGCCGGCCGACCTGGTGCCGCCGGAAATCCCCACCCAGGCATGGCCGGGCGCAGTCCGCTTGCGCAGCTCGAAGCCGTCTGCGCTGAGCTGGCTGAGCGTGTAGTCGTTCCAGGCCGGAATCAGGTGCAGCCGTTCGGACACTTCCGGGTTCCATCCGGCTGGGGGTGGAGTGGTGCGGCCTTCCACCTGGGCGCGGCGGACGTCCTCGCCCGGGTCCCGGCGCAGGCCGGTCAACCCGCGGACCGCCTCGGTGAGGAAGCCGCCGTCGGCCCCTGCCATCCGGACGTGCCTGTTGTGCAGCTCTTCCTGCAGCGGGACCGTGAAGCGCACGCCGAGCCCGGCGAGGAAGTCCCGGTCCGCGTCGCCGTCCCAGATGAAGGAGTGCACCATACGGACGCTGCGGGCGTTGGCGTGGAAGTAGAACCTGACCACGAAAGGCAGCCAGCTTTCCTTGCCGCTGTCGCTGCCAGTGCCGCTGTCCCGCGCGTCCGGGCGGTGCTGGCCTTCCAGCCGCACCACGGCGCGCACGGGACCGCTGTGTTCAAGCACGACGGCGGCGACCTCGCCGGTGAAGGCATCCCGGCTGAAGGTTCCGGCGCCGTCGCCTCCCTGGTCATCAGCAAGGCCGTCCTGCAGGAGGCTGACCAGGCGGGCGTCCCGCGCCACCTCGACGCCGCCGCGGGTGAGGCTGCTGAAGAGGGTGGAGCCGCCGCGGTCGATCACCATCTGCAGGGTTCCGGTGTCCACCGTAAGGGCATCGTTGGTTTCGGTGGTGGTGACGCTGGTACCGCCCGACGGCGTCTGGCTGGCTCCGCGGGCGCCCGCGCCGCCGTCGGACGCCACGTGGTAAAAGTCCGACGGCGAGCTCGTTGCGGGGAGTGCGATGCCCGCCCATTTGAGGGAGCCGTCCGGCCAGGTGGCCAGGGGCCAGGCTTGGGAAGCGACGGCGCGTCCGCCGGCATCCGTGACGGAGAGGGCCTCCGCTGAGGGCACCGAGCCGCGGGCGAAGGGCATGCCCCACGTGGTCCCGCGGCTGATTTCCGAAGGCGCCTGGCCGTCGATCCACCTGATGGGGGTGCTGTCCGTCATGTGATCCAATTCTGTTGTCTTCGCGTCCGCTCGGCGCGGCCCCTCGTCAGCAGGCGAAGGACCCGCGCGCAGGAAAGCGGTTTCTGATTCGTTTCAAAATAGGTGAGTCCGGGCAGGACCGCAAGGGGTGGTCGGGATTCGGAAGGGTCTACATCAGCCCTGCGCCACCCCGAAACCCTCTGGCTGTGCAGGGGCTTCTGTGCTGGACTGATGGGTGCAGTGGGCACCACCCGCCGCTTGGGCTGCGGCGGCACTAATTCCGGAAACATGGCCTGCCGGCGCAGACCGGCTATTGGAAGGAACACTCATGGCACCGTACAAAATCGGCTACTTCGTGGGGAGCCTGGCAACCGGCTCCATCAACAGGGTCCTGGCCAAGGCATTGATCAAACTCGCTCCCGAGGACCTCGAGTTCACAGAGATCCCCATCAAGGACCTCCCCCTCTACAGCTACGACTACGACGCCGACTTCCCGCCGGAAGGCCGCGCCCTCAAGGAAGCCATCGAGGCGGCAGACGGACTCCTGTTCGTGTCCCCGGAATACAACCGCTCCATTCCCGGGGCACTCAAGAACGCCATTGACTGGGGCTCCCGGCCCTGGGGAAGCAACTCCTTTGCCCGCAAACCCACCGGAATCATCGGTGCTTCCGTGGGAAGTATCGGTACCGCGGTGATGCAGTCGTCCATGCGAAGCGTCCTGAGCTTCCTGGACGCGCCGCAGCTCAACGCACCCGAGGCTTACATCCACTTCGATGCCGCCGTATTCGGCGACGACGGAGAGGTCAAGAATGAGGGCACCGCCAAGTTCCTGCGCCACTACATGGAGGAGTACTGCGCCTTCGTCCAGCGGGTCCTGGCGGCCAACGCGCCGGGCCACATCGGCGACCTTGAGCCCGACACGGCCAAGCTGACCCGTTAGGGTTTTCCGGATGCCCGCCGTCCCAGCAACGGCGGGCATCCGAGCCTTAGTCCAGTGGCAGGGTTACCGTCACGCTGGTGCCCTGCCCGGGGGTTGAGCGGATGTCCACGGTGCCGCCGGCCTCATGGACGGCCACTGACATGAGCCGGAGGCCGTAGCCGTGGTGACGCCCGCAGGTGGCGGCTTCACTGTCAAAGCCCGTGCCGTCGTCGGCCACTACCAGGCGGATGCCATGGTCCACGGCGGCGAGCTGGACGGTCAGGTGCGATGCCCCGGAGTGTTTGTAGACGTTGCTCAGGGCCTCGCGTGCCGATTGGTAGAGCAGGGACGCGCAGTCCTTATTAATCTCGATGCCCCAGTGCGGAGTGTCCCAGCGGACAGTGGTTCCCCGGTGGCGGAGGGGGGCCGTGAGCCGGTCGATGCAGCCGGCCAGCCCCAGGGCGTAGAAGTCGAGCGGATGCTGGTCCGTGAGCACGCCGTCCACGGCGGTGACTTCCCCGTCCAAAGCTGTTCTGTTTCCCATTGTTTCCTGCTCCCCACAAGCTGGTCGGTCCATGGCTCCAGCGTGGACCCGCAACTTCAGGGCACGGCAAGGTTTGCCGCAAGATCAGATCAATTCCTGGCGCCGGGAGGGGTTCTACTACTCTGGCTGTTTAGCGCTCACCTGCTCCGGGCAGGCAGGGGCCCGGGTTCAGGTCGGTTGGCTTCCGCTGGGGAGCCGGGAAGCGGTGCACATGCCGTTGTGGTTGCAGGCTTTAGTGTGGGGAACCGTGGCAGGAGCTGCCTTGGTCCTCGGCGCGGCATTGTCATGGCGCTGGAATCTGCCGGCCAAGCTGGTTTCCTCGATCATGTCCTTCGGCGCGGGTGTGCTGATCTCCGCCCTGGCGTTCGAGCTGGTGAACGAGGCCGTGGAGGGCGGCGGGCTGTGGCCTACAGTGGCCGGGTTCCTGGCAGGCGCTGTGGTGTATGTGGGGGCGAACACGATGCTGTCCCGGGCGGGCGCCAAGCACCGCAAACGTTCCGGCAACCAGCAGCCTTCCGAATCCGACAGCCCGGGCAGCGGCAGTGCCATTGCCGTGGGTGCGCTGCTGGACGGGGTGCCGGAGTCCGTTGTCCTTGGCATAGGACTGCTGGCAGGTGGCGCCGTCAGCCCGGCAATGATGGCCGCCGTCTTCATCTCCAACGTCCCCGAGGGCCTCTCGGGAAGCGCCGGCATGAAGAAAGCCGGCAGGAGCGCCCGCTATGTTTTCGGTTTGTGGGGCGGCATCGCGCTGCTCTGCGGGGTGGCCTCGCTGATCGGGTACGTGGCGCTGGAGAACGCTCCGGGCAGTGTGGTGGCCTTTATTACCGCCATCGCCGCTGGAGGAATCCTGGCCATGCTGGCGGACACCATGATTCCGGAGGCCTTCGAGGAGCACCACAACCTCACGGGCCTGACGGCCTCCGTCGGGTTTCTGGCCGCCTTCACCATCCATCACCTCGGGAGATAGGGCGACGGCGGGACATGCCTCAGGCGCCGGTCAGCACCGGGGCAGTGAGCGCACCGTCCCGCATGGTGGCCACCGCATCTGTCAACGGAACAAACTCCGTGTCATGCGTGACCAGCACCGTGCCCACGTTGAACTCGGCGGTCACCTGGCACAGCAGCCGGATAATCGAGGCGCTGCGCTCGTGGTCCAGTGCCGCCGTCGGCTCATCCACGAGCAAAAGCTTCGGATTCCCCATCAGGGCCCTGGCGATGTTGACCCGCTGCCGCTGCCCGCCGGAGAGCTGGTGGGGGAGCTTCCCGGCGCTCGCGGACAGGCCGACGACGTCAAGGAGTCCGGCGGCCTTCTTCCGGGCGGCCTTCACGGGCTTTCCGCGGAGGTGGTCGCCGATGATGAGCTGTTCGGCAGCCGTGAGGGACGGGAGCAGGTTGGGCTGCTGGAAGATGATGCCCACCTTGCTGCGCCGCAGTGCCGTGAGCGCCTTGTCCCGAAGGCCGGTCGTGTCAGTGCCATCGATGATGACCTGCCCGCTGGTGGGGCGGACCAGGGTGGCCGCCGCGGCAAGAAGGCTCGACTTTCCCGAGCCGGACGGTCCGACGAGTGACACCACCTGCCCGGCCGGGACTGCCAGGCTGACGCGGTCCAAAGCAGTGGTGGTGCCGCCTCCATCCGGGTATTCGAGGGTGACATTGAGCAGTTCCAGGGGAGCAGGGGTGGAGTAGGCAGACATCGTGTTCCTTTCACAGGATTGGAGACGGGGGGCGGGGTGTCAGTTCCCGCCGAGGGCCAGCAGGGCATCGATTTTGGTGGCGCGGCGGACAGCCAGCGCTGCCCCGGCCAGCCCCAGGGCAATAATCCCGACGACGGGAAGCAGCGTGGTGGCAGGGCTGAGGACGAAGGGGGCTGCCTGGGCGGCAAGCAGCCCGGCCGCGACGCCGATGATCCCGCCCAGGCCGGCGCCGGCTACCAGGACAATGGCTGCCTGCGTGATGGCGTCCCGCAGGATGTAGGACCCGGGCGCTCCCAGGGCCTTGAGGACGGCGATGTCGCGGGTCCGCTGGATGGTCCACACGGTCAGGAACGCCACAATCACCAGGGATGAGATGCCGTAGAGGAAGGCCTGCATCAGCGTCAGCGAGCCGTTCTCGCTCTTGAACGAGCCCAGCGCCTGGAAGGACTCTGTACGTGAAGCACTCACCGTATTGGCTGCGGCATCCGCGGCGGCCTTATCAACTGCCGCGCCGTCCTGGTAGGTGACGGCAACTACGGTAGCCAGCTGGCCGCCGTCGGACACGTGGGCCAGCCTGGACCAGGCAGGAAGCGCCGTCCACACAACGCTGGTGTGGGCGTACCACTGGTCCTCAACAACCGCGGCTACGGCGAGTTCCACCCCGCTGATGGCCACCGCGTCCCCCTGCTCCAGGGACAGGGCTTCGGCCACGGAGGCGCCCACCACCGCGGTGCCGGCAGAAACGTCCACAGGCGCCAGCCCGCTGCCGGGAGCCACCCCGAACACGGCCACATTGGCGGTGCCCGAACCGGAGCCCGCGCCCTGGGCACGGGTCTGGGTGATCCCCACCGGCTCGGCAGCGCGGACACCGGGCCGGTTCCGCCAGCTCTCCGCCTGGGCTGCCGTCACGGAGCTTTCCGTATAGGAGGCCTTGGGCGTGCCGGAGCCGGGGGCACCGAACACCACGGTGTCCACCGGCGCAGCGGCAGCAGCCCCCAGCTTTCCGATCGCGGAGGTTGACTGTTCGGCCAGCCCGGCGGTCAGGCCGGACAGCATAACGAGGAGCAGGGTAATCAGGGCTACCACTCCGCCCATCATGGCGAACCGGCCCTTGGCGAAACGGATGTCGCGGATTGCCAGAAACACGTTGTTCTTCTCTCGGTTGGTCCCAGTGGATAAGGTCTCCATCCACTGTCCCGTCCGCCCGTCCGCGGTCCATCGGGCGGGCAGTTGATAGGCCAGGGATGAAAGGTGGAGCCCGGGGTCAACCTTTTGATTGACCCGCCGCTGGCCGGGCCCGCATAAGCTGGTGGAATGTCCGCCACCCCTGCCCTGCACGCTTCCGGCGGACCCGGCGCCCACGCGCCCAAGGACCCCCTGAGTGCTGTGGAGACGGCGTCCTCGGAAGCGATCCTGCGGGTGCTGAGGGTGACGCTCCACACCGGGTTCGCAGCCCTGCTGGTGGTGGGCGTGGTCCGGCTGCTGGCCCCAGGTTCCCGGGGCTCCTTCCCGTTCCTCTGGGCGGGCCTGGCGCTCGTCCTGGCGGCGGTGTACCTCACCGGGACCGTCCTGGAACACCGCCATGCCGCGGGCCGGATCCGGTTTAACCCCCGCCGCTACGGACTCCCATGGCTGGCGGCCGTGACGGCGCTCTGGGGCCTCCTGCTGGTGGGCAGTGCCGACTTTGCCTGGCTGGCGTTCCCCCTGTTTTTCCTGCACCTGCACCTGCTGCCCAGGCGTCCCGCGCTGCTGGCCATCGCACTCATGACCACCGCGGTCATCGCCTCCCAATGGTCTGCCAGCGGTGAACCGGTCCCGCACGCGGCCGCCGTCGTCGGCCCGCTGTTTGGCGCCGCCTTCGCCGTCATCACCGGCCTTGCCTACGTTGCGCTGTACCGGGAGGCGGAGAACCAGCGGCAGGCCGCGGATGAACTGCGCCGCACCCGCCAGGAACTGGCGGCGTCCCAGCATGGGGCCGGAGTGCTGGCCGAGCGGGAGCGGCTGGCCCGGGAAATTCACGACACCCTGGCCCAGGGCCTGTCCAGCATCGTGCTGCTTGGACGGGCGGCCGAGCAGTCGCTGGCCCACGGGGATCCGGCCACCGCAGCGTCGCGGGTGGCGCTGATGCAACAGACGGCGGCGGACAACCTGGCCGAAGCGCGGAACTTTGTCCGCGGCCTGTCCTCTCCGCAGCTGCACGACAGCACGCTGGTGGAGGCCCTCCGCCGGCTCTGCGGAGGGACCGAATCGAGCGCCGCGGCTGCGGGAGCGGCGCTGCGCTGCCGGCTGGAGGTGGATGGTGAACCTGCCGAGCTGCCGCAACCGCACCAGGTGACGCTGCTCCGCGCGGCCCAGGCGAGCCTTGCCAACGTCCGCGATCACGCCCATGCCGGCAACGCCGTGGTCACGCTCACCTTCCTGGGCACGGAAGTCACCATGGACATTTACGACGACGGCGTGGGCTTTGACGCGCCGCCCGCCGCCGGGACGCCCGCCGCCGGGACGCGCGCCTCCGGGACCGGGCACGACGGCGGCACGGACGGCAGCGGATTCGGCCTCCGTTCGCTGCGGGAAAGGGTAGAGGCCCTCAGCGGTTCCCTGGAGCTGGAGACCGCCCCGGGCGAAGGGACCGTGGTGGCCATCCGGCTGCCGCTCGATGATTCCGCTGGAGGCGCCCGTGACTGACGTGCGCGTCCTGCTGGTGGACGATCATCCGGTGGTCCGGGCCGGGCTGAGGGCCATGCTCACCGAGTTCGAGGGCATCTCCATCGCCGCTGATGCTGCGGACGGCAAAGCCGCCCTGAGGGAACTCTCGCGGCTGGCGGTCCTGGGCGAAGGGGTGGACGTGGTGTTGATGGACCTGCAAATGGGTGCGGGCATGGACGGGGTGGCGGCCACCGCCGCGATCCGGAAGCTGGCTGCGCCGCCGCCCGTCCTTATCCTGACCACCTACGACACCGATGCCGATATCCTCGCCGCCGTAGAGGCAGGCGCCAGCGGCTACATGCTCAAGGACGCGCCTCCGGAACAGATTCGTCAGGCCGTGTTCGCCGCGGCTGCGGGGGAGACGGTCCTGGCACCGAAGGCCGCCGCCCTGCTCATGAACCGCATCACCAACCCTGGCACCTCGCTCACACCGCGGGAGGTCCAGCTGCTGGAACTGCTGGCCACCGGGCTGTCCAACCGCGCCATCGCAAAACAGGTGTTCATCTCGGAGGCCACGGTCAAAACGCACCTGGTCCACATTTACGGGAAGCTCGGAGTGGACAACAGGACGGCAGCCATCGCCGCCGCCACCCAGCGCAGGATTATCCGTCCGCCGGGGCAAGCGAGCTGAGCGGACTTTAGCTCATGGGAAGGAAGGCCCTACTCGCCCCGGCTCCCGGAGGCCTAGACTTCGGGCCATGGAGAACTCACCGTCGGGACCCAAAACTGAAGTCCTTCCAGAAGCGGAGTGCTGGAAATACCTGCGCTCCTCCTACATCGGCAGGCTGGCAGTCATCAACGGAACAACACCGGAAATCTTCCCCGTGAACTTTGTCCCGGCGGAAGGGGCCCTGTACTTCAGGACTGCCCCCGGCACCAAGCTGTACTCGCTGCTCGCCGGAACCGTTGTGGCCCTGGAGACAGACGGGTTGAACGCTTACAGCACCGAAGTGTGGAGCGTGGTGGTCAAGGGGATACCGGAGCCTGTGGCCGACGGCAACGTGCCCCTGGAGCTGTCTGATCCGGACCGTGAACCGTGGGAGTCCGGCCTCAAGGAGCACCTGATCCGGATCAATCCCACAGAGGTTACCGGCCGCAGGTTCTACGTCCAGGCGCGCACCCGGTGGTGGCCGCCGCAGGACTTCTCCGCTGACTGGATCTAGAGACCCTGAACTAGAGTTCCTGGCCTAGAGACCCTGGCGGGCAAGGTCTCCGGCCACCAGCCGCGCCAGTTCGGAGGCACCGGCGCGGTTGGGGTGCAGGGTGTCGCCGGTCATGAACAGGGCCAGGGTGGCTTCCGGGCCAATCTCCGTGAAATAGGCGGATGCCAGGACGTTCAGGTCAACCAGGTGCACGCCTTCCTCCTGTGCAAGGGCAACGGTTGAGTTGCGGTACCAGCGGTTGACCGAGGTGTGCACTCCATCCACGAAGTCCGTGGCGCGGCCCTGCGGAGTGACCAGCACCGGCGTCGCACCGGTGGCAGCCACCTGGCGGACCATGTCACGCATGATCTCCTTGAACTCCGCCTCGGTGGTGGCGTTCTTGGCTGCAGTGTCGTTGATGCCCATCTCCAGCGGGAACAGGTCACCCGGCTTGATGTACTGGAGGATGGCTTCGAGCTGGCCGTCATTGCGGAAGCCGCGGGCAATCTGCCCGCCGGTGGCCATGTTCCGGACATCGAACGCCGCCGGGTCAACGTACTGCGGCAGCATCTGGCCCCAGCCGCCCTGGACACTGTTCTCCAGGGGGTAGTAGCTGGCCACTGTGGAGTCGCCGCCCACCCATATGGTGGCATCCATCTCCGGATGGCGTGAGACCTTGTCGATCTCCAGCGAGCTCAGTGTGAAGGCCGTGCCAACTTTGCCCTCCGTGACCAGGAGGTTCAGCTGGCCATCGGTCACAGGAACTTCAAAGGAGGCAGTGGCCCCGTTTCCGGTCAGGTTCATTTCCTGGAAGACGCCTTCAGCCGCGATGCTGGCCCGGGAAGTGTCGCCCAGGGTGACGGTGACCTTATAAAGGCCTTCCTTGAGGTCCACGTTGAACGTGTTCGCGCTCTTGGTCCCGAACTGGAGGAAGCGCACGGCATCGCTCCCGGCTCCGGTGCCCTTGGCGGGAACGTTGGCCATATGCTCCGGGGTGTTGAAGCCGTAGCGGGTTTCGGGGCTGTAGGCGTCAGTGGCGCCGACTCCGGTGTACCCGTGTTCCACGGGCCCGTTGCCGAAGTCAAAGCGGTAGTTGTTCGGCTCCGCGTTGGCGGCCGGCGCGGTAATGGCCACGCCTGCCCCGGACAGCAGGGCAGCTGCAGCGAGGCCGGCGGCCAAGGATTTCCTTGCCGGTCCGCCACAGCGGGTCGCAGGGGCAGGTCGGTTGGACGGGTGGGCAGCGGCGGTCACAGTCGTCTCCTTTGATGGCACAAGAGTTTGTATCGTTTCAGAAAGCGCTTTACAGCATTTGTAACAGCGATCACTGTGATGAGTCAAGAGGTTTTGTGCGCTTTTTGTGCGCTTCTGCTTCTTCTTGTTCGACCGCAGGCGGGGCGCAGGCGGGGCGCAGGCGGGGCGCAGGGTGGAATCGGTAGGGACGGCGCCTGCCCTTGAGCTCAGCGCGGCCGTTTCCTGAGCTTGAGGTGCGTGCGGTCATCTTGATTGAAGCTTGTAGTTCTGTTGCTGCTTCTGTGCAAACGATTTGAGTTCGCGTTGAAACACTCAAAGCCAATAGAACTTCAAATGGTTTCAGCGGGGAAAAATGTGCGCGGCGTCGCAATTACGGGCAATATTCAGGCCCGAGCTTATGGCAGGGGCAGCCCTGTGATCACGGTTATCATCCCGGCCCACAACGAGGCTGCGGGAATCGGCGAAACCCTCTTGTCACTGCAAAACCAGACAATTATCCCGGACCGGATAATTGTGGTCGCAGACAATTGCACGGACAAAACGGAAGCGATTTCCCTGGCGGCGGGTGCCGAGGTGGTGTCAACAGTGGGCAACACTGACAAGAAGGCCGGCGCCCTCAATTTCGTGCTCGCTGGCCTGCTGCCGGAGGCTGAGCCCGAGGATATGGTCCTGGTGCAGGATGCCGATTCGCAGCTCTCCCGGGACTTCATTGAACGCTCGGTGGGGCACCTCAAGGCTGATTCGCGGCTGGGTGCCGTGGGCGGAGTGTTCCGGGGCGGCGAGGGCGGCGGATTCGTTGGCCACCTGCAGAGGAATGAATACGCACGGTACGCCAGGGACGTGCGGCGGCTGCACGGTAAATGCCTGGTGGTCACCGGCACCGCTGCGCTGTTCCGGGTCCGGACGCTCCGCGACGTGTCCGCGGCCAGGCTGGATGGCACGCTGCCTCCCGGCAACGGCAGGGGCGGCGTCTACGACACCTCGGTCCTGACGGAAGATAACGAGCTGTCCTTTGCCCTGCTGACGCTGAAGTACCGGATCAAGTCACCCGCCGATTGCACCCTGGTCACCGAGGTCATGCCCTCCTGGCGGGAACTCTGGGCGCAGCGCCTCCGGTGGAAGCGCGGCGCGGTGGAGAACTGCGTCCAGTACGGCTGGACGCGGGTCACCAGGCCCTATTGGGGGAGGCAGGTTCTTTCGGTGGCAGGTGTCCTGGTGACGCTTGGCTACCTCAGCACGGTGGCGGTTGCACTGGGCACGGGGGCAGGGCTGCACATCCAGCCGTTCTGGCTTGCCGTGACCGGTGTCTTCGTGATCGAACGAGTGGTGACGGTGCGGCTCCGGGGATGGAGATACATGCTCGCGGCCGCCACCATGTACGAGCTGGTGATCGACCTTTTCCTGCAGTTGGTTCACGCGAAGGCGTACACAGACGCAGCCTTTAACAGAAAGAAAGCCTGGTAAGAACCATGTATAACAATCCAGCAGTTCCCGCAGCAGCCGGAGCCGGTTCCGGAACCCTCGCCATGACCGGCGCCGGGGACGTGTTCTGGTTCGCCCTCGCAGCCTTTGCGCTCCTGGCTCTGGGCCTTGCCATCAAGAGGATCATCCCCGTCCGCGGCACCAAGGCCTAAGCTCCACGCTCTCCCCGGGGCTCCGCCCATGGGAAACGCAGGGCGTCCAGAACGGGCGCCCTGCGTTTCCCATGCCGGCCACCAGCACCGGATGACACTTATTCAGGCCCTACACGCGGGTCAGGTCACCACGCTGACCACGTTGGAACACCCCGCGGCATCGCAGACTTTGTAGGAAGTGGTTTTTCCACCCTTGATTTTATTGACGTAGGAGCCCGTATTGGCCACGGACTTCTGCGCCCCGTTGATCCACAGGGTCACGTTGGTGCCCGTGGCCCCTGTCCACGTCAGGGTTGTAGTGCTGACGGACTTCGCCTTGGTGGTGGCGGCAGCCAGCTTGATGGCGGAGGCAGGTTCTGCCGGTGCTGGGACGGAAGCTGCGACGAAGGAGAAATCCCTGATCACCACGCTTTCCGGTTTCACATGGGCAGGATCCCCGCCGCCGCCACCGGTGACCCACAGGTTGAAGTGGACCTGTTCCTGGGCCGGTACCGGGACGGTGGCCCCTTCCAGGACCGTGCGCTTCAGCAGGCTGCCCGCAAACCCTTCGCCGGCGAAGGATTCGAAGGTGATCTTCCCCGGCTCCCACACCATCCGGTGGGTGGTGACCGGGTCCGGCGTGACGTTGAAGACCGTGGTGTTGTTTCCTTCCCCGGGAGGTTTGGTGGCATCAAACCAATAGCCGTGGCCTTGGGTCACCGGCCAGGATTCCCCGTATGCGGCGCCGCCGCCCCACGCGGAGGCCTCGCAGAGATCGATTTCGTTGTATCCCGGTTCGGCCAGGGGGTCGTACGTGAACAGGCAGCCCCACACCACTTCTTTCTGCAGGGTTTCCAGGTTCTTTTCCACGGTGGTGCTGTAGGTCCCGTAACCGAACCCTTTCCGTGTGGACTGGAATTCCGCTCCCACGGGGGCTTCGCCGGTGGGGTTGGTCAGGTTCATGGTGATGTGGCCGTTGGCATCCGGATTGCTGACGTTCGCGGCCGCGAAGGACTTGTTGTACTGTGGCGCTCCGCCCCAGAAGCGTTTCTCCCAGTTGAATCCCTTCCAGGCGAAGTTGCCTGCGGGCCCTGGGTTGGGGTCCAGCGGCGTGGTGTCCGCTGCCTGGGCGGACGGCACGCAGGCAAGTATTGCGACGGCGGCCGCTGCCAGCACTGCCAGCGGTTTCGTCCGGCGCTTGGGATGTGAGACAAAAAAGCGAAAACCAGCCATGAGACGCCCCTTTTCGGTTGCTCCCAGCGAGCAATTGCGGCCCCTGTGGAGCACACAGCTTGATCTTCAGCCAGGAACTCTGCCCAAGGCAATAGCTCAACGAACTTAATTTTTCGTGAGGCAAATCTCAGGAAATACTCAATATTTGCCAAAGCTCAAGAACTGCTCAATTTAGACGAAGGAGATAAGTAACCTTTCAATCCCTTGGGTTAGGCTTTTAGACGCCCCACGGTGCGGAATAACAAAAGCAATCCATATTGCCCGTTTCTCCGAATATTCCTTGAATGTGCTTGAGGAAAACCTGGGCGCAAAAGTGAAGAGAGGCTTGGGGGAGTGAATGGTGGAGCGCGGTGTTGCCGTGGTGGTAGAGGACGACGACGACATCAGGACAACCCTGACGGAAGTGCTGCAGCAGTCGGGGTTCGCCGTCCACTCAACAGCCTCCGGCGTTGCGGGCGTGGATGCCGTCCGTGAGCATAACCCGGACATCGTCACCATGGACGTTGGCCTTCCGGACTTTGATGGCATCGAGGCGTCCCGGCGTATCCGGACCTTCAGCGACGCCTACCTCATCATCGTCAGCGGAAGGGTGGACGAAGCCGACACCCTGATGGGGTTTGAGGCCGGTGCGGATGACTACCTCACCAAACCTTTCCGCCCGCGCGAGCTGCGGGCGCGGATTGCGGCCATGCTCCGGCGGCCGCGGACCCTGCAGGCAGCTCCGGCAGAACGGGCGCTTCCGCCTCGGAGAGGCGAACAGCACCCGCCGAGGCAAGCCCGGCAGGGTAACCTTGCAGGCCAGCAGCCACGCGAAAGCCCGGAGGGTGAGCCGGGTTCGCCTGCAGAGCCAGGCTGCTGCGATTTCGCACACAGGGGCCTGTCCCTCCACGAGGCCTCCCGCCAGGCAGCCATCAACGGGGAGCCTGTAGACCTGACCCGCACCCAGTTCGACATCCTCCTGGTGCTCATGGAAAACGGACGGACCGTCCAGACCAAGGCGGATCTGGTGCGGCGGCTACGCAACGAGCCGTACAACACAGGATCCTTTGTCACCGCGGGCGAGGAACGCGCCGTCGAGGTCCACGTGGGCAACCTGCGCAAGCGCCTGGGTGACAGTTCGCAGAATCCATGCTGGGTGGAGACCGTCCGCGGCGTGGGCTACCGGATGACGCCGTAGGAACACTGCCCTTGGCGTACCCTCAGTCAGGAGCCGGCATCCACCGCCGGCCCTGCGGAAGAGGCGGAGAATGACCTGGGAAACCGTCGCCGGAATTGCGGCCGGCCTGCTGCTGGCCTACGCCGCGCTCCTCGTGCTCCTGTGGATCTACGCCCGGCGGCACCCCGAAGCCGTCACCATGAAGGACGCGCTGCGCCTGCTCCCGGACCTGCTCCGGCTGGTCCGGAGGCTTGCCGCAGACCGGACGCTCCCCGCCGGTGTGCGGGTGAGGCTGGTCCTGCTGCTCGGTTACCTGCTCCTGCCCCTCGACCTGGTGCCGGATTTTATTCCAGTGATCGGCTACGCGGATGACGCCGTCATCGTGGCGCTGGTACTGCGCTCTGTCCTCATACGGGCGGGTCCCGGGGCGCTTGAGCGGCACTGGCCCGGCAGCCCTGCCGGGCTGGAAGTCATCCTCCGTGCGGCGGCGCCCGTCCGCCGTCGGCCGTAAATTCTTTGGCTGTATCCGTGCCTTCCCTGCCGGGGGCTGTTAGCGTGAAGGACCGGCCAATGAAGGAGGAGCGATGACTGTCAACTCACCAGATTCACTGCCTGAGGACGATCCGCAGGAGGATGCGGCCACTGCGCAGGGAAAGGGCGAGGGCGGTGTTCCCGGCCAGAAGGATGGCGTAGGGATCGGTGCGGATGCCGAGCCCAACACCTTTGAACCCGAAGAGGATCCGGACGCCACGGAAGCGCCGGAGACCGATTAGGGCCTGACGCCCGCAGCTCTCATTTACCGCTGCCATGGACAAGCGGTGCGCCGCTTGATTCACGGGGGATGAGCGAAGGCATTGACTTCCGGACCTGCGGTTCCGCACCCGGCTCAACGATGAGGTCGATCGCCGTCCTCGCGATCTGGTCCAAAGGCACGTGGACGGACGTCAGGGGAGTGGGCAGCCGGGCCGCCAGGGGTGTGTCGTTGTACCCCACCAGCGCCAGATCCGCCCCGATCTTCAGCTCGTGCCGGTGGGCCGCGGCCATGATCCCCATGGCAATGTTGTCATTTGCCGCGAAGATGGCCGTGGGGCGGCTCTCCCGCCCCAAAAGCTCCTCGCCCGCACTGAACCCGTTTTCGATGCCGTAGCCCCCGGTGATGATCCACTCCTCGCGGGCGTCAAGGTGCGCTTCGGCCAGGGCCCGGCGTGCGCCGGCCAGGCGGGCGATTCCTGTTGACGTGAATGTCGGCCCGGTGACCACCGCGATGTCGCTGTGTCCAAGGTCTATGAGGTGCCGGACCGCGAGGTAGCCCCCCACTTCGTCATCCCCGAGGGCTGAGGGGCTGACGCCATCCGTGCGGAGCACAAGGGCGTGCGCGACCTTCCGCTCCCGCAGCCGGCGCGGAAGTTCGTCGTCGAGCCGTGCTGTTGCCAGGATCAGTCCGTCCACGTTCCGGTCCAGCAGCGTCTCTGCCGCACGGCGTTCGTCGTTGGGGTCGTCCCCGCTGGTGGCCACCATCGCGAAGTAGCCGCGGGAGGACGCCGCACGCTCGAGTTCTTCAAACATGAGCGCCATGACGGTGTCGCTCAGGCGGGGGACAAGGACGCCCAGCGTCCTGGTTTCGCCCCGGCGGAGGCCGGATGCGAAGGAGTTCCGGCGGTAGCCGAGCTCCTCGGCGACTTTCCTGACATGCGCCGCCGCGGCTGACCGGGACGCTGTCCGCTCGTCCAGCGCGCGGCTGGCCGTGGAAATGCTGACGCCGCTGGCTGCAGCAACATCCTTGAGGGTGACGATCGAGCCGGATGCCACGGGTTCCATGACGGTTCTCCTGTTCTGCAGCAAGCGTGTACAGACACTCTATTCCGACTTTCTGCAAACGTTCTCTTGACAGTGACCTGCGACACGCGTCACAATGAAAACGTTCCCGCAAACGTTCTCATATTGAGCGAACACCGCGGGACTGCCGACCATCAAAGAAGACAGAGGTAGTGAAATGACCATCGATCTCCGCGGGCTGGTCCCCGCCCCCGTCACCCCGTTCAACCGCGACGGCAGCGTCGACGTCGACGCCATCCACCGGCTGGGAGGCTGGCTGGCAAGCGTCGAGGGCGTCAAGGGCCTGGTAGTCCTTGGCCATGCCGGTGAGGGTACCTTCCTCACCCAGGACGAGCAGGCCCTGGTGATCCGTGAGTTCAAGAACGCCGTGAACGGCGAGATCCCGATCATCGCCGGCATCACCGGCGAAGGAAACACCGTTGCCGCCCTTGAGGCAAAGCGGGCCGTTGAGGCCGGCGCTTCCGCCGGCCTGGTCTACCCCTCGCACGGCTGGCTCCGGTTCGGGTACCAGAAGGGCGCGCCCCAGACCCGGTACAAGGAAATCTACGAGACCTCCGGCCTGCCGCTGATCCTCTTCCAGTACCCGGACGCCACCAAGGCCACCTACGACCTTGAAACCCAGCTCGAAATCGCCGGCCAGGAAGGCGTGTTCGCCACCAAGAACGGCGTCCGCAACATGAAGCGTTGGGACACCGAGATTCCCGTGCTCCGCGCAACCTACCCGGACCTGCAGATCCTCACCTGCCATGACGAGTACCTTCTGCACACCATGTTCGACGTGGACGGTGCCCTGGTTGGCTACGGCGGACTCGCACCCGAGCCGCTGGTGGAACTGATCGCGGCCGGCAAGGCCAAGGATTACCCCGCAGCCCGTGCCATCCACGACCGCCTGCTGCCCGTCACCAAGAACGTGTACCACCGCGGCTCGCACATGGAAGGCACGGTGGCGCTGAAGGAAGGCCTCGTTGCCCGTGGCATCCTGGAGCACGCAACAGTCCGGCCCCCGCTGCTTCCGCTTGCCGAGGGCGCCGGCGCGGAAATCGCCCTGGCACTGAAGTCCGCAAACCTCGGCAGCGTCACGGCCACTGTCTGATCCTTTTTCCGGATCCCTACGGGGTGGCGGGCCCACGGCCCGCCACCCGGTCCCCGCTTTTACTCTCCACCCGGTCAACGACGACCCACAGCATTGCAGCTGTAGAAGGAGGACTCGCAGATGCGCGAGCAGAATAGGACCATCATCCATCCCGGACAGATGGAGCAGCAGATGGCCGCCCCGCACGTAGACCCCGCGCCCGCCGGAACCGGAAAGCGCCGTACCTTCCTTGGCTACCTGGCCCTGATGGGGCCTGCCTTCGTGGTGGGCGCCTGGCAGTTCGGCCCCGGCAACCTCACCACCGCCGTCCAGGCGGGCAGCCGTTTCGACTACAGCCTGGTCTGGGTCATCGCGGTCTCCACCATCCTGATGATCTTCTTCACGGACATGAGCGTCCGGCTCGGAATCGTCACTCCGACGTCCCTGATTACCTCCATCAAGGAACATCTCGGCAAGCCGGTGGGCATCCTTGCAGGCTTCGGCGTCTTCGGCATCACGCTCATGTTCTCGGTGGGCAACGCTGTTGGCTCCGGACTCGGCCTGTCCCTGGTGTTCGGCGGCTCCCCGGTGGTCTGGACGGTGGTCTGCACGGCCGCCGTCGGATTTGTCCTGGCTTTCCGCAACGTTTACGGCCTGGTGGAAAAGGCCCTGCTGGTTATCGTTGTCCTCATGGGGATCGCCTTCATCGCCAGCACCATCTTGGCCCAGCCGGACTGGTACCGGTCCATGGAGGGCATGGTCCCGTCGCTTCCGCCCGGAAGCGAAATCCTCATCGTTGCCCTGGTGGGCACCAACTTCTCCATCAACGCTGCGTTCTACACCTCGTACGGCATCAAGGAACACCGCCGCACCCGTGCCGACTACCGGGACATCACCCTCGCCGACACCATCCCCGGGATCATCGCCCCCGGCATCATGACAACGCTGGTCATCCTGGTGGCCGCGTCCGTACTGGGCAAGACCGGCGCCGAGGCCGGAACCATCAACGCCCTGGCCTCCGTTTTCGCGCCCCTGGCCGGTCCCGTTGGCTCCATGCTGTTTGCCCTGGGCCTCTCCGGTGCCGCCTTCTCCTCAATGATTGCCAACGCCACGGCCGGAGGCACCATGCTCTCCGATGCCATGGGCCGCGGCACCCACGCCGGATCACCGGCAGCACGCATCGTCACGGGCATGATCCTCGCCTTCGGGCTGATCATCACCCTCTCGTTCCAGTCGTCCCCGGTGGGACTGATCGTCATCGCCCAGTCCCTCACCGTGCTCATCGCTCCGCTGCTTGGCGTCCTGATCCTCGTCATGGCCAACAAGGCATCGCTCATGGGGGAGCTCCGCAACCGCTGGTGGCAGAACCTCTTCGGTGCCATCGGCCTGATCGCCATCGTGGCCTCATCCATCCGGCTCATCACGCTCCTCATCGGCTAGGACAATCCGAATCCCCCGCAAGCAGCAGTGCCCCCGCCGTCCTCCGGCGGGGGCACTGCTGCGTGTGAAGGCACGGCGGGAGGGCACTGCTTGTGGCGGCACGGCTCAATGTTCAATCAAGATTTGCCGCAACCCTGCGAAATAGACTTTCGGGCCTGTTACCAGCGGGTAAGTTGCTATCTGTTTCCACGTTATTCCCCAACACGGAAGCACCAAGGAGCCCCCGCGCTGGAGCCAGACTCGCGCGGGGGCTTCGCCGTTCCTACTTGCTGTCCTGCCTGCGGACCATCTCGTTGATCCAGATCGGGGCGAATGGAGAGGTGCAGCCCGGAGGCGTGGGATAGTCCTTGAGCACCTGCAGCCGCTCGCCGATCTCCAGTGCCCGGGCCCGGTACCCGGCATGGTGGATCCCAATGTGGGCAAGGCAGGTGTTCATGGCCCACTGCAGCCGGTCCGGAGCGGTTTTCATCTCCGCCTCGATGACGTCCAGCAGCCCCGGAAGGTCCAGGCCCTCGGGAGACTTGGCCACGCGTTCGCTGGTCAGGGCCCAGCCGGCACCCGCCACCACTGGATCCGGGTCGGCCAGCCATGCGACGCGCAGTTCCTCGGCGTGCGGGTTCTTCTTCACCACGTAGTTCACCAGCCAGTCCTGCACCTTGGCCGCACGGGACCCGCGCAGCATCGCATCCAGCTCGTCCCGCCCGAAGGCCTTGGGCCGGCAGACCAGGAGTGCCAGCAGCCTGGCCGCGGTGTCGCCGGTGGCCCAGAGCTCCCGGGCAAGGTCCTGCTGGGTCTTCAGCCGCTTGGCAATGGCGCGGAGCTTGCTGAGGTTCACGCCGTGATCGTCGCCATGACGCTCGTTCACCTCGCGGGCCCGCGGATCCTCGAGCGCGGCCAGCTCAACCATCAGTTCCGATACCGTTGTTTGGGTCAATGATGTCTCGGCCACCACTCGTCTCCTGTCCGCCGCCTGCGGATTTCAGCCTACGGCAGCCAAGGAAGGCCGAAACATAGTCCCGCCCCGGCGAAAGCGCAAGCAGTCCAAAGACCCTACTCGCCCGCCCGGGCCCTGCCTACCGTGGCAGCATGGCAGAGGAGCGTTTTGTCCCGGGGGTAGACGGAGCAGCATCGGATGCAATGCTGAAGGTGGGCCGGTTCTTCACAAAGTGGGACCAGACTGACGACGGCAGGGCAGTCTTCCGGGAGGGCGGCCGCAAAGGCGACATCTTCTACCGCGACCGGTGGAGCCACGACAAGGTGGTCCGCTCCACCCACGGCGTGAACTGCACCGGGTCCTGCTCCTGGAAGGTGTACGTCAAGGACGGCATCATCACCTGGGAATCCCAGCAGACCGACTACCCCTCGGTAGGGCCGGACAGTCCTGAATACGAACCAAGGGGCTGCCCCCGCGGGGCGGCCTTTTCCTGGTACACCTACTCGCCCACCCGGGTCCGCTTTCCCTACGCCCGCGGGGTCCTGGTGGAGATGTACCGCGAGGCCAAGGCACGGCTGGGCGATCCGGTCCTCGCCTTCGCGGAGATTGCCGCCGACCCGGAGAAGCGGCGCCGCTACCAGCAGGCCCGCGGCAAGGGCGGCCTGGTCCGGGTCTCCTGGCAGGAGGCCATCGAGATCGCCGCCGCCGCGCACGTGAACACCATAAAGACCTACGGCCCGGACCGCTGCGCCGGTTTCTCGCCCATCCCGGCGATGTCCATGGTTTCGCACGCGGTGGGGACCCGCTTCATCCAGCTCATCGGCGGCGTGATGACCTCCTTCTACGACTGGTACGCGGACCTCCCCGTCGCCAGCCCGCAGGTGTTCGGAGACCAGACGGATGTGCCCGAATCCGGCGACTGGTGGGACGCTCGCTACCTCATGATGTGGGGCTCCAACGTTCCCGTCACCCGCACCCCGGACGCCCACTGGATGGCCGAGGTGCGCTACCGCGGCACCAAGGTGGTCACCGTCAGCCCCGACTACGCGGACAACACGAAATTCGCGGACGAGTGGCTCCCCGCCCAGGCCGGAACCGACGCCGCGCTGGCCATGGCCATGGGCCACGTGACGCTCAAGGAATTCTTCGTGGACCGGCAGGTCCCCTTCTTCACGGACTACGTTAAGCAGTACACGGACCTGCCGTTCCTGGTCAGGCTGGAGAAGCGCGACGACGGCGCCCTCACGCCGTCGAAATTCCTCACCGCCAGGGACCTCCCGGCGGAGTCCGGGGCTGAGGATGCGGCGTTCCGCACCGTCCTGTTCGACAAAAAGGCGGGCCGCCCCGCCGTACCGAACGGCTCCATGGGCTTCCGCTACTCCGGCAGCGGCGAGGGCAAGTGGAACCTGGACCTGGAGGGGATTGAACCGGCCCTTTCGCTGCGGGACGTCTCGGGTGAGAGCGCCGAGATCCTGCTTCCGTGCTTCGAGCAGGCGGACGGCACCGGCAGCGTGCTCCGGCGCGGGGTGCCCGTGATGGAGGTGGAGGGCCAGCTGGTCACTACGGTGTTCGACCTCATGCTGGCCCAGTACGGTGTGGGCCGCGAAGGGCTGCCGGGGGACTGGGCCGCGGGGTACGACGACGCCGCCACCCCCTACACGCCGGCCTGGCAGGAGGAGATCACGTCCGTTCCCGCCCAGGCCTGCATCCGTGTGGCCCGCGAGTTTGCCCGGAACGCCGAGCAGTCCAAGGGCCGCTCAATGATCATCATGGGTGCCGGCATCTGCCAGTGGTTCCACGGCGACACCACCTACCGGGCCATCCTGGCGCTGGTGATGCTGACCGGCTGCATGGGCCGGAACGGGGGCGGCTGGGCGCACTATGTGGGGCAGGAAAAGACGCGTCCCATCACCGGCTGGGTGTCGCTGGCCAACGCCCTGGACTGGTCCCGGCCGCCGCGCACCATGATCGGCACCGGGTACTGGTACATGCACACGGACCAGTGGCGCCAGGATGGCTACTCCGCCGATGCGCTGAAGTCCCCGCTGTCCACCGGCGCCCTGGACGGCCTGCACACCGCGGACGCCATCGCCCAGTCCGCCCGGCTCGGATGGATGCCGTTCTACCCGCAGTTCGACCGCAACCCCCTGGACCTGGCCGATGAGGCGGAGGCGGCCGTCGCCGCCGGAACCGCCAAGGACACCCCCACCTACATAGCGGACGCACTCAAAAACCGGACCCTGAACCCGGCCATCGAGGACGTGGACGCCCCGGAGAACTGGCCGCGCACCCTGGTCCTCTGGCGCTCCAACCTCTTCGGTTCCTCCGCGAAAGGCAACGAGTACTTCCTGCGGAACCTGCTGGGCACCCACAACAACGTCCTGGGCGAGGACCATGCCGAGGGGCTCAAACCCACGGACGTGAAGTGGCACGAGAAGGCGCCGGAAGGGAAGCTGGACCTGCTGGTCTCCGCCGACTTCCGGATGACCTCCACCACGCTGCTGTCCGACGTCGTATTCCCCGCCGCCACCTGGTACGAGAAACACGACCTGTCCTCCACGGACATGCACCCGTTCGTGCACGCGTTCACCCCGGCCATCGACCCGCCGTGGGAAACCAAGACCGACTTTGACACCTTCCACCTGCTGGCCCGGGAGTTCTCCAGGCTGGCCAAGACCCATCTGGGAGTCCGCCGCGACCTGGTGAGCGTTCCGCTGCAGCACGACACCCCGGGCCAGCTCGCCCAGCCCGGCGGAATCGTCCGCGACTGGCGGGAGCCGGACATCCCCGCCGTCCCGGGGCAGAACATGCCCGTCTTTTCCGTGGTGGAGCGGGACTACACAACCATCGCGGACAAGCTAGCCGCCGTCGGACCCCTTGCGGACAAGCTGGGCTTCACTGTCAAGAACGTCACCTACAAACTGGAGGAGCCGCTGAAGCGGCTCAGCCACTCGAACGGCGTGATGCTCGGCGGCGCCGCGGACGGCCGCCCCGCCATCGACACCGACTCGAAAATGGCGGAAGCCATCCTGGCGTTCTCCGGCACCACCAACGGGATGCTGTCCGTGCAGGGGTTCAAGGACCTGGAAGTCCGGACCGGGCGGAAGCTGGCGGACCTGTCCGAAGGCTCCGAGGAAAAGTTCATCACCTTCGCCCAGACCCAGGCGGCCCCGGTGCCGGTGATCACCTCGCCGGAATGGTCCGGCTCGGAGACCGGCGGACGCCGTTACGCACCGTTCACCATCAACATCGAACGGCTCAAACCCTTCCACACCCTGACAGGGCGGATGCACTTCTTCCTGGACCATGACTGGATCACGGACATCGGCGAGGCCCTTCCCATCTACCGGCCGCCGCTGGACATGCACCGCCTCTTCGGGGAACCCAAACTCGGGCAGAACGGGCAGCTGGAGGTGGTGGTCCGCTACCTGACGCCGCACTCCAAGTGGTCCATCCACTCCGAATACCAGGACAACCTGCTAATGCTCTCGCTCTCCCGGGGCGGGCCAACGGTCTGGATGAGTCCGGCGGACGCCGATTCCATCCAGGTCAGGGACAACGACTGGGTGGAGTGCCTGAACATCAACGGCGTCCTGGTGGCCCGGGCCATCGTCAGCCACCGGATGCCCGCTGGCGTGGTCTACGTCCACCACGCGCAGGAACGCACCATCGACGTGCCGAAGTCGGAGGCCACCGGGCGGCGCGGCGGTATCCACAACTCGGTGACCAGGCTGCTGGTGAAACCCTCGCACCTGATCGGCGGCTACGCCCAGCTGGCATATGCGTTCAACTACCTCGGCCCCACCGGAAACCAGCGAGACATGGTGGCCACGGTCCGCCGCCGCTCACAGGAGGTGCAGTACTGATGCGAGTCATGGCGCAAATGGGCATGGTGATGAACCTGGACAAGTGCATTGGCTGCCACACGTGTTCGGTCACCTGCAAGCAGGCGTGGACCAACCGTGCGGGCACCGAGTATGTCTGGTTCAACAACGTGGAGACCCGTCCCGGGCAGGGCTATCCCCGGCGCTACGAGGACCAGGACAAATGGCGCGGCGGCTGGGACCTGAACAAGCGCGGCAAACTGGTCCTGAAGGCCGGCGGCCGGGTGAAGAAGATGTTCGGGCTGTTCGCCAGCCCGGTCCAGCCCGAGCTCAAGGACTACTACGAGCCCTGGACCTACGACTACAAGACCCTGGTGGACGCACCCCTGGGCGACGACTTTCCGGTGGCCCGGCCCAAATCCCTGATCACCGGGGAGGACACCAAGGTCACCTGGTCCGCCAACTGGGATGACAACCTGGGCGGCTCCGCGGAGAACGGCCACCTGGACCCGCTGGTGGAGAAGGTCCGGCGGGAGTCCGAGGACAAGATCAAGTTCGCGTACGAGCAGACGTTCATGTTCTACCTGCCGCGGATCTGCGAGCACTGCCTGAACCCTTCCTGCATGGCATCCTGCCCGTCCGGCGCCATCTACAAGCGGGTGGAGGACGGCATTGTGCTGGTGGACCAGGACAAGTGCCGCGGCTGGCGGCAGTGCGTCACCGGCTGCCCGTACAAGAAGATCTACTTCAACCACAAGACCGGCAAGGCCGAGAAGTGCACGTTCTGCTACCCGCGGGTGGAGGTGGGGATTCCCACGGTGTGCTCAGAGACCTGCGTGGGCCGGCTGCGGTACCTGGGGCTGTTTTTGTACGACGCCGATGCCGTCACCGCGGCTGCGTCCGTCACCGACCCGCAGGAACTCTACGACGCCCAGATGGACGTGCTGCTGGACCCGAACGATCCCGCCGTTCAGGCCGAAGCGAGGGCGCAGGACATCCCCGAGGACTGGATCGACGCCGCTGTGCGCTCGCCGGTGTACGCGCTCGCCAAGGTCTATAAGGTGGCGCTGCCGCTGCACCCGGAGTACCGGACCATGCCGATGGTCTGGTACGTGCCGCCGCTTTCCCCGGTGGTGGACCTGCTGCGGGACCAGGGGCACGACGGCGAGGACCACGGCAATCTGTTCGGCGCCATTGATGCGCTGCGCATCCCGGTGGAGTACCTCGCCGAGCTCTTCACCGCCGGGGACGCGGACCGGGTCACCGCGGTACTGAAGAAGCTCGCAGCCATGCGTTCGTTCATGCGCGGCATCAGCATGGGCAACGACCCGGACGAGTCCATCGCCGAGGCCGTGGGCATGGACGGTCAGACCATGTACGAGATGTACCGGCTGATGGCGATTGCCAAGTACGACGAGCGGTACGTCATCCCCAAGGCGCACGTGGAGCAGGCGCATGACCTGGAGGAGATGGGCTGCTCGCTGGATTTCGACGGCGGCCCGGGCATGCAGGATTCCTCGCCCTTCGGCGAGGCGAGCGGCAGGCCGGTACCGGTTGCCGTGGACACGTTCAACGCCCTGCGCGACAGGCAGACCAGCGACGAGGTATCTGCCGGGACGAGCCTGAAGGGGCGGGTGAACCTGCTGAACTGGGACGGCCGCGGGGCGCCGCCGGGGCTCTTTCCGGACAAGGGGCCCGAGCCGGGGACCCTGGCCGCGGCGGAGGACCAGCCGTGAGCCGCCGCCACCAGGTGGCTTACATGGCCGGTGCGTGGTGCTTGTCCTACCCGGACCAGGACCTCCTGGGCAAGGTGACGCTCATGCGCGCCGCGCTCGCGGAGTTCCCGGGCGCCGTCGAACCCTTCCAGGAGGTGCTGGACGCGCTGGAAGCCACGCCGCTGATGGAGGCCCAGGCGCACTACGTGCGGGAGTTCGACCTCAGCCGCCGCCACGCGCTGCACCTGAGCTACTGGACGGACGGGGACACCCGGCGCCGCGGCGAAGTGCTGGGCAGCTTCAAGAAGGCCTACCGGCAAAGCGACATCCTGGTGGACACCCAGGGGGAGCTGCCGGACTACCTGCCCATGGTGCTCGAGTACACCGCGCTGGTGGACTTCGCCGCAGGGCGGGAGCTGCTGATCCGGTACCGGCCCAGCCTGGAGATGCTGAAGTTCGGGCTGCTCCGGGACAAGCTGCCGCACGCCCGGATCCTGGAGGCCATTTGCGCCACGCTGCCCGGGAAGTCGCCGGCGGATGAACAGGCCGTGATGCGGATGGCAGGCTACGGGCCGCCTACGGAGGCGGTTGGCCTTGACCCCTACGATCCGCGCCTGCTGCCCGTGAAGGGGGCCTGACCATGGTGACATTGGAAACAGAGCCCGGCGTCGCCGTCGAACTTTCCGCCCTGGACATTGTCCTGTGGGGCGTCCTGCCCTACGTGATGGTGGTGGTCCTGGTGGGCGGGCTGGTTTGGCGCTACAAGTACGACCAGTTCGGCTGGACCACCAGGTCCTCACAGCTCTACGAATCAAAACTGCTGCGGGTCGCCTCGCCGCTGTTCCACTTCGGCCTGCTCGCAGTGATTGCCGGCCACTTCTTCGGGCTCGTTATCCCGATGTCGTGGACGGAAGCGGTGGGGATGAGCCAGGACTTTTACCACTTCAACGCCCTGTTCGTGGGCGGGATCGCGGGCATCGGGACACTGGGCGGCATCATCCTGCTGATTTACCGCCGCCGCACCACGGGGCCGGTGTTTATGGCCACCACCAAGAATGACAAGACCATGTACGTGGTGCTCACCGCCGCCATTGTGTTCGGGCTGTGGACCACCCTGGCCAGCGTGTTCGAGGGCGAGCACGGGCACAACTACCGCGAGACCGTGGCGCCGTGGTTCCGTTCGCTGTTCATCTTCCAGCCGGACATCGCGGCCATGGCTGCGGCACCGTTCTCCTTCCACCTGCACACATTGGTGGGGATGGCCCTGTTCATCATCTGGCCTTTCACCCGGCTGGTCCACGCCTTCACCGCGCCGTTCCACTACCTGTTCCGCCCGTACATCGTGTACCGCTCGCGGGACCGCGACGGCGGCAGGGCAGGCGGGCGGGCGGGTACACGGCCCGGAGGCAGGGCCGGGAGCAGGTCCGGCGCCAGTGCCGTCCACAACGCCAACGCGCCCGCCGGCAAACGCGGCTGGTCGGCGGTCGGGACCGAGGACCGGGACACCCGGAACCGCTGAGGGGAGCACACCATGACTGAAGCCGCACGCCCCGCGAATCCCGTACCGCCCACGGAAACCTCCCATCCCGGCAAGGGCCTGAACCTGGCGCTGGCCACCAGCGCGTCCGTCATGGCCTTCTGGGCGTGGAACATCGTGGCACCCTTGGGCGCCCGCTATACGCAGGAGATGGGGCTGGACTCCACGGCCACCGCGGTCCTGGTGGCCATGCCGATTTTCGTCGGATCGCTGGGCCGGATCGTGGTGGGCGCCATGACGGACCGCTTCGGCGGGCGGGTGATGTTCACATTTGTCCTGCTGGGCAGCGTGCCTCCCGTCCTGCTGGTGGCCTTCGGCGGCACGCTCGGTTCCTATGCGGTGGTGCTGGGCGCGGGCCTCTTGCTGGGCATCGCAGGTACCGTGTTCGCCGTCGGAATTCCTTTTGTTTCCGCCTGGTACGAGCCGTCGCGGCGCGGCTTTGCCACCGGCGTGTTCGGTGCCGGCATGGGCGGGACCGCGCTGGCGGCCTTCCTGACCCCGCGCTTGGTGACCTGGATCGGCTACCTGCCCACGCACCTGCTGATTGCCGGGCTGCTGGTGGTGATGGGGGCCGTGATCTGGTTCAACCTGAAGGAGTCGCCGGACTGGCACCGGAACACTGCGCCGGTGATCCCCAAGCTCAAGGACGCTGCCGGGCTCGCCGTCACCTGGAAGTTGTGCTTCCTCTACGCCATCGTCTTCGGCGGCTTCGTCTCCTTCGCCACCTACCTGCCCACGTACCTCCGGGACATCTACCAGTTCGATCCAACCGCAGCCGGCACCCGCACCGCCGGGTTTGCCCTGGCGGCGGTGCTGTTCCGGCCCATCGGGGGAGTGCTGGCGGACCGGATCGGGTCCAAGCCGGTGGTTCTTTCGTCGCTGGCGGGCATTGCGGTGCTGGCCTTTGTGGTGAACCTGCGGCCCGACGGCGAGATCCCGGCCGGACTCACCTTCGTAGCGATGGCGGCCGCGCTTGGCCTGGGCACCGGCGGCGTGTTCGCGTGGGTTGGCCGGCTCTCGCCGCAGGGGAAGGTGGGCAGCATCAGCGGCATCGTCAGCGCCGCCGGCGGGATGGGCGGCTACTTCCCGCCGCTGGTCATGGGCGCCACCTACAACGCGGCGGACAACAGCTACTTCATTGGGCTGATGCTGCTGGTGGTCACGGCCACGGTCGCGTTCGTGTTCACGCTGGTTGCCATCCGCTCACCCAAACAGCCCGCGCCGCAAAGTGCGTTAAGGGGGACGTAAACGTTCGACGGCGGGTGGCCGGCGTGGCCGGGAATGGTTTCGTTACGAGCTGCAACGGTTTGGCTCCAATCGGTTGATTAACGGATCCCGGCAGGCGCCGCGGCGCCACAATTGAGGGATCACAACGGCTTCCGAGGAGGCGGACATGCGGCGGTCAGCGTGGCCCGGCGCGGCACTACTTCTTTCATTTTCGCTGCTCACCGCATGCGGCGGGCCGGCCGGCCAACCGCAAGTGACGCCGTCGAGCGTTACCTCTGCCGCGAGCGAACCAGCGACGCCCACTGCGACGACGACGGCCGCACCGCCCAGCGCGACCGGGAGCCCGAGCGCCAGCGCCCCGGCGCCGGCCTCCTGGACCACGTACACGACGGCGGCCGGCGACCTGGCCTTCGACCTGCCGCCCAGCTGGAACATCACGGACCCGGCAGGGGAGCTGGCTGAGGGAGGCGGAGCGTCTGCCGAGGTGACCAGCCAGGACGGGCGGCTGCTGGCGACGCTGCGCACCAACATGGCCACCGGTTCCACGTGTACGGAGAAGTACCCCTACTCCGTGTTGGAGTCCGAGGAGATGCCGCAGCTGGCCCAGTACGGCACCGTCCCCCGGTACACGTTCGAGACCCGCGGCAACGACGCCGCGGCCGGCCCGCCGGACACCCCGGCGGCGGCCTACGGAATCACCACCGCGCCACTGCCGGAAGGTGACTCGGCCTGCTACATGTTCCACTTCTTCAACTGGCCGCCCAACGCCGCCACGTTCGGGGCCTTCTACAATCCGGAGCTGAACCTGACGCCGGGCGACCCGTCGCTGCCGTACCTGGAGAAGGCGAAGCTGTACGCGGGGACGCCGGAGTATGCGGACATCAAGCGGATGATCACGTCGCTGCGGCCGGCGGGGTAGGGGATAGCTCCTCGTTAGGCGTTATCGATCCAGTAGCGGCGTTTGCCGTTGCGGCTGTCCTCATAGAGGCCGCCATTCTTTTCGATAGTGCCCCGGGAGGCGAAGTTGTCCTCATCGCAGGTGAGGAGGACCCTGGTGATTCCCAGTTTCTTCGCGATCGGCAGGGCATCCGCCAGTGCCTGGGCAGCGTGGCCGCGGCGCCGGGCTGAGGGCCTGATGCTGTAGCCGATGTGGCCGCCTTCGTTGAGGAGGAACTCGGTCAGTTCATGCCTGATGGCCAAAGACCCAAGGAACGTGTCACCTTCCACGATCCACAGGTAGGTGCAGGGCACGTGCTCCGGTTTCCGCGGGGTCTCCGGCAGTGCGTCCTTGACGAGCCAGTCAACAAAGCGGCCGAACGTTTGGGGGTCTCCCAGGTCTTCCAGGGGCCAGTCCTCGGCGCCCGCGCCGTCCTGGCGGGCGCCGTCGAAATCCGCCACCCCTTCCAGCCAGGAGGAGTGGTAACTAACGTCCGGAGCGATAAGGCGGGCCATCACAAGATCGTAGTCGAATCATTCGCCGCACCTGTTCCTGCGCCAAGAATCGGGATCAGCTCTGCGAGGCTCTGGATCGTGCCTCTGGTCCGCCACCGTCCCGGTTGAGATGGATCGAGTGCAGCCCCGCGTTCCTGGCCCCTTCGACGTCAACACGGAAGTTGTCCCCGACGTAGAGGGCTTGGGCCGGGGAGATTCCGAGGCTTTTGCAGGGTTGTATGAATGCCTCGGGAGAGGGTTTGGCATGGCCCATGGACTCCGAGCTGAAGATACGGCGTATCACCGGGCCGAGGCCTATCTTGCTGACTTTCAGTGTCTGCTGGCGGTGGTTCCCGTTGGTGATGACGCCGACCGGCATGCCGCCGTCGTGCAGGCTTCGCAGGGCGGGCGCTGCGTCCGGGAACGCGGCCCACGCTTCCTGGTAATTCTGAAGGTAGACGTCGAAGAGTCCGTCCAGCATCGCGTCCGTTGCGGGGACAGCAAGACCTGCCAGCGGGAGAAACGGGCGGAGCCGTTCCCGGCGCTGTTCCTGGAAGGACAGTTCATCGGCAAGAAAGCGGTGGTAGATGGTTTGCTCCAGCTGGAACCACGCACGTGCCAGATCGTCCGTGGACGCCGTCCCGAGGTGTTGAAGGAAAGCATCCATGCCTGCCCTGGCAGAAGCTGCATGGTCGAACAGGGTGTTGTCCAGGTCGAAGAGAACAGCTCGAATTTCCACTCCCCAAGGCTAACGGCGGCTCTACTCCAACGCTGACCCTGGACGCTCAGCAGACCACGGCCGGGCGAGGGCCTGCTCCCATGCCGATTGATGCTGCCGTACATACTGCGCAGCGCCACGCCAGTGTTCCCCGTGGCCGTTGACGAACATGTCCGCCCACGGCTGGAACCCGTTCTCGTGCGAGGACTCCAGGAGTGTGAACATTGCCGCAGTTCGCTCCGCCATTGCTGCCGGCAACGCGCTGCGGAGCGGTTCGTCAGCCTGGTACCCGTCAACAAGGGCGGACAGTCTCGCTGCCGCGTCTTCCACGGGCTGCCCTTCGAACAGCATGCCGAAGGACTGGGCGGCGTACGCCAAATCCCACAGGCGCGTGCTGGGGCCGGCTCCGTCCCAGTCGATGAAAACCCACCGGTCGCCCCTGACGAGGTTCCAGGGTGCGAGGTCGTTGTGGCACATCAGGTCCGGGTTCTCGGCAGGCAGCAGCATGTTCCACGCTCCTGGATCAGGGATCACCACAGCTTCACTCGCGTCGTGGATCCGGCGGATCATGCGGCCAACCCGCAGCAGATCGTCGTGGGTGAGCGGCAGTTCCTCCAGCGCGAGGACGCCTGCCACGAACTCCACAACGCTCCGGCCGTCGTCGTCCCTTCCCAGAGGTTGGGGAACGTCCACCCCGGACGAGCGGAGCCCGGCGAGATAATCCTGCACGGCTGCTGAGTTTTCCAGCCAGGGTTTCCTTACGGTGTTGCCGATGCGCACAACCCGGCCGGACGCGTTTCCGCCTGCAAGTTCCTGCTCGTCCGCGACCATCACAGCAGGCTATCGGGCCTATCCCGACAGCCAAAGGCCGATCCAACCCGTGAACCGTGTGGTTAGCTCATCCCATGATGAGCTTCATCCGCTGGAAGGTCGGGTTGTGGGCCCTGCTGGTCCTGCTGGCGGCGGCCATCATGGCGTGCGGTCTTGCTGACAGTTTCAGTTTCATTGGCCGGTCGCCCACCTACTTTGAAGGGCACCGAATGGTTTTGCTCGGAGCCCTGGCGTTTGCGGCGGCGTCAGTGTGGGCGGCCGTGGAACGCCGGTCCTTGCGCGCCATCGTCTCCACAGCACTTCCTGCCGTCGTCGTCGGCGGACTGGCGGTCCAACTGCCGGACGGCCTCCTTCAGCACATTGCCGGGCTGGCACTCATTCCGATCGCCCTGGTGGCGATGCTGGTAGAGCTTCCCGCGGAGATCTACGCTCCTCCAGGCGGGCCATAGAGACGTTCGACGGCGGTGGGGGAATATCTGGCTGAGGCACCGCCTTGTCGCTATTGGGCCAATGCAGGCTTCATACCGCCGCCGCGCACAGGGTGCGCGCGCCCCAGAGCTTTAACGCCCTGCCGATGCCAGGGCGTAATTCAGCACAACCAGGAGGAGCTCCATGACTATTGGCGCAGGAACAACCGCAGGGACCGAGAAGACGGCTCTTGTTGTGGGTGCGACCGGCATAGCGGGGTCTGCCCTCGTCGATACCTTGGCAGGCGAGGGGTGGAGGGTGCTTGCCCTCTCCCGGAACCCCGGTGCTGAGCGTCCCGGAGTACGGTGGCTCTCCGCAGACCTGACCTCGGCTGCATCGCTGGCCGCTGCGCTCGGGCCGGAGAACCCCTCCCATGTCTTCTTCACAGCGTGGTCGCGGCAGGACACCGAGGAGGAAAACATCGCGGTCAATGCCGGCATGGTGCGAGACCTCCTGGCGGCACTTCGCGGCAAGGACGTAGCCCACGTTGCGCTGATGACCGGCCTCAAGCACTACCTCGGGCCCTTCGAGGCATACGCGGCCGGGGAAATGCCGGACACTCCTTTCCACGAGGAGGAGCCGCGCCTGCCGGTCCGGAACTTCTACTACGCCCAGGAGGACGAGCTCTGGGCGGCCGCGGCGGAGCAGGGCTTCACCTGGTCCGTGCATCGCGCACACACGGTGATCGGGCACGCCGTCGGCAACGCCATGAACATGGGCCTGACGCTCGCCGCCCAGGCCACCTTGTGCCGCGAGAACGGTGAACCGTTTGTCTTCCCTGGCTCCGAAACACAGTGGAACGGCCTGACGGACATGACGGATGCGGGCCTGCTCGCCGAGCACATGCTGTGGGCGTCCACCACGCCGGCGGCGGCAAACGAGGCCTTCAACATCGTCAACGGCGACGTGTTCCGCTGGCGCTGGATGTGGCCGAAGCTCGCCGCCTACTTCGGCGTGGAGTGGGAGGGGTACGAGGAGAAGCCCCGCCCCCTGGAGCAGTCGATGGCAGGCCGGGAGGACCAGTGGCGGGACATCGCCGCGCGCCATAACCTCAGCGAACCGGACCTGAACCGCCTGGCGTCCTGGTGGCACACGGACGGCGACCTGGGCCGCGGCATTGAAGTGGTGACGGACATGGGCAAAAGCCGGGATGCCGGGTTCACCGGATACAGGCGGACGCTGGACGCCTTTACCGCACTCTTCGACCGCTACCGGGCCGAGAACCTGATTCCGTGAGCGGCTGTTAATCTGTGGCAAACGTCCGGGCCGGCCGCAGGAAGCAGCCGGCCCGGATGCCTTGTTCAGTAAGCCGTATTCAGTTCAGGTGGATCACCGCAGGTCGAAACGGTCGAGTTCCATGACCTTCACCCAGGCCGCTACGAAGTCGTTGACGAACTTCTCCCTGCCGTCCTCGCTGGCGTAGACCTCGGACATCGCCCGGAGCTGGGAGTTGGAGCCGAACACCAGGTCCACTGGGGTGGCGGTCCACTTCAGCTCGCCGGTAGCGACGTCCGTGATCTCGTAGACGTTCTCCTCGTTCTCGGACGCCTTCCACTTGGTGCCGGGGGAGAGCAGGTTGACGAAGAAGTCGTTCGTCAGGACCTGTGGCCGGTCGGTGAGGACGCCGTGCTTGGAGCCGCCAATGTTGGTGCCGAGCGCACGCATGCCGCCGATGAGCGCCGTCATCTCCGGTGCAGACAGGTCCAGCAGGTACGCCTTGTCCAGCAGGAGGGTCTCCGGCTGGAGCTTCTCGCCGGGACGCACATAGTTGCGGAACCCGTCCGCCCGCGGCTTCAGGTACTGGAACTGCTCGACGTCGGTCTGGTCCTGGGCGGCATCGGTGCGTCCCGGACGGAACGGCACGGTGACGGGGAAGCCGGCGTCGCCCGCTGCCTTCTCCACCGCCGCGCATCCGCCGAGGACGATCAGGTCCGCCAGCGAGACCTTCTTGCCTCCCGCCTGGGACGAGTTGAACTCCTGCTGCACGCGCTCGATGGCCTGCAACGCCGTCGAAAGCTGCTCAGGTTCGTTGACCTCCCAGCCCCGCTGGGGCTCCAGCCGGATCCGGGCACCGTTGGCGCCGCCCCGCCTGTCCGTCTTGCGGAAGGTGGAGGCGGAAGCCCATGCCGTCGTGGCCAGCTGGGAGACGGACAGGCCGGAGTCCAGGAGCTGGGCCTTCAGGGACGCGATGTCCTGCTCGCCGATCAGTCCATGGTCGACGGCGGGAACGGGGTCCTGCCAGAGCTGGGCTTCCGGAACCCACGGCCCCAGCATGTGCGGGCCGACCGGGCCCATGTCGCGGTGCAGCAGTTTGTACCAGGCCTTGGCGAAGGCGAGCTGGAACTCGTCCGGGTTCTTCAGGAAGCGCTGCCCGATTTCCTCATAGATAGGGTCAAAGCGCAGCGACAGGTCGGTGGTCAGCATGGTGGGCCGGTGCTTTTTCTGCGGGTCATGCGCGTCCGGGATGATCTCCGGGGCGTCCTTGGCCACCCACTGGTGGGCGCCGGCGGGGCTCTTGACCAGCTCCCACTCGTACTCGAACAGGATCTCCAGGAAGCGGTTGCTCCACTGGGTGGGCTTGTCGGTCCAGGTGACTTCCAAGCCGGAGGTGATCGTGTCCCCACCCTTGCCGCTGCCGTACGTGCTGAGCCAGCCCAGGCCCTGCGCCTCAAGGTCGGCGCCTTCGGGCTCCGGTCCCACGTGCGCGTCGGCGTCGCCGGCTCCATGGGTCTTGCCGAACGTGTGGCCGCCCGCAATCAGCGCGAACGTCTCTTCATCGTTCATGGCCATCCGCTTGAAGGTCTCCCGGATGAACGCCGCGGCGAGTTTGGGATCCGGGTTGCCCATGGGCCCCTCGGGGTTGACGTAGATCAGGCCCATCTCCGTGGAACCGACTTCCTCCGACATCTGGCCTTCGCCGATGTAGCGCTCGTCGCCCAGCCAGGTGTCCTCCGGACCCCAGAAAATCTCCTCGGGCTCCCACACGTCCTCGCGCCCGAAGGCGAAACCGAAGGTCTTGAAGCCCATGGACTCCAGGGAGACGTTGCCGGCGAGGACCAGCAGGTCGGCCCAGGAGAGTTTCTGGCCGTACTTCTGCTTGACGGGCCACAGGAGGCGCCGGGCCTTGTCCAGGTTGGCATTGTCCGGCCAGCTGTTGAGCGGCGCGAACCGCTGGCTGCCGTCCCCGGCGCCGCCTCGGCCGTCGTGGACGCGGTAGGTGCCGGCGGCGTGCCAGCTAAGGCGGATCATCAGGCCGCCATAGTGGCCGAAGTCCGCCGGCCACCAGTCCTGGGAAGTGGTGAGGACCTCGGTGATGTCCTGCTTCAGTGCCTCGACGTCGAGCTTCTGGAACTCTTCCCGATAGCTGAAGTCCGGGCCGAGTGGGTTGCCTTTGGGGTGGTTGGCGTGGAGCACGGAGAGGTCCAGCTGGTTGGGCCACCAGTCCGCGACGGTCCGCGGCCGGTGCCCTTTGGGCTGGGGCGAATCGATGGCCGGGTTTTCGCTCTCGCTGCCGTGCGAGGTCACGCTGCCATGGTCCACCGGGCATCCGCCCTCGACCTTGCTGTCCAGGCCTTGGGCGCTTCCGGGCGTGGGGATTGGAGGGTGTTCCGGACGATCGGTCATGTGCTTCCTTCCATCGGGCCGAGGCCGTGGAGCGGACTCGGGCGGCCGGTTCAACCTTCCCATTTGAACACAGTCGGGACGCCCGGGGGAGGGGCAGTCTGCCATAAGAGAACAGGCCGGAGTGCCACGGCACCCGGTGCCCCGACTCCTGTTCTGCGGTCCTGCCTAGTGCGCCGCGCCCAGCTCGATCAGCAGGACACCGCCGATGATGAGGCCGAGCCCCAGCATCATGACGGGGGTGATTGTCTCCTTGAAGAAGACGCGGCTGGCAAGGGCGGTCAGCGCGACGCCGGCAGCGGCCCAGATGCCGTAGGCGACGCCGAGGTTCATGCCCTGCTCCAGCGTCAGCGTCAGGAGGGTGAACGCCAGGAAATATCCGACGGCGACAGGTAGGTACCAGCGCCGCTTACCGGTGGACGCGACCCGCAGCAAAAGAGTGGCGGTCACCTCGGTGAGGATGGCCCCTGCCAGCAGCAGCCACATCATGAGCGGGCCATTTCTTTTGCGGGTTCTGCTGCCGGCTCCTTGTGTGACCCGAGTTCAACGCACAGCACGCCGCCGATCACCATGGCGACGCCGATCATCATCACCGGCGTCAGCGCTTCGCCAAAAAGAAGGGCGGCCAGCAGCACGGTGAGGGTTACTCCCAGAGCGGCCCAGATGCCGTAGGCGACGCCGAGGCCCAGGCCTTTCCGGAGGACCCCGGCGAGGAAAGCGAAGGACGCGGAATAACCGAGGACCACCACGATGAAGAAGGCAGGATTATCAAGGGCCGCTTTCAGGGAAAGGGACGCTGTCACCTCGCTCAGGATGGCGCCGGCGAGAAGAATCCACTTCATGTATTCAGTCCTTGAATTTCGTTGGGGCTTGGTCCCCGTGGGTGCAACGGCGGGAGTGCTGCTGGTGTTCCCGGGCTTCGCGCGGCCGATGACAAGTGGGAAGCCCGGGCAGCTGGTTACGTCTGGGGGACGAGCTCCAAACCGGCGACAGCGGAGCTGCCAAGGTCGCTCCCTGCAAGGGCCTGATCCGCAGCCAGGGCGTTCGTCCACGTGTCAGTATCCGCTACTGCTGCCCAGTTCGAGTTCAGCAGTGCGAGGAGCGTGGTGTGCACGGTCTTCGCATCGGCGGAACCCGCGTGGTTGGCGATGTTGATGGCGCCGGTGGCGTCTGAGAGGACTTCGGTGGTGAAGCCAAGGAACTCTGCCTCCACGGCGGAGGCGAGCACGCAGTTGTTGGTCATGTAGCCCGCCAAGGTGACGGTGTCGACGTCGTGCTTCCGCAGCCATTCGACGAGGTCCGTGCCGGCATAGACGGAGCCGTACTGCTTGACCAGCGACTTCCATGCGGTGGTTTTGCGGCGCTCAATCTCGGGGTGCAGGTCGAACTCCGGTGTGCCGGGTGCAAAGACCGGTGCACCCTCGCCCGCGGAGTGCTGGATCACGGCGACCGGGATGCCCGCGGCGGTGGCGGCGTCCACTGCCTTCGCAATCATGGGCAGGGATTCCTGGTGCGGCGGGTACTGGATTTCGAGGGGGCCGCCAAAGTACTGGTTCTGTACGTCGATGAGGATGAGGGCGCGGCGGGGGGTGCTCATATCTTTGTTCTCCCTGGTGGTTCTCTCGGCTGCCATCTGGCAACTGTTCCAGTCTTCCCGCAGCTGGTGCGTGCCAACAGTGGCACGAAGGCAGATATACGATGGATTCGGGCCAAGATGTTTGGAAGGGGCCGAATGAGGATCGCGGTGTACGCCTTCGATGGGGCAACGATGTTCCACCTCGCCGTTCCGCAGATGGTTTTTGACGAGGTTGCCCGCCAGGGCCTTGCCTGCTGGAAGACAGTTCTTTTCTCTGACCAGGAAGGCGAGGTCACCACCGCTGAGGGCTATCGGCTCGGCAAAGTGGAAGGGCCGGAAGCCGCGGAGGCGGCGGACGTGGTGGTGGTGCCTTCATGGTTCGACGACGGTCGCGTCCCCAGTGATTCGCTGCGGCAGGTGCTCCAAGACGCGCACGGGCGTGGCGCACCAATTCTGGGGCTGTGCCTTGGCGCGATCCCCGTCGCCGACGCCGGCTTGCTCGCGGGACGCCGGGCAGTCACGCACTGGCAGGCATTCGATTCCCTTGCTGCGCGGCATCCGGATGTTCCGCTGGACCAGTCCGTGCTCTATATCGACCACGGCGACGTGCTCACCTCTGCCGGTACCGCCTCCGCCCTGGACGCGTGCCTGCACCTGGTGCGCGCACGGCTTGGCGCGGAGGCGGCGAACCAGGTGGCACGCAGCCTGGTCATCGCACCGCACCGGGAGGGCGGGCAGTCGCAGTACATCGAGCGCCCTGTTCCTTCCCGCTCCACCGACGATCCGATCTCGCGCCTGCTGGAATGGGCCCTAAGTCGGCTGGGTGAACCCCTCACCGTCGACCTGCTGGCGGCGCAGGCGCACCTGAGCCGGCGCACCTTTGTCCGCGCCTTCCGGGCCGCAACAGGAACGACGCCGGCCGCCTGGATCCGTGCCCGCCGCCTTGACGCAGCCCGGCGTCTGCTCGAAACCACGGACTTGTCGATCGAACAGGTGGCCACTGACTGCGGATTCGGGAACGCCGTCACCCTCCGCCAAAACTTCGCGGCTGCTTTTTCCACGACGCCAACGGAGTACCGTCGGAGGTTTGATGTGCGGGCTGGCTAAACGCCGCCACGTGTATAAATGGCGCTAGGGTCCTTTTCGCAGTTCCACCGACAGCAAGTCCTCGGTGGTGTGGCCGGGCTCTGCGTGCACCGCGAACACGAGTGCCACTGAATTCTTGAGCCTTGCTTCCGCCGGAATGGCGTACTCGGTTACTTCGCAGTCATGGTCCGTTCCGGAGCGCAGTATCTTCGCCAGCGGTGCGCCGTTGAGGGTGAGCCGTTGGCGGCGTCCCGGATTTTGCCGGACCCTGGTCCTGAGGAAGGCTGCTTCAGAGTTGGGATCCTTGAGGGTATAGGAGAACCAGCCTGTGGCGGTCCGCCAGTGCAGTCCGTCCTGTCCGCCGGCCTTCGTGCCTTCGCCGGCGAAAAAATGGTCAGCTTCGGGTTGCTGCTCGCCTGCCGTGACGGCGTCGACGACGGCCTCCATCTCCGCTGCGTCTGCGTCCATGGCGGCGAGTTCGGCAGTCCGCTCCGCGGGAGCGGGGCCGGTTGGCCAGTACACCGTGTAGCGCTCATCGTGGATACCTGCGAACGGTTCAAGCCGGACCCGGACGGGAGAACCATCCTGTGTGGCGGTGAGGTCCGCGGAAAGCGACTCGCGGTTGACCAAGACGACGGCGTCTGCCGGCTCTTGCGCGGAGACCACCGGGGTGTGTGCCAGCGCCAGCTGGTGGCCGCCGGCAACATGGCCCATGCGTTCGTCGGCTGCTTCGAAGCTTCCTATGCCTGCGTTCCCTTCCCTGGCGGCAAGGACCACAGGTCCGTAGAGGAAGGACACCCACGGCGAGCCGTCCGGAAGGGCTTCGGCCCGTACTTCGGCGTGGAGCCGGATGGAAACTGTGGTGGTGCCCTCCCAGACGCGCCGGATGAGCACGGGATGGCCGTCGTCGGCGGTTCCAGCCTGTGGGGAGACACCGTCGCCTTGGGATACGCGGACTTCCATATCGGTTGCCCACGCGGGGCGCCGGAGCCGCAGGGTGAACTCTGTGGGGGTGTCCGCGGTGACGGTCAGTGTGGCGACGTCCGAGTGCGGGAAAGCTGTCTCCAGTTGAACGTGTATCCCGCGCTCGGTCCAGTCCAGGGTGGATGGAATGTAGAGGTTGACCGCCAGGGCGTCTCCGCTGTGGCTGTAGATGAGTTCTCCGTAAGCCGCGTGGTTCTCCATTCCGGAGCCCACGCAGCACCACATCGATTCGTGGACTGTGGAGTACACGCGGTAGTGGGACGGCCTCATCGGCGAGAAGTACACAAAACCTCCCCGCTCGGGGTGCTGGGAGGAAAGGATGTGGTTGAAGGTGGCGCGCTCGTAGAACTCCACCGCCGCCGGATCACCGGTCCGTTCGAAGCGAAGCTTGGCGAGCTTCAGCATGTTGTACGTGTTGCAGGTTTCCGGGCCCTGGACGTCCAGGACCATGGGAGTGAAGTCCCGCGACGGATGGAAATGCTCCCGCACGCTGTTCCCGCCGATCGACACGGTCCGTTGCAGGGTGACGACATCCCAGAAGAAGTCGGATGCCTCGAAGTAGCGCGCGTCCCCGGTAGCCTGGGCAAACTGTTCGTAACCCACAACTTTGGGAATCTGCGTGTTGGCGTGAAGCCCATCCAGCCGGTCGTACCCCGCAGCCAGCGGATCGAGGAGTGCCCGGTGCGAGAAACGGCGGGCCTCGCGCAGGTAGTCTTCCCGGCCGGTCAGCCGGGCAAGGGACGTCCAGGTGTCGTTCATGCCGCCGAACTCCGTGGTGAGCACCTCCTCGAATGAATCGTCGTCCAGGTGGCGCGATGCCGTGAGCCACCAGTCCGCCAGCCGGGTGAGTACTGTCAGGGCTCTTCCGGAGCCGGCATAGGTGTAGGCGTCCAGGAGGCCGGCAAAAGTCTTGTGCAGGTTGTAGAGCGGGACCCACCGGCCGTTGAGCGTAAAAAGATCAGCGTCGACGTTCCCGGCAGCCAGCTCTTCGCCGAGCCGGCGGCCACCGGGAACGCCACCGAGGTAGCCGTTTCCGGCTGCAGCCTGGCATTGTTCCAGGACCTCCACAACGTACTGCACCCGCTCCGCCAGCCGGACGTCACCTGTGGCGGCGAACAGCCGGGCGCAGGCGGTCAGGTAATGCCCGCCGATGTGCCCACCCATCCCGTCGGATTCCCAGCCGCCGTAGGGTTCCGCTGCCGTCCCAAGTCCCGCTTCCTGCAGGTACGGCGCGCAGAGACGGTCGGCGTCGAGTTCGAGGACATACCGGACGTCAACGTCCTGCGCGGTCTTGAATTGGCCGGGCAGCAGCCGGACCCGGTCCAGGGGAAAGGACGACGGCGGTAGTTGCGTGATTGTCGGGGGACTGGTGGGGTGCATGGTTGCTTTCTTGGGTTGCTTCGGCGGCGTAGGAGGACGTGTGCGCTCAGCCCTTGACGGCCCCGGCCACGAGGCCGCGCACGTAGTAGCGCTGGACCGCCGCGTACAGGATGATGCAGGGGAGCATGAGCAGGACGGCCCCTGCGATGACGTAGCCGTGGTTCACCACGCCGAACGCGACGGAGGCGAGGTTCTGAACGGCGACTGGCAGGGTGAACAGTTCCTGTTTAGTGAGGAACGTCAACGCGCCCAGGAAGTCCCCCCAGCCGCCGAGGAAGGCGAAAAGGAACACCGTAACGGCGCCGGGGACAATCATGGGCCGCAGTACGGAAAGCAGGATCCTGAGTGGACCGGCGCCGTCGATCCGTGCTGCCTCAACAACTTCCCTGGGAATTTGGGCGAAGGAGTTCCGCATCAGGAAGACGCCGAAGGGCAGGTTGAAGGTGATGTGGAAGACGATGATGCCGGCAAGTGAGTCCGTGAGGCCGAGCGCGTTCATCTCCAGGAAGAGCGGCGTCAGGATGGCCTGGAACGGGACCATCATGGTCAGCAGGATGAGCGCGAACGCAATGTTGGATCCCTTGAAGGGGAAGTTGACCAGGGCGTAGGCGGCCAGGGTGGTGATGATGACGCTGAACACGGCGGCACCCAGGGCAATGGCCAGGCTGTTCCAGATGTAGGACCCTGCCCCGATGTTGGCAATGAGCCCCGTGTAGTTTTCGAAGGTCAGGTTGTCGAATGACTGCTCCGATGACGGGGCCGCGATCTGGGTTCCTGGCTGAAGGGACCGGAGGAAGGACCACGCCACCGGGACAACAAAGGCGATGGACACAGCGGTGCCGATGACCGCATAGATGGCGGTCCTCAACCGGGCAGCTGTCCGTGCCCTGGAGGCAGCTGGGGGCGTGGTGGGGCGGGGCTTGTGGTGCGTCACCTGCGGCGGCGCTTCGACGGACGTTGTCATGGCATCTCCTGTTCGGGGCTGGGCCAAAGAAGTGGGTGGGTCAGTCCTCGCGCATGACGCGGAACTGGATGAGCGTGAGGATCGCCGCGATGATGACCACCACGAAGGACAGGGCAGTTGCGTAACCCACCTGCAGGTCACCGAAGGCTTTGTTGTAGACGTAAAGCATCACGGTCAGGGTGCCGGTTCCCGGACCGCCACCGGTGATGATGAAGAACTGGGTGAAGGCCAGGATGGCCCCGATGAATCCCATGACCGTCAGAAGCCCCAGGTAACGCTTGACCAGCGGGACCGTCACCAGGAGTTCCTGCTGCCACCGCCCCGCGCCGTCGATCTGCGCCGATTCGTACAGTTCGTCCGGGATGCCCTGCATGCCGGACATGAGGATGATCATGGCGAACCCGGACCCCACGTAGGCACCCAGCAGGACTATGAGGACCGTGGCGCTGGTTGCGTCCAGAAGCCAGGGAGTAGGCGCAGAGGTTATGCCGAGCGCCAGCAGGATCTGGTCCAGCACGCCGCTGTCCGGCCGGAACTCCAGCAGGGCCACGAAGCTGAATGACGTGATGCCGATGACGTACGGAAGGAAAACGGCGGTGCGGATGAGCCCGGCACCTCTCCGGTTGGAACGGACCAGCACGGCGAGCAGGTAGCCGACCACCACTCCCAGCACGGTGGAGACCACCGCAAAAAGGAGCGTGTAGAGAATGGATCCCCAGAAGGTGGTGTCGGTGAAGGCAGTGAGGTAGTTTTCGACGCCGGTGAACTCCACGTCGCCAACGAGCGGCCAGTTGGTCAGTGAGATGACCACCGCGAACAGGAGCGGAAAGATGACAAAGGCGACGACGAGGAGCATGGCCGGCGCGAGCATGAGCATCCCGGTATAGGAATCGCGGCGCGAGGCAGGCCTTGGGGCGCGTGTGCGCTTGTCCCGGCTGAGGGAGGGGGTTGCTGTGGTCATGCCTGGTTCACCTTCAAAACTCGGGCGGTTTCCTGATGCCCGCGGTAGAGGATGTCCTCCATCGCCTCCTGGCCGAAAACTGCTTCGCGGAACATCGCAAGCCACGGTGACTGCACGGTGTTGGTGAGCTGTGTGTAGAGCGTTGTGGGAGCGGCGAACCCGTCGTTCATCCGTTCCATGCCCGGGACCATCAGCGGGAATTTCCCGCTGAAATCCGTCTCCAGGATGTCGCTGCGGACTGGATACCAGCCCAGCGCTGCCAGTTCCGACTGCTGTTCAAGTTCACCCACGAAGCGGATGAAGTCCCACGCGGCCTCAGGGTTGGGGGCACCTCGGGGGATGGACAGCACCGCACCGCCGGAAAACTGGGAAAAGTTTCCGTCCGGCCCGGGAAATGCACTGACGCCGAGCTTGTCCAGGAACTCCGGCTTGGCGCTGCCCACCACCAGGTCGTAGGACCCGGGAAACAGTCCCACGGTTCCGGCCAGGAAGTCCTGGCCCCAGGCCGCTCCGGAATCTGCTGCTGACCCTGGTTGCGAGAGACCCTTCCTGTGGAGTTCCCGGTAAAGTTCCAGGGTCCGGCGGAGTGGATCATTGCCCAGCACCGCAGCTTGTTGCCGGCCCAATGGCCCGTCGTAGAAAGGGCTCTGGTCTGCCCAGAAGTGCGGCTGGATGACGTAGCCCAGGATGCCGGCGGAGTTGCCGGTGAAGGTCACTCCGGAGACGCCGTCGATCCCCTGCAGGGCCGTGGCATGCTCCAGGTACTCCGCGAAGTTTGCGGGCCCTCTCTCAGGGTCCAGGCCGGCCTTCGCGTAGAGCTCTTTGTTCCAGAACAGCTGTGAGACGTTGGAAAGTGCCGGCAGCCCGTAGATCTTTCCCTCATAGGAGGCCACGTCCAGAAGCGGCTTGTTGAGGTGGGCGGCGTAGGGGAGCTCCGCCACCAGGGAGGTGAGGTCCGTGAAGGCTTCCCGGGTGGTGAAAACCGGACTCGTGACGGAATCGGGGGCCACAACGTCGGGAACGGCGCCGCTCCGGATGGAGGTGGCGAGCTTCGTTGTCATCTGCCCCTCCGGAAGCACGGTGAGCTGGATCCGCACTGCCTGCTGGGCCTGATGGTATTTGTCCACAATGAGCTGCGCCGGTTTGAACGCAGTGCTACGGCACCAGAACCGGATGGTGCCGGAAGGGTTCTTCCCGAAGCCGGCGGCGGTGACATTGGCTTCCGGCAGCACGGCCGAACATCCAGTCAGGCCAAGGGCCGCGGCTGCGGCTCCGAGGGTAAGGATGGAACGCCGGCTAGGGTTGCTGATGCCGTCGGCGCGGCGTTTTTGGGCGCGCTGAAGGGAGGGTGGTGGGTACATCATTGTTCCCTCGTGTTCTGTAGGGGGTGAATGGAAGGGGCTAGGTGGAATCGCGCACGATGAGCTGGCAGGGCAGCGCGTCTACCCCGGGCCTGGGATTACCGGTGATGGCTTCGAGGACGCGTGCTCCTGCCGCGCGGCCCAGTTCTTCGAGGTTCATGTCGATGGTGGTCAGGGCGGGGCGGCTGTTCAGGGCCGCTGCTGCCCAGTTGTCAAAGCCGATGATTGAGACGTCATGGGGCACAACGATGTTTGCCTCGCGCAGGCCGTCAGCTACGCCACGCGCGATTTCGTCGCTGCCGCAGAGCACCATGTCCACGGGTTCCACCCGCTGGCGGAGCATCTGGGCTGCCTGCCTGCCCCATGCCTCAGACCAGTTTCCGTACAGCGCACGGTCGCCCACGAGGGTGAGCCCGAAGGTCGGGGCGTGTTCCTGGACTGCCTGGGCGCGGATCCGGGCAGAGTAGTCCTGGCGGGGGCCCGCCACGTAGGCGATGTTCTGATGCCCCAGGTTGGCGGCATGTTCCAGGGCCAGGAGCATGCCCTGGACCTGGTCCACCACCACTGACATGTCTTCGGGGTCTGAAGACTGTCCCATGACATAAACGATCGGCACTGATGTCTTGGGTAGCGGTGCGCGGGGGCCCGTGTGGTTGGTCATGACGACTATGCCGTCCACATTCCGCGAGGCGAGCGTTTCAACGCAGTGGCGCTCACGGACCAGGTCGCCCCGTGAGTTGCTGATGAGCACCGAGGCCTGGTCAGGGCCGAATGAATCCTCGAGGCCGTACATCACCGGAATGCTGAAGCGTCCGATGTCGTCCGAGGTGACCAGGCCTATGGTGACTACCCCGCTACTGCTGCTTTCGGCAGGCAGGGTTTCGAAGCCGAGCTTGTGCGCTGCAGCCAGGACCCTGTCCCGGGTATCTTCCCGGAGCTGGCCCCGGTTGTTCAGCGCTTTGGAAACCGTGCCAACTGACACGCCCGAGGCATTGGCGACATCAGCCAGGGTGACCCGGCGGGAAGGAAAGCTCACGGTGCTCCTGAAATGAGGGGATGTGATCGCGAACCAAGCCTATGTTGCTGCAATTTTCCTGTCAACGGAAATGTTTCTGGATTTTTCCGTATCAGACTGATACGTTTCACAACGTGTTATCCAAGTCACCCCGTGGAGGTTGTCGGGACCATCAGCTAGTACCACTTGAGCAAGGAGGCTCCCATGATTAACAGAAGGCATTTCCTCACTACCGTGGCTGTCGGCACCGCATCTGCCGCAGCTTTGGCCGCGTGTGGAACGGGATCCAGCACCAGCCCCGGAGAGACGGGCTCTGCGGAGAACCCGGTCACCATCAACTACACCTGGTGGGGCAACGACGACCGTGCCGAGCGCACACGCAAGGCGATCGCGCTGTTCGAGGAGAAGAATCCGGACATCAAGGTCAACGGCAACTTCACGGACTTTGCCGGGTACTGGCAGAAGCGCGCCACGGAGGCTGCCGGCGGCGGGCTGCCGGATGTGATGCAGTGGGACCTGTCCTACCTGCGTGATTACGGCCAGCGCAACCAGCTCCTGGACCTGGGCACCGTGAACATCAACACGGATGCGTTCGAGAAGTCCCTCCTGCCCTCGGGGCAGATCAAGGGCAAGACCTACGGCATCCCCACCAGCACCAACGCCTTCGCTGTGTACTACGACCCCGCCAAGCTGGCGCCCTTGGGCATCGCCGAGCCGGACGGCTCCTGGACCTACAAGGAGTTCAACGACTTCATGGCGGAGGTGGGCGCCAAGAGCAACGGCGCGATTTATGGCGGCGGTGACTACACGTCCGTCTGGTGGATGTTCAACATCTGGCTGCGCCAGAACAACATCGAGGCCTTTACCGAGGACGGCAAGCTCGGCTTCACCAAGGACGACCTCAAGAAGTGGTGGAATACGACGGCGGCCCTCCGCGGCACCCCGGCCATGATTTCCGAAGAGCGCGTCACCCAGTTGGCGCCGAAATCACCCTTCAGCTCCAACTCTGCAGCGACCGAGTTTACCTGGGATAACTTCATGGCCAGCTACCTCTCGGATACCGGCGCCAAGGAGCTCAAGCTGGTGCCGCCGCCGTCGGACGATCCGGACAACCTGGGCCTGTTCCTGAAGCCCTCGATGCTGATGGCGGCCAGCGCCAAGACCAAGTTCAAGGACGCTGCCGGCCGCTTCATCGACTTCATGGTCAACGACCCCGAAGTGGGACAGATCTTCAAGACCTCCCGCGGTGTTCCGGCGTCGAAGACCCAGCGCGACGGCACCACCTTCGAAGGTACGGACAAGCTCGTGGTGGATTACGAGAAGTCCATCGAGCAGTACCTCAAGGACGCCCCGGAGCCGCCGATCGTCGGTTTCGGCACGCTTGAGGCTTCCTTCAAGCGCGTTGCCTCGGACCTGAACTTCGGCAAGCTGACTGTCGATGGCGCCGCCGACGCATGGTTCAAGGAAGCCGAAGACCTCATCAAGCAGAACGCATAATCAGGCCCGGATAAAGGGAGGTTGCGGCGCCAATACTCCCCCGTCACCGCCACCGTCAAAACCCCGGCGCTTGTCAGTTGTGCCTACCCGAGCTCCTGGACATCGGCAGGCACCCGGTGCTGAAAGCTTTGCACTGAAAGCCAACGGAGGGCCTCGGCTTCGTTGGTGAAGAAGGCCGTCGGAGTGGAGGACCGCCGGGCAAATCCTGAAATTACCGTGCCCATCGGATGATCGCCCACGAGCGCTACTGCGGAGAATCCACGGTACGTGTTCATGCCCTCCCTGGCCTCGGGGGCGAGGCCCGTAACACCGGTGATGTCAACGAGAAGCGGCAGTGGCTGGTTACCACTCAGGTCGGCTAGCGCGCCGGCGGCTTATACGGCGATTTCATAAGTCACGAACGTCCGGGGAACCCACCGTAGCTGGAGAATCCCGTTTTCCTTAGATGCCGCAAACCGTTTCATGTCTTTCACAGTGCTAATCCTCGTTTTATGTTGATCGTCCGGTGGCGGACACATGTCCGCCACCGGACTCTCGTTCTACGTAGGGCCGCGTCTACTTCCGTCTGCGGTCCTGCTACCTGTTAGGCGTGCTGCAACCTAGGCTGTACGGCGCTTCCTGAGCAGCAGCAGGCCGGCGAAGAGGAAGACCAAGGCAAGCGGGAGCAGCGAAGCGTCAACACCCGTCTTGGCCAGGACTCCTGAGGCCTGGGCCTGTGCATTGCCGGCTGACGCACCGGTCGCAGCGTTGCCGGCCACAAGGCCAGCAGCACTAATGGAACCAACGCTGGTCTTACCGTCCGTGCTGTTGATGGGGGTGCCGGTTACCGGGGCCACCACGCTGATCCCAGCTCCCGGGGCCACCGTGCCCGTGCTGCCGCCAGCGCCCGTTCCGGGTGCTACGCCGCCCGTGCCCGGGTCCACAGTTCCCGTTCCACCGGTTCCGCCGCCGGGAACTTCAGTCCCTGGCGTTTCCGCTCCGGGAGCTTCTGCGCCGTTGCCGGAACCGCCGATACCTACGCCCAGATCAACATCGACATCTACGCCACCGGTGTTCCCCGGGGTGGTGGTGCCGGTGCCGTTGGTGCCGCCGAGTCCGAGTCCGAGGTCGATGTCTGCTACGACGTCGGTGGTGGGCAGGGTGGTGCCGTTGCCGTTGCCGCCGAGTCCCAGTCCGAGATCGACGTCTGCTACGACGTCGGTGGTGGGCAGGGTGGTGCCGTTGCCGGTGCCGCCGAGTCCCAGTCCGAGGTCGATGTCTGCGACGACGTCGGTGGTGGGCAGGACAGTGCCGGTGCCGTTGGTGCCGCCGAGGCCGAGGTCGACATCGGCGATAACCGCAGCGTCGACGAGGTTGCCGGTGTTTCCGCTATCCGTCACGTTGCCGAGGTTGACCGCTGCGTCTGCGACTACAGCCGCGTCTGCGAGGGTCCCGTTGGTGTCCGTCACGTTGCTCAGGCCGAGATTGACGTCAGCTGCGACGGCAGCGTCGACGAGGTTGCCGGTGTTTCCGGTGCCCGTGACGTTGCCGAGATTGACGTCGGCTGCGACGGCTGCGTTGACGAGGTTGCCGGTGTTTCCGGTGCCCGTGACGTTGCCGAGGTTGACGTCTGCGTCTGCGACGACGGTGGCGTCGGGGAGGGTGGTGCCGGTGCCGTTGGTGCCGCCGAGACCGAGGTCGACATCGGCAATTACCACAGCGTCGGCGAGGGTCCCGTTGGTACCCGTCACGTTGCCCAGGCCGAGGTTGATGTCAGCCGCGACGGCTGCGTCGACAAGGCTGCCGGTGTTTCCGGTATTCGTCGCGTTGCCGAGGTTAGCAGCGACATCGGCGGCTACCGCAGCGTCAGCAATGCTGCCGTTGGTACTGCCGGTTTGGGTGAGGCCGCCCAGGCCCAAGTTTACGTCCGCGGCAACTGCGAGGCCGGTCTGGGTGGTTTCTGGTGCGGTGGTGGCGTCTGCAGCGTTGGCTGCAGTGCAGCTAAGGGCAAGCAGCCCGCCGGCAAAGAGGGTGCCGAGCAGCCCTCTGCGAAGGTTGGAACTCATGATTTGTTTCTCCTGAAGTAGTTGAGGTTGGGCGCTGGATCAGCAACCCGTTAGCCGTGTTCTGCCACAGAAAGGCAGGAGGCACTCAACTAGTCAGGGGAGGAACCGGGGTCAAAGGACACCGGTGAAGGAGCATGCTCCGAATACTCGCCCAGTGGGCTATCGCCTGCAAGGGGGAGTAGAAGATCAAAGGCGTCGAGCCACGCTGCTGGACCCGAACCCGCCCCGGATGCCGTGCTGCCGCCGCTGCTTGAGGCAGGGGGAGCAGGCACATGGGCAGGGTAAGGCGACCCGCCGAAGGGAAGGGCCTGCTCGCCAGTCATCTCTGTCGGGCTGATGGCGGAAGCGGAATAGGACGTGAGGTATGAAGCTTCGGACGTGATGGAGGCAGCGGCGATGCTGGCAGGGTCCGCCGCGGCCTCAGAACCGTCCGAAGTCTGGCTTGACTCTGTTGCCACGGTGCCAGCATCAGCCTGGGCTGGTGCTGTGCCGCCATCACTGACGCCGGTATCCTCGAGGACAGCTTCCGCCTCCGATGCAGCCGGAAGCTGCGGAAGAGTCGGAAGGCCGCCGGGCACGGGTGATACTCCGCCAACCAGGTCGGTGATGGGTTGGACCACAGGTTCCAGAACGGGAACAGCCTCTGTCAGCGGCGTTACCACCGCGCCTACTGCGCCGGCCACTACATCGTCGGCAACCGCCGTTACAGGCGCCGTAACGGCAGAAACAGTATTTGCCGGTACAACATGGCTGACCACAGGTACTGAAGCTATGAGATTGTCGGCGGCGCCGGCCAAGGGTGCCGCTGCAGGCTGCAGCAAACCGCTCGGAGCCGATGCCGGCGTAGCGGCAGACTCATCTGCCGCCGGCAGGACGGGCAGCACTTCTGCCACGGATGCTACCGAGGATGTGACGCTGCCAAGCAATGAGGGAGGCTCAGAGAGCGTGTCAGCACTGGCAGCAGTCGAAGAGACCGTGAGCCACGTAAGGGCGGCTGCTCCAGCCAGGAGGGTTGGCCGCAGCGAACGCCACAGAGAACCAGCTCCAGCCATGCCCACCACCCCCCCGGTAATGAATGCGTCGAACGACGACCGTCCCAGAATATGACGACGATCGATAGAAAGTCTACTTATTGTCTTGGCAATGTGAATAGGACGGCTTGCTCTTTACTCCGTTGTCATAACCGACGCCATGGGGGCCGAGCTCCGAGTCCCCTGGGCCTCATGGCTCTAACGCACGAGGGCGGGTGGCCGGCGAGGCAGCAAACTGCCCCACTCCCAGCCGCCGGACGTAAACTGACCTTCGCACCACACCGTGTGGACTCTGTGTCAGGAGCCGCCCATGCTCTGGAAGCTGCTTGTTGAATACCTGCGGCCGCACCGCAAGCTGCTGGCCGCCGTCGTGGTTTTCCAGCTGGCGCAGTCCATCGCGTCCCTGTACCTGCCCACTTTGAATGCGGACATCATCGATGAGGGCGTGGCCAAGGGCAACATTGGCTACATCCTCAGCCTGGGCGGCGTGATGCTGGCAATCACCCTGCTGCAGATCGTGTGCGCGGTGATCGCCGTGTACTTCGCGGCCAAGGCGGCCATGGGCGTGGGCCGGGACCTGCGCGGGGCGATCTTCGCGAGGGTGGGGGAGTTCTCCGAGCAGGAAGTCACCAAGTTCGGCGCACCCAGCCTCATCACAAGATCCACCAACGACGTCCAGCAGGTCCAGCAACTGGTCCTCATGTCTGCCACCATGCTGGTCACCGCCCCCATGCTCAGCATCGGCGGGGTGATCATGGCCATCAGGCAGGACGTGCAGCTGTCCTGGCTTATCGCCGTCGCCGTCCCGGTGCTGCTGATCGCCGTCGGCCTGATCACTGCCCGGATGGTGCCGCTGTTCCGCAAGATGCAGAAGCGGATCGACACCGTGAACCGCGTCCTCCGCGAGCAGCTCACCGGCATCCGCGTGGTCCGCGCGTTCGTCCGCGAGGACATCGAGACCGAACGCTTCGCCCGCGCCAACGAGGACGTGACGGACACCGCCCTCCGCGCCGGCCGGCTGATGGCGCTCGCGTTCCCCCTGGTGATGCTGGTGCTGAACGTCTCCAGCGCGGCCGTCATCTGGTTCGGCTCGTTCCGGATCCAGGACGGCTCCATGCAGGTGGGCACCCTGATCGCGTTCCTGAGCTACCTGATCCAGATCCTGATGTCCGTCATGATGGCCACGTTCATGGCCGTGATGATCCCGCGGGCGGCCGTGTCCGGGGACCGAATCGGCGAGGTGCTGCGGACGGAGTCGAGCGTCCGGCCGCCTAAGAACCCCTTGAGCAGCGATGTGCGCCGCGGCGAGCTGGAAATGCGCGACGTCGGATTCGCCTACCCGGGTGCCGACCAGCCCGTCCTCTCCGGCATCAGCTTCACCGCGAAGGCAGGGCAGACGACGGCGATCGTCGGCAGCACCGGGTCCGGCAAGACCACCCTGGTGAACCTCATGCCCCGGCTGTTCGACGCCACGTCCGGCTCGGTGCGGATGGACGGCGTGGACGTCCGCGAGCTCCACCCGGACCTGCTCTGGGGGCACATCGGCCTGGTCCCGCAGCGGCCCTACCTGTTCAGCGGAACGGTGCGCAGCAACCTGCTCTACGGCAAACCGGACGCCACCGAGGACGAGCTGTGGGAAGCGCTCCGCATCGCCCAGGCCCGAGACTTTGTGGAGCGGATGGAGGAGGGCCTGGACGCGCCCATCAGCCAGGGCGGCACCAACGTCTCCGGCGGGCAGCGGCAGCGGCTGGCCATCGCCCGGGCCCTGGTGAAACGGCCCGAGCTGTACATCTTCGACGACTCGTTCTCCTCGCTGGACACCGGAACCGACGCCCGGCTCCGCCAGGCCCTCAAGCGCAGCACCGCCGGCGCCACGCTGGTGATTATCGCCCAGCGCGTCTCCAGCATCGTGGACGCGGACCAGATCCTAGTGCTCGACGGCGGCAGGATCGTGGGGCGCGGAACGCACAGTGAGCTGCTGGAGACATCGGAGACGTACCGCGAGATTGTCTCCTCCCAGCTGGCGGCGGAGGAGACGGTATGAGCCCGGAACCTCCTCCCGCACCCGGCGCCAAAGCCGCGCCCGCCTCCGCAACCGGGGGCGCCGGCGTCGTACGCATTCCCCGCCCGGTGGGCGGACCGGGTCGCGGCGGGCCGTTCGCGGGGATGAACGTTCCGGCGGAGAAGGCGATGAACTTCTGGCCGTCGGCCAAACGCCTGCTGGGCAAGCTGCGGCCGGAGCGGGCGTGGCTGCTGCTGGTGTTCGTGACGGCGGTGGCCGGGGTGGCGCTCTCGGTGATCGGGCCGCGGCTGCTGGGGGAGGGCACCAACCTGATCTTCGCCGGGGTGGTGTCCCGGGAGCTGCCCGCCGGGGCGACCAAGGAGCAAGTGGTTGCGCAGCTGCGGGCGTCCGGGGAGGGGCAGCGCGCGGACATGCTCAGCGCCATGGCCCTGACGCCGGGGCAGGGGATCGACTTCGCCGCGCTGGGGAACGTGCTGACGTGGGCGCTGGTGCTGTATGTGCTGTCTTCCGCGTTCATGTGGGTGCAGGCGTATGTGCTGAACGGGGTGGTGCAGCGGACGGTGTTCGGGCTGCGCGGGGAGGTCGAGGCGAAGATCCACAGGCTGCCGCTGCGGTATTTCGATTCCATCCAGCGCGGTGAACTGCTGAGCCGGGTGACGAACGATGTGGACAACATCTCCCAGAGCCTGCAGCAGACCATCAGCCAGGCGGTCACGTCTGTACTGACGGTGCTGGGCGTGCTGGTAATGATGTTCATCCTCTCGCCCACGCTGGCGCTGATCGCGCTGGTGACCATTCCGTTGACTCTGGGGATTACGGCGCTGATCGCCAAGCGCTCGCAGAAGCTGTTCGTGGCGCAGTGGAAGCACACGGGGGAGCTGAACGGGCAGATCGAGGAGACGTACACCGGGCATGCGCTGGTGAAGGTGTTCGGCCGGCAGCGTGAGGTGGAGGAGCGGTTCCGGCAGAAGAACGCGGAGCTGTATGACGCCAGCTTCGGGGCGCAGTTCATTTCCGGGCTGATCATGCCGGCCATGACGTTCATCGGGAACCTGGTGTATGTGGGGATCGCCGTGGTGGGCGGGCTGCAGGTGGCGTCCGGGGCGATGCAGCTGGGGGACGTGCAGGCGTTCATCCAGTACTCGCGGCAGTTCACCATGCCGCTGGCGCAGCTGGGGTCCATGGCGAATGTGCTGCAGTCCGGGGTGGCGTCCGCGGAGCGGGTGTTCTCGCTGCTGGATGAGGACGAGGAGTCTGTTGAGCCTGCGCCTTCTGCCGGGCCGGTGTTTGGGCGGGGGCGGCTGGTGTTCTCGGATGTGTCCTTCTCGTATTCGCCGGACAAGCCGCTGATCTCTGGTCTGTCTTTGGTGGCGGAGCCGGGGCAGACGGTGGCGATTGTAGGGCCCACCGGCGCAGGGAAGACCACGCTGGTGAACCTGATGATGCGGTTCTACGAGCTGGACGCCGGGCGGATAACGCTCGACGGCGTGGACGTCACCTCGGTGCCGCGGCGCGAGCTGCGCTCGCGGTTGGGGATGGTGCTGCAGGATACGTGGCTGTTCGGCGGGACCATCCGCGACAACATCGCGTACGGGCGGCCTTCGGCTACTGAATCCGAAATTCTTGAGGCTGCCCGGGCTACGTACGTGGACCGGTTCGTGCGGTCACTCCCTGACGGGTACGACACCGTGCTGGACGACGAGGGCGCCAATGTGTCCGCGGGGGAGAAGCAGCTGCTGACGATCGCGCGGGCGTTCCTGGCCCGGCCGTCGGTGCTGATTCTGGATGAGGCGACGTCTTCTGTTGATACCCGGACCGAGGTGCTGGTCCAGAAGGCGATGAGTGCGCTGCGGTCCGACCGCACTTCCTTCGTGATCGCGCACCGCCTGTCCACCATCCGCGACGCCGACCTCATCCTGGTGATGGAGGCAGGCCAGATCGTGGAGCAGGGCACCCACGCTTCACTGTTGGCCGCGGGCGGGGCTTATGCCCGGCTGTACGAGGCGCAGTTCGCGGCTCCGGTGGCGGAGGTTTAAACGTTAGGGTTTGGTCTAGATAGCGAGGAAGTTATCGGGCATCTGTCGAATGAGTATGGATGCCAGTATCTTCTCTCCATCGGGGAGAATACGTTGATTGGGGAACCCTCACTGCCAGCGCGGCATATCGGAGCAAAGGACGGACATACTCCACGGGGGGGCTGACGGCATGACGTCTCCGCAAGCTCGCGGCGCGGCGGACACTGCAGGGAGAGCCGCCGGGAAGGGAGAGAATTCAGATAACGGGGCTTGCGCGTCCACAGGACGCGGGAAAACATCTAGGCTTTCTATACGGGGGAGGTTGAAGCGATGACAAATGGGGTTGGGCGGCCACATCTAGCGGACGCGACTGATCTTGAGCGATGGGCCGATCAGCGGTCGGCACAGGCTGACCTTCCTCGTCTTGTCCGGAGGCTCATCCGGCACGAGAACGACCAGGTCCAACGCGTCGAGATGCGCGGCGGGGAGGGCGTTGGACTCCCCGGGTTTGACGGCGTGGTGGAGGCTACGCGTGCGACTTCATTTGTGCCGGACGGCCTCAGTGTCTGGGAGATGGGCACGAGCGAGAACCCCACTCGAAAAGCCACAGAAGACTACAACACTCGCTCGGCTGATTCACTTGGAATCGATAAGGCCTCGGCAACATTCGTCTTTGTCACTCCTCGTCGGTGGCCAAGGAAGAAGGACTGGGAGGACAGACGTCGGCAGGAAGGGCAGTGGCACGATGTCAGGGTCCTCGACGCAGACGACATCGAGCAGGCGCTGGAGGAGGCTGCAGCGGTACGCATTTGGCTGTCTGAGCTGTTGGAGATGCCTGCGCTTGGCGTGGCGACAATCGAAGAATGGTGGCGTCGCTTCTCAAACGGTTTCGACCCACTGCTTACACCGGATGTGGTGCTTGCTGGACGCGAGGATAGCGCTGCGGCCCTGCTTCGACGATTGGCTGTGGACGTCGGTCGGACGTTCATCAAAGCCGCGAGTGTCGATGACGGCCTAGCGTTCGCCGTGTGCGCCATGATGGCACAAGGCATAGAGCAATCCGAACCAATGCTCTCACGGTCGTTGCTTGTGCACGACGGGTCATCCCTGCGACGTCTAGACAGCACATCAAGCCTATTGATCCTTTTGCCATACGAAGAGAACCTCCAGCGCGAGGCGCAACTCGTGCAGAACCATCATGTTGTCTTCGTCGTGACGGATGGCGACGCGGAAATTGAATTGCTGCCTCTCGACCACCTGTCCCTTCAGGCAGCGTTGCGTCAGGCCGGGGTGGGTGAAGCTGACCTGGACAGGTTCGCCCGCGCTGGCGTTAAGAGTTTGCTCGCCCTCCAAAGAGTGGCAACTAGATTTGGTCAACTCGACCCGGATCAGTGGACGCAGGACCTTGCACAACGCCCGCTGCGCCGTGCATGGCTTGCTGGCGCCTGGAGCCAACTGCGGAGTGGGGATGTGGACATTCTGGAGGGCCTCACAGGCATCGATAAAGAAAGTCTTGCGGAGCAACTAGAAGCCGTTGCTCGCCAAGCAGATCCAATGTTCACGCGGGTTGGCGGGACATGGGCTGTTGCAGCACCCGAGGACTCTTGGCGAACCGCTCGGCACAGCATTCGCGAGACGGACTTGGATGCTTTGGAGGTCGCCGTTCAAAACGTGCTCGGTGCAGTTGACCCACGTCTGGAACTGCCTCCCGAGGACCGGTGGAGCGCCGCAGTCTACGGAAAGACCAGGGTTCACTCTAGCGACTTGCGCAAGGGTTTAGCACGTTCGGTGGCCCTGCTTGGGAGTCGGGGTGACGAGGTTCGCCTACCAGGGGGGCGTTCCGCGAGGCAATGGGCCGAGCGCGTCGTTTGGAGATTGGTAAGTCGGGCTAATCAGGACAACTCCGCGCAGTTGTGGGCATCTATGGATGATGTGATACCGCTACTGGCTGAAGCGGCACCTGACGTCTTCCTTCGAGCGGTCGCCGAGGCGGCCAGCGGCTCCGAGCCACTACTTCGAAAGCTCTTTCAAGACCAGGATGAAAGTTGGCATGCAAGCAGTCCCCACACAGGGCTCCTTTGGGCACTGGAGTGTGTTGCGTGGTCGAACCGGCACATGGGCTTCGCCGCTCAGGTCCTTGCGTCGCTCGCCGAAATTGATCCCGGCGGCAAGCTTAGCAATCGACCTGCAGCTAGTCTGCGCGACATTTTTCGTCCCTGGCTGCCCCAGACTTCAGCGCCAGCAGAGAGCCGCGTGATGACTCTTGATGCGTTGCTTCATCGCCACAGGGAGGTCACATGGGAGTTGATGCTGCGCCTCCTTCCCGGTCAGACAGAAGTCGGTATGAACACCTACAAGCCGCGCTTCCGCGATTGGGTCGTACCCGAAGAGCGAACCGCTACCTACGCGGAACTCTTCAGCTTCCTAGATGTAATCTCGGAACGACTCGTCCAGATGTCCGATGAAGAACCACAGCGGTGGATACAGGTTGTCGGGGCTTTCGATCGGTTGCCGGACGAGGGAAAGCGCGCGGTGCTAGCAAGACTGGTTCTTCTTCGCCGGGAGGCTTTAGAGCCGGAGGTAGTCACCGCCCTTTGGGACGCGATTGAAGACTTCGTGCGGAAACATCGGCAGTATCCCGACGCGGAGTGGTCGCTTCCTGATAAATGGCTGGTGCCCCTGGAAGCTGTCGCCGAAGCTTTGAAGCCCGCTCGTCCAAGCGAAGCTTACCGATGGCTCTTTGACGACTGGACCCCAAACATTGGCGTCTCCGTTAGCGACGACTTCGCCACATACGACGCCGCGGTAAAGCTGGCGCGCGAGGCTGCGGCAGAGCAGATTATTAACGAGCAAGGGTTTGACGCTATGGTGCAGCTAGCGAGCGAGGTGTCCCTTCCCCGGGCGCTGGGTCAAGCCGCGGCAGAAATCGACGAACTGCACGACGCTGAAGCGCTGTCCTTCCTAGACAGTGAGGATGGCCAACGCGTCCAGTTTGCAGACGGGTTCGCTCGCGCTCGTTTCGCTGGCACCGTCGAAGATGTTCGCCCGTGGGTCGAGCACTTCAGTGACCGCCCCATTGTCCAAGCTCGTCTTTTGGACACCATCTTGGACGTCACAAAGGCGTGGGACCTTCTCTCAGCGCTGGGGGAAGAGGTAGATGCCGCCTATTGGGCCGAGTTCGTGCCCTACGGACGCGGCGCGGATTTTCAGCATGTCAACGAAGTCGCCCGCCAGCTTCTGCGCCACGGTCGGGTCGCGATGGCTGTCCACACCCTGAGCTTGTTCGCCGAGCGTCTCGCAGGTGATGTTGACGTCAGCATCGTCATGGACGCTCTGAACCAGTTCGGAACAGTTGAGGACCCAGAAGGGGGTCGAGTTAAAGAGCACGACTTGACTAGGCTCCTAAACTACGTCCGGTCGCACGTCGTTCATGATACAGAGATTGCCCGATTGGAGTGGAAGTTTCTTCCCGCTCTGCACTACGAATCCAAAGCATTGTCACTTCAGCGTCTTCTCGCGCGCGACCCGACATGGTTCGTGAGTCTTATCGAACTGGCGTTCAAGCCGGCGAATTCGAGGCGTGGTGAGCCGCGTGAAGTCAACGCAGCATTAGCTGCAAATGCATATCGGCTGCTGCGTGAGTGGCATGTCGTACCTGGTACGACACCAGACGGCACCGTGGACGGTGCCGCCTTACAAGCTTGGCTAGATGACGTACGAGTTCGTCTAGCGGACAGCGATCGCCTTGAGATCGGGGAGCTGCAGATCGGCGAAGTGTTCGCTTACGCGCCAAGCGATCCCGACGGGACTTTCCCCACTCGACCTGTGCGAGATGTTCTTGAGTCGGCGCCAAACGATCGCTTGGAACGTGGCTTTGCAATCGGCCTTCACAACAAGCGGGGGGTAACTTCGAGAGGCATGACGGAAGGCGGGAAGCAGGAATATGAGCTCGCGGATGGCTACGAAGCATGGGCACTGCTTGTCGACGCCACACATCCGCGAACGGCCGCCGCGCTTCGACTTGTCGCGGAGTCCTATCGCGATGAGGGCCGTCGTAACGATGATGAGGCTCGTCGGTTCTTGGAAGGGCTCGACTCATAGTTAGGGTGACGCGACTCTAGATGTAGTTTCCCAACCCGGCAAGACCGCCATGCCCTATTCGAAGGCTGGCACTAGCGTTCCTCGTCTCGCCTCCTTTTGCCGTCGCAGAAACCCTATGGCCAAGGCGCGTTCCGGAGCAGCTCCGCACTTCCGGAGGGGTAGTGTCCTATCTCCGCGACGAACGCCACTAATCGTTGCATGTTGGCCAGGACGCGGCGCGTCACTTTAATTGTCCAGGAGTAGCAGCCACGTGAGCTGGGCGAAGTGTAAGATCGTCCGCACATGCGAGACCTTGGGCTCGATGGGGCTGGGCACCAAGCTCCCCAGCCTCGGCCAACCACCTACGACTACCTCAAGCAGACCTTCGCCCTGCAGGCCGAGGGCCTCATCGACGGGGGAGCGGACGCCTTCCTCACCGAACCCAGCCAGGTCCTCCTGCAGACCAAAGCCGCCGTCAACGGCTGCAAGCAGGCCATCGTCACCCGCGGCATCCGCCTCCCCATTTTCGTCGAGGTGACCGTCGAAACCACCGGGACCATGCTGATGGGCTCCGAAATCGGCGCCGCGCTCACCGCCCTCGAGCCGCTCGGCGTCGACGCCATCGGCCTGAACTGCGCCACCGGCCCGGACAAGATCAGCGAGAAGAAACCGCCGGGACGCAGTGAGCCTCGGGCGCAGTTCATTTCCGGGCTGATCATGCCGGCCATGACGTTCATCAGAAACCTGGTGTACGTGGGGATCGCCGTGGTGGGTGGGCTGCAAGTGGCATCCGGGGCCGATGCAGCTGGGCGACGTGCAGGCGAATGTGCTGCAGTCCGGGGTGGCGTCTGCGGAGCGGGTGTTCTCGTTGTTGGATGAGGAGGAGGAGGAATCTGTTGAGCCTGAGCCTGAGCCCTCCCCTTCTACGGGTCCGGTGTTTGGGCGGGGGCGGCTGGTGTTCGACGATGTCTCGTTCTCGTATTCGCGGGAGCAGCCGCTGATTTCGTCGCTGTCCCTGGTGGCGAAGCCGGGGCAGACGGTGGCGATTGTGGGGCCCACCGGGGCGGGGAAGACCACGCTGGTGAACCTGATGATGCGGTTCTACGAGATTGATGCCGGGCGGTAACGCTCGACGGCGTAGACGTCACCTCGGTGCCGCGGCGCGAGCTGCGCTCACGAATGGGGATGGTACTGCAGGATACGTGGCTGTTCGCTGGAACGATCCGGGACAACATTGCGTACGGGCGGCCTGGGGCTACTGAAGCTGAAATTTTGGAAGCTGCGCGGGCGACGTATGTGGACCGGTTCGTGCGGTCACTGCCGGACGGGTACGACACGCTGCTTGAAGACGAGGGGTCCAACGTGTCCGCGGGGGAGAAGCAGCTGCTGACCATTGCGCGGGCGTTCCTGGCCCGGCCGTCGGTGCTGATCCTGGATGAGGCGACGTTTTCGGTGGACACCGGACCGAGGTGCTGGTGCAGAAGGCGATGCGGGCGCTGCGGACCGACCGGACTTCCTTCGTCATCGCCCACCGCCTCTCCACCATCCGCGACGCCGACCTCATCCTGGTGATGGAGGCCGGCCAGATCGTGGAGCAGGGAACGCACGCTTCACTTCTGGCTGCGGGTGGGGCCTACGCGCAGTTGATGAGGCCCAGTTTGCTGCGCTTGCGGCGGAGGTTTAGAAGGCCTGGGGCTAGATCCAGTTCTCTAAGCTTTAACAACCTTGACTCGGATACGCGGGAAGTATTAGGCACTGACATGTACGGGGTCATCTGAATAAAAGTGATAGCTGGGTGCAGCAAATGACGTACCATCAGATTGCTTTTTTAGTTCCACGGTTATCAGCCTATCTCCATCAAAAGCTGGGCTGAGTTCTAAGGCAAGGTAATCAAAAAGTGCTCTTTCATGAACTGCAACGATCACTTGCCTGCTGTGTTGCTTGGAGAGCGTACGCAGCAACGCGGCGAATTGAGAGATGTGCACATCATCCATTGATTGGACGGGGTCATCTAGCACAAGAAGTGGTAACTTTTCCCCTGCGGTCAGGTGAAGCGCCAAGAACAAGGTGAGAGCAGCAGTGTTGAGGTTGCCGGCGCTTAGCATCGCCCCGGGGCTTCCGCCGGTTCCTCCGGCCCGATGGACTGTAGTTAGCTGTGGCGAAGTTTTACGTCCTTCTGCTACTCGAAATGCCGGCACGAATGGCTCCTTTGGAGCAAGACGAACGAAGAGGTCTCGCCAAACGGAATTGAGCGAGTCATTGAAGACCTCTCGAATTATTTTCTGCTGCACTTCTGTGGCAACTTTAAGCAGTTGCTTCGCACCATTTCGGCGTCGTTCGAATTCGTCCCGCTCAGCCAGCAACTCTTTCAACCGGCTGTCGAGACGACTGTGCTCGACGTCTACATCTGAGAGGTCATTAGTTAGCTGCATCCATGTTCGGTGCGAATCCTTAAGTGCCGTTCGCGCGGCGAGTCGCTCTTCACCCTCAGTCATTAGGGTCCTGATGTGCGTCGATATCCTATCCAGTAGGCTATCGATCGGCTCGACATCGCTAGGTGGGTCGATTGACAACTTCTGGCATATTCCACTCGCAGAATTTCTAACTTCGATCCATGCCCCGGCATCGTTACGCGCGGTAGCCAACGCCATGCGAGCTTGGGTGGTCTCCCGTAGATGCTTTGTTCCCAATTCAGCGTCGGCCACGCGAGCCGAAAGCTGATTTTGCCAATCTTGGAACTGTGCCTCTCTGGATACTAGGAGCGACCTGACAGAAGATTGTAGAATTCGAGCCTCGATGAGTTTCATCTCTGAAGTTATGTTACTGAGGCTTGTTGCTGCATCATGTTTCGCCCTATTGAGTTCGGCCAATCTTTCTGCTTGGTCGCTTAGCTGCGCCGCTCTTCGCGCCAACTGCGCAGACAGGGGTTCTTCTGAGATTTCAGAATAGTCTCGCCCGCATACTATGCACTCGCTGTTGTGGATATGGGGGCCCAGTGCCGCTAATAACTTTGCAATCTCACCCGCTCCGGCGGTAACAGTAGCTGTTTGTTCATCAATGAGAGCGATGCGTGCACCGTCCGCCTCTGCAGAAATTATCAACTCATCTAACCGGTCGCGATCTACAGCGTCGGCGTGCAGTCGGGAACTACAGCTTTCCAACTCCGCACTGATGCGGGCTAGGGCTGTGGATACAGCCATAGCGGGGCTAGAAGTCGTTAGTGACGCAAGGTCCGGGAATTCACCGCGAGCCTGTTCGAGTAACTTCTCGATTCGCTGGCCCACTTTCGTTTGCCATTCTGCTGTCAAGGAGGACGATTCGTGCGCTCTTTCTTCCAGGGCTGCCAAATCGACTCCGAGGGATGTCTGCTTTACCGAAGAAAGCCGTTGTAGCAGGCTTTCGATCTCACGCCTATACCCGGTTAGCTCTACCAGCGAGATATCCCCGGATGTATCTTCGGTCGTCGCTAGCCTGTCCATGGCCACCGCAACGTCCGAGCCGTAAGCGACTGAGCCCAAGAGGCGAAGTCCCGGTTCTATGTCTTGCAAAATGCGCGCCTGGGCTTGCGCTAGTCGATCACGGCGAGCTTTCTTTGCAGCTTTGTCGCTAGTGAGCATAGCAACTTCTCTTTCAAGTGCCGCTATTCCCGGCACGAGGTTTCGTGTGTTTCTTATGTCCTTGGAAGCGTTTAGTCCCTTGGTGAGTGCTTCAAGAGTATCGAGTCCAAGTACATCGTTCACAAAACGAGTCAGGGGCGAGTTTTGGTCTCCGTCGCGCTCTGCATATATTTCAAGTAAGCGCCCAAGCGTCGACTGTGCAAGGTAACACCGCTCGCTGAAAAAGTGAGCTTCCGTGTCTTGAAGGATTGGTGCAATACCCAAGTCATCCCCTTGAGCAAAGCGAAGAGCGTGCGTTAAATCTTTTCCGCTCATTTCAACATTCACGCTGATATTAGTATGCGTGGCCCCGCGGTGAACGAGGTGGTCGAGATAATTTGGATCTACGCGTCGAAGGGAATCGACTGATCCCGCCAGCGCGAATTCGATTGCCGAGAGCGTGCTAGTCTTTCCGGTTCCATTAGGACCATGGATGAGGACAACTTGAGCATCCAAGGGAATAGTTATCTCACCCCCGATGCTTCGGAAGTCCTGTATAGTAATCGATTTTAATCTATCCACGCTCATGCTTGCTCCCCTATGATGCCATGGCTCAACCATTCTTTGAGCGCGAGTTCGACCTTGGCGTCACCTGCGTCTGCCACGTCAAGCATTGGCAGGACAGCAAGCTCAGGCAGCCGCTCAAGTTCATGCCGTAGGCGGCTGAGTGGGTTTACGCCGGCGACCGAGGACCGAGGAAGGCTCAGCGGTAAGAGTACAGCGAGGACGTCTCTCACCATGGCCTCTGCATGTTCTCCTGTTGGCACGCCGACCGATAGGACACGGCAAACCCGCGCAAGTTCGCGGATAGTGATGTCGCTTGGTCCCGGACCCACGAGTATCAGTGTGACGGACCGCCTTGACTCCACTAAATCCAGGGCTCGAGCCAATGCTGCCACTTGCCTGCGGAGTCTTGATTCAGCAAATTCGCTGATGGTGTCAACGATGACTACCAGGTCAAAGGAATACTGTGTTCCGGCGAGAACTTTGGTGAAGTCGAATGCTAAAGACCCTACTTTGAAGTCCGGTAGAGTCACATAACCGCTTTTCGACAGAAGGTCTATAACAAGTTGCACAGGTCTGATGTGGTTCATTGAGACATCTCTTCTCGAAAAATACGCTGAAGATCTTCTATAGTCACTGCCTCGGAAATGACCTCAGCCATACCAACCTGACGGGCTACGCTACGTCCGGTGCGTCCGTGTTCTGCGCCTGGACCCCGTTGAAGCCGCTGGGTAATTCTACCGCTGTGAATGATGATAAGGTCCGGATCTTCGCTGTCAATGAGACCATCGAGTTCAAGTTGTAGAGCAACCGCCGGATTTGAGACAAAGAAAATTTGCGATACAAACTGTCCCGAGGTGACAGTCAGACCGAGGTGGGCCAGGTTCTCATTCTTCACGGATACAGACCAAGCCCCTGAGGCATGATCTATTCCCAAAAGTCCCAGAGCAACGGCCATCTGTGGCAAGCCGCCCGAGTGGATGTGAGGATCCGTTGCGAGCTGGTGTACGGGACTGACACTGAGAGGCATGTAGGTGCCGCTAACAGAAACCTTTCCGTCCCGAAATAGGGACAGGCCTCGGCCAACGCTAAATATCAACCTGAGTAGATGGTCGGCGTTGGAAGTCACTCCGGAGGCGGCAAGGAATACTAGCGTTTGAATTCCGCTGAGCACGGCTTGACACTCCACAGTGTCTGCCGTTGCGGCGATGTCCACCATCGCTCCAAGCTTCTTCGCAAACGTGGCGAGCATCAAAGCACTGAGGAGCGGCTTGCCGTATGCCCGTAAATGTGAGCCGGCGGCTATTGCGGCTTCGTTTCCCTCATAAGTGCTTTGATAGGCAACTCGGAGGATATTCTGCTGGTCGGGCCCGACTTTATCCTCAGCAAAAACGAAGGCTGGAGGGTCTGTTGGCCATTCCCAAGTCAAAAGCTCCTTCGCTGAAGAGAAGAGGTTCTGAATATTGGAATCCTGACCGGAAAGGCCAATCATCAAGGTCCGTCTTGAGATCGCGAGTGAACTCATTTCGAGCCTCATGACTGAATGCTTCGAGTCATTCGGCCAGTCGGTGATTTGGGTACGTCTGCCGACCAAGTAGCCGCGATAAGCATTCTCATCATTCTTAGCCTTGACCGCGCAACCATGAAACTTCAATATGCGGGTGCGTCCTCGTGGGCGGCGAAAGTCGGCAGAGGTCACGTAGGTTGGTGCTATTTGGCTATTGGTTCCTGCCAGTTCCTCTAACGCTCGTTCTATAAGCCCGTCCCAGTTTGCCGTCACGACATCGGGAAGAAGCCCTTCGAGTATCATCACAGCTAGACAATAGTGTTCGATGTCGGGGGCTATTGCGCTATCAGCGTAGACCCCCGGCACGTCAAGTACATTCCAAAGCAAAAAGTCGCGTGGTTGCCCTGGAATTTCGATGTCGAGAACCTCGGCGTACCTGCGAATGAGCCGGGCCATAATAACTTTGTGCGTAGGCCAGCCTGCGACAGGTTGAGAAAAATCGCAATGCTTTTCCTCTTCCTCGGAAAGCATTGCAAGTTCCAGTATGTTCTCGAAGGCATCCTTGTATACGCAGTTGGGATTAGTGGTGTCAATCCGCGATTGCAAAAAGTCCAATATTTTACCAACAAGCGGTTCGAGAGGTGGAAGGCGATCCCTGGAGATGGCAGAACCCAACCAAAATGCGTACTCGCCCTTGCTAACGGCATCCACCAAGCTCGGAAAGTTTGCGTCAATGAGCTCAAGCGTCTCAGTAACCGATATCGCGTGTGCGGCGATTCCCCCAATGGCAGTCATAGCACCAGTGTGCCACCCAAATCCTGCTTGTGACTTACGTAGGTCGACAGGCTGTCCGGGTCTTGCATTATTGATACTCACGGGCACCTACCGGTGCGGACAGGTTGGCCCTTTCCTCTGCGTGGAGCCTTGTGGCAAGCATGACAAGACCCAGGGAAGGGGAAAGCAAGGAATTGCGGCTGACAGGCGTCTGTGTCAGTCCTTCATGAAAAGGGGTTCGTCCCGAACTTCACCAGAGGTCCCGTATCCCCGGCTGCCAAACTACTTAGCCAGCCATTCACGACGCCGGCCTCCATCATCCTGATGATGGAGGCCGTTCAGACTTTGGAGCAAGGAACGCAGCGGAACCGTCAGCTGAAGGTCGGGTGTATGCAGGGCTTACTGGGACAGCTTCGCGGCCACGTTGTCGAGGTATAGGCCTGTTGGTATCTCGGCTTACGTTGTCACAGTACTGGACGCATCACGAAAATCAGCCTAAGACAACGGCTTGTCCTTATCCTCCTGCGATAGGTCAAACTTGGCCTGGGGACGCTTCTACCAATCCGTTCCCATCCTGCGCTTCGCCATCGCGTTGCTGAGGGAGTTCCCTTAGACCCGTCCAGCTGCTCAAGTCTTCACCCAAAATTTCTTCAAGGCGATCAAGTATTCTCTTGCCGACTTGCTCAGTGCTCCCTTCGGTCGCCCGCCAAAATTCGGCCCAGCGGCGAAGCTTCTGGAGTTCAGCAGTCACTGCGCTTCGCTGCACCCACATCTCGCGGTGTCTGAACATCGCGTCCCAACGCTCGATTACAGTCACCGCGCCTGCCGCGGCCGTACTGACGAGGCCTAACCAGGCCAAGCCGGATACAGCCGTCAGCGCTCCAACTACTGCGATTGAAGCTGTGAGAACGGCAGTCCAAATGGTGACGTTCCTGGCACGACCCTTCACAACTCGGCGTGCCCGTGCAAAATCGCTCTCAAAAAATCGCAAATAGTGCATTGCCACTTCGAATGCGGAAGAACCCTCGGGAGGAGGATCGGGGTTACGAAGACCCGACTCTCGCGAATCCTGTCCCGTGCTGATCGTTGTCACGGATAACCTTTCATGAGGAATATATACACCGCGAAGCCTATGATGTTGGCCGAGCTCGTCCCTGATATTACGGGCTGCCAGCGGTACCGGCGTGAGAATTCTCAAGCCGACATTGAAGCACAGCGGCAACACTTCTTGATGAATGCACCCCCTTCCCGCGCCGCAGGGACGGTCTTGGCCCTAGGATCGGGCGGCAGTGGAGGCGTCGTAGTCATGACTGGACTCAAACCGGTAGGTCCACCACTCTTTCTATTGGACTGTGGCAGCACGTCTGTCGGGTCCAATTTCAGTTCGATTTGGTTTCGCTGGTAATGCCAGCTATGTGAGGAGATCCGGTATGCGGCCTGTTTTGTCGCTCCCTGCTGCTACCGTTCGAGAATCATTCAGCGACTAATGGGGGAACCATGTCAGACGTATCATCCGGCTCTGCACAGGAACCGGAAAAACCGAAAAAAAGCCCGGACGCTTTACTAAACATATTGCTTTGGCATGCACCTGCCTCTTGATTATGGCCTTCGTTCCCACGGAGGCTTTCCCGTTTAGTCTGCTACTAGCGGGTGGCGTGCTCTGGATACTGCTCGACATCTTGAAGCAGTACAAGGAGGCTTTTGGTGCTCCCGCCGAGGGGTTCGGCATCAGCGCCGAAAATACTTACCGAACCAGCTTCGGCGCACCGCCCCTGCCTGCCAGCGGTTTGAAGCAGTACGCCGATGAGGTGTACCTGGCGAACGCGCAGATGCTTGTTGACCTCCAGAGGCTCGGGGCCATGGGCACTCTGGCCAAGGAACGCCACGACTCAGAGTTGGAGAGTAGTATTTCTTCGGCTCAGCGGGAGTTGGCGGCGATCAATGCCGAACTGGCAGCCGTCCGTGGCGAGCTTCTAGACGTCCGGCAGGTCGCGGACCGGCACAACGTGGGCTTTTACGATTACGAGCACCCTGCTGAGACGTCGGTGAAGCTGGCGGACGAACTGGCCGCCGTTCGTGGACGTATCAAGGACAAGCTGCGTGAAAAAACCGCTGTGACCACCGTGTCTGGCTTCACTTTCAACGGTTCCACAAGGGAGGGCAGCAAGTTCGTCCGTGACCTTTCTGCCCTTTTGCTTCGTGCCTACAACGCTGAGGCCGAGAACTGTGTAAAGACCGTGAAAGCCGGAAACCTTCACACTGCAGCAGCACGCCTCGAGAAGGCGCGGGAGCAGATCGCCAAGCGGGGCACCATGATAGGTCTGCAGATTACCAACGCCTTCCACTCATTGCGGGAGAAGGAACTTGAACTCGCGGCACGGCACCTGGAAGCCGTCGCCATTCAGAAGCAAATGGAGGCCGAGGCGCGAGCCGAGGCCAGGGAGGCTGCCAAGGCGCAGCGCGAGTGGGAAGCGCTAAAGGCCAAGCAGCAGAAAGAAGTCGATCACTACGCCAATGTTCTCGTCCAGCTCCAGGCCGCTGGAGACCTAGAAGGTGTCCAGCGTGTCCAGGAGCAGCTCGAAGACGCAGAAGCAAAGCTGGCCGATGCGGAGGACAACGCGCTCAATACTCGCGCTGGGTATGTCTACGTCATCTCCAACCTCGGCGCATTCGGTGAAGGGGTAGTCAAGATTGGTATGACGCGCCGCCTTAACCCCATGGAACGAGTGCGCGAACTTGGCGATGCGTCCGTCCCGTTCCTCTTTGACGTCCATGCCCTGTTCTTCTCCAAGGACGCAGTGGGCATTGAAACCATGCTCCACCAACATTTTGCTGGCCAGCGCGTGAATTTGGTGAATCTGCGCCGTGAGTACTTCTACGCGTCCCCTTCGGACGTGAAGGATGCCTTGGTGGAGCATCACGTGGAACTGGTGGAGTACCAGGAGAACGCACCCGCCGAGGAGTTTGCCGCATCCAAGGACCTGCGCGAGGCCGGGTTGATACCGGCCGCCGTCTAACATCACTTGCGGCAGTGAAGTGGAGCGGACACCCGCACTATTGGTCCGTTAGGCCACGAGCTGCGCGGCCACCCTGCTGGCACCACGCTGCAGTTCGCCAACCGCTTGGAGCCCGCAGGACGATGAATGCGACTCACCCACCCCGTCGTAGTACACGGACACACAGCGCAACGTTCCCGCCCCCACACGTAACCTGTTTAGATGCCTCGTTTTGCGCTTGATATTGAGTCCGTGCCCCGCCCTGTCCGTTCGCAGGAGCTTCTGGACGCAGTGAACCACCGCGTCGTCATTGCCGACGGCGCCATGGGCACCATGCTGCAGGGCCGGGACCTGTCCCTGGAAACAGACTTCCAGGGCCTCGAAGGCTGCAACGAGATCCTCAACGACACCCGGCCGGATGTCCTCGCAGACATCCACGACGCCTACTTCGCCACCGGCATCGACGCCGTGGAAACCAACACCTTCGGCGCCAACTGGTCCAACCTCTCCGACTACGGCATCGACGACCGCATCGCAGAGCTCGCCCTGAAGGGCGCCAAGATCGCCCGCGAACGCGCCGAAGCGGCAGAAGCAACAGACGGACGGATGCGCTGGGTCCTCGGCTCCATGGGCCCGGGCACAAAGCTTCCCAGCCTCGGCCACACCAGCTACGACTACCTTAAGCAGACCTTCGCCCTGCAGGCCGAGGGCCTCATCGACGGCGGCGCGGACGCGTTCCTCATCGAAACCAGCCAGGACCTCCTGCAGACCAAAGCCGCCGTCAACGGTTGCAAGCAGGCCATCGTCACCCGCGGCATCCGGCTCCCCATCTTCGTCGAGGTGACCGTCGAGACCACCGGAACCATGCTCATGGGCTCCGAAATCGGCGCCGCGCTCACCGCCCTCGAGCCGCTCGGCGTCGACGCCATCGGCCTGAACTGCGCCACCGGGCCGGACGAGATGAGCGAGCACCTCCGCCACCTCTCCAAGCAGTCCTCCGTCGCCATCGCCTGCATGCCCAACGCCGGCCTGCCGGTGCTCGGCCCCAACGGCGCGCACTACCCGCTCTCGCCCAGCGAACTCGCCACCGCGCACGAGCAGTTCGTCCGCGAATTCGGCCTGGGCCTGGTGGGCGGCTGCTGCGGTACGACGCCGGAACACATGGCCGCCGTCGTCGAACGTCTTGCGCCCTTCCGCACCAAAGCCGTGCCCGCCACTGCGGACGGCAAGCCCCAGCCCGCCCGCGTTCCCACCGAGCGCGAAGCCGGCGTCGCCTCCCTCTACCAGCACGTGAACTTCGACCAGGACGCCTCCTACCTCGCCATCGGTGAGCGGACCAACGCGAACGGCTCGAAGGCGTTCCGCCAGGCCATGCTCGAAGAGCGCTGGGACGACTGCGTGGACATCGCCCGCGAGCAGATCCGCGTCGGCGCCCACCTGCTGGACGTCTGCATCGACTACGTGGGGCGCGACGGCGTGGCCGACATGAAGGAGATCGTCTCGCGTTTCGCCTCGGCCTCCACGCTCCCTCTGGTCATGGACTCCACCGAACCGGCCGTACTTCAGGCCGGCCTCGAACACATCGGCGGGCGCCCGGTGGTCAACTCCGTCAACTACGAGGACGGCGACGGCCCGGACAGCCGCTTCGCGCGCATTATGCCGCTCGTGAAGGAACACGGCACCGCCGTGATCGCCCTGACCATTAACGAAGAGGGCCAGGCACGCACCACCGAGGGCAAGGTGGCCATCGCCTCGCGCCTCGTCGACGCCCTGGTGGGCGAATGGGGGATGCGCGTCGAGGACATCATCGTGGACGCTTTGACCTTCCCTGTCGCCACCGGCCAGGAAGAGACGCGCCGGGACGGCATCGAAACCATCGAGGCCATCCGCCAGATCACCGCAAAGTACCCCGGCATCAACACCACGCTCGGCGTCTCCAACGTGTCCTTCGGCCTGAACCCGGCGGCGCGCATCGTCCTGAACTCCGTGTTCCTGCACGAGGCCGTGCAGGCAGGCCTGACCAGCGGCATCATCGACGCCGCCAAGATCGTCCCGCTCGCCTCCCTGCCGGAAGAGCAGCGCAAGGTGGCGCTGGACCTCGTCTGGGACCGCCGCGAATACGACGCCGACGGCAACACCACCTACGACCCGCTCGCCATCATGCTGGACATGTTCGCCGGCGTCGACACCGCAGCGCTCAAGGACCAGCGCGCCGCCGAACTCGCCGCGCTGCCCACGGGCGCGCGGCTGGAGCGGCGCATCATCGACGGCGAAGGGAAGGGCCTGGAAGCGGACCTGGACCTGGCGCGCAGCGAGGGCATGACCCCGCTCGGCATCATCAACGACCACCTGCTTGAGGGCATGAAGGTGGTGGGCGAGCGCTTCGGCGCCGGCGAGATGCAGCTGCCGTTCGTGCTGCAGTCCGCCGAGGTGATGAAAAACGCCGTCGCCCTGCTCGAGCCGCACATGGAGAAGTCCGACTCCTCGGGCAAGGGCACCATGGTGATCGCCACCGTCCGCGGCGACGTGCACGATATCGGCAAGAACCTGGTGGACATCATCCTCACCAACAACGGCTACAAGGTCGTCAATATCGGCATCAAGCAGGGCATCGCCGAGATCATGGCCGCGGCCGAGGAACACAACGCGGACGTGATCGGCATGTCCGGCCTGCTGGTGAAGTCCACCGTGGTGATGAAGGAAAACCTCGCCGAGCTGCAGTCCCGCGGCCTGGCGAAGAAGTGGCCCGTGATCCTGGGCGGCGCAGCCCTGACCCGCGCCTACGTGGAGCAGGACCTGGCCGAGCAGTTCGACGGCGTGGTCCGGTACGCCAAAGACGCCTTTGAGGGCCTCGCCCTCATGGAACCGCTGGTGCGCGTTGCCCGCGGTGAATCGCCGGACGACGTCGGCCTTCCGCCTTTGAAGAAGCGCATCCACAAGGGCGGCGCGAAGTTCACGGTGACCGAGCCGGAAGCGATGCCCGGCCGGTCCGACGTCGTCTCCGACAACCCTGTGCCCGCCCCGCCGTTCTGGGGCACCCGCATTGTGCGCGGCGTTTCGTTGCACGACTACTCGGCGTTCCTCGACGAGCGCGCCACGTTCATGGGGCAGTGGGGGCTCAAGCCCGGCCGCGGCGAGGACGGCGCCTCCTACGAGGAACTGGTGGAACGCGAGGGCCGGCCGCGCCTGCGCTACTGGCTGGACCGCATCCTCGGCGAGGGAATGCTGGACGCGTCCGTGGCCTACGGCTACTTCCCGGTGGTCTCCGAGGGGGAGCAGGTGGTGGTTCTCCACCACGGGGAGGATCGCGACGGCGTCCTGGGTACCGCGGGGCTGCTCGCCCCGGACGGTGGTTCAGGCGGTCCGATCGGCAGCGACCGGCTGCGCTTCAACTTCCCGCGCCAGCGCCGCGACCGGCACCTGTGCCTGGCCGACTTCGTGAAGTCCCGCGAATCCGGGCAGATCGACGTCCTGCCGGTGCAGCTGGTCACCGCCGGCTCGAAGATCGAGGAGTTCACCTCCAAAATGTTCGCCGCCAACCAGTACCGCGATTACTACGAGCTCAACGGCCTGGTCATGCAGCTCACCGAGGCGCTGGCCGAGTTCTGGCACGCCCGGATCCGCAAGGAGCTCGGCTTCGCGGCCGAGGAGCCGAAGGACACGGCTGGGTATTTCAAGCTGGACTACCGCGGTGCCCGGTTCTCGCTCGGCTACCCCGCGTGCCCGGACATGGAGGACCGCCGCAAGGTGACGGAGCTGCTGAAGCCCGAGCGGATGGGTGTGCTCCTCAGCGACGAGCTGATGCTGCACCCCGAACAGTCCACCGACGCGTTCGTGTTCCACCACCCGGAGGCGAAGTACTTCAAGGTGTGAGCCGTTTGATGCCGCGGCTATGTCTTAGGTACGAATATCACGAGGGTCGCCCACACTGTCCAACTCCGAAACCGGGCAACGGGGCCCTGTCTCCTTCTACATTCAGTGGGCGAGCTTCTTAACCGATTCCCGCTGGACCAACTGGACACCTAGAACGCAGTCGGCGGTCTCCTTGGCGGGCTCCTGAAGCCTGTCCATGAGTAGCTCCACCGCGGCAGCGGCCTTGGCCTGCAAGTCCTGGGCGACTGTGGTGAGTTTCGGCGAAATGTAGGTGGCGATGTCCAGATCGTCGAAGCCGACCACCGAGACGTCATTCGGAACGTTGAGTCCGCAGCTGACGAGACCTTCCATAATCCCGATTGCAATGAGATCTGCGGTGGCGAAAACGGCTGTCACTTCAGGACATTGGTCTTTGAGGTGGCGGCCGACGCTGATCCCGGCGCTGTGGGAATTACGCGCATCGAACAACAAGGATTCGTCAACAGGCACGCCAGCCTCCTCCAGGGCGAGCTTGTACCCTTCGAAACGTTCCCTGTTCACTGCTCGTTCGGCAGTGAGGTGTCCTGCGAAGGCTATGGCTCGGTGCCCGTTGTCCAGCAGGTGTTTTGTAGCCTGATAGCCGCCGTCGCGGTCATCAAGCCTGACGTTCATGAATTCCGGGTTCTGTGTGTAGCTTTCCATGGCTACCAATGGTTTGCCGAGGTTCCCGGCCATGGGCCGAAGCGTGCTGTCCAAGAAGCCAAGGAAAATTGCGCCGTCCAGATTCCAGGCGCGGAAGGCCGCGGGGACGTTGGCCGGGTCTGGTATTCCCTGCAGCAAGAGGTGGTAGCCATGCTGGCGAAGGGCAGGTTCAATCGCTCCGACCATAGATGCTGTGTATGGGTCCTTGAGGACGTTCCCGTTGCCAGGATCATGCACCATAACCCCAATAATCCGCGATGAGTTCGAGGCGAGGCTGCGGGCGGCTGCGCTGGGAACGTAGCCGAGCCGGTCGGCAATGGCGAGCACCTTGTCGATGGTCACCTGTGACGCTTTTGCATGGCGCCCGTTGATGACGTTGGAAACCGTCATCAGAGTGACGTTTGCTTCTTCGGCTATGTCCTTCAGCGTGACGGCCACAATCCAACCTCTTTCCTCGAAAGTGAAGGCTACCCCGATTACGTTCGACACTCATCCCGAAAAGTCCAGAAGCTCTTGACACCTAGTCAAAGTATAGCGTTATACTTACTTTGGTTTAGCGCTATACGTGACGCTTTGCACTTCAACACAACGAACAAGGAGGTTCAGCATGAAACTTGCACGCGCAATTGCCGTGCTCGGCACGGCAGCCTTGCTGCTGACGGGATGCGGCGCCGGAAGCGGCGGGGAGACCGTCGACCAAGCACCGTCCGGGCTGCCGGTCCAGGGAGAGACCATCAAGTACGACCCCAACACGCTTGTCAATGACGGCAAGCCGATTGAGCTGGAGTGGTGGTTGTGGGATGGCCAGGAAAAGTTCCAGGCTTTCGCTGACTCCTACAAAAAGCTCCACCCGAATGTGACCATCAAGACGGTGAACCAGCCATGGGAGTCCTACTGGACCAAACTCCCGTTGCAGCTTCAGTCCGGCAAGGGTCCCACGCTGTTCAACATCCACAACTCCTATGACGCCACGCTGGATCCGTACCTGGAGCCGTATGACATCGAGACGTCGGATCTGGAAGCGGATTACACCGGGGCCGCGGCGCACGTGGTGGATGGCAAGGTCAAATACCTCGACTACGGTCTGATGACCGGCCTCATCTGGTACAACAAGGCCATGTGGGCCGATGCTGGCCTAACGGACAGTGACACCCCCAAGACCTGGGAGCAGTTCCGCGAGGTCGCGAAGAAGCTCACGAAGCGTGAGGGTGACACCTTTAACCAAGCCGGGTTCAACTTCAATGGCACGTACCAGTCGCTCGGCTTCCTGCAGTACCAGAGGGGCTACAACCTGTTTGCTCAGGATGCTGTTACCCCGACCCTCGACAATCCCGGGACCGTGCAGACGATGCAGTACTTCCTGGACCTATACAACGTGGACAAGGTCGGCTCTAAGGATTTCGGTCCCAAGGCCATCGAAAGCTTCGGCCAGGGCCAGAGTGCCATGGTCTATGAGTGGGGCCACCTGAACGGGACGCTCAAGAAGAACTACCCGAGCCTCGACTACGGAACCTTCCAGACCCCGGTCCCGGACGCTGCGGAAGCACCCTACGCATTTGACCGCTACAACGGTGAATCCACCCCCGGAATCAACAAGGGTGCCAGCGAAGCAGAGAAGGCTGTGGCCCAGGACTTCATGAAGTTCTTCCTGACCGACAAGACCGACATGAAGAATCTGGTTTTGAACTACTCCCTTGCCCCGGCCTACAAGCCACTGGACAGTGACGCTGACATTGCTGCGAACCCCGTAGTGAAGGCCATGGGTTCACTGGACCGCTACATCTGGCCCGGTCCCATGCCGGCCACGTTCGAAACCTCCATCACCAAGGCGTGGCAGGACGTGCTCTACAACGGCGTGGTCCCGGAAACGGCCATCTCGTCGGCCCAGAAGACCATTGCCTCGGATTTGGCAAAGACAAAATTCAAGTCAGCAGAGCCGGCGTACGCGCACTACGCGCCGAGCCCGCGATAGGGCGCTGACAAAAATCGAAGGGAGTGGTGGTCCCCGCAAGGGCGGGGACCACCGACCAACCATGACTCTTTCATTACGCCGCAGTGCACCCCCGGCACCGGCCCCGACCGGCAGCAAGCGCCGTGCGCAAGAAAAGCGACGGGTCCGCACGTACCCGGGCGAACGCGCCCTCCGTAACGTGGTCATCATCATCGTGGCCGGTTCTCTGCTGGGCCTGACCGCCTACCCGATCGGCCTGGCTTTCGTCGGCTCATTCCACTACTGGAATCCGCTCGTTGGCGCGTTCGACTTCGTTGGCCTGGAAAACTACACAACCATCCTTTCGTCGGCCGACTTTTGGGGAGCAATGCTTCGAACGGGAGGGTTCTCTGCCATTGTGATCTTCTTCCGCGTCGCGCTGGGCCTGGCGATCGCGGCTGCCATCTTCTCCAAGGTGACCCGCGGAAAGACGTTTTTCCGCACCATCTTTTACATGCCCACGGTCACACCACTGGTAGCCGTGGCCTACGTGTGGCAGATGATGTACAACCCGCAGACCGGTGCAATCAACACCTTCTTCGGCCTGGATCTGAACTGGCTCTACGACCCGCAGCTCGCACTTCCCTCGATTATGGCAATGACCATCTGGAAAGATTTCGGCTACGCAGTCATCCTGTTCCTGGCTGGCCTGCACGCAGTACCCGAAGACGCCCTGGAAGCGGCCTCGGTCGACGGAGCGGGCGCCTGGCAACGATTCTGGCGTATCACCTTCCCCCTGCTGGCACCGATGACGGTTTTTGTGGTCATCACCTCAATCATTTCCTACCTGCAGGCGTTCGTTCAGGTGCTCGTCCTCACCAAGGGCGGGCCGGGGACATCAACGCAGCTGATCTCGTACCTCATCTACGACAAGGCGTTTTTGAAGTACGACTTCGGCTATGCCTCCGCAGCTGCATTCATCCTCCTCATCGTCACGGCCCTGCTCACCCTCATTTCCTTCCGGTTCGCCACCGGCCGGAAAAGCTCATTGGAAGGATAAAGACTGTGCGCACCCGCCTCAGCTCCCTCGCACTCACGGTGCTCCTGGGCATCCTTGGCCTTGGCACCGTCTTTCCCTTCGTGTGGATGATAATCTCAGCCTTTAAATCCAACTCGGAGATCAACGCCGCGGACCAGACGTTCCTGCCCAAAACCTGGACGTTCGAAAACTTCCTGTCGATCGAGAGTAAATTCGACTTCCTGCGGCTTTTCGGGAACTCGGTCTTTCTCGCCGTCACCATCACGGCGATCGTCCTCTACACCTCTGCCTTGGCCGGTTTCGTGATCGCCAAGTACCAATTCCGCGGCCGCGGCATGCTGATGGGCTTCACCGTCGGCACCATGATGATTCCCTGGGCCGTCACCATCATTCCGCGGTACACCATGTTTGCGGACGCAGGGCTGCAGGACAACTATCTGTCCATCATCATCCCCGCCGCGATCAGCGGGTTCGGCATCTTCATGATGAGGCAGAACATGCACGCCGTTCCGGACGAGGTCCTGGAAGCAGCCCGGATCGACGGCGCATCCGAGGTGCGGATCTTCCACCGGATCGTGCTGCCCATGTCCACCAACTCCATCGCCGCCCTGGCCATCTTCCAATTCCTTTGGGTATGGGACGACTACCTGTGGCCCTACCTGATGATCAGCGACAACGCCAACCAGGTTCTCGCCGTTGGCCTCACGACATTCGCCGGCCAATACGGAACCGACTACGGCGGACTGTTTGCCGCCAGCACCATCTCCGTCCTGCCCGTGATCATCGTCTACATCATCTTTCAGCGCCGGTTCGTCGCCGGAGTCGCCAGCGCAGCCGTCAAGTAGCGCCACCGGCCAACCGCCCGGCCTACCGCATCCTTTTGTCGATGCGGCACCACTTCTCCTCACGCACCCAGGACAACACCATGACCCTGACATCCGAACACCTTCACCGCGATTCCGTGCAGCTGCCGGCCCATCTGCGGATCCAATCCGAGCCTCTCGCCCCGGCAGAGCTAACAATCCGCGGTGACACCTACCGGTTCACCGTTCTGACCTCCCGGATGATCCGGATGGAGTACAGCCCAGACGGCACCTTCGAAGACCGCCCCTCGCAGCTGGCTCTGAACAGGAACTTCGACGCCCCGGAGTTCCGCGTCATTGACGACACCCACCATCTGCAGATCATCACCGAACACCTGCACCTGAGCTACGACAAGCAGCGGTTCTCCCCGAACGGGCTGACCATCCAGGTCAAGGGGAAACTCAGCGCCTACCACAGCCTGTGGCGCTACTCCGAAGCCGGGGAGAACCTCGGCGGCACCGCCAGAACCCTCGACGAGGCAGACGGATCCATACCGCTGGAACCTGGCCTGATGTCCCGGAACGGCTACTCCGTACTGGATGACAGCGCCTCACTTTTGCTTGACGGGGGCTGGTTCTCACCGAGGACAGCCGACACTGTTGACCTGTACTTCTTTGGTTACGGCCGCAGCTACCGCCAGTGCCTGCAGGACTTCTACCACCTCTCCGGCCGCACCCCGCTGCTGCCACGGTTCACCCTCGGCAACTGGTGGAGCCGTTACCACCGTTACACCGCGGAGGAGTACAAGGAACTCATCGAACGCTTCCAGGACCAAGGTATTCCGTTCTCCGTCGCGGTCCTGGACATGGACTGGCACCTGGTGGACATCGACCCCAAGCATGGAAGCGGCTGGACCGGCTACACCTGGAACCGCGGTATGTTCCCGGACCCCGATGGCTTTACCGACTGGCTGCACAGCAACGGCCTTCGCCTGACGCTGAATGTCCACCCGGCGGAAGGCCTGCGCGCCCATGAGGACGCCTACGCAGTGGTGGCCCGGGAACTGGGCATCGACCCTGCTTCAGAAGACCCCATCGTCTTTGACGTCACCGATCCGGCTTTCCTCACCGCGTACTTCGAACACGTCCACCACCCCCTGGAGGACAGAGGCGTCGATTTCTGGTGGCTCGACTGGCAATCGGGCAGCCACTCAAAGATCATGGGCATGGATCCGCTCTGGGTGCTAAATCACCTGCACTTCCTCGACAGCGCCCGAGACGGAAAACGCCCGCTGACCTTCTCCCGCTACGCCGGTCCGGGCAGCCACCGCTACCCGATCGGGTTCTCCGGCGACACGATCGTGACCTGGGAGTCCCTGGACTTTCAGCCCTACTTCACCGCCACCGCATCAAACATCGGCTACGGGTGGTGGAGTCATGACATCGGCGGACACATGGGCGGGTACAAGGACAACGACCTCGCTGTGCGCTGGACCCAGTTCGGTGTCTTTTCCCCCATCATGCGCCTGCACAGCGGAGCCAGCCCCTTCACCGGCAAGGAGCCGTGGCGCTACCCTGCCGCTCAGGAAAGAATCATGGCCGATTTCCTGCGCCTTCGGCACCGCCTGGTTCCCTACCTGCACACCATGAACCACCGCGCCGCCCACGAGGGTCTTCCCCTCATCGAGCCGATGTACTACGAGTACCCGGAAGACAACGCCGCTTACACCGTGCCGAACCAATACCTCTTCGGCACCGAGCTCATGATGGCTCCGGTCACAACGCCGTCAGACCCCAGCCTCAACCTTGGCCGGGTCAAAACTTGGCTGCCTGAGGGGATCTGGATCGACTTTTTCACAGGCCTGATTTACCGGGGCGACCGGAGCATCAACCTCTACCGGCCTCTGGAGCACATTCCCGCCCTCGCACGGGCAGGCTCCGTCATCCCGCTGACCAGCCTGGACGAAACCGGAAACGGAACACCCAACCCCGGAAACATCGAGATCCGAATCTTCGCCGGGGCCTCAGGAACGTTCACACTGATCGAAGACCACGACGCCTCAACCAAAGACTCCTCCGCGGCACCCGCGAAAACACCGATGCATCTTGACTGGCACGAGGGAACGTTCACGGTAGAGCCGGCGACGGGCGATCTGTCACACATTCCCGCTCAGCGCGGCTACGAGCTGACCTTCGTCGGCTTCGACACACCCAAGCACGTCACGGTCACCAGCGGCGGGCGGAAGCTAAACGCGGCCCGCACCTACGCGGCAGCAACAAACTCGACCACGCTGCGGGTTGAGAATATCGCCGCGGACACCGGGCTTACCGTCACGTTCCATGACGGAATGAGACTGGCCAGTAATGACGTGACGAAGCGCGTCTTCGAGCTGCTCGCCGATGCACAGATCGACTTTGCCACCAAGGAAAGCGTCTTTGCCAAGATAAGCGGGATCGGGGATTTGGCCGCCACTATTAGTTATCTGCAAGCCATGGATCTGAATCCGAATCTCCTCGGCGCAATCTCGGAATTGCTGCTGGCGTGTCCCCAGCGGTAGATACAACACCGTCCGTATTGATGCCGGACACGATGTCGTCCACCCGGGGTCACCCGGGCGGTCCGTCTCTTCACCACCGGTGTCACGCGTAGCACTCAAGACAGACAGCGACTGGGGCAGCCGCACACAAACGCTTGAGCTTCTCGCAAGCACCGACGGCGTCACCTACGGGACTGTTGTTCCGACCGCTCGCTACGTGTGGTGCCTTCCCACCTGCCTTCTCTCAGGAGGACGGCAGGTGGGAAGGTCCTGTGGTGGCTTCAGCTCTGCCCTGCACGACCTAGAAAAAGGACCCATGATGAAATCTCCCGGGCCTGCACCAACCGCCGGCACCCCGACCAGTAGGGTGCGGCATCTCCCGACGCCTTCGGACGCAACACCGGGGACCGTGGCAGACGTGCTGAAACAACCCAGCAGTAAAACGGGTGCCGGAAGCCTTCGGAACACCGATCTGGCCTTCGGCTTCAAATCAGCCGCCCCTTTCCTTCCCGCCACCCAGAACGCCGACAGGCAAAAAACGACCTCAAGCGTGGCGGGACGTGGAACGGCAACACACACCTTCCGCATGCTCGATATAGCCAAAATGGCAGGAGTCTCCACAGCCACCGTGTCTAGAGTGATAAACCAGCAGGGCTGTGTAGCAGCATCCACGCGAGCACGTGTCGAATTGATCCTCAACGAAGTGGGCTTCGAACGGAACGAGCATGCCTTGGCACTTCAGCAGGAAAGAGTCGGCGTCCGGAAGCCTTCACATTCAGAATCTGACGGGCCTGTGGACTGTCGCAAGGGGCTGCCCTACCTGCAGGAGGATGAAATCTCCCGCGACACCTCCGAGGGATGCGCGAGAGAGCCGAAGCCCAACTTCGGCGGGGGCCAACGAATTCGCTTTCACCACGGGCAAGAAGTGATACAAGGCGTAATCGACGAGTGGATGCCCGACGGATCAGGCCTGTGGGTCTGGGGGGATGGCATTGGCCGCAAGTTTTTACCCTTGAACGGCGCGCCGCTCATAATGTGGGGGTAGAGAGCCTTCCCCAAGGCACGGTCGCACCGGGGAGTTCAGAGGTGTCCTCAAACCCTGAGTTGTAGCTGGTCCCTGGCCTGGGCGGATCCAGTGTGTGCGGCGTGCCCGCCGGGGCCAAGAGCCGCGCTGGACACTGGCTTCACCCGCCTGAGCGCGGCGAGGATCGCCCGCCCCACCACGGCGATCCCGATGATGGTGATGACCGCACGCAGGGTGTCCCAGCCCGCCGTCGACGTCAACAGCGAGTACAGCAGGAAGCTGCTCAGGTTGGTGGCCAGCGGCGCGCCCGGCACATAGGAGATGCCGGTGCCGGCGCCCACCGCGAACCCACGCACAGGCGAAGATCTGGAACGGGGTCCACGGCCCGATGCCGCCCCACAAGGCACTTGAGAGGGCGATGGTGGCGGCGCCGAGGAGCAGGCCAAACCGGGGAACGAACGCCGGCCGGCCAGGATCAGCAGGATAAAAACCGCTTCCACGCCCCCGACAAGTCCCCGCACGACGTCGGCCTGCCGCCTTTGAAGAAGCGCATCCACAAGGGCGGCGCCAAGTTCACGGTGACCGAGCCGGAAGCCATGCCCGGCCGTTCCGACGTCGCTTCCGACAACCCCGTGCCCGCCCCGCCGTTCTGGGGCACCCGCATCGTGCGCGGCGTCTCGCTCCACGACTACTCGGCGTTCCTCGATGAGCGCGCCACGTTCATGGGGCAGTGGGGGCCCAAGACGCGAATCCGGCCAGATCGACGTGCTACCTGTCCAGCTGACGTGCTGCCCGTCCAGCTGGTCACCGCCGGCTCGAAGACCGAGGAGTTCACCGCCAAGATGTTCGCCGCCAACCAGTACCGCGACTACTACGAGCTCAACGGCCTGGTCACGCAGCTCACCGAGGCGCTGGCCGAGTTCTGGCACGCGCGGATCCGCAAGGAGCTGGGCTTTGCCGCCGAGGAGCCAAAGGACACCGCAGGGTATTTCAAGCTCGACTACCGCGGCGCCCGGTTCTCGCTCGGCTACCCCGCCTGCCCGGACATGGAGGATCGCCGCAAGGTGACCGAGCTCCTGAAGCCGGAGCGGATGGGCGTGGTGCTGAGCGATGAACTGATGCTGCATCCCGAACAGTCCACCGATGCATTCGTGTTCCACCACCCGGAGGCGAAGTACTTCGAGGTGTGAGGTGGGGGTGGTCCGTGTACTGAGCGGACGCCCCCTGGGCTGAGCACGCCTCCCAAGGCGTTGAAGACAAGCATGGTCGCCGCGCCGGGTAACCAAAAACAGGAGCCGACCCATTCGCTAAGGCTTGTGCCTGGCGGAACGGGCACTGTCGGAGGAGTCAGGTACACCTGCGATACGTCCGGAAGCGTAACAGCCGGCTCTACCTGCCCACCAGGCAGGATGCGAGCTCCAAAAGGCTTGTGGAAGCTAAATGCCGGGGCGGAGGTACTGCTGCCAAGTGTCGGGTTGGAATTTAGGGCTGTCCATCAAAAGGCTGCAGGAAACACGTTTTGGACGCTAACCTGACGGTTTTTGAGTGAATTCTGACGTCAGGTTGGGCTGTGCCTCATCTGGACAGGCCCCCGGCCCGGGCGTTAGTCCTAGCCCTTCGTATAGGCTGCGGATGAGGTCGGCCGCTCCGGTTTGGATTGCGGGCGGGTCGTTTCTGGACCAGGCCAGGTAAACGGGGACTGGCGGTGCGTCTCGGACGAGCCGGTAGGCAAGGCCGGCTCTTCGGTATTGGTGGGCGGTGGATTCGGCGGTTATGCCGCGGGCTTTGCCGCTGCCGATGACCGTTAGCCAGTCGTCCACGTCGTCGGTGATTACCGTCTGAACGGGTTGCTTTCCTTCGGGCCAGAGGTCCAGGCGGGTGCTTCCGGTCCGTGGATCAATGGCCAAAGTGGCATCGCTGACTTGGGCTAGCGTGACGGCTCGTTTGGCTGCCAGGGGGTCAGCGATCGCCATTGCGCAGTAGCGTTTCTCGTATCCAGTGAGGACGAAGTCGACGGTTCCTGGTTCCGGGGTGCGGCGCAGGATTGCAAGATCGGTTGTTCCTTCGGCCAGCCCTGCGGTAGGGGTGTTTGTCCTGATGAGCAGCAGGTCTTTGTCGGGGAAGGCGGCGGTCCACCGGCGTTGGAATTCAGGGGTGTGGCTGCCTAAGGCAGACCACGCATACCCGATCCTTACGGTGCTCTTGGAGGAGGACGCTTCCCGCTGAAGATCCTCCAGCGCGGAGAGGGCATGTCGAGCGCGACCTATCACGCGCTTTCCCGCGGGAGTGAGTTCCACACTGCGGGTGGTCCGCACCAGCAACCGGACTCCTAATGCCCGTTCAAGAGCAGCGACGTTCCGGGAAACAGCGGCCTGGGAAATACCCAGCTCAATGGCTGCGTCGGTGAACGTCCCAGCCTCTGTAACCGTGAGGAAAGATCTCAGGTGGCGTATCTCGAAGTCCATGGCCACCAGTCTATTCATGCAGGATCTGCATTAGTCGGCGCACTTATGCATTATGGGGGAGTGCGGCCGTTGCGGAGAATCCATTCATGGATAAAGCAGGGAAAGGGCGTCAGGGGCGGGCAACCGCCACGCTCGTAGCAAGTGCCCTCTCAAACCAATTGGGCGCGGCCAGTGGCTCGATGGCCTTTCCGGCAGTGGGCCCCGTCGGTGTTGTTGCAGTTCGTCAACTTGTTGCTGCCGCGGTACTCCTGCCGCTGGTCCGGCCAAGAGTCCGGGATTTCACGCTTTCCCAATGGTGGCCGATACTTCTGCTCGCGCTTGTCTTCGGAACGATGAACCTTTCGCTCTACGCGGCCATCGAGCAAATCGGTCTGGGACTGGCGGTGACGCTGGAATTCCTTGGGCCTCTGGCAGTTGCCTTGGCCACAACCAGAAGTAAAGGCAGCATGTTCTGTGCTGCCATTGCTGGTGCGGGCGTTGTTGCCATCACACAGCCCGAGGCTTCCACAGACTACGCCGGAATCGGTCTTGCACTCATCGCGGCATCGAGCTGGGCCGCGTACATTCTGCTGAACAGAACGGTAGGTAACCGGATACCCGGTGTCCAGGGAACCGCCACCGCAACAGGAGTGTCAGCCGCACTGTTCCTCCCCGTCGGGCTCACCATCTTCATTACCCAAAGACCCGACGCCGCAACGGTGCTTTGTGCCGTCGCCGCCGGACTCCTGGCATCCGTAGTGCCCTATATTGCAGACCTGGTAGCGCTGCGCAGCGTCCCCGCCCACATCTTTGGCGTACTCATGAGCATCAATCCTGTGTTCGCTGCGGCCATCGGAGCCATCGCACTCAATGAGGAACTGGGCGCGGTGGAATGGGCCGGGATAGTCCTCATTGTCGGTGCTAACGCGTTCGCGCTGCGCCTTCGGCGCTGAAGCGGGAGCCGAGACCAGGCGGATAAGCAGCACCTGCAGGCTGGGCTGTAGCTGGGCATCATGGGCATGACGCTGATGATCATTTGTGCAGCGAAGGTTGCTGAGATGCCTATTTGAATATGGTCCCGGCCTTAGGGCTGATGCCAGAGGGGCTGGCGCAGCCGCCGTCAGCGGATGCCGAGGTCGCTGTCAACATACGAACCCGGGCGATTTTCAGTGCCATGCTGGCAGGTGCAGCCACCATCCAGCTGCAGCCGAACGGTCACCGGACTCGCTGCTTCGAGCCGGATGTCAGCTTGCTCCTTCCCGTTGCTGCTAAGGCGGAGAATCGATTCTTGGTCGGTGCGATGGGTCATGTGATTACCTTTGCTGATGCAGGGAGAGTGGATGCGTGCCGGATGGCACGGACCAGGAAGGCCCGTGCCATCCGGGTGGGTTGCTACTTACGTGGGGTTCTACGCCTTGACGTATCCGTTCGGGTTCAGCACGAACTTCGTTGCCGAACCGGCGTCGAATTCGGCGTAGCCGCGCGGTGCATCCTCAAGCGCGATCGCTGTGGCGTTTACTGCCTTGGCGATCTGGACCTTGTCGTGCAGTATCGCCATCATCAGCTGGCGGTTATACGACATGACAGGGCACTGGCCGGTGGTGAAGGACAGGGACTTTGCCCATCCGGTGCCCAAGGACAGGGACAGGGAGCCGTGCTTTGCGGCCTCGTCGATTCCACCCGGGTCGCCGGTGACATACAGGCCGGGAATGCCCAGGGCCCCGCCTGCAGCGGTGATGTCCATGAGGGAGTTCAGCACGGTGGCCGGGGCCTCGTGTGAGGCGTCCTTGCCGTGACCGCGCGCTTCGAACCCTACGGCGTCCACGCCGCAATCCACTTCGGGGACGCCCAGGATTTGCTCGATCTGGTCCTTCGGATCGCCGTTGCTGACGTTCACCGTTTCGCAGCCGAAGGAGCGGGCCTGAGCCAGTCGGTCTTCGTTCATGTCACCGACAATCACGACGGCGGCACCGAGCAGCTGCGCGCCAACGGCGGCTGCGAGGCCCACCGGGCCGGCGCCGGCAATGTAGACGGTGGATCCAACGCCCACTCCGGCAGTGACGGCGCCGTGGAAGCCGGTGGGGAAGATATCGGAAAGCATGGTCAGGTCCATGATCTTTTCCAGGGCCTGGTCGCGGTCCGGGAACTTGAGCAGGTTCCAGTCAGCGTAGGGGACCAGCACGTATTCCGCCTGGCCGCCCACCCAGCCGCCCATATCCACATAACCGTAGGCGCTGCCCGGGCGGTCCGGGTTGACGTTCAGGCAGATGCCGGTTTTGCGCTCCTTGCAGTTCCGGCAACGGCCGCAGGAGATGTTGAAGGGCACGGAGACGATGTCTCCCACCTTGATGAACTCCACGTCCGGACCGACTTCCACCACTTCACCGGTGATTTCATGGCCGAGGACGAGGTCTTTGGGGGCGGTGGTCCGGCCCCGTACCATGTGCTGGTCGGAGCCGCAGATGTTGGTGGTCACCGTGCGCAGGATGGCACCGTGGGGTACTTTCCGGCCCACATTGGCTGGATTGACTCCTGGCCCGTCCTTGAGTTCCAACGTCGGGTAGTCGGTGTTGATGATTTCGACGACACCGGGTTCTTTGTAGGCGACGGCTCTGTTTCCTGACATGGACACTCCTTTTGGTAGGGGTATGTGGTGCCAGGCCTTCCATGCGGATGGCCTGGCACTGGTCCGGCAAAGTTTGCAGGCGTTGCCCCGTAGCCCGTGAAGGATGCTTCGATGAGGATACCTCCCCAGGTTTCAGGCCACCGAAGCACCCTTCACGGGCACGGGACAGCTCTTCCTTCGCGAGGGCGAAGGCCGTCAGTGGGATGCCGTGTCTGGTGGAACAGCACCCCGATGCTGCCTGCCCAGCGCGCAATTGGACAAGTGATCTGATGGTCGAAGAGCTTGTACTGATGAGATTAGAGTCACAAGAGCTGCAACAAAAGCGCAAGATTTTGAAGATAACCATGCAGAATAGCTGCATGATCGATAAGCGGCTCATCTCGCAACACGTGCGCCCGGGAAAAAGTGAAGGGACTGGGCCCGGTGTACTACCGAACTCAGTCCCTTCAGCACCAGCTCGCAGGTGAGCTGATCAAATTCTGGGTGTTATTGCTTTTCGGAGAAGAACACTGCCTTCTCCAGCGGTGTCACGGTGAGTGACTTGAGCTGGGCGGTACCGCCTTCGGCGAAGAGGGCCATCTGGTCGGCTCCCGGGTTGGAATACCTGGTCGGTGATGGTCTTCAGGCCGTTCTGGACGAACACCTCTACGGAGGAGCGGTCGAGGTAGATCCGCATGGTGACGTTGCACACCGCAGCTGCAGCCGCGGCCATCGCCGTGCTTGGAGTTGCCGCTGTGAAAGGCTGCAGTTATGGACAACTCATCTCGGGAACATGACCTCGTTCTCTACGGAGCAGCGGGTTTCGTTGGCCAACTGATCGCCGCCTACGTCGCGGAGCATGCACCGGCCGGTATGCGGGTCGGACTCGCGGGCCGGTCCAAGTCCAGGCTCGAGGCGGTTCGGTCGCAGTTGCCCGCCGCCGCGCACGGATGGGCCCTCATCGAAGCTGACTCGGGGGACGCGGACTCAATCGCCGCCTTGGCTTCGGGCACACGCGTGCTCTTCACAACCGTCGGTCCATACGCGAAACACGGACTACCCGTCGTCGACGCCTGCGCACGGGCCGGTACCCACTACGCCGACCTCGCCGGTGAGGTGTCCTTCATAAGGGAGGCGATCGATCGCTACGACGCTCTGGCCAGGACGAGCGGGGCCAGGATCGTGCACTCCTGCGGCTACGACTCCGTGCCGTCCGACCTCGCCGTACTGCTGCTTCATCAGACGGCAGAAGCTGATGACGCTGGCGGTTTGGTCGAGGTCCAACTCGTGGCCACGGCCAAGGCTGGCATCAGCGGAGGCACACTCGAATCAATGCGCGGGCAGCTCGACGCGATGCGATCCAGCACCGCCCTGAGGTCATTAGTGGCTGACCCCTACGCTTTGAGCCCCGACCGCACACGCGAGCCGACGACACAACAGCCCCCTGACGCCGGTCCTGTGCGCCGTTCCGCTGACGGCACCTGGACCGCGCCATTCATCATGGCCCCGTTCAACACCCGGATCGTGCGCCGCAGCAACGCATTGCAGGGCTGGGCCTACGGCCGCTCCCTTCAGTACGGCGAGGTGATGGGGGTGGCCCCCGGACCGGCAGGAGCGGTCATCGCCAGGGCAATGGCACTCGGGCTCCGCGCATTCACGGGCGCGATGGCGTTCCCGCCAACCCGGAGGGTGCTCGACCGCTGTCTTCCGGCACCAGGTGCGGGTCCGAGCGCCAGCACGCAGCGCGCGGGCTGGTTCCACTCCCAGGTGACCGCCCGCACCGAGGACGGGCACCGTTACCAGGCGATTGCTGCTGGCCCCGGTGATCCCGGCTATGCCGCCACCGCCGTGATGGCAGGCGAGACTGCACTCGCTCTTGCCCTCGACGGTGACCGGCTGCCGACCGCGAAAGGGTCGCTGACACCGGCCACTGCACTCGGCAACGTGCTCATACAGCGGCTCCGCGCGGCCGGCCACACTTACGAGGTAACCAAACTCGCCTGAACCAGATCCTGCGGGTCACCTGATCTGCGGCCATCATCATCTGTTATCCAGGCACCCGCGGGGGTGCTTGATGAAAGAAGGCTTCAAAACGGGGCGGGGGAGGGCCAGCGGCGCCTGTCAGGAGTGGGTGTCGAGGTAGTGCAAAATCGCCCGGGCCGTTTCCTCCGGGGCGCTGACGTGGGGGCAGTGTCCGGTGGCCTGAAGCTGCACTATGGTGCTGTGTTCGAGATTCTCGTGCAGGTAGGCGCCCACTTCCGGCGGGGCAAGCCGATCGTTGGAGCATTGCAGAATCAGGCAGTTGGTGCGCAACTTTTTCAGTTCAGGGCGGGTGTCGGAGAAAAAGGTTACCCCCGCGAAGTGCCGTGCAATGGACGGATTTGTCTGGCAGAAGCTGACGCGCAGGTCCTCCGCTAATTCTGGCTCCTGCGGATTGCCCATAACCAGGGGCGCCAAGGCCGCGGCCCAGGCGAAATAGTCGCTGTCCAGAGATGCCAGCAGGCCCTCGATGTCTTCCCGCGAAAAGCCGCCCACGTAGCCGTCGTACGGGTCATCCGTATGACGGGGTGAAGGAGCAAGCAGCACCAGGTGGGAGAAACGGTTGGGGTCCTGCACTGCGGCGATCACTGCGATCATCGTGCTGACACTGTGGCCCACCAGGATGACGTCCTCAAGTTCAAGGGCGCCGCAAATCTCCAGCAGGTCCGACGCGTACCCGTTCAGGGACCCGTACTTCTCCCAGTCATAGGCGCTGATGTCGGAATGCCCTGCACCCACATGATCAAAAAGCACCAACCGGTAATCATCAACGAAATAGGGCAGCAGCTTCCGCCACATAGCCTGATCGCAGCCAAAACCGTGGGCAAACATCATCACGGGCCCATCATCCCGGCCGGATATGGTGACGTTGTTCCGGCCCATTACCGCAGCAACTGCTTCGCTCACGTCCTCACTGACCCTCCGTAGGGTGGCGTCCTGTCCCAGACTATCCACGGGAAATAGCGAATCCTAGGGATCCTCCCACTATGACCTTCAAGGGCGACGTCCATTCACCCATTGCATGCGAAGCGGCTTACGCGACTTCCCGACAGGGACCATGGTGTCGGGTGTCCTCAAACTCCAATTTGTAGCCGGTCCCTGGCCTGGTCGGAATGTTGCTGCGCGGCGTGGCCGCCGGCGCCTCCGCCAGCACTGGAAACCGGCTTCACCCGCCTGAACGCGGCGAGGATCGCCCGCCCCACCACAGCGATGCCGACGATCGTGGTGACGGCGCGCAGGGTGTCCCAGCCCGCCGTCGACGTCACCAGCGAGTACAGCAGGAAGCTGCTCAGGTTAGTGCCCAGCGGCGCGCCGGGCACGTAGGAGATGCCGGTTCCGACTCCCACCGCGAAGGGCCAGAACCACAGGTTGGTCAGCAGGCCGAACAGGTAGGACGCCACGGCGCCGTAGCCGCACAGCATCCACAGTTCCGCCCGCCCGCGCACCTGGCGGGGGAGCAGGCCGGCGCCCGCGCCCACCCACGCGCAGGCGAAGACCTGGAACGGCGTCCACGGCCCGATGCCGCCCCACAAGGCGCTTGAGAGGGCGATGGTGGCCGCGCCGAGGAGCATGCCGAACCGGGCACCGAACGCCCGGCCGGCCAGGATCAGCAGGATAAAGACAGCCTCCACGCCGCCGACGCCGGTGCTCGCCAGCCGCACCGCCGAACCGACCGCTGCCAGGACGCCGAGCAGCGCCACCGTGTGGGCCGAGCGGACCGAGCCGTCCAGGGACACAACAATGGCGACGACGGCGAGCGGCGCAATTGCCAGCGCCGCGTAGGGGAGGGCGGCGGCTGCGTCCTGCGGGAGCGCCGCAGCGAGCAGCGGCCAGCAGAAGGCGGCGAGGGCCAGGAGGTTTGCGGCTGCGAGAACGGCGCGTTCGACGCCGCGCGGCATCCAGATGCGGCGCTTTCGTTCCGCGCGCGGGATGGTTGGTTCGATCACCCTCGGTTCCGGTCCGGTGACTGCGTGCCGGGGGAGCGAGAGGAGCGGCTCGGGTTCTTCGGCCGGTGTGGAGGAGGGCGCGACGCCGTCACGCATCGGCAGGATGCGGGCGCCCAGGCTGTGGGCGAAGTCGTGGTCATGGGTGGCGATCAGGACCGCCGCGCCGGAGTCCGCTGCCGCCCGCAGCGCCGCCGCGACTGCCGTGCGCGCCGCGGGATCGAGGCCGCGGGTGGGCTCATCGATCAGGAGGACCTGGGGGCTGTCTATGGTCTGCAGCGCGATGGCAAGGATCCTGCGCTCGCCGGCAGAGAGGTCCCGCGGATGCTCGTGGCCAATGGGAATGCTGACGTCACCCCGCAGGCGGGCCAAATGCGACTCGGCAGAGCGTAGGGGAAGCTGGTCACCGTCCGTAGAGCGCCGGCGTGCGCTGCTCCGTCCGGCCTTACGTAAAGCGCGCGCAAGGCGTCGCTCGGCTGCACGAAGCTCGCCCGCGACCGTATCCCTCGTAAAGAGGTCGTCCGAGGCGTCCGGCACCAGGGCGACCCGGCCGCCGTCGGACGTTCCGCCGTCGTTCTTTCCCGTACTGCCCTTTCCCGCCCTGCCCAGTCCTTCGCCCACCGTGCCTTCACCGAGGGCCAACGCCACCAGGAGGGAGGACTTCCCGGCTCCGTTCGGTCCCACCAGGGCCACCACTTCGCCACGGTGCAGGGTCAGGGACGCGTCGCGCACCAGAGTGTTGCCCTTGCGGTGCACAGCGAGGTTTGTCGCTGTCAGCACCGGCGCGACATCAGCGGGCGGAGAAGGGATCTGGCGGGCTTCGACCGGCTCGGAAGTCGACGACGCGGCGGCCGGGACCCCTGCAGTTGGGATCAATGTGCCGCCGTCGATGGTCCACCAGGAGTCGGCAACCGGGACAAGCGCTGCCGCCCGGTGCTCCGCCACGATGACGCAGACGCCGGCGTCGCGGGCTAGGGCGTTGAGTACGGCGATGACATGTCCGCGGGCCTTGGTGTCCAGGTCTGCCAGGGGCTCGTCCACCAGGAGCAGGGCCGGATTTTCCACCACCGCGGCGGCGATAGCGACAAGCGTTGCCTCGCCCGCCGAGAGGGTGCTGACGTTCCGGTCCAGCAGCGCCGTCACTCCGATGCGCTCGGCGACCTCCAGCACCCGGGCCTTGGCGGCAGCGGTCGCCACGCCGCGCAGTTCAAGAGCCAGGGAGATTTCGTCCCGGACCTTGGTGGTGGCGAAGGCCGCGCGGGGATTTTGCAGGACGACGCCGACAGCGCGGGCGGTATCGCGCGGCGGCGTGGCCGCGCGGTCCAATCCGGAAACGCGCACGGTGCCGGAAACTTCGCCCCCGTCGACGTGCGAGAGGAGCCCGGCGATCCCCCGAAGGATGGTTGACTTGCCGGAACCCGTGGGCCCGGTGATCACCGTGATGGACCCGCTCCGCGGCGTGAAGTCCGGGACGCTGACCTGCGCGTTACCAATGTGGAACTGGGCGTCGTGTACCAGAAGCGGGCCGCCGTCGTCGTTCCCGGGCCGGTGCGTTGCCCCGCTCCCGAAGCCGCGCAGCTCCAGGGCCGCGGCAACGCGGCCCGCATGCTCAAGGGTGCGCTCGAGGACGGGCACCAGGGCGCGGGGTCCAAACTTTTCGCCCCGCAACCGGAACGCCAGGCGGACGGAGGTGACGGCGTCGGATAGCGCGGGGAGCGCCGCCCAGGCCACCACAAGCATCCTCCCGATGCCCTGGATGGGGCCGCGGCGGGCCAGGTGCACAAAGCCGCGGGCCACGTCCACAAACGCATTGAGCAGGCCGAACCCGAGGAACATCCCGGCAATCGGCAGGGCGGACAGGACCGCCGCCCACAGCCCGGGAGCCGTGACCGGACCGAGGAAAACCACATGGGCGTACGGGGCTGGCAGGCGCATGGCCGGCAGGTCGAGCAGGACCGGCTCGCCGATGCCCGCCCCGTTGAAAAGGATGCGGTAGATGACCCGCGCCACGATGAAGACGACGGCGAGTGCCGCCGCGGCGCGTAATGGCGCGGGCCGGAAGGTCATGCCGCGGGGGCGGCCGGTTCGCCGTCGACCGTGAAGAGGAGTTCCAGGCTCTCGCCGGGGCTCACCTTGAGGGTGGCGAGGCCTTCCTGGGCGTAGGCCCAGTCACCGGTGGCCGGCTTCACCCAAAGTGCCCAGTAGGCGAAGGCGGCGGGCATGCTCTGGCATTCTTCGCGGTACGTGCCCTCCTTGTGGGTGACGTCGAAGTCCGCGGCGGGCACACCGTTCACCCGGCACACCAGTTCGGTGGGGTACTGCGTGGTGCCCTCGGTTTCCACGTCTGCCTCTTCGAGGATCTCGGCAGCGACCGTGGGCTCGTCCACGGGCACGCAGACGTTGGTGTCGGCAGCTTCCTGCTTCAGGGCGCCAGAGTCGACGATGACCTTCACGCCGTCGCAGGGTCCGGAGGCATCGCTGGATGAAGCCGCGGCCGACGGCGACGGTGCGGAGGGGGTTGGCTGGGTGGTGGCCGGCGCCGAACATGCGGCGAGGGAAAACAGGAGACCGGCGGCGGCGAGGGAGCTCGCGGCGGCGGTGCGCATCTTAGTCAAAGTCACCTGTTAAGGGTAGGGCGTTGCCCGGCAGGATCCGGAGGTCGTCGCGTTTTGTGACGTTGGGCTTCAGGCACGCTGGCAGGCCAGCCTAAAACTACGCGGACGACGGCGGGAGGTCCCGCCGTCGTCCGCATGGTTCCTTGGGACGCGTTCCCGCCGCCATAAGCCACAATGTCACACCCCCCTGCCATGCTTTGGTTATGGAAGCCGGTGTGGTTGTGGATGCGGGAGTCAGCGCCGGGGTTGCCGCTGCCGTGGTGTCCGTGGCCGGGCTGGTTGACGAGCTGGCGGGTGTTGTTGGGGGCCGGTCTGCCGCCCTGGTTGGGCCCACGCGTGGTCCCGACGCTGATGCTGATCCGCTACATGATGAGTCCGAGGTGTGCCTGGACGGATTAGGGTTGGTGGCGCGTCTTGAGGCCGCGACGGCGGCGCTGAAAGTACGGCTGGTCACCGCCTACGCGGAGGCCGCAGACGCGCTGGGAGGCCCGCCGGCCAGCGCGCACGAGGCGACGGCGCAGGAGGTGAGCAAGGTGGCAGAAGTCGCCTGCGTGCTCACCATCGGCGAACGCGCGGCATCCGCCCTCCTTGGAGAAGCGCACGCGCTGACCACCTCGCTGCCAGCGGCACTCGATGCGCTGCAGGCCGGCACCATCAGCTGGCTGCACGCCCGCATCGTGGTGGAGGAAACAACAGGCCTCACGCCGGCAGCAGCCTCCGCTCTTGAGGCACACTTCTTTGGCCCGGACGCAGCTAACCTGGACGAGAACCCGGGCCGCGCTGCCGCGCCCGGAGCGCTCGTGCCAGCGCGGTTCCGCCGGAAGATCCGGGCATGGCGGGAACGCCACCACCCCGAGTCCATTGAGGAACGCCACGCGAAGAGTGTTGAGGACCGTCGGGTGGAGTTCAGCCCGGACCGGGACGGCATGGCTTGGCTTTCGCTTTATCTTCCCGGAGACACAGCCTTAGCCATCTGGAACAAGTCGACGGCACTGGCTCGCGGCCTTCAAGGCCCGGACGAACCACGCAACCTGAGCCAGTTACGCGCGGACATTGCCGCAGCGCTGCTCTTAGGCCGTGCGAAGCAGGATGTTGGAGACGTGCCTTCCCCTAAGGCTGATGTCCTGGTTACCGTTCCGGTCCTCTCCTTCCTCGGCCTTACCGACGAACCCGCCGAGATCGACGGGCTGGGGCCGGTCCCGCCGTCAATGGCACGCAGGCTCGTTGCCAACGGTGCCAACTCCTTCTACCGGGTCCTGGTGGATCCACGCGACGGGGCTCCACTGGAAATCGGGCGCACCAGCTACCGGCTCCCGGAAGCATTGAAGCGGTGGCTCAAGATGCGGGACGGCAGATGCACCTTCCCGGGCTGCAGCAACCACAGCCTGGACAATGAGGCGGACCATCTCACCGCCTGGCAACACGGCGGGACCACCGGGATCAGCAACCTGGGACAGGCATGCCGGAAACACCACCGGCTCAAACACTGGCAGGCATGGACACCAACGGCGGCTACGAAGGATGAGCCACCAGGCTGGATTTCACCGGCCGGCCGGCACTATCCGGCCGAGCACCCGGACCGGGAACCCCCACTCATCCCACCCGACTGCCTCCCGGGTGCTGTTAGCCCCCTGGAACAGGCCCTCAGCCCCCTGGAACAAGCCATCCTGGCGCGCCTCGCCGCCTGACGCATCTGGCCGCCTGACTACAGGGGGAGCTCCATGAACACGCTGTTGGGATCCAAGGAGTAGCCGGCAAACGGCGGGCACTCTGTGAAGCCGTTCCGGGCATACAGTCGGCGCGCGGGGGCAAAGTAGTCCTCGGTACAGGTCTCAAGGTAGAGGCGCTCAAGGTTCCGGGTTCGGGCGTCGTCGAGGATATGGCGGAGCATCAGGGTGGCTACGCCCCGTCCGCGGGCGCTTGCCGTGGTGCGCATCGACTTGATCTCGCCGTGCACCGGCGAGCCGGAAGGGGAATCAAGGAGCTTGAGTGCCCCGCATCCCAGCAGCCCGCCGTCGTCACGGGCGGTCCAAAACGTGATCGACGGCGCGGACAGCGCGGAGGGGTCCAGGGCATGGACGCTTTCGGCCGGCGAGGTGGCGAACATATCCGCCAGATGTTCGCTGAGGAGCTGATGGACGTCGCCTCGTGAGGGGTCGTCCCGGTCAATGGAAATCATCGGCTCTAATGTACCGGCTGACGCGACGGACTCCATGACTCCACCAACCCACGTCCGGTTCCTGGAGCCAGCGGCGACCTCCCGCCGTCGTTCCTCACACGCCTCCATGCAAGGCCAGCGGCCTGCGGTAACAAGGGCGCCGTGAAGACGGGTTGCAGCAGAGCCCTTTCGCTTCGCACCCCATGGGGGCTCTGGCAGAACCAGCCTCAGCAGGGACTCCCGCTGGCCGTTCCGGCCGTGGTCTGCTCGAAAGGACGACGAAGTCCACCACATACGTAACCGACGATCACAAGGATGAAGACGATGAGCACGGACAGCAACGCAAATAACACAACAACTCAGGGGATCCAGGCTGGCGTGTCGCGCCGCAACATCATCAAGCTGACAGGGGCAGGAGCGGCGGCCATCGGGCTCTCCAGCGCGGCAGGGCTGGCAGGAGCCGGGCCGGCTTTCGCCGCCCCCGTCTCGCGGAAGGACCTGGAACCGGGCGACACCTCCAACGGCGCAGACAACTTCTACACCAGCGACCAGGTCACGGTGAAGAAAATCTCGTTCAAGAACAAGTACGAGATGAAGGTCGTCGGCAACCTCTTCGTCCCCAACAGCCTGAACCGGGGGACCACCCACCCGGCATTGGTAGTGGGCCACCCCATGGGTGCCGTGAAGGAACAGAGCGCCAACCTCTACGCCACCAAGATGGCGGAGCAGGGTTACGTCACGCTCTCCTTCGACCTCTCCTTCTGGGGCGAGAGCGCCGGCAAGCCCGGCAACTCCGTTTCACCGGATATCTACGCCGAGGACTTCAGCGCCGCCGTCGACTACCTGCGGGCGCAGGCCTTCGTTGCCAAGGAACGCGTCGGGGCCATCGGGATCTGCGGCAGCGGCAGCTTCGTGATCAGCGCGGCCAAGACCGATCCCAGGATCAAGGCGATCGCCACGGTGAGCATGTACGACATGGGCGCCGCCAACCGCGACGGGCTCAACAAATCCGTGACCTTGGAACAGCGCAAGGCCTTCATCGCCACGGCTGCTGCACAGCGTGACGTCGAGTTCGCCGGTGGGGCGATTGAGTACACCGGCGGCACGCCGGAAATACTGACCGCAGACTCCACTGCCGTAGATCGGGAGTTCTACGACTTCTACCGGACCGCCCGCGGCTACCACCCCAACACCACCACGCACCCCGCCCTGGCCACCAACACCAAGTTCATGAACTTCCACCCGTTCAACGACCTGGACCTGATCGCCCCGCGGCCGCTGCTGTTCATCGCCGGCGACCAGGCACACTCCCGGGAGTTCAGCGAAGAGGCCTACCGGCTCGCCACCGGGCCCAAGGAACTCTTCTGGGTTCCCGGTGCCGGCCACGTGGACCTCTACGACCGCACCGGCCTCATTCCCTTTGACAAGCTCACGGACTTCTTCCGTACACAGCTCTAGGAAGGAAGGGGGCTTCGGGGAGGGGGTCCTGAAAGGGACTCCCTCCACCGCAAGACTTGGCTTAGCGTGAATGGCATGGACAACCGAGCTGAAGTACGCGAATTCCTTATCTCGCGGCGCGGCCAGGTGGCCCCGGAGCAGGTTGGATTGCCCGCCGGGACCAACAGGCGTGTAAAGGGTTTGCGCCGGAGTGAAGTGGCCACCCTTGCCGGTCTGAGCGTGGAGTATTACACGCGCCTGGAGCGCGGCGCGATCAGCGGTGCTTCTGGCCAGGTGCTGGAGAGCATCGCCAGGGCCTTGCGCCTGGACGACGCCGAGCGGGCGCACCTGTTCGACCTCGCCCAGGCGGCCAGCCCGGTTGCGCGGCCGCCGCGGCGGCGGACCTCGAAGTCCTACGTGCCGCACCAGAGCCTGCAGTGGGTGCTCGATGCGATCACGGCCGGCCCAGCGTTCGTTCGCAACGGCCGGATGGATCTGCTGGCTGTCAATCCCTTGGCCCGGGCGTTCTACATGGACTGCTACGACATACCCGGCCAGCCAGCCAACATCGCCCGGTTCACGTTCCTGGACGAACGTGCCCGCCGGTTCTACCCGGACTGGGATGCCTTCGCGGAGGTGACCGTTTCCATCCTGCGGACGGAGGCTGGCCGGGACCCCCATAACAAGGAACTCCACGACCTCATTGGTGAGCTGGGAACCCGCAGCGACGAGTTCCGCCGACGCTGGGGTGCACACAATGTCCGCCACCACGGCACTGGGTTCAAGACGTTCAACCACCCCGTCGTGGGCGAAATGACTCTCGCTTTCGAGGGGCTGGAGATGGCCGCCGAGCCCGGGCTGACTCTCACGATCTACACCGCGGAGCCGGGGTCGCCGTCGGCTGAGCGCATGCAACTACTCGCCTCATGGGCGGCCAGCGAGTATGGAAATTCTGTCCAGGCTGCATCCGAAAGGACGCGGACGGACGGCTGAGGGCACCGGCCACCAGCTACGAAAGAACGGCCGACGCCGGGCATCACCGCCGGGGTCACCGAGGGGTCCCTGGCAGTACCCCTCACAGCAGGGGCTCCCACACTTCTTTGCCGACTGCTTTGCTGGAATGGACCGAACTTTCATGATTGGAACGGATCATCTCCCATGCACCTGAAGAAATTAGCCCTGGCTGCGATTTTCTTGCTCGCGTTGCCCCTGGCCGGGTGCAGCACCCCTTCGAACGGCCCGGCCTCCACCACTGAGCGGCCGTCCTCCCCGACCGAAACATCGACGACGCCCGAGGGGTCGTCGTCGCAGCCTTCACCTGTCCCGTCCTCCGAGGCCGCGGCAGACAGCACACCGATCACCATCGACATCGATGGCGAGACAGTGACAGGCACCCTTTCCGGCAACGCAACTGCACGCTCCCTGAACGGGCAGCTTCCCTTGACGCTCTCCTTCAGGGACTACGGCGGCCAGGAAAAGATCGCAGAACTGCCGGAGGCGCTTTCGCTTGACGGCGTGCCCGCCGGCGACAGCGCAGAACCACTGACCATCGGCTACTACGCACCCGACCAAGCCCTCGTCCTCTACTACGAGAGCGTCGGGTACTCCCGCGGAATAGTGCGGATCGGATCGTTCGATGACCTCGCGGCGATCCGGGACCAAACAAGCGGTTTTACCGCCAGGCTGGCTCCCACTAACTGAGCGGGATGACACGGCCGCTCCGAACATTCTCCACAAAAGAACGGAACCGTTTTGACTCGAGCAACCCTTGAGGACGGCGCCCGCGAAGCGCCCGTCGACTCCCTGCCATCCGAGAACATCAGCATCACTGAAGAAACAAAGGATTCGGCCCCGGCAAGCGATCCTTCCGTCCCGGCCGGGCGCTTTCCCTGGGCAGCCCTTCTGGTCATGGCCCTGATGGGATTCCTCCTGATTGCCACCGAGACCATGCCCGCCGGCTTGTTGCCGCAGATCGCTTCGGGACTGGACGTCACAGAGGGAACCGCGGGGCAGTTTGTCAGTGCCTACGCCCTGGGAACAGTCATTGTGGCAATGCCGGCAATTGCGCTGACACGTGGCCTGCGACGGAAGCCCGTTTTCGTCGTCGGGATCCTAGGCTTCCTGGCCGCTAACCTCATCACGGCATTCTCCACGGACATTGCCCTCTCCCTGGGAGCGCGGCTCCTGGCCGGTGCGTTCTCCGGCCTGCTGTGGGGAATGACTGCCGGCTACGCCCGGCGTATCACGGCCCCCCAACATGCCGGCCGCGCCTTGTCCGTTGCGTCTGTTGGAACCCCGGTAGGCCTGGCAGTGGGGACACCCTTCGGCTCCTGGCTGGGTACGACTTTCGACTGGCGCTGGTCCTTCGGCGTCCTCGCAATCCTCACTGTTGTCACCTTGCTGCTGGCGGTCTTCCTGGTCCCTGACGCGCCCGGTCAACGAGCCGGGACACGGGTACCCCTCGCACGGGTCTTCGCCATCCCGGGCGTGGCGGTTGTTCTTGGCGTCATCGTCAGCTGGATGCTTGGGCACAACATCATGTACACCTACATTGGCTCCTACCTCCGCGGGGCAAGCCTTGATCTCTCGGTGGAAATCGCGCTCGTAACGTTCGGTGCGGCCGCCATTGCGGGGATCGCCATCACCGGTTTCGTGATCGACAAAGGCCTTCGACGCCTGGTCCTGTTCAGCCTCGGGAGCTTCATGCTGGCCGTTGCGATCTTTATCGTTGGCCACGCGTCGTTAGTGGCAGTCCTCGCCGCGATGGTCCTGTGGGGCATCGCCTTCGGCGGCGCGGCAGCACAGCTGCAAACGGCCATCAGCGCTGCCAGCGGTGAAAACGCCGACGTTGCCAACTCGATGCTCGGCGTCGCGTTCAACCTGGCAATCTTCGCTGCGGGTGTGGCGGGCGCGGTGGTGATCAGCAGCTTTGATGGGCTGGTCCTGCCGGCCGCCCTAGTGGGCCTTGCCGCCGTCGCGCTTGTTATCGCTGTTGCCGGACGCCGCACAGCATTTCCCAGGTAGCCAGCAAGCGGCGCCCGCCGACAGCACTGCAAATAAACATCCTCAAACGCATCAGGAGAAAGCCTTGAAAGCCACCCGCACGCCAGCCCTGTTGGCAGTCTTTATCGGAGCGGGCCTGATGTTGGCCTCCTGCACCGCCACGCCGCCGGCAGCATCCCCAACGCCGGTTTCTCCGCCGGTGACGTCGGAGGTCCCGTCCCAGTCCCCCTCCTCAGCAGAGACATCGGCGACGGCGGGAAATGCCACCCCGGCGGGCACGCCCCAGGCCGGGGCCACCGGGCTGGAGGCTCCCTGGTCCGTGGTGTTCCGCAACGGCACCCCGCTGGTCAGTGAGCGGGACAGCGGGCGGATCCTCGAGCTCAGCCCAGACGGCACCACGCGCACCGTTGGAGACATTCCCGGCGTGGCGGCTGTGGGGGAGGGCGGGCTGCTGGGCCTGGCTGTGGACAGCCAGGGCCGCCTGTACGTGTACTCCACCGGAACGGACGGAAACCGGCTCCAGCGCTTCGACGTCACCGGAGAACCAGGGGCCTTGGCGCTGGGACAGCCCGAAACGCTCCTCGACGGGATTGCCTCCGCGAGCTATCACGACGGCGGCCGGATCGCCTTTGGGCCCGATGGCATGCTCTACGTCGCGACTGGCGATGCAGGCCGGCGCGACAGTTCCCAGGACCTCGATTCCCTGAACGGGAAGATCCTGAGGATGACCCCCGGCGGCGGCGTCCCGGGCGACAATCCCTTCCCGGATTCGCTCGTCTACAGCTACGGACACCGCAACCCCCAGGGCATGGCCTGGGCGGAGGACGGCACCATGTTCGCCACCGAGTTCGGGCAGAACACCTGGGACGAGCTGAACATCATCACCGCGGGAGCCAACTACGGCTGGCCAACGGTTGAAGGAATAGCCACCAGAGGGGACTTCACCGACCCCGCGCAGCAGTGGGAGCCCACCGAGGCCAGCCCCAGCGGCATGGCGCACATTGACGGGACCCTGTTCATCGCCAACCTGCGCGGACAGGTCCTCCGGGCGGTTCCCGTGGCCAACCCCTCCACGTCGACCACGTACTACGACGGCGAATTCGGCCGCATCCGCGACGTCACGCAAGCTCCGGACGGCAGGCTCTGGTTCGTCACCAACAACACCGACGGCCGGGGCAGGCCCGGCGCCGATGACGACCGCATCCTCAGCGTGGACCTGACCCGGCAGTAGTCCAGGTGCGGATGCGCCACCGGGCAAAACCCGGGAGCCCCGCCGATGTCCCGCCCAGTTCATTCGCCGGCAACCCGCCGGCCCCGAAGCGTTCTCCCGCAACCAGCAGTCTTTCTACGCCACCTTTTGCCCGGCACCCAAACAGCCGGGCGGACATTCCAGCTGTACGTAGGAGTACTCCGTGTTCGTGAAAAGCACCCTCGCCGCCGTCGCTGTCCTCGCCTCCCTGGCGGGAACAGCGGCAGCAGCCCCGGCCCAAGCCGAGGCAATTAAGCCCGCTCCCGTCGTCGTCGGCCAGCCCCTCGCCCAGGCCCATGCGCACAACGACTACGAGCATGAACGTCCCCTGTTCGACGCGCTCGAGCACGGCTTCACCAGCGTCGAAGCGGACGTGTGGCTGGTGGACGGCGAACTGCTCGTGGCCCACGACCTGGAGGACGTCCAGCCCGGCGTCACGCTCGAAAGCCTCTACCTTGACCCGCTCCAGGACCTGGTCCGCAGCCAGCCCGGCCACAGCGTCTTCCCGCACTGGGACGGCAGCCTGCAGCTCCTGATCGACATCAAGAGCGAAGGCGAGGCCACCTATGCCGCCATCGAGCAGGAACTGGCTGAGCACCGCGACATCATGAGCCGCTACACCAACGGCACTACCAAGAGCGGCCCCGTCACCGCCGTGATCAGCGGCAACCGCCCGCTTGCCACCATGCAGGCACAGGAGAAGCGGTTCAGCTTCTACGATGGCCGCTCCGCCGATCTCACCACCGGCAAACCCGCCGCCCTCATGCCGCTGGTCAGCGACAACTGGACCAAACTCTTCACCTGGCAGGGCGTCGGCCCCATGCCGGAAGCCGAGCGCACCAAGCTGAATGAGTACGTGTCCGAGGCCCATGCCAACGGCTACCGCGTCCGCTTCTGGGCCACCCCGGACCAGCCCGGCGCAGCCCGCGAGGCCGTCTGGACGGAACTCGCCGACGCCGGCGTGGACCACATCAACACCGACGACCTCGCCGCGCTGCAGCAGTTCCTCACCGCCCGCACGGCCTAAGCCCTTCCCAACAGACTCAGGTACATCCCCATGCCTTCAAAGACCTTGAAAACGACGGCGGCGGCAGCCGTCCTGGCGCTCGGCCTCCTTGCGTCCCAGCCCGCCTATGCCGATGATGACACCTCGGGCAAGCAGGCCTTCACCTTCGGCGTCATTGGCGACATCCCCTACGGCGACGCCGAAATCGCCAAGTTCCCTGCCCGCATCCAGGACATCAACGCTGACGAGAGCCTGAAGTTCGTCACCCACGTTGGCGACATCAAGAACGGCTCCTCGGTCTGCTCGGACGAGTACTTCGCCACCATCCGCACCCAGTTCGACACGTTCGAGCACCCGCTGGTCTTCACCCCGGGCGACAACGAATGGGTGGACTGCCACCGCACCAACAACGGCGCCTACAACCCGCTGGAACGGCTGGACAAGCTCCGGGAGGTCTTCTTCAATGAGCCCGGCAAGTCCCTGGGTGCCACCATGCCGGTCAAGACGCAGGAGAACCTCGGGTTGCCGGAGAACGTCCGGTTCGAGCAGAACCGGGTGGCCTTCTCCGTGCTGAACGTTCAGGGCAGCAACAACTCACTGCAGCCGTGGACCGGCCTGGGCGAAACCACCGCAACGCCGGAACAGGTGGCCGAGGTGGAGCACCGGACCGACGCCGTCCTGGCCCAGATCCGCGAGACCTTTGCCGACGCAGGGCGCCGCAACAGCCGCGCCGTGGTGCTCATGGCACAGGCCGACATGTTCGATCCGTCGCTGCTCACCGCGGCCACCGCCAACCCGGAGATCATGTCCGGCTTCCGGGAGATCGTGGCGGCCATCGTCGAGGAGACCAACACCTTCGATGCACCGGTGTACCTCATCAACGGCGACAGCCATGTTTTCGCCGAGAACCAGCCGCTCGCCGCCGGCTCACCCTGGCTGGAGATCTACGGCCAGGTTGCAGCCGATGACCTGCAGCGCATCACCGTGGACGGCTCTGCCAACGCCACCAACTACGTCCGGTTCACGGTCGCGGGCAACAAGGCTGACGGCGGTGACGTCCTGAGCTGGGAGAAGGTCCCCTTCAGCTCCTAGGCACGAAAGGGAAGCAGACGACGGCGGGCGACTCCCGCCGTCGTCCACGTCTCCGGCCGACATCCCGGGAATTCCGAAGCTCTGGACACCGGCAGCCGCCGGATTTATGGTGCAAAGGTGGCGGCTGCCTGACCGGCAGGATGGCAAGCTCTGCCGGTCCGCCGTTGCGGCCGTCCGTCATGAGGAGGAAGCAGATGGAACGCGTTGAACAGACCGTTGAAGTCGATGTCCCGGTGCGGACCGCGTACAACCAGTGGACCCAGTTCGAATCCTTTCCGCAGTTCATGTCCGGTGTGGAATCCGTAACCCAGCTGACTGACACCACCAACCATTGGGTGACCAATGTGGGTGGCGTCCACCGGGAATTCGACACCGAGATCGTCGATCAGGAGCCTGACGACAGGATTGCCTGGCGCAGCATCGACGGCAAGTCCCATGCCGGCATCATCAGGTTTACGCCGCTGGATGCCAACCACACGAAGGTCAAAGTCCATTTCGAGTGGGCACCGGAAACCGTCACTGAAAAGGCAGGCGCGGCTCTGAAGATCGATGAAATGCAGGTCAGGGCAGACATGCGGAAGTTCAAGGACTTCATCGAATCGCGCGGGTCCGAAACCGGCGGCTGGCGTGGCGGAGTCACGGACAGCGGCCCCACCGGGCAGCTCTGAAAAACAGAAAGCGGTCGACGGCGGGTGCTTCCCGCCGTCGACCGCTTTCCGCTGGCAGGTACCGGCAGGGCCTGCCTCCATGAGCGCCTCGTCCCTATGGTTGAGGACATGACTGAAGAACAGGATCGCGCCGAAATCCTGCGCAATTACCGCGCCCAGCTCCAGGCCATGGTGGACGGTGACACTGCGGCCCTGGGCGAACTGCTCACCGAGGATTTCTCCCTGACGCACATGACCGGCTACTTCCAGCCCAAGCAGGAGTGGCTGGCGGAGATGCGCTCCGGCCAGTTCCAGTATCACGACGCGCAGGAAAAGGACACGTCTATCGCCCTCGAGGGCAGCACCGCCCGCCTGGTCGGCAGGATCATCACCGACGCCACCGTTTATGGCGCCAGGGCCAAGTGGCGCCTCCAGCTCAGCATGGACTTCACCCGCCGTAACGGCACCTGGCTTGCCTCACGCTCCGAGGCGACCACCTGGTAGGTAGGCAGCCTCTGGCGGTTTGCCGTTCGACGAAGCCCCTGTTCCGGTTGTCGTAGCGGCGAGGAGGGCATCTTGTAAATGCCCGTTCGCCTACAGCATCTCGCCCGGCGTCGTAGCCCTCTCCAGGAAGTCTTCGGTGAACCGCTTTACGCCGTCCCACTCGGTATACACGTAGTCCTGCGACGTGTCCGTGTCCGGCAAGCCCTTGCTGCCGGCGATCCTCCTCATCATCAGGCGCTTGATAAAACCGTACTGCGTGTAGGCCAGTGCCCCACTGAAAAGCCCCACCTGTGCCGGCCGCCAACCCGTCACTTTCTCGAACTCCTCAACGTAGCCCTCCGCGCTCTCCGTGTCCCCGTGCGCTGAGAGGCTGACCGAGAAGAACGCGGACGGCACGCTCTCCAGGACGGCTTTGTTCTTCTGCACGAACTCCAGGACGTAGTCCTCGTGCTTGCCCTTATGGATGGACCCGCCGACAATCACTGCGTCGTACCAGTCGGGAATGAAGTTCCCGGCCTGCTTGATGTCCGCCGTCTGCGCCTTGTGGCCATGTGCGTGAACAATATCCGAGATGAACTCGGCGATCTTGGCGGCCTGGCCCTCAGTGGTTCCGTAGGGAATGTAGATAACGGCCATGATTGGGATCCTCGCATTGTCGGTCGCCGGCACACGCCAGTCTGCCAACGAGCGGCACCAGGCCGTAGGGCCGAACGTCCCGGAGTGGGAGGGCGGCCGCATGAAGCGCGGCGCTTTCCTGGCACAGACGTGCAAATGATGCGTTTACGTAGTCGAAAAGGCCTGATGCCGAAAGATATTCGGGACCTTTTCCGGTCATAATAAGAAAACCCGTCCTAACGGTTTAGTCACGCTCGCGGACGGGGCTCAAGGACCAAGGCAAGCCCTACATCCCGCGGGTTTCCACGGACTGGCTTAAAAAATAAAAGTAGGTATGGTACTGGGTATCGCAAAGCACAGAAAGGCGTGATTCCGATGTCTGGAAAATCTCCCAAAAGCGGCGCAGTAAAAAAGGCCGGCAAGACAATTCTTGAAAAGCGGGCCGACAAAAGGGCCAAAAACGAGAACAGCGAACTGAATTTCGCAAAGCCGCGCAAGAACCAGCGCTAACAAGCCCGCGGGCAGCCGGGACCGGAACTCCTAGCCCGCCCGGCTGCCCGCGCTCCACCTCGGTGCATACCCCGTTCTCAGTTCCAAGGACACGCCATGAACTTCTCCTGCAACGCCCTGGTGGTTCCGGCCCGCCTGGCCCACCCGGTACATCTCAAACCCCTGGACCTGGATGTCACAGCACTTCAGCGAGTGGCTGCCGGAGACATCGGATACATCGCCGGCCGCGGTTGGCGCGCCTACCTGAACAATGACGGAAGCCGGTCCTTCCCCAACCTGCGGGCGGAAGTCCTCATCAGGGAAGCCGGCATCGAGCTGGACGACACCATCCACGGGACAGCCCTATTCCTGGGCCACGTGGACCCTGGCGAAGAGACAGACGCGCCCCATCACCTCATCAGCCTTGCCGAGCAGCTCTTTGACATGCCGCTGGCTGCATAAGCGTTGTCAGAGGCAAGGCACGACGGCGGGACGTCCCGCCGTCGTCCGTCCTGCCTTCCAGCTAGACGCGCTGGGTGGTGAAAGCCGTCAAGGCCGTCAGCTTCGCCTCTCCAATAGGCTCTTCCGGCAGCAGGGGGATCAGGGCAACCCGCTCCGCCATGGCCCGCACCTTTGTGATCTGGTCCGCCTCATGGGCGGCGCGGGCCCGGAGGAAGGGCGAGCGGGGGTGGGCGGCGGCGATGGAGTTGTTGATGACCCAGGCCCACGGATGGATTCCGGCCCGCTCCAGGTCGGCCTTGAGTTCCTCGGCCTCCAACACGGGCGTGGTCTCAGCCAGCGTCACGAGGATGACCTTCGTCCCCACCGGATCCTGAAGCCGCATCAGCGGCGTCACGAACCCCAGGGAGTTCCCCACCTGGCGTGAAATCTCCCGGTGATAGGAGCCCGTGGCATCCAGCAGCAGGAGCGTATGCCCGGTGGGTGCGGTGTCCATCACCACGAAGTGCCGCCGGGACTCCTGGACCACCCGGGAGAACTGCCGGAACACCGCAACCTCGTCCGTGCAGGGCGACATCAGGTCCTCTGCCAGCGCCGCCCGGCCTTCATCGTCCATGCTCCGGCCCTTGGTGTCCATCACGTGGGCCCGGTATTCCTGGATGGCCGCCGCCGGGTCGATGCGGGAGACCGTCAGTCCTGCGACGGACCCGTGCAGCGTCTCGGACAGGTGCGCCGCCGGATCGGTGGTTGTGAGGTGGACCGCGTGCCCCCTCCTGGCCAGGGCAACCGCGATGGCCGCGGCCACGGTCGTCTTTCCCACCCCGCCCTTGCCCATGCACATCACGAGTCCATGACCGTCGGACTCGATGCCGTCCACCAGCGCAGCGAGCGGGGCGTCCTCGATGTCAAGGGCCGACGACGGTCCCTCCGCAGCATCGGCGTGCAACGAGGGAGCAAACAGGGATTCAAGCGCCGGAATCCCCACCATGTTGCCGGGCTTGAGCTCGAGGACGTCGCGGGGGAGCCCCGCGACCACCCCGTGAATAGCCGCCATGGCCGCGGCCTCCCGGGCGCGCAGGGCCTTCGCCAGCTCCTCCCCACCTGCTGCTTCGGGCAGGATTCCGTTCACCAAGGTACCCGCCACTGATGCCGATCTGGTTGAGCTCAAGGTAGGTCCGCTCAACCTCCTTCAGGGAGGACGGCTGGGCACGGGTCACCAGGACAAGCCGGGTGCGCAGAGGATCGGCGAGGGCCTGGACCGCCCTGGCATACACCTCCTTGTGCTTGTCCAGCCCGGACAGTGGACCCAGGCAGGACGGTTCCCCTGCACCCGTGGCCAGGAAATCCGTCCACGAGCCGGGAAGCTGCAACAGGCGGATGGTGTGGCCCGTCGGGGCCGTATCAAAAATGATGTGGTCATATTCCGCATAGGAAGCACCGTCCCCGAGCAGGCTGGTGAACTCGTCGAAGGAGGCCACCTCCGTGGTGCAGGAACCGGAAAGGCTCTCGGCTATCCCGGCGAGTTCTGTATCCGGCAGGACTCCGCGGACTGGGGTGAGGATCCGCTCCCGGTATGCCTCGGCTGCCTGTTCCGGATCGATTTCCAGGGCAGCGAGGCCGGGCACGTCCGGGATTGCGGTGACGGTGTTTCCAACGGCCAGGCCGAAGACCTGCCCGATGTTGGACGCGGGGTCCGTGCTGACCAGCAGCACCTTCCGGCCGGCACGCGCAAGGGAGAGCGCCGACGCGCACGCGACGGAAGTCTTGCCCACACCGCCTTTGCCCGTGAAGAACAGGAACCGTGGCGGGTTTTGGAGAAACTTCATGCAGCCAGTCTTTCAACATGCCGGGGACGGTCCCAGAGCCGAACGTCCCTGCGCCGAAAGTCCCTGTGCTGTACATCCCTGTGCCGAACATCCCGAGGCCCAGCACCCCTGGAGCCAAACACCCGCCGTCGTCCGCTTAAGCCTGTCCGTTCTCCAGCAGCCCGCCGCTCGCCCAGCGCCGCACCGCAAGCTTCTCGCCGGCGTCGAACTCCAGCAACGCCACCCGGCAGAGTTCCTCCACGTTCGCCGTCCACGCCGCCGCGAGCTCGGCCGCCGTCGCCTTGTCACTCAGCTGGAAATTGGCGTAGGCGAGGCCCTGCAGCACAAAACTCACCGCATTCCGGGAGACCGGCTGGCCCGCGCTGACGCAGTCGTCCCGCACCTGCCGGGACAGTTCGGTGCGGTTGAGCGGCGGATGTTCCCGGAGCCGGGCCGCCATGGACTGGAAAATCTGCCGGAACTGGGCTGCGGAGAGCGCCGGCACGTCCGTCACCCGGGTGACCTGCTCCTCGATGCGCGGCTGGAGGTCCGCTGGCAGGGGAAGATCCTCGGTTGAAAACCGCTTCGCGTCCCACACCCAGCCGCCCTGCGCTGCCGAATATTCCACGTCCTTGCCGATCTGCGAGACCCACGTGCCAAACTTCCCGAAGCCGCCCCAGTCCGTCTTCAGCGAGGGGTCGGCCGTGAGTGCCCGGTGTGCCACCATCGCGCCCACCACCGGTCCCGGCGCGGACCGGACGAAGTCCAGCACCTCGCGGATGGCAGGGGAGCTGGCTTTGGTTTTCGCCTTGGCAGCGGCTGGGGCCTGCGGCTGCTTCGCGGCCGCCCCCGCATGGACGGGCTCTGCGGTGGTGCCGTGGAGGATCGCCACGAAGTCGTGCGACTCCACCACGTGGTCCGCCATTTCCCGGTATGCGAAGGCCACGGCGCCGGCGGCGATCACGGTGGTCATCCTGTCGGCGGCGCGGAACCGCTGGATCAGGGACGTGAAGTCGGCATCGGCCGAGGCGATGAAGAATTCTTCGATTCCGCCGCTGCCGGACAAGGCGTCCATCGCGTCAAGCACCAGGTTGATGTCCGTGCTGCTCTTGCCCCGCTGGGTCAGCGACGGGCAGTCGATCACGCGGAAACCTGCGCGGGTCCAGTAGGTCCGGTACTTCGAGTACACCATGGGGTTCAGGTAGCAGTTGCGGATCAGGAAGCGGCGGGCGCCCTCCCCGGACCCTCCCGCTGACAAGGCGTCCGCCCAATGCTTGGGGTCCTCGGCAAACCGCTTGGCAGCCAGGGGATCCAGGGCCTGCAGGCCGGTGAAGACGTTGTCGAAATCAACAAACATCGCTGCCCGGATGCCGGGACGGCGGGAGGGGGAGAGTGCCTCGTTCATTGGCTTAGTGTGCCAGTATCGCGGCGCCCGGGCAGCCCCTCCGGGTGCGACACGCAAGCGGACGACGGCGGGAGGTTCCGCCGTCCTCCGCTTCCCCCTTGGCTTTCGCTGGCTTTCCTCTTCGCTGGCTTTCCTCTTCGCTGCGCTCAGGTGCTGAGGTTCCAGTGGACGCGGATGGCCTCGGCAATCGGTGCCGCCTTCACGTCAACCCGGAAAGCGACGGGCGCCGTTCCTGTTTCCTCGATGACGGCGTCGCGGTAGACGCGGCCGCAGGAGGGGCACAGGGTGTAAAGGTCCTCGTCCGCGGGCCACTCCGCCAGCTCCGGCGGGGCAGGGGCTTCACCTGAGTAAACGGGGACGCCCTGCGCGTTGGCCTGGATCAGCCCGTCCTTGCTGACGGTGTTCCCGCATACGCAGGTGATGGTGGTGACGTCATGGCCAACCACGCCGGCTGTTTCGGTGTCCACGGCGGCCTCCGCGGCGCTGGAAGGGACATTTGTGGTACCAGCTTAAGTCCGCAGATCCGGGAGAAAACAGGTACTTCGGCCGTAGTGGTTGCCGCTGTGCGGGCGCACCATAATGCTATGAACGCGGAAACACCCCAAGCGGTTGAACTGAGCCTTCCCCAGGCCTTCCTTCTCCTGGCCACCGATGACAAAGACGGCAAACCCGAAGTTCCGGTGTTCGCACTTCGGACCACGGTGGCAGGGGCAATCCTGGCCGAGCTGGACCTCCTCGGTGCCATCGAGCTGCAGGGCAAGCACGTCCGGGCTGCCGGCACCACACCTGACACGGAGCTTCAGCACGAGCTGGAGCTCATCCGCGGCAAGTCACGGCCGCACAGCCCCCGGCGCTGGGTGTCCATGATGGAAGGCCGCGCCCAAACGCAGCGCATTTACGAGCAGATGGCGGCGGCGGGCATCGTGGAGCATGTCGGCGAGAAGCATCTGGGCCGGTTCCGGGCCGTGCGGTATCCGGAAAAGGACCATGCCCCGGAGGCCGCGCTGCTTGAAAAGATCCGGACAGCACTCCGGGCTGCGCCGTCCGACCTTCAGCCGCCGGAAACCGGCGCGGCTGAAGCCGCAACTCCGGAAGCCACGCCAGATGCCTCGAAGCCGGGAACCAAAGAGCCTGCAACCACGGCGCCCGAGGCCAGGACCATAGCGCTGATCGCCCTGATGCAGGCGGCCGGGCTGCTCGGCAAGCTTTTCCCGGAGGCGGACCGGGTCCGGGCCAGCGAGCTGGCCAAGGACTACTGGCCGTCCCGCGCGGTGGAGGATGAACTCCGCATGATCAGGCTGGCGGAGGAGGAAGCCGCCAACCTGTAGGCGGGGCACGACGCAAACGGACGACGGCGGGAGGTCCCGCCGTCGTCCGCTCATCTCTGCCGGTTCACGCCAGCGTGAGACCGGCCTTCTTCACGTCGCCGAAGCTCGCGTCAATGTGGACCACGTCGCGGCCGGTACGCTGCAGGAGGCTCGCAGCCACGGCGGAGCGGTAGCCGGAGCCGCAGTGCACCCACAGCCGTCCGGCGGGTACCTCGTCCATGCGCCGGAGCAGCTCGTGGAGCGGGATGTTCACCGCATCCTGGATGTGGGAATCTTCGAACTCGTCCGTGCGTCGGACATCGAGGATGGGATCATCCTTGGGCTTCTGCAGCACTTCCTGCCAGCCGACGCTGTCATAGGACGAGGTTTCCGCCCGGGGCGCAACGTCGCCGGGTCCGGCGCCGATGGCCGCATCCGGGTTGTCGATGCCGATGCGGGACAGGTCCCGGATGGCGTTCTCCACGTCCTGGCGTTCACCCACCAGCGTCAGCTGTTCGTCCCAGGGCAGGACCCAGCCCAGGAAGGCGGTGAACTGGGTGCCGTCGCCATACTCGAAGCTGAGGCTGCCGCTCAGGTGGTTGCTGGCAAAGGCAACGCGGTTCCGCAGGTCCACCACCCACTCTCCGAGCTCGAGCCGGGATGCCAGCTCGTCCTGGTCCAGCGAGTCGGGCAGGTCCAGGTCCGGAGCGGTGGGGCCCGCCATATTGATGGGGGCCATGTGGGCGTAATAGGACGGATAGGCTGTGAGGTTGTGGATCAGCTCGCGGACAAAGTGGTCCTCGTCCGGGTCCGTCAGGGCATGGTTGTCGTTCAGCTGCTCGCCGATGGTGGAGGACTCCGCGCCGCTGGCCGGGCCGGACGAACAGAAGGAACCGAATCCGTGCGTCGGGTACAGCCCGGCGTCTTCACCCGCTTCGTCCACCAGCCGCCGGACCGACCTGTACTGGTGGTGGGTCAGCGGCACGGTGTCTTCCTCGCTGACCAGGTCGGTGCGGCCCACGGAGCCGTAAAGCAGGCTGCCGCCGGAGAACACCGCCTGGCGCTCGCCGTCGGTCACGATGTAGGAGAGGTGGTGGTGGGTGTGCCCCGGCGTGGCCACGGCCTTGAGGACCATCCGTCCCACCTGCACCGTTTCCCCGTCGGAGATCGGCTGGCGGCTGTACGGGACGTCGTCCGCGGCGTTGACCAGGTAGGCGGCGTTGTGGTCCTGGGCCAGCTGCAGCCCGCCGGTGACGTAGTCGTTGTGGATGTGCGTCTCGGCCACGTGGGTGATCCTCACGCCGGCGTCCGAGACGGCCTTTTCCACTCTGTCGGTGTCCCGCTGCGGATCGATGACCACACCCACAGCGCCGTCGTGCACCAGGTAGGTGCGGTCGCCCAGTTGCGGCGTTTCAATGGTGATGACTTCCATACCGGATTCCTCCTTGAACGGTTATCAGCCTGATCGCCACGTTACCGCCCGGGCATCCCGGCTGGTAAGAGGATCAGTCAGCCCTCGATGGTCACTCCGCGCCAGAAGGCGATCCGGTCCTCGATCTGCTTGGCGCGGGGCTTGGGATCCGGGTAGAACCAGGCGGCGTCCACGTTGAGCTTCCCGTCCACTTCCAGCGTGTGGTAGCTGGCCCGGCCCTTCCACGGGCAGACGGAGTAAAGGTCGCTGTCCCGCAGATAGCCGGCGTTGACGGCGTCACGCGGGAAGTAGTGGTTGCCCTCCACCACCACGGTGTCCGCTGATTCGGCGATGACTTTTCCGTTCCAGATAGCCCTGACCATGTGGTTCCGTTCTGTTGGGTGCCGCGGTGGCGGCGGAACTGTCGTAGGTATCCCAACGCCGCGCCCGACGGGCTTGTTCCCGGACGGAAGCGGACAGAAGCGGACCGAACCGGGAGGGCAGGCCCCGTAAGCGGTCGACGGCGGGAGGTTCCGCCGTCGTCCGGCCTCCTTGGGAGCCCCGCGGCACCCGGCCTAGCGTCCGGCGGCGGCGGACCCGGCAGGCTCGCGCTGGTGGTGCAGGTATTCGAACAGCTGCCGAAGCCCGAACTGCCATTCCGGCAGTTCCTCGGCGCGGCCCACCTGGTTGATGAGCGCACCGAGGTGCCGGCTGCGGATGGTCACGGTGTCACCCATTTTGTGCGTGAAGCCCTGCCCCGGTACGTCGCGGTCTTGGGTCGGGGCAAAGAGGGTGCCGGTGAACAAGGCGAAGCCGTCCGGATACTGGTGGTGGCGCCCGCGCGTGGCGGCCACGAGTTCCTCGAAGGGCCGGCTTATCCTGGCCACTGAATTCCGGCCCTCCAGCACGTAGCCGTCCGCACCCTCCACCCGCAACAGGATCTCCTCGTCGCGCAGCGCGTCCAGCGTGAAGGCCCCGTCAAACAGCCGGATGAACGGGCCCAGCGCACTTGACGCATTGTTGTCTTTGGCCTTGCCCAGCAGGAGCGCGCTCCGGCCCTCCACATCACGCAGGTTGACGTCATTGCCCAGTGTTGCACCCACGACGGAACCGTCCGACGCAGCCAACAGCACGAGCTCCGGTTCGGGGTTGTTCCAGTGGGAGAACGACGGGATCCCCACCTGCGCGCCAAGCCCTACGGAGGCCAGCACCGGAGCCTTGGTAAACACCTCGGGGTCCGGTCCGATGCCCACCTCGAGGTATTGCGACCACAGCCCTTCCGCGATCAGCACCTTCTTGGCCTGGGCAGCCTCGGGGGAGCCCGGCCGGATGGAGGCGATGCTTCCGCCCAGGGCCGCGGACACCAGCTCACGGGTCTGCCGGGCACGGCTGGCGTCTCCGCCGCAGCGCTCCTCGATGACCCGCTCGATCATGCTGTCCACGAATGTCACGCCGCAGGCTTTGACCACCTGCAGGTCCACCGGCGCCAGGAGGTACGGCCGCGTTGTGTCCCGCGCCAGCGATGCCTCGATGATCTCCGGTGTTGACCACCGCGGCCGGGTCATTGCCGCGCGGACATCGGCCACGACGTCCGGGCGCTCGAGGAGTTCGGAGACCGTCCCGGCCAGCGGCTGGAGGTCATAAACGTCCCCGCCCTGGACCGCGATGACGCGTGGCCCTGACGTTTCCACGTCCCACACCCGGCCAATCAGGAGGGCTGACCCGGCATCCTCCGGCAGGACCGATGACGGGCTCAGGTCCGGGAACCCGTTCACTGTCCGCCCCCAGCCGCTGAAGCGGACACGGCTGCGGGCCGCCGCCATTCGCCGTCGACGCGCTGCGGCACCCGCCAGGGGTTGCCGTCCTGCACCGGTTCCGGCAGCCGTCCCTCCGGGAAGGACTGGTAGGCCACCGGCCGCAGGAAGCGGCGGATGGCGGCGGTGCCCACGGACGTGGTGTTGGACGAGGTTGCCGGGTACGGGCCGCCGTGGTGCTGGGCGTAGCTGACGGTGACCCCGGTGGGCCAGCCGTTCCACAGCACCCGGCCGCTGATGTCGGTGAGCCGCGCGGCGAGGTCGGAGACGTCGTCGCCCGCTTCCGCCTGGAGGGTGGTGGTGAGCTGCCCCTCAAGGAGCCCGGCCAGGGCCGGGAGCTCGGACTCATCCCCGTACTCCACAATGAGGCTTGCCGGCCCGAACATCTCCTGCCGGAGGATGGAGGGATCGGTGCGCACCGCGTCCGCCGAGGTGCGCAGCACAGTGGGTGAGGGTGCCTCGGCGAAGTCGCCCTCAACAAGCACCTCCACGCCGTGCGTGCCACGGAGATGGCCGACGGCGCCGGCGTACCCCTCGTGCAGGCGGTCGCTCAGCAGCGGGGCAGGGGCGAATCCCCCAAGCGCTCCGTTCAGTGCCGTGCGGACCGTGTCCGTGTGCCCGCCGGGAACGAAGAGCAGGCCAGGTTTGGTGCAGAACTGTCCCATGCCCAGCGTGAAGGAGGCGGCATAGCCGGCGACGATCTCGTCGCGGCGGGCTGACCAGGCGTTCTCGGTGACGAAGACAGCGTTGATGCCGCCCAGTTCGCCAAAGAAAGGGATCGGTTCCGGCCGAGCGGCGGCACGGTTGAACAGGGCGCGGCCACCCGCCGTCGAGCCCGTAAAGCCGATGGCCTTGACCATCGGGTGGTCTACCAGCGCCTCTGCTGCTGGCCGCCCGGTCACCAGGGCAAACAGGCCCGACGGCGCCCCGGCGGCGTCCAGTGCAGCCACCACCACCTCCGCGGTGCGCAGGGCAAGCTGCAGGTGGCCGTCATGCGCCTTGTGCACCACGGCGCAGCCGGCCGCAAGCGCGGATGCGCTGTCGCCGCCCATCACGCTGAAGGCAAAGGGGAAGTTGGAGGCGCCAAAAACGCCCACCACGCCGAGCGGCACGTTGTACCGGCGCAGGTCAGGCCGCGGTCCCATGCCCCACTCCGGATCCGCGTGGTCGATGGTGGCGTCGAAGTGTTCGCCGCGCCGTATCTCGTCCGCGAACAGCCTCAGCTGGAAGGTGCTGCGCTTTAGTTCGCCGCGGAGCCGCGCCTCGGTTAGGTGCGTCTCCTGTTCCGCCAGCGCCACAAGCGCGTCAGCGTCTGCGTCCAGCGCTGTTGCCACGGCCTCCAGCCAGGCGGCGCGGGTGAAAGGATCCGCCGTGCGCGCTTTTTCGAAGGCGGCGTGGGCGGCCTCGACGACGGCGCCCAGCTCTTCGGCGCCGGTGGTCATCGGGCGCCTCCCGCCTGGGCGAGCGTGGCGCCGGTGACGGCGGCGCGGGTGCCTACTTCGGCCCAGCCGGCGCCGCCCGGGAATTCCCAGCGGGACCGTGAGGCGCTGAGCATTTCGGCGCCGGTGCCGGGCAGCTGCGGGGCAGCGTAACGGCCATTGGTGATGCGGACAGGCTCGGCGAAGTGCTCGTGCAGGTGGTCCACGTATTCGATCATGCGGTTGTCCTGGGTGCCGGTGATTGCCGCGTAGTCGAAGAAGGAGAAATGCTGGACCAGTTCGCAGAGCCCTACCCCACCGGCGTGCGGACATACCGGGACCCCGAACTTGGCAGCGAGCAGCAGGATGGCGATGTTTTCGTTGACGCCGCCCACGCGGGTTGAATCGAGCTGGAGGACGTCGATGGAACCGGCCTGTAGCAGCTGCTTGAACACGATGCGGCTGGCGACCGCCTCGCCGGTGGCAACGCGGACGGGCGCAACACCCTTGCGAATGTCCGCGTGTCCCAGGATGTCGTCCGTGCTGGTGGGCTCTTCAATCCAGTACGGGTTGAATTCGGCCAGCTGGTTCACCCACTCGATGGCTTCCGAGACTTCCCACCGCTGGTTGGCATCGATCGCGATGGGCAGCCCGCCCACGGCCTGCCGGGCCAGGGCCATGCGGCGGCGGTCATCGTTGATGTCCCCGCCCACCTTGAGCTTGATCATGGAGAAGCCGTCCGCCGCCGCTTCCTTGCTCAGCCTTACGAGCTTTTCGTCGCTGTACCCCAGCCAGCCCGGGGACGTGGTGTAAGCGGGGTAGCCGTCCGCTTTGAGGGAAGCGATCCGTGCGACCTTGCCGTCCTCACCGGCCCGGAGGATGTCCAGCGCCTGCTGGGGGTTGAGGGCATCACGGATGTGCGTGAAGTCCACGACGTCGACGATTTCCTCGGCGGGCATTTCGCTGAGCAGGAGCCAGAGCGGCTTGTTTTCCCGCCGGGCGCGGATGTCCCACAGTGCGCTGACCAGGGCGCCGGCTGCCATCTGGGTGACGCCCTTCTCCGGGCCGAGCCACCGCAGCTGCGAATCGTGGATGAGCCGCTTGGAGGCGTTGCCGAGGTCGTAAATGAGCTCGTCGATGTCCCGGCCGCGCAGGAGGGCGGCATAGGAATCGATGGCGTGGGTGATGATTTCGTTGCCGCGGCCGCAGCTGAACACAAAGCCGTGGCCTTCGTCGCCCGCGTCGGTGCGGATGACTACGTAAGCGGCGGAGTAGTCAGGGTCAACGTTGACCGCGTCGGAGCCATCGAGTTCCAGGGACGTGGGAAAGCGGACGTCCTGGGTATGGATGGAAGTAATGGAAGGCATGCTGTTCTTCTCTCTGAAATCTGAGGAGTGAGGGCAATTCCTATACGAATCTTCTTAATCATATAGGAAGTGTGACGTGAATCAAGGGCGTGCGGGCTGAGGCCAAAAAAGAAGCCCCGGCTTGGTGGCCGGGGCTTCTGTTCGTGTCACACGATGCGGGTCCTGGGTGGTCCGCCCTCCTCGAGCGGCTCAAGGTCGACGGTCCCCTCGAAGGCCTGCGCAAAGCGGGCGAACGAGTTCCTGATGTGCTGTGCCATCGCCTCCTCCGCCGCCTCGGGCCGGCAGGCCAGGATGGCCTCCCTGACTGCCGAGTGCTCGCCCACCGTGATGGCCCCGTCCACGTCCGCCGGGTAGAGGCGGAAGGTGTGCAGGTGGCAGTGGGTCTGGGCGAAGGCATGCCGGACTACCGGATTCCCTGCCGCGGCCAGGATGGTGTCATGGAAGCGGGTGTCGTGGGCAACGAGGTCCTGCCGAAGATCGTGACCGTCCCGCATCACGGACTGGAAGGCGGCCAGCTCCTTCTCCAGGGCGCGCGCAGGATTGGCCAGCCGGTCCACTGCCGCCGCCCGGGCAGCCCACGGCTCCACCAGCAGCCGGAATTCAAAGAGGGAGCGCAGTTCGTCGAGCCCCAGCAGGGGAGTGGTGCTGTAACCCCGGCCCGGCGTGTAGACCACCAGGTTGTCACCCTCCAGCCGCTGGAGCACTTCCCGGACCGGAGTCTGGGAGACACCCATGGCGCGTGATACCGCGTCGATGTTGATCCGCGTACCCGGCTCGATCTCGCCGTTCAGGATGGACGTGCGCATGGCGGCATAGACGTCGGTAACGGCTGCCTTGGTGCGGGACGTATCGGACGGTTGACGTGGGGGCACGCTTTTTACCTCTTTGCATGGGGGCCGGAGTCGCTGTGGGAATCATAAGCCACCCGCCGGATTCGGGCCCGAGCCGAAGTTTTTCCCGGCGAGGACTTGTCCTGGATCACTTTCTATATATGATTAACCAGATTCCTATACGATCATTCCCCTGAAACCTTGCGCCTGGCCGTCCCCGTGCCATTGCGCCCAAAGCCCGTCTTTACGTCAAAGGAGACCGTATGACTGCTCTAGGCAGTAGGCTTGCCCCCAAAACTTCCCCCAAGGCACCCCGCACCATGACCCGCAAACGATGGATGATCATCTGGCTCGCCTTCATCGGGCTGAGCATCAACTACCTGGACCGATCCAGCCTCAGCGTGGCCCTGCCCTTCATGGGTGAGGATTTCGAACTGACGGCAACCCAGCAGGGGCTTATCTTCGCCGCCTTCTTCTGGGCCTACGACTTCTGCCAGCTGGCCGCAGGCTGGTACGTGGACAAAGTGGGTCCGCGCCGGTCCTTCTCGCTCGCGGCAGTGTGGTGGTCCATCTTCACCATGGTCACGGCCGCCGCCACCAGCTTCTGGTCCCTCTTCGCCGCCCGGTTCCTGCTCGGCGTGGGCGAAAGCCCGGCCCCCAGTACCGCGGCAAAAGTGGTTGCCACCTGGTTCCCGGTCCGGGAGCGCGCCTTCGCCACCAGCATCTGGGATTCAGGCTCACGGGTAGGAGCTGTCATTGCCCTGCCGATCGTGACCCTGATTGTTGCCTTCACCTCGTGGCACGCCGTCTTCATCATTATCGGTATTGCCGGAATCATCTGGGCTGCCGTCTGGTGGAAGGTCTACCGGAGCCCGGAGGAACACCCGACGGCGGACGCGGCCGAGGTTGCCTACATCCGCGAAGGCGGCGCACGCAGCGCCGCCAGCGACGACGAGGGTGCAGCGAAGCTTCCGTGGCGCTCGCTGTTCAAGTACCGGACTGTCCTGAGCATGATGTTCGGCTTCTTCTGCCTCAACAGCGCCATCTACTTCTTCATCACCTTCTTCCCGAGCTACCTGGTAAAGGAGCGCGGTTTCGACCTGCTCAAGCTCGGCTTCTTCGGTGCCATCCCCGGAATCTGCGCCGTCCTGTTCGGCTGGCTGGCAGGCTACGTGGCGGACCGGGCCGTGCAGCGGGGAGTCTCCATTACGCGTGTACGCAAGACCGCCATCGCCGGCGGTCTGGCGGGCGGTTCGGTCATTATGTTCGCGGCCCTGGTGCCCGAGGCATGGATGGCGCTGGCTTTGCTGTCAGTGGCCTACTCCAGCCTGACGGTCGCAGCCACCGGCATCTGGTCGCTGCCTGCGGACGTGGCCCCGAGCTCCCGCCACGTGGGCTCCATCGGCGGGCTGCAGAACTTTGCCTCCAACCTTGCCGGCATCTTCACGCCCATCCTCATCGGTGTCCTGGTGGACCAGACCGGTTCCTTCGTGGCGCCGCTGGCCGTCATTGGCGGGGTGGCCCTGGTGGGCGCCGCCAACTACCTGTTCGTGATGGGCAAGATCGAACCATTGAAGGTGGCCGAACCCGCCAAGGTGTGACGCTTCCTGAAATTGCCAGACCCCCGTAGCCCCGGCCGCACCTGCTGGCCGGGGCTACTGCGGGTTGTGGGCGACAACGCAGAAACGGTTCCCGTCCGGGTCTGCAAGCACAACGAAATCCGGGTCTTCCGGGTAGAGGTCCCAGTCGACGCGGGAGGCCCCGAGCGAGATCAGCCGTTCCACCTCGGCCTCCTGGTTGTCCGCATACAAATCCAGGTGGATGCGCGGGTGGTCCTGGGCAGGCGTCTCGCTCAGCATCAGTGCCAGCTGTGCGCCCGGGCCCGACGCCGGAACCAGGATTACCCAGGTCTCGTCACCGGGTTCACGCGGGACGTAACCGAGGGCTGCGTGCCAGAAGGCGGTGGCGCGGGCAACGTCATTGACGCCGAGGACGGTGCTGCCGAGGGTCAACATGGGCCCAGCCTAATCCCGTCCTTTGAAGCCCGGCTAGACTCGCCTGCATGGGGGACAACAGCACGCCTGAAGAAAACAGCACTGAAGAACATGAACCGCGGAAACCCGCCCGGATACCGGGTGCGGTCCTGCCCATAGCCGGGCTCGTCATCCTGTTGGTGGGGTGCACGGTGGCCTGGCTCAACAGGAACACCTACGTCGGCTGGTTCGCCTACGCGCCGCTGAGCAACCAGCCCTTCTCCGGCACAGGCATGGCCTTTCTCAGTCCGGGAACGCAGGCGGGCCTGGCAATCGCCGTCGTGGGCCTGCTGCTGCTCGCTTTTTGGGCCGGGTACAACATCGGCCGGAAAGCCAGCCGCAGGGAACAGTGACAACGGGATGACGACGGCGGCGCGTACCGCCGTCGTAAGTCGCCTTTCGCGGACCGAAGTTTGGATCCCGCTGCGCATCTTGGTATGGTGTGAGTCGTGTCACCCACCAGTGGCACATGCTTATGATCTGCGGCGGGAGAGTCCTGCCGGTACGTTCAGCAGGCGCCGTAGGAGCAAATCCTCCCCAGGAATCTCTCAGGCCCACGTACCGCCGCGGCAAGGCAACTCTGGAAAGCAGTCCGGGCAACCGGGCTCACCGACGGTGCAAGTGGCGTCCCGCTGAACTGCAGGGCAACGCAAAACTCTCAGGTCCAATACAGAGCGGGGAGGAACCCGAATCAACGTGGTGCTAAGGCGCTACCTGAGTTATGGAGTTCCCCTCATGACGGTTCACTCGTCCCCAACCACCTTTGCAGACCGCCATATCGGCGCGCGCCGGCAGTCCGACGTCGACACCATGCTCAAGGCCGTCGGCTACGACAGCCTCGATGGCCTCGTGGACAGCGCGGTTCCGGATTCCATCCGCCAGGACAAGCCGCTCACCCTTGAGGGCGCCCTCAGCGAAGTCCAGGTCCTCGCCGAGCTCCGCACGCTGGCCGGGAAAAACAAGATGGCTGTGCAGATGATCGGCCAGGGCTACTACGGCACCGTGACCCCGCCGGTGATCCGCCGCAACATCCTTGAAGCGCCCGCCTGGTATACCGCGTACACCCCGTACCAGCCCGAGATTTCCCAGGGCCGGCTCGAGGCGCTGCTCAACTTCCAGACCATGGTCCAGGACCTCACGGCGCTGCCGGTGGCCAACGCCTCCCTCCTCGACGAAGCCACCGCCGTGGCCGAAGCGGTGCTGCTGATGCGCCGCGCCAACAAGAACAAGACTGCGAAAGACGGCAAGACCGTCCTGGACGCCGACCTCCTCCCGCAGACCATCGCTATTGTGCTGGGCCGCGCCGAAGCCCTCGGCTTCGAGGTGGAGGTCGCCGACCTCACCAACGGCCTGCCCGACGGCGACATCAACGGCGTGGTCCTCCAGCAGCCCGGCGTCTCTGGCCGGGTCTGGGACCAGTCCGCCGTCATCGCCAGCGCCAAGGAGCGCGGCGCCCTGGTCACTGTCGCCGCCGACCTCCTGGCCCTCACCCTCATCACCCCGCCGGGCGAGCAGGGCGCGGACATCGCCGTCGGCTCCACCCAGCGCTTTGGCGTGCCGTTGTTCTTTGGTGGACCGCACGCCGCCTACATGGCCGTCCGCGACGGCATGGAACGCACCCTGCCGGGCCGCATCGTGGGCGTCTCCAAGGACAACGCCGGCGTCCCTGCCTACCGCCTGGCCCTGCAGACCCGCGAGCAGCACATCCGCCGCGAGAAGGCCACCTCCAACATCTGCACCGCGCAGGCACTGCTGGCCATCGTCTCGTCCTTCTACGCCGTTTACCACGGCCCCGACGGCCTGAAGGCGATCGCCGAGACCGTCCACGGCAGTGCCCGCGCCCTGGCCGCCACGCTGAAGCACGCAGGCCGCGAACTGGTGTCCGACACCTTCTTCGACACCATCACCGTCCGCGTGCCCGGCAAGGCTGCCAAGGTGATCACCGCCGCCGAAGCCCGCGGCATCAACCTGCGCCTCATTGACGCGGACACGGTTGGCGTGTCCGTTGATGAAACCACGACGCCGGAGGTCCTCTCCGCGGTGGCGGTCGCCTTTGGCGCCGGTCCGGTTGTGTCCGGACAGGGCTTTGAACTACCGGAGTCCGTGCTGCGCACCTCCACCTACCTGCAGCACCCGGTGTTCAACACCCACCGCTCCGAAACCCAGCTGCTCCGCTACATCCGCCGCCTCTCCGACCGTGACCTGGCGCTGGACCGCACCATGATCCCGCTGGGCTCGTGCACCATGAAGCTGAACGCCACCGCCGAGATGGAAGCCATTTCCTGGCCGGAGTTCGCCTCGATCCACCCGTTTGCACCGGATTCCCAGACTGCCGGCTGGCGCGAACTCATTGCCGGGCTGGAAGCCGACCTTGCCGAAATCACCGGGTACGACCAGGTGTCCATCCAGCCCAACGCCGGCTCCCAGGGCGAGCTTGCGGGCCTGCTGGCGATCCGCGGCTACCACCACTCCCGCGGCGACCAGCAGCGCAACGTCTGCCTGATCCCCGCCTCGGCGCACGGCACCAACGCCGCTTCGGCTGTCCTCGCGGGGATGAAGGTTGTTGTGGTGGCCACCGCTGCCGACGGAACGATCGACCACGCCGACCTCGAAGCCAAGATCGAGGCCCACAAGGATGTCCTCTCGGCCATCATGATCACCTACCCGTCTACCCACGGGGTGTACGACGCCGACGTCCGTGAGGTCTGCGACGCCGTCCACGCAGCCGGGGGACAGGTGTACGTTGACGGCGCCAACCTCAACGCCCTCGTCGGGCTCGCGCAGCCGGGCAAGTTCGGCGGGGACGTGTCCCACCTGAACCTGCACAAGACCTTCTGCATCCCGCACGGCGGCGGCGGACCCGGCGTCGGACCGGTCGCTGCCAAGGCGCACCTGGCACCTTTCATGCCGGGCGATGCCAATAAAGCGGCTCATGAGGCGGGGCACGGCGTTGCCATTTCGGCTTCACGCTTCGGCTCCGCGGGCGTGCTGCCCATTTCGTGGGCGTATGTGAAGCTGATGGGCGGCCAGGGCCTGACCGGGGCAACCAAGTCCGCGCTCCTGGCGGCCAACTACGTGGCAGCACGGCTGGATGAGCACTTCCCCGTCCTCTACACCGGCGAAAGCGGCCTGGTGGCGCACGAGTGCATCCTGGACCTGCGCGACCTGACGGCACAAACCGGCGTTACCGCGGAGGACGTGGCCAAGCGGCTCATCGACTTCGGCTTCCACGCCCCCACGCTGTCCTTCCCGGTGGCGGGCACGCTCATGGTGGAGCCCACCGAGTCCGAGGACCTCGCGGAGATCGACCGCTTCATCGAAGCCATGATCACCATCCGCAAGGAAATCGACCAGGTGGCCAACGGCGACTTCACCGTGACCAGCAGCCCGCTGCGCAACGCACCCCACACGGCCGCCGCCGTCGTCTCTTCCGACTGGGACCGCGTGTACCCGCGCGAGCAGGCAGCCTTCCCCGTGTCCTCCCTGCGGCAGGACAAGTACTTCCCGCCCGTGGGCCGCATCGACGGCGCCGCAGGGGACCGCAACCTGGTCTGCTCCTGCCCGCCTCTTTCCGACTTTGAGAACTAAGGAATTCCTGATGACTGAGAACTACACAGCGCTCTATGACCAGCACAAGCTGGCCGGCGCCTCCTTCACCGACTTCGGCGGCTGGCAGATGCCCCTGAAGTACAGCTCCGAACTGGCCGAGCACCACGCCGTCCGTAACGCTGCAGGCCTGTTCGACCTCTCCCACATGGGCGAAGTCTGGGTTACGGGCCCCGACAGTGGCGCCTTTTTGGACTACGCGCTGGCCGGCAAGCTGTCCGCCGTGGCCGTGGGCAAGGCCAAGTACTCGCTGATCTGCCAGGAGGACGGCGGCATCATCGATGACCTGATCTCCTACCGTCGAGCAGAAGACAAGTACCTGGTGGTCCCCAACGCCGGCAACGCTGCGGTGGTTGCCGCCGCACTCGCCGAGCGGGCCGCAGGCTTCGACGTTGTTGTTGACGACGTGTCTGCCGAGACCTCCCTGATCGCCGTGCAGGGACCCCATGCCGAGGCCATCCTCCTGACGCTGGTTCCTGCCGAGCAGCACTCCCTGGTGACTGAGCTGAAGTACTACGCGGCCGTTGAAGTAGGCATTACAGTCAACGGCGCTGTCCAGGACCTGCTCCTGGCCCGCACCGGGTACACCGGCGAGGACGGCTTCGAGATCTACGTCCCGAACGGGGACGCCGCCGGTTTGTGGGACGCGCTGCTGGAAGTTGGCGCAGGCCACGGCCTCATCCCTGCCGGCCTGGCCTGCCGCGACTCGCTCCGCCTGGAAGCCGGCATGCCGCTCTACGGCAACGAGCTTTCCCGCGAGGGCAACCCGTACGCCGCCGGCCTGGGCCCGGTCGTCTCGCTCAAGAAGGAGTCGGACTTCGTGGGCAAGGCCGTGCTGGCCGAGCTCAAGGAACTTGGCGCCGGTTCCACCTCCGGCCGCAGGCTCGTTGGACTCAAGGGCCTGGGCCGCCGCGCCGGCCGCAGCCACTATCCGGTCCTCAAGGACGGCAACGTGGTGGGCGAGGTGACCTCCGGCCAGCCTTCACCCACCCTTGGCTACCCGATCGCCCTGGCCTACGTCGACGTCGAACACTCCGAACCCGGCACCGCCCTGGACATCGACCTCCGCGGCAAACCCGAGCCCTTCGAAGTAGTAGAGCTCCCGTTCTACAAGCGCCAGAAGTAACGCTCTCTCATTTGATGCGCGTTTTGACCGGACGTTCTCTCACTTGATGTCGGTTTTATCCGGACGCTCTTTCACTTGATGCGGCTTTTGGCCCGACGCTCTCTCACTTTTCACACACCAGATTGAAGGAAACACACCATGGCAAAAGTTGTTGCTGAACTGAAGTACTCCGCCGAGCACGAATGGGTTGCTACTGACGGATCCGGACCCGCCAACATCGGCATCTCCGCGGTGGCCGCCGAAGCCCTGGGCGACATCGTCTACGTGGACCTGCCCGAGGTTGGCTCCACCGTGACAGCGGGGGAGACCTGCGGCGAAGTAGAGTCCACCAAATCCGTCTCGGACCTCTACGCCCCCGTCACCGGCGAGGTTGTGGAGATCAACGACGACGTCGTCTCCGACCCCGCGCTGATCAACAACGATCCCTACGGCGCCGGCTGGCTGTTCAAGGTGGCCGTCACCGAAGAAGGCCCGCTCCTGTCCGCCGAAGAGTACGCGGCAGCCAACGGCGGCGAACTGTGAGCGGCGCGGGCATGACCACAACAGCAGCCTTCGAGCAGGTGGTCTCCCCGTCTCTGGACGCGGACCTCTCCGCCCTGGACCCGGAGATCGCGGCAAAGATCGACGACGAGCTGACCCGTCAGCGCGACGGCCTGGAGATGATCGCTTCCGAGAACCACACCGCCGTCGCCGTCATGCAGGCCCAGGGTTCTGTGCTCACCAACAAGTACGCAGAGGGCTACCCGGGCAAGCGCTACTACGGCGGCTGCGAGCACGTTGACGTCATCGAGCAGCTTGCCATCGACCGCATCAAGGCACTGTTCGGCGCAGAATTCGCCAACGTGCAGCCGCACTCCGGTGCGCAGGCCAATGCCTCGGTGATGCACGCACTCATCAAGCCGGGCGACACCATCATGGGCCTGAACCTTGCCCACGGCGGCCACCTCACGCACGGCATGAAGATCAACTTCTCCGGCAAGCTCTACAACGTGGTCCCGTACGGCGTCCGCGAGGACACCCACACCGTGGACATGGCCGAGGTGGAGCGCCTGGCCCAGGAAACCAGGCCCGCACTGATCGTGGCCGGCTGGTCCGCCTACGCCCGGCAGCTGGACTTCGCTGAGTTCCGGCGGATCGCCGATTCCGTGGGCGCCTACCTGATGGTGGACATGGCGCACTTTGCCGGGCTCGTGGCCGCCGGGCTGCACCCGTCACCGGTGCCGCACGCCCACGTCACCACGTCCACCACGCACAAGACCCTCGCCGGTCCCCGCGGCGGCATCATCCTGACGAACGACGCCGACATCGCCAAGAAGATCAACTCGGCTGTGTTTCCCGGCCAGCAGGGCGGCCCGCTGGAGCACGTCATTGCGGGCAAGGCCGTGGCGTTCAAGATCGCCGCATCCGCCGAGTTCAAGGAGCGCCAGGAGCGCGTCCTGGCCGGTGCCCGGATCCTGGCCGAGCGCCTGGTCCAGCCCGACGTCACCGCCAAGGGGATCAGCGTGATCTCCGGCGGCACCGACGTGCACCTGGTCCTGGTGGACCTGCGCAACTGTGAGCTTGACGGCCAGCAGGCTGAGGACCGGCTCGCGGAAATCGACATCACCGTCAACCGCAACGCCGTCCCGTTCGACCCCCGCCCGCCCATGGTCACCTCGGGCCTGCGCATCGGCACCCCGGCTCTCGCCACCCGCGGTTTCGGCGAAGCCGCCTTCCGCGAGGTTGCGGACATCATCGCCGAGGCGTTGACGGCCGACGCCGGGACGGACCTTTCGGGCTTGCGTCACCGCGTCGAAGAGTTGGCGAAGGCCCACCCCCTGTACCCGGGCGTCGCAAACCTCAGCTGACCTGTGCTGCTCTGTTGTCACCTTCGGCCCGGTGGGTCCGGCATCCTCCGCGTGCTCGGTCGCGAAGACGCCCGCTGAGCGGACGTGACGCTCCCTTAGACGCACGCTTCCGGATGTCGGTCCCACAGGGGCAACAGTCCGTCACCTTTCACAGTCCTTGGTTGCCAAGTGTCGGCGAAGGTGACAGGCCGACGGTGGGTGAGCGGATTCCGGAAGCGTGCGTCAGAGCGACGAAGGAGCAGCACGCGGAGGAATTCGGTCACCCACCACGCAACCCACGCACATTCTTAGTTAGGACAAGTAATGGCTGTTGGAGTCTTTGACCTTTTCTCTATTGGTATTGGCCCCTCTTCTTCCCACACCGTGGGGCCGATGCGGGCTGCTGCCGTTTTTTCGGGGGAGCTGAAGGCTTCGGGCTTGCTGGCGGAGGTGGCTTCGTTGCGGGTGGACCTTTATGGGTCGCTCGCTGCGACGGGTCATGGGCATGGGACGATGACAGCGATTTTGTTGGGGTTGGAGGGGTTCCATCCGGAGCTGATCCTGCCGGATGAGGTGGAGCAGCGGCTGGCCGCGATCGCGGAAACGGGGTTGTTGCAGTTGGCCGGTGCGGTGGCGTTGCCGTACGGGGTGAAGGATATGGTGCTGCGGCCGTTGACTGTCCTGCCGCGGCATACGAACGGGATGACGTTCACGGTCTCCGACGCCGGCGGCCGGGTTCTGCATGCGGCGACGTTCTTTTCGGTGGGTGGCGGGTTCATTGTCCGGGAGGGTGAGGAGGACGCGGCGCTGCAGGAGCTGGAGGAGTCCAAGCAGGAGCTGCCGTTGCCGTTCCGGACCGCCGCCGAGTTGCTGGAGCACTGCCGGGTGACCGGCCTGGGCATCAGTGAGGTGATGCGGGTCAACGAGGAGGACAGCCGCACCCCGGGGGAGATCCGGGAGGGGTTGCTGCACATTTACTCGGTCATGGAGGGGTGCGTGGGCACGTCCCTGAAGCGTGAGGGTGTGCTGCCGGGCGGGTTGAAGGTCCGCCGCCGTGCCCCGGACTGGTATGACCGGTTGCGGAAGGAAAGTGCACGCCCTGCCGTGGACGGCCAGGACGGTTCCGGGAACGACGCCGGCGCTGGGGAGTTTCATGATCCGAAGTATTGGCAGGAGTGGGTTAATTTGATCGCTCTTGCGGTGAATGAGGAGAACGCGTCCGGGGGCCGGGTGGTCACGGCCCCGACGAACGGTGCGGCGGGGATTATTCCGGCGGTGCTGTATTACGCGCTGCATTTCGCGCCGGGGATGGAGAAAGCCACGCAGCAGGACCGGGACGACGTTGTGGTGCGTTTCCTGCTCGCCGCCGCCGCTGTGGGGGTGCTCTATAAGGAGCAGGCGTCGATTTCGGGGGCTGAGGTGGGTTGCCAGGGTGAGGTGGGGTCGGCGTCGTCGATGGCCGCTGCCGGGCTGGCTGAGGTGATGGGCGGGTCTCCGGCGCAGGTGGAGAACGCGGCGGAGATCGCGATGGAGCACAACCTGGGGTTGACGTGTGATCCGATCGGCGGGCTGGTCCAGGTTCCGTGCATTGAGCGGAACGCGATCGCCGCGGCGAAAGCGATCAACGCCGCGAAAATGGCGCTCTGGGGTGACGGGTCCCACCGGGTGTCGCTGGACGAGGTCATCGTGACCATGCGCGAGACCGGCAAGGACATGAGCTCCAAGTACAAGGAAACGGCCATGGGCGGCCTCGCCGTCAACGTCGTCGAATGCTGAAGGAAGTACAACAATGACATTGGCACCTGAAGGCCGGAAGCTTTTGCGCGTTGAACAGCGCAATTCTGCTGTTCCGGTGGAGCGCAAGCCGGAGTGGATCAAGGCGAAGGTCCAGATGGGCCCGGAGTTTGTCCAGCTCAAGAACCTGGTCAAGAAAGAGGGCCTGCACACGGTGTGTGAGGAGGCCGGCTGCCCCAACATCTTCGAGTGCTGGGAGGACAAGGAAGCCACGTTCCTGATCGGGGGGTCCGAGTGCACCCGGCGCTGTGATTTCTGCCAGATCGATACCGGGAAGCCTTCCCCGGTGGACATGTTCGAGCCCACCAAGGTGGCCCGGTCCGTGCAGGCGATGCAGCTGCGCTACGCCACCGTCACCGGGGTGGCCCGCGACGACCTCGCTGATGAGGGTGTGTGGCTGTACGCCGAGACGGTCCGGAAGATCCACGAGCTGAACCCCGGCACCGGGGTGGAACTGCTGATCCCGGATTTCTCCGGCAAACCCGAGCACATCGCCGCGATCTGCGATTCCAAGCCCGAGGTGTTCGCGCACAACGTTGAGACCGTGCCGCGGATTTTCAAGCGGATCCGTCCGGCGTTCCGGTACGAGCGGTCCCTGGATGTGATCACGCAGGGCCGGAACCTGGGCATGGTCACCAAGTCCAACCTGATCCTGGGCATGGGCGAGACCCGCGAGGAGATCTCAGAGGCCCTGCGGGACCTGCACGAGGCCGGGTGCGACCTGATCACCATCACCCAGTACCTGCGCCCGAGTGAGCGGCACCTGCCGGTGGACCGGTGGGTCAAACCGCAGGAGTTCGTGGACCTCCAGGACGAGGCCACCGAGATCGGGTTCCTCGGCGTCATGAGTGGTCCTTTGGTTCGTTCCTCCTACCGTGCCGGGCGGCTCTGGGCCACCGCGATGCGAAAGAAAGGCTGGGACATCCCCGCCGAACTCGCCCACATCGAGTCCTCCGGCAGCACCCGCCAGGAAGCCAGCTCCCTGCTCGCCAACACTGCATGACGGAATAGCCACCGCTGAAGCCCTTAAAAACTGAAGCAAAGACAGGACCAATGATGTTCCCCGTCAGAATCGAAATCATTCCCTCCGAGGGAATCGTTGAGCAGGTCCGGGCCCGGGTGTCCGCGGCCACGCCACTGAGCGTCACCTGCCTGCCGCACCACGGCATCGAGCGGACCATGCGCACCGCCGTGGAGCTGAGCGACGCCGGCTACCAGGTGATCCCGCACCTCGCCGCCCGGAGTATCCGCAGCCGCGCCGAGCTCACCGAGATCATCCGCGGCTGCGATGCTGCAGGCATCCGCGAAGTCTTCGTCATTGGGGGAGACCGGAAGCAGCCCGCCGGCACCTACACCTCGGCGCTTCCGGTCCTCGAGGACATCGCCCAGTACAGCGGCGGGATGATGCGGGCCGGCGTCGCGGGTTATCCGGAAGGCCACCCCGCCGTCAGCCCTTTGGACCTGCTGGACGGGCTGCTGGCCAAGCAGCACCTCGCCTCGCACGTGGTCACGCAGATGTGTTTTTCGGCCGGAAAGATCCATGACTATGCCGCGCTCCTGCGCCGCGAAGGCGTCCACTTGCCTCTCTGGGCGGGCGTGGCAGGGTCCGTCCCGCGGACCAAGCTTGTGGCACTCGCCACGCAGATCGGCGTCGGAAGTTCCCTGAAGTTCCTCAGCCGCAAGGGCCCGCTGGCCCGCAAACTCCTCAGCGGCGACCGTTACTCGCCGGACGCCCTGGTGGCCGGGCTCGAAAACACGCCCGGCAACATCGCCGGCATCCACCTCTACAGCTTCAACAGCCTCGATGCGGTCCCCAACGAAGCGGCCGCATCTTCCCCTTCCGCACTCCAGACAGCTTTGATTCGAGGAGCAGCACGTGACAACTAACCCTGTGAAAACCCTCCAGGAACCGCATCTTGAGCGGCAGCTCACCAACAGGCACATCCAGCTGATCGCCATTGGCGGCGCAATCGGCACCGGCCTGTTCATGGGCTCGGGCAAAACCATTTCCGCAGCCGGACCGTCCGTCATTTTCGTCTACATGATCATCGGCTTCATGCTGTTCTTCGTCATGCGGGCCATGGGCGAACTGCTGCTGAGCAACCTGAACTACAAGTCCTTCAGCGATTTCGCGGCGGACCTTTTGGGCCCCTGGGCCGGCTTCTTTACCGGCTGGACCTACTGGTTCTGCTGGGTGATCACGGGCATCGCGGATGTGATCGCGATCGCCGGCTACTCCAAAGAACTCTGGCCCGGCCTGCCGCTGTGGATCCCGGGGCTGGCCACGGTGGCCATCCTCCTGCTCCTGAACCTGGTCACCGTGAAGGCATTCGGCGAGACCGAATTCTGGTTCGCGCTGATCAAGATCATTGCCATCGCGGCGCTGATCATCGTGGGCATGTTCATGATCTTCACGGGCTTCCAGTCCGACGCCGGCCCTGCCACCTTCACGAATTTGTGGAGCCATGGCGGGATGTTCCCGAACGAGTTCATGGGTTTTGTGGCAGGCTTCCAGATCGCGGTGTTCGCTTTCGTGGGCATTGAGCTGGTGGGCACCACCGCCGCCGAGGCGAAGGACCCGGAGAAGAACCTGCCCCGGGCCATCAACTCCATCCCCATCCGCGTGTTGCTCTTCTACGTGGGCGCCCTCATCATCCTGATGTCCGTCACCCCGTGGACACAGTTCCAGGCAGGCCACAGCCCGTTCATCGCCATGTTCTCCCTGGCCGGCCTCGGCGCCGCCGCCACCGTGGTTAACCTGGTTGTCCTCAGCTCGGCCATGTCCTCCGCCAACTCCGGCATCTACTCCACGTCCCGCATGGTCTACGGCCTGGCGCAGGAGGGGGACGCGCCGTCGGTCTTCCGCCACCTGTCCGCCCGCAAGGTCCCGCAGAACGCCCTGTTCCTCTCCTGCGTCCTGCTGCTTTCCGGCGTCATCCTGATGTACGCGGGCCAGGACATCGGCAAGGCCTTCGAAATGGTCACCACCGTATCCGCCGTCTGCTTCGTGTTCGTCTGGTCCATCATCCTGGCCAGCTATTTGGCATTCCGGCGCCGCCGCTCCCACCTGCACGAGGCCTCCAAGTACCGGATGCCCGGCGGGGTGCCCATGGTGTGGGTGGTGTTCGCGTTCTTCGCCTTCGTCCTGTGGGCGCTGACCACGCAGGAGGACACCTTGCTGGCGCTGCTTGTCACGCCGGTATGGTTCCTGATCCTCGGTGCGGCCTGGCTGGTGCTCCGCCGCCGCCCCGTGCACCTGGCCCGGTACGCCACGTTCAAGTCCGAGCTCGCCCAGGACCTGGATGCCGAGGCTTCAGCCATTGGCCGCGACCTTGATGGAGCCAAAAAGTGAGCACAACCGTGGAAACGACCCTCCCAACCACTGCCGCTGGTGCCTTGGCACCGGATCCGGCTGCCGCCGTCGAACACGTCCTGACGGTTGACTGCGTTGAATCGCCCGGGCTTGTGCACGCGGTCTCGGAATTCCTGCTGCAGCAGGGCTGCGACATCATCGACATCAAACAGTATGGGGACAAAGCGCAGGGGCACTTCTTTATGCGCGTCCACTTCGCCTCAGCGCAGGAACTGCAGAGCACCCCTGACCTGCGCCGCGGCTTCGCGCCCGTTGCGGAGAAGTGGCAGATGAACTGGCAGCTGGAGCCGCACGGCCGGAAGCGCCGCGTGCTGGTAATGGTGTCCAGAATGGGCCACTGCCTCAACGACCTGCTGTTCCGCGCACGCACCGGCGATATCCCGGTGGAGATCGTCGCCGTCGTCTCCAACCACCGCGACCAGGAAGGCCTGGTCCAGTGGCACGGCATCCCGTTCTTCCACGTGCCGGTCACCAGGGACACCAAGGCCGACGCCGAAGCCCGGCTCCTGGAACTCGTGGACCAGTTCGACGTGGAACTGGTGGTCCTGGCCCGGTACATGCAGGTGCTCAGCGACGAGCTCTCGGCAAGGCTTGCGGGCAAAACCATCAACATCCACCACTCGTTCCTGCCGAGCTTCAAGGGCGCGAAGCCCTACCACCAGGCGTACGAGCGCGGCGTAAAGACGGTGGGCGCCACCGCGCACTACGTCAACGCGGAGCTGGATGAGGGCCCCATCATCTCCCAGCAGGTCATCGAGGTGGACCACACGTACACGGCTGACGACCTGGTGGCGGTGGGCCGGGACGCAGAGTGCGTGGCACTGCGGAACGCCGTCCGCTGGCACTGCGAGGGCAGGATCCTGCTGCTGGGCAACCGGACCGTCGTCCTGCGGTAGGCGCCATGAAACCGAGCGAAGCACACAGCTGGCGACGGGTCTCCTGGACCGCCCTTCCCGCGGGCCAACCGGTGCGCCTCTCGCAGGACGGGCAGGCCATCGGCTGCGGCGTGGTGGACGGGACCACACCGGACGGCTCCATCATCTGGGTGGTCCTGGACGGCTGGCGCGAGCGCCGGATGTTCCACCGGGAGGACTTCGTCAAGGTGGAGATCAAGGGCTAGGCACGGGTGTTGACCGCCCACCCGTAATTGGCCACGATGAAGTATGACTGACACCGGAGCTGATACCGCGGGTGCCCCTTCTGGCGACGATGGCGCGGAGGAGGTTGACGGCGTGGCGACGGCGGAGAGCATCGCGGACGAGATCCGGGACGAAATCCGGCTGGGCCACGTCCAGGACGACGTCAGCCACGTGCTCGAGGAACGCTTCGATGAGGCGGGCATCACGCTGCGTCCCGAAGCCGTGGACGATCTCGCCGAGGAGATCGAAAAGGACGCCTCAAGCTAGGGTTCCGGTTCAGAGGCGTGCGGGCCGGAAACGGCAGGCAACAACCTGGATCAGTGCGCTGGCCGTGTTGGGCGCATGGCTCCCGAAGCCCTTGCCGGGGGAGTCATACCGGTGGTCCAGGTGGCCCGCACTTTGGAGTGGCCGGTCCTGGAAATTCCTACGGCCAGTCGGCCAGCCTGAATTGGACGGGCTGCCGGATGCCGAGCAGGAGGTCGCCGGTCCACTCGGCCACTGTGCGCTGCCGGCCCTCCAGCGGATCCGAAATATCAGGCTGCTGAAGTTCCTCACGGGTCGTCTGCGTACCGTCGTCCGAGCGTTCCATAAATCCCCCTTGGCGTGCTTGTGGAGTCAACGGTAGGCAGGCCGCGGCGGCAACGGAAGAGGGTTTATCTATCGACGGGATAAACTTGGCAAATCTTGATCAAGAGGCGCATAAAGCAAGCGGACGACGGCGGGAGGTCCCGCCGTCGTCCGCTCTCTTTTTGCCCACGCTATGGGAGGGGCGGGTAGGACTAGTCTTCGTACGTGTTGGCGATGTAGACATCGCACGGCGCGTTGTGCGCCACGCTGTTCGCGACGCTGCCGAGGAGCCGGCCGATGCCGCGCATGCGCCGGTTGCCGACGACGATCAGCCGGGCGTCGAGGCGCATGGCTTCCTTGATGAGGGCGTCGGCGGGCTTGCCGCGGGCGGCGAAGTAGCTGATCTCCACTCCCGGCCGCGTTTCGCCGAGGGACTTGGCGACCGTTTCGGCGGCTTCTGAGTTCCAAACTTTCACTTCATCCGAGCCGACGCCAAAGGTTTCGGACCGGTCCACGTCGAACGCGGTGACAATGTGAAGGGAACCTCCCAGCGCCTTCGCAAGGCCCAGCGCCACTTCGGCAGCCTTCCGTGCCGACGGGCTGCCGTCCACACCTACAACAACTACTCCGCTCATGCTGTGCTCCTTCGCTCTGTGTCCGTGGTTCAACGTCCACTGGCCAGTCTAGGGAAGTCGGGGCTGAAGACCCCACGTCATTTTGCGGATGTCCCCACTTTGTAGTCCGCTGAGCGCTGCGAGCTCGAAGTCATCCATGAGGCCGAGGCGGCGCGCAGCCGCCAGGAGGCTAAGCCGCCGCTCCTCCAGGGCAGCTTTCACTTCCTCCAGTTCAGCGAGCTCGGACTTCAGCCCCGCGATAGCAGCCAGCTGCTGGTCCGGGTGTGTCCCGGAGGGCAGCAGGTCATCAAAGGACCGGCCGATGGTGCGGATGGTCCAGCGGGAAAGCCCGGCAGCCTCGGCCAGGTGCGTCACCTTGATCCCGTCCCCGAGCGCCTGCGCGATGTGCTGGTTCAGGCGGACGAAGAGCGAACGGCTGCTGCTGGCGTTGAAGGCGATGCGCTGCCGGTTCGCCTTGAGCAGCCTGCGGAGCTTGTCCGCCTGACGGGCGGCCGGGTGGGGTTTCGGCGTTCCGCGGTAGCGGTAGTAACCGGCATCGTCCTGGTGCGTAACGCTCACGATCACTCCTCGGTTCGGTTTGCCGCTGAACGGGCCGACGTACCTAGAAGGCTAGGCAGTAAGGCGCCGGGGCGGAAATACCAATAGTGCGTGGACCCATAACCGGAACGTGTGGGTGGGCCAGCCATAAGGGACGCTTATCCGCCCACGCACTTTAGGTCTTATCCACAGCAACGGGATTTCCCTAGTGTCGAAGGAAACGAGTACCGCCCGCTCCTGACTCCCTAGGAAGAGACCATGCCAGAATTTGTACCTGCCTCGCGGGTTTCCCGCATCAAGTCCTCGGCCAGTGTGGCTGCTGCGGCCCGGGTGCGTGAGCTCAAGGCCGAAGGACGCCGCATCCTCGACCTGACAGTCGGAGAGCCGGACTTCGACACCCCGGAACACATCAAGGCGGCCGCTGTGGAGGCCATCACCCGCGGCGAAACCAAGTACACGTCGGTCACCGGAACTCCGGCGCTGCAGAAGGCCATCCTCCAGACCCTCGAACTGCGCACGGGCCTGCACTACGCGCCGGCTGAGATCACCATCGGCGGGGGAGCCAAGCAGGTCATCTTCACCGCCTTCATGGCCTCCCTCGACGCCGGCGACGAAGTGATTGTTCCCGCCCCCTACTGGGTTTCCTACCCGGACATGGTACTGGCCAACGACGGCACGCCGGTCGTCGTTCCCTGCGGCGAGGACTCCGGATTCAAGCTCACCCCGGAGGCCCTGGCAGGTGCCATCAACGGCCGGACCAAGTGGGTCATCCTCAACGCACCGTCCAACCCCACCGGCGCCGTCTACTCCCGTGCCGAACTGCGGGCGCTCGCCGACGTCCTTGCCGTTCACCCGCACGTCTCTGTCCTCGCGGACGAAATTTACGACCAGATCTACTTCGGCGACGGCAAGCTGGCCAGCCTGGTGGAGGTGGCCCCGGAACTCAAGGACCGGGTCCTGGCCGTCAACGGCGTGTCCAAGGCCTACGCCATGACCGGCTGGCGGCTGGGATACGCCGCAGGGCCGGCGCCGCTGATCGCGGCCATCAACAAGCTGCAGTCGCAGATTTCCTCCTGCCCGTCCTCCGTGAGCCAGGCCGCGGCCGCTGCCGCCCTCACCGGCAGCCAGGGCTTCGTCCGGGACAGCGTGGAGACCTACCGCAAGCGGCGTGACACCGCCGTCGCCGCCCTGAATGCCGTGGACGGCCTGTCATGCACGACGCCGGACGGCGCCTTCTACACGTACGTCAACTGTGCGGGGGTCATCGGCAGAACAACGCCCGAAGGGCAGGTCATCAGTAACGACCAGGACTTCACCCTCTACCTCCTGGATGCCGCCTCCGTGGCGGTCATCCAGGGCTCCGCCTACGGCCTGGGCCCGTACTTCCGGATCTCCTACGCCACCAGCCTGGACACCATCGAGGAATCCATCGCTGCCATCGACAAGGCCGTCCAGGCCCTCACCTGATCCAACCCCACCGAAGGAAACAAACGCCGTGATCCACGTCAAAACCACCATCAACCGCCCTAGCGCCGACGCCGTCAGCCGGCTCGCGAAGTTCTCATCAGCCACCATCCACGAGGCGCAGGGTCGCAAGGGCGCACTGAGCTCCCGCATCAAGCCCATCGACAGGGCCATGTCCTTCTGTGGGCCCGCCACCACCGTCCGCTGTGCACCCAGGGACAACCTGATGCTCCAGGTAGCCATCCACTACGCGCAGCCGGGGGACGTCATCCTCGCTTCCGCGGGGGAGTACGAGGAAGCCGGGACGTTCGGCGACGTCCTGGGCAACGCGATGAAGGCCAAGGGCCTGGCCGGCCTGGTGACGGACTCAGGGGTCCGCGACACCCAGGACCTTATTGAACTCGGACTGCCCGTGTTCTCCGGCAGTGTGTCCATCAAGGGCACAGTCAAGGAGACCATCGGCCCCATCAACCACCCGGTGGTCTTCGGCGACGAGATCATCTACCCCGGCGACGTCCTGCGCGGCGACGCCGACGGCGTAGTCGTGGTGCGCAAGGACGAGATCGAGGAGGTCATCCGCCTCTCCCAGGAACGTGACGACGCCGAGCGTGAGCTCATCGGCCTGTACAAAGCCGGTGGCACCACCATCGACCTCTGCAACCTTACGGACGTCCTGAAGGCCAAGGGCCTGCTGGTGGAACAGGCCTAGCAGGGCTTTCCAGCAGAGCACGAGCGTCAGCCGCCGGCCGGGCAACGGCCGGCGGCCTGCGCTTTCCCCGCCGCGCCGGCTGCGAGAATGGGCGCATGCCCCTCCACCGATATCCGATCCGCCGGCTGGAAGAGGACCCGTCCAACGTCCTTGACCGTCGGCAGTGGCCGGCAGTCCTGCCGCCCGTGGCGCAGGTACTGGACGACGGGCTCGAACTGACGTCAGCCACCGTTCTGGTGGGCGAAAACGGGTCGGGCAAATCAACGCTCGTGGAAGCGATAGCCCTTGCCTACGGGTTGTCTCCCGAAGGCGGCTCAACCGGTGCGCAGCACAGCACCAGGTCCAGCGAATCGCTACTGGCCGATCACCTGCAGCTTGTCAGGAATGCAGGCACCACCAGGCGCGGGTACTTCCTGCGGGCCGAAACAATGCATGGCTTCTTTACCTACCTCGAGAAAAACCCCAGCACCTCGGGCCGGGACGATATCCGCTTCCACGACATGTCTCACGGGGAGTCGTTCCTGGAACTCGCCGTCAACAGATTCCGCGGACGGGGGCTGTGGGTGCTGGATGAGCCGGAGTCCGCATTGTCCTTCAGCGGATGCCTGAGTCTCCTCGGGGTCTTGAAAGACCTCCTGGCGTCCGGGGAATCCCAGGTGATCATGTCCACGCACTCGCCGGTTCTTGCGGCCCTTCCGGGAGCCCGGATCCTGGAAGTGGGGCTGTGGGGACTACGCCCTCGGGGCTGGGAGGAACTGGACCTCGTGGGCAGTTGGCGTTCGTTCCTTGATGCGCCCCAGCGGTACCTTCGGCATCTCTAGTCCGGGATGGGCCATACGACCATGCGGCCTACTGCGCGGGCAGTGGATACTCCGGCGGACCGAAGGCCGCATCCTCCAGGTACCACGCGGTGGACCCCCGGCCGCCTGCCGGCATGATGCTGCCTTCGAACACAAACACAGGCTCAACGGACCGGTCCTCGGGCCGCCAAAAACCATTGGCGGGGCAGTGGAATCCGGTTTTGGCCATGAAACCCGGGCTTTTACCCGAATTTCTCGCCGAGGTGTTTATCTTTTTCACGGCGCACTCCCATTGATCCGCACAAGAATTAATTCGCCGTAATTGTCCGGCTTTTTTTAGATTCTAGGATCGGGGGAGCGGGAATACTAAGACCAATGATGAGTGACGCGATAAGTGGAACCTATGGACCAGCTACCGTGAATATTTGCTGCTGAGCATTTCCTGCAGCATTTCCTTCACAACGAGCAGGACCGCGGACGCCGCCTCGGACAGCGGGTCATGATCGGGGGTGCACAGCGCAATCTTGCACTGCAACGCCGGATCCACAATGCGCAGCACCTGGAAGTCCTCCTCATGGAACAGGGCGTCAGCAGCCGACTTGGGCATGATGGTGGCACCAAGATCGGCCCGCAGCAGCCGGGCAAGGGAGGGGACGGACTCCACTTCCCCCACCAGCCGGAGCTTCAGGCCCTTGCTGGCGAAGCCGGCCTCCACCGTCTGGCGCAGGGTGTGGATCTGCTCGGGCAGGAACAGCCCGTGGCTGGCCACCTCCTCAAGGGTGATGCCGCCGTCGGCCTGCTGCACCCCTGCCCTGGCCGCGTTGACCACGAAGTGCAGGTCCTCCACGATCATCGTGGTGAACTGCACGCCGCGGATGGGGCCGGGCTCGTAGATGAGTGCCATGTCCAGGCGGCCGTTCTTGATGGCCTCGCTGAGCACGCCGCCGTAGATTTCCGTGACGTGCAGGACGATGTCCGGGTACCGGCTGGCCACCTCGCTGATGATCCGCGGGGTCAGGCTTGAGGCCATGCTGTAGGGCGCAATCGCAATGGACACGCGGCCGGACGGTGCTGCCCCGGACCTGGCGACGTCCTGCCGTGCCTGGTCCACCAGCCGCAGGATGGACTGGGCATGCCGGTACAGCGTGTGCCCGGCGGCGGTGGGCTTTACCCCCTGCTTGCTGCGGATCAGCAGGCGCTGCTTGAGGTCGTTCTCAAGTGCCGAAACCTGCTGGCTCAGGGCCGGCTGGGCCACGTGCAGCGCAGCCGCGGCCTTGGTGATGCTTCCTGAATCCACAATCTGCACGAAGTACGCAAGCTTCCGCGTATCCATGGCCGCCTTCTCTCTTTGCGGCGTCCTGAACCCCTGAAGGTCATAACCGGATGCTATGGAGGGATACGCAACTGGTCTTTGTGTGATGCATATCTCTGACACTAGGTTGAACCCAGAACGCTATTTCATGAGCAATTCATTCTACCCCGGCCAGGCATGCGATTTAACGATGACGTCAGACGCATTCTGCATAAAGCCGGTGTTTACCGGAATAGGCGTTTTCTTTTACATATCCGAAATATGCACTCAATAGCTTCAAAGCATCCAAGAATCCGCTACCAGCCCGGATTCTTCTTGAGAAAGAGACAGCAAATGCGAGCAACTATCAAAGGCAAAATGGCGGCTGTGGCCGCCCTCTCCGCAGCGGTTCTGGTCCTTTCCGGCTGCGGCGGCGGCAGCGAGGCAGCAGGCAGCGGCGGAAGCGCCACCTCGGGCGAAGTGAACCTCATTGCCTACTCAGGCGTATGGCAGGACCAGTACACCGCCGCAGTGATTGAACCCTTCCAGGCCAAGTACCCGGACATCAAGATCAACTACGCCTCCAAACGGTCCTCCGCCGAGATGCTCAGCGCGCTCCAGGGCCAGAAGAACAACCCCGCCACCGACGTCGCCATCATGGACAACTCCGTGTCCACCACCGGAAACAAGCAGGGCCTGTTCGAGAAGGTAGACGAGGAAAGCGTCCCGAACCTTGCCAACGTCCCGGAAAAGTTCCGGGACAAGGAAGCGTACGGCCCCGTAGCCATGCTCGACGCCGTGGGCCTGGTGTACGACACCGCTACGTTCCCCGAGGCCCCGGACAGCTGGAAGGTCCTCTGGGACCCGGCCTACGCCGGCAAGATCAACGTCAATGCCCCGCCTTCCCTCCTGGGCCTGTCCCTCACGGCCATCACCTCCAAGATGGAGGGCGAGGACTACACACAGGGCATTGACTCCGCCGTGACCCGCCTCAAGGAAATGGCGCCGGGAGTCCAGACGTTCGCACCCAACCCCGACGAATACCAGAACGTCATCACCGGACAGACCGTCCTTGGCCTCGGCCAGAACGCCCGGGGCCAGTTCTACAGCGACCAGAGCAACAAGAAGATGGGCGTCACCTTCCCCAAGGAAGGCACCGTCTACCAGATCAACACCATCAACCTGGTGAAGGACGCCCCGCACTCCGAGGCTGCCAAGACGTTCGTTGACTACGCACTGTCCGCAGAGGCACAGACGGCCTTCGCCAAGGCGCTGTTCTACGCACCCTCCGTTACCAATGCGGAATTGCCCGCCGATGTGAAGGACCGCGTGGTTCCCACCGACGGCTCCCTCAACATCGTCCCGCTGGACGTCGAATTCCTGTCCTCGGCCCGCGACAAGTGGACCGACACCTGGAAGCGCCAGATCATCACCAACTAGCGCCTGCCGGCGCCCCCTCCCCAACTTCCCCTTCAGGAGAACTGAAACCGTGACTGAACCCAAACTGTCGATCGTTGATCTGACCAAAAGATACGCAGCAGATCTGGACCCCGCCGTCGACCGCCTGAACATGGAAGTTGAGGAGGGGCACCTGGTGGCACTCCTCGGCCCGTCCGGCTGCGGCAAGACCACTACCCTCCGGATGGTTGCCGGCCTGATGGATCCCACCGCCGGATCCATCGTGGTGGACGGCAAGGAAATCACCCACACGCCGGTGAACAAGCGCGGCATGGGCATGGTGTTCCAGTCCTACGCCCTGTTCCCGCACATGAACGTGGAGCAGAACGTGGCCTTCGGGCTGGAAATGCGGCAGGTTACCAAGGCTGAGCAGAAGGCGCGCGTTGCGGCCGCCCTGGACATGGTCCAGCTGGGCCACCTGGGCAAGCGCCAGACCAAGGAGCTTTCCGGCGGCCAGCAGCAGCGCATCGCCCTGGCCCGCGCCCTGGTGGTGGAGCCTACCCTGCTCCTCCTGGATGAACCGCTGTCCAACCTCGATGCCAAGCTCCGCGAAACCATGCGCACCGAAATCAGGGCCATCCAGCAGCGCACCCGGGCAACCACGCTCTTCGTCACCCATGACCAGGACGAGGCCCTGGACATGGCAGACCGGATCGCTGTGATGAACGGCGGCCTGATCGAGCAGTTCGGTTCGCCCACGGAGGTGTATGAGCGGCCGCGCACGCACTTCGTCGCCAACTTCATTGGCCAGGCCAACTTCCTGGCCGCCCGCGTGGGCGCGGAAACGGGGCGGGCAAACCTGGCAGGCGAAAGCCACTACAAGGTGGAGGTGGACGGCCTGGGCCAGTTCGGCGCCATCGGCTCCACCGGCCTGTCAGGCAGCAGCCACGAGCTGGTCATCCGCCCGCACCGGCTCAATGTGTCCCTGCACCCGGGGGCGGCGCAGGCACCCCTCGCAGGCACCATCGAACGAGTGAGCTACACCGGTGACGCTCTGGCTGTCGCGGTCCGTATCGGGGACCAGCAGCTGCACGCGCAGATGCTGACCAGCAGCGGCGACCTGCCCCGCATCGGAGACGCCGCCTACCTCTCCTGGGCGGCCGACGACGCCTACCTCCTCCCAGCAGCCGCCCAGCCGGTGAGGCTGGCAGCATGACGGTCCTGGAAGCCCCCGCCGCGCCGGAACGGCCCAGTGCCCAGGACGAGGGGCAGCTGGAACGGGCCACCGAGCGGCGCAACCGGCGCACCTACCTGGCGCTGCTGCTTCCGGGCCTGCTCGGCCTGCTGGTCAGCTTCGTCTTCCCGCTGGCGTACATGGTCCGGATGTCCTTCAATCAGGGCGCACCGGACGGTGTCATCGTTGAGACGTTCACCCTGGACACCTACATCCAGCCCCTCACCGACCCCTACTACTGGCGGGTCACGCTGGACACCTTCCAGATGGGCGTCACCGTCGGCATCCTCTGCGTCATCGTGTCCTACCCGGTGGCCCTCTTCCTCGCACGGAGTACCAGCAAATGGCGCGGCCTGCTCGTCGCCATCGCCATCGCCCCGCTGCTCACCTCCGCCGTGGTCCGCACCTACGGGTGGATGGTCATCCTGGGAACCAACGGGTTGATCAACTCCTCGCTCGGCGGCCTGGGCCTGATCGACACACCCCTGAAGCTCACCAACAACATGACCGGGGTGACGATCGGGCTGGTGGAAATCTTCATGCCGTACGCGATCCTGGCCATGATCTCCGGGTTCGGCCGGCTCAGCCCCCAGTTGGAGGAGGCGGCCGGTTCCCTCGGGGCCAGCAAGTTCAAAGTGTTCACCCGGGTGACGCTGCCGCTGTGCCTGCCCGGCCTCCTGACGGCGTTCCTGCTGGTATTCGTCCTCTCCATCAGCACCTTCATCACCCCGCGGCTCCTGGGCGGCGGCAGCGTGCAGGTCCTGGCCACCGAGATCTACGACCAGACCACCGGCCTGCTCAACTGGCCGTTCGCCGCCGCCCTGTCCGTCATCCTGCTGGTGCTCTTCGGCCTCATCATCGCCGTCTACCAGCGCCTCACCAAGAAAATCGGAGGCTGACCGTGAGCAGTGCCAACGCAAGCAGCGCCAAAATCTTCAAACCGCGCTTCAACCCCGCCAAACCCGCCTTCGGCGTGCTGGTGTTCCTGCTGTACCTGTTCCTGCTGGCACCGCTGCTCATTGTGTTTGTGGTTTCCTTCGCGTCCAACCAGTACCTGTCCTTCCCGCCGGAGGGGCTGACCCTGAAGTGGTATGAAATGCTTCCGCAGGAAAGCACGTTCATGGAGGGCATGAAGGTCAGCCTGATCGTTGCCGTCATTGTCACGCTCATCGTCCTGGTGCTGGGGGTTCCGGCGGCGCTGGCGCTGGACCGCTTCGAATTCAGGGCAAAGGCCGCCGTGCAGTCGTTCTTCCTCTCGCCGCTGCTGATCCCCAGCATCGTCCTGGCGCTGGGCATGGTGCTGCTTTTTGGTCCACTGGAACTCAACAACACCTACGCTGGCATCATCATCGGCCACGTGGCCATCACCATCCCGTTTGTCATCAGGACCACCCTGATGAGCCTGGCCACGACGGACACGTCCTGCGAGGCGGCCGCACGCATCCTGGGCGCCGACTCCTGGACGGTGTTCCGCCGCGTGACCCTTCCCATCATCCAGCCGGGCGTGATCGCCGGCGGCGTCATCGCCTTCATCGTCTCCTTCGATGAAGCCGTGATCTCACTGTTCGTGGCCGAATCAGGCCTGCCAACTCTCCCCGTGCAGGTGCTGAGGTACGTGGAAAACTCCGCGGACGCCGCCGTCGCAGCCCTCTCCGTGATCCTCATCCTCATCTCGCTTGCCGTGGTGGTGGTCGTGGAACGCGTCATGGGACTGCGCAAAGCCCTGCGCTGACTCCTCCTGTCCCACCTGCCCGTACAACGAAACAGTCCTGCCCGGTCCGCACCAGCGGGCCGGGCAGGACGCCGTCCACAAGAGGCGCAGGTCATAACCGGCACCTATCCCGTGACACCGATTACGTCTTTGTGTGATCAAAGTCCCGGTGTCAGACTTTTTCTACAAGCCCGGTATTCCGGGCCCCGGGACCCAGGCCGCCTCCGGCTGGTCCACAGAATTCCGCTTCCGGCAGCTGCCGCTTCCCCTGGCCAGCGCCGCGCCACCACCCCCAAGGAGGGCTCACATGGGACCCATCGTTGATCTCGTTGCAGATCTTGGAGAAGGCTTCGGCACGTACTCCATGGGCGACGACGCGGCCCTCCTGGAAGTAGTGTCCAGCGCCAACATCGCCTGCGGCTTCCACGCAGGGGACCCGGACATCATGAACACCACGGTCGCCGAGTGCGTGCGCCGCGGCGTCAGCATCGGTGCCCACCCCAGCTTCCCGGACCTGCGCGGCTTCGGCCGGCGCGCCATGGACCTCACCGCTGACGAAGTCCGCAACGACGTCCTGTACCAGTTCGGAGCCCTCGGCGCCTTCGCCGCCTACCATGGCACCGCCGTCGTACACCTCGCACCGCACGGACGCCTCGGCAACCTTGTAGCCACCCGGCCCGACTACGCCCAGGCTGTTGCCGACGCCGCCGCCCGCGTCAGCCCGGACCTGATTGTCCTGGCCCAGGACGGCGAACTCGCAGACGCCGCAAAAGCGCGCCAGCTGCCCGTGGGCATCGTGGGCATCGCGGACCGCGCCTACGAGGCGGACGGCACACTGGTACCGCGCACCCGCCCCGGCGCCGTCATCCACGATCCCTCCGCCATCGTGGAACGCACCATCCGCATGGTCTGCGAGGGCCTGATCGAAACCGTCGCCGGAACCGACCTGCCGATCGTCGCGGACACCATCCTGCTGCACGGGGACACCCCCGGCGCGGTCCAGCTGGCACGGCAGGTCCGCACGGAACTGGAACGCGCCGGCGTGACCATCGCCCCGCTCGCCCAAGTCCTGGCCGCCAAAGCGGAAGCCGCCTGACATGACCGCCGCTCCCACACCAGCGCTGCCTCCGGTGGAGGTCTTCGAATCCGGGGACGCTGCCCTGCGCGTCGTCGCATCGTCCGCGGACCGGGAGGCCAACTGGGCCACCGTCCATGCCCTTGCCGAATGGCTGGACGCCGCCGGAGCCGACGGCGTCCACGGCGCGGTGCCTACGTACGACTCCCTGCTCGTGGAATTCGACCCCGGCGTCACGTCCGCCCGCCAGGTCCGGGCCTTCGTACTGCTGGGCCTGCGCCAGCTCGAATTCACCGGCGCCCCCGCCCGCGCCCCCCGCGAGTTCAACGTCCCGGTGGTTTACGGCGGCGAGTACGGACCCGACCTGGAACGCGTAGCGGAACAACAGCAGCTGTCCGTCGAGGAAATCATCACGCTGCACACGGCCAAGTCCTATGTGATCCGCTGCCTGGGTGCACCCGCCGGTTCGCCCATGATGGACGGCCCCGACTTCCCGCTGCCGGTCCCGCGTCTTAAGGACCCCCGCCTCTCCGTCCCTGCCGGGGCTGTGTCCGTGGCCGGCCGCCAGGCAGTGATCGCTCCGGCCGTCGCACCCGGCGGCTGGTGTGTCATCGGCCAGACCCCGCTCACTGTCCTGGATGCCGCAGCCGAGCCGCTGGTTCCTTACGTACCGGGCGACCGGCTCCGGTTTCACCAGATCCAGCTTGAAGAGTTCGCCGCCTTCGCCGGCCGGAAACTGGAGGCAGCCCGATGAGCCTGATCATCCAGCAGCCCGGCCACTCCGTGGTCACGGACCTGGGACGCTTCCGCGGCCCACGGTTCGGGCTGCCCGTGAACGGCGCGCTTGACCAGTTTTCCGCCCGCGCCGCCAACATCCTCGCCGGTAACGGCGACAACGCCCCGTTGCTGGAAATCACCGCTCTGGACTTCCGCATGCGGGCCACCACGGACATTCTCATCGCTGTCACAGGCGCACCCCTGCACCTCACAGTGGGCGGGCGCCAGTGCCAGCAGTGGGAGCCGGTGTCCGTGCGGGCAGGGGAGACAGTGGCGCTACGCAGGCTCGACGGCGGCCTCCGGGCCTACATAGCGGTCCACGGGTCAGTGCACGCGCCGGTCCTCCTGGGCAGCTGCGCGCCGGACACCGTCGTTGGATTCGGGCTGCGGCTCACGGAAGGCACGGAACTAAAAACCTTCTCAACTGTCCCGCCCATCCGGCAGCCGTACTTCGACCTCCCGCTGTTCCGCCTGGGCCTGACCCGCCCGGAGTTCCACAGCACCGCAGTGGTGGAAGTAACGGACGGTCCGGACGTGGAAGAGTTCGGGGATACGGCGGACCTGCTCTACAGCACGGAGTACACCGTCAGCGGCAGGAGCAACCACATCGGCCTGCGGCTGGGAGGTGCACTTCCGGAACGCCAGTCCACCGCCGAGGTGCTCTCCCGCGGTGTCCCTGTAGGGGCTATCGAAGTGCCCTCCCGGGAGGAACTCCTGGTGCTGCACCGTGGACGCGGGGTAACCGCCGGCTACCCCGTCCTGGCCGTGGTCACCAGCCGCTCGCTGGACGTCCTGGCGCAGGCCCGGCCCGGCCACAAAATCACGTTCCGCAAAACCACCGTCCCGGAGGCAACAGCGAAACACCGGGCAGCGCTGAGGGAACTGGAAACCCTCCGCTCCACGGTGGGCACCGTGTTTTCCCTCCTCGGCGTGGGCGGCCCCCCGGACCCGCCCCGGCTCGCGCCGGCGGCCGGAAGCTGAAGACTCTCGCTTCCCCCGAAAAGCATTGTTACCATCCCCTTAAGTAAGGAACGCCATGTCCACCTCAACGCATGCGGCCCAGCCGCACCAGGAGCGGCTCAGCAGCAAGCAGACCCGCAAGGTCGTCACGGCCGGCTGCGTCGGCATTTTCGTGGAACTTTACGACAACGGCATCTTCGCCTTTATGGCTGGAACGCTTGCCCTCGTCTTCCTGGCCCCCGGAAACCCGGACAACGCCCTCCTGTTTGTCTTCGCCGGTTACGCCGTCTCCTTCTTCGTGCGCCCCCTCGGCGCCGTCGTTTGCGGTTACCTCGGTGACCGGATCGGGCGGCAAAAGCTCCTGGTCTTTGTCATCCTCCTGATCAGCGTTGCGACCGCGGGCATCGGCCTGCTGCCGCCGTACGCGGCCATCGGCGTCGCGGCCCCCGTCCTGCTCGTGCTGCTCCGCATGCTCCAGGGCTTTTCCGTGGGCGGTGAAGCTGCAGGCGCAATGACCTTCCTTGCCGAGCACGCCCCCGAGGGCAAGCGCGGCGTCATCACCTCCTACGCGCAGATCGCCTCGTTCGCGGCCCTCCTGACCGGCACCCTGGTTGCCTATTCCATGTCCCCCTGGCTAACCCAGGAAGCGATCGACGGCGGCGGCTTTGGATCATTCGCGTGGCGTATCCCGTTCCTGGTGGCCATCCCCATGGGCATCATCGGCTGGTACATCCGCAAGGTCATCAGCGATACCCCCAACTTCGAAAAGCTCAAGGAAGAGGGCGGGCTGTCCGCCAACCCGCTCAAGGAGGCTTTTGCCTCGCCCGAGCACCGCCGCGCCATGCTGCTGGCACTCTTCATCCCCCTGATGAACGGCTCCGGTTACTACGTCCTGTTCTCCTACATGCCCACCTTCCTCAAGGGCAAGCAGCTGAACTTCACCATCGGCGAGGCGCTGCTGGTCACCGCCTGCAGCCTGGTGGTCATCTGCATCGCCATCCCCTTCATGGGCGCACTCTCGGACCGCATCGGCCGCAAGAAGGTCATCGCCGGTTCCGCCATCGCCATGGCCGTCCTGGGCATCCCCTCCTACGCGCTGATTGCCACCGGCGAGATGGCACTTGCCATCCTGGGGGCCTCCATCATGGCCGTGGTCTTCGCCGGGCACACCGCGGTAATCCACATCCTGATCGTGGAACTCTTCCCCACCCGCGTCCGGTACTCCGCATACGGTCTGGGCTACAACATCTCCTCCGCACTCTTCGGCGGCACCGCGCCGCTGCTGATGACCTGGCTCATCTCCTCCACGGGCAACATCTACATGCCCGCTTTCTACGCGGTCATCACCGCCCTGGGCACGCTGGCCGCGGTCAGCACGGTCAAGGACCGGGCGCACCTGCCCCTCCGCGACGCCTGACTTTACGCTTTTCCGAATTTCCACTACCCGCGCAGCACGCTGCTGCACCTTCCTAGGAGACCTCCATGTCCTTTTCCGATTACTCAACGGCCCTCGTCACCGGTGCCTCCACCGGCATGGGCGCCGCGATCGCCGAACGCCTGGCCAAGCGCGGACTCACCGTCCACGCCCTGGCCCGCAACGAAGACCGCCTGAAGGAACTGGCCGACAAGACCGGCGCGGTGCCCCACGTGGTGGACCTGACGGACACCGCGGCGCTGTCCGCCGCCGTCGGGAACCTCCAGGTGGACGTCCTGGTGAACTGCGCCGGAGTCTCCCGCCCCGGCAATATCCTGGACTCCAGCGAAAGCGACATTGACGAACTCGTGGACGTCAACCTCCGGGGACTGCTGCAGCTGACCCGACTGGTCCTGCCGGGCATGGTGGAACGCGACCTGGGGCACGTCATCAACGTCAGCTCCATCGCCGGCACCTACAACTTCTACGGCCACACGGTTTATCACGCCACCAAGGCCGCGGTGCACCAGGTCTCCCGGCAGCTCCGCAACGACACCGTGGGCAAGCGCATCCGCGTCACCGAAATCTGCCCGGGACGCGTGGAGACCGAGATCTTCGGCCGGAACATGGGCGGGACCCCGGAGGCGATGGAGGAAGCGTGGAGGACTTACTACGAGGGCTACGAATCGCTTACCACCGACGACATTGTCAACGCCATGGATTACGCCATCGAAACACCCCGGCACGTGAATGTTGGCATGCTGGAGCTCATGCCCACCTTCCAGGTCCCCGGCGGCCTCACCTTCGACCGACGCTGACCGCCGCCCCACCACCTGACCGCACCCATTGATAGGTTCTTCCCATGCAAACAGTCCGCACCGTCAGCTTCCCCGACCAGCAGCTCCTCGACGATCTCTCACCCCTGCCCGGAGGGCTGCAGGGAGTGGTCTGGGACCTGGAGACGGATCCCGACGGCGGGACGCTGGCTGAGATCGACGGCGTCATCCTGCCGTACATCAACGCCGGCGCGGTCCTGGGATCCCTCGCCAAGGTTTCCGGGCTGAAGTACGTGCAGACGCAGTCCACGGGTTACGACGGCGTGATTGAGGCCGCCGGCCCGGCAGCCGGTGTGGCGAATGCCTCCGGAGTCCACGCGGCGGCGACGGCGGAGCTCGCCATCGGACTCATCCTGGCCAAGCTGCGCGGTATCGACCAGGCGGTCCGTGACCAGCAGTACGGCCTCTGGCGGCCTGAGCGGCGCCAGTCCCTGGCGGACCGGCGGGTGCTGCTGGTGGGCGTCGGCGGAATCGGGCAGGAGATCGCCCGCCGCCTTGAGCCGTTTGAGGTCACCGTCACCCGGGTGGGCAGCTCGGCCCGCACCGATGAACACGGTGAGGTGCACGCGTCCTCGGAACTGGCCGCGCTCGCGGCCTCGCACGACGTCCTGGTGTCGGTGCTGCCGCTGAACGGGCATACCCACCGGCTGATCGGCGAAGAGGTCCTGACCGCCCTCCCGGACGGCGCCCTGGTGGTGAATGTGGGCCGAGGCTCGGTGGTGGACACCGCTGCCCTGACCAAAGAGGTCCTGTCGGGGCGCCTGCAGTGCGCCATCGACGTCGTCGATCCTGAGCCCTTGCCGCAGGACCACCCGCTCTGGTCCACGCCCAATGCCCTGATCACGCCCCACGTGGGCGGCAACGCCTCGGCCTTCCAGCCGCGGATCCTCAAGCTCCTCCGGAGGCAGCTTGAGGCCCTGGCGGCGGGACAGGCCCCGGCCAACCTGGTGCAGGCAGGTCCCTTCGCATGAGTTCACTTTTTGACCTGACGGGGCGGGTTGCCCTGGTGACCGGTTCGAGCCGGGGGATCGGCAGCGCGCTGGCACGGGCGCTGGCCGACGCCGGGGCCACGGTGGTGCTGAATGGCATCAACGAGGAGCGGCTCAAGGATGCCGCGGCCGCGATGGCTGCCGACTTCGCGCCCGGGCGGGTGCACAGCGTCGCGTTCGACGTGACGAGCGACGCAGAGGCCGCCCGCGGGGTTGCCTGGGTGGAGGAGCACGTGGGGCCGCTGGAGGTCCTGGTGAACAACGCGGGCATCCAGCACCGGGTGCCCATGCTGGACCTGGACGTGAAGGACTGGGAACGGGTGATCTCCACGGACCTGACCAGCGCCTTCCTGGTGGGACGCGAGGCTGCGCGGTTCATGATCCCGCGCGGCCACGGCAAGATCATCAACATCTGTTCGGTCCAGACAGACCTCGCCCGCCCCACCATCGCCCCCTACGTCGCGGCGAAGGGCGGGCTGCGGAACCTGACCCGTGCCATGACGGCTGAGTGGGCGGCGTCCGGGCTGCAGATCAACGGGATCGCGCCGGGCTACATCCACACGGAGATGACCCAGAACCTGGTGGACGATGAGCAGTTCAACTCCTGGATCCTGGGCCGTACCCCGGCCAACCGGTGGGGGACAGTGCAGGACCTTGCCGGACCCGCCGTGTGGCTGGCGTCCCGGGGCTCGGACTTCGTCAACGGACAGACCATCTTTATTGACGGCGGAATGACGGTGGTGGTCTGATGCTGGCCGACGCAGCCCTTCCCTCCCCGGTCCTTCCCGTGACCGGCCCGGCCGTGGTGGCCCATGCCGCGGGCGACCTGCGGATCGACGAACTGACCCTTGCTCCACCCGCCCAGGATGAAGCCGTGATTGAGGTGCACTACGGAGGCATCTGCGGCTCCGACCTGCACTACTGGCTGCACGGCGCCGCGGGCGAATCCATCCTGAAGGCGCCGCTGGTGCTAGGGCATGAGATTTCCGGGACAGTTGTCCGGGCCGCAGCTGACGGGACGGGACCCGCCGCCGCTACTCCTGTGGCGGTCCACCCGGCAACACCCGGCCCCGGTGCTGCCCGGTACCCGGCGGACAGGCCCAACCTTTCGCCGGGCTGCACCTACCTGGGCAGCGCTGCCCGGTTCCCGCACAAGGACGGGGCTTTCAGCCGCTATGTGAACCTCCCCACCCGGATGCTCCGGACGCTGCCGGAGGGCATCGGCCTGCGCAGCGCGGCCCTGATCGAGCCCGCCGCCGTGGCCTGGCACGCAGTGGCGCGGGCCGGGGATGTTGCCGGGAAGTCCGCGCTGGTGATCGGCAGCGGCCCCATCGGCGCCCTTGCTGTCGCAGTCCTGAAGCGGGCGGGCGCGAGCCGGATCACCGCCGTCGACATGCATGAAAAGCCGTTGGACATCGCCAAAGCCGTGGGGGCGGACCACGTGCTCGCCGCCGGTGACAGCGAGGCGATCGCCGCCGTGGAGGCCGACGTCGTGATTGAATCCTCCGGCAACCATCATGGCCTCGCCTCCGCCATCCAGGGCGCTACCCGCGGCGGCACCGTGGTGATGGTGGGGCTGCTGCCCACCGGCCCCCAGCCGGTGCTGATCTCCCTGGCCATCACCCGGGAGCTGGAGCTCAAGGGCTCGTTTCGCTTCAATGATGAGATCGACGAGGTTATTGCCGCCCTGGCGGACGGCTCACTGCAGATCGATCCGGTCATCACGCACGAATACCCCGTAGGGGAGGCCCTGGAGGCCTTCAGCGTGGCGCGCAACTCGGCCGAGTCCGGGAAAGTGCTGCTGAGCTTCGGCGAAAGCCATCCAGCCGCCACCTCCGCCTAGAGTTTTCGTCCAGATATGCAGGGATAAGTGCCGCTGAAGCCTGCATATCTGGACAAAAACTCCCGCTATCTTGGCGGGCTGTGCAGGGGTATGACGTCCAGCCTGCCGTCGCCCACGAGTACCAGTACGTGCTGCGCCGTGACTCCGTCCAGGGCGGCGGCCACCTGGCTCACCGTTTCAGTCGGCGCTTGAGAAGCTGCCCCCGCTGAAGCTGAACCCGACGCTGGAAGTGCCGGGCCGCCGTCGTCCGCCCGCAGCCAGACGGTGACCCGGGCGCCACCCGTGGCCTCTGCAACGCCCTTTGCCAAGGTGTCCGGATCCGGATGGTGCCCGATGACCAGGGTGACCTGCTCGATGGTCCGTTTCGTCGCCGGCTGGGCGGCTGCGAGGAGGGCACGGTCGTGCCGCCACAGGGCGAAGTGGTACCCGGCCACAAGGGCGGCTGCCACCAAAAGCCCGAACGGGGCGCGAATGCGGTCAAGAAGGCTGCCGCCCGTGACGTCCCCGAGCAGGAACTCGAAGACCCGGTAGCCGATCACCAGGAGCGTAATGAGTGCCACCACGGCGCTGACCCCGAAGAATGCGATGAGGTACACGCGGCGTCCGGGCGGGATGGACTCGGCGGCCTGCGGCTGGTTCCGGGGCTTCCATGCCAGCCACCAGACCGGCCCGCCCACCAGGAGGGAACTGATGCCGCCAAGGAGCAGGGTGCGCGTGGCCCCTCCCGCCAGCGGCGACACGGCGGCTGCCAGCAGCGCGTTCACAACAACGCCCACCCCGGAAGCGGATGCAGCCAGGGCAACCGCGGACGTCACCAGGAGGCTCGCCCGCATGGTGGCGGGGGACCGGCGGATGGACGCGGTGCGGTGGTAGCGCCACACCAGCGCCCCAACGAGTGTTGCGGCCACGGCCGGAGCCAGCGGCTCCAGCAGGTCGTTCATGGGGTTGTCCCGGTCGAACGCCAGCCGCAGGAACACAAACAGGACCACACCGGCCCCGCCGAGGGCAGTGATGCCGGCCGCGAAAACCCCCACGATGATCATGATGCTGTCAACCAGGCTGGTCTGGAAGCGGCGTCCGCCCTCCCTGAACCAGTGCCACCACCAGACCACGGTTCCGCCCGCCGCCCACACCAGCGAGCGGAACACGGAGTACCACCAGGGCTCAACGGTCACCGTCAGGGGAAAGCCGCGGATGGCGACGTCGAGCAGGCCGCTGAGCGCGGCGATGCCGGCACCGGCGCCGAGCAGCAGGCCAAACACGGATCCGACGACGGCCCGCACGTCGTCCAGGTGGACGGTGGGCTTCCGGGGGTGCTTCCACATCCACCGGTGCCACGCCCAGATGGCCGCCCATACGATGGCGTTGGCAAGCGCCGACGCCCAGTCACTGTCCCGCCGCCCTATCAGTGAGGCAGCCATCCCCAACAGCGAGGTGGTGAAGACGATGAGGGAAACACCGTACATGGCGGTGATGTAGAGGCCCCACCCGGCGGACATGCGTTCCGCCTCGTCGTCCAGCCTGCGCCACACAAACCACCACAGAAGCAGGGCGAGGGGACCGCCGATCAGGGTGAAGGCCAGGGACCGGGCGAGCCCGGCCACGTCCGTGGATGCGAGGACCGCGCCTGACGTGAACAGCCGGTCCAGCAGCCCGCTAAGGCCGCTGGCCGCAATCACCACCAGGGCGAACAACAGGGCGTACTGGATGAGCCGGCGCAGCGTCACCTGGGCGAGGCCCGCCGTCGAAACCGTGATGCCTGCCGGGGCGCTCATGGTTTGATCTGCGTTCCGGTGCATGCCATCAGCTGGTACGGCGCTTGGCTGATCTTCCAGTCTCCATCCGCCTTCACCAGGGAGAAGATGTCCTCCGACTCGTATTCGGAGGGGCCGAAGGGCCCGTCCTGGGACGAGTTGACGATTGAGACCCGCACGGTGGCTGACTGGTCCCGTTCCGACGTGGACACGAGGACCACCCGGGCGGGCCGGGGCTCACCGAAGTACGAGCCGCGGCAGATGGTGCGGGCGGAATCCGTGAGGTATGTTTCGGCAGTTTCGAGGTCGCCGTCGATGACCGCCGTGCTGTACCGCTGGACAACTCCTGCCGGGCTGGCCTCATCGAGGGGTTCCGGATCTCCACGGGAAAACACCACGGCAAGGGCCACCACCACCAGCAGTCCGATGACCCCCAACAGCACGAAGAGGATCCGGTCCGGTTTTCGCGCTGCAGCAGTCATGGCGCCAGTATGCACTGTCCCCAGCACTTTTTGCTGGTGTCTTTAGGCCCAATTTGCAGGCGTACGACGGCGGGAGGTTCCGCCGTCGCACGCCTTGCTGTTGCAAGGCCCCGTCTTAGTCCACGGGACTCAGTGCCTTCGTTCAGGGCCCCTTCCTCAGGTGGTCCTGGAGGACATAGATGGTGCGCTGGGCGCACTGCTTGAGCCGCCGCAGGTGCTCCGCCGCAAGCCGGGGCAAAACAATGGCGGGGTCGGCTGTCCTGGCTTCCTCCCGCAGCGACCTTTCAAGCTCCAGGGCGAGGGCGGCGAGCCTTTCCGCCCCCACCATCTGGCTGGAGGTCTTGAGGCTCAGGACCGCATCCATGGCACCCGGCAGGTCCCCGGTGGTCAAGGCCAGCCGTACCTTTTGCAGCCTTGGGGGCATCTCCGCGATGAAGGCCTCCACGAAGACCTTCCACAGGCCCTCGTCATCGTCGAGTTCGTCGCGCAGCCGCTCCAGCACTGCGGGGTCCAGAAGGGGCGGAACGTAATCGCCCGGCTGGGTCATGTCGGTGCCTCGATGCAGCCCATGACCCCCCTCGCAGCCGGAATTCCCGCGGTGATGCCCGCGGGCTTTCGTAGGACGCTACGGGCAGCGGGGATGGAGGGCACGAGTGGTGGGTACTCGATTTTCTGCGGGCGTTGCTCGTGCTAGCTTCCGGGCGTGAAGATGTCCTCTATGGTGCAGCCAAAGAGTGATGCCAGGCGGAAGGCCAGGGGGAGGGAGGGGTCGAACCGGCCCTTCTCAATGGAAATGACGGTTTGCCGCGAGACTCTCAGGGCATCAGCCAGCTTTTGCTGCGACCAGCCATGCTCCCTGCGCAGTTCCGGAAGGGTGTTCTCCAAGGCTACCCTCGTCTCCGGTTGACGGTGTAGCGCACTCCTGCGGACAGCATTCCCACGACGCTGACGGCCAGCAGCGCTACTGAACCGTCGATTTCCAGGGGCGTCAGGAAGAGTACCGCTGTTCCTAGGCCGGAAAAGATCAGCAGGTCGTGGAATGCTCCTGCTGCGGCATTGTCATACCAGCGCGACTCTACGGATTCCTCCGGGCGGGAGGCCGCCCCCGCCAGGGAATCCCGGTCAACAAGGAACGCCCAGGCGAGTGCACACAGGGGCAGGACCATGAGGGCTGCCACGACGACCGCACCCAGCAAAGGCCGCTGCGGAGCAAAGCCCGCCAGGGCGGCAGCTGCCGCGGCCAGGGCGGCAAGAAGGATTCCCAGTGGGATGGCGGGCGCCATGGCCGGCACTCTGCGGGTACCAAACCGGGCCTGTCCCCAGGCGGTGCGCACCCGATTCCCTGCCGCACTGTTCTTGTTCTCCGTCATGTCAGGCCCCAGCCGTTGTCGTTATTCGATGCTTCAGCGTAAAGCGAACTTGACTGTAAAGTAAACTTGTCTGTTGCAATCCGTTGCTGCCCGGCCGGTTTAGGGTGGTGGAATGGCAGGTGTGGGGGCAGTGCTGGAGGCCAGGGAATTACTGGTGGGCTACGGGGATACACCGGTGTGTGGCGAGGTGACGGTTGCCGTGGAACCGGGTGAGGTCCTGGCGGTGGTTGGGGTCAACGGCGCCGGCAAGTCCACCGTGGTGCGGACGCTGGCCGGGCGGCAGCTGCCTCTGGCAGGGGACGCGCTGGTTCACGGGCTTCCGGTAATGCCCGACGCCGTGCTGTTCCGCCGGCAGGTTGCTGCGGTTTTTGACGAGGATGTTTTCTTCCCGTCGCTTACGGTGCGCGAGCACCTTCTGCTCGTGGCGCGGGGGCATTCGGTGGCGTCGCCTGACAAGGCCGTCGCCGCCGAGCTGAAATTTTTTGGACTCCTGGGCAGGGCGGACGCAGTCCCGGACTCCCTGTCGTCAGGGCAGCGGCGACGGCTCCTCCTGGCGGCGGGGTTCATCCGGCCGTCGTCCCTGCTGATCCTGGACGAACCTGAGCAGCGCCTGGATCCCGTCATGCGGGATGCCCTGGGCCGTCGGATCCGAGGCCACGCTGGAGCTGGCGCCGCTGTGGTCCTGGTGACGCACGATCCACGCCTGCTCGTGCAGACAGCCACACAGTGCCTGGTTGTCGGCGATTTTGTGGAACTTGTGGACCCGATGCAGGGGGCGTCAGCCATTGCGGGATCCTGAGACGGCGGCTTGTCCGGCAACACGTGGTCAAAGCTCCGCGGCAGGGCCGGGCCTCGCCCGGGAGATCGTGGCCTTCACCCGGGGGACTGCGCGCCGGTACAACCGGACCCGTTCAGCGCTGCGGGACGTCCTCCTCGATGTGTACTCCACTGTCCTGGCCCTGGGATGCGTTGCCGCCATCGCGGTGTCCTTCGTCCTGGCACTGCGGGACCAGATTGCCGGACGCGGCGTGGTGGAGCGCAGCCTTGTGGACGGCCGGTGGCAGGTCCTCCCTGCCGAGGTTCTCTGGGTCCTGCTGACCTACGCGGGCCTGGCTTCCCTTGCCGTGCTCGCGCGAAGGCTGGGGCCAGTCACGGCCAGCCCTGCCGAGGCGGTCTGGTGGCTGCCCCTGCCGCTGGACCGGCGCCCCTTGGTGCTGCCCGCTTTCCTTCGCAGGACCCTGGCCGCGGGGTTGGCCGCCGCCGTCGCCTACCTGCCCTTCAGTGTCCTTACCGCCCTGGACCGCCAGGCCGCCGGCCACCTGCTGGCAGCGGCGACCTTTGGGGCAATGGCAGTCATCGCCGTCGCCGGCGCCGCCGCCCTGCAGTTGACGCTGCAGCGGCAGGAACCGCGACGCCGGGCCCTCCTGCTGGCGGGCCTGTTGCCAGGAGCGGTCCTGCCGTTCCTGGTGCAGGCGGTCTGGCCGCTGCCGGCCGCGCTCGCGGCTGCCGCCTGGATGCTTGCCTGCGTGGCAGCCCGTGCCGGCTCGGTACCTGGCGCCGACCTGATGCGCGGCGGTGCGGTCTCCGGGCATGTCCACGCCTCCGTGTTCTTCCTGGAAGCCAACGAACTCCACCGCGCCCTTGCGGTGGAACCGGGGGCCTCCCGGCAACGCCGTTGGGGTGCGGGGCTCCACGCCAGGCCGGTCCGCGGAGCCTTTCATGCCTTGGTCCGCGCGGATGTGGTGGCTTTCTTCCGGCTGCGGCCGCCGCTTGCCGGGCCGCTGCTGTCGCTTGCCACCTGCGTCGGCGTGGTCCTGATCCATCCCGCACTGCCTGCACTGCTGCAGATCGCAGTGATGGTCATCGCAGGCTGCGCCACGGCTGCGGGGACTGGAAGGGTGATCCGGAGGACCGCCCTCATTCCGGAACTGGATGCCCTGGTTCCCCTTGCCCCGTGGCTGGTGCGGCTGAGCCGGCTCGTGATGCCTGCCCTGGCATTGGCCTTCTGGATGGGCGGACTGACCGGGATCCTCGCTGCGCTGGGCGCTGCCGGTCCGCTGCTCGTCGCGCTGGGGGTGGCAGCTGGCGCCGGCATGGCCGCCGGCACGCTCCGCGCAGCTGCACGTCCTGCCACGGACTGGTCCAGGCCGCCGGTTGAAACCCCGTTCGGGCCGGTTCCCCGTGACCAGTTGTCCACCCTGCTGCGGGGCACGGACCTGACTGTCCTTGTTATGGTCCCGGTGATGCTTGCGCTGTTCCTGGACGCCGCGTCGCCGATGCTGGTACTCGCGCAGCTGGCGCTCAGCGCGGGAGCCATCGCGTTCCAGGCCAGGTTCGCCAAGTAAGGAGGCTTCCCAGGCCGGCTCCATCCCTTCCCCCCCTCCGGTACCCTGAGGGAATGGCGCGGGAACTTGCGGACTTGAACGCGGAGGTCATCCTGCTCGCGGGAGCGGGACGGGCCATTCTGCTGCAGCTTGCAGATCCCGGTGTTGGCCGCGGCGTCGCAGAGCACAGCACCTTCACGGACCGCCCCATCAACAGGCTCAAAGGCACCCTGACCTACGTGTATGCCGTCACCTACGGGACTGACGAGCAGGTCAAAGAGGTCCGGCGCAGGGTGAACCGCGCCCACGTCCCCGTCCGCCGGGATGCCGATCACGAAACGCCCGGGTACAACGCCTACGACCCCGAGCTGCAGCTGTGGGTCACGGCAACGCTTTACGACACTGCCCTGGTCATCATCGAGAAAATCTACGGCCCGCTCGACGACGAGTCCGCAGACGCCATGTACCGGGACTACGCGAAGCTGGGCACAGCCCTGCAGCTGCCGCCGGACATGTGGCCGAAGGACCGTGACGCGTTCGGCCGGTACTATGACGCACGCATGGCCGGCCTCCGTGCAAGCGACGCTGCCGTCCGTGTGGGCCGCGGACTCCTGTATCCGCAGCATGCAGCACTCTGGTACCGCACCATCATGCCGTTCGCCAGGTTCCTGACGGCCGGCCTCCTCCCGGACCAGCTGCGCAATGACTTCGGCCTGCCGTGGAGCGGGCGCCACGAGCGCCGGTTCCACCGCACCATGAAAGCCCTCGCCGTGGCCTACCCCAGGCTGCCGCAGCCCCTCCGGCACTGGTTCAAGAACTACTGCCTCTCGGAGCTGGATACTTTCTCCCGCCGGGCAGGGCACGTGAGTGCTTAGCTCCACTCCGCTGGAGGCGCGGCTTGACGAGCGGGCGCGCCGTTTCCTGGCCAGCGCCCCTGCCAGCCGCGTCCGGCCAAAGCTCACCGAATTCGTGGTCTTCGGCCTGAAGCAGGGTTGGGCGTGCATCTTTGGCGCCGCCCTGCTCGCGGTGCTGATGGCAGCCCGGCTCTGGTACCCGGACGGGGCCGGACTGGCAAGGAACGACTTCCTGACCCTCGCCGCCGTGCTGATCCAGGTCCTCATGGTCGCGTTCAGGCTGGAAACCCTGAAGGAGCTGCGGGTCATCATCCTGTTCCACCTGGTGGGAACGGTGATGGAGCTTTTCAAGACCGACGCCGGCTCCTGGTCCTACGAGGCCGAGGGCTTTCTGCGGATCGGGGCGGTCCCGCTCTTCAGCGGCTTCATGTACGCGGCCGTCGGGTCCTACATGGTCCGTGTCTACCGGCTCTTCGACCTGAGGTTCGCCCGCTATCCGCGGCGCTGGATTACGGCGGCCGTGGCTGGGGCCATCTACGTCAACTTTTTCAGCCACCACTACATCTGGGACGCACGCTGGGCGCTGCTCGCCGCCGTCGTGATCGTCTTTGGCCGGTGCGTGATGCATTTCCGGGTGTTCCGGAAGCGCCACAGGATGCCGCTGCTGATCGCATTCCTGCTGGTGGCGCTGTTCATCTGGGTGGCCGAGAACATCGCCACCTGGTCCGGCGCCTGGCTGTATCCCAGCCAGGTGGACGGCTGGCAGCCCGTTGGGTTGGAGAAGCTCGTGGCCTGGTTCCTGCTGATGATTATTTCAGTTGTCCTGGTGGCCTGGGTCTACAAACCGCAGCCGCCTGCGGAGGCAACCCAGGACGGGTCCGCGCCGGCCAAGCACACCATCCCGGCGGTCACCAGGAAGCTCGCGGAATGAGTGAATCCGCACGGTTCCTGGCTGCCTACGATGAACAGCTGCGCACGGATGCCGAGACACCCGGCGCCGTCGCAGTGAAAAGGCACGGACCGTTGCACCTGGCGGCATTCCGGGACGGCCGCGGCTTTGTGACCTACCGGGATCTTGGGGATGCCGGCTCTGATGCCATCCGCCGGCTGGTCCGGGAGGCGGTGGACTACTTCCTGGCTGATCCCGGGATCACCCGGGTTGAATGGAAGACGCGCAGCCATGACCACGCCCCCGGGCTGCATGAGGGGCTGCTGGCCCACGGCTTTGTCCCTGATTCGCCGGAATCCATCATGATCGGAGGCACGCAGGCGCTCAGCGTGCCCGTGCCGCTCCCCGATGGGGTGGTGGTGCGTCAGGTGGTGGATGAGCCGGACGTCCGGGCGATGACCGCCATGCAGGATGAAGTCTTTGGCGATCCGGTGTCCGATGGGATGGCCGATGCCCTGCTGAACCGGCTTTCACTGGGTGACGGGATGCAGCTGTGGGTGGCCGAGGCGGACGGCCGGATTGTCAGTGCCGGCCGCCTTGAACCGGTGGAGGGCACCGCCTTCGCCGGGATCTGGGGCGGCGCCACGCGCCCGGAATGGCGCGGCCGCGGGATCTATAGGGCTTTGACCGCCCGCCGGGCACAGTCGGCCCTCGGCCTGGGCAAAACGCTCATCCACAGCGATTCAACCGAGTTCTCCAGGCCCATCCTGGAGCGCTCCGGGCTGGTCAAGGTCTCCACCACGACGCCCTACCGCTGGCGGCGGGAGGGCAGCTAAGCACCGGCGCGCCAACCCAGCCAGCCTGCTCTGCAGCCGGCAGTCGTCCCCATATGCCCAGCTTGCCGTCTGTATGCTGGGCGAATGACGGCACCCCAGATCTATGTCAGCTTTCCCGGCACAGCCCGTGAAGCCTTGAGTTTCTACGCGGACGTCTTCGGCGGGGAACTTTTCCTGCACAGCTATGAGGAGTTCGGGCGCACGGACGGGCCACCGGACGCAATAGCCCATGGAGTGCTCAAGGGTGTGGTTGCCGTGGCGGGTTCGGACGCGGCAGAAGGGCAGAACAGCGTCCGCCTTCAAGGGGTCATGCTCTCGCTGCTGGGCACCGCCGAGCCGAAGGTCCTCCACGGGTGGTTCGACAAACTTGCCGTGGACGGCCGGGTGGTGGACCCGCTCGGTCCCAAGCCCTGGGGCGCATCGGACGGCCAGGTGATCGACCAGCACGGCCTCCACTGGCTCATTGGCTATGAATCCGTGCTTGATCCGGCGGAACCGGCCCAAGAGGAAACGCCCGCCTAGCTCCGCGCGTTCGCCTGGGCCAGTTCCGCGATGTTTTCCGTCACCGCCCAGGACGCGAGAAGCTTCAGGGCTTCCTCAGATGGGCTGCCGGGCGTGGCCGGGTACACGGTGAGCGAGTGCCCGGGGTCCTCTTCCAGGCCCAGGACCTGGTAGTTCAATTCCAGCAGCCCCACCACCGGGTGCTGGAAAAATTTGGTCCCGGCATAGTGCCGCCGCACGTTATGGGCGGCCCAGCGGGTGCGGAACTCGTCGCTGCGCATGGACAGCTCGCCAATGAGTTCCGCAATGCCCTTGTCATGCGGGTTGCGGCCGGCCTCGCGCCGCAGGATGGCCACGTTGGTGCTCGCCGCCCTCTCCCAGTCCGTGTAGAAGTTGTGCGCCCTGGGGTCCAGGAAGATAAACCGTGAATGGTTGGCCGGGCGGGCGGGCCCCCGGTACATGTCTGAGTACAAGGCGTAGCCCAGCGTGTTGGCGGCCACGATGTCCAGCCTGTTGTTCCCGATGAAGGCCGGTGCCCCGGTGATGGTGTCCAGGAGGTACCGCAGTTCGGGCCGCACGCCTGACGGTGCAGGGGCGGCGGCACGCTTCCGGCCGGACATATTGGCGGTCCTGGCGAGGTCGTACAGGTGGTCATGTTCGGCGCGGTCCAGCTCCAGCGCACCTGCGATCGCGTCCAGGACGCTTTCCGAAACACCCGAGAGGTTCCCGCGTTCCAGCCGCGTGTAGTAGTCCACGCTGACCCCGGCGAGCCGGGCAACTTCCTCCCGGCGCAGTCCGGGCACGCGCCGCCGCCCGCCGTACGGTTCAATGCCCGCCTGTTCCGGAGTGATGCGCCCCCGGCGCGTGGAGAGGAACTGCCGTACCTCGGCTCGGTTATCCATACAGGACACGTTACGACGAATCCCTGCGCCCAAAGGAGGGACTGCCAAAACCCGGTTCAGCAGGGCCCTCGCTACCTTCACGGACAGCCGGTTTGATGGAGGGTAGTTCACGTTCGAAAGGAAACCCCATGAACATCGAGCCTGTCCGCGAAACCCTCAAGAACCCGCCCGAGCAGTTCGCCGGCGATGTCTGGGTTGACATGATCGCCCTCCCTCACGGGCCGGAGCAGCGCGCTGTTGTTGCCAAGGTGCGCTTCGCGCCGGGAGCCCGCACGGCTTGGCACTCGCACGCCCGCGGCCAGTACCTGCATGTGACCTCCGGCGTTGCACGCTTCGGAACCCGCGACGGCAACATCATCGACGTCCACCCCGGCCAGACCCTCTACGCTCCGCCGGGCGAAGAGCATTGGCATGCTTCGGCCCAGGGCACCTTCATGGAACACCTGGCCATCCTCGAAAACGACGACGACCCCGCAGCCACCACCCTCTGGGCTGAGCACATCACTGACGCCCAGTACGAGGGTCGCCAAGGGTAGGACTGCCAGAACCAGTTACAACAGGGCCACCGCTAAGGGCCGCTGTATCCGGTTTGACGGAACTCAGCCCCTGTAGCATTTCAATAACCCCCAACAGAACCCCAGGAGACCCATGACTACCGTCAAGGCCTATGCATCCCCGTCCTCCACTGAGGACCTCATTCCCACCACCATCGAACGCCGCGAAGTCGGCCCCCACGATGTCCTGATCGACATCAAGTTCGCCGGCATCTGCCACTCGGACATCCACACGGTCCGCGGCGACTGGGGCCCCCAGCAGTACCCGCTGGTTCCCGGCCACGAGATCGCCGGCGTCGTCACCCAGGTGGGCTCCGAGGTGACCAGGCACGCCGTGGGCGACCGCGTCGGCGTCGGCTGCATGGTCAACTCCTGCAAAGAGTGCGAGAACTGCCTGAAGGGCGAGGAGCAGTACTGCCTCAAGGGCAACGTGGGCACCTACGGTGCCGTTGACCGCGACGGCACCATCACCCAGGGCGGCTACTCCACCCACGTTGTGGTGACCGAAGACTTCGTGGTCCGGATCCCCGAAGGACTCGAGCTCGACGTCGCCGCTCCGCTGCTGTGCGCCGGCATCACCACCTTCTCCCCGCTGCACCACTGGGGCGCCGGACCCGGCAAGAACGTTGCCGTCGTCGGCCTCGGCGGGCTCGGCCACATGGCTGTCAAGATTGCCCACGCCATGGGCGCCGAGGTCACCGTGCTGTCCCAGTCGCTCAAGAAGCAGGAAGACGGCCTGAAGCTCGGCGCAGACCACTACTACGCCACCAGCGACGAGAACACCTTCAGCGACCTCGCCGGGACGTTCGACCTGATCATCAACACCGTGAGCGCCTCGATCGACATCAGCTCCTACCTGCAGCTGCTGAAGCTCGACGGTGCCCTGGTGAACGTTGGCGCCCCCGCCGAACCGCTCCCCGTCAACGCGTTCGCGCTGATCGGCGGGCGCCGTTCCTTCGCCGGTTCCATGATCGGCGGCATCCGCGAAACGCAGGAGATGCTGGACTTCTGCGCCGAGCACGGCATCGGTGCTGAGATCGAGGTCATCCCCGCAGAGAAGATCAACGAGGCCTATGAGCGCGTCCTCGCCTCGGACGTCCGCTACCGCTTCGTGATCGACACTTCCACCCTCTAGCAACACAGCGCGTTCGACGGCGGCCGGTCCCGTGAAGGGGCCGGCCGCCGTCGTGCGTGGACGGGTATTCCCGCCATCCGCTGCTGCGGGCGTAACGAATAACCGGCATGAACTACTACACCCCGGCGGCGCAGGACCGGGCCCGGGACGCCGCATCTGATGCCATCGAGAAAGTGCTCAACGGCATGTCCGAACCGTTGAGCCGGCACGCCCTGCATGCCCGCTGGACACGGGCCTGCGAAGCCATGGACAGGTTCCTGGAAGCGCAGGACACGGGCGAGGAATAGGGCAGGCCTGACTCCCTCGGGCTACGGCTGGAGGGAGGCCAGTATGGCCGAGGCGGGGCCCGCCGTCGTCCGCTGGAAACCGGTTCCGGCCCACAGGTTCATCCAGTCCGCGTCCCCGGCAGCGGCTGCTGCTGCGCGCAGGGGAGTGGTGAGGTGGTGGATCTCCGGGTAGCCGTCGGGGGCCTCGTCATCGTGGCGGCGCATGAATTCGTTGTAAAGTCCGCGGGCGTTCCGCCCCGAGAAGGCCCGCGTGACCGCAGTGGTGGTGAAGCGTCCCGCGGACAGGGCCCGCCTGTGGGCAGGCTTGGTGCCGGCCTCGTCAGCGCGGAGGAACGCCGTGCCCGCCTGGACAGCCACAGCTCCGCGGGCGAGGGCAGCCCGGACATCAGCGCCCGTGGCGATCCCGCCGGCCGCTATCAGCGGCACTCCGAGGTCCGCCAATTCTTCAAGCAGGCCGTGTAGGGATTCACCCTCCGGGCGTCGCGCTGTGTCAAAGGTGCCGCGGTGTCCTCCCGCTTCCGGTCCCTGGACGCACAGCGCATCAACGCCTGCTTCCAGGGCGCGCACGGCTTCAGGCCGCGACGTGACCGTCCCGATGACGCACGCGCCCCGTTGTTGCAGTGCGGCGATGACAGCGGGTTCCGGCACGTCGAAGGTGAAGGAAACTGCCTCGGGGACCTGCTCCAGCAGGACGTCGATCTTGTTGTCCCAGTCGTCGTCATGGCGCGGATCCCCCAGGGCAACGCCCAAACGTTCTGCGTCCGGAGCCAGGGAGAGGGCGTACCGTTCCAGCGCCCCGGGACTGATCGCCGAGGGTTGCGGGACGAAGACATTGACGCCAATGGGGGCTCCGGTCAGCCGCCGCGTTGCCTCGATCTCCGACTTCACCGCCGCCGCGGCCTTGTAACCGGCGGCCAGGAATCCCAGTCCTCCCCGGGAGCTCACCGCCGCTGCCAGCTCCGGCGTGGACGGCCCTCCCGCCATCGGCGCCTGGATAACCGGCAACGGCAGGGTAGCTATATCAAAACGGGCGTTGCCGCCGGCGGGAGCATCCATGATGGTGGTTCGCTTTCATGCTGCAGGTTTCAGTACAGGAAAATGTCGATCCACTCGCGGTTGTGGGCATGGATCAGGACCAGGAACAGCACGAAGTCGAACAGCAGATGGACACTGACAATGTAGGACAGCGACTTTGTGACCGTGAACAGGCGGGCCTGCAGCAGGGCGAAGGGGAAGATGAAGAAGGGCGCCCAGGAATGGAAGCCGAGCTCCCAAAGGAAGGACGTGAACAGGACCGCCTGCAGCAGGTTGGCCTGCCAGTCCGGCAGGTGGCGGCGCAGCAGCGTGAAGGCGGTGCAGATGAAGAAGAGTTCGTCCCAGATTCCCAGCACGTTGGTGCCGAGGAAGAGCCGTGCGATGCCGTCCGGGTCGCTGACAGCCGGCCAGTTGGTGTAGACGCCGGTCCGGATCATGTACACCGGCATCAGCGCATACCCGATCACCAGGACGGCAGGCAGGTACCACTTTTCGGCGCGCGTCCACGGCTGCCCCGTCCTGATGGGGAAGCGGATGGCGTGGTCCTTGGTGACGAACCTTGAGACCGAATACGGAATCCCGACGGCGAGGATCATGGCGGTTCCCATGACCAGCATGTGCTCGGTGCTGATGTCCGTGGTGATGGGGACCAAGCTCATGGCCGTCAGGCCCACGGCGATCAGGGCCAGGTCGACCAGGAGGCGCCTGCTGATGAAACCGGCCATGACCAGCGCGGCGGCCAGGAGGAGGAACCCGGAGAGGCGGTCCTCCCGGGCAAACAGCAGGAAGCCCGACGCCGAGACAAGGGCTGAGGGGATCAATACAAGTGACGCCGGGCCCGGCTGAGCTGTGTCCGGCTGTTCTTTGCCCGTCTGTGCCGGGCTCATCTTTCCTGGGCCCGGTGCACCGGGTTCGGCTTGCGCCCGTGGTTGCTGCCTCATGGTTACCTTTGATGCTCGGACGGCGCTTCCGCTTGGACTCAACACATTTTACTTGCCGTGTGCGGGGGCCGGGCAAGGATGCCGTGCTTCGCTTAAAGGAAGCGGACGACGCCGGGGAGTGCCGGCGTCGTCCGCTTGCCTTTCAGGGGTGGCCGCTTAGGCGGAGGCCAGTGCCTTGCCTTCGCCGCGCAAGCTCAGGGTGAAGGTGTTGGGCCCGCTGCACGTTACGGCGACGCGGCAGGTGGTGGTGTTGTGCCGCGCGGAAAGCTCGCTGACAGCGGAGTCAAGGGTGTGGTGCAGGGCGGACCGGTCCCAGATTTTCAGGGTCACGGAGTCAGTGGCATCGAACGTCATTATTCAACTTCCATTTCTTGCGGTGGGCGGCCTGGAATCTTCATTGACCAGGCCGTGGCCTCGTCTATGAGGCGGTACTGCGTGGGAAAGCGCGTTCCCGTACTTCAATGGTGCAGGTTGCCGAAGGGGGTTGGCAACCGGAGCTGGCCGGATGTGACCAAGCACACCGGGCGTCGCAGACACTCCCCTGGCCGGGCAGATCCAGCCTGCCGGTGCCTTTCCATAGTGCCCAGCGGCAGGGGCCGGCCTCAAGAATGTTGCGCGTGAGTCTCATCACGTCCCGCCTGCGCTGAACCTGTTGTCCCTGGCAGACAGGACCCTACTCGTCGAAGTAGGTGTCGATCTCCTTCTCGCCGGAGATGGAGGCGATCACGGCCGCGGCCACTTCGCGGAGCTTGACGTTGCGGGTGCTGGAAGCCTTGGTGAGGATGCCGAAGGCGGTGTCCCGGGTGCACCTGTTCTGGGCCATGATTGCTCCCACGGCCATGTCGATGATGGTCCGTGATGTGAGGGCGAGTGCCAGGTCATTTCTGGCTTCGGACAACTGGGTGATGCGCAGAACCAGCTTCAGCGAGCCTGCTGCGTGCCCTGTGAAAGCCTCCGCGGTGGCGAGGTCATGTGCCGAGAACCCGTTGACGCGCCCGGAGTAAAGGTTCAGGACAGCCTCTGCCTCACCGGCCAGATCCATGGGCACGGCAAGGATGGAGGAAACGCCTCGTGCCACAGCGGCCTGCACGTAGTCCTGCCAGCGGCACTCCCTGGCGAGGTCGGGAACCAGCAGCGGCGCCTTGGAGCGGAGTGCGGTGAGGCAGGGGCCGTCGCCGAACCCGTTCCGCAGCTCGTCCAGGGAGTGTGCTTCCGCATCGCTGCTGGCCACGGCCTCAGGCCTCTTATGGCGTATCACGGTGACTCCGCAATGGACCGGATTGCCCGGGGTGGAGAACCGGGATGCGGCCACCACGGAGAGATCGGTGAGGAACTCCGCGATGTCACGGCTGTCCAGCACCAGCTCCTGCAGCCTCATGTCCACGTCGGGGAGCTCGTGCTGCCCTGAGCCGAAGCTTGTGCTGTGTCCGTAAGCCGTCACTCTGTGTCCTCTTCCGTCATTTCCGTCATCGCCGTGGCGATCAGGTTCACTTGCGCGGCCGGTATGTCTAAAGCCTCGTGGAGGTAGGCATCAAGGGACACCTCATCGATCTCCCCGCCGATGCCGTAGTAGTAGGTCCACAGCTTGTCCAGGGGCAGGTCCGTTTCCCGGAAACGCCGGGCAGCTCCCTTGCGTTCTTCGGCTTCCCGGTCTGGCTGCTCGGGTCCGTCGGGCCCCAGGGGATACATCCTTACCCTCCGTCGCTGTCGGGTGCGGGAACCCCGGCTCCGTGCGCGATGTCATAGTCGATCGCTTGTATTTGGCGGCGGCCGCTGCCCTGTTTGCTGGATGGGGCCCGAGAATGTCACCAGATGTCCGCTGTCCAGAAATCTCCTACTGCCGACATTACGCCGGTCCGTTAACTATGGATATGCCGGAGCCGCTCAGGTTCATCGCTGGTTCCGCTTGCCGGCCGCTGCCCAGCCGACGCAGCCCAATAATGGGTGGGACAGTAAGATGGGCCCATGTCGAGTTCACCGGAGAAAGAACCAATAGAAGAGCTCCAGAGCATTCTGGTGGGCGCTGAAAACGTTGTTGAGTTCCTGACCGGGCTGGCCGGGCTTGCCGCGGCATCGGTTTCCGAAGCGGCAGGTGACCATATCGAGTGTGCAGTCACACTCAAATTACGGCGCAAGCCCACCACTGTTGCCGGCAGCAGCCAGCGCGCGGTGGAGCTGGACGAGGTTGAGCAGGCCGTGGGCGACGGCCCCTGCATCAAAGCGCTGCGGGAGATGTCCCCGGTGATTATTGACGACGTCGCCACGGATGGCCGGTGGCCGGAGCTGACCCGAAAGCTGGCAGAGGCAAGCATCCGCAGTTCCTTGGGGGTGCCCCTGGAGATCAACAGCGAAGCCAGTGTTGCCTTGAATTTCTTTGCGCAGAAGCCGGGCATGTTCACCGCGGGTGTCTATGAGAAGGCCCTGGGCTTCGCTGCGGCCGCGCACAACGCGCTTCATCTTTCCGTCCGCCTCGATACGGCGCAAAGCCGGGCGGACAATCTTGAAGCTGCCATGCAGAGTCGGACTGCCATCAACCTGGCGTGCGGCGTCATCATGGCCCAGAACAGGTGCACCCAGGCGGAGGCGATGGACATCCTCACCAAGGTCTCCAGCAACCGCAACCAGAAGCTGAGGGACGTCGCGGCGGAACTGATTGAACAACTGACCGGCGACAGGGCCAAAACCCACTTCGACGCATAAGGTGCGGCCCTGGTGCCGCTCGGTCCCGGCCCTTAATCCGCCTGCAGCATGGAGACCACGCAGGCCGTGCCGGACCGGCGGATGTCCCAGCAGTTGCCGTGGCCCAGCACCTCGAAGCTGTCATCGCCTGCCGCTGCCAGCACCAGCGCGGTGTTCTCGTCAACGGCTACAGCCCTCTCCACCAGCCCGGCAGCCACGGCTCCCACTGCGCGGCTGAGCGTGCCGGCCTGGGCGGCGTGGACATCAATTGCGAACGGGGCGAGGCCCAGGCCGTCCCGGATCTCGAGCTCGGCCAACCCCTCTGAGCATTCTTCGCCGCAGACCTCAACGCCGCGGCTGAGGTAGCCGCCCAGCAGCGCCCTCTGAGGTGCGATCATGGCCCCGGCGGAAAAGCCCAGGTAGGGCACGCCACCGGCCACCGCGGCGGAAACGGCGCCTGCCGAAGCGGCGAGCCCTTCCCAGTACCCCGGCGTCAGTCCACCGCCTACGACCAGCCCGTCAACGCCGTCGAACACTGAAGGGCCTGCAGGCGCGCCCGCACCCAGCAGGACCGGCACCACCTCAACCGGAGTCCGCGCGAGCAGCGGATCAACGTACGCCGGAAGGAGGCTTTCCGGGTTCCCGCCGCGGTCATGCACCACCACCGCCACCCGGGCAGCCGCCTCCTGGCGGGAACGCTGGCGGATGGCCTGGGCGAAGCGGTCAAAGACCTCCGGAAAGGCAACCTGGTCCGGGCCGGCGCCTGCAAGGAAGATGCTCATGGCCTTCAAGATACCGGCCGGGACGGCCGTCCCGGGGTAGCGGCAAGCCCGATTCCACAGACCGTTGACAGCCGGGACGGGCAGGACTATCGTACAACCAAATGGTTGTAGATCAGCTCCGCGAAGACGAACTGGACCGCCTGTTCCAGGCGTTCGCCGATTCCACCCGCCGCGATATTGTCCGCCGCGTGACGGTGGGCGAGTATTCGGTTTCCGGTCTCGCTGCCCTCTACGCCATGAGTTTCGCCGCAGTCCAAAAGCACGTGGCGGTGTTGGAGCGCGCGTCCCTGGTGACCAAGGAAAAGCGCGGAAGGGAGCAGATTGTGCGGGGTAACCATGAAGGCCTGCAAAAAGCCCGGCGGCTGCTCGACGAGTATGAGGCGATCTGGCGGCAGCGCGTCGACCGGATCGCAGACATTTTGGCTGAAGGATAAGGAAGGGGTCTGCAATGTCCGTTACTGGTACCACCAAGAATCTTGAGGCGCTCAGCTTCACCCTCACCGCCGAGTTCGACGCCGGCGTCGAACGCGTCTGGCAACTCTGGGAAGACCCACGCCAGCTCGAGCGCTGGTGGGGGCCGCCCACCTGGCCGGCCACCTTCGAAAAGTTCGACTTCGAGGCCGGCGGCAAAGCCGGCTACTACATGACCGGTCCGGAGGGCGAAAAGGCCGGCGGGTGGTGGCGTTTCACCTCCATCCAGCCGCCCGCCAGGCTGGAGTTCGACGACGGTTTCGCAGACCACAACGGCGCTCCCGTCGAGGCCATGGGGACCACCCACGTGACGGTCACGCTTGAGGAGGACGGCGGCCGCACCACCATGACCGTTGCCACCATCTTCGAGTCCGAGGAGCAGATGGAACAGATGGTCCAGATGGGCATGGAGGAGGGCATGACCGGAGCCGTCGGCCAGATTGACGCGATCCTCGCCGAACACGCCAACGCCTGAGCGGCCTGCCGCGCCACCCGCGTAACTGAAGCGTACGACGGCGGGACGTCCCGCCGTCGTACGTTTACGTCTTGCCGGGGCTGGCAGGGACTACCGGGCCGGGGCCGCTGCGAAGACCAGGAGTGAACTGGTGGCGGTGGCCAGGAGTTCACCGGCCCGCCCGAAAATGCGACCCTGGGCGAAGATCACCCGCGATCCCGGCTTGGTCACGGTCCCCTCGGCCCGCAGCGCTCCTTGTCCGAGGGTGATGGGGCGGAGGTAGCTGACGGACAGGTCGATGGACGTGTAACCGAATCCAGCGGCCAGAGTGCTGTGCCCCGCGCACCCCACAACGGTGTCCAGCAGCGTGCAGGCCAACCCGCCGTGCACCACGCCCAGCGGGTTGTAGTGCGCTTCGGCCGGCCGGCATTCGAATTCCACGCGCCCCGGCTCAACCCCAACAAGGGCCAGGTTCATCAGGGACGCCATGGGCGGCCGCGGAATGGTTCCGTCCCGCATGCCGGAGAGGTACTCCAGCCCGGACAGGCGGGACAGGTGTTCAAGGCCCACGCGCGGATCTGTCCAGCTGAAAGTTGCCGAGCGTTCCGTTGTTCCGTTGGCATCCATGGCACTGCCTCCTCCGTGTGGCCCCCGCCTGCCCAGCTTAAGCGAAGCGGATGCCGCCCGGCCCCCGTTCCATGCCGTTGTTTGGGGGTGGGCGTTGAACCCGGCCAATGGCTTCTGAATACTGGAAAGGAAGGCGTTGGGACTAACGTGAGGCGGTGGCGGCAATGGGGAGCGGTGCAGCAGAGTACCGGAAGCGCCTGGAGCGTGCTGCCGAACTCCGCACCTACCGCGGGGCAGGCATCAGCGCAGAGGAAGAAGCGGAGCTGGACGCCCTTGAAGAGAAGGAGCGGGAGAAGCGCAGGAAGGTGAGCGACTCCGCCCGGGCAGAATACCTTGTCCGCGATGCCATGGCGCAGGGCAAGTTCGACAACCTCAAGTACGCCGGCAAGCCAATTCCCGGGCTGGGGGAGTCGTACGATCCCGACTGGTGGGTCAAGGGCCTTATCCAGCGGGAAAACATCAGCGGCCTCGGTCCGGCGGCCATCCTGCTCCGGAAGGAGGACGCCGAGCTTGATGCCAGGCTCGACGCCCAGTACACGGAGCAGCAGGTGCGGGACATCCTGCAGGATTTCAACCGACGCGTCGTCGACGCCCGGCGCCAGCTGCAGGGCGGGCCGCCGGTCATCACCAGGACCCGGGACGTTGAAGAAGAAGTGGCCCGGTGGCGCGAGCGCCGTGCCGCCCGGCCTGCCGAGCCTCCCGCAGAACCGCAGCCTGCGCGCCCCTGGTGGCAGCGGCTGTGGAAAGGTGCAATTTAGCCGTTCGTACGACGGCGTTGCGTCCCGCCGTCGTCGTCCTCGCCTTGGTGGTCCTCGCCTTAGTGGGGTCCCTGGCTTGGTGCGGGGGCTGTCGCTTCAAACAGCTCGCACAGCGCGTTGTAATACCTGTTTGTCTGCCCGCAGTGCTTCATCCCGATCCGTAAACAGACGTTCTGCGAGGCTTTGTTGGCTGGGGCGGTCACTGCCACCACTCGTTCCAGGCCGCTTGCAAACGCGTAGGACAGGACCGCTGCCGCAGCTTCAGTTGCATAGCCATGCCCCCAGTGGTCCGGGTGGAAGTGCCAGCCGATTTCGGTGTCCCCTGACGGTTCCAGTGGCAGGGAAGCGCCTGAGGCCGGGATGGACTTGAGGAGGAGGGTGCCGGCAAGCGGGGGAGCCTGGTCGTAACCCTGGCTCTCGTCCGTGCCCTGGCCCGTGCCCTGGCCCTGGTCCGGCAGCCCGGCCTCCCCTGTGGGTTGCCCTTTCAGCTGCACTGCCCAGACACCGTGGACGGGGTTGTCCATCTGCTGCCAGGCGCGGATGCGCTCGTCGGCCTGGGACCGGTCCCGCATCACCTGGAGATGGTTGCCAATGAAACGCTGTACCTCCCAGCGCGAGTAGAGGTCCAGTACAAAGCCGGCGTCCTCAGGCTTCCATTGCCGGAGGATTAGCCGATCGGTTTCAAGGCTCTTCACCACGCCAATGCTGCCAGAGCGGTGGCGGCTTCTGCTGTTTCATGGTTTTCCACATAGAAGATTTGGGGGCGCGATATTGTCGGTGGTCTTTGGCAGGGTTGGGTTATGGCAGTTGGTGGGCTTTTGGATACGGGGCAGGCAGGGCGCCGGCCTGATTTGTCTGTGACTCGGCCCTTGCCTGCTACCGCCACGCACCTTGTCTCCGTTGCGCCGCCGGTTCCTGGTGTCCTGTCCGTTGCTGATATCCGGGCGAGCCTTGCTGCCGTCCCTGTGTGTGCTGACGGTCCGGGGATGATTGATCAGTTGCGGGATTTGGAGGATTTGAAGTCGCTGGCGGCTGCTAAACAGGCCCGGATTGCTGTGGCTTTCGACGCTGAACAGCGGCGGGAGCAGGCCGCGGCCGGTATCCCGGCCAAGGAACGCGGCGCCGGTGTTGCCGCGCAGGTGGCGTTGGCGCGGCGGGAGTCCCCGGCCCGCGGCGGTCGGCTCCTGGGCCTGGCCAAAGCCCTCGGCACCGAGATGCCCCACGCCCTGGCAGCCCTGGAGTCGGGGCAGCTGAACGAATGGCGCGCCACCCTTATCGTGAAGGAAACAGCGTGCCTGTCCGCCGAGGACCGGTGCGCGGTGGACGAGGAACTCGCCGCCGACACCGGGACCCTGGCAGGCGCTGGTTCACTGGCAGGCGCCGGGGATCGGGCCATTATTGCCGCGGTCCGTGCGGCCGCGTACCGGCGTGACCCGCACTCGGTGGCCAGGCGCGCCGCCCATGCGGTGAGTGAGCGGACCGTGACCCTTCGCCCGGCGCCGGACACCATGGCCCGTCTGACCGCCCTGCTCCCAATCGCGCAGGGCGTCGCCGCCTACGCCGCCCTGACCCGCCACGCAGACACCGCGAGATCACACGGTGATGACCGCTCCAGGGGCGCGCTCATGGCGGACCAGCTCGTCGAAAACATCACGGGCACCCCGGGAGGGGCCAGCAGCATCGAAGTCCAGCTCGTCATGACCGACCGCACCCTCTTCCAGGGCGACAGCGAACCAGCACGGCTCGCAGGCTACGGCACCGTCCCCGCCCACTGGGCCAGGCAAACAGTCCTCGGGCAGCCAGACGACTCGGCCGCATTCCCCGCTGCCGGCCACGGCGCAGGAGTATCCAGTACTGCGCCTGGACCCAGTGCGCTCACCACGTGGCTTCGGCGGCTCTACACCGCCCCCGGCACCGGCGAACTCCTCGCCATGGATTCGAAGGCCCGGCTCTTCCCGCCCGGGCTCCGCCGGTTCCTCCAGGTCCGGGACGACACCTGCCGCACCCCCTACTGTGACGCGCCCATCCGCCATCACGACCACGTCGTCCCATGGCACCAGGACGGGCCCACCACCAGCACCAACGGCCAAGGCCTCTGCGAAGCCTGCAACCACACCAAAGAAAACCCAGGCTGGACAGCCCGTCCCGTCCCCGGACCACGACACATGGTGGAACTCAAAACCCCCACCGGCCACACCTACCACTCCACAGCCCCGCCGCCACCCGGCACGGGCAAGCCGGCCCGCCGTCGTGATTTCCATCGGCAGCCACGTGCGTCTGGGGGGCAACCGCGAGTCAAGGAAGACGGGCCCAAGATAAAACCCGCCGTGCAGGTACTTGGCCGTGCCGGCCCGGCTGGCTGGAGCCGGGCTTAGGGACGAGGGCTGGGTGACGGTGAGGGACTCGGGCCCATCATCGATGGCGGAGGAGGGGGAAACCCATTGGTGGGGTACAGCGGCGCCGCCTGAAGCATGTAGTTGGCCCACTGCGGTCCGGCAATCATGTAGCCGTCAAGGCGGGGATAGAAGGTCCCGTTGATGGTGACGTTCTGTCCGGCCCGCTTCTGTCCCTCAAGGGCGTCGCCGAAGAATGAAGCGGTGGCAATCCCGGAAGTGTAGCCAACGATCCAGGTGGACCCGTTGTTGTTCGAGGTGCCGGTCTTGGCCGCCACCGGGAACTTGTCGTGGGTTTTGGGATTGATCCAGACGCCCGAGCCCCTGACGAGCACATCCTGCAGCACATTGTTGACCCCACGGGCCACGTCCGGCTTTACGGCGTCACGGCACTCCACGGGCTGGGCGGGCAGATTGCCGCCGGTTGCATCCTTGACGTCCGCCAGCGCGATGGGTGTGCAATAGCGGCCGTCATTGGCGAACGTGGCAAAGGCATTGGCCAGGTGAAGCGGAGCGACGCCGATAGCGCCGAGAATGTTGCCCAGCTGATGCATGTTGACCGGGGCTCCATCCAGTCCGCTGTGCAGCCCCACCGCGTCCACCATCTTCTGGATACCGCAGAAATCCAGCTGCGCGGCGGTGGCGAACGTGGCCGTGTTGATCGAGTTGTACAGCCCGTAATTGATGGGCATCTTCCGGTAGAAGCCCTCCTCGGCGTTCTGGAGGTCGTCAGCAGCCCCGAGCGTGGGGTTGTTCTGCGCGGTGCTGTAGGCACCCATCACCTTCCCGCAGCTGGACCGCCACGGAAAGTCCAGCGGATAAACGCGCCGTGAAGCGTCCACCTCCGCGGTCAGGGACTTGCCCTGGTTCAGCCACTCGGCGAAGGTGAACGGTTTCATGGTGGACCCGGGCTGGAAGCCGCCCGCTCCGTTGAGGTCGTTCCCCTGCGGGTCCTTGGCATCCACGTTGAAGTTCAGGTGCGTGTCGAACTTGCCCGGTTCCGGGAGGAATACCGTGTTCTGGGCCATCGCCAGGATCTTGCCGGTCCCGGGCTGCACGGTGACCAGGGCGGCGCCCCACCGGTCCGGGTTTGGTCCGGCCGTGCCGTCCACCTGCGCCTGGGCGGCTGCCTGCAGCCTGCTGTCCAGGGTGGTGACAATAGTCAGGCCGCCGCGGTACAGCTTCCGCTGCCGCTCTATCAGGCTGGGCCCGTACGCCGGGTTGTTCAGGATGAGATGGGAAATGTAGTCACAGAAGTACGGCGCCATGGCCGCGTAGGCGCAGCCCTGCCGCTCCGGACTGATCTTCAGCTCAATCGGCGTGGCCACTGCTTCATCGTGCTGAACCTGCGTGATCTTGCCCTGGAGCAGCATCTCCGAGAGCACCTGGTTCCGGCGGACGATTGACTTGTCCGCGTTGATCGCAGGGTTGTAGAAGGTGGGGCTGTTGACGAGCCCGGCCAGCAGCGCGGCTTGCGGAAGGGTGAGGTCCTTGGCGGTGGTGCTGAAGAAGTAGCGCGACGCTGCCTCGATCCCATAGGCGTCGCTGTTGAAGAAGACGATGTTCAGGTACCCCTCAAGGATCTGCTCCTTGGTGAACTTTTTTTCCAACGCAATGGCCAGCTTCATCTCCCGCAGCTTGTCACCAACGTCCTTCTGTCCGGAGAGGATCACCTCGTCCGGCCTGTCCTGCGACAAGCGTGCTTCGTTGATCACGTTGGTGACGTACTGCTGCGTGATGGTTGAGGCGCCCTGCTGGCCACCCTGTGTCAGGTTGGACACCACTGCCCGCACGATCCCCTGGGGGTCGATGCCAGCGTGTTCATAGAACCTGCTGTCCTCGATGGCGATGATCGCGTCCTTGATGTGGGGAGACATCTGTTCCAGCGGAATCCTGACGCGGTTCTCGGCAAAGAAAGTAGCGATTGGCTGGCCATCGGAGGTGAGGACTTTAGTGGATTGCGACGGCGGCTGGACAGTGAGTTCCTCGGGCAGGCTGTCGAAGAAGCCAATGGAATTACTGACGCCGAATCCCGCTGCCGCCACCGCCGGAACCACCAGGCTGGCCGCCAGGACCCCGCACATGGCACTCGCCGCCAGGAACCCTAGGAACCTTCCCAGGGCAGCGCCGAAACCGCTTCTGCGCTTCCTTTTCTTCGCCATCTTTCAGCCCTCGAGCTTGGAGGTCTCAAAAGACTACGCCGGTCCAGCCGCACATTGCCCTGCTGAAAGGTCAGGATTTGGTCACACTCCTGTTCTTGACCAAGCGATAGTTAGCGACATATCGTTAACTATCGTCGACAAGGTCGATGGACTTATCACGTGAAAGGACAATGCCACGATGAAAGGCATACACGAGGAGAAATTTCCCGGCACTGAATTCGGCAGGGAGCCATTCGGGCGGGGCAGGGGCCGCAGGGGGCCTCACGGACACCGCGGCGGAGGCTTTGGTCCTGGTTTTGGACCGGGCTTTGGACCCGGTTTTGGACCTGGGTTCGGTCCGGGTTTCGGCCGTGGCTCACGGCGGGCCAGCAGGGGGGATGTCCGGGCAGCTATCCTCTCGCTCCTGGCCGAGGCACCCTCCAACGGTTACGGCCTGATCAAGACAATTGCCGAAAAGACGGAGGGCGCTTGGCGGCCCAGTCCCGGATCCATTTACCCCACACTGCAGCAACTCGTCGACGAGGACCTGATCTCAGCCCTCAGCGAGGGCCGCGGGACGGAGTTCACGCTCACGGACCGGGGCCGGGCCTACGTGGCCGAGCACGGTGAGGAAATGGACAATGCCTGGAATGCCGGGCCGGACAGCTCCGACCGCGAATTCCACCAGAGCATCGGCAAGCTCATGGGCGCCATCCACCAGTTCCGTACCGGTGTCACCGAGGAACAGCGCGCTGCCGCAATCGAAAAAATGGATGAGACCCGGCGCGCGCTCTACAAGATCCTGGCTGACTGACGCGGCAGTTATGACCCGCCTGGCCGGCCGTAAAGGCCTCGCCGGTCAGGCGAAGGAGTCTTCTTTAGTACGCGAGCCGCTCTTGCTGGGCCGGTCGGCGGCAGCTGCCATCTCTGCCGCGGGGGAGTGGGAAGCGGAGTGCAGTGGATTGAAGCGGGAGCCGATTTCACCGAACGCGTAGGCGCTCTCAGCGTGTTCAGCCAAATCCACTCCGGCAGTCTCTGCCTCGTGGCTGACCCGGAAGCCGATGGTTTTGTTGATGGCCCGGCCAATGACATAGGTCCCGGTGCCGGAAAGCAGCAGGGTGATAACGACGGCCGCCGTCTGGGCTATCAGCTGCTGCGCACCCCCGCCGTAGAGGAGTCCGCCGCCCTGGCCGTCCACGGGAAGGGCGATGAAGCCGAGCGCGAGGGTACCGATGAGTCCGGCGCCAAGGTGCACGCCCACAACGTCCAGCGAGTCGTCCAGGCCGAAACGGTACTTCAGGTCAACGAAGATGGCACAGGCAGCTCCGGCCACGAAGCCCAGCCCGATAGCGGCCACCGGGCTGATGTTGGCGCAGGAGGGCGTAATGGCTACGAGCCCGGCAACTACACCCGAGGCGGCACCGAGGGACGTGGGATGCCCGTGGCGGATCTTTTCGGTGACCAGCCAGCTCAGCATCGCCGCGGCGGGAGTCACCAGGGTGTTCACCCAGATCAGGCCTGCCTGCTCGGCAGTTGTTGCCGCGCCGCCATTGAAGCCGAACCAGCCGAACCACAGGATGGCGGCACCCAGCATGATGAAGGGGATGTTGTGTGGGCGGTGGTTGGGGTCCTTGGCGAAACCGTGGCGCTGGCCCACGATCAGGGCGAGGACCAGGGCTGCGGTCCCGGAGCTGATCTCCACCACTGCGCCGCCGGCGAAGTCGATGACCTGGCCGAACACGGCGGTGACTGCTCCGCCGGCGCTCATCAGGCCGCCGCCCCAGATCATGTAGGCGAGTGGGCAGTACACCACGGTGATCCACAGCGGTACGAACAGTGCCCAGGCGCCGAACTTTGCGCGGTCCGCGATGGCTCCGCTGATCAGCGCCACCGTGATGATCGCAAACGTGGCGCTGTAGCCGGCTTTGATCAGGTCGGGGGAGTCCATGAGGTTCTGCAGGCCGAAGTTGGCGAAGGGATTGCCGAAGATGCCCAGCACGCCGTCGCCCGTTGTCATGGAGTAGCCCCACAGGACCCACACCACACCGACGATCCCGGCGGAGATGAAGCTCATCATGATCATGTTGAGGGCGGCCTTGGCGCGGGTCATGCCGCCGTAGAAGAGGCCCAGTCCAGGCGTCATCAGCAGTACCATCGCGGCTGAAATCATCAGCCAGACATGTTGGGCAGAAATTTCCACCTGCGGGTCCCTTCGCGTTGCGCCAGCGGGGCGCTCTTTGCCGGCCCTCGCACTTCCCCCGGCGTCTATGTTTGTCCTCCGGTGTTTCGGGAAAGGCGCGCAAAAGTTGCGGCTGCGTTACACAATCCGCCCTTACGTGAAGTTCACGCGTCGAGTATGTTTCAAGCTTGTTAACCGCTGCCCTCCTTGCAGCGATGCCCTGACGGCAAATAGCCTCAGGCCAGCGCAACGGCGGGGGACGCACCGCGTCACTGGTGAGAACCGTCGTCGAACGCGAAGAACGGGGCAGGTTTCCTGCGCGTAACCGGTGGCTCACCCCTCCCGGGTGCTGAAATTCCCATCCTGAAAGAACGACGACGGCGCGCCGCGGAGAAGGTGCGGCACGCAGTCGTCGTGCGCTGCCAAAGGTGGGGAGGCTCAGCGGGAGGGCGGCAGCGAAGGAGTCAGAACTGCCGTGCGTTGGCCAGCACGGGAAGCTTGCTGCGCACCTCATCCACCACGGACGGGTCGATATCGACGACGGCGAGTTCCGGCTTGCCGCCCAGCGCCACTACGGCGGAGCCCAGGGGGTCGATCACCGCGCTGTGCCCTATGCCCGTTGGGGCGCTCCCTGCCGGACCGGCGCCGATGGTTTCCGGGTCTCCTTGACCGCAGGCCACCACAAACGTGGTGCTGTCCAGGGCGCGTGCCCGCACCAGGAGGTCCCACTGTTCCGCCTTGCCCTCGCCGGCTCCCCAGGACGCGCACACGATGTTGACCTCCGCCCCGGCCCGGGCGTTGGCGGTGAAAAGGGCCGGGAAGCGGACGTCGTAGCAGGTGGCGAGTCCGAAGACCGTGCCGTTGAGCTCGAAAGTCACGGGGGTTTCACCCGCGTCCACAGTCTTGGACTCGGCAAAACCGAAAGCGTCGAAGAGGTGGACCTTGTCGTAGGACGTTTCCACCCCGGGGCCCGTGACCAGCAGGGTATTGCGGACCCGCCCGTCCTTTCCGGGAGTAAACATCCCGGCCACGATCGCAATATCCAGTTCCCGCGCCATGGCCCGGACTTCCCCAGCCCAAGGCCCGTCGAGCGGCTCTGCGACGTCGCGGAGGGAGTGGCCGAAGGCACGCATGGCGGCCTCGGGAAATACCACCAGCTCGGCACCGGCGGCTTTCGCCTGGGCAGCGTAGTCGCGGATCAGCCCCAGGTTTTCTGCGGGGTCTGCACTGCTGATGATCTGGGCAACAGCCAGACGCATAGACGCTCCAATCTGTTTGGCCGCTACTGTTTGTAGCCTTCAACTTCGCTGACGGGCCGGGCTTCGGCATCGTTGGGGTTCTCACCGGATTCTGTCTTGGCCCTGCGTTGCCGCAGCAGGTCCCAGCACTGGTCCAGGCTTTCCTCCACCTGCTTCAGCCGCGCCTTGTCCGGCACCTGTCCGTCCCCGGAAGCCTCCCGCAGTGAGTGCTCCTCGTCAACGAGGGCTTGGATGCGCGTCAAAATATCCTGATCGTTCATGGCTTCCCTCTACTCCCGGACCGGTCTCCCCAGCGTACGCCTGTACCATCTGAATCATGCCCACTGTGCTTGATATGGCAGGTCCAATCCTGGAAATGCTGACCTGGTTGTGCCTGCCCGCCGGGCTCGCATTGCTCTTCTACACAGGCTTCCTCCGCCGCTTCGTTCATCCGTGGGCCGTGGCCGAGGCCGTGGTGTACTCCGACAGCACCGGCGTGGGATTCCGCTGGTTCGACCGCAAATACCAGGTGCACCACGCGCCCATGTCACCCCACGACATCAGGGACCTGGCCGTAGGCGACACCCTCCCGGTGTACTACCACCCCAAACGTCCCACCCAGTGGCAAACTGCTGCGCCGGAAGAGGCGGGCAGGACAGCGGCGCTGCTGGGCCGGTACCTGACAGGCATTGGCGCGGCCGCATTTCTTGCCGGCTTCTTCCTGCCCATGTTCTAAGCCCGCGTTCGCACAGGCGGCTCTGCACGGCGGCACTAGCCAATGAGCACCACGCCGATGCCGAGGGCGCCCAGCATTACCCCGGCAAAAGCCGTCCACAGCACGGCGGTGATATCGGCGTCGTGCATTTCCTTGCGGATACCGTGCGAACTCACGCGGTAGCGGCGCCGCTGCGTGAAGTAGATGCCGGCGGCCGTTGCGGCCGACACGGTGAACAGCAGCAGGATAGGCAGGCCATGCTGCGGCAGCCAGCGCAGGAAGATCGCGCTGACTGTCACCAGGGCCAGCATGGTCCTGCCCCAGGCCAGCGTGGTCCGTTCAGGCTGAAGGCCGGGATCCTCATGCAGTGGTGCGCCGCGGGATGGTGCCACGGGTCAGCGCCAGAGAATGAAGATCAGCACGACGGCGGCAGCCAGCGCGCCGGCGGCGGCCAGCAGCGGCACGATGAGCGGCAGCGGCAGCGGTGCCTTGTTGCGCATGCTGCGTTCCACCCGGAGCCACCGGACAGCGGAGCCGGCGCTCAACAGCATGCCGAGCAGAAGCAGGACCACCGCCAGGCCCTTGCGGACCGGCTCCAGGAAGAGGTCCGAGGTGAAGGCTTCAATGGCGATGCCGCCTGCCAGCAGCGCGAGGGACGTGCGGATCCAGGCAAGGAACGTGCGCTCGTTGGCCAGGGTGAAGCGCGGGTCCGGTTCCTCTCCGCCAGGCAGCAGGCGTTCGGCGATTTTCCCGCGCGACGTCGGTTCGGGGGCGTTAGCGGGCTGCTCGCGGTTGGTCACGGTGCCAGTTTAGCTATGCGGCTGCGTGCATCCTCTGCTGCGCTGTCCGCCGCCGCACTGTGCCCTGATGCGCTATGCCCCGCTGCGAGGGGCGAACATGATCACGGCCACGCCCAGCAGGCAGATCAGTGAGCCAGCGATGTCCCAGCGGTCCGGCCGGAAGCCGTCAAAAATCATTCCCCAGGCAAGGGATCCGGCCACAAACACCCCGCCGTAGGCCGCCAGGATCCGCCCGAAGTGGGCATCAGGCTGGAACGTGGCCACGAAACCATAAGCCCCCAGGGCGATGACGCCCAGGCCAGCCCACCACCAGTCCTTGCCCTCACGCACTGACTGCCACACCAGCCACGCGCCGCCAATCTCCGCCGCAGCAGCCAGGACAAACAGCACCACCGTCTTGGAGATGCTCACAGCTTCATCAGGGATACCCACGACGCCATCATGCCAGCCGGCTTCACAAGGGCGGGAATGCCGGGGGCCGGGCCCGGGTTGGGCCAGGTATGGAGCGCATCGGATTTCTCTCATTTGGCCATTGGGGTCCCGGGCAGGGCTCCCGCACCAGGACCCCCGGTGATGCCCTCCTCCAGGCCATCGACCTGTCCGTTGCCGCCGAGGAGCTTGGGCTGGACGGCGCATTCTTCCGGGTGCACCACTTCGCCCGGCAGCAGGCCTCGCCATTCCCGCTTCTGTCCGCCATCGCGGCGCGCACCACCAGGATTGAGATCGGCACGGGCGTTATCGACATGCGGTACGAAAACCCGCTCTATATGGCCGAGGAAGCCGCGGCCGCGGACCTGATCAGCGGCGGCCGGCTGCAGCTCGGCATCAGCCGCGGGTCACCCGAGCCTGCCAGCCAGGGAGCGGCAGCTTTCGGCTACGTGCCGGAGCCCGGCGAAACTGACGCCGATATGGCCCGGCGCCATACCGCCCTCTTCCGGAAGGCGATCACCGGCGCGGGAGTCGCGGAAGCAGATCCCCGCTACGCAGGCGGAGCCACCGGGCTCCTGCCGGTCCAGCCGCAGTCGCCCGGGCTCGCCGAGCGAATCTGGTGGGGAGCCGGGACCCGGAAGACAGCCGTCTGGGCCGCGGAACTCGGGATGAACCTGATGAGCTCCACGCTGCTGACGGAGGATACCGGCGTGCCCTTCCACGAACTCCAGGCCGAGCAGATCCAGCTGTTCAGGGACGCCTGGGCAACAGCAGGCCACGAGCATACGCCACGGGTGTCGGTCAGCCGGAGTGTCCTGCCAATCGTGGAAGAGGAAGACAGCCGTTTCTTTGCCGGTGCCGCCCTTCGGGACGGTCGGGACCAGGTGGGAATTATTGACGGGCTCACTGCAAGGTTCGGGAAGAGCTACGCGGGCGCACCGGACCTGCTGGCGGAGCAGCTTGCTGCGGACACCGCCGTCCAGGCGGCCGACACCCTCCTGCTGACCGTCCCCAACCAATTGGGGGTCGACTTCAACGCGAAGCTGCTGGGCAATATTGCCCGGCACGTCGCGCCTGCGCTGGGATGGAGCCCGGGCTACTGAACTGGCGCAACGCCCCTTGGGCGGCAAGAAATTCTCCCCTGCAAGCCCTATCCGCGATATACTAAGCAGGCTTATTGAACCACCACGGAACTTTCCGCGTTGCCGAACCGTTACTCTTAGAGTGCGGCTTGGGGGCTTAGCGCCATTACTACAGCGTGACTGCGGAACGGTCATATGACGGAGAGAGAGAAATATGGCTCGCGCCGCTCTAGGCTTAATCCCATGATCCGGTTACGTCAGCTGGCCCAGGCGGCCACTGTCCTCACCACGCCTTTGTCGCCGGAGGACATCCTAGCCCTGTTCAATCCCGTCTACTCTGCCCGCCAGCTCCGTGGCGTGGTCACCCGCGTGGTGCAGGAGACGGCACAGTCAGCAACCATCTTCTTCCGGCCCGGCCGCGGCTGGCACTCCCACCTGGCAGGCCAGTGGGCGCGCATCGGCGTCGAGCTGGACGGCGTCCGCCATTGGCGGTCCTATTCCCTCAGCACCCCTGCCGGCAAGGACCCCGCCATCACGGTCACTGATGTTGGCGCCGTATCCGGCACCCTGGTGCGGACCACCAAGCCGGGCGACGTCCTGTTCCTGGCTCCTCCGCAGGGCGATTTCGTGCTCCCGGAGCACCCCCGCCCCCTGCTGATGGTCACCGCGGGCAGTGGCATCACTCCCGTCATGTCCATGATCCGCACCCTTGTTCCGCGGCGTCCGGATGCCGACGTCGTGCTGGTCCACTCGGCCCGAACCCCCGGCGACAGCCTCTTCCGCGAGGAACTTGCGGAGCTGGCGGACCAATTCCCCAACTTCCGCCTCGCCCACTGGTTCACCGGCGAGCAGGGCCGCATGGACCTCACCAACACCTCCCAGCTGGACGAGATCTGTCCCGACTGGAAGGAACGCGCGGCGTATGCCTGTGGTCCGGACAGCTTCCTGGACGACGCCGAGGCGCTGTGGAAGCGCGCGGCGCTCACCACGGCAGCGCCGGGTTCCGACGTCGCGGTGGCCGGCAGCCCCGGTAACCTCATGATCGAACGCTTCAACACCACCTTCGACGCCGGCGTGGGGCACGACGGCGGGCTGGTCACCTTTGAGGCCTCCGACCGTGAGGTGGAAGCCGACGGCGACACCCCCATCCTGGACGTGGGTGAAGACGCCGGGGTACTGATGCCCAGCGGTTGCCGCATGGGCATCTGCCACAGCTGCCTGACCCCACTCCTGTCCGGCCAGGTCCGTGACCTCCGCACCGGGGAAGTCCACGGCGAACCCGGACAATTGATCCAAACGTGTGTCTCGGCAGCCGCCGGACCCGTCAACCTCGAAATCTGAGGAGCACCACGGTATGACTGTAATTTCACCGAGCAAAACCACCCCCGCCGAAGGCAAGCCGACCGGAGGGTCAAGGACGCGCCCCGGAAAGCTCGCCGAGTCCGGCAGCCCCACCGTCCGGCCGCCGGCCGCCGCCCACCTGAGTGACGAGCAGGTGGCGGAACTTGGGCGTGAACTCGACGCCATCCGCGACGAAATCCTCGGCAAGCGCGGGGCGGCAGACGCTGCCTACATCCGCCGCGTGATCAAGATCCAGCGTGGCCTGGAGATCTCCGGGCGTGCCGCGTTGCTGGTCAGCAAGAACAAGGCTGCATGGGTCACCGGTACCACGCTGCTGAGCCTGGCCAAGATCCTGGAAAACATGGAGATCGGGCACAACGTCCTGCATGGACAGTGGGACTGGATGCGGGACCCGGACATCCACTCCACCACCTGGGAGTGGGACTTCGTCACCCCCTCGCGTTCGTGGCAGCACACCCACAACGACCTCCACCACCGCTGGACCAACGTGGTGGGCAAGGACAACGACGTCGGATACAACCTCCTGCGGATGGACGAACAGCAGCCCTGGAAGCCCATTAACCTGGCCAACCCGCTGTTCAATGCCATCCTGGCGCCCCTCTTCGAGTGGGGCATCGCCATCTACGACCTTGAGCTCACGGAGTTCAAGGAAGGCAAGAAGTCCAAGGAAGCGCTGCTCAAGGACCTCAAGGCCCTTGGCAAGAAGGTTGTCACCCAGTTCACCAAGGACTACGCCGCAACCCCTGCTGTTGCCATGCTGACGGGCTCCGGCAAGCAGGCCCTTTATGGCACGCTGACTGCCAACGCCGTGCGCAACGTCTGGGCCCACGCCGTGATCTTCTGCGGGCACTTCCCCGAGGGCACGGACACCTTCACGGAGGAAATGGCGGAAGGCGAGACCCGCGGCGACTGGTACATCCGCCAGATGATCGGCTCCGCCAACATCTCCGGGTCGAAGTTCATGCACATCATGACCGGTAACCTCTCGCACCAGATCGAGCACCACCTGTTCCCGGACCTGCCCTCCAACCGGTACGCCGAGGTGGCGCCCAAGGTCCGTGAGATCTGCCAGCGCTACGGTTTGAAGTACACCACCGGGCCGCTGCTGAAGCAGGTCGGATCCACCTGGGGCAAGATCTTCAAGCTGGCACTGCCAGGCAAAACGGCCAAAGCTTAACCACAGCACCGCCTTTCCAGAGCATTGAAAAGCACCTCCGGTTCCGGGACTATCCCCGGGACCGGAGGTGTTTTTGTCCCATCGACGCTCTCTCACTTGATGTATGTTTCCCGCCGACGCTCTCTCACTTGATGCGTACTTTCGGCTAGCGCTCTCGCACTCTCCGGGGCGGCGCGCATAATTGTTCACATAGCCGCCACGCCGCCCAATGGAGGAATCATGCGGATTCTTGGAGCACTTATCGTTATCTGGCTCATTATTGGCGGTGTGGCCGCCTGGCAGCGCGGCTATTTCGGCGCCGCGCCCGGCAACTGTGCGGAGGCCGGAACGATTGCCGTCACCATCGCTGCCGGACCCCTGAACTATATGGGAGCAAATCCCCAGATTTCCTGCGAGCTTCCGCAACCTTCGCAGTAGCTGAACCTGCTTGAAGGGAACCGAGCGAGTGTGACTGGACTGGACGGTGGACCGCCCTAGAGTAGGTACTGCGCGGCCGCGGCACCTTCGGCGGCCGCACCGATCCCACAGTCTCGAAAGGACCCGCCGCGATGGCCTTCATCACCGTTGGAACCGAAAACAGCACTGATATCGAGCTTTACTACGAAGACCACGGCTCCGGCCAGCCCGTCGTCCTGATCCACGGCTACCCCCTGGACGGATCCTCCTGGGAAAAGCAGACTGTTGCGCTCCTTGACGCCGGCTACCGTGTCATCACTTACGACCGCCGCGGCTTCGGGAAATCAAGCAAGACCACCGAAGGCTACGACTACGACACCTTCGCTGCCGACCTCAACACCGTGCTGACAACCCTGGACCTGAACGACGTTGTACTGGTGGGCTTCTCCATGGGCACCGGCGAGGTGGGCCGTTACCTGGGCACCTACGGCTCCGCCCGGGTGGCGCGGGCAGCCTTCCTCGGCTCCCTGGAACCGTTCCTGCTCAAGACCGATGACAATCCGGACGGCGTCCCGCAGGAGGTCTTCGACGGGCTGACGGAGGCCGTCACCGCGGACCGGTATGCCTTCTTCACCGAGTTCTTCAAGAACTTCTACAACTCGGACACGTTCCTGGGCACGCCCCGGCTCAGCCAGGAGGCCGTGAACGCCAGCTGGAACCTCGCCGCCGGTGCGGGCGCCACGGCATCCGTTGCAGCGCAGCCCACGTGGCTCACGGACTTCCGGGCTGACATCCCCAAGATCGACGTCCCGGCGCTCATCCTCCACGGCACCGCGGATAACATCCTGCCCATCGACTCCACCGGCAGGTTGTTCGCCAAAGCATTGCCCAGCGCCGAATATCTGGAAATTGAAGGTGCCCCGCACGGCCTGCTGTGGACGCACGCCGCCGAAGTGAACGAAGCGCTCCTGCGCTTCCTCGCCAAGTAGCAACTGCCCTCCCCGGCACGTCCAGCACACTCAAAACGTCCGGCGGCGGCATGACTGCCGCCGCCGGACGTGAGTGAGCGTTGGGGGAAACGCTGCTTTAAGTGATAGAGCGTTGGGGGAAACGCTGCGGTAGGTGAGAGAGGGGTGGGGGTTACCAGCGGGGTCCGCCTCCGCCGCCGGGGCCCTGCGCTGCGGTGTATTCCCCTGCGGTGACCATACCCTGCTCCGAGGCGCCGTCGAGCGACCCTTCACCTATGCCCGCGCTGACCGTTGCCGTCCCGCCGGTGTAGACGGTGTATTCCTCACCGTCGCTGATGGCCGTGGAGGAGAACACCAGTGACGCCGTGGCCTTGGTGGCGACAAAGGCTGCCACCACGTTGCCGGAGGAGTCGGCGATCTGTACTACCGTGCCGGCGGGAATGGATGAATCAAGGGTCACCTGCACGCCGGACTGCGTGGAGGAAGTACCCGGTGTGACAGCCATGCCCGCGCTGCCTGCGGCGGCCAGGGTTCCGCCCGTGACGACCAGTTCACCGTTGACGTCCAGCGCCCCGTTGCCGTCGTTGGTGGGGCCGTTGACCACCACGGTGCCGCCGGAGATGCTGGCGTTGCCGTTGGAGTCCAGGCCGTCGCCTTCGGAGTTGATGGTGAGCAGGCCGCCGCTGATGTCCACGGTGTAGTCGCCCACGGCCATCTCGCCGCCGCCCATGCCCCCGCCCATTCCGCCTTGGGCAGACGCTGCGGAGGTGGTGCTGCCGCCTGAGGCGTTCACGCCGTCGTCGTTGGCGGTGACGGTGGCGGTGCCGCCGGTCATGATGATGTGCTGGGCTTCGAGGCCTTCCTCCGATTCCTCCACTGTGGTGGTGCCGGCAGCGATGGTGAGTGTGTTGAAGGCCTTGATGCCGTCGTCGCCGGCGTTGACGTTCAGGGTGCCGCCGTTGATCAGCACCCAGCCGCGGCCCTCGTCCTCCCCGTTATCCGACGTGAAGCCGTCGTCGCCCGCCGTCACCTGGTACGCGCCGTCCAGGAGAACCGCGTAGTCCTTGCCGACGATGCCGTCGTCCGCAGCGTCCACCGTCACGGTACCGGCGGCCAGGACCAGGCCATCCTTCGAGGAGATGCCGTCGTTGAAGTTGCCGTCCACTGTGAGGGATCCGGTGCCGGCGATCGTGAGGTCGGCCATGGAGTACAAGGCTGCGTTGGGGGCGTCCGTGCCCTGGTCGGCATAGGTTGAGGCGTCGCTGAGGGAGCTGGTGGTTCCGTCCTCGAGGTGGACGATCGCCTCGTTCGCGCCCTGCACCACGAACGGGGAGCCCGTGGAGCTGGTGATGTTTGCTCCGTCGAGGATGATGCGGACCACGTCCTCTTCACCGGCAGCCACCACCACCTGCCCGTCGGACAGGGAGCCGCTGAGGCGGTAGGTGCCGGCGGCGGTGATGGTGACGGTGTCGCCGTCGACCTTTACAGCGTCCGACGACGTTCCGCCGGCGGCAGCGCTGGCACCGTCCGCCAGTGTCACGGCTACTTCGGCGGCGGCATCCCAGGTCAGGTCGTCGGCGTCGTAGTGGGTGTCTTCTGCGACGGCGTCCAACGAGACTGCCTGGGCAGTGCCGGTGGCGGCAGCGGAGCCGGTGGTTCCGGCGCTGGTGGTGGATCCCGATGCGGTGACAGCCGAAACCCCGGTGGGAGTCGAGCCGGCAACCGAGCAGCCGGCCAGGCCGAGGGCGAGGGCCAGCGCGGTGACGGACAGGTGGGTGCGGAAGCGTTTCATGGTGTGTGTTCCTTTTGGTGAAGTTGGGAGAGGCAGGGTCAGGCTGCGGGCCGGAGGGCGAGGCTGCGGCGCAGTGTCCGGTTCCAGCGGTTTGCGGGCAGGCCCGGGCACAGGGCGGCCATGCCGGTGGCGAATTTTGAGATCCGGGAGGGCCGGATGCCGTGGGCCCAAAGATGCCGGTCCAGCGGCCCGGCCGTGGAGCCCGACTTGGTTTCCAGGATCACAGCATCATCGAGCACCCATGGATTCTGGCCGGGACGCTGCCAGGTTACGTCCGTGTCGATGGTGGCGCGGCTCCCGGACTCCGGCAGGTAGAGCGTGGTCCGGTGGTAGCGGGTTTCCAGGACCGGGCGGAGGCGGCCTGCGGGCACTGAGCCCACCGCGGCGGTGAGCGTTTCGCGGACGTATTCCATGCCTTCGGCCGTGAGCCGGGCGCGGTCCTCAGCGAGGTACGGGATGCGTTCCTTGACCGTTGCTTCCCGGGCGCCTTCGGTTTTCACCTCCAGGAAACTCACCGCGCTGTCAACATAGGTCCGGGTGCGGATCTTGTACCGGCGACGGCGGCCGTGGGCGGCCAGCAGGTAGCTGTCCAGGCCGGCGGTGTCGAAGTAGACGGAGTCGTACGCGAAGCTGCGGGAGCCCGACATCTCCAGGACGCGGACGTCGGCGCGGAACGTGGCGAGGAGTTGGCCTGCAAGCCGGACCGGGACCACGTACTTGCGGTCCACCCGGGTCTGGAGTGCGGCTTCAGAGTTGAGCTCCTCCAGCCCAACGGGCCGGAGGGAATGGAGGTTGCTGAGGACGGCGGCTGTTGCGGGGGTGTTCACGCGGCGCCTGCCGTGGCTGACAGGCGGGCGGGGGCTGGTTCTCCGGAGGCAGGTTCACTGAGTGCAGGTTCAGCGGAGGCAGGTTCTGCGTGCCGCGGCGCCGCCGTCGTCACGTCCGAAAGGTACGCCGGTGCAGGAAAAGCTGCGGGGGAGTAGGCGTAACGGACGTCCACGATGGTTTTGTCATTCACCAGGTCCAGTTCCTGGATGGTGGCGGAGTGGACCCTGCCGTGGAGGACCTCTTCAAGCCGGGCGTAGAGTTCGCCGTCCTCGGCAATGGCACGGTCCAGGATGACGGTCTGGTGGCGGTGGGCCGGCAGGACCCGTGGGTGGTCTCCCACGAACATCACCAGCAGGATCAGGGCCATCAGGGAGCCGGTCAGCCAGAGGGGCTCAATGCCCAGGCCGGCGATCAGGCCAAGGGCCAGGGCTGAGAAGTAGTAGGCCACCTCGTGCTGGGACAGCTCGGTGGAGCGGAGCCGGATGATGGACAGGACCCCGAACAGGCCGAGTCCCAGGCCCAGCCCGGCGGCGGAACCCGAGAGCGCTGTGGCCACGGCCAGGACGCCCACGTTCATGCCCAGGTAGGACACCACCAGGTCGCGGCGGCGGTGGCGGCGGAGGTACAGGGCAAAGGTCAGGATGCTGATGGCTGCCAGGTCGGCGAGGATGAAAATAAGGGGGTTCATGGGATTCTCCGGGATGTTTTCGGTGGGCTGGTATTCACGATGCCGGGCCAAACTGTGCGGGTGCTGTGACGGAACCTAGCCGGGTATATGAGTGCTGGCTGACGGTTCCCTGGGCCCGGTACGGGAGCTTCTGCCGGCCGCTTTTCCGCTTGCTTGCGCGGTGAACAGCACTCGCTGCTGCACCACAAAACTGATGGCCAGCAGGATGACCTCGGCCAGGATCTTGGCGGGAAGCGCCAGCAGCCCGGCGCCTTCAAGCGCCCGGATGAGGCCGAAGTTGGCAGCAAGCAGCAGGGCGGCAAGGCTGAAGTAGCGAATTCCAGTGGCGCCGGCCGGCCTGTCCCTGCCGTGGTCAAAGACGATGCGCCGGTTCACCGTGAAGTTCACGGCGGAACTCACGGCCCTGGCCCCCAGCACGGCAAGGAGCAGGGAGTCGACGAGCAGCGTGAGAAGCACGAACAGCACGGTGTCCACCAGGAACGCCGTGAAGGATGACACCAGGAACTTCAGCAGCGGGGCGTAGATCCGCACCGAGTCAGCCAGCGGCCGGAAGTGGGAACCGGAATTGTGGTCCAGGTACACCGTGGCGATGTCCACCGAACGGATGGCGTAGCCGGCGTTGCGGGCTTCCAGCAGCAGGTTCAGCTCGTATTCGTACCGGTCGCCGCGGACGGACCGGAGCCAGGGGATCATGGCGGCGGGGTAGCCGCGGAGGCCGGTCTGGGTATCGGGGATGCGCTCGCCGGTGGCCAGGGTGAAGAGCAGCTTCGTTGCGGTGTTCCCGAACCGGCTGCGCGCCGGGACGTCACCCGTGAACTTCCGGCTGCCCAGCACCATCATGGACCAGCCCTGTCCAGTCCGGTTTTCCTGGAGGGCATGGGCTACCCGGAGGATGTCCGCGGTCCCGTGCTGGCCGTCGCTGTCGGCGCACACCACGTCATGGCCGGGCAGGTTGTCCGCAATGAAGCCCAGGCCGGACTTCAGCGCGAAGCCCTTTCCCCTGTTGCGCCCGTAACTGATGACATGGCACCCAAGGTCCCTGACGGCGTCGAACACGTCCCGGTACCCGGGGCCGCTGCCGTCATCCACCACCACGATCGCCACGCTTGGCTCGGCGGTGCGGATGGAGCGGATCAGGGAGGGAAGCTGCTGGTCCGGCTCGTAAGCCGGGATCAGGATGATCATGGCCGGACCTACTGCGCGATGTAGTGAATGTCGGAGGTGCCGCGTTCCCGGTTCTCACCCAGCGGGTTGTTCACCAGCCCGCCGTTGAAGTACATCGTGGAGGAACCGCCGCCGTCGATGTTGTACGCCGTGGTGGCACCGAGGCCCTGCATGATGTCGGCGAGGCCGGTCATGGTGACGCCGGTGCTGTAGCCGGGGCTGCGGCCGTCCACCACCACGAACACCAGGTGGTTGTCGTCGATGATTCCGACGGCGGTGCGCGGCTGTTCGCCCTGGATGGAATGGTTGCCGAAGTTGGTGTCCACCTCCACGTCCTCGATGCCCTCGGCAACGGCCCCGTTGTCCAGCAGGGACGGGCCGAAGGAGAGGGTGTTCCAGACGCCCTCGGCGACCAGTTGCCCGGCCGTGGTGGTGGTTTCGTCATAGACCTTGACGGTGCCGTCGCGGTAGAACGCCAGCCCCTGCCGCGCGCCCTCGTCGCGGAACACCACGCCGTTGCGGATCACGATGCCGGTGTCACGGAAACCGTAATAGTCGCCGTTGATGGCGAAAACTGCGTTGTTGGCCTCAGCAATGGCGGAGGTGGTTTCGGTGATGTTCTCGCCGTAACTGTCGTTGGCGAAGGCGGACTGGAGGGTGGTGGCGTCATCCAGTACGACGTCGGCAACATAGTACGTGACGGTGTTGTCGCCGCTGCCGGTGGTCACCGTAGAGATGCTGATGTTGGACGAGTCGGAGACGTAGGAGGTGTCCGTGGTGACGGCGGCGCCGCCCGAGCCGCCAACGGAGCTGCCGGTCTGGCTGGCTTCGTAGGCTGAGACGTCGGCGATCTCGACGTGCTGCACCACAAACCGGTCCAGCGCCCAGGCCGTGGCGCCCCCGGCGGAAAAGGTGAGGGCCACGGCCCCGGCGATGATGGCCCGCCGGGCGCGGCCGGGTTTACGTTGTCTGGTTTGTTGCGGAGTCATGCCTCTTTTCTAGGGAGGCAAGCTTGCAAGGGGATTTGCCGGATATATGAGGGGCCTGTGAAAACTAACCGTCGTAGTGCGTGCGTACCGGTCCTTGGCCCAGCGAATTCACCACAGCCGCAGCAACGTCATGCAGCTTGGAGTTGCGGGTGCTGGACGCCGTTTTCAGGATCCCGAAGGCGTCCTGCTGGCTGCACCGGTTCTGCGCCATGATGATGCCCACGGCCATGTCGATAACCGTCCGGGACTCCAGCGTGGCGCGGAGGTTCGCCGCCGTCTCGCTGTAGTGGGCAAAGCGCACTGCCAGCCTCAGGGCCAGGGAAGTCTGGCCCACGAAGTCCTCGGCAAATTCAAGGATGCGCGGCTCAAAACGGCCAGGCTGCCGGGAGTACAGCAGTAGGGCAGCCTTCGTCCCGCCCTCCAGCTGGAAGGGCAGCGCGAGGACGGAGCGGATGCCCTGGGCGAGCACGGCGGAGGAGTATTCCGGCCAGCGGCCGTCGTCGCGGGCGTCGGGGACGTGGATGCTCTCCTGGACGGTGGAGGCCGTCAGGCTCGGCGTCTCGCTGAACTCGTACTCAAGGTGCGCAATGGCCTTCGCATCCGGACTGCTGCTCGCCACGGTCGCGGCCTTGCGCTGCCGCAGGAGCGTGATGGCGCACATGATCTCATCGCCGGGTTGGGAGAGGTTACGTGCGGACACCTGAGCCAGCTCGTTGAGGAAGTCCTCAACATCAGAGCTGTTGAGGACCAGTTCATGCAGGTGCTCGGTAATGGATGTATCAGTTTTTGCTGTTGACTCGCCGGCCACGATTTTTTGGTGCCATTCGCTCAGGACAACCCGGCAACTTCCGGCATCTCCCCGGTTGGTGCGGGCAGGCTGTGAAGGTCGCTGGATCGAGGAACTTTCCAACGGCCTGCTGCTAAACCGATATCCAGAAGTATATACATCCTCAGGCGGGGGAAATGGTCACTGGGACACGTGCGGGTACGGGCTCTCTGGCGCCGGCCGGGGAGTTACCGGCAGAATGAAGCAGGTGCCGGTGCTCCCGGCGGCAGACCCCGGAAACCGGCGGCTGGCACGCCCCGCTGGGGCAGGAAGAGGGACAGGACATGACCAGGCTGCTCATCATCGGTCCGCCGGGCTCCGGCAAGGGAACGCAGGCAGAGCACCTGGCCCGGCACTTCGGCGTCCCCACCGTCTCCACCGGAGAGATTTTCCGGACCAACGTCAACGAGGAAACGGAGCTGGGAACCGAGGCTGCCGGCTACCTCGACGGCGGCGATTTCGTCCCGGACCACCTCACCAACGCGATGGTCAAGGACCGCCTGCTGGACAGCGGCCTCCGGGAGGGCTTCCTGCTGGACGGCTATCCGCGCACAGCTCAGCAGGTGACGGAGCTGGACAACATGCTTGTGTCCCAGGGGTTTGTGCTGGATGCGGTCATTGAGCTGACCGCCCCCGACGCCGTTCTGGAGCGCCGGATGCTCCGGCGTGCCGCGGAGCAGGGCCGCACGGACGACACGGTGGACGTGTTCCGCCGCCGCCTGGATCTCTACCACCGCGAGACGCATGAAGTAGTCTCGGTCTACGCGGGCCGTGGAATGCTTGTTTCCGTGGACGGCAGCGGAGATCCCGGCGACATCACCGAACTGGCGATCGCCGCCGTCGAAAAGTTCCTGGCTTCCCCGCGCCCCGGCGCCTGAACCGGCGCAAGCCACCAAACGTAAAGGACAACCTGATGAGAATTGCGGTCACCGGCGGTAGCGGAAAACTTGGACGGCACGTGGTCCGCAGGCTCACGGAGGACGGCCACCAGGTCCTCAACCTTGACCGCGAAGGCAGCCGCAGTCCCGGCCTGGTTGTGGTGGACCTGCGCAACTACGGGCAGGTTCTGGACGTGTTGTTGGGACTGGACGACCGGCACGAGGGTTTTGACGCCGTGGTGCACCTCGGGGCCATCCCTGCCCCGGGCATCATTCCCGATGCCGCCACCTTCGAAAACAACATGCTGTCCACCTACAACGTGTTCCAGGCGGCGCGCCGCGCGGGCATCAAGAAGGTGGTGTACGCCTCCAGCGAGACGGTGCTGGGACTGCCGTTCGACGTCGACCCGCCCTACATCCCCGTGGACGAGGAGTACCCGGCGCGGCCGGAAAGCACCTACTCCCTGGTGAAGCACCTGGAAGAGCAGATGGCTGCCGAACTGACGCGCTGGGACCCGGAACTGAGCATCGTGGGACTGCGTTTCTCCAACGTCATGGACGTGGAAGACTACGAAAAGTTCCCTTCCTTCGACTCCGACGCAACCCTCCGGAAATGGAACCTTTGGGGCTACATCGACGGCCGGGACGGGGCCCAGGCGGTGGTCCGCGCCCTCGAAAACGGGAAGCCGGGATTCGAGGCGTTCATCATCGCCAACGCGGATACCGTCATGAGCCGGTCAAGCGCCGGCCTGGCTGCGGAAGTGTTCCCCGGCGTCAAGGTGGTCAAGGAGCTGGGCGAACACGAAACCATGCTGTCCATCGACAAGGCGCGCCGGCTGCTGGGCTTTGAGCCTGAGCACACTTGGCGGGACCACTGGCAGAACCCCGCAGGCGGCCCGCCGCGCTAACGGCAGAGTCCGACGGCGGCTGTTGCCGGCCACCGTCGGACTCCTTTAGCTGGGCAGCAGCTTAGGCAGCTGAAGGCACTGCAGAGCCGTCAAGGTCAGCGGGGATCTGACGTGCTCGCCGGGACGGGAAGGGGCTGGTCCGTAGCCGTCCCGCGGGGAGCCGTCCCTTCAGCGGCCGGGGGTGCCGGCTTCCTTTTGAAACGGCTGGCGATGCTGGTGCCGCCACCTGTCCGGTTCTTGTTGAAGATGTCGAATCCAACGGCCAGCAGGAGGACAAGTCCCTTGATCAGCTGCTGGTAGTCCGTGCCGAGGCCCAGAATGGACATGCCGTTGTTCAGGACACCCATGATCAATCCGCCGATCAGGGCTCCGGCCACCGTGCCGATCCCGCCCTGGACCGCGGCTCCGCCGATGAAGGCGGCCGCGATGGAATCCAGTTCGAAGCCGGTGCCCCCGGCGGGCTGGGCGGAGTTCAGCCGGGCGGTAAAGACCAAACCGGCCAGCGCCGCCAGTACGCCCATGTTGACGAAGAGCCGGAAAGTGACGGCCTTGGTTTTGATGCCGGAGAGCTCGGCCGCGTGCAGGTTCCCGCCGATCGCGTAAATGTGCCGTCCGAAGATGCTGTTGTTCATCAATGCCGAGTAGGCGATGACCAGGACGGCAAGGACGATCAACACGATGGGGGTGCCGCGGTAGCTGGCGAGGAGGAACGTGATGATGAGCATGAGCAGCGCGATGAACGCAGTCTTGATGGCGAACCATGCCATGGGCTCGTTCTCCAGGTTGAACTTCTTGCGGACGCGGCGCTCCTTCAGAGCCTGGAAGAGGATCGCGGCGGTGCCGCCAACGCCGAGGATAACGGTCAGCCATTCCAGGACGGAGGTGCCTCCGGTGATGTCGGGGAGGAAGCCGCCACCCAGCGCCCGCAGTTCGTCGGGGAACGGGGTGATCTGCTGGTTCTTCAGGGTGATCAGCGTCAGCCCACGGAAGATCAGCATGCCGGCGAGGGTGACAATGAAGGCGGGGATGCCGACGTAGGCGATCCAATATCCCTGCCACGCCCCCACCAGGGCCCCCACTACCAGGCAGGCAGGAATGGCCAGCCACCACGCCCACCCCCACTGGACCATCATGACGCCGGCCACGGCGCCGATGAAGCCGGCCACGGACCCGACGGAGAGGTCGATATGGCCGGCGATGATGACCATGACCATGCCGATGGCCAGGATGAGGATGTAGCTGTTCTGGACTACAAGGTTGGTGACGTTCTGCGGTTGGAGCAGGATGCCGTCGGTAAGGATTTGGAAGAGGATGACGATCAGGATCAGGGCGACGAAGATGCCAACCTGGCGGAGGCGGCTTGTCAGGAAGCCGAGTGATTCTCGTAGGGCGGACATGCTATTCCTTCTCTTTGGTCATGTAGTGCATAAGGGTTTCCTGTGAAGCCTGGGCGATGGGCACTTCACCGGTGACATGGCCTGCCGACAACGTGTAGATCCGGTCGCAGATGCCCAGCAGCTCGGGAAGTTCCGAGGAGATGACGATGACTGCTTTTCCTTCAGCCGCCAGGTTGGCAATGATCGTGTAGATCTCGAACTTCGCGCCCACGTCGATGCCCCTGGTGGGTTCGTCGAGGATCAGCACATCGGGATCGGAGAACATCCATTTGCTCAGCACCACTTTTTGCTGGTTCCCGCCGGAAAGCTTGCCCGTGATGGCTGCGACTGACGGTGCCTTGATGTTCATGCTTGTGCGGTAGCGGTTGGCGACGGCGGTCTCTTCGTTCTTGTCGACCCAGCCACGTTTCGCCAGCTTCCCCAGCGCCGCCATGGAGATGTTGCGCTTGATGTCCTCAATGAGGTTCAGGCCGTAGTGTTTTCGGTCCTCGGTGGCGTAGGCAAGACCGTGCCGGATGGCGTCGGGCACGGTGGAGGTGTTGATTTCCCTGCCGTACTTGAAGACCTTGCCTGAGACCGCCCGCCCGTAGGTCCGGCCGAACACGCTCATGGCCAGCTCGGTCCTTCCGGCCCCCATCAGTCCCGCCAGGCCCACCACTTCGCCCTTGCGGACTGTGAGGTTGGCGTTGGACACCACCATGCGCGTGTGGTCCTGCGGGTGCTGGACGGACCAGTCTTCGATCCGCAGCACTTCCTCGCCGATAACCGGCGTGCGCTCCGGGTAGAGGCTGTCGAGGTCACGGCCCACCATGCCACGAATGATGCGTTCCTGGGTGATCTGGCCTTCGTCGAGCCGGAGCGTTTCGATGGTCTTGCCGTCGCGGATAATGGTGACGGCGTCTGCCACTTTTCGGATCTCGTTGAGTTTGTGGCTGATGATGATGCTGGTGATGCCCTGGCCCTTCAGGTGCAGGATGAGGTCCAGCAGGTGCCCGGAGTCCTCGTCGTTGAGGGCTGCCGTTGGCTCGTCCAGGATGAGGAGTTTGACTTCCTTGGACAGCGCCTTGGCAATCTCCACCAACTGCTGCTTGCCTACGCTGATGTGCTGCACGGGCGTGACCGGGTTTTCGGCCAGCCCCACCCGGGCCAGGAGCTTGGCGGCCTCGAGGTTGGTCTTGCGCCAATCCACCCACCCGTTCCTGGCCTGCTCGTTGCCGAGGTAGATGTTTTCCGCGATGGAAAGGTACGGGCTCAGCGCCAGTTCCTGATGGATGATGACGATGCCGCGCTTTTCGCTGTCATTGATGCTGGAGAAAGTGCAGGGTTCGTTTTCGAACAGGATCTGGCCGTCAAACGAATTGTCCGGATAGACCCCGGACAGGACTTTCATGAGCGTGGATTTACCGGCGCCGTTTTCGCCGCAGATGGCATGTACCTCGCCGCGGTTAACGTCCAGGGTGACATCCTGCAGGGCCTTGACCCCAGGGAAAGTCTTGGTAATTCCCCGCATCTGGAGAATGGGTGTGTTCATGCGTCAATTCCCGCCGACTGGTTGGAAAGAGGGCCACCTGCGGCCGCAGGTGCCGGGGGACAGGTTGTGGCCGGGCCGCGCCGGCCCGGCCACAACCTGTAGGGGGGGTACGGCTACTTGACGTCGGCCTCGGTGTAGTAGGCGGAGTCGATGAGTTCCTTCTTGTAGTTGTCTCCAGTGATGATCACTGACTCCAGCAGGTATGCCGGAACAACCTTGACCTTGTTGTTGTAGGTCTCCGTGTCGTTCACCTCCGGCTCCTGGCCCTTCAGTACGGCGTCAACCATCTTTACGGCCTGGGATCCGAGCTTGCGGGTGTCCTTGAAGATGGTGGAGTACTGTTCACCGGCAATGATCGACTTGACTGAACCCTTTTCGGCGTCCTGGCCGGTGACAACAGGCAGGTCGCCCTGGGTGTAACCGCCGGTGCTGGTCAGTGCCGAAATGATGCCGATGGAGAGCCCGTCATAAGGCGACAGGACGCCGTCGAGCTTTGTCCCGGAGCTGTACGCGGCCGTGAGGATGTCCTCCATGCGCTTCTGCGCCACAGGCGCCTGCCAGCGCAGGATGGCTGCCTGCTCGAACTTGGTCTGGCCGCTGGGAACCTTCAGGGTTCCGGCGTCAAGATATGGCTGAAGGGTGTCCATCGCCCCGGTCCAGAAGAAGTTTGCGTTGTTGTCGTCCGGGCTGCCTGCGAAAAGCTCCACGTTGAACGGACCCTTGCCGTCCACCTTGTTGCCGCTGGCATCAACCAGGCCAAGTCCGGTCAGCAGCGACGTTGCCTGCTGCACTCCCACGGTGTAGTTGTCGAAGGTGGTGTAGTAGTCAACGTTCGGTGAGCCGTTGATGAGCCGGTCGTAAGCAATGACCTTGACATTCTGCTCTTTGGCCTTGGCAAGGACGTCCGTCAGGGTGGTGCCATCAATAGCAGCAATGATGAGGGCCTTGGCACCCTTGGTCAGCATGTTTTCAATCTGCGAGACCTGGGTGGGAATGTCGTCATTGGCGAACTGGAGATCCGTCTTGTACCCCAGGTCCTTGAGGGACTTCTCCACGTTTCCGCCATCAGCAATCCAGCGCTCGGACGTCTGCGTGGGCATCGAGATGCCCACCAGGGAGTCGCTGGGGTTGGCGGAGGCTCCCGCTTCAGTGGCGCCGCCCCGTGTGCCGCACCCTGTGGCCCCGACTGTGACTGCGAGGGCGACCGCGACGGCGCCCAGGAGTTTCCTAATTCTCACGATTTTCTCCTTACGCGGAGGCTGGTCCGCGATGTGGTGCTGGGCCGGCAAGCATCTGCGCGTGCCGGCGTAAGGCGGCCAGGAGGACCTGGTGTTGATGCGGACCCGGGCCTTCCCGGCACTAGCCGGGCATGAGTTCCGGCGGACGCAAAAGCAGCAGGTTCCCCGTTCCGGGTCTTTCCTTGAATGTTCTCTTGTTAGCGCTAACACGCAGGTTACTGCAGAGTTATATCGGAGTCAATCAGTAATTGTGCGCGGTCTAAGGTCCTGCGTTCAAAGGTTCTTGCACCAGGAACTCTGCGCGCCCATGAACCGCGCCGTTGATCTGCAGCTCCAGGGCGTGCAGGCCGGGGTGGTGCACCCTGGTGGTCATCTGCCTGAAGGCATGGCGTTTGGAGAGGCTCCTGCTCTCACCCGGGGCAAGGGTGAGTGTTGACACCTTGAAAACCTTGGCGGACTGGCTTCCGTTGGCCTTGCGGTAGTGGACCAAATAGTCCACTGCCAGGCGCACATCGTGCGTGCCGGTGTTGGCGATCTCGAAGGAGAACGACAGTTCGCCGGGCAGGGTCAGGACCTCCCGGTCCAGGTGCGGCCCGGCCACCGCCACTTGCGCCGGCGTAAAACCGAGCAGTTCCAGTGCCTCCGGATGGCCCTTCTTGATGAGCGTGCGGAGACCGTGCCGGACCACCCATTCCGTGTTGCCGTCAGCTGCGGACAACCACTCCTTTGCCGTGGCCACCACGGGGCCGGGTGCGTGCCGGGCAAGGTCGTTGAGGTGATTGGCCACGGACCGCCGCACGTACTCCGAGGGGTCCCTATACAGCGCATTAAGGACGGGGAGGGTGGCTTCGGGCCGCTCCACGAGGCCGGGCACCCGCACCGCCCACGGCAGGTAGGGGCGGGTGCCCTCACTCGCGAGGCGGCGGACATGCTCATTCGGGTGGGACGTCCACTCCAGGGCGGCGGCCAGTGCCCGGTCAAGGTCGTGGCGCAGCAGGCGGCGGACGGCAAACTCGCTGGTGAGCCTGGGCGTCAGTTCCGCCAGCAGGGCCAGCGCGTCGGCAAAGTCCTCACTCGCGCCGGAATCCACGGCAAGGGCGGCAGCAGCCTCCGATACCGGCCACAGGATCCAGCCCGTGAACTCCGGAAACCGCAGTGCTGCACGGAAGCTGCCAGCCGCCGTCGGATATCCAGCCCCGGGGACGCTCAGGACATCGTCCTGCAGCGCCTGCGCCACAAGATCAGTCCTGGCGCGCAGGTTGAGGTCCCCCAGCGCGGAGGCGGCGGCGGGTGTCCGGACCCATCGCACACCGGGAGCGGCCTCCGTGAGGATGGCCGCAGCAGAATGAACGGCAGCAGCGTCAATCAGTTCATTCATGGCACCCATGGACACAGGCTACCGCCAGTGCGGAACGCGATACTCTTCCCCTAGGAAAATCTCGACGGCGCAGGGACGGGCATCACAGTGGGACATCAGGATTCAGCAGGCTCCGGAACCACCAACCAGAGACAGGGCAGGTGGCGGGCCTTCCACGACAAGTTCGTGGTGGAGGAGCGCTACATGGACCCCGCCGACCGGCGCGGGCTGTACCGCGCGGCCATCATCCTGGTGGTGGCGGGGGTTGCGCTGTTCATCGCCACACTGGTAAGCGTGCTGCAGGCCGATGGCCTGTCCGCGGCGGATGTGCCGGTCCGCGACTGGCTCCTGGGGACAAGGTCCGACGCCGGCACGGCCTTCATGATTTTCCTCGCCGTGGTCTTCGGTCCGGTCGCCCTGCCCATCATTGTCCTGGTGGTCATCTTGTGGTGGGGCTTCGCCGCCAAACACGCCTGGCGCCCCATCCTTCTGGCGTCGGCGATGGTCACCGGTGTCATCATTTCCCAGATCATCCTGCGGATCGTCCAGCGCTCGCGCCCGCCCGTGGAGCAAATGCTGTTCGGGATCGACCACACGTTTTCGTTCCCGTCGGGGCATGTCCTGGGGGCGTGCGACTTCCTCCTGGTTGGCGCCTTCCTGGTGTTCTCCCGGCACAGCAACACCAAAGCGGCCGTCTTTGGTTTCGTAGGGGCGGGGATCGGCATCGTGCTTGCCGCCCTGAGCAGGCTGTACCTGGGATACCACTGGCTCAGCGACGCCCTCGCTTCGCTGTCCCTCTCCCTGGTCATCCTGGGCGGGGTCATTGCGCTGGACACGTGGCGCACCGCCCGTGTTCCCGGCGAGCGGATCACCGGTGAACTGTCCAAGGCGGACTCGCCCCGGGACTGACTGGCTCCGGGACTGGACTGTTGGCCGGCCCCTCAGCCCGGCGGCCGGGACCTGGCCCTTTTGAGGGCGCGGTGCAGCTTGGTGTTGGCCGCCTCAAGTTCCAGCACCTTGGCCACGCCCGCCAGGTTGAGGCCCTGTTCGAGGAGTTCGCCGATCCGCAGCAGGACAGCGATGTCGTCATCACTGTACTGGCGGGTGCCCCCGGACGTCCGCGACGGCGTCAGCAGGCCCTTGGTTTCGTAGAGCCGGATGTTCTGCTGCCCTGTTCCAGCCAGCTCCGCCGCCACGGAGATGGCGTACAGCGCGCGGCTGCTGGGGCCGGCACTCCGGCCCGCCTCCTGTTCCGCCATCAGTTCTCCAGTATCCGTCCGGGCTCTTGCCTCAGTTTCGCACGGGTGCTATAAAAAATCTATATCCGTCACTATAGATTGCAAATGACGGATATGGCACAGGTGGAACACCTACTGAAGCTGAAGGAGTGGGAAATGATGTTGATGCGCACGGACCCGTTCCGTGAGCTGGACCGGCTCACGCAGCAGGTCTTTGGAACCGCCGCCCGTCCGGCTGCCATGCCCATGGACGCCTGGCAGGAGGACGGCGAGTTTGTGGTGGCCTTCGACCTGCCTGGCGTGGATGTGGATTCCTTGGACCTGAACGTTGAACGCAACGTCCTGACGGTCCGGGCGGAGCGCAAGGACCCCACCCGGCCCAACGTGGAACTGGTGGCCTCCGAGCGTCCCCGCGGTGTCTTCAGCCGGCAGCTGATCCTCGGCGACACTCTGGATACTGACAACATCAAGGCAAGCTACGACCAAGGCGTCCTGACCCTGCGGATCCCGGTGGCTGAAAAGGCCAAGCCGCGAAGGATCGAGATCCAGACCCAGCAAAGCGAGAAGCACCAGATCGGAACCTAGCCACGGCCGGCAGGCGCGGGGAACCTCTCCACGGTTGCCCGCGCCCGGCATTCTGTCCTGCACGGCGTCCGTGCCCCCTACGGGCGCCGGCGGAGCGGAAAAGGGCCCACCATGACAACAAGTCCCGACTACTACGACACCCTGCGGGTCCAGCCGCACGCCACACAACAGGAAATCTCGCGCGCGTACCGGGCTTTGATGCGCAGCCACCACCCGGACGTCGACGGCGGTACCTCCCCGGAAGGGGAGCTGCTGATGATCATGCAGGCGTATCACGTCCTCAGGGATCCGGAGCGGCGCGCTGCCTATGACAAGCAGCGGGCCGGCGCTGCCGGACAGCCCGTTCCCGTCCGGAAGGTGCGCAGCCCCGCCGGATCCCCGGGCCCCCTCATCAGGATCACCCCGGTGCGGTGGGAAAGCGGGCCTTGGGTGGAACAGTGATGCTGACAGTGGCCCTGGCACGGGTTCCGGCGGGGAATGGAACACAACAACAACACCGCGAGGAGGCGGAAAACCGGATGAGCGACTGGCGCCGATACGATTCACACCTGATCCCGGCATTCCACGAGCGCTTTGAACAGCGCTGGGGTGAGGGCACTGCGCCCTTCCTGGACCCTGAAGCGCATGAGCAGCCGTTGCCCCGTGCGCAATGGATCAACCCTGCCACGGGCGCAGCGCTGGCCGTTGTGCCGGTATGGACTGCCGACGAGAAGCAGCAGCGGTCCTTTGGCGTGTTCTACCTTCCGCCCGCGGGGGACATCTGGGTGCTGCGGCCCGGCTTTACGGGCTACCTGGAACCTGCTGACGGGGAATCCGAGCACCTGGTGACGCTCCGGAACGACGCCTTCCGGAAAGCGGTGGCCCACGCCAAGGAGTTCCTGTTCGGCTCCCAGTAGCTGGCCGCCCGGGAGAGGCGTGGCAGCCGGACACCGGTTTGCTCGTCAGGCGCCCGGAGCTGTGCCATCCTGAGACGTACTTTATTTACGCTCCGTTACAAAAGGCCCGCAGATGCACATCACCGCCAAAGAACTCGCTGCCCTTATCCCGTCCGGATTCACGCTGGGCGTGGCCACGGCAGCCTTCCAAATTGAGGGCGCGCTGGACGAGGACGGGCGGGGCCCGGCGGGCTGGGATGTCTTCGCGGCCAAGGACGGTGCCATCGTGGAAAACCACAGCCCCGTCATCGCCACCGACCACTACCACCGCATGCCCCAGGATGTTGCGCTCATGAAGCAGTTGGGCGTGGACTCCTACCGGTTCTCCTTCGCGTGGCCGCGCATCCAGCCGACCGGGCGCGGGTCGGCCAACCGCGCCGGCCTGGCCTTCTACGACAGGCTCCTGGACGAGCTGCTGGCCAATGGCATTTCCCCCATGGCCACGATCTACCACTGGGACACCCCGCTGACGCTGGACGAAGCCGGCGGCTGGATGAACAGGGACACCGCCTACCGCCTAGGTGAATACGCTGCCATCCTGGCGGAGGAATTCGGCGACAGGGTGGCGCGTTGGGTGACCATCAACGAACCTGCCACGGTCAGCACCAACGGCTACACGCTCGGCCTGCACTCACCCGGCAAGGAACTGATGCTGGGGGCATTTCCGACTGTGCACCACCAGCTGCTGGGGCACGGCCTCGCCGTCCAGGCCCTCCGCGCCGCCAAGGTGCCGGGCGAGATCGGCATGACCAACGTGTACTCGCCCATGGTGCCGAACTCCATCAACCCGCTGGACAGGATCAGCGCCGGCCTGATGGACCTGGCCCAGAACCGGCTGTACGCGGACCCCGTGCTGACCGGCAAATACCCGGATCTGATCCGGGCGGCCAAGTTCTTCAGCTCCTTCGAGCACCCGGACGAGGACATGGAGCTCATCTCCCAGCCCCTGGACTTCTACGGGCTCAACTACTACATGCCCACCAAGGTGGCGGTAGGGCCGGGCGGGGGAGCGGTGCCGGCCAGCATGGCCGAAGCCATGGGCAGCGACCTGAGCGCGGCCGGCAACGGCGGAACACCGTTCCATGTTGAAACCTGGCCCGAAGCGGACATCACCGCCTACGGCTGGCCGGTGAAGCCCGAGTACATGGCCGTGGCCCTGAAGGAGATGGGTGAACGCTACCCCAACCTTCCGCCGGTCATCCTCACGGAGGGCGGTGCCAGCTTCGAAGACATCATCGTCCGGGACAAGTCCACCAACACCAAATTCATCCCGGATGAGCGGCGGCTCAAGTACCTCTCGGACCACCTCGAGGCCGCCCTGAAGGCTACTGCCCCGGGCGGGGATGCTGCATCGGTTGACCTTCGGGGCTACTACGTGTGGTCGCTCCTGGACAACTTCGAATGGTCCGCCGGGTACAACCAGCCCTTCGGCCTCCTGCACGTGGACTTCGAAACATTGGAACGGACGCCTAAAGCCTCCTACTTCTGGCTCCAGGAACTCATCGAGGAGCGTGACCTGGCCGCCGCGGCAGGCACTGCGATCGCGGAGGCCATGGTGGGTGACGCCATGGACGTCGAGGTCATGGGCGCAGGAGCGATGGGCAGTGAGATGCCCGACGACGACGTTCCCGCCCTGGGTGCCAGCGCCTAGAGCAGGTCCAGGGCCGTCAGCTGTTTGGCGATGCCGGCGCCGTCCGGGGAATAGATCCACGGAACCTGGGACGCGGTATGGTCCCCGTCCTCGGAGTGGCCGCCGGCGAACACCGATTCGCTGACGGACAGCTGGCGGATGGCGATCGCGGCTACCTTCTCCGGATGCTCCTGCGAGAAGCCAGAGTAGATGGCTTCGTCATGCTGGCCGTTGTCGCCGATCAGGAGCCACTGCATGTCCGGGAATTCCTTGGCGAGCCGCTCCAGGTTCCGGTGCTTGTGGTCCTGGCCGCTGCGGAACCACCGGTCCTGCGTGAGGCCCCAGTCGGTCAGCAGCAGCGCCCCGGACGGATACATGTTCCGCGTCAGGAAGCGTGCCAGCGTGGGGGCGGCGTTCCAGGGCCCCGTGGAAAGGTAGATCACCGGTGCGTCCGGATGCTCCACCGTGAGCCGGTCCAGCAGCACAGCCATGCCGGGTGTCGCCATGCGGGCCCGCTCGCTCAACACGAACGTGTTCCACAGGGCCAGGAACGGCCGGGGCAGGGCCGTCACCATGACGGTGTCATCAATATCGGACACGATCCCGAACTTCACATCCGGCGCGATGACCCGGATCCTTGCCTCGACGGGCTCCGTGCCCTCGGCGCGCAGGACCGCGGTGTGCCAGCCGGGCTCCAGGTGGACGCTGACTTCCGTGTCGATCAGCCCGCCCCTGTCCGCCCGTACGTGGGTGACAACATCGCCGATAGTGATCTCGACGTCGGTGAACTGCAAAGGAACGCTGGTGAAGGCCCGCCAGCCGCGCACGTTCTGGTTGCCGTTCTGCGCTGCGTGCTCTGCCTTGCTTCCCGGCATCGGCTTCTGGGTCAACAGGACCCGTCCCAGGACGCGCACCAGGCTGGTTGATCCGTAGCCCTGGTAGGCAATGGTCTGCGGCACGAACTTCCAGCGTTTGGCCAGCTGGATGCGCACACCGTTGACGCCGTCGGAAATCCGGTGGGCAAGCTTGAACGCCGTGTTGCCGGAAAGCTCGGATTTCCTTTCCGGGTCCGGTGGTGTTGCTGCGTTCTGTGGCGGGGTCTGGGGGGCCGTGTCCATGGGACCACTCTGCCACAGGCTGAACCGCGCGGAGCTACCTTGGTCCTTGCCGTTCTTCCATGACGTCACCCTTCCCCAAGGATCCAGCGCAGGGTCTCGGCGTTGCGCACTGCGTTGCCGCCGCCGTCGTTATTGAAATACGCGTAGACGTCCCGGCCGCTGCCGGACCACTCCCGGATCCGGTCTGCCCACCAGTGCAGGTCCGTATCCGAGTAGGAGCCTGCGTAGAGGTGCTGGTGGTCGGGGCCGTGCAGCCGCACGTACGTGAACGGGGCAGTAGTGCGCAGGATGCAGGGGAGGTTGGCGCCGCTCATGATGCAGTAGGCGGCCTGGTGCCGCTCCAGCAGTGCATAGACGTCGTCGCAGTCCCAGCTGGGGTGCCGGAATTCCACAGTCACCCGGATCCATTCCGGGATCCTGGCCAGGAAGTAGTCCAGCCGGGCGTCGTCGCGTTCCATGCCGGGCGGCAGCTGGACCAGGAGGACTGCCCGCTTGTCGCCGAGCTCGTGCCAGCACCGCTCAATCCGCTCCACCCACACCTCGGGCTGGTACAGCTTCCGGGCGTGGGTCAGGCCGCGCGGAGCCTTGACCGACATGCTGAAGCCATCAGGCAAACGCCGGTTCCAGCCCGCAAACGTAGTATCCCGGGGCCACCGGTAGAAGCTGGCATTGAGCTCCACGGTGCTGAAGCGGGCAACGTAATGCTTGAGCCGGTCCTTCGCCGGGAGCCCGGGCGGATAGAGGACGTTCTCCCAATGGTCGTAACTCCAGCCGGAGGTGCCGATGTGGACTGCCATGACTGCAGGCTACATCGAATTGTGCCCATCGCCGCGGGGCGGACTGTGGCAGTGTAAGGACATGGCGCGCATCGAGGATTATGCAGTTGTTGGCGACCTCCAAACCGGGGCCTTGATCAGCAAGGAAGGCTCCATCGACTGGCTGTGCCTTCCCCGGTTCGATTCCCCGGCCTGCTTCAATGCCCTGCTGGACACCCCTGACGCGGGGCGTTGGCTGCTGGCACCCGAGGGTGGCGGGCCGTGCACGCGCAGAGGCTACCGGGAGGGAACCCTGGTGCTGGAGACGGAATGGGAAACACCGGAAGGAACGGTGCGCGTCATCGATTTCATGCCGCCGCGCGACTCCGTGGCGGACATTGTCCGCATTGTTGAGGGCGTGAGCGGGAGCGTCAGGATGCACAGCGAGCTGGTGCTCCGCTTTGACTACGGCCACATCATCCCCTGGGTCCGCAGCGACAAACTGGGCCTGCACGCCATCGCCGGACCTGACGCCGTCTACCTGGTGACACCGGCACCACTCCACGGCGAGAACATGCACACGGTCAGCGACTTCACCGTCAGCGCCGGGGAGCGCGTCCCGTTTGTCCTCACGTGGGCTCCAAGCCACGTGGGCCGGCCGCACAGCGTGGACGCTGAAGAAGTCCTTGGCACCACTTGTGCCTTCTGGCGCGGCTGGTCTTCCCAGTGCACCGTGAAGGGGAAGTACCAGGAAGCGGTGATGCGGTCCCTGGTGACCCTGAAGGCGCTGACCTATGCACCCACCGGCGGCATCGTGGCAGCTGTGACCACGTCCCTGCCCGAGCAGCTGGGCGGTCCGCGCAACTGGGACTACCGGTACTGCTGGCTGCGGGATGCCACCATGACGCTGCAGGCCCTCATGGCAGCCGGCTACACGGCCGAAGCGGCGGCGTGGCGGGACTGGCTGCTCCGCGCGGTCGCCGGCGACCCCGCCGACCTGCAGATCATGTACGGCATCCACGGCGAGCGCCGCCTCCCGGAGATGGAACTGCCATGGCTGAAGGGCTATGAAAACTCATCCCCGGTGCGCATCGGCAACGGGGCGGCGGAGCAGCTGCAGCTCGACGTGTGGGGCGAGGTGCTGGACTGCCTGGCCCTGACCCGGAATTCGCTGCTGACGCATCCGGATGAATCATGGGACGTCCAGCTTTCCCTGATGGCGCACCTGGAAACGATCTGGGACCAGCCGGACAACGGGCTGTGGGAGATGCGCGGGCCCCGCCGCCATTTCACACACTCAAAGGTGATGGCCTGGGTAGCTGCGGACCGGATGGTCAAAGGCGTCCGTGAATCCGGGCTGCGCGGGCCGGTGGAGCGGTGGGAGCGGCTGCGGGACACCATCCACCGGGACGTTATGGCCAACGGGTTCGACGCTGACCGCAACACTTTCGTCCAGTCCTACGGACGGCCGGAGCTCGACGCCAGCCTCCTGCTGATCCCGCGCGTCGGCTTCCTGCCTCCGGATGATCCGCGGGTGATAGGGACCATCGACGCCATCCAGCGCGACCTCACCGAGGATGGGTTCGTCCTGCGGTACCGCCCAGAAGAGAGCGACGACGGACTGCCGGGGGATGAGGGCGTCTTCCTGGCCTGCTCCTTCTGGCTGGTGGAGGCGCTCCTGGGTGCGGGCCGGCACCAGGAATCCCGGGAAGTCTTCGAACGCCTGCTGGAACTGCGGAACGACGTAGGGCTGCTGAGCGAGGAATGGGCTGTGAAGGCCGGCCGGCAGCTGGGCAATACCCCGCAGGCCTTCAGTCACTTCGCGCTTGTGACTAGCGCCCTGGAGCTGCATCAGGATACGGTTCGGCGAAGTGACACCCCCATTCCGCCGGAGACGGCGGGACGTGCTGAGGCGGCGCGGCCAGGGGTGGCTTCTCCTTCGCAGAACAGATAAGTATACTTACTAACACCTCAGTGCTCCTGACAAAGCACAACGCGGTGACTGACGGAGGAGTGATACGAATGGCCGGATATTTTGAGCTCGTGGATGCGCCTGACGGCGGCTACAGGGTGCGGATGCTGGATGGAGCCGGAAGCCTGATGGCCATCTCGGTCACCTTTCCCACGAAAAGGGCTGCCGTTGCCGGCGTGGCGATGGCACGGGAAATTGCGGGGACCGGGCTGATCCGGGACAAGAGCCACGGAGGCGCAGGGACGGTCCTCCGGGAACGCGTCCGCCCTGTAAGTTCCGCAAAGGAAGACGCGGCCCGGCAGAAGAAGGCGCCGGCGTCAAAGCGGGCAGCGGTCAGCTGATGGCACCCCACAGCCTTGTACCCCCTGGCGGACGACGCCGGGGGGTTCTTTTTGATGTTGACGGCACCCTGATCGATTCGTCCTATATCCACACGGTTGCCTGGTGGGGTGCCTTCCGGCAGCAGGGCTACGACATCCCGATGGCCTCCATCCACCGCCATGTGGGCATGGGCGGTGACCGCCTGGTGGAAAGCCTCCTGCCCGGAGGGCGTGACCGCTCCCTCGACCCGGAGATCCTGGCCAGCCATGGTGCGCTTTATGCGTCCCACTGGCCATCGCTGCGGGCCTTTGACGGGGCAAAGGACCTGCTGGCCCAAAGCCATGCCGCAGGGCTGGCTGTTGCGCTGGCGTCATCGGCGCGCAGGAAAGACCTGGACGTCATGAAGTCCATCCTGGATGCTGACGCCTTTATCGACGCCGCCACCAGCGCCAATGACGCCAAGAACAGCAAGCCCGCCCCGGACATTCTTGTGGCTGCCCTGGAGGCCATTGACGTCCAGGCTGCGGACGCCGTGTATATCGGGGACGCCGTGTGGGACATGAAGGCCGCGGCAGCCCTGGGCATCCCGGCGATTGCCGTGACATGCGGGGGAGTCAGTGCCGGCGAACTGCGGGATGCGGGCGCGGTAGAGGTATACGAAGGGCCGCGGGACCTCCTGCGGAACCTGCCCTCAAGCGCTCTTGGCCGGCTGCTCGCCAAGACAGAATGAGCGCACTGAAGTGCCTGGCTGGGCGTTCGCTGAGGCGGCTGGCCCTTGGCCAGCTGCTCGGCTCAGACCGTGTGGCCGCCGGTGACGGCGTCCTCGTCACCTGCGTTCGCGGGCTTGTTCCACACTACGGCCACCTTGACTGACCCGTCGTCGTTCCGCTCAATGTCCGTGCTCACTTCCGCCATATTGGCGCCCATCTCCATGATCCGGGTGTGGTACGTGGCAACGAGCGTCTCCAGGCTCTCTTCCGTCCACTCGCCGGGCCGTATGCGGGTGGAGATCTCAACCGGTTCCGGCTGGTAGAGCGTCATGGCGTTCCTCTTTCGCGCGTTTCCTGGGATCTGGCCCTTCCTACGCTAGAAGCCACGGGCCGCGAGGACAAGACTTTAGTCAGCTTGCTTACTTTTTTCTGCTGGAGCCGATACCGTCGAGTAATGGGCTCCGGCCCGAACTGAAGGCAACACCACCGGAAAGGCCAATCGTGAAAGCACTGACCTGGCAAGGAAAACGCTCGGTAAGCGTGGAAGAAGTACCTGATCCCGTAATCCAGGAACCCACCGACGCCATTGTCCGCATCACCTCCACGGCCATCTGCGGCTCTGACCTGCATCTGTACGAAGTGCTGGGCGCGTACATGCACAAAGGGGATGTGATCGGCCATGAACCGATGGGCATCGTGGAAGAAGTGGGAAGCGCCGTCACCAATCTCCGCAAGGGCGACCGTGTGGTGATCCCCTTCAACATTTCCTGCGGCAACTGTTATATGTGCAGCCAGGGCCTGCAGTCCCAGTGCGAAACCACCCAGGTCAAAAGCAAGGGTTCCGGCGCCGCGCTCTTTGGTTTCTCGGAACTGTACGGTTCTGTTCCCGGCGGCCAGGCCGAATATTTGCGCGTGCCGCATGCCGATTACGGCCCGGTGAAAGTGGGGAGTGAGCTTCCGGACGAGCGGTACCTGTTCCTCTCGGACATCCTCCCCACGGCCTGGCAAGGCGTGGAATACGCGGACGTCCAGGCCGGAGGCACCCTGGCTGTGTTCGGCCTGGGACCCGTCGGTCAGTTCGCCACACGGATCGGCGTCCAGCGGGGCCTTCGGGTCATCGGAGTGGACCCTGTTCCCGAGCGCCGCGCGATGGCGGAGCGGCACGGCGTCGAGACTCTCGACTACGGCAGGGACGTAGCGGACCTGCTGCGGGAGACGACAGCCGGAAGGGGCCCGGATGCGGTGATTGACGCCGTCGGCATGGAAGCCCATGGTTCCCCTGTTGCCGGCTTCGCCCACCAGGCCCTCGGACTACTGCCGGACAAGCTGGCGCAGAAGGCGATGGAGACGGCCGGCGTGGACCGCCTCGCCGCACTTCACACCTCCATTGACGCCGTCCGTCGCGGCGGGACTCTATCCCTGAGCGGCGTGTACGGCGGCCAGGCCAGTCCCATGCCTTTGCTGACCATGTTCGACAAGCAGATCCAGGTCCGGATGGGGCAGTGCAACGTCCGCCGCTGGACTGACGACATCCTGCCCCTGGTGGAGGACGACGCCGATCCGCTGGGCGTGATGGACCTGGTCACCCACCGCTCGGGGCTGGAAGGGGCGCCCGCCCTGTACGAGAAGTTCCAGAAGAAAGAGGACGGCTGCATCAAGGTTGTCCTGAATCCCGGGGCCTGATTTCACCGGAAGGTACCAGCGGGAGGCCCTCAGCACAGGCTGTTGAGGGCCTCCTGCGCGACGTCCTGCATTTCATGGATCAGCGGGTTGGTCTCAAGGGTGGGCGGCGCGGGCGGGTAGGCGACAGACATCGCCAGTTGGCTGCTGCCGTCCTCACTGGTCATGGCGATCATTCCGTAGCCGTCGGTATCCCCCGGAAGGCCGTAGTAAAAGCGGTTGTTGCAGGTGTTGTTCCAGCGCCGCAAAGCAAAGCCGTAGTACTGCGAGTAGCCGCCCTTCATGGCCGTCACGCTGTCCGGTGGCAGCAGCCTGCCCTGCAGCAGCGCGGCGTAGAACCTGTTCACTTCCTCCACCGTGGAGACGGCCCCGGTGGAGGGCGACTCCGCCTGCCAGGCCGGCATGCTGGCATCCGTGCGCCTGCCCTCAAGGGTGACGTACCCGTGGACCATGCCGGTGGGCGGGGGACCGCCCATCAGGGTTGCCTCCAGGCGCAGGGGAGCGGCGATGTCCTCAGCCAGGACCTCATCGATCCCCTGGCCACGGAGCCGCTCAACAATCAGGGCAAGCGCCGCGTAGTTCGAACGCGAATAGTCGAAGATCCGTGCCAGCCGGCCGTCCCACGGCACAGTGGCAGCCAGGGCCAGCTGCTGCTCGAGGCTGAGCGGCCGGTTCATCGTTTCTGCCCAGCTTCCGGACGCCAGCAGGGGTACGGAAAAGTCGGGGATCCCTGATTCGTGGGTCAGAAGCTGCCGGACGCTCACGGGGCCGGGTGGATGGAGGACGCTGCCGAACTCCGGCAGGTAGCTGCTTACCTGGCTGTCCAGGTCCAGCCTGCCCTCCGCCGCAAGTTTCATCACCGACACTGCGATGAAGGATTCGGTGATGCCGCCCACGCGGACGGGATCGGATACCGTGGCAGGCTCGCCCGAGTCCAGGCTCCGCACCCCGGCGGCATGGGTCCAGCTGGTGGTTCCGGTCCTGGCGGCGATCAGGACGGCAGGGGCGCCTTCGGCGAGCATCCGGGCGCTGAAAGCCTCCAGCAGCGCAAAGGCTGCGGGCGGCTCCGGTTCCGGGGGATCCGGTTCGCCGGTGCAGCCGGCAGAGGATACCGCCAGCAGGACCACGCATAGGCCTGCGGCAGTGCGCTTCCACCCGCGGATCCGGCTTGTGCCCATGCCACCAATCTTCCCCCAACTAGGTAGCGCTAAGTGTCGTTTTGGAGCTCCAAAACGACACTTAGCGCTACCCAGTTGGGTGGGGGCGGGTCAGGTGAGGCGGACCTGCCGGTTCATGTCCTTGTAAAGCAGGTAGCGGAACTCGCCCGGGCCTCCGGCATAGCAGGCCTGCGGGCAGAAGGCGCGCAGCCACATGAAGTCGCCCGCCTCAACCTCCACCCAGTCGTTGTTCAGCAGGTACATGGCCTTGCCTTCCAGGACGTAGAGGCCGTGCTCCATGACGTGGGTTTCAGGGAACGGGATGACGCCGCCGGGCTGGAACGTCACGATGTTCACCTGCATGTCGTGGGCCAGGTCGCTGGAGTCCGTGAAGCGGGTGGTCTTCCAGGCGCCGTCGGTGTCCGGCATCGCGGTGGGCTCCACGTCCTTTTCGTTGGTGACGAAGGACTTGGCCTCGTAGCCCTCAAGGCGTTCGTAGGCCTTCCGGATCCAGTGGAAGGACACGACGTCCTCGGAAACGTTCTCAAGGCCCCACTCGGAACCGGCAGCCAGGTAGGCGTAGCCGCCTTCCTCCAACTGGTGCAGTTCACCGTCGAGGGTGAGGTTCACCTTGCCGCGGGTCACGAAAATGACGCCTTCAACGCCGGCCTCGAACTCAGCCTTGGGGGCGCCGCCGCCCGGGCCGATCTCCACGATCAGCTGCGAGAACGTGGTGGCGAAGCCGGAGATGGGACGGGCGATGATCCAGGACCGGGTGTTCGAGAAGCCCGGCAGGTTGGACGTGACGATGTCCGTCATGACGCCCTTGGGGATCACCGTGTAAGCCTCGGTAACGATGGCGCGCTCGGTGGTCAGGTGGGTCTGCGGTGGCAGTCCGCCGGTGGGGGAGTAGTACTTGCCCATGAAAAAAGATCCTTACCTAGGAGTTGGACGTGGTGGCGAGCCGCGGGTGCGCCAGCACAGTGAGCTGCGGAATTCCGACGCCGGCAAGCGCCTGGACTTCATCGGCTCCGACGGCGCCGCACTGGACGCCGCGGAGGACGAATGCCGCCAGGGCGCGGGCCGTGGCGGGCTCGTCCATGACGCTGCCTTCGGTCTGTTCCACGTAGTTCCGCAGCCGGGCCGCGGCAGCGGGGAGGCCCTGCCGGTAGAACGCGTAGGTGGCGGCGAAGCGGCTGGGCAGCTGGGCCGGGTGCAGGTCCCAGCCCTGGTAGTAGCCGCGCTCCAGTGACCGCCGGACCAGGCGGCCGTGCAGCTGCCAGGCATTCTCCACGTTCCCGCCCACGGGGATGATGTTGGTGGACCCGTCCGAGAGCCGGATGCCGGTGCCGGCCACTGCCAGCTGCATGACTTCCTTGGCGAAGTCCGCCACCGGGTGCTCCATGGACTGGTATTCGGCCGAGATCTGCAGGGAGGCGGAGTAGTCGTAGGTCCCGTAGTGGAGGCCGCTGATCCGGCCGGGGACGGCGTGCGGCAGTTGGGCCACCGGGGAGGTGCCGTCCGGACCCAGGATGAGCTGCGGGGTTTCCACCTGGACCTCGAAGCGGAGCCGGCCGGCGGGGAGGGAGTGCACCTCCTCCAGCCGGGACACGGCATAGTCCATGGCCTGGACCTGGGCCACGGTGGTGACCTTGGGCAGGGTCAGGACCAGGCCCTCGGGAAGTTCGCCGGCCGCTGCGAGCCCGGAGACAAAGAGGTCCAGCGTCCGGAGCCCGCGGGCCCTGGTGGGCGCCTCGAAGCACTTGAACCGGATGCCAATGAACGGGGGAGCCGACCCGGCCGCGACGGCGGTGGCCACCGCCGATGCCGCGGCAACCGCGGCGGCGTCCTCGGCGTCGTCGCCCCTGTCCCCGAACCCGTCCTCGAAATCGAGCCGCAGGTCTTCGATCGGTTCAGTGTTCAGCTTGGCCTCGACGCGGGGCGCGACGGCTTCCGCCAGCGCACTGTCCTGGCCCAGGAGCCGCCCCAGCTTTTCGAAACCTCCGTGCGCGGCCGCCGTCGCCATCGCCTGCGCGCCCCAGTCAGCAGCGAACGACGCCGTGAAGCGGTCCGCGGGGACGTACACCGTGTGGACGGGCTGGCGGGAGCCGTCGTCGCCCGGGTAGTTCCGCTCGAGCAGGCGGTCCGTTGCGGCGAGCTGCCCGTCGATGTTCGCCAGGTCGCCTGCGGACAAGGACGGCTTGGGTGTTTCCGCCATGCCTCAGCCCACCAGTTCGTAGGCCGGGGTGGTGAGGAAGTCCGTGTAGTCCTCCGAGAGGCAGATGTCGGCGATCAGTTCGCTGGCAGGCTGGTAATAGCGGCGGAAGGCCTCGTCGCCGAATTCGGTGCGCAGGCGCTCGGTTTCCTCGGCCAGGATCCGCTCCACCAGCTCGCGGGTCACGGTGTTGCCCGTGTCCGCCAGGACGGACTTGTTGCGGATCTGCTGCCATACCTGCGAGCGGGAGATTTCCGCCGTGGCGGCATCCTCCATGAGGTTATGGATGGCAACCGCGCCGTTTCCGGAGAGCCATACCGCCGTGTAGGCCACGGCGACGTACAGGTTCAGCCGGAGTCCTGCCTCGGTGACCTGGCCTTCGGCGGAGGTGACGTCCAGCAGCTGCTCAGCGGTGACGTTGACCTCCGGGCGCTGCTTGTCCAGCTGGTTGGGCTTGCCGCCCAGGACGGCATCGAAGACCTCGCGGCACGTGGGCACCAGGTCCGGGTGTGCAACCCAGGAGCCGTCGAAGCCGTCGTTGGCCTCACGCGTCTTGTCCGCGCGGACCTTGGCGAAGGCAGCCTCGGTCACCTCGGGGTGGCGGCGGTTGGGGATGACGGCGGCCATGCCGCCCATGGCGAAGGCCCCGCGCTTGTGGCAGGTCTTGACCAGCAGTTCGGTGTAGGCGCGCATGAATGGAGCCGTCATGGCCACCGAGGCGCGGTCCGGCAGCACAAACTCCTCGCCGGCGTCCCGGAAGTACTTGATGATGCTGAACAGGTAGTCCCAGCGGCCGGCGTTCAGGCCGGAGGCGTGGTCCCGCAGTTCGTAGAGGATCTCGTCCATTTCGAACGCGGCCGGGATGGTCTCGATCAGGACGGTGGCGCGGACGGTCCCCTGGTCCAGGCCCAGGTAGTCCTGCGCGAAGACAAAGACGTCGTTCCACAGCCGCGCCTCAAGGTGGCTTTCCATCTTGGGCAGGTAGTAGTAAGGGCCCTGGCCGTTGAGGACCAGCTGCTTGGCCACGTGGAAGAAGTGCAGGCCAAAGTCCACGAGGGCGCCCACCGTGGGTTCACCGTTGATGAGCAGGTGCTTTTCGGGCATGTGCCAGCCGCGGGGGCGGGCCACCACGACGGCGAGTGGCGCGTCGGTGCGGAGCCTGTAGTCCTTGCCCTCGTCCGAGGTGTAGCTGAGGGTGCCCTGGGCGGCGTCGCGGAGGTTGAGGATGGCGTCGATGACGTTGCCCCAGGTGGGGGTGCTGGCATCCTCGAGGTCCGCGAGCCACACCTTGGCACCGGAGTTCAGGGCATTGATGGCCATCTTCGCCGGCGAGGCGGGCCCGGTCATTTCAACCCGGCGGTCCTGCAGCGGTGCGGGTGCGGGCGCAACTTTCCAGTCGCCGTCGCGCACGTCCTGCGTCTCCCGCAGGAAGTCCAGCTTTCCGGTCTCGGCCACCCGCTGGCGCTTGACGGCACGGGCCGCCAGGAGCTCGTTGCGGGTGCCGGCAAAGCGGGTGTGAAGCTCCTCGATGAAGGCCAGCGCCTCGGGGGTGAGGATCTCCTCCGCGCGGTCGATGGGCCGGGGATCTGTGACAGTGATGGCCATTTCTGGTCCTTTCCTTGTGGCTTGCAGTCAGGCAGTGAATCAGGCGCTGGCCAGGGCGGCTTCGGGAGCCGCGGCTTCAACCCCTTCAACCGCGGTGGCCACGTTTGCTGCGTGGGCGGCCGCGGCAACAGCTGAGGCAACATCGGCGGCAACATGGGGATCGAAGACGCTGGGGATAATGTAGCTGGCATTGAGCTCTTCGTCAGCTACCCGGTTGGCAATGGCGTCCGCGGCGGCCACCAGCATCTCCGGCGTGATGTCCGAGGCTCCAGCGTCCAGCAGCCCCCGGAAGAAGCCGGGGAACGCCAGCACGTTGTTGATCTGGTTGGGGAAGTCGCTCCGTCCGGTGGCCACCACAGCCGCGTGCCTTGCCGCCACCACTGGATCGATCTCCGGCGTCGGGTTGGCCATGGCAAACACGATGGCGTCCTGTGCCATCGCTGCCACCTGCTCCTCGCCGATCACGTGCGGGGCGCTGACGCCGATGAACACGTCGGCACCCACGAGGGCCTCGTGCAGGGTGCCGTCGAAGCCTTCCTGGTTGGTGTTCGCGGCGATCCAGCTGCGGTGCTCGTCCCCGTACTCCTGCCCTGAGTGGATGGCGCCGGAGCGGCCGGCCGCGATGATGTGCTGCGCGCCCTGGGCCTTAAGGAGCTGGATGATGGCGGAACCGGCCGCGCCCACACCGGAGACCACAATGCGGACCTCGGACAGCTTCTTGCCCACCACGCGCAGGGCGTTGACAAGGGCGGCGAGGGTGACGATTGCGGTGCCGTGCTGGTCGTCGTGGAACACCGGGATGTCCAGTTCCTCGCGGAGGCGGTTTTCGATTTCGAAGCAGCGCGGGGCGGCGATGTCCTCAAGGTTCACGCCGCCGTACACGGGTGCCAGGGCCTTGACGATGCTGATGATTTCCTCGGTGTCCTGGGTGTCCAGGCAGACCGGCCAGGCATCCACGTTGGCGAACTGCTTGAACAGCGCGGCTTTGCCCTCCATGACGGGCAGGGCGGCTGCCGGGCCGATGTTGCCCAGGCCGAGCACTGCCGAGCCGTCCGTGACGACGGCGATGGTGTTGCGCTTGACCGTCAGGTTGCGGGCCGCCGCCGGGTCCTCGGCAATGGCGAGGCAGACGCGGGCGACGCCGGGAGTGTAGGCGCGGGAGAGGTCGTCACGGTTGCGCAGGGCTACCTTGGGGACGACTTCCAGCTTGCCGCCCAGGTGCATGAGGAAGGTGCGGTCCGAGACGTGCTGGACCGTGACGCCGTCGAGCGCGTTGAGGGCGTCCTTGACGCGGCCGGCGTGCTCGTCGTCGGTGGTGTTGCAGGTGACGTCCACAACCAGGGTCTCGTGGTGGGACTCGGTGACGTCCAGGGCAGTGATGGCAGCGCCGGCTGCACCTACTGCCGCAGCGAGCTCGCTGGTGGCGCTGAAGCTGGACGGCGCTTCTACGCGCAGGGTGATGGAATTTCCGGGGCTCGGGTTCGCCATTGAATGTCCTCCTGTTGGGCCCAGTGGGCTTCTGTTCCAATCCGAATGTTTTCGTATTATGGATATTATTATCTACTTTGTGGAAATACAACCCCGAAGTGCCTTTCATCGCGCCTGCGGGGGGTTCTGCTGTATCTTGGGACTTCTAGGGCAATTCTTTTCACGATGCGGATAAGACTTGTCGGAATCCGAGTCCACAGGAGACTGGTCATGGCTGAAAAAGCCGCTGGAGGCGTGCAGTCGGTTGAGCGCGTCTTCGAACTGCTGGAACTGATCACAGACGCCGGCGGCGATGTCACGCTCAGCGAGCTGTCGTCCTCCACCGACCTGCCGCTGCCCACCATCCACCGTCTGCTGCGCACCCTGGTGTCGCTTGGCTACATCCGCCAGCTGCCCAACCGGCGCTACGCCCTGGGCCCGCGGCTCATCAGGCTCGGCGAGGGAGCCAACAAGCAGCTAGGCGCCGTGGCACGGCCGCAGCTTAAGACCCTCGTGGACCGGCTGGGCGAGACATCCAACATGGCCGTGCTTGACTCGGACATGGTCATCTACGTGGCGCAGGTACCCTCGCTCCATGCCATGCGCATGTTCACCGAGGTGGGCCGGCGTGCCCATACCCACGCCACCGGCGTCGGCAAAGCCATCCTGGCCCAGCTGGACGACGACGTTGTCCGCGGCATCGTCACCCGTGCCGGGATGCCCACCCCCACGCCCAAGAGCATCGGGGATGTTGATGACCTCCTGGCCGACCTCAAGCTCATCCGGGAACGCGGCTACTCCATCGACGAAGAGGAGCAGGAACTGGGTGTCCGCTGCTTCGCGATGGCTGTGCCCAACGCCCCCACTCCCACCGCCATTTCGGTTTCCGGCCCCGTGTCCCGCGTGGACGAGCACTTCGCTGATAAAGCGGTACCCGTCCTCCGCGAGGCCGCCGAAGCCATCTCTCTGGAGATGAACCGCACCTGACCCACGTCCGCGCTGACGACGGCGGCGGCCCGCCCTTTCCGGGACGGGCCGCCGCCGCAGTTTCATGCCTTTGTCCATAGTGCTCCGGCGTTCCTAGTGGTCCGCTGCCTTTTCGGACGACTGGACCGGAACTTCCTTGCCGTCGCAGTCGATGAGCTTGCCGCCTTCGAAGCGGTCGCCGTCGGCCAGGCATTTGAGGTCCTCTTCCCGGACCACCCGTCCGGTGCCGGCTACGAACACCGACTGGTTTTCGGAGTTGCCCGCCTGAAGGTGGTTGAACAACAGGTTCAGCAGGATGGCCATGACGGCGGCTGAGCTGATGCCGGAGTGGAAGATGGTGCTGAACCAGGACGGGAACTGGTCATAGAAGGTGGGAGCGGCGATGGGGATCATGCCGAAGCCGATGGATGCGGCCACGATGATGAGGTTCATGTTGTTCTTGTATTCCACCTTGGCGAGCGTCCGGATGCCGCTGGCGGCCACGGTGCCGAACAGGACAATTCCTGCTCCGCCGAGAACGGCCGTTGGGACGGCTGCGACAACGCGGCCCATCACGGGCAGCAGGCCGAGAATGACCAGAATGACGCCGCCTGCGGCTACAACGTAACGGCTCTTGATCTTGGTGACGGCCACCAGGCCAACGTTCTGTGCGAACGCGCTCTGGGTGAACGAGCCGAAGATCGGGGCGACCAGGCTGGATCCCATGTCCGCACGGAGTCCGGCTGCGATCCGCTTGGAATCGACCTTGGTTCCGACGATTTCGCCAACCGCCAGAATGTCCGCCATTGTCTCGGTGAGGATGACCAGTACCACAATCACCATGGAGATGATTGCGGCGATTTCGAAGGTGGGTGCGCCGAGGTGGAACGGGGTGGGGAAGGCGGCGATGGGTCCTTGACCCACCTTTGAGAAGTCCGCCATGCCGGTGGCGACGGCGATGATGGTGCCGCCCACCATGGCGAGGAGGATGGACAAACGGGAAATGGTGGCGCTGCCCACCTTGCTCAGGAGCAGGACGAGGACCAGGGTTACGGCAGCGAGGCCGATGTTGGCCATGCTGCCGTAGTTTTCTGCAGTGCGGTTGCCGCCCATGGCCCAGTTGGCCGCAACCGGCATGAGGGTAAGGCCGATGGTGGTGATGACCGTGCCGGTCACCACCGGCGGGAAAAACCGCACGATCTTGGAGAAGACCGGGGCGATCAGCAGGCCGATGGCCGCCGATACGATCACAGCCCCGAAGACTGCCGGCAGTCCGCCGCCGCCGCTGACGATGGCCACCATGGTGGCGACGCTGGCGAAGGACACACCCTGCACCAGCGGGAGCTGGGAGCCGAAGAACGGTACTCCGATGGTCTGCAGCAGGGTGGCCAGGCCGCCCATGAAGAGTGCTGCGGCAATCAGGATGCCGATATCGGCGGGGGAGAGGCCCGCGGCCTGGCCCACAATCAGCGGGACGGCAATGATGCCGCCGTACATGGTGAGGACGTGCTGGAAGCCGTAGGCAAAGCTGCTCCCGATGGAAAGGCGTTCGTCCTCCGGCCGGTTTGAGGCGAGGCGCTTGCCCTGCTTTTTGGCGTCGGCTTTGAGGGTGTGCTTGATGTTCATGGCAGACTTTCTGGTTCATGGCAGACGTCATCGTCTGGCTAACGTTGTCTGGCTAACGGTGTTGCTGAAAGACGTGGGTGCGGTCCGGAGTTTTTGTCCACGTATGTGGACTAAAGGTGCTCGGAAGTCGTCTTATCTGGACAAAAACTCCGGACCGGATGGTGTTAGAGGTGCTGCGGGCCTAGCAGAAGCCGGCGATGCCGGACCAGGCGATGTCCGCCGGGGCGGCGTCTTCGCGCTGGACGGTGGCCTCGATAAGGCCGTAGGGACGGTCCGCGGCGAAGAAGACCTCGTTGGGGTTGTCGAGGCCGAAGGGGGAGAGGTCCACGAGGAAGTGGTGCTTGTTGGGCATCGAGAACTTGATTTCGTCGATCTCGCTGTGGGCTTCAAGCACCTTGGTACCCATGTCGAAGAGGGTCTGCTGGAGCGCGTGGGAGTACTTCTCGGTGAAGCCTTCGAGCAGGAGTCCCTTGACGTCGTCGTAGCTCTTGTTGAAATCGATGGTGCTGAAATCGGTTCCGGTCTTGAACCGCCAGCGGGCCGAGACGTCGGTGGCCAGGATGCGGTCGGTGGTTTCGGGGAGGGTCGTGTACTTGTCCTTCGGGTAGCCGACGAAACCGGACTGGGTGGATTTCAGGACAGTCAGGTCCTTAAGGCCGGAGATGAGGTGGTTGGTGGAGCCGTCGCGGACCAGGACCGCGGTGCGGACCTCTTGGCCGTTGCGCACGAAGGAGTGGTCGTGCTCGGCGCCGTGGGCCTGGATGCGGTTCCAGCTGTAGGACTCGGCTTCCCAGCGTCCGCCGGTCACCCAGTCGAAGCTGGACGTGAAGTGCTCACCGAGGCGCAGCAGAAAGGCTTCCGGTGAACCTACACCGTCCCGGGCGAAGGCGTAGATGGTGTTCTTTTGGGTGTCGGTTGGCACCACGTGGGCGTTGTCGCCTTCGAGGTGGGCGGCCGCGAAGTCACCGCGGAGCTGCGAGGTGACGTTCAAATCTTCGATTTCGTGGCGGTCCGTGTCCCGGGTGATTTTGACGACCCGGACTTCGGCCTTTCCGAACTGGTTGTGGCCGAGGATGATGTTGCTGCTCATGGTCAGATTCCCAACTTCAGGTATGTGGGACCACAGTCCCGCATAGAAATTAAGCGCGCGTTTCCCGCACGTTTCTTGTACCGTCGGCCCACAAAAAAGAGCCGACATCGATTGATGTCAGCTCATTACGACCCTGCCTGCTGCTCCCAGGTTACGTGACTTGCGCCACGAGTTGACATCCAGCGTACCTCCGGAAATCGGTGGTGTACATCACAAGCGGAAAAATCCATTTGTGACCGGGCGGGCCCACGGCCGCCAGGCCTAAGGCCGGCTCATTCCTTGACGCCATCCTCCCGGAGCCGTAATCTTTCCACATAACAATATTTACTTTCCGAGATGCGGAAATACTTTATTGAAGGAACCAACGAAAGTGGGGAGGACGAGATGGACCTGCAGGACCCAAAAGAAGTGGTGGGCTTTCCGGCGCCGGGCCAGGAGCTGTACCACCCGTATGGCGGCACCGACCCGGATTTCTACATCCCGGCTGATTGCGACCGGCCCGCCCGCGGGCTCTCGCGCTGGTTACGGGCGCTCCCGGTCTTCGGACGCCAGCAGTCAGCGTAAGCCCGCGGGACCGCAGGGCCTAAGCGCGTGTGCTACTGCCGAGCGGACGGCAGGGCCCCGAGCAAACCTGCCGCGGCGCTCACTGCAATAACCGCAGGGGCCTTTCCCTTGACGTCCGGCAGCCCGATCGGGCACTGGATCCGATCAATGTCCGGCCCCGCGAACCCTTCCGCTACCAGCTTCTGCCGGAACCGCAGCCACTTGGCGCGCGATCCGATGAGTCCCACGCTCCCGAGGTCGCCGCGGCGCAGGGCCGCGTGACAGAGCAGGAAGTCCTCCGAGTGGTCGTGGCTCATGATGAAAACGTGTGCGCCCGGAGGCAGGTCACCAAGGAACGAATCCGGGACGGGCGTGTGCACTGCCCGAACGTCCGCGGTACCCGAGGTCACATCAGCCAGCCGGGTGGGATCCAGCTGTTCCGTGCGGCTGTCCACTAGATACAGGGTCATGGGCAGCCGGGACAGGATGCGCCCGAGTTCGTACCCGACATGCCCGACGCCGAAGATCGCCACGGTGGGAAGGGACAGGAAAGGTTCCAGCAGCACCCGTACCTTCCCTCCGCAGCACTGCCGCCCGTGCTGCGTGGGGGCATGCTCGTTCAGCGCGAACTCGACGTTCTGGGGTGTGGAGATGCCACAGGCCATCATGTCCCTGGCCTGGTCCACCACCGTAGCCTCAAGGTTGCCTCCGCCGATGCTTCCCCAGGTGGACCCGGTCCCCACCACCATCTTGGCTCCCGCCTCCCGAGGTGCATGGCCATGTACCTCGGACACGGTCGCCAGGACCGCGGGCAGGCCCGCCGACCGTAGGTGCTGCAGGGCTTCCAGCCAGTCCATGTCACAGCACCGACGTTGTCACCGGCAGGACCGCACCGTCATGTTCCTTGGGGGAGGGCGCATTTACCCGCTCAAGCGCCCAAAACACTGCCTCGGGAGTTGCGGGGCTGGCCAGTTCTACGGCGGTGCCGCCAGGACCGAACGCCGCGACAGCTTCCCGCAGCGCCTCCCGCACGCTGATGGCCAGCATAAGCGGCGGCTCGCCCACGGCCTTAGAGCCGTAGACCACCCCGCTTTCCGTGGCGCGTTCAAACAGGTGGACGTTGAACTGCTCCGGCATTTCCGAGAAGCTCGGCAGCTTGTAGGTGCTCGCCGACTGGGTGGTCAGGCGTCCGCGCCCGTCTCCGTCGGACGTGTCCCACCGAAGGTCCTCAAGGGTCAGCCACCCGGCACCCTGGACGAAGCCTCCTTCGATCTGCCCGACGTCGATCAACGGCGAAAGGCTGTCGCCGACGTCGTGCACAATATCCGCGCGCAGCTGCCGGTAGGCACCCGTGAAGCGGTCCACCTCCACCTCTGTGACCGCCGCGCCGTAGCTGAAGTACTTGAACGGCTCGCCCTGCATCCGGGCGCTGTCCCAGTGCAGCCCCTCTGTCCGGTAGTAACCTGCTGCCCAGAGCGGGACCCGCTGGAAGTACGCGTCGCGCGCCACCTCGGCGAAGCTGAGGTGGCGGTCGTGGAATCCGATCCCGGTGACCTTGCCGTCGTCGAACCGGACATCATCCGGGTGGATATTGAGCTTGCGGGCAGCCACCTCTGCCAACCGGGAGCTGATCTGCTCACACGCGTTCTTGACCGCCCCGCCGTTGAGGTCCGCACCTGAGCTGGCGGCGGTGGCGGACGTGTTTGGAACCTTGTCTGTCCGGGTGGGTGCCAGCCGGATGAATGAGAGCGGCACGCCTAAGGCAGTGGCAGCCACCTGGCGCATTTTGGTGTGCAGGCCCTGCCCCATCTCGGTGCCGCCGTGGTTTATGAGCACCGACCCGTCCTTATATACGTGGACAAGGGCGCCGGCCTGGTTGAACGCGGTGAGGTTGAAGGAGATGCCGAACTTCACGGGCGTCATCCCGATGGCCCGCTTGATGTGCGGGTGCCCTGCGTTGAATGTGGCAATGTCCGCCCGGCGCCGTTGCACGTCTGCACGGTCAAGGAGCGACCGCCAGATCGCCGTGAGCCGTTCGGCGTGGCGCACGGGCTGCCCGTACGGCGTGCTTTGCCCGGGCTCATAGAAATTACGACGGCGGAGCTCGCCCGGGTCGATGCCCAGCAGCGGTGCGCACCGGCCCAGCAGGTCCTCGATCACCAGCATCCCCTGCGGGCCGCCGAAGCCCCGGAACGCCGTCTGCGACGTTTTGTTCGTCTTGGCAACCCGGCCGTGCACCTCAATATGGGGGATGTAGTACGCGTTGTCGATGTGGCACATAGCCCTGGCAAGGACAGGCTCGGACAGGTCCAGGCTCCACCCGCCGTCGCTGGTGAGGGTTGCCTTGAGCGCCTGAAGGCGGCCGTCGTCGTCGAATCCTGCTTCCCAGCGCGCATGGAACGGATGGCGTTTGCCTGTCAGGGTGATGTCCTGGGTCCGGTTGAGGCGGAGGCGCACCGGGCGTCCGGTCAGGCTTGCACCCAGCGCGGCAATGGCAGCGAAGCCGTGGGGCTGCATCTCCTTGCCGCCGAAGCCCCCGCCCATCCGGAGGCATTGCACGGTCACCTCGTGGTTGGACAGTCCCAGGACGTGCGCCACGATCTCCTGTGTCTCGGACGGGTGCTGGGTGCTGGACTGCACAAAGACCTGCCCGCTTTCGTCGATGTACGCGAAGGACGCCTGCGTCTCAAGGTAGAAATGTTCCTGGCCACCAAATTCGAACTCGCCGCTGAACCGGTGGGCCGCACCTGCCAGGGCCTGGTCCGGCTCGCCGCGCGCCACCGTGGGCTGGTTGCCCTGGAAGCTTCCGGCCGCCATGGCTTCTGTGAGCGTCAGGATCGAAGGCAGGGGCTGGTACTCAACCTCCACGGCCTCTGCACCGAGCCGCGACGCTTCGAGTGATTCGCCGAGCACCCAGCACACTGCGTGGCCGCGGAACATGACCTCGCTGGGGAAGAGCGGTTCGTCATGCTTCACTCCGGCGTCGTTGACACCGGGAACGTCCGACGCAGTCAGCACCTTCACCACGCCGGGAACCTTGAGTGCGGCCCGGGTGTCCATGCCGATGATCCGGGCATGGGCGTGCGGCGCCTGGACAGGCCAGGCATGCAGGACATTCCGGGACCGGACTAAGAGGTCATCGGTGTACAGGGCTGTCCCGGTCACGTGGGCGGCTGCGCTCTCGTGGGATACCGGGACCCCCACCACGGCGTTGACGGGACGGTCTGCCAGGGATTTCACTTTGCTGCCTCCAGTGCCGGCGCGTTGCCTGCATGGAACTTGAGCAGGGCCTGCCCCAACATGGCCTGCCGGTACAGTGCACTGGCGCGCATGTCGTCGATAGGAGTTCCCTCCCCGGCCATAGTGGCTGCCGCGGTGGCTGCGGTTGCCGCGTTCCAGGGCTGGCCCGTCAAGGATTCTTCCGTAGCGAAGGCCCGGATCGGCGTGGCTGCCACGCCGCCTAGGCCGATTCGGACCGAATCTACGACGCCGTCTGCCACCTGCAGCGCGATGGCAACCGAGACACTTGAGATGTCGTCGAAGCGCCGCTTGGAGATCTTATAGAACGCGGTGCTTTCGGCCAGTGGCAGCGGGATCCGCACTGCGCGGAGCAGTTCGTGGGGCTTCTTGACGCTCTGCCGGTACCCCGTGTAGTACCCGGACAGCGGAACTTCGCGCTCGCCGTCGAGCGAGCACAGGACAACTGTGGCGTCCAGGGCCAGGAGCGCCGGCGCGGAGTCGCCGATCGGTGAGCCCGTGGAAAGGTTCCCGCCCAAGGTGGCTGCGTTACGGATCAGGCGGGACGCAAACTGGGGAAACAGCTGCGCCAGGAGGGGCACCCGGCCGTCGAGGCCCCGTTCCACCTCGGAAAGGGTGAGGGCTGCGCCGATCTCAACCCGGCCGTCGTCGAACGCTAAAGTCCGCAGCTCCTCCAGCCGGTCGATGGCAAGGAGCAGGGGCGGCCGGGAGTGCCGAAGGTTTACCTCCACGCCGAGGTCTGTTGCCCCTGCTACCAGCTTTGCCTCCGGGTTCTCCTGCGTCACCCGCAGTGCTTCAGCCAGCGTCTTTGGGCGACGGAACTGTGCACTGCTTCCAGATCCGGTGTACTTGGTGGGCGGCGCGGGCCGGTTCTGCCGCTCCATTAGGGGGTCTGCGTTCTGCGGGGTCCCGAGTGCATAGGCTGCGTCCCTGATGGGGCGGTAGCCGGTGCACCGGCAGAGGTTGCCGCTGAGCGCGTGCAGGTCGAAACCATTCGGACCGCATTCGTGATCGGTAGCATGCTGTTCGCCGACGGCGCCGGTACCCGTGGCCTTGTGAGCCTGCCCGGGGCTCCTGTCCGGACGGTAATACTCTGCCGCCATGGAGCAGATGAATCCCGGAGTGCAATAGCCGCACTGGGAACCGCCCCGGTCCGCCATTTCACGCTGGACGGGATGAAGGTTTTCAACCGAACAGGGCCCGGCCACGGTACCCAGGCCCTCGGCCGTGATGATCTCCTGACCGTCGAATGCCAGGGCGGGTGGCAGGCAGGAATTAAGGGATGTCCAGCGGCTTCCCCGGGGTCCGTCAGGCCTGGCCACCAAGACGGCACACGCCCCGCATTCGCCTTCGGCACAGCCCTCCTTTGCGCCCGTCAGGCCTTCACCCCGCAGCCAATCAAGAAGGCTTGTGTGGGGTCCGGCCGTGCTGCAGTCCCTTGCCTGCCCGTTGACGAATACCTCAATGCCGTCCATGCTTCACGCTCCCCGTACGAACCAGACCGACGCGCCAACCAAACCCTCTGGTGCTGGGAAATGTACCCGCGATCACCGCCGGAATGTCCACCACGTACCTCAGTGTGATTAAGCTTACACATCAGGGTGGAAGTAATTTTTCAGTATCCGAATGGATGTTCGGGCAGCTGTGGGGCCATGGAATTCCGGCCTCCCATGAGGCACCCCATATAGTCGAGGGATGGAACAGCGGATTTTAGGCAAGACCGGACGTAACGTCTCCGTCGTGGGACTCGGCACCTGGCAGCTTGGCGCGGACTGGGGCAACGTTGACCCGGCACAGGCCCAGGCCATCCTGGCGGCGTCCGCGGAGGCCGGCGTGAACTTCTTCGACACCGCGGACGTGTACGGGGACGGCAAGAGCGAGCAGGCCATCGGGAAGTTCCTCGCGGACAACCCCGGGCTGGATATCACGGTTGCCACCAAGATGGGCCGGCGCATGGACCAGCAGCCGGAAAACTACACCCTGGCCAACTTCCGCAAATGGGTGGACCGGTCCCGTAAGAACCTGGGCACCGACACCCTGGACCTGGTCCAGCTGCACTGCCCGCCCACCCCGGTGTACAGCAACTCCGAGGTGTACGACGCCTTGGACACCCTGGTTTCCGAGGGCGCCATCCGCAACTACGGCGTCAGCGTGGAGCGCACGGACGAGGCACTGGAAGCGATCCGCCATGGGGGCACCGCCTCCGTCCAGATCATCCTCAATGCCTTCCGGCTCAAGCCCCTGGACGAAGTTCTTCCCGCCGCGAAGGCAGCCAATGTTGGCATCATCGCCCGGGTGCCGCTCGCTTCCGGCCTCCTGTCCGGCAAGTACTCGAAGGAAACCACGTTCGCGGAGAATGACCACCGGAATTACAACCGCAGCGGTGACTCGTTCGACGTCGGAGAGACCTTCTCCGGCGTGGACTACGAGCTCGGGCTGAAGGCCGTGGCCGAGTTCGAGCAGCTTGTTCCTTCCGGCGCCACCACAGCCCAGGCGGCCATCGCCTGGATCGCGGCCCAGGACGGCGTCACCACGGTAATCCCCGGCGCGCGTAACGTGGACCAGGCAACGGCCAACGCAGCGGCTGCGTCCGTGCAGGTCGGCGAAGAGTTCGACGCAGGCGTCCGCTGGATCTACGACCACTACTTCCGCGAGTCCATCCACCCGCGCTGGTAGCCGTTTGCTGGGTAGCACTCCGGTGACAGAACGTTCCATGAGCTCTTTCGTGGAGCGGCTTGCGGCGGTGCCGTCCGATGACGGGCGCAACAACTTCCTTGATCACAGCATCGCGGCAAACGCGCAGCGCCGGCACAACCTGGAGCTTTACCTCTCCGAGATGCTGGACCGCTCGCCGAAGGTGCTGCTGCTGGGCGAGGCCCCCGGATTCAGGGGCATGCGGATTACCGGTGTGCCTTTTACCAACCGCACCATGTTCCAGGGACCGGCCAACAGTTTTGGACTGTTCGGGCCGGGCAAAGGGTATGCCCTGCCTGCTGAGGCGGAGGGAGTGGCTGCCGAGCCAACGGCAACGGTGATGTGGGAAGTCCTGGCGGAACTGGATTTCCTGCCCCTGCTGTGGAGCGCCTGCCCGTGGCATACCCATGTGCCCGGGAAGCCGCAGTCCAACCGGACGCCGCGGATCACCGAAGCAAGGCTGGGTACACCGTTTTGGCAGTGGTTGGTTGAACTTCTCGGGATTGAGGCAGTGGTTGCCGTAGGGAACATCGCGCACCGCAGCCTGCTGTCCAGCGGCGTGGACGCGCCCAAGGTCCGCCATCCCGCCCACGGCGGGAGGTCCGGTTTCAAGCAGGGCCTGGCGGAGTTGCTGGAGGCAGGTGTGATCAGCCGCTAGCCCAATGGAGTTTTTGTCCAGATATGCAGGGTTGCGAGGCCCTGAAGCCTGCATATCTGGACAAGAACTCTTGTTGTGTCAGGCGTCGCCGCCGGTCGCGCCGGTGGTTCCGGCTGTGACGTCCAGGAGTTTGTAGCGGTCCATGGCGTACGACGGCGCCCCCTCCTCGACATCGCCCCTCGCCGCGAGCATTTGCAGCGCTTTCACCACGATGGAGTGGGTGTCGTTCTTGAAGAAGCGGCGGGCTGCTGCGCGGGTGTCGGAGAAGCCGAAGCCGTCGGCGCCGAGGGTGGCGAATTCGTTGGGGACGAATTGGCGGATCTGGTCGGGGACGGCTTTCATGTAGTCGGACACGGCGACGACGGGGCCGGTGGCTCCTTCGAGTTGCTGGGTGATGAAGGGGACGCGGGCGGGTTCGCCGGGTTTGAGGAAGGCTTCCTCTTCGGCGGCGAGTCCGTCGCGGCGCAGTTCGTTCCAGGAGGTCACGGACCAGACGTCGGCGGAGACTGACCAGTCTTCGGCGAGGATCCGCTGGGCTTCGAGGGCCCAGGGGACGGACACGCCGGAGGCCAGGATCTGGGTGCGGGGGCTGTTTTCCCTCAGTCCTTCGGCCTTCGCCGGGGCGAGCAGGTAGATGCCCTTGATGACGCCCTCGACGTCCAGTTCCTCGGGTTCGGCGGGCTGGGTGATCGGCTCGTTGTACACGGTGAGGTAATACATCAGGTTTTTATCGGATGCAGCTCCGGTTCCTTCGCCGCTTGCGGCCTCCCCGTACATGCGTTCGAGGCCGTCGCGGATGATGTGGCCCATTTCGTAGCCGTAGGCGGGGTCGTAGGTGACGACGGCGGGGTTGGTGGAGGCGAGCAGGGGGGAGTGGCCGTCGGCGTGCTGGAGTCCTTCGCCGGTGAGGGTGGTCCGTCCTGCGGTGGCGCCGATGATGAAGCCGCGGGTCATCTGGTCTGCTGCGGCCCAGAACGCGTCGCCGGTGCGCTGGAAGCCGAACATGGAGTAGAACACGTAGACCGGGACCAGGGGCACGCCGTGGGTGGCGTAGGCGGTGCCGGCGGCGGTGAACGCTGCCACGGCGCCGGCTTCGTTGATGCCGGGGTGGATCAGCTGGCCCTGGGCGGATTCCTTGTAGGCCAGGACGAGGTCGCGGTCCACGGAGAGGTAGTTCTGGCCCTTGGGGTTGTAGATCTTCGCGGTGGGGAAGAACGCGTCCATCCCGAAGGTCCTTGATTCGTCCGGGACGATAGGCACAATCCGGTGCCCGAAGTTCTTGTCCCTGATGAGGTCTTTCAAGAGCCTGACAAAAGCCATGGTGGTGGCGGCCTGCTGCTTGCCCGAGCCGCGTTTGGCAACGTCAAACGTCCTGGGATCTGGCAGCGCAACGGCATCATGGGATGCCCGGCGTTCAGGGACGGCGCCGCCCAGGGCCTTCCGCCGTTCATGGAGGTACACGATCTCCGGTGCATCATGCCCGGGGTGGTAGTACGGCGGGGAATAGGGATCCGCTTCAAGTTGCGTATCGGTAATGGGTATCCGCAGGTAGTCCCGGAACTCCTTCAGATCCTCGACCGTCAGCTTCTTCATCTGGTGCGTGGCATTCCGCCCTTCAAACCGCGGTCCGAGGCCGTAGCCCTTGACGGTTTTGGCGAGGATGACGGTGGGTTTGCCCTTGAATTCGGTGGCTGCCTTGTACGCGGCGTAGACCTTGCGGTAGTCGTGGCCGCCGCGTTTGAGGTTCCAGATCTGGTCATCGGTGAGGTCCGCGACGAGGTCCTTGGTGGCCGGGTCCTTCCCGAAGAAGTGTTCGCGGACGAACCCGCCGGATTCTGCCTTGTAGGTCTGGTAGTCACCGTCGGGGGTTTCGTTCATGATCTTCACCAGCGACCCGTCGGTGTCCTTGGTGAGCAGGTCATCCCATTCCCGGCCCCAGACGACCTTGATGACGTTCCAGCCCGCGCCGCGGAAGAACGCTTCGAGTTCCTGCATGATCTTGCCGTTGCCGCGCACGGGCCCGTCCAGGCGCTGGAGGTTGCAGTTGATCACGAAGTTCAGGTTGTCCAGGTTCTCGTTCGCTGCGAGCTGGAGCAGGCCGCGGGACTCGGGCTCGTCCATTTCCCCGTCGCCCAGGAACGCCCAGACCTGCTGGTCAGAAGTGTCTTTCAGGCCCCGGTTGTGCAGGTACCGGTTGGACTGGGCCTGGTAGATCGCGTTCATCGGCCCGATGCCCATGGACACGGTGGGGAACTCCCAGAAGTGCGGCATCAGCCGTGGGTGAGGGTAGGAGGACAGCGCGTGGCCTTCCTTGGACTTTTCCTGCCGGAACCCGTCCAGGTCCTCCTCCGAAAGCCGGCCTTCCATGAAGGCCCGGGCGTACATGCCGGGGGAGGCGTGGCCCTGGAAGAAGACCTGGTCACCGCCGCCGGGGTGGTCCTTGCCGCGGAAGAAGTGGTTGAAGCCCACCTCGTACAGGGTCGCGGCGCCGGCGTAGGTGGAGATATGCCCGCCCACGCCGATGTTCGCCCGCTGCGCCCGGTGGACCATCACCGCGGCGTTCCACCGCATATACGCCCGGTACCGGCGCTCGTACTCCTCGTTCCCGGGGAATTCGGCTTCCTGGTCCACCGGGATCGTGTTCACGTAATCGGTGGTGGTCACCATCGGCACCCCGACGCTCTGCGCGCCCGCGCGCTGCAGCAGGCTCCGCATGATGAATTGGGCACGCTCAGTGCCCTGTTCCCTGATCAACGAATCCAGGGACTCAACCCACTCGGCAGTCTCTTCCGGATCACGATCAGGCAGCTGGTTAGTCAACCCGCTGAGGATATGGGAGGTATCTTCTCCTGCAGCCACGTCAGCCTCTTTTCGTCTTTGAATGCTGGGCTCATGTTTTCGTATTGTGAGAAAACATTATTGCTATACGAGATTAGCGAGTCCGCGGAAGTGGGGTCAAGCACAACCGGCGCCCCGACCGCGCGTGCGGAACGTCGGTGCCTGCGAACCGATTGTGACTGCTTTAGCCCCTTGAAATCCTTGACCGCGGGGTGACCCAGGTCATACTCTTATTCCACTTAGCAATATCTACTTTTCGCAATGTGGAATAACAGAACCGGTCACCCCGACCAGCGCTCACCACTGCGAATCCTTCAAGAACCGGAGATCCCCATGCAGACCCCTCCCCCGGTCGGCGTCGAAAAGGCTCCTGAGCTGACAGTGCCGTCAGACTCTTCAGCCCACTCCGCCACAGGCGTCGAAGCTCTTTGTGAATCAGCCAGCGCAGCTTCCGGCCAGGCCATCAGCCCCACCCTTTACAACGTCGATCTTGCCCCCACCAAACGCGCCGGCCGGAGCTGGTCCGGCTACAGCATCTTCACCCTCTGGGCCAACGATGTCCACAGCCTCGGCAACTACGCCTTCGCCATCGGACTGTTCGCCCTGGGACTGGGCGGCTGGCAGATCCTGCTGGCACTCGGCATCGGAGCTGCCCTGCTTTTCGGCCTCCTGAATCTCTCCGGATTCATGGGCGTCAAAACCGGTGTCCCCTTCCCGGTGATGAGCAGGATCAGCTTCGGTATCCGCGGCGCCCAGATCGCCAGCCTGCTCCGCGGCGCAGTCGCCGTAGCATGGTTCGGCATCCAGACCTACCTCGCATCGGTCGTCTTCCGCGTGATGCTCGTGGCCATGTTCCCGGGCCTCGGAGCACTGGACAAGGACTCCATCCTGGGGCTGTCCACCCTGGGGTGGATCGCGTTCGTCATCCTCTGGGTTGTCCAGCTGGTCATCGTGAGCTTCGGCATGGAAATGATACGCAAGTATGAGGCCTTCGCAGGCCCGATCATCCTGGTCACCATGGCCGCCATCGCCGTCTGGATCTTCATGGAAGCCGGCGGCGCAATCGCTTGGTCCTCGGACAACGCCCTTGAAGGGCCGGAAATGTGGCTGACCATCTTCGCCGGCGGCGCCCTCTGGGTCTCCATCTACGGCACGTTCGTCCTGAATTTCTGCGACTTCACCCGCTCCGCCGTCTCCAAGAAGGCCGTGGTCCGCGGAAACTTCTGGGGCATTCCCATCAACATGCTCGTGTTCGGCGCCATCGTCGTCGTGATGGCGGGAGGGCAGTTCAAGATCAACGGCACCATCATCGAGAGCCCCTCGGACATCGTCCAGACCATCCCCAACACGCTCTTCCTTGTCCTGGCGTGCCTGGCCCTGCTGATCCTGACCATCGCGGTCAACCTCATGGCCAACTTCGTGGCTCCGGTCTATGCCCTCACCAACCTGTTCCCCAAACACCTGGACTTCCGCAAGGCTGCCTTCGTCAGCGCCGTCATCGGCCTGGTGATCCTGCCGTGGAACCTCTACAACAACCCGCTGGTGATCGTGTACTTCCTGGGCGGCCTCGGCGCCCTGCTCGGCCCCCTCTTCGGCGTCGTCATGGCTGATTACTGGCTGATCCGCCGTGGCAAGGTCAATGTCCCCGAGCTGTACACCGCATCGCCCGAAGGTGCCTACTACTACAAGAACGGCGTCAACCCCAGGGCCATCATCGCCATGGTGCCGGCCGCCGTCCTGGCACTCCTCATCGCCTTCGTCCCGGCGCTGGCGGCGGCAGCACCGTTTGCCTGGTTCTTCGCCGCCGGCATCGCAGCAGTTGTGTACTTCTTCATCGCGGACCGCTCGCAGCGGCTCGAAGACCGCGACGGCGAGGCCTTCGCCGTCGCCAGCAAACACTAAGGATCCCCTGATGCGCATACTCGTTGCGAACGTCAACACCACCCGGTCCATGACGGATTCCATCGCCGCTTCGGCACGCAGCATCGCGGCACCCGGCACGGAGATCGTGGGGATTACACCCCGGTTCGGGGCCGACTCCTGCGAAGGGAACTTCGAAAGCTACCTGGCCGCCATCGCCGTGATGGACGCCGTCACCTCCTACCAGGAGCCGTTCGACGCCGTTGTGCAGGCCGGCTATGGCGAGCACGGACGGGAAGGGCTGCAGGAGCTCCTGGACGTCCCGGTGGTGGACATCACCGAGGCCGCCGCCAGCACCGCCATGTTCCTGGGCCACAAGTACTCGGTGGTCACCACCCTGGACCGGACCGTTCCGCTCATCGAGGACCGGCTCAAGCTCGCCGGACTCGACGCGCGCTGCGCCTCGGTCCGGGCCAGCGGCATGGCCGTCCTTGAACTTGAGGAGGAGCCGGAGCGCGCAGTGGAAGCCATCATCAACCAGGCGATGCTTGCCGTCAGCCAGGACAAGGCCGAGGTGATTGTGCTCGGTTGCGGCGGAATGGCAGGACTGGACGAGCAGATCAGGCTGAGGGCCGGAGTGCCCGTGGTGGACGGCGTGGCCTCCGCCGTGGCCATCGCGGAATCCCTGGTCCGCATGCGCCTGTCCACCTCCAAGGTGCGGACCTACGCTGCGCCGCGGCCCAAGACCGTCATAGGCTGGCCGCTGAACAGCACGGGCGTGACGGCGGCCCTTTAGCACCACATCCCAAGGAGAACAGCGTGAACAATACCCCTTCCGCCGCGCGGGTTGCCGTCGTTACCGGAGCAGGTTCCGGCATCGGGCGGGAGGTGGCCCGGCAGATGCTGGCCGCCGGATACCGGGTAGCGCTGGCGGGCCGCCGGGAAGCGCAGTTAAAGGAGACGGCGGACAGTCACGCCGAAGCGCTGGTGGTGCCGTGTGACGTCACCCGGCAGGACGACGTCGAGCATCTTTTCGACGCCGTCCGCCGCCGGTGGGGCCGGGTGGACGTCCTGTTCAACAACGCGGGCGTGTTTGGCCCGGCAGCCAGCGTGGACGAAATTTCGCTGGGGGACTGGAACGACACCCTCGCGGTGAACCTGACGGGTTCCATGCTGTGCGCCGCCGCCGCGGTCCGGGCCATGAAGGCGCAGGACCCGCAGGGCGGGCGGATCATCAACAACGGCTCCATCTCCGCGCACTCGCCCCGGCCCCGGACCGTGGCCTATGCCGTCACCAAGCACGCCATGACCGGCCTGACCAAAAGCATTGAGCTGGACGGGCGGGGCTTTGGGATCACGTGCGGGCAGATCGATATCGGCAACACGGCCACGGACATCATGGACACCATCGGCGTGGGTGCGGGGGCGCTGCAGGCTGACGGCAGCCGCCGGGTGGAACCCACCTTCCCCGTGGAGGACGCCGCGCGGGCAGTCCTGATGATGGCCAACATGCCGCCGTCGGCCAGCGTCGGATCTGTGGTCATCAGCGCCGCAGGCATGCCCTTCATCGGCCGCGGCTGACCCAAAACTCGGGGGTTAGAGCGGGAGCAGCGCTGAGAGGTCCGCGCGGAGGCCGGAGGCAGCGACTTTGTGTGCGGCCACCGCGTCTGCCCAGCCCAACTGGCCTGTGACCATCGCAAGCCAGGTGGCGGCGTCGCACTCAATGACGTTTGGCGGCGTGCCGCGAGTGTGCCGCGGGCCTTCTACGCACTGGGTGACGCCGAACGGCGGCACCCTTACCTCCACCGAATTTCCCGGCGCCCGCGCTGTGACTTCCTCAAGCGTGTAGCGCACCGCAGTTGCCAGGATGGGTCGCGGGACGGGAACGTCCGACGACGGTCCGGCGGCTTTACGCCACGCCTCCACCGCTGCGGCGCCTTCCTTCGGGTCGATCCGGCGACGGGCTACAGCCATGTTTTCGGGGCCCCTTTCGTGGGGATGCAGCGGCAAAGGCAATCAGAGTACCGCGGATGCCTAACAGGAAGGAATTGGGTGGGGGAGTACGATCGGTAGCACTCGTCACAAGGGAGGGGAACGGCCCGTGCAGCTCGGCGCTTTCTCAGTAAGCCTCAACGTCAAGGACATCGCCGCTTCAACGGCTTTCTACGAAAAACTTGGGTTCACGCGTTTTGCCGGTGACATCGCGCAGAACTGGCTAATCCTGAAAAACGGCCAGGCGGTGGTGGGCCTCTTCCAGGGGATGCTGGAGAGGAACGCCCTGACCTTCAACCCCGGCTGGGACCAGGACGCCCAGCCGCTGGAGTCCTTCACGGATGTCCGTGACCTCCAGCGGGAACTGCAGGGCCAAGGTGTCAGTTTCGTCCGCCAAGCGGAAGAAGGAACAACCGGACCGGCGAGCTTCATTGTTGTTGACCCGGACGGCAACCCGGTCATCGTGGACCAGCACGTGTGAGGCCAGCCTGCCCGAACAAAGGCTAGTCCAGAAACTAGTCCAGAAGCGCGGATACTGCCGGCCCAAGCCGGATCTTTCCCACCGGCCGGCCGCCGCCGAGCACGGGATCAACCACCCTCTCCAGGACGCCGGCAACAGCGGGGATGTCCACCGCGCCTGCCGCAGCCAGGAGGGTCAGGGCCACCAGGGAGGTGGCACGCACGTTTCCGTCCAGAATCTTCACGGCCACGGAGACTCCCTGCGCTGTGGCCATGGCCAGCACGCCCTCAGCTCCGATCTTGGCGATAATCTCCAGCTCATCCATCACCAGCGTGTTGGCCTCGCCGATGCCTTGGACCGCCCAGGGGTAGTCCAGCATGGAGGTGGCGATGGTGGCGGCACGGGCGCTGAAGCTTTGGTCGCCCGGTGCCTTGGCCAGCTGCGAGTACCCCCGGGCAAGTCCCTTGAGGGATACCGCGGCTACCGGTGCGCCGCAGCCGTCGATGCCCAGATGCGCAATTTTCTCGCCCGTGTATTCCTCCACCACGGTGCGGACGCGCTGCTGCAGCGGGTGGTTGGGTTCCAGGTAGCTGTGCGTGTCCCAGCCGTTTTCCGTGCAGGCCCAGAGGAACGCCGCGTGCTTGCCCGAGCAGTTGAACGCCAGTCGCGACTTCCCTTTTTCCGAACGCACCAGCCAGTTCCGGGCCGTCTCGTCCTGGGGCCACGCCTCCGGGCACTGCAGCTGGTCCTCACGGACTCCGGCGGCTTTGAGCATTCCTGCCACCACGTCCATGTGGTCCAGTGAACCGGTGTGGCTTCCGCAGGCAACAGCCACCTGGGCGCCCCTCAGCGGGACGCCTGACTGCATGGACGCCAGGGCCTGGAACGGCTTGAGAGTGGACCTGGCCAGGATGGGCGTGTTGATGTCGCCCAGCTCGGTGACCACGGATCCGTCCGCCGCCAGGAGGACGGCGGATCCGATGTGCCGGGATTCCACAAAACCGCTGCGTTCGACGACGGCCAGTTCCACGGCGGAGTCCACGGTAAAGGTGGCATGGGGGTTGTGGGGCATGGTGCCAGTCTATGGGGCGCCTTCCTGAATGCCGCGTTACTCCACGGTGACCATCACGGACTGCCAGCCGGATGCGCCGTCGGGCACGGGGTCCGCGCGCTGGTCTGTCTGCACCTCGCCGGTGCCGTCGGTGGCCCGGACCTTGATGTAATGCTGCCCGGGGGCGGCGTCCCACTGGTAGGACCATTGCCGCCAGGTGACCAGCGACGCTTCCGTGGAAAGCTCGGCCTCCGTCCAGTTGCCGTCGTCCACCTGGATTTCCACTTTGGTGATGCCCCGGGTCTGTGCCCAGGCGGTGCCGCCCACGGCAACCTTCCCGGCTGGTACCTTGGCGAAGGACTTGGGCACGTCCACCCTGGCCATGGTCTTGATGGGGCCGCGTTCGGACCAGCCCCGTTCCGTCCAGTACGCCTTGCTGTCGGCGAACCGGGTGACCTCCAGGTCCACCACCCACTTGGTGGCGGAGACAAATCCGTACAGGCCGGGGACCACCATCCGCACGGGATAGCCGTGCTCCAGCGGGAGCGGCTCGCCGTTCATGCCGATGGCCAGCATTGCGTCCCGGTCGTCCTGCAGGACCTCCAGGGGCGTTGAGGCGCTGAAGCCGTCGATGGAGGTGGAGAGCACCATGTCCGCGCCGTCCTTGGGCCGTGCGCGCTTGAGTACCTCGCGGAGGGGGAACCCCAGCCATTTGGCGTTGCCGGCGAGGTTGCCGCCCACGGGGTTGGACACGCAGGTGAGCGTCACATGGGACTCGATCAGGTCGGCGTCGAGCAGGTCCTGGAACGTGAGCCGGATTTCCTCCTCAACCATGCCGTGGACCCGGAGTTCCCAGTCCGCCACGTCGATTTCCGGCACGCTGAGTGCGGTGTCGATGCGGTAGAAGTCGCCGTTTGGCGTCACCCACGGCGTCACCCCGGGCACGGGAGACTGGACGCCGGCAGGAACAGCCGGCGCCGCCTTGGCGGCCGCGGGCAGTTGCAGGGCATCCCGCGCCTGGAGGATATTACTGCGGGCCGCGCCCAGCATCCGGCCACCTGTTGCGGCCACGCCGGCAGCGGCAGCGGTAATTCCGGCAGCGGCGAAAAAACGACGGCGGCTGGTTGCGGCGCGGGGCGTCGTGCCCGGCGCGGCCACCACGTCAGGGTCATCAGCGACGGCGCTGCCGGCCGGCGCTTCCGGCCAAGCCTTGGTTGCCGGCAGGTTTTTGATCAGGAACCGCAGCACCAGAAGGCCGGCCAGGGTTCCGGCCACTGACGGCAGAGCTTCAAAGGCCCCGACGCCGGCACGGGTCGCCACGCTGGCCACGATGACGGCACCCATGAACAGGACGCCAAGGACACCCAGCGCCCATCTGCGGTGGGCCACCACGCCCAGCACGCACGCCAGCAGGGTGATGGTCACGCCCATGCCCGCGAAGAGGGCAATCTTGTCATTGGTGCCGAACGTGGCGATGGCGAAGTCCTTCAGCCACGACGGGGTGAAGTCGATGAAAGTTGATCCCAGGGCGATCAGCGGCGTGGCCCGGGCGGTGAAGAAGGCCCCGAGCAGCTCGGCCACGGCAAGGACGACGGCGGCCGCCACCACGCCTGCCAGCGCCGCCATAGCAGTGGGTCCCCGGAACCAGTTCTTCAGCTTCTCCATGACGGGTATTCGGAGCGGACAGGGTCCGGGATTGTCGCGGGGGCGCCCCCGCGGCATTGGCGGTGACACAGCTTAGGAGCACGCAGGGTGCACAAAGTACCCTTGGAGACTGTGAAGGTACTCGTCATTGGCCCCGGAGGCCGCGAACACGCCATTGTCCGCTCCCTGCTCGCCGACCCCAACGTGTCCGAGGTCCACGCAGCTCCCGGTAACGCCGGTATCAGCAAACTGGTCCCCACCCACAAGATCGACGGCAACGATCCCGGCGCCGTCGCCGCACTGGCAACCAGGCTGACGGTGGACCTGGTGGTGGTTGGCCCCGAAGCGCCGCTGGCAGCCGGCGTGTCCGACGCCGTCCGCGAGGCCGGCATCCCCGTGTTCGGTCCCAGCAAGGCAGCAGCCCAGCTGGAAGCGTCCAAGGCGTTCGCCAAGGAAATCATGGCGGAAGCGGGAGTGCCCACGGCCATGGCCATGGTGGCCACTAACGCCGAGGAAGCCGAATCGGCCCTGGACACCTTCGGGGCACCCTACGTGGTGAAGGATGACGGGCTCGCCGCAGGAAAGGGCGTCGTGGTCACCAAGGACCGCGGGGAAGCCCTGGCCCACGCCCAGTCCTGTTTCGACGCCGGCGGCTCCGTGGTGATCGAGGAGTTCCTGGACGGTCCCGAGGTTTCGCTGTTCGTCCTCTGCGACGGCCACAACACCGTGGCCCTTTCACCCGCCCAGGACTTCAAACGGATCTTCGACAACGACGAGGGACCCAACACCGGTGGCATGGGTGCCTACACTCCGCTTGAGTGGGCACCTGAAGGCCTGGTCCAGGAAGTCATTGAACGCGTGGCCCAGCCCACCGTTAACGAGATGGCCCGCCGCGGCACCCCGTTCGTCGGCGTGCTGTTCGTGGGGCTGGCCCTCACCTCCCGCGGCACCCGCGTCATCGAGTTCAATGTCCGCTTCGGCGATCCGGAAACACAGGCCGTGCTCGCACGGCTCAAGACCCCGCTCGGCGCCCTGCTGCTGGCAGCCGCCAGGGGTGAACTAGACAAGGCAGAAGAGCTGCGGTGGGCCAGGGAAACTGCCGTCGCCGTCGTCGTCGCATCCGAAAACTACCCCGACACCCCCCGCACCGGGGACCGCATCCGCGGGCTCAAGAAGGTGGAGGAGCTCGAAGGCGTCCACGTCATCCACGCCGGCACTGCCTTCGACGAGGACGGCAAAGTGGTGTCCGCAGGCGGGCGCGTGCTCGCCGTCGTCGCCCTCGGCAGCGACCTGGTGGACGCGCGGGAAAAAGCGTACGACGGCGTGGAGCTGGTCCAGCTTGAAGGCTCGCAGTTCCGCACCGACATTGGCGGAAAAGCCGCCCGCGGGGAAATAAAGGTCCCCTCCACTGCCAGCGCATCCCTCCACGGGACCAAGACGAAGGCCTGACATGAGCAACGATCCAGCACCCCGCGGTTTCAACACCAAGACCCTCGACCTTCCCGGATGGACACACGTCTACTCAGGCAAGGTCAGGGACCTCTACGAGCCGGCTGACGAGGCCATCCTGCAGCGTATGGGCCAGGACTGCGTGCTGGTGGTGGCCAGCGACCGGATCAGCGCCTTTGACCACGTCCTGTCCTCCCTGATTCCGGACAAGGGACGCATCCTGACCCAGCTCAGCCTCTGGTGGTTCGACCAGTTGGACGTGGACCACCACGTCCTGGGCTCCACGGTGGAAGACGGCGTCCCGGCCGAGGTGGAGGGCCGGGCCATGATCTGCAAGAAGCTGGACATGTTCCCGGTGGAATGTATCGCCCGGGGCTACCTCACAGGCTCCGGCCTGCAGGAATATAAGGCGTCGGGGACCGTGTGCAACATTCCGCTGCCGGAGGGCCTGGTTGACGGGTCGCGACTGGACCACGCGATCTTCACGCCGTCCGCCAAGGCCGAGGTGGGCGAGCATGACGAAAACATCCCCTACGACGCCGTGGTGGCCATGGTTGGCGACGACATCGCCGGACGCCTGAGCGAGCTGACGCTCAAGATCTACAGCACCGCTGAGAAAATTACCCGTGAGCGGGGAATCATCCTGGCGGACACAAAGGTCGAATTTGGCTATGACCCCGTCTCGGGGCTCATCACCCTGGGGGATGAGGTGCTGACGCCGGATTCTTCACGTTTCTGGGATGCCGCCACCTACCAGCCGGGCCAGGCACAGCCGTCCTACGACAAACAGTATGTGCGCGATTGGCTGACGTCTGCTGAATCAGGCTGGGACAGGTCCTCGGATACGCCGCCACCGGCGCTGCCCAACGAGGTTGTGGACCGTACCCGCGGCCGCTACGTCGAGGCCTACGAGAGACTTACGGGGAAAGCCTTCGCCTGACGGAGCCCCAGCTGCTCCCGGCGGATGGTGTTGTGCTAGCTGGCTTTGGCAGCGGCCGCGGCGCGCTGCTGGGCCAGCTTTATTTCCAGGACCGCGTCCATTGCCTGCTGGACGCGGTCAGCCGCTCCTGCCGCACTGAAGGCTTTCTGGGCCTCCTCGAGGTGCACCAGGGCTTCGTCGGATTCGCCCGCGGCCTTCAGGGACTTGCCCAGCAGGAGCGAGACTTCACCGGCGGTGTGCTTTGCCAGGCTGGCGCGTTCCGCATGGATTTCGCGGAGCTTCTCGACGGCGGCAACAATGTCCCCGGTCAGGTACAGCCAGCGGGCGCGTATGAAGGCGACCTCCAGCTGGTCGGACTTGTTGCCACCCACGATGGACAGGGCCAGCTCGGCCCGTTCGATCGATGACAGTGTCTCCGGCTCAACGATCCCGGAGGACAGGCGAACGGCCGCCGAGGCTTTGTTGAACCGTGCCCACAGTTCGATGTCGTTGGCAGGGGAGAGCAGCCGGGCTGCCCGTTCGTGGTGCTTTATTCCCTCCTGGTAGTCGTGCCGCATGAAGGCCACGTTGCCGATCACCCACGCCACTTCGCCGGCGAGCTGGGACATGGAGTGCTCATCCACGTGGTCGATCATCGCCTGGCAGTATTTCCAGGCTTCGTCGAGCCGCCCGCTTTCGGCAAGTGCGCCGATCAGTGCCCGGTGGGCACCAATGATGAGCGTGGAACCCTTCGGCAGCTGGGAACACAGCCGCACGGCCTCCATGGCGTGGTCCACCGCTGCGCTCAGCTGGCCCTGGCCCTGGGAGATGCCGGCGAGCATCTGGCGGGCCCGTACAGCGAGGCCTGCTGATTCCGTGGCCATGGGGTGCTCCAGCAGGTGCTGCATGATGCGCTGGCATTCCTGCCAGTTGCCCTGCTTGATGAGGCACTCCGCCTGCATGTACGTCATGTTCCACCAGGCGCTCGTGTTCCTGCCTTCGAGGGCTATCTTGGCAGCTGTGGCGGCATGGCTTGCCGCGAGCTGGTAGTCCCTCAGGTCCCACGCCTGCCGGGCGTACAACCCGGCGAGGACGTATTCGGCATCGCTCACTGAGATGGGCTGGCTCCAAGCCTCCAGCGCCTTGGGTGCCAGTTCCAGCCTGCGTGCAAGTTCCTCGATGACCTCCGCCGTAGGTTCCCTGCGGCCGGTCTCAAGTAGTGAAATATAGCTGGGGGAATACAGGTCCTTTCCCAGTTCCGCCTGTGTCAGCCCCCGTTCGAGACGCTCCGCACGGAGCTTCTCCCCGAATCCGTTGCCCACGGGTTTTCCTCCTTTTCCGGACGGTCTTCGTACAAAATGCTTGACAGTCCCTGTGGAAAACATTTTACAATGTATGTCAACAAGGACAGTGCTGGCTTTGTAACGAATCCGACTCGTATTGAGGAACCTATTTATGTTGAAGAAGATCGCAACCGCGGCCGTACTGGCAGGCGCCCTTGCTTTTTCTGCTGCGGCTCCAGCTGTCCTGTCTGCCGGTTCCCTCGGGGACCCTGCCGGAACTTCGGTAGCCGTGGGAAACTGGCCTGACCCGATGTCCAAGAAGACCAAGGACAAGGGCACGGATACCTCGTACACCACGTACGTAGGCAACTGGCCCGACCCGATGTAATAGCTTCCTCACCATGGAGGCGAGGGTGGCCCCGGAGCGCAGGCTTCGGGGCCATTCCCTTTAACAAAAAAGAGGGCCTCCGCAAGGAGACCCTCTTTCTTGTTTGGTCGGGATGACAGGATTTGAACCTGCGACCTCTTCGTCCCGAACGAAGCGCGCTACCAAGCTGCGCTACATCCCGATCCGCTGCAAAAGCAACTTTACAAGGATAGCCGATACCGGGTCCCGATGCGAAATCCCGGACGGAATCAGACCAGCGAGTCCTTCCAGGCACCATGCAGGTCCGCAAAGCGGCCGCCGCCGCCAATGAGTTCGGCCGGGCTGCCGTCCTCCACGATCCGGCCGTCGTGGACCACCAGCACCCTGTCAGCGGTCTCCACCGTGGACAGCCGGTGGGCAATGATGAGCGCCGTCCTGCGGGCCGCTTCCGTGCCCGTCAGGAGCCGCGCCAGGCCCTGCTGCACCAGCCTCTCGGACGGGATGTCCAGGGAGGACGTTGCCTCGTCCAGGATCAGCACGGCTGGACGGGCCAGGAACGCCCGGGCGAAACTGATGAGCTGCCGTTGCCCTGACGAGACGCGTCCGCCGCGCTTGTTGACGTCGGTGTCGTAACCTTCCGGAAGTTCCATGATGAAGTCATGGGCGCCTACCGCTTTGGCCGCTTCCTCGATCTCCGCCCGGGAAGCCTCCGGCCGGCCCAGGGCGATGTTGTCCGCCACCGAGCCGCTGAACAGGAATGCCTCCTGGGTAACCATCACAATGTTGCGGCGAAGGTCCGTGGTGCCCAGGTGGCGGACGTCGACGCCGTCGAGCGTTAGGGAACCGGCGGAGACGTCGTAGAAGCGTGCTATCAGCTTCGCCAGCGTGGACTTGCCGGCACCCGTCTGTCCCACCAGGGCAACAGTCTGGCCCGCGGGAATGTGGAGGTCCAGGGTGGGGACAATCAGCGGGCCGTCGCCGTAGCGGAACTCCACGCCGTTGAAGTCGATGGCTCCCTTGGCCTGCTTCAGGGCCACGGGGCTCTTGGGCGGCCGGACCGTCGGGACCTCCTCCAGGAGCCCCGACACCTTCTCAAGCGCGGCCTGCGCGCTCTGGAAGGAGTTGTAGAACATGGCCATCTGGTCCACCGGCTGGAAGAAACGCTTGGTGGAAAGGATGAGCGCCAGCAGCACCCCGACCTCCAGGTCACCGCCCAGGACGCGGAAGCCGCCAAAGAGCAGGACCACGGACACGCAGACGTTGCCGATCAGGACCAGGCCCGGCTGGAAGATGCCGTTGAGGTTGATGGAGCGGACGGTGACCCGCCGGTAGTCCTCAGCGAGCTGGCCGTACCGGCCGGAGTTTTCCTGCTCCTTGCGGAAGGCCTTGACTGCGCGGATGCCGGTCATGGTTTCCACGAAGTGCACAATGAGCCGGGCGGACACCACCCTGGATTCGCGGAAGGCGATCTGGGAGTGCTTCTGGTACCAGCGGGCCAGGAAGAACATGGGCACGCCGGCGGCCAGCACCAGCAGGCCGCTCCGCCAGTCCAGGGCAAACACGGTGATGGCGGTGAAGACCATGAAGAGCATGCCTGACGCCAGCGAGCTGACGCCGGAGTCCAGGAGTTCGCGGAGGGCTTCCAAGTCGGAGGTCTGCCGGGCGATGATCCGGCCCGACGTGTACTTTTCGTGGAACTCGAGGCTCAGCCCCTGGGTCTGGCGGAAGACCCGCAGGCGCAGGTCCAGCAGCATGGCCTGGCTGAGCCTCGCGGTGGAGGTGACGTACAAAGCCGTGAGCCCCGCCGTCGCAATGGCAGCCAGGAGGTAGGCGGCGCCGGTGAACACCAGGGGTGCGTTGTCCCCGGCCTGCAGGGCAGGCAGGGCACGGTCGATGCCAAAGGCGATCAGCGCCGGACCAGCCACCCTTGCTGCCTGTGAGAGGACCACCATGGCGATGGTCAGCCAGAACCGGAGCCGCACGGGGCGGATCAGTGACCGCAGGAGTGCCAGTGACCGCCGTCGGACGGCCCTGCTCTCACTCTTGCTGAGGTGCGCGTTGTCTTCATTGGCAGTGCCGAAGGAGGCGGTGCTCATCGGGTGACCTCCGCTTCCTGGATATTTGCTTCTTCCTTGAGGTCCGAGAGCTCCGAGTCCAGGTCCCGGGGTTCCTGGTCCAGGCTCGCAATCACATAGCGGTAATGGTCGTTGCCCGCCAGCAGTTCCGTGTGGGTTCCGACGGCGGTGATCCGGCCTTCTTCAAGCAGCGCCACCCGGTCTGCAAGGGCCACTGTGGACGGCCTGTGCGCGACGATCAGGGTGGTGGTGTCCTTCAGTACGGCTCGGAGCCGGGTTTCCACCAGTTCCTCCGTGTGGACGTCAAGGGCGGAGAGAGGGTCATCCAGCACCAGCACGCGGGGCCGGGCCGCGATGGCACGGGCCAGGGCGATCCGCTGGCGCTGCCCGCCGGACAGGCTCAGGCCTTCCTCGCCTATCAGGGTGTCCAGGCCCTGCGGCAGGGAGTACGCGAAGTGTGCCTGGGCAACATCGAGCGCTTCCTCCAGGACGGCGTCGCTGCGGACCGGGGCGCCGAGCAGCACATTGTCCCGGACGGAGTTGGAGAACAGGGTGGTGTCCTCGAAAGCCACCGCCACGATGCGGCGCAGCTCCGGCACGTCGAAGTCGCGCAGGTCCACGCCGTCGATGCTGATGGATCCATCGGTAACGTCATACAGCCGGGGCACCAGCTGGATCAGCGCGCTCTTGCCGCTGCCCGTGATTCCCACGAGGGCCATGGTTTCACCGGGCCGGACATCCAGGCTGACGTTCTCCAGGATGGGTTTGTCCGGGGCATCCTCGTAGGCGAAGGTGGCGTTGTGGAATTCGAGGGCGCCCGCGAGCTGGCGCGGCAGGCGGGGTTCCGGGGGACTGGTGATGGTGTTGGCGGAATCCATGACTTCGTAGTGGCGGTCGACGGCGGTCTTGGCAGTGAGTGCCATGGCCAGCAGCATGCCGGAGAACTCCACGGGTGAGGCAATGACGGCCGCCGTGGCAAAGAACGCCACCAACGCGCCGATGCTCAGTTGCCCGCTGGCGCAGAGCATGATGCCCACCACCAGGCCTGCCCCCAGCGCAAGTTCCGGCAAGAGCGTGACCACCATGGTGAACATGGCCTGGTGGCGCGCTTTGTCGATCTCTGTTTGCCGCAGTTCTTCGGCTTGTTCCTCGAAGTTTTCGAGTGCTTCCCGGCTGCGGCCGAAGGCCTTGAGCACACGGATGCCGTGCACTGATTCCTCCACCGTGGTGGCCAGGTCGCCGGCCTGGTCCTGGCTGCGGCGGGCCACCTTGCTGAAGCGGGTGCGGAACCGGAAGCTGTACGCCATGATGGGCACGGCCGCGGCCAGGAAGATCAGGGCAAGCTGCCAGCTCATGGCGAACATAACGGCAATGCCGATAATCACGGTGAGCGTGGTGACCACCAGCATGATGGCGCCAAACGCCATCCAGCGGCGCAGGAAGTTGAGGTCCGTCATGGCACGGGACAGGAGCTGGCCTGAGCCCCAGCGGTCGTGGAAGGAGACCGTGAGCTCCTGCAGATGGTCGTAGAGCGACACACGCATCCGGGTTTCCACTGTGGTGGCCGGATTGATCACGAACTGGCGGCGGAGTGCCACCAGTCCTGCCTCAGCTATGCCCAGGACCAGGATGATGCCGGCCGAAACCCAGATGGCCCCGGTGGCGCCGCCCGGCCGCAGCGACTCGTTGACCAGCACCCGCAGGACCTGGGGGATCGCCAGTGCAACGATACTGGCCAGCAGCGCACACACGAGTCCCAGCAGGAGCCGTGGAATGATGGGCCGGACATGGGGGTAGAGACGGCTGATCGATCGAAAAAATGAAGATTGCTTGGCCATGCCCGCTTCTCAAGCTCTAAAACGAATGTAGTTTCCCTTAGCAACTACCCTATGCCATGGACGTGAGGCGGTTCACAGGAATTTAGGCGCGATAAAGGGCTTGGCCAGTTATTGCGTTCTGCAATGCAGCATGATGCTGCACGCGATGCGATATTAGCTGGGCGAAGTGAGGGTCAGCAGGACTGCCTCGGGTTTGCAGGCGATCCTTACCGGGGCGAAGCGGGAGGTGCCGATGCCGCCGGACACGTTGACCGGCGTCGTACTTCCGTTGCTCTGCCAGTCATTAAGTCCTTTTGCCCGCCACGTGGGAAGGTCGCAGTTGGCCACCAGCGCGCCGTAGCCCGGGATGCATATCTGGCCCCCGTGCGTGTGGCCGGCGAGCAGGAGGTCTGCGCCGTCCTCGGTGAAGTGGTCCAGCACCCGCTGGTAGGGCGCGTGGATGACAGCCACTTTGAGGTGGTCTGCGGCGTCCTGGTTCACGGTTCCACGGGGCCAGCCGGCGTACTTTTCGCGCTTCAGGTGGGGATCGTCCACGCCGGAGAAATCGAAGCGGATGCCGTTTAGCACCAAGGACTGGTGGCGGTTGGTCAGGTCCATCCAGCCGGCCATGCCAAAACCTGAGCGCAGCCGGGGCCAGTCAAGCACCTTGGGCTTGGGCTTCACCTTGGAGGGCCCCAGCAGGTACAGGGCGGGATTCTTCGGGCTCGGCGCGAAGTAATCATTGGAGCCTGGAACGAAAACGCCAGGGAAGTCCATCAGCGGCCGCAGGGCGGCCAGGAGGGGGTCCACGGCTTTGGGGTGGCTGAGGTTGTCGCCGGTGTTGGCCACCAGGTCCGGCTTGAGGTCAGCCAGCGACCGAAGCCACGCCGCCTTCTTCTTCTGGCCGGTGATGAAGTGGATATCGCTCAGGTGAAGGATGCGGAACGGGTCATGCCCGGGCGGCAGGATGGCCAGGGTTTCCTCGCGGAGGACGAACTGGTCCTTCTCCCACAAGCCATACCCGAAGGCCGCTGCCCCGGCGGCAGCGCCGGCCCCTGCAGTGACGGCAAGGCCGCGTCCGATAGTCCGGGCGCGGCCGGCCAACGTGTTGGTCGACGTCATCCGCGGCTAGCCGTTTCCGTTTCCGTTGCCATTCCCGTTGCCGCTGTTGGTCGGGGGCGGGGCAGGTTCGGTGGCGGCAGGTGCGGCTGGGGCTGAGGGGGCAGGCGGCTGGGTTGCCGGAGCCTGGGGTGCCTGGGTTGTGCGCGGCGCCGTGGTGGCGGGGGTGCGGGTATTACCGCCGCCGTTCACCATGGAGCTGGGCGGAGCAGGGAACGGTTCGGTGCCGAATGCGGGCGCAATCCGGGACATGAAGTTCGAGAACATTGGCCCGGCAATCATGTAACCGTCAATGCCGGGGTAGAACTTTCCGTTTACGGTGATGTTCTGGCCGGAGCGGTCCTGGGCACCAAGCGCGTCACCAAACCAGGCAGCTGTTGCCAGGCCCGTGGTGTGGCCGACAACCCACGTGGAACCGTTGTTGTTCGAGGTTCCGGTCTTGGCGCCGATGGGGAAGCTGGTCCGGGTGGAGATGCGGGGCTGGATCAGGGCGCCGGAGCCACGGTTCAGCACTTCCTGAAGGGCATAGTTCACGCCGCGTGCAACCTCGGGTTTGATGGCGTCCCGGCAGCTGCTGGACTGTGCCGGCAGGGTGGCCCCGGTCTGGTCAGTGACCGCGGTGATTGCGATCGGCTCGCAGTACTTTCCGTCGTTGGCGAAGGTGGCGAAGGCGCTGGCCATGGTCAGCGGAGCCGTCTGGGTGGACCCCAGCAGGTTGCCCAGCGTGGACATGTTGATCTTCGGGTTGGGATCGCCGTCAGCGGGGAGTCCACCATGAAGGCCAGTTGCATCCACAATCTTCTGGATTCCGCAGAAGTCCAGCTGTGCCGCCGAAGCGAAGGTGACGGTGTTGATGGAGTTGTACAGGCCTTCGAGGACGGACAGCGGCCGGTACCACTGGGGTTCCGCGTTCTGCAGGTCGTCAGCGGCGCCGAGTGACTTTTCGGCTGTGTTGTAGGCGCCCGTTACCTGGCCGCAGGAGTTGCGCCACTTGAAGTTCAGCGGGTAGCGGCGTTGGGCGGCATTGACCACGGTGTTCATGGACTTGCCCTCCTCAAGCCACTGCGCGAAGGTGAACGGCTTCATGGTGGAGCCGGGCTGCGCGCCGCCCAGGCCGTTGAGGTCGTTGCCGTCCTTGTCCAGCTTGTCCACGTTGAAGTTCACCTGCGAGTCGAAGGCACCCTCAGCCGGAAGGAAGGAAGTGTTCTGGGCCATCGAAACGATCTTGCCGGAATTGGGCTGCACGGAAACCAGGGCAGCTCCCCACTTGTCCGGGTTGGCGCCGGCGGAGGCGTTGACCTGCTCCTGGGCCACAGCCTGAGCGTTCGGGTCAAGCGTGGTGGTGATGGTCAGGCCGCCACCGTAGATGAGGCGAAGTCGTTCCTCGCGGTCTGCACCATATGCAGGGTTGTTTTCCAGCAGGTGCAGCACGTAGTCGCAGAAGTACGGGGCGGTGGACGCGTAGGCGCAGCCCTGCCGGGCTGGCGTGACGTTGGTTTCCACGGGAGTGGCGACGGCGGCGTCGTAATCTGCCTGCGTGATCTTGCCCTGGTTCAGCATCAGGCTCAGCACCAGGTCGCGGCGCTGCTTGGCGTTCTCCGGATTGGCAATGGGGTCGAATGCGGACGGGCTGTTGACCAGGCCGGCCAGCAGAGCTGCCTGCGGAAGGGTGAGGTCCTTGGCGGTGGTGCTGAAGAAGAACCTGGACGCAGCTTCGATGCCGTAGGCGTCGCGGTTGAAGAACACGATGTTCAGGTAGCCCTCAAGGATCTGCTCCTTGCTGAACTCCTTCTCCAAGGCAATGGCGAGCTTCATCTCGCGGAGCTTGTCGCCCACGCCCTTGTTCACGCCGTTGAGCTTGATGTCCTCGTCCCTGCCCTCGGCGGCGAGGTTTGAGTTGAGGACGTTATTCACGTACTGCTGGGTGATGGTGGAGGCACCCTGCCTGTTGCCGCGCGCCGTGCTGACCAGCGCACGCAGGATACCCGTGGTGTCCACGCCGCCATGCTCGTAGAACCGGCTGTCCTCGACGGCGATGACCGCTTCCTTCATGAACGGCGAGATCTGGTCCAGGGCAACCTTGGTGCGGTTCTCCTTGTAGACGCTCGCGATCTCGCTGCCGTCCGCAGCCAGGATCCTGGTGGTCTGGTTGGGCGGATCAACCTTCAGCTCATCCGGAAGGGTGTCGAAGAACTCGATCGAACCGCTGGCTGCGCTGCCTGAAACGGCCGCGGCGGGAACCAGCAGGCCTGCTACCAGGACACCGCAGATCGCACTCACGCCAAGGAAAACGAGGATTTTTCCGAGGGTGGTGGCAGTGTCGAATAATGGGTTCGTACGAGTCGCCATGTTTTCCACTTTACCGGCAAGGACTAGTCTTTCTCTCATGACCAAATGGGAGTACGCCACGATTCCGCTCATTATTCACGCTACAAAGCAGATTCTCGACCAGTGGGGAGACGACGGCTGGGAGCTGGTCCAGGTTGTCCCCGGACCCGACGGAAACGGCCTGGTTGCCTACCTCAAGAGGGAGAAGCAGTAGCATGAGCACCTCCGCACAGGCCCAGCCCGGCGCGGCTGACGCGCCGGTTTCCGCTGTTGAGCAGCGGCTCGCAGACCTGGGGCTTACCCTTCCGGAGGTGGCTGCGCCTGTGGCCGCTTACGTTCCGGCAGTGGTCTCCGGCAGCCACGTGTACACGTCCGGACAGCTGCCCTTTATTAACGGCAAACTCCCGGCAACAGGCAAAGTCTCGGCAGGGACCGAAGGTTACGCCGACGAGCCCACCGTTTCACCCGAGGACGCACAGCGGTTCGCGGCCATTTGCGCCGTCAACGCCCTGGCAGCCGTCAAAAGCGTCATCGGTGACCTTGACCGGATCACCCGCATCGTCAAGGTTGTGGGATTCGTCTCGTCCGATCCTTCCTTCACCGGCCAGCCCGGCGTCATCAACGGAGCCTCGGAACTGCTGGGACGCGTTCTCGGTGACGCCGGCCAGCACGCACGTTCCGCCGTTGGCGTCTCCGTCCTGCCACTCGACTCTCCCGTCGAGGTCGAACTGATCGCCGAATTTAGCTAGGACCGGTCGTTTCCCTTGCCTCACCTCGCCCGACGGCTCTTCGCCCTTCCCCAGGACCTTGAAGGGGCGGCTCAGAGCTGGCTCGAACATGGCGAACGGACCCCGCGGGCAGCACGCCTTGCATCCTCGGTAGTGCTGCTGCGGGATTCCCCAACCGGCCTGGAGACCTGGCTGGCGTACCGGCCGGGGTCCTCGCCGCTGGGCGTCCTGGCGTTTCCCGGCGGCTCGCTGGACGCGGCCGACGACGATCCCGTCCCCTGGCTGGGCCCGTCACCACAGCATTGGGCTGAGCAGATGGGAACGGACGACGTCGGGCTGGCGCGGCGCCACGTGCTGGGCGCCATCCGCGAGCTCTTTGAGGAAACCGGCCTGCTGCTGGCCGGGCCTGACATGGCCGGCACCGTCGAAGCGACGTCAACGCCGGAGTGGATGCGCGCCCGCGTTGCCGTTGCCGAGCAGGAGAAGACCTTCCCGGAAGTTCTGGCCAAGCGGGGGCTTTCCGTCCGGACGGACCTGCTCAAGTCCCTGGTCAACTGGCGCAGTCCCGATTTTGCCCACCGCCGGTTCGACACCCGCTACTTTGCCGCCACCGTCCCCCTTAACCAGCAGCCCACCCTGTTGGAGGGCAAAGGCGTATGGGGCCGTTGGGTTAATGCCGCGGATGTCATCGCCGAACGCGACACCACAGCGCTGGGTGACGAAGTGGGCCAGGAGAACACAGTGGGCCGTACCTTGGGGGAGCTCCTCGTCCCCGGCTCTGAGATCATGCTCGAAAAGATGGCCGCGGCCAATGGCTGCATCGCGTACCTCAGCTACAAGCGCAAGGCCCACGTGTACCAGCCCGTCCTGGTTGAAGAAGACGGCAAGCTCATGCTTGAGGTGGAGGCCGCCAAGACAACCGCCGACGACCCCCAGCGCGAACGCTAGATTTGTCGGTGCTGGCGACTTCCCGTCCCCGACGCTCTCTCACTTGATGTCGGTTCTGCGCGGACGCTCACTCATTTGATGTCGGTTCTGCGCGGACGCTCACTCACTTGATGCAGGATAACGAGAGAGCGTTCCGGGGAAGCCCGCATCAAGTGAGAGAGCGTTACGGGAAAGGCTGCAGGAAGTGAGAGAGGGCGCGGGGGAGAGGCCAGGCGTTATCGCAGAAAGGCCGCCTCCGTGAACAGTTCACGGGGGCAGCCTTTCGTGCTGTGGAATTAGCGGGAGCGCTGGCGGAGGCGCTGCATGTCCAGGATGACGACGGCGCGGGCTTCCAGCCGCAGCCAGCCGCGCTGGACGAACTCGGCGAGGGCCTTGTTGACGGTTTCGCGGGAGGCGCCAACCAGCTGGGCCAGCTCTTCCTGGGTGAGCTCGTGGGCAACCAGGACGCCGTCCGTTGCGGGGCGGCCGAAGCGGTCCGCGAGGTCCAGGAGTGCCTTGGCTACGCGGCCCGGAACGTCGGAGAAGACGAGGTCGGACAGGGAATCGTTGGTGCGGCGGAGCCGGCGGGCCAGGGCCTGCAGGAGCTGCGCTGAAACCTCGGGGCGGGTGCGGAGCAGCGTGTTGAGGCTCTCGTTCTTGAGGCCGGCCAGCCGGGTCTCGGACACTGCGGTTGCTGTGGCGGTGCGGGGGCTCGGGTCGAAGAGGGCCATCTCGCCGAAGAGTTCACCCGGGCCGAGGATTGCCAGGAGGGATTCCCGGCCGTCAGGAGACGTCCTGCCGAGCTTCACCTTGCCGGAGACGATGAAGTAGAGCTGGTCACCCTGGTCGCCCTCGCGGAACACCGAAGCGCCGCGGGACAGGTCCACCTCGGTGAGCTCGTCCGTCAGCAGACGGAATGCGTCGTCGTCGAGCGTGGCGAAAAGGGGTGCTCGGCGCAGTACCTCGATGTCCATGAAATCTCCTGAATAAAAGTGTCGGCTGTGGCGCTTGTGCCATTGTTTCAGAATTTTCAAGGTTCTGTGACGAACTTGGCAGGCGAAACGCCCTGATCCGGGGCTGTGACGTCACCGCCGGAGGCGTCACAGGACGTCGCAAGGGCGGCTTGGAGGCGGAGGGGAAGGCGACGTTGGGAGGCCTGCCAGGAGGGGTGGGCTGTCCAGAATACTGTCAGTGACCGCCACTAGAATGGGGATCCAACTGCTTAATAAGGAGCCTTAGTGGTCGGCTTGACTGTCCTGGACCTGATCCTGATCCTGGCGCTGCTGTCATACCTGGTTTACGGGCTGCGCAACGGTTTCCTGGTGACGGCGGGCGGCATCGCAGGGTTTGCGGCCGGGGCCGTCGCAGCCTTCTTCGCGGTCCCCCTGGTGAGCGGCTTCGTTGAGGACTCCGGTTGGAGGCTGACCGCCATCGTGGCGGCCGCCGTCGTGCTGGTGGTCCTGGGCCATGGCCTGGGGACGATGGCAGGGCGGCAAATCCGCGGCGCCGTGCGGATCCGGCCCCTCCGGGCGGTGGACCGCCTGGTGGGCGGAGCCGTGAACGTGGTGGTGTCCGCGCTGGTGATGTCGATGCTGGCCTTCAGTGTCAGCTCCCTGGGTGTGCCGTTCGTGTCGCAGCAGCTGGCCGAGTCCAAGGTCATCCGCTTCATCGACGGATTAACGCCCGTCCCCGTCAAAGCCACCATGGCGCAACTGCGCTCCACCGTGATCGGCAACGGCATCCCCACGCTGCTGGAGGGCCTGGAACAGGGGCCGGCAGTGCCGGTGCCGAACGCGAGCACGGACACTCCCGCGCTGAACCGGGCCGCGGAGTCGGTGCTCCGGATCGCCGGGACCGCGTACCAGTGCGGCCAGAACCAGACGGGTACGGGGTTTGTGGTGTCCCAGGACAGGGTGGTCACCAACGCGCATGTTGTGGCGGGCGTGTCGCAGCCGGTAGTGGAAATGCCCGACGGCGGCGCGATGCCAGGGCGTGTTGTCTACTTCGATACAAAACACGACCTTGCGGTGCTGGCTGTGGACGGCCTGCAGGCGAGTCCGCTGTCGCTGAGCCGGGACCTGCCCGGCGGCAGTCCGGCCGCCTTCGCCGGCTACCCCCACGGCGGCCCGTTCCAGTCCAAGCCCGCCACGGTCCAGGACATCACCACCGTGCTGGTGCCGGACATCTACGGCAACAACGCGTCCCCCGCGGAGATCTACCGGCTGGCCGGGGACGTGCAGCCGGGGAATTCGGGCGGGCCGCTGCTCACCATGGACGGCCAGGTGGCAGGAGTGATTTTCGCGAAGGCAACGGCGGATACGGAAATGGGATTCGCCATCACCATGGACGACCTCACTCCCGTGGCATCGCAGGCGGCGTCCCTGTCCGCGCCGGTGTCCTCCGGGCAGTGCATCCAGAAGTAGCGGTTTAGAGGACCTCTGCGAGGTAGTCAATCGCCAACCGGTACCCCACAACGCCTGCGCCCACAATGACCGCAGAGCAGACGGGAGAGAGGTATGAATGGTGCCGGAATTCTTCGCGCTGGTGCACATTGGTGATGTGAACCTCGACGGCGGGAAGCTGAACGGCGGCAAGGGCGTCCCGGAGGGCCACGGAGGTGTGGGTAAAAGCGCCCGCATTGATGACGATGCCCGCGGCGTTGCTCCGGGCGGCGTGGATGACGTCGAGCAGGACGCCTTCGTGGTTGGACTGGACGCATTCGGCCGTGAAGCCGTGGGCCTCAGCGGCTGCGGCGGCCAGCTGCTCCACGTCGGCCAACGTTGCGGTGCCATATTTTTCCGGTTCCCGAGTGCCCAGCAGGTTCAGGTTTGGCCCGTTGATCACCAGGATGGTGCGGCCGGCGGCAGAGTCTGTGGAGGCGTCAGTCATGGATGACAATCTATCGGCTGGCGCTGGGTGCCGCGCATTCTTACGCAATGCGCGGCACCCCTGCCTGGAACTCCTGGCCTGGGGGCCTAGAGGGCGGTGAACTTCATCAGCAGCGCGTGCTCGGGGTTGAGGTTGGGCATGGGCAGGCCCACCTCGGCCAGGAAGCGCCCGTTGGCCACTGCCCCGTCAGCCAGCCACGCCGGCGGCTGCACCTGCGTGTAGGTGTGGCCGTAGTCGGCATCTTCGGGAGTGGGGAACACTGCCTCCACCCGGTACTTGCGCGCCGCCTCCAGCCCGGGAATGCCGATCCTGCCCGGCTCCTCCGCTGCGGAGGTGCGGGTGCTGACCAGGGCGAACAGGCCCGCCGTCGTGCCGGCACTGGCGGGTGCATCGGTGACGACGCCGTGCAGCAGCAGGGCGTCACCGGCCACGTCCGCGTGGACGCGGCGGCCGCTGTGGAGGAGGCCGCGGTGTTCCTTGAACAGGGCGATGAAGCGCTTGAGCTCCTCCCGGTCCTTGCCCTGGACGCCGCGGATGTCCCACTCCATGCCAAAGTGGCCGAACAGCGCGGTGATGGCACGGAAGGAGAGGTCGTGGGTGCGGGCGGTGGTGTGCGAGGTGGTGGGGCCGATGTGGCTGCCCACCAGCTCCGGCGGGACCACTGCGCCGGTCCAGCGCTGGATGGTCTGCCGCTCCAGTGCGTCGTTGCAGTCCGACCCCCAGATCCGGTCGGTGCGTTCCAGGATGCCCAGGTCCACGCGCGCTCCGCCGGACGAGCAGGATTCAATCTCGACGCCGGGGTGGGCCGTGCGGAGCTCGTCGAACAGCCTGTACGCGGCGAGGGTCTGCTCGTGGACGGAGGAGCGTCCGGCATGGCCGTGCTCCAGCAGGTCCCGGTTCTGGTCCCATTTGAGGTAGCTGATGTTGTTCTCGCTCAGGAGCGCGTCGATGCGGCTGTAGATGTACTGCCACGCCTCAGGGTTGACCAGGTCGATGATGTGCTGGTTCCGCCATTCCAGGGGCAGCCGGCCGCCGTCTTTGTGTTGCACCGCTGACGGACCAACAATCCAGTCCGGGTGCGCCCGTGCGATATCGGAATCCAGGTTGACCATTTCCGGCTCCACCCAGAGCCCGAACTCCATGCCCCGGGAGGTCACGGCCTCGATCAGCGGGGTCAGCCCCCTGGGCCACAGGGTCTCGTCGACGTACCAGTCGCCGAGGCCGGCGTGGTCGTCCCGGCGGCCGCGGAACCAGCCGTCGTCGAGCACGAAGCGCTCAACGCCAAGGTCGGCAGCGGACTCAGCCAGCTCGATCAGCGTGTCCAGGTTGTGGTCGAAGTACACGGCCTCCCAGGTGTTGAGCACAACGGGGCGGGGCTTCCCGGCGGGCAGGCCGGTGGAAGCAGCAGGCAGCACGTGGTGCGGGCGGGACCGGAACCAGCTGTAGAAGGCCTCGGTGATCCCGTCCAGGCCATGGTCGGAGTAGGCGGCGAACAGTGCCGGTGTGGTGTAGCTGCCGCCGGGTTCGAGGATGACCTCGGCGGGGCCCAGGAGTTCTGAGCCGCCGATCATGGTCCGGCCGTCGCCGATGGTGTCCGCGAACTGTTCGTGGTTGCCGCTCCAGGCCAGGTGGGTGGCCCAGACCTTGCCGTGCCGGTTGCCGAAACCGGTGGTGCCGGCGGCGAACAGGAGGGAGGAGTCGTGTCCGGTGCGCCCGTGCCGGCCTGTCCGCACCCAGGTGCCCTGCTGGATGGCGCGGCGCTGCGGGTGCCGTTCCCGGCACCAGCGGCCGGTGAGGTCAAGGAGTTCGACGGCGTCCGGCGCCACAGGGAGGACGGTCGCCAGTTCGTCGAGGCGGTACGGCGAGGTGCCGTCATTGGTGACGGTGTGCCGCATCTCCAGCAGCCCGCCGTCGTGAAGGGTGAGGGTGGATTCCACCGTGAGACCGGCGTCCGGGTCCGACTGGACAATGACTGCGGAGCCGCCGTTGGCGCCTGCTGTCACAACGCGGAGGCGGGCCGAGAAATCCAGCCCGGAGACGCCGTCGGCCGTCCGGGAGCCGCGCAGGGCAGCCCGGCCGCGCCAGGAGGATGACGCCTGGGGGAGGAGGGCTGCGGGGACGCGTGCGTCGATGGCGGAGTGCGGGACCGGGGCGGTGAGGATGGCCAGGTCCGGCAGGTCCGCGCCCAGATCTGCGCCCCAGTGGACCACCTCGGCCTCTCCGCTGTCGAAGCTGATCACCAGGCTGGTCCCGGCGGAACGGAGGTGGAGGGGGTCCATAGGGGAAATCTCTTTCGTCGTTGTGCTGTACGTCTGAAGGCGCTGGAGCGTCGTATTCGCTTCAAGCCAGGGGAGGGGGCTGGATGCCGCCGCCGCGAGGAGGGGACGGCGGCATCCAGCCCAGTGGCTGCGACCACAAACGCAGCCACGGTTTGGGGCAGGGCCTACTTGAACAGGGCCTACTTGAAGAGGGCGTTGACCTGTTCGTTGGCCTGGGTCAGCGAGCTGGCGGGTGCCTTGCCGGAGACGACGGCGTCCATGGCCGGCTCCATGATGCCCTTGACCTTGGCGGTGTTGTCCGTGATGGGGTACAGGAACGTGGTCTTGTTCTTGACGTGCTCGGTGAACGCGGTGACGTCAACACCCTTGGCCTGGAAGGCAACGGCTGCCTTGTCCGAGGACGCCTTGAGTGCGGGGAACACTACGGCCTGGGAGGCTACGACGTCCTGGCAGTCGGCCGAGGCGAGGTACTCAACCCACTTGATGGCGGCGTCCTTCTTCTCGGTTCCGGCCCAGATGGAATCCGCCAGGCCGTTGAACATGGAGGCACGCTCGCCCTCGGGGCCCACCGGGGTGGGGGCGATGCCCACCTCGATGCCCTTGTAGCCGGTGTACTGGCCGATCATCCAGGAGCCGTGCGCGTTGATGGCGGACTTGCCGGCAGCGAAGGTGTCGGCCATGCTCGCGCCGACGGTGGTCTCAAGCTTGGGCATGTAGCCCTTGTCCGCCAGCCCCGCGAACCAGTCCATGCTTTCCTGGAATTTGGGATCGTCGTAGTTGTACGTGGTGCCCCACGGGTTCTTGTCCGTGTGGGACCAGCCGGTGGTGTTGGTGAGGTAGCTCCATTCGGTCTGGCCGGAGGAGTCGCCGCCGCCGTTCAGGCCCAGGCCGTAGACGTCCACGTTGTTCTTGTCGAAGCCTGGCTCATCGCCGCGCTTGCCGTTCTTGTCCACGGTCAGGTGGGCGATGACCTTCTCGTAGCTGCCGCCGTCCTCGGGGTTCCAGGTGAGGTCCTTCATCTGGTCCTCGGTGATGCCGGCGCTGCTGAGCATTGCCTTGTTGTAGAACAGGCCGATGGTGTCCCAGTCCTTGGGCAGACCGTAGCGCTTGCCGTCCTGGCCCACCCAGAGGTCCGCGAGGCCCTCGTTGTAGGCGGAGAGATCGATGTTGTCCTTTTCGACGGCCTCGTCGATGGCCAGGAGCTGTTTGTTCTCAGCCAGTTCGCCGTAGCGTCCCAGGTGGTTGGTGAAGACGTCCGGAGCGGTGCCGCCAACAAAGCCGTTGGTGAGGGTGCTCCAGTAGTCGTCCCAGCCGCGCTGGGTGATCTTGACCGTGATGTCCGGGTTCGCCTGGGCGAAGTCGTCGGCGCACTGCTGGTAGGCGGGCAGCTGGTTGGCGTCCCACAGCCAGTAGCTGATCTCGCCCGTGGCGCTTTCTTCGGAGGAGGAGGATCCGCTGCAGGCAGAGAGGGAGAGTGCCATAGCTGCGGCGACGGCAACGGCGCCGAGGGATTTCTTCATGGTTCTACTTTCCGTTCGGGGTGGAGTTCGCTGGGATGCGATGGGTGGGGATTGCTTATTTGATGCCGGAGAAGCCAATGGAGTTGACGATCTTCTTGCCGAAGGCGGCGAAGAGGATCAGTACCGGGAGGGCCGAGATGAGGGTTGCGGCCATCAGCCCGGACCAGTCCGGTGCCCCCTGCGGGGACTGGGACTTGAAGACGCCGAGGCCTACCTGCAGGACGCGGACATCGTCCTGCGACGCCACCAGCAGGGGCCAGAAGTATTCGTTCCACTGGCCGATGAAGGTGAGGAGCGCCAGCGTGGCGATGGGGGCTGCGGCGTTGGGCAGCACGATCTGGAAGAAGATCCTCAGGTGCTTGGCGCCGTCGAGCATGGCCGCCTCCTCCACCTCGCGTGACATGTTCAGGAAGAACTGCCGGAGGAAGAAGATGGCGAAGGGGGTCATGAACACGTATGGCAGGACCAGGCCGAGCATGGTGTTGAGCAGGTCCAGGTTCTTGATGAGCAGGAAGTTCGGCAGTGCCGTGAAGATCGGCGGGACCAGCATGGTGCCGAGGAACAGGCTGAAGACGGCGTTGCGGCCCTTCCAGCGCAGCCGGGAGAAGGCGTAGGCGGCCATTGCGCTGAAGAAGACGGCGCCGGCGGTGGTGATCGAGGAGAAGATGATCGAGTTGCGCAGGTAGAGCCAGAAGTCGATGGCGGCGCCGGATCCGCCTTCGGCCACGGCCTCCGCCGGGGACTGCAGCCCGAAGACCCGTTTGAAGGCGCCTAGGGTGAACTCCGCCGGCAGCAGGCTGGTGGCGTTCGAGGCCAGCGCGTTGTTGGTGGACAGGGCCGTGCGCAGGACCCAAAGGAAGGGAAGGACCGAGACTGCGATGGCCAGGACGAGGAGTGCCCAGGCGCCGGCGCGGCGGGCGTTGAAAGGACGACGGCGGCGGGTTGCGGCCGGCAGCGGTGCGCGGCGTGCGGTGGTGCTCATGCGGGACTCCTTAGTCCAGGTCCGACTCGTTGCCCTTGAGGAACTTCATCTGGATGAAGGCCACCAGGGCGAGGATGAGGAAGAGAATGACGGCGATGGCGGATCCGTAGCCGAAGTCCGACTCGGTGAAGGCCCGCTGGTAGATGTAGTACTGGATGACGCGGGTGGCGTTGACCGGGCCGCCCGCCGTGGTCACGGCCACGGTGTCGAAGACCTGGAAGGAGCCGATGACGGTCACCACGAGGACCAGGACAAGGACCGGGCGCAGCAGTGGAATGGTGATTTTCCGGAAGGTCTGGAACGCTGACGCGCCGTCCAGTTTGGCCACTTCGTAGACGTGGCTGGGGATGGCCTGGAGCCCGGCGAAGATCAGCAGGGCCGTGTAGCCCATGTGGCGCCAGGTATTGATCAGCGCCTGGGTGGGAATGGCCCACGCCTCGCTGCCGAAGAACGCGACGCGGGGCAGCCCGCTCCACTCGATGAACTGGTTCACCACGCCGATCTGGTAGTCCAGCATCCAGAACCACAGCAGGGCGGCGATGACGTTGGACATCAGGTACGGCAGGAGCAGGGTGCCCCGGATGATGGTGGACTTGGCCACATTGTGCATCAGGAGGGCCAGGCCCAGGGCGAGGGCCGTCTGGAGGAGGATGTTGAGGAACACGTACTGTCCGGTGACGGCCAGCGAGTTCCAGAACAGCGGGTCAGCGGCGATGGCAACGTAGTTGTCCATGCCGACCCATTCCGGGTCGCCGAGGATGTTGTATTCCGTGAAGCTGAGGTAGATGCCCCGGACGGTGGGCAGGACGTAGAAAAAGACGAACCCGATCATTGCCGGTGCGATGAACAGCAGTGCGATCTTGAGGTCACCGAGGCGGCGGTGGCTTCCCTGCGGCTTCGGGGAGGCCGAAGCCGCGGAGGCGGACCTGGAGTGTTTGGCAAGGGTGGTCATCTTCGACCCTTTCCTGACTGTGATGGGGGTAACAACTGCGCTGTAATCTACACGAGTAGATTTGGAAGGGCAAGAGATTACTTTCGCTCTGTAATCCAGCCCTTTTATCCATTCGCTGGCCTGTTGACTCGAGTAGATACGGGTGGAACACTGGAGTTCCTGGAGGACAGCGCTTGCCCGGCGACCCCAAACCGGCCCAACGGAAGGCAAACAATGACGTTTTCACTCGGTGTAGTAGGAGCCGGCCAGTTCGGCAGCCAGTTCGCCCACCTGTTCAACCTCCACCCTGGCGTCAGCGAGGTGTATGTGGCCGACGAGCTTCCGGAGCGGGCGGCAGAGGCCGTGGCCCGGTACGGCCTTGCGGGCGTGGAAGACAGTTTCGACGCGCTCCTGGACTCAGACGTGGACGCAGTGGCCATCTTCACGCAGCGCTGGACGCACGGCCCCCTTGTGGAGCGGGCGCTCCGTGCCGGCAAGCACGTCTACTCAGCCGTCCCCATGGCCGTCTCAGAGGAGGAAATCGCCCGGATCATCCAGGCCGTCCGTGACACCGGACTGGTGTACATGATGGGTGAGACCAGCTACTACAACCCGGCCACGGTTTATGCCCGCAAGCAGCTCGCTGACGGGAAGTTCGGCCGCATCTTCTACGCCGAAGGCGACTACGTCCATGACATGGACCTGGGCTTCTACGAGGCCTACCAGTACAGCGGAGGGGAGCGGTGGAAGGAAACAGCCAGCTACCCGCCCATGCTGTACCCCACCCACGCCGTGGGAGGTGTACTGGGTGCCGTCCCCGCCCATGCTGTGAGCGTCAGCTGCGTGGGCGTCAAGGATGACCGCAACGACGGCGTCTTTGACAAGGACGTCAGCATGTTCGGGAACGATTTCTCCAACGCCACCGCCCTCTTTGAACTGAACGACGGCGGCGTGATGCGCACCAACGAGATGCGCCGGGTTGGCTACCCCTCACACATCCGCGAATCGCGCTTCCGGTTCTTCGGTACGGACGCCAGCTTTGAACAGCTGGCAAAGGTCTCCGTATGGCAGGACAAGCACAACGTCCATGACGTCTCCGAGCAGATGGAAACCCGGCCCAGCATCTCCCTCGATGACCCCTCCCTCGCGAACGTTGCACCGGAGCTGAGGGACGCCTTCGTCTCCGGCCTGGCCCCGGTCCATGATCCCGGGCGGCTGCCGGAGGAGTTCCTGGGCGCGCCCAACGGCCACGAGGGCAGCCACCATTTCCTGGTGGACGACTTCGTGACAGCGGTCAACAATGGCACCCTGCCTCCGGTGAACGCCTGGGTGGCGGCCCGCTTCACCCTTCCCGGGATCGTGGCACACCAGTCCGCCCTGCAAAACGGCGAACGGCTTCCCATCCGTGACTTTGGCGATGCACCGGGTGCCAGTACGTAACATGAACAGCATGACTACTCCGGCAGTGCAGGCTTCGCGGGGCCCGGTGACACGCAAGGACGTGGCGAGGTACGCCGGCGTCAGCACCGCCGTCGTCAGTTACGTTGTCAACGGCGGGCCCAAGAAGGTGGCGCCCGCCACCGAGGCCAAGGTGCAGGACGCCATCCGCGTCCTGGGCTACCGCCCCAATGCTGCGGCCCGGGCGCTCAAACTGGGCTCCAGCGAGACGCTGGGCCTCGTGGTCCCGGATATCTCCAACCCGTTCTTCGCCCTGTTCTCCCACGCCGTCGAGGACGCCGCCGCCGCCCTGGGATACGCACTGGTGCTGGGCAACTCGGACGGAAACCTGGCCAAGGAGCGGCGCAATATCCGCAACCTCGCCGCCAGGCAGGTGGACGGCGTGCTGCTGGCCAGTGTCCTTTTCGAACCCGACCTGGAAGTCCTGGAAACGGCCGAGATCCCCTCGGTCCTGCTCAACCAGGAACGGGACGCCCCCGGATTCAACAGCATCGGCGTGGACCTCGCAGCCGGTGCCCGGATCGCCGTGGAACACCTGATCGGCCACGGCCACACCAACATCGGCCTCGCCATGGGCACCAACGTCTCCGGCGCCACTGATGGCCGTGAAGTGGGCTGGCGGGAGGCCCTGCAGGAGGCGGGCCTGCCCGAGGGGCCGATCGTGTACAGCGCCTTCACCCGTCCCGGCGGCTACACCGCGGGGCAGCGCCTGCTGGCGTCAGTCAACCGGCCCACGGCCATCTTTGCCACCTCGGACATGCAAGCCATCGGCCTGCTCCGTGCGGTCCATGAAGCCGGGCTGTCCGTCCCGGGCCAGATGGCCGTTGCTTCCTTTGATGGTTCTGCCGAGTCCGAATACTCCTGGCCTCCGCTGACTACGGTGGAGCAACCTGTGGCCGCAATGGCGGAAGCGGCGGTGGCAGCGCTTGTGGGAGCCAGCCGCGGCGAGAAGCCCCGGCACCGGATCTTCCCCACCACGCTGCATGTCCGCCAGTCCTGCGGCTGCCCCTAGGAACGCCTCCTACACGGCTGCGAGCCGCAGCCTGCCCACCTGTTCCTGGAGGACGCGCTGCGCCTCGGCACCCAGCCCGGAATCGCTGATGACCTCATCCACCTCGTCCAGCGACGCGATGGAACTGATGCCCAGCATGCCCCACTTCGTGTGGTCGGCGAGGACCACGGTCTTGCGCGCCGCAGCCACGAAGGCCCGGTCCGTTTCCGCTTCAAGCAGGTTGGGTGTGGTGAAGCCGGCGTCGGCGTCCATCCCGTGGACGCCCAGGAACAGGACGTCCAGGTGCAGCTGCTTGAGCGCGCCGGTGGCGATGGGGCCCACCAGGGCGTCGGAGGGCGTGCGCTCTCCGCCAATGAGGATCACCGTGGAGGCGTACCGGGCGGAGCCGGCCGACGCCGCGTGGTGGAAGAGGTCTGCGATGCGGACCGAGTTGGTGACCACCGTGATCTGCGGGCCGTTCACCAGCTCCTTGGCCAGTGCCCAGGTGGTGGTTCCGGCGCTGAGCCCCACGGCCATGCCCTCCTGCACCAGCGAGGCCGCCTCCACCGCGATGGCGCGTTTCTCCGCCGTCAGCTGCGTCGACTTGAGGTCGAATCCGGGCTCATGAGTGCTGGTGTCGCCCGGGATTTTCGCGCCGCCGTGGATGCGCTCCAGGCGGCCGCCTTCCTCCAGCACCTCGATGTCGCGGCGGACAGTCATCAGGGACACACCCAGCTGCTGGGCCAGGTCGGAGACCCGGACAACCCGCTCCCGTTGGAGAGCGTCCAAAATGGCCTGGTGGCGGGCGACGGCGAGCATCAGGGCGATCCTTTAGGCAGGGGATGAGTCTGCTCCCAGCATACGACGACGGCGACGCCCGGCTGTGAGCCAGGCGTCGCCGTCGCAAAGTCCTCCTCGGGTTTATTTACGGAGGGACGCTGCGATCTGCTGCATGATGGTCGGGTCCGACAGGGTGGTGGCGTCACCCGGGTCGCGGCCTTCGGCGACGTCCTTGAGCAGGCGGCGCATAATCTTGCCGGAGCGGGTCTTGGGCAGTTCCGGGACCACCAGGATGGCCTTCGGCTTGGCGATGGGCCCGATCTCCTTGCCCACGTGGTTCCGGAGTTCCTGGACGATGGCGTCCCCGGAATCCACGGCGTCCCCGCGGAGGATGACGAACGCGACGACGGCCTGGCCGGTGGTTTCGTCCGCCGCGCCCACCACGGCGGCCTCGGCCACGGCGGGGTGGGACACCAGTGCGGACTCGATTTCGGTGGTGGAGAGGCGGTGTCCGGAGATGTTCATGACGTCATCCACCCGGCCCAGGAGCCAGATGTCGCCGTCCTCGTCCTTCTTAGCGCCGTCCCCGGCGAAATACATGGTCTCGAACCGGGACCAGTAAGTGTCCTTGAAGCGTTCGGGATCACCCCAGATGCCACGGAGCATGGCCGGCCAGGGCTCCCGGATCACCAGGAAGCCGCCGTGGCCGTTGGGCACGGATTCGCCCATCTCGTCCACAACGTCCACGGCGATGCCTGGAAGCGGGACCTGGGCCGAGCCCGGCTTGGTGGCGGTAACCCCGGGGAGCGGCGCGATCATCTGCGCGCCGGTCTCGGTCTGCCACCAGGTGTCCACGATGGGGGTCTTGTCTCCGCCGATGACCTTCCGGTACCACATCCAGGCCTCGGGGTTGATGGATTCGCCCACGGATCCAAGGACCCGGAGTGAGGACAGATCGTACTTGTCCGGGATCTCCCTGCCCCACTTCATGAACGTCCGGATCGCGGTGGGGGCGGTGTAGAGGATGGAGACCTTGTACTTCTCGATGATCTCCCACCAGCGGCCCTGGTGCGGGGAATCCGGAGTGCCCTCGTACATCACCTGGGTGGCGCCGTTGACGAGCGGCGCGTAGGCGACGTAGGAGTGGCCGGTGACCCAGCCGACGTCGGCCGTGCACCAGTACACGTCCGTTTCGGGGTGCAGGTCGAAGACCGCCCTGTGCGTGTACGCGGTCTGGGTGAGGTACCCGCCGGTGGTGTGCAGGATGCCCTTGGGCTTTCCGGTGGTGCCGGAGGTGTAGAGGATGAACAGCGGGTGCTCGGAATCGTGGCCCACGGCGGTGTGCTCCGCGGATGCGGCGCCCACGGTGTCGGCCCACCAGTGGTCCCGGCCCTCATGCCAGTCCACATCCTGGCCGTTGCGCTTGACCACCACAACGTTCTGGACCGTGTGGCCGTCTCCATCTCCCTTGTGGGCCAACGCTTCATCGACGGCGGGCTTCAGGGCGCTGGGCTTGCCGCGCCGGTACGTGCCGTCCGCGGTGACCACGAGCTTGGCTTCGGCATCATCGATCCGTGAGCGCAGGGCTTCGGAGGAGAAGCCGCCGAACACCACGGAGTGCACGGCACCGATCCGGGCGCAGGCCAGGAGGGTGATGACGGCCTCGGGGATCATGGGCAGGTACACGGCAACGCGGTCGCCCTTGGCCACGCCGAGGGACTCGAAGGCGTTGGCGGCCTTCTTCACTTCCTCGGTCAGCTGCGCATAGGTGTAGGTGCTGGTGTCTCCGGGTTCGCCCTCGAAGTAGATGGCCACCCGGTCGCCCAGGCCGTTTTCCACGTGCCGGTCCAGCGCGTTGTACGCGGCGTTGACCTCCCCGCCGACGAACCATTTGGCGAACGGCGGGTTGGACCAGTCCAGTGCCTGGTCAAAGTCCTTGTTCCAGGTCAGCAGCTCACGGGCCTTCTTCGCCCAGAACGCGGGACGGTCTGCGTTGGCGTCCTCATACTCCGCGGCGGTGACGACGGCGTCAGCAGCGAACTCGGGTGAAGGCGCAAACTTGCGGGTCTCATGAAGCAGGTTTTCAAAGGCATCGCCCTGCCCGGCTCCCTTGGCTGACCCGGGCTGCCCTGTGCTTGCGGAAGCGTCTACGACGGCGCTTGTAGTGTCCTGGGACATGTGAACCTCATCATTCATCGATCTTTGCTGGGCGGGATGTCCGCCGCCGGCCGGGCTCCGCCGCCTGCACGACGTCGGGCACCGGCTGGTCACGGACATTCCGCAAAGAGCTGTTCCGGAATCAAGACTAATGCTTTGCCTGGCGGCGATGTGTGCGGTGTCACATGGCAGCCCGTGAACGGCATTTATTAAGCGGTGAATGGTTTTCCAGGGCAGCTTTCTCCCGCCCCCGCGGTGCGTGGCCAGCTAGTGATCGGCCTGGCCCTTGACTAGGCTGGGATGGAATTGTGACTTCACGGCGGACCGTTTTGGCCAGGCACCACAAGGGCCTGGCCAAACCGGAACCGCTGTCAAGACGGCACGATGTCGGGACCACACAGGTCCCGGTGCCGCCACGCTAAGGAGAGCAGAATGAACCAGCAAAGCTACGGCCAGAAGACCGGCCCCGATACGGCGGGTTCCGGCCACAGTACCGGGACCGCTGAAGGGCAAGGCTCCCAGGCCGCCGCGGGCAAGGCCCCCGCCGCAGGCAAGGCCTCCAACGCCAACGAGGCAGTGCTGGGTCCGTTCACCATCCGCGACCTGACCGTCTTCGGCGGCACGCTGATCCTTTTTGTTGCCTCCCTGCTGCCGATCTTCGGCGCCCGGTACAACCTGTGGAACCTTAACAACCAGTTCTTCCTGGGGCTGGGCATCGTCCTGCCCCTGATCGTCAGCGCGCTCTTTGCAGCCCGCAGGCTGTCCCCGGCCACGAAGATCCGGATCGGCTCCCTGTCCATCGACCAGTTCGCATCAGTGGTTGCGTCCTTTGCCGTGGCCTTCTTTTTTGTCTCCGTAGCGGGCGCCTACGTACCCAGCCTCCTGGTGGGCCTGATCGGCTCCCTGGTCCTCTTCGCGGCAACAGTGCTGGGCCGTTTCCTGCCGTATCTGTCCAGTGATTTTCAGGACCGTGCCGAAGTGCCCGCCCACGTGGTGGCGCGTGAGGCCGCTGTTCCCATCCAGAAACCCCGCGCCCCCAAGAAGCCGAAGGTAGAGACCGCCCCGGGCTCAAAAGAGCCAAAGTTCGGCTCCAAGATGTTGTCTGGCGGAAAGCTTCTGGGCGGTGCCGGCGCAGGATCTTCCGCGGTCAAGCCGGAGCCTGCGGAACAGCAGGTTTCAGCGGGTCAGCCAGGTTCACCGGCACAGTCCCGTTCCGCTGCGCAAAGCGCGGCGGCCCCTGCCCCTGCCACGGCAGCCGTCCCCACTGCCGCTTCGCCTGTCTCCACGGCTCCCGAGGTATCCGACTGGACTCCCGGAGGCGACCCGGGCCCCGCAACCCAGGCGGCCGACGTCGTACGCCCCTCCTCAACGCCTGCCGCTGAGGAGACCCGGCTGGGGGATGTTCCGGCAGTCGCCGGCGCCAGTTCAGCTGCTGCCACAGCGCATCACGACGCCGCAGGAAACCACGACGGCGGCACGCATCCGGCTGCCCCGTCCGGCCAGGGCGCTGCCTCCTCCGCGCAGGGCGCGCGGAGCGGCTGGGAGCCGACGCCTGCCACCGCAGTGCACCAGCAGGTCCGTACCGAGGAGCCCATCGGCGCCACGGTGGACCCCTCAACCCGTCCGGATGAATCGGAAGAACAGCCCATTCACGAGGCTTTCTGGTTTGCCGTCGCGCAGCACCGCACCGCCTATGACCCGCGCACGGGGGCCCCTGCGTTCGTTATCGAGCCCGGCGGCTGGGTCCTGGCGCTCGAGGACCGTGGCCACGAGTTCCTGGTCCAGCACACTGACGGGCGGCTGGGTGTCCTGCGGGACCTCAGCAATATCGAGCGCGGCTGACCTCCGTGGGCGAGGCCCGGGCTCCCAGGGCCGGCGGAGCCAAGGCATCCGCCGGCCAGGTAGCCGGCATGCCGGTGGTGTCCTCCGAATCCGTGCTGGCACTGAAAAGGCGGGCACGGCGGATCAACAGGGCCCTGGCGGAGAAATACCCGTACGCCCACGCGGAGCTTGATTTCCGCAACCCGTTCGAACTGCTCGTGGCCACGGTCCTTTCGGCCCAGACCACGGACGTCACGGTCAACCAGGTCACCAGGGTGTTGTTCGCCCGCTACCCGGACGCGCGGGCCCTGGCCGAGGCGGATCCCGCGGACCTTGAAACGATCCTCAAGCCCACCGGGTTCTTCCGCACCAAATCCAGGAACGTCATTGCCCTGTGCACCCGCCTGGTGGACGAATACAACGGGGTGGTCCCGGGCCGGCTGGAGGACCTGGTGACGCTGCCCGGTGTGGGACGCAAAACGGCCAACGTGGTGCTCGGCAACGGCTTCGGCATCCCCGGCATCTCGGTGGACACCCACTTCGCCCGGCTGGCCAACCGCTTCGGCTGGACGCAGTCGGACGATCCCGTCCAGATCGAGCATGATGTGGCCGAGCTGTTCGACCGCAAGGACTGGACCATGCTGTCCCACCGGGTAATCTTCCACGGGCGGCGGGTATGCCACGCGCGGAAGCCCGCCTGTGGGGCCTGCCCCGTGGCCACCTGGTGCCCCAGCTTCGGGCTGGGCGAAACAGACCCCGCGAAGGCAGCCAAGCTCTTGAAGTACGAGCTCGCGCCCGGCAGCGAAGCGCTGCTGGAGCAGTTGCTGGCCGAGACCCACCGGGCCGCCGAAATCCGGATGGCATCCCAGCAGAGGACACCGTGAGCGCGCGCGAGGACCTGCTGCACCTGGCACGCCGGGCGGAGTCCGGAACGGCTGCCGCGCCGGATCCGCTCTGGGCAGCCCTGACGGTGGATGCCGAACAGGCCAGGAAGGCGGCGGTGCTGATGCTCTTTGGCACCCTTGACGACGTCCCGGCTGTATCGGGCAAGCCGCTGGCGCCGGCCGATCTTGACGTCCTCCTGCTGGAGCGCGCCCACACCCTGGGTTCCCACCCGGGGCAGGTGGCGTTCCCGGGCGGCACCATTGACGCCCGGGAAACGCCGGTTCAGGCAGCTTTGCGCGAGGCCGAAGAAGAAACCGGGCTCGATTCAGGCGGCGTGGAGGTCCTCGGCACCCTGCAGGAGCTGGGGCTCGCCCACAGCAACTTCCTGGTGACCCCGGTGCTGGGCTGGTGGCGCTCGCCGTCACCTGTCCGTGTGGTGGACTATGCCGAGTCGGCCCAGGTGTTCCGGGTACCCGTCCGTGATCTGCTGGACCCGGACAACCGCGTGATGGCAACCGTCCACCGTGCCGGGCGCAGCTTCGACAGCCCAGGCTTCACAGTGAACGGTGTGGTGGTGTGGGGCTTTACCGGAATTGTCCTGAACGGGCTGTTCGAACAGCTGGGCTGGGCCGTTCCGTGGGACCGGAGCCGGCTCCACCCGATGGGCGTCTAGCCTCAGGCCTGCTGCTGGCGGAGATCCACCACAATTCCGGTGGCGGCGTTCTCACGGACTGCCTTGACGCCCTCAAGCACTGTAGTGAGGGACTTGAACTTGGGTGAAACGGCAACCGTGTTGCCCTCTGCGTCTGTGAGCCGCAGCCGGTACGACTCGTCGCCTACTCGATGAATTTCGAACTTGCCCGCCATAAGCCGGACCTCCCCTGGAATGCGTCGTTGCATCAGCTTTTGACCGATCTGCCTCAGTCGCCATATCGACCATAGCCCGCGCCGCAAGCCCCTGGCGAGCTACTCCTGGGTAGGTTACTTCGGGGGTCGCCGCTGGCGGCTACTTCGCGTTGTCGTAGGAATCAACAACCGCCACACTGACGGGAAACTCCACCGGGATGGGCCCAAACAGCAGCTCCTTGGCAGCGCTGGCCGCCTCTTCAATGGCGGCGATGCAGGCGTCCACCGCCTCCGCCGGCGCATGCACCATCACCTCGTCATGCAGGAAGAAGACGAGTTCAGCGTTGACGTGACCGTCGCTCCGGAGGGTGCGCAGCCGCCGTCGTAATTCCGCCAGCCAGCACGCCGCCCAGTCCGCAGCCGAACCCTGGACAACAAAATTGCGGGTGAAGCGACCCCGCGAACGGGCGATCGACTCTGCCCGCCGCTGCTCCTCGGCAGAGGCGGACCGCTGGCTCTGGAACCACCGCTCCGACGGCGGCGGGCTGCTCCGTCCCAGGCGGGTGGTCACCGTTCCGCCGGCCTCGCCGGTGCGCGCCGCCTGCTCAACAAAGTCCACAGCCCGGGGAAAAGTCTTGGCGAGCTGCGGCATGAGGCGGCCGGCCTCGCCGGAGGTGGCGCCGTACATGGCCCCCAGTAATGCCATCTTCGCTTTCGCCCGGTCCCCGCCGAATCCCTTGGCAGCAATGCCCGCGTAGAGGTCCTGGTTCCGGGCGGATTCTGCCATGGAAGGGTCACGGGCGAGGGCCACCAGGACGCGCGGCTCCAGCTGGGAGGCATCAGCGACGATGAGCTTGTAGCCCGGATCGGCATGGACTGCGCCGCGGATCTGGCGCGGTATTTGAAGGGCACCGCCGCCGCGCGAGGCCCAGCGGCCGGAAACCACACCGCCCACCACGTACTCGGGCCGGAACCGGCCGCCGTCCACCCAGGCGTCAAGCCAGGCCCAGCCGTTGGCTGTATGCAGGCGGGAGAGCTGCTTGTAGGCGAGCAACGGCTCGATGGCGGGGTGGGTGGATTCCCTCAGCTCCCACTTCCTGGTGGTTTTGACCTCGATCCCGTTGCGGTGCAGGGCGCGCATCAGGTCCTGCGGGGAGTCCGGATTCAGCGTGGGTGAGTTCAGGAGCCCGCGCAGTTCCTGGTTCAGTGCTTCAAGCTTGGCGGGGCGCTGGCCCATGGGCGGGCGCGGGCCGAGGTGGTTGGCGAGGATCTGCCCGTGCAGGTCTTCGCGCCAGGGGACGCCGGCGTGCTGCATCTCGGCGGCGATCATGGCGCCGGCGGACTCGGCCGCCAGCAGCAGCTGCAGGCGGCTGCGCCGGTTCTCTTCCGGACTGACCGATGCCAGGGCCACCTGCTGGGCGGCGTATTCAGCACGAAGTTCTTCCGGGCCGCGCCGGGTTTCCGGCCGGATCCCCGGAGCATCGAACAGGGCACCCTGGTCTGCGGGGGGAGGCGGCGGCTGCAGTGTCCTGGGCGACTGGAGCGGGTCCTCAACCACCACCCGTTCCGCGTTCCTGGCGTAGTCGGTGTGCTCGGTGAACCGGGAAAACGCCAGGATGTTGCCGCAGAGGCTCAGGTCGTAGCACCGCTCCAGCTCGACGCCGGCCGCCAGCAGGGCCGGGTACCAGTCCTGGGTGCGGTGCCAGATCCAACGGGGCCGCTGCCCGTTTGGCCGGCGGCTTTCGAGTTCACGTACGACGGCGGGAAGATCGCCGGTGCTGACCAGCCGGGGTTTCGAGGTGGCCGGCAGGGGCTGTCCAGCCTGCGTGAGTTCCTGCAGGGCCGCGCCGTGGGGGTGGGCGGCGAGCAGCAGGTACATGGTCCCATTCTGCCTTGTTTCCGGGGTTGTCTGTGCCCGGCGGTGCGGCTTGCTGGCCTTGCCGACCCGGTTTTCCACATAGGGGGCTGGAGCACTTACCCGCTGTGTTCCAGGGGCGGAGAGTGGCTGTATGAGCAGGCACCAACTGATCCCGTCCCACCCTGACCCGTCCCACCCTGATGTTGTCGGCAGCCCGGACGGGGCAGGTCCGCCCGGACGCTCGCGGCCTGGTGCCCTCGGGCCGGTGGGTGCTGCGGGAGGTGACGGGGACGCGTGGCTGCCGGACGGTGGTGACGACATCCTGCTGGTGACGTCCTCCACTGTCCTTCGTGCGGAGGTGGAGCGGATCGTGGCGGCTGCCGGGGCGCAGCTGCGCGTTGCAGCCACTGCTGCAGAGGGAGGCAGGCATTGGGACGCGGCGGCAGCCGTGCTGGTGGGAAGCGACATCCGGGAGCTGCCCCCGCGCCGGCGGGCCCCCGCCGTCCTGGTGGGACTCGACGGCGAAGGTGACAGCCTGTGGCATCTCGCAGCTGTTCTCGGCGCAGAACGGGTGGCCGTCCTGCCCGATGCTGCAGCCTGGCTCGCCGACCATCTCAGCCGGTCCCGTTCACCCGGTCCAGGCGGGGTGATCCTTGGCGTGACCGGCGGCTGCGGGGGAGCCGGGGCCACCACGGCTGCGATTTGGATCGCCCAGGCGGCAGCCGGACTCGGAGCCCGGGTGCTGCTGGTGGATGGCGATCCCTGGGGCGGCGGGCTGGAACTGGCCCTGGCCGCCGAAGAGAACCCCGGCCTGCGCTGGCCCGATCTCGCCGAGGCCAGGGGCAGCATCGATCCCATCCAGCTTGCGGACTCGCTGCCTGTTGCGGGCGGGTTCTCATTCCTGTCGTGGCCTGCCACCCGGGAGCAGCCGGTACCCGTCGCCGCTGCCGCCACCGCAGGCATCCTTGATGCTGCCCGCCGCGGGTATGAGCTGGTGGTGGTGGACATTGGCCGGGGAGCGGACCCCATCCATACGTTCGCCTGGGACTGCGACCGCATCGCCATGGTGGTTCCGGCGCAGCTGAAGGCTGCAGTCGCCGCCGTGCGGCTGCTCCAGGAGTTTCCCCCGGTTGAGGCTGCCCTCCTGGTCCGTGGCAAGGCCGGCGCAGCGCTGGATGGCCCCCTGATCGCCGAGGCCATCGGACTTCCCGTTCAGGGGCGGGTGCCTGAGCTGCGCGGAGTCGCTGGGGCCATGGAATCGGGCCGCCTCCTTGAGCTGGGAAAGCGGCGGGCGGTCCGGCATTTCGCGGCTTCCGTGCTGGATCTCCTTGGGGACGGGCTGGCTTCGGGAGAGCTTGAATGAGTTACCAGGCGGGTGCTGGGGCACCGGGACCCGAGGCAGGGGTCCGGCGGCGGGCGCGGATCCTGGACGCGGGCCAGGAAAGTCCCCGGCAGGAAAGTCCCCGCCAAATCAGTCGCCGCCAGGAGGGCGGGGGCCCGGGTGAGCCCGGCCCCGGCGAATGGCGCCGGCGCGAACGCCGCACGGGTGAGCGGCAGGCTGTTGACCTGGGGCTCCTTGAGTCCGTGCGGGAGTCCATGATGTCGGACGCGGCCGCGGTGACGCCCTCGCGGGTGGCGGCCGCGGTGCAGGCCACGGGGAAGCTTTTGGGCACGGCGGGTTCACTTGCCGCCGTGGAGCGGATCAGCGCCGAGTTGAACGGTCTGGGGCCGCTGCAGGCCCTCACCCGGGACCCTGCCGTTACGGACATCTTTGTGAATGCTCCAGGGTCCGTGTGGGTGGACAGGGGCCGCGGCATCGAGCGCGTGACCGTGGCGTTCGACAATGAGACCCAGCTCCGGGCTTTGGCCTGCCGGCTCGTGGCGGCAGGCGGCAGGCGGCTTGATGATGGCTCACCCTGCGTGGACGTGCGGCTGGCCGGAGGCTACCGTGTCCATGCCGTGCTGCCGCCCGTCTCTACGGCCGGGACGCTGCTCAGCATCAGGATCCGGCGCGAACGTGTGTTCACGATGGATGAGCTGCGGGAGGCCGGCATGTTCAACTCCGGACTGCAGACCGTCCTGGAACAGGTGGTGGAGCGCAGGCTGAGCTTCCTCATCAGCGGGGCCACCGGGTCCGGCAAGACCACCCTGCTCTCCACGCTGCTCGGCCTGTGCAGCCCCGCAGAGCGGCTGGTCCTCATCGAGGATGCATCGGAACTGAACCCTGTCCATCCGCATGCCGTGTCCCTCGAATCACGCCACGGAAACCTGGAAGGCGGCGGCGAAGTGGATCTGGGGGATCTCGTCCGGCAGGCATTGCGCATGCGGCCGGACAGGCTGGTGGTGGGTGAATGCCGCGGCGCCGAAGTCCGCGAGCTGCTCACTGCCATGAACACCGGACACAGCGGCGGGGGCGGGACCATCCATGCGAATACCGCCGCTGCTGTTCCCGCCCGGCTCACTGCGCTCGGTGCGCTCGCCGGAATGAGCCCTGACGGCGTGAGGCTTCAGGCATCGAGCGCGCTGGACGTGGTCATCCACGTTGACAGGACGCAACGGGGCCGGGCAGTGGCGTGCGTGGGCCTGATCGGGGACGGGCCCGGTGGACTCACTGTCCAGCCTGCCTTGGAAAGTGTTGAAGGTGCAGTGGCCGCCGGCCCCGGGTGGACGGCACTGGCGGCACGGTTGGGGCTTCACCCGGGACCGCCCGCATGATCTTCCTTCTTGTCGTGTCCCTGGGACTGGCAGCGGTGCTGCTTGTCAGCCCGCCGCTGGGTGCACCTGCCAGGTTGCGCCGCGCCGGCGCGTCCGGCCCGGTTCCGAGTCGAAAAGAGCGCTCACGGGGCGGCTTTGCGGGAAAGCTGCGTGGCGCCGGGAGGGGAGCAGAACGGCCTGCGGCCCCCATGACGCTGGTGGTGCAGCAACTCGCCGCGCTGCTCAAAGGCGGCCGCACACCGGCGCGGCTCTGGGAGGAGATCTGGGAGGTCTACGGTTCTTCCGGCCCTAATGCGTACGGCCTGTCCGCGGGATCCGGTGCCATGCTGGCCGCCGCGCGTGCTGCGGCGGGCCGCGGCATTCCCGTTTCGGAAGCCATCCGCCGGGCGTCGCCGTCCGCTTTTCCCCGGCGGGACAGGGAGTCCCGCATCTGGTCGGAGCTCGCGGCCTGCTTCGATATCGCGGAAGCAAGCGGCTGTCCGCTCGCAGACGTGCTGACCAGGTTCGCCGCTCAGCTTGAAGTAGAGGATGACGCCGATGCAGCCCGCCAGACGGCCCTTGCCGGACCAAAGGCCACCGTCAGCCTCCTAACCTGGCTGCCGCTGATGGGTCTGGGCCTGGGAATCGCGCTGGGCGTGGACCCGCTCGCCATCCTGCTGGGAACACCCTGGGGACTCGCAGCACTTGCAGCCGGAGCCGGCCTGACAGTGGCCGGGCGGTTGTGGTCGGCCCGGCTGGTGGCCGCGGCAGCAGGGGCTGGAGCGCCATGACCCCGCCTTCCGCCGCAGCGCTCGCGCTCTTCCTCACCCTGGCGGCAGCGGCAGTCCTGGCCGGAACCGGGCGGGGCAGGCCCCGCAAGCGGCTGCGCAGTTTGGCCTCCGGTGCCTCGTGCTGCGGCGCGGAGGCCTCCGCCGGTAACGGAGGGCATCTGCCCGGACCTGCGACCGAAGGGCTGAGGGACACCGCCATGATGCTCGAACTTGTGGCCGCCATGCTGGACGCCGGATCGGGCATCGGCCGTTCACTTGAACTGGTGGCTGCCTCGGCTTCTGACAAGTACGGCGGCGCCCTTCGGCCGGTTGTGGCGGCACTGGCAATCGGGGCCGACTGGGAAACCGCATGGCGCAGCAGCGCGGTCCGACTCCCCGAGGTTTTGGAACTCCGGGACGCGCTGGGGTTCGCGGCGCTGACCGGAGCTCCGTCTTCAGCGATTCTCTACGCGCAGGCGGCACGGCTCCGCCGGGAGAGGTTCCGTGCAGCAGAGAAGCGCGCGGCATCACTGGGCGTGAAGCTGGTGGTTCCGCTGGGCCTCTGCTCGCTTCCAGCCTTTATCTGCCTGGGCGTGGTTCCTGTACTCCTGGCCCTGGTGCCTTCCGGCTCCTAGACATCACGTCTTCTCCTCCACAAGGGAAAACCGTTGAGCTTTTCCACTTACGAATCCTCGGGGCTTACCGCACCAGGCAAGGCCCGGAAGAGTCAGAACAGCCGGCAACACCACCGGCCCAAAGGAAGGAAACACCACATGTCCACTCATTACCGCCGCCGCTACGCTGGCGGAGCTGCGGCGCCCGCCGCTGCCCGTGCCGGCTTTCGGGAACACCGCAGCACCGGCCGCCATGGCATCCACGCCGGGGGCAGCAGCCCGCTGCCTGCCGACGCCGTGGAACTGTATCCGGGTGCCGGCTCTCCGCTAACCAGCAAAGGCCGGGTACGGCTCCTCGGATCAGAGGCAGGGATGGCAACCGCCGAATACGCCATAGCCACCCTTGCCGCTGTGGGCTTTGCCGGGCTCCTGGTCTTCATCCTTCGCAGCGAGGAGGTCCGTGGCTTCCTGCTCACCCTGATCCGCACCGCGTTGGCCCTGCCATGAGAGGGGCGCCGGCCGTGCTCCCGGCCACGGGTCCGTCCGGACCAGCTCCGACCGCCACAGCTCCGACCGCCACAGGTGCGTCCGCCGCGGGGCCGTTTGCCGCCACGCAGTCCGCCACCGGGTGCACCGGCGGGCCGGACCGACGGGCCGGCAGTCCTTCCGGAGGCCTCATGGCTCAGAGGTCGTGCGGCGCGGTGACAGCGGAGTTTGCCGTCACCCTGCCCGCGGTCCTGCTGCTGCTGGCCATGCTGCTGGCGGGGGCCTCCGCCGGGGTCACGCAGCTGCGGCTGGAGGAGGGAGCGCGTGCCGGCGCCCGCGCACTTGCCCGTGGTGACGACTCCGCCACTGTGGAAAGGATCGTCCGGACCCTGTCCGGCGGGTCGGCGTCCGCGGCGGTATCGGCCGACGGCGAGTGGCTGCATGTCACCGTGACAGACCGGGTGGGCGGTCCCCTCGGCGCATCCGTCCCGTGGCTCCTGACTGCGCGGGCCTCCACCCGGAGCGAGACGGCGGGATGACGCGCTGCCAGGCACCCGGAACGGGCCGCGGGCTCCGGGCGAACCTGGTCAGGCGTCTCGGTTCAGGCCGAAGGGGAAGTGCAGTTGGCACCAACAGGGAACGCGGCTCGGGGACGGTGCTGGCGGCCGGCCTGGCCCTGGTGGTGATGACGGCCATGGCGCTGATGCTGTTGCTGGCCCAGTCGGCCGTCCTGGCCAGCAGGGCGGCATCCGCTGCCGACCTTGCGGCGCTGGCAGCGGCCGACACCCTTCGCGGCCTTGTTTCCGGGGACCCCTGCACCGTGGCGGCGGAGGTGGCTGCCCGGCACGGAGCCGCAGTCGTCAGCTGCACGGAGGGCACAGGCCAGACTGTCGAGGTGAGGACCGAGCTGGTGGAACGGACGGTATTCGGGGCTGCCCACGGGCGCTCCCGTGCAGGACCTCCGCCCTAGCCAGTCCAGGTCAGAGCCGCACTTCCAGGCCCGGGGAGCCGGCTTCGGTGGCGTTCTTGAGCAGGACATCGAGGAGTTTGACGGCGGCCGCCTTGTCCAGCGGGTTGTTCTTGTTCCCGCATTTAGGTGACTGGACGCAGGAAGGGCACCCGGAATCACATTCGCAGGCCTTGATGGCGTCGCGGGTGGCCGTCAGCCAGACCTTCGCCTTGTCGAACCCGCGCTCGGCAAAACCCGCGCCGCCGGGGTGCCCGTCGTACACAAAGATGGTGGGCGCCCCGGTGTCGGCGTGCAGGGCCGTGGAAACCCCGCCGATGTCCCAGCGGTCGCTGGACGCCACCAGGGGCAGCAGGCCAATGGCTGCATGCTCCGCTGCGTGCAGCGCGCCGGGGAACTGGGCTTCGATCAGGCCCGCCCCGGTGAGGGAGCGGTTGTCCACCACGAACCAGACGGCCTTGGTGAAGAGTTCGCGGGCACCCAGTTCCAGCGGCTCCTCCCCAAGGATTTCGTTGGAAATGAGGGCCTTGCGCTGGAAGGAGACAACCTGGGTAGTCACTTTGACGTCCCCGAAATGAACGGAGATGTCACCCCATTCCGCCGTCCTTTGGGTTGCCAGCACCTCAATCTGGGTCACGTCCCGGGCGGTGGTGTAGTAGTCGGGATTGGCGCGGCGCACCATCACGCAGTGGTCGTCCTCGTTCAGGTCCTCCACCACGTAGCTGTCACCCTGGTGGATGTAGACGGCGCCGGTGTGGGCCTGGTAGTGCGTCTGCGGGGAATCCATCGTGCCAAGGAGGGACCCGGTCTCGGCATCCACGATGCTCACCGGCCCGCCGCCGTCGGCCCTCAGGTTCACCATGGCCGCCGCGCTCTGGGAGTGTGTCCAGAACCAGCCCGCGGGCCGCCGCCGGAGGTAGCCCTGTGCCACCAGCCTGTCCAGGAGGGACTCCGCGGTGGCGCCGAACAGGCCGAGTTCGGCGGGTCCCAGGGGAAGCTCCGCAGCCGCGGCGCACAGGTGCGGTCCCAGGACGTAGGGGTTGGAGGGGTCGAAGACCGTCGCTTCCACTGACACGTCGAAGATCGCTTCGGGATGGTTCACCAGGAAGGTGTCCAGGGGGTCATCGCTGGCAACGAAGGCCGCGACGGCATCCTGGCCCGCCCTTCCGGCCCGCCCGATCTGTTGGAACAGGGAAGCCCGGGTGCCGGGCCATCCTGCCACCAGTACGGCATCGAGGCCGGAGATATCAATGCCCAGTTCCAGCGCTGAGGTGCTCGAAACGCCCAGGAGCTCGCCGGAGCGCAGCGCCCGTTCCACCGCACGGCGTTCTTCGGGCAGGTATCCGGAGCGGTAGGCGGCCACCCGCTGCGGCAGGCTGGGATCCACCTCATCCAAGAGGCGTTTCGTGATCGAGGAGATGGTTTCCGCCCCGCGCCGGGACTTGATGAACGCTATGGTGCGGATACGCGCAGACACCAGGTTCGCCAGCAGGTCGGCGGTTTCTGCCACCGCCGTCCGCCGTTCCCTGGCGCCGTTCTCGCCCCGGACTTCGGTCAGCGCAGGTTCCCAGAAAGCGACGGTGGTGGAACCGTGCGGGGAGCCGTCACGGGACACGGCCTTGACCGGTGCACCGATAAGGCGGGCGAAGGAGACGTCAGGCTCCGAGGCTGTGGCGGAGGCTGCAATGAACACCGGCCCCGGATGGGCCGTGCCCGCACCGTAGTAGGCGCAGATCCGGCGCAGCCGGCGCATCAGGTTGGCCACGTGGGAGCCGAACACGCCCCGGTAGCTGTGGGCCTCGTCAATGATCACGTAGCGCAGGCGGCGGAAGAACCCTGCCCACCAAGCATGGTTGGGAAGGATCCCGAAGTGGAGCATGTCCGGGTTGGCCAGGATGAAGTTGGCGTGGTCCCTGATCCAGCGGCGGGACGCGGGGTCGGTATCGCCGTCGTAGGTTTCCGCCCGCACGGTGGGCAGTTTCAGGGCACGGATGGCGTTGAGCTGGTCGGCCGCCAGGGCCTTGGTGGGGGAGAGATAGAGGGTGACGGCGCCGTCGTCGTGGATTTTCCCAGGGTCGGCCAGGACGCGCAGTTCGGAGCGGTGGATGGCGTCGAGGGCCGGCAGCTGATACGCCAGCGACTTCCCTGACGCGGTTCCGGTGGCCACCACAACGTGCTCGCCGCCGTGGGCTATGCCCGCTGCCTCCACCTGGTGCCGGTAGGGCTCCTGGATGCCCAGCGATCCGTACGCCGCAACCAGGTCGGGGTGCACCCACGCGGGCCACGGCTCATGCTCGGCTTCGCGGGCCGGGATGGTGCGCACATGACGGAGTTGTTCCGGGTCCGGGCCGCGGCCCAGCAACGGAATCAGGGAGTCATGGGGGTTCACCCCCACATTGTTTCACCCGCCGGGGCCTTGCCGGCCCCGGTTCGCCATGGGGGTAACAGGAGGGTCAGCTCAGGGAAAGATCAGAACCGTCATGGGAGGTGGAGAGCATCAGCACACGGGAAACGGTGGTCCAGCCGAGGTGGGAATACAGTTTCCGGCCATCCGCGGAGGCCAGGAGAAGTCCCTCCTGCACGTCGTGCTCGAAGGCCTGGGCTGCCAGGGCCCGCATGATGAAACTGCCCAGGCCGCGGCGCTGGAAAGCGGGTTCGGTGATGATCTTGTCGAACACCGCAGTTTCCCCCACCACAAAGACGCGGCCGCTGGCCGCCAAGGTGTCGCCGGAGCGGACCTCTGCATAGTGCACGCCGTCCTGCTCCCAGGTTGAATGCGTGAGGTCGTCGTCGGAGAGCCAGGGATCCTCGGCGTCCTGGGTTTCCATGTCCACGATCATCATTGCCTGCGAGTCAGAGGTCACGTTCAGGCCGTGCCGCTCCGCCAGGGCGGAGTACCGGGGGAAATCATTGGTGAGGATGGTGAGGACCCTCGCGGGCGCCTCCGCCGTCTTTGCGGCCAGGGCTGCGAACTCATCGTCCGTGGGCTCGGAGGCGAAGAATTCCCAGTCGCCGCTGGTATCGGCGCGGAGCGCAGCCGGGAAGCGGCCCTCGGTGGATGTCCTGTAACCGCGACAACCGGCCCAGCCCGCCACCCACACCTCAAGAAGGCCAGTGATGTCTTCAACCATGGTTTCCGGACTCATGGCATGAGACTATTCCAGCCCGCTCGCCAGCAACAGGGGGCGGCCAAGAGCTTATGCAATTGTGATGCGGCGAAAGCACCGGTACGGGCCGGCATTCATCGCCGACCCTCCGGAAGCCGCAGGTCCCCGCACCTCCCGCCTTAACCGTGCCGGTACCCTTAAATGCGTGGCTTTAAACCGAATTGTGCTTTTTTACGGCTTTACCCCCCTTCCTGACCCGGAGGCGGTACGGCTCTGGCAGCGTGCGCTCTGCGAGAAGCTCGGGCTGACGGGCCGCATCCTGATCTCCAAGGACGGCATCAACGCCACCGTCGGCGGTGAGATCGGCGCCGTGAAGCAGTACGTGAAGACAACGCGCGAGTACCAGGGCTTTAGGGACATCGACGTGAAATGGTCCGACGGCGGGGCGGAGGACTTCCCGCGCCTCAGCGTCAAGGTCCGCGATGAAATTGTCTCTTTCGGAGCTCCCGGCGAGCTGAAGGTCGATGCTCACGGGGTGGTGGGCGGCGGAACCCATCTCAAGCCCGAGGAACTGCATCAGCTCGTTGACGCCAAGAAGCAGAGCGGGGAGGACGTGGTCTTCTTTGACGGCCGGAACGCCTTCGAAGCGCAGATCGGCCGGTTCAAGGACGCCATCGTCCCGGACGTTGCCACCACCCATGACTTCATCCAGGAGCTTGAGTCCGGCAAGTATGACGGGCTCAAGGACAAGCCCGTGGTTACCTACTGCACCGGCGGGATCCGCTGCGAGGTGCTGTCCAGCCTCATGGTGAACCGGGGCTTCAAGGAGGTGTACCAGCTGGACGGCGGCATTGTCCGCTACGGCGAAACCTTCAAGGACCAGGGCCTGTGGGAGGGCTCGCTCTACGTCTTCGACAAGCGCATGCACCTTGAGTTCAGCGATGACGCCAAGACCATCGGGCAGTGCGCCCGCTGCGCAGCACCTACCAGCAAGTTCGAGAACTGCTCCAACCCCAGCTGCCGCACCCTTACCCTGTATTGCGCGGAGTGCGCCTCCAGCCCGGTAACCCTCCGCTGCCCGGAGGGCTGCGCCGCCTGAGCACCGGCAACACGTCAGAGAAGCCGCAGCCGGTAGGCGTAGTTCGCGCCTGTCCTGGCCTCCACCCGGATGGTGAGTGCTGTTTCCGATGATAAATAGATGACGTTCTCCCGGTTGATCCCGCACCGGAGCCCCAGGTCCACCAGCGTCAGTGAGTCGCTGCGGACCGTGAAGGTCACGCGGCGCTGGCTGCGGCACGCCAGCGCAAGCGCGTAGGTGCCCGTTCCCAGCACGGGCGTGGATTCGGTCCGGACGTTGCCAGCGGCCACGAGGCCTGCCCCGGCGGAGGCCACCGGCTGCCCTGTGTCGGGCAGCGTCCGGGCCGCCCACGCTCCTACGTCTTCCTCGCGGACGGGGTCGTTCTGCAGGGGGTCGCGGGTGAACACCGGCCCTGGAAGGCGCGTCGCTTCGGCCTCGACGGGCCCGGGCAGGTTCCGGCCGTCGTCGTACGTATATTCACATCCGCCCAGCATCGTCCCGGCGGCCACCACAGCAATGACGACGGCGGCGCTCGGTTTCCGCGCCGGCCGCACCCGTGCGTCCCGGCCGGGGGCCGGGGGGACGATGGATGGCACGGAGGCTATCCGCACACTGGGCATAGTCAGACTGTATGCCCGCCGGCGACGGCGGGCCAGAGCACGGAGGGCGGTTATTCCGCGGGCACCAGCCGGTAGGCGTAAATCAGGGGTGCGTCCACGCTGTACGTGCTGATCTCCAGTGGGCCGGCGTCCGGCAGGGTAATTTTTGTGGTTTCCCGGCTGCCGTTGCAGGCTGCTCCGGCGTCCGCCAGCATCTTCCCGTCCAGCGATATGGCGAAGAAGGCTTTCCCGCCGCCCTCACACGTGGCGGTGAGGATGTAGCGGCCCGCCGGGACGTCAGCGGCTTCCCTGATGATGCGGTCCCGGTTGAGGATTTTGCCGGCATCCTCAAGGACCGCTCCCGGCGCGGTGGGCAGTGCGGTGGCCTGCCATTGCGGGACGTCCGCGTTCTCGATGGAAACAACGGGGGAGCACCCGGCCAAGGCAACGGCCGCACCCGCGATTGCGGCGGACCACGGCAGCAGGCAGGCGCGCCGCACAGGCCGGAGCCGGGCGCGCGGAAGGACGGAAGAACGCGAAGGCATGCCTCCACGCTACCCGGTGCCGGCTGCCCCGGGCTCCGGCGCCCGCCGGACTAAACTTAGGCAGTGCCTAAATCCCCATACGAGTTCATCGCCGGCAACACCCCGGACGCACCCCGCAGCGACCTCCCGGAGCTGCTCACGGCCCTCGCCGCTGACCTGAGGCGCCTGGATTACACGCCCGACGGCGTCGCCAGCCTCCTGGGCGCCGCCGCCTCCGCGGCCCTGAACCGGGACCAGGTCATTCCGGCCCTGCTGGCAGTGGACCGGGCGGTACGGCAGGACGAAGGGAACGCGGCGCTCGCCGCCGTCGTCCGCCTCTGGCTCCTTGCTGAGCCGCAGGAGAAGGAAACGCTCGACGCCGCCCTTCCGGGCACCCGTGCCGACGGCCTCCTCACGCTTGGACTGGTGGAGCCCGTTCCTGGCTCAGGGCTTTTGTCGGCGAAAGCGGATTTGCGGCCCTACGGGTGGGAACCTAATGAGGACGGCAGCGGGGGTGCGGAACTGTGGGTGGCCAGTGACCTGGCCGCACACCAGCAGGCAGGCGTGCTGCGGCACGACCACGTGCTCGGCATCGGGCAGGCGTCCACCACCCTGGTGCAGACCACCGTCCGCCGCCATACGGAACGCGCCCTGGACCTCGGCACGGGATGCGGCATCCAGACCTTCCACCTGCTCCACCACTGCGAGCACGTCACGGCAACGGACATCTCGGATCGCGCCCTGGCCTTCACGCGCTTCAACATCCTGCTGAACGCCGGGGCACTGTCTGTTGACCCGGCCCGGCTGGAGGACAGGGTGAGCCTGCGCCTCGGCTCACTCCTGGACCCCGTGGCAGGGGAGGAATTCGGGCTGGTGGTGTCCAATCCGCCGTTCGTGATCACGCCGCGGAGCGCTGGCGAGGACGCCGCGGACCAGTTCACCTACCGCGACGGCGGCCTTCCGGGCGATGAGATTGTTGCCTCGCTGGTTGCCGCCCTGCCCGGGGTCCTAGCGCCCGGCGGCACCGCACAGATGCTGGGAAACTGGGAAGTGGCGGCCGGGACCGAATGGCAGGAGCGGCCGCGGGCGTGGGTCCGGCCGGGCACGGACGCCTGGTTCATCCAGCGCGAGCAGGTAGGGCCGGAGCAGTACGCGGAAACCTGGCTGCAGGATGCCTCCGAGGGCCGGGACCGGCAGCACTACCGCGACGCTTACGCGGCCTATCTGGCTGACTTCGAATCCAGGAAGGTGGAGGGCATCGGTTTCGGCATGGTCTGGCTCCGGCGGCCGCCGGCACCCGGGCAGGGCACGTTCAGCCGGTTCGAGGAAATCACCTACCCCATCGAGCAGCCCATCGGCCCCCACCTGGGCGCCGCCGTCGAACGCATCGACTGGCTGGCTGCGCACAGCCTGGAGGACGCGCACCTGCTGGTGGCGGAGGACGTCACGGAGGAGCGCCACCAGAGGCCGGGCGCGGAGCACCCGGGGGTGATCCTCCTCCGGCAGGGCGCGGGCCTGCGCCGGACAAACCTCCTGAGCACCGAGCTGGCAGGCTTCGTGTCGGCCTGCGACGGCGACCTGACGGCCGGGCAGATTGCCGGTGCTTTGGAGGCGCTGCTCGGCGGCGGGATGGTGGACGAGGACGGGTTCGACGCCGGTTCTTTCCGGGGCGGGCTGCTCACCGACGTGGCCAATCTGGTGCGGGACGGCTTCCTGATCCCCGCCGCCGGATAAGGCAAGGAGCAAGGCGCCGACGGCGCCCGGCAGAACCCCCTTCTTTTCCACATGGATGCGCACATTTCTGCAAAATATGGTGAACTAGGCCAGTATGGGCGCATCTGCCCGAGCAACCTTTTTCTGTAGGAGCACCGTGCCAAGCAAGGCCAAAACCGGCAAGAAACTCGTGATTGTGGAGTCTCCGGCCAAGAGCAAGACCATCGCCAAGTACCTCGGCGAGGGCTTCATCGTAGAGGCCTCCATCGGTCACATCCGCGACCTGCCGCAGCCGTCCGAACTCCCCGCGGAGCTGAAGAAAACGTCGGTGGGCAAGTTCGCCGTCGACATTGATCACGACTTCAAGCCCTACTACGTGGTGTCTGCGGACAAGAAGAAAAAGGTGACTGAGCTCAAGGCTGCGCTCAAGGACGCTGACGAACTCTATCTCGCAACCGATGGGGACCGCGAGGGCGAGGCCATCGCGTGGCACCTGCTGGAAGTGCTCAAGCCCAAGGTCCCGGTGTACCGGATGACGTTCGGTGAAATCACCAAGGAAGCCATCCAGCGCGCCATGGGCAACCTGCGCGACGTGGACACCGCGCTGGTGGACGCCCAGGAAACCCGCCGCGTCCTGGACCGCCTGTACGGCTACGAAATCTCCCCGGTGCTGTGGCGCAAGGTGGCACGCGGCCTGTCCGCCGGCCGCGTGCAGTCCGTGGTCACCCGCATGGTGGTGGACCGCGAACGCGAACGCATGGCCTTCAAGGCCGCCTCCTACTGGGACCTCACCGGCCAGTTCGGCGCTGACGCCGGTTCCTTCAAGGCGAAGCTCGCCGCCGTTGACGGTGCCAAGGTGGCCAGCGGCCGGGACTTCAACGACGACGGCGTCCTGACGTCGAAGAACGTCGCCCACCTGAACGAGGAGCTGGCCACGTCCCTGGCGGCTGGGCTGCAGGACGCTTCGTTCACTGTCCGGTCCGTGGACACCAAGCCATACACCCGGCGCCCGGCTGCGCCCTTCACCACGTCCACCCTGCAGCAGGAGGCTGGCCGCAAGCTGCGCTTCTCCTCCAAGAGCACCATGCAGGTGGCCCAGCGGTTGTACGAAAACGGCTACATCACCTATATGCGTACGGACTCCTCCGCACTGAGCGACGAAGCCCTCACCGCCGCGCGGCGCCAGGCATCAGAGCTGTACGGCCCGGAGTACATTCCCCAGTCCCCGCGCGTGTATACCGGCAAGGCAGCCAACGCGCAGGAAGCGCACGAGGCCATCCGCCCCGCCGGTGACTCGTTCCGCACCCCGGCCCAGGTGGCCAAGCAGCTCTCGGGCGACGAATTCCGCCTGTACGAGCTCATCTGGAAGCGCACCGTCGCGTCCCAGATGGCCGACGCGAAGGGCTCGACGGCGACCATCCGGCTGGGTGCGGTCGCTGCGGACGGCCGGGATGCCGAGTTCTCGGCGTCCGGCACCGTGATCACGTTCCCCGGCTTCCTCGCCGCCTACGAGGAAGGCAAGGACGAGACCCGCGGGGACGACGATTCCGACGACGCCCGCCGGCTGCCCAACGTGGCAAAGGGCGATGCCCTCAAGGCATCCGAGATCCTGGCAGTGGGCCACGAAACCTCGCCGCCGCCGCGCTACACCGAAGCATCGCTCACGGCCGAGCTGGAGAAGAAAGGCATCGGACGCCCCTCCACGTATGCCTCCACCATCTCCACCATCCAGGACCGCGGCTACGTCCGGAAACAGGGTTCCGCCCTGGTCCCCAGCTGGATCGCCTTCTCGGTGATCCGCCTGCTGGAGCAGCACTTCAGCGACTACGTTGACTACGAGTTCACCGCGGACATGGAAGGGGACCTGGACAAGATCGCCAACGGCCAGGCCGTGGGTGCCTCCTGGCTCCGGCACTTCTACTTCGGCGAAGACTCGGACCCGGGCCTGCTGAGCATCGTGAACAACCTGGGCGAGATCGACGCCCGCGAAATAAACTCCATCCCCATCACTGATGAGATCACGCTGCGGGTTGGCAAGTTCGGCCCGTACCTGGAAAGCTCGGCCGCCACTGTTGACCCGAAGACGGGGGAGATCGTGGAGTCGCCCCGCGCCAACGTGCCCGAGGACCTGGCTCCGGACGAGTTGACCGCTGCCAAGGCCATTGAACTGATGGAGACCGCTGCCCCGGAGGAACGCGTGCTGGGCACCGATCCGCACACCGGGCACACGGTGGTTGCCAAGAACGGCCGCTACGGCGCCTACGTCACCGAGGTCATCCCGGAGATGACCGAGGAACAGATCGCCGCCCAGCCCGTGGAGTACTACAAGAACGGCAAGCCCAAGCCGCCGAAGAAGCCGGTCAAGGCCAAGCCCCGCACCGGCTCGCTGTTCAAGTCCATGACCGTGGAGTCCGTCACCCTCGACGAGGCGCTGCAGCTCATGAGCCTGCCCCGCGCCCTGGGCGAGGACGCCGAAGGGAACCTCATCACGGTGCAGAATGGCCGGTTTGGTCCCTACCTCAAGAAGGGGACCGACTCCCGGTCCATCGGCTCCGAGGAAGAGATCTTCACCATCACCCTGGACCAGGCGCTGGAGGTCTACTCCCAGCCGAAGCAGCGCGGCGCCCGGGCCGCCGTCCCGCCGCTGGCGGAGTTCGGCCCGGACCCGGTGTCGGAGAAGAACATCGTGGTGAAGGAAGGCCGCTTCGGCCCCTACATCACGGACGGGATCACCAACATCACCGTTCCGCGCGCAACCTCCCTGGAGGAGCTGACCCGCGAACAGGCCGTGGAACTGCTGGCGGAGAAGCGCGCCAAGGGCCCGGTGAAGCGTACGGCCACCCGCAAGGCTCCGGCCAAGAAGAAGGCCACAGCCAAGAAGTAGCGGTGGCTACGGGGTTTGCATGGGGCACTGGATCGTGATCGGGTAGGGGGATGACTGAACAGCCTGCGCATACGGATCTCCAGCCTCTCAACGACCTCGAGGAAAAGCTCGCCAAGGGCGGGCAGCCTGACGCCAGCCCGGTAGATGTCATCCTGTCCTTCCTGAACAGCGAGGTCTACATCATCAGTTCGGACGGCATTGAGGGCGAGGACTCGCAGGTGGAGCCCCTGGTCCTGGGCAACGCCGACGGCGACCCCGTCCTGGCCGTCTTCTCGCACCCCAGCCGCGTGGACCAGCAGTACCTCGAAGCTGCGCCCAACGTGCTGGGAACCCAGGGTGCGGCCATCATTGCCAACATTGGCGACGAGCTGGGAATGGTCATCAACCCGGGGGCAGCCTACGGTTTTGAGATTAACCCCGAAGGCGTGGCCAACATCAAGCGCGACTTCAAGCGGGCTGACGAGGAATAATGGCACCATGCGTCTAGGCGTCCTCGATATCGGGTCCAATACTGTCCATCTCCTCCTGGTGGATGCCCACCCCGGCGCGCGCCCGGTGCCCTTCGCCTCGCATAAACGGCCGCTGTCCCTGGTCCAGTACCTGGAGCCGGACGGCAGTATCAACGACGCAGGCCAGCACGAGCTCACCGAGTTCGTCCTTGAGGCCTGGGAATTTGCGGCCAGGCATAAGGCCGAGGACCTCCTGGCCTTTTGTACGTCAGCCATCCGCGAGGCAACCAATGGCCCCGAGGTCCTGGCCCGCGTCAAGCACGAAACCACCGTCACCCTGCAGGAACTCACCGGCAGCGAAGAAGCATCCATGACCTTCTTCGCCGTCAGGCGCTGGCACGGCTGGGGCGCCGGACCCATCCTCAACCTGGACATCGGCGGCGGCTCCTTTGAGATGGCCTTCGGCCAGGACGAGCTCCCGGAAATGGCCACCTCCGTACCGCTGGGCGCCAGCCGGCTCACCCGGGACTGGCTGGCCGAAGATCCGCCGTCGGCCAAAAGCGTTAAGGAGCTGCGGCGATACATCCGGGCCACCCTCAAGCCTGCGGTCCGGGAGTTCGACGGGCTGGGCCGCGCCAACGTGGTGGCGGGAACGTCCAAGACCTTCCGCTCCCTGGCGCGGATTGCCGGGGCTGCCCCCAGCGCGGCCGGCCCCTACGTCAAACGCGAGCTGCAGGCTTCGGACCTGGGGGTTTGGGCGCAGCGCATCTCGGCCATGAAAGTCGAGGACCGGTTGCACCTGCCGGGCGTCTCCGAAGCCCGCGCCCACCAGCTGCTGGCCGGAGCGCTCGTGGCGGAGGCCGCCCTGGAACTCTTCAAATTCAAGAAGCTGAGGATCTGTCCCTGGGCGCTGCGGGAAGGCCTCATCCTCCGGCGGCTGGACCAGCTGGTGTTTTCCGGACCGCTGGAGCTGTCACCCCACCTGGCACCGCCGCAGGCTGTCGAAGCCGCAGTCTAGAAAACTCTTTAAAGCGGAAGTACCGGCGCCGGCAACAGGAAAATGGGGGAAAACCTGTTGCCGAACGCCGGTACCCTGGCAGGGATCCCCATCCCTGCCGCATCACTCGCACCCTCAATGAGGTAATAACTACGTTAGGGCGCCAAGTTGTGAGGCACCTGCACCCAACATGGGAGCTACCTGTGAATGGATTTCCGGGAGTTCCCACCATTTTCGTGTCCGTCCCGGGTCATGGTTTTCTGCGCCGGCCGGGCCGAACTGTAATGATGGAGCCATGAGCAACCGAATCGCATTCCTTGGCTGTGGATCCATGAACGAAGCAATTCTGAGTGGCCTGCTGGAAGCCGGGACGGATCCGGCGGACGTCGTCGCAACCGTCCGGAGGGCAGAACGCGCCGCCGAACTGGCAGAACGGCACCACGGGGTGACCGCGATCGCCGGGGAAGAGGAGCCGGACAATAACAAGCAGGCAACCAAGGGATCCGGCGTCGTGATCCTTGGCGTCAAGCCTGTGGGCATCACGGAACTTGCACGGGAAATCAGCAGCTCGCTTTCGCCCACCACGGTGGTGGTCAGTGTGGCCGCGGCTGTGTCCATTGCCCAGCTTGAGGCGGCACTGCCGGCAGGTCAGCCGGTCATCCGGTCCATGCCCAATACGCCGGCTAAGCTGGGCCGCGGCGTGGTGTCGGTCTCGCCGGGCACCAACTGCACCCCGGAGCAGCTCCAGAGGGTCAAGGACGTCCTGCACGGCGCGGGAACGGTGGTGGAGGTCCCCGAGGAACAGGTGGACGCGCTCTCGGCTATCAGCGGCTCGGGACCGGCCTACGTCTTCTACCTGGCTGAAGCGATGGCCGCAGCAGGACGGGAGCTTGGCCTGGACCCGGAACTGTCGCTGCTCCTGGCCCGGGAAACGGTGGCCGGAGCCGGCTTTATGCTGGCCGAGCCCGGCGCCGACCCCACCGCGCTGCGCAAAGCGGTAACCAGCCCGAACGGCACCACCGAGAGGGCCATCGCCACATTCGACGAGCGCGGCCTGCCCGCCATCATTGCTGCCGGCGCCCGCGCCGCCGCGGAGCGGGCAGCCGAGATCACCAAGCAGCTCGGCTAGCCTGGGCCCACGACCGCAGGGTTCCCTGGCCGAGCCTGCGAGGTTAGGGGGCGGTTGGGGATTACGGCCGGGCGGCGAACCGTTCCAGCAGGTCCACGTGGCCGGACACGATCAGCATGTCCCGGGAGGACACCTTGGTCTCCGGGCGGGCGTAGGTAAAGTCCTCGCCGGGGGACTTCACGCCGACGATCGTCACGCCGTATTTGGACCGAACCTTGGACTCGTCCAGCGTGAACCCCACCGTTTCGCGCGGGGGGTACATCTTCACGATGGCGAAGTCGTCGTCGAACTCAATGAAGTCCAGCATCCGGCCGGAGACCAGGTGGGCGGCCCGGACACCGGCGTCGGCCTCCGGGTAGATCACGTGGTTGGCGCCGATGCGGGTGAGGATCTTGCCGTGGGACGGCGTAATGGCCTTCACCCAGAGGTGCTCGATGCCCAAGTCCACCAGGTTGACGGTGATCAGCACCGAGGATTCGATGGACGTGCCCACCCCCACGACGGCCGAGCTGAACTCCTGGGCGCCCAGCTGGCGGAGTGCGTCGATGTTGGTGGCGTCGGCCTCCACCACGTGAGTGAGCAGCGGCGCCCACTTCTGCACCAGGGTCCTGTCCCGCTCGATGGCAAGGACTTCACGGCCCTGCTTGACCAGCTGTTCTGCCGTAGAGGAGCCGAAGCGTCCCAACCCGATGACCAGCACGGGGGCGTTGTGGGCGGGACGCCGCGGGGCGTCGGGTGAACTAGCCAATGATGGGCCTCTCTTCGGGATAGTGGTAGAGCTGGCTGCGCTGGCGAAGAGCCAGGGCAGCGGCGAGGGTTACGGTTCCCACGCGGCCGGCGAACATCAGGGCCGTGAGGACGTAAACGCCCGACGGCGGCACTTCAGCGCTGAGGTTTGTGCTGAGGCCGCAGGTGGCAAACGCGGAGATCGTTTCGAACAGCACCCGGTCCAGTGATGCGCCGCTGACGTGCAGCAGGAAGAAGGCGGACACCGAAACCAAGGTGGCTCCGGCAACGATCACCGAGATGGCCACCCGCATGGTGCCTTGGGGGATGGTCCTGCCGTACGCCTTGACGTCGGTGTCGCCGCGGCCCTCGGCCACAATTGCCAGGAACATCACGGCGATGGTGGTGACCTTGATGCCGCCCGCGGTGGAGGCGGAACCTCCGCCGGCGAACATCAACGCATCGGTCAGCAGCATGGTGGTGGATTCCATCTGGTTCTGGTCCACCAGGTTGAAGCCGCCGGACCGCATCATGACCGACGCAAACAGGGCGTGGGTGACCTTGTCGCCGAGATCCATGGTTCCGATGGTCCGCAGGTTGTCCCACTCCATCAAAGCCCACAGGACGGTGCCCGCCGCCAGGAGGATGAAGGAAACCTGGATGGTGAGTTTGGTGTGCAGGTTCCACTTTTTCCAGTTCAACCCGTTCTGCTGCAGGACCATCACCACGGGAAAGCCCAGGCTGCCCAGGAAGACGCCGAGCATCAGGGGAACCAGGATCCAGAGGTCCGTTTCGTAGGGCACGATCCCGTCCGAGTGCGGAGTGAAGCCTGCATTGTTGAAGGAGGAGATGGCATAGAAAATTCCGTGCCAGACAGCCTGCCAGAACGGTTCACCCAAGGTCAGGAACCGGGGGATCAGGGCCAGTGCGAGGATTCCTTCAATGACTACTGACGTGGTGATAACGATCCGCAGCAGGGTGCCCACCTCGCCCAGGCGCCCTGCGTTGTTCATGGACTCGGCGGCAATGATTTTGCCGCGCACGCCCAGTCTCTTGCCAACCATCAGCGCCAGCAGCGAGGCCAGGGTCAGGGTGCCGAGGCCGCCGATGAAGATACCTATCAGGATCACCAGCTGGCCGAAGAAGGACCAGTGGACCGCCGTCGAAACAACTGTGAGCCCGGTGACGCACACCGCGGACACGGCGGTGAACATCGCCTGGTGGACCGGGGTAACGGTGCCGGCGGCGGAAGAGACCGGCAGCGACAACAGCAGCGTAAATACAAGGCAGACGGCGGCGAACACCGTCAGGGCAAGCCGGGCAGGCGAGGTGTTCGCAATGTCGTCGACGAAGTCCCGCAGCCGCGTAAGGATCCAGAGGCCTTCCCGCTCCTGCCCTGCGGGATGCCAGTTGGCCGGGGTGCGGGGCCTCGACTGGCTTTGGGTCATGTGTGGCTTTTCCTCGGTAGAAACTGCTTCCCTCAGTAGTAAACCACTAATGCACGCGTCATGACTGGGCAGGAGGGGTGCCGCGCTCAGGTAGCCTGTGATTGATGACATACCTGCCGGGCCTCAGCTTGCCCGCGCCCCCAACGGTGGTGGCGTGGAGTTCTGACATGACCGCCTACAATTTCGGCCCGGGCCACCCCATGGCGCCGGAACGCATGGACCTGACCGCCCGGTTGGCGGCCAGCCTTGGGTTGTTTGATCTGGAGCATGTTGCGGTGGAGGCGCCGGACGTGGCGGACGACGCCGACCTTGAGTCCGTGCATTCCCCCGAGTTTGTTGCGGCAGTCAAAAAGGTCAGCGCGAATCCCGGCCAGCCTGACGAGGCCCGCGGCCTGGGCACCGAGGACGACCCCGCTTTTGCCGGCATGCATGAGGCTGCGGCCCGCCTTGCCGGGGCCTCGCTGCTGTCCGCCTCCCGGATACTGGACGGTTCAGCCGTGCGCGCCATCAATTTCGGCGGCGGCATGCACCACGCCTCCCGCGAGCGGGCCAGCGGGTTCTGCATCTATAACGACGCTGCACTTGCCGTACAGAAGCTGCTCGACGGCGGCATCCGCAGGGTGGCGTATATCGACGTCGATGCGCACCACGGGGACGGAACGGAGAGTATCTTCTGGGACGACCCCCGTGTGCTCACGGTTTCGCTGCACGAGAGCGGGCTGACGCTGTTCCCGGGCACGGGGTTCGCGAACGAGATCGGCGGCCCGCAGGCGGAGGGGACGGCCGTGAACGTCGCGCTGCCCTCGGGAACGGGGGACGCCGGCTGGCTGCGCGCCTTCTACGCTGTGGTCCCGCAGTTGGTGGCTGCCTTCCAGCCGGAGGTGATCGTCAGCCAGCACGGCTGCGATTCCCACCGCCTGGATCCCCTGACGCACCTCAACCTCAGCGTTGACGGGCAGCGGGAGGCGGCCTCCGCCGTCGGGAACCTTGCCGCCCGCCACTGCGACAACCGGTGGATCGCCACGGGAGGCGGCGGCTACAACGTGCTCCAGGTGGTCCCGCGGTCCTGGAGCCACCTGATTGCCATCGCTGCCGGGCGGCCCGTGCCGCTGCGCACGCCGGTCCCGCAGGACTGGCGTGATTACGTCCAGGAGAAGTTCGGCTCCTCCGCGCCGGCGCTGATGAGTGACGACGTGGAGCTCTGGTGGCGATCCTGGGAGGTCGGTTTCGATCCCAATGACGACGTGGACCGTACGGTGATGGCAACCCGGAAGTCCGTGTTCCCGCTCCACGGACTCGACCCCTGGTTCGACTGACGCTTTGACTTCAGGTGTTCCGCTTCTCCGTCTGGAACACCACGCCCGCCGCACCGATCAGCCATCCCAGCAGCGATAACGCGAAGGCCCCGATCAGGTCCGTGGACGCGGTTCCCTTGGCGAGCCAGAGCAGCAGGACGGCCAGGCCCACGGCGAGGTAGACGATGATGGCTGCGACGATCCTCCCCGACAGCCTGGCGGTGACGTCGGACGGGTTGACCGCGGTGGAGCTTCCCGGCGCCCCGGGCCCAGGCCGGCGGGCATCCTGCTCAGACTCGTCACGGCGGACCTCGGCGATGGTAAAACCCAGGGCCGATGCTGTCAGCGAACTCAAAGACGTTGCCAGGACGCCGGCCGCAGTGACCAGGGCTCCATTGAGGGGCGGCGCAACAGTCCGCCCGTCAGGCACCCAGAACCCCACGCGCAGCAGCACCGAGCCCCACACCGCGACAAAAAGGCCCAGGAACACGAACGCGATGATGTTGAACAGTTGCTGGCGGAGGATATCCATGCCACCCACTCCTCAGGTCACGCCGGCCGCTGCCCGGGAACCCGGGGCAACCCTGGAACCGTTCTAGCACCGCGGAAGGACTCGGGCAATGGCGTTCGGGTACGGGCCGAAATAGTTGATGCCTTTCGGCGTATATGTCGCTAGGGTTGGAGGCATGGTGACAGACGACGTATTTGCCGTCATAGCGGAATCGACCCGGCGTGACATTTTGGTTTCCCTCCGTTCAGGGGACAAGGCCGTGGGCGAACTGGTGGAGGAACTGGCAGCGAGCCAGCCCACCATTTCCAAGCACCTCAAAGTCCTTCGCGAAGCCCAGCTGGTGAGCATGAGGGCCCAGGGCCAGAAGCGCTACTACGCACTCAACCGCAAGCCGCTGGAGGGCATCGCCACGTGGCTGGAGACCCTCGACGTCGGAACAGCGGCTCCGGAGGCAGCCGTCCCCGCGCCCGTGCACGCCGCTGCCGCTGAAAGCAGCCAGGAACAGGCTTCCCGCACCACCCCCAAGGGGGCCCCCGCGCACCAGGAAGCCGCCACGGCCGGGGCCATGGCGGCAGAGGCTGTGTCCGCCGGTGTCCTGGCGCGCGACGGCGCCGAGCTGAGTCCCGCCGTCGTCATTCCCGGCGGAACCACGACGCCCCTGAGCGACGACAGCGTTCCCCAGCAGATCGGCAGGACCGTGGGCAGGGCTGCCACCAAGGCCGCCGACCTCCTGGCGAACCTCCCCACCCTGCCGAAGTTCGGCCGTAAAAAATAGCCGCTTATCCCAAGTAAGTAGCGCCAAGTGTCGTTTTGAACCCCCAAAACGACACTTCGCGCTACCTAGTTGGGTGGGGCGCTACTTACTTATTGAGCAGGCGCACGTGGTCCGGGGTCAGCTCGGAGATCTTGCTGACACCCAGCAGGGCCATGGTGCGGGCCATGTCCTTCTCCAGGATCTGCAGCGTACGGTCAACGCCTGCCCGGCCGCCGGCCATCAGGCCATACAGGTAGGCGCGGCCGATCAGCGTGAAGTCGGCACCCAGGGCAAGGGCAGCCACGATGTCCGCGCCGCTCATGATCCCGGTGTCCAGCATGATCGCTGCGTTGCTGTTGTCCGCGGTGAAGGCCTGCTTGACCTCGGGGAGGAGGTGGAACGGGATGGGTGCCCGGTCCAACTGGCGGCCGCCGTGGTTGGAGAGGACCACGCCGTCGGCGCCATGGTCGACGACGCGGCGGGCATCTTCCACGGTCTGGATGCCCTTGACCACCAGCTTGCCCTTCCAGGTTTCGCGTAGCCAGTCCAGGTCCTCGAACGTGAGCGTGGGATCGAACATGGAGTTGATGAGGTCGGCCACGGTCCCGGTGTAGCGGGACAGCGACGCGAACGTCAGCGGCTCGTGCGTGAGGAAGTTGAACCACCAGGCAGGGCGGTAGGAGGCATCCAGGACGGTCTTGACGGTCAGCGCCGGCGGGATGGTCATGCCGTTACGGACATCGCGGAGGCGGGCGCCGGCCACGGCGGTGTCCACGGTGACCATCAGGGTGTCATTGCCGGCCCTGGCGGCCCGCTCGATCAGTTCCAGCGAGCGGTCGCGGTCCGTCCAGAGGTACAGCTGGAACCAGTTGCGGCCGTTCGGGGCTGCAGCCGCCACATCCTCGATGGACGCGGTGCCCATGGTGGAAAGGGTGTAGGGGATACCGGCGGCTTCCGCGGCCTGGGAACCGGCGTACTCGCCTTCGGACTGCATCATCCGGGTGAAGCCGGTGGGGGCGATGCCCACGGGCAGCCGGGAAGACTTGCCCAGGATTTCGGTGCTCAGGTCGATCTTGGAGACGTTGCGCAGGATGCCGGGCCGGAACTCGATGTCCAGGAACGCCTCGCGGGCGCGGCGGAGGGTGATTTCCCCTTCGGCAGCGCCGTCGGTGTAGTCGAACGGTGCCTGCGGGGTGCGGCGCTTGGCGATGTCGCGGAGTTCCCAGATGGTGCTGGCCCGCTTGAGCCGCGCTTCCTTGCTGAACTCGGGCTTCTTGAACTGCATCAGCGGGGCCAGGTCCGAATACTTGGGGATCCGGCGCTTCAGCGCTGCCGGCACCGCGGAAACGGCCTTTGGGGTGGCGTGCCCGGCGGTGCCTGACGGGATGTCAGTAGCGTCCGGGGCAGGGGTGGTCTCCGGATTGTTGGGCTGGATGGTGTGGGTCATGGCGTCCTCCGTTGGGCCGGCAGGTCCGCATCCGGGACCTCCTATGGTCTAACCACACTGTAGGCCATGTGGTCGGACCACATCAAGTACCATGGCCCTATGCGTACGCACCAGCTTGTTTTGTCCTGGATTGAGGCCGAGCTTTCCGAGGGCCGGCTGACCGTAGGCGGCCGGCTGCCGGCCGAACGCACCCTCGCTGAGCAGCTGAAGGTCTCACGCACGTCCGTGCGGGAAGCTATCCGGATCCTGGAGGCCATGGGCGTGGTCCGGGCCGGGGTTGGCTCGGGCCCGGATGCCGGGACGGTGGTCATTTCGGATCCGACGGCGGCACTTGGCTCAGCGTTGCGGCTGCACGTTGCCACGCAGCACCTTCCGGTGGCGGACATTGTGGAAACCCGGGTCCTCCTGGAATCCTGGGCGGCATCAAAGGCAAGTCCGCAGGCGCCTGAGCTGGAGGCGGCCGGCAGCCTGCTGGACGAGATGGCCACGGAGGGGTTGGACGTTGACGAATTCCTGGCACTGGATGTCCGGTTCCACCTGGCCCTCGCCGATGCCGCGGGAAATGCCGTGGTCAGCGCCATGATGGGGTCGCTGCGCGAATCCATCCAGCGCTACGCCGCGCAGCTGACGTCCAACCTTCCGGACTGGGAGGCCACAGCCTCGCGACTGAAGGCGGAGCACCGGGAGATCCTTGCCGCCATCAGGAATGACGACGGCGACCGCGCGGCGAAGCTCGTTGCTGCCCATATCGAGGGGTACTACCGGGAGGCCGGAATGGGCCTGCCCTAAGGGGTGGTCAGCCGTGGACTGCCGTACGGGCAGCCTTGGCCGGACCGGTGCTGGCGCGTACCTCGAGCTTGGGCTGGTAGCGGCTGCCGGGTGCATCGCTTTCCTCGTTGCGGATGAGGGCCCGCAGCTGGTGCCAGGCCTGCTCGCCCAACTCGGTAATAGGAACAGCCGCTGTGGTGAGTGTCGGCGTCGTGTACTTTGCAAAGGGAATGTCGTCGAACCCGGTGACGGAGATGTCGCCGGGGACGTCAAGGCCCCGTTCATGCAGTCCGCTCATCAGGCCCATCGCCACGAGGTCGTTGAAGGCAAGGATCCCCGTGGCGCCGCTCTCCAAAACAGCATCCACCGCGCCGTGGCCGGTATCGAAGTCCGAGCCGCCTTCCAGCATGGTGACCTCCACCTGCGGATGGGCCGCCTTGAAGGCCTCCAGGCCCTGGAGGCGGAGGTTGTTGGAGGCGCTGCGGGGAGGGCCTGCCAGGAAGGCTAGGCGGGTATGGCCCAGTTCCACCAGGTGTTCGGCGATGTCCTGCACGCCCTGGCCATAGTCCACCACCAGGCTGGGAACGCCCGCGGCGGCCGTGGTGCGGTTGATGAGGACCAGCGGCCGGAGGGACGGCGCAATCTCCTCCAGTTCGGCGTCGCTCATGCGGGGCGCGCAGAGGACCAGTCCGTCGCACCGACGGCGTGCCTCGCCCGCCAAAATGGTTTCCTCGCTGGAGACCTCAAAGGAATCAGCGATGAGCACGCGGTACCCGTCCTGGGCGGCGGCCCGGCTCAAGCCGCGGAGAATGGCCTGGAAGGTGGGGTTGGCCAGGTCCGGAACCACGATGCCGATGGTGTCTGTCTTGCCCAGAGCCAGGCTTCGGCCCACGGGATTGGGCTGGTACTTCAGCTCGACGGCGGCCGCCCGGACCCGGGCCGCGATCTCGGGGTCAACCGTGAAGTTGCCGTTCATGACGCGCGAAACCGTTGCGTGGGAGACGCCCGCCTTCACGGCAACATCCGCGATGCCGATCCGGCCCGATGCCGATTTCCTGACCATGCATGGTCCCTTCCTTCGCGCCGCGGCCGGGCAGATGGCGGCGCCGTTCCATTGCAGGGCAGGATCCGAACCGACTGTGTGGCCGCGTACTCGTCAAAGCATGTAGTGAGTGACAGCATATAACGGGACGGGAAAGCGATTTCTCTTCTTTTCCCACTTTTCCCGGCCAATTTTCCCGACTTTTCCAGGGTCGGAGCCCCCGTTGTGCAGAAAACGCTTTCTGCCAACGCCTGCCAATGCTTGACGGATGAGCGATCGGATTGATACAACTCATATAGCAGCCTGAGAAAACGCTTTCTGAGGCAAGATATAAAAAAGGCACCACATCGTCACCGAACAGCGGCCCAACCGGCCGGATTTTGCGTCTTCGAAAGGGACCCCTCATGGTCAACACAGCCGAGTCGACTTCCGCCCCAGAGGCCCGGTCCGAACCCGCGGACGGCACCGGGACTGCTGCCGCCGCCTCGCCCGCCCGCCATGGCGGCAAAGCCCGCATTGCCCTGATCGGCACCGGAGGGCGTTCCGAGATGTACATCCGCGCCATTTTCGGCAAGCACGCGGACACCGCCGAGCTGGTGGCATTTTCGGACGTGAACCCCGGCCGCGTGGAGTTCTACCAGAAGCTCATCCAGGAACTGGGTGCGCCGGGTCCGGTCGCATCATTCGATCCCGCCGGCCTCACTGCCTTCATCCAGGCCAACGACATCGACCGCGTTGTGGTGACCACCCCTGACTACACCCACGCCGACTACATCGTGGAGGCACTGCGCGCGGGCGCCGACGTCGTCGTAGAAAAGCCCCTCACCATAGACGCCGAAGGCTGCCGCCGCATCACCCAGGCCGTGCACGAGACCGGCCGCAACGTGGTGGTCACCTTCAACTACCGCTATTCGCCGCGGAACAGCGCCCTCAAGGAGATCATCCAGAGCGGCGTGATCGGCAAGGTCACGTCCATCGACTTCAGCTGGGTCCTGGACACCGTCCACGGCGCCGACTACTTCCGCCGCTGGCACCGGGAAAAGAAGAACTCCGGCGGTCTGCTGATCCACAAGGCCTCGCACCACTTCGACCTGGTCAACTGGTGGATCGACGACGTTCCCGAGCGCGTCTTCGCCTCCGGCGGCCTGAAGTTCTACGGCGACAAAAACGCCGCCGAGCGCGGCCTGGGTCCCCGCCCCGAGCGCGGCACGCCCAGCGCCGATGCCCCCGCCGGCGCGGAGAAGGATCCCTTTACCCTTGACCTGCGCGAGGACGAGCGCCTCAAGGCCCTCTTCCTGGACAACGAGCACTACGACGGCTATCGCCGCGACCAGGACGTCTTCACCGGCGGCATCACCATCGAGGACAACCTCGCACTCGTGGTGGAATACCAGGGCGGGCCCCGCCTCAGCTACTCGTTGAACGCGCACAGCCCCTGGGAGGGCTACCGGGTAGCGGTCAACGGCACCGAAGGCCGCGCCGAGCTTGAAGTGGTGGAACGCGCCGCCGTCACGTCCAGCACGGACAAAAAGACCGTCGTGGACCCCAGCGCCACCCCCATCGAGGAAGATGACGCCATCCGCCGCAACGGCGAACGCCTGGTGGTCCAGCGCCACTGGGAGGCCGCCTACGAGGTGCCGATCGTCAATGGCGAAGGCGGCCACGGCGGCGGTGACGAGCTCCTGCTCTCGGACCTCTTCAACGGTCCGGGTGAGGACCCGCTGGGACGCCCCTCGGGCTACCTGGACGGGCTGCGTTCCGTCTCCGTCGGCATCGCCGGCAACCGCTCCCTTGAGTCCTCCCTGCCCGTACGCATCGAGGACCTGGACCTCGGCGTCGACCTCCGCCGCGGCAACTGAATCCTGCCCGGGAACCAACCTGAAGGAATAACCATGAGCAGGATCTTTGTCACGGGTGGCTCCGGCCGCCTGGGCCGCAGTGTTGTGGCGGGGCTCGCCGAAAAGGGCCACCACGTCATTTCGGTGGACCGCGACGCCGTTCCGGCGGACCAGCTGCCCGCCGGCGTCGTGCAGGAAACGGCCGACCTCCTTGCCCCGGGCGAGGCGCTGCGCCTCCTCCGGGACACCACGCCCGACGCCGTCATCCACCTTGCAGCCATAGCCGTACCGTTCAGCGCGCCCGAGGACGTCATCTTCGCCACGAACACGCGGCTCGCGTTCGCCGTGATCAGCGCAGCCACCGAAGTGGGCGTGCAGAAGATTGTCACGGCCAGCAGCCCCACCGTGCTGGGCTACGGTTCGCCGGCGGGATGGCTGCCGCCGTCGTTCCCGCTGGATGAGCGGACGCCGCCGCGGCCGTGGAACGCCTACGCGCTGTCCAAACTCATCGCCGAGCAGACGGTGCAGACGTTTGCAGCCGCACAAGGCGAAAAGATCCGCTATGCGGCGTTCCGGCCCTGCTACGTGATCTCTCCGGAGGAGTGGGAAGGCGCCCCGACGCAGCAGGGCCACACCCTGGCTGAGCGGCTGGCCGACCCCGCCCTGTCCGCGCCTGCCCTGTTCAACTATGTTGATGCCCGGGACGTGGCGGACTTCCTGGACCTGCTCCTGGAGAAGATGCCGTCCATCCCCAACGGGGAGACCTTCTTCGTCGGTGCCGCAGACGCCCTGGCCACCGGGCCCCTTGCGGAACTCATGCCAAAATTCCTCCCCGGAAGCGAAGCCCTCAGCGCAGGACTCACCGGAACCAGCCCTGCCTTCTCCATCGCCAAAGCCCAGGAACTCCTGGGCTGGCAGCCAACGCGCAGCTGGCGCACCGAACTCAAGTCCAACACCCCGCTCAAAGACGAGAACTCCGCGCTGGTCACTGCCGGCAGCGGAGCCAAGGAGACACCATGAAATTCGACGGCGTACTGTTCTTTCCCGTCACCCCCTTCACGGCCGAAGGCACTGTTGACGTCGAGCTGCTGAAGGAACACATCAGCTCCCGGCTTCCGTTCGGGCCCGGGGGCGTTTTCCCCGCCTGCGGCACCGGCGAATTCCACGCACTCAGCATCGAGGAGGTCAGCACCGTGGTGACGGCCGCCGTCGAGGTCGTTGCCGGAAAGGTCCCGGTAGTCGCCGGCGCCGGCGGGCCGCTGGGCCATGCGATTGCCGCCGCCCGCGCCGCGGAAGAAGCGGGCGCCGACGCCCTCCTTGTCCTCCCGCCCTACCTGGTGACCGGCCCAACCGACGGACTCGTGGCCTACATCGAGGCCGTGGCCAACGCCAGCAGCCTGCCAGTGATTGTCTACCACCGTGGGAACGCCAAGTTCACCGCCGCTTCCATGGCGCTGCTGGCTGCCAACCCCAAGGTCATCGGCTTCAAGGACGGGCTGGGGGACGTTGGACTGGCCCAGGAGATCGTGTCCGCGGTGCGTGCCACCGGACGCCAGGACTTCGCCTTCTTCAACGGCCTGCTGACCGCCGAACTGACCCAGGGAGCCTACCGCGGACTGGGCATCCCCCTGTACTCGTCCGCCGCGTTCGCCATGGCTCCGGAGATTGCCAAGGCCTACTACGACGCCTACGAGGCCGGAGATGAGGACCGCCGCAACGCCCTGCTGGAAGGCTTCTACGCACCGCTGGTCCGCCTCCGCGACCAAACGCCCGGTTTCGGCGTTTCGCTGATCAAGGCGGGCCTGCGGCTGGGCGGACTTCCCGTCGGCTCCGTGCGCCCGCCGCTGGTGGACCCCACCGAGGAGCAGCTGGTGCAGCTGAAGGCCATCCTCGCCAAGGGCTACGAGCTGGCTGGCCGCTGATGAGCGCCCCCGCGGCTGTTGCCGTCCGCACGGAACCGCGCATCACGGGCCTCACCAACCGGCTCATCACGGTGCCGTTGCGCCGCAGCTGGGGCGTGGAGGCACCTGAAAACCACGTGATCGTCACGGAGATCCAGACGGACGACGGCGGCGCGGGGCACGGTTTCTCCTGGACCCCCACCATTGGTCCGCAGGCGGTCAAGGCGCTGCTGGATTACGACATCGCCCCGTTCGTCACCGGGCTGCCCGCCAACCCCGAGACGGTGTGGGATGCCGTATGGAAGCGGCTGCATGAGGCCGGCGGCGGGGGACTGACCACCATCGCCATGGCCGGCGTCGACCTGGCCCTGTGGGACCTCCAGGCATCGCGCGCCCATACCTCCGTCACCGGATTACTCGGGCAGCGCCAGGAATCCGCGGAAGTCTACGGCTCCGGCGTGAACCTGCACTACACCCTTGAAGAGCTCGTAGCGCAGACCGAGCGCTGGGTTGCAGCCGGGCATCACGCGGTCAAGATCAAAGTGGGCAAGCCGGACATCCGCGAGGACGCCGAACGGGTGGCCGCTGTCCGTTCCGTCCTGGGGCCGGACCGGAAGCTGATGATCGACGCCAACCAGCGGTGGGACCTGCCCACCACGCTCCGCGCCCTGGATGTCCTGGCCGGCTACGGGCTGGAGTGGCTGGAAGAGCCCATCCGCGCGGACGACCTGTGGGCCTACCGCAGGCTCCGCAAGCATTCACCGGTGCCGATCGCCCTCGGTGAAAACCTGCACACCATCTACCGCTTCCGCGATTTCATAGAGGCGGAAGCAGTGGACATCATCCAGCCGAACATTATCCGGGTGGGCGGCATCACCCCGTTCCGGCGCATCGTGGAACTTGCGCGCACCAACAGCATCAAGGTCATGCCGCACCTGCTGCCGGAGCTGTCCGGCCAGCTGGCGCTGACCCTCGCGGAGCCCACCCTGGTGGAGGACGTGGAGGATGCATCCTTTGAGCAGCTGGGGATCCTGGCAGGGCCTTCGCCGGTCCGGTTCAGCAACAGCCGGGTGACGCTCACCCACCAGCCCGGACTCGGCTTCCGCTTCCGGGACGGATTGTAAAAAGCGGCCTTTGATGAATATACATACGAAGAACAGGTACCTGACGTGACAACTGCAACGCTTTCCCTGTCCGAACTCACCGCCGCTGCCACCGAGGCAGCCAAGATCTCCGCGGCCGCCTCCGACTCTGAACGTGCGGCCTGGCTCACGGCGGTTGCTGACGCGCTGGACGCAAACGCCGCCGAACTCGTGGAGATTGCCGATTCCGAGACCAGCCTTGGCGCAGCCCGCCTCACCGGCGAAGTGGCCCGGACAACCGGGCAGCTGCGCCTGTTCGCCCGCGTCATTACCGAGGGCTCCTACCTCGAAGCCGTGATCGACCATGCCGACCCCGCCTCCACCCCGCCCAAGCCGGACCTGCGGCGCATCCTCCGGCCCATCGGACCGGTGGCGGTGTTCTCCGCCTCCAACTTCCCGTTCGCCTTCTCGGTTGCCGGCGGCGACACTGCCTCGGCCCTGGCCGTGGGTTGCTCTGTCATTGTCAAAGCCCACTCGGGCCACCTCCGCCTCTCCGAGCGGACGGCGGAAATCGTTGCCGAAGCCCTGCGCGCAGCGGGTGCTCCGGAAGGCCTGTTCGCGCTGGTGAGCGGCCGCGAGGTGGGAACGGCGCTGGTCCAGGATCCGGCCATCAAGGCGGTGGGCTTCACCGGCTCCATCCCCGGCGGCCGTGCCCTCTTTGACCTGGCCACGTCCCGCCCGGATCCCATCCCGTTCTACGGGGAGCTGGGCAGCTTGAACCCGGTAGTGGTTACCGGGGCCGCGCTGGCAGAGCGTTCCGGGCAGCTTGCGGAAGGCCTGGCAGGGTCCTTCACCCTGGGCGCCGGCCAGTTCTGCACCAAGCCCGGACTCGTGTTTATCCCGGCCGGAACCGACTTTGCCGCGAAAGTGGCGGCAGCCAGCAAGGACAAGCCTGCGCTGGGCATGCTCACCAGCCGGATTGCCGAGGCCTACCCGGACGGCCTGCGCAGCTTCGCGTCGGTGGACGGCGTGGACGTAGTCAGCGGCACGGTGGACCAGGACGCGGTGTCCGACGGCGCCGCGCCGGTGGTCTTCTCCACTTCCGCAGCCAAGGTGCTGGAGCGGCCCGAGGAACTGCTGGAAGAGTGCTTTGGCCCCACCACCATGCTGATCGAGTACTCGGGCCAGGAGGAGCTGGCCGAGGTCCTGGCCAAGGTGCCGGGCAGCCTCACCGCCACCGTGCACGCCCAGCCGGGCGAGGATGTGTCTGCTCTTGTGGACCAGCTTTCCGAGCTCGCCGGCCGTGTCCTCTTTGACGGCTGGCCCACGGGTGTGGCCGTCAACTGGGCCCAGCAGCACGGCGGCCCGTACCCGGCCACCACGTCGCTGTTCACCTCGGTAGGCGCGACGGCGGTCCGCCGCTTCCAGCGTCCGGTTGCCTACCAGGATGCTCCGGAGACGGTCCTGCATCCGGCCCTGCACGAAAGCAACCCGCTGGGTATCCCGCGCCGGGTGGACGGGGAACTCCGCCTCCCCTGACACGCTCTCTCACTTGATGTCGCTTTAACCGAAACGCTCTCCCACTTGATGTCGCTTTAACCGAAACGCTCTCCCAGTTGATGCCGGAAGTACGGCGGCAACTGAGAGAGCGTTTTTGGTTTTACTGCAGGATCTGAGAGAGCGTCTGGCCTAGAGCTGGAGGGTGGCCGGGCGCTGGAGGCCGTTCACGGTGGTAGAGGGCCAGCGGGGGTCCACGGTGAGGACCTGCAGGCCGGACTCGGTGAGCTGGACGGTGTCCTCGATCTTGACGCCGGGACCGGACGGATTCCAGGTGAAGGCCTGGCCCAGGACCACCGTGTCCGTGGCGGAGGCGGTGACGCGGGGATCCCGGCCCGCATAGCCAGCGGGCCCGCCCTGGTGGTGCTGCTCCCACTGGTCTGCGCCGAAACCATGGCGGCCGTAGGCAGCCTTGATCTCGGCAAAGATCCGGTCCAGCCGGGCGCCCGGGACTGTGGCGTCGAAGATGTCCGCCTCCACTGCGGCGATCCGTGCCTCGGCGTCGCGCTCCGCCGCAGTGCCGTCGTCGAACCTCACCCAGCGCGTTATGTTGGCCACCATGCCGTCCCTGCGCGCGCACACCACAGCCATGGCGCGGCGTCCCAGCGGCGCGTGTGTAGCCAGGGGGTGCCGGAATCCGCTCCGGCTGCTGCCGTTGCACAGCAGGACCAGCGGCTCCGCACCGGCTGCAACCACCCGCCCAGCCAGGGCGGATACCAGCTCGAACTCGGTGGTTTCCGGCCGGGCGGTGGACAGCACGTCCGTCATCAGGGCTGCAACCTCGGCGCCGAGGTGGGCGTAGCGTGTGCTCTCGTTCGGGAGCAGTTGCTGGCGGGCCGCGCGCAGCTCGGCGGCAACGTCCGCTTCTGCCACCGGCACGGCGTTGCTCCCCCTGAGTCCGACGGCGGCGGCGGCCTCATGCAGGTTGCCGTACCAAGGCACGGAATGCAGGGTGACGCCCGAGGGCAGTTCCTCGGCGGCGATACGTCCCGCCTCGTTGTTGAACGTGACAAGGTGGTCGCCCCCGCGGTCCACCAGGACAGCTGCGATGGGATCACCGGCCAGGCTGATGTGCACCCGGCTGCCGTCCAGGTACCACGTCAGGGCGGTGTTGGTGGTCAGCAGCAGGGAATCCTGGCCCTTTGCGTCAAGGATGTCCAGCACCCGCTGGCGTTTGACGGCACGGTCCTCCGCGGAGGCGGGAGCCGCCCTGCCCGCAAGCAACGAGGCGTCGGCTGTTGTCTGGGTCATGAATGGTTCCCCTGCTGGTTGATGAGTGCTTCGATGTCGGTTGTGCCCAGGATGCCGTCGGCCACAAAAACGGTGATGCTGCGCTGCACCGGAGCGCCCGGTTCGGCGATGACCGGGCTGTCCCAGGCCAGTGACTGGCCCACTCCCGGGTAGCCGTCCACCCGGATGAACCAGGGATCGGCGGACCCCTCCGCAGCCACGAACACAAGGGTGGCGCTGCCGCCGTCGAACGTTCCTGCCCAGGCCAGCCACGGGGTTACTGAACCGTGTACCTCTGGTTCGCCGGCACCAGACGGCGTCCACACGGTGGCGTCCGCACAGGCGGGCAGGCGCCAGAAGAACCCGCCGTAGCCGCCCTCAAACCGGCCGTTGGAACCGGGGCTGCCCAGGCTGACCTGCCTGTCGCCGGCGGGGGAGAGGGCAAAGTCCAGGGACAGGCGCCAGGCGGAGGAGCCGACGCCGGACCACTCCCAGGTGCGGTCCTCGCGAAGGACCGCCGCGCCGTCCGGCCCGTTCCAGCTCAGGGTCTCCTGCAGCCGGCCCGCCGCGCCGCCCGTCTGCGCAGCCGTGTCTTCAAACTGGGTATCCGTGGGCGCGATGCTGCCGTGGTCCGGCCGCCAGACATACTGGCCGGCTTCGCGCGTGTAGGTGCGGCCGCCCCAGAAGTTGATGCCGTCCACGTCCTGCAGGGCCACGCCGGCCCCGAGGTGCCACACGTGGTCCAGCGGCTGGTGGTCCGTCACCACGGTGCCTGCGAGGGTCCGAACGGGGTGCAGGTAGGGCCGCGGCGAGGACACTGCACGGATCCGGCTGCCGTCCTGGTACTCCGCAACAGCCTTGCCGTCCAGGGTGAGGGTGCGGACTGGCGGCAGTTTCCGGGCCCACGCGACTCCCAGTTCAGCGAAGGTGGCCTGGGCTTTGACTGCCCTTGCGATCACGGCCGCGATGTCCTGGACCACGGGATGGGCGTCGTCGCCTTCACCCTCCCACGTGATGTGGCCGGGGTCGATGGGTTGCGGCGCGGGCGCTGTCCGGATAGCTTCCAGCACCGTGGTGAAGGCGCCGGTGTCCGGCAGGGCGCACAGCAGCGGCGCCCCATTGGAGCGGGCGTCCAGCAGGTTCTCCAGCAGGTCGGTCCGGCCAAAAGTCTCCCGGCGCTCGCCGTCGGGGGTGCTAATGACCACCTCGTCCTCGGTGTAGAAGAGCGTGATCTCGCCGCGGGTGCCGTGCACCGTTACGGAAGGCCGCTGCTGTTCCGGCGCGCACAGCGTCAGCCCGCACAGCAGCGTGGAGCCACCGGTGGTGCGGACCCGGATGATGGAGGTGTCGTCACTTTCGTTGTCGTGGGCCCGGTACAGGTCAGTCTCCACTGATTCGACGTCGGACATTGTGTGGGCGCCGGCCAGGTGGAGGCCCGTGGCCACCGCATGGGCAAGGGCGTTGGTTGCCACGCCGTCCACCACGTCGATGCCATCCAGGCTGCGCTTCCCGGCCCAGCGTGAGCGCTTAAAGTAGGCCCTGTTCCGCACCCACTGCCCGGTGGCGCTCAGCCCCAGGACATGGCCGATGTCGCCGGATTCCACGAGCGTCCGGATAGCAGGCATCGCGTGCGACCCCAGGCTTTGGAATCCCACCTGGACCAGCCGTCCTGCGGCGTCGGCAGCGGCGAGGACCTCCCGCAACTGGCCGAGCGAGGCCACCGGCGGTTTCTCCACGTACACGTCCTTGCCCGCAGCCAGCGCCGCGAGGGCCAGGGGGGCGTGCGTTTGGATGGGCGTGGCGAGGATGACGACCTCGACGCCCGGGTCCGCTGCCAGCAGCTGGGCAAGGTCGCCGAAGACGGCTACGGACTCCGCCAGGCGTCCCGGAGCCGGGGGATTGGGATCCGCGACGGCGACGAGTTCCAGGGTGCCGGCTGCTTCGAGCCTGGCGAGGTTGGCAAGGTGCCGTTCACCGAAGCCGTGCACGCCCACCAGGGCGATGCGCGGGACGGCTGGCGGGACGGCGCCTCCCCCGGAGTGGCTTTCGCGTTCCGCGGTAGCGGATTGATCAATCATCAGGCGGGTCCTTGGTAGCTGAGGGGAAGGGTTTGGGAATCATTGGCGCCGAGCGAGGCGGACAGGAAACCGAGCGCTTCCTGTTGCATGCCGGCGGTGAACACGTGCCCGCCCGGCCAGAAGCTCCCGGTGTAGGTACCGGGGGCATGAAGTGATTCCAGTACCCGGTGGGCGTCACGCATCCCGGCTTGGGGGAAGAGCTGGTCCGCCAGGGCGTACTGCACCAGCAGCCTTTCAGCGCCGGACCTTGCCGTGAGCTCCGGCCAGTCACCCAGCTTCCACAGGCCGGGGGTCTGCAGCAGCCACGAGTGGGCGTCCAGGTAGGCGGGCAGAAGCGACTGGAAGGTGGTCATCATGCAGGTCACGACGTAGCTTTTGATGCGGGGACTCAGCGCCGCGAGGGCCAGCGAACGGCCGCCGCCGCCGGAGAACCCGATGCAGCCCAGCCGGTCCTGGTCCACGTCCGGCAGCCCGGCGAGGACCTCCAGGGCGGCCAGGTCATCGTGGGCAACCATGCCGGCGAGGCTGGTGCCCAGCAGGCCGGCGGTCTTGGCCGCGGTCTCTTCGTGGAAACCTGCGGCGGCGTTGTACATGTCGGCGTCGGAAGGCACGACGCCGTCCTCCCGCCACTGTGCCTGCCTCGCCTCCAGTGCCGAGGCCGTCCGCCACGGCGGGGCGGAGAGATCGAAGCGGCGGCTGCCCCAGCCAAAGGCGTCATGAGCCAGGACGGCGAAACCCCGCCGTGCCACGTCCGTGGCAATGGCGTGGCCGTCGTAGTGGCCTGCCTGGGCGGCCTCCGCCGACGGGTGCTGCTCCGGGAGTTCCACCAGCCGGTCCGCCCCGCCGAATTTGTTGCCGCCGTGGCAGTGCAGCGCGAGGACGCCGGGCAGCGGCCCGGAACTGCCGGCCGGCCGGATCAGCCAGCCGGTAGTCCGGGGGCCGAAGCCCAACTGCCAGCTGAGCTGGGAGGTGGTGACGCCGTCGTGCGTTTCCTCCCAGTGAACCGACACTTCAGGCTGCGCTGGAACTTCCGGAACGCCGAGCGCGTCCGCGAGTTCCTGTGCCGCCGGCGTGGCGGCCTGGTGGCGGGGGTGGTGCTGGACGTAGGCAGGCCAGTCCTCGTAGCCGGCGATGGCGCTGGGCCTGACGGGCCCGGTGTTTTCAGTCACTGGCCTGCCTCCTGTTCGGGATGTTGTTGTGATGGCTGAACCAGCCGGCGGTCAGCCCAGGTTCGAGTTGACTTCCTGGATGAAGCCCTTGGCCGCATCCCGTGGTGAGATCTTGCCGAACAGGACATCCGTGTTGAACCGGTTCAGGACCTCCATGGTGGCCGAGGAACCTGCAGGGAACGGCAGCGGCGGCTCGATGTCCATCTCCGCGATGCGGTCCAGGTACTCCGCTTCCTTCTGCTGGGATTCCTTCAGGAGCGGAGTGATGGCAGCCTTGAGCTCGGTGTTGGCAGGCATGCCGCGATCACTCTTGATCTTGGTGGCAGCGTCCACGTTGTTCACCAGGTAGTTGATGAAGAGGGCGGCTTCCTTGGGGTGCGCGGACTTGGAGGAAATGGCGTACTCCATGGAGGAGCGCAGCCACGCGCCGGGCGTTTTGCTTTCGCCCGGCATCTTCATCATGACCAGCGGTGAGCCGGAGTAGGAGTTCATCTGGTTGCTCCAGGAGATCTTCATGCCCTGCTTGCCCTGGCCCATGAGCGTCATTTCGGGCTGGGCAGAGCCGTCCTCCACGGTCTGCGACGCTGACGGGGCACCGCCGGTGTCCATGAGCTTCTTGTTGAGCTCGAACCATTCGGTGGCGGTTTCCTCGCTGATGCCCAGCTTCTTGCCGTCATCGGTGTAGAGCTCCTCGCCGCTCTGGCGTGCCCACACTGCCAGGAAGGAGTCGTTGGACATGGGGGTGGTGCCGAAGGTCCCCGCCGGGGAGTTCTTGGTGATGCCGGCAGCTATCTGCGCGTAATCGTCCCAGGTCCAGGTTTCGTCGTCCGGCAGCTCAACGCCTGCTGCTTCGAAAACCTTGGGATCGATCACCATGGACATGGAGTTCACGCCTGCGGTGATGGTGTACTGCTTGCCGTCGATCTTGCCCAGGTCCACCGTGCCTTCGGCGAACTTGGAGGTATCGAGCTGGTCCTTAACCTCATCCAGGTCCAGCAGTACGCCCCGGCTGGCGTATTCGCTGGGGTAGGCACCGCTCATGGCGAAGACGTCCGGAGTTGTGCCGCCGGCAATCTGGGTGGCCATCTTGTCCCAGTAGGAACTGAACTCCGTGTTCTCGCCCTCCACCTTGATGGTGGGGTTCGCGGCCTCGAAATCCTTGATGACATCGAGGGTTGTCTTGGCGCGGGAATCGTTGCCCCACCAGGCAAAACGGATGGTGACGGGATCCTCAACCGTCCCGACTTTCCCGGCCTCCGCGTTGCTGCCGCAACCCGTAAGTACCATGGCGAGGGCAGCTGTTGCTCCCGCAACCCCCATGACTGATTTCCTGAGACGTAACCGCATTGTCCTGCCCCTTAGGTGTTGTGGTTCTATTCGTAGTGACCTGTATAACAGAAAGCGTTTTCTCAAAAACTAACAAAGGGCTATACAGGAGTCAAGAAACCGTTTACTTTGGTACGGAGCCGCTTTTTCAATCGCACCTCCCGCACTGGTGGGAACCCGCCGAGACTCCGGCGGCCAGCCCCGCCGGCCGCGGGAGCGTACCTATCGCCCAGGCGATACCAAGAACGTGGAGGCCACGATGACCAAAGGAGACCACATGGCCGCTAAGCACATACCCAGGGCGCTGCGCCCGGCTGGAATGCCGGCAGCAGCGGGCCTGATGACACGAACGGGACGGCAACAGTGAGCGCCATCAGCGAACTCAGCTCCATAACCCGGCGCAAGGGCAAAGCCACCGCCGCCGAGAAGAAGGCCAACGGCCGGGACAACAAGGCAGCGTATATCTTCCTGCTGCCGTGGCTGGTGGGCCTCGTCGCCATCACCATCGGCCCCATGATCATGTCCCTGTACCTGTCCTTCACGGACTACAACCTGCTCCAGCCGCCGGAATGGGTGGGCCTGGAGAACTTCACCCGGATGCTCAGTGACGCACGCCTGCACAACTCGCTCGGCGTGACCTTCACCTACGTGTTCGTCGGTGTGCCGCTCCAGCTCGCCGTGGCGCTCCTGATCGCACTGGTCCTGGACAAGGGCCTGCGAGGCCTGCCGTTCTACCGCTCAGTGTTCTACCTGCCGTCCCTCCTGGGCGGTTCGGTGGCAGTCGCCATCCTCTGGAAGCAGATCTTCGGCACCACGGGCCTGGTGAACCAGGTCCTGGCAATGTTCGGCATCCAGGGCCCGGGATGGATTTCAGACCCCAGCACGGCGCTCGGCTCCATCATCCTGCTCCACGTCTGGACCTTCGGCGCCCCCATGATCATCTTCCTGGCCGGCCTCCGGCAGATCCCGCACATGTATTACGAGGCAGCAAGGGTTGACGGCGCCACCACCCTCCAGCAGTTCTGGCGGATCACCCTGCCGATGCTGAGCCCGATCATCTTCTTCAACCTGGTCCTGCAGATCATCGGATCCTTCCAGTCGTTCACCCAGGCGTTCATCGTCTCGGGCGGCAACGGCGGCCCCTCGGACTCCACGATGTTCTTCACGCTGTACCTCTACCAAAAGGGTTTCGGCCAGTTCGACATGGGCTACGCGTCAGCCATGGCGTGGGTCCTGCTGGTGATCATCGGCGTCTTCACTGCCATCAACTTCATCGCTTCTAAGTATTGGGTTTTCTATGACGACTAAGCTGGAGACGCTGCCCACCCCGGACAAGAAGTCCGGAGGCGCCGGCAAGCCTACGAACCACCGCAAGCCCCGCGAGTCCCGCGGCACCCTGGCGTTCAGCCGGGCCCAGCGCGGAAAATCCCTGATGAAGCACGGCATCCTGATCCTTGCCGGCGGCCTGATGATCTACCCGCTGCTCTGGATGGTTGTTTCCTCGCTTCGCCCCAACGAACTGATCTTCCGCGAACCCGGGCTCTGGCTCAACAGCCTGGAGATGAGCAACTACACCTCCGGCTGGTCTGCCCTGACCCACCCCTTCGGCCACTACATGATCAACTCGGCGATTGTGGTCATCGGCTCTATCCTGGGCAACCTGATCTCGTGCTCCATGGCGGCCTACGCCTTCGCCCGGCTGCAGTTCACTGCCAAAAAGCTGCTGTTCGGCATCATGCTGCTGACCATCATGCTGCCGTTCCACGTGGTGATCGTTCCGCAGTACATTCTGTTCTCGCAGATCGGCTGGGTGAACACCTTCTGGCCGCTGATCGTGCCCAAGCTGCTGGCCACCGAAGCGTTCTTCGTCTTCCTGATGGTGCAGTTCATCCGCGGCATTCCGCGGGAACTTGATGAAGCTGCGAGGATCGACGGCGCAGGCCACCCGCGTATCTTCCTGCAGGTCATCCTGCCGCTGATGGTACCGGCCCTGGCCACCACCACCATCTTCACGTTCATCTGGACCTGGAACGACTTCTTCGGCGCCCTGATCTACCTGACGGACCCGGACATGTTCACCGTTCCGGTGGCGCTGAGGGCCTTCGTCGACTCGCAGTCAGCCACGAGCTGGGGATCGCTGTTCGCGATGTCCATCGTCTCGCTGCTGCCCGTCTTCCTCGTCTTCCTTTTCGGCCAGCGCTTCCTCATCAAGGGAATCGCGACCACCGGCATCAAGTAGATCCAGCTCCCCGGACTTTAGCGCTGCCGGCCAGCAGGCCTGCAGCACCAACCGAACGGCCCGTCCTCGTGGCGGGCCGTCCGGCCGTCCTGAAGCAGCCGTCCTCGAGCACGCCACCCGAGAGGTGCCGTCCAGAATGCCTTGGCCCTACATCTTGTAATACAAGTAGCGTACTTGTACTATTGCATCTAGAAAGCGCTTTCGCGTTTCATCCCTGTCAGTGCATTAGTCCCCCGCATTTAGATCAAAGAAGATCGGAGTTACCAGTGCAGCTCTTTTCCCGCCCTGCGTCTGCTGCCCGGCAACCGGCGCAGTCGCCTTCCCCCGGCGCAGCACGCCGCATCCGCAAGACGGGCGTCGTTGCGGCCGCGGCCGCCGTCGTTATGGCCCTCAGTGCATGCGGCGGGGGATCCTCCCCGCAAAACGCCGATGGCCCCGTTGAATTGCGGTTCTCCTGGTGGGGCGGCGACAAGCGCGCCCAGCTGACCCAGGAAGCCATCAAGCAGTTCGAGGCTGAGAACCCGAACATCAAGATCAAGCCGGAGTTCGGCGACTGGAGCGGTTACTGGGACAAGCTGGCCACCCAGGTTGCCGCCAACGACGCCCCGGACATCATCCAGATGGACGAAAAGTACATTACTGAATACTCAAGCCGGGGTGCCCTGCTTGACCTGTCCAAGTATGAGATCGACACCTCCAAGCTCGATGAAGCCGCACTGAACGCAGGCAAGAGCGAGGACGGCCTGACAGGCATCGCAGCCGGCATCAACGCAGCCACCATCCTGGCTAACCCCGCAGTGTTTGAGGCCGCAGGTGTTGCGATGCCGGACGACTCCACGTGGACCTGGGAGGACTTCGAGAAGATCGCTTCCGATGTCACGGCCAAGTCCCCGAAGGGCACTTATGGTGCCGCCGCCTACGGCACGGACGAGGCATCCCTGGGTGTCTGGCTCCGCCAGAACGGCAAGTCGCTGTACACCTCCGACGGCAACCTGGGCTTTGAGCCCAGTGACATCTCCGAATGGTGGGCGTTCCTGAAGCAGCTCAGCGAGAACAAGGCAGTCCCCACGGCCTCCGAGGTGGTTGAAGCCGAGGCTGCCCCGCTGGACCAGAGTGGACTTGCCACCGGCAAGAATGCCATGGCCTTCTGGTGGTCCAACCAGGCCCCGGCCTTGGAAAAGGCTTCCGGCAGTGACCTGAAGATCCTGCGGTTCCCCACGAAGACCGGGTCCTCCGCTGATGCAGAGCTTTGGTACAAGGCTTCGCAGTTCTGGTCCGCCTCCTCACGCACAAAGCACCCTGAGGAGACCGCCAAGTTCATCGACTTCCTGGCCAACAACGTCAAGGCAGGCGAGGCCCTCCTGGCAGACCGCGGTGTATACCCGAACTCAGAGGTCCGCGCAGCCATCGAGTCGAAGCTGACCCCGGCCGACGTCAAGGTGGTCAAGTTCATCGACCAGATCAAGGACGAACTCGGTGAGGCACCCGCTCCGCCGCCGAAGGGCGCCGGCGCAATCCAGGAAATCATCAAGCGGTACACCTCCGAGGTTCTCTTCGAGCGGCTCTCCACGGACGAAGCAGGCAAGAAGGCCCACGACGAGATGAAGTCGGCAATCAGCAGTTAGTCCTCACACCGCCAACACGGCTCCGGACAGCTTGGGTGGACGCCTCCTCCACTCCCAGCGTCCGACGGCGGGTGGCAGCTCCGTCCCGGTAGGAACCTCGGGTTCCTTCCGGGACGGAGCTGTTTAAGGCTGGGGGGGTAAAGCTGCGGCGGCAGGACTAGGGCGGTGCAGCTGCTGCGGCCAGGGGCCGGACCATCAGGGGCCGGTGCGGTACAACCAGGGGTGGGTGAGCAACAACAACGCGGCCGAGGATTTGGACGCCGTGTTTCCCTGGGCTGGGGCACTCTGCTGGTCCGCGCATGGTGGGTTCGGGGTCGCCGCGGGACGGGCCCGCGTTGGCGGGGGAAGCTACATAAAGCGGCGGGCCCGTAGCGACGGCAGCAGCAATAGCGGCTGGTGCGCCCAATTCACCTGCATCAAGTGCGGTGCCGGGTGGTGGGGGTGCTGTGGAGTGGTAGGTGTGGCCGGTGGGGGTTTGGAGTTGCACCGTGTGTCGTGGTCCGGGGACGGGACGGGCTGTCCAGCCTGGGTTTTCTTTGGTGTGGTTGCAGGCTTCGCAGAGGCCTTGGCCGTTGGTGCTGGTGGTGGGGCCGTCCTGGTGCCAGGGGGTGATGTGGTCGTGGTGGCGGATGGGCGCGTCACAGTAGGGGGTGCGGCAGGTGTCGTCCCGTACCTGGAGGAAGCGGCGGAGCCCGGCGGGGAAGAGCCGGGCTTTGGAGTCCATGGCGAGGAGTTCGCCGGTGCCCGGCGCTGTGTAGAGCCTGCGGAGCCAGACCTCGAAGTCAGTGCTGTCCCTGACTTCCGTGGCAGGAGCGCCGGTGCGGGCCGCTCCTGTATCAGGGGTCCTCACGGCCACCGAACCTCCTGCTATACCTCCCGCCGATACTGTCATGGCGCTATCCGCAGGTCCTGGATCGGGGCGTTCCGGCTGCCCCAAAACGGCTTGTCTGGCCCAGTGGGCGGGGACGGTGCCGTAGCCTGCGAGTCTTGCTGGTTCGCTGTCGCCCTGGAAGAGGGTGCGGTCGGTCATGACGAGCTGGACTTCGATGCTGCTGGCCCCTCCCGGGGTGCCCGTGATGTTTTCGACGAGCTGGTCCGCCATGAGCGCGCCCCTGGAACGGTCATCACCGTGTGATCTCGCGGTGTCTGCGTGGCGGGTCAGGGCGGCGTAGGCGGCGACGCCCTGCGCGACCGGGAGCAGGGCGGTCAGACGGGCCATGGTGTCCGGCGCCGGGCGAAGGGTCACGGTCCGCTCACACACCGCATGGGCGGCGCGCCTGGCCACGGAGTGCGGGTCACGCCGGTACGCGGCCGCACGGACCGCGGCAATAATGGCCCGATCCCCGGCGCCTGCCAGTGAACCTGCGCCTGCTAGGGTGCCGGTGTCGGCGGCGAGTTCCTCGTCCACCGCGCACCGGTCTTCGGCGGACAGGCACGCTGTTTCCTTCACGATGAGGGTGGCGCGCCATTCGTTCAGCTGCCCGGACTCCAGGGCTGCCAGGGCGTGGGGCATCTCGGTGCCGAGGGCTTTGGCCAGGCCCAGGAGCCGGCCGCCGCGGGCCGGGGACTCCCGGCGCGCCAACGCCACCTGCGCGGCCACACCGGCGCCGCGTTCCTTGGCCGGGATACCGGCCGCGGCCTGCTCCCGCCGCTGTTCAGCGTCGAAAGCCACAGCAATCCGGGCCTGCTTCGCAGCCACCAGCGACTTCAAATCCTCCAAATCCCGCAACTGATCAATCATCCCCGGACCGTCAGCACACACAGGGACGGCAGCAAGGCTCGCCCGGATATCAGCAACGGACAGGACACCAGGAACCGGCGGCGTAACGGAGACAAGGTGCGTGGCGGTAGCAGGCAAGGGCCAAGTCACAGACAAATCAGGCCGGCGCCCTGCCTGCCCCGTTTCCAAAAGCCCACCAACTGCCATAACCCAACTCTGCCAAAGACCACCGACAATAACGCGCCCCACATCCCCTATGTGGAAAACCTTGGCAGCGCTGCACTGGGCTGGAAACATGATCCGCGTTCGCTCGGCTTGCAGTCCAGGTTTGCAATCCAAAAAGTAAGCAGAATCGAGGTGAAACCGGGGCCCGGGCACCCGGTTACGGAAAAGAGGTCAAGAACCGCGCCCCCACCACACCGCTGGCCAATGCACACCTACCTAATGCCCCACTCCAGTAAGTTGGCCCTCCCCTCTTTAGCGCTGCTGCATTATATGGAGTCCCTGACAGGCGTAAAATTGTGCCGCTGGGAGGTGTGAACTGGCCTCAGCGTCGCCTGCCATCGATGGTATGCACACCGCCATTAACTGGGAATCGGTGGATTCACATTTGCAGCGTTTGCACTGAAAGAAACCCAATATCAGTCAGAACAAGTAGCCGGATACGGCCCTCATCTCTTGAGTGGCGAGGACAGCACAGCCAACGGAGCTGCCGGTTGCTCGCTCAATGTGAAAGGCGCAGCCCAATCTGGGTGCTGCGGCCGGATGGCTTTGGGGGACTCGAGAGGGCTTCCAAAGCTCACAAGGACCGGTGAAAGCCGGATCCGCGAATTCCTGTTGTTGCTGCCTCAGGCATCTGGCCTTGGCATCTGCAGAAAGTAAGAAAATGAAGCCATCAATCCGCCGCGTCCTCGCCCTGTTCGCGGCAATGCTGATCGCCCTCGCAACGGGCATGACCGCGGCACTGGCGGTCACAAATTTCGATAACGCTCCCCAGGGAGCCCACTACACCAAGAATTCTGGCGAACCCGACTGTAACGTCAGCGGCCTCACCGTAACCTGCACTGGCACGGAGATCGCGGGCGTCGGGAACACGAACGCGACAGTGACCCTGGCTGTCACCAGCACGTTCACGGGCGAGTGCCAAAACCCGGGTTCTAAGGACAAGGTCGTCGACCCGTTCACGGAATCCGACACGAATACAACCAGCGAGGTGGTCACATCAACGAAGAACGGCAGGCTGAACGTCCCGGCGCAGTCCGAAACCGGAGAGAGCTCGGAGGAATTCCTGGCCGATTTCTCTTGCCCGAACCCGAACTGGACTCCCGTTGTCTCTGGCGTGGCCATCAGTTACATCTATACGCTGACCTTCGCGGGGTTCACCGAGCCGGCCATCGAGATCACGGGTTAGTGACGCTGCAGTGAGGTAGGGGACAGCCCCTGCCCGGACGCCACATGAAAATCCGTAGCATCCTCCCGGACCTGCGGACTGCACGGCCCCGGAAAACTCCATTTTGTGTTCTCCGGGGCCCACCCACGCCCGGTGGCAGCAAAACGCAAGAACGCGGTCAGTCCTCCGCGATCACCGCAACGCTGCCAGCTTCAACCGTGCCCGTGAACCGTTCGCCGGAGAGCATGTCCGTGCCGGATGCCCGCACGGTTGCCGCAGCCCGGGTGTGGTTGATGGCGAACAGGAAGCTGCCGCCATCGGCCGAGCGCCGGCGGGTCAGTTCCACTCCCGCATCTGCGCCAGCGACAGGGGAGACCCCTGATTCCTCCAGCAGCCGGTCCACCAGGGACTCGATGCCGTCACGGTCGGGGAACGTCGCCAGGTACCACGCGGCGCCGGTCCCTACGGCCCGCCGGGTCAGGGAGGGAACGCCCTCCAGCGGGTACCCCGTGAACGCCTGGATGGCCTCCGCGCCGTCAAGGTGCACATGCTCGCTCCAGATGGAGGACACCGAGCCGTCGCTCAGCTTCAACTGCGATCCGGCCAGCAGCGGGTGGAATTCCTCAACGCGTACGCCCAAAAGTTCCCGGAATGCCCCCGGGTACCCGCCCAGCCGCACGTGGTCCTTCTCATCAGTAATCCCGCTGAAGTAGCTGACCAGGACTGTCGCGCCGCCGGAAGCGGCAGCGGCAATGTTGGCAGCGGCCTCATCCGCCACCGAGTACAGCGTGCACACGAGGACCAGATCGTAGCCGTCCAGTGATGCCGACGGGTGCACCATGTCCACGGAGACGCCCCGCAGGAACAGTGAGCGGTGGAAGGCCCGCAGCAGGTCCAGGTACCGCACGTCGATGCTCGGCTTGGAATCAATTTCGCTGGCCCACCAGGCCTCGTAGTCGAACACGATGGCCGCGCGCGACTCCACCCGCGACCCGCGGACCGGTGCCAGCAGCTGGAGTGCAGCTCCCAAGTCCACCACCTCGCGCCATACGCGGGTGTCCCGGCCGCCGTGCGGAACCATGGCCGAGTGGAACTTCTCCGAGCCCGCAAAGCTCTGCCGCCACTGGAAGAACATCACCGCGTCCGCGCCGCGTGCCACGTGCGCCAGCGAGTTCCTCAGCATTTCGCCGGGCATCTTGGGCTGGTTGCGCGGCTGCCAGTTGACGGCCGACGTCGAATGCTCCATCAGGATCCACGGGTCACCTCCCGCGATGCCTCGGGTGAGGTCCGCGCTGAACGCGAGTTCGATGTGCCGTTCAGGATCTGCCGCCACAAGGTAGTGGTCGTTGGCGATGACGTCCAAATCCTTGGCCCAGCTGAAGTAGTCCATGGACTTGGTGGCGCTGGAGGCCATCAGGTTGGTGGTGCAGGGGACTGCGGGGGTGACTTCCCGGAGGACCGCAACCAGGCCGCGGTAGTAGTCCATCAGGGCCCAGGAGTTGAAGCGCTGGAAGTCCAGCTGCTGGCCGGGGTTCAGCGTGGAGGGTGCGACGCCGGGAGGAAGGATCTCATCAAAGGAGCCGTAGTGCTGCGACCAGAAGGCTGTGCCCCAGGCGGCGTTGAGCGCACCAATGGTTCCGTACCGCCGCTCGAGCCACAGGCGGAACGCGGCGGCGTCTTCCTCGCCGTAGAACTCCGAAACGTGGCAGCCCAGTTCGTTGTCCACATGCCACAGCGCCAGGGCAGGGTGGTCCTTGTACCGTTCCGCCAGCACGCGTGTGATACCGGCGGCGTACTTCCGGTACACGGCCGACGACGGCGTGTAGTGCCGCCGTGACCCCGGTCCCAGCGTGGTTCCGTCAGCCCTGACCGGCAAAATTTCCGGATGCTTGCGCACCAGCCACGCCGGGGGAGCGGCGGTGGCGGCGGCCAGCGCAACCTTGACGCCGATGCCGTGCAGGTTGTCCATCACGTCGTCGAGCCAGCCGAAATCGTACTGGCCCTCAGCAGGCTCCAGCAGTGCCCAGGAGAAGATGCCGACGCTGAGGAAGTTCACGCCGGCTTCCTGCATCAGCTCCAGGTCCTCCAGCCTCACGCTGACCGGCCACTGCTCCGGGTTGTAGTCGCCACCGAAACTGATGCCCTCGATGTTGTTCCAAACGCTGGCCGGGCCTGGGATTGCCTGGTGGGTCATGGGACTCCTTTGTCTGCGGGGTTGACGGGCGCTCGGTGGGAAACCGGTTGCTTGGAAAACGCTTGCCCATTTCAGGGAATGAAGATATTGTATCGTTTCAGAAGCCGTGTAAGCCAGCTCACTACTTTCGTTGTAGATGAAATCAGGGGTTGCACACATTGAGCAAGGAGGCTCCCATGATTAACAGAAGGCATTTCCTCACCACCGTGGCCGTCGGCACCGCATCTGCCGCAGCTTTGGCCGCGTGTGGAACGGGATCCAGCACCAGCGCTGGAGAGACGGGCTCCGCGGAGAACCCGGTCACCATCAACTACACCTGGTGGGGCAACGACGACCGCGCAGAGCGCACCCGTAAGGCGATCGCGCTGTTCGAAGAGAAGAACCCGGACATCAAAGTCAACGGCAACTTCACGGACTTCGCCGGCTACTGGCAGAAGCGCGCCACCGAGGCCGCCGGCGGCGGACTGCCGGACGTGATGCAGTGGGACCTGTCCTACCTGCGTGACTACGGCCAGCGCAACCAGCTCCTGGACCTGGGCACTGTGAACATCAACACGGACGCGTTCGAGAAGTCCCTGCTGCCGTCAGGCCAGATCAAAGGCAAGACGTACGGCATCCCCACCAGCACCAACGCGTTCGCCGTGTACTACGACCCCGCCAAGCTCGCTTCCCTGGGCATCGCTGAGCCGGACGGTTCATGGACCTACAAGGAATTCAACGAGTTCCTGTCCGAGGTTGGCGCCAAGAGCAACGGTGAGATCTTCGGCGGTACGGATTACACCGGTGTGTGGTGGATGTTCAACATCTGGCTGCGCCAGAACAACATCGAGGCCTTCACCGAGGACGGCAAGCTCGGCTTCACCAAGGACGATATGAAGAAGTGGTGGAACCAGACCGCTGCCCTCCGCGGCACCCCGGCCATCGTCTCCGAGGAGCGCGTCACCCAGCTCGCCCCCAAGTCCCCGTTCGGCTCCAATGTCACTGCCACTGAGGTCACCTGGGACAACTTCATGGCCGGCTACCTTGCGGACAGTGGCGCGAAGGAACTTAAGCTTGCGCCGGTCCCGTCGGATGACCCGGACAACCTGGGCCTGTTCCTGAAGCCCTCGATGCTGATGGTGGCCAGCGCCAAGACCAAGTACAAGGACGCCGCTGCCCGCTTTATCGACTTCATGGTCAACGACCCCGAGGTGGGACAGATCTTCAAGACCTCCCGCGGTGTCCCGGCGTCGAAGACGCAGCGCGACGGGACCACCTTCGAAGGTACGGACAAGCTCGTGGTGGATTACGAGAAGTCCATCGAGCAGTACCTCAAGGACGCCCCGGAGCCGCCCATCGTCGGTTTCGGCACGCTTGAGGCTTCCTTCAAGCGCGTTGCCTCCGACCTCAACTACGGCAAGCTCACCATCGACGGCGCCGCCGACGCGTGGTTCAAGGAAGCCGAAGACCTCATCAAGCAGAACGCCTGATCAGGCACCGTGCCTGCTAAAGCTTTCATGACTGACGGATTGAACTCGTGACTCAAAGCCCAACACTGAGCAGGCGCTCGTCGTCGTCCGCCCCCTCGCAGCCGCGCAAGTCGCGGCAGCGCGGGGCGGATGCCCGCGCCGGCTACACCTTCCTGCTGCCCTGGCTGCTGGGATTCATCGCCCTCACTGTTGGGCCCATGATTTCCTCGCTCTACCTCTCCTTCACCAATTACAACCTGTTCGAGCCGCCCAAGTGGATCGGCCTGGACAACTACACCACCCTCTTCCAGGACGAACGCTTCCTGCAGTCGGTGGGCGTGACCGTGTCCTACGTGGTCTTCGGTACCCCGCTCAAGCTCGCGGCCGCACTGGCAGTGGCCATGCTGCTGAACAGCAAGCGCCGCGGCCAGGGCTTCTACCGCTCCGCGTTCTACGCCCCGTCCCTGATCGGCGCGTCAGTCTCCATCGCGATCGTCTGGAAAGCCATGTTCGGCGACGCCGGCCCGGTGGACCAGGGCCTGTCGTTCTTCGGGATCAACCTGGGCGGCTGGGTGGGCAACCCGGCCATGACCATGCCCATGTTCATCCTGCTGACCGTGTGGCAGTTCGGCGCCCCGATGGTGATCTTCCTCGCCGGCCTGAAGCAGATCCCGGCGGACCTCTACGAAGCCGCGTCCATGGACGGTGCCGGCCCGGTGCGGAAGTTCCTCAACATCACCTGGCCCATGCTCTCCCCGGTGATCTTCTTCAACCTGCTGATGGAAACCATCCACGCGTTCCAGATCTTCGCCTCGGCGTACATCATCTCCAACGGTGAAGGCGGCCCCGCCGGCTCCACCCTTTTCTATACCCTTTACCTGTACCTGCGTGGTTTCAGCGACTTCCGGATGGGCTATGCCTCGGCAATGGCCTGGCTCCTGGTGATCGTCGTGGGCATCATCACGCTGATCTTCTTCAAGACCTCCAAGTCCTGGGTCCACTACAGCGGTGATGCAAAATGACAAGCACGGCAACCCCCACGCAGTCCCTCCCGGACGCAGAACTGGCGCACTACAACCCCAAGTCCGAATCGGCCGGGACCAAGCGCGTCAAAAGCACCGTCTTCCACCTGGTGGCCCTCGCCCTCACGGCGGTGGTCCTGTACCCGGGCCTGTGGATGATCGCCTCGGCCTTCAAGCCCAACTCCGAAATCGGCGGCTCCAACACCTCGCTGTGGTCCAACAACTTCAGCTTCGACAACTTCGTCACGGCCATGGACGGCATCGGCGGGGTGTCCACCCTGCAGTTCTTCACCAACTCGCTCATCCTGGCCATCGGCGCCGTGGTGGGAACCATCCTCTCGGCGTCCGTGTCAGCGTACGCGTTCGCCAGGATCAAGTTCCCCGGCCGCAGCATCTTCTTCGGCATGATGATCGCCACGCTGCTCCTGCCCTTCCACGTGGTGATCATCCCGCAGTACATCGTGTTCCAGCAGCTTGGCCTGGTGGACACCTACGTGCCGCTGCTGATCGGCAAGTTCCTCGCCGCCGACGCGTTCTTCGTGTTCCTCATGGTCCAGTTCATGCGCAACCTCCCGGCCGAACTGGACGAAGCAGCAAGGATCGACGGCGCAGGCCACGTCCGGATCTTCACCTCCATCATGCTGCCGCTGATGAAACCGGCCCTGATTTCGACGTCGATCTTCTCCTTCATCTGGAGCTGGAACGACTTCCTGGGCCCGCTGCTCTACCTGAACACCCCGGACAAGTACCCTCTGCCGCTGGCCCTGCGCCTCTTTGTAGACCAGACCCAGTCCTCGGACTACGGTGCCATGATCGCCATGTCCGTCCTGGCCCTGCTGCCGGTGCTGATCTTCTTCCTGGTGTTCCAGCGGTACATTGTTGAAGGCGTCTCCACCCAGGGCCTCAAGGGCTGACGGAAAAACGAGACAGAAAATGAGCGTCATGGACAGCACCACCCCCGCCCCCAGCCACCACGAACCCGTCCCGGTCAACCGCTTCGCGCTGTTCTCCGAGACCCTGCTGGCAGGGGTGCTGGTGCTGGTGCTGTCCCTTCCGCTGGTGACGATCCCCGCCGCCTATGCGGCGGGGATCGCCCATCTGGAGCGCCACCTCTCGGGCCGGGACGATTCCGTCCGGGGCCTCTGGGGCACCTTCAAGGCTGCCCTGCCAGGCAGCTGGAAGCTTGGAATCACGACGGCGGCAGCCGCCGTCGTGATTGTCCTTAACCTTTTGCTCGCTTGGGTGGGGCAGCTCCCGGGCCGGGAAGTGGTCCTGCCGGCCACCCTGGTCCTCGCGGCCGCCGGGGCAATCCTGCTCCTGCGCACTGCCGCAGCGTGGTCCGAATTTGCCGGCGCCCCCACGGATGCCCGGACCGCCTGGCGTTCAGCGTTCGAGGCTGGCCAGGCGCTGTCCCTCAAGGACTGGAGCGGGTCCCTCCTGCTCGCTGCCGCGCTCTTCGGAGCCGTGGTGTTCGTCTGGATGCTGGCTGCCCTCTTCGTGGTGGTTCCCGGCACTCTGATCCTGGGCGCTGCGGCCGTCAAACTGCGTTCCACCCGCGCCTGAAGCACGTGCCTTTCCACCGCCAGCGTTCCAGTCAGTCCCTCCACACCCGTACAAACCAGCCAGCCTGGTACCAGCCCCTGACGCAACGCAACTACCGCCTCTTCCTGGCCCTGGTGTTCACCGGCAGCGTGGGCGTGTGGATGCAGCGGCTCGCGCAGGACTGGCTTGTGCTGCAGCTGACCGGCAGTCCCGCTGCCGTGGGAGTGGCCGTAGCCCTGCAGTTCCTTCCGATGCTGGTGGTGGGACCTTTGAGCGGCCTGCTGGTGGACATGTTTCCCAAACGCCGGATCATGCTGTGCTGCCAGGCCGTCATCGCCGTCCTTGCGCTGGGCCTGGCCGCATGGGCCGCGAGCGGAACCATCACCGTCTGGGCCGTCTATGCCAGCTGTGTGGCGCTGGGTGTCACGTCGGCCATCAACCAGCCGGCCAGCCAGGTCTTCGTCAATGAAGTGGTGGGCGACGCCCACCTCCGGCCGGCCATCGGCCTCAACAACGCCATCGGCCAGCTTGGAGCGATGGCAGGCCCTGCCGTGGGCGGTGTGGTCATTGCCCAGGCGGGATCGGCCGCAGCGTTCGCTGCCAACTCCGCGCTGTGCCTGCTGGTCCTCTTGCTGATCGCCGCCATCCGCCCCGCCGAACTGCATCCCAGCGCCCGGGCGGCGCCCGGGCGCGGCCAGCTCCTGGCCGGGTTCCGGTACGTCCGGGAACGGCCGTCGCTGCTGCTGGTCATCGCCCTGGCCGGGCTCCTGGGAATGTTCGGCATGAACGGCCCCGTGGTGCTGGCCGCCTTTGCCGAACGGGTGTGGCATAACGGCGTTGAAGGCTTCGGCCTGTTCAACGCCGTCAGCGCCATCGGGGCCCTGGCCGGAGCGCTGCTGGCCGCCAGGCTGCGGAGCCTGGGCCGGAAAGGCATCGTGGCAGCTGCAGGGCTCTTCGGACTGTCCCAGCTGGTGGCGGCCCTGATGCCCAGCCTCACCCTGTTCATCGTGATGCTGGTGGTGGTGGGGCTCATGACCCTCCTGTTCCTCACCAGCGCGGCCACCGCCGTCCAGCTCGAAGCCGGCCCGGAGATCCGCGGCCGCGTCATGGCCCTCTACCTTCCCCTCCTGCTGGGCGGGCACGCGCTGGGAGGCCTCCTGGCCGGCTGGCTCACGGAGCAGTTCGGAGTGCGTACCGGACTGGTGGCCACCGGCGGGCTGGGCATGCTTTCAGCCCTTGTTATTGGGCTGTTGCTGTGGCGCCACGGGCGCAGGACGGATGCCAGGCGGGCCTGACTGCACGCCATCCCAGGGGCAGCTCTGCCTCCCGGCAATGGAGTCCCCTGAAGCCTTGACGCGTGCGCCAGCTCGCACCTAGGCTGTGGGAAACCGGTTTCTTTCAGGTTCCAGCAACCCGCGCCAAAGGACAAACAATGATGTTTCGCGCCCAAAAATCCCTGCTGCCCAAAGCTGCCGCCGCAGCGGCCGCCCTCTCCCTGGTCCTCACCGGCTGCGGCGGCTCGCCGGAAGCCGAGTCAGACGGGCCGGTGACCCTGCGGTTCAGCTGGTGGGGCTCCGACGTGCGGCACAAGATGACGGAGAAGCTGATTGAAGCCTTCGAGGCGGAGAACCCCAACATTAACGTCGAGGGGGAGTACGGCGACTGGTCCGGCTACTGGGACAAACTCGCCACCCAGGTGGCCTCGCAGGATGCCCCGGACATCATCCAGATGGACGCCGCCTACCTGGGCGAGTATTCCGAGCGGGGCGCCCTGCTCGAGCTGAAGGATGTTGACCTGTCAAAGTTCGACCAGCCCGTGGCGGACTCCGGCAAAGTGGACGGCAAGCAGTACGCCGTGACCAGCGGCGTGAACGCCATGGTGGTGATGGCCAACCCAGCGCTTGTATCTGCCAGCGGTGTGGCTCTTCCCGATGACAAGACCTGGACCTGGGATGACCTGGACAGCACGGCGGCGGAAATCACCAAGGCCAGCGGCGAGAAGGTCTTCGGGACCGGCCAGGTCAACTCTGACGCTGCCGCCAACCTGTGGTTCCGGCAGCACGGCAAGTCCTTGTTCACCACCGACGGGAAGCTCGGTTTCGATGAATCAGACCTGGCCGAGTGGTACGGATACCAGGCAAAGATGCGCGACTCCAAGGCGGTGCCGCCCGCGTCGGTCATTACGGAGGACGCCACCGCCTCGATCGACCAACAGGGTCTGTCCACAGGTAAGTTCGCCATGAATATGTACTGGTCCAACCAGTTGGGGGCACTGAGCAAGGCCTCCGGCCAGGACCTGGAGATCCGCCGTCCGCCGAGCCTCGACGGGAAGGCGGCTGATGCCCAGCAGTTCTACAAATCATCCATGTTCTGGTCCGCCAGCTCCCGGACCAAGCACCCCGCGGAAGCGCAGAAGTTCATCGACTTCGTCACAAATAACGCCACCGCCGGCGAGATCGGCCTGGCAGACCGCGGCATCCCGGCGAACTCGGAAATCCGTGCGGCGGTGGCCTCAATGCTGACCCCCGCCGACGCCAAGACAGCAAAGTTCATTGACGAAATCTCCAGCGAACTGGGCGAGGCCGCGCCGGTGCCCCCGGCAGGAGGCAGCGCCGCCGTGGAAGCGCTGACCCGCTACTCGCTGGAGGTCCACTTCAGCCGCCTGTCACCGCAGGACGCGGCAAAGAAGGCGATGGACGAGGCGCAGAGCGCGCTCCTCTGACCCTCAGCCCAAACCAGGTAGCAACAAGTGTCGTTTTAGCGGTTCAAAACGACATTTAGCGCTACCTAGTTGGGATTAGGCGACTGGAATCAGTTGACGGGACTGAAGGACCAGGCGCCGGGGTGGATGCGGAAGTCCACCTTGGCGCCGCTGCCGGCCGGGACATTCGCGGCGGCGGCAGCCCCGCCTTCCCCGGGGATAGGAACGACGGCGGCCTCCGCCGTCGTTCTTTCATGCCCGGAGGCGACCGTGTACTTGCCGGCGGGCAGCCGGACAACTGCCGTAGTGCCGGGAGGAACCGTGCACTCCAGCCGGACCTGGCTGCCCTCCCGGGCCCAGCTGGCTTCCACGTAGCCGTTGCTGACGGGCACCGCGCCGCGGGCGTGGTCCAGCCGGCACAGCGGAGGCTCGATCAGCAGCTCCGAGCCTCCGGGGGAGCTGAACCGGACGCCGAGCAGGTGGTCCAAGACCTCCTTGACCACGGACGCGGACCAGGCGTGGGACTGGCTGTAGTCCGTTCCCTCCACCAGGTCCCAGGCCTCCCAGGTGAAGGTGGCGCCGCGCTCCAGCAGGTTGGCCCAGCCGGGTTGGTCCTTGTTTGTCAGGAGGTCCAGCACGGCGTCCGTCCACCCCTGGGAAATCAGCGCGCGCACCAACCGGTGGACGGTCAGTGGCCCCTGCTTCATTCCCATCGAAGCGATCCGCAGCGCATCGTCGGCGGCGAATTCCGGAGCGGTGATGCCCAGGGAGAGCGGGAAGGACGTGGCGTGTTGGGAGGCGTGGGAGCTGGGAATGCCGTCGGCACGCAGGCCGTCCACCATCACCCCGTCCACGCGAAGGCGGGTGCGGATTGCGTCCGCCAGCCGCCGGGCAGAAGAGGCGTAGCGGACGGCGGCATCATGCTCCCCGGCAAGGCTGCAGAGCCGGGCCGTGGACACCAGCGCCGAATAGGCCTGGGCATTGACGGTGGTCTTCGCGGCGCACTCCATGTCGTAGCCGAACCGGCCGGGTTCGGGCCAGTCCACGATGCCGTGAAGGTAGGGGCCGGAGCCGCCGCCCAGCCGGGTGACCAGACCCGCCGTCGGCCCTTCCGCCGGGATATACCGCAACGCGTAGTCGGCGGTGTTGCGGAGGTGAGGCAGCAGTTCCCGGACCAGGCCAAGGTCCCCGGTGCGCAGGTGGTACTCCTCGGCCCACTCCGGAATCATGAGGGAGAAGTCCGGGATGTCGCGCTTGCCGTCACCGTTGGGGTACACGGCGTTGTAGCGGCCGCGGTCCTGCCCCTCGGACCAGTAGCGGGCAGCGGACCAGGCGAACTCCCGCAGCGCCTGCGCCGTGTAGGCGTGCTCACCGAAGAGGGCCATGGTGGCGTACGAAATGTTCACCGCGTCCGCCAGGAACTGGCCCTTCTCCCGGGTGGGGGTGTCCACGAACTGTTCCTGGACCCCGTACAGGGCTGAATGGCGCAGCAGCGTGAAGACGGCATCCAGCATGGGATCCGAGCTGCTGAAACGTCCCTCAGCCGGGTGGTGCCCGTGGACCAGCACGGCCCCGACGCGGGACACCTCGGCGGCCTCCACGCCGGGAAGCTCAAGGTAGCGGAAACCGAGGTGCACCGTGGCGCTGAACTGCTGGGGCCCGGCCGCCTGGGTGTAGGGGAAGGACATGTCCGTGTTCTGGCTTGCGGTCTTTCCGGCGTCCACCCGGCCGTCGGGCCGAAGGGCGTAGCCGGCCCGCATCATCACGGTGCGGCCGGGAATTCCGTCCAGGAAGTCCACCTCCGGGCGCCCGGGAAGGACCTGGCCGAAGTCAGCCACCATGGTGCCGTCGTCGGCCGTCAGGAAAGCCCTGGGAGCAACAAACCCGCCGGCCAGGAAGGTCCGGCGCGCGTGCAGTGTGGGGAACTCCGCTGAGGGGTGGCGGCCGCGGCTGATGGCGGGCGGCAGGTCCGGGGAAGAAGGGGACGGGGAGGACGGCACGGCGGCCAGGGCCCGTGCGGCCTGCCCGTCCAGGTGTTCTACGGGGTCGCCCTCGTCATTGCGGTAGCCGGACTGCCGGTACGGCGCCTCGCCGGCTGACCACTCCGGCCCGGAACAGAAGGCTTCGCGGCGGCCGTCCGTGTACTGCACGCTGACGCGCACCAGAAGGCCGGGAAGTCCGGCGGCGCGGCCCTGCCCGGGGCCGTACCAGTGCAGCAGGGCCGTCAGGGGAACGGCTGCGCCCGGAGGCTGGGCAGCGAGCAGGCCGGTGACGTCCGCGGCGTCGTAGTAACCTTCGCCCGGATATCCGAAAGAGGTAGTTGCCAGGCAGGGGACACCGGCCAGGGAGATCTGCGCGTGGTGGTGGGCCGCCACGAAAAGCCGCGCCCGGCGCACCGGGCCGGTGAGCTGCAGAATGCTGCGGAATACTGTCCATTCATCCGGCTGGCGGTGCGCCGTGGTGGCGGCCCACTGCGCAAGGCAGGCGCGGGCGTGGTCCCCGCTGGCGTCGAAGCGGTGGTCCAGCAGGACGGCGCCGGCACTGTCCTGGCCGCCGCTGCTGATGCGCAGCGATGCATACTCGGCCTGGCTCCGGGGTCCCTGGTGCAGGGCCGGCTTCCCGGCGGACCCGGCAGCTGCGGGCTGGTGCACGTCAAGCAGTTCCACGCCGTCCAGGGAGACGGTGATGGTGTGGCCGTCGTCGGTGACCACCAGGTCCTGCCAGGAGCCGGGCACCAGGTCCTTGCCGGGCAGCCGCGCCTGGCGGACATCCAGGTTCCGGTCCGCCCGGGCCCTGGCCAGCACGGTGGTTTCGGGGACGGCCGGGGCGGGAATTTCCCACACCGGGGCGTGGCGGAGGACCACCTCGCCGGCCGTGTTGAGTTCCAGCAGCAGGCCGGTGCCGGGGCCGCTGCTGCGAAGGATGAGCCCGGCCCACCCCATGACCGGGCGGACGCGGGCTTCGATGCGGATGGTGCGGGCAGGCGGGCAGGGAACCGGCAGGTGGGGTGAGCCGGCCACGCGGAGGGCGTTGTTGAGGATTTCCAGGGGAGCGCGGCCGCCGGGAGCGCGCCGGATCCAGTCGGCCTGCCAGGAAGCATCCGTGAGTCCGGTGCTGAACATCTTCGGAGTAGACCATTCCCCGGGTATTCCTGCTGCGTCGCGGACCCGCACCCGCCACGCGTAGTCCGTGTCGCCGTCGAGCGCAGGCCCGTCATATTGGACCCCGCGCTGCGCGGGGGAGGTGACCGGACCGGAACTCCAGAACTTGAGCCCCTGCGAGTCCTCCACCGTGACCTCGTAGCCGGTCTGCAGGGCCCGCGCCGGATCGGAGCCGTCCGGCTGCGCCAGCTGCCAGCTGAAGGTGGGCCGGGGTGATGCGGTCAGGCACTCGGCGAGGCCCTCCGTCAGCAGGTTGACGGCGTGCAGCTGGCCCCGCGCTTTGGTTATTGGTGTGGAATGTGCCGGGGTCGTTGCAGGCTGCGGGCGCATCAGGAAGCCGGCACGCTGAAGGCGCAAGGGGCCGATGTTGCCCACGGCAGGCCCAGCTCGCTGAACGTGGCGTGCTCGCGGCCCACGCGTTCCAGCGCCGCCTCAATGTCTACCACGACGGCGTGCGCTGCTTCCCCGTAGCCCTCCCACCGGACGTGGGCATCACCTATGACAGCGGGCAGCGGAGCGGTCCGGACCGCTTCCAGGACCAGCATGAAGGCACCGCTGTCCAGAAGGGGGCTGATCAGCGGGGATCCGGAATTGCGGTGGGCCAGGAGGTTCTCCGTGAGGTCGTCGCGTCCGTACGTCTCCTCAGTGGTGCCCGACGCCGTGGTGACGGTGAGGCGGTCCTCCGTGTAGTGGAACACGGCGGTTCCGGCTGAGCCCTGCAGCGTGATGTAGGGTTCCACGGATTCGGAAGCGCAGATGGTCAGCGCGCAGGTGATGGGCAGGCCCGAGGCCGTGCGGATGCGGATCACCGAGGTGTCATCCGACTCGATGTCGTTGGCGCGGTACAGCTCGGTCTCCACGGACGCCACGTCGGCAGTGGTCCGGGCCCCGGCAATCCTCAGTGCTGTTGCCACTGCATGGGCCAGGGGATTGGTGGCCACGCCATCCACCACGTCCACGCCGTTGATGCTGCGCTTTCCAGCCCACCGGGAGCGCTTGTAGTAGGCACGGTCCCGGACCCAGCGGCCCGTGGCGGAAATGCCCTTGAGCGTGCCGAGGGTGCCGGCTGCCACCAGGTTTTCGATTTCCTGCAGGGCATGCGAGCCGAGGCTCTGGAAGCCGATCTGCACGCTCCTGCCTGACTCGGCTGCGGCGTCACAGAGCCGGTCGAAATCGCCCAGGGACGCCACCGGGGGCTTCTCCAGGTACAGGTCCGCGCCGGTGCGCAAAGCAGCGAGCGCCAGCGGGGCGTGGGTCTGGATGGGGGTTGCCACGATGACCAGGTCCAGGCCTGTGGTTGCGGACCGCAGTTCGTCGAGTCCCGGGTATACCCGGGCCGAGGCCGGAACGGAGCCGGCGGACGGCGGCTGCGGATCAGCCACGGCAACTAGCTCGACGGCGCCTGCCGCCTGGAGGCGTTCAAGGTTGCGGAGGTGGTGTGTGCCGAAGCCGTGCACGCCGATCAAAGCCACGCGGGCAGCCGCAACACCGACGGCGTGGGCTGACGTTCCGGCGGCAGCGCCGCGACCAGCCGTTGCTGTTGTTGACCCGGCGGGCGCGTCCGGGCTGTGGGTGCCGGTTGGCGTTGCCATGGTTCTCCATTTCCGCCCTGCAGGGCACAGTTGCATGGGCGCGTGCGAACTTCAGCAAGCGCTTTCCAACCCTCAGTGTGCGTCATGGCACTCTCCAGAGTCCAGCTATGTAACGATTCAAAATTTCGCTTGACCTTGCCGCCCGTGTACGTCTAGATTTTCGAGAAACCGATTACCGGCGTGATGCGGGACACTTCCGCCTTCGCCTCTGCAACGATGGAGAAATGAAGGGAGCTGCGCCATGCTGTCTGGATCATTCAGTGCCCGGGCCTACTCGTTCTTTGACACCCTCCTGTGGATCGCCTGCCTGAACCTGCTGTGGATCCTCTTCGCACTGCTGGGCCTGGGCGTCCTCGGCGCAGGCCCTGCCACTGCGGCCGCCCAGATCGCCGTGCGGAAGCGCGCACGGGGTGACGCGGCGCCGCTGCTCCGCAGCTTCGGGGCCAATTACTTCCGGAACTTCGGCCGGGCCAATGTGCTCGCCCTGCCGGTGATGGCGGCGGCAGTTGCGCTGTCCATGAACTGGAACTACTTTTCGGCGTCGGGGGACCTGTTCTCGCAGCTGATGGCGGCGGGCATTTTTGTGGCGGCCATCTTCCTGGCCGGCGCAACCTGTTACCTCTTCCCCCTTTACGCGAGGTACGAGCTCCCCCTGGGGCAGTACCTGCTGACGTCTTCCCGCTTCGCCTTCCGGCATCTCGCCGGAACGGTCATCCTGCTGTTCATTTCCGCTGCCGCGTTCTATGCCAGCACCACCGTCCCGGGCCTGATCCCGTTCTTCAGCATCGGTGCCTGGCTGTATGTGACCGGCTGGCTGTGCGACCGGTTCTTCACCGCCAATGATGAATCCGTGGCCGGGGCGTCGGCGGCCGGTGCCGGCATCCCGGCGGGGAAGGGCGCCCTCCCGTCGGCCTCCGTGGCCGCCTGACGCCGTGAGGCCGGGGGCGCGCATAAGTCCGGGAGGCGCCGTCGGCCTTCCCGCTGCTTGCTCCCTTGTGCTTGAAACGTATCAACCAGTCCCATCAACAGTTTTGACCAACAAAACCCCGAAGAAGTGGAAAAGGAAAACCATGATGCGCAGAAAACTCTCCCTGGCGGCCGCCGTCGTAACGGCCACGGCCATGTCGCTCACTGCCTGCAGCGGCGGCGAAGCCCCGGCAGCGGACCTCAGCACGGTGTCCATCATGGCGCCGTTCCTCGAGGCCCAGCCGCCCAGTGCCGACGGTGCCGTCCAGAAGAAGCTGGAGGAGCTCACCGGCAAGGACATCAACATCACGTGGACCCCCAACGCGTCTTACGAGGACAAGACCAACATCACGCTTGCCTCCTCCGAGATCCCGCACATCATGGTGATCCAGGGAAAGACACCCGGGTTCGTCAAGAACGCGGAAGCCGGTGCGTTCTGGGACCTGACGGACAAACTCGATGACTACCCGAACCTGAAGACCAACTTCCCGGACATTCAGCAAAACGCCAGCATCAACGGCAAGGTGTACGGCGTGTTCCGCGGCCGCGCCCCGATGCGCGCCGCCGTGATGTTCCGCCAGGACTGGCTGGACAAGCTGGGCCTCGAGGCGCCCAAGACCACCGAGGACCTGTACGAGGTGGCCAAGGCCTTCACCGAGCAGGACCCCGACGGCAACGGCCAGGACGACACCTGGGGCATCACCATTCCCAAATGGGGCGCGCTGGGCAGCAACAGCCCCTACGACCTCATCGAGGAATGGTACGGCGCCGGAAACCGCTGGACCGAGAAGGACGGGAAACTGATCCCCAGCTTCGAAACAGAAGAGTTCCTCGAGGCCAACCGGTTCGTCAAGAAGATGGTGGACGAAAAGCTCATCAACCCGGACTTCGCCACGTTTGACGGCACCAAGTGGAATGAACCGTTCTTCAACGGCAAGGGCGGAATCATTGTGGACGTCGACTCCCGCGTCAGCGTCCTGGTCAACCTGTTCAAGCAGGCAGATCCCAACAACTACGAGAACAAGGTGGGCTTCGTCGGCAACCTCGAAGGCCCCGACGGCGAACTGCACGCCCACCCCACCGATGGCTACTCAGGCTTCCTCGCCGTGCCGAAGGCCAGCGTCCGCACCGAGGCCGAGCTGGCGAAGGTGCTGGAAGTCCTGAACACCATGAACAGCAAGGACGTGGCCATCCTGCTCAACAACGGGATCGAGGGCGTGAACTTCACCGTGGAGGACGGCAAGGCCGCCAGCATCAAGCCCGAGACTGAGGAGTCAAAGGCCGTCACTACGGACATCAAGAGCTACGCCCAACTTGGAATGAACGTTGGCGGCAACACTTTCTACCCGGTCAAGCAGCCCACGGAATACGAGCAGCAGGTCTTCGACAAGCGCACGGAAGTGATGGCAGAGGACCTCAAGAGCGCCGTCTACAACCCGGCTGCGCCGTACGTGTCCGCGACCTACGTCTCCAAGGGTGCCCAGCTGGACAACATCGTGGCCGATGCCCGGATCAAGTACCTTGCCGGCCAGATTGACGAGCAGGGGCTGAAGGACGCCATCAAGCTGTGGAACACCAGCGGCGGCGACAAGGTCACGGAAGAGATCAACCAGCTCTGGCAGGACAACAAGTAACAGTCCCGCCCGCACCGGCGGGCTCCGCACATTCGCTGTGGAGCCCGCCGGTTCAGGACCCACCACCACTTCCAGAAAGGAGGCCCTGAATGTCACAGCTGACAGACGCGCTGGCCTCGAACATCGGCCATGGCCAGGGCCCCGGGACGGATGCGGGCAAGAGCTCCAAGCCGCGCAAGCCGCCAAAAGTCCCCCGCGGTAAATTCTCCGTCCATTTCGCGCACTACAAGTGGCTCTACCTGCTGCTGGCGCCGGGGGTGGTGTACTTCGCGGTGTTCCGCTACGCCCCAATGTATGGCGTGTCCATCGCGTTCAAGGACTACGTCCCGTTCCTGGGCGTGAACGGCAGCCCGTGGGTGGGAACCCAGCACTTCCAGGACTTCTTCTCCAACCCGGACTTCCCGCGGCTGCTTGGCAACACCTTAATCCTGGCGTTCCTGAACCTGGGCATCGCCTTTCCGCTGACCATCGTCCTGGCGCTGCTGCTGAACGAGGTCCGGCTTTCCATCCTCAAGCGCACGGTCCAGACGCTCGTCTACATTCCGCACTTCCTGTCCTGGACCATCGTGGCGTCGCTGAGTTTCCTGCTGTTCGCCCTGGACTTCGGCCCGCTGTTCCTGTTCCTGAACAACGTGATGGGCACCGACATTGATTTCCTGTCCGATCCGAACTGGTTCCGGCCGCTGATCGTGCTGCAGGAGATCTGGAAGAACACCGGCTGGGGCACCATCATCTTCCTCGCCGCCCTGGCCACCGTGGACCAGGACCAGTACGAGGCCGCCATCATTGACGGCGCCGGCCGGTTCCGCAGGGTCTGGCACATCACCCTGCCGGGCATCCGTTCCACCATCATCGTGATGCTGATCCTGGCCATCGGGCAGATGCTCAACACAGGCTTCGAACAGATCTACCTGATGACCAATGCCCTGAACCGGTCCGTGGCCGACGTGTTCGACACCTACGTGTACTTCGTGGGCATCACCCAGGGCGCCTACAGCTACTCCACCGCCGTCGGGCTCTTCAAATCCCTGGTGGGCATCGTGCTGATCTTTGGCACCAACGCCCTGGCCAAACGCTTCAACCAGAGCGGACTGTTCTAATGAAGATTCACAACACCACCGGCGGGCGGATCTTCGACGCCGCGAACTACGTGTTCCTGTCCCTGATCGGCATCATCACGCTGCTGCCGTTCATCTACGTGATCGCAGGGTCCTTCGCCAACGAGGCCGAAATCACCCGGCGCGCGTTCTTCGTGTGGCCCGAACAGTTCACGCTGGGCTCCTACGAATACATCTTCTCCACCCCCGCATTCACCAGGGCGCTGGTGACCACCATCCTTGTCACCGCCGTCGGCACCCTGGTCCAGCTCGCGTTCACCGTGACCATGGCGTACCCGCTGGCCAAAAAGACCCTCCGCGGACGGCAGGTCATCCTGTCCCTGGTGGTCTTTGCCATGGTGTTCTCCGGCGGCATGATCCCCACCTTCCTGCTGGTCAAGGACCTGGGCCTGCTGAACTCCTACTGGGCGCTGATCCTGCCGGCGGCCATCAACCCGTTCAGCCTGATCATCATCAAGAACTTCTTCCAGGAACTCCCGCAGGAACTTGAGGAATCGGCCAAGATGGACGGCGCCACCGAGATCGGCATCCTGTGGCGGATCCTGCTGCCCCTCTCCAAACCGGTCCTGGCCACATTCGCCCTGTTCTACGCCGTGGGCATCTGGAACGACTTCATGTCGCCCCTGCTCTACCTCTCCGACAACTCCAAGTGGACCCTGCAGATGTACCTGCGCCAGGTCACGGCGTCCTCGGACCTGCTCGGCACCGGCAACGTGGACCCGAACTACATCCCGCCCGAACAGGGCATCAAGTTCGCGGTGATCGTGGTGGCAACCCTGCCCATCCTCATCTTCTACCCGTTCCTGCAGAAGCACTTCGCCAAAGGCATGCTCATCGGCTCCGTCAAGGGCTGAGCCTGCACCACGAGAGAAAGTACAGCATGAAAATCCTGCTCGCCGGAGATTCCACGGTGGCAAACTGCCCCACGCACGAGTACCCCATGAGCGGCTGGGGAACGCACCTTGCCCCACATTCCTACACCTGGGCGGCCGTGCACAACTTCGCCAAGGGCGGGGCCAGCACGGAGTCCTTCCGGGACGAGGGGTTGTGGGCCGGCCTGCTGGCGGAGGCCGCGGAGGGGGACCTGGTCCTGATCCAGTTCGGCCACAACGACCAGAAGAAGCAGCACCTTGCGGCCCGGACCGGCTACGCCGCCAACCTGCGCACCATGGCGGGGGAGGTGCAGAACCTGGGGGCGCTGCCTGTACTCTGCACCCCGGTGGAGCGCAGGCACTTCCTGGACCGGCCGTCGTCGGGCGTTGCTGCTGGGCAAAAAGACCTGGAACAGAGCCTGGAGGACTACCCGGAGGTGGTGCGGGAGATCGGCCTGGAGCTCGGGCTGGCGGTCATTGACCTGAACGCGTGGACCCGCGGGCTGTACCTGCAGCTGGGACGGGACGAATCGGCGTCGCTCTTCTGCCACTTCGCGCCGGGCTCGCACGCGCACTGGCCGGACGGCCTGGCGGACAACACCCACTTCTCCCAGCAGGGGGCCGCGCTGGTGGCTGGACACGTTGCCGCCCGGCTCCGGGAACTGGGGCTGGTGCCGGGCGGCCTGGTACGGACGACGGCGGGACGCGGCTAAGTGGGGACGTCCGGCGTGGAGACGAAGGTGCTGTACAGCAACGCTCTCACATCCCCGGCGGACGTGGGGGACTGGGTGGCAGAAGGGCCGTTGAGCCTGGGGACTCACCAAAGCGCCCTGGAACTGTCGGGTTCTTTGGACGGCGCGGAATTCGGGGACCATGCGCACTGGACGTTCTGGTGCCCGGTGGAGCTACCGGACGGCATCAGGATCAGTTGGGAATTCCTGCCGCTGGAGGAACCGGGCCTGGCCATGCTCTTCTTCGCAGCCCGGGGACACAATGGCAGGGACCTGTTTTCCAGTGCGCTAACGCCGCGGACGGGGTACTACCCGCAGTACCATTCCGGGGACATCGATGCCCTGCACGTCTCCTATTTCCGGCACAAATACGAGTCCGAGCGGGCCTTCCGGACCTGCAACCTCCGGAAGAGCGCCGGGTTTGAACTGGTGGCGCAGGGAGCCGATCCGCTGCCCCCGGCCGGGGACGCTGTGGACTTCTACCGGATGGAGGTTGTGAAGGACGGGCCGCGGGTGGCTTTCGCCATCAACGGGCTGCCGCTTTTCGAGTGGCACGACTCCTCCGCGGCCGTGCTGGGCGGCGGCTACCTGGGCTTCCGGCAGATGGCCCCGCTCCGGGCGGCGTACCGGAACCTGGTGGTGGAGGAGGTTTAGTCCGGCTAGGGAGCGGGATCCGACGTGTGGTTCGTCGGCCGGTAGCCTGCGAGTTCGGCGCGGACGTCACCTTCCTCGTGCTGGCCCTTCTCCTTGCCGAACGGCAGGGCCTTCAGCAGCGGGTGCAGGACGGTCATCACGGCGAGGCCCCAGGCGAGTCCCAGGACGGCTGAGCAGAGGGTGTTCACGACCCAGGCCAGGAGGCCGCCGATACCCGCAATCCCGGCCACCGGGGCTTCGAGGGCGTGGACCAGGTCATACGGCAGGTGCCAGCCGAGGTCGTAGGCCCCCTGCAGCATGATGTGGCCGCCAACCCACAGCATCGCGACTGTTCCGATCAGGGTGATGGCGGCCAGCACGGCGGGCATCCCCTTGACCAGCAGCTCGCCGAAGCGCTGGGAGCCCGCAGATTCCTTGGCGGCCAGGTGCAGGCCAATGTCGTCCATCTTCACGATCAGTGCCACGGCGCCGTACACGAGCACCGTGATGGCGAGGGCCACGACCACCAGGATGACAGCCCGGGCCCAGATGGATTCGGCGGCCACCTCATTCATGGAGATGACCATGATCTCGCAGGACAGGATGAAGTCGGTGGTGATGGCGCCCTTGACCACCTTGGCTTCCGCCTCAGGTCCCCGCTCGACCGCCGGCGCTTTTTCGTCCGAGTGGTCCCGGCGGATCTTGTGCCAGACCTTCTCGGCGCCTTCGAAGCACAGGTACGTGCCGCCCAGCATGAGGATGAACGGGATGGCCCACGGGAGGAAGGCGCTGATGAGCAGCAGTGCCGGCAGGATGATCAGCAGCTTGTTCCGGAGCGAGCCCCAGAAGATCCGCTTGATCATCGGCAGTTCGCGGGACGGGTCAGCCCCGGACACGTACTGCGGGGTGACAGCGGCGTCGTCGATGACCACACCGGCGGCCTTGGCCCCGGCCTTTGCCGCTCCGGCTGCGACGTCGTCCACCGAGGCGGCCGCGATGCGGGCCAGGGCTGCGACGTCGTCCAGCAGGGCGACGAGGCCGCCGCTCACAGACCGCTCCGGCAGTGTTCGCGTTCGGACGGCTGGGCGTGGCTGCCTGGATGCAGGCGCGTGATCGGCATGCTGAAATTATACGGTGGCGGGCAGCCGTACCCGCCCTGCTCCGCCGCGCGCGGCCAGTATTCCTTCGCGGTTCCTCCCCAGCCGCGGCCGGTCAGGCCCCGGCGACCGGGAGCACCAGCAGGTGGCCCGCCGGCAATTCGCTGCTCCAGCGCCGCGGTTCGCGGACCACGAACTGCGTGGCCAGCTGCTCGGGGGTAAGAAGGCTGTTGGGCTCCGGCGACGGGCCCCATTGCCCGCTGCCGTGCGGGTAGAGCGGATCCTGGACGCGGACGCCGGTGACAGAGAACTCCGGGAACTGGGCGGGGTCGCCGATCGACTCGAAACCGCTCATCACCCACGCATGGCGGCCGCTCCACATGACCAGCCCCACCGGGCGGCCCGTATCAGCGATGGCGCGTGCCGCCGTCTGGAGGGCAGACCCGTAGTCGGCGATGCTGACCACTCTGTACGGCCCCATGCCCACTTCAGTCAGTACCTGCGCCCAGCCGAGGGGGTTGGCGCCATTGAAGGAATTGGAGGACCGTGCCCGTGCCATCTCCCACAGTTCGCCCTGCTGGGTGGAATCCGCCCAGGTGCCGCCACCGGTGTCGTCAATGAGGTTGTGCGCCATCTGGATGCTCGCCGCAACGCACCAGTCAAAGGTGTACTGCGGCACGAAGTCTCCCTCCTGGTAGAGGTTGAGCGCGTAAGGCTGGGGGACCGGGGGTGGTGCGGGCGCCGGCGGAGGCGCGGGCGCGGGCGTGGCGGTGGGAATCGGAGCGGTGGTCCCCTGCGGGGCGAGGGCAACGCCGGTTGCGGAGGCTTGGGAAGCCGGAACCGTTTGCCCGGCGGGCGCTTCGTTGATGCCGACGGCGGGCGCGCAGGCCCCGAGGCAGGTCGCCAGGGCGACGAGCCAGGCAAGGAGGCGGGAACGGGCGCCAGTCATGATGGGATCAGTCTAGCGCCGGGCGCTCCCGCTGTCCGGTGCCCGCCGGCAGCCTCAGAACGCATAGCGGATGCGGCAGTACGGCGCGATCCTTTCAATCAGCGCCGTCAACTGGTTCACGTAGCGTGCCTTGGTCCCCGCGCGGTAGCGGACGTTGGTGAAGCCGTTGGAGGAGATCTTGGACTCCTGGAGGTCCGGGCGCCACAGCACGTCCTCGGCCTGCGGATGCCAGCCGAGGTTGACCTCGTGCAGCCGCTCGTTGTGGGTCAGGAAAATGACTTCCGCCGCGAGCTGGGCTTTTGCGGCCGGGCTGAGGGTGCGGTCCAGCTGGCGCAGCAGTTCCTCCCAGTCGCTGAGCCACGTATCAGTGATGATGACGGGGGAGAAGTTCACATGCACCTCGTAGCCGGCATCAACGAAGTCATTGATGGCGGCCATACGGTCAGCCACGGGGGAGGTCCTGACGTCGATGGACTTCGCCAGGGCCGCGGGCATGAGGGAGAACCGGATCCGGGTGTGGCCGCCGTGGTCCCAGCCGAGCATCGCCGGGTTGACGTACTTGGTGGCAAAGGACAGCTTGGCGGTGGGCAGGTCGCGGAAGAGCGTCACCAGATCCTCCACGTTGTCGCTGATCAGCGCATCGACCGAGCAGTCGCTGTTCTCGCCGATGTCGTAGACCCAGAGTTCCGGATCGCACTGGTTGGGCTCCAGCTTGATGCCCTGGCGCGTGACGTGCCGCTCCAGCGCCCCGGAAATCTGGTCGATGTTCGCGAACACGGTCACGGGATTGCTGTATCCCTTGTGCCGGGGCACGTAGCAGTAGGCGCATGCCATGGCGCAGCCGTTCGCGGTTGACGGTGCAATGAAGTCCGCTGACCGGCCGTTCGGCTTGACGGACAGTGCTTTCTTGACGCCAAGGACCAGCGCCTCCGTCTTGATCCGGGACCAGCGCGGCACGTTCGTTTCTTCACCGTGCAGATCGGGGATGTTCCAGTGGCTGTCAACAAGCACGACGTCGGCGTCCGGCCAGCGTCCGACGATCTCCTTCCCCCGGGGCAGCTCCAGGGCATCGGGTTGCGCATAGATACGCCGGATCTGCAGCAGCCGGTTGAATTCCATGGCTCCATCCTCGCAGGAGGTCGCGTGAGGCCACAGGACAGTGCTGGCGCCCAGGCCCTTAGCCAGCCAGTATCCGCTCCAGCCGCTCTACTCCGGACTGCTCAAAGGCGGCGTCACCGATTTTATGGGCCCAGACCACGGTTCCCAGGGCCTGGTTCAGGTTTTCCAGCTGCCACACGTCTGCTTCGGCGCTCTTGGGGTGCTTCCCCAGCCCGCCGTAGAAGGCCTCCGCCAGGGCGGGCCGCCCAAGGAACTGCTGGTGGGTGAGGCGGACCAGGTCATGGACCCACGGGCGGGCGTCGGCCCGCCCGAAGTCGATGACTTTGATCCTGCCCCCATCCACCAGCCAGTTCCTGGGCTGGTAGTCACCGTGGGTGGTCACCAGCTCCACGGGGGCCGGTGTGATGCTGGCCAGTTCCTCAGCGGCCCGGGCGCGCAGGCCGGCGGCCAGCAGTCCTTCAGCCGAGCGGATGAGCAGCTGTGTCTGGTAGGCGAGTTTCTTCGTGTAGTCGGCTGAGGTCCCGGCAGGGCGGTGCAGCTGTGCCAGGAGCGCTCCGGCCTGGCGGTACGTCCCGGGCTGGTACTCGGCTTCAGTTCCCTCCACTGACGTTCCTGGCAGGAACTCGGTGACCAGGATTCCGGCCTTCACCGAAGCCTGCCTGAGCACAGGGGCTGAGCCGTGGAGGCGGGGCAAGCCCGGCGCCAGGGCGGCGATCTCCCGCCGGATGTGGTGGCTGGTGGTGCTCGCCTTGACAATGAAGCTCCCGCCGTCGGGCGTGGACACGTGGAGCACGGAGGTGTCCTGCAGGGGCCAGGAGTAGTCCTTGACCACCCTGAACGGGCCAAGCCAGGACCTCAGCAGCCGGTTCTGCTCATCTGTAACTGAAGCGGGCATCCATCAGGCTATGCTTTCCAGCGCCAGTTCCTCAACAGCAACCGCCAAAGCGTCCACGTCGAACCACTCGACCGGCAGCACGTCGTGGACAAAGGCATCGAAGTCGAAGGGGTGGCAGCGCCCGCCGTGGTTCCAGTACAGGATCCAGAGGTCCACCAGGCCACGGTCGTTCCGCTGCAGCAGGTCTCTGGCGGTGTGCCGCAGGTCATCCATAGCCAATCCTTGCTTCTGCTGCCGCCCGCCCACAAGGGCCGGTGCCAACCGTTGCCGCAGGGACCAGGGCCTGCAGGAGGGCGGGCAGGCAAAGCTACGGCATGATAAGAGAATCATGCTTGTCGGCTCAGGTCATCGGGTCCTGTTCAAGGGAGGGGAAGCAGGTTTGGAGCCTTTAACTGTCGACGGAGGCAAGGGGACGGTGGAGTTGCGTTCCGACGGCGTCATCCACCTGATCTGGGAACCCAAGGTCCGGATAGAGATCGAGGACGCGCAGGCTGCCATGGCGGCCGTCAACGAGATAGCCGGTGAGCAGACCTATCCCATGCTGGTGGACATGGCCACCACAGAGGACGTCACCCGGGCGGCCCGCTCCGTGTTTTCCATCCCCTGCGCCGCCGACCGCATTGCGCTGCTGGGTGCCAGTCCGGTGGACCGGATCATCGCCAATTTCTTCCTTGGCGTGCATATCCCGCCCTGTCCCACCCGCTTCTTCACCTCCCGGACCGAGTCCATGAAGTGGCTGCAGGCCGGCAATTAATTGGCTTTTGTGCTCTGCCGTACCACCAGTTCCGGCGTGAAGACCACCGAACGGTGCGTCGGATTCCGGGATTCGACCTCTTCGGCGAGCAACTGGATGGCGGTACGTCCCAATGCCTCCGTGGGCTGCCGGATGGAGGACAGCGGAACCACGGCGGAGACAGCGAAGTCGATGTCGTCGTAGCCAATCAGCGCCACGTCCTCCGGGATGCGGAACGTGTGGGTCATGGTCAGGGACTGCATCACGCCCAAAGCCAGGAGGTCGTTGGCGCAGAAGATGCCGTCCGGCAGCCCTTCACGGCCCCGCTCCACCAGCGAGTTGCCCACGCTGCGCCCTGCCAGGACGGTCTGCCCCTCGGATTCGAGCACCTCCAGCGTGGCGTCCGCGTCCTCCTTGACTGCACGCCGGGCGCCCTGGAGGCGGTCGGCCACCTGCCGGATGGAGGTAGGGCCGCCCACAAAGGCAAGCCGACGGCGGCCGGTGTCCAGCAGGTGCCGCGCTGCCAGGTACCCGCCGGCGTCGTCGTCCACCGCCACGGAACTGAACTTTGCCTCGTCCGCCAGCCGGTCCACCAGGACGGTGGGCACGCCGCGCTCGCGGAGGAGGTCCAGACGCTCGGTCACATCGCCCACGGGCGAGATCAGCAGGCCCTGGACACGCTGTTCCTGGAAGAGGTCGATGTAATTGGCCTCGCGGGCGGCGTCGTGGCCGCTGTCCCCTAGCAGGACAGCACTGCCGTGGAGCGCGGCAGCGTCCTCGGCCGCACGCACGACGGCGGTGAAGAACGGGTTGCCCACGTCCAGGACGATGAGCCCGATGGTGCGGCTGTGGCCCGCGCGCAGCTGGCGGGCGGCGTCGTTGCGGACGAAGCCAAGCTCGTCAATGGCCTTCAGCACGCGGTCCTTGGTCCGCTGCGAAACCCTGTCCGGGTAATTCAGCACGTTGGACACCGTGCCCACCGCCACGCTGGCATGGTTGGCGACGTCCTTGATACTGGCTGAACGATTCATGATTCTCCGTGCTGCTGCTCCGTGTGGCACGCATTAAGCCCGGGTTGTGGACCGCGGGCAGGAATGCTTGACACCTGCTCAGATTCAAGAGTACTTTGAATCGTAACAATGAAACGATTCAAATATTTGCGATTTCAGGAGAACCAAACATGAGGGTGTGTTTTCGCTCCTCGGTCCAGCCGGCCATGATCGACGAATACCGCCGGCGGCATGCAGCCGTGTGGCCGGACATGCTCCGCGCCCTCAAGGACGCCGGCTGGAACAACTACTCCTTGTTCCTCTCCGGGGACGGGCTCCTTGTGGGCTACCTGGAATGCGACGACTTCGACGCCGTCCGGGCACGCATGGCGCTGACGGACGTCAACGCCCGCTGGCAGGCGGAAATGGCCACTCTCTTCGAGGACGCAGGCCAGGCTCCCGACGAAGGGTTCCAGGTCCTTGAAGAAGTCTTCAACCTTGACAGCCAGCTGGCGGCGGCCGAGCCCACCGCGAACTGACGCACACCGGCTCCAGCAGCGGGGCCAACACCACAGACCACAGCATCACGACACCGGAAAGAACCATCATGAATGACGTAGCAACGGCGCTGGGCAGGCTCGAGGAGCTTGCCATCGAGGTCCCCTCGTGGGCTTATGGAAATTCAGGGACGCGGTTCAAGGTGTTCGGCACTCCCGGCACCCCGCGCACCGTGCAGGAGAAGCTGGCGGATGCGGCGAAGGTGCACGAACTCACTGGCCTGGCTCCCACCGTTGCGCTGCACATCCCGTGGGACAAGGTGGATGACTACGCCGCCCTGAAGGAGTACGCGGCCGGTTTGGGTGTTGGCCTGGGGACGATCAACTCCAACACCTTCCAGGATGACGAGTACAAGTTCGGCTCCCTGACCTCGTCCAACGAGGCGGTGCGGCGCCGGGCGATCGACCACCACCTGGACTGCATTGAGATCATGCACGCCACCGGGTCCAAGGATCTGAAGATCTGGCTGGCTGACGGCACCAACTACCCGGGCCAGGATGACATCCGAGGCCGCCAGGACCGCCTCGCCGAGTCGCTGCAGGAGATCTACGCTGCCCTGGGTGACGAGCAGCGCCTGGTGCTTGAGTACAAGTTCTTCGAGCCCGCTTTCTACCACACCGACGTTCCGGACTGGGGCACGTCCTACGCGCAGACCCTGGCCCTGGGCGAGAAGGCGTTTGTCTGCCTGGACACCGGCCACCACGCGCCGGGCACGAATATCGAGTTCATCGTGATGCAGCTGCTGCGCCTGGGCAAGCTGGGCTCCTTCGATTTCAACTCGCGCTTCTATGCCGACGACGACCTGATTGTGGGTGCCGCGGATCCGTTCCAGCTGTTCCGCATCATGCATGAGGTGATCCGCGGCGGTGGCTTCGGCAAGGATTCGGGAGTGGCGCTGATGCTGGACCAGTGCCACAACCTGGAGGAGAAGATCCCGGGCCAGATCCGCTCGGTCCTGAACGTGCAGGAAATGACGGCCAGGGCCCTGCTGGTGGACACCGCAGCCCTGGCCGAGGCCCAGCGCGCCGGTGACGTGCTGGCAGCGAACGGCATTTTCAACGATGCCTTCTACACCGACGTCCGGCCGGTCCTGGCCGAATGGCGTGAATCCCGCGGCCTGCCCGCGGACCCGCTGGCCGCATTCAAGGCCAGCGGCTACCAGAAGAAGATCAACGAGGACCGCGTGGGCGGCCAGCAAGCCGGATGGGGCGCCTGATTAGTCATGACGAATAAGACTGTTGAAGACCTGATTTCCCGTTCCAACCGCCTCGGTGCGGACAAGCGGAACACCAACTTTGCCGGCGGCAACACCTCCGCGAAGGGCACCGAGAAGGACCCGGTCACGGGCGAGGACGTACAGCTGCTGTGGGTCAAGGGCTCCGGCGGGGACCTGGGGACCCTGACGGCCCAGAACCTTGCGGTGCTGCGCTTGGACCGGCTGAACGCGCTGAAGAACGTCTACCCCGGCGTTGAGCGTGAAGACGAAATGGTGGCCGCGTTCGATTACTGCCTGCACGGCAAGGGCGGCGCAGCGCCGTCGATCGACACCGCCATGCACGGCCTGGTGGACGCAGCGCACGTGGACCACCTGCACCCGGACTCGGGCATTGCCATTGCCACCGCGGTGGACGGCGAGGCGCTGACCACAAAGATCTTCGGCAACAAGGTGGTGTGGGTGCCCTGGCGCCGTCCCGGGTTCCAGCTGGGCCTGGACATCGCCGCGATCAAGGACGCCAACCCGCAGGCCATCGGCACCATCCTGGGCGGGCACGGCATCACCGCCTGGGGCGCCACCAGCGAAGAAGCCGAGCAGAACTCGCTCTGGATCATCGAACAGGCCGAGAAGTACATCAAGGACAACGGCAAGGCCGAACCCTTCGGGGCCAAGCTCCCCGGCTACACCGCCCTGCCCGAAGCAAAGCGCCGCGCCAAGGCCGCAGCGCTGGCACCTGTGATCCGCGGGCTGGCTTCCACGGACAAGCCGCAGCTGGGGCACTTCAGCGATGACGCCGTCGTCCTTGACTTCCTGGAAGCCGCCGAGCACCCGCGCCTGGGCGCCCTGGGCACCTCCTGCCCGGACCACTTCCTGCGCACCAAGGTCAAGCCGCTGATCCTGGACCTGCCCGCCGACGCCTCCATCGAGGACTCGATCGCACGGCTGCACGAACTGCACGCGGACTACCGAGAGGACTACCAGGCCTACTACAGCCGCCATGCGGACGCGGACAGCCCGGCCCTCCGTGGCGCGGACCCCGCCATTGTGCTGGTCCCCGGGGTGGGCATGTTTTCCTTCGGCGCCAACAAGCAGACCGCCCGCGTTGCCGGCGAGTTCTACATCAACGCCATCAATGTGATGCGCGGCGCCGAAGCTATCTCCACGTATGCCCCGATCGAGGAATCCGAGAAGTTCCGGATCGAGTACTGGGCCCTGGAGGAAGCCAAGCTGGCCCGCATGCCCAAGCCCAAGTCCCATGCCACCCGCATCGCGCTGGTCACCGGCGCCGCCTCCGGCATCGGCAAGGCCATCGCCACCCGCCTCGCCGCCGAAGGCGCCTGCGTGGTCATCGCGGACCTCAACCTGGAGAACGCGCAGAAGGTTGCTGAAGAGCTCGGCGGCCCGGACGTCGCCGTCGGTGTGCAGGCGGACGTGACGGACGAGGCCCAGGTTGCGGCAGCGATCGACGCCGCGGTGCTGGCGTTCGGCGGCGTGGACCTGGTGGTCAACAACGCCGGCCTGTCCATCTCCAAGCCGCTGCTGGAAACCACCGAGAAGGACTGGGACCTGCAGCATAACGTGATGGCCAAGGGCTCGTTCCTGGTGGCAAAGGCCGCGGCGAAGGTCATGATCGCCCAAGGCCTGGGCGGGGACATCATCTACATCTCCTCCAAGAACTCCGTGTTCGCCGGCCCCAACAACATCGCGTACTCCGCCACCAAGGCGGACCAGGCCCACCAGGTGCGCCTGCTTGCGGCGGAACTGGGCGAGCACGGCATCCGCGTCAATGGCATCAACCCCGACGGCGTGGTCCGCGGCTCCGGCATCTTCGCAGGCGGCTGGGGCGCCAAGCGCGCGGCCGTGTACGGGGTGGACGAGGAGAAACTGGGCGAGTACTACGCCCAGCGCACCCTGCTCAAGCGCGAAGTCCTGCCCGAGCACGTGGCCAACGCCGCAGCCGTCCTCACCAGCAACGAACTGTCCCACACCACCGGCCTGCACATCCCCGTGGACGCCGGAGTGGCCGCAGCCTTCCTGCGATGAGCACGTCCGCATCCCCTGCACAGGGACGTGTCGACGGCGGTTCGGTGTTCGCCGCCGTCGACATTGGCGCCTCCTCGGGCCGGGTCATCCTGGGCCGCGTCCACACAGCCGGAACGGGCAGCCGTGAACGCAGCGTGGAGCTGGAGGTGGTCCACCGCTTCCCCAACGGCGTGGTGGAGATCGACGGCGGCCTGCGCTGGGACTTCGACGCCCTCTTCGCCGAGGTCCTCAAGGGCCTGGCGGCAGCAGCCACCGTCGCCGCTGCCCAGGGCGAGCAGGTGGCCAGCATCGGGATCGACACCTGGGCCGTGGACTACGGCCTGGTCAATAAAGCCGGGGAGCTGGTTGCCCAGCCCTTCAGCTACCGCGACGACCGCAGCCGCGCCGCCGTCGAACCCGTGCACCGGAAACTGGACCCCGCACGGCTGTATGGGACCACGGGGCTGCAGTTCCTGCAGTTCAACACCATCTACCAGCTGGCCAGCGAAAAGAACCTGGACGGCCTGCAGGCGCTCCTGATCCCGGACCTGATCGCGTTCCTCCTCACCGGGCAGCGCCGCACCGAGGCCACCAACGCTTCCACCACCGGCCTGTTCGACGCCGTCGCGGGGGAGTGGGCTACCGAGTTCCTCACAGCGCTGGGCCTGCGGAAGGACCTGTTCCCGCCGCTGATCCAGCCTGGCGAGGCCGTGGGCACCCTCCTGCCGGAGATCGCCGCGCAGGTGGGCCTGCCGCAGGACACACGCGTCGTGGCCGTCGGCTCGCACGACACCGCCTCGGCGGTGGCGGCGGTGCCTGCGATAGCAGACGACGGCGAGGAAAACTTCGCGTACATCTCCTCCGGCACCTGGTCCCTGGTGGGACTCGAGCTGAAGCATCCCGTCCTCACGGAAGCCAGCCGCGAGGCGAACTTCACCAACGAACGCGGCGTGGACGGCACCATCCGCTACCTGCGGAACATGGGCGGGCTGTGGCTCCTCAGCGAGTGCCAGCGGACCTGGGCGCAGGAGGGGTTCCGGCCCGAGCTCACGGCCCTGCTCACCGCGGCGGCCGCGCTGCCGCCGGGCGGGCCGCAGATCAACCCGGACGATCCCTACTTCATTGCCCCGGACAACATGCCCGAACGCATCCGGGCCGCCGTCCGGCGCACCGGAGAGGTACTGCCGGACGACCCCGCCACCATCACCCGCTGCATCATGGACAGCCTCGCCGCCGGCTACGCCCGCACCATCCGGGACGCCGAACGCCTGGCTGACCGGACCGTGGACGTGGTGCACGTGGTGGGCGGCGGCTCGCAAAACAGGCTGCTCTGCCAGCTCACGGCGGACGTCACCGGGAAGAAAGTAGTGGCAGGGCCCGTGGAAGCAACTGCGCTGGGCAACGTCCTGGTGCAGGCGCGCGCCGCGGGGGAAGCCTCCGGGGGATTGGCCGAACTCCGTGCACTGGTGGTGCACAGCCACAACCTGCGGGTGTTCGTCCCTGAACTCTCGCGGCTGTAGCTCCTGTTCAGTGTGTGGCCTGACCTTCCCTTGTTCCCCGGCCGGCCCTAGGATCTGAACCCATGCCCCCAGAGCACCTCCTTGCCTACGATGCCCCTGCTGCCCGGTGGCTGGAGGCCCTTCCCCTGGGAAACGGCAGGCTGGGGGCCATGGTGTTCGGCGGCAGCCAGGCGGACGCGGACGTGGAACACCGGTTCCAGCTCAACGACTCGTCCGCCTGGTCCGGGTCACCGCACAGCCAGGACCGGGAGCCCGTCTTCAGCCGGGAGGAGGCGGACCGGATCCTCACCGAAAGCCGCCGCCTGATAGGCTCCGGCGACTTCGCGGGCGCCGCGGGGATCCTGAAAAGCCTGCAGCACCGGCACTCGCAGGCCTACCTCCCGTTCGCCGACCTCTACCTCACGGCGTCAGCCACCGCAGCAAACCCGGCAGCAGGCGAAAGGGGAGACGGCGGCGCTCCCGCACAGCCGTCGTCGGACTATCATCGCGGCCTGGACCTTGCCCGCGCCCTTAACACCAACACGTACTTCCTGGACGGCCACGCCGTCCGGGTGGAAGCGTTCATCAGCCACGATCCGTCAGTGCTGGTGGTCTCGCTGCGGACCGACGCGCCGCAGGGCCTCGACCTTGCCTTGCGCCTGGACTCCCCGCTGCGTCTCCTCCGCCGCTCGGGCGGGGAGGGGAGCCTGTCCCTCGAACTGAAAATGCCCTCCGACGCGGCGCCGGCGCACGATGGCGGCGAGGTGGAGTACTCGGAGGACGATTCCCTCAGCATGCAGGGGGCAGTGGCGGCCACCTGGGAGCACGACGGCCGGCCCGTGCAAGGACCGGCCGGCCCAGCGTTAGAGCACGACGCCGGCCTGGCCGCCACAGGCGTGCGGCGCGCCGACATCTACCTCACCACCGAGACCACCTTCGCGGGGCTGGCCCGCCAACCTCGGGGCAGCGCCTCCACTGCCGCGGCCGCCGCCCGCACCGTGGTGGACCAGGCCCGCGCGTCCGGACGGGAGGTCCTGCTTGGCCGGCACGAGGAGAGCCATTCCAGGCTCTACGGGGCCGCATGGGTGGAGCTCGATGTTCCGGTGCGGGAGGGCGGGGATACGGGCCGGCGGCTGCTGGCGGCCAACGCCCACCCGGAAGGGCCGCTGGCGGCTGATCCGGGCCTGGCTGCCCTGCTGTTCAACTACGGGCGGTACCTGCTGATCTCCAGCTCCCGGCCCGCCCCTGCGGGCTCGCGGCAGGGGACAGCCTGGCGCGGAGTGCCGGCAAATCTCCAGGGCATCTGGAACGCCGAGCTGCCGGCCCCGTGGAGCTCCAACTACACCACCAACATCAACCTCCAGATGAACTACTGGGGCGCCGAACCCACAGGCCTGGCAGAGTGCGCGGAACCACTCTTTGCCCTCATCGAAGCCATGCAGGGGACCGGGGCCGCGGTGGCCCGGGAGTACTACGGCGCCCGCGGCTGGGCCGTGCACCACAACTCGGATCTCTGGGCCTACGCAAAACCTGTGGGGCACGGGGCGCACTCGCCGGAGTGGGCGTATTGGCCCGTGGCAGGCCTCTGGCTGGTGCGGCACTTGTGGGAGCATCTGCAGTTTGGCAGCACGGACAGGTCCGCGGACGCGGACACTTTCGCCCCGGACAGTTTTGCCCCGGATTTTGCCAGGGACACCGCCTGGCCGGCCATCCGGGGTGCCGCTGAATTCGCCCTGGACCTCCTGGTTGATTTCCCCGACGGCTCGCTGGGAACCATCCCCTCCACGTCCCCGGAAAACACATTCGCCGCCCCAGACCCGTCCTCCGGCACCCGGGTTCAGGGAGCCGCCGCACGGTCCTCCACCATGGACCTGGCCCTCATCGGCGATGTTTTCAGGATGCTGGACGCGCTTGCCCGCCGCCTGGGCCTGGAGGAGGACCCCGTGGCCTCCGCAGCGCGCCGGGCCCTGCCCGGGATCCCCGCGCCGGCACCCGGACGCGGCGGAAAGCTCCGCGAGTGGCTTGATGACCCGGAGGAATGGGAACCCGGGCACCGGCACGTCAGCCACCTCTACCTCGCCTATCCCGGGGACACGCCACTCACCCCCGTGCTCGAAGCGGCCGTCCGGGCCAGCATGGACGGCCGGGGCGACGAAGCCACCGGCTGGTCGCTGGCCTGGAAGATCCTGCTGCGCGCACGGCTCCGCCAGGCCGGCAAGGTCAGCGACCTCCTTCGGCTCTACTTCCGGGACATGGACACACCCCGCGGCGGCCAAAGCGGAGGCCTGTACCCCAACCTCTTCGGCGCCCACCCGCCGTTCCAGATCGACGGCAACCTCGGGTACGTGGCCGCCCTGGCCGAGTGCCTGGTCCAGAGCCACCGCACCGTGGACGGGCTGCGCGAGATAGAGCTGCTTCCCGCCCTGCCCGCCGAACTGCCCGCTGGCCGGGCCGGGCGGCTCCGTGCACGGCCCGGGGTGGAAGTGGACCTGGACTGGCGGGACGGGCTGCTGGTGCAGGCAACCCTGGCCGCACGGAAGCCGCTCAAGGTCCTGGTCCGGTATGGGCCGGGCGTAAGGGAAGCGCACCTTGAGCCAGGAAAGCCCGCAGTTCTCACCTACAGCGCCCATCGCAGCGTACCTACCGACAGGATTGGATGACCATGCCGCTCTTCGACCTCCCCCTTGCGCAGCTCCGCGCCTACTCCTCGGATGTGACGCCCCCGGAGGACCTGGGCCACTTCTGGGACGCCACCATCAGGGAAGCCCGCTCCTTCCCGCTGGACGCCAGCTTTGAGCCGGTGGAAAACTACCTCTCCGTCATCGACACCTTCGACGTCACCTTCGCAGGCTACGGCGGCGCTCCGGTCCGGGGCTGGCTCCACCTCCCGGCGCACAGGGAACCCGGGGCCGCACTGCCGGTGGTGGTCCAGTACGTTGGCTACTCCGGCGGCCGCGGGCTGGTCAACCAGGACACCCGCTGGGCGCAGGCCGGCTACGCGCACTTCATCATGGACACCCGCGGGCAGGGCTACGGCGGCACGCTGGGCGATACGGCGGACCCGCACCCCTCCGCCGGGGACGTCGCCCACGCCGGACTCATGACCCGGGGCATCGGAAGCCGCGAGGACTACTACTACCGCCGGGTGTACGTGGACGCCTTCCGGGCCGTGGAAGCCGCCCAGTCCCACCCCGCCGTCGACCCCGCCCGGGTGGTGCTGGCCGGCGTCAGCCAAGGCGGCGGCATTGTGGTGGCCACTGCGGGCCTGGCGGCCGGAAGGCTCGACGGCGTCATCGCCGCACTGCCCGATGTCCCGTTCCTGCAGGACTTCCCCCGGGCCATCGACATCACACCGCGCGGCCCGTACCCCGAGATCGCCCAGTTCCTGGCCCGGCACCGGGACCGGTACGACGCTGCGCTCGCCGTCCTGCGCTATTTCGACGGCGTCAACCTGGCCCGGTGGGCAACAGCCCCTGCGCTGTACTCAGCCGCCCAGATGGACGATATCTGCCCGCCGTCCACGGTCTTCGCAAGTTTCAACGCGTACGGCACCGGAACGGCAGGCTCCTCCGGATCCGGGGCGGACAAGGAGATCGAGGTGTACCGGTTCAACAACCACGAGGGCGGCCAGGAACACCACTGGATCCGGCAGCTGCTGTTTCTGCGCAAGATTTTGGGGTAAGTTCCCTCTGCGGGCTGAGAAAACGGTTTCTCAGCCGCGGGAACAGGAAGCAATGAAGAAACTCAGCAGGCTCAGCGTCTTTGCCTACGGCGCGGGTGATGCCGCCAACAGCATGATCATCAGCACCGGGAACATGTTCCTGCTGGTCTACTACACGGATGTTGCGGGGATCGGGGCGGCGGCCGCCGGAACACTGCTGCTTCTTTTGCGGGTCTTCAATGCCTTCACGGACATCGCCGCGGGGCGCATCGTGGACCGCGTCCACAGCAGGCGGTGGGGCAAGTTCCGGCCGTTCCTGATGTTCGGCTTCGTCCCGCTCCTGCTGAGCGTGGCCGTCTTCCATGTCCCGGACGTCGAACCGTCCCTGAAGCTGCTCTACGCCTACTGCACGTACGGCCTGGTGTGCGTCGCCTACAGCATGGTCAATGTTCCCTACGGCTGCCTGGTGGGGGCCATGACGCAGGACGCCAGGCAGCGCGCCCGGCTGGGCGGCGCCCGGACCCTTGGCGGGCTGTCCGTTGGCGCCGCGCTCGGCTTCTTCATCGCCCCGCTCCTGGGGGCCGGGCAGGACATGCAGCAGGTCTTCACCTGGCTGACCATCACGTTCGCGGTGGTTGGCTCAGCCCTGTACGCCTTCACCGGTGCCGCCTGCGCCGAGCAGGTTCCCGGCCGCGTCCCCAGGATTACCCTCAGCCAGAGCATGGCGGCGCTGAAGGCCAATTCACCGCTGGTGATCCTCTGCGTCAGCTCCGTGCTGTTTGTCACCGGAACATCCGCCGCGGGAGCATCCCAGTTCTACTACCTCCGCGATGTCCTGTCCCGGGTGGACCTGTTTCCCCTGATGGCCGCCGCGCAGGTGGCCATCACGCTCACCTTGGCGGTCCTCATTCCGCGTCCGGTGGCGCGCTGGGGCAAGCGTGCTGTCTACAGTGCCGGCGCCAGCCTCGGTGCCGTTGGCGGTCTGCTGGTTTTCCTGGCTCCCGCAGAGGTGCCCCTGTTAGGCGTGGCAAGCCTGGTGCTGGGGCTGCTTGCTTCCGCGTCCGTCAGCATTGTCACGTGGGCGCTGATCGCGGACACCGTGGAATACGGCGAGTGGAAGACCGGGGTCCGGGTGCAGGGCATCAATTACGCGCTCCTGGCCGCCACCAGGAAGCTGGGCATGGGCTTCGGTGCCGGCGTTGTGGCTTTTTCGCTGGCCTGGGGCGGTTACGCCTCGGGTGTGGCAGAACAGCCGGAATCCGCAACCCTGGCAATCCGGGCCGCGGCGGGACTGCTTCTCGGCGCCCTGGTCCTGGCGGCTGTGGGCATCATGCGCTGGTACCGCCTCACGGACCGGAAGCACGCTGAGCTGGTGGCAAGCCTGTCGCGTGACGCAACGTAACCGTTTTGCCATCCGCGGAACCTGTGGTTATGGTTCATGGCATGACAAACCGTTGGTATGCGTATTTTTCGTTGGCTCTGGAGGGGCCCGCGTCTAACTGACACGCATCCAATTTTCCTTCAGAGCCAACAGGGCAGAGATTATTCTCTGCCCTTCGCCGTTTCTCCGGCGGGTTCTGATCCGGGCCCGCTTCCCATCTGGAACAGGACCCGAACATGAGCACCGCAACAGCCCCCGCAACCACAACCGCCGGCACATCCGCAACGGAATCCGCGGCCAGGTCCACGTCGAACCTGCGCGTCAGCGAATTCACGGCGCTGCCTACCCCGCAGGAACTCATCGCGGAACTGCCCCTGGACGCGCGGGTGGCGGACGTCGTCGAACGCGGACGCGATGAAGTCCGGGCCATCATGGACGGCGTTGACGACCGCCTGCTGGTGATCGTTGGGCCCTGCTCCATCCACGACCCCAAGGCGGGCCTGGAGTACGCCCGCCGGCTGGTGAGCCAGGCCGAGAAGCACAGGGAAGACCTGCTGATCGTGATGCGCACCTACTTCGAAAAGCCCCGCACCACCGTGGGCTGGAAGGGCCTGATCAACGATCCCCGCCTGGACGGCAGCCACGACATGGTGACCGGCCTCCGCGCCGCCCGGCACTTCCTCCAGCAGGTCACCGCCCTGGGCCTCCCCACCGCAACGGAGTTCCTGGAACCCATCAGCCCGCAGTACATGGCAGACCTGATCTCCTGGGGCGCAATCGGGGCCCGCACCACCGAAAGCCAGATCCACCGGCAGCTCGCGTCCGGGCTCTCGATGCCCATCGGCTTCAAGAACGGGACCGACGGCGACCTCCAGGTGGCCATCGACGCCTGCGGTGCAGCGGCGGCAGCGCAGGCTTTCCTCGGCATCGACGGTGATGGCCGGGCAGCACTGGTGTCCACCGCCGGAAACCCGGACACCCACGTCATCCTCCGCGGCGGACGCAAGGGACCCAACTACTCTGCCGCCGACGTCGGGGCGGCGTCAGCCAAGCTGGCCGGCAAGCAGCTGAACCCGCGCCTCATCGTGGATGCCAGCCATGCCAACAGCGGCAAGAGCCACCACCGGCAGGCCGAGGTGGCGCTGGAGATCGGTGCTCAGCTCGAGGACGGCGGCACGTCGGCGCAGGCGATTGCCGGCGTCATGCTGGAAAGCTTCCTGGTGGGCGGCGCGCAGAACCTGGATGTTGCCGAGCATGCGGACGGACGGGCTGACCTGGTGTACGGGCAGAGCGTCACCGATGCCTGCATGGAGTGGGACATTTCCGTGTCTGTCCTGGACCAGCTGGCGGCGTCCGCCCGCAAGCGCCGGGAAGCCAAGTAGGGGGATTTACTACTTTCACATCTGCCACAGGAACATCTAGAGTATCTGGATAGGTGGTTGGTGGATGGCTCAGCATCGGAACACCGCATTGGCACGTACCTGGGGTCACTGTTGTCCATCCGTCAGCAAAGGAAAATAGGGAAATGTCGGCAGAACAGAACTTCTCCAACGCGAAGTTCCTGACCGTGGCTGAAGTAGCCCAGGTCATGCGCGTCTCCAAAATGACTGTGTACCGGCTGGTGCACTCCGGCGAAATGCCGGCAGTGCGCTTCGGCCGCTCCTACCGGGTTCCGGAACAGGCCGTGGAACAGTACCTCAAAGGTGCTGTGGTGGACGGCCACACCGAGACAGCCTGAGCAGCTGTCCTTGGCCGCCTCCCGGAAGCGGTACCCTGTTAAGGAACGTTTTACGTCATTGTAAGAATCTGTCAGTTGTTCAGTTCGTAGCTCTGTCCACGAACAATTTCCATCAGACAGGTACTGCATCTAGTTTGTAAGGAACTTACGTGGGTTCAGTTATTAAGAAGCGTCGCAAGCGTATGGCCAAGAAGAAGCACCGCAAGCTGCTTCGCAAGACCCGTCACCAGCGCCGCAACAAGAAGTAGAGATACTTCGAACAGCGCAGAAATGCCCGTCGCCTTCCGAGGCGGCGGGCATTTTCTTTGTGCGGGATGGGAGCGGGGCCCGGGGAGCTAGATGCGCGGGCCCCGGATGCGGGCGAAGCCCTTCCAGAGCCCGTAGACGGCGCCGCCGGCCGTTGCGGCCTTGAGGCCGAACGTGGCTGCGCGCCGGCCTGACCGGAAATCGTAGACCGGCCAGTTGTTGTCACGGGCGTGCCGGCGCAGGCGGGCGTCCGGGTTGATGGCCACCGGGTGGCCCACCAGGGTGAGCAGCGGAATGTCGTTGTAGGAGTCGCTGTACGCCCAGCAGCGCTTGAGATCCAGCTCCTCGGCGTCCGCAATGGCCTGGACAGCCACGGCCTTGGCCGAGCCGTGCAGGATGTCACCCACCAGGCGCCCGGTGTACATGCCCTCGGAAATTTCCCCCACAGTCCCCAGCGCCCCGGTCAGCCCCAGCCGGGTGGAGATCACCGTGGCCACTTCGATGGGGGTGGCGGTCACCAGCCACACCCGCCGGCCCACGCGCAGGTGCTGCTCCGCCAGCGCTTTGGCACCAGGCCAGATGCGGGAGGCGATCATCTCGTCGTAGACCTCTTCGCCGAGCGCCTTGATGTCGTCAACCGTGATGCCTGCGGCCAGCGTCAGTGCGGAGTCGCGGACCGCATGGACATCGTCCATGTTTTCGCCGCGGGCCACGAACTTGAACTGCTTCCACGCGAACCCGGCCGCCTGGGCCATGGTGAACGCCCCGCGCTGGTGCATCTTCCGGGCAACGTGGAAGAGGCTGGCACCGCGCATCAGAGTGTTGTCCACGTCGAAAAACGCTGCCTCGCCCGGTTGCGGCGCAGCAACCGGCTTGGTGACTACGGCAACGTACTTCTCCTCGGGCATGCAGTCGAGTCTAGTCAATTCACTGTTCAATCCCCGTTTAGCCTTGTTCCCCCCTTGCCCGGCGTCGCCGGTCCCGGGGGAACGGGTCTACGGTTAACGCATGGCCACACCCCGCGTTGTCCTGATCACCAAGGCAGACTGCCACCTTTGCGAAGACGCGCGCGACGCCGTCAGCCGGGTTACGGCCTCGCTGGGACTTGAGTGGAGCGAAGAGTTGGTGGACCACCAGCCGGAACTCCGTGAGCGCTACGCGGAAGAAATCCCGGTGGTGCTGGTGGATGGCGTGCAGCGCGATTTCTGGAAAATCGACGAAGCCCGGCTGGCGCGCGTGCTCCAGCGGGCCATGGCACAGTAGGGGAGCAGTACCGTGGTGGAGAGGCCTTCAGTGTCCCTTGCATCGGCGGCGCCTGCTTTGATGGCATTGCCGGTTGGGCCCTAGAGTGGAGTCACAACGCGATGCGAGGGAGGGGCTGGTGGCTTCGCTGGATTCAACCCCCCAGGCTGTCCCGGACCTGCCGGGAGCTGCGGGCACGGCAGCCAAACAGATTCCGCCGGCTGCAGTGGCCCGGCTGACCCTCTACCTGCGTGCCCTTAATACCCTCCTGGCCGAGGGCGTGGAGCGGGTTTCCTCCGAATCACTTGCCGAGGCCTCCGGGGTCAGCTCCGCAACGCTCCGCAAGGACCTCTCCCACGTGGGCTCCTACGGCACCCGCGGTGTGGGCTACGAGGTGCAGTACCTCAGCCGGCACATCGCCGCCGCCCTGGGACTCACCCACGACTGGAAAGTGGCCATCGTCGGCGCCGGCAACCTAGGCAAGGCCCTTGCACGGTACGGCGGCTTCGAATCCCGCGGCTTCGACGTCGTGGCCATCTTTGACGCGGACCAGATGGTGGTGGGCAACGAGGTCGGCTGGCTGCGCGTCAGCGATGTGGCGGACCTGGAAACCGTGCTGCACCGCACCGGAGCCAATATGGTGGTCCTGGCCCTGCCTGCATCGGTGGCCCAGGACATCTGCGACCGCGTGGTGGCGGCCGGGGTCCGCAGCGTCCTGAGTTTCGCCCCCATCATGCTGCAGGTGCCGGAGGGCGTTAACCTCCGCAAGGTGGACATGGCAACGGAACTGCAGATCCTCGCCTACCACGCACAACGGGCGCAGGCCCCGGGGCAGACCGCCTAGTTTCCGTCAGCAGTGCCTGCTTGGTTCCGGGGCCCACGCCCGAAGGGTGGGTGGTGCTTGGAGTTACCGGCCGTACGGGTTCCCCATGTTGCCACCGTAGGGGTTGGTGAACGGCTGCTGGCGCCGGAAATACGGAGCCGAGGCCGGCAGGTAAAGCAGCACGATGGCCGCGATCCCCAGCAGGGTGCCGAGGGTTCCAAAGCTGGGCGGGCCGAAGAGTCCGAAGATGGACAGCGCCGCAAAGACGGTGCCCAGGATCCGTGCCCAGTTCTTGCCCTTGCGGACGAAGAACGCCACCAGCAGGTAGAGGGCCAGGCCGATGATTGCGAACACCACCAGGGTTCCGGCGATCACGCCCTTCATATCCTCGTAGGTGACTCCAGCGCCGCTGCCCTCGATCTGGGTTTCGAAGGCGTCGCGGAACATGGGATCGTCCAGCGTGGTCAGGCCGGTCAGCATCGAGATGACGAAGATGGCGGCGGATGCAATCAGCAGCCAGAAGGAGATGTTGACCATCTGGGGAACACCCGTGCTGCCGGAGGGCTGGGGCTGCTCCGACGGATACTGCGCGTACGGGGACTGGCCGTACGGCTGCTGGCCATAGCCGGGGGCTGCCGGCGGATTCTGCCCGAACTGCGGCGGGTTCTGGCCGTACTGCGGTGCATTCTGCCCGAACTGGGGAGCGCCGGACTGGCCATGCTGCGGCGGGTTCTGCCCGTGCTGCGGGGCGTTCTGTCCATACTGCGGTGTTCCGGACTGCTGGCCGTACTGGGGCTGGTTTTGGCCGTACTGGGGTGCGTTCTGGCCGTAGCGCGGAGCCTGCCTGCCAGACTCGGAGCCAGGCTCGGGTTCGTTCGGAACGGGAGGCGGGACGGGGGGAGTGCTCATGGGCGGTCCTTTTGCGTGTCGGGTTCCAGGTAAATCGCCGGGATCGGTCCTGTCCCCTACCCCCAGCAACACTTACGTCCACCGTACCCCCGGGCAGGCGCCTTGGGGGTCATTCGGAAGAGGTATTCCCGGAGCGGGCTGCCGCGAAGAAGGCCTGGGAATTGGGCAGCCACAACAGGACCGTTGCCACCAGGCTGATGAGGAACGTTGCCCAGTTGCCGCCCTGGCCCACACCCATCATGGCGTTGGCCACCGCCAGGACCAGGGTGGCGCCGGTGAGGGCCGTCAGGCCTACCCGGGCCCAGCGTTTTCCGTCCTTCATGGCAAGGGCGAAGACGATCTGCGCAGCGCCCACCGCGGCCGCCAGCAGCATGAGCAACAGCACCAGCGTGGCCGCCCCCGGCGCCGCGGCAAAGAGCACCAGCGATGCCAGCATGCCGAGCATGCCACCCAGCAAGCCCAGGATGCCGCCCACAAACCAGATCCAGAAGGAAACCTTGAGTTCGGTGGGCAGGCCCGTTACCAGGAACATTCGGGTAAAAACGTTCCGCGGCGCGCTGGGTGAGTTGCTCATGGCCCTCACTGTAAACCCCGCCGGGACTCGGAAGGGGCGGTGTGCTTAAAGGACGGCACCCCGGCGCCGGACTGCGGGAGTCCAGGGCCGGGGTGCCGGAGCGGAAGGAATTATGCCGCGGGAGCGATGAAGGCAAGCTCAAGGTTGATGGCAACCTTGTCACTCACCAGGACGCCGCCGGTCTCGAGGATGGCGTTCCAGGTCAGGCCGAAGTCCTTGCGGCTGATGGTGGTCTCCGCGGAAACGCCTGCACGGGTGTTGCCGAAGGGGTCAACAGCCACACCGTTGAACTCGGTGTCCAGGGTGACGGGGCGGGTGACGCCCTTGATGGTCAGGTCGCCGGTCAGTTCGTAGCTGTTGCCCTTGGCCACGAGGCCGTTCGAGACGAAGGAGATTTCGGGGAACTTCTCCACGTCGAAGAAGTCCTCGCCCTTGACGTGGCCGTCGCGGTTGACGTCGCCGGAATCGAAGCTGGCGGTGTTGATGGTGGCGTTGATGCTGGCGCCGGTGACGTCCTCGGGGAGGTTAAGGGTGGCGGCGGCTTCGGTGAACTGGCCGCGGACCTTGCTGATGCCTGCGTGGCGGACCGTGAAGCCGATCTCGCTGTGTGAGTTGTCGAGGGTCCAGGTGCCGGTGGTGACGTCTGCGGGAAGTGCCATGGTGATGCTCCTTGTGTGTGTGCTGTCGGGTTTGCCGTTGAACCTTCATCTGTTGAAGTCTCAACTAACTGCTGCATCCAGTATAAACATGCATTTGCATGTTTTGTTCCCGCCTTCGGAACATTTCTTCAAAAACTTCAGTTCTACTCTCTGTAGAAAGCTTGTGCGGGAGATTTCGGATCGCACGCCATCTTTGAGAAACTGGTAAACATGCCCCAAGCCACTGTCCATTTGCTCCGCCACGGCGAGGTCCACAATCCCGACGGCGTTCTCTACGGGCGGCTGCCTGAATTCCACCTCTCCGAACTGGGGCAGGAGATGGCGCGCACGCTCGCCGAACACTTCAGCCGCCGCGCTGCCGGCGGTGCCCGGATCACCTACCTGGCAGCCTCCCCGCTGGACCGTGCGCAGGAAACTGCACGGCCGACGTCGGACGCCCTGCGCCTGCAGATCCACACGGACGAGCGGATCATCGAGGCGGAGAACTACTTCGAGGGCATGAGGGTCACCAAGGCTGAGCTGCGCCGCCCGAAGCACTGGCCGCGACTGGTCAACCCCCTGCGGCCCTCCTGGGGCGAACCGTACAAGAACCAGGCTTCCCGGGTGATGGAAGCGGTCCAGGACGCGCGGTTGCGAGCCATCGAACTGGCAGCCGGTGACTTCGGGACGGAGGGGCCTGAAGCCATCATGGTCAGCCACCAGCTCCCCATCTGGGCCACCCGCCTCAGCGCCGAGGGAAAACCGCTGTGGCATGACCCGCGGAAACGCGAATGCACCCTGACCTCCATCACCTCCCTGGTGTTCGACGACGCCGGCACGCTCCTGCGCGTGCAGTACAGCGAACCGGCGGCCTCCCTTCTTCCGGGTGCGTCCAGCACCCCTGGAGCCTAGCTGTGACCCACCGCAATCCCGTGACCTCCCGCCGCAGCCTGCTGGCTGCCGGCGGCCTGGCCCTGACCGCTGTGACCCTTGGCCTGTCCGGCTGCGCCCAGGAGGATGCCCTGGCCCAGCAGGCCAAGGCAGGGGACAACAAGAACTATGTTGCCGGTGACGGCTCCGTGACGGAGTTTGCAGCCGGGGACCGCAAGTCCGCCATCCAGGTCAACGGCACGCTGTTCAACGGCACCACCGTTGCGCCCGCCGATTTCCAGGGCAAGGTGACGGTGCTGAACTTCTGGTTCGCCGCCTGCGCACCGTGCCGCGTGGAGGCCCCCATCCTGGAAGAGCTCCACCAGGAGTTCAAGGACCAGGGCGTGCAGTTCTACGGCGTCAACCTGCGGGACGAGAAAGCCACCGCCGAGGCCTTCGAAAAGACCTTCAACCTGACCTACCCCAGCTTTGACGACAAGGACGGCGGCGTCCTCCTGGCTGTCTCCGGGCTGGTTCCGCCGGGCGCGGTCCCCACCACCCTGGTGCTGGACAAGCAGGGCCGCGTGGCCTCGCGTGTCCTGGGGGAAGTCCAAAAGGGCACCCTGAAAGCCCTCATCGCTGCCGCCGTGGCAGAGTAGCGGCGGTCCGGACCGTGAACAGCCCCTTTGCCGAAGCCATCCTGAACGGCTCGCTCCTGCTTGCCATCCCGGTGGCCCTGCTGGCCGGACTGGTCTCCTTCCTCTCTCCGTGCGTGCTGCCCCTGGTCCCGGGATACCTGGGCTACGTCACCGGGCTCAGCGGCGTGGACCTGCAGAAGCAGAAGCGCGGCCGGATGCTGGTGGGCATCGGGCTGTTCGTTCTCGGTTTCTCGGTCATTTTCGTCCTCCTCGGCGGGGCTTTCGGCCAGCTGGGAACCCTGATCACCGGTTCGCAGAACGCCTGGATCACCCAGCTCCTGGGCATCCTGGTGATTGTGATGGGCGTCGTGTTCATGGGCGGCTTCAGCTGGCTCCAGCGTGACGCGAAGATCCAGGCCAAGCCGCCGGCCGGGCTCTGGGGGGCGCCGCTGCTGGGCCTGACCTTCGGGCTGGGCTGGGCGCCGTGCATCGGCCCCACCTACTCGGCCGTGCAGCTGCTGAGCCTCTCCGGGGGATCGTCCGCCGCCAAGGGCGCCTTCCTGGCCTTCGTCTACAGCCTGGGCCTGGGAATACCGTTCCTGCTGATCGCACTGGCGGTCCGCCGGGGGATGGGTGTGATGGCGTTCTTCCGCAAGCACCGCCTGGCCATCCAGCGCACCGGCGGGGGCATCCTGGTGGTGCTGGGCCTGCTGATGGCCAGCGGCGTCTGGGGCACCTGGGTGACCGAGCTCCAGTACTGGTTCCAAACCGATGTGAAGTTGCCGATCTGATGAGCGAGCACGTGAACGTAGAGAAGAAATCCTCCACCCCGGCGACGGGCAGCGCGGCGTCAGCGGCCAAGGCTGACGCCGCGCTGCCAGCCCTGGGTCCCAAGGAGATGCTGCGCTGGGCCTGGACCCAGCTGACCAGCATGCGCACGGCGCTTTTCCTGCTCCTGCTGCTGGCAGTTGCCGCGGTTCCCGGTTCCCTGTTCCCGCAGCGCCCCGCCAACCCGTCCATCGTCACCCAGTACATCAAGGACAACCCGGACTACGGCAAGCTGCTGGACACCCTGCAGCTGTACGACGTCTACTCCTCGGCCTGGTTCTCGGCCATCTACCTGCTGCTGTTCATCTCCCTGATCGGCTGCGTGGTGCCGCGCGCCATCGCCCATTACAAGGCGATGCGCTCCCAGCCGCCGCGCACCCCCAAACGGCTCTCCCGCCTCCCCGAGTACGGGACCCTGGTGATACCCGCCCGGGCCGGGATCCCGGCGTCGGACGCCATCCACAGCGCCGCCGGACTGCTGAAGAAGCGCGGCTACCGCGTTGAGGTAAGGGACGACGACGGCGCGCGGCCGTCTTTGGGTGCCGAGCGCGGCTTCCTGAAGGAAGTAGGCAACCTCGTCTTCCACACATCCCTCATTGGCGTCCTGGTGTCCGTGGCCATCGGGGGCCTGTTCGGCTACAGCGGCCAGCGGATCCTGGTGGAGGGGGACACGTTCGTGAACACCCTGGTGGGTTACGACCAGTTCACGCCCGGCACCAATTTCCAGTCCAGCCAGCTGCAGCCCTATTCCATCCAGCTGGACAAGTTCGACATCACCTTCGACCGCGAGTCCGAGGGCAAGTTCGGCCAGCCCATCGACTTCTCGGCCGCAGTGACCACCAGGGAAAACCCGGACGCGCCCGCGCAGCAGGAAACCCTGAAGGTCAACGACCCCGTCACCCTGGGCGGCACCAGCATCTACCTCACCGGCAACGGCTACGCCCCCGTGGTGACCATCCGGGACGGCGCCGGCAACGTGGCCATGCAGGGCCCCGTGGTGGCCAAGCTGCAGGGGGACAACTACTACTCCTCCGTGGTGATCAAGGTTCCGGACGCCGCGCCCGACCAGCTGGGATTCGCCGGCTTCTTCCTGCCCACCGCCTTCGTCACTGATGAGGGGGTTTCCTTCAGCGGTGACCCGGAACTTTTCAACCCGCAGCTCACGCTCAACTCCTACTACGGCGACCTTGGCCTGGATGACGGAGCGCCACAGAACGTCTTTGAGCTGGACGTCAAGGACCTGACCCCGCTGAACGCCCGCAACCTGGACGCCGGCGGCATCACCCTCTCGCCGGGGACCAGCTACACACTCCCTGACGGGAAGGGCACCATCAGCTTCGACGGCGTCAAGCGGTACATCGGCGTGGACATCCACCACAACCCCGGCCAGCTCTACGCCCTGATCTTCGCGCTGCTGGCCGTGGCGGGCCTGATCCTGTCGCTCTACATCAACCGCCGCCGCGTGTGGCTCCGCACGGGCACCCACGAGGACGGCCGCACCATGGTTGAGTACGGGCTCCTGGCCCGCGGCGAGGACCACCGGCTTGCCGGCGAAGCGGAAGCCCTCCGGAAGCTGCTGATAGAAGAGTGGCAGCTTGATCCGGACCAGGGGCCGCCCCGGACTTCACAGGAAACTCCCGGCAGCCCGGGGGACAATAGCACCGGAGCTGCCGCAACCACAGGCTCAGTCACCACCCCAGCCGGCCCCACCGGGCCCGAAAAGGACCAGTAATGCCGTACGGAATCAACGAGACCATGGGCCAGTACAGCGAGCTCTTTATGCTGCTGGCGGCCGGCACGTACACCGTTGCCTTCATCGCTTTCGCCTGGGACCTGGCCAAGAGCAGCAGGGCCCTGCGCGCGATCGACCTCAAGGCGGCTCAGGCCTCGGAAGCGGGCCAGGCCCAGGACGGGTCCAAGGTTCCGGTGGCAGCAGGGGTGGGGGAACGCGCTGCGTCAGCTGAAGGCTCCCGTTCCGACTCCGCCGGGGCGCACCTGGGCGGGCCGGCCGGCCGGGCCGAGCGGCCGTCGTCGTCCGCTACCAAGGCAGCGCGCACGGGGGCTGGGGGAGTCATCACCGCCGACGCCGACATGCGCTACGCCACGGAACGCCGCGCGCCCGCGCGGGTGGCGGTGGCCCTGACCATCCTCGGCGTCCTGATCCACGCCGCCGGTGTGGTGACCCGTGCGCTGGGCGCCGGCCGCGTGCCGTGGGGCAACATGTACGAGTTCCTCACCACCGGAGCTTTCGTGGCGGTGGCGGTGTTCCTGCTGGTGCTGGTCCACCGCGACCTCCGCTTCCTGGGAACCTTCGTGGTGGGCCTGGCCATCATCATGCTGGTGGCCGCCTCCGTGGCCTACTGGACCCCCGTCGGGCACCTGGTTCCCGCCCTCCAGAGCTACTGGCTGATCATCCACGTGTCCATCGCCGTGCTGTCCTCAGCCCTCTTCACCCTGACCTTCGCGATGTCCGCGCTGCAGCTGGTCCAGTCCCACCGCCAGAAGACGGTGGCTGCCGGCGGGGCGGACAAACTGGGCTTCATGCGCCTGGTGCCGTCCGCTCTGAGCCTGGAAAACCTGTCCTACCGCATCAACGCCATCGCCTTCATCGGCTGGACGTTCACCCTCATGTTCGGTGCCATCTGGGCTGAAAAGGCCTGGGGGCGGTTCTGGGGCTGGGACACCAAGGAAGTGTGGACGTTCGTGATCTGGGTTGTCTACGCCGGATACCTCCACGCACGGGCAACCCGTGGCTGGACCGGCACCCGGGCCGCCTGGCTGTCGATCGTGGGCTACCTCTGCGTGGTTTTCAACTTCACCATCGTGAACCAGTTCTTCAACGGGCTCCACTCGTATTCAGGCCTCTGAGCAGGGGTTCTTTGGGGTCCCCAGGTACCAGGGGACATATAAAATCGATGTAGCAATAGGGCTGTTCCCGGTCAGCCGGTAATGCTACGTTGGTTTCGTGCGCCCGTGATGAAGTTTGCTGGCGGAACAACAGTTTTTCCTGAGGTACCCATGAGCTATGTTCTCGCCGTTGATGTGGGAACCAGCTTCACAGCTGCTGCCATCGCCCGTTTTGACCAGGGCGCTTCCTCCCCCGAGTGCCTGCCGCTGGGACTCCGTGCAACCTCGGTACCCTCTGTTCTTTTTTACCCCGACAACGGACCCGTCCTGGTGGGGGAAGCCGCTGAACGCCGCGGCCTGGATTCCCCAGGGCGGGTTGTGCGGGAATTCAAGCGCCGCGTGGGCGACGCCGTGCCGATCTCCGTGGGCACGCTGTCCCTGGCCGCCGAGGACGTGTTCGCCACCATGGCCCGCTGGGTGGCAGACCGCGCGGAAGAACGCCAGGGGGCGCCGCCGTCGGAAATTATCCTGACGTACCCCGCCGCCTGGGGCTTCCACCGCACGTCCCTCATCAAAGGAGCACTCGCCGCCAAGGGGCTTGGCAACGTCACGCTGCTGACGGAACCGGAAGCCGCGGCCCTCCATTACGCATCACAGGTGCGGGTGGAGGACGGCAGCATCATCGCTGTCTATGATCTCGGCGGCGGAACCTTCGATACCGCTGTCCTGCGCAAAGAGACCAGCAACCGGTTTGAACTGCTCGGGAAACCGGAAGGCTTTGAACACATGGGCGGCGCCGATTTCGATGCCGCCCTTTTCCGCTTTGTGGCTGAACATACGGACGGCGCCCTGGCCCGGCTGGACCCGGCAGCCCCCGGAGTGCTCGCCGCGGTTTCCCGGTTGCGGCGGGAGTGCGTGGAAGCCAAGGAAGCGCTCTCCAGTGACAGTGAAGCCAACATCTCCGTGCTCCTGCCCGGCATCCAGCAGCAAATCCGCCTGGTCCGCCCCGAATTCGAGTCCATGATCGAAGACCCCGTCCGGGACACCGTGGATGCCCTGGAACAATCGCTGGGCCAGCTCGGGCTGGAGCCTGCAGACCTCACCGCCGTGCTGCTGATTGGCGGGTCCTCCCGGATTCCCCTCGTTGCACAGCTGATCTCGGAACAGCTTGACCGTCCCATCGCCGTGGACGCCGATCCGAAGTCCTCCATCTGCATGGGCGCAGCCGTATCCGCGGTGCTGGGCCGGGCGGCTATGGCCGCTGCCGCCGCGGCGGAGTCGAGTCCGGTCGAAGCTCCCGGTGAGGCTGTTTCCAGCCCGGCACCGGATGCTGCGCAGGCGCCGCTGAGGCTGGCGAGCTGGTCCCGGAACCCCACGCCGGTTCCGCATTCCCTGGCGGCAGCAGCGCTCAGCCAAAGCCATGGGGACAGGGGCGGAGTACACGCGCCGAAACCGCGGGTGCGCCTCACTGCTGTAGCAGCCACCGCCGTCCTGTTCACTGTTCTTACCGCCACGGCCGCCCAGAGCCCGGCAGGATTCAACAGCCTGACCTCTGTGTTCGTCCCGCCGGCCGGGGCTTCCAACGACCGGGGAGCGCCGTCCCCCACTGCCGCCGCGGGCGGCGGCAGTGGGGCCGACGCCGCAGCCGGGGCTGCGGGAGATGTCCAGGTCCCGGTGGCAGGCATCGATTCCGGCATGGAGCGGGCCGCTGCCTCCCAGGCGCCCGGCCCCGTGGCGGACGGGAAGCCGACCGGCCAGGTATCGTCCATCAGGTCCATCGAGAAGGGCGCCTCCGAAGGGCCCTCCGCCAGCGCCGTAGCGGCAGGTGAGGTTACCGGCACCACGGCACCAGGGGATCCGGTAACTTCTGATGCAGCAACGGATACAGCCACGTCCACCGGGACGCCGACCACTGGGGAGGCGACTCCCACCGTAGATCCAACGACTACAGATGCCACGGAGCCGGGCACGTCGAGCCCGTCGACCACGGAGTCGGGCAGCGAGTCCGGGACACCGACCCCTCCCGCAACGGAATCCAGCACGCCGGAGCCTACCCGCTTCTCCGGCACGGCGGCGCCCACGCCGACGGACACGACGGCCACACCGAGCGAACCTGGCCGATGGCTTAAACCGGCGAAGGGTTCGAAGTCGCGGGATCTCACGGCTTCCCCTTCGCCGACGGTCCAGGTATCGGCGTCACCTGCCAGCGGGTCCACGTCCACAGCGGAGGAGTCGCTGGGCTCCGGTTCTTCCGGCACAGCGACGGCCACTTCCACGGACACGGCCACGACGACAACTCCGGCGGCCTGACATGGTCAGCTACCAGCCGCACACGCAAAAGACAGCTTTCCGCCATCCGGAGCCGGACCATCAGGGGCCGGCGCTGCAGAGCGCAGAACTCATGGCAAGCAAGCTCAAGGGTGAGAACGCAGCAGTCCGGGAACTGCTGCTGGCGTTGTCCGTGGGTTTTGCCCTGCCGGGACCGCTGCCGTCCGACCTGCAGCGCAAGATCGACGGGAACGGGGTGGAGAGCCTTGACGCCCTGGTGCACAGGGCAGAGTCGTCAGGCCTGTTGACTCAAGACGGGGCCGTCGTCGGCCCGGCCCGGCACGCGCTGCTTGCCGTCGCCCCCACCACTAAAGTGCACGCGCTCCAGCGGGAGCTGGTGGGCGTCTATGCGGCCAACGGCCAGCCGCTGGGGGATCTCGCCCGGGAACTGGCACGCGCCGGACTTGCCGATCCGCGGGTGGCAACCGAGCTGGAGCAAGCGGCGGACAAGGCACTGGAGCGCGATCCCGGGCTGGCGTACCAGCTCTACGATGAGGCCCTGCTGGCCGGCACCGACGAGAAAGCCACAGCGGCCCGGCGTGCCCAGGCCGCAGCGGCCAACGGCGACCTTGACACGGCCACCCGCATCGTGGACACCCTGTTGGGGCAGGACGGTCCACCGGACGTCCGCCGCGCCGCGGATGTGGCAGCCTCAGTGTGGGCCCAGCGGGGCATGCTGGCCCGCGGAGCCGATGTCTACAGTTGGCTGGGCCCCGCCCGCACAGGCCAATCCGCGCCCCTTGCCGCCGTTACCCTGATCGGCAGTGGCGACCGGTCCGGTGCGGAAAACATTTTCGGGGCCGACGCGCCGCCCGCGTCCCCAACGCTGCTTGCCGCCACCCTCGCCCACCTTGGAAAAGGCATCCTCCAGTCGCTGGCGGGAGACCCGCAGCAGGGACTCCAGGCTCTTATCCACGCCTCAGACATGCTGAACGCCGCGGGTGCTGCGCTTCCCCTGCCGGAGACTCCGGCGGCACTGGCGGCACTGGTGGCGCTGCACAGCGGAGAGCCGACCCTGGCGGAAACAATTTGCCGGTCTGCTGCCGCCGCCGGGCAGGGAGGCGATACCGCCAAGCCTCGCCTCTTCCTGCTGCAGGCGTGGTCAGCGATGATGCAGGACAGGCTCGACGACGCCCGGCTCGCCATCAATGAGGCATCGAAAGCGAACCACTGGCCGCTGGTGCCGCGGGACGAGTTCCTCTGTTCGGCCCTGGAAGTGGGCCTCGCCCGGCGCAACGGCGATTTCCCCGAGCTCATCAAGGCCTGGGAACGGGCCCGCGAAGCGACGCTCCACACCTCCGTGGACCTGTACAGTCTCCTGCCCTGGGGCGAACTCATGATCGCAGCGGCCCGCCTTCGGGAGGGCCGCAGGGTTGCCCCATACCTCAATGACGCATGGAACCTGCTGGAGCGCCTGGGCAATCCGCCGCTCTGGGCCGTACCGCTGCACTGGTCCGCAGTCCAGGCCGCCCTGTTGAACGAAAGCCCGGCCGACCTGGCACCGCATGCAGCAGCGCTCGCCCGGGCCGCAGGGCAAAGCCACCTGGCGGCCGTACTCGCGGCGGCCGGCAAAGCCTGGGTAACGGTTCTGGCTGAGAGGTTCCGTCCTGATGACGTCGAGGCGGCGGCAAGGGGCCTGGGGCTGGTGGGAATGCCGTGGGAGGGGGCGCGGCTTGCCGGCCACGCCGCAGCCCGGGCGGACGAGCGCAAGGACATGGTGCGCCTGCTCTCCTGTGCCCGGGACCTCCATCCACAGTCCAGTCCGGCAGGCCCGGGAGCGCCAGCGTCACCCGAGTCCCGCAACGTTCCCCCCACCGAGGCAGGTAATGGCATGCATCCAGACGGCGCAGGGCTGAGCGAGCGGGAAAAGGAAGTAGCCCGCCTGGTACTTGACGGCAAGACCTACCGGGAAATTGGCGAAGCCATCTACATCTCCCCCCGCACCGCAGAGCACCACATTGCCCGGATGCGGCGCCGGCTCGGCGCGGAAAACCGGTCGGACCTGATGGCCAAGCTGCGTCTTGCGCTGGGCCCGGAGAACCAGGCCCAGGACCGGTCCCCCTAACACCCCTAACGGGGACGTCCACGGATCCCCGCCAGGGGGACCACCGGTAAGGGGGACCGGCCCGATGCCGGTTCCCCGCAGGAACAATACGTTTGATCCAAGGCATCAGGGCCGGCGCACCGATAATAAGACGAACTGAGGACCAGCACATGACAGTCGCAAAGGAAGTGGTCCAGTTCCTGATGGACATCTTCGGAGACCGCCAGGCGGCCCAGGACTTCCTGGATGACCCCGAAGGCGTCCTGGAGAAGCACGGCCTGGCCGGTGTCAGCTCCGCAGATGTTGACGCCGCCATGCCGGTTGTCCTGGACTACGCCCCCCTGAGCGTCACGGCCTCCACTGTTGACCGGGACGTAAGCGCCGGCACCGGCACTGGCCACGCCGGGAGCGGCTGGAGCCCGCTTCCTTCCGGCGCAGCCTACGACGACGACCATGGACTGGCGGTGGAGCAGCTCACCCACGTCGTGGCCGGCTACTCTTTCACCTCCACGCCGGATGACCGCGGCGCCATGGCGGACCAATCCCCGGCCCCTAACATCTGGGCCGACGGCGACGTGGAGCTGTGGTTCGACAACGACTCCGTGCCGGCTTTCGACGACCCCGCCATAGGTGCCGGAACCGGGATGGGTTTCGCTGACATCCGGATCGACGGCCTTTTCGACCTCGACGCGGACAGCGACACCGCGACGGTGGGCGCAGGCGAGGCCGTCCACCCGGCCACCTTGATCGAGGAATCCTCCACAGAAGAGCAGCTGACATTCGTCGAGGTGGATGTCGCTGCCGCCGGTGCCGGGCTTGAGTTCACGGAGGACGACGCGGCCACCATTGACATCGACAATGACATCGACGACGCTGGCGCTGGGGAGGCGGCAGACTCCATGGACTTTGGTGCCTAGCAGCCGGACCCCGGTCCCGAAACGATATTTGAGGCGTAGTACAGAGGACAGGCTGTGGCAGAAGCAGGACCGGCACACCCAGCAACTCCGGTAACGGCCGGCCAGCTGATCCAACTCGTGGAGCATGGACTCCAGCTCGTGGGAACCGGAGACCGGGAGGACCTCCGGAAACGCCTAAACCTGACATTGGGGAGGTTGAGGGATCCCAGCATCCGGGTCATCGTGGTGGGTGAGTTCAAGCAGGGCAAAAGCAAACTCATCAACGCCCTGGTGGGTGCGCCGGCCTGCCCCGTCGACGACGACGTAGCTACATCCGTTCCCACGGTTGTCCGCTACGGGGACCCGGCCTCGGCAGCGATCCTGGTCCCCACCTCCGATGCGGACTCCGGCGATGAGGCTGCCGTTGACCGCCAACCGATTCCCGTTGCCGACCTCCCGGCTTATGTTTCCGAACAGGGTAATCCCGGCAACAGCAAGAAACTGGTGGCCGCCGAGGTATTCCTGCCCCGAAGGATTTTGGCCGGCGGGCTCATCGTCATCGATTCACCCGGGGTGGGGGGCCTCGGGTCCGCGCACACCCTGGCCACCCTCACGGCCCTGCCCACCGCTGATGCGATGCTCCTGGTCTCGGACGCCTCCCAGGAATACACCGAACCGGAGCTGCGCTTCCTGCGGCAGGCGATGCGGATTACCCCGAACGTTGTGGGCGTCCTGACCAAGACCGACCTCTACCCGGACTGGCGGCGGGTGGAGGAGATGGACCGATCCCATCTCGGAAACGTAGCGCCTGGGATTCCGCTGTTTCCCGTCTCCTCCGACCTCCGCCTGGAGGCAGCACGCCTGCAGGACAGCGAGCTGAATGAGGAATCCGGCTTCCCGGCACTGATTGCCCACCTCCGCAGCGGAATCGTGGAAGGGGCGCAGCGCCTCCATGGCCGCTCCGTGAGCCAGGACCTGCTCGCCGTCACCGAGAACCTCCGCCTCTCCCTGCAATCGGAGCTTGAAGCACTCGAAAACCCTGGCGGCACACCCCAGATGATTTCGGAACTGGAGGCGGCCCGGGCAGAGGCTGACGACCTTCGGAAACGGTCTGCGCGCTGGCAGGTCACCCTCAGCGACGGCATCAGCGACCTCATCGCCGATATGGAGTACGACCTCCGCAACCGGCTCCGCCACATCCAGCGGGAAGCTGAAGCCGCCATTGACCAGGAGGACCCGGGTCCTGCCTGGCCTGATTTTTCCAAGTGGCTGGAAGTATCCACCGCGGCCGCCATCTCTGAAACCTTCGTCCTCACCAGTGAGCGGGCGCAGTGGCTGGCCGGGCAGGTGGCTGACCACTTCGCCGAGGACGAAAACCCGTTGCCGGTGATGCAGGTGTCCCATTCCGCCGACGTGCTGGATCCCGTGGACGCGATGCCGGGGATGGACGCCGGGCACGTCAACCCCGTGCAAAAAGTGCTGATCGGCATGCGGGGCTCCTACGGAGGGGTGCTCATGTTCGGGCTCCTGACCGGCATCTTCGGCATGGCGCTGATCAACCCGCTCTCCCTGGGTGCCGGTCTCCTGCTGGGACGCAAGGCATACCGGGAAGACAAGGAAGCGCGGCTTAAGCGCCGGCAGGGGGAGGCCAAGGCCCTCGTCAGGCGGCAGCTCGACGACGTGACCTTCCAGGTGGGCAAACAATTGAAGGACCGGCTGCGGCTGGTGCAGCGCTCCATCCGCGACCACTTCACCGAGATAGCGGACGAGCACCACCGCTCCCTGGCCGACTCGGTGTCCGCTGCCCAGAAAGCCGCCAATACCTACGCCCTGGAAAAGGACGCCCGCATCAGGGACATCAAGGCCGAGCTCAAGAAGGTGGACGCACTCCACCGGGCCGCGCAGGCCGTTGCCGCCGAAGTATCCGGCGCCGGAACCATGATGCCTGCGGGCGGCCCCCGATGACTGGTTCAACCGTTGCCGGAGCCGCCGCCCTGGTCCAGGAGGCGCTGGAAACCTACGGGGATGATCCGGCCACCGTGGCCGCCCTCCAGGGTATTGCCCGGAGGCTCGCGGAGCCGCTGCGCGTGGCCATTGCGGGCATGGTCAAGGCCGGCAAGTCCACCCTGCTGAATGCGATTCTCGGCGAGGAGATAGCGCCCACGGACACGGGGGAGTGCACCCGGATCATCACCTGGTACCGGCACGGGCACACTCCCCGCATCACCCTCCACCCAACCGGCGGTGAGCCGAGGGCGCTGCCGCTCAAACGCGTGGACGGCCGCCTGGTGTTCGTGCTGGGGGATGTCGACGCGGCGGACGTGGACCGGCTGGAGGTGGAGTGGCCGTCGCCGGCACTGCGGAACATGACCCTGATCGATACCCCCGGCATCGCTTCGCTGTCCCGCGAGGTGTCTGCCCGCTCCACCGCCTTCCTGGCCCCGGCGGACACGGAGTCGGAAGCGGATGCCATCATCTACCTGATGCGCCACATGCACGCAGCGGACGTGCGCTTCCTCGAATCCTTCCGGGACACGGAAGCGGGCCGCTCGGGCACAGTCAACGCCATCGCGGTACTTTCCAGGGCGGACGAGGTTGGTGGCGGCCGCATCGATTCGCTGCTCTCCGCGGGAGAGATCGCGGACAGGTACCGCCGGGACCATAACCTGCGGAAGCTCGCCCTGGGCGTGGTGCCGGTGGCAGGGCTCCTTGCCCAGAGCGCCCGGACCCTGCGCCAACAGGAATTCGCTGCCTTCCAGCTGCTGGCGGGCCTGGACCGCGGCGACCGCGAGAAGGCACTGCTCTCAGCGGACAGGTTCCTCCGGTCCACCATCCCGGAAGGGCTGACGGCGGAGGCCAGGGCGTCGCTGCTGGCAAGGTTTGGCCTGTTCGGGATCCGGCTGGCCGTGGTCCTGGTCTCTAACGGATTCAATGAACCCACCCCGCTGGCCCACGAGCTGGCCCGGCGCAGCGGCCTGCATCCGTTGCTGGACCTGCTGGGCCGCCAGTTCCAGGCGCGGGCCGAGGCCCTGAAGGCGCGAACGGCTTTGGTGGCGGTGGAGTCCCTGCTGCGCACCTCGCCCCGCCCCGGAACCGGGCACCTGGCCGCAGCCCTGGAGCGGCTGCAGGCCAACGCGCATGAGTTCCGTGAACTGCGGCTGCTGGCCGTCCTGCGGACCACGGGCGTGCCGCTCAGCCCTGAACTGGCAGCGGAAGCCGAGGGCCTGATCGGCGGCCGGGGCGCTGCGCCGCATGTGAGGCTGGGGCTGGATGCGGACACGGCTCCCAGCGACATGGCTGACGAAGCCCGCCGCTACCTGCTGCGCTGGCGCGCGGTGGCGGAGAACCCGCTGACAGACGGGCCGGCGCTTGATGCGTGCCGGGTTGTGGTCCGCAGCTGCGAGGGTTTGCTGGCGGAATCGTTTGCCCGCCAGCGCCAACCGGCCTGAAGGACGGCCGGAGGAGTGCTCTTCCGGCGGAGACCTATTTCAATCCGTCGTTATCGTGCTCGTCGGTCTCGTGCTTGTCTTTCCCGCCGTCGACGTCCTTTGCCTTGGCGTCCAGCTCGTCCTTGAGCTTCTTGAGGCGGGCGGCTTCCGCCTCCTGGCGACGGCGGACCTCCAGGTTGCGGAGGAAGTCCGGATCATCGTCCGGGGCGGTGGGATGGCGGTAGTCCTGCCGCTGCGGGGGAGTGCCGCGCGGCCGGCCGATCAGGAGCCAGAGGATCGCGCCCAGTACCGGCAGGACGATCATGACCACGATCCAGGCGGGTTTGGAAATTCCGCGGGTGAGGCGCCCGTCGGTCCGGATCACGTCGACGAGGCCATACACGAAGATGGCGAGGATTGCGACGGCCAAAGCCACACGGAGGAGCATGCATTAAGTCTATCGTCAGGAGGCGCAGTGGCCGCGGGCGGGAGGCGGCTAAACTTGAATAGTGGCCTTTTTGAAATATTCCCTGATCCGCCTGGCTCTCTTCGTGCCCCTGTTCGTGCTCTTCACCTTCCTGGAGCTGGGCGCCCTCATGTCCGTCATCTGCGCGGCCCTGATCGCTTTTGCCGTGAGCTACCTCTTCTTCCAGAAGCAGCGGGACGAAGCCGCAGCGGCCCTGCAGCACCGCTTTTCCGGCAAGGCCAAGCCGCTGCGCTCCGCCGGCGAAGTCCAGGACGCGCACGCCGAGGATGCGCTCCTGGACGCCAACCCCGACGTAACCATCAACAATGACGCGAAGGGCCGCAAGCGCCCGTAATCCCCTTCACGCTCTGCAAGCTTTGGTCCGCTAGAAGCCGCGGCTGAGCACCAGTCCCAGTGAGAACAGCAGGCTGTAGCCGAGGTTGATCAGTCCGGTCTGCTTGAGGACCGGGATGAGGCTCTTGCGCTTGCGCCCGTTGATCATCAGCCACGCGGGCATGAGGCAGGCTGGAATCAGCAGCAGCACTATCAGCATCCACGGCCGGCCGGGAGCCAGGATCACCACCAGCAGGATGGCCACGGCCAGCATCAGCACGTAGCTTTCGCGCGCATGCTTGTCGCCCAGCCGGACAGCGAGGGTCTTCTTGCCGGCCTGCATGTCCGTGGGGATGTCCCGCACGTTGTTGGCCATGAGGAGGGCGGTGGCGATCAGCCCGGTGCCGATCGCACCAATGATCGCGGGCAGGTTGATCTGCCCGGCCTGCGTGTAGGTGGTGCCCAGGGTTGCCACCAGCCCGAAGAACACAAACACGAACACGTCGCCCAGGCCCATGTAGCCGTAAGGGTTTTTTCCCCCGGTATAGCCCCAGGCGGCCATGACGCAGCCCAGCCCCACCAGGATCAGCCACCAGCTCTGCGTGATGATCACCAGGACCAGCCCGAACACCATGGCGGCCGCGAACGCAGCGAACGCCGCCCGTTTCACGTGCTCGGGGCTTGCCGCCCCGGAGCCGACCAGGCGCAGCGGGCCCACGCGGTCATCATCGGTCCCCCGGATGCCGTCCGAGTAGTCGTTGGCAAAGTTCACGCCCACCTGGAGCAGAAGGGCCACCAGCGACGCGAGGACGGCGTTGAACAGGAGGAACGAACCCATCTCGTAGGCTGCGGCGGAGCCGATCAGCACCGGCGCAATCGCGGCGGGCAGCGTCCGGAGCCGGGCGCCTTGGATCCATTGTGCGGCTGTAGCCACGTTAAGTACCTCGCGTGTGTTGGGGGCGGCAGGAGGGTCCTGCCGGGTGGTGCAGGTCTACTTTACTTTCCCTGGTGCCGGGCTTTGAGTTCGGCGGTCATGGCCAGGCGGTCCGGCTTGCCGTTGGGAAGCATCAGCAGCCGGGAGGCCGCCAGGACGGTTTTGGGCGCATGGATCCCCAGCGTCCGGTGCCAGTGCTGTTCAAGGACGACGGCGGTGTCCCCGGCTTCCGCGCCCGGGGCCGCGTCCGGCGCAGGGTCCGTCAAAGCAACGTAGGCCGCCACGGCCTGGCCCCACTCGGCGGAAGGCACCCCTGCCACGAAAGCCGCCGCAACGCCGCCGGACTTCTCCAGCTCTTCCTGCACGTGCGCGGCGGAAACCTTCACGCCGCCGGTGATGATCACGTCGTCGGCCCTGCCCAGCACGGTCAGCCGGCCGTCGTCGTCAATGCTGCCGAGGTCGCCGGTGCGGTACCAGCGCACGCCGTCCTCCTCGAAAAACGTGTCCGTGCTCTCCGGTGACTCGAGGTAGCCGGCGGCGATGGTGTCCCCGCCCAGCAGGATGCGGCCGTCCTCCTCGACCCGGACCGAGACGCCCTCCAGCGGAAAGCCGTCGTAGACGCACCCGCCGCAGGTTTCGGCGGAACCGTAGGTGGTGATCACCCGCACTCCGGCCTCGCGGGCGGCGGCCAGCAGGGATGCCGGTGCGGGGGCGCCGCCCAGCAGGACGGCGTTGAAGCGGCGGAGCGCGGCCAGGGTCTCCGGCGACGGTGCGTCGAGGAGCCGCTGCAGCTGGGTGGGGACCAGCGAGGTGAACCGGATTTTGTCCGTCAGCTCCTGGGCCGCGGCGGTGAAGGCCTCGGGCGTAAAACCGTGGGACATGTCCATGACCCAGGGGCGGGTGCCCGCGAACAGGGAGCGCACCAGGACCTGGATGCCCGCAACGTACTGCACGGGCAGCGCCAGGAGCCACTGGCCTTCGCCCTTGAGTGCCAGGGCCGTGGCCATCGAGGACGCCGCCAGCGATTCCACGGTCAGCACGGTGGCTTTGGGTGCGCCGGTGGAGCCGGACGTGCGCACCACGGCCACGGCGTCGTCGCAGCCCGGGGTTTCGAGGTGTCCCACCACCAGGGCGCCTTCCTCGCTGATGGAGAGTTCGACGGCGGGTCCCTCGCCATGGAGGGCGGCCGCAAGGGCAGTCAGGGCCGGCTCGATGTTGAGGGGGCCGGCGGCTTTCGCTGGAGTATTCATGTTCCGCTCCTGCCTAGAAGTAGTGCGGGAAGGTGGACCAGTCGGGCTCGCGTTTTTGCAGGAAGGCCTCCTTGCCCTCCACCGCCTCATCCGTCATGTACGCCAGCCGCGTGGCTTCGCCGGCGAACACCTGCTGCCCGGCCAGGCCGTCGTCGGCAAGGTTGAAGGCGAACTTCAGCATGCGGATGGCCTGCGGCGACTGGCGCGCGATGTCCGCCGCGTATTCCAGGGCCACCTCTTCGAGGCGTTCGTGGTCCACGGCCTCGTTGACGGCACCCATCCGAACCATGTCCTCAGCGGAATATTCGCGGGCAAGGAAGAAGATTTCGCGGGCGGCCTTCTGCCCGATCTGGCGGGCCAGCAGGGCCGAGCCGTAACCGGCGTCGAAACTGCCGACGGTGGCGTCCGTCTGCTTGAACTTGCCGTGCTGGCGGGAGGCGATGGTGAGGTCGGCCACCACATGCAGGGAGTGCCCGCCACCGGCCGCCCAGCCGTTGACGACGGCGATGACCACCTTGGGCATGGTCCGCATGAGCCGCTGGACCTCCAGGATGTGGAGCCTGCCGGCCCGAGCGGGGTCGATGGTTTCCTGCGTCTCGCCATCTGCTGTGTCTTGTACTACGTACCGGTAGCCGTCCCGGCCCCGGATCCGCTGGTCTCCACCCGAGCAGAACGAGTGCCCGCCGTCCTTCGCGGAGGGGCCGTTGCCGGTGAGCAGGACGGTGGCGACGTCCGGGGACATCCGGGCGTGGTCCATGGCCCGGTACAGCTCGTCCACGGTGCCCGGCCGGAACGCGTTGCGCACCTCGGGCCGGTTGAACGCAATCCGGACCGTGGGCAGGTCACGCACCCAGGCGCCGTCGGAATCCCGCTCCACCTGCCGGTGGTAGGTCATGTCCTGGAAGTCCTCGAAGCCGGACACGGTGCGCCAGCGGGAGGGGTCGAAGACGTCGGACACCTGGGCGGGAATCTGTTTGCTCACCGTCCAAGTCTAGTAATCGGCCTCAGCTGATGCAGAACTCGTTGCCCTCGGGGTCAGCCATGGTGTGCCAGGAGTGCGGTCCCTGGCTGGCCGTCCACAGGAACGCGGCACCCCGGTCCTCAAGTTCCCGGCGGACCTCGTCCTTGTCCCGACCGGCCAGGTTGATGTCCCAGTGCACGCGGTTTTTCACCGTTTTGGCCTCCGGCGCCGTCTGGAAGAGGAGGCGCCGTGCCGGCGCCTTGGACTCCAGTTCCTCCGTGGGGCGGATCGCGCAGCCCTCACGCCACACCAGGTTGCCCCGGTGGGTCATGGTCATGTCCTCCGTGGCAAAGCCCTGCTCGATCATGGAGCGGATGAAGGCGGCGTCCTGGGGCTCCACGGACCACCCGAGGGTTTCAGCCCACCAGTCGGCAAGCTCGTGCGGACGGGTGCAGTCGATGACTATCTGGATGTTCAGTCCCATCCCACCAAGGTACGGCGGCACGTGCTGCCGGGGAAGGTCCGGCAGGGATTGTATAACGATAGAAAGTGCTCTTGACACATTGTCATGACATAAGTCACAGTTGGGCGGAAAGGCTTTTCCCTCCCCGGTTGTTGACCGGCGGGCAGCGCCACCACTTTCATCCAGGGCCGCCAATCCAGGCCCGGAGCCCAGCGAGAGACAGGACAGACCATTGTCAGAGAAGACAAGAATCTCCAGCATCAGCCGCCGCCAGTTCGGACTCACGGCGTTCGGACTCTCGGCCCTGGCTACGGGGCTTACCGCTTGCGGCAGCAGTGGCGGAGGCGGGTCGGAGGGCGGCGCCAAGACCCTGCAGCTGGTCCTCTCCGGTGACACCAACCAGGGCGGCGCCTTTGCCGCTGCCGCCGAGAAGTACAAGGAAATAACCGGCATCACCATTGAGGTGGTGGACGTCCCCACAGCGGACATCACCACCAAGCTCAAGAACGCCGCAACGGCCAACGACCTCCCGGCCCTGGCCCGCGTGACCAGCATCGATCCGCTGTGGGTCAACCAGCTCCAGGACCTCTCGGACATCGCCGCGTCCCGGGGAATCGACCAGAATTTCCTTGAGAAATCCCCGGACGGCATCATCCCCGCCATCCCCTCCGACCTCACCGCCGTGGGCCTGTTCGTCAACAAGAGCCTGTTCGACAAAGCCGGCGTCAGCTACCCCACCGACATTGCGCAGGCCTGGACCTGGGATGAGTTCGTGGCCGCGGTCAATGAGGTCCGCGAGAAGGCCGGCGCCAAATACGGCTTTGTGATGGACCGCTCCGGCCACCGCCTGCGCGCCATGATGTACGAGTTCGGCAGCACCGCCTTCGCCAAGGAAGGCGACAAGTACGCTGCCGACGAGGAGGCCGTGGAAACCCTCGAGTACTTCCAGAAGATCAACGATGACCAGACCATGCCCAAATCGGTCTGGCTCAGCGGCGAGGACGGCAACGCGATGTTCAAGAGCGGCCAGGTTGCCGCGTACTACTCCGGCAGCTGGCAGGTGGCGGACTTCAACAAGAACATCAAGGACTTCGAGTGGCTCTCCGTGCCGCTGCCCAAGAAGGAAGTCAGCGCCACCAACCTCGGCGGCGGCTTCATGGTCGCGTTCAAGGACACCGGCGCCGACGAGGAAGCCAAGAAGTTCATCGACTGGTTCTACGAGGACGCCAACTACACCGAGTTCGCCAAGCTGGGCGGCTACCTGCCGGTGAAGGACCTGCAGGTGGAATACCCGTTCCAGCAGGCCTCCTTCGAGCTGTACCAGAAGCAGATCGCCGGCAACGAGGCCAAGGGGGACAACGCCATCAAACGCGTGGTGGCCGAGGCCTACGCGGAAACCCCGTTCTCCGGGGACCCCCTGCGCGAAGAGACCGTCAAGATGCTCTCCGGCAGCCAGGATGCAAAGACCACGGTGGACAACATCGTGAAGCTCTACAACGGAGCCTGATCCGTGGCCAACCCAACCATGAGCACCACGGTGGCGCCGACCGCGCCCGGGCCGGGCGCGGTCCGGAGCAAGTCCCAGCAGAAGCGCCGGAACCGCTACGTCATCGCACCGCTGGTCCTCATCGGCGTCAACGTGGTGCTCTTCCTGGTCTTCTTTGTTTGGCCCGGAGCGCTGGGGCTGCTGTATTCCTTCACGGACTACCGCGGCGTGGGCAAGCTGAACTTCATCGGCCTGGCCAACTTCCAGAAGCTCTTCGCGGACGGCACCTTCTACGCCGCGCTGGGCAGGACCTTTGTGTACACGGTCCTGTCCGTGCCGCTGGTGTACGTCTGCTCCCTTGGGGTAGCCGCGCTGCTGGTCAGCAAGGCTGTCCGGGGACGCACCGCGGCCAAGATCGTCATTTTCCTGCCCTGGCTGATTTCACCCATCGTGGTGGGCGTCATCTGGAAGTGGATGTTCGGCCAGGACTTCGGGTTCGTGAACTTCCTGATCACCAGCGCCGGCGGCAGCGCGGTCCCATGGTCCAGCAACGGCAACCTGGCCCTCGCGGTGGTCATTTTTGCCTCCGCGTGGGGCGGGACGGCCTTCAACATGCTGCTCTTCGTCGCGGCCCTGAAGAACATCCCGGAAGCCCTGCTGGAGGCAGCGGAACTGGATGGCGCCAACGCATGGCAGCGCTTCCTGAACGTCACCCTCCCAGGCATCGCGCCGACGTCGTTCATGGTCATCCTGCTCTCCACCATCCATGCCATGAAGGAATTCGCCATGATCCAGGCCCTGACCAACGGTGGCCCCGGAACGGAGAACACCCTGATCGTGCAGTACATCTACAAGACCGGCTTCGAGCAGTCCAAGGTGGGGTACGCGAGTGCCGCCTCCATGGTGCTGATGGCGGTCCTGCTGGCGATCGCCCTCATCCAGCTGCGCTTCAACCGGAAGAAGGCCTGACCATGGCGACAGCAGCAAACCTCCCTCCCGCCATTGCGGAGGAATCCGCGCTCGGAGCTGAGAAGGTGGACTCCGCCAAGGGCAGGCGGGGCCCCCGAAGCAACCGTGAAGGCCGGGCCAGGCTGTCCGTACCCCTCACCGTGCTTATGTGGGTCATCGCCGCGATCTACGCACTGCCGCTGCTCTGGTTCCTCCTCAGCTCATTCAAGCCGGGCAGCGAACTGTTCAGCTACCCGCTGTCCATGATTCCGCGGGAATGGACGTTCCAGGGCTTCGTGGATGCCTGGGAACGGGTGGACTTCGCGCAGTACTTCCTGAACACGGCCACGGTGGCCATTGTCACCACAGTGCTCACCGTGTTCTTCAGCGCCTGCACGGGCTACGCGCTGGCCAAGTACAACAACAAGGGCACCCGGCTGTTCTTCGTGTGCATCCTGGCCACCACCATGCTTCCCACCGAGGTGATCCTGAACCCCACGTTCACGGTGATCCGCGACCTGGGACTCTACAACTCCCTGGCCGGCATCATCGTGCCGTCCGTCCTCACGGCCACGGGCGTGTTCATGTTCCGGCAGTTCTTCCTCACTGTCCCGGATGACCTGCTGCACTCGGCCCGGATCGACGGCGCCAGCGAACTGGACATCTTCTTCCGGATCATGCTGCCGCTGTCCCGGCCCATCCTGTTCACGCTCGCCATTTTCTCGTTCCAGTGGCGGTGGAACGACTACATCTGGCCGCTGATCGTCCTCAACGATCCCAAGTGGTACACGCTCCAGGTGGCCCTGCGCAGCATCGTGGGTGCGGAAAACATCGACTGGCCGGTGCTGCTGGGCGCCTCGGTCATCTCCATCCTGCCGCTGGTCCTGGTGTTCTTTGTGTTCCAGAAGTACGTGCTCAATGCCGACGTCAGCGCGGGCCTGAAGGACTAGCGCACGTCCCCGACGCGCCACCCCCCAGCCTGCTCCGGGACCGGACCCCGGGCAGACCCATGAAAGGCACACATTGCAGACAGCTTCCGTGGACGCAGTATTCCTCAACCGTGTGGCGGAGGCGGCGGACCAGGCCGTGCAGGCGATGCTGGAAACGCACGACGCCGACGTGGCGGCCCTGGCGCACCGGCCCGCCATGGGCAGGCTGCTGGCGCTGGTCACGGTCTTCACCGAGCCCGGCTCCACCTTTTACGGCTCGGACGGGCTGCGGGAGCCGATGGCCGTGTGTCTGGACCGGCTGGAACAGCTCCAGGGCCCCACCGGCCTGTTTGACGGCACCAACCTGTGCTCACCGCCGGACTCGGCCTTCACGCTCAATGACGTGTGCCTTGCGCTGAGCCTGATCCGGGCCCTGGACACCCCGCCGGACCCGGTGCTTGCCGGGGTGGATGCCCGGCTCAGAGGCATTGTTTCCCGCGCCACGGACGCCATGGTCACGGGCGGGGTCCACACTCCCAACCACCGGTGGGAGCTGTGCGCGGCGCTGGCGCAGATGGACCGGCTGCAGCCGCGGCCGGGCATTGCGGAGCGGATCTCGGAGTGGCTGGCCGAGGGGATCGACCAGTTGCCGGACGGGATGTACTCCGAGCGCAGTCCGCTGTACGCCACCGCCGTCACCAACCCGTCCCTGCTCACCATCGCGGACAGCTCTGGACGGCCGGAACTGCTGGACCATGTCCGCCGGAACCTCACCGCGTTCCTGCCGTGGTTCAGTCCGGACGGCAGCGTGGAGTCGGTGTTCTCCCGCCGCCAGGACCAGTGGATGACCTTTGACGCCGCACCTTTCCTGCATCTGTACCGGCGGCTGGCCAACCAGGACGGGCGGCAGGACTTCGCCGCCGCGGCCGCATGGCTGGAGGTGCTGCCCCTGCACGAGCCGGCCAAGCTACTGGCTTTGTCCCGGCTGGACCCCTGGCTGCGGGAGGCGCTGCCCGGAAGCCGCCCGGCCGAAGGCGCGCCGCCGTCGTCGGACACGTCAATCCACGCCGCCATGGCGCCGGCGGGCGCTGCGCTGGAGAGCTGCGGCGTGTACCGGTTCCGGGACGCCGGATCGGTGACCACCGTGTTCGGCGGCTGTGACGCGCTGGTTCCCGGTGTGGTGTCCGGGCTTGCCGCGAATCCCACCTTCCTGCGCTTTGCGCATGGAGCGGCGGTACTCACGGACGTGCGGTTGTCCCGCAGCTTCTTTGACCTGGGGCCCTTCCGCAGCCAGCACACGGTGGCGAACGGAACCGCCGTGACCCTGTCCGAGGAGCTGGAGGCCAACTTCTACCTGCCGCTGCCGGCACAGAAGCGGCGGGCGGACGGCATCTACACGCTGGAGCACGAGGGCCGGTTCAGCGCGGGCATGGACTTCAGCAGCCGGCCCACCGCGGTCCATCGGCTTGCCACGGACGTTGCCGTGCAGGCTGATGGCGGACAGGCCGTGCTGGATATCAGTTTCGAGGGCGCTGACACAGCCTTCGCCCTTGAGCTGACGTTCCGGCCGGGCGGAACGCTCGACGGCGTCACCCCGCTGGGTGGGACCGGCGCCTTCCAGCTGGTGGAGGGGATGGGCCGCTACCGGGTGGGCGCCGACGCCATCGAGTTCGGGCCCGGTTTACCTGCCGGCCCGGACACCCCGGCGGCCTACAACCCCGGCGAAAGCTACCGCTACCTGGCGGGGACCAACGCGACCGGCGGCGTGAAAGTCTACATCACCGGGCGCACCCGCGGCAGCCACCGTTTCACGCTGCGCGGCCTGCACCGGAGTTCCTAGGGCTGGACCTGCTGGAGCTGTTCGAAGACCTCCGGCGGGATGGCGTAGATGAACACCACGGCCAGCAGGTTCTTTGCGGCGTGCACAAAGTAGGCGAACACCAGGTTCTTCCCGGTCCACACGTAGACGAACACCAGCGTTGCGCCCATGGCCAGGTAGGGAAGCAGTGCGGTGAAGGTGACCGCCTCCTGGCCCACGATGTGAAGGGCCGCGAAGAGCACCACGGACAGTGCGCAGCAGATCCAGATGTTCACCCGCCGGCTCAGCTTGCCGATCAGCAGGTGGCGGAAGATGTACTCCTCCACGAACGGTCCCACCACCACCAGCAGCGGCACCATCAGCCAGGCAGGGATCTGCTGGGCCAGTTCCTGCAGTCCCGCCTGGTTCTGCGATGTTTCGGCCTGGCCGCTGAGGGCCACCACCACGGCGGTCAGGATCATCATGGCAATCACCGCGGCCGGAACCATCAGCAGCGTGAACCAGGGCCGGGTGGCCAGGACCCTCAGGTCGCGGCCGACGACTTTCCAGGCTGCTAAGAACGCGAGTATGCCCACGGAGGCATAAAAGAGCAGGTTGACCGCATAGGAGGCTGCCGCCGGGCTGGGAGCTATTTGGCGCAGGAACGGAGCCAGCAGCTCACCGGCCGCCGCAAAAAACCCGGCGATGGCCACGTAGGTGACGAGGGTGGCGAAGTCCAGGGGCTTGAAGCGGTACAGCTCCGGCTGCGGTGCGGGTGGAATTCGGTGGGCGGTAGCCATAGCTTCAGCCTAGCCTCCCGTTGCTGGCCGAAACGTGCTTCCCGTAGAATCTTCGGTATGCCTAAATTTCTGTTTCGGTGCGCCAAAGTAGCCGCCCGGACCCGCCCCGGGCGGACGGTGCGTCTCCGCGCCGCAGCCGTGGCCGCCGTCGTGCTTTCCCTTCTGCTGACCGCCTGCGGCGGGGGAGCTTCGGGTAACGGAGACGGCAAACCCGTGGTCCTGACCACCTTCACCGTGCTGGCGGACGTCGCCCGGAATGTTGCGGGGGACAAGCTCACGGTGGAGTCCATCACCAAGGCCGGCGCTGAAATCCACGGCTACGAGCCCACGCCCGGCGACATCAGGAAGGCCTCCAAGGCTGACCTCATCCTGGACAACGGACTCAACCTGGAAGCCTGGTTCGGGCAGTTCGTTGAGGGGCTGGACGTACCGCACGCTGTGGTGAGCGAGGGCGTGGAAGTGATGTCCATCAGCGAGGACTCGTACCAGGGCAAACCCAACCCGCATGCCTGGATGTCGCCGGTGAATGTGCAGACCTACGTGGACAATATGGTCCGGGCCTTCAGCGAGCTGGACCCGGACAACGCGGCTGCCTTCGCAGCGAACGGCGACGCCTACAAGGCCGAGCTCCAGGCTGTGCAGGACCAGATGACCTCCAGCCTGGCCGGTGTCCCGGAAAACCAGCGGGCACTTGTCACGTGTGAAGGCGCGTTCTCCTACCTGGCCCGCGACGCCGGGCTAAAGGAGGTCTACATCTGGGCGGTCAACGCCGAACAGCAGGCCACCCCGCAGCAGATCACGCGGGCCATCGAATACGTAAAAACCAACAACGTCCCCGCGGTATTCTGCGAATCCACGGTGTCCGATGCCCCCATGCAGCAGGTGGTGGAAGCCACGGGCGCCAGCTTTGGCGGCACGCTCTACGTGGACTCGCTCTCGGAAGCGGACGGACCGGTCCCCACGTACCTGGACCTGATCCGGCACGACGCCGAGGTCATTACCAAGGCCCTCACCGCCGGTGCAGGGTCATGAGCACCCCGGCCATCGCCGTTGACAACGTCACGGTGCACTACGGCGAAGTCCTGGCCCTCGATGCCGCCTCCCTGACGGTGGACCCGGCACGGATCTGCGGCCTGGTGGGCATGAACGGCTCCGGGAAATCCACCCTGTTCAAGGTGATTATGGGAATGGTCAAGCCCGACGCCGGCACGGTGCGGATTGGAGGGCAGCCGCCTTCCAAGGCACGCCGGGAAGGGGGGATCGGCTACGTTCCGCAAAGCGAGGAAGTGGACTGGCAGTTCCCGCTCTCCGTGCGCGATGTGGTGATGATGGGCCGGTACGGCCACCAGGGGTTCACCCGCCGGGCATCCAAGGCCGACCGGGCTGCCGTTGACGAGGCGCTGGACCGGGTGGAGCTCGGGGATTACGCCGGCAGGCAGATCGGCCAGCTGTCCGGCGGCCAGAAAAAGCGTGCGTTCGTGGCCCGCGGCATCGCGCAGGGCGCCACCATCATGCTGCTGGACGAGCCCTTCGCGGGCGTGGACAAGCGGTCCGAGGCCACCATCACCCGCCTGCTGCGCGAGCTCGCCTCGGACGGCTGCACCATCCTGGTGTCCACCCACGATCTCCATGCCCTCCCGCAACTGTGCGACGAAGCCGTGCTGCTGATGCACAAGGTCCTCATGCACGGCCCTCCGGAGCGGGTGCTGCAGCCGGAAAACCTCGCCATGGCGTTCGGCCTGGACGTGCTCAACCGGAAGGATGCGGGCTGACGATGGAACTGCTCCTCGAACCCCTCGGCTATGACTTCATGGTCCGGGCCATCGTCACCACCGCGCTCGCCGCCGTCGTCTGCGCAGTGCTCAGCTGCTGGCTGGTGCTGATCGGCTGGTCCCTGATGGGTGACGCCGTCTCGCATGCCGTCCTGCCCGGCGTCGTGCTGGCGTACATCGTGGGCGCCCCCTTCGCCCTGGGCGCGCTGGTGTTCGCCCTGATTGCCGTGACCCTGATCGGAGTGGTCCGCAACACCAGCCGGGTGAAGGAGGACGCCGCGATCGGCATCGTGTTCTCCTCCCTCTTCGCCCTGGGCCTGGTGCTGATCTCCGTCACCCCCAGCCAGACGGACCTGAACCACATCATCTTCGGCAACCTTCTGGGCGTCAGCATTCCGGACCTGATCCAGGTCCTGGTGCTGGGCGTCGTGGCCTTCGCCATCCTGATCCTCAAGCGGCGGGACCTCACGCTCTACGCGTTCGACCCCACCCACGCGCACGCCATCGGGTTGTCGCCCCAAAGGCTGGGGGCACTGCTGCTGGGCCTGCTTGCCCTGACTTCCGTGGTGGCGCTGCAGACCGTGGGCGTGGTGCTGGTGGTGGCCATGCTGATCATCCCCGGTGCCACGGCCTACCTGCTGACGGACCGGTTCTCGCGGATGCTGGTCATCGCACCGGTGGTCTCGGCGGTCTGCTCCATCGCCGGCATCTACCTCAGCTATTACCTGGACACAGCCTCCGGCGCCATGGTGGTGCTCACGCAGGGCGTGGTCTTCGCCGTCGTCTACCTCTTCAGTCCGCGGCAGGGACTGATCGGTACCCGGCTGGCCAAGGCGCGGCGCAGGAGGGCCGCCGTGCTCGCCGCCGCCTGACCCGGTTTCCGCTTGACTCGCCACCGCTTGACTCGGCCACCCGCGGCGGGCAGGCTGGAGCGATGAAGTCCTAGCCAGCAGCCGGCCATGCCGGGCTGCCTTCCCGAATCCAGGGCCGCCGTTGGGGACCGGAAAAATCCGGTCCACCCCGCGGCCACACTGCGGAACTTTGCGAGGACTTCCCTTGACTGAACACCTGACCCTTTCCGGCGTCTCCCACGGCTATGGCGACCGCCTGCTGCTGGACGGCATCACCCTGGCCATCACCCCCGGCGAACACGTGGCCGTTGTCGGCGAAAACGGAGCCGGCAAATCCACCCTGCTGCGCCTCCTGGCCGGCCTCGAAACCCCCGACGACGGTACGGCGGCACTCCAGGGCCGGGTGGGCTACCTCGCCCAGGCCCATGGCCTGCCGGAATCCTTCACCGTGGGTGCCGCCGTCGACGCTTCCCTGGCCGCCCTGCGCGCCATCGAAGCGGAGCTCGACCGGCTGGAGGCAGGGCTGGCCGACGCCGACGACGACGAGCTGGAAACCTACGGCAGGCTCCAGACGGAGTACCAGCTTCGCGAAGGCTACGCAGCCGAGTCCCGGGTGGAGGCTGCGCTGGACCGGCTGGGCCTGGGCGGCCTGGACCGGAACCGGGTGCTGGGATCGCTGTCCGGCGGGGAGCAGGAGCGGGTGGCCTTGGCCTGTGTCCTGGCCGACCCTGCGGACATCCTGCTCCTGGACGAACCCACCAACCACCTGGACGCCCGCGGAACGGCCTGGCTGGAGGACCGGCTGGCGGCCCACCGCGGCACCGTGGTGGTGGTGTCCCATGACAGGGTGCTCCTGCGCAAGGTGGCCAGCACCATCATCGAAGTTGATGCCGAGCGCCGCGCCGTGACCCGCTACGGCAACGGCTACGACGGCTACCTCCGGGAGAAGGCAGCCGAACGCGCGCGCTGGGTCCAGCAGTACCACACCTGGATTGATTCGATGGAGTCCGAAAAGCGGCAGGCAGAGACTGTTGCGGGGACCATGGGGTACGGCCGCAAGCGCGACGGCGACAAGATGGGCTTCGACTTCAAGGCGGGCACCTGGCAGAAGGCCGCCAGCAGCCAGGTCCGGAACGCACAGGAACGCCTGCGCCGGCTCGAAGCCAGCCCGGTGGACCGGCCGCCGGTGCCCTTGCGGCTGAACGTCGATCTGGCCGCGGACCCGGATGCTGGAGAGTCCAGGGCTGCCGCGTCCGGCGTTGCGCCTTCCGGGGCAGCGCAGGATGGTGCGCCAGTGCTGGCTGTGCGCGGGGTGAGCGTGCCCGGCCGGCTGGGAATCACCGACTTCAAGGCGGGCGCCGGCGAGAAGATCCTGATCACCGGGCCCAACGGCGCGGGTAAATCCACGCTGCTCTCCATCCTTGCCGGAACCCTGGAACCGGCTGCCGGCTCCATCACGCGGCCCGAACGCGTCGGCTACCTGCAGCAGGAACTGGAGCTGCCGCAACGGCCCTCCCTGCGCCTGCTGCCGGCCTTCGCCGCAGGCCTCGGCGGCAACATTGACGAGCACGCCGAGGCCCTCCTCCGCCTCGGCCTCTTCCGCACCAGCGAGTTCCACGTGCCCGTGGGCAGCCTGTCCGCCGGCCAGCAGCGAAGGCTGGCCCTGGCCCGGCTGCTGCTGGGCGGCTACGGCACCCTGATCGTGGATGAACCCACCAACCACCTGGCGCCCGTGCTGGTGGAACAGCTGGAGGCGGCGCTCGCTGGATTCGCCGGGACCTTGGTGATGGTCAGCCACGACCGTGCCCTGCGGGAATGGTTCGCCGCGTGCGCGCGGCGGAGCCGTGGTGAGGCCGGCCCGGAAGGCACCCGTGCCGGGAACACCGCCGTCGGACATTGGACCAGGTACTCCATGGACAAGGGCGTGCTCGCGCCCGTTTAGGAGGAAGCCTGGGAACCGGTGAGGTTTGCGTTAAGCAGTCTTTACCGGGGGACCGGCAGGCGGAAACATCGGCGGCGGAAGATAGGGCCATGCTCGTCGTTCCGCCGGCCGAAAGGATCTGCCCGTGATCACCAGGAACCTTTTCATGCAGGGCATCTACCACTTCCAGGGTGTGGGGATGGAGAAACCTGTGCCCCTGCACAGCGAGCTCTCGCACTATGTCCCGGACGGCGTCGTCAACCAGGCGCTGTACTTCCGCGGCGGCAACTCCAGCGGCGAACTGATCGCTGTGGTGCTGATGCGCAATGGCGTGCCCATGCGGTATTTCCCCATCGGCGCCAAGGGCGACGTCCACGTCCCGCTGCGGGTGGTGGAGGACATCGAGGGCGGCTCGGCCATCGAGCTGTACCTGGCGGCGCCGGAGGGCGTCACCGGCACCGTGGTGATCGACCTGGGCATGGTGGAGCACTGATGACCAGCGTGGCCGAACGGGCCCAAACCCGGCCGGGCCGCCGGGCACGCAGCCAGGACAGCCGCCGGCGCCTGGTGGTCATCGGGAACGGGATGGCCGGAGCCCGCGCCGTGGAGGAAATCCTGGCCAGGGGCGGGGCCGAGCAGTTCAGCATCACCATGTTCGGGGACGAGCCCTACGGCAACTACAACCGGATCATGCTCAGCCATGTCCTCTCCGGCGAGGAAAGCGATAAGGACATCTTCCTCAACCCGCTGTCCTGGTATGAGGACAACGGCATCACGCTCCACGCGGGGGTCCGTGCGGACAGGGTCGACCGGTTCGCCAAGCACGTGTTTTCCAGCGACGGCCGGGTAACGCCCTACGACACCCTGATCATCGCCACGGGCAGCCGGCCGCACCTGCCCCCGATGGACGGCCTCTACACGCCAGGCGGCTCGGTCAAGCCGGGCGTCTTCGGCTTCCGCACCATCGATGACACCCGCAAGATGGCCGAGCACGCCCGGCACGACCACCACCGGCATGCCGTGGTGGTCGGCGGGGGCCTCCTGGGGCTGGAGGCCGCCGCCGGGCTGCGCAGCTTCGGGCTGGGGGTGGACGTGGTCCACTCGGGCAGCCACCTGATGAGCGCGCAGATGGGGCCCGACGGCGGTGCGGTGCTCCGCCGGAGCGTGGAGGGCCTGGGCATCGGGGTACTGACGGGCTGCCGGACCACGGCAGTGCTCGGCAGGGACAGGGTGGCCGGCGTCAGCCTCCGCGACCGCCCCGACATCCAGTGCGACATGGTGGTGGTGGCAGCCGGGATCCGGCCCAACGTGGATCTGGCCGTCCTCAGCGGACTGCCGGTGGAGCGGGCCATCGTGGTGGATGACCGGCTGCGCGTGCAGGACGAGGACCACATCTACGCCGTGGGGGAGTGCGTCCAGCACCGCGGTGAGGTGTACGGTCTGGTGGCACCGCTGTGGGAACAGGCGGTGGTGCTGGCAAGCCATGTGACCGGCGCGGATACCAGCGCCGCGTACCTGGGGTCGCGGACCGCCACCAAACTCAAGGTGGCAGGGGTGGAGGTCGCCTCCATGGGCCTGCAGGGGCCGGAGCTCGACACCGACGAGCACATCGTCTTCTCCGAACCCAGCCGCGGGGTCTTCAAGTCCATCGTGGTCCGAGACAACAAGATGGTGGGCGCCACCCTCCTGGGCGACAGCCGGAAGGTGGCCTTCCTGACCCAGGCTTTTGACCGCGGCCTGCCCTTGCCCGAGGAACGGCTGAGCCTCATGTTCGATCTCGGCACGCCCGGGGCGGAAGTAGGCGTGGCAGAACTGGATGACGACGCCCAGGTCTGCAACTGCAACGGTGTCAGCAAGAAGGACCTGGCCGCGGCCGTGAAGGGCGGCTGCACCTCGGTGTCCGGCGCCATGGACGCCACCCGGGCCGGGAAGGGCTGCGGCTCGTGCAAGCTCCTGGTGAAGCAGGTGGTGGAGTGGGCGGCGGACGGGGCCGTGGAAGAGGACCCTGCCGCCACCTACTACGTACCGGGCATTCCCCTGGACAAGGCCGCGTTGATGGCAGAGATCCGCAAACGCGGGCTCCGTTCCGTTTCGGCCGTATTCCAGGCGCTGGCCCCGGGCGGCGCCGAGGACGCGAAGTCCAAAATGGGCCTGGCGTCCCTGCTCAAGATGATGCTCGCGGACCAGTACATCGACGAACGCGATGCCCGCTTCATCAATGACAGGGTGCACGCCAACATTCAGCGGGACGGCACGTTCTCCGTGGTGCCGCAGATGAAGGGCGGGGTCACCTCCGTGCAGCAGCTGCGCCGGATCGCGGATGTGGCCGAGAAGCACAACGTGCCGCTGATCAAGCTCACCGGCGGCCAGCGGATCGACCTGCTGGGCATCCCCAAAGAGGACCTGCCGCAGGTCTGGGCCGATCTGGACATGCCGTCCGGGTACGCCTACGGCAAAAGCTTCCGCACCGTGAAGACCTGTGTTGGCAAGGACTTCTGCCGTTACGGCACGGGGGACTCCACCAAGCTGGGCATCGAGATCGAATCCCGGTTCCAGGGCATCGAGTCGCCGGCGAAGCTAAAGCTCGCCGTCTCCGGCTGCCCCCGTAACTGCGCGGAATCCCTGGTGAAGGACGTGGGCGTGGTGGCCGTGGAGGGCGGCCGCTGGGAAATCTACGTGGGCGGAGCGGCCGGTGCCCACATCCGCAAGGGCGACCTCCTGGCCACCGTTGACGATCCGGAAGAGGTGACGGTCCTCACCGGACGCTTCATGCAGTACTACCGCGAACACGCGAACTGGCTGGAGCGGACCTACGCGTTTGTGCCCCGGGTGGGCATCGAGCACCTCCGCGCGGTGATCGTGGAGGACGCCCAGGGAATCGCGGCGCAGCTGGATGCCGCGATGCAGGCGTCCGTGGACAGCTACGTGGATCCGTGGAGCGAACGCGCGGATCCGCAGACGCCCGGCCAGTTCAGGACTTCGCTGCCGCTGACGGTCCTTCCGCAGGTGCCGGTCCAATGAGCGTCCCGGGACCAGGCACAACGTCCCGCATCCTTGGCCCCGTGGACCAGATCCCACTGGGCGAGGGCCGGGCCTTCGCGGTGGGCGGTGAACAGGTGGCCGTGTTCCGGCTCCGGGATGGCACCGTGCGGGCGCTCGCAGCGGCCTGCCCGCACCGTGGCGGCCCCATCGCGGACGGCACCATCGACCGCCAGCAGGTGATCTGCCCGCTGCACCAGCACGCGTTCGACCTCACCAGCGGCTGCTCCACCACCGGCGCCGAACCGCTGCGGGCCTACCGCGTGAGCGTGGACGATGAGCGGAACCTGGTGCTCGAGAACGGGCAGGTGTAGTGCGGGTCACGTAGCACTCCAGCGGGTCTTGTAAGATAGACAAGCCGCGCGAAGCTTCGGCGCCACGAGAGATTCCGCTCACATTCGGATGCCCATGAGGCAGATACCCGAATTTGTGGGCGGAATCATGCGTGCTCCGGATGCGGCCAACCCCCCAACCCACAAGGAACAGTTGTGCCTCAAAGTACCCCCACAGATCTCCAGAACCGCACGGCACCATCCGCCGCCGTCGACCCCACCCTCAGCGCCGAGGGCTACAAAAAATCCCTGAGCGGGCGCCAGGTCACCATGATCGCCATGGGCGGCGCCATCGGCGTCGGCCTCTTCATGGGTGCCGGCGGCCGCCTGGCCTCCACAGGCCCGGCCCTGATCTTCTCCTACGCCATCGCCGGTGTCATCGCCTACCTGCTGATGCGCGCCCTGGGCGAACTCATCATGTACCGCCAGACATCGGGTTCGTTCGTGAGCTACGCCGGCGAAATGTTCGGCAAAAAGGGCGCGTACCTGTCCGGCTGGATGTACTTCATCAACTGGGCCATGACCGGCATTGCAGAGCTGATCGCCATCGGCCTGTACTTCCAGTTCTTCTTCCCCAACGTGCCGGTTGAACTGTCCGCCATCGCCGCGCTGCTGCTGCTGGTGGGCGTCAACCTCATGAGCGTCAAGGCGTTCGGCGAGTTCGAATTCTGGGCCTCCTGCCTCAAGGTGGGCGCCATTGTGATCTTCCTGGCCGTGGGCACCTTCATGGTCATCACCAACGCCCAGGTGGGCGACGGCAACGCATCGGTCAGCAACCTCTTCGCAGCCGAAGGCGGAATGTTCCCCAAGGGTGCCCTGGTGATGATCCTGGTCCTCAACGCCGTGATCTTCGCCTACAACGGCATTGAGCTGGTGGGCATCACGGCCGGCGAAATGCAGGACCCGGCCAAGGAAGTGCCCAAGGCGATCCGCGCCGTCGTCTTCCGCATTGTGGTGTTCTACGTCGGCTCCGTGACCCTCCTGGCCATGCTGCTGCCCTCGGACCAGTACGTGGCCGGCACCTCGCCGTTCGTTACCGTGTTCGGCCAGATGGGCCTCGGCTGGATGGGCGATGCCATGAACATGATCGTCATTACCGCCGCGCTGTCCTCCTGCAACTCCGGCCTGTACTCCATCGGCCGTATCTTCCGGACCATGGCCAACAACGGGCATGCACCGGCATGGCTGACCAGGATGTCCAAGAACCACGTGCCGTACGCCGCCATCCTGGCCATCGGAGCGGTCTACCTCGTGGGCATCATGCTCAACATCTGGCTGGGCGGCTCGCACGCCTTCGACCTCGCGCTGAACTCAGCATCCATCGGCGTAATCTTCACCTGGGGCGCCATCTTCGCCAGCCAGATCGCGCTGCGCAAGAAGAAGGGCAATGTCTCATCCCTGCCCGCGCCGGGCGGCGCTGCCAGCAGCTGGGCCGGCCTGATTGCCCTCTTGGCCATCACGGTACTGATCGGCTTCGACACCATGACCAGCAAGACCGGTGATGTGTTCCACCTGGGCCTGTGGACCCTGGCCACCATCCCGTTCTTCGCGCTGCTCCTGTGGCTCGGCTGGCAGAAGGTCAAGGCCAACGAACCGAAGCACGCGCTCTACAACTAGCGCACAGAGCATGACGCACGACGGCGGGAAGCCCCTTGGGAGGGGAGTCCCGCCGTCGGCGTTTCCCGGGTTTTCCTGCCGCCGCATCGGCTGAATCGCCGGAACGCTCCCCGGTCGCCCGAACGCTCCAGCGTGCGGGCACCGTTCCGGCGATTTGGATGCTGTCGCTTCCGTGGGGAGCGGACTCAGCGCCGAAGGGCTGCGAGGATCCGGTTCTTGAACTCGTGCTCCCGGAACAGGTCGCTCCATTCCACACGCACGAAGAGCCACCCGTCTTCAGTGAGTGCCTTCTCCCTGCGCCGCTCCTGGAAGAGGACTTCAGCAGTTGGATTGTAGTCGAAATACTTGACCTTCCCGTCGAATTCAAGGGCCACTTTCTCCTCCCTCCACGCGAAGTCAAGACGATGCCGGCCCAGACGGCTTTGGACCTCCACCTGGGCCTCGGGCAGGGGAAGCTTCAACCGAACCAAGAGCTCCCGGGTCAGCGTTTCTCCGGCCGACTCGGCGCGGATATCCGCGTTGGCCAGCGCCCGGCGAAGGTTCCGTATTCCGCTGCGGCCGGAAAGATCGCCAGCCATGGCATGCATCAGCTCGGGATTGGCGCCCAGCCTGAGCGCATGGTCCACGAGTATCAGCGCCTGGCGGTAATCGAGCATCATGGCGCAGTCCACCACTGTCCGCTCAAGGGCTGTGACCCTCAGCCGTCCGAGGGTTGTCACGTCCACCTCGGTATATGGCCGGGTATGGCCGCGGACATCCTTCCCGAGTCGCTCGCCAGAGGGCCTTACCCGGAGCAGCACATGGATCTGGTTGTCCGCGTTCCACAGGAACAGACCGTGAAGGCGGGCGGCTGAGGTGTGGCTGTAGACGAAGTTCCCCGTTGACGTGGTCAGCGTGCCATGGGCGTGCGCATGGATCAGTTGCAGGCCGCGGACTGTGGGAGACTGCTTCTCCCACAGGGAGGCCCGGACATAGCAGCCGTACCTGAGGCGCACCAGGCCGCCGCGACTGACCAAACGCCGGATGGCCCGCGAGTTGAGCCCGCTGGCATGCAGCTGGTCAGTGCGCCAGAGGTTTCCACTGGCCGGCAGCTGCGGCAAAGGAGCTGGGACTTGTGTCATCCGCCCAGCCTCCGGTGCGGGTAACGCCCTGGCCAGGTGCCGTCGTCGTTATGTGGAAAGCTTTCCAGTCGCTGGAACGGTGTCCAGCCTCCGGAGCGGTTCAGCGTCCGGGCACCGTTCCGGCGATTACGACGGCGGAGGGCCGGGAACGGTGGTGCGGAGCGGCCGGCGGGGGCAGACTGGGCGTGTGGACGAACCGTGGGTGCTGCATGTGGACCTTGACCAGTTCATCGCCGCCGTCGAAGTGCTCCGACGGCCCGAGCTCGCGGGGAAAGCGGTGATTGTTGGCGGCCGCGGCGATCCCAGGGAGCGGGCGGTGGTGTCCACGGCGTCCTACGAAGCCAGGGCGTACGGCGTGGGCTCCGGGATGCCGCTGCGCATTGCCGCACGGAAAGTGCCAGACGCCGTCATCCTGCCCGTGGACCACGAGGCCTACCTTGAAGCCTCCGAAAAGGTCATGGCGGTGCTGCGCTCACAGCCCGGCGCCACGGTCCAGGTGCTCGGCTGGGACGAAGCCTTTGTTGGCGTCCTGACGGATGATCCGGAAGCCTATGCCCGCCGGCTGCAGCACGACGTCCTGGAGGAGACCCGGCTGCACTGCAGCGTGGGCATCGGCGACACCCTGGTCCGCGCCAAGGTGGCAACGACCTTCGGCAAGCCGGCCGGGGTCTTCCGGCTCACGGAGGGCAATTGGCTTGAGGTCATGGGGAGCCGGCCGACCATCGAGCTGTGGGGCGTGGGGACGAAGGTATCTGCCCGCCTGGCCAAGCTCGGCATCGGGACGGTTGCCGAGCTGGCAGCGTCCAATCCAGATGACCTGGTCCCCGAGTTCGGCCCGAAGATGGGGCCTTGGTACGCGCAGTTGGGGCGGGGCGACGGCTCGCGGATAGTTGACGACACGCCCTGGGTGGCGCGCGGGCACAGCCGCGAAACCACCTTCCAGCAGGATCTGACCGGGTCCGGGGAGATTGACGGCGCCGTGAGGGAGCTGGCGGCGCACGTCCTGGACGATGTCGCTGCCGAAGGGCGGCCGGTGGTCGGGCTGACGCTGAAGGTCCGATACGCGCCGTTCCTGACCAAGACGTACGCCCGGAAGATCCCGCAAACCTCGGACCCCGCGGAAGTGCTGGCGCGCGCCCTCGACCTTGCGGCGAAGATCGAGCCAGGCCGGCCCATCCGGCTCCTCGGGCTGCGCGCCGAAATGACGATGCCCGAGGAATCCCGGCAGGGGCATACTCCGACCCGCAGCGGATGGTGACGGCCTCCATCGATTGCTGCGTAATTGCCGTTTTGGCGTCCCAAAACGGCAGTATTGAAGCAATCGATGAAGTGTTGGTGGGGACACCCCCGAACATGCGGAACGGCGGCGGATCCACAGGGATCCGCCGCCGTTCCGCCCTGCTTCAGGCCGTCCGGCCCAGCCGGACGGTGCAGGAAAAGCTAATCGCGCTTGAACTCGTCCTTGACGCTTTCGCCGACCTTCTTCGCGTCGGCCTTGACCTGGTCCGCCTGGCCTTCGGCCTTCAGCCGGTCATTGTTCGTGGCGTTGCCGGCCGCTTCCTTGGCCTTGCCGCCCATGTCTTCCGCTGCGTTGCTGATCTTGTCTCCGAGGCCCATGATGATGGCGTCCTTTCGTTTCCGGTGATCGAACATTTTCACACTAACACGAAGCATGCTTACTAATTCAAGTCCCCTCAAGGCGCCGGGTTCTGTCGATTGAGGGGGGCCGCGGCTAGGCTCGAAGCCATGGACCACAGCATCAGCCTCAGCCTCAGCCAGCACATCCACGCGTCGCCGGAAAAAGTCTGGTCCGTCATTACGGACATCCCCGGCTCGGCCACCACGCTGAGCGGGGTGGAGTCCGTTCAGATGCTGACGGACGGCCCGTACGGCGAAGGAACGCGCTGGAAGGAGACCCGGAAGATGATGGGCAAATCCGAGACGGTGGAGATGTGGGTGGCGCAGGCTGAGCCGCAGCGCAGCACCACCGTGAAGGCCGTCCAGGGCGGCACTGATTACAGCACGCGGTTCAACCTTGCCCCGCGCGACGGCGGAACGGACCTCAGCGTGACGTTCGGGGGAGCGGTGCACAAGCCCACCGCCGCAACCCGCATCATGATGGCGATCTTCGGCAAGGTGGCAATGGCGGCCACCCGGAAAGCGCTCCGCAAGGACCTCGCGGACATATCGGCCAAGGCGGAATCCGTCTGATGGCCGCGCGCACCCCGCGGGCAGCACCTTCCGGCGTCGCGGCACCGCGCCTGACGCCTGTCCGGCTCGAAAACCTGACCGACGTCGCCGAGCCGCACTTCCAGCGCGGCGGGCGGTACGACGGCGCGCGGTACAGCCGCGTGGCTGCCGAGGGGATGGACCTGGGCGGCGCGGATTTCATCGAGTGTGAATTCCGGGGCGCGGCCTTTAATGAAGCGCAGTTGCGCGGTTCCACCTTCCGCGACTGCATCCTGGAGGAGCTGTACGCGCCGGTCCTTCTGGCGGCCCGTTCCACGTGGCGGGAGGTTGAGATCCGGAATGCCCGCCTTGGTTCTGCCGAACTGTACGAGAGCGGCTGGCAGTCGGTCCGCATTGACGGCGGCAAACTCGATTTCCTCAACCTCCGGGGTGCCAAACTCACCGACGTCGTGATCAGCGGCTGCATCATCAACGAACTGGACCTCGGCTCGGCCACCGGAACGAGGGTGGCCCTGAAGGACTGCACCATCGGCTCCCTGGACCTCAGTGGGGCCAGGCTCAAGGACTTTGACCTGCGCGGCACGGAGCTCAGGGGGATCAGCGGACTCGGCAGCCTTGGCGGCGTGGTCATTGACGACTCCCAGCTTGGCCTCCTGGCGCCCCTGCTGGCAGCGCATCTGGGGCTCACTGTCCTCTGATTAGCGTCCAGGACCCCGGTGCGCTGAGGGGTTCCCGTATCCACGGCACACCCTCCCGTGTACTATTTACAGAACGAACGGTCGGTAAGTGGGTATCTGCCGGCCGCTGATGACAGTGCTGTTTATCGCGTGAAGGGTGTTTCCATGGCTGTAACCGCAGGTCCACAGGCTTTCCTTGTTGGCGGGGTACGAACGCCGGTGGGCAGGTACGGCGGGAGCCTCTCCGCTGTCCGTCCCGATGACCTGGCCGCCCTGGTGCTCCGTGAAGCGGTCAGCCGGGCCGGCCTGGACCCGGACAGCATCGACGAGGTCATCCTGGGCAACGCCAACGGGGCCGGTGAAGAAAACCGCAACGTGGCCCGGATGGCCACCCTCCTGGCCGGACTGCCCCTCCACATCCCCGGAATTACCGTCAACAGGCTGTGCTCATCAGGGCTGAGCGCCATCATCATGGCCAGCCACATGATCAAGTCGGGTGCTGCGGACATCGTGATAGCCGGCGGCGTCGAATCCATGAGCCGGGCGCCCTGGGTGCAGGAAAAGCCCGCCACGGCCTTCGCGAAGCCCGGGGCCATTTTTGACACGTCCATCGGCTGGCGGTTCGCCAACCCGCTGTTCCAGAAGGGCGAGCTTTCCCGCGACGGCAAAATGACCTACTCCATGCCGGAGACCGCCGAGGAAGTGGCCCGCGTGGACAACATCTCCCGCGAGGACGCCGACGCCTTTGCCGTCCGGTCCCACCGGCGCGCCCTCGACGCCATCGCTGCCGGGCGGTTCAAGGACGAGATCGTCCCGGTGACCGTCAGGACCCGCAAATCCGAGACCGTGGTGGACACGGATGAAGGCCCGCGTGAAGGCACCACCATGGAGGTCCTCGCCGGACTGAAGCCCGTGACGCACGGGGGTTCCGTGGTCACCGCAGGCAACTCCTCCACACTGAACGACGGCGCATCCGCCATCATCGTGGCCTCCGAAGCCGCCATCGAAAGGCTCGGGTTGACGCCCCGGGCACGCATCATTGACGGCGCCTCTGCCGGCTGCGAGCCGGAAATCATGGGCATCGGCCCCGTCCCGGCCACCCAGAAGGTGCTCAAGCGGAGCGGCCTCAGAGCAGGTGACCTGGACGCCGTCGAACTTAACGAAGCTTTTGCCACGCAATCCCTCGCCAGCATCCGGCGCCTTGGCCTGGATCCGGACATCGTGAACAACGACGGCGGCGCGATCTCACTGGGGCACCCGCTGGGTTCCAGCGGGGCACGGATCGCGATCACCCTGTTGGGCCGGATGGAGCGCGAGGACGCCAGGAGGGGCCTCGCCACCATGTGCATCGGCGTGGGCCAGGGTACGGCCATGCTGTTGGAGAAGGTCTGATGGCGGGCCCCGTGGACCTGGCCGCAGAGAAGTTCCACACGCTCCTCGTGGAGGAGCGCACCGACCGGGTGGTGGTGCTGCTGAACCGGCCCGAGGTGCGCAACGCCATCGACCAGCAGATGGTGGACGAGCTGCACGTGGTCTGCACCGCGCTGGAACAGAACCCCAAGGTGCTGATCATCGCCGGCGTGGATGGCGTGTTCGCCTCCGGTGCGGATATTGCGCAACTGCGCGAACGGCGCCGGGATGACGCCCTGCAGGGCATCAATTCCACCATCTTTGTCCGCATCGCCAAGCTGCCCATGCCGGTCATTGCCGCGCTCGACGGGTACTGCCTGGGCGGCGGGGCGGAGCTGGCCTATGCGGCGGATTTCCGGATCGGGACGTCCAGCGTCCGCATCGGCAACCCCGAAACCGGGCTGGGCATCCTCGCCGCCGCCGGCGCCAGCTGGCGGCTGAAGGAACTGGTGGGGGAGCCCGTGGCCAAGCAGGTCCTCCTGGCCGGAAAGATCCTCACAGCCGAAGAAGCGCTGGCCGTAAACCTCATCACCGAAATCCACGACGCACCGGAACTGATGGACGCGGCGCACAGCCTGGCGGACAGGATCGGCCGGCAGGATCCGCTGGCAGTCCGGATTACCAAGTCCGTGTTCCACGCCCCTGCGGAAGCGCATCCCGTCATTGACCAGCTGGCACAAGGCATCCTGTTTGAATCCGAGGCCAAATTCGACCGGATGCAGCAGTTCCTGGACAGGAAAACCGACAAGAAAACCGGCAAGAAAACCGAGAAGAAGGACGGCGGCAGTGCTGCCACCGCCGGAACCCCTGCCGGCACCGAGAGCGGAGAGCAGAACCGATGAGCACACCCGAACTTTCCCCCGGCCTGCCCTCACGGGTGGGCGTCCTGGGCGGCGGCCGCATGGGCGCCGGAATCGCCCATGCCTTTCTGGTCAAGGGCGCGGACGTGCTCGTGGTGGAGCGCGACGACCAGTCATCGGAAGCTGCCCGTGAGCGCGTGGAGTCGGCCGCGGCCAAGAGCATCGAACGCGGCATGACGGACGCCAACCTGGACGAAATGGTGTCCCGGCTGTCAGTCACCGTTGACTACGACGACTTCGCGGACCGCCAGCTGGTGGTGGAAGCAGTGCCGGAGGACTGGAACCTGAAAGTCACGTCACTGCGCGGCATCGAGGAGCGGCTGGCCGATGATGCCTACCTGGCCTCGAACACGTCATCGCTGTCCGTGAACGGACTCGCCGGTGAACTGAAGCGGCCGGAAAACTTCCTGGGCCTGCACTTCTTCAACCCTGTTCCGGCATCCACGCTCATCGAGGTGGTGCTGGGGGAGCGCACGTCTCCCGAACTCGCCGCCGCCGCGAAGGCGTGGGTGGAGGCACTCGGCAAGACCGCCGTCGTGGTTAATGACGCCCCGGGGTTCGCGTCCTCCAGGCTGGGCGTGGCCATCGCCCTGGAGGCGATGCGCATGGTTGAGGAAGGGGTTGCGTCCGCCGAAGATATCGACGCCGCCATGGTCCTGGGTTACAAGCACCCCACCGGGCCGCTGAGGACCACGGACATTGTGGGGCTGGACGTGCGGCTCGGCATCGCGGAATACCTGCACTCCACCCTGGGCGAGCGGTTCGCTCCGCCGCAGATCCTCAAGGACAAGGTGGCCCGGGGCGAGCTGGGACGGAAAACCGGCAAGGGCTTTTTCGAATGGCCCGGCTAGGAACGCGGGTCAGTCGAAGAAACCGACGATGTAGCCGATGAAGTAGAGCAGGAACAGCAGGACGCCAGCCCCGATGGCGCCTATCCAGAAGATCTGCTGGCCCTTCCCTGAGCCCTTCTGCCGGGGCTCCTGGGTGCCTGCCACCGACCCTTCACCGGGAGGCGTTTCGCCGGGCGGCACCCCGCCGCCGGGCTCCAGGCCTGTGATCTTGTCATCCTGCGGGTCCGGATTGGTTCCTGACACGTAAACTCCCTCGCTCGCCGTCCTGGTGCTGTCCCCAGCGTAACCGGCCCTGGTGGTTGCACCTAGGCTGGTGCCGTGACTTTCCTAGAACCCCTTACCCTCACGGGCAGGTATGTAACCCTGGAACCGTTGTCCAGGGAGCACCACGACGGACTGGTGGACGCGGCGCGTGACGGCGAGCTGTGGCGGCTTTGGTACACCTCGGTGCCAGCCCCCGAGGAGATGGCCGCTGAGATCGGGCGCCGCCTCGACCTGCAGGAGCAGGGATCCATGCTGCCGTTCACCACCCGGCTGATCGACCCCGGCACCGGAGCGCCCGGCCGGATCACCGGCATGACCACCTACATGAATATCGACGCCGGCACGCCCCGGGTGGAGATCGGCTCCACCTGGAACGCCGCCTCCGTCCAGGGAACCGGGACCAACCCCGATTCCAAGCTCCTGCTGCTGCGGCACGCGTTCGAGACGCTGGGCTGCCCGGCCGTGGAGTTCCGGACGCACTGGCTCAACCACCAGTCGCGCGAGGCCATCGCCCGGCTGGGCGCCAAGCAGGACGGCGTCCTGCGCAACCACTCCAGGACCCGCGACGGGCTCCTCAGGGACACCGTGGTGTTCTCCATCCTGGAGCACGAGTGGCCCATGGTCCGGGCGGGCCTGGAGTACCGGCTGGCCCGGCGGGGCTAGGGAGCCGCGTAAGTGCCGGCCTGGCTGAGTGCCCTGAAGTACGCCTGGTAGCCTGTGGCGTTCGGGTGGAAGCCATCGGGCGCGCCGCCAAGGTTGATCCATGGGTCTGGCGACAAGGCGCCGTGGCCGAGGAACGCGGACCGCACGTCGACGTACTGCACTTTGGGGTCGCCAACGGCGGTGACAGCGGCGGCGATCGTCTGGTTCAGCCGGTCGGCCAAGTCAGTGGCCTGGTAGATGAACTGCGCTGGCGGGTCGGTCAGGCCGGCCGGGATGGGGTCCAGGAGATACGGGTACCCCGTGACCACGATCCTGGCATTGGGCGCGGCGGCCTGCACGCTCTGGATCATCATAACCAGGTCACTTTTCAACTGGCCGCTCTGGAGCTGTTCCTCCGCGTGGGTGATCGCGCCGCCACATTCCGGAGCTGGGGGGAGGTTCATTAGGACGACGCCGCAATAGTTAATAATGTCCCCGAAACCGAGGTTGTTGCCGCCGGCGGTGATGGTCACCAGTTCGGTGCTCTTGTTCAGCTGCCCAAGCTGGAAGTCCACCACATCCTGGGTTGTCTTCCCGCTGCAGGCCTCGTTGGCAACCAGTTTGATCGCCTTTGCCTCGTCGGCGAGCTCGGAGTAGGTGTTATCGCTGCGGTAGCAGTCATCCAGGTACGGCCCGGCCCCTTGCCCGGCAGCGAAGGAGTCTCCCAGCGCAATGTACTTGGTCTTGTCCGCAGCCTGCGCCGGCACGGTGGCCAGCCCTGCCGCCATAGCGAGGGTGGCGAGGCCTGCTGCAAAAGCCGAGCGACGGCGTCGTACGGTGATGTTTCCCAAGTGGCTCTCCTTGAACGGGTGGAAGAAGGCAAGTACGAGCCACCGTACTACTTGGCTGTGACGTGCGCCTCCTGTGGCCGGTGTGATTAGCTGTGCGGATGAAGAGACCGGGCAGGACCATGGACTGGGACGGTGCTGTCAACGCCTGGCATGTGGCCGGCGGCGTCTACCGCATGGGCAGGCGCGAATGGCTCACCGAGGCGGGCTGGCGGCAGGTGTACGAAGACGGCATCCGCACGGTGATCGACCTCCGTAACGCTGCGGAAGCGCAGCGCCGGGACTCCGATCCCGTGGTGGGGGTTGCAGCCTGGTCCGGGATGGTGGTGGTTTCAGCGCCTACCGAGGAGCCTGGCCACCCCCGCTTTACCGCAGTGACCGGCCCCTACCTCAACGATCCTGCCCACTATCCGGAGAACGCGCGGCTGTTCCCGGACAAGCTGGTGGGCGTCTTCCGCGAGCTTGCGGCAGCCTCAGCCCGCGGTGCCGTGGTGCTGCACTGCGCGGCCGGCCGTGACCGCAGCGGCATGGTGGCGGCCATGGTCCAGGACCTTGCAGGGGACTCCGGGCAGGACATCGCCGACGGCTACCGGCGCGCGGCCCGCGGCATCAACGAGCGCTACCGCACCCACGGCCCGCCCCATGCGCGCGAACGCTACCTCAGCGAGGCGGAACTGGTCCCGCTGCTCGAGGCCCGCGGAAACACAGTTGCGGAGTTCGTGCGGAGCCTGGATACCCGGGCGTTCCTGCTGGACAACGGACTCAGCCCCGCGGAGCTAGACGCCGTCCGGGCCCTGTGCGGAGCGGGGGTGTCCCGGTGAGCGGGCGCAGCGTCCGCCGGTTCCTTTCCCTCGGCGCGGCCGCGGGAATCCTCGCATCCTCTGCTGTGGCTGCGCCGGGCTGGGCTGTGGTTCCTCCGGGCGACGGCGCGGATGCCGGGGCTGTCCCGGGCTCGGACAGTTCCTTCCTGTCGGACGCCGCCCTGGTCGAGGCCGTGCAGCGGGACCTCGGCCTCACCCCGGAGCAGTTCGCCGCCGCCGGGGAAATCGGTGCCCGGGCCGCAGCCGCCGCCGGGCAGCTCAGGGCTGTCCCCGGTTATGCGGGCACCCGCCTCCAGGACGGGCAGATCGTGGTAACCGGAACAGGTGGCGAACTCCCGGACGCGGTGGCGGCGCTCGCCGCCGGCATCCCGGGCCTTGTGATGGAGGCGGCTTCAGCCGGCGCCGCGATGCCTGCCTCGCCGGACCCTGCCACGCCGAGCCCCGCCGCGCCGAACCCTGGCTCCGAGCTGGCGCTGAGCACGGAGCAGCTGTTCCAGGCATACGTGGCCGAGGTGGGGATCCACGGACTGCAGGCGGTGGTCACCTCAGGAGGAAAGTTCGTTATCCGTACCGGTGGCGTCAACGCGCCCGAAGCCGCCCCGGACGGTACCGGTGCCGCAGCTGCCGAGGCCGGGAGCTCCGAAGCGGCGGGCACCGGCAGGAAATCGCCGGCGGAGTTTGTTGCCCGGTTCGCCAACGTGGAGCTCGACGACGGCACGCCGCTAGCGCCGGAGGCCGACGTTCCCGGGGGAGTGGGCTACATCGCCGACACCGGCTGGATCTGCTCCGCGGGCTTTTCGGCCTTTGACCCGGCCGGCCTCCCGGCCGTCCTCACGGCTGGCCACTGTGCCTCGGACGGGGCAGCGGAAACGGCAGAGCTGGAATTCCAGTTCAACCGGACAGGGCCGCTCGGGAAGTTCGGTTTCAGCCAATTCGGCGGCCCTGGGAACAGCCCGGTCCTGCGGCCCGGGAGCGTGAATGACCCGCTCCAGCCGGACGACCCGGGAAATGTGGGAACCGATATTGCGGTGGTCGAATCCCTACCCGCGGACCTGGATCCGCTGCCGGCAGCGAGCACCTGGGGCGACGTGTCCCAGCCGGAACCCGACGTCAAGATCATTGGCACGGCCGAGCCCGTGGCGGGGACGCGGGTGTGCCGATCGGGCCGGACTTCGGCCTGGTCCTGCGGCACGGTGGATGCGGTGGGGATCTTTGTGGTTCCCGGGCCAGGCTACGCGGCGGACCCTAACGACCTGCGGGCGTTCAACGGCTTCCTGTCCTACGGCGTCCAGTCCAGCGGCGGTGATTCCGGCGGCCCGTATGTCAGCGGCAACTACGCCGTGGGCACCCATGCCGCCGGAGACACGCCTGATGAACAGGGCAACGTGGTGGAGAATTTCGCGGTCGGGGCCACCCTGGCGGACAGCCTGGCCGTGCTGCCCGGCTACCAGCTGGAACTCTTCCTCAACACGCCTGCGGTGTCCTCTCCCGCGCCCGGCACCACCTATGAACCGGGGCAGGTCATCAGCGGCACCGTCCCTGCGGCCCCTGCCACTGCCGTAGCTGCCGACTCAAACGTCCGGATCACCATCCCGGGGCAGGACACCTTTGAGGTCCCCGTCAACGCGGACGGAACCTGGAGCTTCCCGGCGCCGCAGGGCAAGGAGACACTCCGGTTTACCGCGCAGACCGTCAACGGGTTCAGTGCCTCCGGTGCTGCGGACTTCGAGTTCGCCGCCGCTGCCCCGGAAGGACCGGCCCCGCCGGTGCCGCCGGAGCCGGAAGAGCCCCCCGCCAGCCCGTTGACCCGGCCCCGGCGCCCGTGCCGGCAAACCCGGCCCCGGCTGACCCGGCCCCGGCCCCGGCGGATTCTTCCCCGGCTGACCAGGACGCCGTCGTCGTGCCTGCGCCTGCGGGCACCACTCCCGCGGAACCGTCAGACGCGTCCTCCCGGGACCGCGACTACGGCGGCCTGGCGTACACGGGTGCCAGCGGGGTCCCCGCAGCGGGCGGGGCCGCTGGGGCGATCGCCGTCGGAACCTTGTTGATGGCACTCGTCCGCCGCCGGAGGCAGCACACGCCGGAATAACGACGCCAACTCACAGGCCAGCAGGCTACTTGTGGCGCCGCATCAGCAGGTTGGTGATGCGGAGGGTGCAGAGCCGCTGACCGGCCTCGTTGGTGATGAGCACCTCGTGGGTGGTGAGCGTGCCGCCCAGGTGGATGGGCGTAGCCGTAATGGTGATCTGCCCTTCCCGCGCGGAGCGGTGGTGGGTGGCTGAAACGTCCACTCCCACCGCCGTCTTGCCCAGCGTGCTCGCGTGGATCACGGCCGCCCAGGAACCCACCGCTTCACCCACAGCCAGTGACGCCCCGCCGTGGAGCAGCCCGAAAGACTGCCTGTTCCCCTCCACAGGCATGGTTGCCACCACGCGCTGGACGGACTCCTCGAGGATCTTGACGCCCATCTTCTCGTCCAGTTCGCCGAGGGTGATCTTCCACAGTTCGTGCGCCGAAGGCTTGCTCTCGGCAGCATCCATGGGTGATGGGGCGCTCATAAGTTCTCCTTTTGGTGGCCGAAAACCGTCCTGGCCTTCTAGTGTGCAGCACGGCACTTCATGTATGGTGAATATATTACCGAACGGACGGTCAGTAATGACTCGTCCTGTTTGCCTGCCCCTTTGTTGGAAGGACCCGTCAACGATGACCACCACAGCCACAGCTCCCCAGGCCACGGTCGACACCGTGGAGACAGTGCCCAGCTTCATCATGGATTCGTGGTGGACGCCCGACGCCGGAGCGGCAGCTTCCGCGACGCCTGTCCGGGACGCGAGCACGGGGGAGATCCTGGCCAAGGTGAGCACCGAGGGGCTGGACCTGGCCGCCGTCGTTGACTATGGCCGCACCACCGGCCAGAAGGAACTCGGCCAGTTCACCTTCCACCAGCGCGCCCTCAAGCTCAAGGAGCTGGCGCAGTACCTCAACGCCCGGCGCGAGCACTTCTACGCCTTCTCCGCCCAGAGCGGCGCCACCAAGGTGGACTCGATGATCGACATCGACGGCGGCATCGGTGTCCTTTTCACGTTCGGGTCCAAGGGCCGCCGCGAGCTTCCCAACTCCCAGGTGGTGGTGGACGGGCCCATGGAAGTGCTGTCCAAGGACGGTTCCTTCGCCGGTGAACACATCTACACCCGCATCCCCGGCGTGGCCGTGCAGATCAACGCCTTCAACTTCCCCGTCTGGGGCATGTTGGAGAAGTTCGCCCCGGCCTTCCTCGCCGGCGTCCCCACCATCGTCAAGCCCGCCACTCCCACCGGGTACGTGGCCGCCGCGGTGGTCAAGGCCATCGTTGAATCGAACATCCTCCCCAAGGGCTCGCTGCAGCTCATTTCCGGCTCCGTCCGCGGCCTGCTGGATGTCCTGGACTACCGCGACCTCGTGGCTTTCACCGGCTCCGCTTCCACGGCCCTGTCCTTGAAATCGCACCCCAATGTGGTGCAAGGTGGCGTCCGCTTCACATCCGAGACCGACTCCCTCAACGCCGCCATCCTCGGCCCGGATGCCGTGGAGGGAACCCCGGAATTCGACGCCTTCGTCCGCTCCGTGGTCACGGAAATGACGGCCAAGGCCGGTCAGAAGTGCACCGCCATCCGCCGCGCCATCGTGCCGCAGGAGTTGGTTGCCGCCGTCTCTGCCGCCGTCGGCAAGCGTATCTCCGAGCGCGTTGTCCTTGGCGATCCGCGGGCCGAGGGCGTCACCATGGGCGCGCTCGCCTCGGTGGAGCAGCTCAAGGATGTCCGGGCCGCCGTCCAGACGATGCTGGACAACGGCGGTGAGCTGGCCTACGGAACGCTCGATTCGCCGTCGGTCACGTCCGCGGACGGATCCACGGGCGTGGTGGACGGCGGCGCCTTCATGGCGCCCGTGCTGCTGAACTGGCAGGACCCGGAGGCGGAGGAAGTCCATTCCCTGGAGGCGTTCGGCCCCGTCTCCTCGGTGATCGGGTACAAGGACATACCCGACGCCGTCCGCCTCGCCGCCCGCGGCGGCGGCTCCCTGGTGGCCTCGGTCTGCACCAACGATCCCGCGGTGGCCCGCGAACTGGTGACCGGCATCGCGGCGCACCACGGCCGTGTGCTGATGCTCAACCGCGAGGACGCACGTTCGTCGACGGGCCACGGTTCGCCTGTGCCGCACCTGGTCCACGGCGGGCCCGGCCGGGCCGGCGGCGGTGAGGAACTGGGCGGCATCCGTTCGGTGATGCACCACATGCAGCGCACCGCCATTCAGGGTTCACCGAACATGCTCACCGCCGTCACGGGTGTGTGGCACGCGGGTGCCAGCCGGAACTTCACGGTTGAGACGGAGGGGACCCACCCGTTCCGGAAGCCGCTGGAGACCCTGAGGATTGGCGACGCCGTCCGGTCCGAGCTGCGCCAGGTCACCCTGGAGGACATTTCGGCCTTCGCCAACTCCACCGGCGACACCTTCTACGCCCACACCAACCACGAGGCCGCGGAAGCCAACCCGTTCTTCCCGGGCATCGTGGCGCACGGCTACCTCCTGCTGGCCTGGGGTGCCGGCCTGTTCGTTGAACCTGCTCCGGGTCCGGTGCTGGCCAACTACGGGCTGGAAAACCTCCGGTTCATCACCCCCGTGGCGGCAGGCGATTCCATCCGGGTGACGCTCACCGCCAAGAAGATCACCCCGCGTGAAACCGACGAGTATGGCGAGGTGGCCTGGGATGCCGTCCTGACCAACCAGAACGACGAGATCGTGGCCACCTACGACGTCCTCACCCTCGTAGCCAAGTAACCCCCACCCGGCACGCTCTCTCACTTAACGCCCGTTTTTCTGTGACGCTCGCTCACTTGATGTGCGTTTTAGCGTGACGCTCTCTCACTTCCTGCATCATTTTGGCCAACGCTCTATCACTCTCCGATAGAGCGTTGGCGATTTAAGGGCATCAAGTGAGAGAGCGTTGGGGGATTTCCTGCATCAAGTGGGAGAGCGTTGGGGGATTTCCTGCATCAAGTGAGAGAGCGTTGGGGGATTTCCTGCATCAAGTGGGGGAGGAGCGTCTGGGGCTGCAGCGGGCGGTTCTTTTTGGTGGGCGGAAGCGTAAAATTCTGCCCGTAGGAGGTGGCCACATGAATCTAAGAATGAATACAGCCACAACCGTCCTGCCAGTCGATGATGCAGCGCGCGCCCGAAGGTTCTACACGGAAAAGCTCGGACTCCCGCACCGCGGCATGACAGATGACGGAAGCGAATTGCTCGGCGGCGACGGCGGCCCCATGCTGCAGTTGATGCCGGTCTCGGACGGCAAACACTCCGAGCACACCGCCCTGAGCTTCGAGGTGACGGACATTGAGCGGACGGTCCGTGACATGGGGGCAAGGGGTGTCGCGTTCCAGGACTACGACCTGCCCGACCTGAAGACAGAGAACCACATCTGCACCACCGACTCGGAGAAGTGCGCGTGGTTTATGGACACGGAGCACAACATCCTGTGTGTCCACGAGAAGCTCGGCGTCCAGGCCGAATACGAACTCTAGCCACGCACCGGTGATACACGAAGGGGCGGTCCCGGGATACCGGGACCGCCCCTTCTGCCGTGCTTGCAGCCAGCCGTGCCGGCAGCCGTGAGATCAGGACTCGGCGCCGCCGTGCAGGCTGTCGTCGCTGCTGTCATCCTCGCGGCCGGTGCCGTGCCCGCTTTCGCTTTGGTCCGAGAGGTCCATGTTGCCCCGGGCCTCAGCCATGGTGGGGCCGCCGGAGGGGATGCTGTAGGTGTCCGGGCGGATGCCGTGGGACTGTTCCTCGATCAGGGCCTGCTCTTCGCTGAAGCGGATCACGTTGGCTTCATCGCCGGCGTCGCCGGGGACGTCCTCACGGACCTTTGAGGGGTCCGGAATGATGTATCCGGCGTCTGCTTCGTCTTTGGGGTGGCTCATTTTCTTACCTTCCTATCGGGTGTTACTTGTGGGCCGCGCGGTGAGGTCCGCCTTGAGGTCAAGGCTCTGGTCCTGCCGCTTGACCTTGAAGCCTACGGTATCGCCGGGGTTGCGGTTCCGGAGTTCCGCCAGGAGCTTTTCCGGAGCGGTGAGGTCCGCGCCCTCCAGGGACTCCAGGACGTCACCCGGGCGGATGCCGGCGCGTGCGGCCGGGCCGTCGTCGTCCACTGCCAGAACCACGACGCCGGTGCTTGCGTCTATGCCCAACTGGCCCGCGATCTGCGGGGTCAGTTCCCCCGGGGTGAGGCCCAGGTAGGCGTGCTCGGCAGTGCCGTCCGCCAGCAGTTCCTCGGCGACCTCCACTGCGGTGGCGGCGGGGATCGCGAATCCGAGGGCCACGGCGCCGGCTGACGGGGGAATGTAGGCCTCGCTGATGCCGATGATTTCGCCGCGCATGTTGATGACGGCCCCGCCGGAGTTGCCCGGGCTGATGGGCGCATCGGTCTGGATCAGGTCCACCAGGGAGAGGCTGTTGGAGGCGGAACCGGGAATGGACCGGTGCAGCCCTGAGATGATCCCGGCGGTGGCGGTGTTCTCGAAGCCGAGCGGCGAGCCGAGCACCACAGCCCCTTCACCCACCCGCGGGAGGTTGGCCTGGTACACGGGTTTGGGCAGGCCGGTGCGGTTGGCCTGCACCAGGGCGAGGTCCGTCACGGGGTCGGTGGCCTTGACGGTTCCCTCCACCCGCTGGCCGTCAGCGAAGGCGACCTCCACGCGGGTGTTGCCCCGGACTACGTGCTCGTTGGTGAGGATCAGGCCGTCTTCGGAGTAGACCACGCCGCTGCCCAGGCCGCCGTCCGTGAAGATGGTGACCACGGACGGAGCGAGGTTCTCCACCAGCTGGGGGATATCGCCTTCCGCGGCCGGCGCGGGGGCCGGGGCCGCGGTGCTGTTAGGCGTAGCTGTTGACGCGGACCCGGGGCTGGAGGAGCCGCTGGGAACCGGGGGAGGCGTGGAGCCGGTGCAGCCGGTGAGGGCCAGGGATGCCGTGAGCAGTGCAACTCCCGCGGCGGTCCGGAAGCGGTCCGGACGCGGCAGCGCCCGGCGGGTGACGGTATTTATGGACGGCCTCCTCCGGGTTCTGGCTGGTTTCTTCCACCGTAGCCGGGGATCCGGGGAAATACCAAGCACCCTTAGTATTTGGCTCAGTGCTGGGTGGAGTGCAGTCCGTCGAAGGCCATGGTGATCACGTCGTCGGCGAGCCGTTCGGGGGAGAGGGGCCCGCCCGGCTTGTACCATTCCACGATCGAGTTGATCATGCCGAACAGCAGCCTGGTGACGGTCCGCGGATCGATGTCCTGGCGCAGGGAGCCTTCGTCGCGTGCTGCGGAGATCAACCCGGCCACCTTGTGGTCGAAGGCGCGGCGGCGCTCCAGGGCGTCCCGCTCGATCTCCGTGTTCCCGCGCAGGCGCAGGAGCAGCGTGACGAACGGCAGCCGGTCCACCAGGACGGCCACGGTCTGGCGGAGCACGAACTCCAGGCGGGCGTCGGCCGCGCCGGACGTGGCTGCGGGTTCTTCCAGAATGGCCTCGAGCCCGCCGAGGGCGTGCTCAAGGGCGAGCTTCAGGAGGTCACCCTTGGACGGCACGTGGTGGTAAATGGCGGACTTGGAGATGCCCAGGTTGTCCGCAAGGATGCCCATGGACGTGGCGTCGTAACCGTGCCGGTTGAAGACGTCGACGGCGATGCGCAGCACCGATTGCTGGTCGTATCCGGGGCGGCCGCGCTTGGTGGGTGCATCAGTTGGGGACATAACGGCCATTTTCTCATGAACGTTCGGTAATCAGGGCATAAGACTTCGCAGGACTTTGGACCCTGTGGCCCGTTCATCCGGAGGGACCACGCTGGTAGGAGGCGGAGTGCCGCCGCGTGACCCAGGAAGGCCGGCGAGGATGACGTCCAGAATGCCCCAGCCAGCCGTCGTCGCGCGCGGCGTCTACCAACTGCCCACCGGCAGGAAACAGATGGCCTCCCATGTTTACCTGGTGCGCTCGGGCCAGGGGTGGGTGCTGGTGGATGCCGGCTGGCCCAGTGCAGAGCAGTCCATTGTGGCGGCGGCGGAATCCCTTTTTGGTTCAGGTACGCGGCCCGCGGCGATTGTGCTGACCCATATCCATCCTGACCACGCGGGCTGCGCCCCTGCTTTGGCCCGGCGGTGGAGTGTTCCTGTCTACGTGCACCCCGCCGAGCTGCCGCAGGCTGCCGGGACGCTGCTGGACGAGTATGCCAGCCCGCTGGACCGCCGGGTCCTGCGCCCTTTGCTGAAGGTGCTGCCGGAGGGGAGTATGCGCGCCGCCGACATGACGGACCTTGTGCGCCCCTTCGATCCAGCCGCCGGGGTTCCCGGGCTGCAGGACTGGACCTGCGTGGAAACCCCGGGACATACACCGGGCCACATTGCCCTTTTCCGCGAGTCCGACGGCGTGCTGCTCACCGGGGACGCCGTGCTGACCACCGACCTGAACTCCCTGTCCGGTCTATTCAGCGGAGCCACCAGGGTCAGTGGCCCGCCGTGGATTGCCACCTGGGACTGGGCCCTGGCCATGGCCTCCGTCGCAGTGCTGGCCGGGCTCCGTCCCCGCGTGCTGGCGAGTGGACACGGCCGCGCAATGTCTGGTCCGACTGCCGCGCGCCAGCTGGAAGAGTACGCGGCGACAGTTGGTGCCGGCGCAGACGCGGCGGCTGCCCTGCAGCTGCCGCCCATTGAGTACGGAAGTGTTGCCGCAACCCGTATGGGCGGTCCGGAGGTGCTGGAGGTTGTACGACGGCGGCTGAGGTCACCGCGGCGGGGCGAGGCGAGGGTGCGGGTGGAGGCGTGCAGTGTGAGCGCCGTTGATGTTCAGGCCCGCAACGGGCTCTCCACGTACCCGCCCGCGTTTCCCTTTGTGCCCGGCTATGCCGTGGCGGGTGTTGTCGATGCGGTGGGGCCGGGGGTCAAGGCCGCAACCCCTGGGGACCGGGTGGTGGTCATGACGGAGAAGGGCGGGTATGCAGAGTACATCTTCGTGACCACCCACCCCATGATGCGAATCTCTTCCGCACTTGACGCGGGCGATGTGGTGGCCGTGGCCCTGAACTATCTGGTGGCCCACCAGACGCTCTCCAGGGTTGCCCGGATCCGGCCCGGCCAGGCCATCCTTGTCACCGGAGCGGCGGGCGGGATCGGAACGGCGCTCGTGCAACTCGGGCGCCTGCTGGAGTTGAGGATGTACGGCGTGGATGTTCCCGCCAAGCACCCTTGGCTCAGGGACCACGGCGTGGTTCCACTGGATGTCAAAGGCGAAGAAGTCATTGGTGCCCTGCGCCTGCTGGAGCCTTCCGGTGTCGACGCCGTATTGGACGGAACGGGCGGAGGCTGGACGGACATCGGACTCGCCGTGCTTCGGCCAGGCGGGGTGCTCGTGGAGTACGCCAACCCTGGCAGCCCGGCCTCCACCCTGCGTCTCCTGGCACGCGCCATCAGGCACAACCTGGTCCCGGAGGGCACAAGGATCCGCCTCTACGGGACCACATCCTGGCGGCTGGACCGGCAGCCATTGATGGACGCCTGGACCACCTTGTACGAGCTGCTGGAGGCGCGGAAGATCACTCCCGTGATCGCCGGCCGGTTTCCCTTGCTCGAGGCGAAGCGGGCCCACATCCGGCTGGAAGGAGGGGACGTCGTCGGAAACCTCGTCCTGATCGCGGAAGGGAAGAGCCGGGCGGAAACATGACGGAAGAGCCCGGGACGCCAGGTCCCGGGCTCCGCCTAGTGATGCTTAGCCGCTACGCCTTGGGCCGCATGTCGTAAATCCGGCGCAGCTTGCCGTTGGACCGCTCCAGGGAGCCGGGGTCCACCACGTCAACCGTGCAGGAAGAACCCACATGGATCTTGATCTGCTCCTTCAAGGTGCGCGCCGCCGTCGAAACCTGCTCGATGGTGACGGTCTCCCGGCGCTCGATCTTCACCGTCATCTGGTCCATCCGCTGGCCTTCGGGGCGGGTGAGTTCAAGCTGGAAGTGCGGGCTGAGCTCGGGGATGCGGAGGGCGATCTCCTCGATCTGGGACGGGAACACGTTCACGCCGCGGAGGATGATCATGTCGTCGCTGCGGCCGGTGATGCGTCCCATCCGGCGGTGCGCGGGGCGGGCGGTGCCGGGGAGCAGGCGGGTGAGGTCCTTGGTGCGGTACCGGATGATGGGCAGCGCTTCCTTGGTGAGCGACGTGAACACCAGTTCGCCGTGCTCGCCGTCGCGCAGCACATTCTCCTTGCCCACCACCGGGTTGAAGGCGTCGATGATTTCGGGCCGGAAGTGGTCCTCCCAGATGTGGCTGCCGTCCTGGGTCTCCACGGCCTCGCCGGCCACGCCCGGGCCCATCACCTCGGAGAGCCCGTAGATGTCGCAGGCCTTGAGGTTCATGGTGACCTCAAGTTCGTGCCGCATTTCCTCGGTCCACGGCTCGGCGCCCAGCACCGCGTACTTCAGCGAGGTGGAGGCGGGGTCGATGCCCATGTGCGCCATGGCGTCCGCGATGGTGAGCAGGTACGTGGGGGTGGCCAGGATGGCGTCCGGCTTGAAGTCCTGGATCAGCTGGATCTGGCGTTCGGTCTGCCCGCCGGAGATGGGGATGACCGTGCAGCCGAGGGCTTCGGCGCCGGCGTGCGCGCCCAGGCCGCCGGTGAACAGGCCATACCCATACGCGTTGTGGACTTTCATGCCCGGGCGGATGCCGGAGGCGCGGAAGCTGCGGGCCACGAGTTTCGCCCAGTCCGCCAGGTCCTTTTTGGTGTACCCGACCACCGTGGGCCGGCCGGTGGTGCCCGAGCTGGCGTGGACGCGGGCTACTTCGTGCTGCGGCACGGCGAACATGCCGAACGGGTATTCCTCGCGCAGATCGTCCTTGGTGGTGAAGGGGAAGTTGCCCAGGTCGCTGAGTTCCCGGAGGTCGTTCGGGTGGATGCCGGCGTCGTCGAACTTGCGCTTGTAGAGGGGCACGCGTTCGTAGGCGTAGGCCACGGTGTGCTGCAGGCGGCTGAGTTGCAGGGCCTCGAGCTCGTCGCGGGACATGGTCTCCTCGCGGTCCAGGATGACGTTAGTGCCTGCGGCCGTTGCTGCGGCAGCGGAGGGGGTTTCGGGGGCATGCAGGGTCATGATTTTCCTACTTCTTGGGGATGGTGCGGCTGCGTCCGCGGAACTCGGCAATGAGCTCGCCGGGCTGGGCTGAACTGGGCTGGGCTGGATTGGGCTGGGCCGGTGCGGGCTGGCCCGTGGGGGAGGGTGCAGCATCCGTGGCGAAAATCTGGATGTCGTACAGGCCGCTGCGTCCGGCGCTGGAGCGGCGGTCCGCCACCGCGGTCAGCACCTGGCCGCGGAAGGCGGGCTTGAGGAAATTGATGTCGACGCCGGAGGCCACGGTGATGCTGTTTTCCTCGCCGGGTGCCTGGACGGCGGGGTTGCAGGCGAGGGCGAATGCGGTGTCCCCGAAGGCGAAGATCATTCCGCCGTGGGCCATTCCGAAGCCGTTGAGCATTTCCTGCCGGAGGGTCATCCGGATGGTCGCGTGGCCGTCGCTGATGGCGAGGACTTCGATGCCCATCCACTCGGAGGCGTAGTCGTTCTCCAGGATCTGGTGTGTGGGCCCGGAAAGGGTGGTTTCAGCCATGCGTCATTGCCTCCAGCTTTATTTACCGAATGTTCATTAGGTAATCCCATGGAGGGGTCCGGTGTCAAGGGCCGGGGCGTCCGCGGCCGGCCGTTCCTGCCCACTTTCTCCGGCGGGACCGCGCGCCGGAGCCGGGACACGCCGTCGTGCCTGGCGCGCCGGATGGGGTTGGGAGAAGCACCTGGGCTGGAATGTACGACGGCGGCACGCACCGGCCGCCGCCGGCCCGCCTGATGTGCAGTGCCACCGCCCCCGTGCCCGCCGCCACAGCATCCCGTGCCCATCACCACAGGCCCGGCGAACTCCAACGCTGCCGAAAGCCCGTGCCGAAGTGCAAGGATGGAGTAACCGGCACCAGCACAGCAAAGGGCGGACCATGGCCAAAGGCATCTACGTCAGCGCAACCACCCCCGGATCGGGCAAGTCACTTGTGGCCCTGGGTCTGGCGGACACCCTCCACCGGCATGCGGACAGGATCGGCTTTTTCAAGCCCGTGGTCCATGGTCCGGACGCTGCGGCCGATCCGATGGTCGCGCTGATGAAATCCCGTTTCGCGCTGGAGGACGAGCGCTGCCGCGGCGGTCTCACCCACGAGGAAGTCCGGTCCCTGCTGGCCGAGGGGAACCGGGCAGAGATTGACGCCCGCTGCGTGGAAATCTTCGCCGAGATCTCGCGGCACTGCGATGTGGTGATCGTGGAGGGAACGGACCTGGTGGGCCAGGACTCCGCCGTCGAATTCGACCTCAACGCCCGCCTGGCCAACAACCTGGCCGCCCCCATCGTGGCGGTGGTGGGCGCCAAGGGGCGGACCGTCGCCGAAGCCGCGGCCGCCGTCGAGGTTGCCCGGAAGGAGCTCGCCGCCGAAAGGTGCACCCTGCTGGCCATCATGGTGAACCGTGCAGATCCGGAGGACCTGGACGCAATCGCCGCCGCCGTGAAGCCCGGCGCCTCCAAGCGGCCCGTGTACATCCTGCCGGAGCTGGAGGCGATCGCGCGGCCCACCACCGGCGAGGTTGCCGCGGCACTGGGCGTCCGCCAGATCGCCGGACGGCCGGACATGGAACGCGACGTGAAGGACATCAAGGTGGCCGCCATGAACGTGGGCAACTTCCTGAACGTGCTGGACGAGGGTGCCCTGGTGATCGTCCCCGGCGACCGGGCGGACGTGATGGTGGCGTGCCTCGCGGCGTCCTTCTCGCCCGAGTTCCCGGTGGCCTCCGCGCTCATCCTCACCGGCGGGCTCGCTCCGGACGCCAACATCTACCCGCTCCTGGCGCAGGCCCCGTTCCCCGTGTTCGCCGCCAGGGAGGACACCTACACCACGGCCCGCCGGGTTTCGGAGGTCCGCAGCGAGATCTGGTCCGGGCACCGCCGCAAGGTGGCGTCCGCGCTGGGCCTCTGGTCCCGCCGGGTGGACGAGACCGAGCTGGTGGAGCGCCTCCACCTGCCCCGGGCCGAGCGGATGACCCCGCTGCGCTTCCTGCACGACCTCATCGAACGCGCCAGGTCGCAGCGCCGGCACGTGGTGCTGCCGGAAGGGACCGACGTGCGGATCCTCCGGGCTGCCGAGATCCTGCACCGCCGCGACGTCTGCGACCTCACCGTGCTGGGCCCCGAATCGGAGGTCCGCGAACTGGCGGCCGCCCGCGGCATCGACCTGTCCGGCATCAACATCGTTGACCCGGCCACCTCGGACCTGCGCCAGAAGTTCGCCGAAAAGTACGCGGAACTGCGGGCGCACAAGGGTGTGGACCTGGCGAAGGCGCTGGAGATCATGCAGGACGTCAGCTACTTCGGCACCATGATGGTCCAGCTGGGCGTGGTGGATGGCATGGTGTCCGGTGCGGCGCACACCACCGCCCACACCATCCGGCCGGCCCTGGAGTTCGTGAAAACGCGCGAGGGCGTGAAGATCGTGTCCTCCGTGTTCCTGATGCTGATGCCGGACCGGGTGCTGGTGTACGGCGACTGCGCCGTGAACCCGGACCCGAATGTGGAGCAGCTGGCGGACATCGCACTGGCCTCGGCGGAGACCGCGGCGCAGTTCGGGGTGGAGCCGCGGGTGGCCATGCTGTCCTACTCAACCGGCGGTTCCGGCTCCGGGGAGGCCGTGGACGCAGTGCGGCAGGCCACCGAACTGGTCCGCCGGCGCCGCCCGGACCTCGCCGTCGAGGGCCCCATCCAGTACGACGCCGCCGTGGACGCCTCCATCGCTGAGTCCAAGATGCCGGGCTCGTCGGTGGCCGGGCAGGCCACGGTGTTCATCTTCCCGGACCTCAACACCGGCAACAACACGTACAAGGCGGTGCAGCAGAGCTCAGGGGCGGTGGCCGTCGGGCCCGTCCTGCAGGGGCTGCGGAAGCCGGTCAACGACCTCTCCCGCGGCTGCACCGTGGAGGACATCGTCAACACCGTGGCCATCACGGCCATCCAGGCCCAGGCCCCCGCTTCCTAGGACCTACGTACCAGGACCTGCTTCCCAGGGCCCGCTTCCGGGCCACAGCCAAGCAAACCGACAAAGGGCGACGGCGGCACCTCCGTGGGTGCCGCCGTCGCCCTTAGCGCTGTGTTACTTTGCGTCGGGGTGCTTAGCGCCGCGTCAGCTGTTGTCCGGCTTCGCCAGGCTGGCCGGGTCCTCCTGTTTGGCTGGCTCATCGGACAGTCCCTGCGGGGTGAGGTCCAGGTCCTCGGTGTTCTCCGGGGCTTCGGGTGCCTCGCCGGTTTCCTTAGCTTTCAGGGCGCCGGTGTCGTCCAGGGCAGGGTTGGCGCCTTCCACCACCGTGGGGTCTTTCTTTCCGGAACGGGAACCGGTATCCGAATCCGCCTGCGCGTTCAGGGGCGCCGTGCTGCTGGAACCCGTGTTGGTGGGGTCGTTCTCGTCGATCGAATTCGGCTCGTTCGTCATGAAAGTGTCCTCTCGGGCGTGGTCCAGCTCGTGTGCCGACTCTAGGCCCCAGCCTCGCCTGTCCGCAAGAAACCCGTGCCCCGGCCCGCCTATAGTGGGGTTTGAACCGCAGAAGCAAGGCTCAGGAGGCCCCACATGCTCGTGCTCGTCATCAACTCCGGCTCGTCCTCGCTCAAGTACCAGGTGCGCGACGTCGCCGCCGGGAGCGTCCTGACCGAGGGGCTGATCGAGAAGATCGGCATGGGCAACGGCGGCGGCGGGGACGGCGAGATAGAGGGCCCACGGGACCACGCCGAGGCGCTGGAACAGGTGGATGCCGCCATCCACCAGGAACTTGGCGGCCTGGAGCTGGCCGCAGTTGGACACCGGGTGGTGCACGGCGGGGAGCGCTTCGCGGAGCCCGTGCTGATCGACAACGAGATCACCCGCGCCATCGAGCGCCTGAACCCGCTGGCGCCGCTCCACAACCCCGCCAACGTCCTGGGGATCCGGGCCATCACCAAAAAGTGGCCGGACATGCCCCAGGTTGCCGTGTTCGACACCGCATTCCACCGCACGCTGCCCGAGCACGCCTGGCGCTACGCCGTCCCGGACGAGCTCTACACCAACCACGGCATCCGCCGCTACGGCTTCCACGGCACGTCCCACGAGTACGTGACCCGGCGCGCCGCCGCGCTGCTGGACCTGCCCGTTGAAGAGTTTGACGGCGTCATCGCCCACCTGGGCAACGGCGCCTCCGTCACGGCCATCCGGGGCGGCCACTCTGTGGACACGTCCATGGGCTTCACCCCGCTTGAGGGCCTGGTGATGGGGACCCGCTCGGGCGACCTGGACCCCTCCATCCTGGTGTTCCTGGGCCGGGCGGGCTGGACCCCGGAGGACCTGGACACCATGCTCAACCGCGAGTCCGGGCTGAAAGGCCTGGCTGGCAACAATGACATGCGCTCGGTGGTGGAGGCGTCCGAGTCAGGCGATGCCAGGGCTGCTACGGCGCTCGCGGTCACGTCCTACCGGCTGGCCAAGTACATCGGGGGATACCACGTGGCCGTGGGCGGGGCGAAGGCCCTGGTGTTCACGGCCGGCATCGGCGAGAACTCGCACCAGTTCCGTGCGCTGGTGGCGGACCGGCTGGGCGCGCTTGGCGTAGAGCTCGACGCCGGCCTGAACGCCGAGCGGTCCAAGGAACCCCGCGTCATTTCCACGGCCGGGTCCGCCATTCCTGTCCTGGTGGTTCCCACCGACGAGGAGCGCGCCATCGCGGAGGCGACGGCCGCCGTCGTCTCCTCATCGGTTGCTCCGTAGGTGCCGTTTTCAGCGCGCAAAACGGCATTATCGGAGCACTCGATGGGGTTCCCGGGACGCTCTCTCACTTAGGGGCGGTTTTCCCGGGATGCTCTCTCACTTAAGGTTGGTTTTCCCCGGACGCTCTCTCACTCACGCCCGGCCCTTGAGGATCAGGTTCCAATAGACCTGCGGGAAAATGTCCCGGTCCACCACCCAGGACAGCTTGCTCTCGTTCCACGTGGGCACCCGGGGAATGGTGGGCATGGGCCGGTAGCGGTCGTCGAATTCGGCGAACACCACGGTGTCCCGCGACACCGTGAACGGGCAGACGGAGTAGCCGTTGTACTTCGCGGGCAGCGGCTTCCCCTTCCGCGCGGCGACAAGGTTCTGGGCCAGTACCTTGGTCTGCTTCCGGAGGGCGCCGCCGGATTTTGAGTTGGTGGTCCCTGCCGCGTCCCCCAGGGACCAGACGTTCGGGAACCGGATGTGGCGGAGCGTCTGGCGGTCTACCTCCACGAACCCGCCGGCGTCTCCGGAGGCAGGCAGGTCCGTGGCTTTGAGCCAGTCCGGTGCCGACTGCGGCGGAACAGCGTTCAGCACGTCGTAGTGGATGGTGTCTTCGGCGCCCGTGGAGATGTCCCGAATGGTGGCATTCCGGCTTGCCGCGTCCACGGAAACCAGTTCGCTGTTGGTCCGCAGTTCGATGCCGTATTCGGCGATCTTGCGGTCAAGTTCCCGGTCGATCTCGGGCACCCCAAAGACTGTGGGATAGGGCTGGACCATCACCACGCGGATCTGGTCCAGCACGCCCTGTTCGCGCCAGTAGTCGCAGGCAAGGTACATGGGCTTCTGGCTGGCGCCGCCGCATTTGATGGGACCGGCCGGCATGGTGAAGACGGCGGTTCCGGACGTGAGCCCGCTCAGCAGGGTCCAGGCCTTGGGTGCCAGCTCGAACTCGTAATGCGACGCCCCGTGCAGCGAATGCACGGCCGCCGCAAGGCCCGGCACCTCGTCCCAGTCATACTGCAGGCCGGGGCACACCACCAGCTGCCCATAGGACACGGACGAGCCCGAGGCCAGGCTGACGGTATTTGTGTCCGTGTCCACGCCCACGGCACCGTCCCGGATCCACGTCACGCCCTGGGGCATCACCGACTCCTGGGAGCGGACGGCCTCCTGGGCCTGGGCCCGGCCGCCGGCAATGTGGGAGAACAGCGGCTGGTAGAGGTGGTGGTCCTTGGGCTCGATGACGGCCACGTCCTTGACCCCGTAGCGTTCCAGGCGGGCGGCCAGGGAAACGCCGGCGTTGCCCCCGCCGATGATCACCACTTCATGCTGGGCGGCCACAGCGCTACTTCTTTTCGGTCAGGGCAGAAGCCTTGTGCGCGGCCCGGGCGCCGGTCCTGGCGGATTCCACCACGTACTGCGGCTCGTCCTCGCTCGCCCGGTGCGTGTGCCCGTCCAGCTCAAAGTCGCTGGTCTTCTTCTCAACGATCTTTCCGTGGGTCATGCCCTGCGACGTGTTCCATTCGACGGACGTTCCCTTGCGTAGCGGCATGCCTGCTCCTTTGGTGGGGTCCGGGCCGTGGAGGTCTCCGGCCGGAATACGGGTGCTCCACAATAGTAAGCACGGTTAGCTTTTCCGGGTACTGCCGCGGACTGAAGGTGAGGTGACGACGGCGGGAGGCGGCCGCCGTCGTCACCTCACCTCCGTGCCAGGTGGCGGGCTGCTGCCCCGGCAGCCCTGTTGCACAGGGCCCAGTAGGCCACCCCGGCAGCCAGCGAGGCTGCCACGGCCAGGGGAACGCTGATGCCGGTGAACAGGGGGTAGACCAGCCAGTGGACCAGGTAGATGTGCATCGAGGCGCTGGCCAGCAGGACTACCAGCCGGCTCACGGCCCGCGGCACCGGGAGGGTGGGCAGCCAGGCGAGCATGAGGATTCCGGCCATCACGGTGAGGTCCCGGTAGGGGTTCTCGAAGAATCCCGGGACGGTGAGGAGCGTGAGGGCGGTGACGGCACAGCGCTGGGGGAGGGTGCGGGAGCGGGCCACCGCCCACCCGAGGGCGAACAGCCAGAAGGCGGGGACGGTATGGGGGACACCGGGCTCTACAAGCTCAAAGCGGGTGAGCAGGCCGACACCGAACAGGACCAGCGGGAAGACGAACGGGAAACGGCGTTCCGCACGGTGGAGCCAGGGGATGCTGAGCAGGGCCGTCATTGCCAGCAGGATGTAGACCATCACCTCGATGAACCAGAAGTGATACTGCGTGGTCACCTGCTCAGGGCCGAGGACGGCGTTCAGGAGCACGATGTTTAGCAGGCTGTACCGGTCCGTGACCAGGTAGGCGAAGGCTATGAACACCATGCTGGGCACCGCGATCCGGGCCACGCTGGTGAGCTGGCGCCGCAGGCGGGGCATCCTGTCGCCGGAGAGCTGGAAGCGGGCGAAGTTGAATCCGGCTGCGGCGAACAGCACGTGCGCCATGCCCTGCCAGCTGAAGAGGCCGATGTGGGTGCTGGCAATGAGGAAGATCCCGACGGCACGGAGGACGATGCTGGTGTCCATCGGGGCCAGCAGGCGCGCGGTCCACGGGCGGGCCGGCTTTTCACCTTGGGGCCCGTCCTGGCGCTCGTCCGTTCGACTGTCCGGCCGCGGTTTGAGGTCCCGGACGGGTGTCACGTGCCAGTCCGCCGGCAGGTGCCCCAACACCTGCTCCAGCCGGACAGAGGCGGCCACGAAGGACAGCGAGTCACCGCCGAGCGAAACGAACGTGTCGTCGTCGGCAATGTCCGGCAGTTCCAGCGTGTCCTCGAAGATCCGCCTGACAGTGTCCGGCTGCGTGGCGCTGCTGTGCCGGCCTGCGGCACCGGAAGCGTCCGCCGTGGATTCAGTGGCTGCGGCCGGACGGGCAGGGTGTGCCGCCGGCAGGGCAGCCACGGCCGGATAGTCCACTTTTCCCGTCCCCAGGCGGGGGAGCTCCTCCACGGCATGGAGGTCGACGGCGGCCCGCGGCAATCCCAGCCCCTGGGCCAGGACCTTGGTGAGCAGGTGGGTGTCGTGGTCCCCTTCGACGGCGACGACGAGCCGCTGGTCCGTTCCGGCGCTGGCTGCGTCCACGCCGAGGTCGGCCAGGAGACGTTCCACCTGGCCCAGGTCCACCCGCAGTCCAACGATCTTGACGAACCGGCTGCGGCGCCCGCGCACCTCGTAGAGGCCGGCGCTGTTCTTCCGGGCGAGGTCGCCGGTGCGCAGTTCGGTGACCGTGCGGCCCAAGGCCAGGTCGCCCGGGCTCTCTGCATAGCCCAGCATCACATTCGGGCCGCTGTATACCAGTTCGCCGTCGGCAAGTCCCGGGACGGGCTCGATCCGGAAGGTTCCGCCGGGAACGGGAACACCGATGGCGCCGGGATAGTCGGTTGCGAGGTCCGGCGGCAGGTAGGCCATGCGGGCGGTCGCTTCTGTCTGGCCGTACATGACGAACAGGTCCCAGCCCCGTTCCCGGCCCAGTTCGGCGTAGTGCCGTACGGAGTCCGGGGCAAGCCGGCCGCCGGCCTGAGTGATGTAGCGCAGGCTGGGCAGGTCCATGTCGGCGAAGCCCACGCGCTCCAGCAGCTCGAAGGTGTAGGGAACGGCGGCGAAGGCTGTGGCTTCCTCCCGCCGGAACAGCTCCCAGAAGCACGGATCGACGACGGACAGGCCGGTGAGGACCAGGCCTGCGCCGCGCAGCAGGTGGCTGTTGATCACTGAGAGCCCGTAGCAGTAGGACATGGGCAGCGTAGTGGCGGCGCGGTCGTCCTGGGTGATCTGCAGGTAAGTGGCAATGGATTCGGCGTTGGCCTGGAGGTTGGCGTGGGAAAGCCTCACCAGCTTGGGGGAGCCCGTGGACCCGGAGGTGCTGAGGAGCAGGGCAAGGTCCGGATGCAGGGTGTGCCGGGTCCCGGGCCGGCGTTCGTCCAGGACGCACTGCCCGTTGGCCGAGCGCACCACCACGTCGGGATCGTAGGCTGCCACCAGGGACTCAAGGGCCGCCGGCTTGTCCTCCGGGAGGAGGATCAGCGGGTGGCCGGAGGCGAGGGCTGCCAGGTATGCGACGACGGATTCGACGTCGTTGGAGGCAGCGAGCGCGATCAGGCGGCGTTCGGTGCCCAGCCTCCGGGCGAAGCTGTCCACCCGGTTGGCAAGGTCGCTGTAGGTGAGGGTCAGTCCGTCGGCGAGGATGGCAGGCCTGTTTCCGTAGCTCGAAAGATCGGCAGCGAAAGGTACCCGCGCGACATCAAGCTGCGTGGTCATCCGACGATGGTATTAGCTAAGCCTCACCTAAGTAAAAACCGCCGTTATAGACCATCGTGTGGAGAAATAATCGGCCGGTCAGAAGGATCTTGACAGGGGCTGGCTAGCGGTCCACTCTGGCGCTGTGCCTGCCTATCGTGCCGGCAGAGCCGAGCCGGCATCAGGTGCCCTGTGAAGGAGGCTCCCATGCCTGTTGTAGAAGAAAGTGTTGTTATTGCCCGGCCGCCGCAGGAGGTCTTTGACTTCGTGTCGAAGTTCCAGAACGTCGCGGTCTTCGATTCCTCCGTCACCTCCTCGGAGCAGGTGGGTGACGGGCCCCTCGGCGTCGGCACCCGCGGGCGCGGCACCAGCAAGGTCATGGGCCGGCAGTTCGACTGGACCGTGGAGGTCACCGAGTTCGATCCGCCCCGGCGCATGGTGTCCCGGTCCGTCGAGGGCAAGCTCGACTTCACCATCACCTTTACCCTTGAACCGGCCGACGGCGGCACCCGCCTCACGCAGCGGATCGACGCTGCGACCGGCCTCGGCGGCGTTTTCGGCAAGCTGGCCGACCCCCTCGTTGAGCGGGCCCAGGGCCGCACCGTCCGCGCCAACCTCGAAACCCTGGCGGAGTGGCTGGTGGAGCACCCGCAGGCCTGAGGTCCCGGACGTCCCCATCGATTGCTCCGAAAACGCCGTTCTCGGGGCTCTAAACGGCAATATCGGAGCAGTCGATGGCGTACGCCGTTTTCGTCCTACTTCAGGCCGGCGCCCGGCAACAACTCAGTGGCCCCGAGGGAATCCGCGATGAACGCGTAGTCCCAGGCCCGCTCGCGCCACTGCACGTACCGGCCGGAGGCGCCCCCGTGGCCGCCGTCCATCTCGATCTTCATCACGATCGGCTCGGTTCCGGTGGTCTTGTTGCGCAGCTCCTGCACCCACTTCGCCGGTTCAACATAAAGGACCCGGGTGTCGTTGAAGGACGTGACGGCGGCGATCTTGGGGTAGGCGGCCGGGCGCACGTTCTCGTAGGGGGAGTAGGACTTCATGTACTCGTAGACGTGGGGGTCCGTGATGGGGTTGCCCCACTCCTCCCACTCCAGGGCGGACAGCGGCAGTTCCGGATCCAGGATGCTGGTCAGCGGGTCCACGAACGGCACCTGGGCCACAATGGCGGCGTACTTCTCTGGTGCCATGTTCGCCACGGCACCCATCAGCAGGCCTCCGGCCGAACCGCCCAGGGCGGCGATCCGTGACGGGTCCGCCCAGCCCGAGGCCGCCAGCCAGTCGGTGGCGTCCACGAAGTCGGTGAACGTGTTCTTCTTGGTGAGCTTCTTGCCGTTCTCGTACCAGTGCCGGCCAAGCTCGCCGCCGCCGCGGATGTGCGCGATCACGAACACCACGCCGCGGTCCAGCAGCGAGAGCCGCGCAATGCCGAAGCCCGGGTCCATGCTCATCTCGTAGGAGCCGTAGCCGTACACCAGGCCCGCCGCCGTCGAATCCTGCTTCACGGCCTTGTGCCGCAGCACGGACAGCGGGATGCGGGTGCCGTCGGCAGCGGTGGCCCATTCACGGGTGGCCACATAGTCGTCGCCGTCATAACCGCCAAGGACCGGGCTTTCCTTCCGCAGGAGCAGTTCCCCTGCCGGCACTTCGGGGGTGGGCAGCACAAAGTCATAGATGCGCGACGGCGTGAAGTAGGACGTGTAGCCCAGCCGGATCACGGGTGCCTCGTAGTCGGAGCCGCCAACGCCCGCGGTGTAGAGCTCTTCGTCGAAGGCGGGTTCAACCGGTGCCTCCTGCGCGGGAGTACCCAGCCCGTCCAGCCCGATGACCTGTACCCGTTCGATGGTGTCCTTGCGGATGGACACGATGAGGTGCGTGGAGGTGACGCCGGCCCCGTTGACGCGGACGTCGTCGGAATGCCCGACGACGGTGACCCAGTCCTGCTCGGACAGCGGCCTGGTGAGCTCGGCCGGGTCCGCGAGGGACACCATGGAGTTGATGGCGCCGCGGTTGTGCGTGAGCAAAATGCGTTCGCTGACGGTGCCGTCCGGGCCGGTGAGGAGGAACGGCTCGGCCTCGTAGAGCACCCGCTCGTTGCGGGAGATGACGGTGGTCAGTTCCTGGGCGGGATCGTCAAAGCGGAGCAGGCGCGTCTCGCTGTATTCCGAGCATCCGATGCCCAGCACCAGGTACCGGCGGTCGGAGGAAAGCTCGAAGCCCAGCCACATGGCGGCGTCGTCCTCCTGGTAGATGACGACGTCGTCGGCCACGGGCGTTCCCAGGGTGTGCGCCTTCACCTGGTAGGGGCGCCAGGAATCGTCCACCACGGTGTAGAAAATCCGGGTGCCGTCCGGCGAGAAGGCGACGCCGTAGAAGATGTTCTCGATGACGTCAGGCAGCAGCTCTCCTGTGCGGAGGTCCTTGATGCGGAGGGTGAAGCGTTCATCACCGGAGTTGTCCACCGCATAGGCGTAGAGGTTGCCGTCGACCGTTACGGCCGAACCTCCCACCGAGAAGAACGGCTTGCCCTCGGCCTCGATGTTGCCGTCCAGGAGGATCTCTTCGCCGGGGATCCCGACGCCGGGCTGCACCGCCGGCGGGGTCCAGTCGGCGATCTTGTCCCCGGTGTCCGCGGCCCTGACCCGGCACTGGATGCCGTATTCCTTGCCCTCGGCCGAGCGGCTGAAGTACCACCAGCCGTCCTTGCGGTGCGGTACGGAGAGATCGGTTTCCTGCGTGCGGCCCTTGATTTCCTGGAAGATGGCCTCCCGCAGTGGCTCCTGGTGGGCGGTGACTGCCTCCTGGTAGGCATTCTCGGCCTTCAGGTGCTCCACCACCTCTGCGGATTCCTTGTCCCGCAGCCACTCGTAGTTGTCCACGAAGGTGTCCCCGTGGTGGAGGCGTTCGGACGGGATTTTCTTGGCCGCCGGCGGGGTGGGAATGGCGGTAGCGGAGGAGTCCTGCAGCGGAGTCTGGGTCATGCCTTCAATATATAGAGCCGCCCCGACAATTTTGCCGCCGTTCGCTACCGGGGGATTACACCGCCAAACCCGCCTCCTCCCACCCCGGACGCTCTCTCACTTGACGCCGGTTTCCCTAAGACGCTCTCTCACTTGATGCGGGTTTCCCTGGGACCCTCTCCCACTCGGCGGCTCCTAGTGGGCTTGAGGTGGCAGGCGTATCCTGTTCACGCCAAGGCACATCCGCCCAGCGTGAGAGGGGAAATTCATGACCATCCCGCCAGTGCACGAGCCCGAGCCGTTCCCGCCGGAACCGGGCCCCACCCAGCCTGATCCGGACCACCCCGGGCACCCCGGCCCGCCGGCGCCCAATCCGTTCCCTGCCCCAGAACCTCCAGGGCCGCTTCCCGTACCGGACCCCGGTCCCGCACCGCTGCGGCCGGACCCGACCCGGGACTAGGCCGGCACCGGGGAAACGTCGCAGCATTCAACCCAAGACCCGTCTCTCAAAAGGGGGCCTTCCGCACCACGCGGAAGGCCCCCTTTTCCCGCCTTTCGACCCACATCCCGGCACCCTAAGAACGTCCAAAAAATCTTCGGTGCGATGCTTGCGGACCTGCCTCACCAGTGATAAAAAATCTATATCAGCCACTACAGATCGGCTGAGAGCAAAAGTGTTGGACCGTCTCTTACGAGGAGGGAAGCCATGTTGATGCGAACCGATCCGTTCCGCGAGCTGGACAGGCTGGCCCAGCAGGTCCTCGGCACCGCAGCGCGCCCGGCAGCTATGCCGATGGACGCATGGCGTGAGGACCAGGAATTTGTCGTCGCCTTTGATCTGCCCGGCGTCGATGTGGATTCAGTGGAACTTGATGTGGAACGGAACGTCCTCACGGTCAAGGCCGAGCGGCCTGATCCTGCGGGCAGGGACACCGAGTTGATCGCCTCCGAGCGGCCGCGCGGCGTATTCAGCCGCCAGCTGATCCTCGGGGACACCCTGGATGCTGAGAACGTGAAGGCAACGTACGACGCCGGTGTCCTGACACTGCGGATTCCTGTCGCCGAAAAGGCCAAGCCGCGGAAGATCGACATTGAGACGAAGGGGGCGAAGCAGGAAATCGCCGCCTAGTTTCAACACAGGATCGGGACGTCGGGCACTGATTGTGTACTGCCTCTTAGGGCGGATGGCCATTCTGAGCACGCCACAGCGCTTCCCGCGCATCGGCAGGTTGCGCCTGAACTTCCCGAGACGGTGGCCCCCGGCTTCGGCCGGGGGTCGTCCCATGCCCGGACCCAGGCCGGCTTTAAAGCCAAAGACCCTGAATCACGTATTCAGCTCCAGCATCAGGGCGGGCAGCTCGTCGGCCAGTTCGCGGGCCAGGAATCCAAGGGGTCCCAGCCTGCTGGCCAGCCGGTCCGCGGCAGCTGCATGGAGGTGGGTTCCCCAACAGGCCGCCTGCGGGCCTGTCGTTCCCCGGGCGCGGAGGCCGGCGATCGCCCCGGCCAGAACGTCCCCGCTGCCGGATGTGCCCAGCCCGCCGTAGCCGGTGGTAATCTTCCAGAGCTCTGATTCCTCGGGCGCATCTAAGCCGGACGGGCGGGCGATGAGCCCCTGGCAGCTCACCACAGCCTGGTACCTGTCGGCGATCTCCGCAACATCTGCCTGCAGGTCCTTCAGGTCCCGCCCCAGCAGGATCTCCGCCTCCTTGGGATTGGGCGTCAGCATCAGGCGGCCCTTCCACGGGTCACACCGGCCCTCCACGTTCACCAAGGCACCCAGAGCGAAGGCATCGAGGACGACGGCGGGACCTCCGCCGTCGTTCTTCTCCCCGGCGGCGGCCTCCCGCTCCAGGAGGGCCTGGAGCAGGTCCTCGGCGAGGTCCGGATCGTCCAGGCCCGGGCCCACCAGGATGGCGTCAGCGCTGTCAAGGTACGACGAGATCAGGTCCAGTCCCTCACCGGTGACGGATCCGCTGGAGGTTTCGGGCAGCCCCATGGCCCCGCACTCAGGCAGCGCCACGCCCACCTGGACCGCTACGGATTCCGCCACGGCCAGGGTGAGCTTCCCGGCGCCAGCGCGCAGTGCGGCCGCGCCGGCGAGCAGCGCCGCCCCCGGGGTGGCCCGCGCGCCGCCGATCACCAGGACCGAGCCGCGCGAATACTTGTCCTCCCCGGGCGCCGGAAGCGGCCAGTCGCGCAGCAGCGACGGCGTCACGAGGGTTGGCGAACCGGATTCACTTCGGGTGGACACTGGAATCCCCTCCGTGCTCGGTGACCGTGACGCCCTGTTCGGTCAGGTGGTCGGCCACGTTGAAGCTTTCCAGGGTCCAGGGGCCCTCGCCGGCAGGCCGCACGAAGCGGGTAATGGAGGCGTTGAGTACGGAGGTGCTGGCGGCCAGGTCCAGGAGCTCCTTCTCCGTCATTCCCTCCAGCACGTACCGGAAGAGCATGATCAGGGCGTCGTGGCACACCAGCATCACCCGGTGCCCGCTGCCGAGATTGTTCAATTCGTCCAGGACGGAGCGCAGCCGGAGCGCAACGTCCGCCCAGGATTCACCGCCCGGCGGCCGGTAGTACATCTTGCCCAGCCACTCGCGGCGCTCGGCCTCTTCCGGGTAGCGCTTCTCCACGCCAAGCCGGGTCAGCCTGTCCAGGATGCCAAGTTCACGGTCCCGCAGCCGTTCATCCAGCTGGACCTTTACCGGCCAGCCTGCGGCCTCCACCGCGATCTCGGCCGTCTGGAAGGCCCGCGCGTAGGGGGAGGAGACCACAGCGTCCGGCCGGAATTCCTCGGCGATCCGGGCCAGCGCCGCTCCGAGCGCCTTGGCCTGTTCCTGGCCGGTGCCCGAGAGGTTCACATCGGCGTCCCGGGCAGGTACGGCGATGACTTCCGCCCCGGCCATCCGGGCATCGGTGGCAGCCACGTTGCCTTCGCTTTCACCGTGGCGGATCAGCAGCAGCTCCACCGCCCCGGCTTCCTGCACAGCCTCTGTCAGTCCGTCGTCTTTCACAAAGAATCACTCCGTCCGCGTGCCTTGCCGAATGCAGGAACACTACCAGCGGCGTACCCACGGGGCCGGGAAAATAACGGACGACGGCGTCCGGCCGGGCAATGCGGCGGCGTCACCTTCGGTGCCGCATTGGGTTGTGTGACAACTTAGTCTGTGACACTATCTAGCCATGACCCCAGACAAGCGATGGCCCAGCGATTGGGTGAGAGCTGTGCTCCCTACCTGCATTTTGCAGGCCGTCGCCGGGAGCGGCGAGGCCTATGGATATCAGATCATCCAGGCACTGAAGGCTGCCGGTTTCGACGGGCTGAGCGGCGGAACGCTCTACCCGGCGCTGAACCGGCTGGAGACGGATGGATTTGTCAGCTCGGAATGGCGCCAGGGGGACGCCGGTCCGGGTAAGAAGTTCTACTCCCTGACCCCTGAAGGCCGGCAGCGGCTGCAGGAGTCGGCCCTGGACTGGAATCGGTTCTCTGCGCTCATCAAGGACCTGCTAGAGGAAAAGAAGGCACACTGAATGTCGTCACAGGAATACCTGAAGGCCCTGGCCTACGAGCTGCGCCAGCGGAAACACAACGAAGACATGATCGGCAGCACGCTGCAGGAAGTCAGCAGCCACCTGGCCGAGAGCGGCGAGAGTGGCGAAGCGGCCTTCGGGCAGCCAAAAGAGTACGCCGCTTCATTCCCCGCAGGCACAACCACCTCGAGGGGCGCCCGGGTGGGGAGCCTGGCCGGGCTTGTTGTCATCGTGACGCTCGCTGCGTACCTGGTCCTTCGGGGGACCTTCGACGTCAGCTTCGGTATCTCCGGAACGCTCACCTATTTTGGTGCGGTGGTGGCTGTCACGGCTGCCCTGATCGTGGCCGGCCAGCGGATGGACAGGCGCCTCCCGGCCCCGCGGTAAAACCGGACATCTCTACCGCTCCGGCGTCAGCACCTTTGAGAACACCGTGGCGCCGTTGGCGTTCCGCAGGCTCACGGTAAAGGACCCGTCATCCAACTGGACGTGACCGAAGAACTGATTTTCGCCGTCGCGCGGTGACTCCCCGGGGAAGCGCCCGGCTTTCGAGAACACCACCTCCGGACCAAACGTACCGTCCATGGCATTCGGGCCGAACGACCCCGCGGCAATCGGCCCGGCCACGAACTCCCAGAAGGGATCGAAGTCGGTGAACGCCGCCCGCTCGGGGGAGTAGTGGTGCGCGGCGCAGTAATGCACGTCCGCGGTCAGCCACACCACGTTCTTCACCCGGTTCCGCTTGAAGGCGCTCAGCACCCCGGCAATCTCGAGCTCGCGGCCCAAAGGTGCGCCGGGATCACGGTTGGCCAGGCTCTCCTGGTTCACGGCGCCGTCGGGCACGATGATCCCCAGCGGCAGGTCGGCTGCGATCACCTTCCACGTCGCCTTCGACTGTGAGACCTCGCGGATCAGCCAGTCCACCTGCTCCTGGCCCAGGAGGGCAGTGGCGTAGGGCTCCTTGCCGTCCGTGTTCGGGGACTTGAAGGTGCGCATGTCCAGGCAGAAGATGTCCAGCTGCGGGCCACGGGAGATCTTCCGGTAGATGCGGGCGGGCTGGTACTGGCCGGCGTCGTCGAACGTGCCCGGCCGCCACAGCGCAGCGGAATCGGCGATGGGCATGTTCTCCTGCCACGCCTGGCGGCCGCGGGCAGCGAGGGTGTTGACGTCGCGGACGGTGTAGCGGGGGTCCTCAAGGATTTCGCCGGGGTACCAGTTGTTGGTGGTTTCGTGGTCGTCCCAGTTGGCGATAACCGGGACGTCGGCGAACATGGCGCGCATGTTGGCGTCCATCGAGTTGTAGCGGTGCCGGCCGCGGAACTCGGTGAGGGTTTCTGCCACCTTGGACACCTCCTCGGTGACAAGGTTCCGCCACACCTGCCCGTCCTTCTCCACCACCGTTTGAGTGAGCGGACCGTCTGCGTACACAGTATCGCCCGAATGGATGAAGAAGTCCGGCCGCGTCTGGTGCATGGCCCGGTAGCCGCGCATGCCGCCGATCTCCTCGTTGATACCCCAGCCCTGCCCGGCCGTGTCGCCGGTCCATACAAAGCTTTGGGCGGACGACGACGGCGCGTCGCTTGCGTTTCCCGTCCCGCCGGTGCGGCCCCTGCCGTTGTACGTCCCGGCGTCCGGAGCCGTGCGGAAGGTGCCGCGCACGCTCTCACCGGACGCGCCGCCGTCGTCCTCGAAGCTGATCTCCAGCGCGAAACGGGTGTTGGACGGCAGGTTGCCGGCGTGGATCTTGGCGGTGAAGTCGGAGGCCTGGGTGGCGCGGGGCCCCGCATGACGCGCTCGAAGGCACCGCGGCCGCGCAGCACCTCGCCGCCGTCGTCAACGGCCCGGCAGGATTGCCGTCATCCGCCCGGACCCCGACGCACGCGACCACAGCACCGCCGAGTCCGACGTGACGTCTCCGGTGGCGATGCCGCTGGGCAGCGTGAGCCGGTTCCGCACCAGAGCGACACCGGCGGGGGCCTGGCGCGGGGCAGCCTGGCCGGTGCCGGCCTGGGCGGACGCGGGCACGGCCGCCAGTGCGGCGGCGAAGACGGATCCCTTGACGATGGTGCGGCGCGATACGTCGGCCGGTGAAATGGAAGTCATGCCCTCAGGCTGCCGCCGCCGGGCGCATGGACGCTGGCCCGCGGGTGAACGCGGGGTGATTCGGTGATGAACAGCGGGAACTCATATCAGGCATGAGCGGCCCGCAGGGACGCCGCTCCAGACGCCCCACACACCTCTTACGGAACCGCGAACTCGCCGATCCGCCCCTCCCGCAGCGCTGCCCCCACGGCGTTGATGGCGCCGTAATCCGGAAACAGCACGGACTGGCCGGCCACGAACCCGGATCCGGCGGTTGGCAGGGTCATGGTGCCGATGGCGTTGGTGTCGAGGTTCCGCAGGCTGTAAGCCAGGATGGCGGCCTGGACGGGGTCGAAGCCCTTGTCCACGGTAAGGCAGCAGGAAGCAAAGTCCACCAGCCCGCGGACGGCATTGACGTCGTTCAGGCCGCCACCCGTGGTCAGCCGGGCCAGGACAGCCTTGAGCAGGACCTGCTGGTTGCGGACCCGCTGGAAGTCGCCGTCCGCGAAGGCGTACCGCTCGCGGGAAAACTCGAGCGCCGCCTGTCCGTCCAGGTGGTTGACTCCGGGGCCGAAGACGTGGCCCGTGTCGTGCGTGGACTGGAAGGGAATGGGGACGTTGACGTCGATCCCGCCCAGCCCGTCCACCAGGACCTTCAGGCCGCCGAAGTCCAGCATCAGGGTGTGGTCGATGGTGATTCCGAGCAGCTGCTGCACCGTCTGGGTGGTCATGTCGATCCCGCCGTACTGCAGCCCGGCGTTGATCTTCGCGCCGCCGAAGCCCGGGATATCCACCCAGGTATCCCGGTTGATGGACACGATGTACAGGGTCCTGCGGTCGGCCGGGACGTGCACCACCATCAGGGTGTCCGATCGGTGGTCCATCGCCTCGCCGGTTGCTGCCGTGTGTGCCGCCGCGTCCTTCGCAACGCCGCGCATGTCACTGCCGATCACCAGTACGTTCATGGGCACGGCCGGCAGGTCCGGGATGGGCTCCGGAGGCGGCGGTGGAGCAGGGGCAGGAGGGGGCGTCTCAGAAGGGGTTTCAGAGGGGGACGGAGTCTCCGACGGCGACGGCGACGGCGCTTCGCTCTGCGTTGCTGCGGGCTGGGCCTCGGGGGCGGGACGGTTGAGGCTCATGACGGCGACGACGGCCACCGCCACCAGGGCGAGGGCCAGCAGCGCCGCGATCCAGCGCCGGCGGCCGTGCGCCACCCAGCTGCCGCCATGCGGACCGGATGCGGGGGGATCGGTTGGGCCGTTACCTCCGGGCCCGGACGAACCGGGTCCAGAGGGGCCGGGACCAGAGGGGCCGGATGAATCAGGACCGCCAGGCGTGCTCACGATGTCTCACCTCGTTGTGGGTAGGTGGGATCAGTGTCAGCCCGCAAGGCCCCTGCTGGCTACAAACTTGTCCAAACTGTCATCTGCCAGGGCCCTCGAAAGCCCCGCGATGGCGTTGCGGTCCGGGATCACGATGGACTGGCCGTCCGCCGAAGTTCCTGTTCCGAGCGTTGGGAGGGTGAACATTTCCATGTCGTCGGACCGGACGTTCCGGAGCTCCAGCCCCAGCCGCGCCAGCGTTCCGGCGTTGAGCCCGCTGTCGGCGCTGACGAACGGGGCCATGGCGCTGATGACGTTGTGGATCTTCAAGGGATTCAGGAGCGTGTCCCGGCTGAGGTTCTTGGCCAGCAGCGCCTGCAGGAAGGCCTGCTGGTTGCGCACCCGCTGGTAGTCGCCGTCCGCGTAGGCGTAGCGCTCGCGGACGAAGTCCAGGGCGCCCTTCCCGTCCAGGACCGTAGGGCCCTTGGCGTACTTCCTGCTGCTGTGCGGCGACACGAACGGCTGGGTGACGTTCACTTCCACCCCGCCCAGGGCGTCGGTCATGCCCACGAACCCTTCGAAGTCGATCATGGCCACATGGTCGATCCGCTGGTTGAACATGGATTCCACCGTCTGCACCATCAGCGGGACGCCACCGTAGGCGAGGGCTGCGTTGATCTTGGCCTGGCCGTTGCCCGGAATGTCGACCCACAGGTCCCTCATCAGGGAGACGGTGAAAATCTTCGACCTGTCCGCGGGAACGTGGACCAGCATCAGGGTGTCGGCGCGCTGGTTGGAGTTGCCGCCGGACAGGGCCTCTTCCGTGGTGGCGCCGCGGCTGTCGCTGCCCATCACCAGGATGTTCAGCATTCCGTCGGGGACGGCACTTTGGGAGCCCTCCGCTGTTCCGACGCCGGGCTGGCTTCCGGCCGATCCGCCGGCTTCACCCGGTGCTGCTTCTCCGGGTGCGGCTTCTCCCGCGGCAGCGCCCGCCTGCTGGCGCTGGGGCCGGGTGGATTCCGCCGGCCAGGGCGAGTCGATGGTGGTGATCTCGGACTCGTAGACCTGTCCCAGGCTGTACAGGTAGGCCCCGGCGGAGGCAGGAATGATGATTGCGACGGCCAGGAGCACCAGCAGGATGGTCCGCAACCGGTGGCGCCTGCCGCGTTTGCCAGGCTCGGGTGCGTCGGTCGGCTGGGTGCTTGGATCGTGCAGCTGGATGCCCATTTGGGAAAATTAGCACCGGCAAAAATTCATTACATCGGGGGAATCCGCAGAAAAACCGCAGAGAAAACCACAGGTTGGATAACGACGGCGGAGGCCGGCTCAGGCGGGAACGTTCAGGCGTGCGTGGCGAAGGATGGAGACGATGGCCGGTGCCAGCTCGTCCTCCATCTGCCTGTATACCTCGGGCGACCGCCGGTAGGGGTCGATGATGTCGTTGTCCCCTGCGTTGGGAGGCAGGGACAAATGCCGGACCCCCGCGGCCCGCGCTGCCAGGCTCTTCCAGAAGGCGGTGTTGGCAGCCAGCCGGTCGCCGTCGTCGGCCGCTCCTGCAGGAGGCGCGCTCCCGTCCGTTGCTGCCGCGCGCTGGTCCAGGACGTCGAGCATGCGGGCGAACTCGCGGATGGTGAAGGTGCGTTTGAGGAGTGAGGCGTCCAGCTGGAGCACCTCGCCGCGGTGTCCGGTGGTCATGGTGAGCACCAGGTCCACGCCGCGCAGGATCGCCGGTGTCAGCTGGCGGGCCGCGAAGTTGTCCGGGTCCCCGCCGAAGGTGCGCACGATGTCAGCTGAGATGGGCTGCATGGGCTCGCCCACCATGGCACGCGTTCCTGCGCTGGTGACCACGAAACCGCCCGGCACCGCCTGGTTGAGGCCTGCCTGCAGCAGCCTTTCGGCCACCGGAGAGCGGCAGATGTTGCCGGTGCAGACGGTGAGGATTCGTACTGGTGCGGATGTGTCCAAGGGGATCTTCTCTTTCCAGCCGGTGCGCGGACCGTCCGGCCCGCACGTTTCAACTTAACACGCAACACCCGGACGCTCTCTCACTTGACGCTGCTTTTCCCTGGATGCTCTCTCACTCCCTGCGGCGAAACCGGTGCGCGTTACTACCAATCCAGCGGCACTGCGTCCACCATGGAGGCAGGCACCAATGCGGAGGAGTGGCACCATGAGTCCAGGAGACCAGCCCGGACGCGACTGCGTTATTGCCGGCGGCGGCCCGGCCGGCATGGTGCTTGGCTACCTGCTGGCGCGCGCCGGCCTGAAAGTCACCGTTCTGGAGAAGCACGCGGACTTCCTGCGGGACTTCCGCGGCGACACGGTGCATCCGTCCACCGTGACCCTGCTCGGCGAGCTCGGGCTGCGTGAAAAATTCCTGCAGCTGCCCCTCACCCGCCTGCCAACCCTGGACGCCGTTGTGGAAGGGCAGCGCATCACCATGGCCGACTTCCGCACCCTCCGGGGCCCCGACAACTTCCTGGTCCTGGCCCCGCAGTGGGACTTCCTGAACTTCCTGGCCCGCGAGGCGGCAGCCTTCCCCACCTTTGAGCTGCTCATGAACACAGAGGCCACCGCACTGATCATGGAGCAGGACCAGGCGCGGGGCGTGCGGGTTCAAACGCCCGACGGCGAACGCGAGATTCGTGCCACGCTGACCGTGGCCGCGGACGGGCGGGCGTCGGTGCTGCGCGCCGCGGCCGGGCTGGTACCGGATGAGTTCGGCGTGCCCATCGACGTGCTGTGGTTCAACCTTCCCAAACCGCCCTCGCCGCCGCCCGTGACCCTCGGGTATATCTCCTCCCGCGGGATGGTCCTCACTCTTGACAGGGGCGACAGGTACCAGTCGGGCATGGCCATCCAGAAAGGGGGACTGGACGAGCTCCAAGGGGCAGGGCTGGGCGCCCTCCGTGAACGGCTCACGCGTGCGGCTCCCGTGCTGGAGCCGGTGGTCGGCACCCTGCAGGATTGGGAGCAGGTCAAGCTTCTCTCCGTCCAGATAAACCGGCTCCGGCGCTGGCACCGGCCCGGGTTCATGGCGATCGGCGATGCCGCCCACGCAATGTCCCCGGTGTTCGGCGTCGGAGTGAACTTCGCCATCCAGGACGCGGTAGCGCTGTTCAACGCCATTTCGGGGGACCTGGCCGCCGGTGCGGCCCCCGTGGAGAAGCTCGCGGCCGTGCAGCGGCGCCGCGAGCTGCCGGTAAAGATCATGCAGCTGATCCAGCGCAACGGGCACAAGGCCATCTCCAGGGCAGCCACAGGTCACAGCTTCGCGCCGCGCTGGGTGGTTGCGCTGATCCGGATCGCCTCACCGCTGCTGCGCCGCTTCACTGCACGGTTTATCGGCGTCGGAATCCGGCCCGAGCACGTGAAGCCGGCGGCACCTCGATCCAGGCGCCGCCGGCCAGCCGGACGCTCTCTCACATAACGCGGTTCCCGGGCGGGCGCTCTTTCAAGTTCGTGAGGGAAGTGACAGAGCGTTGGCCGAATTGGGGCATTAAGTGATAGAGCGTTGGCCGATTTGCTGCCGTGAGTGAAAGAGCGTCCGTGCAGAACCGACATTAAGTGAGAGAGCGTCCGGGGGGAGAGGGTCAGAGCCCGGCCAGCATCTCCTTCATCTCCGCGATCTCCGCTTCCTGGGACGTGGCGATGTCGCGGGCGAGCTGGATGCTTTCGGGGTGCTTGCCGGCGCCGATTTCCTGCTGCGCCATGTCGATGGCGCCTTCATGGTGTCCGATCATGTGCTCCAGGAAGAGCCGGACGGCGTCCGTTCCCTGGGCATCCTTCAGCTTTTCCATGCCCTCAGAATCAACCATGCCGGTCATGCCGTGCCCGGAGTGGTCCGACATCATGGTGGGCACGTTCCAGTCCTCCAGCCACCCGGTCATGGTGTCGATCTCCGGCGCCTGCGCGTCCTTGATCTTGGTAGCCAGGGCGGTGACGTCCGCGGGCATGTCCGGTTTCGCCAGGATCATGTCGCTCATCTCCACGGCCTGCGCGTGGTGCGGAATCATCATCTGGGAAAAGGCGATGTCCGCCGGGTTATGGCCGGCATTGGCATCCGGCATCATGCTGGACGCGGGGCCGGAGCTGCCGTGGTTCATGGGCATGGTGCTTCCGCCGGAGCTTCCGGAATCGGCGGCGCACCCGGCTAGGCCGAGTGAGGCTGCCAGTGCAGCGGCGACGGACAGGGCTTTGATCTTGCTGTTCATTGTGTGATGGTCCTTCGAGGAAGTAGGTGAACTGGGCCTATGGAGGCGTGGAGGGCCACGCGGCGCAGTCCGATTACGTTCGGCTGATGGACAGTTCGCAGGGCGTTTTGCTTGGCGGGACGAAGGAGTAACCGGCGGCCCCGCGGGTGCTGGCCGCCGGTGCCAAAAGTGCGGTTTGTCCGGCCTGCGGCGGGACGGCCGCGAGCGATCCGGCCTTGGCCAGCGGCGTGCAGGACGAGCTGCCTTCCCGTACATCCGGGCAGCCTGCGCCGCAGGATTCGGAGGCAGTGAAGGGCGCGCCCGCCGCGTCCGTCAGGATCGCTGCGTGTCCGGCATCGGAGTGTTCGACGGCGGTGTTCCCGGCCGAGTGCCCGGCGGAATGTTCGACGGCGGCGTGTTCCGCGGCGGTGTGCGCAACGGGAGAATGCCCGACGGCGGTGTCCCCGGCAGCGAGGGCGACATCCGCGTGGGCGGCGTGCGAGGAATGGTCCGCGGTCATGACGTGCATGCCGAAGATTCCGGCCACGATGGCCATCACCGCAGCCAGCAGCCCCGCGCGGAGGAGGGCTGCCGGCAGGACGCTGGCGCGTGCGGTCATGCTGGTTCCTCCTTCGCGGGGCTGGGCTGGATCAGGCGGGACGGGATTGGATCAGGCGGGACAGAGCTGGAATGGGACGGACCGGGTTCAGTACCTTCAACGTACCTCGGACGGGTTGAGTTTCACCCGCCGCAGCAGTTGGGCGTTCAGGGCCACCACAATAGTGGACAGGGACATCAGGACGGCTCCGGCTGCCGGCGAGAGCACCACCCCGGCGAACGCCAGGACACCGGCGGCCAGCGGCACGGCCAGGACGTTGTAGCCGGTGGCCCACACCAGGTTCTGCCACATCTTCCGGTAGCTCGCCCGGGAGAGGTCCACCATGGACAGCACCGCGCGCGGATCGTTTCCGGCCAGCACCACCCCGGCGGACTCCATGGCCACGTCCGTGCCGGCCCCGATCGCAATGCCCACCTCGGCGCGGGCCAGCGCCGGAGAGTCGTTGACGCCGTCGCCCACCATGGCCACCTTCAGCCCGCGGGCCTGCAGTTCGGCCACCTTCTTGTCCTTGTCCGCGGGCAGGACTTCGGCGAACACCTCGTCAATGTTCAGGTCCTCGGCCACGGCCTGGGCCACCTGCCGGGCGTCGCCGGTGATCATGCCCACCTTGACGCCGCGGTTCTGCAGGGCCGCCACGGCCTGGCGCGACTCAGCCCGTACCGCGTCTTCCAGGCTGACGGCGCCCAGTACGCGGCCGTCGTGGTCAATCACATGCAGGACGGCAGCGCCGCGGTCCATCCACCCCTGGGTGGATTGCGCCAGCGCGGAAGGTTCGACGGCGCCGAGCTCGCGCAGGAGCGCGGGCCCGCCCACGTGCACGGTGCGTCCGTCCACGCTGGCTTTGACGCCGCGGCCCGTCAGGGAGGTGGAGCCGGTGGCGGCAGGAAGGGTGAGGTTGCGTTCCCGTGCCGCGCGGACGATTGCCCGGGCCACGGGGTGCTCGCTGTCCGACTCAACCGCGGCGGCCAGGGCCAGCAGCTCATCGGGGTCCACTCCCTCGGCGGCGGCCACGTCCTTCAGCTCGGGTGCGCCCGTGGTGAGCGTGCCGGTCTTGTCGAAGAGGACCACGTCGATGGTGCGCATGCGCTCCAGCGCCATCCGGTTCTTGATCAGTACCCCGGCCCGGGCGGCCTGCTCGGTGGAGATGGCGATGACCAGCGGGATGGCCAGGCCCAGGGCATGGGGGCAGGCGATGACCAGGACGGTCACGGTGCGCGTGACGGCTTCCGGGATGCTGCCCAGCAGGGTCCAGGCGATGAACGTGAGGACACCTGCGCCGGCGGCAAAGTAGAACAGGAAGGCTGCGGCGCGGTCGGCCAGGGCCTGGGCCCGTGAGGAGGACTGCTGTGCCTCGGCCACCAGCCGCTGGATGCCGGCCACGGCGGTGTCGTCGCCCACCGCCGTCACGCGGACGCGGACGCTGGTGTCCGTGGCGACGGTTCCGGCCACCACGGTGTCTCCAGGGCCGCGCGGCACGGTCTTGGATTCGCCGGTGATCATCGATTCGTCGACTTCCGCCTGCCCCTCCACCACCGTTCCGTCGGCGGGCATCCGGGCGCCGGAACGGACCAGGACCAGGTCGTCTGGCTGGAGTTCGGAGACGGGAACGGTTTCCGTGCCGGTGTCCGTAATGCGTTCGGCTTCATCAGGCAGCAGCGCGGCGAGGGCATCCAGGGCGCCCTGCGCCGAACCCAGGGCCCGCATCTCAATCCAGTGGCCCAGCAGCATGATGGCCACCAGCAGCGCGAGCTCCCACCAGAAGTCCAGATCGAAGCCGCCCAGGCCCAGGCTGGTGACCCAGGACGCGGCGAACGCCACGGTGATGGCCATGGCGATCAGCAGCATCATGCCCGGCCGGCGGTCCTTCAGCTCCTGCAGGCCGCCCTTGAGGAATGGCTGGCCGCCGTAGAGGAAGATCACCGTGCCCAGGACAGGCGGGATCCAGGTGGAGCCAGGGAACATGGGAGCCATGTAGCCCAGGATGTGTCCCACCATGGGGCTGAAATAGACCACGGGGATGGACAGGGCGAGCGTCAGCCAGAACCTGTTCTTGAACATGGCCGTGCTGTGTCCGGCGTGCTGCCCGTGTGTGTGGACGGCGTGGTCGTCGTCATGGCGCGCGGCGGGGCCGTGGCCGTCGTGCCCGTGCCCGCCGTGTCCGCTGCCTGAAGCAGCCGCCGGTTCGGTGAGGGTGCTGCGTAAGGGGCGCTCGTCGTCGTGTTGGTGGTGCTGGTGGTCCTGCATCGGTTCCTCCTTGGAGGGCGCCGCAACCCGGGGCAGCAGCCCCGGCGCGGAAAATCAGTTGGCAGCCAGGGAGTACCCGGCTGAGGTGACGGCCTGGCGGACCGCCGCGTCTGAAACAGAGCCGGCAACGGTCAGGCCGGAACGGCCGCCGGCTACCAGGTCCACGGACGCCGACTCGACGCCATCAAGGGCGGAGACGGCCTTCTCCACCGTCTGGACGCAATGCCCGCAGGTGAGGCCCTCGACGGCGAAGGTCCGCCGGGAGGGGGCAACGGCGTCGGAATTTACGACGGCGGCCGGCGCCTTTTGCGCGTGGCCTGCGGGGGAGCAGCAGCTGCAGCCGGCGCTGGAGGCCAGGGGAAGCTCGGTGCGGTTTTCGCTATCAAACATGTCAGTTCCATTCCTTGGTGAAGGAGAATTCCTTGCTGGGCAGGTGCTGGGGTTGAACGGCTGTGACGGCGGTGCGGGGCACCGGCCTGGACATACCACTTCACTGACAACACCTTGAATATACCCCTAGGGGGTATAGGCGTCAAGCCCTGTTGCCGCCCGGGGGCCCTGCGCTTCAGAAAGGGCCATAGTCCCTTACGCCCGGGGCCTTACGCGGCCATAATTGGGATAAGTGCGGACTGTGCCAACGGCCGGGGACGTGTTGGACGCTACATGGAGGTGGCCCTGTGTCAGAGCTGACCGGCCCTTATACCTATTCGAGCGCACTGGGGGACAACCAGTGCGTTGCCGGGACGTTCCACGCGGACGTCGCCACGGGGAGGATCCACTGGTCCGAGGCCATGTTCCAGCTGCACGGATACCAGCGGGGCGACGTGGTGCCCACCCTGGAGCTGCTCTTCTCCCACAAGCATCCGGAGGACAGGCCCCGGTGCGAGGAGATTGTTGCGCAGGTTGTCCGGACCGGCGGCTATTTCTGCATGTACCACCGCATCATCGATGCCCACGGGCGGACCCGGCGCGTCCTGACAACCGGTGACGCCATTCTGGACGGCGGGAGGGTCACCGCCCTGGAAGGCGTCATGATCGACCTCACCTCAACACTCCAGCGCGAAACCGAGCAGACCGCCCGTGACGCTGTCATCGGAGCCACCTCCACCCGCACCGTCATAGACCAGGCCCGCGGCATTCTCATGGGCCAGCTGTTGATGGGCTCGGAGGATGCATTCCAGATGCTCGTGAGCACCAGCAGCCACCGCAACGTCAAGCTGGTGGTGGTGGCCGCCGAGCTGGTGCAGCTGGCCAACTCCGCAGAGTCGCGCAAGTACCTGGAGGCCGCTGTCAAAGCCATCAAGATGGACGGCCAGGGGAATGCGGCGCAGCGGAAACGGGCTGTCTAGGGCCGGCTAGTGGTGCTCCACCCAGCACGCCAGGATGGTGGTGGATAACTGGTAGGCCAGCGCATTGCGGCTGATTCCATCCGGACCCATGGCCTCCGGCAGACCCGAGGCGTCCACGTGCAGCACGAAGCTGTCTTTCTGGAACACTGCCGATCCGTCCGCGGTTTCGTAGGCGGGAAGGCCGAGGTTGGCGAGCCCCTCAATCGGCGTCGCGTCCACGGCCAGCGCCTGCATGGCGTCAAAGTACGTCAGCGCCGCGGCCTGGTCCGGCGCTTCCCTGACGGAAATGTCCAGCGCACCCTCGTCCAGGTGGTACGTGCACGTGAAGGTGCTGTCCGCCCAGCTGTTCACGGTGTGCGGATCCTGCTCCAGGTCCAGGATCGCGGTCAGCCTGTCCATCGGCTGTTCGCCGCACACCATCTTGGCTGCTTCGCTGGGTCCACTGACGGCAGCGCGCTGGGAAGGGGAGCCGCCGCCGTGATGTCCCGCGTGGCCGCCCTGCGTGGACGGGGATGCGGTGGACGGGGATGCGGCTGCCGGGGCTGCCGGGGCGGAAGAGTCCGACGGCGGCGCCTGGGCCGCTCCCACGGAACCCGCCGCAGCAGCGCAGCCGGAGAGCAGGAGGGTGGAGACAGCCAGCGAAGCCAGCAGTGGGGTGCGGTGTGTCATGACGTATCCGTCCTGGCCCCGCCCCTCTCCGGGATTGGCGGCCGTTTGCTCGGTTCTTGCGGGGTCGGGCTCTGGTGGGGAACGGATCAGGCTTTGAGCTTGGCGTAGATGACGTAGTTGTCATCAAAGAGCCCGGTGGCGGGGTCGTAGCCGTCACAGGTGATCAGCCGGAGTTCGGAGCCCGCCGTGTTCCCGTAAACCTCCAGCGTGGGGAAGTCGTTTTTGCTGTAAAGGGCTCCGCGGTCAACGATGAACACGGCGATGCTGCCGTCGGTTCGTGAGACGTTGATCTCGGTCCCAGGGGTGAGTTTGCGGAGGTCCGCGAACACACCGCCACGGCCGCTGGGAGAGTTGACGTGGCCCAGCATGACGGACGGTCCACGTTCGCCGGGGGTGGGGGAAGCGTTGTACCAGCTGGCCGGCGCGCCGTTGCCGTTGTCCTGCGGTACTTCGAGCGAGCCGTTATCCCGCAGGCCCAGCTTGAGGAGGTCGGTCCGCACGCCGATGGCGGGAATTTCCAGGACCACCGGCTCGGACCGGGACAGGACTGCCGGTTCCGGGGCCGCAGGCGCGGGAGCAGAAGGGGCGGGGGCCGGCATCGCAGGACTGGCAGCAGCCGGGGCGGGCGCCGCGGAAGCTGCGGCGGAAGCGGAAGGTGGGGCTCCGGCGTCGGACGTTTTGGAATCTGCGGTACCGCAGCCGCCCAAAGCCAGCACGAGCAGAAGCCCGGCCGCCGTGGTGGCCCAGGGGCCCCCGCGGCGGCCGGATTTCATGATTGTCACAGTGATGGTCCAGTCAGCCCAGGCTTAGGCCGCGGATCCGGCGCTGCGGCGGCGAACAACGTAAGCGCCGCCGGCAAGAGCCGCCAGGGCCAGGCCGCCACCGAGGGCAAGGGCGCCGGTGTCGGTGCCGGTTTCCTGGGTGATGCCGGTGTCAGCTCCGCCCGCGGGCATCTTCATCTGTCCGGCGGTCAGGGTTCCGCAGAGGGCGGGGGAGGTGGCGGCCAGCGGGAGTTCGGGGACAAGATCGCTCTTGGCTGCCTGGCCAGCTGCGCTCAACGTTGCCGGGTCAAGGCCGTGGACTACAACGACGGCGGTTCCTGCTTCCAGGGCGGCCTTCGTTTCTGCGTTCAGTTCGAAGGTGCGGTCAACGGTGTAGCTTGCACCCTGGCCGGCGACCTTGAGGTCAAGCCCGGCGGCAGGGCTGGTATCGCCGCTGGTGGACAGGGTGGTGACAATGCCGCCGTAGCCCGGTGCGCCCTCGGTGGTGGAGACAACCTGGTCACCGTCCTTGTCGGCTGACGGTGCCGGGCATACACCCTGGGCGCCGCCGTGGATGTGCTGGACGTGGGGGTAGGGGGCGTCCATGAAGGTTGCGGCCAGGCCGGAGACCTTGAGGACGGCGTGGGCCTGGTTGCCTGTGACATCAACAGTGATGGTGCCGGAGGCCGAGCTGCCGTTGATCTGGCCCAAGGTGGACTGGTACGACTGGTCGGCGGCCATGGCGGGGCTGCCAGAGAGGGCAAGGGCGCCCAGTGCGAGGGTTGGTACGGCCAAAAGGCGGAGTGTCTTGTTCATCGGAAAGCAGTCTCCTCATACAAGTAACGGTGGTGTCCCAGATGAGGGACAGAAGTACTTCGGCGCCACTGCCGTTACGGATGGGAAAAAAGTGAACTGGGGCACAAGGTCTTTTGGGAGCAATTTCGAAACCCCGGAGGAAACAAGGGGAAGCGCCCCCTGTAGGATGGAACGAAGGTGCGCCGGGAAGTCTGGTCGGCATAGTCTTGTAGACCCCAAATGCCAGGAGACTCCATGAACCAGACCACGCCTTCAACACCGCCGCCCCGGCAGGGGAAATCCACTGTTCTCTCCAGGGGCAGTTACGCCGAGGCGCTGAGGATCGGCGAGATCCTCCGCAAGGAAACCGTCGGCGGCGCCCTGCTGGTGGCAGCTGCGGTCATCGCCCTCATCTGGGCCAACTCGCCGGCGTCGGACAGCTATTTTGCCCTCCGGGATCTCAAGATCGGCTACGAGCCCTGGCACCTTGAACTCAGCCTTGGCGCGTGGGCGGCGGACGGGCTGCTGGCCATCTTTTTCTTCCTGGTTGGCCTTGAGCTCAAACGTGAGTTCGTGGCAGGGGACCTGCGCCAGATCAGCAAGTCGATCGTCCCCGTTGCTGCGGCCGCGGGCGGTGTAGTGGTTCCGGCGCTGATCTACGTGGCCATCAACCTCACCAGCCCCGAAACCCTGCGCGGCTGGGCCATCCCCACTGCCACGGACATCGCGTTCGCGGTGGCGGTCCTGGCCATCATCGGATCCCACCTGCCCAGCGCCCTGCGCATCTTCCTGCTGACGCTCGCGGTGGTGGACGACCTCATCGCGATCACCATCATCGCGTTTTTCTACACCAGCGACCTGGACGTCACGCCACTGCTCCTGGCCCTCATTCCGCTGGCCCTCTACGCCTTCCTGGCGCACAAGTACCGCCACTTCTTTGGCATGAAGGCCTCCGCTGCCTGGTTCATCCTGCTGCCGCTTGGCATGCTCGCCTGGGCCCTTGTCCACGCGTCCGGCATCCACGCCACCGTGGCCGGAGTGCTGCTGGGCTTCGCCGTCCCCGTCCTCCGCTCCCAGGCTTCCGGCGGTCCGGATGCAGGGCCCGGCCTCGCGGAAATCTTCGAACACCGCTTCCGGCCCATCTCGGCCGGTGTGGCCGTTCCCATCTTCGCGTTCTTCTCCGCCGGCGTGGCCGTTGGCGGCTTGGAAGGGCTGGGGTCAGCCCTCGCGGATCCGGTAGCACTGGGCATCATCGTGGGCCTAGTGGTGGGCAAACCGATCGGCATCCTGGGCGTCACCTGGCTCCTGACCAAAGCCACCCGGGCGGAGCTGGACAAGTCTTTCAAATGGATAGATGTCTTCGGTGTGGCACTCCTGGCCGGCATAGGGTTCACGGTGTCCCTGCTGGTGGCAGAGCTCAGCTTCGGACAGGGCAGCCTGCACGATGACCATGCCAAGGTGGGCATTCTGGCCGCGTCAGTGATCGCGGCACTGCTGGCCACCGCAGTCCTGAAGACCAGGAACCGGCAATACCGGGAGGCCGAGGAGCTGGAGAAGGTGGACGCGGACCAGGACGGCATCCCGGACGTCTACCAGGAACGGAACTGACGCTTTTTCCAACAGCAACGCGGGGCCACTCCGCGCCTGTTCCGAATAACCGGAACGGCGCGGAATGACCCCGCGTTTGGTTTAGCCGTGGACCGTTTGGCACGGCACGCCAGGGCGCCTAGCGGCGCACGGAGTTCCTGCGTCCGGCAACAGCCTCGGCCGTACCTACCAGCAGCACAGCGGCGATGACAGCCACGATGAAGCCCAAGAAGTTCAGCTCGAAGATATTTCCGGTGCCCAGCAATGATGCGACCACTCCGCCGATGACCGAGCCAACGAGGCCCAGCAGGAGAGTGGCCAAGAGGCTGAGGTTCTGCTTGCCCGGCTTGATCAGGCGGGCAAGCGCGCCAATGACCAGGCCGGCAACGATGAATCCAATCACGGTGTGCTCCTTAGTGGTGGTTGCGGGCGGATGACGCCCGTACTGCCGCAGCGGTGCCGCAATGGATTCATTCTATGCACGCCCGGCCGGGCGCCTGAACGCCGGAAGCCCGGCAGGCCGCCGTCGTACGCCTGCTTCTCCTCAGGCCGGGGCGAGCGGCTTAGCCTGTTCCTCCACGTGCCGGATCTCCAGTGCCTCCGGGTCCAGCAGCTTCCGCGTGCCGGTCCTCGCGTCCAGGATCCAGAACAGTTCCAGTGCCGGAACGACGTCCATTACCCGCCCCCGGTGGAAAAGTTTGCCGTTGTGCCATGCCTCGATCTGGTCGCCGATCCGAAGCTGGCCGGTGAGAACTCCCTGTGCCTCCATGATGCGCCTCCTGCTGTTGTGTCCCCGTAAGAGACAGCATGCCGTGGCCAGGTTGCTGAATTGTTTCAATTTGGTGTTTTTTCTGTGACCATGCGCGGGCCCGGCGTCGGTGGCATCCGCTTGGCCGTGCCCGGGGTTTGAAGGATAAGGCCGCGGGTACGGGGCAGGTGAAAGGATGCCCCGGAAGAAATGAGGAACGGGAATTGCCTCGGGAAACCAGCGCCACGTCGTCGTCCGCGGGCTCTCACGGTGCGGTAAGCGTCCGCCTGCCGGCACGGGCACCGGCCTTCCTCTTCGGCATGGGGATCGGCGGGTTCGTGGACGGCATCGTGCTGCACCAGCTGCTGCAGTGGCACCACATGCTCAGCCATACGGAAAGCGGCAACCCGAAGACGGTGGCGGGCCTGGAGCTGAACACCCTGGCCGATGGCCTGTTCCACGGCGCCATGTGGGTGCTGGTGGTTGCCGCCGCTGCGCTGGCCGTCCGCGCCCGGCGGCAGGAGCGGCTGTCCGGGAGTTGGCGCTTTCACACGGGACTGGCCATGGCGGGCTGGGGAATCTTCAACATCATCGAAGGGCTGGTCAACCACCAGCTGCTGCAGATCCACCACGTCCGGGACGATCTTGGTGGCCCTCCCGCCTGGGACGTGGGCTTCCTGGCCGTCAGTGTGCTCCTGGTTGCGGCGGGTTGGCTTGTGTATCGGAGGAGTCAGACACCAGGAAGGCCAGGAGGACCGGGCGCCGGACAGAAGGCACGCTGAACAGGGCCCCGATGCGGCTCTGCTGTGGGCGTACGCGTAAGGTCCTTCCGGGGCCGTGCCGGTAAGATGGAATGCATTATGGATGACCCTCCTTCACATATGCCCAAGCCCCTCCGCCTTCTGACCGGTTCGCCGGCCACCACGGGAGAGGGGCGCCTGAATGTATGAATGGATCATGCTCGGTATCGGCCTCGTCCTGACGGTCGGTACCGGTTTCTTTGTTGCTTCCGAGTTCGCGCTGGTCAATCTGGACCGCAATGACCTTGAAGCCCGCCAGGCCCGCGGGGAGAAGCGCCTGGGCACCACCATCAATGCCCTCAAGATCACCTCGACGCACCTCTCCGGCGCGCAGCTGGGCATCACGCTCACCACGCTCCTTACCGGTTACACGTTCGAGCCCGCGATCAGCTCCATGCTGAGCGGGCCGCTGCAGTCCGCCGGCATTCCGGAGGCCGTGGTTCCCGGTGTTGGCGCAGTAATCGGCATCTTCATCGCCACGGTTTTCTCCATGGTGATCGGCGAGCTTGTTCCCAAGAACTTCGCGCTGGCCCTCCCGCTGGCCACGGCCAAAGTGGTGGTCCCTTTCCAGGCCGTCTTCACCGCGGTGTTCAAGCCCGTGATCCTGCTGTTCAACAACACCGCCAACAAGATCATCAGGTCCTTCGGCATCGAGCCGAAGGAAGAGCTCTCCGGCGCCCGCAGTGCCGAGGAACTCAGCTCCCTGGTCCGCCGGTCAGCCCTCGAAGGTCTCTTGGACGCCGACCATGCGGTTCTGCTGCACCGGACCCTCCGGTTCTCGGAGCACTCCGCCGCGGACGTCATGACTCCCCGCGTGCGCATGACGGCAGTCAACGCCGACGACACAGCCGAAGAGATCGTCGCGCTTGCCACGACCACCGGCTACTCCCGGTTCCCCGTCATTGGGGAGGACCGCGACGACGTGCAAGGCCTGCTCCACGTGAAGCAGGCCTTCGCCGTGGACCTCGCGGACCGGTCACGGGTGATCGCCTCGGAGCTGATGATTGAGCCGCTCCGGGTGCCTGAGTCTATGGGCGTGGACACCCTCCTTGTTCTGCTGCGGAAGCAGGGGCTGCAAGTGGCCATCGTCTCGGACGAGCACGGCGGAACCGCCGGCATCGTGACGCTCGAGGACCTGGTGGAGGAAATCGTGGGGGAGCTTGAGGACGAGCACGACCGCGCCCGCACGGGCGTGGTGCGGACCGGGCGTTCCACCACCTTTGACGCTTCCCTGCGGCCGGATGAGCTGCTGGACCGGACGGGCATCACCGTGCCTGACGGCGAGGAGTACGACACCCTGGCCGGGTTTGTCACGGATCAGCTGGACCGCATCCCGGAACTGGGGGATGAAGTAGGGATCGACGGCGGGACGCTCCGGGTGGAGCGCGTCCTGGGCACGCACGTGGAGCGGATCCGCTTCACTCCCGACGCCTCCGAGGACGCGCCGAAGAGCACCCATGACCGCATCATCGACGACCTCACGCAGGAGCTGACCCATGAGTGAATACCTTCCCGGCATCATCTGGCTGGTGGTGCTCCTGGTGGTCAACGCCTTCTTCGTCGGTGCGGAGTTTGCCGTCATTTCGGCACGCCGCTCCCAGATTGAGCCCAAGGCGGAGGCCGGCAGCAAGGCCGCCAAGACCACGCTGTGGGCCATGGAGCACGCCACGCTGATGCTGGCCACCAGCCAGCTGGGCATCACCGTCTGTTCCCTGGTGATCCTGAACGTCTCCGAACCTGCCATCCACCACCTGCTGGAAATCCCGCTGGGCCTGACCTCCCTGTCCTACGAGGCGATCAGCATCATTGCCTTCATCACCGCGCTGCTGCTGGTTACGTTCCTGCACGTGGTGCTCGGGGAGATGGTCCCGAAGAACATCTCCTTCTCCGTTCCCACGCGGGCAGCCCTGATCCTGGCCCCGCCGCTGGTGATGGTGGCGCGCATCTTCAAGCCGGTGATCTGGACGCTGAACGGCATCGCCAACTCCATCCTGCGCCTGTTCAAGGTGGAGCCGAAGGATGAGGCCACCAGCGCCTACACGCTGGATGAGGTGGCCAACATCGTGGAGCAGTCCACCCGCGACGGCATGCTGACGGACACCACCGGAACCCTGAGCGCCGCGTTCGAATTCACGGCCAAGACCGTGGCGGACGTTGAGGTGCCCATCTCCGAAATGGTGCTCCTGCCGGAGTCCGCCACGCCGGCTGACATCCAGCGCGCCGTGGCCGGGCACGGGTACTCGCGGTACATCCTCACCAACGACGACGGCGAGCCCTCCGGCTACCTGCACCTCAAGGACGTCATGGACCTGACCACGCAGGAGAAGTTCACCCAGCGGGTGCCTGCCAAGCGGATCCGCCGCCTCGCCTCCGCCTTCAGCGGCAGCGAGCTTGAGGACGCGCTGGCCACGATGCGCCGCACCGGCGCCCACGTTGCCAGGGTGTTCGACGCGCAGGGCAACACCACCGGTGTCCTGTTCCTGGAGGACATCATCGAGGAACTGGTGGGCGAGGTCCAGGACGCCACCAGCGCCTGACACGCCGGCTGTATAACGCCCGCTGGGCCACGGCTTCTGCACCACACTGCTACGCCGCAGCCACGAAGGCGCCGCTCCGTCACGGAGCGGCGCCTTCCGCCGTTTGCGGGCGGGCCCAACTGGGCAGGCCCACAGTGGCAGCGCGGGCCTATAATGGGTGCATGTACGTGCACATATGCACCCAAAGGAGTGGGCTGGATGTTCTCGGTTCTGCGGAACGCAACGTACCGGAGGCTTTTCGCCGCCCAAATCGTGGCGCTGATCGGCACGGGCCTGCTCACCGTGGCCCTGGGGCTGCTGGCCTATGACCTGGCCGCCGGCAATGCCGGCGCGGTGCTTGGCACAGCGCTGACCATCAAGATGCTTGCCTATGTGGGCCTGGCGCCGGTGATCAACGCGCTGCTGGCCCGCTGGCCGAAGAAACCGGTCCTGATTGGTGCCGACCTGGTGCGCGCGGCAATGGCCCTGTCGCTGCCGTTCATCACCGAAACCTGGCAGATCTACGTGGTGATTTTCCTGCTGCAGTCAGCCTCCGCCACGTTCACCCCGGCGTTCCAGTCGCTGATCCCCACCATCCTTCCGGATGAGCGGGACTATACGCGCGCGTTGTCCCTGTCCCGGCTGGCGTACGACATGGAGGCCCTGGCCAGCCCGGCGCTGGCCGCGCTGCTGCTGACCGTTGTGAGCTATAACAACTTGTTCCTCGGGACTGTGGCAGGGTTCCTGTTCTCCGCCGTCATGGTGGCCATCTCCGTCCTGCCGCAGGTCCCCGCTGCCGGGGCGCCGCAGGCCTCGCTCTGGCACCGGACCACCCTCGGCGCCAGGATCTTCTGGCGCAACCCCAGGCTCCGGTCACTGCTGGCGCTGAACCTGGTGGTGGCGGCGCCAACCGCCCTGGTGCTGGTGAACACCGTGGTCTATGTCCGCGATGACCTGCAGCGGCCGGACACGGACCTTGCCCTGGCGCTGGCCAGCTTTGGGGTGGGATCCATGATCGTTGCCATGTCCGCTCCGCGGCTGCTGGAACGGCTGGGTGACCGGACGGTGATGCTCACCGGGGCCGCCGTCGTTCCCTTGGTCCTGGCCGGCACCGTCGCCATCTCCTGGGCCGCGCCCGGCAGCGGATGGTGGCTGCTGCTCACCCTGTGGTTCCTCCTGGGTGCGGCGAACTCCACCATCCTCACGCCGTCGTCGAGACTGCTGCGCCACGCCTCCACGGAGGACACCCGGCCGTATGTTTTCACGGCGCAGTTCTCGCTCTCGCACGCCTGCTACATCCTGGCCTATCCGCTGGCAGGCTGGGTAGGAGCCGTGGCCGGTTTGGGCTGGGCCGCGGCGGGGCTGACAATTGTTGCGATGATAGGCAGTGCAGGAGCATTCCTGTCCTGGCCCCGGCATGATGCCGCAGGAGCCATGGACCGTACGCGGGAGGAGCAGGACAGTGGCCAGCCAGCCCCGCAGCGAAGCCGAGCCCGCCGCTGATGTCCCGTCCCTGGTCCACCAGGTAACACCGGGCCCGGAACTGCTGGAGGCAGCGTCCGCGACCCTCCGGATGATGGCCGAACCCACGCGCCTGCACCTGCTCTGGCAATTGTCGCAGGGCCCCAAAACCGTGACCGAACTGACGGCCGCCGTCGGAGTGCCGCGGACAGTGGCAAGCCAGCACCTGGCCAAACTCCGCCTCAGCGGGTTGGTGGACACACGCAAGGACGGCCGCCACGTGATCTATTCCCTGCGCGACGGGCACCTGGTGCGGCTCATCCGCGAAACCATCAACCATGCGGACCACCGCATCACCGGCGAACCCACCCACGGTTGACGCTTCAAAAGGGCTCGTGCCGCAGCTCACCGCCCAAAATGATCAGCACCCTTAGTGATTTGTGGTTACGATGGGAAGGTAAGCCGCTGGCGGTACGCCGGCGGGAGCCGACCGTAGGGAGAAATACCATGGGTTTGGACGACAAGATTGGTAACGCAGCCGAGAAGCTTGGCGGCAAGGGTAAAGAGGCCGCCGGAGAAGCAACCGGTGACGATCGCCTGAAGGCCGAAGGCCAGGGCGACCAGGCCAAGGGCGACCTGAAGCAGGCCGGCGAAAAGGTCAAGGACGCTTTCAAGAAGGACTGACTTCCGGTCCATCAGTAAAGGGTGCGGTTCCATTGGAGCCGCACCCTTTGTTTTTAACTGAGGTCCGAGCAGATGCCGTCCGTTGATTCACCCAGGAGAGTTCGTGAGAGGTTTAGGTAGCCTGCGCGGCGTCTCCGATGCCACCTTTTCGCAGCTCCAGCGCTTGCCGATCCAGGGAGACAACTGAATGCAGACTCAAAAACAGGCAAACCCGTGGCAGGACGGTCTCGGCCGGGTGAGCATCAGGGCAGGCCAGATGCTGCTGCTCCTGGCCCTTTCCGCTGTACTCATCTACGGGCTCATCCAAGTGCGGCTGGTAGTCGTCCCCCTGCTGCTGGCCCTGATCCTGGCCGCTGCCATCGCGCCGCTGGTGAACTGGCTCAGAAGGAAAGGCTGGCCCAGTGCGGCCGCCACCGGCTTCTCCTTTTTGTTGCTCCTGCTGACCCTGGGTGGCCTGGTCACGGCCATTGTTTTCGCCGTAATCGGCCAAGCAGGCGAACTTGCACGCAGCGCGACCGAGGGATTCGACCAGGTCTACGGCTTCGTCCGGAACGGCCCGATTCCGGTCGATGACCAACAGATCCAGCAGGCACGGGACGCCGTGCTGGACTTCGTCACCAGCAGCACCGCGGGCGCCGGTGTTGTCACCGGCCTCAGCGCGGCAGGGACGTTCATCACCGGTGCCCTGCTCATGGCCGTGATCCTTTTCTTCTTCCTCAAGGACGGAGAGCGCATCTGGGCGTTCATCCTGCGCGCCTTCACGGGCACGCGGCTGGTCAAGGCGAGGCGCGTGGGGCAGGACAGCCTTGCGGTACTTGGCGGGTATGTTCGGGGAACGGCAATCGTGGCCATTGTAGACGCGTTCTTCATCGGGCTGGCCCTGGTTGTCCTCGGAGTTCCGCTAGCCCTGCCGCTGGCCGCCATCGTATTCATCGGCGCCTTTATCCCGCTGGTGGGAGCCACCCTCGCCGGCGTGCTTGCTGCCCTTGTGGCACTGGTGGCCAACGGGCCTGTCACGGCCCTGATCGTGATCGTCGTCGTGGTCGTTGTGAACCAGCTTGAAGGCAACTTCCTGCAGCCGGTGGTCATGGGGCGTACGCTCAGCGTGCACGCCCTCGTCATTTTGCTGGCGCTCACGGCCGGTACCATCCTGGCGGGTATTATCGGCGCCATCCTCTCCGTTCCCCTGGCGGCCGTCATCTGGGCTGCGATCAAAGCATGGAACGAAAAATCGGACGATCAAATCACGGCGGAGGATGTTGCAAAAGCCGAGCAGGAGACCGCCCGGGGTGCCCACGGCCAGCTGTCCGGCGCCTCCGCGGTCACGGGCCACCCTTCGCGGGAACCGGTGGCATCCCAAAACGGCGCGGGCCAGGGAACCGAGGAATAGTTGAACACCGCTACGCGCAGTGCACACTGGCTCGATGCCCTGCGGACGCAGCTCTGGCCGCTGCCGGCATTGGCTGTTGCCTTGGCCGTCGTCCTTGGCATGGCGCTGCCCGCGCTGGATTCGGCCGTTGACGGCGATCTGCCGGACAGCGTCACGGTTTTCCTCTTCAGCGGAGGGCCGGAGGCTGCCCGGGCCGTCCTGCAGGCCATTTCAGGTTCGCTCATCACGGTGACCTCGCTGACGTTCTCGCTCACGGTGGTAACGCTGCAGCTGGCCAGCAGCCAGTTCTCGCCCCGCCTGCTGCGGACCTTCACCTCGGACCGGTTTGTCCACGGAACGCTGGCGCTGTTCCTGGCCGCCTTCGCCTTCTCACTGACAGTCCTGCGCAGTGTGCGGGACGAGGGAAACGGCAATACGGCCTTCGTACCTGAAATCTCCGTCACGGTTGCCTATGCGCTCGCCATGGCCAGCGTCCTCGGGCTGGTGCTCTTCCTGGCGCACCTCACGCGGGAAATCCGGGTGGAAACCATGCTGCGCCGGGTCAACGTGGAAACCCAGGAAACCATCGACCGCGTCTTTCCCCAGGACCGGCCCGCACCCCCGCCTCAGCCCTTTCCGGCGCCGGGCAGCTTCCCCATCCGCTCCAGTTCCTCCGGCTTCCTGACCTCATATGACCAAGGCGCACTCCTGAACGCTGCGAAGGATGCCGGTGCTGTTCTCCGCATAGACCGGGAACCCGGCAGCTCATTGGTGCAGGGCGTCCCGTTTGCCACCGCCTGGTCCGTAGCTGGTACAACATTCAGTGCCGAGGTGCGGGAGAAGCTGGCTAATGACACCAACGCCGCGGTTGCAACGGGGTATGAACGCACCAACGTTCAGGACATCGGATTCGGGTTCCGGCAGCTCGTGGATGTTGCTGTGCGGGCGCTCTCCCCGGGCATCAACGATCCCACCACGGCAGTGCACGTCATCGGGCACCTTTCGGCGCTCCTGTGCAGGCTGGGGGAGCGGAACCCCGGACCGGAGCACCTGGTCGACGACGACGGGCGGGTCAGGGTGGTGCTGTCCCTTCCTGGACTGCGGGACTTCCTCAGCCTGGCGATGGACCAGCCCCGGCAGTACGGCGCGGCGGACCCTGCCGTCGCGGCCCGCCTCCTCCAGCTCCTCCACGAGCTTGCGTGGTGTGACCGGAAGGGCCGCTATCGGGCGGAGATCATGGACCACCTTGGCAGGATGCGCAACGCCATCGGCTCCGCGCACTATTCAACCCCGGAACGGAAAACCCTGATGGACCTGGCTGATTCCATCGCAAAAGTAATACTCATGTGATCTGCGTAACAGGGATCCGAAGCTAGGCTGATAAAAAGCCCCTTACAGGAAGTGGTGATGGCCACACTGGGTTCGTCTGCGCTTGGACTGCTTCGCTGCCTCGCTGCGCTGCGAAGCGTTTTCGTGTGGCTGCTCCTGGTCCTGCTCATTGCCGGTGCGGCCTCCTACACGGCCGGCACCCGGTACGCCCTGGTTCCCGGTTACGGCCCGGTGCAGTCAGAGGGCGGACAGGCCAGCGGGGGAGTGCCGCCGCAGGCGGAAACCGCAGCCGGTCAGGCAGGACCTTCAGTAGCAGCGTCGCAGTTCGTCCGCGTTATCCACGAGGCCGGCCCGTCCGCTGAGCCAGCGGGACTCGAGAAGGAAGGCGAGCGGAGCAAGGCTCCCCGCGGCGAACCGGTACCTGTGCGGACCGGAGCCGTGGACCCGCCGTCGCTGACCCAGCGGCTGCCCGGGGTTACCCTCCCTTCCAGTGACGTACCGCGGGCGCCTGAACTGCGGGTGCTCACGGTAGTGGACCTTTCCATCAGCAGGACGTAAGAGCGGTTCGCCGTTTCACGCCATCAGACCTGCTGTAAAGACCTGGAAAGAGAAACCAATGACACATGTACAGTCCATGCTGGACGCCTACCCCAAGGACGTGGCGGGCATTGACAAAGCCAAGCTCGTGGAATGCATGCAGGCATGTTTCGACTGCGCGCAAACATGCACCGCGTGCGCCGACGCATGCCTGAACGAGGACATGGTGGCTGAGCTCACCAAGTGCATCCGCACCAACCTCGACTGCGTGGACATCTGCGCCGCCACCGGAAAGATCCTCTCCCGCCACGGCAACTACGACGTCGGCATCACCGGGGCAGTGCTGGAAGCATGCCGCACTGCCTGCCGTGCCTGCGCGGAAGAGTGCGGCCAGCACGCCTCCATGCACCAGCACTGCGAAGTGTGCGCAGACGCGTGCCGCCACTGTGAGCAGGCCTGCTCCGACCTCCTCGCCTCGCTGGCTTGAGTGGGGTGGCGGCTATGACACATTCACAGAGCCCGCTGGCCGTTCGACGCACCCGCCGCAGGGACGCGGCGCACGCCGGGCGGGCGGAAGACCCGCAGTTGCGGCGGATGCTGGCCACGCACGTCCACTGTGGTGAGCCGATGCGCCTGGTCAGCGCGGGGCAGGTTCCGCCAGCGGAGGTAAGGGAAGAAAATCACGACGGCGGCCTGCTCACCTACCGGTGCGCGTGCGGGTTCAGCTTCGACCACAGGGAGGGCTGACCGGCCCCTGTCCAACGGCCGGACTGTCCTTGGCGCTGCTATTGGGGGCGCCGAGGGCAGCCGGGCCGCGGCGGTTCAGTACTGTGGTTCGGGGCTGCAGGACGTCGATTGTCAGCCGCGGCCGCTGAGCCGTTCGATGAGCAGATCGGCCTGGGCCAGGTTGCGGGCCATTTTGGCGCGCTCAGCCACGGCCTTCTCCTGGTACGCGGTGAGTCTGGCCTGCGCGTCAGCGGAGGGCCCTGCTTCCTGCGAGGAGAAGAGCTCGAGGATGTCGGCCATCTCCTCCAGGGAGAACCCCAGGGGCTTCATCTGCTTGATCACCATGAGGCGCTCGACGTCGTCCTCTGAATACACCCGGAAGCCGCCGTCGGTGCGGGCCGCGGCTGGAAGCAGCCCCACGTCGTCGTAATGGCGGATGGTGCGCAGGGACAAACCTGTCCGCTCCGCCAATTCGCCGATATGCATGGTGGAAGTTCCGGTTCGTGCTGTCATGCGTGGGCCTCCGTAATGTCCGCGTGCAACTCTACCATCACGTTAGGGTAGGGTTGTGTCCGGTCGGAGAGACGCCTGAGCGGACTCCCGGCGTCCCCGGCGCGGCGCTGCGCCCCCTTCATTCTTCGAAAAAGCGAAGCGCGGCTCTCTGCGCCTTCCTGACCATGAACGGAGCCAGCAATGGCCGTTAAAACCACAGCGGATGCCCCCGCCTACACACCGGAACAGCTCCAGTCTGTCCGGGAAACGTTGAAGTCCCCGCGACGGCTCAAGACCGAAGTCCTCGCCGGACTGGTGGTCGCGCTGGCGGCTGATCCCTGAAGCAATCGCCTTCTCGATCATCGCCGGCGTCGATCCCCGCCTGGGCCTCTTCGCCTCCTTCACCATGGCCGTCACCATCGCCTTTGTCGGCGGGCGGCCGGCGATGATTTCGGCCGCCACCGGCGCGGTGGCCCTGGTGATCGCCCCGCTGGTGAAGTCCCACGGCGTGGACTACTTCATCGCCGCCGTCATCCTGGGCGGTATTTTCCAGGTCATCCTGGGCCTGTCCGGCGTGGCGAAGCTGATGCGTTTCATTCCGCGGTCTGTGATGGTGGGCTTCGTCAACGCCCTGGCCATCCTGATCTTCATGTCCCAGGTGCCCGAGCTGCTGGGCGTTCCCTGGCTGGTGTACCCGCTGGCGGCGCTGGCCCTGCTGATCGTGTTCGGCCTCCCCAAGCTCACGAACGTTGTTCCCGCCCCGCTGGTCGCGATCGTCGTCCTCACGCTTAGCACCGTCCTGGCGTCCATCGCCGTTCCCACGGTGGGGGACAAGGGCGAGCTGCCGGACTCGCTGCCATCACTGTTCATCCCGAACGTTCCGTTCACCATGGAGACCCTGCAGATCATCTTCCCCTTCGGCCTGGCCGTGGCGTTTGTGGGGCTCCTTGAGTCCCTCATGACCGCCAAGCTCGTGGATGACATCACCGATACACGCTCCCACAAGAGCCGCGAGGCCTGGGGGCAGGGCGTGGCGAACATTGTCACCGGTTTCACCGGCGGGATGGGCGGCTGCGCCATGATCGGGCAGACCATGATCAACGTCAAAGCATCCGGCGCCCGCACCCGGATCTCCACCTTCCTGGCCGGCGTGTTCCTGCTGATCCTGGTGGTGGCCCTTGGCGGCGTCGTCTCCGTCATTCCCATGGCCGCGCTGGTTGCGGTGATGATCTTCGTATCCTGGGCCACGTTCGACTGGCACAGCATCCACCCGCGCACGCTGAAGATGATGCCCAAGAGCGAAACCCTGGTCATGGTGGCCACCGTCGTCGTCACTGTTGCCACGCACAACCTGGCCATCGGCGTCGGCGTCGGCGTGCTGGTGGCGATGGTGATGTTCGCACGCCGGGTGGCCCACTTCGTCACCGTCGAACGGACGGTCACTGGCGTGGAAGGCCACGAAACCGCCACCTACACGGTGAACGGCGAGCTGTTCTTCGCCTCGTCCAACGATCTCTACACGCAGTTTGAATACGCGCTGGACCCGCAGTTTGTGGTGATCGACATGCACGCCTCGCACCTCTGGGACGCCTCAACCATCGCAGCCCTGGACGCCATCACCGAGAAATACCGGCACCACGGCAAGGACGTCAAGATCATCGGCCTCAACGACGCCAGCGCCACCATGCGCAACCGCCTGGGCGGGAAGCTCGGCGCCGGGCACTAGTTCGGAGCCCGCTGCTCCGGCAGTACCGGCCTAGGGGCGGGTGCTGAACCGTTCGGCCAGGTTCTTGGTGCCCTGGACAATGATCTGGTCGTCGTCATACAGCACGGTCTGGGCGGTGGTGTGCTGCCAGGTTCCGCCGGGCCTTTTGACCGCCACGATGGTGATTCCGTACTTGTCCCGGAGGCCCAGCACGCCCAGGGGCCGGTCCCGGGCATCCGACGGCGGCTGGGTGCGGACCATCACAAAGTCGTCCTCGAATTCCACATAGTCCAGGATGGACCCGCGGACCAGGTGCGCCACGCGCCGGCCCATGTCGTGCTCGGGCCGGATGACGTGCTGCACGCCAAGTTGTTCCAGGATTTCCGCGTGCGGTTCGCTGATGGCCTTGGCCCAGATTTCCGGGTGCTTGAAGGTGAGCAGGCGGGAGGTGGTGAGGATGCTCGCCTCCAGGTCGGAGCCGATGCCCACCACGGCCCGGTCAAACTCGTGGACGGAGAGCTGCCGCAGTACTTCTTCCTTGGTGGAGTCCGCACGGACCACATGGGCCAGCCGTCCGTTGTAGGACTGCACGATTTCCTCGTTGCTGTCGATCCCCAGTACCTCGGTGCCCTGTGCTTCGAGTTCCAGCGCCAGGGAGCCGCCAAAACGCCCCAGTCCAATAACGGCCACGGAATCGGGGTGTTGGGCGCGCTCGCCCCTGCGGGTGAAGATGTCCTTAGCCAATGAGGGGCCTTTCCTTCGGGTTTTCGTACAGTATGGGGCGTTTCCGGAGGGCAAGCGCCGTGCCCAGCGTGACAGGTCCAAGCCGGCCGATGAACATGAGCAGGATCAGCACCACCTGCCCGGCGGGAGGCATCCCCGCAGTGATACCGGTGGACAGGCCCACGGTGGCAAAGGCGGACACCACCTCGAACAGGATCCGTTCCTGGCCGAAGTCGGTGATCAGCATCAGGAACATGGTGGACGCAGTCACCAGGGCGATGGCCAGGAGCACCACGGTGATGGCCTGGCGGTGCACGGCCCGGGAAAGGCGCTTGCCAAAGATGTTCACCGCGGTGTCCCCGCGGAGCTCCGTGGCCAGGATGAAGAACAGCACGGCGAAGGTGGTGATTTTCAGTCCGCCCGCGGTGCCGGCCGGGCCGCCGCCGATGAACATCAGGATGTCCATGCCCAGCCAGGAGACGGGGTGCATCTGGCCGATGTCAACGCTGTTGAACCCGGCGGTGCGCGTGATCGCGGACTGGAAGAATCCGCCCAGGATGCGTTCCTCGGGAGCCAGGCCGCCCAGGGTAGCGGGATTGGTCCATTCGGCGGCCGTGAGGAACACGGTCCCGCCGGCCAGGAGCACGGCGCTGCCCGCCAGGACGATCTTGGTGTGCATGCTCCAAAAAATGGGCCGGCGGTACTGGCGGCGCAGCTCGAACAGGACCGGAAAGCCCAGGCTGCCGATGATCACCGCGCCCGCGATGGGCAGGCACACCCACGGGTCGCCCACAAAGCCCATCAGGCTGTCCGAGTACAGCGCAAAGCCGGCGTTGTTGAAGGCGGACACGGAGTGGAAAACCCCGTGCCACAGGGCCTCTCCGGGCGTGTAGCCGTAGCCCAGCAGGAAGCGGAGCATCAGGACCGCCGCGAGGATGGTCTCCACAATGACGGTGATCAGCAGGACGCCGATCAGGACGCGGCGCACATCGCCGAAGCCGGTGCTCTTGGTTTCCGTGGCGGCCAGCATCCGTGAACGCAGCCCCAGGCGGCGGGCCGTCAGTACGCCCAGGAGCGCACCGAAGGACATCACGCCGAACCCGCCGATCTGGATCAGCACCAGGATGACCGCATGGCCGAATCCTGTCCAGAACACCGGGGTATCCACGGTGATCAGTCCGGTGACGCACACCGCGGACGTTGCGGTGAACAGTGCTTCCAGCAGTGACGCCGGCCGTGGGCCTGTGGCGGCCGCCGGCAGCATCAGGAGCGCGGTCCCTGCGGCGATGGCAAGGACGAAGCCCAGGGCGATCAGCTGCGCGGGGTGCCGGGGCACCAGCTTGTGGGCCACCCTTCGAAGGGTTGGCACCTGCTTGCCCTGGAGTTCTGCCAGGGACCGGCTGTACCCGGCCAGCACGGCCTTCGGTTTTTTCCTTGGACGCTTAGGGTGGGGGCTTCGCTGGTAAGCCTTCAGGTGCATAGGCGCCACGGTACCACCGCCGGACGGCGCGGCCCGCTAGATGAAACGGACGTCACACGCCGCGCGGGTTGCGTACGTTCCTGCCCATTTCGTCAGGGTCCCATGCCTGACTCAGCCGGGACACGCCGTCGTCTGCGGTGCGCCGGCAGGGTGCCCCGGAAAGCAACCGGGCAGGAACGCACGACGGCGGCGCCTCACCCCGGACGTCGGCTAGAGCAGGGCGCGTGCGGTCCTGCCCAGTTAGTCAGGGCGCGCTGCCCTCCGGGGCGGGGACACGCCGTCGTGCGCGGCGCGGCGCCCGGGTGCCCCGGGAAGCAACCGGGGAGGAACGCACGACGGCGGCACCTCACTCCGGGCGGGCACCGCCGGGTCAGCTGCCGGCGCCCACGCTGTGGACGGCTTCCGCGGCAGCGTCCAGGCGGGCGGAGGAAGCCAGGCCCAGGTGGTAGACATGCAGTTCGCTGCTTCCGGCCTCCAGGAGCGCGCCCCATTCCCGGGACAGGGCCCCGGCCTCGGCGGGCTTCGGCGGCAGCACCAGCACATAAGAGCCCACCGTTGCCCCGGGCGCGGCCGCAGCCATGGCGGCCACAGTGACAGCACCCTGCGCCGCTTCCCCCCAGCAGGGGACCACGGCGGTGACGTTGTCCATCAGGGGCAAGAGCAGGCTCCGGCGCAGTGCCTCAACGGAGACAAACGGGCCGGTGGACCACGGATCAGGGGAGGCGTGCAGTGAGATGCGGACACCTGAGCCGGACACCACCGCGAGGCAGGCGTCGAGCAGGGCGGCCGTGGCATCCCACCGGGCCGCCAGCAGCGGCAGGAACTCGGCGGTTTCGGTAGCCGTTTCCGGCGTGGCGTCCGGAGCGTCCGTGTGGAGCCGGATCACGTCCCGCACCCGCTTCCGGAGAGCCTCCACGGGCAGGCCGCGTTGAGCGTAGGCCGTGCAGCAGGCGCCGCAGAAGCACAGGGAGAGGAGCGCCTGCACCCAGGGCGAGTATCCCGCGCCCTCGGTCTTTTCGTGCTGGTTCTGGTGGCCGAAGCCCAGCGGACCCACTGCCTCGAGGACCAGGCCATCCGGCCGGCCCAGTTCCAGGACCTGTCCTATCAGCCGGGCGGCGTACTCGCGGACCTGAAGCTGTGACGGGCACAGGGCGTAGCGGTATGTTTCGGCGAAGGCATTCTGCACGCACAGGTCCCGCTGCCGGCTGCCCACGGCACTTGAATGCGTCAGGACCACCCACGCATCCACGGGGAGCCCGGCACTGCGGAGGACCGCGGCAGCTTCTGAAAACGAGTCGTCGCGTTCGGTCCACTCAGCGGCATTAGCGGGGCGGAGGAAACTGCCGTCCCACGCCCCGGTGACCGGCACGTAGAGGGCGGCGGAACCGGCATCAACCACCCGGCGCTCCGGGTGCCGCGGGGTGGCGGCCCGCACCGAGTGGTAGGCCGCAGCCAGCGCCACCCGGTGCACGCCCGTATCTTTGACCCAGGCGGCCGCAGCAGGATCGCCCAGGACGTCCCAGGGGTAGAGGTATCCCGTGACCTGCGGCGCCGGCGGCGTTACCACCGCGGAAGATCCGCCGTGTAGTCCGGGACAAAGCGCTGCATGTAGCCGGTGTCATCCCTGGCGGTCATCCTGGCGTCGAGGTACTGCTGGTGGAGCTCGGCCAGCTTCTCCCGGTCCAGTTCCACGCCCAGGCCGGTGCCGGTGGGAACACGGACGCTGCCGTCAACGAAGCGCAGGACGCCGGGCTTGACCACGTCATTGTGCCCGTTCCACGGGTAGTGCGTGTCGCAGGCGTAGGTGAGGGCGGGCGTGGCGGCTGCAACGTGGACCATGGCGGCCAGGCTGATGCCCAGGTGGGAGTTGGAGTGCATGGACAAACCTATGCCGAAGGTCTGGCAGATGGTGCCCAGTTCCCGCGTGTGCCGCAGGCCGCCCCAGTAGTGGTGGTCGCCCAGGATGACCTGGACGGAATCCAGTTCAACGCTCCGCTTGATGTGGTCGAATGCCACCACGCACATGTTGGTTGCCAGCGGCATGGCAGCGGTGGCCGCCACCTCGCCCATTCCCTCCAGGCCCGGGGTGGGGTCCTCCAGGTACTCGAGCAGCCCGTCGGTTTCCCGGGCCACCCACTGGGAGGTCTCTACGGTCCAGGCCGTATTGGGGTCAAGGCGGAGGGGCATCTCCGGGAACGCTTCACGCAGGGCCTTGATGGCCTCGATCTCCTGTGCCGGAGGAAACACGCCGCCCTTGAGCTTGATGGACTTGAACCCGTACTCGGAAATCATCTTCTGCGCCTGCCGCACAATGCCCGCCGGATCCAGGGCCTCGCCCCATTCGTCCGTGATGGCCGGTTTGCCGTCCATGGCGGGATGTTCGGCCCACTTGTAGAACAGGTAGGCGCTGAAGGGAACCTCGTCCCGGACGGTGCCGCCCAGGAGTTCGCTGACTGTGCGGCCGGTGGCGTGGCCCTGGATGTCCAGCGCTGCCACCTCGAACGCGGAGAACACGGCTGCCTTCTCGAACGCGGAGAGCGCGGGGTCCAGTGCCTCGTTGATGAGCTGCTCCATCAGGGAGGTGTCAAAGACGCCGAGGCCCTTGATGGCGTTGGCGCCCACCGCCAGGTTGTCCAGCCGGCTCTGCCCGCCGGCGCATTCGCCCAGGCCCAGCAGGCCGTTGGCGGTCTGGACCTCGATCACCACCCGGTGCACCAGCGGTTCGTGGACTCCCACGGCGTTCAGCAGCGGGGGGTCGGAGAATGCGATGGGGGTAATCGTGATCTCGGTGATTTTCAGGTCGGCCGCGGTGGGGGCGTGGGCTGCAGGGAGGATGGCGCTGGTTTTCATTGAACTTCTTTCGTGGTGTGGGCGGACGGGTTGGGCCTGCCCTAGCCTTTGGTGGCGCCTGCTGTGATGCCGCGGATCATGGAGCGCTGCAGGAAGAGGTACACCAGCAGGCTGGGGATCATGGCCATGACGGCGCCGGCCAGCAGGACGCCGGGTCCAACCGTGGTGTCATTGCGGAGCACGGAGAGTGCAACCGTCAGCGTGTAGTCGCTCGGATCGTTGGCGGCAATGAGGGGGAGGAGGTACTGGTCCCACACCATCATGAAGCCGAAGATCCCGATGACGCCCAGGGCGGGCTTGCAGAGCGGAAGGATGATGGTGAACAGCATGCGGAACTCGCCCACGCCGTCCAGCCGGGCGGCTTCCTCGATCTCGGCGGGGATCTCCTTCATGAACTCGCTCATGATGAAGATGGAGAACCCCCAGATGCCCACCGGCAGGATGACGGCCAGTACGCTTCCGCGAAGGCTGATCCCCAGCAAGGGGAGATCGCCCAGCACCAGCGAGAGCGGGATGGCAATGACTTCCTCCGGCAGCATCATGGTCAGCAGGACCAGGAGCAGGAGGATTGCCTGGCCGCGGAACTTCTTCCGGCTCAGGCTGTAGGCCGCGAACACGGACACTGTCATCTGCAGCAGCAGCCCGCCGCCGGCAATGACCAGGGAGTTGAGCAGGTAGCCCCAGAGCCCCTGCTGTGACGCTGCCTCGAAGTTGGCCAGGGTGAACGTCTTGGGCAGAAGCGTGATCTCGGTGGGGCTGCTGTTCCTGTCGAACGCTCCGGAGATGATGGCGGCGAACGGCAGCGCGAAGATGCAGAACACCAGGACGCACAGCACGATGCGCAGCACCATGTTGGTGCCAAAGCCGGGGGACCAGCCCAGGGCTGAGTCGAAACGGGAGGACGACGACGGCCGCTTGGTCCGCGGCGACGTCCGGGTTGTGGTGTGGCTCATCGTTCTGCCTTCCTTCGGGCCACGAGCTGGGTGCCCACTGTCAGCAGGAGCGTGACCACCAGCAGCAGCACGGCCGCGGCGGAGGCCACGCCGATGTCGTTGCGCTGGAAGCCCAGCGAATACATGCGGGTCATCCACACCTCGGTGGATCCGGCCGGGCCGCCGCCGGTGAGCACATACACTTCCGTGAAGCTGCGGAGGCTTCGGATGGCGGCCAGCGTCAGGACGATCACGATTGCCGGACGCAGCGCCGGCAGGGTGATGTAGCGCAGGCGCTGCCAGACCGTGGCGCCGTCCACGCCGGCCGATTCGTACAGGGCGCGGTCAATGCCGGCCAGGCCGGCCAGGATGATCACCATGTTGTACGGGGCGCCGCTCCAGATGCCCACGACGGCGATGGACCACAGTGCCGTGTCCGTGCCGTTCAGGAACTGGAGCGGCCCCAGGCCCACCCAGCTGAGGATGGTGTTCAGCGGCCCGTCGGCGGTGGGGAAGTAGAGGATGCGCCAGATTTCACCCACTACGGCAAGCGCCGTGACCACGGGCAGGAAGATGGCGGTGCGCAGGAACCACAGGGACTTCGCCTGGCCCTCCAGGAGGAGGGCCAGGACGAAGCCCACCACCAGGGCGCCCATGGTCTGGGTGACGCCCAGGATCACGGTGTGGCCCAGGGCGTCCATGAAGCGGGCATCGGTCAGGACGCTGACGTAGTTGTCGAAGCCAACAAAGACGTCGCCCAGGAAGGGCTGGACCTTGAAGAGGCTCAGCCGGATTCCCTCCACCATGGGGATGAATTTGAAGTAGAGGGCCAGGACAGCCGCGGGAAGAAGGAACACCCAGACGGCCAGGAGATGTGCCCGGTTGCCTTTCCTGCGGCGCGGGGGCGGGCTGGACCGCTTGGCCTGGACCGGCGTTACCGCCGGTTTTGTTGCTGCTGAAGTCATGACTTGGCGTTCTGGCTCGTCAGCTCGTCGTTGATGGCGGTATCCAGGGCCTGCAGGCCTGATTCCACGTTGTCTGCGCCGCAGTCGGAGACGATCTTGTTCAGGGCCTCGGCAGCAACCTGCTTGATGGGCACGAAGTTGATCGCTGACGGGAATGCCTTGGAGGAGTCCTGCAGGGCGTCCTGGACCACGGCCCAGCGGGGATCGTTGTAGACGGCGGCGGCATCAACGTCGCCGTTGACCGGTACGCGGACGATCGGCTGCTTGCCCGCCGTCATGCCTGCCTTCTGGCCGTCTGCGGACACCAGGTAGTCGATGACCTGCTTGGTCTGCTCGGGCTTGCCGTTGCTGGCCGTGACGTAGATGTTTTCGCCTTCGGCCAGGACGGTGTTGTCCACGGAACCCTTCGGGGCCTCGATGACCTCGTAGACGTCCTTACCCAGGGACGTGTCAAAGGAGGAGAAGTTGTACGGGCCGGTGAGGATGATGCCGGTCTTGCCGGTCTGGAAGAAGGGCGAGGCAACGCTGGTGGCCGCTGTGAGGGCGCCCGGCTGCGTGTTGCCGGGGGTGCAGAACTGCTTCTTGATCCAGGTGACGCCTTCCTGTGCCTCGGTGCTGGAAGCGTTGGCCGCGAACTTCCCCTCGCCTTCGTCCTTGAGGTAGGCGCCGCCGTTCTGCCACAGGTAGGAGGAGGCCCACCAGCCCAGGTAGCCGCGCTCGGTGGAGCCGGGGACGGTCATGCCGTAGGTGTCCGCCTGGCCGTTGCCGTCGGGGTCCTGGGTGGCAAAGGCGGTGGCGAGCTTCTCCAGGTCCTCCTGGGTCTCGGGTACCGGCAGGCCCAGCTTTTCGCGCCAGTCCTTGCGGATCATGGTCACCATGGTCTGCCGGGAGAACGGGACGCCGTAGGTGGCGCCGTCCAGGCCCTTGGCCTCGTCCCAGAGGGAATCGGCAATTTTGTCGTTGCCCTCAACCGTGGACTTGTCCACCTCCACCAGGTAGCCCTGCGCCGTGTAGTTGCCCAGGGCGGCGGAATCGTTGATCACGATGTCCGGGAGCTTCTTGGACGCTGCGCGGGTCTGCAGCTGCTGGTCCAGGTCCGGCACGCCCTGGAAGTTGACCTCAACGCCCGTCTTGGCGGTGAATTCCTTGAACATGGCGGCGTAGGTGGTGGCGGCATCGGTGCCGGCGCGAGCCCAGACCTCGATGGGTTGACCGTCGTCAGTGGCTGCCGGCGTTGATGAGCCGGCGCTGCAGCCGGTGAGCATGGCCGCGGAGGCAACGGCCATTGCCAGTGTTGCGCGGGAGTACGACTTGAACTTGGAATCCACCCTGATTCTCCTCTTTTTACATATATAAAATGCTGTTACCATATGAAACGTACTTCATGAGAGTATGATTAGGATCACAGGCTGTCAACCGTCGGAGGAAAATTGAGTGCAGCAGTAACCCCCGTGACAATCGCGCTTACGGGCGGCGCCGGAATGATGGCCACACTGCTGCGGCCCTACCTTGCCGGGGCCGGCTACGCGGTCCGGCTGCTGGACCTGGCGGCAGCGCAGGATCCCCGTCCCAATGAGTCCGTGCAGGTGGGGTCAGTGACGGATCCGGACTTCATGGCGGACGCCCTCAAGGGGGCCACGGCTGTCATCCACCTGGGCGGGCTGCACCGCGAGAAAACGTGGGCGGAACTGGTGTCCACCAACATCACCGGCACCCAGGTGACGCTGGAAGCTGCCCGGCAGAACGGCGTCGAACGTGTCCTTCTGGCCAGTTCCACGCACGCCGTAGGCTTCCACCCCACCGAAACGGCAGCGCAGGATTCGGTGCTGATTCCCCGCCCGGACACCTACTACGGCGTCAGCAAGGCAGCCGTGGAGGCGCTGGGAAGCCTGTATGCGGACAAATACGGCATGAAGGTGGTCAGCGCTCGCATCGGCACCGGAGGTGAACGGCCCGGAAACCTCCGCACGCTTGGATCCTGGCTCTCGCCCGCTGACTCCTTCCGCCTGGTGGAGGCCACCCTGAACAACCTCGGCGCCCCCGGGCACCACGTGGTGTGGGCCGTCTCGGCCAACACCCGGGGCTGGGCAAACCTGGAAGCCGGGAAGCGCATTGGATTCGAACCGCAGGATGATGCCGAGGCCTTCGCCGGCGGCCTGGACACCACGGCACGGGACGAACGGGCGGAACTTTTGGGCGGCGCCTGGGCAAGCGATAGCCATAGGGTGGGAGTAGACAACTACCCGCACCTGGCCGCGAAGTGACATGCTGCAGGCCGGGGCAGTGGCAGAAGGGGGAACGGTGATGGCGGCGGTGGAGGTACAGTCCGGCCCGGGCGTTAGCGCATCGGGGGACGTAAAGCTGGTCAAATCGGCGGAGCGGACCATAGCCATCCTGGAGCTCCTGGCCGGTGCGCCGCAGCCGCTCACCACGGCAGAGATCTTTAAGCTGACCGGCTACCCCCGGTCCAGCCTGCACTGGCTGCTGCTGACGCTGCTGGAGCTCAACTGGATCGAGCAGACGCCCGAGGGCGCATACCGCATCGGCACCCACGCGCTGCTGTGCGGCACGGCCTACCTGGACAGGGATCCGGTGATGGAGCATGTGTCCGCTGTCCTGGAGAAGGTCCGCAACGCCACCACGTTCACCACCCACTATGCCCGGCTGGACCGCTCGGATGTCATCTACCTGGCCACGCGGCAGGCCGTTGACCGCCGCCGGCTGTCCTCCCGGGTGGGCCGCAAGCTGCCCGCCCAAGTGACCGCCCTGGGGAAGGCCATCCTCTCCGAATACACGGATGCGGAGGTCCGGCAGCGCATCGGTGACGGGCCCTACGTCCAGCTCACACCGAACTCCGTGCAGGATTTTGACGCGCTGAAACGCGAACTGGCCGAGTTCCGGAAGACGGGCCACTCCGTCGAATGGGAGCAGAACACAGTGGGGCTTTGCTGCGTCAGCGTGGTGGTTCCGTACCGGATCCCTGGCACCGATGCCATGAGCTGCTCCATCCCCACGGAGCTTGCCACGGAAGAAGTCCTCCGCAGCACTGTTGCCGCCCTCGAGTCGGCGGCCGCCGAGCTGGCCAGGACCCTGCGGGCGGCCGGCATCCGCTAACGGTGCCGGCCGCCTTAAACCCGGACGGTTTAGCTGCCAGCCGGGACGCTGGCCGGGACGCTGGTGCCGTCAATGCGCCGGTTCAGGCCCCACGGGTTCTCGTCCTGCAGCGGCGCCGGAAGCAGTTCCTGGGGCAGGTTCTGGTAGGCCACGGGGCGCAGGAAGCGGTTGATCGCCAGCGTGCCCACGGACGTGCTGCGGCTGTCCGACGTTGCGGGGAACGGGCCGCCGTGCACCATCGCGTGGCCAACTTCCACACCGGTGGGCCAGCCGTTGACAATGATGCGGCCCACCTTCTGTTCCAGGGCCGGGATCAGGGGCGCCGCCGTCGGATAGTCCTCTTCGGTGAGCTGCAGCGACGCCGTGAGCTGGCCTTCCATACGCCCGGCAGCCTGGAGCAGCTCTTCAATGGAGCCGTAGCGGATCACCAGGGACGCTGCGCCGAAGATTTCCTCGTGCAGGACGTGGTTGGTCACGAAGTCCTGCACCCGGGTCCCGAAGATCGCGGGGGCGGGCGCGTTCTCTGCCGTGCCTTCCGTACCTTGGCCGAGGAGTTCGACGCCGTCCGCTGAGCCGAGTGCCCGGCTTCCGGCATGCCAGGACCCGGCGATGCCTTCGGTGAGCATGGTCTGCCCGGCGCAGCCTGAGACGGCGCGTGCGACGGCGGCGGCAAGTTTGTCCCCCGCCTCGCCTTCGGGGGCGAACAGCAGGCCGGGGGAGGTGCAGAGCTGGCCCGAGCTTCCGGTAACCGCGGTGACGTACTGCTGGGCGAGGGCATCGATCTTTTCGGCGGAGCCGTTGAGCGCGCCCTCGAACACGAACACCGGGTTCAGGGAGGACATTTCCGCGTACACCGGAATGGGTTCCCGGCGGGCGGCGGCGGTGCGCATCAGGGCGACGCCGGCGGACCGGGAGCCGGTGAAGCCCACGGCCTTGATGTGCGGATCGGCCACCAGGGCCTGGCCGATGCTGGCACCGGGGCCGTATACCAAGGAGAACACTCCGGGGTGCAGGCCGAAGTCCTTGACGGCTTTGACCACGGCCTGGCCCACGAGTTCGCCCGTTCCCGGGTGCGCGTTGTGTGCCTTGAAGACCACCGGGCACCCCGCGGCGAGAGCCGAGGCCGTGTCCCCGCCCGCCGTCGAGAAGGCCAGCGGGAAGTTGCTGGCGCCGAACACGGCCACCGGGCCCAGAGGAATCTGGCGCTGCCGGATGTCGGCGCGCGGCAGCGGGGTCCGGTCCGGCAGTGCGGGGTCGATCCGGACGCCGCGGAAGTCACCCTGCCGGACCACGTTCGCGAAGAGCCGCAGCTGGCCGGTGGTGCGGGCCCGTTCGCCCTGCAGCCGGGCTGCGGGAAGGCCGGTTTCCTGGCCGGCGCGGATGACGAGTTCCTCGCCGATGGCCTCGATGTTGTCCGCGATGGCGTCCAGGAACGCGGCATGCGTCCCGGGGTCCAGTGTGCTGAAGGACGGGTAGGCAGCAGCGGCGGCGGAGGTCGCCGTCGTCAACTGCTCTTCGGTGATCAGCGAGTAGGCGGGGTCAAGTTGTTCGTTGGTGGCCGGGTTGACGCCGAAAGCGGTTTTGCCGCTTCCGGTAACGGTTCGCCCGGCGATCAGGGAATGTCCGGTGAGGGTCACGATGGTTTCTCCTAGGTGTGGTCAGGAAGGGCTGTTCAGGAGACGGTGGCGATGAGCGCCGTGAGGTCCGCGAGGTCCTGCGCCGCCAGGTTCTGCAGCGGAGGACGGACCGGTCCGGCGGAGCGGCCCACCGCGTCCAGGCCGCCCTTGACGATGGACACGGAGTAGCCCTTCACGCGGTCGCGGATGTCCAGGTAGGGGATGACGAAGTCGTTGAGCTTCCTGTTCACGGCGGTGCGGTCGTTGTTGCGGACGTCCTGGTAGAAGTCCAGCGCGAACTGCGGGACAAAGTTGTACATGGCGCTGGAGTACGTGCTCATCCCCAGCTGCAGCAGAGGAAGGGCGAAGGTCTCCGCGGTGGGAAGCCCGCCCAGGTAGAAGAGCCGGTCGCCGAGCTTGGCGTAGACGCGGGCGTCGTGCTCGAGGTCGCCCACGCCATCCTTGAAGCCGATCAGGTTCTCGTGGCGGCTGGCCAGCGTGGCCACGGTGGTGTCCTTGTAGATGGCGTTGGCGCGGTTGTAGATGATCACGCCCAGCGAGGTGGCGCGGCAGATGGCGCTGACGTGCTCGGTGAGTCCGGCCTGGTCCGCTTCGGTGAGGTACGGCGGGAGGAGGAGGATGCCTTCGGCGCCTGCTGCCTCGGCAGCCTGGGCGTTGGCGATGGCCTGGGCGGTGGAGCCGCCGGCTGATGCCAGCACCGGAACCGTGGCGCCCACTTCGTCGACGGCGGTGCGCACCACGCGCTCGGACTCCGCCGGAGTGAGGGAAAAGCCTTCGCCCGTGCCGCCGGCGGCGAACAGGCCCGCCACCGGGAAACTGGCCTGCCAGGCAAGGTGCTTCCTGTAGTTTTCTTCATCGAACTGCAGGTCCGCGTCGAAGGACGTGACCGGGAAGGAAAGCAGCCCTTCTTTGAGGGTGCTTGCCAGTTCCTGCGGTGTGTAGCGTGCCATGGTGGTCCTCCGGTTCCTGTGCCGCCTGCGGGCAGCGTGCTGAATTCCTTCCACACTAGGGACGGGTCTCCATACCTGTCCAAGAGTATTTCTGGATGCAGCGATACCTTCAGGGCATGGCCAGCCCGGGCCGTCAGGCCGCTTTGAACTCCAGGTTTTGTAGGAGCAGGCCGAGTGCCGGATTGCTGACGCGGCGGTTCCACAGCGCGTGCAGCTCCACCTGCCCGGTGGAGCCCGTGGACAGGGGAAGGAACTTAACTCCGGCGATGCCCAGTGCGGTGGCCGATTCCGGAACGAACGCCACCCCGCGCTTCGCCGCCACCAGCGACACCATGGTGACGATCTGGCTGACGGTGTGCACCACGTTGCCGTGGTCGATGGGGAGGAGCCGGACCACCAGGTCATAAAAGTAGCGTGCCTGTGTTGGGGAGTGCATGATCAAGGCCTCGTGGGCGAAATCGTCCGGCCCAATATTCCGGTCCAGCGCTGCCAGCGGGTGGCCGGACGGAACGGCCAACACCATGGATTCACGGGACAGCAGCCGGGAATCGAACGTCCGGGCATTAAACGGCGGCCGGGCCAGGCCCAGGTCCAGTTCACCGGTGAGGAGGCCGTCCAGCTGCTCGCCGGTCACCAGCTCCTGCAGCTCGATGTCCACGTCCGGAACAATGCCCGAAATCTGCTCCAGCAGGGGGCCCAGGACGCTGTAGCCGCTGGCTGCGGTGAACCCGATCCGCAGGATGCCGGAGCGGCCGGAGGCGATCCGCCGGGCGGTGGCGGGAGCCCGCCCGGCCAGGGTGAGCAGCCGCCGTGCCTCATCCAGGAACGCCAGGCCGGCAGGGGTGAGCTGGACCTTCCTGTTGTCGCGTTCCAGGAGTTCCGTGCCCACAATCCGTTCCAGCTTTTGGATCTGCCGGCTCAGCGGCGGCTGGGTCATGTTGAGGCGCTCGGCTGCCCGTCCGAAGTGGAGTTCCTCTGCCACAGCGATGAACGCGGCCAGCTGGTCGAAGGTAAACATGATGCCCTCAAGGTATCAAGGCAGGCGCAGCAGCAGCCCGGCCGGCGCGGGATTGCTGGCGAGGCGCGTGCGGGCCCGGGCTGCCGTGCGGTCCTGCCCAGTTGGTCGGGGGCCGGCTGCCCTCCCGGGCCGGGACACGCCGTCGTGCGCGGCGCGCCGCTAGGGTGCCCCGGAAAGCAACCGGGCAGGAACGCACGACGACGGCGCCTCACTTCAGGTGAGCGCCGCCGGAGTGGGTCAGGCCTTGGCTTTGCGCTTTACCCAGCCCCAAACGGCGGTGGCGGCGAACAGCACCAGGCCGATCAGGGCCAGCCACAGCAGACCCTCGATAACGAAGCCCAGGATGGACAGAACGAGCCAGATAATAAGCAGTGTGATGATGAGTCCCATCCCGGAAGCCTAGCCGCGATCGCCGGTGGCAGGACATATTGACACGGCCCACCCGCGGGCGCACGCTGATAGCGCTGGGCGCCAGTGGTCGGCGGCCGCGGCCCACCGCAGGCCCGCCAACCGAAACCCGGAGCTGTCTGGGCGCTCCGGATGCATAGTTCCCACGCCCTTTCCTGTCAGGAGAAGGAAATGACCGTCAACGCCCTGGAAGCCAAATCGTTCGACCAGCCCGATGAAAAACGCCGCCCGCCCAAGACCCAGGTGGATGTGGTGACGCTCGGTGACACAACGCTCGGCAGGTTCACCTTTGAGCCGGGATGGCGGTGGTCTGAAACCGTTAAGACTGTGGTCAACACGGACACGTGCCAGGTGAACCATGTGGGGATCTGCACCGCCGGAACGCTGACCGTGGAAATGGCGGATGGATCGCGGGCCACGGTCAGCCCCGGCCACGCGTACACCATCCCGGCCGGCCACGACGCGTGGGTTGAGGGTGACGAGGCGTTCGTGGGCTACGAGGTCATGAGCGCAGCCACCTTCGCCAAGCCTGCCTGATGCCGGGCGGCTGTGCGCGTCCCTGGTAGAAGGACTTCCGGGGCACGGGACATCACGGACTCCAGGCCCCGGAAGAAGCCCCGGCGCCGGTTGCGCCGTTTTGGCGTCGCCATGCTGGTGGCACTGGGGCTGCTTCTGGTGTCGACGGCGGTCAACGCGGCCATGGAGCGGGCGGAGAAGTCGAGTATTCCTGCCTACGGCGAACGGGTCCCGGTTGGCGGCGGTGCCCTGAACGTGTCCCGGAACGGGGGAGAGGGGCAGCCGATTGTCCTCCTCAGCGGACTGGGCACCGCGGCTCCGGGCCTTGACTTTGCGCCGCTGGTCCGGGAGTTGGGCGGCTTCGACGTCATCGTTGTTGAGGGGTTTGGGTACGGATACAGCGACATGGAAGGTCCTCCGCGGACCAATGAAAACATCAGTACCGAACTGCACGAAGTCCTGGCCAGGCTCCAGGTCAGGCAGCCGTACGTCCTGGTCGGGCACTCCATCGCCGGCTTCTACATGCTTGACTACGCCAACCGGTACCAGGCGGAAGTATCCGCGGTGGTCGGCATTGACGCGACCATACCGAAACCCGGGCCAGAGTCCGTTGAAGAGCCCCAGCCAGGCGTTAATTGGGAGCGCGCCCTGGCCGTCACGGGCATCGTGCGGGCCGTGACCTTCCTGGCGCCGGGCCTGGTGGACCCGGACGGCGGCGCCTACACCGAGGATGAGCTGAACCGCATGCGCCTGATGGCCAACTGGAACTTCGGCAATCCGGCCGTCGCGGATGAGGCAGCCCGGATCGCGAACAACGCCGCTTCGCTGAGGGGCGTCACCTATCCCGGTGACCTGCCGGTCCTGGCCTTCATCGCCGACGAAAGCTCCGACTCCACAGCCGCCAAAGTGTCATCAGCCCAAAACCTGCTGGAAAACGTCAGCCGGCACGAGATTGTCACCGTTGCGGGCGGTCACTACCTGCACCATACGGAGTCCAAACCGATGGCAGAAAAGCTCAGGGCGTTCCTGGGGGCAACTGTGGGTATCCAGGACCGGTCTCTCTCACGAACGCTTCCCAGTAATACCTAATTGCAAGGTCGGGTACCCCGCGCTATTCCCCGTGCATTTTTCCCGGCGTACGGTGCGAAATATGAGAGCAGACCGAAGAGTGTGGGTCAAGCCCCTGGACGCGCAACGTGTGGCGAGAGCCAAAGCGGCGTTTACTACCCGCCGGGTACCTCCGGAGGCCATAGCTTCCCTGGTTTCCGGAGCAGTCCGTCCCCGGTCCGGGGACATGGTGCTGGCTCGCATTGTGCAGTTGGGTCATCACCGTCATATTGAGCAGCCGAACGGACGCCGTGCAGTGTTGCACGACGACGACGAAATCATCGTCACGTACGGGGACAGGTACGCCACGGACCAATTTGAAGCACAGGTGCCCGCAACACTGGGCAACGCCCAGCTGGTGGCCTCGGGAGGTATCGCCTCCGAAGTGCTAAGCCGCAGTCTGGCTGTCCGGAGGGCTACGGAAATAGAACCTTTGGGACTCCTGGGCGACGCCAAGGGCCGGCCACTGAACATTTGGGACTTTTCCCTGCCGCCCGTGTCCCCGCAGGTGCCGCGGCCCCGAACCGTTGCAATCATCGGAACTGCGATGAATTCAGGTAAGACAACCACTGTCCACTGCCTGGTTAACGGATTTAGCAGAGTCGGTGTCCGCGTGGGGGCTACGAAAGCAACCGGTACGGGCTCCGGCAACGACTACTGGTGCATGCTGGATGCCGGCGCCCATGTGATGCTGGACTTCACGGACGTGGGGTTGGCCTCGACATACCGTCAGCCGATGGAGGTGGTGGAGGCCAAATTCGGTGAGTTGGTGGACCACCTCACTGATTCCGGTGCCGCCCTGAATCTTGTCGAGATCGCGGATGGGATCTATCAGGATGAAACCTCCCGTTTGCTGGATTCGGCGGTTTTTCGAGCAATGGTGGACGCCGTTATTTTCGCTGCTCCGGACTCCATGGGTGCCATGGCTGGCGTCTCCCACCTGAAGAAGCTGGGACACGATGTCCTGGCTGTGACCGGGTTGCTCACCCGGTCACCCCTGGCGATCCGGGAAGCCGCGGCAGCCACGGGGCTCCCTGTGCTGACCCGTGAAGAACTCACGGACCCTGCATTGGCGGCGTCGCTCCTTCGAATACCGGATGTCCTGGCGAACGCCGCCAAGACGGACACCCAGGCCGCCGGCGAAGTGCAACAAGCCAGCGCCGCAAGCGACGTCCTGATCGGCCCGTTCGTTGCAACGCCCGAGTGGGCAGAACCGAAACGCAGTGTTTTCGGGTTCCCCCGGCCGGCTACCCCCTCGGGCAGTCCGGACGCCTGGTGAACCCCGTGGCCGGCAAGAATAGGCTGTACCGGATTCCTCCAGCCGTCTTCGCGAAAATCATTGCAATCGGGCTGGCGCAGGTTCTCACCTTGGTGGCCTACATACTGCTGCTGCGCGGCATCGTTGATAATTTGGAGCCGGTCACCGTTGGTGAAGCGGCGGATCTGCAGTGGCGCTGGGCGTTGGCCCAGGCTGCCCTTCTGGGCGCTGTCGCCTTGCTCCACGGCTGGCTCCGGGCGCTTGGCTTCAACGTTGCCGAGACAGCAGGCTACAACGTGGTCCGGGACCTGCGGATGATGATGTACAAGCACCTGCAGGGAATGACACCCCGGCAGTTCCAGGGCAGGGCCCGGGGAGGCCTGCTTCTGCGCTTTCTTGGTGATCTCTCAATGACCAGAATGTGGATCAGCCGCGGGGTGCTCGGCGGACTGATCGCCGCCCTGGTCCTGGTTGGCACCCTGACGGTACTTTTCTTCTTCAGCTTCTGGATGTCGCTCGCCATCGTGGCGGCAATATCCGCCGGGGCCGCGGCCTCCTTGGTAGCCGGACAACGCATGCGCCAGGCAACCCGGATCATGCGCCGTCGGCGGTCGCTTGTTATGAGCAATCTCGACGAACAAATGAACGCCCAACCTGTGGTGCAGGTGTTTGGGCGCTCAGCAGGAGAATACGCACGCCTTTCACACCAGAACGACGAACTCACTCGTGCCCTCATCAGGGTTGCCCGCCTACGAGGCTATCTCCGCGGCGTCGCAACCGCTTTTTCGCTACTCGCTCTTGGAGCCGTTCTTACCGCGGGTCTGTTCGAAGTCCGGCAAGGTACGGCGAGCATCGGAACCGTGATTGCCTTCGTTGTTGTCACCCGGCAGCTCTCCAGCCCAGTGCGTACCCTCGGGCTGGCCCACGACTACTGGCACCGCGCCCAGGTCTCTGTGGGCAAAATCCAGGAGTACCTGCGCAGTACCAGCAGAGACATGGACAGCGGTGGCCACGGTCCCCTGAAGGTCCGGCAGGGCGCCATCGAGTTCTCCTCAGTAACGGTGAACGGGTCCCTCCACGACGTGAATTTGCGCGTTAGAGCGGGGGAACTGGTTGCTGTAACCGGAGACGGCGGGAGCGGCAAATCGTCCCTGCTCGGGCTGGTGTCCAGAACCATCGATCCTGATCAAGGTTGCATCATCGTCGACCGCCAAGTCCTGGCGAATACCTCTCTCCGGTCTGCCGCCCAATGGATTGGGGCCGTGGGCCCTGAACTGCCGCTGATGCGCGGAACGCTGTGGCGGAACCTCACCTACGCCGCCCCCCGCGCGTCAGAAGAAGACGTAGAGCGCGTGCTGGCCGCCACCGGCTTGGACGAAATGCTCGCCGACTTGCCGTATGGGATGCAAACGTGGGTTTCCGAAGGCGGACTCAACCTGTCCAAAAGCCAGCGGCAACGGATAGCGCTCGCCCGGTCACTGATGGGCAACCCTCCCATCCTGCTTCTGGACGAGCCCACCCTCGGCCTGGACACAGCAGCCAAGCAGATGTTCGCCACCATGCTGAGAAGGTTCGACGGCACCGTACTCCTGGCCACGCAGGATCCCCAGGAGCTCACCTTGGCGGACAGAATAGTGGTCTTGTCGAAAGGCACCATTGCCGAAGTGATAAGCGGGGAAGAGTACCGGGACCGGGTTTGGCTCGAAAGTAACCTTCCGGCGCTGCCATCAGCACCCACCATCGCCACACTCGACGGCACCCGCCAAGCGACACTCAGCCAAGCCCCCGGCCCAGAAAACGACGTCCGATGAAACCGAAAACACGCGACAGGCTCCTCATCCTCACGGCCCTGGCCGTCGCACTTGGTGGTACAGGCGCCATAGCAGCCAATTATGGGGGAAGACAGACCCCGGCCGTTCAGTCCATCGATGTGTGGGCCGGCAACCCCTCTGAGGGAAAGTGGTCTGTCCAGTTCGTGGGAGACACCATGCTGGGTAACGGGGAAACCCGAACGCTGGACCCGCTCGCACTTGACGCTGCTCTGGCGGGGGTGGCGCCTTTGTTTGATGGAGACTTTGTCATCGCCAACGCAGAAGGCCCGATGACGTTTAGCGACCAACCATTGATCCCAGGGAAAACCTTCTCACACCGGGTAGCGCCGCAGGCGGCCTGGGCGTTGTCCAAGGCAGGTGTTGACGCGATCAGTCTGGGCAACAACCACTCAATGGACATGGGGCTCGCCGGGCTTCAAGACACCATAAAATATGCCCGCAATGCAGAAATGGCCAGTTTTGGTGCCGGGAACAACCTGGCCGAGGCTGAGCGGCCGTTGATGCTGCGCACCGATGTCGGCACCATTGGCGTGGTGGCCATCGGCGAAAACTTCGGCAAGTTATCCAAGGCGGACGACGTCAGCCCCGGCACCGTGGTTTTCAGCCCTGAAGCAGTGCAGCGCGGGTATGACCTTGCCCGCGCTGCTGGAGCTGACTGGGTGGTCGGATACGTGCACTGGGGGGACAACTACACCGACACAACACCGCAGCAGCGATATTGGGCACAAGTGCTGGTTGATGCCGGATATGACGTCATTGTCGGGGCAGGATCCCACATCGCAGAGAAAATCGAGTTCATTGGTGATGTCCCAGTGGCCTACGGTCTCGGCAACTTCGTTTTCGGCACGCGGGGCCGCTACGCGTCGTTCGGCATGCAAGGTGTCGGGCTCATGCTTAGCCTCGAGCTGAGTCGAGACGGGCCTACCCAACTGGCAGTCAAGTGCATCGTGACGGATAACCGCGTCAATGGGTTCCTCACTCAGCTGTGTTCCGCCCCGCAAATGGTGGGTGTGATGTCGGCAATCAATCCAGCGCTGCAAATCCAAGGCGATGTAGCGAGGATGCCATGCCGTTGCCTCGAGCCGCCGGAATGACCCTACCCCCTGTGCAGCCCATGCGTGGCAAGAGGCATCCGATTGTGCTGGTGTCATGGGTCCTGGTAGTGGTTGCACTACTGGCTTCCTGCACCTTCGTGCCAGGAGAAGCGCGCCAAGAACCAAAAGAATCCGAGCAAGGCGACAACATGCAGGGGGACAACATGCCAAGTTCCGGTACTACCAGCACTCAAACAAGAAAAATCAGCCCAGGCACAGAAGGGGATTTTTCCTTTTCATGGGAGGGGCCCCTCGCCGACCAACCCATCCGCGTTTGGTATTCCGCGCCGGACGATCCGTCCTCTGCCCAAATCCTGCTGGTTATGACAGGGGCCCACCGTAATGGGGAAGGCTATCGGGAAGATTGGCTACCGATAGTGCAAGACCGCAACGTGTTGCTGCTTGTTCTCGAATTTCCCAAAGATGATTACCCCGGATCGTCCTCCTATAACCAAGGCAATATCCTGGATGCCAGCGGCGATGTGAACCCGCCCGAGGCCTGGACCTTCAACATGGTCGAAGCCCTCTTCGAAGCCGTGGTTAGGGATACAAACAGCGGAGAAAAAGATTACGCCCTTTTCGGGCACTCAGCTGGCGGCCAGTTCGTGCACCGCTTTATGGAGTTCACCGAGGAAAACCATGTCCGGGTTGCCGTCGCAGCAAACGCCGGCTGGTACACAATGCCGGACCAGGATGTCGAATTCCCGCACGGACTGAAGAACTCGCCGCTTTCCCCAAGGGAGTTGAGGGAGGCCTTTTCGCGGCGCCTCGTCATTCTGCTGGGTGCCGACGACGTCGATCCGGAGGACACACTTCTGCAACGAGACCGGAAGACCGATGCCCAAGGAGACAACAGGCTTAGCCGGGGACTGAACTTTTACCAGGCCTCCAGGGACGCCGCCCGGGAAAGCGATGAGTTCAATTGGGGCCTGATGGTGGTTCCGGGGGCGGCCCACGAGCACCAAAAGATGGCTGAGGCGGCAGCACCGTTCCTCCTGGCTTCCCGCTAAGCCCGAGGCCGCCGCCCGTAGCGAAAGGGCCGACGCGGACCCCCTAACCCGCGGGATACTGCGACGTGCGGAGGAAACGGGCCAGGTGCGCGGCGTTGCGGGCGGCACCGGCGGTGGTGGCGGCCACCTTCTCGGGCACGGCCTTGAGGTCCTTGTAGTCCACGGTCTGCATGGCCTCGCCCACCCAGTACGTGGCGCCCTGGGCCGGGAGGGTGAAGCCGACGTCGTTCAGGCCCTGCTGCGTGTCCGCCACGGTCTTGTGGGCGCCGTCCTCGTTGCCCACCACGGCCACAACCGCCACCTTCCCGTACATGATGGGCCGGCCTTCGTTGTCCGTTTCGGCGAGGTCCGCATCGAGCCGTTCCATGACCCGCTGGGCGATGCTGCTCGGGTGCCCCATCCAGATGGGCGTGGCGATTACCAGGATGTCGGCCGACAGGATCCTGTCCCGGATGCCCGGCCAGGCGTCGCCCTCGCCCATGTCCACCTGGACGCCGGGCATCACGTTGTGGTCCACCACCCGCAGCGACGTCCCGCTCACGCCGTGGGTGGCCAGCTCGTCCAGCACGTGGCGGGCCATGAGCTCGCTGCTTGACGGCGCCGGGGAGGGGGTCAGGGAGCAAATCAGGGCAAATGCGGTGAGGTCAGCCATTGTTCGTCCTTTGCTTTAGTCTGCTTTGGTCTGCAGTGAGTGCCACCGGTGGTTCGGGGCCGGCGGCCGGGCGGACTGCCGGGACGCACGACGGCGTTTCGCACCTAAGTGGCCCACCCTAATCCAGGAGCGCGGCCGGGTACGCCTTGCGCTGCAGATAGCAAGTGTGCTTACTATTTAGTTAGTAACCATACTTACTATCTCGACATGCTGGGTTCGTGAGACCAGTTGCCCCCAACGAAAGCGAGTGATGATGACGGACAACCAGAAGCCCCAGGCTCCTGCCCGCAGCCCCCTCGACCAGTACGGCAACGCAGCACCCACGGAGTCCGCGGCAGAGCCGGTGAGCTCGGCGTCAAAAAAGGATGCAGCCAGGCAGGAAGCGTCGAAGGTTGCCGGGCAGGCGGCCGGTGGGGCCCAGAATGTGGTCCAGGCTGCCAAGCAGGAGGCCGGAAACGTAGCGTCCGAGGCGAAATCCGGCGCCCAGGACGTCCTGCGCCAGGCAAAGGCCGGCCTCAACAGCCAAGCCGGCGCACAGCAGCAGAAAGCCGCGGAGGGCGTCCGGACCCTCTCCAGCCAACTGCGCTCCATGGCGGATGCGCCCGAACAGCAGGGCCTGGCCAGTGACCTGGTCCGGCAGGCTGCCGAGCGCACGTCCTCGGCCGCTTCCTGGATTGAAGGCAAGGACCCCGGAACCCTTTTGAATGACGTACAGTCGTTCGCCCGCCGCAAACCCGGAACGTTCCTGCTCCTCTCTGCGGGCGCAGGCCTCCTCGCGGGCCGGCTCGCACGGGGACTCCAGGCCGGCGCCCCGCAGGCCGCAGGAGCAATCCCGCCCCGCCCGGCACAGGCGCCGGCCGCTCCGCCCTGGGGTGGTGAGCCGGTCTACCAGGAACAGGTGGCCACGCCCGCAACCTACGGCGAGACCATTTACGGGGAGCCGGCACGGCCCGCCTACTCCGGCACTGAAACAGGCGGCGTCCCGCTCAAGGATCTGGATGATCCTTTCAGCGAAGCCCGTGGAGCAGAGCGCCGGCCTTAATCCGTCAAAGCTGACATCAGCGAAAACGCAGAACCATCCTCGAAAGGACGATCGTCATGAAGCGACTGTTTTTATTTTTCCTCCCCACCATCATCAACAAGGTGAAAAAGGCCCGTGCGGCCAAACAACTCCGCGCCACCGAGCAGGCCCGGCCGCCGCGGAACCGCTCCTAAATTTGTCCCTCGAACAGCACTCACGCAGTATCAGAAGGAGAAACACATGATCAGCACCGAGAACCTTTCCGCATTGACCACCGCCGGCGGAAACGTCGTAAGCTCCGACGGCAGCAAGATCGGCTCCGTAGGCCAGATCTACGTGGACGACCAAACGGGTGAGCCCACCTGGGTCACCGTCAAGACCGGGCTCTTCGGCACCCACGAGTCCTTCGCCCCGCTGGATTCGGCAACCCAGGACGGCGACGACATTGTCATTGCGCACACCAAGGACAAGGTGAAGGACGCACCGCGCGTCGCCCCGGACGGCCACCTGGAGCCGGAAGAGGAAGAGCGCCTCTACTCCTACTACGGCGTCCACGGCACCGCAGGATTCACCGGCACCGGCCGGGACACGGACGCCACCGATCGGGACACCACCGTTGACACCGATGCTCGCGGCACGGTTGGACACGACACCTCAGGTCCCACCACCGATGACGCCATGACCCGCTCGGAGGAGAAGCTGCACGTGGGCACCGAGCGCGAAGTCACCGGCCGCGCCCGCCTGCGCAAGTATGTTGTCACCGAGAACGTCACCAAGACGGTCCCGGTCCAGCGTGAAGAGGTCCGCCTGGAGCGCGAGCCCATCACGGATGCCAACCGTGGCGACGCCCTGGACGGCCCCGCCATCAGCGAGGAAGAGCACGAGGTCATCCTCCACGAGGAGCGCCCCGTCGTGGAAAAGGAAACGGTCCCCGTGGAGCGCGTGCGCCTGGACAAGGACACCGTTACCGATGAGCGCACGGTCACCGAAGAGGTGCGCAAGGAAGAAATAGAGCTCGACGGCGACGGCCGCACCCGCCGCTAAAAAGTTACCTCCGGGGATCCCCGCTGATCCTCGGATGTGATTCATAGATCGCGCCGCCCGCCCTCCCACGTGGAGGGCGGGCGGCGCGTTTATGGGCTTAGTGCGGCACATGCTGGAGCTGCTGGAGGAGGTGAAACGCTGGCTGATGGACGCCACTTCACCCCGCCCCCCAGGACGCTCTCTCACTTAACGCAACGAATCCGGCAACGCTCTTGCTCGTAAGTAACGGACGCAGGACCGCGCGGGGCCGTGCGCGCATCTGAGCGAGGCAATAAACATCAGGCAAAGATCATCCTGAGGACACCTGCAGTCAACCTTGTGGCGGCAGGATGGAAGCCGGGGGAGTCCTGCAGCGAGATAGGGACGGCCAGGCAGCCGCACCGATCACAACCAATCCAAGCGGAAGGAATAACGCGATGGATGCAGCAACCGTTGAGGCCGCCGTCGCGGTCCTCGTCGCATTCCTCGTCGCGGTCCCGCCGCTGGCCATCGTGGCCCTCGCGGCCGCCCGCGCCACTCCGCGCCAGCTGACCGAGATGCTCATGGCCCGGGACAGCCACCAGGCATGACAACGCGTGATGGCCTGCCGGCTGCCGGCCTATCCAAGGAACTGCGTCCGGGCGATGCCGTGGAAGCGTACCGCAACGGCCGGCTGGTCCATCGCGGGCCGATCGTGGATGCGATTCCGCAGTGTGGCCTGTTGTGGATTCTGGACACGGTGACCGGTGCCAGGTGTCTTGTCGACGTGTCAGAACTCCACATTCTCCGCATTCCCTCTCCGGCCGCCCAGCCAGGGATTGGGCGCTTCCTCCCCGGGGGCCGCCGGCTGGCAGCTGGAGGGACCCCACCGTCCAGCTGGCGCGACGCATCACCGCGGAGGTAAAGAACCACACCCTTCAGCGCGCCCGCTAATCCGGAAGGACGTCGCGGGGTTGCCAGGTAGCGATTGAGGCAGCGAAGTCCTCCGGAAGACCAAGACTGGCGGGGCTGATGTCCTCGAGACTCCACAGTGCCGGCTCAGAAGTTCGAGGAAGCCCGGAGGGAGTTGATCCGGACACATCAACCAGGGAGGGGGCCTTTGCCAGGCCCGTACCGAGTGCCTTGAGGACGGCTTCCTTACGGACCCAAAGGCGGGTCTGGAATCTGGCCTTCAGCGCGGGCGGCACTCTTTGCAGCTGGCCGCGCTCATTCTCGGTCAGCACAAGCGACGGGAATCCGTCGAAGTCTGCTGCGGACCCGTTCTCGATGTCCACCCCAATACCGGCGCTCCGGCGGTCCAGGGCGGCGGCACTAAGGCACCAGCTCCCGGACCTGCTGAGGCTGGCGCGAAGAAGGCCGGATTGGGAAGGGAGCCGATACCGGGGGATCCCGTGTCCCCGGCCGCTGCGGCAGGTGGGACAGAAATAGTCTGCTTCGAGCGACCCGGGGCTGTCCCCGGTCAGCGCACTGATGTGGAGGCGCAGCGCTATCCGGCCGGCCAGGAAGGCGTCCCGCAGGGCGGGGGAACGGAACGTCGAAGCCCTGGCCAGCTCCGCCTCATCCAGGACATGCGACAGGCCCAGGTCCACGCTGGACAACCGCACGGCTGCCAGCGAGAGGCCCTGATCTGCCGGCGTCACGGGAGCGGGGGGAGTGCTGACTGGTAGAGCCAGGGGTCCAACACAGCGCGCGCGTCGAATCCGGGCAGTTCGATGCATGCCTGGTTGGCAGTGTCCACGAAGTCAGCTGTTGTGACGCCGCCGAAACGGTACCGGTGTGTCCAGGTTTTTAGGAGCTCGAAGAACAGCACATCACCTGTGGCTCGCCGCAGGGCATGGAGGGCAAGAGCGCCGCGTTTGTAGACGCGGTCATCGAACATCAGCTCCGGTGAGGGGTCACCCACCAGAAGATCCTGCGCCTGGGATGAAAGCAGTTGCCAGGCCGCACGTGACCTCTGGTGGGCCGTGGTGTTTCCTGAAGCCTCGGACCAGATCCACTCGGCGTAGCAGGCGAATCCCTCATGCAGCCAGATGTCAGCCCAGGCGGTGGCGGTCAGGGAGTTTCCGAACCACTGATGGGCAAGTTCATGGGCAATGAGCCGTTGGGACTCCCATTGCTGATTGAGATGGTTCGGGCCGAAAACAGACAGCGACTGCGCTTCCAGGGGGATTTCGAGATCGTCGTCAGCCACCACCACGGTGTAACTGGCAAAGGGGTACGGGCCGAAGCAGGTCTCGAACGTCTCCATCATCTGGCCCTGCCGGCCGAGGGCGGCAGCGGCGGTGGCCATGAGGGCCGGGGGTGCCGCCACGGATTGCGGGACCGGACGCTGGCCGCCGTCGTCCGCGGTGCCCGCGCGGTGGGCCGGAAGGTGGGGCTGGACGGCCAGGGGCTGAAGGTCGTAGCGGCCGATCTGCACCGTAGCCAGGTAAGTGGCCATGGGCTCGGGCTGTTCAAACACCCAGGTTTCGCGGCTGGCCTTGGCATGGCGCGAGACCAGCACACCGTTGCAGACCACCCTGTAGTTGGCCTCCGTGGTGATGGTGTATCCGAAGCTGGCTTTCTGGCTGGGATGGTCATTGCAGGGAAACCACGACGGCGCGCCGGTGGGCTGCCCGGCCACAAGCACCCCGTCGGTGAGCTCTTCCCAGCCCACTTCGCCCCAGTTGCCGCGCAGCGGACCGGGGGAGCCCTCGTACCGGATGTCCAGGCTGAAGTCGCTGCCGGCGGGCACCGGGCGGGCGGGAACAATGAAGAGCTGGTGCCCCCGCTGACTGAATCTCTGGACGCGCTGCCCGTCCAGTTGAACCTTCAGTACCCGCAGCCCGGCCAGGTTCAGCATGATCGTTGCCAGCTCAACGTGGGAGCGTGCTGTGATGGCGGCGTGGCCGGAAAGCCTGTTGGTGGAGACGCGGTAGTCGAGGTACAGCTCGTAGCGGGAAACCCCGTAGTCTGCGGATCCGTGCCCCGGAGTGTAGGAATCGGGCAGCGGACTGCAGGGGACGGCTGTCCGCTGCCCGCCTGGTACGTGCTCCTGGTGTGCGGTCACTGTAGCTGGGCCTCTCGGGCGGGAACGGCTGCGGCCGGGGAAGCCCATGGGCTGACCGGATTCCCGATCCAGTAGCTGGCCGCCGGAACGGTCTCGCCACGCATCACAAGCGATGCCGGACCCACTGTACCGCCGGCACCAATCCGGGCTGCAGGCAAAATCACTCCGTGCGGGCCCATGGTTGCCCCGGCTTCAAGCGTAACGGTGTCGATGCTCATCACCCGGTCGTGGAAGAGGTGGGTCTGGATGACGCAGCCGCGGTTAACGGTGGAGTTCTCACCCAGCGTGACCAGGTCCGCCTCGGGCAGCCAGTAGCTTTCGCACCATGCGCCGGAGCCAATCTTGGCACCGAGGCCACGCAGCCACCACACAAGCGCAGGGGTGCCCGCGGCAGCGCGTGCGAACCACGGCGCCGTGACCATCTCGATGAAGGTGTCCACCACCTCGTTGCGCCAGATAAATGAGCTCCACAGGGGGTGCTCCCGTGCATCGATCTTCCCCACAAGAACCCACTTGGCCGCTACCGAGCTTGCCGCGGCAACAGCCCCGGCCGCCAGCACCACGGGCGCGCCGAGCAGGGCGGCGGCGGCATATCCGGCGGTTCCGGCGATCCAGTCCAGGACGGCAAGTATGGCGACGGCGATGGCTGCGGTGAGGATGACGGGAACAGCACGGCACAGTTCCCAGCAGGTGCGGTAGATTTTCAGCCTCAGCGGAGGGTCATAGGTCAGGCTCTGGTCAACCTCCATCCGTGCGCGGCGGAGGCGCACCGGTGGGCTGCCCAGCCAGGATGTCCCCGATTTCGCTTTCGCCGGCGTCGCGGACAGCACAGCCACCAGCGAGTTCTTGGGCACGCTGCGGCCTGCCCCGGTCATGCCCGAATTCCCCAGGAACGCCCGTTTACCGATCTTGGCCGGAGCGATCCTCATCCACCCGCCGCCGAGCTCGTAGGAGGCAATCATGGTGTCATCGGCCAGGAACGCGCCGTCGCCCACCGTCGTCATGGAGGGCAGCAGGAGTACGGTGGACGCCTCAACGTTGCGGCCCACCTTGGCCCCCAGCAGCCGCAGCCAGACCGGCGTGAACAGGCTTGCGTAGAGCGGGAAAAGCAGGTCCCGGGCCATGTCCAGGACACGTTCGGTGGCCCACACCCGCCAGCCGGTGAAGCTGCGCACGCGGTAGTGGCCTTCGCGGAGTCCCAGGCCGAGCAGGCGGACGACGGCGGCCGTCAGGACCATGTTGGACAGGAACCAGACGACGGCGGCAGCAGGGACAGCCCACAGCAGCACCGGCCACGAGGCGAACAGGGTGTCCTGGCCCCGGACGGCGGCGATCACCGGGAGGGCGCCGAGTGCTGCGGAGACGAAGGGGATGAGCGCCAGGGCTGCCGCGGCGAGCGCGTAGGCGCCAAACGCGAGCACCGATTTCAGCCGCGCGCGGCGGCACGTACTGCCCTGTGCCTTGCCGAGGCGCTGGGCGGGCGAGCCCGCAAAGCGCTGGTTCGCCTTGAGCTTGCCCAGGACGGCCGAGCCCGGGGCAACTTCCGCTCCGGCACCGATGCGCGCGCCCGGCATCAGGGTGCTCCGCGAGCCGACGGTCGCGCCCGGGCCAACCCGGACATGTCCGATATGGACCAGGTCGCCGTCGATCCACCAGCCCGAAAGGTCCACCTCGGGTTCGATCGAGCAGCCCGTTCCAAGGCTCAGCATGCCGGTCACGGGCGGGACGGAATGAAGGTCAACGTCCTTGCCTACTTTGGCGCCCAATGCCCGGGCGTAGTACGGAACCCAGGGGGCACCGGCCAGGCTGACGGCCCCGGACAAGTCCGCGATCTGTTCTGCCAGCCACAGCCTCAGGTGCACCTTCCCGGACCGCGGATAACTGCCGGGAACCACTCCACGGAGAAGCAGGCGCGCCGCCGCCACGGAGATGGCCATCCGGCCCAGCGGATTCACAAACACCAGCCAGGACACCAGCACCCACCACCAGGACACTGTCGGGGCCCCGCTCAAGACACCCCACGCGGCGAGGATGTTGTTGATGGCCATCAGGTACGTCAGCCAGCGCATTGCCACCAGCACGTGCAGCGGCAGCCCGGCCACGAGCTGGAAGACCTGCGATTTCCGGGCGGTAGGCCGCACTGAACGTTCCATCCGCACGGAAGCCGCCATGCCGCCGTCGGGCGATGAAAGCCGGGCAAGATCGATCAGTGCACCAAGCCGCGGACGGGCGTACACGTCGGCCACGGTGATGGTGGGGTAGCGCACCCGGAGGGCGGAGACCAGCCGGGCGGCGGCCAGGCTGCTGCCACCGTAGGCGAAGAAATCGGCGTCCAGGCTGTCCGGTGGCGTCCCCAGGACGGCCGCCCACTGATCAGCGATCCAGGCTGATGGCGCGTCCAGGTCCGGCGCCACGGCTTCACCCGCGGACGCCTGCGCGAGCGGCCATGGCAGCGCCTGGCGGTCCACTTTCCCGCTGGTTTTCACCGGGAGGCTGTCGACGACGGCCAGCAGCGGAATCAGGGCTGCGGGCAGTTGGGCGGCCAGCAGGGTTCGCAACTGGTCAAGGTCGGGGGAAGTACCCGGCGCCGGCGCCAGGTACCCCACGAGGATCTGGTTTCCGGCAGCGGTGGCCTGGACCGCGGCAGCCGCGCCCTGGATGCCGGGCAGGGACTGCAGCGCGGCGTCGATTTCGCCCAGTTCGATCCGGCGCCCACCGAGTTTCACCTGTTCATCGGCCCGGCCCACAAAGACCAGGCCTTCAGGCTCGTACCGCACGAGGTCCCCGCTGCGGTACGCGCGGTCCCATCCCAGCGTGTCCATGGGGGCATACTTTTCGGCGTCCTTGGCCGGGTCCAGGTAGCGGGCCAGGCCAACGCCGCCGATGATCAGTTCCCCGGTCTGGCCCTCGTCCACGGGAACGCCGGCGGCGTCCACCACGGCGAGGTCCCACCCGTCCAGGGGCAGCCCGATCCGGACCGGCCCGGATCCGTCCATCCGTGCGGCACAAGCGACGACGGTGGCTTCGGTGGGACCGTAGGTGTTCCAGACCTCGCGTTCGTCCACTGCGAGCCTCGAGGCCAGCTCCGGCGGGCAGGCCTCGCCGCCGAAGATCAGGAGCCTGACAGCATCCAGCGACTCGGCAGGCCACAGACCGGCGAGGGTTGGAACGGTGGACACCACGGTGATTCCGTTCGTGATCAGCCACGGGCCCAGATCCATCCCGGTCCGCACCAGGGAACGCGGGGCAGGAACCAGGCAGGCGCCGTTCCGCCATGCCAGCCACATCTCCTCGCAGGACGCATCGAAGGCGACCGACAGTCCCGCCAGGACGCGGTCCGAGGAGTTCACGGGGTTGTCCGGAAGGAACAGCCCGGCCTCGGCGTCAACGAAGGCGGCGGCTGACCGGTGCGTCACCGCCACGCCCTTGGGTTTGCCCGTGGAACCGGAGGTGAAAATGACCCAGGCGTCATCCTCAACCCCGGGTTGCCGGGGCGCCGGGAAGGGACTCTCCCTGCCGGGAACGGTGAAGATCTCACCGGCGCGGAGGACCGCTGCCACGCCGGCTTCTTCGAAGACCAGGGCCGCCCGCTCTTCAGGGTCGTCCGCGTCAACCGGAACGTAGGCTGCACCCACCAGCAGCGTGGCGAGGATGGCTACGTACAATTCGTTGGTGCCTGACGGGATGCGGATCCCGACTTTGTCGCCGGCCCCGATCCCGTTCCGGTGCAGGCGCCGGGCATAGGCCTTTGCGGCAGCGTGGAGGTCTGCGTAGCTCAGGGAGGCCCTGCCGTCGTCGAGGGCCGAAGCGTCAGGGAACTGCCGGGCTGCTTCCTCAAAAACCTGGACAAGGGTGCGCGGCGGTGCAGCCTTCCCGGCACCGGGCAGCTGCGGCAGGTGTGCTGCCTGCTTCCCTGCCGGTTCAGTCAGATCAGAAACATTCACCGGCTGAAGTTACTCTGCGGGAGTGAACGGATGGTGAACAGCTGCGGCAGCCGTGCGTGGTGAACATCCGGTGAATACGGACTGGCAGGTTCACTTTTTGAAGGCGCGGTGGCCCCGGGCGTGCTTGAATTCGGAGAGGGCAACGTGCGGGAGCACGAATGCTGAGTGCTGTCAGGGAGCATGAATGCATCCAATCACTTCTCCGCCAGTTTGGGCGTGGTCATGGCTTACGCAGGGCCGCTGATTCTTGGCGTCCCGTGGCCGGCACCGCCGGCGCTCGTACGCACGGGTGCAGAGCTGGCCGCTGCTCTCGACATCCACCTTGTTTGTGCCTATGTTGATCCGTCCAGTGTTCTCACCGAATGGGAACCCCAGCGGATACGTACGGCGCTTTCGCTAGATCCTGTTGTGAATGAGGAAGCGCTCTACCCTGCCAACGAGGTACGTTCGCGCATCACCGTTCTTCTGGGCCCTGACGGAACAGCCTGGTCCTTCCGTGAACTGCACGGCGACGTCAGCACGGCGCTGGCGCGGCTTGTTGTGAGCACTGGCGCCAGCATGGTCATGGTCGGGAACGGCCGGCCAGGTCTCCTCGCCAAACTCGGCAGGACTATGGAGGGTGCGGTGGCAGATAAGCTCACCCGGGTCCAGAACAGACCCGTGGCCGTTATCCGCGAATGCTGAGCTTGTTGTACAGTCCGTCTCGGGGAGGAAATGTTTCCGCCTTGGAGCCCTGTCCGGGCCGGCCAGCCTTAAACTTGCCGCAACTAACTGGAGCCGGGGGGCGCTTAGTGGAAGAACAGCACGTCTGCCTGGTCATTGAAGATGACGCTGATGTCCGTGGACTGATTACCGCCGTGTTGACTCGCGCCGGGTTCAAGGTAGTGGCGGTCGGCTCAGGGGCCGAGGGCAGAGCCGCAGCCGCCGCAGCCGGTTCCACTCTGGCCCTCATCACCCTGGACTTGGGTTTGCCGGATATGGACGGGCAGGACCTTTGCCTCGAACTGCGGAAGCTAAGCCCGGCACCTCTGCTGTTCCTTACGTCCAGGGCAGAGGAAAATGACGTGCTCGCAGGTCTGGCGGCCGGAGCTGCCGCTTATCTTACGAAACCTTTTCTTCCAAGCACGCTCAGGGACACTGCCCTAAAGCTATGCCGCCTGAAGCCCGGCGCTCGCCTCTGAGCGCCGGCGCCCGCGGACTCAGCCGCCCTGTGTAACTCCCGTGTCCGGCAGGGCCAGCGGGCGCCAGTCGGCAATGATCCCGGTGGCTTCGTAGGAGAGTTTGATGTTGACATTGTAGGTGCCGGCACGTCTGAGGTCCGGCACCCAGATCTCGGCCACCCCCGCATCGTGAGGGGTGCCTCCCACCACTCTGTAAGCGAGTTTTTCGGCCTGCCAGGTGAGCGGTACATCCAGGCCGTCCAGGGACCAGGTCAGGAGCAGGGGGACATCCTCGAGTCCCTGGAGGTCTACCCTGACGGCCACGGTCCAACCCTGCGGATCCTCGCCCTGCGGGCCGGTGGTCGACTCCACCTCCTCCAGCGCCGCGGCCAGCCTCACAGCCACCTGTGCCGGCGGAACAGGTTCGCCCTTTTCGTCGACGGTTTCGATCACCAAGGAGTGGGCCATGTATACGACGGCGCGGGGAGCCACGTCCCGCAGCTCAAGGTGGTTGGACACTTCCCGGATGTATTCATCGGTCAGGGGCGGGACGTGCCCGAGGAGCATGATTGAGGGGTCGGGGAGGACGGTAAGGATGCCTGCGGGCGTGGTGCTGAGTGTTGGTGACGGGCTGTCTGTCCCTGTAGAGGTGCCGGTGGGCGTGGGACTGGGCGTCGCCGTCGTCTGCGTCGGAGTGGGCGTCGTGGGGGTGGGCGTTGGCGTGAACGTCAGGAACGTGGGCCGCGGGACGGGCCGTACGGTGGGCAGGGGACGCATGGTGAACTGTTCCAGGCCCGTGAATTGTGGCGTGGCCACTGCGTCCCGTCCGGCCGGCGGCTCCGCCTCGACGAAACCCGCCCCGGCCAGCCCGCCGTCGTCGTAAATCCGCCCCGCCGAGGCAGCCTCAGGGACGGCGGTCAGGGGCAGGAGTCCGCCGATCCCTTCCGGGGCAAAGCCGGTCAGCGGTGTGCGCTTGATGATGTGGATGGATTCGATGCGGGCCAGGTCGTCGTCCGGCGGCGGGAAGATCCTGTCCCAGAGGTTCAGCACGCCCAGGATCGCGGCCGCCAGAGCGCCCGCGGCAATGATGAACGTGGAGGTGCGCTTGTGCCAGGGAGGTTTAGTTGTGCGCTTGGACTTTCCCGCCCCCGCACCGCCGGTGGGTGATTTGGCCGGCTTGTACCGGGGGTTCCGTTTCTCCGGCTTGGCTTTCCTGGGCACGGCACAACCTCCCATCGCCAAGTAGAGCAGCGAGCCGTTACTGCCGCGTTACCGGCAGGCGCCTGCCGGGCAAAAGGGGTGTCCGTAAACCGCGCCCTAAATCCTTGCCCGGGGCAACGGGGTTCCCCTTACAGGCTTACAGCCGCAAGCTCCGGCAGGGCGGATACGGTGTGATCCGGTGCCTGGAAGTAGTCCGGATAGCGGTCCCCGGCGCGGTTGATCCACGCGGTGGCTAGCCCGGCTCGTGCGGCTCCATGGATGTCCCAGGGGTGGACTGCCACCAGGAGCATCTCCCCGGGCGCGGTCCCGCAGGCGGAGGCCGCGTACTCATAGGAAGCCTTCCCGGGTTTCCAGCAAGGGGCGTCCTCTACGGACAGCAGGAGCTCGAAGCTGTCCCGGATACCCGAGTCCGCGAACAGCTTCTCGGCCACCTCCGTGGAACCGTTCGTCAGGGTCACCAGGCGGTAGCCTGCAGCACCCAAGGTTTTGACGCCGTCCACCACGTCCGGGTGCAGGCCAAGGGCGGAGAAGCCGGCCATGATGTGCTGGACGGCGGCCTCCGCTTCCCGGTTCAGCTCCAAGCCGTTCAACACACCGCGCAGAGCTTCGGCGCCGATCCCGGCAAAGCTTCCGTTGTCCCCGGCGGCGGTGAGCGCGAACCCGTCCCTCAGCAGGGTGGCGAACCACAGCTTGGCCAGGTGGGCCGGTGCGCCGACGTCCGCGAACCGGTCAGCCAGGGGCGACATATCGGAAAGCGTCTCGTTGACGTCGAAAACAATGACTGACGGTGCCATATCGATTCCTTCCGGTGCCGGACGTGGCCCAGGGCCACTTCGAAACCTTCACTGTAGCCGGGGGAGCCGGGCCGCAGGGGAGCAGGGGAGCCGGGGGAGCCGGGCCGCGGTGGGCCTGCGCTGCGCATATTCGGGCTCGACACCCACATTCTGTAGCGACACCGAAATACCCCTGGCGCCAACGAGTGAGCGCATCACGGTCGGGTTTGCGCGCCAGCTCGAGGACCCCTGCGCGCACACAAAGCCGGCAAGGATTCCACTCATTGCGGGATCCTTGCCGGCCTTATTGAACCAAAAGCGGCCTATTTCAGATTCTGGTGATTTTCCGGCGCGCTCTTTCCACGAGCACCCGAAAGAAAAGCCTTAGATTTCACATTTAGGTATGCCCTGGAGGCGTAGTAGTAAACAATGCCCAAGGCAGCAAGGAGGAGTAGGACGAGCGGCCCGAAAGAAAGGACCGCTTCCGAAAACGTAGGGACTAGAGGGTTCATAACGGTGAATCACACCCATCCGCAGGAGACTACTCCGGGACCGCTCGTTACGAGCCGGAGGTTCCCGGACCTAGCGGAGTGGTTCCAGCAAAAAGAGTCCGGGTAACTGTAACTGTAGTTTGAAAATAGCCGTTCTTTAATCGGGCGGCGGTCTGAAGCATCCGCAGTTCTGACTATCCCACTACGAGATTCTGGTGGCCGTCGATTAGCTCCCGGACGATGTCCAGGTGCCCCGCGTGGACGGAAGTCTCAGCCAGCACGCGAAACACCACCTCACGCCCATTGGACATCGGTGGTGCGTCGAACACGCTGGCTGGAGGCCACCAGCGGGGAGGCGCATCCAAGTCGATCTTCGAGAGGACCTCGTCACTTCGAGCAATTTCACGCTTGTAGATGTTGATGGCCTCGGCACCGGTCATCGGTTCGGACGCCCAGCCGTTGTGGAGTTCGGCGATCGCCCGGTCATCACCGCCGAGAACAGCAGATATCCAGAACATCTCGTCGTCGAAGGCCAGATGGTTGAGCAGCTGCGTCATTGTCCACCCGGACGGAACCAGAGTTCGGCGCATCTCCTGGTTCTCGAGGCCGTCGACTGTTCGAAGAACATGGCTTCGCTCGCTCGCCAACTGGGTAAGCAATTGGGCGTCGCTCATGTCGCGGGCTCGTAACCGACAAGCCAGTGGAGTCCGTGACGGTCAACAACTTGGCCGTCGGACGCGCCCCACGGCTTGGGGGAGAGTGGATCGAGCACCGACCCGTCAACGGAAAGTCTGTCGAACCATTCGTGGAGGACTGTTGGTTCGGCGGTTCCCAGCAGCGAGAGCATGATGCCTTCCGGCCTGACCGTTGTCTGCCCTTCAGCTGCGTCCGAGCCTGCCAGTGCAACGACGCCGTTAAGCACTCCATGGGCTACGGCTTCCGGCGGGCCGTCGCTCCTGCCGAAGTCCTGGTACGTGTGCAGGGAAAGCTCACCGCCGAAAATATCCGCGTAAAAGCTCAGGGCTTCCCGCGCCGTTCCCGGAAAGAAGACATAGATCTGGGGCCCGGCCATGCGCCCATTAGTCTTGGGCGTCACGGCGGTGCTGTCCTTGACCCGGTCGATGGTGGCAGCCCAGCCTTCCTGGGTGCCTCCCAGCATGAGCTTTTGCACTTCTTCGATGTTCAAATGCTCAGAGAACTGGACTGTGAGGACGAGTTCCGTTTCCGTGCCTAGGTCGTTCAGTTGCACCGTGACAACGGGCGCAGTCAGTTCGTTTTCGCCGTCGGGTTCTGGCCACCCTCCAACTGCTCCCCAGCGGAAGACGAGGCGTTCGTCGGGAACGATCTCCAGGTAGATTCCTCCGGTGGGGTAGCTGAGGTCTTCGTTGACGATCATCTGCTGCTTCCACGTTCCGCCAACGCGCAGGTCCACCTCAATGGGTGCGGTGGGTGTGGGCATGTCCGGGTTGTAGAACCAGGAAAGGTGCTCAGGGTCGGTCCAGGCGGTGAATACCGCTTGCCGCGACGCTGCCAAAATTCGGGTAAGGGTAAAGCTTCGGGGCTGTGCCGGGTAATCCGTCATGATCCATCCTCCGGTTCTGAAAGCTCATTGGGTCGGTTGGGCGTTGCGGCGAGCTGGGTGTCGAGGCGGTCCAACTGTGTGCCCCAAAAGTCGCGGTACGGGCGCATCCATTCCTCAATCTGGCGTAGCGGCGCGGGTTGGAGCCTGCAATTCCTCCACTGGGCCGACCTGGATTTAGTAATGAGCCCGGCCTGCTCAAGCACTTTCAGGTGGCGTGAAACGGACGGAACGCTCATTGCGTGCGGGGCGGCCAGTTCGGTAACCGTCGCGTCACCCTGCTGCAATTGCGCCAGCAGGGCTCGACGCGTCGGATCCGCCAGCGCCAGGAAGATAGTGCTCAGGTCATCCATTTGCGCACCAGCGTAATTACGTACCAGCGCAAATACAAGAGCGGACGAGGGCGGGCCCACGGGCAATGACGCCTGCGGATTTTTGACTTATGTTTCCTGACCACGCCACTTCCTCCCACCACACCAAGCACAACGCCCGGCCCGCTACTGCCGCGTGAGTCCGCATTCTGAGCACCCTCGTGGGTGGGTTTGGGCGTCGAGAATCGCAGAACGCGTACGACGGCGGGGCACGCCGGCCGCTGCCAGTGTCCGTTCCAGCGCACGTTCGTGGACTGCCTGCGGCGCGCAGATTCAATCCCGACACTCAGGCTCAGTGACCCGGCCCCGAATGTGGCTCGCGAGGGCGGATATCCGCGGCGGCACCGAATGTCGCGCGCCCTAAGGCAAAGCCTCGAACGGTGCCTGGGCGGACTTGGCTGAAGTTTCACCCGTCACGGTGACCGCGGTCTGGAAGCCGGGGAGGGCGTTTTTCGGAACCGCTATGGTGGCAGAGAATGCCCCTTCGCCATCAACCTCGATTTGAGTAACGAGCGTTGCGTGAACATAAATGGCCACGGTCTCTTCCGGATAAAAGCTTGTGCCGCTGACCAGGACGCTTTCACCGGCCCGGGCCTGGTTGGGAGCGATCTCGATGTGGGCCGTTTGTTCGACCTGCTGCCTGATCAAGTCAGCACGTTGACGGGATTCCTCAGCCGCCGACCTATTCGCTGCCGTGTCCGCACTGCTTTCGGCAATTTTCAAGCAGTCAGAAACAATCTGGAGGCCCACCACCGTGTTTTCTTCCTGGGTCTGTTTGTACGCGGCCTCCACAGACGCGTCGGCTATCACCTTGAAGGTTCCGCCAAGTTTTCCGCTCAATTCGGTTGTCAGATCGAAGCCGCGTCCCTTGGTGCATTCGATGTAGGTGATGGCGACGTTGTCCAGGCACACGTTGTTGTAGGGCCGCTGGCTGCCACTGCAGCTGGGTGATGATGGACAGGCCACCAGCAGGGGGCTGATCGCGAAGAGGCCCAACAAGATTGCGGTCGGGCGGGTATGTCGGCTCATCGGCCCCACATCTCCTTCCGCGGTTCGGTGTCCATCCTCCCGGCGGGCGTCGCCCAATGATCAGCGAGCTCTAATCGTCGCCCTGACGCGTTACACCTGCGTTACACCCTCATGGACGGCCCCAGCGGCACGGACGCCGGGAGGGGGAACGCACGACGGCGGCACGCACCGGGCGCAGCCAGGTGATGGAGCGTCCGGGGAAGCCCGCATCGAGTGAGAGAGCGTCCGGGGAAAGTCCGCATCCAGTGAGAGAGCGTGGCAGGGGGCGGGCAAGGAGGAAGGGGAGGGTGCTGTACGCCCGATCAAATAGATCCTTTGAGGAGGGTATTCGTGCCCGCCGTGGTCGGGTTGGAAGGGGGGCGTTTGTCCTTCTGCTGACGCGGTGTCAGCTGCGGCTATGCTCTTGAGCTGCTGAGCGGGCCAGTCGGCGGCCGACGTCGATCGGTGAGTGGGGATAGCCGCGCAGGAAGGCGGTCAGGGTGCCGCTGTAGGCCAGGAGTACCTCGTCGGCCAGGTCCTGGGCGCGGGCTCCGGCGAGGGGGCGTGAGAAGTGCAGGAGGCGGGTAGCGAGCAGCTCAGTATCCGCGGCGAGGACGGCGCTGATCTCGTCCGCGGCTGCGGGAAGCTCGGTGGCTGCGGCCAGAAAGGCGCACCAGCGTGAGGGGTGGTTCTGGTCGCGCCGATACGAGGCAAGGGCGTCAAACACTGCCAGCAACCGCCCCATATCGTCTCCGGCCGCAACAATGTGCTGGTCCCAGACTCCCTGCCAGTCCGCCAGCCTGACCCTCAACGCTTCAGCGACCAGCGCGTCCTTGCTGCCGAAATGCGTGTACAGGGTGGCGGCAGAGACCTCCGCCTGCTGCAGCAGCGCATCGACAGGCGTGGCCCGGATGCCATGGTCGAACAGGACTTGGTCGGCTGCCTTGAGCAAGCGTGCGCGGGCGGGAAGTCGCTGGCCGGTGGTCACCATTCCACTGTAACTGCCCCTATTGCGGAACGCTAGTTCTGCTGTACCGTAACGAGCGTTCTGGTTTCGATGTTTGAGGAGGATCCCGTGCGGGCGATGGTGGTCAGCGGAATGGCATTGATAGCGGCGACCTATGGCCTGGCGCGCTTCGGTTACGGGCTTTTCCTGCCCCGGTTCACGGAGGCCTTTCAGATGGGCTCGGCCACTGCGGGGTTCATCCAGGCCGGGAGCTTCCTCTCATTCTGTTTGGCGGCAGTCCTGGCTTTACGCCTTGCTGCCCGTCCGAGGCTGGTCGTGATGTGCGCGGGCGCCACTGCTGCCCTCGGATCTATGGGTGTGGCGGTTGCGCCCAGTGTCGACGTCCTCGCAGTGAGTGTCGTCCTGGCAGGTGCCGGCGCAGGGTTCGCAACCCCGGGCCTGGTCACGTTCATCGAGCGCAATATCGCCCCTGCACGCCAGGAGAGCGCGCAGACGATTGTTAATGCCGGCACCGGGGCGGGCATCGTCGTCGCGGGGATCCTCATGCTTCTCACGGTTGGCCAATGGCGCCTGGGCTGGGTGGCAATCGCGGCCCTGGTTGCCATAGCAGCCGTTGCCACCCTCCGTGCTGACCACACTGCCAGCCGGGACCGGGCTGCCGGCCGGCCATCCCAGGTGCGGGCCCGCGACCTGGCGCCACTGGCCTTGCCCATCGCCGCGGCAGTCCTGGCCGGGGCGTCCAGTGCCGCGATCTGGACTTTTGGTCGCTCGGTCATGGCCGCTTCCCGCCCGGCTGACGAGACATACTCCATCCTTGCCTGGATGGTCTTGGGCGCCTTTGGGGTACTCGGTGCGGCCGCCGGAAAGATCGTGCAGGTCTGGAGCCTGCGGACGGCCTGGAACCTGACCTCGCTGGCCATGGCAGGCGCGACCATCGTCCTGGGCGTGGCGCCGGGCATTCCCTTTACCGCGTATTCCTCCGTGGCGCTGTTCGCCGCCAGCTACACCGCCTTGTGCGGGGTTCTTATCATCTGGGCAGTCCGCATTGTTCCCGACCGTGCCGCCGAGGGCACTGCAGTGCTGTTTATCGCCCTCGCCATCGGCCAGGCGCTTGGCTCGGCAACACTTGGAGTCTTGTTCGACCACGTCTCGCCGGTCATGGCCTTCACCGTGGCCGGAATCCTCGGAATCCTCGCAGTACTCCCGGCGATGAAACGGCAGTCCGCAAGATCGTCCCGCACCGCACCAAGATCCAGTACGCACAGCACGACGGCATAGTCCGGTGCAGACGCCTTCTGAAACTGACACTGAGTCGCTGTTATTTGATGACACGCAGCAGGAGTTCGTAATCCTCGCGCTCTGATCCCTCGCGGGCGCTGGGCGGGTAGACAAGGGCTTCAATACGCACCAGTCCCCATGCTGCTTCGGCGTCGGATGAGACTGCATTCAATACCCGAGTGCAGCTCTCCGCCTGCTCATTTGCTTCCGGGGTGTAGTTGGACCTGCGGATGATGACCTTGTAACCCGAGTCTCTCAGTAGCTGGTGCAGCCCGTTGCAGCTCACTGATTCCATCCCGAGGTCCCACTTCTGCTCCAGTCTCGGGCATGCCGGAACCAAGCAAGCGTGCCTGTCATGTTGCAGCGTTTCGTAATCGCTGACGAGCTTCCATTCCGGCTTTACCTTGAGCTGATTCGCGATGTCCCTCATGTGCGGGGGAGCTTCCCGGCCATTGAGGTGAACACCCATGGCGAACACTGAAAACAGCTCAGCGATGAGAACCAGAGCAGCGAGAATTCCAGCCCACCACGTCAGAACCCTGCGCACGTTCCACTTCTTAGGTGCTGGTTGTGTCCGCTCGGGGTTCTGGGTCATTGTCCGTCCTGGTCGTTTATGCCAGCTTGAAGTCGGTTGCAGCGCGCCTGAGGTAGTCCCCGCGGGGCTTGAGCGCTGGCAAGCAGAGACGGAGTGGGGTGCCCCTGCTTTTCATCGGGTCTCATGGTCCGAGCGTAAGCCCTCGATGAGGACCGCTTTTCTAGTGAATTCACAACCATCGCTTTGCAACAGCAGGCGAGCTTGTCGATGACCCCTAACCTGAACCCGCCGGAGGTGAGAGAGCGTCCGGGGAAGGGGGGCGTTAAGTGATAGAGCGTCGAGAAAAAGGGCGCATCGAGTGAGAGAGCGTCGAGAAAAAGGGCGCATCGAGTGAGAGAGCGTCGAGAAAAAGGGGCATCGAGTGAGAGAGCGTCGGAAGAAAGGGCGCATCGAGTGAGAGAGCGTCGCAGGGGAGGGCAGGGAGCGGAGGGCAGGGGACGGGGGAGGGAGGCAGAAGGAGGCGGGTGGCCTTGACGGGCCCTCGCGGTTCCGCATATCCTGAACGAACGGTCGGTAAATAATTCCGCACGTCCCAGACGGTCTTTGCATAGGAGCAACCATGGCAGCCCAGAACTTGCAGTCAGTGCCGGTCGAGCTAACGGCTGGAACCAGCGAAACGGCAGAGGCGGACGGCCAGGCCAACTTTGACCGCGTCATCGCCGAGGACTCCCGGATCGAGCCCAAGGACTGGATGCCGCCGGCCTACCGCAAGACCCTCCTGCGCCAGATCTCCCAGCACGCCCACTCCGAGATCATCGGCATGCAGCCGGAAGCCAACTGGATCTCCCGGGCCCCCAGCCTGAAGCGCAAGGCCATCCTCATGGCCAAGGTCCAGGACGAGGCCGGCCACGGGCTGTACCTCTACTCCGCCGCCGAGTCCCTGGGCCAGAACCGGGACGAGATGACGGACGCGCTGATCGCCGGCAAGGCCCGCTACTCGTCCATCTTCAACTACCCGGCGCTCACCTGGGCGGACATGGGCGCCATCGGCTGGCTGGTGGACGGCGCCGCCATCTGCAACCAGGTCCCGCTGTGCCGCGCCTCCTACGGCCCCTACGGCCGGGCCATGGTCCGCATCTGCAAGGAGGAGTCCTTCCACCAGCGCCAGGGCTTCGAGATCCTCCTGGAACTCTCCAACGGCACCCCCGCCCAGAAGCAGATGGCCCAGGACGCCGTGAACCGCTGGTACGCCCCGGCCCTGATGATGTTCGGCCCGCCGGATGACGATTCCCCCAACTCCAAGCAGTCCATGGCCTGGAACATCAAGCGCTTCAGCAACGATGAGCTCCGTAGCCGCTTCGTGGGCATGATGGTGGAGCAGGTCCGGGTCCTGGGCCTCACCCTCCCGGATGACCAGATCCGCTTCAACGAGGACTCCAAGAAGTGGGAGCACGGCCCGCTGGACTGGGACGAGTTCCACGAGGTCCTGGCCGGCCGCGGCCCCTGCAACTCCCAGCGCCTTGAGCGCCGCAGGGAAGCGCACGACGACGGCGCCTGGGTCCGCGAGGCAGCCGCCGCCTATGCACAGAAACAGTCAATGACGACGAAGGAATACGCAGCATGAGCCCCCACGGGAACCCGGAAGCACCCGCCAGCTCCGCCACCGAGATCAAGCGCGAAGCCCCCAAGGCATCCCCAAAGCCGCAGGAACACACAGAGCACGCCTGGGGCCTCTGGGAGGTCTTTGTCCGGTCCAGCCGCGGCCTGAGCCACGTCCACGCCGGCTCCCTGCATGCGCCGGATGCCGCCATGGCCCTGCGCAACGCCCGGGACCTCTACACCCGCCGCAACGAGGGCGTGTCCATCTGGGTTGTGCCCGCGGACGCCATCGCCGCCAGCGATCCCGATTCCAAGGGCGCGTTCTTCGAGTCCCCCCAGGGCAAGGACTACCGCCACGCCACGTACTACACCAAGAGCGAAGGGGTGAAGCACCTGTGAGCGAAGCCAACGCCAGCGCCACCCGCATCACCCCCGGCAACGCCCTCCGCCCCGAGGACATCGCACTCGAGGTCCGCACCGGCCTCGCGAAGCCAACCGAGGACACCGCCGAGTACGCGCTGCGCCTGGGCGACGACGCCCTGATCCTGGCCCAGCGCCTGGGCCACTGGATCTCCCGCGCCCCCGAGCTGGAGGAGGACATCGCCCTGGGCAACATCGCCCTGGACCAGCTGGGCCACGCCCGCTCCTTCCTCAGCTACGCTGGCGGCGCCATGACCAACGACGACGGCTCAGCCAAGTCTGAGGACGACCTCGCCTACTTCCGCCGCGAGCATGAGTTTCGCTCCGTCCAGCTGTTCGAGCAGCCCAACGGGGACTTCGCGGCCACCATCGCCCGCCAGTTCGTGGTGAGCTACTACCAGTTCCTGCTCTACAGCCGCCTCACCGAATCGAAGGACGCCACCCTGGCCGCCATCGCCGCCAAGGCCGTGAAGGAAGTGGACTACCACCGCGACCACGCCGCCCAGTGGGTCCTGCGTCTGGCCGGCGGCACCGAGGAATCCCGCAAGCGGATGATCCACGGTTTCCGCATCATGTGGCCGTACGTGGAGGAACTCTTCCGCGATGACGCCCTGACGGGCCGGCTCGCTGAGGCGGGCATCGCCGTTGCGCCTTCCTCCATCAAGGAGGACTTTGACCGGCTCACCGGCGAAGTCCTGTCAGAAGCCGAGCTGGAGGTCCCGGACGTGCCCGCAGCACCAGGCGGCGGCCGGCAGGGAAAGCACTCCGAGCACCTCGGCTACATCCTGGCCGAGATGCAGGTGCTGGCCCGCGAACATCCCGGAGCGAGCTGGTGACCGCGGCCATGTACATCTCCGATTTTGAATCCAGGACCCAGACGCCGCGGCAGGACGAGCAGCGTGCTGAGCAGCAAAAGGCCTGGGATATCGCCGCCACCGTGGTGGACCCGGAGATCCCCGTGCTCAGCATCGCGGACCTGGGGATCCTGCGGGACGTGAAGGTGACTCAGGAACACGGAACAGGCCAGCACGTCAAGGTCACCATCACCCCCACGTACTCCGGCTGCCCGGCCATGGACGCCATCCGCGACGACCTCAAAACCGCCTTCACCAAGGAGGGCTACGCGGACGTCGAGGTTGCCCTGGTGCTCGCCCCGGCCTGGTCCACGGACTGGATGACGGACGCCGGCAAGCAGAAGCTGCAGGAGTACGGCATCGCCCCGCCCACGGGCAAGAGCCATGCGGCACGGCATGCCGGCCCCATCCGCCTCACCATGGCCGTGAAGTGCCCGCAGTGCTCCAGCCTCAACACCAAGGAACTCACCCGCTTCGGCTCCACCTCCTGCAAGGCGCTGTACGTCTGCCAGGACTGCAAGGAACCGTTCGACTACTTCAAAGTGCTGTAAGGAAGCCCCATGCCTGTTGTCCGCCAGACTGCCGCCGAGGAGGCGCAAGCCACCGGCCGCCGTCGTCCGTCCTTCCACACCCTGGCCGTGAAGGAGGTGCGCCGGCTCACCGAGGACGCCATCGAGGTGTCCTTCCACGTGCCCGCGGAGCTCGCCGGCCAGTTCGACTACCTGCCCGGCCAGTACGTGGCGCTGCGCACCACGCTGCCGGACGAGGCCGGCGAACCCAAGGAAATCCGCCGCAGCTACTCCATCTGTGCGGAGCCGCGCAGCTTCGAGGATGGCAGCAGCGAGATCCGCGTGGCCGTGAAGAAGGATCTGGGCGGGCTGTTCTCCACCTGGGCCAACGCCGAGCTGAAGGCCGGGGACACCCTGGATGTCATGAGCCCCATGGGTGCGTTTGTGTCCCGGCACGGCCGCGACGGCCAGGCCGTGGAGCAGAACCGGATGAACTCCATGAACGATCCGGAGGCGCTGGCGGGGGACGTGGCGTCCAACGGGGAAGCGAGCTTTGTGGCCATCGCCGCGGGCAGCGGCATCACCCCGGTGATCGCCATCGCCCGCACGCTGCTGGCGAAGAACCCGGAGTGCCGGTTCGATCTCATCTACGCCAACAAGGCCGCCATGGACGTGATGTTCCTGGAGGAGCTCGCGGACCTGAAGGACAAGTACCCGCAGCGGCTGGCCATCCACCACGTGCTCTCCCGCGAGCAGCGGATCGCGCCGCTGCTGTCCGGCAGGATCGATTCGGAGAAGCTGCAGCAGCTGCTGGGCACCGCCATCCATGCGGATGATGTGGACGAGTGGTTCCTGTGCGGGCCGTTCGAGCTGGTGCAGCTGTGCCGGGACACCCTGGCCGAGCGCGGCGTGAAGCCGGAGAACGTCCGGTTTGAGCTGTTCACCTCCGGCAAGCCGGACAAGCCGGAGGGCAACGCCGGCCGGCCCGTGCTGGTGGACGAGTCCAAGGAGACGTACAAGATCACGTTCAAGCTGGACGGCCTGCAGGGCGAGGTGGCCAGCCCCACCCACGCCCGCGAGTCCATCCTCAATGCCGCGCTGCGGGTCCGCCCGGACGTGCCGTTCGCGTGCGCCGGGGGAGTGTGCGGCACCTGCCGGGCCAAGGTGGTCACCGGCAGCGTGACCATGGACGAAAACTACGCGCTGGAGCAGGATGAGCTGGACAAAGGGTACGTGCTGACGTGCCAGAGCCACCCCACCAGCAAGGAAGTCACCGTCGACTTCGACGTCTAGTCCTACCGGTCTCAAACAAGGAGTTCCATGATTTCCCTCTCCATCAACAACGCCGTGGCCGAGGTGGTGCTGGACGCACCGCACAAGCTGAACTCGCTGGACGAACAGGCGCTGGCGGATTTAACCCAGGCGTACGACGACGCTGCTGCCGCCGCCTCCCGCGGTGAGGTGCGGGCGCTGCTGCTCAGGGGAGAGGGCCGCGCCTTCTGCGCGGGCCGGGACATCCAGAACGTGACGCCGGAAAGCGACGACGCCGCCGCGTACCTGGGCGGGCTGGTGGAGCCTCTGCTGAAAAAGATGGCAGCGTTCCCGGCGCCCACCTTTGCGGCCGCCCACGGGGCGTGCCTGGGCGTGGGGCTGGGGCTGCTGCTGGCCACGGACGTGGTGTACGTGGCGGAGAACGCCAAGTTCGGCTCGCCGTTCGCCAAGCTGGGTGCCACGCTGGACTCGGGCGGGCACTGGTACTTCACCGAGCGGCTGGGCATGCACCGGACGCTGGACCTGATCTACACGGCGGAGCTGATGAGCGGTGCCGAGGCTGTGGCGCGGGGGATGTTCAGCCGGGCCATGCCGGCGGACGAGCTGCTGGAGACGACGCGGGGGATCGTGAACCGCGTCGCCCAGGGGGCCACGGGCGCGTTCACTGCAAGCAAGGAGCTGGTGGCGCACATCCGTGACCAGCGCCTGGGCCTGTGGCAGTCCATGCAGGAGGAGAACACCGAGCAGGCGCGCCTGTGCACAACGGACGATTATGCCGAGGGTTTCCGGGCTTTCCAGGAAAAGCGTGAGCCGCGGTTTACTGGTGGAAAATTGCCTTTGCCTGCCGCTGATTTGTAAGGTTCAGCTATGACAACGGGGAAAGCAATAACCAAAGCCGTCATTCCTGCTGCCGGATTGGGGACTCGCTTCCTGCCCGCCACCAAGGCAATGCCGAAGGAAATGCTGCCGGTGGTAGACCGGCCGGCCATCCAGTACGTGGTGGAGGAAGCCGTGAAGTCCGGCCTCACCGACCTGCTGATGATCACGGGACGCAACAAGCGCTCCCTCGAGGACCACTTTGACCGCGAGCCCGGCCTGGAGCGCGCGCTGGAGCTCAAGGGGGACAAGGACAGGCTGGAGTCCGTGCAGTACGCCTCCGAGCTGGGCCCCATCCACTACGTCCGCCAGGGTGAGGCGAAGGGCCTGGGCCATGCGGTGCTGTGCGCCAGCCAGCACGTGGGTGATGAGCCGTTTGCTGTGCTGCTGGGTGATGACCTCATTGATGAGGCCGAGGACCTGCTGACCACCATGATGGAGGTGCAGCAGAAGACCGGCGGTTCGGTGATCGCCCTCATTGAGGTGGATCCGGCCCAGATCAGCGCGTACGGCTGCGCGGACATCACCGCGGTGGACGGCGAGGATTACGTCCGCGTGAACAGCCTGGTGGAGAAGCCTGCCGTGGGGGATGCGCCGTCCAACCTGGCCGTGATCGGCCGGTACGTGCTGCACCCGGCCGTGTTCGGCATCCTGGAGGAGACCGAGCCCGGCCGCGGTAACGAGATCCAGCTGACGGATGCGCTGCAGACCCTGGCCGCCGGCGAGGGCGAAGGGTCCGGCGTGTACGGCGTGGTGTTCAAGGGCCGCCGCTTCGACACCGGAGACAAGCTCAGCTACCTCAAAGCCGTCATCACCCTCGCATCCGAGCGGGTGGAGTTCGGCGAGGACCTGAAGACCTGGATGAAGGGCTTCGTGAACTAGGCGACGCTACCTATAACGAATTATGGGCCCCGCTATCAATGCGGGGCCCATAATTTGTTAAAGCAGAAGAGCTGGTCAGCGGCCAACCAGCTGTAGACCGTCTTTTGACAGGGTATCTTCGGAAAGCAATTCCAAAAGATATTTGCCGTATCCGCTCTTGGCGAGAGGTTCTGCCCGGTCCTGAAGTTCTTCGTCCGTTAGGAGGCCGAGGCGCCAGGCAATTTCTTCCGGGCACCCAATGGACAAACCTTGGCGGTGCTGGACCGTCCTCACAAACTCCGCAGCATCATTGAGGTCGTTGAAGGTCCCCGTATCGAGCCAAGCAGTGCCGCGCGGAAGAATCTCGACCTGCAGTTTTCCGCGCTCTAGGTATACCCGGTTGACGTCAGTGATTTCGAGCTCACCCCTCGGTGAGGGCTTGAGGTCCCGTGCGATTTGAACCACATCATTGTCGTAGAAATACAGGCCGGGGACTGCGTAATGGCTTTTGGGTCTTGCTGGTTTTTCCTCTAGTGAGATCGCTTTACCATTCTCATCGAATTCCACCACACCGTACGCGGAGGGGTCTGCCACCCTGTAACCAAAGACAGCTCCCCCATCGATGTTTTCGAAGCGGCGCAGCTGCTTGCCCATGCCTTGCCCATAGAAAATGTTGTCGCCAAGGACCAACGCCACCGGTCCGTCTCCGATGTGGTCCGCCCCAAGGACAAAAGCCTGGGCCAGGCCGTCCGGTGACGGTTGCTGAGTGTAGGTCAGGTTGATACCGAACCGGCTGCCGTCGCCGAGGAGCCTCTGGAATTGGTCGGCATCATGCGGTGTCGTGATGATCAGGATGTCCCGGATCCCCGCCAGCATGAGTGTGGAGAGCGGGTAGTAGATCATGGGCTTGTCGTAGACCGGCACAAGCTGCTTACTGATGCCGAGTGTAATTGGATGAAGACGTGAACCGGTTCCCCCGGCGAGGATTATTCCGCGCATACGGCTATTTTCCGGGGTGTTACAAATTCAGCCAAATCGAGTGGACATGGAACGATGTACAAATGCAAAAACTTCTTGTCACCGGCGGTGCCGGGTTCATTGGCTCCAATTTTGTCCACTACGTTTTGGAAAATACGGATGACCAAGTCACGGTATTGGACAAGCTGACATACGCAGGGAACCTGGAATCTCTGCGGGGACTGCCGGAGGAGCGGTTCATGTTCGTGCAGGGCGACATCGCTGACGTTGGCCTGGTGGACGGACTGGTTGCGCAGGCAGACGTTGTGGTCCATTACGCGGCGGAGTCGCACAACGACAACTCGCTGCATGATCCGCGCCCGTTCCTGGATACCAACATCATCGGCACCTACACGCTGATCGAGGCCGCCCGGAAGCACAACAAGCGTTTCCATCACATCTCCACCGACGAGGTGTACGGTGACCTGGAACTGGATGACCCGGAACGGTTCACCGATCAAACGCCGTACAACCCCTCCAGCCCGTATTCCTCCACGAAGGCCGGCTCTGACCTGCTGGTCCGCGCCTGGGTCCGTTCCTTCGGGCTGCAGGCAACCATCAGCAACTGCTCCAACAACTACGGCCCGTACCAGCATGTGGAGAAGTTCATCCCGCGCCAGATCACCAACGTGATCGACGGGATCCGGCCCAAGCTTTACGGCAAGGGCGAGAACGTCCGCGACTGGATCCATGCCAACGACCATTCCTCGGCCGTGCTGGCGATCATCGCCAAAGGCAGGATCGGCGAGACTTACCTGATCGGTGCCGACGGGGAGAAGAACAACAAGGACGTTGTTGAGCTGATCCTGAAGCACATGGGGCAGGCCCCCGACGCGTACGACCACGTTGTCGACCGCCCGGGCCACGACCTGCGCTACGCCATCGACTCCACCAAGCTCCGCGACGAGCTCGGCTGGGAACCGAAGTTCTCGAACTTCGACGCCGGCATCGAGGACACCATCGCCTGGTACCGCGAGAACGAAAACTGGTGGCGCCCGCAGAAGGCCCAGACCGAAGCCAAGTACAAGGAACAGGGCCAGTAGATTCGCTAGGCGGTGTTTCCGGGGCTATGTGGGCTCGCAGCCGAAATGCTGCGGGCCCGCAGCCTTTCGAGGACTGCCGCAGCCAGAAGGGCGCCGATGACGGAGCCTGACGTGTTTGTCACAAGATCAAGGGCGCTTGGAAATCGGTTGTGAAGAAACAGCAGTTGGCCCAGCTCCATGCAGCAGGAAATGAGCAGTCCAAATAAGCCGATTCGCCACCAGAGCCAGCCGGGAAATGCTAGCGAGCTGACTACTCCAACCGGGACAAAAAGGGCGACGTTGGCGGAGGCTTCCACAAATCTGTAATTGAACCACACTGGAATTCCGTGACGGTGAAGGAAATTCAGGACTGCTGCGAGCTGGCCTTGAACGGGCTGGTCAACTGGGCTTGGCCAGAAGGCGATAAACGCCAGGGGAACCAGCATGGCGATCAGGACCAGGCGCCACAGCCGGAAGTTCTCGAGCTGCCTCACGGGGCTTTCAGGAGGTCCGCAGAAGGGCCAACGCTGCGGTAGCCAGGGCGGCGATCGCCAGCAGGGCAAGAAGAGCGTAGGGGAGTACCTGAGGGCTCGGGAGGGGAAACGAGAAGTCGTACTGCCGTGGTGCTTTTCGCCAATGTCTCCCCATAGCTCATATTGATACCACAGCCCGGCCGCCCGGTTGGCCGGCTTAGCCCGCTGAGACTTTAAACGAAGAAGGTGGATGTTCTCCGTTCCGGAGCACATCCACCTTCTTAGGTGGTTATTGGGTGTTGCTGGTTATGCAGCTACCTCAGCCTTGGCGCGGCGGCGAACAACCACTACCGAGGTTGCGCCGGCAGCCAGTGCGCCTGCGCCCACCAGGGTCCACAGGACCAGCCCGGAGTCAGCGCCGGTGTTTGCCAGGCCTGCACCACCCGTGCTGGCCAGAGGAGCTCCGCCAGCGTTGCCACCGGTGTTGGCCAGTGAAGCTGCCACGGTGACCGTAACGGGACCAACGACGACGCCGGAGGTGTTACCGGTTGCCGTCAGGCTGTAGGTGCCGGCTTCGCTGATGGAGATCGGCAGGGAAAATGCACCCTGTGCGTCAGCCGTGGCGGCGAGGGTCTGCGGTGCCTGGAAGACGGGAATCTTCACGGCAACGGAGCGGCCAAGGCCGGCTCCGTTAGACGCCGGTGCCTGGCCTGGCGTAACGGTGATGGTCAGTGATTCGCCGGCGAGGAAGCCCTGGCCGCGGAATACAAAGGATTCGCCGGGTCCAACTGTTCCGTCAGAGACAGCAGCCTGCGGCGGGAGGGCCGGGTATTCGGCTGCCACGGCAGGTGAGCCAATAAGGGCGAGTGAGCCAGCGAGTGCGAGTGCTGCGAGTGTTTTCTTCATGAGTGTCCCCCCGGAGACGTTAAGTTTTTGGTGTACCCGATTTTGAGGAAATTTTTCCTCTCCACACGAGACCTATGCGGAACTACGGATAATGATCCCAAGAGAGACGGTACCATCTGCTCCTGTTTGTGAGCAATGTCAATCCAGTCGGTTTACATAGTGTTAACGAGGCATTCTTGTCTTCTAGGGGCAAGTTGCGTTTTCTGTGGGCAGTGTCACGTCCTTGACATCCTGAACCGTAGGCGTGACAACCAACTCCGGCTCGGCATGCTGCACGATTTTTCCAAACGTGAACTCCACAATTTTGCTCTCTCCCGGTGCGAGCCGAATGGCAAGAACGCCGACCGGCCTGCTGCTATGGAGATGAGGCGCAAATTCAGTTTTCTGCCCGTCAAGCTTCGCCATCTCGACGTTTGCTTGGACGGGGCCGTAGGCAACGATGTTCGTTTGCACGGTCCCCGGTGGCACTCCGAAGATTCCATCGCCGGTGACATATGGGGGTAAGGACGTAGCTGCGTCAGCAGGCGCAGAGTTTGTACTGGTCACGCGGACTGTCGTTTGCTCGTAGCCGTCCTTTGGGCATTCTTTGATTAGTTGCACAGTGCGCTTGACGTAGTAGTCCATCTTCGCTCCAGTACCGTCATTGAAGTACACGCCGAATTGCGCAGGCGAGATGCTTGGCCCTGTAACTGATCCGCTCACGGCGTACCGGGAGATGACGGCTTGCTCCTCCTGGAGAGCTGACCAGACAAGCACTCGGTTTTCTTCGGCGCCTCGCGAAATGGCTGCAAGTAGCCCAGTCGAGTCTCCCTTGCCCAGGGAGATTGCAGAGAAGACCTCTTGAGCCACCGACGCAAAGTAAGAATCTTGCAGTTCGGGCTCGTCCACAGCGGCGTAGACCTCTGAGAGAAGGGTCTGTACGACGTTAGCGCCAGTGAGTTCAAGCGGGAGGCTCGAGCCGGCGATCGAAAGTAGGTCAGGTTGGTTAAGTGAAACTGGTCCCGTGGACTGCAGTACGTAACCCAGCACGATGGGATCGACTGAAATTACCCCATCAACTCGCTGGCCCGTCTTGCGCTCCCACATTTTTTGAGCCGTACTCGCTGCGGTCGGAAAGTCCGGAGTGAGGTTCACATCCTGCATGAACTTCCCGAGCCGCCCCGAAAATATTTGTACTTGTTGCGGCTCCGTAGGCACGACCGGGTTCATTACCCCGATGCTAGAAGCGCTGCTCTGGCCGCTAAGCGACAATTTCCCCTCATCAAGCGTGAGTATTGCGAGCGCCCCTGGAATACCTCCAGATGATCGAGATTCCGCATTGTTCTGAATTACTAGGAGGTAATTACGCGGACCGTCGGAACCAAGCATTGCTGGGAGGACTTGCGCCGCGCTAGCTGCCCCATCTAACGTCCCTGTTACTTCCGACAGTTGTAGGCGCGCTCGTGTCAATGGCTCCGCAACCTCAGGCAGCAATTGCTTTGCATCTATCTGACTGAGGCGCTCGGAAGAAGCCCGCACTGCGTAGGCTGCTGAACTGACGCTGGGTGCTGCTGCTTCGAGAGCTGCTAGGTCAGTTCCAGTCTTCCCCGGGACTAGGGCATTCCAGTCCAATGAACCGAAAGCACCGAGCAACGGCGCCAGCCCGAGGTTTGCAACGTCATCAGCAGAGCGCGCGATCTCAGCTATGGCGCTGAAGTTTCGTCCGGCCCAGGGGAGGGAGACTGCGAGGGACCAAAGAGGGTCGTTAGCAGCTTCTTTTGCAGCTTGAGTGCGCGTCCTGATGTCGTGCACGGTATCGGCCGCTCCTGCGACGTCATTCTTGCTGAGGCTCTCTTTCAGTGGCCCCACCAAAGCTTCCGCTGCAGTTAATTCTGTTTTTATCGTTAAGGCCCTCGCGCCAAGCCAAAGTGTCCCCAGGGTCAAAACCGCAAGCACAGCTAACATCGCCATTATGGCGCGAGTACTCTTCCAGCGTCGCCGGTTTCTGTTGCGATCTTCCTGCATCAGTCTCTGCCGGGAGCTTGGTTCGCCGAGAGCACTACCCCTTTTCACCATGGTCAGGGGCGCCCCATACCTCGATAGCTCCATCCAGCAGAACGCCACTTTCCTGGGTCGAGGATGTTTCGGCCGTCAAGGACGCGCGTCGAAGCAACCAAGCCGGAAAGCGCGTAAGGGTCGAGCTGGACATATTCTTGCCACTCTGTGAGCACTAGGAGGGCGTCGGCATTCTCAACTGCCTTGTCCGTGTCAGGTTCATAGTGCAACTCAGGAAAACGGCGAGCCGCGTTCGACAGGGCCTTGGGATCAGTGACGGTAACGACGGCGCCCTGCAACTGTAATTGCGCGGCAATGCTAAGCGCTGGCGAATCACGAACATCGTCGCTCTCCGGTTTAAATGCTGCGCCCAACACGGTTATGCGCTGTCCGAGTAACGATCCATCGCACAATTCGCGGGTAAGTTCCACAACTCGAGTGCGCCGACGCATGTTTATCGCATCAACTTCACGTAGGAAGGTAAGGGCCTGGTCGGCACCGAGTTCGCCAGCGCGCGCCATGAACGCGCGGATGTCCTTGGGCAAGCAACCCCCACCAAATCCAATCCCCGCGTTGAGGAACTTCCTTCCGATCCTGTCGTCCATGCCGATAGCATCTGCCAACCTCGTGACATCTGCTCCCGCAGCTTCGCATAGCTCGGCCATTGCATTAATAAAAGATATTTTGGTAGCAAGAAAAGAATTTGCAGCCGTTTTCACAAGTTCCGCCGTGGGGTGATCAGTGACCAGGCGAGGCGTTCCCGATGACAGAGGTGTCGAGTAAACAGAGTCCAGGACGGCTACAGCTGGGTGGTCCTCGGAACCATCAATAACACCGTATACAAATCGGTCGGGTTGTAGCGTGTCGTTAACTGCATGCCCTTCCCTTAGGAATTCAGGGTTCCAAACAAGGTGTACCGAGGGGTCCTGTGACCCAATGAGTGCCGCAAGGCGTCCAGCGGTTCCTACAGGTACCGTGGACTTGCCAACCACGATGTCCCCGGCTGAGAGGTGAGGGAGCAAGGATGCTATGGCAGCGTCAACATATGTCAGGTCGGCAGCGTTTTCGCCCTTTTTCTGGGGAGTTCCGACGCAGACAAAGTGGACGTCGCTGCCTGCTGCAGCGGACATGTCCGAGGTGAATGTGAGTCTGCCAGTCGACTGAACCTCTTCAAGTAATTCTTCCAGGCCAGGCTCGTAAAAGGGTGCCCTTGCCGCGGACAGCGCCGCAATTTTGGTCTCGTCTACATCAATACCTGTTACGTCATGCCCCAGCTTTGCCATACAAGCGGCGTGAACCGCTCCTAAGTAGCCGCAGCCAATTACCGTTATGCGCATTTTTTGCCTTCCGCAATGCTAGGTTCTTTAGAGTTGCCACCCGCTCCGAAACAGATCAAACCGCTCCCGTGCTAGCAAATACTGCTTTGAATGTTTTACAGAGAATTACGATGTCACCCATTAAGGACCAGTTCTCTACGTAATAGAGATCGAGGCGTATGCTCTCTTCCCAACTGAGATTGGAGCGCCCGCTAACCTGCCAAAGCCCGCTCATTCCCGGGCTTACGTATAGACGTCGATGGGCTGCGTCGTCGTATAGAGCGACCTCCCCCTCGCGTTGAGGACGTGGACCGACCAGACTCATACTCCCTCCCAATACGTTGAGTAGTTGGGGAAGCTCATCTAGGGAGTACTTGCGAAGAATCCGACCAAGTGGTGTAATACGCGGATCATTTTCCACCTTGAATAGTGGCGTGTCAGCGGAGCCCTGGGCAGCCAAGAGAGACTGCAGTTCTGCATCGGCATTTACCTTCATCGAGCGGAACTTGAGCATAAAGAATGTAGTCCCACGAAGACCAATGCGCTCTTGACGGTAGAAGACTGGTCCTGGATCCGTCGTGCGAACCAGCAAAGCGAGGAGCAGGAACACTGGTGAGAGAACCAATAAGAGCAGTCCTGCCACTGCGATGTCGAAAGCGCGCTTGGCTACTTTCTTTCCGCCGGTGAGCTTGGGCGTAGACACGTGAATCAGAGGCAGGCCGGCGACTGGCTGCGTGTGAATTCTTGGACCTGCAATATCGGTTAAGGCCGGTGCCAAAATCATGCCAATGTCTCTTGCGGCAAGTTCCCAGCCTAGTTTTCTGAGATCCTGCGGATGAAGATTGACGCCTGCTGAGACAGCAACAGCATCGACGTTCGAATCCAGGATAGCGGCAAGGATTGAATCGAAGTCCGTGCTCACGCCCGCAACCGGAACATCCAGAGTCGAGAAAGAACGAACGGGTTGCGTAGCCCCAGGCAGTTGAGCTGCCACAGGGGTGTATCCCGCGCTTGGGACACTCTTTAGCGATGCGACTAAGTGCGCAGCCGAGTACGGGCCACCAATTATCATCACTCTCGAGCTGCTCTTACCGCTTTTGCGCTCAATGCTCAGGTGTTGACGGACGAGCCAACGTCCGGCGAGTAGGCCGGCTACACCTGCTGGGAAGGCCAAGCCGACGAAACCACGGGCCGTGTCTATGCGCAGTGCATACGAAACAATGGCAACAAGACCGAAAAGCCACAGAGAGCTTGATAGAACACGCTTGTATTCTTCGGATCCGGACCCCAACACGCGAGGCTCTCTCGAGCCCCAAAAGTCCAGCATGAGCCACCACGCAAGGACGAGTACGACAGACAGAGTCGCATAGTCGATATCGCTGGAACCTACAGCACCTTCGTCTGAAAAACCGAATCGTACTCCGTAGGCACCTGCAACAGCCCACAGGATGACACCAGCATCCAAGAATTTAAGACGAATCGCGTACTTACGACGCCACGAGGCTTTGCTCACTAAACGCCCCAATTTCCCCCACCCCTAAGTTTGTGCTCTCAGATCATACTTGCTGTTGCCCTATGTGCTGACAACCATGTCTGGGGCGTGTAACTCTTGCTGGGTCTGGTGGTCCAGCCCGCGATGAAAATATCTCCACGCGTCAGCTCAACTCAATTCAGCCCTTGGGAGACTGTGTCACTTTTAATTTTTCGATGCAGTCGAGTACTCTTTGTGCGCTCTCAGCCAGTTCGCTGCGAATGCCACTTGTTCGGGCTTCTGCGCCCAGTTCCTGCAGCAACGAGCGTTCCGTAAATACCTTATGCAGTGCAGCACCTAGTGCGTCAGGCGAAGCTGCAGTGGCAAGACCACCGCCGTAGTCTAAAATTTCCGAGGTTCCGCCTAGGCCGTAAGCTACAACAGGTCGACCCATCAGTATTGCCTCGGCCGTGACCTTGCCGAAACCTTCGTTTCTGGAACAAACGATTGCGATGTCGGCAGAATCATAAGCGGCCTTCATGTCGGAGGTAGACCCCATAATGCGAACTAGACCTTCAAGGTCGAGTTCATTGATGACTGACTCCAACTCAGCGACATCTCTGAGTTCTCCTCGTCCGTAGATGTCCAAACGCACCTCAGTGCCCAGCGACCGTGCGACCTGAATGGCCCGAACCGCATCTAACTGCCCCTTCTCGGGACTGATGGTGCCGCATATGACTGCCTGCGGCGGCGTCTGAGTTGGCCGTTCAGTCAGTTCGGCAGTTGCAAGGAATTCACTTCCAACTTGGGGGTAGAAGACTTTGCTGGGGTATGAAAACTGACCAGCGACGAACTGAGATATACAGATGACAGATGTCGACAACCGTGAGAGTAATTGCCTGATGATGCTCTTTGGGAGAGCAGAACGAAGCATCGGGTTGGAAATCAGGCTTTCCCGAACCACCTGCAGGACGGGCACCTGTGCTAGCCGGGCCGACACCAAAGGAACTGGGGAAACACTGCTGTTTACAACCACGACGTCGTAACCTGCGGTACGTATGTGTGATAAGTAACGCGGAACATCGGACAACGCCTGCAGTAAGCGCACCGAGCCCACGACGAACGAATAACGCCTTCCCATCCATAGATGACTTGGCAAGATGACTGTTTCAAAGGAGTCAGAAGTTGATTCGAGTCGGCCCGCTAGTGGCCCAGGCTCCGGCAGGGCAACGGCCCCTGTGTGTCCTCGCTCCGCCGCCGTACGTACTAAGTGAACAAGACTTTGTTCTGCTCCTGCCAGAGCTGAACTATGGGAAGCGAACAGAATCTTCACTTTGTGATACCCCTAGGTCTTAGTTTTGAAAGCGGACCAGTAATTCCTTGCACGCCGTGCAGTATGCCGCGAAGGATAGCAGCGCTGTTCTTTGGCTCGTCGATCATGGACTTAAGCGCATTACGATAAATGCCTATGCCGGATATCGACGCCAGCAGTCCAAAGTGTTTCCTCAAAAAAAGGACCTCATTGCGAAATGTGTAGTACATTCCCGACGCTGAAGAACTTGCAAGTGAGCCGCCGCAGCGATGAATAAGAGGCGAGCCGCAATTGAACCTGATGCGACCACCGGAAGATGTCACCCGAAAACAGAAATCAAACTCTTCCTTGTAATGAAAAAAGCGTTCATCCATATAACCTAGCGCTGCGGCAGCGTCTAGCTCGATAAGCATGCCAGCACCTGAAACGATGTCAACGTCATGGCCATTGCCGCAGTTTGCTGGGCATCGAAATGGGATTACCTTTTTCTTTCCCTGAAGAATCGCGGCAGACACATACGGTATGTGATCCTCTGTCACCTGCACGGTACCAACTACAGCGCAGCCGTCTGAGAGGCGCAGCATCCCTTCCACAACATCGATGCTAGGTGTGGTGTCTGGATTGAGTAATAGCGAGTGGGTGAAGCCTTGGGATGCCGCCCACCGCATACCTGTATTCATACCCCCCGCGTAACCGAGATTGTCTCCGGTTTCCACGACGTGTACGTCAGAATAGGTCTCACGGAGTAAAGCCACTTCGCCAGCGTTTTGGGATCCGTTATCTACAACACAGATATCCCAGGGAGATGCATGAAGGAGGCCGACTGCCTTGAGAGTGTCTTCAATAGAGTTCCAATTTAGGATGATGATACAAAGCTTACTACTGTTCATGGCCTCGATCCTTACGTTCACGTATCAGTGAGAGTCCTTGGTGGATGCCCTTAGCTACAGCTTTAGCTCCCCCTAAGTTTCCCCTCAATAAAATGGTTATCAAATACGCAAGGCGACACATAAGCACAAATGGAAGCCGCCGCGGGTAAAATTTACTGAAAAAGACAATCCTGCTCGTCGTAGCCGCGGTAAAAGCGACACTCGATTTCAAACGTATATTCCGTGTGCTTCCGGTCGTCAGGCCTTGATCGTGGTGAACAATGACGCTGCCTAAAGTGGCAACTGTCATCCCTAGGGCCTGTGATCTGACAGTCACATCTGCTTCTTCCATAAACAGAAAATAGTCTTCATCAAATCCATTGAGCTGTTGCCAGGCCTCCACGGAAAACACTATGGAATGCCCCCCGGGGTAACGCATACCAAAGCGTTGAAGTCCTACTGTCGAACTTGAACTCGCACGAGCTCGCCCGGTCAAAGTATTGAGCATGCCTAAACCATTTGATATGACGCCATTTTCCTTTGTAACGGTGGACCATATGTGAGCGGGTCTGCTATCAGCTTCGTTCGCCAGAGAAGTAGCTGAACCGTGAACCACCGTATCAGGATTGAGTACCCATAGTAGCGTTGCGCCCCTTTCGATGAGGCGACGCACTCCGAGGTTATTGCCTGCGCCATATCCGAGGTTTTGTTCTGCTTCGATAACTTCGACTTGTAGGTATGAACCAGAGGCTATGGAAGCTATGTCGCGAAGGAGTTCAGCTTCTCGTCGTCCAGAGTCTTGACTATTGTCTACGATGGTTACGAGGATCTGGCAACCATCCGCGAATTCAGCTAAGGAATCCAGTAATAGCTTGACACTTGTACTTGAAAAATAGTTAACAACCGACACTCCGATTTTCGCGGTCTGCCCTAGGTTCGATTGCGCTTTCGATGGCACGGATCCAGGCTCAGTCATATCTATCCTCGGTCTTTCGAAAGACGAGCGCTCGCTTGTCCGCATTGACAAACGATCATAGTCCCATCCATTTTTGTATGTTTTCGCTGAAAGATTCTTCGGAGAACATCTGCGCCTTCATTCGGGCCTTGCTCATATCTTTTCCTAAGGCATCATGCACAGCAGCCGCGAGTTCAGGTCCCCGGAAGCTGTCAACCGCGGAGCCTCCATCCAAAGCTGTCACGCTCTCAATGGCGCCGCCGACGGAGTTCACGACGACGGGAGTCCCGAGAGCCATGGCCTCAACTGGCAAGATGCCAAAATCCTCTATCGGTGGAAAAACAAAAACTTGCGCGCTTTGTATCAGCGCGTAGAGAAGATGATCGGATGGTGCATCAACAAAGTGAACCGGGACGGATGCGGTTTTTGCGGTCTCTCTCAGAAACTTCTCCTCAGGACCTGCCCCTGCTAACACGACGGGCAAACCAGCCGATTCCCCCGCGGATATGACGTTTTCCAGTTGCTTGTATGAAACGAAGCGGGAAGCGCCCAAGATGTACTCGCCACGGAGGCTCGAAAGAACCTCGCTTTCCTTGCTGTCTAAGCGGTCCTTCCAAGCCCTTTCCGACTGAAGCTTTGTAACAGCCACAGGCGGGTAAATGACCGTGGCATCCTGGTCCCAAGTCTCCCTAATCCTGTCACGGATGAAACGGCTATTCGCTGCGAAGGTCGTCCCCTCCGAGGCGCGTTTCCGGTCAAGTCTCTGAAAGAAGGGGGAGGAGATGCGAGTAGCCATAGACTGTCCTCGCTTATCGAGCTCAGGTGCCCATATATAGCGTGCGGGGGTATGGATGTAGGCAAAAATTTGTCCATGAGCGCGGCTGCTTTTCGTGCCAACGTGGTGAGCGAAAAGGTGCGAACTGACCAAGGTCCAGTCATAGTCGTCAAGAACCACATTCCGCCACACCTTAGGCATGAAAGGAAGGGCCGCTGCTTTGTTCCTGCGCAGCGGGGTCTGGGCGAGAAAGGACTCTTCAACAATTCGATGCGAAAAGCGCTCAGGTGCATCATTCCAAAGGCAATAGATGTCTGAGTTTGGGAACGTGTTCGACATTGCTTGGAGGACGTTCTCTGATCCACCTGAGCGAGCAATCCACTCATGTACGATTAAACCTTTCAATTAGATCTACTCGCTTTCTCTTAATTTGGTAAACGTGCGACCGGTTTAGTTAAGACGGCCCGTTATCTGTTATCTGATATTTCGCATCGCCCGCATTTGAATGCAGAGCACCGTTAGTTCTGCCAAAACTTCACCAATGAGCGCCCCTGGGGGTCCGAAAAACCTAGCGCCTAGTAAAATCCCAGGAATCCCGACAGTTACTCCGGCGGCAGCACTGAGGAACACGGCATTGACTCGATTGAAGGCCACCAGTGCAATTGATCCAGTCGCGCGCGATGTGCATACTATGAAAATAAGTACACCAGAGATCGCGGCATATTCGAGTGAAATTTTGATCGTGGAGGAAAACACTATCTCCGCCATTATTGGGGCAGCGACGGTGAAACCTGAGCCAGCCACAAAGCCCATAACTGCATTATAAAGAACGCTCTTTTTAGCGCGGCGAATCTTTCGTCTGCCGCCGAGGGACTGCCCCACCCATTTTTGCATGACATTTGGAACTGCCGCCAAAACTTGCAGGTAGATTCTCTGCAGCCGTTCGATTGCAGAAAAAACCGCAACCGCCCCCGGCGCTACCAGGCTCACGAGTGTGATAGGAAGAGACATATAGATGGCGCTGAGGGAACGAGCTCCTAATGCGGAGCTCTGGGATGCAACAACAAACTGGAGGCGACGAACAGACATCCCCTTAAGGTGTGAAAGCTTGATGTCCTCAGAGCGAATTACCAGAAATCCGCTTACGCAAATGGGCAACAATATTCCTATAACTGGATATAGCACGAGCTCGCCGCCGGCAAAAATCAAAATGGCGGCTATGGCTACACCGAAAAGCCTAGGAATTGCATCGCAGTAAAGTATTTTAGCTGAAGAACCCGTCCCTATAAAGTACCAAGTGCTGTTTAGGGCATATGCCGTGGACCCAGCCGCAACAGCAGCCGCCTCCCATCTATATTGGCTGGACAAGTTGTAACTGACAATGCTTGCCGCGGCAACCAAAGGAACGATGAGAACGAATTTCGTGCTTAGCGCCACCGCCAAAGTTTGTTGACGGTTTCGCAGGCTTTGCCGGGCGATTCGCTGCGGACCAGTGAGCCCCCATCCGAGTTCTAGGATGACGGCAAAGGATGCGCCCACGGACTGTCCTATTGCTACCGCTGACCACCCTGCTGCACCGTATTGCGAAGATATCGCGGGGATTGCGAGCAAGGGACTTGCGATGCTCAACATCGGTACGACCACAAAGCCGAGGATTCGAACCATCCGAGAGCGTTGCACTACTCCCTTTCAACTGTTGTTCCCCCACCATCGATTGGGTGCGCTGTGCATGGGACGGTCCCTACCATATAGCACTCCGAGTGAGGACATTTCGACCGCCCATTGTCGCACTCGTCGTCCGCCCAGGCCGGCTTGTACCAAGCAAGCTCGACAGAGGAGCGCGGCGTAGGCAACTAAACCTGTCGGACAAAAGTTACCAGTGCCACAGTTCTCGGAAGTAAGACGCCTGAGTCGCTTGTCTAAAAGGTGTGGAAAAACGGTAAGGTTTAGGATCGGCGATCATTTATGGTCTCGGAGAGTGTCGGTGGCACCGACACCTTCTCGGATACGAGCCGGATATTTTAGTTCGGGGGACATAGAGCTGCAGGAAGCAAGTAGCTGGCCTCCGTAGCGTTGTCATCCATGCAGAGGCATGAATCGGAGAGGTTCAATTTGGAGATCATCGACTACTTGCGTGTACTGCGCCGCAACTGGGTTCTGATTGTAGCTTCAACGTTATTGGGTCTGCTTGTGGCGGGTGCGGCAGCGATGGTCAGCACACCTACGTATACCGCGCGCACCCAATTGTTCGTGGCCACGCAGAACTCGGGAAGTGTCCTCGAGCTTCAGCAGGGGAACACTTTCAGCCAGGCCAGGGTCGCTTCTTATGTTGAAACCGCGCGGACACCGGTGGTCTTGCAGCCTGTTATCGATTCATTGGGTTTGGAGATCAGTCCGTCGGCTCTTGCGGAAAAAATTGAAGCCAGTGTTGAGGGGTCCACCGTCCTTCTGAACATAGCCGTCACAGACTCGTCTCCTGTAAGGGCCGCCTCTATTGCCGAGGCTGTTGCGCAGAGTCTGATTTCAGCTGTAGACCGCTTGGAAAACCCCTCATCGGACGGCATTTCGCCTGTCAGGCTATCTGTGGTCACTCCCGCCGCGGCTCCTTCGGCGCCTGCCTCTCCCAATGCGCGGTTGTATCTTGCCGCTGGTCTCTTGATTGGAGCTGCAGTCGGTATCGGCACCGCACTTCTACGATCGGCCATCGACACTAGGATCCGGGGGGAAGTGGATCTCAGGAAGGTCACGGACGCCAGCCTTCTTGGAAGCATTGCGTTCGACGCAGATGCTGTGAAAAAACCACTCCTTACCCAAGTGCCATCGCAAAGTCCCCGTGCTGAGTCATTCCGGCAGATTCGGACAAACCTACAGTTTGCCCACGTCAGTCATAGTTCCAAATCTGTGGTGGTCACATCGTCGTTGCCGGGTGAGGGAAAGAGCACGACGGCCGTCAATATGGCTATCGCACTAGCTCAGACAGGACAGCGCGTCGCCTTGGTTGACGCGGATTTGCGGCGTCCCATGGTGGGCGAATACCTAGGCCTAGACGGAAGCGTAGGGCTGACGACCTGCTTAGTTGGCCGGGGAAGCCTAGATGCACTCATGCAGCCCTGGGGATCCGATGATCTTCAAGTTCTAACTTCGGGCAGTATTCCCCCGAACCCCAGCGAGTTGCTCGGTTCTGCTGCTATGTCGGGACTCATTGATGCTCTGGAAAATGAGTTTGATGCGGTAGTAATTGACGCGCCGCCGCTACTGCCTGTGACCGACGCTGCGATCCTGGCTCAACGCGTTGGCGGAGTTGTGCTTGTTGTTGGAAGTCAAATCGTCAAGGTCACGGACCTTCAAAAGTCGCTCTCGTCTTTGAGTATGGTCGACGCTGATGTGTTGGGCGTGGTGCTGAACCGACTTCCAGCGAAAGATCCTGATTCGTATGCATATTCTTATTACTCGAGCAGTAAGAGCCCCACGGAGGTGCAGGTCGAGGACAACATGCAGGCTCCAACAACGCATCGCGAGACGAGTGAGAGTCCCTTTGATCAGATTGTGTACGGTGACAAGGATGTAACATCCGCGCCGCGATACTTCGGATCACAGGGAGGCGGCTAGAAACGGTTGCTGTTAGAGGGAATTCCTGTGTGATCATGGCGTTTAGGTTCGATCAACCAAGACACTGTGATGGCAGCCTTTGGCGGCTGCTCTGTTGTGAACTTGGTGCACGTTTTGCACGCAGCGTTATCATATGAGTGCGGAACGCCCCGTGGGCATACTTCAGAGCGGCTTACGCCGAAGAATCCGTGACAGCGTCGGTCTGCTGATTGATTAGTGTTATGTGCGCACCTGGGTACACGAGCCTGAAGGGAGCGCGTTACTTGCCGTACGTGCGGAGAGTCGAAGTCGGGATGGCTCGACGTCGGCAGGAACAACTATTTGCTGATTACGGAAGGCTCGCTGCTGAATCTTGGCGGTTTGTCAGCGATTCTCGAAAATTGAGCTATCTCGCGGCCTGAAGGGGAGCCACTTCGGTGCTGGATATTCTGCGGTACTTTCCGGTCTTGTCGAGGGCAGCGAATCTACCTAAGTGTGTTTGAGGCGGTAGCTGGAGCCTTTGCTTCTGCTTGATGGACGAGCGCGGTGGCCAACGCGACGACCTGATCCAATCCAAGAGGTCTTCACCTATTCAGATGTAACGAACGTCCTGAGTCAGTACACCTAAGGGTGCGGAACGACGGTGGCAGGAACCCTCTGCTGGCTGACGAGGTCTACAATCTGCTGCTTGCGTGGCAGAACTCAACTTTGCTTTAGATCCCGTGCAAATCTCCTGCATCATCGTAACTGTTGGGATAGCGCCGGTTCCCGCAACAATGTTTAGGTAAGCGTCACAATAAGATCAACTTGATCGAACCTTGATGCTGCATTAGCTAGCATCACCGAATGCGTAAATACGGTGCTACCTCTTCTGCCCGTCAGACTCGGCGCGAGTCGCGGAATGCCCGGGTACGGTTCTTTTCCTATGTCGGTCTCGGCTTACTGGCCGTGGCTACTGTCGCAGTGGTGTCAATGGCACTCAGCCCCTGATCGGGGCGCGCGGATGCACGTTTCTGATGCCCCGTCCCTCGGAAGCGCGCTCAGTCCCATTTCCAGCTCCAATCATCGCCTGCTCTTTCAGTACTCGTACTAATCGCCGTAGGGACCCGGCCTCCCGTAGTGGTGAACGACGCCTTGGGGACGCTTCGATCACTGCCCAACACGATGAATGCGAATCAAGCCAATCACCGTTGTGTCATACGCGGCGTGACTTGGATCAGATGATCAGTTGTGCAAGCAGACTGCTCAGTACCCTTACTGCCCAGTGCTGGCGGGAAAACGTCTCGTTGATGGTGCGGCGAAGGAAAAATGGGTCCTCAGTGTGGGATTGACTGAACTTGTCAAAGGAATGACGGGCCGGTAGCGTGCCGAAGGGTCCGACATGGGACTACTAACTCGCCAACGGAGGTCTGTTGTGGCTATATCCGAGTACGCCTTTGCGCTGTGTGCGCTGCTGGGCACCCTGCTGGTTCCTTTCTTTGTCTTGTACCAGATGCTCCGGATCAAACGCCGCGCCATCAGGGTTTCCGCTCCAACGTCGACCCGAGATGAAAAACGCTAGCTATGCCCTACGTCGACATCAATCCCCACAAGGGTCGTCCCAGGTGGCAGGGTTACACCGTCTTGGGCGTCCTCCTAGTCCTAACGGCAGTAGTAGTGGCCGCCGCACTAATCCGCATCTGACATTATGGGTCAACCCGAGCCCCTAGACTTACTGTTACAAACGGTGCTGCGAAAGAATTCGCCGAACGTCCTTGGGGGACATATATGCCCGATCCAGTGGATCATAATGTACGTGCCCATGCAGAGGATGCAGGGCAGATCAAGCCTCGTCGTCGCCGTGACCTTCGCCGAGCAGACGGCAAGCAGACGGATGACCGGACAGGAACCATGCCCGCAGTTACGCCCAGCCCTTCCGTTCAGCCTGAACCAGGCGCGCCGCTGACGCGACGCACTTCTTGGGCGGAAGCGGCTGCCGTTGCTGACGCAGCAAAGCCAGCCGCCGACGTACCCGCACGCGCCAGCGCGACTGTATCCACGCAGCCGTGTGTGGAGGGCATTATTGCTTCCAACTCGCCTGCAGCTGCTGAGGAAGTCAGGCCAGCGCAGATGGCCATTCCTTCTGCAGCTCAGGCCTTCCGCCGGGCCCGGCCAACAGTGGCTAACACGATCGCTGAAAGCCCCATGCCCGACTTCATCACCTCCCCGGGACTGTTTGTGAAGGAACAGAAACTCCGGCCGGTAGGCGGTCTCCGGGGTGCAATTTACAGCATGACTGGCGGAGCTGTGAATATGGGGCCGGGCTTGAAGCAGCGTCAGGAAGAGGAGTTGGGCCGCCGCATTTCCCGGCAGCTGCAGGGCAGCTACAACACTGCTGTTCTGAGTCTCAAAGGAGGCATAGGAAAGACGTCAACAACCGTGGGAGTGGGCCTGACTCTCGCGGAGTACCGAGGCGACGCACCCTGCGCCATCGATGCGAACCCCGACTCCGGAGATTTGGTGGAACGCGCTCTGGGGGAGGGCATTTACCAGCAGTCAAGCCCGCGCACTATAACGGATCTGCTGAAAAACATCGAGTCGATAGAATCGCTTACTGCCCTGTCTCGATACATGCATCACGCTGGCCGACTTCACCTCATCGCGGGGGAGCAGGATCCAGAGGTCTCTGACTCTTTGACCGCTGAGGAGTACTTGCGGATCCGCAAACTCGTCTCCGCCTACTACTCCGTGGCACTGACGGACTGCGGCACCGGGGTGACACACAATGCTATGAGCGGGATACTGCAGTCAGCGGATAACCTGGTCATTGCCGCTGGCTATGCTGTGAGCGGGGCCAAACGTGCCCGCAGCACCCTACAGTGGCTGGCCAGCCATGGTTACGAAGAACTAGCCCGAAACGCGATCGTGGTGATTACTGACAAGGACGAAATATCGTCTCGCGTGGATAAACAAGCCATCCAGGAGCACCTTGCCGGCATCTGCAGAGAGCTGATTGCTGTCCCGCATGACCGTGGTGTGGCCGACGGTGACTTGGTGACCTTGGACGTCCTGAAGTCAGAGACGAGGAGGGCCTATAGGGAAATTGCCGCCGCGATTGTGGATGGCTATAGATAGCCTGATCTCCGGGATTCAAGGTCGCGTCGCTTCAAGCCCGGTCCGTGCACATTCCTTCCAACTCGAATAGCGCTACGATCCACACGCAGTTTTGAACGCGCTTGTCGGCAGAGTCCCTCAGCTCTCTCAGGAGCATGCCTGTGTGGACGTGTGGCGCAAATGCCCCACCCTGCTTTCGCGTGGTGGGGCATCCCTGGTAATGCTGCAGTTAGTATTGCTGCAGCTGTGGCAGTGTCCACTTGCTACCTAGTACAGCGTCCAAGCTGCGCGGAGAGTAAGGCTCGATTCCGCCGCCCGGATAAGGTGTTAACTCTCCGAAGATTACTTCTCCACCGACCTCGTAAAAGTCCACTCGGATGAAATCAAACGGTTGCCCTAGCATTGCTGCTGCGGCGAGCATTTGGTCGAGGGTAGCAGGCTTCGGAATGACAGGGCCCAGTGGGTAGATGTTCACCACTTCAAGAGGTTCCCAGTCAGGAGTATAGAGCCTTCTCTCATGACCGCTAAATCGTGAAGAATCCACCTGTATCAACTCGGGTTTGCCATGAAATACGAAAAATTTGTAGTCGGGCAGATCAATGTCCGACTGGCCGAGTCTTTCCTCTGCTATGAAGCACTTCCGGGCCTCCCCGTAGGCCCACTCGTCAGCTAGGGTTACGGAGGTTTGCTCATATAACCAACCCTTTGTAACGGCCTGCAGCTCAGCAAGGTTCGCTTTGCCTTCCCCGAAGTGAACGCGACCACTACTGTGGTTGGGCTTCAGCACCCATCGAGCAGGGAGGTCAACCTCGGCCAGTTCAGCCAGAGACGTTCCTACCCATATCCGGTTGGGAACCTTGACACCCGCGTCTCTCGCAAAGTCCTGCATCCAAATTTTGTCGCAGGTTCCCGAGAGGATATCCCTGCGGTCATTAACGATTCGCCAATTGATTTTTTCAGTGAACAAGCGAGGTCGACCCAGGCGCAGATGCCGTCTGGTTACCCGGAAGTACATGATGCGCCGGCGTGCCTTAACAGGCATGCGCGTTATGAGATTCTGATAAATGCGCTTAAAAGTTGACTTCAAGGGGCTCCCCGGACCTAGATGTGAAGGTGATCAAAGGAAGAATACACGCTCAATCACATCGCGAAAGATGCCGATCTTCGGACGCGGGTGAGCAGGAACGCGTCTTCGTGCCGTGCGATGGCAATTCGGAGCTGTCGGCACGCCCGCTTCCGCAAAACTGGAGAGCTCATCCACAAAAAGGCCAACGCTCGGGTGCCGTATAGAACCCTCACATAACCGGTTTCATTTGGGACTGCCCCGGCATTTGTTGACTCGGGGTCTTAGGCCGCTGTGAGCGCGGTCCGGTTGATTGTTACATATTCGATGGGCGTAAGTTTTCCCAGCTGTCTTTGCCGTCGCCGGCGGTGGTAGGTCCGCTCGATCCAAGTCGTGATGGCCAGGCGCAGGTCCTGCCTGGTGAGCCACTGCTGACGGTCCAGGACGTTCTTTTGCAGCAGCGAGCAGAACGATTCCATCGCGGCGTTGTCCGCGCACGCACCGACCCTGCCCATCGATCCTGTGAGGCCGTGGTGGCGGAGTGATTCGACGAAGCGACGAGAGCGGAACTGGGACCCGCGGATGCTCTCCTAAGTGTCAAGCGGCGTTTCCGTGTTGTCTGGTGTTCGGGACGATGTGCTGGCGGCCAGGGTTGAGGACGAAGTAGACCTCGCGGGCGAGGTATCGCTTTAGGCAGCGGATGATCTCCATCTTGGAGTGTCCCTCGGCGGTCTTTTTCGCGACGTACGTCTGCGTTCTCGGGTCGAGCCTGATCCGGCTGATGACCGCGAGGTGCAGGGCGCGGTTGGCTTGGCGGTCGCCGCCGCGGTTGAGTCGGTGCCTTTGTGTCATTCCAGAGGACGCGGGCAGCGGTGAAACGCCGCAGAGCATCGCGAATGCGGCTTCGGATTTCATCCGGTTGGGGTTGTCACCGGCCGTCACGAGGAACTGTCCGGCGACTTCGATGCCGATTCCGACGCGTTCGAGGAGTTCGGGTGCGAGGGCTTCGACGATGGGGTTGATGAGCTCGTCCAGGTCGGTTATTTCGTCGGTGAGTTCCAGGTAGCGGCGGGCCAGGGACTTCATCGAGACCCGGTAGGCGGTGACGGGGTCGGTCGCGTTTGATACGTCCGGCCGCCATGCAGCGAGGGTGCGGATGAGCTGCATCCGGGTCAAGTGGCGGACTTGGTCGCGAAGTACCTCCGGCGCGGAGACAATCGTCATCCGAAGGAGCTGCAGGGCGCTGCGGCGCTCCCGGACCGCGTGGGCGCGGGTGACGCGCAGCACGCGCAGGGCTTCGACGGCGCCGTCCTTGCTTTTCGGGATGCTGGTGCGGCGGTCATGGAGTGCGGCGCGGGCTGCATTGATCGCGTCCAGGTCGTCGTCCTTGCCTTTGCGGCGGCGGTCAGACCGGTCGGGCCGGTCGACCTCAAGGATCATGACGCCGGCCTTGGCGAGGTGTCGGGTCAGGCCGGCACCGTAGGAGCCTGTGCCCTCGACGCCGATCCGGGCCAGATCACCGAACTCGCCAATCCAAGCCAGCATCGCCCGGTAGCCGGTGCGTGTTGTCGGGAAGCTCTTCGTGCCCAGCACTGTTTCGGCCGCGTCGATGACGGCGGCGACGTGGAGTTCTTTGTGCGTGTCGACGCCGGCGAAGACAGGTGTCAGTGCCTGGTCCGGGTCGCTGGTAGCGGGAGTTCTGGTCATGTCGTTTTCCTCCGGTCCATCGGGTATGCAAGGGGGCACGGCCCCGCGCATCGACCGACCGGCGGACAAGACAGTGATGAGCGCCCTTGGCGCAGGCTCTCCTTAGGTCACTCCGGCGGCGAGGCGTAGCGCCTCGCCGGGTACGCCTCGGGGACTGACAGATCCGGGGAAAGACAACGACTGTCGATCGGAGTGAGAGTCAAGAACCCCGGGACGCACCCGGCACCAGCATCCTGTCGCATCCATCACTGTGCGAGTCAAGGACCCTCCGGGAATACCGGTACGGACAGTCTCACTGTCCGAGTGGACCACTGTTCCTGCGGGGCGTCGTGAGCGCACCGCGTTCTCCAGGGCGGCGACGGCAAGCGAGGACTTCATCCGCGAGTCCATCGAGTAGCCGACGATCCTTCCGGAATAGACATCCTTCACCGCGCAGAGGTACAGCTTCCCCTCGGCAGTGGGGTGTTCGGTAATGTCCGTCAGCCACAGCTCATTCGGCGCGGCGGCGGTGAAGTCCCGCTCCACCAGGTCGTCGTGAACCGGTGGCCCCGGCTTCCGGTTCAGGCCCCGCTTCTTCGAGAACACCGACAAGATGCCGTGGTCCCTGCACAAGCACTGGACCCTGTTCTCACCCGCCACGATGCCCATCCCCGGGAGCTCATCGGCGATGAAGCGGTACCCGAAGGCCGGGTCGTCGGCGTGGATGTCCAGGGCGGCGTTGACCAGGTGCGCATCGACCCAGTCCCGTTCTGTCACCGGGCTGGTCCTCCACCGGTAATAGCCTTGCTTGCTGAATCTCAACACCCTGCAGGTCACCGCCACGGGAACACCGTCGACGGCAAGATCCGTGACCAGCGGGTAGATCATTTTGGGTTGATGTCCCTGGCCAGATAGGCAGCAGCCCGGCGCAGAATCTCATTCTCCTGCTCCAACAACCGGTTCCGCTTCTTCAGCTCCCGCATCTCGGCCGACTCCGTCACCGCCGGGCCGGCCCCTGATTCTTTACGGTCGGCGATTGCAATCCAGCGCTTGAGCGTCGTGACCGAAAGCCCGAAATCCTTCGCAATCTGCGCCAGCGGCGCCTCGCCCTTGCGGGCCACATCAATAACATCCTGGCGGAACTCCGCCCTATAAGCCGTGGGCATCGTCAACATCCTTCCACGAGCGCAAGCTCGCTAGGTCAAGGAGTCAACAAAACCGGGGCAGTCCCTTTCAAGCCGTGCCCACTCGGTCGCCATCACCGCACCGATGAGAAACATAGGCATAAAGATCATCGATGACTAGTTCAGAACCGGTGCGGCGCCCACCGCACCAATGCAAGCCATAATCTTAAGCATGTAGAGCTGTGGCCATTTCTTTGCTAGCCATCGTATATCGGGAGTGCCAGGGAGAACCATATCTCCCAGCGAAGTGACCACAAGGGGCTCGCGAGGTGTCCTGTACCGTTCAGTACCGTGACATCCTTCACAAAGGCCATCAGCGTAAGTTCTTTGGCCCTGTCGTCCAACCAACTACTTCCAGGGTCGCCCACGCGGGGGACGACAAGCAGAGCGCCTACGGCAAACAGCACCGCCGCCCAGACAGGAACGTAGAGCGGCACGAGCCATTGTGGATAGTAGGCCTGCCAACGTACTACCCGCGGAGGACCGGGAGAGTTAGGACGACTCCCGACAGCACGAAGAAGATGTACACGGCGCCCTTCCCCTCCCACAGGTTATGTAGTGGGGTGTGAACCAGCATCCATGCCACCGAGGCAACGTCTTCGACGGGAACGGCGTCGTTCTCGTAGACAGCTGCAAGCACCGGAATCGTGAGAAGCGAGTGATGAAACAGGACCACGAGTGCGGCAATACCCCTCAAGCCGTCGAGTAAATGAATGCGCCGCGCGATGGAGGCACGCCCCCTGCTATTTTCTATGCGGCTGATGCTACCGGACGGGCCGGAGCGTAGAGCAGTCAAACAAGTAGCGATGAAAAAGCTCCAGTAGAATTGAGCTAACTACTTCTGGGGGATAAGGCCATTGGGTGCTGATGCAAACACGATCGGGAAACGCTTGGGCAGGGACAACGCGCTCAACCTTATACGCCTGGTGCTGGCGATCCTCGTGATTGTTTCGCACGCGTTCCCGATCGCTGGCTACGGGCCGGATCCGGCCCTTGGCGGCCTTGGGTTGGGGAGCTTTGCAGTCGGCGGATTCTTTGCCATCAGCGGTTATCTGATAACGCAAAGCCGATTCCGGAGTGATCTGAAAAGCTATTCGATCAGGCGCGCGTTGAGAATCCTTCCCGGGTACTGGGTCTGTCTGCTTTATACGGCAGTCGTAACGGCCGGTTTGGCGGGCCTTGTCCGGGGTGGGTGGTCGCCAGTCGAGGCCGCAAAGTTTATCGCGCTCAACGCCGTGATGGTACGCGCCGGTGGCAGTGACATCGGGACCACCCTTGCGGGGCTGCCGTACCCAAGCGCATGGAACGGATCGTTATGGACGCTCCGCTTCGAGCTCCTCTGCTATGTCATGGTTGGCGTAGCCTTGATAGCCGGATTCGTTCGCCGACGGCGCGCTGTATTTCCCGCCGCTTTTGTAGGATCGACTGCTGCGAGCGTCGCTGTGCACGCAGCAGGGATTGATGGTATCTCGGCCGACCTATCCCTGCTGGTTCCTTTTTTCCTTGCAGGTGCCACGATTCACGCCTATGCCGACGAGATCCCGTGTAATAAAGCGCTGGCATGGTTATCCTTCAGTGCGCTTGCTGTTGTGCTCGTTTGCGGTCAAGGAAAAACAATGTCCGCGCTCCCCGTCGCCTATTTACTGTTATGGCTCGGAATCGTAATACCCAGGCGTCTCGCAAGCCTTTGTGCGCGAAATGACTTCTCTTATGGGACGTACCTGTATGCCTTCCCGATGCAGCAATGGCTAGTGATCGGCGGCTATGCCCACGTCGGGCCCGCGGCGTACATTGTCCTCAGCGTTCTAGCAACCGCTCCCTTCGCTATTCTGAGCTGGTTCTGGGTCGAACAGCCAGCGACTAGGCTTTTCAACAGGCGGCGCCACGTGTCCGCGTCGCTCGCTTAGCTCTTTTTATCGCTGCGGAGTGCGCTGACCTTTGAGCGGCGACGGGTTTAGAGAACGCTGGCTGAGATGAGGCGGTGGAGGCAGCCGCCAGACCAACCGCGAGGAACACAAGCGCATTCCAAGGGTTCTGATCGAGCATATCCACCGAGATGGATCGCCATATAAGCGCCATGACGACCGCACCGCAGGTTATGCCCCAGAGGCGGTTACGGCCCGCTGATTTAGTCAGGGCGGACAGCGCCGGAAATATCATGGTTAATGCTGCGCCGATGACACCCATCAATCCGGACTCGAGGAAGATCTTCAGCCAGGCATTATCCACAGTTGCCAACGCGGCGAGCTTGGGGTTGATGTCTAGGCCCTGCTGCTGCGCGAAGATGTGGGGGGCATAGCCACCAAAACCACTACCCAAGAGCCATTTACCGTCCGCGGAATCGAAGCGTGTAAGCCATACACCACTTCTCTGCGCGGCACTGGCGTCAGTTCCGGAGACAATCTCCGCGAAGGACTCGATTACGCGATCCAACTCTCGGGACCCGGCCATGGTGTATGCCGCTGCGGCCAAGCCGACCGCTACAACGCCTAACGCAAAGCCGCGCCTGCCGGCGGCAGCCAAAAGGACAAAGAGCCCCAGGGCAACTGCCACCAGTCCGCCTCGCGACCCAGTTACCACGATGCCAACTACGAATATCGCAATGAGCGTCAGACACCCGATTCTTGCGCGGCGGGTAGCCTTCCCGAGCATGACCGCGGCCAAGACTACGACGGCCAGGGCTAGCACAAGCGCAAGGTTGTTCGGATTAAGGATGAAGCCGGTGTACCTTCTGAGCCAGGAGCTGGTTTCGGGATTATAAGTCGTGCCGGAGGTAAGAAGGCCTCCCCACATGCCTCCCATCAGTCCGGCGGCTTGCAGGGCCACACCGATCATCTGGAAGGCGCTCGTGGCGACAATACCGAAGCCGGCTCCTTTGATGTCAGGCCTTCTGAGGGCGAGAAATAGCAGTGGTACAAACATAATCCAGTTAAGGAGTCTCGCCATGCCGTAACCTGCTGACGCTGCGCCCATTGCACTAATCAGGAGAGAAAGAAGTAGTAGCGCTAAACCTATTCGAAGCGTTCGTTGAAGAGGAAGCGACGGGGACCGCGAGCTGTGGATCAATGCCACCACGATCAAGCCCGCCAAACTGAACCTGGCGACGGTCCCGGTAGAACCAAGCGACGGCGCCCAGCAAGTCAAAAAGATTACGGCAGCGTATAGCCAGCCGATATAGGTCCGGGGAACGAATTGTCCGAGGTCGAGCATTCGGATAAGGGCGATGACTGCGAGCACGCCGAATATTGCAAAGCCGAAACGAAGGTCGACGAACGATGCAGCTACTGCAATGATCGAGGTTGCCAGCAGCGCAATGCCAGCAGCGGCCCCATTCTTGGTGGTGCCGGCACTGTGAGTGTTGAGCTTCATGCGGCATGTCCTCGTGCTTCGTCCCCAAGCGGTCCTCGACAACGATACAGCAGCTGCCCGGCTCCCTTTATTGGCGCCAGAGTAGTGATGGGTTGACGCTCGGTCAGGGCGTTCTTCTTTTGTAACGGGTCTGGGCGGTAGCGTTCTCCGGACTTCTGCGGTTCCGGATTTTTCTCAGCCGAAATTATTTTCGCAATTCCGCTGAGCAAATCTCTTTTTTGCAGCACTGAGGCAGAGCCCTACTCAGGCTAGCGCTGCTGAAGGGGCGGAGTTCCTTATAGAGTGGGGAAAGCTATTCGGAGACACTCAAAGCCCTGTCTGGTGCCGTGAAACGAACCGGCCTCCTGGATCCTCCACCTGGAGGTGTAGCACTCAAGAACTGCGCTAACCGAAATCGGTAAGGAGGCGATGGCGTTTGCGGACACTCAAGAGTGGTTCTGTACCCAGTCCGGCGACTGCCCGTCCTTATTGGCGCTACTCCGGTTCACCCCGACGGAAGCCATGCAACAGCCGCCTTTCCGCCTCACTTGGTCCGGAATGAGGTACGCACTCAATCTCGCGGAGTAGCCTTAGAGCCGAAATGACAGCCAATTCGCCCCATCTGTTTACGGATGGGCGCAATTGGGTTGAGAGCTAGATCCCTGATAGATCACTAGGTTCGTTGGCTGGTTCAGGAGCTGACCTACCGCGTATCCAAATCCTCGAACACCAGGAACGTCTGGGTGTCCAGCACGCCCGGCATGGACTGCAGCTGGTCGAAGATCACCCGCCGCAGGTCGATGTTGTCCACGGCGCGGACCAACAGGATCACGTCGAAGTCGCCGCCCACCAGCGCAACGTGGTGTACCTCCGGGATGGCGCCCAGCTGGTCGCGGAGTTCCCTCCAGGCGTCCTGCTTCAGCTTCAGGGTCACGTAGGCGGAGGAGCGCAGCCCGGCCTTGATCGGGTCCACCAGCGCCGTGAACCTGGATAGCACGCCCTCGCCCGTGAGCCGGGCGATCCGGGTATAGGCATGCGCCCGGGAGATATGGACGTTCTCCGCCACCTGCGTCACGGACATCCGGCCGTCCCGGGTCAGCTCCGCAATGATCCTGCGGTCGATCTCGTCCAGCGGGACGGGTTCCGTCCCGGCATCCTTGGCTGCCACAGTGCCCACGGCCCCCGTCAGTAATCTGCCTCACACTACAATTCGTCTTCCAGTGTAGGCAGAACCGCGCAGCATTAGTGCCGTTCCACGGTATGACGGATACGAAATTCCGCCACAACCGAGGTTACGGGGACGTGTGGCTGTTGGCGTCCTGAAGGCGAGAGGCCGTGCGGATGAACTCGCAGTCGCTGGGGGAGAGGACAGTTTCACCGTGCCTGTCCTGCTCCAGCTCTTCCCCCGTGGCCTTTGCGATGGCTGCCACCACGGTCCGAGGAAGGATCCTGCACCCGGGGTTGTCCACCAGCCATTGCCGCGTTCCAGGCTCAAGCCGGTCCCACAAGGTCTCAATGTTCATTACAGACGCCCCCACCTTTGAAATTCTGCTGTGTATAAAACCGCGGTGCCCGCTGTGGCTGGGACGCGGAAGGACTGCCTTGTCCCGTCTGCGCCCTGCGCGTCCTCCGAGTGTGGTCCCCACGCAAAGGAGAGGTCAAGGGTCTTTCGGCACCTACCCGCAACGCCGGAGAGGGTCCTCAGGATGAGCCCTTGGCTCTCCGTCCCGGCATCCTGCCAGCCAATATGTCCACGCACCGTGTCAGTAATCTGGCTCACACTTGCAATTCGTCTCCGGGAAGTGCGGAAAATGTGCAGCTTCTCCACGATTCGGTCAGATGGTGGATACGAAACCGGCCACAGGACGATACTGGGAAGGAATAGTGGCAACAGAAGGACGGAACAATGACGATCTCCGCAGACCACACCGCGCACCCGGACCAAGCCAGCCAGGCACCCGCCGAGGACGCCCTCACTGAGGCCGCCAAGAAGTTCGGCATCACGGCCGAGGACTACATGCTCCCCGCCCGGCACCAGATCGAGATGGTGGACCCGGACGGCCGGCTCAAGCCGCAGGGTGAGCAGGGCACCGAACCCGGCCACGAATACCCCCTGCCCGGCGATGACGAACTGCTGGCCGCCTACGAGCAGCTCGTCGTCGGACGCCGCGTCAATGACCAGAACTCCGCCCTGGTCCGGCAGGGCCGCATGGCCGTGTACCCCTCCAGCCACGGGCAGGAAGCCTGCCAGGTGGCCGCCGCCCTGTGCCTCTCCGAAGGCGACTGGATGTTCCCCACCTACCGCGACGCCGTCGCCGTGATGACCCGCGGCGTGGACCCCGTGCAGGTGATGACCATCTTCCGCGGCGACTGGCACAGCGGGTTCGATCCCCTCCAGCACAAGGTGGGCATCCAGTGCACCCCGCTGACCACCCAGCTGCTCCACGCCGTGGGCGTTGCCCACGCCGCCAAGCTCCGCGGGGAGGACACCGTGGTGCTGGCCATGTGCGGCGACGGCGCCACCAGCGAAGGCGACTTCCACGAGGCCCTGAACTTCGCCGCCGTCTTCCACCTGCCCGTCATCTTCTTCGTCCAGAACAACAAGTACGCCATCTCCGTGCCGCTGGCGCACCAGTCCGTGGCGCCGTCGCTCGCGCACAAGGCCGTGGGCTACGGCATGGCCGGCGAACGCGTGGACGGCAACGACGTGGTGGCCCTCCTCGCCGTCCTGGACCGGGCCGTGAAACTCGCCAGGGAAGGCTCCGGCCCCCTGCTGGTGGAAGCCAACACCTACCGCATGCAGGCCCACACCAATGCCGACGACGACACCCGCTACCGGGAAAGCTCCGAGGTTGCGGAGTGGCGAGCCAAGGACCCGGTGAACCGGATGCGCACCTACCTCACGGAGCGCGGCCTGCTGGACGACGACGGCGAGGCGCGGATCCGCGAGAAGGCGGAAGCGGTTGCCACGCAGCTGCGCGACGGGCTCAGCGAGGACGTGCCCGTGGACCCGCAGGAACTCTTCCGCCACGTCTTCGAAAAGACCACGCCGCAGCTGAAGGAACAGTCCGCCCTGCTCGCCGACGAACTCGCCCGCGACGCAGCATCATCACAGGAGGCCGGCAAGTGAGCCCCACCGTCACCAACTCCTCCGAGGCCAACGGCAACGTTTCTGCGGCAACTGCGCGGGCGGCCGCTTCGGCCGCGGCCACCGCGGAAGCGTCCGGCCCGCAGCCGGTCACCATGGCCAAGGCGTTGAATACTGCGTTGGCCGACGCGATGCACGCCGATTCCTCCGTCCTGGTGTTCGGCGAGGACGTGGGGCTCTTGGGCGGGGTGTTCCGCATCACCGACGGGCTCACCGCCACGTTCGGGGAGCAGCGCTGCTTCGACACCCCGCTGGCCGAGTCCGGCATTGTGGGCATGGCCGTGGGCATGGCCATCAACGGGATGCGCCCGGTGATCGAGATGCAGTTTGACGCGTTCGCCTACCCGGCGTTCGAGCAGATCGTCAGCCACGTGGCCAAGATGCACAACCGCACCAAGGGCGCCGTGAAGCTGCCCATGGTCATCCGCGTTCCCTACGGCGGCGGCATCGGGGGAGTGGAGCACCACTGCGACTCCTCCGAGTCCTACTACGCCCACACCGCCGGCCTGAAGGTGTTCACCCCGGCCACCGTGGCGGACGGGTACCGGATGCTCCGCGAAGCCATCGACTCGGACGATCCTGTCATCTTCATGGAGCCCAAGAAGCTCTACTGGTCCAAGGACCTGGTGGACCTTTTGGAGTTGCGGTCCGCCCACTCTGCCGCTGCTTCGGCGGGGGAATCCTCTGAGGGGCGTGCCGCCGTCGCCCGCCCCGGCACCGACGCCACGCTGATCGCCTACGGCCCGTCCGTCCCCACCGCGCTCGCCGCCGCGGAGGCTGCCGCGCTGGAAGGGCGCTCGCTGGAAGTCATCGACGTGCGCACCATTGTGCCGTTCGACGACGAGGCAGTGTGCGAGTCCGTGCGGAAGACCGGCCGGGCCGTGGTGATTGCCGAAGCCCACGGCTTCGCGTCCGTGTCCTCCGAGATCGTGGCCCGGGTGCAGGAGCGCTGCTTCCACCACCTGGCCGCCCCCATCCGCCGCGTCACCGGGTTCGACATCCCCTATCCGGCGCCCAAGCTTGAGAAGTACTACCTGCCCGGCGTGGACCGCATCCTCGACGCCGTTGACGACCTTCAGTGGGAGAACTGACCATGAGTGAAACACGCGTGTTTTTGTTGCCGGACCTGGGCGAAGGCCTCACCGAAGCCGAGCTGGTGTCCTGGCACGTTGCCGTGGGGGACACGATTGCCGTGGACCAGCCCATCGCCGAGGTGGAGACCGCCAAGTCCACCGTGGAGGTACCGTCTCCCTATGCCGGGATCGTGGCCGAGCTGCACGGGCAGCCGGGGGAGACCCTGGATGTGGGGAAGCCGCTCATTTCGGTGACGCCTGTTTCTGTTGGCGGGCCTGCCGCGGATGCTGCCGCCCCCGCTGAGCCGGAGACCGAGCCTGCCGAAACCGAACTGGGCGAAGCCTTGGACGAGCCGGCCGATACCCCCGCCCAGGCCGAAGCGGAGGCGTACCGGGAAGAGGAGAAGGCCGGGTCCGGCAACGTGCTCATTGGGTACGGAACCCCGGGCGGCCACGGCGTTGCCCGGCGCACCCGCGCGCGGAAGGCGCCTGCGGCTTCCGGCTCCGGGTCGGTCAGCACCCTTCCGCTGGAGGACGGGGCGGCCGACGGCGGCGCGGCGGAAAATGCCGACGTGGACCTTTCGCTCCTGCGCACCAGGGTCCCGGGCAAGCTTGGCGCGGTAATCTCCCCGCTGGTCCGGCGCATGGCCCGGGAGCACGGCGTGGACCTCGGCGAACTCCCCGGCTCCGGCGAGGGCGGCCTGATCATGCGCCGCGACGTGGAAGCAGCCATCAGCACCCCGGTAGCTGAGCCTGTCAAAACCAAGCCCGCCGAACCCCAGCCTGCCGCAAGCCCGGTGCTTGAGCCTGCCGCAGCCAAGCCTGCCGAAACCCAGGGCACCGACGCCCGGACCGGCCTGCCCATCTCGTCCCGGACCCCGGTCAAGGGCGTCCGCAAGGCCGTGGCCACCAACATGGCCCGCAGCCGCTCGGAGATTCCGGAGGCGACCGTCTGGGTGGATGTGGACGCTACCGGGCTGATGGAGCTGCGTGAGGGGCTCAAGTCCGGCAGTGACCAGGTGCCCGGCCTGCTCGCGTTCATCGCCCGTTTTGTCACAGCCGGGCTAAAAAAGCACCCGGAGCTGAACACGCGCATCGAAACCGCGGAGGACGGCTCGCAGGAGATTGTCTCGTTTGACGGGGTCAACCTCGGCATCGCCGCCCAGACCGACCGCGGCCTGGTGGTCCCGTCCGTCCGCGCCGCCGAAAAGCTGTCCGCCCGCGAACTGGATGCCGAGATCCGCCGGCTCACCGACGTCGCACGCCAGGGCAAGGCGACCCCCACGGAACTCGGCAGCGGCACGTTTACGCTCAACAACTACGGCGTGTTCGGCGTGGACGGGTCCGCGGCAATCATCAACCACCCCGAGGTGGCCATCCTGGGCGTGGGCCGGATCATCGACAAGCCGTGGGTGGTGAACGGAGAGCTGGCCGTCCGCAAGGTCACCGAACTCACCCTCACCTTCGACCACCGGGTCTGCGACGGCGGCACAGCAGCCGGCTTCCTCCGCTTCGTAGCCGACGCAATAGAAAACCCAAAGTCCCTCCTAGCCGACCTCTAATCCCACCCCCAACCGACCCTCTATCACTTGATGTGGGTTTTCCTGAGACCCTCTATCACTTGATGTTGGTCTACCTGAAACCCTCTATCACTCGATGCGAGTTCAACCCGAATCCTCTCGCAGTCGTTTTCGACGCGCATGAGTTTTCCTGACACGCAAAGACGGCGACGCTACCTGTATATGGGCCCGCGTCATCGTCTTTGCGCGTCGAGGGCGAGGATGCACGTCGCCCTCATCGGGAAAAGCTCACCCTGGGGGAGCGGGAGGTGAGGAGGACGACGGCGGCCGCGCGCCCGCCGTCGTGCTCCTTCTGATCCCGGGCGGCGCGACCTTGGTGACCGTTCGGAGCCCGGGAGCTGTTCCATGGAGGTAGGGAGTAACGGAAAGTCGAGTACCCGGTACTCACGACTGTGCTGCTGCTCCGCTCGTAGTGTGAAACGCAACAACTCCTTCTGGACGGAGTGACACCTTTGGCGACGATCCGGAAGCATTCGCTGGCGCAGGTGCTTGTCTTGATGCTGGTTTTGCCGGTTCTTGGATGCGCCATGCCCAGCGCTGCCGCAGACCCCATCGCAGCTCCAGCCTCAGAGGCCATGCCAGTGGGCGATCTGCCGGGTTGGAAGCAGGTCTTTGCCGAGGACTTTACTGACGGCGATACCCCACTTGGCGGATTCCCGGGGCCCATCTACGGCACGCGGTGGAGCGAGGGCTACAAGGACGGCACTCCGGACACCCACGGCAAAACCTTCCCAAAAGGTCAGGCCCCGTCCGGATACTATCCATCGAAGGTCTTGAGTGTTCATGACGGCGTCCTGGACATGTATCTGCACACGGAAAATGGCGTATCGATGGGCGCGGCCCCGTCTCCCAAATTTGCGGGGTTCAAGGAGTGGCCGTACAACAGCCAGGTGTACGGGCGCTACTCGGTGCGCTTCAAAGCCGACTCCCTGCCGGGCTTCAAACTGGCCTGGCTGCTGTGGCCCGTCAGTAAACAGTGGCCGGAGGATGGGGAAATCGATTTTCCGGAAGGGGACCTTTCGCGGGTCATCTACGCTGCCGTGCATGGCCTCGACCCAAGCGGAACGCATGTGGACGAAGTCTTCCGCCCCAACGTTCCGTTTACGTCATGGCACACCGCCACCACCGAGTGGAGTCCCGGGCGCATCGAATTCTTCCTTGATGGCAAGTCCATCGGCGTTGCCACATCGTTGGTCCCGAACAAGCCCATGCGCTACCTCCTGCAGACGGAGTCCTGCCTGACTGGCTGTCCGCTCCCCGAAACCAGCGGCCACGTTTACGTTGACTGGGTAGCCATCTGGGCACGGAAGTAGCCCTGGGGCACCCCAGCACCCTATGACCCGCATTCCTGCACCAAACCACCCCGCAGTGCCCCCTACTTTCGTATGGATGCCCCCTGGTTCTTAGGTATCGCTTCACAAGCTGGAACCGGCGGGGCTACGTTCCAACCACCCGCCGTACTGGCGGCATCAAGCTTTGGAGGCCAAAGGTGACGTTCATATCGAGGTTTGCTGCCGTTCTGACGGTGGCTGTACTGCTTGTGGGGCTCACCGCTCCGAGCGCGAATGCGGCCGTGGCGCAGGTGCCCGCGACGGTGGAAACGGCCCCGATGCACGGATCAGGGGACGCCGCGGATGACCCGGCCATCTGGATCCATCCCACCGACCCGTCGAAAAGCACCATCATCGGCACAGACAAGAGCACGGGCGGGCACGGTCTTGTGGTCTACGACCTGTCCGGAAAGGAGCTGTTCTACTACGGGGACGGACGCATGAACAATGTTGATGTCCGCTACAACTTCCCCCTCGGCAGCAGCAAGGTGGGCTTGGTCGGCGTCTCGAACCGGGCCCGGAGCCTTGATTTCTACAAGGTCAACGAGTCGGATCGCTCCCTGACAAAGGCCGGCAGCTTCGCCCCCACCGCCAACATCTCAACACCCCGCGGGTTCTCCTTCTACCACTCACCGGACACCGGCAAGTACTTCGCCTTCGTCACCGACATCGGCAAGGTGGAGCAGTGGGAACTCGATGGCTCCACCGGGTCAGTCACCGGCAAACTTGTGCGCAGCTGGACGGTGAGCGGTCCGACCCACACCGAGGGCCTGGTGGCTGATGATGAGATGAAGCGGATCTACATTGCGCAGGAGGACATCGGCGGAATCTGGCGCTTCGGTGCTGAACCCGGGGACCCGACCACCGGGACGAAGGTTGTCAGCACCATCGAAAACGGCGGCGACATTGTCCAGGACATCAAGGGCATCAGCATCTACTACGGCAGCGGCGGCGCAGGCTACCTGCTGGCGGCCAGCCAGGGCTCCAACCGATTCCACGTCTATGCCCGTGACGACAACCGGCCACTCGGAGCCTTCGCCATCCCGGCCGGAAACGGAATTGATGCCGTGACCGGCATGGACGGGATAGACGTCACGAACTTCGGCGTCGGCGGCCCCTTCCCCCAGGGCTTCTTCGTCACGCAGGACCACGCCAACGACACCGGGAACCAGAACTTCAAGGCGGTGCCATGGCAGTCGATCGCCGGCGCGTACTCACCGGCTTTGCTGGTCGATGCCGCCTACGACCCCCGCAAGATCGGGGCCGGGACGCCCACTCCCACTCCCACTGCACCGGACACCACGATCACCAGCCAGCCGGCCAACCCGACGACCTCCACGTCGGCCCAGTTCAGCTTCACTTCGACGCCGGCCGGCGCAACCTTCGCCTGCTCGCTCGACTCGGCAGCATTCACCAGCTGCACCAGTCCGGTGTCCTACACGGGCCTGTCCACCGGCTCGCATACCTTCCAGGTCCGTGCCTCAGACCAGAACGGCGTTGACCCGACCCCCGCCAGCTATACGTGGACGGTGGGCACGACTCCGGGGGACACCACACCCCCGGAAACCACCATCACGTCCGGGCCACCTGCCACAACGACGTCAACCAGCGCCTCCTTCGCCTTCACCTCGAGTGAAGCCAATTCGACGTTCCAGTGCAGCCTGGATGCTGCGGCGCGCGCGGCGTGCACCTCGCCCCAGGCGTACACCGGGCTGGCAGTTGGATCCCACACCTTCAATGTCTGGGCCACCGACGCCGCCGGGAACACCGACGCGACGGCAGCGACGCAGACCTGGACCGTCGGCTCCGGCGACACGGGCGGCAGCCGCATCGTCCGCGAGTCGGTCAGTCAAGCCTCGAACACCACAGCGAGCACCACGCTCACCGTCCCCAAACCGGCCAGCGTGGCCCAGGGGGATCTCCTGGTCAGCTGCCTTTCCCTGAACGGCGGCAGCATCGGCACCACAGGCGCCCCTGCCGGCTGGACACGGCTGGCTGCGGTGACCAGCATCGCAAACCCGAAAGTCTACGGCTACTACAAGGTGGCAACGGCGACCGAGCCGGCGAGCTATGCCTGGACCACAACGTCGACGACGAGCGGGGGGAGCATCGTGAGGTATTCCGGCGCCGCAGGGCTTGACACCGCCGCCACCTCCGCGGCCGGCGCATCCGCAACCTCGGGAACCGTCCCGGCAGTCACCAGCACCACCCCGAACGCGATGCTCGTGGGATGCATGAGCGTCAACTCCAGCTCGGTCACCCTCACCTCGCCCGCCGGGATGTCCCAGGCCGCGGAGACCGGCGCGCGCCGCTTCGAGGTTGCCGACGGCATCCTGGCCGCCGCGGGATCAAGCGGGGCGAAGGCGTGGACTTTCAGCTCCGCCCGGGAATGGGCCGGCTGGCTGGTTGCGCTTCGGCCCAAGACGCCCTAGCCGAACCTCAGCCGTCCTTGCCCGGAAGAAGTACGACGGCGGCCGCGCGCCGCCGTCGTACTTCTTCCGTCAGGCGCGTGCCTGGGGAATCCGAAGCACCTGCCCGCGGGCCGCCTCCCGGAAACCACAAGGGCCGCTGGGTACAATCGACCCCTAGACGAACGAAGACTGCTTTTGCCGGAGGTACGGAGAAACAATGCAGGAATGGCTCGAAGTCGGCGCGGACAACTATGTGCTGGTCACCGAAGGATCGCTGCTCAACACCGGACTGGTGGTGGGGTCCGAACGGGCCATGGTGATCGATACCGGCTGCGGCCCCCGGCAGGGGCGGGAAATCCTGGACGCCGTGCGTGAAAAGACCCAGCTGCCGCTCGTGGTGGTGAACACCCATGCCCATTACGACCACTTCTTCGGCAATGCGGTGTTCGCCGAAGCCGGCGTCACGGAGTTCTGGGCGCACCAGAACTGCGCCACCGAAATCGAGGAGCGCGGGGACCTGCAGCGCCGCTTCGTGGGGACGCTGGAGCCGGAAATGTCCACCGGCGAGGGCCAGAACGTGGAACTCGTGGTCCCCAACGCCATCGTCAAAGACCAGCCGGTGCTGGTGGACCTGGGCGGGCTGACCGCCACCTTGTTCTACCTGGGCCGCGGCCACACGGACGGTGACCTGGTGGTGGGCACCCCCACCACGCTGTTCGTGGGCGACCTCGTGGAGCAGGGCGCCCACCCGTCCTTCGAGGACTCCTACCCGGAGGAGTGGGCGGATGCGCTCCGGCACATCTCAGCGCTGCGCCACCGGTACGAATTCCTGATCCCCGGGCATGGCAAGCCCTGCAGCGACCAGTTCGTCAAGACCATGGCCAACACCCTGAGCACCGCGGTCCGCCAGGCACGCCAGTCCATCCGGGACACCCCGGACGACGCCACGAAGGCCATCCCCGTCCTGCCTTACGGGCCGGAGCAGTCCCGCTGGTTCATCAAGCGGCTGCAGGAGACCCGCCGGGAGCAGTAGGCGGGGGAGCACCGCTTAGTCATCGAAATGGGTCCGCACGTCGCGGCTCCCTGAGACGCCTGACACCACTTCCTCGGCAACCGCGGCCAGTTTCTGGTTGCGGTTGCTGGACACCGCCATCAGGATCTTCATGGCCTCATCCTGTGTGCACCGGTTTTGTCCCATGATGATGCCCGCGGCCAGGTCAATGACAGTCCGCTTTTCCATGGCAGCCCGCAGGTCCTTGGTGAGTTCGTCCTTGGCCGCCATCCTGACCGCCAGAGCCATCGCGTGGCCCGCCGATTCAGCGAAGGCTGTGGCCCTGGCGATCATCGGCTCTGTGAGCGGACCGGCAGGGGAGGCAAAGAGATTCAGCGCCGCCGCCGCGTTTTCTCCGGGGTCAAGCGGAACGCCGAGGCAGCTGCCGCATCCGGCCGCAGCCAGCGCCTTGCTGTACTTGGGCCAGCGGGAGTCGGTAGACACGTCCGCCAGCAGCACCGGCCTGCCGATCCTTAAAGCCTCAATACAGGGCCCGCCGCCAACAGCCTGCTCAATCTCGTCCAGGCGAACAGCAACCTCGCTGCTGCCTGCAATCGTGACCGGGCGTTTTTGCCTGAGCAATGTGACCGCACATTCAACGTTTGCCCCCGCCGCTTCAGTCATCACCTCGGACCCGAGGACGGTCAAACCGTTCAGAAAGCTCCTGAGGTCCTCAAACTGTGCCACGAGGCCCTGGAGCTGATCGTAATCGCTTTGAACTTGGTTGAAGTCCATGGGAACACCATAGGAACCCGGGCAGCCGGAAGCAATGAACGCCGCTGCCCCCGCTGGACCGCGCACCCCAGTGGTGGCAATTAGTAAAACGAGTAGCGATTACTCGGGCCCCGGCTCCCGCGGCTGCATAGGTTCGATTGCATGGCAGATGTAGTCACCCGAAAGCACGGGCGCCGCAGGATGGACACGGGACCCAAGCGCGGAATCCAACCGTACGTGATCCTCAACGTTGTCCTGGTGATTGGCCTGGTCATTGCCGCCTTCGCCCTGGCAGGGTAGGCCGGAGCGGGGCTTTGTGCCCATCTTTTGGCAGCGCCGGAGTGGCAGGATAACCCTCAGGTGGACGGTACTGCGGCCGTCCTCCCGGGAGGCAGGAATTGATGGCGGCTGACAATCCCCGGAAACGGTCCCGCACAGGCAAGCGCCGCCGCGGGCCAATTGTGCTGGCCTGCATCACGGCGGCTGTCCTTGTCGCGTGCCAGGCCAATCCAAGCCCGGCGCCCGGCCCGCCGGCCTCCGGGATCGCGGACGGAAAACTCGGGCACGTGTTCGTGATCAACCTCGAGAACAAGTCGTACGCCAAGGTGTGGGGCGCCGACTCCCCGGCGCCGTACCTCTCCAAGACCCTGCGGGACCAGGGGGTGCTGCTGACGGAGTACTACGCAATCGGCCACGCATCGCTGCCCAACTACATCGCGCAGCTCTCCGGGCAGGGCCCCAACCCGGTGACCAGCAGCGACTGCCACACGTACGTCACCGTCACCGTCACCGGGACGGCCGGCCCCGGCCAGGTCCAGGGCAGCGGCTGCGTCTACCCCGATTCGGTGCCCACCCTGGCCGGCCAGCTCAGCGCGGCAGGGAAGTCCTGGAAGGGCTACATGGAGGACATGGGAACACCGTGCCGGCACCCGGAGATCGGCGCGAAGGACCCCAACCAGAACGCCAGCTCCGAGACCCAGTACGCCACCCGCCACAATCCGTTTGTGTACTTCACAGCCATCACGTCCTCGCCCGAATGCCAGGAGAACGTGGTGGATTTCAGCAGCCTGGCCGGTGACCTCACCTCCCTGGACACCACGCCCAACCTGTCCTACATCAGCCCCGACCTGTGCAACGACGGCCATGACGATCCCTGCCACGACGGCTCCAAAGGCGGCCTGCCCCGGGCCGACGCATGGCTCAAGAAGCACGTTCCGGACATCCTTGCCTCCGCGGCGTTCAAGAAGGACGGAATCCTGGTCATCACCTTCGACGAAGCCAAAGGCAAGGAAAGCGCAGCCTCCTCCCTGCCGGGTGGGGCCGGCGGCGGCCGCGTGGGGGCGCTGGTCCTGTCCCCTCACATCAAAGGCGGCACAACATCACAGCGGGCCTACAACCACTACAGCCTGCTGGGAAGCATCGAGGACATCTTCGGGCTGCCCTACCTCGGCTACGCCGCCGCCCCGGGGCTGAACCGCTTCAGCACCGACGTCTACACCAACCGTTCCTGACCGCGGGGCACCACAGGTGACCACTACGACGGCGGCCGCGCGCCGCCGTCGTACGCCTCCCGTTTCGCGCAGCGCACCTTCCGCCCCGCACGTGCTGAGGGGACCACTCAGGGCTTTCCCAACCCGCCCGGCCTAGGATGTTCCCCATGATGCTTGCCCAAGAGGCGAAGTCCGCTGCCGTGGTGATCAACGCCGGGGCGCGCCTGGGATCGGCGGGGCCGGCGCTGGCGGTGGACACCCTGCGAAGTGCAGGCCTGCCCATCTCAGCCGTGCACCAGGTGCTGTCCGGCGCCGAGCTCGCCGGGACCCTGGACGGGGTGGTTGCCGAGGGGCACGACCTTGTGGTTGTTGGCGGCGGTGACGGGACGGTGTCCTTTGCCGCCGGCCGGCTCGCCGGGACAGGAATCGTGCTGGGAGTCCTTCCGCTGGGGACGGCCAACGACCTTGCCCGCACCCTGGAGATCCCGGCCGACCTCGCCGGGGCGTGCGCTGCCCTGGCCGGCGGGAAGGTGGTGGACATCGACATGGGGCGCGTGAACGGGCAGCCGTTCCTGAACGTTGCCTCCGTTGGCCTCTCGGTGGGTGTCACCGAAACCCTCAGCCCCCGCCTGAAGCGGTACCTCGGGCCGGTGGCCTACGCCGTCGCCGCCGTGCGCGCCTATGCCCGGCACCAGCCGTTCCGGGCCCGCCTCGAGTTCCCGGACGGGGACCACGAAACGCTGGAGCTGGACAACCTGCTGCAGGTGGCTGTTGGCAACGGCCGGCACTACGGCGGCGGCAACGCGGTCTCGCCCACGGCAGGCATCGACGACCACCTGCTGGACGTCTATGCCATCCCGGGGGCGCCGCTCCGGGAGCACATCAGGATCGCCCGGATGCTCAAGAACGGCAGCTTCGTGGAGCGCGACGGCGTGTACCACCTGACCTGCCAGCGCGTCCGGCTGGTCACCGAGCCGCCCATGCCGGTGAATCTCGACGGCGAGATCGCCACCGTCACGCCCGCCGACTTCACCATCGAGCGCAACGCCGTGCACGTGGTGGTGCCGCACGGCAGCACCAGTGCGCGGTTCGACGGGTAGTTCCCCTTTGTAGGTGCCAGTGCCCCGGCTTCGCCTTGGTGCCGGGGCTGGCTGGTGACGGACGACGGCGGCCGCGCTCCGCCGTCGTTCGCTTCCGTCCTGTAGCTGGTCAGGTACTCATGCTGCCCGCCGGCATCTTCTCCGGTTCCTTGACGTCCGTGCCGCGGCTGCCCGCGGACTCCTTGGCGGCGCCGTCCTTGGAGGCGCCGTCCATCCTGCCACCCGGCATGCCCGCCGGCTGCTGATGGCCGTTAGTGCTGACGCTCTCCTCCATGGCGCCGGCCGGCATAGCGACCGTTTGTTCGAGGGCACCGGCGGCGTCCCCGCCACCCTCCCCGGTCATGGCAGCGGCACCGGACGCCCCCGTGGACTCCTCGGTCAGGAACGGCCTGGTCTGCCATTTGTGCCAGAGGGCGTTGTCCGTGCCGCGGACGAACACTTCCAGCCGGCCGTCGGCATTGGTGCCCACGGCGATGTTGGACGTGAGGATGCCGCCCAGGGAGTGCCAGTCGGACCAGCCGCTGTTCGGTGCGGTCTGCCATTTGTGCCAGAGGGCGTTGTCGGTGCCGCGGACGAAGACCTCGAGGCGGCCGCTCGCGTTCCTGCCCGCCGCGATGTCAGAGGTGAGGAGCCCGCCCAGGGAACGCCAGTCAGACCAGCCGCTGTTCGGAGCTGTCTGCCATTTGTGCCACAGGGCGTTGTCCGTGCCGCGGACAAAGACCTCCAGGCGGCCGTCGGCGTTGCTGCCGGTGGTGATGTTGGAGGTGAGGATGCCGCCCAGGGAGCGCCAGTCTGACCAGCTGCCGTTGGGTGCTGTCTGCCATTTGTGCCAGAGGGCGTTGTCCGTGCCCCTGGCGAAGATCTCCAGCCGGCCGTCCGCGTTCCTGCCCACCGCGATCTCGGAGGTGATCACCCCGCCCAGGGAGCGCCAGCCGGCCCAGTTGCCGTTCGGCGCGGTCTGCCAGCAGTGCCACACGGCGCCGTCGTTGCCCCTGGCGAAAACTTCAAGCCGGCCGTCCGCATTGCGTCCCACCGCTGCGGGCCCGGTGATGCCGCCGCCCAGGGAGTTCCAGCCCGCCCAGTTGCCGTTGGGGGTGGTCTGCCAGCGGTGCCAGAGGGCGTTGTCCGTACCCCGGGCGAAGATCTCCAGCCGTCCGTCCTGGTTGTTGCCCTCAGCGATCTCGGAGGTGATCACCCCGCCCAGGGAGTTCCAGCCGGACCAGTCGCCGCTGGGGGTAGTCTGCCAGCGGTGCCACACGGCGCCGTCGGTTCCCCGGGCGAAGGCTTCCATCCGGCCGTCCTTGTTGTTGGCCACGGTCACGTCCGAGGTGATGATGCCGCCCAGGGAGTTCCAGCCGGACCATGCGGCGGGGGCCGCCGGGTACAGGGCCCGGAAACCGTCAATGTCGTCCTGGGTGAGGGCACGTTTGGTGAAGTTGGCGGACACGGTAGGGGCCATCACGGCGTTCGCCACACTGGTGTGCGCCAGCCCCACGATGTGGCCGAACTCGTGCAGTGCCACCGTCTCGATGTCGAAGGCGCTGGCCACGGCGCCGACGCTCCACACGTGCTCGCTGTCATCGAAGTGGACCGGCTTGGGCAGCGTGGTGGTGATGACGCTGCAGCCCGGCGGGAAATCGGCGTGGGCCAGGACGCCGCCCACCATGGAATGGTCCGGGTCCGCGGCCGGACGCCAGCCGATGCGGATGTCCGGGCTGGAGCCCACGGCCACCTCGGTGAAGGTCAGTCCGCCCACGGCCTGCCAGGTCTGGATGGCCTGCCGGATGGCGTCGAACTCGGCGTTGCCGGCGACGTCGGCCGTGCCGGTGTCAAAGGCGTACGTCAACGTCCGGTCCGCCCATGCGCACGTGGTGGCGAAGGCGAGTTCGCCTGGCCGCACGTCCGGAAGCCCGCAGCGTGGCCGCATCATGGCTTCGCGGGTGGCGTCGTCGAAAACGCCCGTGACCGGAAGGTGGAAGAACTCCTGGAAACTCCGGAGGGCCCCTTCGGTGGGGTCGTCCAAGACGCCGAGTTCCCTGGGGGTGGCCGGCCCCAGGTAGCCGAACCGCTCGAGGTACGTCTGCACCTTGCTGAAACCGGCATGGCGCTCGCCGGGGGAGGTGTTTTCGACGGCGGCGAGGTACGGGGCCCCACGGTACTGCTCTTCAGGCATTGGATTCTCCTTGATCAGTTCTGATGCTTCGCAGGATCTGCAGGGCGACGTCCCGTTGGGCGCCGGCGGGCAGATGGACGACGGCGGTGGCGCGGCCGGGGATGGTGGCGGCAACGGTGCGGGTGCCGCCTTCCTCGAACACGACGAAGTCAGCGATGAGGCTGCCCACGGCTTCCCGCCAGTGTTCATAGCCGGGCTTGGCTGCATAGCGGGTGAGGGGATCGGCGAAGAGGCTCGCATCAACGGTCAGGCGCATGCCGGCACCCTCCAGGACAGCGGCGCTGCCCTCGATGCCGCGCTCAGCCGAGGGGGCCAGCGCGCTGGGAACGTCCAGCGCCAGGCCCGCCACCCGGAGGGAACTCCACCCCTGTTCCATAACCCCGTCCTCACATGCGAGGGAACACAGGAACGAGTTCACCAGACGCGCGTTACTGCGCCGTTACCGCCTCGACCTGGCCGGGGACGAAGAGTTGCTGGCGGGCCAGCCGGAGCTTCGCGGCGCGTTCAACCAGGATGGGGATGTAGTCCCGGACGCGGCCTTCATCAAGAAGGCTGTGTTCGTGGGCAACAACGTCCTCGATGACGGAGCGCGGCTCACCGGGGAAGTGCGCGGCGAGCCGGTCCACCACGTCCGTGAGCGCCTGGATTTCGGTCTTTTTGAGCATCATCACCGTTCCTGCCGGGAAGGAGAACTGGCTACCACCTGCACGTTGCTGAGCCGGACGTGCATGGATGAATCATACGAACGCGGGCCATCGAGCGGAACCGGTAGCCGAAAATCTGCGGGTATCCGCAGGCGTCCTTGCCGGCGGTGGCGTCCTGCGAAAGCCAGTAGTGGACTCTCGGGGGACAGGTAGGCGATACGCGGGTGCCTGCGGAGGAGGCTCCGTAGAGTCGGCGCATGGCAGATGGAGTTAACCGAAAGCGCGGCCGCAGAAGAGGGCCGGGACCCGCGAAAGGCAGCCGCCGGCAGCTCGCCGTCCTGGGCGTCGTTATCCTGCTTGTCCTGGCGGTGGCCGCCTTCGTGCTGACGCGCTGAGCAGCTCCGGCGCGGCGCCCGCCCGCCGCCGCTGTCCAGGGATGCCGGGCGGCGTGTTCCCTCGCTTAGTATGTTCTCATCCTTAAAGAATCCGGGCTGGGGGAAGCCAGGACAGAGCACACCGAACGGCCCCTCAGTGACATCCAGCAACAACTCCCCGGCACTTTCGTCAGCAAAATTTCCACATGGCGACTTTCTCGACTGCCCCACAGGACTTGTCGAGTTCTACTTCGAAGAAGGCGTCTTCCACTGGTCGGAAGGGTTGTACCGCATCTATGGGTACGAACCCGGCGATGTAGTCCCTTCCATGGATATGGCTCTAGCCCACATTGAGCCCGCAGACCGGCCTGTGGTCCAGGCGTACTGGGACCGTGTGTCATCGGTTGGAGGCCCGTCGTCCATTTACGTGTCCATCCGCGACCGCAAGGACCGTCAGCACAAATTGCTTTACTCTGCGGACTACATCCTTGAGGGTGGTGTTCCTGTGGGCGTGTGGGGCGTGGTGGTTGACCTCACCCAGTCAATCCATTCGGACCGCCACCAGCTTGCCACCGAGGCCGTGGCCGCCTCGGCTCTCAACCGGGCCGTCATCGAACAGGCCAAAGGAGTCCTGATGGGGCGTCTGGGTATAACCGCAGACAGGGCTTACGAACTGATGAGCCAGCAAAGCCAGGAGATAAACAGGAAGGTCTACGCAATCGCCCACGAGATCGTGGAACGCGCCACCCGCCGCTAACGTGGCGGGTGGCGGAGGTCCGGGAGGCGCTGACCTCGGCTGATGCTGTGGCTGCCCATTGACTGCACGTGCTCTTCTGGCCACGATGATATTCCCGTTGACACCATCGAAAGGGCCAGTCATGAAAACCACAAAAGCTTTGGGCAAAGCCGCCGCCGCCTCTGCCGCGTCAGCACTGCTGCTGCTGGCTGCCTCCGGCCCGGCAGCAGCAGACCACACCCACGTCAAGATCGTGGGCAACGGCGGCTGCGTGGTAATGGCTGAGGGCGCAGGGGAGGAAGAGGTGGAACTTCCCGGCGCCGTCTTCGATCACAACCCGCACGCCGCGGACATCCCGCAAACAGATGGCAGGACGCATCCGCTGCACGTGCTTGTCCACCAGGGCGTCCCCGGGGACAACAACGAGCTGTACGTCCTCGGCAGCGCCGCCGAGGAGGCAGCCTGCGACGGCGAGTACGTCAACCGGTAGCTGACCCTGCCACCCGATAAGTGAGGCGTACGACGGCGGCACGTGCCGCCGTCGTACGCCTTTGCGTTGGGTGCGTGGAGCTTACGCCCAGCCTCCACCCAGCGCAGTTACCGAAACGTTATATATGCTTGATGAGTGGTTTTTAGGTCAAGCAGTGGAATATTGTCAGCCGCGGAACGTACGGCCGTGCCCGGCAGCGGGCTCATCTCCGGACGGAAGCACGCCCTGGACGGGCTCCGGACTCTCGCCGTGGCGGGGGTCTTCCTCTTCCATGCCGTCACCGAACTGGTCCCGGGCGGATTGATCGGCGTGGACGTCTTCTTTACCCTCAGCGGCTTCGTGATCACCCTCCTGATCATGAAGGAGTACCTGGCCACGGGCCGGCTGCGGCTGGGGGTCTTCTACGCCAAGCGGCTGGCCAGGCTGTGGCCCGCGCTGCTGGCGCTGTGCGGCGTGATCGTCACGGTGGGCGTGGTTTTCCCCGCGTCCAAGTGGGCCGGCCAGGAAGGTTTTGTCCTACCGGCCGCCGGCTACGTGATGAACCTGGCGCGGATCGGGGTGTTGGGCGAGTCCATCCCAGGCGAAACCCTTGGCCCCGCCTGGACCCTGGCGGTGGAGGAGCAGTTCTACCTGGTGTGGCCCCTGCTCCTGCTGGTGCTGCTGCGCTTCTGGACGGTCCGCACGGTGGCCTGGATCACCGCCGGGCTCGCTGCGGCATTCCTGCTGGAACGGTTCCTCCTGGTGATGCTCGGGGCCCCGCTGAACCGCCTCTACAACGGTCCGGACACCCGGGCCGACGAACTGCTGATCGGGTGCACCCTGGCCCTCGTCTTCACCACCGTCACCCCCGGATCCCGGTCCCACGTATCCCTCCGGAATGCCGCGCGCTGGGCCGGACCGCTTGCCGGCACCGCCCTCCTGGCCGCCGTCTTCCTGCTGAAGGAACCGGATACTCCCGGCCTGTGGTTCAGCGCCTTCTGGACAGCCGGACCCACGGTGCTGTCCCTGCTCTCCGCAGTGTTCATCGGATCGCTCGTCCTGCAGCCGGCCGGTTTTGCGGGCCGTATCCTCAGCCACCCGTGGCTTGCCGGGCCGGGCCGCGACCTGTCCTACGCGATCTACCTCTGGCACCTGCCGGTCTACCTGCTGCTGATGCCGCTCGTCCCCTCGCTGTGGCTCCGGGTGGCGCTGGCCGCGGCCCTGACGGTGCTGCTGGCCTGTGTGTCCCACCGCCTGGTGGAAACGCCCGTCCGCCGGTGGGCCAACGCAAGGCTGGAGCCCGCCGTCGAGCCTTCTTCTCCCGAAAGCACCGCGGGGCGCGGGCGTGAACCGGTGGCAGCCGGCCGCGCACCCGCCGGTGACCAGGGGTGACAGGACCAGTGCTGAGGCGGGACGAAATTACTTAGCCCGAACCCCTTTACTTGACGGAATCAAGTTACTAAAGTCAGTTCTTGTCATAGTCCGGATGGGCGCCAGGGGGCGTCCGGGAAGGGGGAGTGCATCACCGCTGACCTAGACCGAAAGACAATTGACCACTACGTTGAAGGCCCCTCTTAGGAGGGGCTTTCCCTTTGCCCGATGGAGAGCTGGCCGGCCAGCCCGGAGAGCAGGATGGCGAGCCCCTGGTCCAGCTCGGCGGCGCCGTCGTAATCGGCCAGGACCGGGCCGAGCGCGCGGAGGTGCGGGAAGCTTTTCGCGGGCAAGCGGTGCAGGCCAAGGCGGAGAATTGCTTCATTCTCCTCCGGGTCCACAATGTATTCCTGGAGTTCGTTCAGGATGTGGCCACAGAGGAATCCGTAGTAGGCGCGGTAAACGTGCAGGGCCGCGGCCGGCGAGAAGCCTGCCTCGATCAGCAGGGCAAGGATCTGCTCCAGCGGGCGGAGCGTTCCCAGTGGGCGCAGTCCCAGGGGAGTGGAGAGCGGGCGCGTGACAAGCAGGGGCACCACGTTGGGATGCCGCAGTGCCAGGAGCCGCAGGTCATGGGCGATTTTGCGCAGCTGGGCCTGCCAGTCCGGATCGTCGGGGAAGATCGCCAGTTCGTCCAGGACCAGTTCGGAAACGCCGTCCAGCAGGGCCGCGCGGTTGGCCGCGTAGCGGTACAGGCTCATCGGATCCCGGTCCAGCTCCTGTCCCAGGCGCCGCATGGTCAGGGCATCCAATCCTTCGGCGTCCACCAAGGCAAGTGCCGTTGAGAGGACAAGTTCCCTGCTCAGGGGCGCCTTCCGGGAACCTGATTGACTGCCGGCACTGTCGGCCATGAAAAATTCCTCCTGTTGGGCGCCGGGCGGTCCCTGGGCGGACGGTTCCTCAGCTTGCTTATCATCCAGTCTACGCATAAAGTCTACAGCGTAGAGAATGTATCAACATGGTTTCAGAAGAGGGATCAGAGTTTGCATGGCCGCCACGGCCGCTCGCACCATCCCGGGACGTTGGCGCGGCACCCTGCCGGTGCTGCGCACGATCATCCCGTTCCCCTTTTTGTTTGCACCTCGTTGAGAAGAGCCATCATGGCAGCAGCACACGCCTCCCAGTTCCCCTGGAACGCCGCCCCGCAGGCCGCGGTCTGACGCCTTGACCGCACTCACCGCCACCACGACGTACGTGCCCCGGGAGGTCCACCAGCCGCGCGGAAAGCGCCCCTGGTGCGCAAACTGCGATACGGACCTGCACCTGATGGTCGAGTTCCCCGGCATTACCGGCAAACAGGCAGGCTCGATCGCCGTGGCCGTCCACTGCTCGCAGTGCAGCGTCTCGCGGGTCCTGGAAACCACCCTGGACCACGTTGCAGCCCTTCCCTCCCGGTTGTACCCGCCCACACGGCCCCCAATGAAGGGAAGATCGGTGCACACCGAGACCAACCAACAGCACAACGACTCCGAACCGAAGAGCGCCACGGAACCGCAGAGTGCCGGCCAACTGCAGGACGCCAGCCAACTGCAGAGTGCCGGCCAACGGGACACCCCCGAACCGCCGCTGTCCGCCGAACCCCGGTCCCGCGGCCCGCTGTCCCATGGACGGCGGTCCCGTGGAACGCAATCCCGCGGGCCGCTGGCCTGGATGCGCCAGCCGCTGACGCCGAGGGTTGTCACCACGGGGTCCCTGACCTCGCATGTGCACTCCCTTGCGGGGCCGCCGGAAGGCGGTCCTGTGTACGTGCTGCTTCACGGCATCGGGATGTCCCACCGCTACTTCCGCAGGCTCCAGATTGTCCTGGCCGGGCACGGGGACACTCATTCGATCGACCTGCCCGGATTCGGTGCCACTCCGCGCCCGGACCGGCAGCTCAGCATCTCCGACTACGCCGATGTCATCGCGGCAACGCTGCAGAAAATGGGCGCCGGCCGGGTGGTGGTGGTGGGGCACTCCATGGGTGCGCAGTTCGCCACGGAACTCGCGGTCCGGCACCCGGACATGGTGTCCCACGTGGTGCTCCTGGGCCCGGTGGTGGACTCGGCACGCCGGACCGTCCGCCAGCAATCCCTGGCTCTGGGCCTTGATTCGTTGAGGGAAAGCCCGGTGGGCAATGCCATCGTGCTCACGGACTACGTCCGCTCCGGAATGCGCTGGTACCTCACCGAACTTCCCGTCATGATGTCCTACGACCTCGAGGGAAGCCTGGCCCTGGTGGCACAGCCGGTCCTAGTGCTCCGCGGCTCCAAGGATCCCGTGGCCTCCCGGTCCTGGTGCGGGATACTCGCAGCCACCGCCCTGGACGGGCGCTACCTCGAAATACCGGGAAAGCCACACATCGTCCAGCACAGCTCAGCGGAGAGCACGGCCGCCGCCATCACGGCACTCGCCGCCAGCTGAGCACATCCAGCTCAGCCGGAGGCAGCGGCCGCGCGATGAGGTAGCCCTGGGCGGTATCGCAGCCCAGCTCGCGCAGGACCTCCAGCTGTGTTTCCCGTTCCACGCCCTCCGCCGTGGTTCGAAGGCCCAGGGCCCTGGCGGACGCCATGACGTTGGCCACCAGCACCGCCGAGGTGGGATCGGAATCGATGGTGTCGATGAAGGACTTGTCCAGCTTCAGCCCGGTGAGGGGAAGCTCCCTGAGCAGTGAAAGGGACGAATACGCCGTCCCGTAGTCGTCCAGGGCCACCCCGATACCGGCCCCGATCAGCGTGCGCAGCTGGGCCGCTGCGGACGAAAAGTCCACGATGGCGGCGCTCTCCGTGATCTCGATGTTCAGCAAAGAGGGCGGCAGCCCGTGCCGTTGCAGGGATCCGTGGATGACCGTGGCCAGGTTTCCGGCGGCCAGCTGCAGCGGCGAAATATTGACCGATATAGCCCGCGGCGTGCCGGCGTCCGCCCAAAGCCGGGCCTGCGCGCAGGCCTGGTCGATGACCCACTGGCCCACCGCGTGGATCATGCCGGTGTGTTCAGCCACGTGGATGAACTCGGTGGGGGAGACGGCGCCCAGTTCAGGGTCCTCCCAGCGCAGCAGCGCCTCCACAGCGGGGCACTCACCTGTGGGAATGTCCATCAGCGGCTGGTAGTGGAGGCTGAACGCCGCGGTGTTGACGGCGTGTGGCAGGCGACGGCGGATGAGGGCCTGGCGTGCAAAGCGGCTTTCCGGCAGGGAGGGATCGATGCGGCCCAGCCTCCGCTTGCCTTCGTATTTGGCCTGCAGCATCGCAGCATCCGCCTGGCGCAGCAGGTCCTCGAGGTGTGTCCCGGGGTCCTGCCCGCTGGCCCCGACATGACCTGCCCCGACATCGCCGGCCCCGCCATGACCTGCCCCAACATCGCCGGCCATTGCCAGCCCCAGGGTGGCGGAGACCTGGAGCAGGTGTCCGTCATGGACGAACGGCTCGTCCAGGACGTGGAGGATCCGTTCCGCACGGGCGCGGGCGCCGGTTTCATCGACGTCGGCCAGCAGCACGGCGAATTCATCCCCACCCAGCCGGGCGATCCTGTCCGCCGGCCTGGTGCAGGCCTCCAGCCGTGCCGCGAAGGCGGTGAGCACACTGTCTCCCGCCCTGTGTCCGAAGGTGTTGTTGATGATCTTGAAATCATCCAGGTCCACGTAGAGCGCGGCCGTCCGGGCGGACGTGGCGCCGGCCAGCAGGGCTTGACCGGACTCTTCCAGGCCCAGCCTGTTCGCCAGGCCTGTCAGCGGGTCATGGAGCGCGGCATGCCGGAACACATCGGAAAGCCCCTCCAGAACCTGCGAGACAGGCACAACGCGCGGTGCTCCCGCCTCGGGAAGAACGAGCACATCCTGGTACCTGTTCTCCTCAGGCCGGTCCAGCAGCGCGGCGGCGGCCGCCCGAAGGTCCAGGGACGGCGGCAGGCTGAAGGTGGTGCAGGGCACCAGCGCCTCCGCCGTCACGCGGGCGTTCAGCGCGCGCCCGTAGCCCAGCCGCCCGGTCATCTGGTGGTCAAGCTGGTCCCGCGTCAGCAGGGTGGGGATTCCCCGGACCTCAACCACCACGGCCCGGAGTCCGCGGTCCTCCCGGAACAGCGCCTCGATCTCTCCCGAGGGCGTGTCGCCGCTCAGGACCATCGCCTCGAAGCCGAGGTCACCCAGCGTGGGCGTGGACGGCTTCACAGAACGGGCGGGACGGAGGGGAGGAGACCACGCGTCCTGCCTATCAGCCGAAGGCTAACGGAAGGTGAACACCAGGTGAGGTGTACGACGGCGGCGCGCCGCCGTCGAACATTCCCGCCTGGCGTCCGTGGCAGGGACCTGCACAGATCTTGACCAAACACGCGGGCGATCCTTCGCGCAATCCTGAGCCTCCGGGCATAGTTTGGGCACCCAGGCAGTAGGGAAGGGGAGTGGAGACGATGACCATCACCGAATACGTTGCAGCCCTTGGCGGGATGCTGGCCTCTCTTGGCGGAGTGGGCCTGCTGGCGGCGGGACTGATCCGGTTCAGGGCGCGCCACTAGGCAGGCAGCCGGAGGCAGTCCGCTAATCCGCGTCCGCGGGCCGGAACGTCATGCCACCGTCCGTGGACGCGATGACCCCGTCCGCTGTGGCGGCCCAGATCCAGGGGCGGCCGTCCTCGCCTTTGAGGGCGGCGATTGCCAGGACGTCGGCGCCGATGCGGCCCTTTTCGGCCCACGTTTCGCCCGCGTCGGCCGAGTAATGGACGGTGCCGTCCGGTTCCACGCCCACGGCTTCTGCCGGGTGGGCAAATGCCGCGAACTGGATCACCGGGCCGTTATCCAGTGGCGTCCAGGTGCTGCCGGCGTCCGTTGAGCGCTGGATCCCGTCCTGGGTGGTGGCCAGGACGGTGGTGCTGTCCGGGTGGCCGGCGAGGACGGCCGGGGCGAAGTCTGCGGCGACGGTGGTCCAGGCCGTGCCGTCCGGGCTGGTCCGCAGTACGCCGTCGAAGGCAACGATTCCCGCCTGGGTGGCGGTCAGCGCGTGGAAGTCTGATTCGCCCTGCCGTGAGAGCGGCTCCCAGGTTTCGCCGCCGTCGGACGTTTTCAGCAGGCCCAGCGGGTTGGGCAGGTCCGAGCCCGGGCCGGGGTGGCCGGAGGCGTAGAAGACGCCGTCGGAGGGGCCGGGAGTGAACCCCATGAGGTCGTTGGTGGCGCCGATTTTGGTGGCCGGGGCGGTGGTGACGTCGAACAGGCCGTCGTGGGTGGCCAGGAGCACCTGGCTGGTTTCGCCGCTGACGGCAATGCCGTGCACGTGGGAGCCGGGCAGTGGGCTCGCGGCGGTGGCAGTGCCGTTGGTGTCCGGGGCCGGGATCGCCGCGGGACCGCAGCCCGCAAGGGCGAGCAGCGCGGCCGCCGCGGCGGAGAGCACTACACGATGTTTGGTGCTGCTGGCGTGCTTGCGGGGCATTACTGGATCAGGTAGTGGCGTTCTTCAGCTTTGGGAGTCTTCGGGAAGAAGGACTGGCCCAGTGCTTTCAGGCCGATCGCGGGCAGCAGGACCAGGGCCACGCTGACGGAGAGAGCGGTCCAGCCCAGGTCCTCGAGCGGGCCAAGGGTGCTCCCCTGGGGAGAAGTAGTGTTCACGACTGCGCCTTATGTGAGACCGATGGGAAACGGATGCCTGCCCTGGTGCCCGGACAGAACCCTCCCAGGTGTGTGTCCGCCAGCGAAGCAGGAATCACTCCAAGGTTACGGCACCCGCGCGGAGCCGCGGAAATGGCGGGTGCTGCCGGCGTCGTCCGGCGACATCGGCCCAGCTCACCGCGATTCAGCTCCCGCGGGTCCGGGATATTCGCCGCTGCCCCTTCTTCCCTCTCCTGCTTGTGGCTAGAATCGGGGCGGGGGTGAGTCTGTCCGCGCGCCAGCACCCAGCGGTTGGCGCCTGTCCTTGAAGGATGCCCGCCAATGACCCACCGCTTCAACCCCCGCACCGCCGTCGCCCTTGCTGTGGCTGCTGTCCTGGCGAACACAACCCTTGCCCTTCCTGCCCGGGCTGACGGTGGACTGGACAACATCCGGCCCACCCCGGCGCGGGCTGCGCCCGCTGCGTCCCCCGCCACAGACCAGTTCATTGTGGGGATCCAGGGCGGTCCCGGCATCGGGTCTGAAGCGGCGGCAACCTCCGAGGCTGCGCGGATGGCCGGGGGCAGGGTGGGCATCGCCGCCCAAAACGTCAAAGGCACTGCCGCTGGCGCACAGGTGGTGAAAACCAGCCGTCCCCTTCCCGGCGCCGAAGCCGATGCCTTCCTGGCAGCACTGCGTTCCGCCCCGGGGGTGGCCTACGCCGAGCCGGACATCATCATGTACCCGACCGCCGAGGCCCCCAATGATCCCGGGTACCCGGCGCAGTGGAACCTCTGGGACGACGCCGCCGGCATCCGGGTCCCCGGCGCCTGGGAAGTGAACCGCGGCGAGGGGACAGTGGTGGCGGTGGTGGACACCGGAATCACAAGCCACTCCGAACTGAATTCCCGTGTGCTGCCCGGCTACGACATGATCGTTGACGCCCCCAACGCTCGGGACGGCGACGGGCGTGACGCCAACCCGCAGGACGAGGGGGACTGGTTCGCCGGCGAACTGTGCGGCAGTGGCGGCGAGAGCGGCATGTCCTCCTGGCACGGGACCCACGTGGCCGGGACGATCGCCGCGGTGGCCAACAACAACGACGGCGTCGCGGGAGTGGCGCCCGAAGCCAGGCTGCTTCCGGTCCGCGCCCTTGGTGCCTGCGGCGGCTACGAGTCGGACGTGGCAGATTCCATTATCTGGGCCGCGGGCGGGCAGGTGGCCGGCCTGCCGGTCAACCCCAACCCCGCCCGCGTGATCAACCTCAGCGTGGGCGGTGACGGCCCCTGCTCCGTCACGCTGCAGAACGCCATCAACCTCGCCCATAAGGCCGGGGCCGCCGTGGTGGTGGCCGCCGGAAACGCGAACCGCCCGGCCTCCGGCATGAGCCCGGCAAACTGCAAGAAGGTGATCACTGTGGCTGCCTCCGGGCCCACCGGCGCCCGTGCGTCCTACTCAAACTACGGCGACGACGTGGACGTGACGGCACCGGGCGGTGACATCACCAGCCAGTACGCCCAAGGCATCCTCTCCACCTCCAACTTCGGCTCCACCACCCCCGGGCCCGAGGCCTACGCCTTTATGCAAGGCACGTCCATGGCTGCCCCCCACGTTGCCGGGATCGCCGCCCTGCTGATGTCCGAGGTGGGCAGTGCCTACACGCCGGAAATGGTGGAGAAGCGCCTCGAAGCCACGGCCCGGCCCTTGGCCGTTGACTGCCCCGAGGGCTGCGGCCACGGACTGGTGGACGCTGCAGAGGCCCTGGACCTCAGCAATTCGGACCTGCCGTCCGGCGTTGTGCTGCCCAAGACGGTGAAGTTCACGGACAAGGACGGCACCAAGAAGGACATCTTCACCGTCCCATCCTCCAAGGGCGTGGAATACGTGCGGGACGGAACAGTCGTCAAGGCCGGAGAGTATCCGGGCTCCGGCACGGTCACAGTCTCCGCGCGTGCCCTTCCCAAGTATTCGCTGGCGGCCGGGGCCACCACCCAGTGGGCCCACACGTTCTCAACGGTCAGCGAGCCTGCGGGGTAGGCTACGCCGGGGCAGGCGGATCCTGCCGGGCTGCCGGGGAGCCGGCCAGTGACTTCACCACGTGCTCGGCAACGCTGCGCACCTTCAGGTTCCGCTGGCGTGACGCCCCCGCCAGCTTGCTGAACGCCTCCGCATAGGTGCAGCTGTTCTGGGCCATGATCACCCCGCACGCCACATCGATGGAGGTGCGGCTCTCCAGGACGGTCTTCAGGTTGTCCCCGGCGGACCGGACGCTGCGCACCTCGAGCGCCAGTTTCATGCTCTGGGAAGCCACTTCGGCGAACCACCGGGCCTCGGCCACCAGGTCCGGGGTCAGCCCGGTGGTGCCGCGGACAAGGAACAGCAGCGCGCAGGACGTGCGGTCCTCCAGCCCCAGCGGAACAGCCAGCGCTGCGCCGAATCCGGAAGCCGCGAGCCGCCGTCGGTATGCCTGCCACCTGGATGACGTTGTGCGGTCCACCTTCACCAGCTCGGCCGTGCCCATGGCATGGGTGAGCGGGCCGTCGCCGTTCCGGTCCTCAGAGGTGGCCAGGGCCTCGGCGGCAGTGCTGTTGCCGGCAATGACGGGCGGGCCGGCCGGCCGCATCAGCAGGGCAGCGCAGTCCGCGGACCCGGCGAGGGCCAGCGCGCCGGCCTCCGCCAGCCGCTGCACCGGACCCAGGTCAGTGTCTGCGCCCGTGATGAGGTCCAGCAGGAACCCCGGGCGTTCTGTCCGCATGGTTCCGTCCGCCGGTTGTACTGCCACGCTTCGTCCCCCGTAAGCTTCGGTTCCACCCCGCACCCGTGCGGGCTTTCCCCGAATCTACGAGTACAGCCCGCGGAGGGCACGAGTAGCCGGTACTCTACTTTTCCGGCGCGGCGGGGGGACCACTTGCTTTTGCGTTACCGGCGTGCGGCCAGTGCCTGTTTGAAGGCGTCGGCGGAGGAGGTGCTGCTGTTGATCCGCCAGTCGGTTTCCTTGTTGTAGTGGAACCAGGTCAAGGCGGTGATGTCCGGCTGGGCGGAAAGGTAGCTGACCAGGGCGGTGATCCAGTCTGCTTTGGAGCCGCCCTGCTCGGCAGAGGACGTTTCGGCGATCAGGATCTGCTTGCCCGGGGCCAGGGTCCGGAGCTGGGATAGACCGTCGCCGAAGAGCTGGGACGGGGACACCCAGGAACTCCAGGAGGCGGAGGTGCCCCAGTTGTAGCCGTCCAGCGCCACGGCATCCACGTACCCTGTGCCGGGGTACAGGCCGGCCAGCGGCACCGACCCCCAGTACGGCACGTTGGGGTTCCACACCCAGGTGATGTTGGTGGCACCCGCCGCCGTCACCACGCCGTGCACGTGCTGCCACGCGGCCACGTAGTCCCCGGAACCGTTGCCGTTGACCTGCTCCGACCACGGGTACCAGTTGCCGTTCATTTCGTGCCCGAAGCGCAGCATCACCGGGTGGCCCCAGCCGGCCAGCGCCTGGCCCCACTGGCGCAGGTAGGGATCGAAGTCTCCGGCGGTGATCCGGTCCAGGGAGTACGCGGGCTGCGCCGTCCCGCCGCCCCACGCCCAGGGCTCCCAGGTCAGCAGGGTGAGGGCACCGCGGGTGCGGACCGCCTCCAGTTCCGTGATGGGCGCAGCCTGGTTGAAGTCCTTGTAGGACAGGATGATGGACGGCGCCTCGCCCGCCAGGGCGGTGACCTCGTTCAGTTCGGCCGCCGCGAGCGGGCCGCCGGGAGTACCGACGCCGAAGCGCAGGGTTGCCGGGGCGGGCGCCGCTGGGCTGGTGGGCGCGGGAGCCGGGGCCGGCTCGGCAGGAGGCTCTTCTTCGACGACGGATGGGGAGCTGTAGGTGACGGTGAAAGGTGCGGTGGCGCTCGCCGTCGCCGTTGCGGCCCGGACGGTGACGGTGGCCTCGGCTGATTCGGGCATTACCAGTTCGGCCGCGAAGTAGCCGGAAGCGCTGGTTTTGAAAGGGGCGCTGTTGGTTCCCGCGGTGACTGTCCCCGAAGTCTTCTTGGGGAACCCGGTTCCGGTGACCGTCACGGAGGTGCCGGCAGGGCCGGTGTTCGGGCTGAGGGTGATGGCGGCCATCGCGGCGCGCGCCGGGGTCGCGCCGGCGGGAAGCGCCCACGCGAGCAGCACGGCGAAACACAGGATGTATCTGAACAGCTTCACTGGACCTCCAGGTGGTGCGCTGCAGCACCTTAAGTGGAAAGAGCGACGGCGGGGGCGGGCGCACGAAGAAGGAGGTGACCGGAGTGATCCCCCCCTTTCAAGTCTGAAGGCCGCCAAGGCTGCGCAGCGGAGATTCCGGCTCAGGATCCGCCTAGTTTTGACCCACTTTTTGCGCACCAGCGTGTCCCGTGGTCTTGCGGAGGACCAGGTGGGGTGTCCGGACAACGCGGCCCGGTGGCAGCGTCCCTTCGATCCGGTCCACGGCTCGGTCAACGGCTGCGGCCGCAAGGAGCGGGGCGTCCTGGCTGATGGAGGAAAGCTGGACGTAGCTCAGCCTGGCGAAGTGGCTGTCATCGTAGCCGAGCACGGAGATGTCCGCGGGAATGCTTATGCCCGCAGCCCGGAAGCTCTCCATGATGCCGAGGGCCGATCTGTCATTGAAGGCGATCACGGCTGTGGGCAGGTCCGCCTGGAGAACCTGCCCGGCCCGCATGCCGGTTTCCTCATCCGGGCCGCCAGCCACAACCACGGGCTCCAGCCCGTGCCGGAGCATTTCCGTGCGGTATGCCTCCCGGCGCTGGTCCGAGGAGACGGCAGTCCCGCCGTCCACGTGGGCGATCCGGCGGTGGCCCAGGCTGGCCAGGTGGTCAACGGCTATCCGGATCCCGGCGTAGTCGTCACTGCTGACCGAATCCACGAGGTCGCCCACGTCATCGCGCAGGAGGCTCACCACCGGCACCCGGCGGGCGTGCAGTGCCAGGTCCTCGGTGCTGAGGGTCGGGGCGATGATGATCAGGGCTTCAGCGCCGACGTCCAGCAGCGTCTCGATGGCGCGGGCCTCGGGCCGTCCGGTGGCCACGGCGCTCAGCGCTATCTCATAACCCCTGGCCGAGGCTTCGGCGTACGCGGCATCCACAATTTCAGCGTGGAAGGGCTGTGAGCTGGAGAAGATGAGGCCCAGGAGCTTGGTCCGGCTGCTCCGGAGCAGCCGCGCCCGGGAGTCTGCCCGGTAGCCCAGTTCGCGGGCAGCTTCCAGGACTTTTTGCCGGGTTGATTCCGCGGCGCCGGGCGCACCCCGCATCACGATGGAAACCAGGGCGCGCGAGACACCTGCCGCCTTGGCGACGTCCATCAGGGTGGGGCGGCGTTGAAGTTCCGTCATATTTCCTCCTGGGACTAACAGTCTATAGAACGATCTAGACCTGACGTGAACCGCATGTCATCATGGTCGGACTAGAACGATCTAGATGATGATGTCAGGAGTAAGTATGGGTTACGTTCAGCACCCGGTCAGCGAAGACCGTCCGTTACGTATCGGCTTGATCGGAGCGGGCTGGATTGGAAGTTTCCATGCCGAGTCCGTCGCGCGGCGCATCCCCAACGCCCGGCTGGAGGCAATCGCTGATCCGGCACTGCCCGCAGTTGAGGCACTCGCCGGCCGCCTGGGCGTTGCCAAGATCAGTACGGATCCGGCGGATGTGCTGGAGGATCCCGATGTCGATGCTGTTCTGATTTCCGCGCCGGCCCGGTTTCATTCCGGACTCATCGCGGCAGCAGCCCGGGCAGGGAAGCACGCCTTCTGCGAGAAACCGGGCGGCCGCACGGTGGAGGAGCTCGATGGGGCCCTGAAGGCAGCCGAGGCTGCGGGAGTGGTGGTCCAGTTCGGCTTTAACCGGCGCTATGCGGACGGCTTCGCCGCTGCCCGCAAGCTGATCGACGACGGCGCCGTGGGAACCCCGCAGCTGTTGCGGTCCTTGACCCGTGATCCGGGCACCGCGGACGGGATTGCCGACCCGGGGCGGATTCCGCCCGGCACCATCTTCCTCGAAACCCTCATCCATGATTTCGACACCCTCAACTGGCTGAATCCGGGCGCTGTTCCGGTCAGCGTTTATGCCGTGGCTGATGCGCTGGTGGCTCCCGGGGCAAAACAGGGCGGATTGCTGGATACCGCAGTGGTCACCGTGACGTACAGCAACGGGGCCATAGCCGTGGCCGAGGCGAACTTCAATGCGCTGTATGGCTATGACGTGCGGGGTGAAGTGTTCGGCTCCGCGGGGATGGTGACGGCGGGAGGGCCGCAGGAAACCAGCGCAACGAGCTACACCGCTGCGGGCATCAGCTCGGCCACCGTCCGGCGGAACGTGGATCTTTTCCACGACGCCTATACGGCTGAACTCGCCCACTTTGTGGACTCCGTTAAGGCCGGCCGTGACGGCACTGAGGCTCCCGCCGCCCAGGCCCCCGGTGGCACCGATGCGCGCAACGCCCTGGCCGTAGCCCTTGCCGCCTTCCGTTCGGCTGAAACGGGCCTGCCGGTGGATGTTGCATCGGTTGCCGTCCTGCGGCCGGCAGAACCTGCACAGCACCTCGTGGGCAACAAAGCATGAGCTTCCGGCTGGCTGTGTGCGCCGAAATGGTCTACGGCGATCTGCCGTTGATCGAGCGGGTCAAGAGGATCCATGGGCACGGTTTCGAGGTGGAGCTGTGGGATACCCGGGGCCGGGACATCGCGGCACTGGCAGCTACGGGAGCCCGGTTCTCGTCGATGACCGGATATTTTGGCGGCAGCCTGACGGACGCCGACAACGCCGACGAGGTGCTGGCGTCTGCGGAGAAGCTGATCCCTGCTGCGCTGGAACTCGGTGTCGAGCGGATGGTGGTGCACCCGGCGGAGCTCGGGGAGGGCGGCCGGGCTGTCTCACCCGTTCACCGATCAACGGGTGAGATGTGGCTGACTGGCCGGAGCACCCTCGAACGCCTGGCAGTCCTGGGTGAAAAGCACGGTGTGACCTTCGCCCTGGAGAACCTGAACACCGCCCTGGACCACCCCGGCATCCCCTTGGCCCGCGCCAAAGACACCATGGCGCTGGTCTCGGCGGTTGACCACCCCAATGTCAGGATGATGCTGGATCTCTACCACGCCCAAATCGGTGAGGGAAACCTGATCGAACTTGTCCGGGCCGCGCTGCCCTGGGTGGGGGAAATCCAGGTGGCCGACGTCCCGGGCCGTTGCGAGCCCGGCACCGGGGAAATCAACTACCGCGCAGTTGCAGCCGCCCTCCGCGAAGCCGGCTACACAGGAGTCGTCGGTCTCGAAGCAGCTGCCGCCGGGGGAGTGGGCATGGATTCGGGGGATGCCGCCCTTGCAGCTTTCCGCGCGGCCTTTGAAAGCTAGCCGGGCTCGAGGAGGTACTCACCCGCTGGGCGCGTAGTCAGCCCGCAGGAAACAGGTAAGGAAGACCGGCGGTTCCGAGCCTAAGCTTGATCATGGATGCGATTCCGTCCCTGGTCCTTGTCTTTGGTGTAACTTTCGTGTGGCTGGGTTTGACGGTGATCGTCCTCCTCCGGTTGCGCCGCCGCCGGAGGGGATCGTCGCTGGTGGCCACGGCTGCCCCTCCCGCCGGCCGCGCCGGCAGCCACTCCCACAAGCACTGGCGGCTGGCCCACCCGCTGACGGGCAGCGCCCCGGCAGGACGGCACAGGGGCGCCAGGAAGGCCCGCGGGTAGCCTCTGCCACTCAATGAACGTCCGGCGTCCGACGGCGGCTCCCGGCACCGGGATCCTGTTACCGGGCGGCGGCGAGGGAGGGAAGGGAAGTGTCCGCCTCCGGAAGGGTCAGGACCGCTGTGGTTCCCTTTCCGGGGCTGCTGGTGAGGCTGATGGTTCCGCGGTGGTTTTCGACGATGGATTTGGTGATCGCCAGCCCCAGGCCCGCACCGGGTATGGCGGACGAGTGTGCATTGGCTGCCCGGAAGAAACGGGTGTAGGCCTGGCCCAGCTCGTCTCCGGTCATGCCGATCCCGGTGTCGGTGACTTCGCACCTGAGGCTTTGTCCTGTGGCACTGACCCGGACGGTAACCCTTCCGCCCTCGGGCGTGTACTTGATGGCGTTCGACACCAGGTTGTCGATCGCCTGGCCAAGGCGCTCGGGGTCGAACCGTCCTGTGGCCGGCCCCGTTGATTCCAGTTCAAGGGTGATGCCGGCGGCCGTGGCGTGCGGCTGTGCAGCCTGGATGCTGGCGGTGGCAACGACGTTAAGGTCCGCCGGACGGGGAGCGATGGTCAACGATCCGGACGCGATGGTCAGCAGGTCACCGACGAGGGTCAGCAGCCGCCGGGCGTTGCGTTTGGCAACAGCCAGGCACTCTTCCAGGCCAGGCTCAAGGCCCTCTTCGTCAAGGGCAAGATCCAGGTAACCCAGGATGGACGTCAGCGGCGTCCTCAGTTCATGGGAGACGCTGGCCAGGAATTCGTCCTTCGCGGAGAGCGCCGTCACGAGGGCTGTGACGTCCGTGAACGCCAGGACCGCGCCTGAGTGCCCTCCAGCGGACGTCCTGGTGAGACGGCAGGTCACGGAGTATGCGCGCTGGGTGGTTCCGCTGCCCACCCAGATCAGCTCGTCGGTGAAGGACTCGCCCCGGGCAGCGCGCGAGCGGGGGTGCCGTTCGGCGGGAAGCCGGTGTTTCCTGTCGACGCCGTAGACAGGCAGGTCGGTCACGTTGCCGGGAGTCGGGTCAGCACCGATGGCGTCCGCGAGGCGGCTGCCAAGGTGCCGGTTCACCAGTACTGCCTGGCCCTGGCCGTCGAGGGCGCACACACCCACGCTGACAGTGTCCATCACCGTGTTCAGCAGCTGTTCGCGGTCCTCGCTGGCCGCCAGCAGGTCCCGGAGGTCAGCTTCCTGTTTGGCCAGGAGGCGCCGCTGCATGGTGATGCCGTTGGCAACTCCGTAGGCCGTGAGCGCGATGGCCCCGAGAACGACCGGCAGGAGCACCACCCGGATGAAGGAGGCACTGGTAAATCCGGTGCCGAGGACGGCCGGCGGCACTGCCACGCTGAGGATGGTGGCCAGAACGGCCATGGCAACACCTCTGCGGCGCAGGCCCACGGCCAGCCATACGACCGGAAAGACGAGCAGGAAGCTCAGGACGGTGAGATGTTGGCCGCCTGATTCGCGGGATAGTCCGATGGCGAGGCAGTCCAGGAACGGAATCACGAAGACGGCCCGTGCCGGAAGGCGTTCCCAAGGAACCACGGCGCTGGCCGTGAGCAGCACCAGGTGCGCTCCCAGGCTGTACAGGAACGGCCCGGACCACTCGAACCCGGGGTGCAGAAGGGCCACCAGGACCGTGACGAGCAGCACCGTGACCGATAGCGGAAGCTGGAACATCACTGTCCGGCCGCGGGGCCCCAAGGTCCGGAAATACCGGTCTGTCGATTCGAAAAGCATGGTTACCCCCTAAACCACTGGCCAGTCTGGCGCGTGAGCCCCCGTTACTGGTTCTGCCCGCCGGCGGCATCACGTGTTTCCAGCCATTCGCTGAACGTCTGGCGTCCGACGGCGGCATCCGGCGCCGGGATCAGTGCGCCACTGCGCATGGCCTTGCCCATGGAACCGGGCAGCACAGCCTCAAGGATCCTTTTGCGCTGGCCGGTCCTGGCGACGTAGGCGCGGGCCAGGTCCGCGAGTTGTTCGGTCCGGGGCCCGCCCAGGTCCGTGACCCTTCCCTGTGGTCCTGCTTCTGCCGCCGCCACGAGTGCCTCCGCCACTTCCCGGGCAGCCACGGGCTGGGTGAACATCTTGGGAACGTTCACCAGCGGACCCACGGTCCCCATCTTCACCGCCAGCGGAACGAACTCATGGAACTGTGTGGAGCGCAGCAGCGTCCACGGAATTCCGCCGTGCCGGACCTCGTCCTCCTGCACCAGCTTCCCGGCGTAGAGGCCGGAGGTTGAGCCGTCGATCCCCACAATGGAGAGGGCAACGTGGTGCTTCACCCCCGCCTGCTTTTCCGCTGCCAGCAGGTTCTGGGTGGCGTTGGTGAAGAAGTCCACGGCCTTTTTGGTGGACGTGGTCTGGATGCCGGAGACGTCGATGACTGCCTCCACACCCTGGAGGGCCTGGGCAAGGCCGCGGCCGTTCACCAGGTCCACGCCGTCGGCCCGGCTCATGCTTGAGACCTCGTGGCCGCGTGCTTTTGCCACCTCCACCACGTGGCGGCCAACAGTCCCGGTTCCACCTGCGACGGCAATCCTCATGCTGCAAATCCTATGCCCGTCAGGGGCCGGAGTGTCAGCGGTTGGGGGTGCAATGCTGGCCTCCTTTGAAGGACGGCAGGTATTCCATGCCCGAATGCCGTGCGCTGCTGCATGACGGCTGGGCGGGCGGCCGGTGAGAGAGGAGGGCCGGCGGCTATTTGCGGAACCACGCTGTTCCGCCGCCTCCGCCGCCGGCCCTGGCCTGTTGCCGGGCCCAGATCCCAGCTACTGCTGCCTTACGCTTCAGGCCCCTCTCCCACCAGTGTGCTGTGGACGGATCAAGGACCGGCGAGGATTGCCTCAAGATCAGCCAAGGACCGGCTGGTTTTCCCTCTCCATGCCTTCCCTGTGGGCGTGGCCCCTCGGCGCTCAATGCGCGGCGGATCTGAAAGATACTTCCGATATGGGGACTGCCGGGCCGCTGAGCGCAACCCCGCCCTCTTTTCCGCAATATATTGCGCTTTCACGGATAGTGGGACATCCTCTCCTAGAAGAGCACGCAAATCAGCAATATCTTGCGGAAGGGACTGATGGACGACGTTCAGGCCATTGGAGCCAGCATCCGGCGCGCCCGCAAGGAGGCCGGTATTACCCAGGGCACGCTGGCCGATCTGATCGGCACGTCCCCCCGAACCATCCATGCCATTGAAACCGGGACGGGAAACCCGTCGCTGGGCACGGTTACTGCCGCGGCCAACGCGGTAGGACTCCACCTCCGGGCCGCTGATGACTGAGGACCTGCAGCGCCTGAAGTTCGTCCGCGGCGCAGACGTGTACAAGGCGGGTGTCCTGGCCGGGCACCTCTCCCGCACGGACCGCGGCAGCGTGGCCTTCTCCTACACTGCCGAATACCTTGCTGCCGGTGCCCGGCCGGTGGCAACAACACTGCCCCTTGCAGTGGACCCCGTGGAATCACCCAGCGGTTCGCTGCCGGCGTTCTTCTCGGGGCTGTTGCCGGAGGGCCACCGGCTCACCGTGCTCAAGGACGCCGTGAAGACGAGCCTGGGTGATGAGCTGAGCCTCCTCCTGGCCGTAGGCGCAGACATGCCGGGTGACGTGCAGGTTGTCCCGGTTGGCGAACCTCTGGCGGAACAGCGGCCGCTGGCGGATACCTCCCGCCCCGAAGACCTGGACTTCGCCTACCTGGCGGACGCGGTGGATCCGCACGGACTGCCCGGCGTGCAGCACAAGGCAAGCGCCTCAATGATGACCACCCCGCTGGCGCTTGCCAACCGCCGATACCTGCTCAAGCTGGATCCGCCCAGCTACCCGCATCTCGTCCTGAATGAGGCCGCCCATCTCACCGGAGCCAAAGCCCTGAAGATCCCTGTGGCCAGGCACAGCGTGGTCACCGACAAGCGCGGCATGCCCGGGCTGCTGGTGGAGCGGTTCGACCGCGCCCACTCCGACGGCCTGGTGCGCCTGGCGCTCGAGGACGGAGCGCAGGTGATGAACCTGCCGCCGGCGTCGAAATACGCAGTCAGCTCCGAGCAGCTGGTCCTGGCGCTGGCCGGACTGTGTAAGGCAAAAGCCGTGGCGGTCCGCAACCTCTACCTGCAGTTCGTCTTCGCCTGGCTCACCGGCAACGGGGACCTGCACGCCAAGAACGCCGCCGTCCTCGCAGGCAGGAACGGAAGCTGGGCCGTGGCTCCGATGTACGACATCCCCTGCACCCTGCTCTACGGTGACGACACCATGGCGCTTCCCCTCGCCGGCAAGGTCAAGGGACTCAAGGCAAGGCACTGGCAGGAGTTCGCGGCCGCCATCGGACTGGCTCCCAAGGCAGCGGCAGCAGCCAACGCCTTGGCCCTCACCGCGGCCGGGGGCATCCGGCTGGACGCCCTGCCTTTCACGGGATCACCCCTTAATGGCGCCCGGCGTGAGCTCCGGTTCCGCCGGGACCAGCTGATTCCCTGACGATTCTCCTATTAGGTACCTGCGAGCACCGATTGACTTTCGATAGATAGTAGCTGAAACTCGATATATGCAAATAACCCGCCTGGCAGTCACCGCCCTCCGGATCGTCCTCGTGGCGGCCTTCCTCCTGCTGGTCCTGTTCCAGGCCATGTCCATCCCCGGCCAGTTCGCGCACATGGCGCAGGAGAATCCGGACCGTGCGCACCTTCAGTGGCCCCTCACCATCTTCTTCATCCTGGAGGTGGCCTGCGTCCAGGTGGTGATCGTGGGCACCTGGAAGCTGCTGACGCTTGTCAAGCACGACCGGATCTTCAGCAACGGAGCCCTGGTGTGGGTGGATGCCATTGTCTGGGCCATCGCCGCCGGCTGGACGATGCTCGCGGCGCTTTCCGCCGTCGTCGTCCTTAACGCCGACGATCCCGGACTGCCGCTGCTGCTGTTCCTGGTCCTGGTAGCAGGCGCCGCCCTGGGCCTGGTGGTGGTGGTGCTGCGCGCCCTGCTCCGGCAGGCCGCCGACCTCCGGGCGGACATGGAAGCGGTGATCTGATGCCCATTGTGGTGCGCATCGACGTCGAACTGGCCAGGCAAAAGATGAGCGTGGGGGAGTTCGCCGAGCGCGTGGGCCTGACCCCCGCCAATGTGGCCGTGCTGAAAAACGGCCGCGCCAAGGCAGTCCGCTTCAGCACGCTCGAAGCCATGTGCCGGGTGCTGAACTGCCAGCCCGGCGACCTGCTGGAGTTCGTGGAGGGCGGCGAATAGGCGCCAGCGGCCATGCGCCGTTCGTGCCGGGCACGGCAGGGGGCCAAGTAGGGGAGGTGGAAACCTTGACATGGCGGGCATCCCGGAACCTACTCTGGAAGTGCTCAGGCAGTGGGCTATCCCGGTCCCCAAGGGAGCGACATGGCGCACGACAAAACCGAACCCGAGGAAAGTACCGAGCCTGAGCCTGCGCTGGAACGCACGGGCGAGGTGACGCCGGAGCAGGAGCCGCAGCCTGAATCCGAGCAGGAGTCTGAGCCGGAGCCTGAGCAGCCGGAAAGTCCTTCCGGCCAATGGGAGGACCCGCCCAGGCCCCCGACCCCCAGCGGCTTCAACCCGGACTACTGGCCCAAGTACTGACTAGTGTCCGCTGCCGGCCGGCGGCACATCAGCGGTGCCCTCGCACCCTGCGCAGCAGCCGCCGGCCGCTGGACTGCTCTCCTGGCCGGCGCCGGTGCCACCCCTGGCCGGAACCGTGCAGCACACATCGCCGCGCCAGGCCTCGACGCCTTCGCGGACGGCGATGGCGGCGATCACCAGCGCGGCGGCAGCGTCTGCCCACCACCAGCCCACCGTGGCGTTCAGCAGCAGGCCGGCCAGGAGGACGGCCGACAGGTAGGTGCACAGCAGTGTTTGCTTGGAGTCGGCCACTGCAGTCTTGGACCCCAGTTCGCGGCCGGCCCGGCGCTGCAGCCAGGACAGTACCGGCATGATGGCCAGGCTGAGCGCTGCAATGACGATGCCCGGCACCGAATGCTCGGCCCCTTCCCCGAGGGCCAGGGAGCGGACGGCCTCGGCGGAAACAAACGCGGCGAGGGCAAAAAATGACAGGGCGATGATCCGCAGTGTCAGGTGCTCGCGCCGTTCCGGATCCTTCGAAGCGAACTGCCAGGACAGCGCGACGGCGGAGGCAACCTCAATGACCGAGTCCAGGCCGAATCCGATCAGTGCTGCCGAGCCGGCCACCCCACCGGCCCAGAGGGCAACCGCCGCCTCAATGACGTTGTAGGTGATGGTGGCGGCGGCGAAGAAGCGGATGCGGCGGGAGAGGACCGCGCGGCGTTCCGGGGCCGGAGAAATCTGGAGGCCCGTCATGCCTGGCATGTCCCGTCCGGTGCGCAGCACGCAGGATCTACTGCGAGCACCACGCCCAGCAGGTCGCGGATGGCGTGCCCCAGCCGTTCGTCCGCCAGTTCATACCTGGTCCGCCTGCCGTCCGGTACTGCCACCACCAGGCCGCAGCCGCGCAGGCATGCCAGATGGTTGGACATGCTCTGCCGGGACACGCCAAGGGAGTCTGCCAGATCCGAAGGGTACGTGCCGCCGTCGGCAAGGGCGAGGAGGATCCGGGCGCGGGTCGGGTCTGACACCGCGTAACCGAACCGGGCCAGGACCGGGGCATGCGTGAGGGTCTCCATGGACCCCAGAGTACAGCCTCCCCTGTATTCAGGAGAAGCTGTACTCCCGGGCATGGCCCGTGGCGGGCTGCCATCAAACCGGGAGTGCAGCTACCCGTCTATTCGGATACAGCTGCACTCGCAGTCCGTGGCAATCAGGAAGAAAAAGAAGTGTGCGGCTGGCGCCCTGGCCCGACGATTGGGCTCTTCGGGTGCCGTTGCCTGGGGCGCCTATGCGGCGATCAGTGCCGGCGCGTGTGCCCTGCGGGCGGCCGTGCGCGGAGCCAGGACGCTGATGGTGCACGGCGCCTGCTGCGGATCGATCTTGGCGGGCAGATGGTGTGTCTCGGAAGAGGCATGGAGCATTTCCAGCGCTTCCTGGTCCACCCGCGCATGGGAAATATCCAGTTCGACGCCCAGGCCTTCACGTAAGGAATTGGCGCGCTTGACTACTACATACAGTGCGTTGACGCTGTGGACGGTGACATGCCCCTTTGCAATCACCTGTGCCCTGGCGTGGTCGAGATCTACACGGACAACAATGTTCAGCTTTGAATTCAAGTTGTAAAGCCTTCCCCGGCATTGGCTGCGACGCTGCAGCTTCTTGCTTACGGCCGTTTGCATCAGCCTCATCCAGAGTAGGGACTGAATGTGATCCACGCAACATGAGGTTGTTTATTGCATCGTTTGGGATTCCGCGCTGTGGGCCGAGCGCTCCGGCTGCGATGCCCGCGGACCAGCATCGCCGGGCGGCCTGCCCGGACGCGCTGAGGTGTTCGCGGTAACCGCAGGCTGTGGCACCAGGGCCGCCGGCCGTCGTCGTACGCGGCGAACCGCCACGGGCTCACCCCACTGCTTCAGAAAGCCTTCCGGCTAACACGGTGGCCGGTGCTGCTGACCAGCGCTCACGCTCCGGCTCATAGGAGATGACGACGGCGGCGTCGCTGTCCCGGGCCTCGTCCATGGCAAGCAGCAGGGCGTCCTCCACGTGCCGGGCGTATTCCAGCCGCTCGGCCAGCGAGCCCCGCAGCTCGTCGTCGTCAATGAGCACGTGTCCCTTGCCGTCCACGATGACCTTCAGCGAATAGCCCTGGTCCTCCTGGAGGGACCCGCGGGTGGATGAAATTTCGGTGACTCTGTCTGCCCGGACCAGCCCGTTGCCGAGCGTTCGGATCCACACTTCACCCATCGAATGACCTCCCCTTTGTACGGGCGCGGATCAGCGCCCCATAAGGCGAACGCTACTCCTCTGCGGGGCGTTTGTGACCCCCGGATTTGCGCGGTCCCGGACCTGCCACGGCGGCCGGGGACCTTCGGCACTTCCTTGCGGCGTCGAGCCGGGGGCACCCTGATTGCAGGCCGCAGGATCCACCTGTGCCGGCCGTTCACTGGCTCCGGGAGATTGCATGGCTGACAAGACGGTAACCAGCCGCGGCGGCAACGTTGGCTCTGTCCTGGTTAATGCCGCGATGATGTGGGGAATCAACGTCTGGCCGGGCTGGCAGGTGGTGCCGTTCCTTACCTCCGATATGACCCGCGTGCTCGGCATCGTTAACGCGTCACTGACCGCGGGCATTGTGGCGAACCTCGTCTTTGTGGTGATCCGCAACAGGGGCGTCATGGCCTTGGGGAACCTGGTGGTCCTGGGAATAGGGCTTGCCGCCACCCTCCGCCTGTGGGAGGTCTTCCCCTTCGACTTTGGGGAAAGCTGGTCCGGCTGGCCCGTAGTGGTGCGGGTGCTGCTGGTACTGGGCATCGTGGGCTCGATCATTGGTGCCGTGGTGGAAATCGTGGCCTTGTTCAGGTCCCTGGCCGGCTTGGAACGGCGGACGCTCCAGTAGTTTCCCGGCATGGGGGTTGTACGGTGCTGCGCACTGAGACCCGCGTCCGGTCCGCACAGGCAGTCCCTGCGCGCTGACGCCTCCCCTCGGTGCGCAGGCCGGGCGGCGTTCCCGCGGCGGACTGCTGCCCGTGCGTCCCCAAGGCTGGCGGCCCGCCGGCCATAGGATAAATCTGATGACTTCCCCGGACGACCCCCAGCCCTTCAGCCTGCGCGGCATCGCGGTGGCAGCGTTCGGGCCCACGCTGCTCTACGGAATCGGCACGGGTGCCATCCTGCCGGTGGTGGCCCTGACCGCAAGGGATCTGGGAGCCTCGGTGGCTGTTGCTGCCCTGATCGTCACCCTGATCGGGCTGGGCTCCTGGTTCTTCAACCTGCCCGCCTCCCTGGTGACGCTCAAATTCGGTGAGCGCTGGTCCATCGTGGGAGCCGCCGTCGCAGGCGGCCTCGCGCTCGCGGCCGCCGGGCTGACGCCGCTGGTGCCCGACGGACTGTGGCTGCTCGCTGCGGCGATGGCCGTCGTCGGAATGTCCGGCGCCGTGTTTGGCCTGGCCCGGCAGAAGTACCTCACCGAGGCCGTGCCCGTGGAGTTCCGGGCGCGCGCGCTGTCCACCCTGGGCGGCGTAAACCGGATCGGCGTGTTCATCGGGCCGTTCCTGGGCGCCGCGGTGATGCAGTTCGCCGGCATCAGCGGCGCCTACTGGGTGGGGGTGGTGGCCATGGCGGGTGCCGCGCTGCTGTCACTCACCATTCCGGACCTTGCCGTTGCGCCAGCGCCCGACGGCGGACACAAGGGTCCGGAGCCCACGCTGCGGGGCGTCGCGGTGTCCCACGCGGGCGTGTTCCTTTCGCTGGGCGTGGGGATCCTGCTGCTCAGCGCGCTGCGCTCGTCCCGGCAGGTGGTCATCCCGCTGTGGGCGGACCACCTGGGCATGGACGCGACCTCGGCTTCCCTGATTTACGGGCTTTCCGGGGCGATCGACATGCTGGTGTTCTATCCCGCGGGCAAGCTCATGGACCGGAAAGGCCGGCAGTTTGTGGCAGTGCCGTCCACGCTGATCATGGGGATAGCGCTGCTGCTGATTCCCCTCACGGGATCCTTTGCGGGGCTGCTGCTGGCTGCGCTGCTGATTGGGTTTGGCAACGGGATCAGTTCCGGGCTGGTGATGACCCTCGGGGCGGACTTTTCGCCGGACCGTGGCCGCGGGCAGTTCCTGGGGCTGTGGCGGTTCATGGCCGATGCCGGGTCCACCGGCGGTCCCGTGCTCCTCTCCGGGGTGACCGCCCTTGCCACCCTGGGCGCGGGGGTCTCAGCCACGGGCATACTAGGCTTTGCGGCGGCGGCCGTGTTCGGCGTCGTTATTCCCCGCCTGAAGCACCGCCGGAACTACTAGGGATATCCTCGACAGATGAGTGAACGGGGCGTGAGCACTCGGATAAGTCCGTTGCGGAAAGCCATGTGGTGGGTTCAGGACTACCTTTATGCCGCGGGATGGCAGGTCCGCGGCGTGTTGTCGCGGGTCCAGCCAGGATCCTTCCACCAGGGCCACCGGCGGCCCGTGGTGATCATCCCTGGCGTCTATGAAAACTGGCAGTTCATGATGCCGCTTATCCAGTGCATCCACGACGCCGGCCATCCCGTCCATGTGGTCACGGTGCTGCAGCGGAACAAGCTGGAGGTGCCCGTTGCGGCGCGGATGGTGGCCCAGCACATCGAGGAAGCGGGGCTGCAGGACGCTGCGATCGTGGCGCACAGCAAGGGAGGCCTGATCGGCAAGTACACCATGCTGATGCTCGACCCCGAGCAGCGGATCGACCGGATGGTCACCGTGTGCACGCCGTTTTCGGGATCGCGTTATGCCAGGTACATGCTGCTGCCCACCCTGAGGATCTTCTCGCCGCGCAACGCCCTGACGCTGGAGCTCGCGCGCGAAGAGGCCATCAACAGCCGCATCACCTCCATCTACGGCCCGTTCGATCCGCACATCCCGGAGGGCAGTGTCCTTCCCGGCGCCACCAACATCGAGCTGCCCGCTGCCGGGCATTTCATGATTTTGCGTAATAACTTCGTATAGCA
>NZ_LWLP01000001.1:3060132-3413802 GCF_001641125.1 Arthrobacter sp. OY3WO11 | reverse complement strand
ATGATTTTGGGTGATCCTGAGACGGCGCGGATCATCGTTGAGCAGCTGAACCCCGACGAGCCGTGACCCCTGACCTGGGCGACTCGGAGGTGGGCGGCTCCGGCTCCGACCGCCGGCCCGGCTCCGACAGCGGCCCCGACCGCCGGCCCGGCCCCGACGGGCACGCTCAGGCGCGGCCCGCGGCGGCGGAGCCCGACCATTCGCCCTCCACCAGTGCGGTGGAACGGCGGCAAAGCAGGTGGGCCACCGTCCTGGCCGTGCTGCAGCGGGTGCTGTACCTGGTGGTGACAATCGCCGTCGGCTGGGCTGTGTACTTTTTCCTGCTGTCGCGCCTCGCGCGCGGTCCTGAGCAGGCATGGGTGTTCCTGCCCGTCTGGCTGATCCTGGCGTACGCGCTGCTGCCGCGCGTCCATAAGATCCTGAGCAGCCTCTACATTCCGGACTACTTCATTGGCAGGGCCAGGACGGGCGACGGCGTCCTCGGCGATCCCGTGAACCTCGCCGTGGTGGGGACGGAGGAGGAACTGCGCCGGGCCATGCGCACCGCCGGCTGGGTGGAGGCCGATCCCATCACGCCGGCCACCGCCTGGCACACCCTCACCTCGACAGTCCTTGGCCGGACTTACCCGGCTGCCCCGGTCAGCTGGCTCTACGTGTTTGGCAACAGGCAGGACCTCGCATTCCAGCGCGAGATCGACGGGAATCCGCGCAAGCGGCACCACGTCCGGTTCTGGAAGTGCCCGCCCGGATGGATGCTGCCCGGCGGCCTGTCCGTGGACTGGGTGGGCGCCGGAACGTACGACCGCAGCGTGGGCCTGTCCCTGTTCACCTTCCAGATCACGCACAAGATCGCCGACCGCACCGACGAGGAACGCGACTTCATTATCACCACGCTGCAGGCAGCCGACGCGGTGGAGTCGGTCCACGTCATCCTCAACTACTCCAGCGGCTACCACCACCGCAACGGTGGCGGCGACGCCATCCGTACCGACGGGCACCTGCCCATCATCGATCTGTACGAGCCGGGGCGCCCGGGCGGGTTCGGTTCCTAAAGTGCGGATAGGGCTGCCGGTCTGACCAGCGCGTCGGCCGCTCATGTGGCGTCGGCTGACCGGCTGGACGGAGACGTGGGATAGCGCTTACCGGCGTCTGACCTGCTGCTTTATTCTTGCGCGAACCTTGATCAAATCCCTTATCAGGTCCTGAGATTGGCCTTGCAAAGTGATCCTCAGATCCACAAACACACACAAAGTCTGAGGGGACACATCATGAAAAACAGCACCTTGATCAAAGGAACCGCAGCCATCGCCGTCGGCGCAGCACTGCTGCTGGGCGGCGGCGGAACCCTGGCCGCCTGGAACGCAGAAGCTAACCAGGCGCCGGGCACCATTGTTGCCGGGGACCTGAACGTGGTCAATGCCACGACGGCAGGCGTGTGGAAGGACCGCAACAACGCGACCATCGACATCACAACCTACAAGGTAGTTCCGGGCGACAAGCTCACCTACACGCAGGACCTGACAGTCACCCTCGTGGGCAACAAGATGGCGGCTGACATCAGCACCACCGGCATCACCGCGACCAATGGTTTCAGTTCCGCGAACGTGGCAGTTTCGGCTCCGGCACTGACCGTTGCGGGCGCAGCCGTAGCTAACCCGCTGAAGCCCACTGGGTCGGCGCAGACCGTCACGGCGACCATCACATTCGAGTTCCTGTCGGGCACTGCGGGCCGCAGCGACGTGACCGCAAGCTACAACTTCAACAACATTGCTTTCCAGTTGACGCAGGTCACCCAGTCCGGCCTTTCCTAATCTGGGCGGGCGGACGAACCGCCATCCGCTACAAAGACAGAAGATGACCAGGGGGACTCAATGCGCATCAAGCGCACACTGCAGGCGGCCGGCCTCATCGCCGCGGCAGTGATGATGGGCCTCCTGACAGTCCAGGGCACCTACGCACTCTGGAGCGCTACCGCAGTCGCAGCACCGGGAAGTGTCTCTTCTGCTTCGTTCACCGTCAACCTCACTGCCACGCCGTCCGGGCAGGTCACCACCATGACCCTCCTGGACGGCAGGCCGGCCAACCTAGCTCTGACGCCGGACGCGGCGCTGCTGCCCGGAATGTCCGTTTACGCCGGAGTGGTTGTCACCAACAGCACCGATGCCGGCGGAACGTTCAACACAGTCGCCACGGCGGGACAGCCTGCAATGGCGAATCTGTCCGGCGGGGCACTCTCCCAGTACCTGAGTGTCAGTGGAAAGGCCGCAGCCTCGGCAGCAGACTGCAGCGCCGCCAGCGGATACGCACCTCTGGGCGCCTCCGGACTCGCAACACCAGCCGTTCCCAAATCCGGTTCCACCGTCATATGTTTCCAGGTGACCCTCAGCTCTTCAGCCCCGTCCACCGTGAAAGGACAAGCAGTGGCCATCACCCTTCCGCTCACCGTGCGCCAACTCTGTGGGGTGCCCGGTGGCTGCTGACCTGACTGAACGCCCGCTAACCCAAGCCGCCGCTCCGGTTCCGGACGCACCCAAGGCCGGGTCGCCGTCGTACTCAAAGAGGGGGAGTGCCGGTGCCCAGACGCTTGCCTTTCTGGGACGCATGGCCAGCATGGCTGCAATGCTCATTGCGCTGTTCGCGGCATTGGTCCTGATCGTGATGCCGGCGGCGACGGGATCGCACACGTATACCGTGCTCACGAATTCCATGGCACCCAAATTTCCGCCCGGCACCTTCCTGGTGATGAAGCCGGCACCCTTCGGGGAGCTCAAGTACGGGGACGTCATCACGTTCCAGCTCTACTCCGGAAGGCCGGAGGTGGAAACCCATCGGATCGTAGGCTTCGGCGCCACCCAGGCCGGCGAGAAGACACTCATCACCAGGGGCGACAACAACGGCGCCAACGATGCCGAGCCGGTCCGCGAAATCCAGGTCAAGGGCAAGCTGTTTTACGCCGTTCCCCAGGTGGGGTTCGTTGCCAACGCACTTGGCAATGCCGACCGCGGACTATGGACCACGCTCTCCGCCATAGGGCTTATCGGGTACGGCACCATCTTGGTGTACAAATCAGTGCGAGGGTCGCGGAAGCTGGCCGCCGTGACTGAGGCCGGGTAATGCGGCGTTTTCAAGGCCTGCCGGGCGCATCCGCCGCCGTCGGGGCTTTCATGCTCACCGTGCTGCTGGGCTTTGGCGGGTCTGCAGCGTCTGCGTTGTGGCAACAAAGCGCGACGGCGACCATGACCGTCACCGCAGCAGCGAACTGGCCGGGGTCTGCTTTCCAGCAGTTCGCCTGCGCCAGGGTGGACAACGCGGATAAGGCGGTTGCCCTCAACTACGTCCTGCCCGAGGTTCCTGTTGCTCTGACCCTTTCCGCCAAAAGGTCAGACGGAACATACGGACCTCCCCATACGGTGGCGGGCGCCGGCGCTTCAGGAAGCATCGTTCTGAATGAGAATTCACAAGTTATCGCCGAGAACCGTGCAATGAGCCTGTTGGCGGTGAAGGCAACAGCGACCTATCAAAACCGCACAGAGGCGTCCGCTGAGATAACTTTGAGGCTGGATGTCGGCACCAATAACGGCAAGCTCTACTGCGTGTAGCCATCGGGAGATCTCCCGCGGACGGCGGACCCCCCGTAGCCATAACACCCCCGTAGCCATAACACCCCCGGGGGTATACGATGGCGGCGTACCCACCAGTAGGAGCTACCGCCTGAGGAGGCACCATGAGCTACACGCACACCATCACCGTTCCGCTTGCCTGGGACGAGGCGCTGCAGCAGACGAAGGACGCCTTGGCCGAGCAGGGTTTCGGCATCCTTTCGGAGATCAACGTCCGCGCCACCTTCGAGGCGAAGCTGGGGCCTGAGGCCGCAGCATCCGTTGGCGACTACATCATCCTCGGTGCCTGCAACCCCAATCTGGCCAGCCGTGCCCTTGCTGCCGAACCGGACATGGGCGCGCTGCTGCCCTGCAACGTTGTGGTCCGCCGCGGCAGCGATGCCAGCGAAACCACCATCCAGGCGATCGATCCGCAAACCATGGTGCAGCTCAGTGACAACCCGGCGGTCAAGGAAGTAGCGGACGACGCCGACACACGGCTCCGCGCGGCCCTCGCCAGCCTTGGTGGCAGCGTCAGCCAAAGCGGCAGCGCCGGCCCGGCGAACTGAGACGCGTGACTGGCGGCGGCCAGGCATGCGGCTCTTCGGGGGAGCGCGGGCCGGCTGAACTGCAGCACCCGCGCTTCGCACGGGCCTACGCCCGGGCGGTGGAGGAGATGAACCGCCGCGGCGCTACCGAACACCGCCGTGATCTGCTCGCCGGGCTGCGCGGGTCCGTCGTCGAAATCGGCGCCGGGGACGGTTCCGGTTTCGCGCTGTACCCGCCGGCCGTCACCCACGTGCTGGCCATCGAGCCGGACGACGACCTCAGGAGCATCGCCGCCGCCAAAGCAGCCTCCGCTCCGGTGCCTGTCACGGTCCGTGCCGAAGCAGCCGAACACATTCCCGCAGCGGACGCCAGCGTGGATGCCGTTGTATCCAGCCTGGTTCTGTGCAGCGTCAGCGAGCAGGCCCCCGTGCTGGCCGAGATCCGCCGCGTCCTGCGTCCCGGGGGGATCCTTGCGTTCTACGAACACGTCCGTTCGGACAACCGGCTGTTCGCGGCAGTGGAGGATCTGCTGGCGCCTGCATGGCAGCGGTTCGCCGGCGGCTGCCATCCAAACCGGGACACAGTGGCGGCCATCGGGGAGGCCGGCTTTGTTCCGGTAGGCAGCCGGCGCTTCAATTTCGCCGTCCTTCCGTTGTCGCCCGCCTTGGCCCATGTGCTGGGAAAGGCCGTCAGCCCCGGACCAGCCGCGGGGGCCTGACCCGGGCAAACGGACGTGGAAATCCCGGCGCCGCCCTTGGGGGGAAGGGCGGCGCCGGGATGTTTGAGGAGCACGCGTCCGCTTGCAGGGGGACTAATGTACTCGCCGTCTCACGGCTGCCAGGAGCCGGGCAAGAGGCCTTTGATACCTGGCGGAGCCCACTTCAAGACGCCGCCAGGAGAGTGATGGGCTGCAATCCAATCCGGCTGGATGGCCTGCTGCTTGCCTGCTGCCGCTGCCCGTCTCCTGACAGCCACTACTATCCACCGGGCCCATCAAATTACTCACCAGTAATGCGTCAAGGTTCGGTCAAGGTTTCACTGGCCTTGGGGACTCAGCGCCTTGACGGGACACGTCGTCGTGCGGCGTACGCAAACAGGGACGTCGTGGCAACCGTGGCCAGGTACCCGGCGATCACAATCAGTGAGATCCCGGCCCAGAAATAGTGGGTGGTGCTGGTCTCCTGCCACGGGCTCGGGGCGATGCGCGCCAGCGAGTACAGCGCCACCGCGGCCGACGCCAGCCCGATGAAAACCGGCAGCGTCAGCCAGATCCGGGCCGAACCGATGTGCCCGCCAAAGCCGTCCCACGCATTCCACGACCCGCGCCGGATGATGAGCCAGCCCGCAGGAATCATGAACGCGCCCACCAGCAGGAACGCCGCCACCACGTCCGCCGGCCGGTGCCACTGGTTGATCAGCGTGGACACCCCGGAGGCGATGGCGAACGTGCCGCCGACGAACCCTGCCATCGGACGCCAGCGCGGCGAGGCCATCAGGAACACCGCGGCCGCAGCCGACGCCGCCAACGTGGTGTGGCCGGAAGGCAGCGAGTTCAGCTCCAGCGTGATCACCCCCTTGTCCGGGCGGGCCGGCAGGAGATCCTTCAGCACCTGCGTGGCTATGTTCGCCCCGATGCAGGCGGCCACGGCAATCCCGGCCTCCGCCCAGTGCTTGCGGATCACGGTCACAAACAGGACCACGACGGCGGCCATCACCAGGGAGACGGTGGGCAGCAGGTCCAGGAACTTGGTGGTCGCCTTGCCTGCCGGCCCATGGAGTTCCACTGCTTCCACGAGAGCGGACTCATCGATGAACTGGCCCGTGGTGGTCTGGACGAAGTAGTAGTAGGTGGCCATCAGCCCGGCCACACACGCCAACGTGGCCAGCACGAACAGGAAGCCCGACCCCGTTGCGGGTCGGGCTGCGGCCCTGCTCGTTGCCTGCCGTTGAAAAGTCATCGATTAAAGGGTGTCACACAAAGCTGGGATCCCGCCGCACATGGCGGGCTCGGCGCATCGAGGCGGATGCGATGGCTATCCCAGGGTCTGGGCGAGTTCCTCGATGAGTTCAAACTGCTCCCGCACCCCGCCCTCCATGCCGGACTGCGCAATCATGTCCCGGACTTCCTTGCTGCCCGCATCGGTGCGGATGCTGACCAGGGTGGCGCCGCCGTCGGCATTGCTGAAGGTGACCGTGTTGACCACCGCCCCTTCCTGGCTGTCCCGTCCCACATTCGCCGTCTCCATGACCTCCGTGTGGACGATGCGCTCGTTCGGTACGATCTCCCGGTACGTGCCGTGGAAGGCCACCTCAAACCCGCCGCTCGCTACCATGACGTAACGCCAGGCGCCGCCCTCCCGGAGGTCCATGTCCACGACCGTCATCTCGCCGCGGCGCCCGGCCCACCATTTCCGGACGAGATCGGGTGTTGTCCATGCCTTGTACACGAGATGCCGGGGCGCCTCCACGGTCCTGGTGATGAGGATTTCCCGATCGCCGGGATAGGTCACGTCCATGGTGCTTGTCTGTGTCATTGCCCTGCTCCTTCTTGCGTGGTGTCTTCCTGGAGGCCGGCGAGCACGCCGTCCAGCAGGTCGAAGCGCTCCTCCCAGAGGTGCTCATACTTGGAAACCCAGGTGTGGATGGGTTTGAGGGCCTGCGGATTGAGCCGGTACAGCCGCTGCCGGCCTTCGTCCCGGACATCCACAACGCCTACCTCCCGCAGCACCCGCAGATGGCGCGAGACGTGCGGCTGGGCCAGCCCAAGCAGGTCCACCAGTTCGTTTACCGGCCGTTCGCCAAGGCTGAGGGCGTCCAGGATCTCCCGACGGCGGGGCTCAGCTACCGCGTTGAAGGCGTCTGTAGTGGTTGCTGCGCGTGCCATGTCCACATGATATATCCATATGGATATGTATTGGAAGGCTGCCATCACGTTGGGATTGCAATAGGTCTGCAGGGCAAGCCTCCGCTTGTACAGTTGGGTCCATGCCTACGGACCCTCGCCCCTTGCCTGCCCTGGAGGAACTGCTGGCCGGAGCGCATGTGGTGGCCCTGCCCATGCGGGTCAAGTTCCGCGGCATCATGGAGCGCGAGTCGCTGCTGCTGCGGGGCCCGGCTGGGTGGGGCGAGTTCTGCCCGTTCCCCGAGTACGGCGACGCCGAGGCGTCCCGCTGGCTTGCCGCCGCCATCGAGGCTGCCTGGGAGGGTTTTCCCGCGCCGCTGCGTTCCGTTGTCTCTGTGAACGCCACCGTTCCTGCCGTGCCTGCCGAACGGGTGCCGGAGGTGCTGGCGCGCTTTGGCCGGGTGGACGCCGTAAAGGTCAAGGTTGCCGAGCGCGGCCAGACCCTGGACGACGACGCCGCCCGGGTTGCCGCCGTGCGCGCGGCGCTGCCGGACGCCGCCATCCGGGTGGATGCCAACGGCGGCTGGGACGTTCCCGGGGCGGTCGAGGCACTCACCCGGCTTGCCGGCGTCGGGCTTGAATACGCCGAGCAGCCCGTGCCCACCATCGACGGGCTGGCCGAGGTGCGCCGCCGGCTGCGGGCCGCGGGCACTCCCGTGCTGATTGCTGCTGACGAGAGTGTCCGCAAGGAGTCCGACCCCCTGCGCGTGGCGCGGGCCGGCGCGGCCGACCTCCTGGTGGTCAAGGTGGCGCCGCTCGGGGGAGTGCGGCGTGCACTGGACATCGTGGCGCAGGCCGGGCTGCCCGCCGTCGTCAGCTCTGCGCTGGACACCTCCGTGGGCATCCGCGCCGGCCTGGCCCTGGCGGCCGCCCTGCCCGAGTTGCCGTATGCGTGCGGGCTGGGGACGGTGTCCCTGTTTGAATCGGACATCACCACGGATCCTTTGGTGGCCGACGACGGCGCCATCCGCCTCCGCGACGTTTCCGCCGACGCCGGGCTGCTTGAGCGGTATGCGGCATCCGGGGAACGCCGGGACTGGTGGCTGGCACGCCTGCACCGCGTCCACGCGCTCCTGGCTCCCTCTCGCACTTAACGTCGGCTTTCCTGACACCCTCTCTCACGTTTCTGCAGGTCACACGCGGTTAACCGGAACTTCACCCGGCATACTACTGCGCGTAGAAACCGGCTGAAAGGGTGGGCGGGACCTCGTAGAAATTCCTTGGAAGGCCCCCATGTCTGAAACGACTGCCCGCAAGTTCACCCTGCTGCCGATGCTCGGCCATACCAAGGGCAAGCGCAGCGCCGTCACCTGCGCGCTGAAGTGCGACAACGCCTGCGCCGGCGACGTCTGCAACACCAGCTCCAACAGCTACTTCCGTGACATCGCCTCCGCCACCATGTCCCGCCGCGCCGCCCTGGGCTTCGGCGCCGCCGGTGCGCTCGCCGTCGTCCTCGGTTCCGCCGCAACCTCACCAGAATCCGCAAGCGCCGCCGGCCTGTCCAAGGCCGCGAAGGAAGGCTTCCGCAAGTCCAAGCTGCAGTTCACGGCCATCCCGTCGATCGATGCCGCCGTGGACGCCGTGACCGTCCCGGAGGGCTTCACGTGGCAGCCGGTTATCCGCTGGGGTGACCCCATCTTCAACGGCACGCCGGAGTTCGACCTGCACAACCAGACGGCCGCCGCGCAGGAAAAGCAGTTCGGCTACAACAACGACTACACGGACATCCTGGAGATCCCGGGCAGCAAAGGCCGCCGCGCGGTGCTCTTCGCCAACCACGAGTACACCAACGAGAACATCATGTTCCCGGCAACCATGCCCGCGGACCAGATGCGCGCGGTGGGGGCAGCCGCACACGGTCTCTCCGTGGTGGAGCTGGAGCGCAAGAACAAGAACAAGCCGTGGACGTACGTCAAGGGCGCACCGCTCAACCGCCGCTACCTCAACAACACCGTGTACGAACTGACCGGTCCCGCCGCCGGCTCGTCGCTGGTCAAAACCGTGGAAGACCCTACCGGCCGCCTTATCAAGGGCACGCTTGGCAACTGCGCCGGCGGCACCACCCCCTGGGGCACCATCCTGTCCGGTGAGGAAAACTTCCAAGGCTATTTCGTTGGCAACGGCATCTCTGCCGGGGACAAGCGGTACGGAATCACCAGCAAGCCCACCGCCCGCCAGTGGGAACTGGACGAGGACCGCTGGGACACCCGCAAGACCGGGTACGAGAACGAGGCCAACCGCTTCGGCTGGATCGTGGAAGTTGACCCGTTCGACCCCACCTCCAAGCCCAAAAAGCACTCCTCGCTGGGCCGCTTCAAGCACGAGGGCGCCAATGTGATCATCGCCGAGTCCGGGCACGTTGTGGCCTACTCCGGCGACGACGAGCGCTTCGACTACCTGTACAAGTTCGTCTCGAAGGACAAGTACCGCGAGGGCGACCGCAAGCACAACATGACCCTGCTGTCCGCGGGCAACCTCTACGTCGCCAGGTTCACGGGCAACTCGCCGGCCGCCGAAATCACCGGAACCGGGGCTGTGCCCGCCGACGGAGCCTTCGACGGCATCGGCGAGTGGCTGCCGCTGGTGGTGGACGGAGCTTCCGCTGTTCCGGGCATGACCGTCGAGGAGGTCCTGGTGTACACCCGCCTGGCCGCCGACAAGGTTGGACCCACCAAGATGGACCGCTGTGAGGACGTAGAGCCCAGCCTGCACACCGGCAAGGTCTACGTGGCCTGCACCAACAACTCCAACCGCGGCGTTGGATCCAACGAGGGCGCCACCGAGGTCAACCCGCGCAACCAGAACCGCGACGGCCACATCGTGGAGATCACCGAGACCGGCGGGCAGACCTCCACCACCTTCGCCTGGAACCTGCTTATGGTCTGCGGCGATCCGGCCCAGGGCGACGTCACCTACTTCTCCGGCTTCCCGGTGGACAAGGTCTCGCCCATCTCCTGCCCGGACAACCTCGCGTTCGACTCTGTGGGCAACCTCTGGATCTCCACGGACGGCGCCCCCTCCGGCATCGGCCGCGCGGACGGCCTGTTCAAAGTCACCCTCGACGGCGCCGAACGCGGCAAGGTGGAGCAGTTCCTGGCCGTCCCGCGCGACGCCGAGACCTGCGGCCCGATCATCCACGACGAGGAGCGCACCGTGTTCGTTGCGGTGCAGCACCCTGGCGAGGACGGCACCTTCGACGCGCAGGTTTCCTTCTTCCCGGACTACATCGCGGAAGGCACGACGCCGGCACCCGGCCAGGCGCGCGCGCCCCGCCCGTCCGTGATCCAGGTGTTCCGCACGGACGCCTAAGCTCCCCGGCCTCCTAACCCCTGCGACGCTCTCTCGCTTAACGCCGGTTTTTCGGCAACGCTCTATCACTTGCTGCAGGTTTTGGACCAACGCTCTCTCACCGTTCGCCAGATTCCAGGCGGAAGGTGAGAGAGCGTTTCGGGTTTTCCTGCGGTAAGTGATAGAGCGTTTGGGTTGGACCGACATCAAGTGAGAGAGCGTCGGGGGTGGCAGACTGGTTTGGTGACTTCGCTGAACGAGCCTTCCCCGGACACCACGCCTGACGCCGCTTCTGACGCCTCTTCTGACCCAAAGCAGAGCGAGGCTTCCGGTGACGGGGCTGGGCTGAGTGCGTTGGCGGCGGCGCGGATTGCCGTGGGGGTATTGATCGACGGCGGTGTGCAGCACGTGGTGGTCTCGCCGGGATCCCGTTCGGCCCCCATGGCGTACGCCCTTGCCGAGGCTTCCGCCGAGGGCAGGGTGGACCTGCTGGTCCGGATCGACGAGCGTTCGGCCGGGTTCACGGCGCTGGGCCTGGCGCTGGCCACGGGATCGCCCGCCGCCGTGCTGACAACGTCCGGGACCGCCGTCGGGAACCTGATGCCCGCCGTAATGGAGGCCAACCATGCCGCGGTTCCGTTGGTGGTGCTGTCCGCCGATCGCCCCGACGAGCTCCGGGGAACCGGCGCCAACCAGACCACCGTCCAGCCTGACCTGTTCGGCGAGCAGGTACGCTTCGCCGTCGACATAGCCGCTGGCACCGACCCCCGGCGTGCTATCCAGACCGGCCTGTCCGCCGCCACCGGCGCGTTCCTGGACCTGCCGCCCGGCCCGGTCCAGCTGAACCTGGCGTTCCGCGATCCGCTGGTTCCGTCGCAGGGGGAGGAGCTGCCGCCTGCGGCTGAACGGCAGCACTACCGGATCGGCACCGAGCCGCTCATCATGAATCTGCCGCGAGCGTCAACCGACCTGCCGGAGCGCCGCACCGTAGTACTCGCCGGGCACGACGCCGGGCCCGTCGCCGAGGCGTTTGCCCGCGCCCACGGCCTGCCGCTGCTGGCGGAGCCGTCCTCCAATGCCCGCTTCGGGCCGAACGCGGTTGGTCCCTACCGGCTGCTGCTGGAGCACTTCGGTCCCGGCGCGGCCATGCCGATTGAACGTGTGGTCCTCTTCGGCCGGCCTACGCTGTCCCGCCCGGTCGCCGCGCTTCTGGCCAGGGCCGATGTCCAGGCAGCCCTCTACCAGCCCGTACCGGTGGCCTGGTACGAGCCCGGGCGCCGCACCGAGCTGCCGCTGGAAAGCCTCGCCGACCTGGCAGACTTCGCCGGCCGGGGGACCGCAGAATGGCTGGATACCTGGTTGCTCGCGGCTTCGGCGGCCCAGCATGCCCTGGATGGAATACTTTCCGCTGAGGCTCCCGCGACTGGCCCGTCAGTGGGCTCGCTGGTGTGGAAGCACGCCCGCGGGCAGCTGCTCCTGGGTTCGTCCAACGGCATCCGCGACGTGGACCTCGCTGGCCTGCCCGCCCCGGAGCCAGCCGCCACCGTGTACGCCAACCGTGGCCTCGCCGGGATCGACGGCACCATCTCCACGGCTACGGGCATCGCCATCGGCGGCCGGCAGGAAACTACTGTCCTGCTGGGCGACGTCACGTTCCTGCACGACGTCGGCGGCCTGCTCCTCGGCGCCGGAGAAGAACAGCCTGCGCTGCGGATCGTCGTCCTCAACGACTCCGGCGGGGCCATCTTCGACCTGCTGGAACACGGCGCCGTGCGTGAGGCCGGAACGTACGGCGACGCCGTCGAACGCCTCTTTGGCACCCCGCACTTAGTAGACCTCGCAGCCCTCGCGGCGGCATACGGCGTCGGGCATTGCGCGGTAAGTACGACGGCGGCACTCGCCGAGGCCCTCGCACGGCCGATCGAGGGGCGCAGCATCGTTGAAGTCCGCACGGACCGCAGCGGCCTGCGCGCCCTGCACGGCAGGATCAAGGAAGCCGTGGCTGCCGCAGTCGGAGGAGTGTTGACGCGCTAGGGCCGGGATTCCGGCTCAATGTTGTCCATCACCCGCCTGGAAAGCCCTATCAACAGCCGGCGTTCCGCAGGTGTCAACAAGTCAAGAAAATGCTCCCGGACCCATTCGAGGTGGCCCGGTGATGCCGCGCGCAGTGCAGCCCGCCCCCCTTCGGTGAGGTGAACTATGATGCCGCGGGCGTCATCGCTCGCCGGTTCCCGGGTGACCAGGCCGCGTTCCTCCATCCGCCGAAGCTGGTGCGCAAGCCTGCTGCGGTCCCACCCGGCACTGTGTCCAAGGTCCCGGGCGCGCATCCCGGCGGCCCCGGCTCCGGCAAGCGGGGCGAGCATCTGGTAATCGGCGCCTGATACGCCGCTCCCCGCCAGCTGCCTCTCCATCCCGGCTGCCAACTGGCGGGTGAAGTGGATGTAGGCGAACCAGACTTCTTCTTCGTCCCGGGTCAGGCGGCGATACTCAGGCAACGTGCATCCTATCCCTGGAGGAACCACAGAGTTGTTGACACGTCAGCATAACAGGAGCAGGGTTGTTGATACGTCAGCAATTGCCCGGCGCGGGGGGAATCGGGCCAAGCCTAAGGAATCCGCCGTGACCGCCGAACCAGCCGTACAAATCCACAAGTTGCCCGAGGCTGGTGAGTACCGTATCGACCCCGAACGCTCAGGCGTCACCTACGCCTCGCGGCATATGTTTGGACTGGGCAGGGTCCGCGCCGACTTCACCATCTCCTCAGGACTGCTGAATGTCGCGTCAACATTGGCAGGGAGCAGCGCCAGTGCCATCATCGACTCGGCCAGTTTCGACTCGGCCAACGAGCGCCGGGACCGCGACGTCAAAGGCCGGGGCCTGTTCGATGTGGCCGCCTTTCCGATCATCGCGTTCTCGTCAACGGGGATTCGCGAAGACGGAGGTCCCATTCTTCTTGCCGGGATTGTGGCTATGCACGGAGTGGAAGCTGCCGCGGAGGTCACAGTCCTGTCCTGGGACGCCCTGGCTCCCGGCCAAATCCGCCTTACGGCGCAGGCCAACCACCTGGACCGTTATTCGTTCGGCATCACGGGTGCAGGGGGCTTCGTGGGCCGCTACTTCGACCTTGCCTTCCACGTGGTTGCAGTACGCACTGGAAGATAAGCCACGCAACCAGGCGGTGGGCTGAGCGGCAGGCTTTCCGGGGTTGCCGGAGTTCCCAATGCGCCACCTATCCCATCGGCGGTGTGAACTGGCTGGCGGTGAAGACCGCCCCCTGCGGGTCCCGGATCATGGCCTCGCGCGTCCACCCCGTGTCGTCCTGCCTGAGGACCTGGGCACCGAGCCGTTCGGCGTCGAGGGCCGTCTGGTCCCGGTCGGCGACAGCAAACGTGACATGCCAGTGCGGCGTCCGGTTAGCTCCAATGGGCACGATCCAGGCGACGGCGTCCGCGAAGCCCGGCGGAGCCGCGAACTCGGACTGCCGTGCCCTGATCTCCGGATCGACGGTCGCTTCAAGGTGATCGCCGTACCCGGGCATACGGACCATCATTCCGAAGTCGGCGCCGTCCGCCCCGAAGCCCACCTTGTCCACCTGCCAGCCGAATGCGCCATGGTAGAAGCCGACGGCAGCCTCGGGGTTGCGTGTGTGGAGGTCGCTGAAGTTCCACGTCCCGGGCTGGTTGACGGACTGTGCCCCACCTTGCCGCTTCGGCTGCCAGAGGCGGAATTCCACGCCCTCCGGATCAGCCAGTGCCGCGCTGCGGCCGTCCTCTCCCGCGCCCGTTGCCGGCGCCCGCAACCCGGCACCGGCAGCCACCAGCCGGTCCACCGCGGCATCTGCGTCCTCGACACTAATGTACGTGCTCCAGGCCGTTGTCTCTTCGCGGCCGCTGGCGATCCCTGCCACGTCCGCACCGTCCAGCTGGGCCACCAGGTAGCGGTCCGCCCCGCCGCCCGGAGCTGCTTCCCTGAACGTCCAGCCAAAGAGTCCGGCATAGAAGGTTGCTGCCGCATCGATGTCAGGCTGGGTTGTGTCGATCCAGCACGGCACCCCCGGCGGATACGTCCGTCCGTTCATGTTCCGCTCCTGCTTTCCTTGATCGCTGCTGCGAATGTGGGCAGGCTCCGCTCGATCATGTCCTCGTTGGCTGTCAGGGAAATCCGGAAGAACCCGGGCGTCTCGAACAGCGTGCCCGGGAAAACGAAGACGTCGCGGCGGGCGAGGGACTCGGTGAAGGCTTCGTCGTCCGGACCGGGCGTGCTGACGAACAAGTAGAACGTGCCCTCCGGCGGCCGCATGCGGTAACCCATGCCGCCGAGCGCGTCCACCAGGCGGTCCCTGCGCCGCTCCAGCTGGCCGACGTCGATGGAGAACTTCTCCAGTTCGGGAAGCGCGTGCTGCAGCAGCGCGTTGGGGTACACCCAGCCCATCGCTACCTGCAGGCCGCTGATAGCCGGCGCCATCTCGTCCCGGTGCGGCATGGCCGGAGGGAGGGCCAGATACCCTACCCGCTGGCCAGGGGAGAGGTGGGTCTTGCCATAGGAGTAAGCCAGCAGCGTGTACGGGTAGAACTCCGCCGGGCTGTGGAACCGCACGCCGTCGAACACAATGCGGTTGTAGGCCTCGTCCGAGATGAGGTAGATGCGCCGCCCAATCCTTGCAGACGCAGTTTCCAGCAGGTCGGCGAGCCGAAGCAGCAGCTCTGGGGGATAGATCCGTCCGGTGGGGTTGTTGGGCGAATTGACGATCACAACCCGCGTCCGCTCCGTGATGGCCGCTTCGATTGCGGCGAGGTGCAGATCGAACGTGGCGGTGTGGACCTTGACCTTCACCGGAACGAGCCCGGCTTCGAGGATCAGCGGCTCGTACAGGAACCACGGCGGCAGGCTGTAGACCACCTCGTCGCCGGGGTCCGCAACGGTCTTCAGCGCCAGGGCGATCGCGGCGAACCCGCCCGTGGTGAGGAAGATGTCCTCTGTCCTGAAAGGCACGTCCAGCAGCCGTTCAAGGGATTGCGCGGCCGCTTCCTGCGCCGTCTCGACGTTGGTTTTGTAAGCAAACCACTGGTCATCGCGGGGAACCAGGGCATCCCGCAAAGTGTTGACGCAGCGGTCCGGAGGCATCTGGTGGGGGTTGCCGAACGTGAAGTCGCAGACGGTGCGCTGGTCCTGACCCCGGTTGAGATACCGCCGGATGAAGGAGTCAACCCGCTGGAACGAGGGTACTGATGCCAGCCGCGCGGCACGTTCGGATACTGCCGCCTGCGGGGGTGGGGCTTGGGGATTCATCTCTGCGCTCCTGGATGCGCCGCCGCGCGGGACGGCGGCCGGACGGGCAGCGCGCTGCTGAGCCAGGGCTGTGATGGGACCTATTGTGTGCCCCGGCACCGCGGAAGTAAATGCCCGCACAGGAGGCGCGTGCCGCCGTCGTGCGCCTCCTTCACAAGCGAGGCGCTGATTGCCCCGTGACGCAGAAAATCCCCGGCGCTGCGGAAAATCCGTAGCGCCGGGGATTGTACGTAGCGAAAGCGAAGAGGCCCTACTCCTCGATGTCGATGTGCGTCGGATCGAGGACGCGGCGCAGGAACTCCTTGGTGCGGGGCTGCGTGGGGGAGGAGATGACCTGCTCGGCCACGCCTTCCTCCACTACAACGCCGCCGTCCATGAACACCACGCGGTCCGCCACTTCGCGGGCGAAGCCCATCTCGTGGGTGACCACCAGCATGGTCATGCCCTCTTTGGCGAGGTTCCGCATGACGGAGAGGACGTCGCCCACGGTCTCGGGGTCAAGCGCGGAGGTGGGCTCGTCGAAGAGCATCAGCTCGGGGTCCATGCTGAGCGCGCGGGCGATGGCCACGCGCTGCTGCTGGCCGCCGGAGAGCTGGTCCGGGAAACGGTCCGCGAGGTGCCCCAGCCCCACGCGCTCCAGGTTGTGCATGGACACCTTGTCCGCCTCCGCCTGCGAACGCTTGAGGACCTTGGTCTGGGCGATGGAGCAGTTGCGCTTGGCGTCCAGGTGGGGGAACAGGTTGAACTGCTGGAACACCATGCCCACCTTGCGGCGCATCTTGTCGATGTCCACATCCGGGTCCGTGGCCTCGAAGCCGCCCACGTGGATGGTGCCCTGGTTGGGCTGCTCCAGCAGGTTTACGCAGCGCAGCAGGGTGGATTTGCCGGAGCCGGAGGGCCCGATCAGGCACACCACTGCGCCGGGCGCCACGTCCAGGCTGATGCCTTTGAGTACCTCGTTGGAACCGTAGGACTTGCGCAGGTCCTTGATGGCTACACCGGCGGCCTGGATGGTGCCGGTGCTGCCGGCGGAGGAATTTACGACGTCGTTCATGGTCTTCCCTGCCTATCGATTGTTCCGCGCGGTGCGGCTTTCGAACTTCCGGGCCAGGAAGCTCAGGGGGATGGTGATCACCAGGTAGAAAGCGCCGGCCACCAGCAGCGGCGTGAGGCCCGCGCCCAGGCTGGAGATGCCATCGCGGCCGAACTTGGTGAGCTCGTACTGGGAAGCAGTGAGGCCCAGGACGTAGATCAGCGAGGAATCCTTGGTGAGCAGGATGACCTCGTTGGTCAGGGGCGGCAGGACGATCTTGAAGGCCTGGGGGATAACGATGGTGATCATGGCCCGCCACTGGGGCATGCCCAGCGAACGGGCGGCTTCCAGCTGGCCCTTGGGCACCGCCTGCAGGCCTGCGCGGAGGGTTTCGGCGATGTAGGCCGAGGCCACCATGCCAAGGGAAACCATGACAATCACGGTGATGTTCCAGGAAACGCCGAAGGCCAGCGGCACGCCGTAGCCGAAGGCGATGAACACCAGCAGCGCCGGGATGCCGCGGAAGAACTCGATGTACCCGGAGGCGATCCAGCGGTACAGGGGAAAGCTGGAGAGCTTCATCAGGGCCAGCAGCAGGCCGCCGGAGAGGCCCACGATGAAGCCGAGGAACGTGTAGATCAGGGTGTTCACCAGCCCGGTGACGAAGATGCCCGGGAACATGGGGCCGATCTTGCCGAAGTTGAAGACGCTGTTGCCGATGGTCTCCCAGTCGGTGGCCAGGATCAGCGCGGCGATGGCCACCACAAAGATTCCGGCCTGGACATACAGGCTTACTCTGGCTCGCTGACGTGCGGTCATTGCCATGGGTTGCTCACATTCGTTGTGCGTGGCAGAGGCCCCGGACGGACTGCGGTACAGCTCGTCCGGGGCCCCGGCTGCGTAGTTCTCAGGGCCGTAACGAGGGCCGGGCGGGGGAGCCCCAGGCCTGCACGGCGACTACTTGGCGGTTGTTGGCTACTTGGCGGTCTCGCCGAACCAGGTGGTCTTGAACTTCTCCAGGGAGCCGTCCTCGGTCAGGCGCTCAAGCGTGCCGTTGACCTTCTCCAGCATTGCGGTGTTGCCCTTCTTGATGGAGATGCCCAGCTGCTCGCCGGTTGCGAAGTCCTCAACGCTCTTGAACTTGGGCTGGTCCTTGATGGCGTAGCCAAGGACGGACTGGTTGCCCAGGGCGGCGTCGATGGTGCCGGCTTCAAGAGCCTGCACCAGGAGGCCCGTGTCCTCGAACTGCTGCGCGTCGATGCCCTGCTCCTGGGCGTAGTCGGCGCCGGTGGTGGCCTGCTGCACGCCAACCTTCTTGCCTTTGGCGTCATCCAGGCCGGTGATGCCGGAGTCCTCGCTGGCCACCAGGGCCAGGTCGTCGTCGAGGTACGGGGTGGAGAAGTCCATGACGGACTTGCGGGTGTCCGTGATGGAGATCGAGGAGATGCCCAGGTCGCACTGGGTCAGGGCAGTGCCGGTCTCGATCGCTTCGAAGGAGCTGTCAACGATGCTCAGTTCGGCACCGAAGTCCTTGGCGAGCTCCTTGGCGATGTCCACGTCGAAGCCGACAGTCTCGCCGTCCTTCTCGAACTCGAACGGCTCGTAGGGGATGTCCGCGCAGACCGTGAGCTTGCCGGCGTTGATGAGCTGGATGCCGCCCTCGGAGGCTGCAGGGGTGGAACTGCCGCCGCACGCCGTGAGGGTGAGGGCGCCGGCGGCGAAGACTGCTGCTGCCTTGGCGGTCATTTTGGCCGTGGCCAGGGACTTGAGCTGCATGTTTTCTTACCTTTTGTTGCGGGGAGTATGCGGTACTAAATCGGTTCATAGTGTAGCGCCGATTATGAGATGTGCATCACAGGAAACTAAGTTTCACTATTGGATAACTAAATCACAGGGGAAATCAAGCCCGCGTGGGAACAAGATGTCTCCCATCCCGGACTGCCTCCCCAACTAGGTAGCGCTAAGTGTCGTTTTGAGACCCCAAAGCGACACTTAGCGCTACCTAGTTGGGAGAGGGGGAGTCAGCTGCTGATGCCAAGCGACTCCAGCATCGGCCGGAACTTGGCCCAGGTTTCCGCGAGCTCGGCCTCGGACTGTGAGCCGTCAACTATTCCGCAGCCGGCATACAACCGGACGGTGTCCGGGGACTCGATGACCGCTCCCCGCAGTGCGATGCCCCATTCGCCGTTGCCCGCTGCGTCCAGCCAGCCCACGGGGCCTGCGTACGGCCCCCGGTCCAGGTGTTCCAGCTTCCGGATCAGGGCGCCGGCAACCTGGGTGGGGGTTCCACAGACGGCCGCGGTGGGGTGCAGGGCGTTGATGAGCGCCAGGCAGGTGGGCACATGGCCCTCGATCTCGGCCAGCTCAGCCTTGACGTCCGAGGCCAAGTGCCACACGTTCGGCAGCTCCAGGATGAACGGCTCGTCGTGCGCATTCATCGCTTCGGAGAACGGCGCCAGCTGCGTGGTCAACGACTGGATGGCGATCTCGTGCTCGTGCCGCTGCTTTTCCGAGCCGGCCAGCACCCGGGTGGCGTAATCCATCGGGAGGCCGTCCTCGCCGTGGGCATCCCGGCGGTCCAGGGTCCCGGCCAGCACCCGCGCCTGTGCGGTGCGTCCTTCCACCTGGATCAGCATCTCCGGCGTGGCCCCCACGAGCCCGTCCACCCCGTACGTCCAGCACTCGCGGTAGCGTGCGGCGAGTTCGCGCAGCACCGTGGCCGCGTGCACCCCAGACGGGATGGTGGCCACCACGTCCCGTGCCAGGACCAACTTCTCCAGCGCCCCGGTCCGGATCTCGGCCACACCCGCTTCGACGGCCGCCATCCAGGCTTCTTCGCTCAGCGAGCCGGTGTGAAGGGTTGCCCCGGCAGCAAGGGGGAGGGGGCGTACGACGGCGCCGCCCGCCTTGGCGGGCACGGCACCCGAGGTGCCGTCCCCCGGGCAGGGGTCCGCTGCCGCCGTCGTGCTTCCTGAGGGCCCTGCCGCAGGGGCCGCAGCGCTCCGGAGCCAGCGGTCCAGCGTGGCGCGGGCGGTGTCTTCAGTGAGGGGGCCGTCGTCGAACGTCAGCTGGGTCAGCCAGACCTGCCCGTCCCGCACGCCCACCGCGATCTCCGGCACGATCAGCCGGGACTCGTGGGCGGAAGTCTTGGAGAAGGCGAAGGAGCCGAAGGCCACGGGGCCCGTCCCGGGGAGCCCAACGGAATCGGCGACGTCGGCCTCAAGGACAAGGTGCCGCCACCAGATGTCTGCCTCGAGGAACCGCTCGGGGCCGGTGGCCGTGAAGCGTGCAATCTCGCCGAAGCCAGCCAGCCCGGCTTCCCTCCGGGTCCAGCAGAGGACATCGTCCCGGACCAAAAACGCAGGAAGCCCCCCGGGGAAATCTTTTCCATCCAGGGGGACTGTCAGGGTGCGGAACGTGCTCGTCATGATGAGACAACACTACTCCCGCGTACACGGTGGCCTTCCCCGGCCGGGGCGGAGCCGGGATGGGACAAATAGCGGCTGGTCAGCACCGCCGGGAACATTTGAGACAATGACATGGTGAACCGAGCATCCTTGGATAAGCGTCCGGACGAAGTAGCCACGATGTTTGACGACGTCGCACCGAAATACGACGTCGTCAACGATGTCCTGTCGATGGGACAGACGCGCCGCTGGCGCAAGGTTGTGGTGGAAGCCATGGAAGTCTTCAAGGGCCAGCGCGTGCTGGACCTGGCAGCCGGAACCGGCACCTCCAGCGAACCGTATGCCGACGCCGGCATAGACGTGGTGGCCTGCGACTTCTCCCTCGGAATGCTGAAGGTGGGCAAGCGCCGCCGCCCGGACATCAATTTTGTTGCCGGCGATGCCACCAACCTGCCCTTCGCTGACAACTCCTTCGATGCCACCACCATTTCCTTTGGCCTGCGGAACGTCAACGAGCCCAAGAAGGCACTGCAGGAGATGCTCCGCGTCACCAAGCCCGGCGGCCGTCTGGTCATCGCCGAGTTCTCCCAGCCCGTGGTTCCGCTCTGGCGCACCATGTACACCGAATACCTCATGCGGGCGCTGCCGGCGATTGCCACGAAAGTTGCCTCCAACCCGGACGCCTACGTCTACCTCGCCGAATCCATCCGCGCGTGGCCGGACCAGGACCACCTTGCCGCCTGGCTGCAGGAATCCGGCTGGGAAAAGGTCACCTACCGCAACCTCACCGGCGGAATCGTGGCCGTGCACCGCGCGTTCAAGGCCGAGGAATCAACGCCGGACAACGCCGCTGCCGCCATCGCCGCGCACAAGGGCCCCGTGGCCAAGCTGCGCCGCAACATCGTCCGCTGACCTGTGAAGGTACTGATTGTCGGCGCCGGCCCAGCCGGGTCCACCGCCGCGTACTACCTTGCCAGGGCAGGCCTGGACGTGACCGTCCTGGAGAAGACGAGCTTCCCGCGCGAAAAGGTCTGCGGTGACGGGCTGACACCCCGCGCCGTCCGCGAGATCCAGAAGCTCGGCCTGCCGCATCCGGAGAACGACGGCTGGCGCCGCAACAAGGGCCTGCGCCTTATTGCCGGCGGGCGCACCATCGAACTGCCGTGGCCCGAAGTTTCCGACTTTCCCCAGTACGGGCTGATCCGTACCCGGCTTGGCTTCGACGAGGAACTGGCCCGCCACGCGCAATCCGCGGGCGCCGCCATCCTTGAGCGGCACAGCGTCACCGAGGCCATTCGCAACGACGACGGCCGCGTCACCGGTGTCCGCGCAGCGCTCCTTGACGAGTCCGGACGCAAGACGGGGGAGACGCGTGAGTTCAGCGCCGACGTCGTCCTCGCCGCCGACGGCAACTCCACGCGCACCGCTGTATCCCTCGGAATGCATAAACGCGACGACCGCCCGCTCGGCGTCGCCGTCCGCACCTACTTCACCTCGCCCCGCACGGACGACGACTGGATGGAAGGCTGGCTGGAGCTCCCCGGCCGCGACGGCAAGCTCCTGCCCGGCTACGGCTGGGTGTTCGGTGTGGGCGACGGCACCTCCAACGTGGGCCTGGGCATCCTGAACTCGTCCAAGGAGTTCGGCAAGCTCGACTACAAGCAGGTCCTGCGCGAATGGACCGCCGGTATGCCCGCCGATTGGGGCTTCACGCCGGAAAACCAGGTGGGCGAGATCCGCGGTGCCGCGCTGCCCATGGGCTTCAACCGCACGCCGCACTACTCGCCGGGCCTGCTGCTGCTGGGCGACGCCGGCGGCATGGTGTCCCCGTTTAACGGCGAGGGCATTTCCTACGCCATGGAGTCGGCACGGTTCGCGGCAGAGTTCATCATCGACGCCTCCTCCCGATCAGCGGCGGCCGGCGGAACGTACGACGCCGATGCGCACCTTGCGCGGTACGCGGACTATGTGCGCGAACAGTGGGGCTCCCACTTCACCCTGGGCCGGGCGTTCGCCGCGCTGATCGGCAAGCCTGCGGTCATGAAGCTCGCACTCCGGACCGGCATGCCCATCCCGGTGCTGATGCGGTTCGTGGTCCGGCTCCTGGCCAACCTCACGGACCCGTCCGCGAAGGGCTTCGAGGACCGGGCAATCCGCGTCCTGGAATCGCTGGTTCCGGCCACATCCAATACGCTGGCGGCCTCGAATCAGCGGTATCCGCAACAAAAAGTTAGGGTTAACCCGTGACCAACCCCGCAGACCACAGCTGGACGCACGCCGGACACGGCCTGCCGGACTCCGAACCCAGCCTCAATACCACCGCCATCGCAACGGGCCTGCAGCTGCCCGCGGGTTTTGCGGCCATCGCCGGAGATGCCGAACTGGGGCCGGCCATCACCAACAACCTGGCCAAGGTGGAGAAGAAGCTCCGCGAAGCCATCGCCAACTCGGACCCGCTCGCTGACGCCACGTCGCGCCACCTGGTGGAAGCCGGCGGCAAGCGCATCCGGCCGCTGCTGACCCTGCTCTGCGCACACCTCGGCGACGCCTCGCTGCCCGCCGTGGTGCAGGCCGCCGTCGTGGTGGAACTGACGCACCTTGCAACGCTCTATCACGATGACGTCATGGACTCGGCCCCGTTCCGCCGCGGTGCACCCACCGCCCACGAGGTCTGGGGCAACTCCGTTGCGGTCCTCACCGGAGACCTGATTTTCGCCCGCGCCTCAATCCTGGTGTCCGAACTCGGTTCCCGCGCGCTCGGCATCCAGGCCCGAACGTTCGAGCGGCTGTGCCTGGGCCAGCTGCACGAAACCGTGGGGCCGCGCCCTGACGAGGATCCCGTGGAGCACTACCTGTCGGTGATCGCGGACAAGACGGGTTCACTCGTGGCCGCCTCCGGCCAGCTCGGTGCCATTTTCGCCGGCGCCGATCCCGCGTACGAATCCGTCCTGGTGGAGTACGGCGAGAAGGTGGGCGTGGCATTCCAGCTTGCCGACGACGTCATCGATGTCACCGGTATCAAGGTCAAGTCCGGCAAGTCACCGGGCACGGACCTGCGCGAGGGGGTTCCCACCCTGCCGGTGCTGCTCCTGCGCAAGGCCGCCGCTGACGGTGACCAGTCCGCCGTCGAACTTCTCCGGCTCATTGACGGCGACCTGACCTCGGACGAGGCCCTTGCCGAGGCAGTGGCCGGCCTGCGGGAGCATCCCGTCACTGCCGAATCCTGGGTGGTGGCACGCCGGTGGGCCTACGAGGCGATCGACGCGCTCGCACCGCTGCCTGAAGGTGTGGTCAAGGATTCGCTGTCCAGCTTCGCGCTGGCTGTGGTGGACCGCGCCAGCTGACCCAACCCCTGTGAAGTCCGGCCCCTGAAGGGCCGGGCTTTGCTGTGTATGCGGCACCGGAGCAACTTTGCTTTAAACGGGATAGCCCCGGTCCGCAGCAACGATACGAGTCATACGTTGCTGTGAACCGAGGCTATCTCTCCGTTCGCATCAGACCCGCCGGAGGCGTTTAGCGGATCCGTGAATAGTCTATGACAGGTTTGTCACATTACGCAAGTAGGTTGTTACCTCGGTTGTCACGGACTTGTCGGCGCTGAGTTTCCCCACCTTTCTGCCCGGAAGGGGTAGAAAACCCGGCGAGTTGCCGGGACCCGCCGACAGGCAGCTCGAAAGCCGGGGAAGTTCAGCAGGAGTTTTGTCCACATAGGCCTCCCCGGCACTGCATTCCACATCGAACATTGGGTCTGCTGGCTCCATGGACCTCACCGGATTTCTCACGTACGCAGGCTCAGTGGCGCGCACATCCACACTCCTGCAGGCTGGTTTCACCGACCGGAGCATTCGCAATGCGGTGGCGCTGGGTGACATCCGCCGTCTCCGGCACGGGGTGGTGGCACTGCCCGGGGCCCCGGCGGACATGACTGCGGCTGTCCTGGGCAATGGCTTGCTGACCTGTGCTTCTGCCGCAGTACATCGCCGTCTTTGGCTGTTGAGGGAACCGTCAAGGGTTCACCTCCTGTGCCGTCACCGTGGGCCGGCGGACGCCGTCGTGCACCGCGGGTCCCTGATTCCTCCGGATTCACCAAAACCGGTGGCGAGCACTACTGACGTGTTGATCCACAGCCTGCGCTGCCTTCCGGCCATGGAAGCTGCCGTCATGGTGGAGAGTGCAGCGCGGCAGGGGATTACCACCCTCGGCTACCTGCGGGGGCGGCTCCCCGGTAAGCGGAACGGTGCAGCCAGGCGCGTGCTGGAGCTCGTTGACGGTACCGCAGATTCGCCCATCGAGGTGGTTGCCCGGATTCTTTTCCGCACGGCGGGCATTTTCACGGAGACACAGGTGGAGCTCCCCGGCATCGGCATCGTGGACTTCCTGCTGGAAGGATTCCTGATCGTCGAGCTCGACGGCGCCACCCACCTTGAGCCCCGGCAGGTAAAGAAGGACCGCGCCCGGAACAACGCCAGCACCCTCACCGGATATGCGGTACTACGTTACGGGTACGCCGACGTGGTTCATCACCCGGAAAGAGTCATGGCCGAGGTGTGGCAGGTCCTCCGGGGCCGGGTTATCCGCTGAGATTCCCAAGGTTTTGCTGGCGAACCGGGGGAAACGCCGTCATCGGAGGAGGACACGCCGTCGCCCACCCCAAAAGGTGAGGAAACCCAGCGGGCACCGGAGGATCTCGACGCCACGCTGAAACGGAAGAGAGGGAAGCCCTAGTTGTCGTCGTCCTCGAAGGCCCACTCGAACATGTCGAACACGAACTCCGAGAACGTGCCTTCCTCGGACTTCCACTGCCCGCGGGCGTTGTTGCGCCGGTAGACGATGGGGTCGGGGACGCTGAGGTCGCCCACCCGGAAGCCCCACGTGTACTCCTCTTCCTCGTCCTCGAGGAACATCAGGAAGCCTTCGTCATCAACCTCAAGCTCGTCGGGATCCCAGAAGTAGTGGTACGCCTCCATCAGGTCCTCGCAGCCGCCAACGGCCAGGTAGAACTCGCGGAGCACCAGGGGAATCTGGAACTGGTGGTCGGCCAGGGCCTTGTCCAGCTCGTCCGGATCCAGCCCATCCTCTGCCTGCCATTCGTCTTCGAGATACTTCGGAACAAGCGCACGGAATTTCTCGAGGAACATGTCAGTCATGCTTCATATCCTAGCTAATCCCGGGCCCTGCAAAGTGACGGGGGAACACCACCGGAGGGGTCGTCAGGCCGCGGGATTGCTGTCCCGCCGGTGCCACCCGTGCACGGCCAGCGGCGCCTGCCAGGAGCGCCGCCATGCCAGGATGCGGAAAGTGAAAACCACGGCGGCGATGGCGGTCGCGGTCAGCACGTTGAAGACGCCCAGGACCCACAGTCCGGCGGTCATCGCGGCCCCCACGAAGGCCGGCAGCGCATAGATGTCCTTTGGGTTGAAAAGTTCAGGAACCTCGTTGGCGGTGATGTCGCGCAGCAGCCCGCCGCCCACCGCCGTCGTAACTCCCAGCAGGACCGACGCCACCGGGTTCATGCCGGCGGCCAGGGCCTTGAGTGTGCCGGTCATGCAGAACAGGGCAAGGCCGGCGGCGTCGAACAGCGTCAACAGTGACGTATAGCGCTGAACGCTGGGAAACAGGAAGTACACCAGGGCCGTGGCCAGTACAGGGGGCACGAGGTAGGCGGGGTTGGTGAAAGCGGCAGGGACAACTGCAAGGATGATGTCCCGGATCACGCCCCCGCCGAGCCCCACCAGGGAAGCCAGCAGCAGGGAGCCCACAATATCGATGTGCTTCCGCGCCGCCAGCAGGGATCCCGACACCGCGAAGAAGAAGACGCCCAGCAGATCCAGCCACACCGGCGAGTTGTCAAAGGCGAATGTCATGGAGCGTCCCGGCAATTCAAAAGAGGGCGGACAGGGCGGCTCCAACGTTACGCTAGCCCGTATGAACAGCCCCATCATGATCGCCTGCGCCCATGGGACGTCCAACACACAGGGAGCAGCGGAGGTCAACGCCCTGCGCGCCGCCATCGCCGAACTGCGTCCCGGCCTGGACGTCCGGGAGGCCTATGTGGACGTCCAGCAGCCGGACCTGGTGGACGTGGTGGCTGGTTTGCCCGAGGGGGAGGCCGCCGTGGTGGTGCCGCTGCTGCTCAGTGTGGGCTACCACGTGAAGGTGGACATCGCGCGGGCCGTAAAGAGCAGGCCGGGCAGTGCCGCAGCCGCGCCGCTGGGGCCTGATCCGCGGCTGGCCGCGCTGCTCGACCAGCGGTTGCGCGAGGCCGGCGTGACGGACAACGACGTGATCATCCTGGCCGCGGCGGGCTCCTCCAATCCCAATGCCGCCGTCAGCGTTGAGGAACTGCTTGGCCAGCTGCGGGAGCTGCGGTCCAACCGGATGGTGGCCGCCTACGGTGCCTCTGCGAAACCTTCCGTGCCCGACGCCGTCGCGATGCTTCGCGAGGAACTGGAAGGCGGTGCCGGGGCGGGTGAGTCCGCGGGAGCGGTCGACGTCGGCGGGCGCGTGGTGATTGCCTCCTACCTCCTGGCGCCGGGCTTCTTCCACGACCAGCTGGCCAAGGCGGGGGCCGACCTCGTGACCGAACCGCTGCTGCCCTCGCCGGTGCTCGCCGAGATCGCGCTGGACAGGTATGACGCCGCCGTCGCAAAAGCCCGTGAAGCCGCCGCCCACGGGCCGGCTGAAACAGCCGCGCACACCCCGAAAGAGGCCCCCGCGGAACAGGCCGCAACTGCACAGCAGGATGGCTTCTTCAAGGCTGTCCGGCGTTTCGTGACGAAATATTTCCCTAGGTGACTTAGCGTTTCCGGGCCTTTGTGACGGTCTTCGGGCGGGACCTACAGTCGATGCATGACTGATACAGCTCTAGCCGGAGCGTCGGCGGATTCCGCTGCCGCGAAGCGCCCGGCCCGCACGTCCCGTCCCGCCGCGAAGCCGCACGGGCAGTGGAAAGTGGACGGCAAAACGCCGCTGAACGCCAACGAAACCTGGAAACAGGAAGACGACGGCCTGAACGTGCGCGAGCGTATCGAGACCATCTACTCCAAGGAAGGCTTCGACGCCATCCCCGGCCAGGACCTCCACGGCCGGTTCCGCTGGTGGGGCCTCTACACCCAGCGCAAGCCCGGGATCGACGGCGGCAAGACGGCCACGCTTGAGCCGCACGAGCTCGAGGACAAGTACTTCATGCTCCGCGTCCGCATCGACGGCGGCGCGCTCACCACCGAACAGCTGCGCGTCATCGGCCAGATCTCCGTGGACTTCGCCCGCGACTCCGCCGACCTGACCGACCGCCAGAACATCCAGCTGCACTGGATCCGCGTGGAGGACATCCCCGAGATCTGGACCCGCCTGGAAGGTGTTGGCCTGTCCACCACCGAAGCCTGCGGCGATGTTCCCCGCGTCATCCTGGGCTCGCCCGTGGCCGGCATCGCCAAGGACGAGATCATCGACCCCACCCCGCTCATCGAGGAGCTGGGGGAGCGGTTCATCGGCAACCCGCTGCTGTCCAACCTGCCGCGCAAGTACAAGACCGCCATCACCGGCCACCCCAGCCAGGACGTGGTCCACGAAATTAACGACTTCGCCCTGGTGGGTGTCCGCCACCCGGAACTCGGCATCGGCTACGACCTCTGGGCCGGCGGTGCGCTGTCCACCAACCCGATGCTCGGCAAGCGCCTGGGCGCGTTCGTGACGCCGGAGCAGGCCGCCGACGTGTGGCTTGGCGTGACCAGCATCTTCCGTGACTACGGCTACCGGCGCATGCGCACGAAGGCACGCCTGAAGTTCCTGATGGCCGACTGGGGTCCGGAGAAGTTCCGCCAGATCCTCGAGGACGAGTACCTGGGCTACAAGCTGGCTGACGGCCCCGCCGCGCCCAAGCCCACCACCCCGGGAGACCACATCGGCGTGCACGAGCAGAAGGACGGCAAGTTCTTCATCGGCGCCACCCCGCTGGCCGGCCGCCTGTCCGGGGCCGCGCTGGTAAAGCTCGCGGACACCCTCGAGGCCCGCGGCTCCTTCCGGCTGCGCACCACCCCGCACCAGAAGCTCGTTGTCCTGGACGTCGAGAAGGACCAGGTGGAGCCGCTCGTGGCCGAGCTGGATGCGCTGGGCCTGTCTGCCCGTCCGTCCGTGTTCCGCCGCGGCACCATCGCCTGCACCGGCATCGAGTACTGCAAGCTGGCCATCGTGGAAACCAAGTACACGGCTGCCACGGCGGTCGCCGAGCTGGAACGCCGCCTGGCCGACCTCGCCGCCTCCGGCGAGCTGCCGCACGCCCTGTCCCTGCACATCAACGGCTGCCCCAACTCCTGCGCCCGCATCCAGACCGCCGACATCGGCCTTAAGGGCATGATGCTTCCAACGCCCGACGGCGACCCCTCCCCGGGTTTCCAGGTCCACCTGGGCGGCGGGCTGGCTTCGAACGAGCGCGAGGAAGCAGGCCTGGGCCGCACCGTCCGCGGCCTCAAGGTCTACGTCGACGACCTCCCGGACTATGTGGAGCGCGTTGTCCGCACCTTCGTTGCCCAGCGCGCCGAGGGCCAGACCTTCGCCGAGTGGGCCCACGCAGCAGACGAGGAGGCACTGCAGTGAGTAAGCACGCAGCCGGCATCAACCCGGTGGTTGCACCGGCTGAGGCCGCAGCGCAGGTCGATACCACCGTGGCAGATGCCGCCCCCAAGCTCCGCTCCCACGAAGAGCTGAAGGCCATCGCCGAAGCTGGGGCGGCGGAGCTCGGCTGGGACGCCCCCGCCCGCGATGTCATCGCCTGGGTGGAGCGCAACTTCGAACTGCCCGCCGTCGCCGTCGCCTGCTCCATGGCCGACGCCGTCCTGCCCGCCCTGGTCGCGGACCAGTTGCCCGGCGTCGACGTCCTCTTCCTGGAGACCGGCTACCACTTCCCGGAAACCTACGCCACGCGTGACGAGGTGGCGGCAAACCTCCGCGTCAACGTGGTGGACGTGCTCCCCGAGAACACCGTGGAACAGCAGGACCGGCTCCTCGGCAAGGACCTCTTTGCCCGCGACGCCGCCCAGTGCTGCGCGCTCCGCAAGGTGGCCCCGCTGCGCCGCACCCTGGCCGGCTACGAACTCTGGTTCACCGGCGTCCGCCGCGATGAGGCCCCCACCCGGACCAACACCCCCCTGGTCACGTGGGACGCAGTCAACGGCCTGGTCAAGGTCAACCCGGTGGCCGCGTGGACGTTCGACCAGCTGGTCCAGTATTCGGACGACAACCTGCTGCCCGTCAACCCGCTGCTTTCCCAGGGGTACCCCTCCATTGGCTGCCAGCCCTGCACCCGGAAGGTGGCGCCGGGCGACGACCCCCGCGCCGGCCGCTGGGCAGGGACCGACAAGACAGAATGCGGACTACACGTATGAGCACTTACCTAACCGAGGAGACCACCCAGGTGACTGACGCTGCCGTTTCCACGCGCCTGAGCAGCCTGGACACCCTCGAGTCCGAGGCCATCCACATCATCCGCGAGGTTGTTGCCGAGTTCGAGAAGCCCGCCCTGCTGTTCTCCGGCGGCAAGGACTCCGTGGTGATGCTGCACCTGGCCACGAAGGCTTTCTGGCCCGGCAAGGTTCCGTTCCCCGTGCTGCACGTGGACACGGGCCACAACTTCCCCGAGGTCATCGACTTCCGCGACCGTACTGTTGAGCGGCTGGGGCTGAAGCTCGTGGTGGGCTCGGTGCAGGAGTTCATCGACCGCGGCGAGCTGGCCGAGCGCGCCGACGGCACCCGCAATCCGCTGCAGACCGTCCCGCTGCTGGACGCCATCCAGCAGAACAAGTTCGACGCCGTCTTTGGCGGCGGCCGCCGCGACGAGGACAAGGCCCGCGCCAAGGAGCGCATCCTGAGCCTCCGCGACGAGTTCGGCCAGTGGGACCCGCGCAACCAGCGCCCCGAGCTGTGGAACCTGTACAACGGCCGCCACACCGTAGGCCAGCATGTCCGCGCGTTCCCCATCAGCAACTGGACCGAGCTGGACATCTGGCGCTACATCGAGCGCGAGAACATCGAGCTGCCCGGCCTGTACTACGCCCACGAGCGCGAGGTCTTTGCCCGCGACGGCATGTGGCGCGCAGTGGGCGAGGTGTCCCAGCCGCTGCCGCACGAGGACGTCATCACCAAGACCGTCCGCTACCGCACCGTGGGGGACATGTCCTGCACCGGCGCTGTGGAGTCCGACGCGTACACCGTGGCCGACGTCGTGGTTGAAGTCGCTGCCTCCACCCTGACCGAACGTGGTGCCACCCGCGCAGATGACCGAATCTCCGAGGCCGCCATGGAAGACCGCAAGAAGGACGGGTATTTCTAATGAGCACAATTTCCGAGATTTCGACAGGCTCGCTTACCGAAGGCCTGCCCACTACCCTCTTCCGGTTCGCCACTGCAGGATCGGTCGACGACGGCAAGTCCACTTTGGTGGGCCGCCTCCTTCACGATTCCAAGGCCATCCTGGCTGACACGCTCGACGCCGTTGCCCGCACCTCTGCGGACCGCGGCTTCGGCGGGGAAAAGGGCGGCATCGACCTGGCTCTGCTGACCGACGGCCTGCGTGCCGAGCGCGAACAGGGCATCACCATCGACGTGGCCTACCGCTATTTCGCCACCGACCGCCGCAGCTTCATCCTGGCCGACTGCCCCGGGCACGTGCAGTACACCAAGAACACGGTGACCGGCGCGTCCACCGCGGATGCCGTCGTCGTACTCATTGACGCCCGCAAGGGCGTGCTCGAGCAGACCCGCCGGCACCTGTCCGTGCTGCAGCTGTTGCGCGTGGCGCACGTGATCGTGGCTGTGAACAAGATCGACCTCGTGGACTTCAGCGAGTCCGTGTTCCGCGAGATCGAAGCCGACGTGCAGCAGGTGGGCCGTGAGCTGGGCCTCGGTTCCGATGGAATTACCGACCTGTTGGTGGTCCCCGTTTCCGCTCTCGACGGCGACAACGTGGTGGACCGCTCGCAGCGCACGCCCTGGTACACCGGCCCGGCGCTGCTCGAGGTCCTCGAGACCCTGCCAGCTGCCGACGAACTGGAAAGCCACCTGGAGAGCTTCCGCTTCCCGGTGCAGCTGGTCATCCGGCCGCAGGGCGCCCTGGCTCCCGACGCCGTTGCCGCCGGCCTGGACGTGGAGGCCTACCGTGACTACCGCGCGTACGCCGGCCAGATCACCGAAGGCTCCGTCAAGGTGGGGGACAAGGTCTCCGTCCTGACTCCCGGCCAGGACCCGCGCACCACCACGGTTGTGGGCATCGACTTCGCCGGCGCCTCGCTGGAGGAAGCCGCCGCCCCGCAGTCCGTCGCCATCCGCCTGGCCGAGGAATTCGACGTTGCCCGCGGTGACACCATCGCCGCCGCCGGCACCGTCCGCGAAGCCTCTGCCGACCTGTACGCGTCGTTGTGCTGGCTGTCCCCGAAGCCGCTCCGCGAGGGCCAGAAGGTGCTGGTCAAGCACGGCACCCGCACCGTCCAGGCCTTGGTCCGCAACGTTGGCGGCAAGCTGGACCTTGCCTCCTTCAAGCAGGAACCGGCGTCCACCCTGGAACTCAACGACATCGGCAACGCGCAGCTCCGGCTCGCCGCCCCGCTGCCGCTGGAGAACTACCTCCACCACCGCCGGACCGGCGCGTTCCTGGTGATCGACCCGCTGGATGGCAACACCCTTGCTGCCGGACTGGTCAAGGACCACCCGGGCGACCACGAGGACGAGCGCTACAGCATCTGATTTTCCTGATACCGCGGCTTGTTCGCAGATCCTGGCCTTGACGGTTCGGATCCGCGAACAGGCCGCCGGTTCTGTTTAAGGGTCCGCCCGTGAGTACTGGCAACAGCCCTCAGTGCCGTCCCGTTCAAATGCAAGTACTCGCTACTCGTGCGGCGTGCTGCACCTCCAAGACTTAATGGTCAGCGGGGGCACAAGCTTCCTTTGGACCTGGACGAAACAGCCGAGGAGGCATAATGCCGGCCATCCAAGAGTGGAAAACCCGGGCGGCTGAGCACCTGCGGCGAGACTCCGAGGACTGGAAGATCGCACCCGGCCAGGCGCGGCTGCTCATCCTGATCCCGTTCATCATCGCGATCGTTGCCGCGGCAGCCCTTCCGTTCAAGGACTTCTACCTCTGGTTGGTCAACGAGGACTCGCTGATCGAATGGCTGCAGTTCGCCTGCCTGCTGGCGGCAAGCATCTTCCTGCCCCTCATCACCGTGTACCTGGTCCGTGCCAAACGCTGGGGCATGGCTGTGCTCTATGCGGTTGTCACGCTGGGGGTCTGGTTCCTGACGGGCGAGGAGATTTCCTGGGGCCAGCGCATCTTCGGCTGGGCGACGCCCGAATCCCTCAACGAGGTCAACCGCCAGGGCGAGACCACGGTGCACAACATCCGCGGCGTGCAGGAACTGGTCCCCGCGGCCATGCTCCTTGCGAGCCTCTACGGCGCCTGTGCCCCGCTGGTATGGGCTGCCGTTGGAAAACGGTGGGAGCGCCTGAAGAACAGGCGCCTGCTGGTCCCGCCGCTTTGCCTGGTGCCGGCCTTCCTGCTGGCCGCCGGCTACCGCCTTTTCCGCCTGCTGATCTGGCCGGAGCCCACGTTCGTCATCTCCGAGTATGCCGAGGCGATGGAACTGTCCCTGTACCTGGGGCTCGCGATGTTCTGTGGGTTCAACCTGCGCCTGCTGCGTGAGCCGCAGACGGCGCCTGGCCGGAACCATACCCGGGGCCTGCACCGCAGGGCGGCGTAGGTTCCAGACCTCTCATGTCTCCAGAATGGTCTTGAGTTTCTGCAGGTCCTTGCGGGTTTGCCGGCGGATCATCGGTGCCATGAACAGCCCGGCCAGCTTCGAGAAACCTGAGGGGCTCCCGGTGTTGCCAAGCGTCATCCGTGTCCCGCCGTCGTCGTCCGTCCAGGTGTAGGTGGTCTGCATAGGGAACGGGCCCTGCGCCGTGCGCATGACGAGCCTTTCGCCCGGGATGTAGTCCACGAACTCGTAGGTGTAGTTCAGCTCGCGCCCCAGGAATTTCGCCGTGAAGGCAACCTTGGTGCCAGTGCCCAGCGGTCCGGTGGTCAGGCGCTGCGACTTATGGATGTTCACGTACCATTTCGGCGCGTTGTCCGGGTTGGCCGCATAGCCTGCCACCTCCGCGCGGGGCCTGCGGATGAGGATGCCGGTCTGGACGTTCACCATAGATGCGTCTCCTTGTCAGGATGGACCGGCCAGGTGATCTGCTCGGGGTTAGCCTAGGAACCACGTTAGTCCCCGGCCGTCCCATGGGAGGCACCGCATGGAAACCATCAACAGCAAGCTGCTGAACTGGGCCTCGATCCTGGATGACAAGACGCGCGAGCAGGCGGTGCGGGCCTCGCAGCTGCCATTCATCTATCCGCACCTTGCCCTGATGCCCGACGCGCACCTGGGAAAGGGCGCCACCGTGGGCTCGGTGATCCCAACCCTGCACGCAATCATGCCGGCAGCCGTGGGTGTGGACATTGGCTGCGGCATGATCGCCGTCCGGACCCAGTACTCGCTGAAGGGCCTGCCCAAGGACCGGAAGAGCCTGCGCGAGGACATCGAGCGGGCCATTCCACTGTCCGCCGGCCACAACAACCGGACGGTGCAGCCGACGGCTGAACCAAGGATCGCGGAGCTGAAGAGTCTGGCCGCGAAAGCCGGTTTCAACCCGGCACAGTACGTGGAGAAGTGGGACCTCCAACTGGGCTCACTCGGATCGGGCAACCACTTCATTGAGGTGTGCGCCGACGAGGCCGACGCCGTGTGGCTGTTCCTGCACTCCGGTTCGCGGGGCATCGGCAACAAGATTGCCCAGCACCACATCGGCGTCGCGCAGAACGTGGTGACCAAGAGGCGGATCCACCTGCCGGACCCGGACCTCGCCTACCTGGAGGAGGGCACGCCGCAGTTCGACCGGTACATCGCGGAGCTGCGCTGGGCCCAGCACTTCGCGCTCCTGAACCGTGAAGAAATGATGGACCGGGTCAGCACCCAGTTTGGCCGCTGGGTGGGCGGGCCCGTCACGGAACTCGAGCGGGTCAACTGCCACCACAACTTCACCGAGCAGGAGGTCCACTACGGCAAGTCCGTGTGGGTGTCCCGCAAGGGAGCCATCAAAGCCGCGCCCGGCGATCCCGGACTTATTCCGGGGTCCATGGGGACGTCGTCGTACGTGGTGGAGGGCCTCGGCAACGTGGCGTCGCTGAACTCCTCGCCGCACGGGGCAGGCCGGGAGTACTCACGCAACGCCGCCCGCAAAACCTTCTCCCTGGACGAACTGAAGAAGGCCATGCGCGGGATCGAGTTCAGGGCCTCGGAGGCGTTCATCGACGAAATACCCGCGGCCTACAAACCCATCGACGTCGTCATGCAGGACGCGGCGGACCTGGTCACCGTCCGGCACAAGCTGCGGCAGTTGGTCAACGTCAAGGGAAACTGAGGCGGTCACGGGCACCCGGACGCCGCGCGATCGCCGGAACGGTGCCACGGCGCCGGAGCGGAACGGCGAGCGGGTACCGTTCCGGCGACCCCGGCGAACAGTGTCCGAATATGACGCTAGATGAACCTGCGTGACCCCCCGTTTCCGCGTCATTGAACGGGTTTGGGGCACTCCCTATGGTGAAACAATGACTAGTTCCAAGCCCGGGATGACCCGCATCGTGGCAGGCGAAAGCGCGGTACCCAAGCGCAAGCGTGCCATTGAGGCTGCCCTGGCCATTGGGCTGGTCCTGCTGATCGCCGTCGGCGCCGTGGTGGCCTCCACCGTTTCACGCAACACGGAGGCGCAGGCCGCTGAACCCACGCCCGCCGCCGAGCTCAAGCTGGGGTACTTCGGCAACGTCACCCACGCTCCCGCGCTGGTGGGCATCAAGGAGGGCTTCCTGGCCGAGGCCCTGGGCAGCACCGCGCTCAGCACCGAAACATTCAACGCCGGGCCCGCCGCGATCGAGGCCCTGAACGCCGGCGCCATCGACGCCGCCTACATCGGCCCCAACCCGGCCATCAACTCCTTCGTCCAAAGCCAGGGCCAGTCCGTCCGCATCATCGCCGGCGCCGCCGCGGGCGGTGCGCAGCTGGTGGTCAAGCCGGAGATCAACTCCGCCGCGGACCTCAAGGGCAAGACGCTTGCCTCACCGCAGCTCGGCGGCACCCAAGACGTCGCCCTCCGCGCGTGGCTCGCGTCCGAGGGGTACCAGACCAACGTGGACGGCAGCGGCGACGTTGCCATCAACCCCACGGAGAACGCGCAGACGCTCAAGCTGTTCCAGGACGGAAAGCTCGACGGCGCGTGGTTGCCTGAGCCATGGGCCTCGCGGCTGGTGCTCCAGGCCGGAGCGAAGGTCCTGGTGGACGAAAAGGACCTCTGGGACGGGACCGGGACGGGCAAGCCCGGCGAGTTCCCCACCACCGTCCTGATCGTCAACCAGGAGTTCGCCGCTGACCACCCGGACACCGTCAAGGCACTCCTGGCCGGCCACGCGGAGTCGGTCGCCTGGCTGAACGAGGCCCCCGCCGCGGAAAAGGCAAGTGTCGTCAATTCGGCGCTGCAGGAATCGGCCGGGGCAGCCCTGGCCGACGACGTCCTGGCCCGGTCCCTGGCCAACATCACGTTCACCCTGGACCCGCTGGCCGGAAGCTACCTGCGGCTCCTGGCGGACGGCGTCGAGGCCGGCACCACCAAGCAGGCGGACATCACCGGCCTCTTCGATCTCCGCCCGCTCAACGGGGTCTCGGCAATCAAGATTTCAGCAGCCAGCCTCGGCCAGGACTGATCCACCCACCAACTTAAGGACGGCACCATGCCAGTCGTACTGGAACACCTGGGCAAGCGCTTCGGCGACGGCGCCCCGGTACTGGACGACGTCAACGCCACCATCGGGAAGGGCGAGTTCGTTGCCCTCCTCGGTGCCTCCGGCTGCGGCAAATCCACCCTGCTGAACATCATCGCGGGGCTGGAGCCGCCGTCGTCGGGCGCCTTGGAGGTGCCCAGCGACGGTGCCGCCTTTATGTTCCAGGACGCCGCGCTGTTCCCCTGGCTCACCGCCCGGGAGAACATCGAGCTGGCCCTGAAACTCCGCGGCGTTGGCAAGGCCGAGCGCAAGGCCAAGGCCCAGGAGCTCCTGGAACTGGTGCACCTGGGCGCGGCGGGGGACAAGCGCCCGCACGAGCTCTCCGGTGGCATGCGGCAGCGCGTGTCCCTGGCGAGGTCGCTCGCGCAGGACCGGCAGCTGCTGCTCATGGACGAGCCGTTCGCCGCCCTGGACGCCATCACCCGCGACCTGCTGCACGATGAGCTGGAGCGGATCTGGAAGGAAACCGGCCGCACCATCGTCTTTGTGACCCACAACGTCCGCGAAGCCGTCCGGCTGGGCCAGCGCGTGCTGCTGCTGTCCTCCCGCCCCGGCCGCGTGGTCCAGGAATGGGCCGTCACCGAGGAACACCGCACCGACGCCGGACTCGCCGGCCAGCTGACCGGAGTCATCACCGCCCGGCTCCGGGAGGAGATCCGCCGCCATGCCAAGTAACCAAACCCCCCTGGCTGACACTGATCCGGTGGTTGAGCCCGTGGAACCCCGGCACATCCACGCCGCGCTCACCCGAACCTCCACCGGCAACGAGGACCTGCGGGAACTTGAATCCGGGCTGGACTCCCTGCAGTCCGACGCCGCGCGCAAGAACCGCATCGACTGGAGCCGCATCCTGCTGCCCATCGCCGCGCTCGTAGTACTGGTCCTGATCTGGCAGTTCTACGTCTCGCTCGGCCTGAAGCGCCGCGACCAGGTCCCAGGCCCGATGGACGTGCTGGGCCAGATGGGTGTCCTCTGGAGCGAGGGCAAAGTGCAGGAATCCGTGTGGACGTCACTGCAACGCGGGCTGGTTGGCTTCATCATTTCGGTGGCCATCGCCACGCCCGTGGGCTTGCTGCTGGCGCAGGTTGCTCCGGTGCGCCGCGCGTTCGGGCCGCTGATTTCCGGACTCCAGGTCCTGCCGTCAGTTGCATGGGTTCCGGCGGCCATCATCTGGTTCGGCCTCACCGACGCCACCGTGTACTTCGTGGTGTTCATGGGCGCAATCCCGTCCATCATCAACGGCCTCATCTCCGGCGTGGACCAGATCCCGCCGCAGTACCGGCGCGTGGGCACCGTTTTGGGTGCGTCCCGCCTGGAGATGGCGCTGCAGATCATCCTTCCCGCAGCCCTGCCGGGCTACCTCGGCGGCCTGAAGCAGGGGTGGGCCTTTTCCTGGCGCTCACTCATGGCCGCGGAAATCATCGCCGTGGGCGGCACCATCGGCTTCGGCCTGGGCTCCCTGCTGGACCAGGGCCGGCAGCTGTCCGACATGGCCGTGGTGATGTCGGCAATCCTGCTAATCCTCGCCGTCGGCATCCTGATCGAACTGCTGGTCTTCGGGCCCATCGAGAAGCGACTCCTCCGCAGCCGCGGGCTCCTGGCCGGCAGCACCCGCTAAGCACCCCCACCTTCCGCAACCCGCAGGGCCCGACGCCGCCTCCCGCCGTCGGGCCTTGCTGTGTCCGCCGGGTGGCAGACTGGCCCCATGACCGCCAGTTTTGTGTGCCGCACCGAAAGCTCCCTTAAGCCGGAGCGGCTATTCGACCTGGCCCGCAGCGTCGACGTCCACGTGAAGTCCCAGAAGGGCTCGGGGGAGCGGGCGGTGGCCGGCGTGACGTCCGGGCTGATCGGTGAGGGGCAGGAGGTCACCTGGCGGGCACAGCACTTCGGGCTTCCGCTCACCATGACCAGCCGCGTCACCCATATGGACTTCCCCCGCAGCTTCACGGATGAACAAGTAAAAGGCCCGTTCAGGTCCTTCCGCCACGTCCACGAATTCGAGGCCACCCCCGGCGGGTGCATCATGACGGACCGGGTGGAGTTCACGGCGCCGTTCGGGCTCCTGGGCCGCGCAGTCGAAAACCTGGTCCTGCGCCCCTACCTGCAGCGGCTCATTCGGGACCGCGGGCGGTTCCTGGCTGGCATCAGTAGCTGAACCGGGGCACATTGACACGGACTCGCCGGGGATCACGGCGTATGCGGCCCTGACCCCGCGAACGTGCCCCACGATGGCGGACGACGGCGGGCGGCAGGCTATGTGACGCAGCGTTACCTTACGTGAACTGGTGTTGCTGCGCCGTTGTTGGCATATGTGACGCCGCCCTACCGTTGATTCATGGCAATTCAGGATATCTACCCCACGGCGCTGCGCCTCCTCGGCCGCCCCGTGCTGGTGGTGGGCGGCGGCCCCGTTGCGGCCCGCCGCGCCAAGGGGCTGCTGGACGCCGGTGCACGGGTCACCGTCGTGGCTCCCGTTGCCTCCGCCGCGCTCAAGGAACTGGCCGACGCCGGCCTCCTCACCTGGGAGCCGCGCCCCTACCGTTCCGAAGACGTCGACGGCGCCTGGTTCGTCCAGACCGCCACCGGCGATTCCGCCGTGGACGCGCAGGTATCGGCCGACGCCGAGGCGCAGCGCATCTGGTGCGTCAACGCCTCAGACCATGAAGCCTCTGCGGCGTGGACCCCGGCTGTTGCCGAAGTGGACGACGTCAAGATCGCCGTGAACGCCGGGGGAGACCCGCGGCGCGCCATGGCCGTCCGCGACGCCGTTGCCACCGCCCTGGAAACAGGCGACCTTCCGCTGCGCCGCCGCCGCGCCCATCGCGGTTCCGTTGCGCTGGTTGGCGGGGGACCCGGCGATACCGGGCTCATCACTGTCCGCGGCCGCCGCCTCTTGGGCCAGGCCGACGTCGTTGTGGCGGACCGCCTGGGCCCCCGCGGCCTGCTTAACGAGCTCGCCCCGGACGTCCGCATCATCGAGGTGGGCAAGACCCCCGGCCACCATCCGGTGCCGCAGGCCGAGATCAACCGCATCCTCGTGGAGGAAGCCCTGAACGGCCACCGCGTGGTTCGGCTCAAGGGCGGCGACCCCTACGTGCTGGGCCGCGGCGGCGAAGAGGCCGAATACTGCCGGCAGCACGGCGTCGAGGTTGAACTGGTCTCCGGGGTCACGTCCGCGATCTCGGTTCCGGCTGCGGCCGGCATCCCCGTCACGCACCGGGGCCTGGCCAAGGGCTTCAGCGTGGTGACCGGACACGAGGAACTCTCCGAGGTCCCCGCCCGGGCCGACCACACGATTGTCCTGCTGATGGGCGTGGGCCAGCTGCGCGAGTCCGCGTCCGCTCTGGGCAAAGCCGGCCTGCCTGACGGGACGCCAGTTGGTATCGTGGAAAACGGCTATTTGCCGGACCAGCGCGTGACCATTGGCACGCTTGGTTCCATTGCGGACCAGGCGGAAGCCGCCGGCGTCGCAAATCCCGCAGTCATTGTCATCGGCGACGTTGTGCGCGTGAGCCCCTTCGCGCCGTCGCTCTTCAAAACCGCTGACTACAGCACCACCACCCCGAACAGCCCCCGCACCAGCAAGCCCCGAGTCCTCACCACCTAGCCCCGCCACCCAACTAGGTAGCGCTAAGTGTCGTTATGAGCCCTCAAAACGACACTTAGCGCTACCTAGTTGGGACGGACCGAAGAAAAAGGAACACAGCCGTGTCATCAAGCACCACCGTAGGTTCTGCCGAACGTCCGCTGCGCGTCGCCGTCGTGGGCTCCGGTCCGGCAGGCGTCTACGCCGCCGACATCCTCACCAAGAGCGAAGCCGTCAAGAGCGGCGAGCTGACCGTGAGCATCGACCTCTTTGACCGCTACCCGGCACCCTACGGCCTGATCCGCTACGGCGTTGCCCCGGACCATCCCCGCATCAAGGGCATCGTCAACGCGCTGCACAAGGTCCTGGACCGCGGCGACATCCGCTTCTTCGGCAACGTGGACTACGGCACCGACCTCACCATCGAGGACCTCCGCACCCACTACGACGCCGTCATCTTCGCCACCGGCGCCATCAAGGACGCGGACTTGAACATCCCCGGCATCGAGCTGGAAGGCTCCTTCGGCGGCGCGGACTTCGTCTCCTGGTACGACGGCCACCCGGACGTGCCGCGCGAATGGCCGCTGGACGCCAGGGAAATCGCCGTGATCGGCAACGGCAACGTGGCGCTGGACGTGGCCCGCGTCCTGTCCAAGCATGCCGACGACCTCCTGGTCTCCGAAATCCCGGACAACGTCTACGCCGGCCTGAAGAACTCGCCCGTCACCGACGTGCACGTCTTCGGCCGCCGCGGCCCCGCGCAGGTGAAGTTCACCCCGCTGGAGCTGCGCGAGCTGTCCCACTCCAAGGACGTGGACATCATCCTCTACCCGGAGGACTTCGAGTTCGACGAGGAATCGGACCGCCAGATCCAGACCAACAACCAGACCAAGACCATGGTGGGCACGCTCACCAACTGGATCGCCGAGCAGCCTGAGGACCTCTCCGAGCTGAAGGCTTCCCGCCGCCTGCACCTGCACTTCCTGCACAGCCCGGTGGAGATCTATGACGACGCCGAGACGCCGGGCAAGGTGGCCGGCATGCGGTTCGAGCGCACCGAGCTGGACGGCACGGGCAACGCCCGGGGCACCGGCGAGTTCGTGGATTACCCGGTCCAGGCCGTGTACCGCGCCATTGGCTACTTCGGTTCAGCCCTGCCGGAGATCGAGTTCGACCACACCAAGGGTGTCATCCCGAACGACGGCGGACGCGTCCTGGACGCCGCCGGCACCCACGTGCCGGGCATCTACGCCACCGGCTGGATCAAGCGCGGACCCGTCGGCCTGATCGGCCACACCAAGGGCGACGCCCTGGAGACCGTGACCTACCTGCTGGAGGACCGCGAAAACCTTCCCGTGGCGCAGGCACCCCAGGAAGACGCCGTGGTGGAACTCCTGGACGCCCGCGGCGTGCAGTTCACCAGCTGGGAAGGCTGGCTGGCGCTGGACGCCCACGAACTGGCCCTCGGCGCAGCCGCCACCGAGGCCGGCGGCTCGCACGGTGTTGAGGTCAAGCGTGAGCGCATCAAGGTGGTACCGCGCGAGGACATGGTCAACATCTCCCGCGACGACGTGGCCGCGCAGGTCTAACGAACAAGGGTTCAGACGGCGGGAAAGCCGGCAGCCTGGGAACATTCCCGCGGCCGGCTTTCCTGCGTTAACCCGGCCGCGCTACTTCCCGGCTCCGCCTGCTGCCATCAGTTCGAGCCGCCGCAGGGTTTCCCGGTTCCGGACAGCGATCAGGGGGTCGCGCAGGAACTTGGGCATCATCTTGCCCGGGCCGCGGACGGCGTCCTCGGAAATGGTGACCCGGCATTGCCCGTCCTGGTCCTCCAACGTGATCACCACTTTGGCTTCACCCATGGGCCAGCCGCGGGCGATGACTTCCAGCCGGCGGCCGGGCTCGACGGCGGTCACCTGCGTGCTGTCGTCGATCACCAGCGGCCAGCCGCCCACGGAGTGGTGGAGCCGGGCGCCTGCTGCTGGCCATTGGTCGTCCACAGCCCGGATCCGGGAGGTGCCCACCACCCAGCCGGAATAGAGCCATCCGTCGGCGATGACCCTCCATACATCGGCGGCGGGGGAGTTGAACAGCTGCGACACGGTGGACATGGTGTTCCTTTCTGTAGCGGCGGGTGTGGCTGAGGCAACGGCGGAATGTACGACGGCGGCTGGTGCCGGCCGCTGCGCCGCGCGGTAGGAGTGTTCCCTCAGGCGGCGGGTCCAGGCGTAGGTCTGCGCTCCCGGCGGCTGGTTCTCCAGGGGATTGAAGCGCAGGGGAGTATCCGCCGGTTCCGGTTCTGCCCGCAGGCGGAGTTCGCCGCATTCGCGCCAGGGTCCCGTGGGTTTGGCCCAGTAGAGGTGCAGCACCCACTCTCCCGTTGTCAGCGGCCCGGCCGGCAGCTCGCTGGTCCGCAGCCCCAGCAGCACCGGCCCTTTCCCGCCCCGGTACGGCATCAGCGTTGTGAAGGTGGCGCCGGCAACGTCCAGTTTCGGCTGGAGCAGGAACCTGCCGGGACGCCGCCAGCCGGTGGAGGCCAACAGCACGTCCGAGATGCCGCCGGAGGTTGGCGTGATGCGGAGGGCCAGGCCCAGGATGTCCGGAAGCTGCTGGGGCAATCCCACCGATCGCGAGAACCGGGCCCTGACGGAGTCGATGCCCGGAGTATCGAGCCACTCCACCCCGCTGGTTGCCCCGGAACTGCCGGTCCGTGTCAGCCGTCCTGCCAGGCCGAGGCCCTCCGGGTGGATGGGCCGGTCCGGCCTGGCCAGCTTCAGCACCCGGAACATGCCGGCGAAGGCGCGGCCTGCCGTCTCCGTGACAGCGGGGGTTACATCCCCCGGTGCGGCGGAGCCGACGCCGGGGGTTTGGTCTATAGCTGCGGAATGCGTCATGGTTCCTCCGTACCCCGAAACAGGCCGGAACTACATCCGGCCGAAGCGTGACCGGACCAGGGCAAAAGTCCCGTAGGCGATGAATCCGGCGCCGATGGCCACCAGCAGGGTTGGTCCGAACGGGTGGTCGCGCAGGGCCTTGAGGCTGCCGTCCAGTCCGGTGGACTCTTCGGCGTCGTGCTTGGCGGCGGCGATCACGAAGAGCAGCCCGGTGAGGAACAGTGCTATCCCTTTGGCGATGTGGCCGGCAACGCCAAGCGTGTCGATCAGCCGGCCGCGCCGGGTGCCGTCAAAGTGGAAGAGTTCCTCCTTGAATCCGCGCCGCACGCCCTTGGCGACGAAATAGATCCCGATCCCGATGATTGTCAGGCCCAGGGCTACCAGCGCCCAGAGTCCCGCGGGCGTGGCCATCAACGAGGCACTGAAATCCCGGGTGCTTTCGCTGGAGTCCCCCCGCATTCCCACGGCGAAGCCCGCAAAGCTGAGACCCACACTGGTGTAGGCGATGGCCAGGAAACCCGAGGAGATCAGCTTGGAGAGCCGCTCCTTCCGCGGGAGCGGGCGGGCCCGCAGGGTCGCCTCGCTCGCCTGCCACAACCCCAGGCCAAAGCATGCCAGCACGCAGGACCACATGATTGCCGTGCCCCAAGGGTTCGCGGCCATCTGCTCGATGGCGCCCGTGGGTTCCGCTTCGCCGGGCTGCCCGAAGGCCACGGTGATGGCAATGGCGCCGATGACGACGTGCAGCAGGGCCATGACGGCGAAGCCGGCCCGGGCCAGGACATCCAAGGTTTTGGTGTTGGAGGCCTGCTCGACGGCGTCGGCGGCCTGGCTGATGGTCGATTCCCCGTCCGACATCGGTCAGCCGTTCATCGGCCCTTCGGCGCGCAGCTTTTCAGCACCCGGTCCCTCGACGTGCACGGTGCAGCGGACCACAAGCTTGCCCGGCGCGTTGTCCAGTTCCACGAGTGAGTCGTCGGCACTGAGGACTGTGAACACCTGGGAGTCAGGCACCAGGGAAACCCCTTTGGCCTTTGCGGTCTCCCGGGCGTTGGCCAGGGCCTCGTCCTGCAGGTTTCCTACGTATGCGTCCTCTTGTTCCCGCGCCGGGTCACCAAATGCCCAGCCGAACAGCGTCCCTGTGTTTCCCATAGCCACGATATTACGCGTTCCGCCGGTGGAAGACGGGCTTTCGTAACATTAGTAAGTGTGCTTACCATGGGCTGACCATGACCTTGATGGGACACGGCAAGTGAAGTCCGCAGGCGCGGCATCTTAGGCAGCTCAACGATAGGAATGCACACCATGGCAGGAAATCTTATTGCCCGTTCAGTTCACGATCTCACGGCAGCAGCCTGGTTCGGCGGATCCCTCATGGGCGCCATCGGCCTGAATGGTGCGGCAGCGGAGGCGAAGGACCCGTCCGAGCGGACGCGGCTTTCCAGTGCGGGCTGGATGAAGTGGGCGCCGTTCCAGACGGCCGCGTTCGCCTCGCACCTGGTGGCGGACCTCGCCATCGCCTGGGAGAACAAGGGCCGCATCGCCAAGCAGGAAGGCGTGGCGAGGGACACCGTCATCAAGACCGCGGTCACCGTGGTGGGCGCTGGCGTGACCCTGTACTCCGGCATCCTGGGCAAGAAGGTGGAGAAGCTGGCCGCCGAGGGTGCCGAGGGTGCCACGGAACCGCGTCCGGATGCTTCAGACGAGCTGAAGGCCGCCCAGCAGCAGCTGAAGATGCTGCAGTGGGCCATCCCCGCGTTCGCCGGCGCCGTTGTTGTCCTGGGCGCCAAGCACGGTGAGATGCAGCGGCCCAAGAACGTGTTCGCGGGCCTCCGCTCCTAACGCGGCAGAGCTGCCCCGCAGCTCCAGCAATAGACGCACGACGACGGTCCGGCACCCAGGTGCCGGACCGTCGTCGTGCTATGTTCTTCGCCTGAGTTTTTAGTCCAGATATGCAGGCCAAAACGCACTTCAAGCCTGCATATCTGGACAAAAACTCCAGGGGGTCAGATCGGGTTGGTGCCGGCCGGCGGGAGGTCCGGGTTCATGTCCTCGAGGTGTGGGTCTTCGGCCGTCCACACCTGGATGATGGCCCAGGTGACGGCCGCCAGCGGCACGGACAGGACCGCGCCGACGATGCCCGCCAGGATGGTGCCGGCCGTCAGCGCCATCAGGATCACCAGGGCGTGGAGCTGGAGCGACTTGCCCATGACCACCGGCTGCAGGAGGTCGCCCTCCAGTTGGTTGACCGCGATGACCACGGCCACCACGATCAGGGCAACCACCGGCCCGTTCGCCACGAGGGCCACGAGGGCGGCGAGGATGCCAGCCACCGTTGCACCCACCAGCGGAATGAAGGCGCCGAGGAAAACGATGATGGCCAGCGGGAAGGCCAGCGGCACCTGCATGATCAGCAGTGCCGCGCCAATCGCCACGGTGTCCACGAGGGCCACGATGGCGGTGCCGCGGACGTAGCCGCCGAGAACCTCAAGGGTGCGGCTGCCTACCCGGCGCAGCTTCGCCTCGCGGGCCCCGCTGAAGGGGCGGAGGAAGAAGTTCCAGATCTTGGCCCCGTCCTTCAGGAAGAAGAACAGGATGATGACCACGAGGCTGGCGCCCGCAATAAATTCGGTGACCATGGAGAGTCCGGTGATGGCGCCGGAACGCACCTGGCTGCTGGTGGCAAAATCAATGATTCCCTGCCGGGCCTGGTCAAGCTGCCCCTGGTCAATGGGAACCGGGCCGGTCAGCAGGAACTGCTCCAGCTCGTCCAAGCCCGAGGAGGCCTGCTGGGCCAGTTCGCCCCACTGGCTGCGGACCGAGAAATAGATCACCGTGCCAACGCCGCCAAGGAGCAGCAGCAGCCCGATGAACGCAATGCCCGTGGCCAGTCCGCCGCGCATGCCCCGGCGCCGGAGCATGTTCACGAACGGGCCGATTGCGGCGGCCAGGATCAGCGCGATCAGGATGGGAATCACCAGGAGCTTGATCTGCATCAGCGCGTAGACGGAGACCACCGCCACGGTGAGGATCAGCAGTACCTGGGCGCACCGGATGCCCACGCGGCCCAGGCCGTCCCCCCACAGCTGGGAGGGGGACTTGATGTCCCGGGGGACTCGGGTGGCCGGCCGCTGCGAATGCGGCGCCACTGCTAAGTCCGTCCCGGTTGAATCCGTCCCTGCCGTCTGCGCGGGCTCTTTGCCCAGCTCGTGCTCGGTCACGCGTGATGATCGCGCCATGGAAACTCCTCATCGTCAGCGGTGCCTGCCGCGCCGGGATGGGCGGCGGACAGGACTACCTTCTTCAGATAGTAAGCCTACTGACCGATTAAGCCTGGAAGAAACCCCAGAGGCTGCACTATCCTGCCAGCCACTCCGCGCAGGAGTTCAGGTTCCGGTCAACGGTGGCGGCTGCGGCGTCCTCGTCGCGCGCTTCAATGGCGTCCGCCAGGTGGTCGTGTCCCTCGTGCGGGCGGCCGTCGAAGCCGGGCCGGCGCTGCTGCTTGAGGAGGTCCTGGTGGAAGGCGCTGCCGAAACTGAGGTACAGCTCGTGCAGCAGGGGATTGCCGGAGGCCTGCGCCACCCGTTCGTGGAACCCCCAGTCCGCCCGCGCCCACGCCTCGTAGTCTCCCCCTGCCCAGGCCTGGTCCCGGGCGGTGAGCAGGGCACGCAGGGCCGTGACGTCGTCGGCCGTTGCATGGCGGGCCGCCAGGCGGGCAGCCTGGGTGTCCAGGCCCAGCCGGACTTCAAGGATGTGCTGCTCGGTGTGGTCCTGGTACATGCGCCGGGCCGCGCCGGACAGTTCGCTGGTGGCGCGGACATAGGTGCCGTCGCCGCGCCGCACCTCCAGCATCCCGCTGTGGGCCAGGGCCTTGATGCCCTCGCGGAGGGTGCCGCGTGAGACCCCCAGGCCGGCCATCAGCTCTGTTTCGGACGGGATGCGCTGGTGGAGGGGCCATTCGCCGGACTGCACCATGGCGCGCAGTTTGGCGGTGACCTCGTCAGCGAGCGGCGCGCGGGCGGAAGGACTCAGTGCCATGGCCGCTACTTCCTTACCACGGCGTTGGTCATGGCCTTGCCCGTGATCAGGTGCGCCACCACGATCTGGGCCAGCGCCAGGGCAAGGAGGAGCAGGAGGGGCAGGGTCCAGGCGCCGGTGGCACTGTGCAGCAGCCCCATCCCGAACGGCCCCGCGGTGGCCAGCAGGTAGCCCGTGGACTGCGCCAGCGTGGACAGTGCGGTGGTTTCGGCGGTGCTCGCACCGCTGCGGCTGATCATCACCATCACCAGCGGGAAGATGCCCAGGCCGAACCCCAGCAGGGCGGCAGGAATGGCGGCCAGCCCCACCGGCAGGACCAGCAGCGATACCAGCCCGGCCACCATGGTGATGCTGACCAGGTAGAAGGCGGGCCGCAGCATCCGCGGCCGGGAACCGACGGCGATCAGCACCATGCCCGCCGGAACGGAGACAAGCTGCATCAGCCCGAACATCAGTCCGCTGTCCGCGGCGCCCAGTCCCATGGTGGTCAGCATGTAGGGGAGCCAGCTCAGCAGGGCGTAGGCAAGCAGGGCCTGGAGCGTGAAGATCGCGGTGAGGAGCAGCCCCTTGCGGGTCCGCAGCAACGGCCAGGGGGAGATCCGTCCGCCGGCCGTCCGGGGACTGTTCCGGTGCGCATGCAGCGCCACGGGAAGGAAGCCCAGGAGTGCCGCCACGGCGGTGATGCCAATGGCGCCGACGGCGGCCGAGGGTGAGCCGAGTGCCTGCGCCAGCGGCACCACCGCGACGGCGGTGACGGTGGCGCCTGTGGTCATGGTCACCGTGTAGACGGCGGTCATCAGGGACGTCCGCTGGGCAAAGTGCTCCCGGATGAAGGAGGGCATGGCTACGTTGCAGACGGCCAGGCCGGACATGCCCAGGACACTGCCGGCCACGAGCATGCCGGTGGCGGGGATGCCGCGCAGGAGGAGTCCGCCCGCCAGCATGGCCAGGGCCACCAGGATCGCCTTCTCCACGCCCAGCCATCCCGTCAGCCAGGACGTGCCCGCCCCTGCAAGCGCGAAGCACAGCGTTGGGATGGACGGGATGATGGCGGCCACCAGCGCGCCGTAGCCCAGCACTGTTTGCAGGTCGTGCAGCAGGGCCGACGCTCCTGTGATGCCCGCCCGCAGGTTCAGCCCGATGAGCACCAGCGCTATAACGCCGAAGACGACGGCGGAGCGTGGCTTGGCGTTCCCCGTTTCGGAAGCGGGGGCGGCGGCTGGCGCTAAGGTGGCCGGAACAGGGACCGACGGCGCCTGGGTGGCGGGAGGATACGGGGCGGGCATCCCTCCAGCCTAAAGGTTAGACGTTTGATGTCTGCGGTTCTGTGGCCAAGCTCTCCCGGCGTCGTGGCGCCGGGCAATAGACTGCCAGCGGGAGCCCGGACGCCACGGACCGGACCCGGTGCACGGAAGCGGAAGGGACAGCTTGTGAAGGCTTCGCAGGGACTTGAGATTGAAAAGAAGTACGACGTCGGCGACGGCGCCGCCGTGCCCGCGCTGGACAGCCTTCCCGGCGTGGCCAGGGTGGCAGCTCCCCATACCGATGTCCTGGAAGCCGTTTACTTTGACACCGGCCGCCACATTCTCGCGTCCCGCCGGATCACCCTTCGCCGGCGGACCGGCGGAACCGACGCAGGCTGGCACCTGAAACTGCCGCCGCTGGAAACCGGGGCCACCGGCACAGAACCCCAGCAGCGGCGGGAATTGCATGCCCCGCTCGGACAGCCCGGCGTGGTGCCGGACAGCCTGCTCGACCACATCCAGGCATACCTCCGCGGAGCGGCCGTGGCCCCGGTGGTGAGGCTCGAGACCCGGCGCACCACCCACGCCCTCTACGGGGAGGACGGCGGGCACCTGGCGGACCTGGCCGATGACCGCGTGACGGCGGAGCGCCTGCACCCGGGAAAGGGAGCGGGCGCCATATCCGGCGGGCAGCAGCAGTGGCGCGAGTGGGAATTGGAACTTGTCCACGGCGGACCCGAGCTCTTTGCCCCGGCTGAAGAACTGCTGATGGAGGCCGGTGCACGCCCCGCGGGCCACGCTTCCAAGCTGGCCCGCGCCCTGGGCGGCGAAGTGGGCGGCCAGGGCCCTCGCGACGGAAACACCCCGGACCTTGCTGCCGGCAAGAAAGCGCCAGCGGCCGCCGTCGTCACCGTGTACCTCGGCGGGCAGATCCAGGAAATCCTGGCCCAGGACCCGGGGGTCCGGCTGGAGGAACCCGAGTCCGTGCACAACATGCGGTCGGCAGTGCGGCGGATCCGATCCGCGCTCGCGGCCTACCGCAAGCTCTACTCCGCCCGCCCGGTGCGGCATTTACGGGACGAACTGAAGTGGCTGGGCCAGCTGCTGGGCGGCCCTCGGGATGCGGAGGTCCTGCTGGACAGGCTCCGCGGGCACTTGGGTGAGCTGCCGCCAGGCGAGGGTGTTGACGCCGCCAGTGACCGGGTGGAACGAAGGGTGGGCGGTGAGTTCGACGACGGGTACCGGCAACTGCAGGAGGCGCTGCGCTCGGACCGCTACTTCCGGCTCCTGGACGAACTCGAGGCCTTCCGGGACACCCCGCCGGTCCGGTCGGACGCCGTGTCGGGGGGCCGCCGGGAGTCCGCGAAAGCAGTGGACAAGTCAGCCAGGCGGCTGCGGCGCTCGCACAAGGCGGCAGCGCGTGCCAGGCGCGGGACGGATCACGAAAACGCCCTCCACCAGGTCCGTAAGGATGCCAAGCGGCTCCGGCATGTGGCGGAAACGGCAGCCCTGGTGCGCGGCAGGCGTGCCGGGAAGGTGGCCAAGGCGGCGCAGCGGCAGCAGAAGATCCTGGGCGACTTCCATGACGCCGTGATAGCCCGCGACCTGCTCATCACCGCGGGCTCGCGCCAGGAGCAGACAGCCGCGGCCGCGGTCTTCGCTGCACTGGAGAACCGGCAGGACGAGCTGATGAAGGACGCCGAAGCCAAGTACCGGAAAGCCCGCAGGAAGTCCCGCGAACTGCTGCGCCGTGGCGTCCTTTGACGCCAGGGCCGGCTACTTGCCCTGCCGCGCGCCCAGCCGGGCCACGGCCAGGGCCAGCCAAAGCTGGACCCGGTCTGTGGTGACGGCGGGGTCGTACCCGGTCAGTTCGGTGATCTGCGCCAGCCGGTAGCGGACCGTGTTCCGGTGCAGCGTGAGTTCCTCCGCCACAGCGGCCACGGAGCCGTTGTTGTTGAGGTAGCTCTCCAGGGTGGTCATCAGTTCTGAACCGTGTGTGGCGTCGAAGGTCCGCAGCGGGTTCAGGGATTCATTGGCCATGTCCGCCAGCGGCACGTCCTCACTGGCCAGCAGCAGCGACGTGAGGCTCAGCCGCTCCGGCTCGTTGACGGGCAAACCGTGGCTGGCGGCATCCCGGGCCTCGAAGTAGCTCCACCGCAGGCCGTTCGGCTTGGTGTAGGCCCCGCCGATTCCGATGGTCGTATGGAGGCCCGCCTCGGCCAGGTGGTCGCTCAGCTTGCGGGCCAGCGCAGGTGCGCCGCCGCCGTCGTCATTTATCACCAGCACCAGGTCCTTACCCACGACGGCGGCTACCGCGTTCTCCAGTTCGCGCGGCACGGAGGTGCTCACCAAGGCTTTGTTGTGTGCAGCGGAGACGGCCAGCAGAACCACGTTTTTGCGGGTGCTGTTGACGCCGACGCCCGCCAGGCGCCGCTGGGCCTCGCTGGTTTCCAGGGCGCCGTGGATCACGTCCTCGAGGACCTGGCCGCACAACGCCCGCTGGGCCTGGCGCTGCTTGACCATGTTGTTCAGCTCGACGCTGATCAGGTTCTGGGCGTAGCCGATGATGCCTGAATCCTCGAATGGCTGCCGGACCCACAGGGTGCAGGCGTCCCGCCGGCCGGTGGGGACGGGGTAGGAGGACCAGGTGTCCGCCGAGGGGGGTTCGCTGCTGCTGTTGTAGAGCTGGGCCGTGAACTGGGTCAGGGCAACGTCGGTGCGCAGCATGCCTCCCAGATGCTTGAGGAGCTCGGCGAGTCCGCCGCCGGTGAGCAGTGCGCGTGCCAGCACCTGGTGCCCGGCGATCAGCCGCTCAAGCTTGGCGTAGTGGTCCGCCGACTGGGCGTCGGCCACCAGCTTGCCGATGGCGATGAAGGGCGTCTCGTAGGGGACCTCCACGACGGGCAGTCCCCAGCGGTTGGCTTCCGCCAGCAGCGCCGGGGGAACCGTCTCGTGGGAGAGCCCCACGCCGAAGCCGATGCCCACGGCGCCGGCCCGCTGCACCTGCCGGACAAAGCGCCGCTGCTCCGGTGCGGACCGCAGCCGCAGGCCGGTGGTGAGGATCAGTTCGCCGCCGTTAATGAAGCGGTGCGGATCCTCCAGCTCGGTCACCGCCACCCAGTTGATGTCCTGGTGCCAGGTGGTTTCCGCGAGCCCTGCTTTGGTCAGCTTCAGGGAGTTCACACCCAGGAGGGCGGCAAGGGAAATGGCCATGGATCAAGGATAGAGGGGTGCTGGGCAACCGCACTAAACAGGCTCAGGAAGGGTGTGCAGGTGGCTATTCACGGGGCAGGGGCGCTGGCATAGGCTCTAGGCAGTTCCATCCATCCGCCCTGACTTCCGCCCGGGCGCGGACGGCCCCTACGAAAGAGGTTGCACACCGTGGTCCAAACCTTGCAGAACTTCATCAACGGGAAGTTCGTCACTCCTGCCGGCACCGCCCTGCTGGACATCGTGAACCCCACCAACGGCGAGGTGGTGGCGCAGTCGCCCGTCTCGGTGCAGGCCGATGTGGACGCTGCCATGACCGCGGCGAAGGACGCCTTCAAAACCTGGAAGCACGCCACCCCGGGACAGCGCCAGCTCATGCTCCTCAAGCTCGCTGACGCCGTCGAGGCCAACAGCGATGAACTCGTGGAGGCCCAGCACCGCAACACCGGCCAGGTGCGTTCCCTGATCGCCTCGGAGGAAGTTGCCGCCGGCGCCGACCAGCTCCGCTTCTTTGCCGGTGCAGCCCGCATCCTCGAGGGCAAGTCCGCCGGTGAATACTTCGAAGGGCACACCTCCTACGTCCGCCGCGAACCCATCGGCGTCGTGGCGCAGGTGGCACCCTGGAACTACCCGTTCCTGATGGCCATCTGGAAGATCGGTCCCGCCCTGGCAGCCGGCAACACCGTAGTGTTGAAGCCCTCGGACACCACGCCGGAATCCACGCTGGTCCTGGCCCGCCTCGCCGGGGAGATCTTCCCGGCCGGCGTCCTGAACGTGGTGCTGGGCACCGGCGAGACCGGCGCCATGATGGTGGACCACAAGGTCCCCGGCCTGGTGTCCATCACCGGCTCCGTCCGCGCCGGCATCGCCGTGGCCTCGGGTGCCGCCAAGGGCCTGAAACGTGCGCACCTGGAGCTTGGCGGCAAGGCGCCGGCCATTGTCTTCAAGGACGCCGACATCAAGAAGAGCGCAGCGGCGATTGCCGAGTTCGCGTTCTTCAACGCGGGGCAGGACTGCACGGCCATCACGCGGGTGCTGGTTGAGGATTCCGTGCACGACGACGTCGTGGCCGCCATGGTGGAGCACACCAGGACCCTGCGCACGGGCTCACAGAACGACGAGGACAACTACTTCGGCCCGCTCAACAACGTCAACCACTTCAACGCCGTCAGCTCGGTGGTGGAAAACCTGCCGGAGAACTGCAAGATTGTCACCGGCGGCCACCGGGCGGGGGAGAAGGGCTACTTCTTCGAACCCACCATCGTCACCGGCGCCAGGCAGACCGACGACATTGTCCAGAAGGAAACCTTCGGACCCGTCATCACGGTGCAGAAGTTCAGCACCGAGGAAGAGGCTGTTGAGCTGGCGAACGACGTGGACTACGCCCTCGCCTCAAGCGTCTGGACCAGCAACCACGGCACGGCCATGCGGCTCAGCCGGGACCTCGATTTCGGTGCCGTCTGGATCAACACCCACATCCTCCTCACCGCCGAAATGCCCCACGGCGGCTTCAAGCAGTCCGGCTACGGCAAGGACCTCTCCATGTACGGCGTTGAGGACTACACGCGCATCAAGCACGTGATGTCCGCCCTCGACTCTTAATTCCCCACCGCAGCAAACCCCAGGCTTCAAAGAAAGGCCTTCCCATGACCACCACCGCATCAGACATCACCTTCCGCCTGGAGCAGAAGCGCCGGGTCCAGGCTGACTTCCCCGGCCCCAAGTCCGTAGCCCTGACCGAACGCCGCAAGGCAGTCGTCGCCGCCGGCGTCGCCTCCAGCGTCCCCGTCTACGTTGCAGACGCCGACGGCGGGATCATCCACGACGTCGACGGCAACTCCTTCATCGACCTCGGCTCGGGCATCGCCGTGACGAGCGTCGGCGCGTCCGATCCCGCCGTCGTCGGGGCCGTCAAGGAAGCCGTGGAGCACTTCACGCACACCTGCTTCATGGTGACCCCCTACGAGGGCTACGTGGCCGTGGCCGAGCAACTGAACCGCCTCACCCCGGGCGACCATGAGAAGCGCACCGTCCTCTTCAACTCCGGCGCCGAGGCCGTGGAGAACGCCGTCAAGGTGGCCCGCCTCGCCACCGGACGCGACGCCGTCGTGGCTTTCGACCACGCCTACCACGGCCGGACCAACCTCACCATGGCGCTCACCGCCAAGGCCATGCCGTACAAGACCAACTTCGGCCCGTTCGCGCCCGAGGTCTACCGCATGCCCATGAGCTACCCCTACCGGGAGGAAAACCCGGAGATCACCGGTGCCGAGGCCGCCAAGCGCGCCATCACCATGATCGAAAAGCAGATCGGCGGGGACCAGGTTGCCGCGATCATCATCGAACCCATCCAGGGCGAGGGCGGCTTCATCGTCCCGGCCGAGGGCTTCCTCCCGGCACTTGCCGCGTGGGCCAAGGACAAGGGCATCGTTTTCATCGCGGATGAGGTCCAGTCCGGCTTCTGCCGCACCGGTGAATGGTTCGCCGTCAACCACGAGGGCGTTGTCCCGGACATCCTGACCATGGCCAAGGGCATCGCCGGCGGCATGCCGCTCTCCGCCATCACCGGCCGCGCAGACCTGCTGGACGCCGTCCACCCCGGCGGCCTTGGCGGCACCTACGGCGGCAACCCGGTTGCCTGCGCCGCTGCCCTTGCCTCCATCGGATCCATGGAGGAGTACAACCTCAACGGCCGCGCCAAGCACATCGAGGAACTCGCCACCGGCCGGCTCCGCGAACTCCAGTCCGAGCTCGCCGCTGCCGGATCAGCCGTGATCGGTGATATCCGCGGCCGCGGCGCCATGCTGGCCATCGAGCTGGTCCAGGCCGGCTCCAAGGAACCCAACCCGGAGCTGACCAAGGCCGTGGCCGCTGCCTGCCTGAAGGAAGGCGTCATCATCCTGACCTGCGGAACCTACGGCAACGTGATCCGGCTGCTGCCGCCGCTGGTCATCACCGATGACCTGCTCAATGACGGACTGGACGTCCTCGCCGCCGCCATCAGGGCCAACGCGTAACACCCGCACAGAGCCGGCGCCCCCCACAAGGGCGCACACAGCCCCAGGCCCCGGAGAGCATGCTTCCGGGGCCTGGGGCTTCGTTACTCCAAAACCGAGGCAAGCGGAACGTACTTCAGGTTGGACGTTCCCCCGCCGCTGTTCTTTTCGTCGTGGACCACCAGAAGTCCCTGCTCGAACTGCGGCCCGGCATCCAGTGCCGTAACGTCCAGGCCGTCGGTTCCGGACACGCCGTCTATATCCCCGTTCCCGCCCACGTTGAACTTTTTGATGAAGGCATTGTCACCGGACCGCTCATAGACGGCGATGGTGGAGTCGCCCTGGCTGGACACGAACAGGTGGCCTGAGCCGCCGGGGCCGTAGCTGATGCCCATCCCTTCCACGTCTGCCACAAGGCGCCCCGCGCCGGCTTTGTCCATGGCGGCCCGTTCCGTTCCGGCGTCGGGTTCGGCGCTGTACTTCCACACGCCGACGTCCTCCTGCGCAACGTAGAGGTGCCCCAGTTCGTCGTCCGCGACGCAGCTTTCCGTGATGCTGCTGACCGGGAGCTCCCTGACGAGCTCCGCCTCCACCCGGCCTTCGCCGTCGTCAACCAACTCGAACTGTTGGATGGACCCTTCCTCGTTCGGGGTGACAAAGGCGTAGAACTTGCCGCTGGCGCTGCTGCGGTACATGCAGAAGCCGTAGTTGGGTGCGAACGTCTGAATGTCGCCTGCCGCAACGGGTGTAAGCTCCCGGGTTTCCGTATCCAGGGTCCACAGGGCCAGGGTGTCGTCCGTCCGGTTGTTCCCGCCCACCAGCACGGCCGATTTTCCGGACAGCGGAAACCCTGTCCTCAGGTCGACGTTGCCGATCTTTCCGTCCGGACGGAAATGGATCATTTTGCCGTCCATTCCAAACACCCCGACACCCCCGTCCGTGTCTGCCTTGTTGTCCGCGATGACCACACTGTTGGCCGGGTTGGCGGGGTCCACCCAGATGGCCGCGTCATCCGCCACGTCGCCGGACCCCGAAAAGCTGGACGTCTCCACCGCGGGTCCCCCGGCCGCTGGGGCTGGTGCCGATGTGGCGGGCGGGGAAGGTTCAGGGCTGGCAGGTCCGGGCGGCTGGTCCCCCGACGGGAGGTTAGTGAGCAGCACCAGCGCCGCCAGGACGGCAAGCGCGAGGAGCGCGGCGACGGCAATACGGATGCGGGCACGCCTGGTGTTTCCCGCGGCAGGAGACGTCATATGCCCCGCTTTGCGCGTTTAGCCACCGAGTTCCTGCGTGCCGTCCCCAGCATGTCCACGGTCAGGACGGCCAGGGCCAGCCACACCACTCCGAACCCGATCCAGCGTTCCACGGTCATCGCTTCCCTGAACACCACCAGGGCAAGGATGAACTGCAGGACGGGAGCGCAGTACTGGAGCAGGCCGATGGTGGTCATGGGCAGCCTGCGGGCGGAAGCGCCGAAGAACAGCAGCGGAACCGCGGTGATCACCCCGGACGCCAGCAAGAGCCAGAAATGGCCGGGACCCTGCGTGGTGAGGGTGCCGGTTCCGGTCGCGGCAAGGAAGATCATGATGGCCGCTGCGAACGGGGCCAGCACCATGGTTTCCACGCTGAGGCTCGTGACGGCGTCCACCCTTGGCCCCACCCTTTTCTTGACGAACCCGTAAAGGCCAAAGCTGAACGCCAGCGTCAGGGCAATCCAGGGGAGCTTGCCGTAGGAGTAGGTCAGGACGCCCACCGCCACAAAACCGATGCCGACGGCGGCCCACTGCAGCGGACGCAGCTTCTCCTTCAGGACGAACACACCGAGCAGCACGGACACCAGCGGGTTGATGAAGTAGCCTAGGGACGCCTCAACAGCCTGCCCGGTGGTGACTCCATAGGTGTAGGTGAGCCAGTTGACGGCAATCAGGAAGGCAGCCAGGGCCAGGGAACCGAACACGGCGCGGTTCCGGAGGGCCTGTGCCAGGGCGGACCAGGCGCGGGTAACCGTGATGAGGAGTGCGCAGAACAGCAGCGACCACACCACCCGGTTGGCCACGATCTCGACGGCGCCGGCCGGCATGAGCACAAAGAAGTACAGGGGGAGCAGCCCCCACAGCCCGTAGGCGGCGATGCCAAAGAGGACTCCCGCCGTCGTCTCCTTGTCCACTGCCTTGGGGCCCACTGCCTTGGGGCCTGCCGGGGAAGAAGAGCCGGGGGAGGAACCGGCGGCAGCCGCGGGAGCCGGGGCGCTGAGGGAGGACGATCCGTCGGGAGAGGGCACGAAACCCATAACACCACCTCAGGGGCAGGTATTCCAGCAGGCAGGACATGCAATCCGGGAAATAGTCAGTAGGCTTGCTTTCATGACATTCGCGAAGCGGCCGGGCACGGCCCTGTGAGGCTCCGCCGCAGCAAGGCCTCAGGCCGGGGCTACCGCCGTGTCGCCGCAGGCAAGGGCTTCAGCTACCGGGACCTCGATGGTTCAACGCTGCCGCCCGGACCTGTCCGGGACAGGCTGGAGAGCATTGGCATCCCGCCCGCCTGGACCGACGTCTGGATTGCCCCGTTTGAGAACGGGCACATCCAGGCCACCGGGCTGGATGCCGTGGGCCGGCGCCAGTACATTTACCATCCGGAATGGCGGGAACGGAAGGATCGGGTCAAGTTCGACCGCGCCCTGCAGCTGGCCGAGTCGCTGCCCGCCGCCCGGCGCCGGGTCACCATGGACCTGCGCGGGGAAGGGTTCCCGCGAGAGCGGGTCCTCGCCGGCGCTTTCAGGATGCTGGACAGCGGATCCCTGCGGGTAGGGTCCGAACGGTACACGAACGAAAACGGCAGCCACGGGCTTGCCACCCTGTTGTGTGCCCATGTGCAGGTGCGCAAGGACCGGGTCCACCTGAGTTTCCCGGCCAAGAGCGGCAAGGACTGGGAGTCGGAAATCCGCGACGCCGACCTCGCCGCCCTTCTGCGCCTGCTCAAGCGCCGCGGCGGGAACGCCAGGCTCCTGGCGTACAAGGAGGGCCGGCACTGGCGTCCCGTCACCAGCGCGGACATCAACGCCTACGTGAAGGAACGGACCGGCTCCGACTTCACCGCCAAGGACTTCCGGACCCTGCGCGGAACTGCAGCTGCCGCCGCCAGCCTGGCACGGACCGGCCCGCAGCGGACGGCCGCCAAGCGCAAGCGCGCCATCAGCCGGGCCATGATTGACGCGTCCGAGGTGCTGGGCAACACTGCGTCCATCGCCCGCAAGAGCTACGTGGACCCGCGCGTGGTGGACCACTACCACGAGGGCGAGACCATCGACCCCAAACGGCCGGACTCAGCCGAAGCCGAGTTGCGGGCGCTGCTGTACCGGGAAGGCGACGTGGTTCCGCTGGCGAAGAGCGGCTGAGGCCTAGAATAGGGGACTGTGCGCTACCTGTTCGGCGCGACGTCATGCATTAGATGATCAGTTCAGAAGGGCTTCCGGTGTCCAACCACAGCGAAACCACCTCTTCCCGTCCCCTCCGCGTCGCCATTGTGGGCGCGGGACCGGCGGGCGTCTACGCTGCGGACATCCTGACCAAGTCCAGCGGGGTCAAGGACGGCGACTTTGAGGTCAGCATCGACCTCTTTGAGGCCTACCCGGCGCCTTATGGCCTGATCCGTTACGGTGTGGCCCCGGACCATCCCCGCATCAAGGGCATCGTCAACGCGCTGCACAAGGTCCTGGACCGCGGCGACATCCGGTTCCTGGGCAACGTGATTTATGGCCGTGACCTCACCCTCCATGACTTCCGCGCCTTCTACGACGCCGTGATCTTCTCCACCGGGGCCGTCAAGGACGCTGACCTGGATGTCCCCGGCATCGACCTGCAGGGCTCGTTCGGCGGCGCGGACTTCGTCTCCTGGTACGACGGCCACCCGGATGTTCCCCGCGAATGGCCGCTGGACGCCAGGGAAATCGCCGTGATCGGCAACGGCAACGTGGCACTGGACGTGGCACGGATGCTGGTCAAGCACCCCGAAGAGCTGCTGAGCACCGAGATCCCGGACAACGTCTACGCCGGCCTCAAGTCTTCCCCGGTCACGGACGTGCACGTGTTCGGCCGGCGCGGCCCTGCCCAGGTGAAGTTCACGCCGTTGGAGCTGCGCGAACTGAGCCATATGAACGACGTCGACATTGTGCTTTACCCGGAAGACTTCGAATTCGACGAAGCCTCCGATGAAGCCATCCGCAGCAACAACCAGATCAAGACCATGGTGAACACCCTCACCAACTGGCTGGTGGAGGAACACACAGAGTCGGAGAACCCCTCGTCCCGCCGGCTGCACCTGCATTTCCTGCACAGCCCGGTGGAAATCCTTGCCGACGGCGGGGAGGGTGGCACGGGCAAGGTGGCCGGGATCAAGTTTGAGCGCATGCAGCTTGACGGCACCGGCAACGTGAAAGGCACGGGGGAGTACGTCGAGTACCCGGTCCAGGCGGTCTACCGGGCCATCGGCTACCACGGCTCCGCGCTGGACGAGCTGGAGTACGACGCCAAGCGCGGCGTTATCCCGAACGAGGGCGGCCGGGTGCTCGACGCCGATGGCAACCCGGTTCCGGGCATCTACGCCACCGGCTGGATCAAGCGGGGACCGGTGGGCCTGATCGGCCACACCAAGGGCGACGCCCTGGAGACCATCGGTTTCCTGCTTGAGGACAGGCTTTCCCTGCCGCCGGCCCAGAATCCCGATCCCCAGGCCATCATCGATCTTCTGGAAGAGCGCGGCATCGAATACACCACGTGGGAGGGCTGGAACAGGCTCGACTCCCACGAAACACAGCTCGGTGCGGCCTGGACAGGTCCCGAGGGCCTGGACCACGTGGTCCGCGAACGCATCAAGGTGGTGCCGCGCGAGGAGATGATCCGCATCTCCCGCGGCTGACCCGTCCCGCCCCCGAGCCGGAGTTTTTGTCCAGATATGCAGGCTTGAATGCCCCTTAACCCTGCATAAGTGGACAAAAACTCGAGAGCTAGGTGGGGGAGGGGAGCCGCGCTACAATGGCGTCCACCCCTTGGCCGGCAGCATGCGGCCATGCCCCCTTGCAGACGGATTGCAGCAACCAGGAGTTCGATGACGAACCTCACCCAGCCCGGCGCCGGCGAGTCGCTGCAGCTCCGCGCCCTGGCCGCGCATGAGCAGCTCGACGGCGGCACGTTCGCCGATGCGCCGGAGCTGCCCGGCCTGCGTGCATTGATCCGCGAATCCTGGCAGCGGTCGGCGGGCTTCAAGGCAAACCCGGACAACCCTGCGGCCCCGCTGGCCATGGACCTGGACGAGCTGGACGACTACCGCAGGCAGCATCCCCTGGCTGCCATCATGCCGGTGATCAACAAACTCCTGGTGCAGCCCAGCCACGACAGCGGCCTGCTGGTGGCGGTGGGCGACGAAGTGGGCAGGCTGCTGTGGGTTGACGGGGACCCTGCGCTGCAGCGCCGGGCCGAGGGCATGATGTTCGTCCCGGGCGCCGACTGGTCCGAAGCCACCGTCGGCACCAGTGCGCCCGGAACCGCCCTGGCCCTGGGCCGCGGCATCCAGATTTCCGGTGCCGAGCACTACCAGCGCACGGTCCATCCGTGGAGCTGCACCGCTGTTCCCTTCCACGATCCGGATTCCGGCGCCGTCCTGGGCGTGGTGGACATAACCGGTACGGCCACGGCGGTGGCACCCCACACGTTGTCGCTCGTCGAGGCGACCGTGGCCGCCGCGCAGGCCCAGCTGCGGGTTGAGCGGCTGCAGCTGGCGGCCTCGCTGGCCAGCAGGCCCGCACGACGGCGGAGCCAGGGCAGCGCTTCCCGGTCACCGGGGGCAGGGGCGAAGGAAGGCAGCCTGTACCGCAACAGCCTCCAGCTGCTGGGCCGCGACCAGGCCCTCCTCAGCATCGAAGGCAAAACCGTGGTGCTGTCCGCCCGGCACAGCGAAATCCTCGCCCTGCTGGGCTCGCACCCTGACGGACTGAGCGCCGAGGAACTCAGCGTCCTCCTGTACCCGGGCGACGGCTCCACCATGACCCTGCGCGCCGAAATGGTCAGGCTGCGCAAGGTCCTGCAGCAGCTCAACCCGTCCGCCGTGCCGGAGTCCCGGCCGTACATGCTCACCATGGACCTTGTGCCGGACAGCAGCCAGGTGCTTAACTGCCTGCAGCGCGGCGCCCACCGGATCGCACTGGAGATCTACCGCGGCGCCGTACTGCCCAAGTCCGAGGCCCCCGGCATCATCGACCTTCGGGACAGGGTCTCATCCCTGATGCGGGAAGCCGTCCTCACCGACGGCAGCGCCGAAACGCTGCTCAGGTACGCGGAGCTGCCGGAGGCGAGGGACGACGTCGGGGTCCGCCGTGCCGCCCTGAAACTGCTGCCTGCCCGCTCGCCCAAGCGTGCCGCCGTCGTCGCCGACCTCGAGCGGCTGGAAGCCGAACTCAGCGCCTAGCCATGTGCCGCCGTCGTTCCGCCCGGCAACCTCTGCTGTGAGCTGGACCACTCTTGTGCAACCTGACTGCAACCTTTGCCCTCCTACGCTGAGTGCAACGGAGGAGGCCATGACCCGGCCTCCGCCCCATGCACAGCAAAGGAGCTAGCAATGACTGTTTACGCCCAGCCCGGTACCGAGGGTTCGAAAGTCACCTTCAAGGACCGCTACGAGAACTGGATCGGCGGCGAGTGGGTGGCCCCCGTCAAGGGCCAGTACTTCGAAAACGTCACCCCCGTCACGGGCAAAGTCTTCTGTGAGGTGGCCCGCGGAACGGCCGAGGACATTGAACTGGCCCTCGACGCCGCGCACAAGGTTGCACCGTCCTGGGGCAAGACCTCCGTGGCCGAGCGCGCCGCCATCCTGAACAAGATCGCTGACCGGATCGACGAGAACCTGGAAATGCTGGCCGTCGCCGAGTCCTGGGACAACGGCAAGCCCATCCGCGAAACCCTCAACGCCGACATGCCGCTAGCCGCGGACCACTTCCGCTACTTCGCCTCCGCCGTCCGTGCCCAGGAGGGCCGGCTTTCGCAGCTCGACGACGACACCACCGCCTACCACTACCATGAGCCGCTGGGCGTCGTGGGCCAGATCATCCCCTGGAACTTCCCCATCCTGATGGCCGTCTGGAAGCTCGCTCCCGCGCTGGCCGCCGGCAACGCCGTGGTGCTCAAGCCCGCCGAGCAGACGCCGTCGTCCATCCTGGTCCTGATGGAGCTCATTGGCGACCTGCTCCCCGCCGGCGTCCTGAACGTGGTCAACGGCTTCGGCGTCGAGGCGGGCAAGCCGCTCGCGTCCAGCCCCCGGATCCGCAAGATCGCCTTCACGGGCGAGACCACCACGGGCCGGCTGATCAGCCAGTACGCCAGCCAGAACCTCATTCCCGTCACCCTTGAACTCGGCGGCAAGAGCCCCAACATCTTCTTCAACGACGTCGCCCAGGAGAACGACGCCTTCTACGACAAGGCACAGGAAGGTTTCGCGCTTTTCGCGTTCAACCAGGGCGAGGTGTGCACCTGCCCGTCCCGGGCCCTGGTCCAGGAAGACATCTACGAGTCCTTCATGGCCGACGCCGTTGCCCGGGTGGAGAAGATGAAGCAAGGCAACCCGCTGGACACCGAGACACAGGTGGGCGCCCAGGCATCCAACGACCAGCTCGAGAAGATCCTTTCCTACATCGACATCGGAAAGCAGGAAGGCGCCAAGGTCCTGACCGGCGGCGCCCGGGCCGAACTGCCCGGCGACCTGGCCGGCGGTTTCTACGTCCAGCCCACGGTCTTCGAGGGCCACAACAAGATGCGGATCTTCCAGGAGGAGATCTTCGGCCCCGTGGTGGCAGTGACGAAGTTCAGCGACTACAACGACGCCATGGGCCTTGCCAACGACACCCTGTACGGCCTCGGCGCCGGCGTCTGGTCGCGCAACGGCAACGTCGCGTACCGGGCGGGCCGGGAAATCCAGGCCGGCCGTGTCTGGGTGAACAACTACCACGCCTACCCGGCCGGGGCCGCGTTTGGCGGCTACAAGTCCTCAGGCATCGGGCGTGAGAACCACGCCATGATGCTGGACCACTACCAGCAGACCAAGAACCTGCTGGTCAGCTACAACGAAAACAAGCTCGGCTTCTTCTAGAAGCCGCCGCTGCACCCCAGCTCCAACCCCGCTACAACGACGCAAGGATTTCGCCAATGACGACGAGAATGCAAGCAGCAGTAGTAACCGAATTCGGCAAGGATCTCCAGATCCAAGACCTTGAGATTCCCACTCCCGGCCCGGGACAGGCACTGGTCAAAGTCCTGACCACCGGCGTCTGCCACACCGACCTCCACGCGGCAGAAGGTGACTGGCCGGTGAAGCCCTCACCGCCCTTCATCCCCGGCCACGAGGGCGTGGGGGAAGTGGTGGCCCTCGGCGAGGGCGTCACCGACCTTGCCGTCGGTGACCTGGTGGGCAACGCCTGGCTCTGGTCCGCCTGCGGGGACTGCCAGTACTGCCGCACCGGCTGGGAAACACTCTGCGAAGTGCAGAAGAACGCCGGCTACAGCGTGGACGGCTCGTTCGGCGAATACATGCTGGTGGACTCGCGGTTCGCCGCCCGCATACCGGCGGGATCCGACCCCGTCGAGGTGGCGCCGGTGCTGTGCGCCGGCGTCACCGTCTACAAGGGCCTGAAGATGACCGAGGCCAAGCCCGGCCAGTGGGTCACCATCTCCGGCATCGGCGGCCTGGGCCACATCGCCGTCCAGTACGCGGTGGCCATGGGCCTTCGGGTGGCGGCCGTGGACATTGCCGACGACAAGCTCGCCCTGGCGAAGGCCCACGGCGCCGAACTGACGGTCAACGCCCTGCACGAGGACCCGGTGGAAGTCATCCAGCGCGAAACCGGAGGTTGCCATGGCGTCCTGGTCACGGCCGTGCACCCGTCAGCTTTCGGCCAGGCCATCGGCATGGCACGCCGTGGCGGGACGATCGTGTTCAACGGGCTGCCGCCCGGCGACTTTCCCGCACCGATCTTCGAGATCGTGCTCAAGGGCCTGACGGTCCGCGGTTCGATCGTCGGAACACGGCAGGACATGGAGGAAGCGCTGGACTTCTACGCGCAGGGCAAGATCCACCCCACCGTGTCAGTCCGGGAGCTTTCTGAGATCAACGCGGTGCTCGACGAGATGAAGCACGCCAAGATCGACGGCCGCGTGGTCCTGAGGTTCTGATGCCGGACACGCTGAAGGCTGCGGTGACGCTGCCCGGGGAAGAGTTCTCCCGGGTGGCGCTCACCCCGGCCGCCGTGCAGTTGCTGCGGAAACTGTGGCTCCAGCATGGGCCGCTCATGTTCCACCAGTCGGGCGGCTGCTGCGACGGGTCCTCGCCCATGTGCTATCCGGCGGGCGACTTCATCACCGGTGACGCAGACGTCCTGCTGGGTCTCTTCGACCTCTCCGACGGACTGGAGCCGCAGCCGCTGGAATTCTGGATGTCCCGGGAACAGTTCGGTTACTGGAGCCACACCCACCTGACAGTGGACGTGGTGCCGGGGCGGGGGAGCGGGTTTTCCGTGGAAGCGCCGGAGGGCAAACGGTTCCTGATCCGCTCTACCCTGATGGACTGGCCTGCTTAGTAATTCGGCCGAAGCACACTTGGGGCCCTCCATCCGGAGGGTCCCAAGCGCGTTTGCCGGAACAACGTTTGGCACTGCACGTGTCTCACCATTCGGAACAATTCGGGCCGTCCAGTGGATGGACACTAGCGTTAATAGGTCTGTTTCCATCCGAAACCAGGATTGTGATCCCCTATGAACCTTCTCCGGACCAAATCAATCGAGCAGTCGATAGCCGACGCCGATGAGCCCGGACGCAAGCTCAAGCGTTCCCTCAGCACGTGGGACCTGATGATCATGGGCGTCGCCGTGGCTGTCGGCGCCGGCATCTTCTCCGTGGGCGCCAAAGCGGCAGCCAACTTCTCCGGACCGGCAGTAACCCTGTCCTTCGCCGTGGCCGCGGTCACCTGCGCGCTGGCCATCATGTGCTACGCCGAGTTCGCCACCGCCATCCCGGTGGCAGGCTCCGCCTACGTCTTCACCTACGCCACCATGGGCGAGCTCCTCGCCTGGATCATCGGCTGGAACCTGATCCTGGAACTCTTCACCGCGGCGGCCGTGATCGCCAAGTACTGGGGCATCTACCTCAGCAAGGTGTTTGCCCTCATGGGGGCCGACATTCCGGCCGCGGTCTCCCTGGGCGGGGTTGACCTTTACTGGGGCGCCTTCCTGATTGTCGCCGTCTTCACCGTGCTGCTGGTCCTTGGCACCAAGCTGTCCGCCCGCGTAGGCAACATCTTCACCCTGATCAAGATCGGCGTCGTCCTCTTTGTGATCGTGGTGGGCTTCAGCTACGTGAAGTTCGAGAACTACGCCCCGTTCATTCCGGCCGCTGAGCCCACCGGCGGCACGGGCGCCGCCGACGTCCTCAAGCAGTCATTCTTCGGTTTCCTCACCGGCGCCGCCCCGGCCCAGTACGGCACCCTGGGCATCTTTGCCGGCGCCGCGCTGGTGTTCTTCGCGTTCATCGGATTCGACGTGGTGGCCACCTCCGCCGAAGAAGTGAAGAATCCCCAGAAGACCCTGCCGCGCGGGATCTTCGGCGGACTTGCCCTGGTGACCCTGCTCTACATCCTGGTCTCACTGGCCCTGACCGGAATGGTGTCCTACACGCAGTTGGCCGAGGCGGAAAATTCCACCCTCACCACCGCCTTCGAGGCCGTGGGCGACACCTCAGCGGCCAAGGTCATCGCCTTCGGGTCACTGGTGGGCCTGACCACCGTGATCATGGTGCTCCTCATGGGCCTGTCCCGCGTGGTTCTTGCCATGAGCCGCGACGGCCTCCTGCCCCGGGCGCTGTCCAGGACAAGCGAGAAGCGTTCGACGCCGGTGCGCCTCCAGATCATCTGCGGCGCCGCTGTTGCACTGGTGGCCGGCCTGACCAACGTGGATCTGCTGGAGGAAATGATTAACATCGGAACGCTGTCCGCGTTCGTGGTGGTCAGCCTCGGCATTCTGGTGCTCCGCAAGAAGCGGCCTGACCTTAAGCCCGCCTTCCGCGTTCCGTTCGGGAAGGTCCTGCCCATTGTGTCCGCCGTGCTGTGCCTCTACCTCATGACCAACCTTGCGGTGGAGACGTGGATCTTCTTTGCCATCTGGCTGGCAATCGGCCTGGCCATCTACTTTGCCTACGGCCAGCGCCACTCCCGCCTCAACGAGCGGTTCGGCGACGCCAGCACCGCCGTCAACGGAACGGCGCCCGGCCAGGTGCGCGACGGCGGGGACGAGCTTACCCGCGTCTGACCATGTACCGAATGCCCGCCCGGGCCTGCCCGGGCGGGCATTCGCATGCCCGGCTTCCAGGATGGAGCCGCCACTTAGGATTGGACTTATGGCCCGCCCAACACGAGACGAACGCAAGGCCGAGCTCCTCGCCGCCATCCTGGACTACTTGATGGACAAGACGCTGGCCGAGCTCACCTTCCGGAGCCTGGCCGAGGGCCTGGGGACGAGCGCCTACGTGCTGGTGTACCACTTCGGGAGCCGGGATCAGCTGATCAACGACATCGTTGTTTCCATCGAGTCCCGGCTGGACCGGATGCGCAACACGGACGTGCGGGACATCGACCGCGCCGCCTGGCGGGAGTTCCTGCTGGACTCCTGGCAGTGGACCATGGCGCAGCGCAACCGGCACCTGACCCGGCTCGAATTTGAAGCGACGGCGCAGGACATCGTTGCCGCCGAGCCGCGGGGAACGTCGCAGGAGCACTTCCGGATGCTCCACCACAAGACCCGCGACTGGCTGATGGTCCAGGGAATACCGGAGGAATTCGCCGATACCGACGCGCGGCTCTTCACCTCCACCTTCTACGGACTCCAGTTCGACTTCGTGGTCATGAACGAGCCGGAGGCAGCCACGAAGGCCTTCGAACTGATGCTCACGGTCTTCTTCAACAACCTTGAGGCCCGGCTGGCGGCAAGCGGACAGGACGGCTGAGCGCCCTCTCGGCCGTACTTCCCGCCGCCACCGCAGCAGCAGGCTGCACCGGGCGTCCCTTACGCCGCCGTCTCAGAGCTGTAACAATGAGCCGTACATGGGTGGCTTGACCGCCGTACCATGATTGAATCAGAGTAATCGAACGCTTGTTCGAATGGCGAACATCAGGGCTAGGGAACGCAGATGTTCCCGGTCATGTGCACGAAGGAGTGAACATGTCACGTCGTCTTATTTCCGTTCTGGCAGCAGCCTCCATCCTTGGACTGGCGGCCTGCGGAAGCGGCTCGCCCAGTTCCACGGGAGGTGGAACCGCACCCGCCACCGGGGGCGGGGAAGCGGGTTTGACCAAGGTCAGCGTGGGCGTCATCCCCATTGTCGACTGCGCACCCATCTATCTTGGTGACAAGCAGGGCTTCTTCAAGGAAGAGGGCCTTGAGCTGGATATCCAGACAGCCACGGGCGGCGCGGCGATTGTGCCCGGCGTGGTGAGCGGCAGCTTCGACTTCGCCTTCTCCAACCTGATCTCGGTGATGGTGGCCAAGGACAAGGGGCTGGACCTGAAGTTCGTGGCAAACGGTGCCTCCACCACGGGTGAAGAGGGCAAGGACATCGGCGGTGTCGTTGTCCCGGCCGGATCGGACATCCAGTCCGCCAAGGACCTCGCCGGCAAGACTGTTTCCGTGAACAACCTCTCCAACATCGGCGACACCACCATCAAGTCGGTCATCGAGAAGGACGGCGGCGATCCCACCGCCGTGAAGTTCGTGGAAGTGGCCTTCCCGGACGCCCCCGCGGCGCTGGCCAACAAGCAGGTGGACGCAGCTTGGATCCTTGAACCGTTCCTGTCCAAGGCCGTGGATGAAGGCGGAACAGTGGTGTCGTCGAACTTCGTGGAGATGAGCCCGGAACTCGATATCGCCGGCTACTTCACCAAGGGCGACACCATTAGCGGCAAAGCCGACCTGACGGAGAAGTTCACCCGCGCCATGAACAAGTCGCTGGAATACGCCCAGGAGCACCCGGACGAAGTCCGCGAGATCGTGGGCACGTACACCAAGATCGACGAGGCCACGCGGGCCAAGATGATCCTCCCGCGCTACCGCGTTGAGTTCGACGAGGGCGCGTTCAAGACGCTGGGCGACGCGGCAGCCAAGTACGGCACGCTCTCCAAAGCCCCCAGTGCGGACGACCTCCTCCCGTGAGTCCAGGAACCCTGGCCGCCGGCGGTGCCGCTCCACCTAAGGAGCGGCAGCGCCGGAAGGCGGGCAAGGGGGCAGCGAAACAACTGCTGGGGATCCTGGGCATTATCGGATTCCTGGCGACGTGGGAGCTCATTCCCCGGCTCGGCCTGATTGATGAACGGTTTCTCCCTCCCGCCAGCGAGGTCATAGCCGCCTTGGTTGTCGACTTCGGGCTGACGGCCTTCTGGGTTGCGGTGGGAGAGACCATGAAGGCGTGGTTCCTGGGGCTGCTGATGGCAGTGGCGGCAGCCGTCCTGCTGGGCTTCATCATCGGCTCCAGCGATTTCCTGCGGAAGGCCACCAACTCCACCATCGAGTTCCTTCGCCCCATCCCGTCGGTGGCCCTCATTCCGTTGGCCGTACTGCTCTTCGGCGTGAAAATCGAGTCGTCCCTGCTCCTGATCGTGTACGCCTCCTTCTGGCAGGTCCTGATCCAGGTGCTGTACGGAGTGGCCGACGTGGATATGGTTGCCAACAACACGGCAAAGACCTACGGCCTGGGCAGGATGGCCCGGATCCGGTACGTGGTTTTTCCCACCGCCCTGCCCTACTTGATGACGGGCGTGCGGCTCGCCGCCGCCGTGGCGCTGGTACTGGCCATCACCGCTGAACTCGTCATCGGATCCCCGGGACTCGGCAGGGAAATAGCACTTGCCCAGTCCGGCGGGGCCATTTCAGGCATGTACGCCCTGGTGCTGGCCACGGGCCTGATCGGCGTCCTGATCAACATGCTGATGCGCCAGATCGAAAAGCGGATCCTGGGCTGGCACTCGTCCATCCGGTCGGAGGTGATCGTATGAGGACGGCCAGGAACATCGGCTACATCCTGGGGCTGCCCGTGCTGCTGGTCCTGGTCTGGTGGTTGTCCACCCTGGGCTCAGTCAACTTCTTTGTCCCCAAGCCGGCAGACCTCGTGGAGACGTTTGGCGAGGTCTGGTTCGGTGACCGCTTCTTTTCCGATGTCCTGCCCAGCCTGGGCCGGCTCGTGGTGGGCGTCGCCGTGGCCATCCTCATCGGGGTGGTAGGCGGTGTCCTGATCGGCTCCGTCCGCTGGCTGCGGGCCCTCCTGGAACCGACGCTGGAGTTTTTCCGCGCCATCCCGCCCCCGGTCCTGGTGCCGGTCCTGATGCTGCTCATGGGAATAACCGACTCCATGAAGGTCATGGTGATCATTTCCGGCTGCGTCTGGCCGGTGCTGCTGAACACCATCGAAGGCGTCCGCGCCGTGGACCCCGTCCTCTCCGATTCAGCCCACACCTATGGCATCAGCGGCTGGGCACGGGTCCGGTACCTGGTGCTGCCCTCCGCCAGCCCGCAGATCATGGCCGGCGTCCGCCAGTCGCTGTCCCTCGGGCTGATCCTGATGGTGATCTCCGAAATGTTTGCCTCGTCCTCCGGGCTGGGCTTTACGATCGTCCAGTTCCAGCGGTCCTTCGCCATCCCCGAGATGTGGTCCGGCATTGTGGTCCTTGGCCTGCTGGGCGTGGCCATGTCCTTCATCTTCCAGTGGGCCGAACGGAACATCCTGCGCTGGTACCACGGCCAGAAAGAGGTAGAAAATGCAGCCTGACACTCAACCAAACACGGAGGCCACGCTCTCCGTGCGGGGGCTGAAGAAGGTCTACCAGGCCGACGGCGGGGACGTCGAGGCTGTCCGGAACCTCACCTTCGACCTGCGCGCCGGGGAGCTGGCCTGCCTGGTGGGGCCTTCCGGGTCCGGCAAGACCACGCTGCTCAAGTGCATCTCCGGGCTCATGGCGCCCACCGAGGGCGAGGTGCTCCTTGACGGCAAGCGCGTGACCGGGCCGCCCAAGAAGATGGCGGTGGTCTTCCAGGAGTACGGGCGCTCACTGTTCCCCTGGATGCGGGTGAGGGACAACGTGGAACTGCCGCTGAAAAACCAGGGCGTCCCCAAATGCGAACGCGACCGGCTGGTGGACGACGCCCTCGAATCGGTAGGCCTCTCCCACGTTCCGCGGTCCTACCCCTGGCAGCTTTCCGGCGGTATGCAGCAGCGCGTCGCAATCGCCCGGGCCATCGCCTACCAGCCCGAGGTCCTGTTGATGGACGAGCCGTTCGCCGCGGTGGATGCCCAGACACGGGCCGACCTTGAGGACCTCATCAGGGTTGTCTGGAAGAAGCTCGGCGTGACGGTGCTGTTCGTGACCCACGACATTGACGAATCCGTCTACCTTGGCGAGCGGGTCATCATCCTGTCGAGCTCTCCGACGGTGATCCAGGAGGATATCCAGATCGACCTCCCGGCGGACCGTGACCAGCTGAACACCCGTTCCCTGCCGCGCTTCACCGAGCTGCGCCACCACGTCTATGAACAGATCCAGCTGGCCAAGAAGGGGCACCGCCCGGCTGCGGCCTCATCGGGGGAGGAAACACGGCTCAAGGGGCAGCATGCCGGCTGACCCAATCCACCAACGGGCGCAGGTCCTCCCACAGCTCCGCGATTTCCTGGACCGCGCCGGGGGTTGCCAGCCACTCGGGCCGGCCCAGGCCGACGCTGGCTGAGAGGGCTTTCTGTTTCAGGAGTTCCGCCCGCGGATGCTCACGGGCATACCCCCGAGGCACTGTCTTCAGCTTCTCGCCCTCCACGGTGAAGCCGGCAGCGGCAACAGCCTCCACAATGTGACGGAGAGCCTCACCGGTGCCTGAGGCGTCCACCGAATTGCGGTAGCGCGCCAGTTGCGCAGGGGTGTGCGAGTGGTAGCCCCCGCCCACCAGCAGGCCGTCGGCGCTTATCTGCAGGTAGTAGCCAACGCCCTCCTGGACGGACGCCACCGCACCTTGGGCCGTCTTGTACGGGGACTTGTCCTCGGAGAACCGGATGTCCCTGTTGGGCCGGAAGAGCTTCGCCGGACCGAAACGGGGCTCCAGCTCTGCGAGCAGGGCTGCCAGCGGTTCCTTGACCAGCGACTGGTACCCGGCCTTGTGCTCCTGCCACCACTCCCGGTTGTTGTTGTCCTGAAGCTCTTCGTAAAACCCGAAGGCGCCGGCCGGGATGCCCTGGAAAGTTGTCATGGTGCGAGCCTAGGGGCGCCCCGCACCGGAGGACAGGGCACGGACCTGCTATGTGCAAAGCGTCCCCTATGTGCACAAAGTCCCCCTATGGGGGGACCTGTGTGGAAAAGGGGCCACCCCGCCACGGATTCCGTGGCGGGGTGGCCCCTTGGAGCAACCTTAGGAAAGGCTGGATCAGCCGATCTTGTTGGCTGATTCTGCGTCCGAAGCCGGGGCTGACGGGGCGTCAGCGGCACCGAGGTTGGCGCGCAGCTTGGCGCCGAGGTCGGCGTCAACGTTCGTCCAGTACTGGATGGCGCGTTCCTTGATGCCGGGGCTCTTCACGCCGCCCACGGCACCGGTGATGGTCTCGAGCAGGCGGGCCTTGGCGCCGTCGTCGAAGACCTCGCGGTACAGCGTGCCGGCCTGGACAAAGTCGCTGTCCTCAGCATGGAGGGAGTGCGCAGCGAGGGTTAGCTCGCCGTCGTTCTCCCAGCCGCCGGCCGGGTTCTGCGGCTCCACGGCAGCGGGGCCGCCCACGGAGTTGGGGGCGTACACCGGAACGGACGGGGCGTTGAAGTGGTAACGCCCGGCGCCGTCCTGGCTGTAGTTGTTGACCTGGTTCTTGGGCTGGTTCACCGGGATCTGGGCGTGGTTGGTGCCCACGCGGTAGCGGTGTGCGTCCGCGTAGGAGAAGATGCGGGCCTGCAGCATCTTGTCCGGGGAGGCGGCGATGCCCGGCACGAAGTTCGACGGCGCAAAGGTGGCCTGCTCGATCTGCGCGAAGTAGTTCTCCGGGTTCCGGTTGAGCTCCATGGTGCCCACCTTGATCAGCGGGTAGTCGCCGTGCGGCCACACCTTGGTCAGGTCGAACGGGTTGAAGCGGTAGGTCTTGGCGTCCTCGTAGGGCATGACCTGGACGTGCAGGTCCCAGGACGGGAAGTTGCCGGCTTCGATGTTCTCGGACAGGTCGCGGATGTAGAAGTCCGCGTCCGAGCCGGCCAGCTGCTCGGCCTGCTCGCTGCTCATGGAGTTCACGCCCTGGTTGGACTTGAAGTGGTACTTGACCCAGAAGCGCTCGCCCTCGGCGTTGATCCACTGGTAGGTGTGCGAGCCGTAGCCCTGCATTTCACGCCAGGAGGCGGGCAGGCCGCGGTCGCCCATGAGCCAGGTGACCTGGTGGGCGGATTCGGGGGACAGGGTCCAGAAGTCCCACTGCATGTCTGCGTCACGCAGGTGGGTGCCGGGGAGGCGCTTCTGCGAGTGGATGAAGTCCGGGAATTTGATGCCGTCGCGGATGAAGAAGACGGGGGTGTTGTTGCCCACGAGGTCGTAGTTGCCCTCGGAGGTGTAGAACTTCACGGCGAAGCCGCGGGGATCGCGCCAGGTGTCCGGGGAGCCGCTTTCGCCGGCTACGGAGGAGAAGCGGATCAGCATTTCGGTTTCGACGCCGGGCTGGAGGAAGGCTGCCTTGGTGTACCTGGACACGTCCTCGGTGGCCTTGAACGTGCCGAATGCGCCGCCGCCCTTGGCGTGCACTACGCGCTCCGGAACCCGCTCGCGGTTGAACTGGGCGAGCTTTTCCACCAGGTAGTGGTCAGTCAGGATGATGGCACCGTCGGCGCCAACGGACTTGGAGTGCGCGTCGGACGTAACGGGGGCACCTGACTGGGTTGTTGAAATGACAGTCATTGTTCTCCTATTTCTCTATTTCTTGTGAGGGACGATTGGAAGGAAGTTGTTGGGACTGCTGGCAGTCCTGGCAGATGCCCTGGTACATGACATCGGCGATCTGGATGGTCATCGGCTTGGCGTCCTCATCCCAGTGGGGGGTGAGGCAGGGCGCATGGCCCACTGCGCAGTCGACGTCCTCCACGCGGCCGCAGCTGATGCAGATGGCGTGGTGGTGGTTGTCTCCCACCCGTGTTTCGTACAGGGCGGGGGAGTGCGGGGGCTCAAACCTGCGGAGCATGTGCAGGTCCGTCAGGTCGCCCAGCACCACATACACGGACTGGGCCGTCAGCTCGGGAAGCTCGGCGCGGGCGGCGCTCAGGATGCTTTCAGCTGGGGAATGGGGGTGGCGTTCGACGGCGGCCAGGACCGCCAGCCGCTGTTTGGTCACCCTGCGGCCGTGGGCGCGCAGGGCAGCAGCCCATGCTTCGTGGCCGTCAAAGTGTTCCGTCATGACACCATTCAAGCACTTATTATGAACATCTCACAATAAGGTGGGGCTAACCTCCCGGGAACCAGCAGCCACATCCGCACCACTAGGGTTGCAGGGTGGGGAAACTGCTCGCTGACATCACACCGCTCCGGGAGAGTCCCGCGTTCCGCAGGCTCTGGCTGGGCTCAGCCGTGTCCGCCGTCGGAAGCCAGCTCACGCTGGTGGCGGTCAGCCTGGAGGTCTACCGCCTGACCCAGGACAGCTTCTACGTTGGGTTGCTCGCGGTCTTCGCCCTGGTGCCGCTGGTCATCGGCGGGCTGCTGGGCGGTTCCATCGCCGACGCCCACGACCGCCGCATGGTGGCGCTGATCGCCACCTCTGTCCTGTGGCTGACTACCGGCGCGATTGCCCTGCAGTCCTGGCTCCAGCTGGGCAACGTGTGGGTCCTGTACCTTCTCGTGGCAGCACAGAGCGGGGCCCAGGCCATCAACCAGCCGGCCCGCAGCGCCATCCTTCCCATGCTGGTCCGCAAGGAACTCCTGCCCGCTGCCAACGCCCTCAGCATGATGTCTTTCGGCCTTGCCATGACCGCAGGCCCCCTGCTGGCCGGCGTGCTGGTGGCCTGGGTGGGATTTGCCTGGACCTACACGCTCGATTTCGCGAGTTTCGCCTTTGTCCTGTGGGCCGTCTACCGGCTGCCGCCCCTGCCGCCGTCGGGAACCTCGCACAGGCCCGGACTCCGCTCCGTCGTCGAAGGATTCCGCTTCCTGGGCACCCGGCCCAACCTGCGCATGACCTTCGTCATTGACCTGATCGCCATGATCCTGGCCCAGCCGCGGGCGCTCATGCCTGCCATTGGCGCGGTCATGATCGGCGGCGGCGAGGCCACCGTGGGCGTCCTCCTTGCCTCCACTGCCATCGGCGCCTTCCTGGCCGGGCTGTTCTCGGGACCGCTCGGCAATGTCCGCCGGCAGGGGAGTGCCGTGGTCTTCTCGGTGATGGGGTGGGGCGCTTCCATCGCCGGGTTCGGGCTGGTGGTGCTGCTGGCCGGGCGCGCCCCGGACGGGGCGGTGACGCCGTGGCTGATTCCTGCGGCACTGTGCTGCGCGCTGGCCGGGATTGCCGATTCCATCAGCGGCGTCTTCCGCCACACCATCCTGCAGGCCGCAACGCCGGACCACCTCCGCGGACGCCTCCAGGGGGTGTTCATCGTGGTGGTGGCGGGAGGACCCAGAATCGGCGACCTGCTGGCGGGCGGTGCCACCAAAATCGTGGCAGAGGGCTGGGTCCTGCTGATCGGCGGTTTCCTGTGCGTCGCCGGCGCATGGGTGGCCGCAAAGCTGCAGCCCGGCTTCAGGGAATACGACGCCCGGAACCCTGTTCCCTAGACAGCCGTTCCCTTAGTGAGTAAGGAGGAAACGTGCACCAACACTACAACGGCCTCAAGACGGCGGCGCTCTTCGGTGTGCTGTGGGCGGTGCTCCTTGGACTCGGGGCGGTAATCGGCATCAGCACCCGCAGCTCCGCGCCCATCTGGATTATGGCCCTGGTGGGGGTGTTTACCACCGCCTACGGATACTGGAACAGCGACAAGATCGCCATCCGGTCCATGCAGGCCATTCCCGTGGCCGAGGCGCAGGCTCCTGAGCTCTACCAAACGGTCCGCGAGCTCTCCGCCCGGGCCAACCAGCCCATGCCGCGCATCTATCTTTCGCCCACCCTGAACCCGAATGCCTTCGCCACCGGCCGGAATCCCCGCAACGCCGCGGTCTGCGTGACCCAGGGCATCCTGCAGCTGTTGGACGCCCGGGAACTTCGCGGCGTCCTGGGCCACGAACTGATGCACGTCTACAACCGGGACATCCTCACCTCGTCGGTAGCCGCCGCCGTCGCCGGCGTCATTACTTCGGTGGGGCAGATGCTCCTGTTCTTCGGCGGCGACCGGCGCAACGCGAATCCGCTGGCCATGATTGCCATGGCGCTGCTGGCTCCCTTCGCGGCGTCCCTGATCCAGCTCGCCATTTCCCGGACGCGCGAGTACGACGCCGACGAGGACGGTTCGCAGCTGACCGGCGATCCGCTGGCGCTCGCCTCAGCCCTGGCCAAGATCGAGCGGGGCGTCACCATTGCACCGCTGCCGCAGGACCAGCGCCTGGTGAACGCCTCGCACCTGATGATCGCCAACCCGTTCCGCGGCGGCGCCATGAACAAGCTGTTCGCCACGCATCCGCCCATGCGGGACCGGATTGCGCGGCTGGAGCGCATGGCGGGCCGGCCGCCAGCCTGACGTGCGGCCGGCGGCCCAAATCTTGCGTGTCGAAAACCGACGGAAAGAGCTAGCTGCGGAAGTTCACAAACTGCAGGTCGGCTTCGTCGAAGTCCTTCAGCAGGGCCATGGTGGCCTGCAGGTCGTCACGGGACTTTGACGTCACGCGCAGTTCGTCGCCCTGGATCTGGGACTTGACGGATTTAGGCGCTTCGTCACGGATGAGCTTGTTGATCTTCTTCGCCAGGTCCTGCGCGATTCCCTCCTTGATGGAGGCCTCGAGCCGGAACTCCTTGCCGGAGGCGTACGGCTCGCCGGTGTCCAGGGACTTCAGTGAGATGCCACGGCGGATCAGCTTGGACTGGAGGACGTCCAGCACCGCCAGGACCCGTTCCTCCGAGTTGGCTTTCATCAGGATTTTTTCGCCGCTGAAGTCCACCTCGGCTCCCACGCCCTTGAAGTCGTAACGCTGGGCCAGTTCCTTCTGGGCCTGGTTCAGCGCGTTGGCCACTTCCTGCTTGTCCACTTTGCTTACGACGTCGAACGTTGACTCGCCTGCCATGACTCTCCTTGTGCTGGTGGGAACCCCGTGCGCGGACAGGGCTTGTTCGCTGCCTAAAAGCCTAATACGGAAGCCGCTGTTGGTGGGGGAGCCGGGTTCACAGTTCCCTCTCAGCGGACACCCGGAGGGAACGAAGGAGGCCACCGCAGAGTTGAAGGAGTTGGGAAGTTGCACGAAGGGAACACCATGCACCACAAGGCCGTCCGGTATGCCGCGCGAACCACCACAGCAGCAGCCGGGGCGGTTGCCGGCGCCGCCAGCTCCGTCGCCGCCGCGGCCGTTGCAGCGGCCATCGTCTTCAGTCCCGTGCCCGAGGCCTCGGCCCGGATGGAGGGCGTCCATGAGGATCTGCTCCGGGCTGTCCAGCTGAACCAGATCACGAAGGAGCAGGCCGTCAAGTTCGAAGAACGGCTCGCCGGCAGGATCCTCGGCGAGGCCTGATTCCGTTAGTTTTCCCCGATATTGCAGGGGTTTTGCACGGGTCCGCGGCCCGATTCGATTCTTCGGCGGAAGTTCTGTAAAGTTGTCTTGCCCGCGGTTACTGGAAGCGGAACGGCCCGGAAGCGGACGGTTCGCAGACTGCATCGGCGGGTACTTCTTTTGAAGTTCGGCAGATTACCCGAGCGGCCAAAGGGGGCTGACTGTAAATCAGCTGGCAACGCCTACGGGGGTTCGAATCCCTCATCTGCCACCCAAGCGGTAGCCCGTAGTTTCCCAGAATCCTGGGAAACTACGGGCTTTCGCCATTCCCGGGCAGCCGCCTGCGCGGCAACACCCGCACCAGGTCAACTGTGGGACAGCACCGTCCAGGGCGGCGGCCCAAGCGGACAAATCCTCGTCAACGAGATCCGCATTGATGTCCAGTGTCCTCGCCGCCCACGTAGGCCCGAGCATCCTCTGCAAGGCTAAGGGCAACCACCCTGAGTTGGCCCCGGATCCAAGACAGACGGGCAGGCCAGTCGATCTTTTTGCAATCCTGTGACAATTCTGGGGCGATCTTGATGATGCCCCGGATACTCTTCTCACAGGTTCGCAATTTGGGGGGAAATTGAAGAATGGGACATTCGTCGGTGCATGACATGGACGGGAATTGCTGCAACATCATTGGGGTTTATGAAAGAGCCTTATCTGAACGTCCGTCAGAAATCTGTGGCCGTCATGTCTGAAGATGTTGGGGGACCCTGGCTCGATATCGCGGAGGAGGTCCGCTGGTATCCCTCTCCACACAACTCCCAGCCGATTAAGCTGAGGCCGATCAGCGAGACCGCGGCAGTTGTTTATTACGACCTTGACCTCGGGTTGCCTGCCGAATCGTTCGGAATCCCTTTCGGCCACGTGTGCGCGGGTGTCTTCCTGGAGTCACTGTCTGTGGTGGCCGCAGCCCGGGGATACCGCACCGTGGAAAGCCTCAAGCTTTCCGAAATGGATTTCGATGCCGAGGACCGGTTGCATCTTATTGGCACAGTCCGATTGGAACCAGCAGTTGCTGACGCCCATTCCCAGTCCTTGGCCGAAAGTGCTTTGGCTGCATTCCGGGCCAGGCGGACGTCACGCCGGCCGTACGACAGGCGGGTTGTCGATGAGGAAATCCTGAGGACAGCTTCTTCCATTGCCGCCCGCCATGGATACGAATTCCATTCAACCACTGACAGCAGAACTGTTTCTTCACTCGTGCGGATTAACCAGGAAACCCTATTTTCCGACTTGCGCAATAATGCGGTCTACGCCGAGATTATGGAGTGGTTGCGGTTTTCAAAGGATGAGGCGGCAGCCCGGGCCGATGGCCTCAGTGCAGAGACCATGATCATTCCCGGCCGGGTGCTTCGATTCGCGATGAAGCACCGTAACCTTTGGTCCTTCCCAGCCATAGGCGGTTTCATAAGGGCTGTTTATCTCCGCACCATGCGTGGGGTGCGGCAGCTTGGATGGTTGGAAGGCCCGTTCGCGGAGCCTGGCCATTTCCTGGAAGCCGGGCGCACCTTTATGCAGGTCTGGCTCTTTTTTTCGGAAAAAGGCGTATATCTCCACCCCTTTGGCACTGTGATCACCAATCCTTCTTCTCACGCAGAATTCGTCAAGGAGGCTGGAATCAGCGAGTCTGCGGACAGGATGGCGTGGATGCTGTTCAGGTTCGGTTATAGCGCCACCCCGCCACAGGCCCACCGCCGCCCTGCGGCGTCGATGCTGCTCACCGATACCATGTCCATACAGGAGCCACACCTTGACTAAGAAACTCATCTTTGCCTTCGTCTTTCTTATGGACAGGTTCGTCGGGATTTTCACGCCAAGGGTTTCAACTCACCGGATACTGCTGATGCCGGGCATCGAACCTTTCCGTTGGACCGCCGGGCGCTGGAGGGCCTGGCGGACCTTTGAGATGGCAGCCAAACGTGTGCCTGCCTATCGTGAATTCCTCTCCGAACATGGCCTAAGTGGAAGGCTTTCACTCAAAGGCAAGACGGTGGCGGAGGCCTTCGCCGCGCTGCCGGAGACGGACAAGGACAGCTACATCAAACGCTGGACCATTCCTGCCCGCAGCGTGGACGGCGTGCTTCCGCGCCACGGTGTAGTTGTTGATGAGTCTTCCGGAAGCTCAGGCGTTCCAACCAGCTGGGTGCGGGGCCTCGACGAACGCCTTGCCACAAGGCAGCTGCTCCAGGTTGGCTTCTCGCGCACCGCCGAGACACTGAGGAAGCAGCCGTTCGTGCTCAACTGCTTCTCACTCGGAGCATGGGCAACAGGGATGAACGTCACGACTTCGCTGACAGACGTGACAATGATCAAATCCATCGGCCCGGACCGTGACAAGGTAATTGCCACGATGCTGGAGTTCGGGCCTGATTACACCTACATCATTCTTAGTTATCCGCCCTTCCTGAAAGCCCTTTTCGACGACGACCGGATCAGGTGGGAGGACTACGATATCGTGGCGGCATTCGGCGGTGAGGGTATCAGCGAGAACATGCGGGCACACATCACGAAGTACGCCCACAGTGCCTTCGGCTCCTACGGTGCGTCCGACCTTGAGATCAACATAGCCATCGAAACGGACTACACCGTAGAGCTCCGCCAGGCGATCGCGGCCAACCCGGAACTGTCGGCACGGCTCACCCGACAGGATGAATACGGTGTGCTCCCGATGATCTTTCAGTTCAACCCGTACGACTACCTCGTCGAAACGAACGGAAACGGCGAACTCGTCGTCACGATCGTGCGCAAGGAGAACGTCAACCCGCGGATCCGGTACAACATCCATGACCGCGGACATGTGCTGCGCGTGCGTGAACTTAACGCTGTGCTTAAGGAATTTGGCCTCGAACACATTATCCGCCAGCAGTTCCTCGACCTGCCCCTGCTCTTCCATTACGGCAGGAGCGACCTGTCCGTCGATTTCAACGGAGCGGTTGTGGCACCGGATGCACTGCGCGACGTCCTTAGCAGTGATCAGGGCCTACTTTCAGCAGTCGAAAACCACCGCCTTGTCAGTTTCGAGGACGCCTTGGGAAACCGGCAGCTTCACATCGCGCTTCAGCTCACGTCGAAAGCCACCAACGAGGGCACCTTCGACGCAGCTTCCTACAGGACATACATCCTTGACCGGTTGAGAAGCATGAACGGCGACTTTAACAACGCAATCCTTACATCACCCGAGGCAAGCCTGCCAACAATTGCTTTCTATCCGCTGCGCACCGGCCCGTTCACATCGGACGGTTCCAAGCTAAAAAACGAGTACGTCTGGCAACTTGATTCTTCGGCTCCCGAAGACTGGGAGCTGGACCTCACCTGCCGGGCCCAAAAGAGCCGGCATCTGCTGACTGACGCGGGCTTGCTGGAGGGTTCGAATCCCTCATCTGCACCCAATGAAAAGCCTCCGGAACCATCCGGTTCCGGAGGTTTTTTGTGTCCCCGCGCAGGGACTGAAGCCGTCCCGGAAGGGTGCCGAACCGCCGTCGACATCAGCAGGGGCCCGGCGTAGGCTGGCAGCATCGGCGCATGTGCCCGATGCCCTGCGTCGATATCCCCATCGATGAAGGAGGACCAATGAGTGCCGTACGTGAGTTCATGACGACGGACGCGCAGTGTATTAGGGAAAACCAGTCCCTGGTGGATGCCGCCCGGATGATGATGGATCTGGACTGCGGTTCGCTGCCCATCTGTGGTGACGACGGCAAGCTGAAGGGCATGATCACGGACCGCGACATCGTGCTCAAGTGCGTGGCAGCAGGACGCGATCCCCGCGAAATGATGGCCCGCGACCTCGCCTCGGGCAGGCCACACTGGATCGACGCGGACGCAAACGTTGACGCGGCGATCGAGATGATGGAAACCCACCAGGTCCGCCGGCTCCCCGTCATTGCCGACCACAAGCTGGTGGGCATCATCAGCCAGGGCGACATTGCCCGGAACTACTCCGAGCAGCGCGTGGGTGAGCTCGTAGAGCACATCTCGGAGCGCAAACCGATGAACGCCTAGGTGGGATCTCCCCGTCAGGATTTCCCGCTACGAACGCCACGGGGTCCCCTCCGTGGCGTTTCTTTGTGCCCGGTCTTGGCCTTGCCCGCGGCTCCCCGCCGTCAAGGCTAGGAACCGCGGACAAGCTTGGGAAACCTGGGAGCCCTTCAGCCGCTCCGGCCAGAGTGCCTCTTGAACATACCCGTCAGTTCAGGGCAATCAGGAGCATCTGGCTGGTGCCGGGGATGCAGGTCTGGAGGATTGCCCGGGGAAAGCCGCCGAAGACAGCAATGACGTCGTTGGTGGTTCCCGGGTTGGGCACCTGTCCCCGCGCTGAGACGGTGTAGGTTCCGTAGCCCGGGAGGCTGACGGTTTCCCCTACGCCTATGCCGGAGAACCGGGCCCAACCGCCACAGAAATCGTGCTCAGTGATAAAGAGCGAGTAGCCGTCGTTGGGGGTGTAGTGGATGGGCCCGATGCAGGCGTCCACCATGGACTGCCCGCCTGCGCCGGCCACGTAAATGGTGCGGATGGCTGGGGCAGCGGGGACAAAGGCAGGAGCGGGGGCGGGAGCTGCGGCCGGTGCGGGGGCCGCCGATGCGGGAACCGACGCTGGTGCCGGCGCGGGGGCTGGCTCGGCTGGAGCCACCGCAACAGGCGGTCCGGTCAGCACCAGCGTCTGGCCCGGAACAATGATGCTGTAGTGGCCCAGTCCGTTCGCTGCGAGCATGGCATTCATGTCCACGCCGTGCCTGGCAGCAATGGCTCCGATCGTATCGCCCGGAACCACGGTGTACAGGTTTGGGTCACCCGCCGGCGCAGGTGCGGGTTCAGGCGCAGGCGCAGGAACTGGCTCGGGCGCAGGTGGTGGCGCCGGTTCGGCCGCGGGCGCTGCCGGGGCGGGCGCCTCGGCAGCAGTCAGTCCTGCCCCGGAAGCAGCATCAGCTGCGGGCTGGGCTTCTGCGGCTGCTGCGGCGTTCGGCACCTCAGGCAACGTGGCGGCGTTCGGCACCTCAGGCAACGCGGCGGCGGCAACCTGCCCAACCGTCGTCGCGCCCTGGTCCACTGCTGTGGGTGGCCCCGCCAGGGCGCCGACGCCCACCGCCGCCACCACGGCGGCCGTTGCCATGCCGGCCCACAGCCTGTTGCTGATGGCAGTCCGTCCAATGGTGATCTCGGTGCGGGGTTCATCCGTGGCGAAGCTCCTGCTGGGGCCTTCGGGGATGGAAAGGTGTGGCTGGTTCATGGGTAGCCCGTTCAGGCTCGGTCCAGCCGGGCCGGAGCAGTGCGCTTCGGCGGGCGGGACGGATCGAGGGGAACGCGCCGGCCGCCTCCGCTGATGCGGGGCCGCAGAAGAGGCGCGGGATGGAGGCATCCGCACACCCAGAAAATACGGAGGCTCCGCGAGGGGCGGGACCCCGGAAGCAATTCCGGGGGACCGCCGGCACGTGTGTTCGGTCCTAGGAATCCCGAGTCTAGGAAGGGCGCACCGCAGCGGCACCAGTAGGAGTTACCCGAATATTTGCGTGCGGTACTTAGTGGCGCGGAGCATGCTACTCAAACGCCGAAGGCCCGATACTTGCCATGCAGCCATGTTTTCCGGGCAGCCCGGTGCCAGCTGTCCGGCTAGGGCGTGCGCTGCTCCAGAAGCGCGGCGATCTCACGCCGGAGCAAGGCAATTTCAGCAGTCAGTTCCGCCACTTCCGCGCGGACCGGCTCCTCGGCCTCGGACACTGCCTCAGCCGTATCCTCCACCCGCTGGACCAGCCACGAGGCGATGGACGCCGTGACCACACCCAGCACGGCGATTCCGCTCATCATCAAGGCAGCTGCAACCATGCGCCCGATCGGCGTCACCGGGTACATGTCGCCATAACCCACGGTGGTGATGGTGGTCATGGCCCACCACAAGGCATCGCCAAAGGTGACGATCTTCGCGTCCGGGGCCGACTGCTCCACGTCCAGGACCGCCAGGGCGCCCACAAACACCAGCATGGCGGCTGAGCCCGCAACATAGGTGACCACCCGGCCCCTCAGGGTGTCGCCGAGTGTCCGGTGCAATACGGACAGCAGTGTCACGAGCCGCAGCAGCCGCAGCGGCCGGAAGAACGGCAGCGCCACAATCACCAGCTCGTGCAGGTTCCGGATAAACCAGCTGCCGCGGTTGGACGCCAGCCACAGGTTGGCCAGGTAATCCACGGCAAAAATACCCCAGGTGGCCCACATAACAGCCTCGAGCAGGAGGGCTGGGTTGCCTTCGATCCGGCCAATCACCTGCCACGCGTAGGCTCCCAGGAAGACGAGTGCCGTCACCGTCAGCGGCCAGTCCGCCAGGTCCCGGTAGCGTTGTTGCGTCATGCAGGAAATCCTACTGTCAGTGCCACGGCACGCAGGAACCCAATGTTACTGGCGGGTAGCATAAGGGGATGCACCTGCTCCTAAGAACCCTGCTTATGCTGGTCCGTTCGTCCCGCCGCCCGCCGCTGACCGTCTGGGACAGCTCCTCACTGCCGCTGCGGGTCCTGCCCACGGACATCGACATCGCCATGCACGTCAACAACGGAATGTACCTGTCCCTCATGGACCTGGGCCGGTTCGACCTGATGGTGCGCAGCGGCGTCTGGAAGCGGATGCGCCGGCGCGGCTGGGGCCCTGTGGTGGCAGCGGAGACCGTCGCTTTCCGGAAGTCCCTCCAGCTGTGGCAGCACTACACCATCGAGACCCGCATCATCGGGCTGGATGCCAAAGCCATCTTCTTTGAACAGCGAATGGTGGCCGACGGCGAGGTGTACGCACGCGCGTATATCGCCACCCGGCTGGTCAGCAAAGGGCGCCCGGTCAGCCAGCCGGACATCCTGGAGGAGTTCGGCGAACCGCCCGCTGACCTGGTGCTTCCCGACTGGATCCACGAGTGGCGGGCGTCCAGCACGCTGCCCGGGAGCCGGACACCTGCGCCGCACAACTGGGAAGCGTAGCGGCCTAAGCGCCCACGTCACGCCGTTCCAGGGCGACGGCGGCGAGCACCACCAGCGCGGCCGAGATGGCCCACAGCCAGCCCGCTGCCGGCCAGTCCGCCCCGTTCGCCACCGGTGAGTTTCCGTACGCCCAGTGGTAGGGGCTCACGTCCAACAGCCACTCCACGTCCTTGGTCTGCCGGCCCACCGCATTGAAAACGTACCCGAGGACGGCGACGGCGGCGCCGGCGGCCAGTCCGTACGTGCGGCGGCCGGAGACAGCACCAACGCAGAGGGCAGCCGTTCCGCTGAGCAGGGCCAGCCCGGCGAACAGCACGGTGGCGCCCAGCAGGTTGCCCAGCTCGATGCCCAGCTGCGCAGGCCCGTTCAGCAGCCACACCAGGACGCAGACCACCGCCGCCAGCAGCACCACCCGCAGCAGCAGGGCAAGGGCCCGCTCCAGCACCACCTGCACCCGGCGTACCCCGTGCGCCAGGGTCAGCTCAAGCTGGCCCGACTCCTCGTCCCCGCCCACGGCCGCGGCGCCCCAGGAGACAGACGCGATGGTCATCAGAAGGAAGCCGAGGAGCCCGAACAGTGTGGCCTGCGTGTAGCCCGGACCGGTGGCAATCTGGTCATAGTTCAGCGCCTTGGTCATCTCCGGCGGGAGGGCATCGATCATGTCCTGCATCTGCGCGCTCCCCCCGATGGACGGGTACAGCGGCAGATAGAGGAAGATCGCCGCGGCCAGTCCCAGCGCCCAGCCCAGGGTGGAGCGCCACGTGTCAAAGAAGGCCCGGCGGAACAGTGGCAGGGCCGTCACCGTGCCTCCTCCTGCGGTGTGGCGTACATCGTCAGCACTGCTTCCTCCAGGTCCGGCTCTTCCAGGACGAGGTCGGTCAGCCGGAGGGAAGCCAGCATCCGGACCAGCGGCTGGATGTCCCCGCCAATGGTGGCGGACAGCGTCGCCGTGCCGTCGGACTCCAGTACCTCCACGTGTCCGACGCCGGGCACCCCACTGAGCAGCGCAACGGCGTCGTGCGCTGCAATGCCGGACGTGGTGAAGCGGACGCGGCGCACCGCACCTTCGCGGAGACCATTGACGGACTCGACGGCGATAATCCTGCCGTCCCGGAGAATGGCCACCGTATCCGCTGTCTGCTGGACTTCACTCAGCACGTGCGAACTGAGGAAGATGGTCTGTCCACGGTGCTTCGCCTCGCGCACCATGGCGTGGAATTCCTGCTGGACCAGCGGGTCCAGGCCGCTGGTGGGCTCATCGAGGACCAGCAGTTCGGGCTGGTGCATGAACGCCTGCACCAGCCCCAGTTTCTGTTTGTTGCCCTTGGACAGCTTCCTGATGTGGCGGGTGAGGTCCAGTCCCAGCCGCTCTGCCAGCTGGTCCACCCGGCCCGGCGGCACCGGCCCGCTGATTGCCTCATAGTGGGCCAGCAGGGTGCGCCCCGTCACCCGGCCCGCCAGGAACAGCTCCCCGGGAAGGTAGCCGATGCGGCGCCGCAGTTCCGGACCGCCCGCCCGCGGATCAGTACCCAGCACCCGGATGGTCCCGCTGGTGGGGCGGATGATGTCCAGCAGGCAGCGCATGGTGGTGGTCTTCCCCGCTCCGTTCGGGCCGATCACACCAAAGACGGAGCCGGCCTCCACCTCGAAATCGACGCCGTGGAGCACTTCGCGGCGCCCGAATTCCTTGGTCAGGGACTTCGCTGAGATAGCGGTTGCCATCAGACCTCCTGGGTACGCACGCGCGGCGATGAACCCCAGACTAGGCGCCGCCGGCCGCCCTGTACATTGCGGCTGCCCGGTTATTCCCGATGACGCGGGGAGCGAACAAGGCGGCCACGGGCAGGACAGGCCGGGGGAGTGACGCGTACCGTTGACACATGGCTACCCTAGACATCACAGGTGAACAGTTCGCATCCACCATCGAAGGCAACGACATTGTCCTGGTGGATTTCTGGGCGGAATGGTGCGGCCCCTGCAAGCAGTTCGGCCCCACGTACTCGGCCGTCTCGGAGAAGCACCCGGATGTCCTCTTCACCAAGGTGGACACCGAGGCGGAGCAGCAGCTCGCCGCAGAGGCCGGCATCTCGTCCATCCCCACCCTGATGGCCTTCCGCGAGAAGGTGCTGGTGTTCTCCCAGCCCGGCGCGCTGAACGCCCAGCAGCTCGAACAGGTGGTGGACGCCGTGAAGGCCCTGGACATGGAGGAAGTCCACGCCCACGTGGCACGCCAGCGGGAAGAGGCCGCCGCCTCAGCAGGCAAACCGGCCGGTCCGCAGGACGGCACGCAGATCCCGGACGCCTAAGGCTTACCACAACGCAAAATGCGGGACCTCCCAGGGGGAGGTCCCGCATTTGTTGTTAAGGCAGTTAGATCCGTTCCACCTTGACGGGCTCAGCCAGCAGCGCGCTCAGTGATTCGTTCAGGTCCTGCACGGCGATGCCCTTGGAATGCTTGGCCAGGTCCTCCTCCGACGCCCACTGTTCCGTCAGGACCAGCTTCTCCTCGGTGGCTTCCGTCAGCTCGTACCGGATGCAGCCGGGTTCATTCACCACCTCGTCGATGGCGATTTCGAGGGCGAGCTTGACGCGGTGAAACTCGCCGTCGTTGGGAATGAATGTTGCCTGCAGATCAATGGGTGAAGTCATGGATTTCACAATACCGGCACCAACGGACGGCTTTCATTCTGTTGCGCCGGACCCGCTTGGTGTACATCCGGTGGTCCTTTCATTGCCGGAAGCCACTTGGTAGCGTGCCAGCATGCGCGCCTACACAGCCGGGGACACTGACGTCCCGCTGCTCCATGAAACCATCGGCCGGAACTTTGAGCGGGTGGCGGCCCGCTTTCCCTTCCACGACGCGCTGATCGAGGCGGCGCCTGTTCCGGGTGCCGACGCCCGCCGCTGGAGTTACACCAAGATGAACGACGACGTCGACCGACTCGCGCGTGCGCTCCTCGCACTGGGTGTCGCCAAGGGCGACCGGGTGGGAATCTGGAGTCCCAACTGCGCCGAGTGGACCCTCCTCCAGTACGCCACCGCCAAGGCCGGGGCCATCCTGGTCAACGTCAACCCTGCCTACCGCAGCCACGAACTGGAATTCGTGGTGCAGCAGAACGGCATGCGGATGCTGGTCACCGCCCCGTCGGATACGAACAGCGACTATGTGGCGATGGCCCGGAAGGCGCTCGCGGAGTGCCCGGACCTGCGCGAGCTCGTCTTCCTGCCCGCGCCGGGGGAGGACGGGTTCGACGCCGGCGTCCCCCTCGGTGATGCGGAGCTGACGTACGCCGAGCTGCTTCGGCGGGCGGACGACGTCGGACATTCCGGACTGCAGGCCCGCATGGCGGAACTCAGCCCGCAAGATCCCATCAACCTGCAGTACACCTCCGGGACCACGGGCTTCCCCAAAGGGGCCACACTGACCCACCACAACATCCTGAACAACGGGTTTTCGATCGGCGGGCTGCTTGGATACACGGAGCACGACAGGGTGGTGATCCCGGTGCCGTTCTACCACTGCTTCGGCATGGTGATCGGCAACCTCAATGCCCTCAGCCACGGCGCAGCCACCATCATCCCCGGCCGCGGATTCAGCCCGGCTGCCGCCGTGGAGGCCGTCCAGGATTTCGGGGGAACCTCCCTGTACGGCGTGCCCACCATGTTCATCGCCGAGCTGGCGCTGCCGGACTTTGCCTCCTACGATCTGTCCACCCTGCGCACGGGGGTCATGGCAGGTTCGCTGTGTCCCGTCGAGGTGATGAACCGGGTGATATCGGAGATGAACATGGTGGATGTGGCCATTTGCTACGGCATGACCGAAACCTCTCCGGTGTCCAGCATGACCAGGCAGGGCGACACCCTGCAGCAGCGCACGGAGACGGTGGGGCGCACCATGCCGCACCTGGAAAGCAAGATCGTTGATCCGGGCTCGGGGGAGATCCTGGACCGGGGCCGGATCGGCGAGCTCTGCACCCGGGGATATGCCGTGATGGAGGGGTACTGGAACCAGCCGGACAAGACCGCCGAGGCCATCGATGCCGACGGCTGGATGCATACCGGGGACCTGGCCCGGATGGACGACGACGGCTATGTCATCATCGAGGGCCGGATCAAGGACATGGTGATCAGGGGCGGCGAAAACATCTATCCGCGGGAGATAGAGGAATTCCTGTTCGCCCACCCGTCCATCCAGGACGTGCAGGTCATCGGGGTACCGGATGCCAGGTACGGCGAGGAACTGATGGCGTGCGTCATCCTCAAGCCCGGCGCCCAGCCGCTGGACGCAGGCTCGCTTGCCGAGTACTGCCGGGGGAAGCTGGCCCACTACAAGATTCCCCGCTACCTCGAGGTCATGGACCGGTTCCCCATGACCGTGTCCGGGAAGGTCCGCAAGGTGGAGATGCGCCAGGAGGCCGTGGCCCGGCTGGGGCTGTGACGTCAGCGGATGTTGCGGCTGATCGCTTTCACACCCACGGCAAGGCCGACGGCGGCTGTCACCGAGGCGGCGAGCAGGCCCAGGAGGGTGTCCGTCCCGACGCTGCCCGCGAACAGTTCGCGCTCGGCGTTCACCAGGTAGGTCAGGGGGTTGAACAGGCTGGCCGTCTGCATCCAGGCGGGTCCCGCCTCGATGGGAAGCATGATGCCGGAGAGGATCATCAGCGGGAACAGCAGCGTCTGCTGGACTCCCCAGAAGATCCATTCCTTGTTTTGGGAGACGAGCGCCAGCGCATACGACAGGGCGCCGAGTCCTATCCCGAAGATCCCCAGGATGACCAGCCCGAACAGCACGTGCAGCGGGTAGAACACGAAGCCGAAGGGGATGCAGACCAGTGCGATGAGGAGCCCCTGGACCACCAGCGGTGCCCATTCCTTCAGTGCCCGCCCGATCATCAGCGAGGACCGGGACAGCGGCGTCGCCAGGATGCGCTCGTAGGAGCCCGTCATGAGCTCGTACTGCAGGTTTGAACCGGTCATGGAGGTTCCGAAGAGGGCGATCATCACCACCACGCCCGGGAGGAACCACTGGAGCGTGGACTGTCCGCCGAACGCCGGCGCGCCCACGGCCGCGCCCAGCAACGGGCCGAACAGCCCCAGGAAGACCAGTGGCTGGAGCAGTGAGAAGACCAGCGAGAACGGGTCCCGCAGCGGCAGCAGCATTTCCCGCCAGAACACGTACCTGGTGTCGTGCAGGACCCTGCCCAGACCGGGTTTTTGCCGGGTGCCGGCAGCGGTGCCGTGCGTGGCCATCAGCGGTTCGCCCCTTCCCGCAGGTTGCGCCCTGTCAGTTCCAGGAACACATCGTCCAGCGTGGGCGGCTTCAGCTCCAGGGACTGGGCGGGAGCGCCGGCATCGTGCATCTCCAGCAGCAGCGCAGGCGCCAGCCGGGCACCTTCGGGGAGCCGGAGGCGGAAGCGGACAACGCCGTCGTACGAATTCTCGGTGACCTCCCCGCCCGCCGCGGCGCGCCCCAGCAGCCCCCGCACCCCGGCCGCGGAGGCCGCCGCCACTTCGACGGCCAGCAGGTCGCCCGCGAGGTTCGCCTTCAGCCGCGCGGCGGTGTCATCGGCGATGATCCTGCCGTGATCGATGATGATGACCCGCTCGGACATGGAGTCGGCCTCGTCCATGTAGTGCGTGGTCAGCACAATGGTGGTGCCGTGTTCCTCGCGCATCCGCATGATGTGCTCCCACAGGTTGGCCCGGTTTTGGGGGTCCATCCCGGTGGAGGGCTCGTCCAGGAAGAGCAGCTGCGGCGAGTGCATCAGCCCCAGGGCCACGTCCATCCTCCGTCGTTGCCCGCCGGAGAGCTTGACGACCGTCCGCTTTGCGAGGTCCGCGAGGTCCAGGGATTGCAGGAGCTCCCGGGCGCGGGCAAGGGCATCCACGGAGTTCATGCCGTAGAAGCGGCCCTGCATCACCAGTTCATCAATCACCCGGAAACTGTGCCCGCCGCCGTTGCCCTGGCCGATGTAGCCAATCCTTGCCCGCACTCCCGCCGGATCCGCGGTGACGTCCACGCCGGCAACCCGGGCTGTCCCCGAGGTGGGCGTCAGCAGGGTAGTGAGCATCCGCAGTGTGGTGGACTTGCCGGCCCCGTTCGGGCCAAGGAAGGCCACAAGCTCGCCGGGCGCAACGTCGATGTCGACGCCTTTGACGGCTTCCACTGTTTCTTTTTTGACCGTGAACGTCTTTGCCAGTTTGTCCGTGTGGATCATGCGTGACTCCAGAGGAGGCGGCGTGCCGGGGCTCTGGGACGGGCTCCCTGGCGCCACGCTATACCCATCCCCGGCACGAGTCCACGGAAAAATCGCGCACGTGCGTTGGGGGCCGTGTGCCCGGCGGGCGTCAGTGCCGGCGGTGGTCCTGGATGGTCATCCGCGGACCGAACGTGGGTTTGCGGAAGCCGCTGCTTTGGATCATCCGCACTACGCGCTGGCGGTGTCCCGCCCACGGTTCCAGCAGCCGGAGCATGCCGGCGTCATCGATCCGCCGGCCGGTCAGTGCGGCCCCGACGTAGGCGGCGAGGTGGTAATCGCCCACGGAGATCGAGTCTGGGCAGCCGTGCGTGCGCTGCACCACTTCCGCGGCTGTCCAGATGCCGATGCCGGGAATGGTCTGCAATTTTGCGGCCGCCTCCAGCGCCGTCAGCTCCGCCAGCCGTTCAAGCGCGACGGCGGAGCGCAGCGCCCGCATCACCGTTGCGGAGCGCTGCGGGCCCACCCCGGCCTTGTGCCACTCCCAGCTGGGGACCTGCAGCCACTGCGCCGCCGTGGGCGCCAGCGCCAGACCGGCGGGAGCCAACGATCCAGCCATCGGTGCGGGGGAACCGAAGCGGTGGAGGAGGTATCGGTAGCCGCGGCGGGCTTCGATGACCGTGACTTTCTGTTCCAGGATGATGGGCACGAGCTGGTCCACCATGCGGCCGCTGGAGGGAAGCCGGACGGCCAGGCTGCGCCGCCGCGCTTCCCTGACCATGCGGGGGAGCGTGGCATGGAACACCGGTTCGTCGAATGCCGACCAATCGTCGTGTGCCCCCAGGAGGCGCGGCGCTGCCGCTACCGCCGCCGCGGCGCCCGGACCCCAGGCCTGGACGTCCACCCTGTGCTCCATCTCGGGGCTGCCTGCCGGGCTGAGCCGGAGGGTGGCGGTGCCCTCGGCTGTTGTGAAGGCGTTCCAGATGACGCCGCCTTCGGCCGCGAAGGACGGATCACTGTTGCCGCGCAGGAGCGGACGGAGGGTCCGCACCAGGTCGTAGGGGCCGCCCGGATACCACCGGAGGGAGGCGTCCGCGGCGGCCGCCAGCCGTGCGGGCACCTCTGCGATCGTCATTCACCCATCGTCCCACGGTGCCCTGACAGTTTGCCCGCCGTGTCCGCCGTGCCGGTTCCGGGGCCGGAGTTTTTGTCCACTTATGCCGGGTTGCGCGCCTCGGAAGCCTGCATATCTGGACAAAAACTCGGCTCGTCCGCGGCTCTTACCCGGCCGCGGACAGAGGACTAGACTCCCAGGTGTGGCGCGGGGCGTCCGCGCTGTTCCTTTCGAGATTCCAGAGATTCCAGGTGAGCGCAATGGGTGGAGTAGTGCATTTCGAAATCCCCGCGGACGATCAGGAGCGGGCCAGGAAGTTCTACCAGCAGGCCCTCGGCTGGCGGATAGAACCTGTCCCTGGAATGGACTACAACATGGTGATCACCACGCCCATGGACGAGGCCACCGGCCAGCCCACAACCGCGGGTGCCATCAACGGCGGCATGATGGCCCGCGAGGACCAGATCACCAACCCCGTCATCACGGTGGACGTGCCGGACATCGATGCCACGCTGAAGACCATAGAGGAACTGGGCGGTTCTGTTGTTATGCCCAAGAACGAGATTCCCGGGATGGGCTACTTCGCCTACTTCAAGGATCCCGAAAACAACATCATGGGACTGTGGGAGAACCTTCCCGCTGACCAGCAGGCGCAGTCCGCCGGGTAGCGTCAGGGCATCCCGGACGCCACCCACAGGGCCACAACCGCAAGCGGGACCGTAAGGGCTGCCACCACCAGCCCGGCCAGGGCAAAGCCGCTCCATTTGATGGGGACGTTCAGCGCCCGCAACCGCTCATGCCAGAGCAGGGTGGCAAGGGACGCCCACGGAGTGACCAGTGGGCCAAGGTTGACACCGATCAGGAGTGCGGCCACCCGGGCCGGAGACCCGGCCACCGGCTCAAGCGCCAGATAGGCAGGCAGGTTGTTTACTGCGTTTGCCGCTCCGGCGCCCAGCGCTGCCAGGTGCATGAGGGCGGGCAGGCTGTCGCCCTGGCCGGCCGCGCCTGCCAGGAGCGCCGTCAACCCGTTGGCATGCAGGGCCTCAACGACCATGAACAGTCCAACCGTGAGCATCAGCGGACGCCACGGAACCATGGACCACCGCAGCACGGAGGGCCGCCGCCAGAGGAAGACCATCAGGAGGAAGGCCGCCGCCATGATGGCCGGATACTGCACGGGTACGCCGGACACCAGGGCGGGCAGCAGGACCAGCAGGGTGGCCGCTGCAATGACCAGCAGCGGCCGGTCCCGCACTCCGGGGGACCGTTGCGGCCGGTACCGTCCCCGCAGGTCCTTGCGGAACGCCAGCCACAGCAGGGCCAGCGGAACAACGACCCCCACCAGTGCCGGTGCCCAGACGGTGCCTGCAAAGCCCAGGGGACTGAGTCCCAGCGCGTCCTGTGCCAGCAGGTTCGTCAGGTTTGACACAGGCAGCAGGAGGGACGCCGTGTTGGCGAGCCAAATGGTGGTCAACGCGAAGGGGAGCGGCTGGATGCCGGCATGGACTGCGAGGAGAACCACTACCGGCGTCACCAGCACGGCAGTGGTGTCGAGCGACAGGAAAACAGTGGCAATAGTCGCCAGCGCCACTACAAGGAGCCACAACAGGAACACTCGGCCCCGGCCCAGCCCGGCCAGGCGCTCCGTAACTACCTTGAACAGCCCCGCTTCGTCCAGCAGTTCAGTCAGCAGGGACATCGCGAGCACAAACGCGAGGATGGGAAGGGTGCGGCCCGCCAGTGCGTCGAAGGCAGGCAGGGGGAGTGCCCCGGAGGCGAGGGAGACAACACCGGCCAGGAGCATTGCTCCGGGAAGGAGGTAGCTCCGGACTTTCATCAACCAGGCGAACTGCTGCACCGCCCAATGATCCCACCCGTGCCTGCGTGGAACCTGCTGGGGACGGCCGGCTCCGCGTGGCGTGCCGCCGGGGCCAAAATCCTGGGAAGGTGCCCACGGCAGTGAAGCGGTAGCTTTGTATCCATGAAGTACGCCCAGTCCATCCTGAACCTCATCGGCAATACCCCGCTCATCAAACTCAACCACGTGACGGAAGGCATCAAAGCCACCGTCCTGGTCAAACTGGAGTACCTGAACCCGGGCGGGTCCATCAAGGACCGCATTGCGGTGAAGATGATCGAGGACGCCGAGCGGGACGGCAAGCTGCAGCCCGGCGGGACCATCGTCGAGCCCACGTCCGGCAACACCGGGGTGGGCCTGGCCCTGGTGGCCCAGCAAAAAGGCTACAAGTGCGTCTTCGTGGTTCCGGACAAGGTGGGTGAGGACAAGCGCGCCGTCCTCCAGGCGTACGGGGCTGAGGTGGTGGTGACGCCCACCGCCGTGCCGCCGGACAGCCCCCAAAGCTACTACGGCGTCTCGGACCGGATTGTCCGGGAGACCCCCGGTGCGTACAAGCCGGACCAGTTCTCCAACCCCGCAGCGCCCGGAAGCCACTACCAGACCACCGGTCCGGAGATCTGGCGCGATACGGACGGCAGGATCACCCATTGCGTCATTGGCGCTGGAACCGGCGGAACCATCACCGGCACCGGCCGCTACCTGAAGGAAGCATCGGCGGGCCGGCCGGAGTCCGACGGCGGGGTGGTCCGGATCATCGCCGCGGACCCGGAAGGCTCGGTGTACTCCGGCGGCACCGGCCGCCCGTACTTCGTGGAAGGCGTCGGCGAGGATATGTGGCCGGCGAACTACGACAAGTCCGTCCCGGACCAGGTGATCGCGGTCAGCGATGCCGATTCCTTCGCCATGACCAGGCGCCTGGCCCGCGAGGAGGGCCTCCTGGTGGGCGGATCCTCCGGCATGGCCGTGGTGGCTGCGCTGAAGGCGGTGCGGGACCTGCCCGAGTCCGCCGTCGTCGTCGTGATCCTTCCGGACTCCGGCCGGGGCTACCTGGCGAAGATCTTCAACGACCAGTGGATGCGTTCCTACGGTTTCCTCTCCGGCGGCGAGGAGACCTCCGTGGGGGAGGTCATCAGCTCCAAGAACGGCGAACTGCCGGACCTTGTGCATATCCATCCCAACGAATCCGTGCGCGACGTCATCAACATCATGAACGAGTTCGGCGTCAGCCACATCCCGGTCCTGTCCCAGGAGCCGCCGGTAGTGATGGGCGAGGTGCTCGGTGCCGTGGACGAACGCACCCTGACCGCCAAGCTGTTCCGTGGCGAAGCCAAACTGACGGACAAGATCTCCGAGCACATGGGCCCCAAGCTGCCCGTCATCGGATCGCTGGAAACCATTTCGGCGGCCAGGGAACTGCTCTCGGACGTGGACACCGTGATGGTCACGTTCGTCGGCGCGCCCGTGGGCATCCTCACCCGGCACGACCTCCTGGCCTACCTCAGCAACTGACCTGCTTCACCCTGATACGGCTTCACCCAGACAAGGAGCATCATGTCCGTCCCCGAAAACCAAGGTTTCAACACCCGTGCCGTCCACGCCGGACAGGCCTTCGAGCCCCGCACCGGCGCGGTGGTCCCGCCGCTGCACTTCAGTTCCACCTACGCCCAGGACGGCATCGGCGGACTCCGCAGCGGTTATGAGTACGGCCGCGGCGGCAACCCCACCCGGGACGCCCTGCAGGAACAGCTCGCCGCGCTGGAAGGCGGCACCCACGCCTACAGCTTCAGCTCCGGGCTGGCCGCGGAGGATTCGCTCATCCGGGCACTGACCCGCCCGGGCGACCACATTGTGCTGGGCAACGACGCCTACGGCGGCACCTACCGGCTCATCAGCCGGGTACTGGGAGGGTGGGGGATCGGCAACACTCCGGTGGACATGGCGGACCTCGACGCCGTCCGGGGAGCGGTGGCCGCCAACAAGACCCGCTTCGTGTGGGTGGAGACGCCGTCCAACCCGCTGATGAAGATCACCGACATCGCGGCGCTCGCAGGAATAGCGCACGACGCCGGTGCCCTCCTCGTGGTGGACAACACCTTCGCGTCCCCCTACCTGCAGAACCCGCTCGCCCTGGGTGCCGACGTCGTGGTCCACTCCACCACCAAGTACATCGGTGGGCATTCGGACGTAGTGGGCGGCGCCGTCGTGGTCAATGATGCGGAGCTCGCGGAGAAGATCGGCTTCGTGCAGTTCGCCGTGGGCGCCGTCTCCGGTCCCATGGACGCTTTCCTCACCACCCGCGGGCTGAAGACCCTGGGGGTCCGCATGGACCGGCACAGCCTTAACGGCCAGGCCGTGGCTGAGTGGCTCCTGGAACGCCCCGAGGTGGAGGCTGTCCTGTATCCGGGCCTGCCGTCCCACCCGGGCCACGAGCTCGCCAAAAAGCAGATGCGGAGCTTCGGCGGCATGGTTTCGGTGCAGTTCAAGGGCGGCGAGGCTGCTGCCCGGAAGGTGGCGGAATCGACGTCCGTGTTCACCCTTGCGGAGTCCCTGGGCGGCATCGAATCCCTGATGAACTATCCGTCCGAGATGACCCACGCCTCCGTCAAAGGCACCGAGCTGGCGGTTCCGGTGAACCTCCTCCGCTTGTCCTGCGGCATCGAGGACGTGGAGGACCTGATCGCGGACCTGGACCAGGCGTTCGCCGCCATCCCTTAGCCTCGCCTTTAAACCTGGACGGCACGTCTCGGCAGTCCCCAGACTGAGGGGGTTGCCGCGACGTGCCGTCCTGCGTTGGGAAGTTTCCTACTTGACGGAACCCTCGGTGAGGCCGCCGCGCCAGAAGCGCTGAAGGACCACCATGGCGATGCTGAGCGGGATGATCGAGAGCAGCACGCCGCCGGTGGTCAGCTCGTAGAACTCAGGGAGCCGGTCCACCTGGCTCAGCCAGTTGTTCAGGCCGAGCGTGATCGGGTACAGCCCGGAATCGGACAGCATCACGAGCGGCAGGAAATAGTTGTTCCAGATTCCCACCAGCTGGAAGAGGAACACGGTGACCAGGGCGGGGGTGAGGACACGCAGCCCGATGGTGTGGAAAATCTTCAGTTCGCCCGCGCCGTCCAGCCTGGCCGCCTCGATGAGTGAGGTGTCCACAGTGGCCTGCGAATAGATCCGGCACAGGAACAGTCCAAACGGCGAGACGAGGGACGGCAGCAGCACGCTCCAGTACGTGTTGGCCAGCCCCAGCTGGCTGAAGAGAAGGAAGAGCGGCAGGGCTGTGGCCGTGCCGGGTACCAGCACTCCGCCCAGGATGGTTCCAAAGACCAGGTTCCGGCCGCGGAACTCGTACTTGGCCAGCGCGTAGCCGCCCGCCGCCGCAAAGTAGGTGGCCAGGAGGGCGCCGATGCCGGCATACAGTACCGAATTCAGGAACCACCGGATGAAGATGCCGTTGTCATAGCTGAGCACCTGCGCAAGGTTGTCCCACAGCGCAACGGTGGGGGCGAACCAGAATCCGTTGGTGGAGAACAGGTCCTCCGTGGACTTGGTGGCTGCGACCACCACCCAGTACACGGGAATGAGGAAGTACAGGGCAACCACCACCAGCACCGCTGTGACGATGATGGTGGACGGGCGGCCTTTGCTGCCGGAACGCCTGGTCCCTGCAGTGGACGTGCGGGCAGGGGAAGCCGATGTCGACGGCGGGGTCACGGTTGCGGTCATGATGACTTCCTGTTCGTGAATTTGAGGAAGGCGAAGGACAGGACGAAGGCGGCCACAGCGATCAGCACGGCCTGCGCAGCGGCCACGTTGTAGTCGTTGTAGGCGAACGCGGTGGTGTACGCGCTGAGGTTGGGCGTGTACTGGCTGTCGATGGCAGGCGCGACGGTCTTCAGGACCTGCGCCTCCGCGAAGAGCTGCAGGGTGCCGATGATGGAGAACACTGTTGTGAGGACAAGGGCGGGCCGGATCAGTGGGAGCTGGATGCTGAGGGCCACCCGCCACGTGGAGGCGCCGTCCACCTTCGCCGCCTCATACAGTTCCCCGGGGATGGCCTTCAGCTGGGCCACGATGATCAGCATGTTGTAGCCGGTGTAGCTCCAGGTGACGATGTTCGCAATCGACCACAGCACGGTGTTGGCACCCAGGAAATCGGGGGTCAGACCCACCAGGGCTGCGACATCGAACAGGGGACTCAGTCCGGGGACGTAGAGGAAGGACCAGAGAATGGTGGCTATGACACCCGGAACGCCGTAGGGGAGGAAGTATGCGGCACGGAAGAAACCCGGCCACTTGGCAGACGCTGATTCGAGCATGAGGGCAAGCACCGTGCAGAGGGCGATCATTAGCGGCACCTGCACCACGCCGAACAGGAGCATGCGTCCGATTGACGCCACGAAGCTGCCGTCCGCCAGGGCCTGGGCGTAGTTGCTGAAACCGGCGAATTCGCTCTTGACCCCGGCTTCGCCAAAGAGCCCGCTTCGGGTCACTTTCGTGAAGCTGGAAAGGACTGCAACGAAGATCGGAAGGACAAAGGTGAGGATGAACAACGCCAGGAAGGGCGCCAGCAGGAGCCAGGGCGCACGGGATGCGGCGCCTGTCCGGTCGCCGCGCTTGCCCGGCCGGGCGGAAGATTGCGCGGACGAAACCTGCCCCGTCCGTGCGGAAGATTGCGCGGACGAAACCTGCCCCGTCCGTGCGGTGGGTGATGTCGCTGTCATGACGCTTCCTTTCGAATGCTGAGGCCCTTGTTCCTGAAGACGGTCATGATCTGCTGTTCCGCCGTAGCTACCGAGTCCACCAGGCTCGTTCCGGACGCCTTCTTCCGGAAGCCGTCGCTCAGGATGTTGAAGGACTGCTGAGTGACGGGCCACCAGGACCAGTCCTTGTTCTGCTGCTGGGCCGCCGGCACGAAGATTTCCTGGTGGTAGCTTTGGCCGCCGAAGAACTCCGAAGGCGCCTGCCGTGGAGTGCCGATGAAGTCCGGCGACGGCGACCAGCCAATGCCGCTGTTGGCGATTTCGGCGTCGATGCCTTCCCTCGACGTTGTCATCCAGACTGCGAACTCGAGTGCTTCGCGGGGGTGTTTGCTGTTGGCCAGGACTGCTGCGGTGGAACCGCCAAGGTAACTTGACCCGAACCCGGTGCCGCCCCAGGTGGGCATGGGTGCCACCCGCCATTTGCCGCTGCCGCCGCTGACGCCCTCAATAAGGGCGTCTCCCCAACTGCCGGACACCACGGAGGCAATGGTTCCCTTGGCGGCTGCAGCGAACCACCCGGGGGAGTATGCGCCGAACGCCGTCTGGACAAGGTCCGCATCGATTGCCTGGTCGAAGAAGCGGGCAACCTTCATGGTGGCGTCGTCAGTCATGTTGATGACCCAGCCGTCCTCCTCAGGCCGGAGCCAGCTGGCCCCGGCCTGGGCCGCGAACGCCGTGAACACGGAGGCGTCGCCCAGCGGGAAGCAGTCCAGGTAGACGTCCTTTTGGCGCAGTTCGCGTGCCAGGGCTGCCCATTCGTCCCACGTGCCGGGGTTCGTGCCGCCCACCTGGTCCAGGACTGCCGGCTGGTAGAACATGGCCATGGGCCCGGAGTCCTGGGGGATGCCGTACACACCGCCGGAAAAGCTGACCTGGCCCCACAGGGTCTGGTCGTACAGGTGCGCGTAGTCCTGGGCGCCGTACCGGGCAACGTCCACCAGGCCGTTGACCAGCATGAACTCGGGGAGGGACCGCATCTCCACCTGAGCCAGGTCAGGTCCGCCGCCGGCGGCCAGGGCTGAATAGAGCTTTTGATACCCGCCGGCATTGCCGCCGGGAATCCACACGACCTCCACCTGGACCTGCGGATGGGAGGCGTTCCAGATGTCGGCCACCTTTTGGGCATCTTTGAGCCAGCACCAGTACGTCAGGGTAATCTTTTCCCCGCTTGCGGCTGGAGCGAGCACCGGTGCTGTGTTGACGGAGCGTATGCCTGGCGTGGCACAGCCGGAAAGGAGCCCCACCGCTGCGGTGCCCAGGCCCGCACTCAGGAGTTGTCTTCGCGTGAATTGGGACATCTGCCTTCACCTCATTGTGTCGGATATGTGCCTAAAAGTGTGAACCATGGCACTTTTTGTTCGGTTCGAGACAGGCTAACACGAAAAGTCGAGTGACTACTCGAGTTTTGATTTGTCCGGCCATATGGCGGGTACACTGGCTTGCCATGAGCACCAAGGAGGGGCCTCAAACGTCCCGCCGGGGACCCTACGCGAAGTCCGCCGAGCGGCGCCAGGCCATCCTGACCGCAGCTCACGCCGTCTTCGCCGCCCACGGGTATCGCGGGGGCTCGCTGCAGGACGTTGCCAACCGCGCCGGCATGAGCCAAACGAGCCTCCTGCATTACTTTCCGTCCAAAAGCCAACTGCTGCTGGCGGTGCTGAACTGGCGCGACTCCATTACGGGAGACGGGACAGTGCCGCCGGACCCGGAGGAATCACTTGTTGATGCCGTCCTCCGCCAGGCGCGCTTCAATGAGGACGTACCGGGAGTCCTTGAGCTTTACACCGTCCTGTGCGGGGAAGCGGTCACGGAGGGGCACCCCGGGCGCGACTATTTTACGGAGCGTTTTGAGCGGCTGCGGCGGAGCTATGCGCGCCAGCTTGAGCAGCTGGCGGGGGAAGGCCGGCTGCGCCCGGGTGTTGATCCGGCCACTGCCGCTGCCTCATTGATCGCCCTGTGGGATGGCATCCAGACGCAGTGGCTCCTGGCGCCCGGGAGCGTTGATATGGCTGGATGTCTCCGCGCGTACCTGGACCTGGTCCTGTTGCCCGAGTAGACCCCGTGCGGACTTCGGGCGGGCACCTCTGCCGCGCGCCACTAGGCTGATCCCATGGAACCTTCTTCCCCAGCAGCCGTCCGCCCCGTCGCCCTCATCACGGGTGCCGGGAGGCTGGCATCCATTGGCGCAGGCATTGCCCGGCACCTCGCTGCCGAGGGCTGGGACCTGGTGCTGGCTTACTGGCAGGACTACGACGCCCGCATGCCGTGGGGGACTGAACCGGACGACGTCGTACGCCTGACTGCCGAGCTCGAAGCCATCGGCGCGCAGGTCCACGTGCTGTCCGCGGACCTTGCCGACGTGGCTGTGCCCGACCGGCTGGTGGCGGAGTCCGTGCAGCTGGCCGGCCCGCTGCAGGGCATGGTCCTGAGCCATGCCGAGTCCGTGGACTCGGGGATCCTGGACACCAGCGTGGAATCGTTCGAGCGGCACTTTGCCGTGAATACGCGGGCCAGCTGGCAGCTGATTGCCGCTTTCGCCCGGCAGGCAACGGACGACGGCGGCGCAATCGTTGCGCTGACCAGTGACCACACAGCGTTCAACCTTCCCTACGGTGCCTCGAAGGGTGCGCTGGACCGGATCGTCATTGCCGCCGCGCGGGAGCTCGGACCGCAGGGCATTTCGGCGAACGTGCTGAACCCGGGCCCGGTGGACACGGGCTGGATGGACGAGGAAATCCGGGACGCGCTGACGGCCCAACAGCCCACGGGACGGCTGGGAACACCGGCAGACGTCGCAGGGGCGGTGGGGTTCCTGCTCTCTCCGGCCGGCCGCTGGGTCTCCGGCCAGCTCATCAAGTCCGACGGCGGCTTCTCGGCCTGACCCGAGGCGGCGTCGAGGTCAGCGGAACGCGTTGATGCCGGTGATGTGCTGGCCAAGGACCAGGGTGTGGACTTCGTCGGTGCCCTCATAGGTGCGCACCGATTCCAGGTTGGCCGCATGGCGCAGTGGGGAGTAGTCCAGGGTGATGCCGTTTCCGCCCAGGATGGACCGGGCTTCCCGAGCCACCGTGAGGGCTTCCCTGACATTGTTAAGCTTGCCCAGTGAGATTTGCTCGGGCCGCAGGACGCCGGCGTCCTTGAGCCGTCCCAGGTGCAGTGCCAGCAGCGTGCCCTTCTGGATCTCCACCAGCATGTTGACCAGCTTTTCCTGGGTCAGCTGGTATCCGGCCAGCGGCTTTCCGAACTGCAGCCGCTCCTGCGAATAGGCCAGCGCTGCCTGGTACGAATCGCGGGCTGCGCCCATGGCTCCCCAGGCAATGCCGTAGCGGGCCTCGTTCAGGCAGGTAAACGGGCCGCGCAGGCCACGCGCCGCCGGCAACAGCGCCTCCGGACCCAGCCTGACGTCGTCGAACACCACATCGCACTGGATGGACGCGCGCATCGACAGTTTTTGCGTGATGGGGACGGCAGTGACGCCGGGGGTCCCTGCCGGCACCAGGATGCCGTGCACGCCGTCGTCGGTCATGGCCCACACCACCATCACCCCGGCCACCGAAGCGAGGCCGATCCAGCGCTTGGCACCGTTGAGTACCCAGCCGGCGTCATCTCCTGAACCGTCGCGGCGGGCAAAGGTGGTCATGGAGGAAGGATCGGAGCCGGCAGAAGGCTCGGTCAGGGCGAAACAGCCGATGACCTCGCCGGCAGCCATCCGGGGCAGCCACTCCTGTTTCTGGTCCTCGGAGCCCCACGTGTGGATGGCGGTCATGGCCAGCGAGCCCTGCACCGAGACAAACGTGCGGATCCCGGAATCGCCGGCCTCAAGTTCCATTGCAGCCAGGCCGTATTCGACGGCGGTGCGGCCGGGGCAGCCGTAGCCCTCCAGGTGCATTCCGAGCACCCCCAGCTCACCCAGTTCCGGCGCGAGCTCCAGGGGGAAGACGGCGTCGTCGTACCAGCGCGCGATGTCCGGTTTGATCCGCTGGCCCGTGAAATCGCGGACCTTCTGCTGGATTTCCTGCTCGCCGGGGGTCAGCAGGGCATCCAGGGCAAGGACGTCCGAAGGATCCGGGTTCACGGCTTCGCCAGGAAGTAGCCGCGGGTGGCGGGCAGGAACCGGCAAACCACAGCCAGCACCACGCCCAGGGCCAGCAGCAGCACCCCGCTGACAAATGCCCCGCCGATCCCGAAGATCTGGGTGTCGCCGTAGGCCGGGTCCCACATCTGCACAGCCGAGATGAAGAAGGCGGCCGTCAGCAGGAGCGCGCCCACGAGCGGCAGGATGCCCCGGAACCACAGGTTGCGTGCCGAATGCCGCAGGTTGCCGCGGAAGAACCAGAAGCACGCGAAACCGGTGAGCGCGTAGTAGAAGGCGATGAACAGGCTGATGGCGCTGATGGAATCGGAGAGCAGGTTCTCGCTCAGGAAACTCATGGCCACGTAATAGGCAATCGCGGCCGCCCCCATGACCTGGGTGGAGAAACCCGGGGTCTGGTTCTTCGGGTGCACCTCCCCGAACTTCGCCGGCAGGGCGCCATGGACGCCCATGGACAGGGTGCCGCGTGCCGTAGGGAGGATGGTGGTCTGGGTGGAGGACAGGACGGACGCGAGGACCGCGACGACGATCAGCCAGCCCCAGGGACCCAGCACCACGTCCCGCATGGCCAGGAAGACGTCGTCCTGGTTGGCTTCGTTGCCCAGGCCAATGCCTTCCGTGCCCACGGTGGCATACATCATCACCAGCAGCGCCACGGAGACGTAGATGGCCACGAGGATGAAGGCGGAGATGACCGCTCCGCGGCCCGGAGTGGTTGCGGGGTTCTCAGTTTCCTCATTAACTGCCAGGCACGTGTCCCAGCCCCAGTAGATGAAGAGTGCCAGGAGCGCACCGTGCACCACGGCCCCGGGATCCGCAAAGGCACCCACCGGGTTGAACCACTCAAAAGAGAAGGCCTGGATGGTTGTGTCTCCGGCGGCAGCACCTGCAACGATCCGCACCACGATCGCCAGGGCAAAGATGCCAAGGGCGATGTACTGCACGTACGTCAGCACCCGCTGGACGTGCTCACCCAGCCGGATGCCCCGGTAATTGACCAGCGTCATAACGGCGATAAAAAGCACTCCCGTGGCTGTGACCACAGCCTTGTTTTCCGCCAGGGAGCCGTCCCCCACCAGGAGCCATAGGTACTGGCCCGCAACCTGCGCCAGGTTGGCGAGCACCACGATGCCGGCGAGCGCCACGCCCCAGCCTCCCAGCCAGCCCGCCCAGGGTCCGAACGCACGCCGGGACCAGGTGAAGGTGGTGCCGCAGTCCGGAATGGCGCTGTTCAATTCGCGGAACGCATACGCGATGAACAGCACGGGGATGAAACCGAGCAGCAGGATCAGGGGAGTGTAGTTGCCGTTTACGGCCACGATGAGGCCGAGCGTTGCGGCCAGCGAGTACACCGGTGCCGTGGAGGCCAGCCCCAGCATCACGGAGTCGCCGAGGTCCAGGATCCCGGCGCGGAGCCCCTTGGCCGGGACGGTGGTGCCCGGCGCGCCGCCCGGGCCGCCCGTCGTCGTGGTTCCTGTGCTCATGCTGTCACCGGGTTCATAGTGCGATACCTGCTTTGTTGGAGGAGGCCTCGGCCGAAAGCGGCGCCGGCGCGTCAATGGTGTTGGGCACAAAACGGCAGAAGTAGTCCGTGACCGGCCCATCCGATTCCCGGATGCCGCAGCCTACGGACTCGCCGTCCACCACCCACAGGCCCAGGACGGGATGGTTGCCGTCGAAGTCGGGCAGTTCCTGGTACTGCTGGTAGCACCAGCCCTCGCGGCCGTAACCGCCGGGCTGCTCAAGGCTGATGCCCTGGGCGTGGATCTTGATGTTGTCCCCTTCGCGGCCGTGCAGGGGCTTGGCCACCCACTCCTTGAGGGGACCCGGCTCGTTGAGGTAGGCCGGCAGCAGGTTGGGATGCTGCGGATACAGATGCCAGAGGGCGGCGAGGAGCGCCTTGTTGGAGAGGAGCATTTTCCAGGCCGGTTCAACCCAGCGGGGGTTGTGGGCGCGTTCCAGAAGCCGCTGCCCGAAGGGTTCCTTCATCATCAGCTCCCAGGGGTAGAGCTTGAAGATGGTGCTGATCATGAAATTGTCCAGGTCCACGAACCGGTTCAGGTTGGGGTCCCAGCCGATGTCCGACATGTTGATGCCGATGGTGGTCCAGCCTGCCTGGCTGGCGACGTCCCGCATGTAAGCCGCCGTCATCCAGTCCTCGCCGGATTCCTCCACTTCCGAGTGGGCAACGTGGAGGGTGCTCATGCCGGTGCGGTACTGGACCTTTTTCCACTGCCGGATCAGGGCCTCATGGATCCCGTTCCACTGGTCCTTTTCCGGGAAGACGTCCTGCAGCCAGAACCACTGCGCCACGGCCGCCTCGATGAGCCCGGTGGGGGTGTCCGCGTTGTATTCGAGCATCTTGGCGGGCCCGCCCTGGCCGTCATAGATGAAGTCGAAGCGGCCGTAGACATCCACGTCCCCAGCCTGCAGGGACTCCGCGGCCAGCTCCAAAGCCTGCGGGCCGATGCCAATATCGCCCATGGCACCGGTGGCCAGGAATTTGGCCGCTTCCAGGCACATCCTGTGCATGTCCTCGGCCCCCACCTCGAGGGCCTCCACCTCGTCCGTGGTGAATTCGTAGTATGCGGACTCGTTCCAGTACTCGATCCGCCGCCCGTCGTCCATGGTGGTGGTGGAAAAGACCAGGCCCTGTTCCTGGATCTTCTGCTTCCAGTCGGGCCTGGGCTCAGACAACAGCCGCTTCACGCTCAGCCCCCCACTTTGCTGCCGCCGCCGCTTGTACCGCTCTTCGCGGTGGTGCCAAAGCCGCCGCGGCTGACAGTGCCGCCCTTGCTGCTGTACCCGGTTGAGGCTTTTGCACCGCTGGGAACGGTCCTGGTGTAGTTGGGCGCGGTTGAGCGGTTCTGCCCGACGGCGGGGACGAACGCGCCGCGGGAGAAGAAGTACCAGGCGTAGATGCCGCCGCTTCGGCCGGCAGAGCTGTTGCAGTTGTTGTCCTCCACGCGCTCGCCGGTTTCGTCGTTGAAACACACCTGGGCGTACTCGGGGTCATCCTGGTTGCTGGCCACCACAGCCGTGATGGTGCCGGCGAGCAGCGCTGTCACTCCCAGGCCCACCACCACGGTGCGCCGCTGCGAGCGTTTCTTCTTGTCCGCCGCCTCGTTGAGGTGCCTCTCCCGGTCGCGGGCAAAGGGGTCCACCGGGGTGACAGGCTCATTGAGGAGTTCAGGGCGGAGCTCCGGTTTGGGTACCTGCCAGGGCGGAGGCTTGGCACCTGCTCCGCCGCCGGAATCCCGGCCGCTGTCATGCCCGCCGCCGGCCCGGCCGTCACCGCCTGGCTGGTTGCCGCTTGCCCGCCCGTGCTCCGGGTCTTTGTTCGGGTCCATGGCGTCCCCTTCAGTAGTCCACGTGAATTGGGCACAGCGCTGCACCCCCAATTGCAATCCTGAACTCAGCGTAGTCCCTGCCGGAGCCGGCTGCGAGTAGCGCAGCGGATAGCTAACGGGGGAGAAGTCCCCATGCCGGCAACTGCCGCCCGCAGGGGATTGCGGACCCTACACTGGTGCCATGGAAACCGCCTCCGTTGTTGCCGTCTGCCGTGTCCACCAGCTCCTGCCGGACGCGTCCAACGTGGGCGTGACAGCCATCGACAAGCGTCGGGCCGAGGGCCCGGTCAAGGTTCACCGACTGGGCCTCCAGGGCGACATCCAGGCGAACCGGGTACACCATGGCGGTCCGGACCAGGCCCTGTATGCCTATTCGCAGGAGGACGCGGACTACTGGGCGGGGGAGCTGCAGCGGGACCTGCCGCCTGGAATCTTTGGTGAGAACCTCCGGGTGGCGGGCATCGACGCCACGGGAGCGGTGATTGGGGAACGGTGGAAGATCGGCCTCAACGTCGAAGTCGAAGTCACCTCGCCGCGGACGCCCTGCGCCACCTTCCAGCGCCGGATGCGGGAGCCGCACTTCGTCAAGAGGTTCACCGAGGCGGGCCGCGTGGGCACCTACCTGCGCGTCATCAGGACCGGCACCATCCAGGCCGGGGACCATATTCACCGGCTTTATGTGCCGAAGCACGGAATTACCGTGGGCAAGTGGTTCAGCGAACCGGACGCGGAGTCCATGGAGGCCCTGCGCGACGCCGACGCCGACGGCGAGATCCGCCTGCAGCAGCCGGAGTTCAAGCAGAAGTTCGAGGCGCTGGAACGGCAGCTGGACCGGTAACTTCAGGCTGAAGCGGCTGGAAGGGGAGCGGTGTGCGCAAGCTCACCGCCGTCGTCGTACGTTCAATTTCCGCTGCGGCAGGTGCGTACCTTACACTTGAAACATCCCCCACTCCGGAAATCCCTTATTCCTGCCCAATTTTTGAGGCAGGACTGGCAAGTGTTGGGGCCCGCACAAGCGATGCGGGCATTTTCATAGGGAGAGCCGGCTAAAGAAAACGCTGTACAGACTGCTGGGATAGCAGCCAAGAGATGCAGCGGGAAGTCCTGCCACGGGATTGCGAAAGCGCCGGACTTCTGTGACCGGCCGGTCAATGTTTGCCCGGCATCCACGGCACACGTACTGCGGCTCCACTCACCTCGGGTAGTGCCGCCTGGCCCCCTATGGATGAGGAATACTTCCCTATGCCCGAAAATCACAACGACGCCGCCGCTGAAGCAGCAACTGCCAGCATCGAATTCACTGAGCCCGCTGCCCCCGCAGCCGAGGCCGCACCGGCACCCGCCGAAGCCCCCGAAGAAGCTCCCGCCGCCAAGGCTGAGGAAGCCCCCGCCGCCCCGGCCGAGGAAGCTCCCGCCGCCCCGGCTGAGGAAGCTCCGGCCGCTCCCGCCGCCAAGGCTGAGGAAGACGAAGAAGAAGGCGTCCGCTTCGCCGACCTCGGCATCGACGGCCGCGTCCTCGCCGCCCTGCAGGATGTCGGCTACGAAAAGCCTTCCCCCATCCAGGCAGCAACCATCCCGCTGCTGCTCGAAGGCCGCGACGTCGTGGGCCTCGCCCAGACCGGCACCGGTAAGACTGCAGCATTCGCAGTACCGGCACTGTCCCGCCTGGCCGAGCTCCACGACCTCAATGGCCCGTCCCGCAAGACCCAGGCCCTGGTCCTGGCTCCCACCCGCGAGCTGGCCCTCCAGGTTGCCGAGGCCTTCACCTCGTACGCCAAGCACATCGACGACTTCACAGTCCTTCCCGTCTACGGCGGCTCCGCCTACGGCCCCCAGCTCGCCGGCCTGCGCCGCGGTGCCCAGGTTGTTGTCGGTACCCCCGGCCGCGTGATCGACCACATCTCCAAGGGTTCCCTGGACCTGTCCGAGCTCCAGTACCTGGTGCTGGACGAGGCCGACGAGATGCTGCGCATGGGCTTCGCCGAGGACGTGGAGCAGATCTTCCAGCAGACCCCGTCTGACCGCCAGGTTGCGCTGTTCTCTGCCACCATGCCGAGCCAGATCCGACGCATGTCCAAGCAGTACCTGAACAACCCGGCCGAGATCTCCGTCAAGTCCAAGACCACCACCGGCGCCAACACGCGCCAGCGGTACCTGCAGGTCATGGGCCCGCACAAACTCGATGCTCTGACCCGCATCCTTGAGGTTGAAGAGTTCGACGGCGTCATCGCCTTCGTGCGCACCAAGATGGCTACCGAGGACCTGGCTGACAAGCTGAAGTCCCGCGGCTTCCAGGCCGCCGCCATCAACGGCGACATCCCGCAGCAGCAGCGCGAGCGCACTGTGGACGCACTGAAGGAAGGCCGCATCGACATCCTCGTGGCCACCGACGTCGCGGCCCGTGGCCTTGACGTAGAGCGCATCAGCCACGTCATTAACTACGACATCCCGCACGACACCGAGTCCTACGTGCACCGCATCGGCCGCACCGGCCGTGCAGGCCGTTCCGGTGACGCGATCCTCTTCATGACGCCGCGGGAGAAGTACCTGCTGCGTTCCATCGAGAAGGCCACCCGCCAGCCGGTGGAGCAGATGCACCTGCCCACGGCCGAGTCCGTGAACACCCTTCGCCTGGGCAAGTTCGCCGAGAAGATCACCGAAACGCTGGCGTCTGAGGACGTCTCAGCGTTCCGCGACCTCATTGCCTCCTACGAGGAAGAGCACAACGTTCCCGCTGCGGAGATCGCTGCAGCCCTTGCCGTCATGGCACAGGGCGGTCAGCCGCTGCTGGTGAAGGAACTGCCCGCAGCTCCGGAGTTCCAGAAGCGCGAACGCTCCAAGGACGGCTTCGGCTCACGCGGACCGACCCGTACGCTCACCGAGGGCAACGCCACCTACCGGATCGCCGTCGGACGCCGCCAGCGCGTCATGCCGGGCTCCATCGTGGGTGCCATTGCCAACGAGGGCGGCATCTCCTCGGCCCAGATCGGTGGCATCGACATCCGCTCGGACCACTCCCTCGTGGAGCTCCCCGCGGACCTGAGCCCCGAGCAGCTGCGCGCCCTGTCCCGCACCCGGATCGGCGGCGAGCTGATCCACCTCGAGCTGGACAACGGCCGCAAGCCATCCGGCGAGCGCGGCTCCTACCAGGGCAACCGCGGCGGTGACCGGGGAGGCAACTTCAAGGGCAACGGCGGGTTCAAGAAGGAATTCCGCAAGAACGACGGCGAGCGTTCCTCCGCTGACCGCGGCGGCCGCTCCTACAGCGAGCGTTCCTTCAGCGCCGACAGCGGCGCCAACCGCGGCCAGGCCAGCGACTCCCGCTTCGGCGGCCACGGTGACGGCTCCCGCAAGCCCCGCCACGGCAACGAGGGCGGCCAGCGGGACTTCAACCGCAAGGGCAAGTGGTAAATCCGTCAGCTAGCTGTATTGACCACGGACGTTAGTGATGTTCGGCGTGGTTTGGTGACATGAAGAAGACCTCCGGGTGGAGTGGGGCTTGTCTAGAGTCCAATTCCACGCACGGAGGTCTTCATGTCCCACCCTAACGCTCTTCTGACGCCCCGGGGGCGGCTGCAGCTCGCGCAATGTGTCGTTGATCAGTGCTGGAACCTGCGCCGGGCTGCAGAGCGGTTTCAGGTCTCCGTGCCAACTGCTGCTCGCTGGGCACAGCGCTACCGCGAGCACGGCCCGGCTGGGATGGAGGACCGCTCCAGCCGCCCGCATTGTTCGCCCCGGCGCACGGCAACACGTACGGAGCGGCGGATCATCGCCGTGCGTGTGAACCGCCGCTGGGGACCGGCAAGAATCGGTTATCTGCTGGGCATCCACCCCTCCACCGTGCACCGGGTCCTGTCCCGCTACCGGCTGGCGAAACTGACCTGGCTGGACCGTGGCACCGGACGAGTGATCCGCCGCTACGAACACGACAGGCCCGGGGGACCTGATCCATGTCGACATCAAGAAACTCGGCCGGATCCCCGACGGCGGCGGCCACCGCGCGTTCGGCAGGGCCGCCGGCTGGCGTAACAGAACCGGTACCGCGGCCAACCGCAGACCCGGATACCACTACCTCCACAACGCCGTCGATGACCGCTCCAGACTCGCATACACCGAGCTCCTGGCCGATGAAAAGAAAGAAACGGCAGCCGGTTTCTGGGCACGCGCCAACGCCTACTTCGAATCCCACGGCATCACCGTCAAGCGGGTGCTAACAGACAACGGCTCCTGCTACCGCTCCCACGCCTTCACAGACGCGCTGGGCCCGGACATCAAGCACAAACGCACCCGCCCGTACCGCCCCCAGACCAACGGCAAAGTAGAGCGCTACAACCGCACCATGCTCGACGAATGGGCCTACGCCCGCCCCTACAAATCAGAGGCCGAGCGTGTTAACGCTTTCCCCGACTGGCTCCATCACTACAATCATCATCGAGGCCACACCTCACTCAGGGGTCAGCCACCGGCCAGCCGTGTCACCAACCTGCCGGGACAGTACAGCTAGCTGACAAGGCGCCTGTGGGCCGGCTTTCGAGCCGGCCCACAGGCGTTTATGCGTGCTGTAGTGAATGCCCAACGACGGGCGGCGGCGGGGGAGTCTCTGGAACCTCCGGCCCGCCCCCCCTCCTGCCTGCCCCATCCTGTGAGTTTTTGTCCAGATATGCGGACTTCGGGTGCCTCGAAGTCTGCATATCTGGACGAAAACTCCAGAGGGAGTGTGGGGATCGACACATCCGTGCCGTGGGTCCTTAGGAAAAGGCTCTGTCCCGGCCCGCCTGCGCGGGTTGGAAGGCTTTCATTTTCCTTGATTTTTCGGCTTTTTCGTCCGATAAAGCGCCCGGCGAAAACCTGTTCGAGCTCCTCCTTGCCTGCCCGGACGCCGATTTGTTGGTGGGTAAATCTTCCGGTAGAGTATTTACTCGTTGCCCCCCTAGCTCAGTGGTAGAGCGCGTTCTTGGTAAGAACGAGGTCACCGGATCGATTCCGGTGGGGGGCTCTGAATGAGGGCCTGTGTCAAGGCGGTTTTGACCGGCTTGGCGCAGGTTTTTCTCATTCGTGGCGGTGTAGCTCAGTTGGTTAGAGCGCACGACTCATAATCGTGAGGTCGGGAGATCGAGCCTCCCCACCGCTACAGGCCAAGGCCCCTGGATCCCTTGAGGATCCGGGGGTCTTTTGCTTTAACTTCCTGGTCCCGGGCCTGCCTGCGGGCTCGAATGCAGGGCGGCGCCCCCAGGCAGCATTTACCTGAGTCTCCTATCCGAGACTGCTGTGCAGTGCAGTCCATTGTTCCTGCCGGTGATTCACGGTGCGATGGTTCTGTTCACAAAACGCCGGCCCGGACAGGCCGGCTGCAGTCAGGAGACAGACCTTTGGCCATCACCTCGCAAGCCCCGCGCACAGCGTCGCGGCACATGTGGAAGTTGTTTGTGTACAGCGGCATCGGCGCGTTCATGTTCTTCGTGCCGGTGACGATCGCTGGAAAAAACACCATCATGCTGGACCACATCGTCTCGTTCCTCCAGGCGAACATCGGTCCCGTCCTGCCCTTCTATGCACTGGCCGTGATTGTTGCCGGTGCCGGATACCCCTTCGTTGCCGGAACCTGGAAAAGGTCCGCGGTTGAGGTGGTCTTCTCCCTGCTGAAAGTGGTGGGGATGGTGGTGGGCTTCATGATGGTCTTCAAGGTGGGGCCCGCGTGGCTGTTTGAACCCGGCATGGGGCCGTTCCTGTTTGAAAAGCTCGTCATTCCCGTAGGGCTGCTTGTCCCCATCGGCGCCGTGTTCCTGGCGCTCCTGGTCAGCTACGGCCTGCTGGAATTCATCGGAGTCATGGTCCAGCGCGTCATGCGCCCCATCTGGCGAACCCCCGGCCGGTCCGCGATCGACGCGGTCGCCTCCTTCGTGGGCAGCTACTCCCTTGGCCTGCTCATCACCAACCGCGTCTACAAGGAAGGCAAGTACACCGCCCGCGAGTCCGCCATCATTGCCACCGGGTTTTCGACAGTGTCCGCCACGTTCATGGTGATCGTGGCCAAGACGCTGGACCTGATGGGGCAGTGGACCGCGTACTTCTGGATCACCTTCCTGGTCACGTTCGTTGTCACCGCCATCACCGTCCGGATCTGGCCGTTGAACAGCATCCCGGACGAGTACCACCCCGAGGCCGTGCCGCAGCCTGAGGAGGACGTTTCCGGCCGCCGGCTGTCGGTCGCCTGGCGTGAGGCCCGGCAGACTGTGGAGGCAGCGCCGTCGCTGGCGGTGAACGTGTGGACCAACGTCCGGGACGGCGTCCTGATGGCCATGGCCATCCTCCCGTCCATCCTTTCCATCGGCCTGCTGGGACTGGTCCTTGCCACCCACACTCCAGTGTTCGACTGGCTGGGCTTCCTCTTCTACCCCTTCACCTGGGCGCTGCAGCTGCCCGAACCCATGCTGGTGGCCAAAGCCAGCGCCGTTGGTGTTGCGGAGATGTTCCTTCCCGCGCTCCTTGCGGCGGAGGCAGCTCCCGTGGTCAAGTTCGTCGTGGGTGTTGTGTCCGTATCCGGGATCATCTTCTTCTCCGCGCTGGTGCCCTGCATCATGGCCACCGACATCCCCATTCCGGTCTGGAAGCTGGTGGTCATCTGGTTCCAGCGGGTGGTCCTGACGCTGATCCTCGTGACGCCCATGGCGTTCCTGCTGTTTCCCTCCTAAAAACCCGGCCGGAGAGGCAGAATGGGCGCATGGCTGACCTCATCTACACCGGCATCACCTCCTTGGACGGTTACCTTGCGGACAGCAACGGGAACTTCGACTGGAGTGCGCCCGATGAGGAAGTGCACGCCTTCGTCAACGACCTGGAGCGCGAAGCCGGGACCTACCTTCTGGGGCGGCGCATGTACGACGTCATGTCCGTGTGGGAAACGCTGGGAGGGCCGGACGATCCGCCCGTGATCCAGGACTACGGCCGGATCTGGCGGGCGGCGGACAAGATTGTTTTCTCGGAAACCCTGAAGCTCCCGCCTACTCCGCGTACAATAGTCCGGCGCTCCTTCGATCCCGCGGCCGTGAGGGCATTGAAAGCGGACAGTAGCGGCAGCATTGGTATCGGCGGTGCCACCCTGGCAGCCGCCGCACTCCAGGCCGGGCTGGTGGACGAATGCCGGATCTTCCTCAACCCGGTGGCCGTGGGAGGCGGCCTGCGCTTCCTGCCTGACGGCCTGAAGGTCCGGCTCGAACTCCTGGACGAGCGCCGGTTCGGAAACGGCGTCGTGTACCTGCGCTATCGCATGGCCGGCTGACACCGGCAGCCGCCGACGCGCCGGTGGCGTGGCATCGGCGGGCCGGGGGAGCAGAATAGGGCCATGACCCGAATCGCAATCATTGGCGGCCACGGCAAAGTGGCCCTGCACCTGTCTAGCTTCCTCACGGACGAGGGGCACAGCGTCACCTCGTTCATCCGCAACCCGGACCATGCCGGCGACGTTGCGGAAACCGGCGCAACGCCGTCGGTCCTTGACGTGGAAAATGCGACGACGGCGGAGATCGCCGTTGCGCTGAAGGGGCATGGCGCCGTGGTCTGGTCCGCAGGCGCAGGCGGTGGGGACCCGGCGCGCACCTATGCGGTGGACCGCGATGCTGCCATTCGGTCGATGGATGCCGCAGCGGACGCCGGCGTGGGTCGCTACGTGATGGTCTCCTATCTGGGAGCCGGCAGGAACCACGGCGTGCCCGAAAGCAACAGCTTCTTTGCATATGCCGACGCGAAGGCCGCCGCCGATGATTACCTGCGAACCACAGGCCTCGCGTGGACCATCCTGGGCCCCGGAGCCTTGACGGACAAGCCGGGGAGCGGCCTGATCGACGTCGACCCCTCCCCGGAGGGAAGCCGCGAGACCTCCCGCAGCAACACCGCAAGCGTCGCCGTGGCAGTCCTGGAGATGCCGGACACAACGGGCCGGACCATCGAGTTCTGTGACGGCAGCCTGCCTATCGCCGCCGCCCTGCAGGCGCCCGCGTAGCGTGAACCGCCTTTAGGAAACGGGTTGGGCAGGCTTCGGGAACGAAGCGGGATAAAGGTCCAGTGCGTGCTCTTCGACGTAATCCAGGGCCAGGCGGATGGCTCCGATGGAAACGATGCCGTCACCAAGGGAGGATGCCTCTACGCGCGGCGGAGTGAAAGTAAAGTCCGGTAGCTGCTTTTCGATGGCGGGGATGAGTGTGCGCGCAGAGGCTGCGACGGCTCCCGCGAGGACGACGAGTTCAGGGTTTAAAAGCGTGCTCACGGAACCGATCACACGGGCCATGCGATGTGCCACCCGGTTGAGGACGTCCTGGGCGACCTGGTCGCCGTCCCCGGCCGCGGCAAACACCATCTCGGCCGTGAGGCGTTCCGCTGCGCCGCCGCAGAGCTCGTCCAGCTGCGTTGTGGCGCCGGCGGCGAGCGCTTCCTGGCCCCACAGTGCTACGTAGTGCGCGATGCCGAGGGTGTCGCCGACCCCTTCGACATTGCCCAGGTATCCCAGCTCACCGAAGCCGCCAAGCTGCCCGTGCAGCAGGCGGCCGGATTCCAGGATGCCGGCGCCAAGACGATCCCCGGTGAGCATAACGACGAGGTTGTCCACGCCCTGCGCCGTGCCCCGCCAGCGTTCAGCCAGGGCGGCAAGATTGGCATCGTTCTCCAGCAGCACGTGCCAGCCGTGCCGCTCGGAGACCAGCCGGCGGACGTCGAAAGACTTCCAGAATTCCTGGACGGTGAGGACTTCGCCGTCGCGGCTCACCGGAGCGGCGACTCCAACGGATACGGCCAGGACAGAGTCCGCGGACACGGCCGCCTTCTCCAAGGCCTCTGCGGCGATACGGTCCAGCACGTCGGCGCGCTCGTCAGCGGGTACGTTGTAGGCGCGGAAAGGCGTGGTCACCCTGGAGAGGGCCTTGCCCCCCATGTCCGCGACGATGGCGGTGATTTTGTTGGCCCCTATGTCGATGCCGAGAACGCTGGCCGCGCGGTCGTCGAAAACGAACCTGCGCGCCGGCCTGCCTTTGATATATCCCTCGGCGCCCCGCTGGTTTTCCAGTTCCTGGAGCCATCCGAGCCGGACAAGCTCATCGCAAATCGAGATAACCGTGGCCCGGGAGAGCCCGGTGGCCGCCATGAGGTCCGTGCCTGTCATGATGCCGGCCCCGCGCATTGCCTTGAGCATCGCACTGGCGTTGACCCGCCGCACCAACTGCGTTGACGGTGCAGTCTCAGTCATCATTCGGGAACTCCGTTCTGGCCTGCTTGCAGGGTGCATCCGCAGGTGATTCTAAATTTAGGTCATAAATATAGCCGAGGAAACATATTCCGCAGTGCTTGACCCCTGCGCGGTCCGCCCCCCATACTAACGATAGGAGCTAAATTTACCTCTTATATCAACTTGCGGCGACGCATCAGCCGTCGCCGCCGTGATTATGCGGCGTTCTACCGCACCACGAAAGGACGAGGGTGTCTTTGAAACTGACGCGCACACTACGCATGGCAGCGCTTGGCCTGTGCCTGGCCCTCCTTGCCGGGCTCCTCTCGGGCTGCACGGGAGACTCCGGCAAGGAGACGATCCGCTTCACATTCAGTAAGCGGGAGGCCATCGGCTTCATGACGAAACTGGTGGCCGATTACAACGCCTCGCAGGACAGCACGGAGGTCGTCCTCGATACCTCCGGCGTCGACGTCGTCTCGGCGAGTTTTGTGCGGGGCAATCCGCCGGACATCGCGCTGGCGAACTACAACATGGAAACGGCAAGGTTCGTGCAGCGCGGTGCGCTGAGCGACCTGTCCGGAACGCAGGCCGCCACCCGCATCCGGAAGGACCTGCAGCCGCTGATGGACCAGTACGGTTCTTACCCGGACCGGACCAGCGCCCTGCCGTATTCGGTCATGGCGTCCTCGGTGATCTACAACAAGGAGATCTTCGCCGCACACGGCATCGAGGTGCCTAAGACCTGGAGCGAGCTGCTTGCGGCGTGTGACGCTCTGAAAGCCGCCGGTGTGACACCGTTCTACGCTACCTGGAAGGACGACTGGACGGTTGCCCAGGGATGGTTTGACTACTCCGTAGGCGGCCAGGTGGACACCATCGACTTCTTTGACAAGCTTGCCGAAGCCGGCACGGACGTCGGACCGGACTCGCCAGTGTCGTTTCAAAAGGACTTTGAACAGCCTGTCGAGAAGATGCTGAAACTGGCGAACTCCTACGTCAATAAGGACGCCGCGAGCCGCGGCTACGGCGACGGGAACCTCGCGTTTTCCCAGGGCAAGGCAGCCATGTACCTGCAGGGCCCTTGGGCATTCAGCGAGATCGCGAAGACTGCTCCCAATCTCCAACTGGGAACCTTTCCGCTGCCGATGACGGACAACCCCGAGGACCTGAGTGTGCGGGTCAACGTCGATCTCGCGGCGTGGATCCCGGAGGAATCCAAACACAAGGACGCTGCGCGCGACTTCCTCGAGTATCTCTACCAGCCGGAAATTATTGAAGAGTACAACAAGTCGCAGCTGGGCTTCACGCCCACCATCGATGCCGACGCGGCTCCGGACCCGCGAATCGAGGGCATGGTGGAGTACTACGAAAAGGGCGATGTGTACCAAGGACCATCGGTGCTGGTGCCCCGCACCATCCCCATTATGAATTACACCCAGGCGCTCGTGTTGGGCGCAGATCCTGCAGCCACCTTCCGCACACTCGACGCAGACTGGGCGCGTCTGGCGTACCGCCAGTAGCGCAGAACAAGGGAGCCAGACACATGTCCACCACCACAGCAACCAGACGGGGGCAGGCACGCCCCGAAAGCCGCCGCAGGCGGCGGGTCGAACCGATCTTCTACCTTTTCCTCTTGCCCAGCCTCGTTCTCTTTACCCTGGCGATCACGGTTCCCGGCCTCGTTGGCATCTTCTTCAGCTTCACGGACTCCATTGGAATCGGCGACTGGGAATTCGCCGGCCTGACCAACTACATAGCAATATTCAGCGATCCGGCCATTCTGCAGAGCTACCTGTTCACCTTCGGCTTCTCTATCGTCACCGTGCTGGTGGTGAACGTCATCGCCTTCCTCCTGGCCGTGGGGCTCACGTCGCAGATCCGCATGAAGACAGCGCTGCGTACCATCTTCGTCATCCCCATGGTGGTCTCCGGCATCATCATCGCCTATGTTTTCAACTTCCTGTTTTCGAACTCGCTGCCCGCTGCAGGTGCGGCGGCAGGCATCACCTGGCTGGAAACGAGCCTCCTTGCAAACCCTGACCTTGCGTGGATTGCCATCGTGGTGGTTACCGCCTGGCAGGCGGTGCCCGGGGCGCTGCTGATCTATATTGCCGGCCTCGTCTCCATTCCGGGGGACGTGTACGAGGCTGCGGAGATCGATGGAGCGAGCAAGTTCCAGCAGCTCCTGAAGATCACAGCTCCACTTGTGGCCGGCTACGTGGTGATCAACATCATTCTCGGATTCAAGGGCTTCCTCAACGCTTACGACATCATCGTTGGACTCACGAACGGCGGCCCGGGAACCTCAACAAGAAGCATTGCGATGACCGTCATCGCCGGCTTCAACGGTGGCGATTATGCCTACCAGATGGCCAACGCGACGATCTTCTTTGTCGTCGCTGTCCTGATCTCTCTCCTGCAGCTGTCGCTGACTCGCGGACGGAACACACTCTAATGACCACACCCTCAACTCTCACCGCCGAGGAACTCCGCCACACCGAATCAACCCCTGCCGGGCACGGACGACGACGCCCGGGCCTGAAGGTAGAGCGGGTGAACTGGCCGGGTACCACCATCCTGGTCCTCTGCGCCGTCACGGTCCTGCTTCCGCTCTACGTGACCGTGTCCATGGCCTTCAAAACCCAGGGGCAGGCTGTGGACGGCAATGCGTTCTCATTCCCTGCCCCCTTCAGCATCGACGGCTTCGTCCAGGCGTGGACGTTGACGAACTTCCCCGTCGGCGCGGCGATGTCGTTGCTGGTCACGGCAGGGACCGTGGTAGCGACCATTGTGCTGGCCGCATTTGCCTCGTATGCGATTGTGCGCAACTGGGAACGCAGGTTGTTCCGGTACTCCTTCTACTACTTGCTCGCAGCAATGTTCATTCCATTTCCGGTCGTAGCGCTGCCGCAAATCCAGATGACCGGCCGCCTGGGCCTGGACAACCCGCTGGGCGTGATCCTGCTCGCCACAATGTTCCAGTTGAGCTTCAGCGTGCTGCTCTTCACGGCTTTCCTGCGGTCGATCCCGATGGAACTGGAAGAGAGCGCCCGTATTGACGGCGCCACGACCTGGCAGACCTTCTGGCAACTGATCTTCCCCCTGTTGGCGCCGATGAGCGCAACAGTCGGCATTTTTGCCTTCCTCTACGCCTGGAATGACTTCATGATGCCTTCGTTGATCATCTCCGACCCGGCACTGCAAACCCTTCCACTGCGGCAGAACCTGTTCCAGACCCAGTTCAGCAACAACTACCACGTGTCCTTTGCGTCCTATCTGATGGCCATGGCTCCGGCTATCGTGGCTTACCTCTTTACCCAGCGGTGGGTCATGGCCGGCGTCACGCAGGGCGCCGTCAAAGGCTGAGTACGGCCAGCATGCACGCCATCAAGAACTCCAGCACCCCGGAAAGGGGAAACTGCTTGTCCATCCTCGCCAGCCAGACGCATCATGCCGACAACGGACCCGCGGACGCCACCAACTGGTGGCGCCAGGCCGCGGTTTACCAGATCTATCCACGCAGCTTCGCCGATTCGAACGGCGACGGGATTGGGGACCTCAAGGGCATTACCGCGAAGGTGCCGTACTTGAAGAGCCTGGGGATCGACGCCGTATGGCTGAGCCCGTTTTACCCTTCGGCCCTGGCTGACGGCGGCTACGACGTTGATGACTACCGCGACGTCGATCCCAAGATCGGCAGCCTGGAAGATTTCGATGCAATGGCTGCGGCTTTGCATGCGGCGGGTATCAAGGTGATCGTGGACATTGTCCCGAACCACTCCTCCAACCGGCACGCCTGGTTCCAGGAAGCCCTGGCTGCGGGCAAGGGTTCTCCGGCCCGGCAGCGGTACCACTTCAGGGACGGGAAGGGTGAGCACGGCGAACTGCCGCCGTCGGACTGGACAGCCGCTTTCGGCGGCCCGGCCTGGTCCCGGGTGGACGACGGCCAGTGGTACCTGCACACCTTCACGCCTGAACAGCCGGATTGGAACTGGGACAACCCTGAGGTGCGGGCGGACTTCCTCACGACGTTGCGCTTCTGGGCCGACCGGGGCGTGGACGGCTTTCGCGTGGACGTGGCCAACCTTCTCGTCAAGGACCTCCCCGCCGAGCTTCCCAGCAAGCAGGAACTGGACGCGATGGACCGCACCGCCGGGACGCACCCGCTCATGGACCGCGATGAAGTCCATGACATCTACGCAGAATGGCGCAAGGTATTCAACGAATATGATCCGCCGCGATTTGCCGTGGCGGAGGCATGGGTGGAGACGGCCGAGCGGCGCGCCAAGTACGCCTCCCCTGAAGGGCTGGGCCAGGCTTTCAGCTTCGACCTGCTCCTGGCCGACTTCAACGCTACCCAGTTCCGCACCATCATCACCGACAACCTCGAACAGGCACGCCTCACCGGCTCCACCACCACCTGGGTATTTTCCAACCACGACGTCACCCGCCACGCCACCCGCTACGGTCTCGAACCGCTCAACGGGCGGCCGGGGAAGCCGGGGGTGGAATGGGTCAGAGCAGGCGGTCCCCGCGAAGCGCTGGACGTGGAAGGGGGCCTCCGCCGCGCCAAGGCCGCTACGTTGCTCATGCTCGCCCTTCCCGGCTCCGCCTACCTCTACCAGGGCGAGGAACTTGGGCTGCACGAGGTGGCGGACATCCCCGCTGACCAGCGCCAGGACCCGTCATTCTTCCGGGGCGCGGAGTACGACGGCCTTGGCCGGGACGGCTGCCGCGTGCCCCTGCCCTGGGAACCCTCGGGACCATCCTTCGGCTTCGGTGCCAACGGCGCCCACCTGCCCCAGCCGGACTGGTTCGCCGACTACGCGGCCAGCAGCCAGGAAGCCAGCAACACCTCAACGCTGCAGTTCTACCGCCAGGCCTTGGCGCTGCGCCACGAACTCCAAGGTGCGGAGACCCTGGAGTGGAACCACAGCGGAGACGAGTTGGTGCTGCACTTCGTGCGCCCGGGCGGCTGGCACGTTGTGGCGAACTTCGGTACTGCCGCCGTCGAACTTCCTGACGGCGAGGTCCTGATCTCCAGCGGCGGGATCACAGGCGGCATGCTCCCAGGAGAATCAACCGCCTGGCTCAAGGCCTGAAGCGGCGTCCGGAGGGGCAGGCAGCATTGCTGTTGACCTTCCCCGCCCGGCCGGAACATACTGGTCAATAAAAAATTTAGATACTAAATAAAAGGAGCGTTGTGAGCACCACCGCCACCCTGGCAACCCTGTCCGATTCCGGCCACCTGTCCGATCCGAACTGGTGGCGGCAGGCCGCTGTCTACCAGATCTACCCGCGCAGTTTTGCCGATTCCAACGGCGACGGCATCGGCGACCTCAAGGGCATCACCTCCAAGGTGCCGTACCTGAAGGCGCTGGGTATCGACGCCGTGTGGCTGAGCCCGTTCTACCCCTCGGCGCTCGCCGACGGCGGATACGACGTGGATGACTACCGCGACGTCGATCCCAAGCTGGGCACCCTCGCGGACTTCGACGAGATGGCCAAGGCGCTGCACGGGGCCGGCATCAAGCTCATCGCGGACATCGTCCCCAACCACTCCTCCAACCGCCACGAGTGGTTCAAGGAAGCACTCGTCTCGCCCAAGGGCTCGCCCGCCCGGGACCGGTACATCTTCCGTGACGGCAAGGGCCCCGACGGCGAGTTCCCGCCGTCGGACTGGGACTCCGTCTTCGGTGGCCCCGCCTGGGAGCGCATCACCGAACCGGACGGCACCCCCGGCCAGTGGTACATGCACATCTTCGCCAAGGAGCAGCCGGACCTGAACTGGTCCAACCGCGAGGTCCGCGACGACTTCCTCAAGACCCTGCGCTTCTGGTCCGACCGCGGCGTGGACGGCTTCCGGGTGGACGTGGCGCACGCCCTCACCAAGGACCTCACCGAACCGCTGCTGTCCAAGCTGGAACTGAGCGCCGCCAACACCGGCGTGGACGGTTTCGACGACGGCACGCACCCCTTCTGGGACCGCGACGAGGTCCACGAGGTGTACGCCGAGTGGCGTGAGGTCTTCAACGAGTACAACCCACCGCGCACCGCCGTGGCCGAGGCCTGGGTGCACGCCACCCGCCGCGCCCGCTACGCCAGCCCGCAGGGGCTCGGGCAGGCCTTCAACTTCGACCTGCTGCAGGCCGATTTCGACGCCGATGAGTTCCGCGAGATCATCACCCGCAACCTGGCTGAGGCCGCCGCCACCGGTGCCTCCTCCACCTGGGTGTTCTCCAACCATGACGTTGTCCGGCACGCCACCCGCTACGGCCTGCCGCAGGTTTCCAAGAGCAAGGCGGGCGGCAAGGGCCAGGACGGCAAGGAATGGCTGCTTGCCGGCGGCCCCAAGGAGGAGCTGGACGTGGAGCTCGGTGAGCGCCGTGCCCGCGCCGCCACCTTGCTGATGCTGGCAGTGCCGGGATCCGCCTACCTCTACCAGGGCGAGGAACTGGGACTGCAGGAAGTGGCGGAGATCCCCGAATCCGAACGCCAGGACCCCTCCTTCTTCCGGAACAAGGGAGTGGAAATCGGCCGCGACGGCTGCCGTGTTCCCCTGCCCTGGAAGGTGGAAGGCACCTCCTTCGGCTTCGGCGACGGCGGCGCGCACCTGCCGCAGCCGGACTGGTTCAGCAAGTACGCCGTGGAGGCACAGGACGGCACCGAAGGCTCCACCCTGGAGCTGTACCGCACCGCAATGAAGCTGCGCCACGAACTGCAGGCGGATGAGGACCTGGAATGGATAGAGAACGCCAACCCTGAGATCCTGCACTTCCGCCGCCCCGGCGGCTGGCAGTCCGTGACCAACTTCGGGGACACCGCCGTCGAACTCCCCGCGGGGACCGTCCTGGTCAGCAGCGCACCGCTGGAGGGCGGCATGCTGCCAGGCAACACCACCGCATGGCTGCGCTGATGCCTGTACCCGTCCCGGAAGGGCGGCCCGTCTGATGCAGGAACTCATTTACGGCTGTATGGGCCTGGGCGGCAGCTGGTCTGACGAGCCGCATGGAACGGAGCATGTGGACCAGGCCGCCGCCGCGGTCGAGGCCGCGCTGGATGCCGGGATCACGCTGTTCGACCACGCGGATATCTACCGCAGCGGCAAGTCTGAGGCAGTCTTTGGTGAAGTCCTGGCCGCCCAGCCGGGGCTGCGGGACCGCATCAGGCTCCAGACCAAATGCGGCATCCGGCTGAATGAACGGGGGCTGCAGACGCACTACGACCTCAGCCGCGAGGCCATCCTGGAGCGGGTCAACGGAAGCCTGAAGCGGCTGCGGACGGACTATGTGGACATCCTCCTGCTCCACCGCCCCGATCCCCTGGCGGACCCGGCGGAGGTGGCCGCCGCCGTCGGGCAGCTGATGGCGGAAGGCAAGGTCCGGCAGCTGGGCGTGTCCAACATGTCCGGGGCGCAGATCGAGGCGCTCCAGGACCGGCTGGAAACCCCGGTGGTTGCCAACCAGCTGGAGATGAGCCTGCTCAAGCGGGCCTGGCTGGAGAGCCAGGTGCTGGTCAACCACGCCGAGCACCTGGACTACAGCTTCCCGCACGGCACGCTTGAGTACTGCGTCCGCAACTCCATCACGCTGCAGGCCTACGGTTCGCTGGCGCGCGGCCTCTACACGGGGGCGGAACCGGAAAGCCCGGCATCAGCAGATGCCGCCACGGCCGAGCTCGTCGCCCGGCTGGCGGGGGAGTACGGCAGTTCCGGCGAAGCCGTCCTGCTGGGATGGCTGATGAAGCATCCGGCCGGCATCGCGCCGGTGATCGGGACGGTCAACCCGGAACGGATCCGTGCCTGTGCCGACGCCGCCCGCGTGGCCGGCACCATGACCCGGGCCGACTGGTACAAACTCTGGGTCACGGCGCGGGGCAGCAACATCCCCTGACCCATCCCAACTAGATAGCGGTAAGTGTCGTTTTGAGCGCTCAAAACGACACTTGCCGCTACCCAGATCCCGCCCGGCCCGGTCATATCGGGTTTAGTTCGTATTGATCCCCACAAGCAGGCCATTTTCTTCGGTGTCCGGGTTGCGGGGCGGATACGGTAGATACATGACGTCTACCATCGCCACCGAGACCGTAAGGCCGGAACGCAATATCCCAGCAGAAATCGCCCGTTCCTGGCTCCTGGTCAATGCCATGAAGACAGAGCTGTTCGACCAGTCCGCGGTGTCGCGCGCTGACTCGATCATCCTGGATATTGAAGATGCCGTGGACCCGTCGCAGAAGGACCACGCACGGAACAACGTTGTGGACTGGTTGACCGCCGGCGGCAAGGCCTGGGTCCGCATCAACGACGCCACCAGCCGTTTCTGGGCCGACGACCTGGCGGGCCTGCGCGGCACGCCCGGGCTCCTGGGCGTCATGCTGGCCAAGACCGAATCCGCAGACCAGGTGACCGAGAGCTTCCACCGCATGGACGGCAAGACGCCGGTCATCCCGCTGGTGGAGTCCGCGCTGGGCATCGAGGAAGCGAACAACATTGCCAAGGCACAGGGCGCCTTCCGCCTGGCGTTCGGCTCCGGTGACTTCCGCCGGGACACGGGCATGGCTGCCACGCCCGAGGCCATGGCCTACCCCCGCGCCAAGCTCGTCGTCGCCAGCCGGGTGGGCAACCTTCCCGGCCCCATCGACGGGCCCACCGTGGGCACCAACCACCCCATCCTGCGCGAGCAGACCGGCATCACCGTGATGATGGGCATGACCGGCAAGCTCTGCCTGGCCATCGACCAGACCCCCGTCATCAACGAGGTCATCAGCCCCACGCCGTCGGACGTCGCCTGGGCCACCGACTTCATGGCGGACTTCGAAGCCAACGGGCGCGTCATCCGTGACGGCTCCGACCTGCCCCGCCTGGGCCGCGCCGAAAAGATCATGAAGCTCGCGGTAGCCTTTGGGGTGCAGCCGGCGCTGTAGTACACACGCTTTCACTTCAGGAGACCCCGTGACCGATACCCGCTATCTGGTCCACGGGGTCTTTTGGCCTGCGCCTCCGGACCTAACCGCCGGCGGGAACGTCGAGCCGTGCCCGTTCCTCCGGCTTCAGGCGCCGGACGGCACCTTCCACAACGTAACGCTCGACGCCGGAACGCGCCTGGGCTTCCGGCTCGCCTCCGAAGGGAAGCACTGCCTCGGCCACCATGTGGTGCACGGCCCCGCCCACCGGGACCACGTCCTTTGCGCCAGGCGGGCTCCCGCGGTCCGCGGACACCAGTGCGAGCGGTGCTTCGTGGTGGACGACTCCCGGCTCATCCACGACTTTCACCGGGACGGCCGGGTCCCGCCGGGGCTGCGCAGCTACCTGATGCAGCCACACTGGCTCTACGTCGCCACCTTCGCCAACGGCGCCAGCAAGGTGGGCACGGCCGCGGAACTCCGCAAATGGCAACGCCTCGCGGAGCAGGGAGCCGTAACGGCCAGTTATGTCGCCCACGCCGCCGACGGACGCGTGGTGCGGATCCTCGAGGACCTGGTCACACGCGAGGCCGGGCTTCCGCAGCAGGTCCGGTCCGCAGCCAAGGCAGCCGCACTGGCTTCCCCGGCCCCGGCCGGCTGGCTCAGCGGGCATAACGCGGCCCTCGCCGCTTCCGCCCGCGGCGTGGTTTCCCGATCCGGCGCGGAGGGCTTCCAGGTGGTGGAGGAGTCCTGGAACCGGCCCGAACTGGCAAACCCGCTGTGCTCCTCAAGCCGCCGGCACCTGTATCCGCACGCCCTCGCGGCGGGCTCCCACGGCTTCACCATTACTTCACTGTGCGGGAGCTTCGCCCTGGCAACCATCGACGGTACCGAGCTGGAGTTCGTGGTGGACCTCGGCCAACTCAAGGGCCGCAGCATCGGACTGGGCCAGTACAGGTCCGAGGTGCCGGCCGTCCAGGAAGCGCTGTTCTGAGCCTGCGTCCCGGCAATTAGCCGCTGCTGCGGGCGCGGCCCCCGGTAGACTGGCGGGGTGCTGAACGAATTCTGGGCCACCGCGCCGACCCGCTATAAAGTCCTGGTTTTCAGTGCGATGGGGCTGATCGCCGTCGGTATCATCCTCAACCTGGTAGGCAACACCAGCGGCAACTCCGGCCTCGCCACGGCATCCCTTCCCGTGATCGGCCTGGGCCTGGCCCTGCACATCGCCGGGATCGTGGTCCGCGGCCAGGCGATCCGGAAGGGCTACAAGCGGTAGCCGGCGTTACGGCGGACGTGGCTGCGGGCGTGTTCCACGGCGTCCCCGAGGTGCTCGAACAGGTGCTTGTGGTGCCGCAGGGACCGGATCACTCCCACGTTCGTCACCAGCCGCAGGTGGTCCGGCCGGACGCCTTTGAGTAAAACGGTGATGCCCCGGAGCTCAAGCGCGGAGACCACCTCCACCAGTGCATGCGCGCCCGTGGCATCGAGCATCCGCAGCTGGGAAAGCCTGATGATGGCCACCTGGACGTCCTTGACCTGGCTGATCTCCTGCAGGATCCGTTCGGCGGCGCCGAAGAACATGGCCCCGTCCAGCCGGAGGACCGCGATGTGCTCGTCACCCTCGGCCCGGGGCCCGGGGATCTCCTCCCGCTGTACGCTGCTCAGCGAGGCGAACGTGCGCAGGGCAAAGAGGGCTGCCGCCGCGAGTCCTATCTGGATGGCAATGATCAGGTCGAACGCCACCGTGATGATCGCCGTCAGGATGAAGACGGCGGCGTCGGACCGGGTGGAGCGGAGGATCGCCGCGACCGTCCGCCTGGATACCATCCGCACCGCAGTGACCATCAGGACCCCGCCGAGGGCTGCCAGCGGAATACGGCTGACCATGCCCGAGGCGAGGTACACGATCGCCAGCAGCACCACGGCGTGGACAGCGGCAGCCAGGCGGGTTTTTGCACCTGAGCGGACGTTCACGGCCGTCCGAGCGATGGCCCCGGTGGCGGGCATGCCGCCGAAGAGGCCCGCAGCGATTGACGCCAGGCCCTGGCCTGTCAGTTCCCGGTCCGGGCTGTAGGGTCCACTCGGCCTGCCGTCGGGCCCGGTCATTCCTGCCGCCACCCGGGCAGACAGCAAGGATTCGATGGCCGCGAGGCAGGCGATCGCCGCCGTGGGCATGGCCAGGCTGCCCAACAGATCGATGTCAAAGGCGGGAACCGCCGGAGCGGGCAGGGAATGCGGCAGGGGGCCGATCCTGGGGATGTCCAGCAGGAACAGCTCGGCGGCCGCTGCGGCGAGGAGCACCGCGATCAGGCTGGCCGGCAGGGCCTTGAGCAGCTTTTGCACAAGGACCATCACGACGGCGACGCCCGCCACGACTGCGAGGGTCAGCAGCGCCGTCGGAGCCGTTGCGGTGGACGCGGCTTCCACTGCAGCGATCAGGGTGTTGTGTCCCGGGACGCCGGACGTGCCGGTGGCGAGCGGAACCTGCTGGAGGAAGATAATGGCGGCGATCCCCAGGGTGAAGCCTTCCACCACGGGCCACGGGATGAAGGCGACAGCCCGGCCCAGGCCGCTGAATCCCAGGACACAGACCAGCAGCCCCGCCATCAGTGACAACGGGGCCACGCTGCCGGCCCCGTGGACTGCCACCACGGGAGCCAGCACCACAACCATGGCACCGGTCGGGCCGGACACCTGGACGGGTGATCCCCCCATCACGGCAGCCACCAGGCCGGCGACGATCGCGGTGATGAGCCCGGCCTCCGCACCCACTCCCGAGCTGACGCCGAACGCGAGGGCCAGCGGCAGGGCCACAATGCCCACGGTGATGCCGGCCAGCAGGTCGGTCCGCCACGACGTTCCCAGTCCCGCGTAATCCAGTTTCGAGGGCAGGAACCGGTTGAAGTGCCGCCTTGCGGTGCTTACGCCCGGGTTCACGAGGCAGCCCCGCCAGCCAGGTGCCCTGCGGGCAGCTGCTGGGCCAGCCGGAGCTGTTCGTTTGAATCGGCAAGGTTGTCCAGGAGGAACGTCCGCGCGATGGCAAGAAGCTGGGAAATCCCGGGGTGCGCCAGCCGGTAGGTCACGGCATTGGCGGTTCGCACAGAGGTCACCACCTTGTGCTTGCGCAACGTGGCCAGGTGCTGGGAGAGGTGCGAGGCCTCCAGCCCGGTCTCCGCCAGAAGGTAGCTCACCGCGGCAGTTTCCTGGGGCGCCGCTGCCAGCAGCTCAAGGATGCGGATCCTTGCAGGGTGCGCCAGCCCCTTGAAGAGGTTGGCCTTGATCTCGTACAGCGGAGCCTGGGCGGAAGGCAGCATGGGAAGCTCCTCAACGTGACACTGAAGACCAATAGACTGGCGCCAGCGAATTGATGGATTGATGAATTCATCATATCAAGGCAATGCAAGCCCCACGGGCGGGTGCGGCAACGATAGGCTTGAGGCCATGACTATCAATCCGGACCTGCAGGGCCGAAGCTACCCTGCCGCAGAGGTGTACGACGTTGGCCGTGAAAAGATCCGCGAGTTTGCCCGCGCCGTAAAGGCCACCCACCCCGCGCACTTCGATGTCGACGCCGCCAAGGCCCTGGGCCACGGCGACCTGGTGGCTCCGCCGACCTTCGCCATCATCATCGCCCAGCGTGCCGACGCCCAGCTCATCGAGGATCCGGAAGCCGGTATCGACTTCTCCCGCGTGGTCCACGCAGACCAGCGCTTCACCCACCACCGGCCGATTTTCGCGGGGGACCGCCTTGTCGCGGAGCTCCACGTGGACGGTGTCCGCGCTATGGGCGGCGGTGCGATGATCACCACCCGGTCGGAAATCTTCGCCCTCGGCGCAGATGATTCCCGCGAGCCCGTCACCACCACGTCGTCGTCCATCCTGGTCCGCGGAGAGGGACAGTAACCATGAGCCTCAGCATCCACGAACTCAGCGCCGGCCAGGAGATCGGCAGCCGCACCATCGAGGTCACGCGCACCGACCTGGTCAAGTACGCCGGTGCCTCCGGCGACTTCAACCCCATCCACTGGAACGAGGCCTTTGCCACCAGTGTGGAACTGCCCGGCGTCATCGCCCATGGCATGTTCACCATGGGCTCCGCCGTCCAGTTGGTCACCGACTGGGCAGGCGACCCGGCCGCCGTCGTCGACTTCCAGACCCGGTTCACCAAACCCGTCCTGGTCACCGACACCACGGGCACGGCCGACGCCGGCGCCACCATCGAGGTCAGCGGCATCATTGGAAAGCTCGACGCCGAGGCGAACACCGCGCGGGTGGACCTTACCGTCATGGCCGCCGGCCAGAAGGTCCTGATGAAGGCCCAGGCGGTCGTCAAACTGGCATAGCCCGGGAAGGCGGCAACACTTTCCCGATAGGGTGGACAGGTGACTTCCACCCTGCTTTCCCAGCTGACCACGGCCGCCGTCGGGGGCCCTGCCCACAAGTTCATCAAGGCCGGAACAGAAGCTGAGATCATCGACGCCGTCCGGGCGGCGGATGCCGCGGGGGAGCAGCTGCTGATCATCGCCGGCGGCTCCAACCTGCTGATTTCCGACGACGGGTTCCCCGGAACCGTGGTCCAGGTCGCCTCGCAGGGGTTCACCGTCAACGCGGAGGACTCCTGCGGCGGCGTGGCCGTGGTGGTGCAGGCCGGGCACAACTGGGACAAGCTGGTGGAGCACGCGGTACGCCATGCCTGGTCCGGGGTGGAGGCCCTGGCTGGCATTCCCGGATCAACGGGTGCGACGCCGGTGCAGAACGTGGGTGCCTACGGTGCCGACGTGTCCCAGACCATCGCGGCAGTGCGCACGTGGGACCGGGAGCGGAACGCAGTAAAAACCTTCACGAACTCGGAGCTGAAGTTCGGCTACCGGGACTCCATCCTCAAGCAGACCACCGTCAACGGCTCACCCCGGTACGTGGTGCTGACCGTGGAGTTCCAGCTGCCCCTGGGCCGGATGAGCGCGCCGATCCGTTACGCGGAACTCGCCCGTGTCCTTGGCGTCGAAGTGGGCAAGCGCGCGTACTCGAACGATGTGCGCCGCGAGGTGCTCCGGCTGCGTGCCTCCAAGGGCATGGTGTGGGACCCGCAGGACCGGGACACGTACTCCACGGGATCCTTCTTCACCAACCCCATCGTTCCGGCCGAGGTGGCTGCGGCCCTGCCAGAGGGCGCACCCCGGTACCCTGCCGGTCAGGACGGGCTGGTGAAGCTGTCCGCCGCCTGGCTGATCGACCAGGCCGGCTTTGCCAAGGGTTTCGGGCTGGAACTAGGCAGCGTCAGCGGTGGACGGGCCTCCCTGTCCACCAAGCACACACTCGCCATCACCAACCGCGGTTCAGCCACCGCCCAGGACGTGGTGGCCGTGGCACGCGAGGTGCGTGCCGGCGTCGAACAGCGCTTTGGCATCCAACTGCACCCGGAACCGCTGCTTATCGGCCTGGAGCTGTAGCACCGGCAGGATCGCCCGCCATGCCCGGGGCCTTGGCGCGGACCACCGCCGCCTGGCCCAGCAGGGCGGACGACCAGCCGGCGAGCACCAGGTAGATTCCCGTGAAAAGCCATACCAGCTGGCCCGGCAACAGCGGGTTTGCGAGGCCTGACAGGATGCAGGCCACCAGTCCGCCGAGGGCGACGGCGAGGGACAGGACCCAGAGGACCTTTGCCGCGGGCGGGTGGTGCCGCCAGTCCCGGTACAGCTTCACTCCCTGGCGGCTGACGCTGATGCCCGGGAAAAGCACCGCATAGCCGCCGCCGAGGCTCAGGACGAGCGAGGGGAGCAGCAGCAGGGGATCGGACCGGCCATCTCTGAGGAGGAGCAGCCCCAGGCCGGATCCTGCCAGGACGCAGACCGTGCCACCGGCCATCCACCACCTCGTTTTAAGCGCGAGCAACCGCCACAAACTCCCCAAAGTCATGGTTCTACCCTAGCGGTCTGTGACCGGCGGGCAGTGGCGCGCCCTAAGATAGGGCCATGGCTGCTGGCAAGGGCCGTCCAGACGGCAGGATCGTAGGCAGGCTGAGGCTTGCCTCCCACAGGCTTGCGGGTGGAACGGACAGCTTCGGATCGGTTGCGGAAGCTGTGCGTTGGATGACAGCGATGCAGGCCCAGGACCTGCAGGCCGCCATGTGGGCCGTGGGCGCGCGGGTGCCCGGATCCGGCCTCAGCGACGTCCGGTCCGCCCTGGACACCGGGGCCGTGGTCCGGTCGTGGCCCATGCGCGGCACGCTGCATCTCGTGGCCCCCGAGGACCTGCGCTGGATGCTGGACCTCACGGCGGAGCGGCTCACCAAAAGCATCGCGGCCCGCCACCGGGAACTGGGCATCACGTGGGCGGACGTTGAGAAGTGCCGGGATGTTGCGCTGGAGCACATCGCCGCCGGCGGTCCCGTGAGCCGGGCGGGTCTGTTCCAGGTGTTCGACGCCGCCGGGCAGCCGACGCAGGGGCAGCGGGGCATCCACCTCCTGGGGACACTGTGCCGGCACGCGTGGCTGGTGCAGGGGCCGCTGGCCAAGAACCAACAACTGCTGGTGGCCTTCGATGACTGGATCCCGGTGTCGCGGAACCTGGAGCGCCAGGAGGCCCTGGCGGAGTTCGCGTTGCGGTACTTCCGCAGCCACGGCCCGGCAACCCTGGCAGATTTCGCGTGGTGGACCCAGCTCCCGCTGACGGAGGTGCGGGCCGCGTTCGAAAATGTCCGCGGGCGGCTTGTGGAATACCAGTTCGGCGGCGCGGGGTACTGGATGTCGCCGGAGACCGCAGCCCTGCTGGATGCCGGGGTTCCGGGAGCCCGGTCCGTCCTGCTGCTGCCCGGGTTTGATGAGTTCCTGCTGGGATACAAGGACCGGTCAGCCGTCCTGCACCCGGAGCACTTTGACAGGATCGTGCCCGGCGGGAACGGCGTTTTCAAGAAGACCCTGGTGGCCGGGGGAGAAGTGGTCGGCACCTGGGCCCGGGACGGCACCCGCCGGGATGCCGCCGTCGTGCCTGAACTCTTTGAACCCGGCAGGCACCTGGGCCCCGCCGCCCAGGCCGCCATGAGGAAGGCCGCAGACCGGTACCTCAGGTTCCTGGAGAGCTGACCGGGACGCTCTCTCACTTAATGTCGGTTCTTCACGAACGCTCTTTCACTTCCGCTGCTCAAGTGAGAGAGCGTCTCGGTTTAACCCGCATCAAATGAGAGAGCGTCCGGGCCAAGCAGGAGCGGCCCTGCCCCGCATGGACGGTGCTGGGCAGCACCGTTCGTGCGGGGCAGGGCCGCCGAAGTGAAGGCTGGAGGGTTACAGGTTCCCGGTGGCGATGTTGAGCATGCGGCGCAGTGGTTCGGCAGCACCCCAGAGGAGCTGATCGCCTACGGTGAAGGCGCTGATGTACTCCGGTCCCATCTCCATCTTGCGGATGCGGCCCACGGGGATGTCCAGCGTGCCGGATGCCGCCACCGGGGTCAGGTCCGCCATGGACGCTTCCTTGGTGTTGGGAACCACCTTGGCCCACTGGTTGTCTTCGGCCAGGAGCTTCTCGATTTCGGCCACGGACAGGTCCTCGCGAAGCTTGAGCGTCAGCGCCTGGGAGTGGGACCGCATGGCACCGATGCGCACGCACAGCCCGTCCATGGTCACGTGGTTGTCCTCGGAGGTGCCCAGGATCTTGTTGGTCTCGACCCCGGCCTTCCACTCCTCCTTGGACTGTCCGTTGCCCAGGTCGGCGTCGATCCAGGGGATCAGGGATCCGGCCAGCGGGACGCCGAACTGCGTGGCGTCGATGCCGGTGCGCTGGTGGGCGAGGACCTTGCGGTCGATGTCCAGGATGGCCGACGCCGGGTCGTCCAGTTCCGTGCTGACCTCGGCATTGAGCGTGCCGAACTGGCTGAGCAGCTCGCGCATGTGCCGTGCCCCGCCGCCGGAAGCAGCCTGGTAGGTCATGGAGGTGCCCCACTCCACCAGGTTGTTCTTGAACAGCCCGCCGAGGCCCATGAGCATGCAGGACACGGTGCAGTTGCCGCCGATGAAGTCCTTGGTGCCGTTGACCAGGCCCTTATCGATGACGTCCCTGTTAATCGGGTCCAGAACGATGATCGAATCGTCGTTCATGCGCAAAGTGGAGGCGGCATCGATCCACAGGCCGTCCCAGCCGCGGCTGCGGAGCTCGCCGTGCACCTGCTTGGTGTAGTCGCCGCCCTGGGCGGTGACAATAATGGGCAGCTTCGCCAGGGTGTCGACGTCGAACGCGTCCTCAAGCTTGCCGGCGCTGCCTCCTGCTGTTCCAGCAAATGACGGCGCGGCACCTCCGGCGTTGGAGGTGGAGAAGAACACCGGGTTGATGTTGGCGAAGTCGCCCTCGTCCTGCATGCGCTGCATGAGGACGGAGCCGACCATGCCGCGCCATCCGACCAGGCCGACGGAAGGGGTAGCTGCTGTAGTCATTGGTCCAGTTTAGACTTCGCAACCGGAAGGGCGCAGTCGGTTACGTCACTGTGGACGGGATAGGGAAAGTACGACGGCGGCACGCGCCTGGGGCCCTATTCGACGGGCCGCGGGAGGTACCTGGCCCTGCGCAGCTTTAGAGAAGGGAAATAGGGTGGCAGGAAACACCCACCAGACTCTGCCGAGGATTTCCCACTGGTCTGTCAGGGCTATCTGGACCACTCCGTAGACGAGGCCTCCCATACATGCCGAGAGAAGAAATGGCCGGGAACAGCAGACCGCCCGAGGAATTCACGGGTTTGGTGATGCCCGGACCGCCGTCCTTGCGGACCCCGTACTCTTCGTCGGTGTAGGCCACTACCTCGCCATTCTCAGCGAGCCGGTGCAGTATCCGCTTTTCAGGCGGCTGATAAGGAACATGGCCGGGTTCCGGCGGCACGCCCCTGCTACGCCTGGCCATGCTGGTCCTGATTCCAGTCAAGCTGGCGGCTGCTGGGTTCCGGGAGTCTGCGTTCAGCCCGCAGGCGTTTGGCTCTCGAAGCCACCCTCGCCATCCGAACGGCGTAGAGGGCGCCAGCCGATCCCAACAATGTCAGGAACAGGGCACTCCACATCGGGTCTTCACCCCTGCTGGTGGGGCCGGCCACCAGCAGGAGTGAGAAGACTGCGACGGCAGCGAAGACAACGGCTAATACCAGGAAGCCGGCGGCAGACCGCACTTGGGGGTGTGAACTGGCGGTGACCACTCCGAGTTCTTCCCGCGAGTAACTATGCAATCCACCAGTTGCGGTGGGGTGGAGGATCGGCCCGTCGCTCTTCGCCGCGGCAACGTCGTGCCCGGACCGCGGGCCGTTGCGGGTTACCATTCGTTTCCTTTCTGCTGGCCCAGAAGTTGGATCTGTTACCAGTCTCGGCTGCTCGAGCGGCGGGCGGGAGGTTCAAGGGTTGTTCCATCCGCTTTCCGAAGGCGCAGGGCTTTGCGTTCCTTCAAGTAGTAAGCCCATGAGGTCGGGACCAGGACAAGCACTGTGGCGCAGCCGAAAATGAACTGGGGCCAGTTGGTGACCCCTTAGCCGGTGAGCAAACTAATGGCAAGTCCGGCCACAACGGAGGATACCAGTGAGATCAGGACGGTGAGGAAGAGCAGTCCGCCGGCTGAAGTGATCGGTTTGATGCCCGGAACGTTTCCCATCATGATGGTTCGCCTGGGAACGGATGACCGCTGTTCGGAAAGTTTGTCCGGGTGATCTCCACCGTTCCCGGGCGTTCTTCGAACCATGTGCGCGCCTGATCGTCCGTGACCGCGTACCAGGGCTTGGGCAGTCCACGGGCCCGCCTCAGCTTCCGTGCCCGAAGTTCCTGCCGAATGGATTTCAGGATGAAAAACCAGCCGCCTGTGAAGAGGATGGTGCAGAACAGGCACAGGAGGACAACGCCGATATTCAGCCGGATAACCCCGATGACCAGCCAGATCGGGGCAAGAAGGGCCGGGACGGTAATGACGGCCTCGACCAGAGTGAGAATGACCAGGCTGTGCGTGGAGTTGCTGGCGCTGGATGCGGCCGAGCCTCCGAGGCCCCACTCCTCGGGAGTGTAGGCATGAATGGTGTCTCCCTGCCCAAACCCGTAGAAGTAGGGACGCCGTTGCCTCGCGGTCTTGCTCTGGATGTTAGTCATTGGCTAGCGCCAATCCGGAGCGGAACGACTGCAGCCACTGAAGGAGTCCGCCGTCGCTGAGGGGCTCGGTAGCCGGACCGACGACGTCACCATCAACCGGTGCGCAAACCCATCCGTCTGCTCCCTTGCGTACGACAAGCTCCAGCTGTCCCTCAGGTCCTTCGGCCCTCAGCCGGACGCCGCCGGATGGGTGAGCTTCCAGGTGTTGGCGCACTATGTGCGACTGTGCGGCTTCAGCCGAGAGTCCCTGATCCTGGGGCAAAACGAACCAGGCCTGCATGGTGCGGGGCTGGAACAGCAGTTGTGTCCGGTCGGACTCAATCTGCACGACAGTATCGCCAAGGGTTCTGCTTTGGAGGAGATCCAGCTGCGTCCACCGCTCAGCCCTGGCCACCGTGTAGGCAACCACGTCCACCGGTTGCGTGAATGAGACGTCCGCTCCGTCGGTGACCGTGGCCATGCCGCGCGCCAGGAGTGAAGACAGCCCGGCCCTCTGCAGCTCCGGATTGGCCGTCTCATCCGTCAGGCGCAGCCACGCTGCGCTCCGGCCAGCGGACGCGGTGTCCTGGAGTTGGAGAATGTAGGCCATCTCGGCAAAGCCGAAACCTACGGAATTGTCTTCTACGGTTATCACTATCCTCGATCCTTTACGTTCAGTGCCTAGAACCCGAAAAAGTCCTTGACGCCGTCACTGATTTCTTCCGCGGCGTCGTCTGCAAAGTCTCCAAAGGCGTCGAAGCCGCTGTCGATTGCATCCTTGGCGCCGGGGATCAGTTCGACGGCGGCCCAGGCACCGCCGATGACCATACAGGTCACTCCGACCGGCGGAGGAGCGAAGGAGAGCGCGCCGAGCGCGGTCTTGAGACCGGACCTGACGGCATCGCCGGTTTCGCCGTTCCCGATGGCATTGATCGTATCCAGCCCATCAAGCGCCACCCCTGCTCCTCCCAGCAGGTGCCCGGCGGAGTTCAACCCAAGCATTGTGGCCCTGCTCAGCGGTGCCGCGTCGGCTCCGCGTGCCATTTCCGCAAAGTCACCAAATTTTCCGCTCAGGAGGTTGGCGGTACCGGAGAAAGCACCGCGGATGTTGTCCGCCGCAGCTGCCTCCCGCCACAGCCCGCTGTTCAAAACCAGTCGCCAGTTCTCGGCGACTTCGTCGCCGTGCAGGGCGGCAAAGTGCGAAACATCGCGAAGTCCCCACGGCACGGTCTTAAGGCCGAGAACACCGTTGTAGGCGTCCCAGCCAGTTCGGAAGGGTGAGTTTCCGTCTGACATCCAGTCCGCACCCCAGCCCGTGACGCCAGAGGTGGGAGAGGTGGCAGACACTCCAGTCATGGGACCATCCGAGCCGCCCGCACCCCGGGCAGTACTCGCCTTCTCCTGCTCCTCGGCATTCTTCAGCAACAGCTTGGATTCCTGCTTCAGACGGGTAGCCGTCTGCTGCAGGAGGGTCCGATGCTTGCCGTTCCAGTCGGACCGGAAATGTACGGCGTCGCGGCCTTTCCACGCCGGGCTGTTGTTGATCTGGCCGCTCAGCTGCATGGACTGCTGCTGCAGCAGGTCCGCCGTCTTGCTGAACTGCTGCGCAAGAGTACGCAGCTGTGCCACGTCGGCGCCCCATACGTTTCCTGACACCAGGCTTCCCCCAAATATTCGAACAGCACCTGACTGCTGCAGCCCTAGCCTAAGTCAGGATCGGGCCGGCCGCGATGGGGCGTCGTCCCCATGCCCGGACGGTTACGCAGGCTAGCCGCGTTCCGATTCCTCGAGCACCGCAGCCTTGCGCGCCCGCAGGGCAAAGAAGGCCCCGAAGGCGAAGACCTGGGTCACCACCACCAGCACAATCGCTCCGGCGATTTTGTTGCCGCCCAGGATCATGGTCAGCCCGACGATTGCGGACAGGAGGGCCAGCAAGGGGAGCAGCATGTAGCCCAGGACAAAAAGGGTTTCCGGTTTCTTCAACATATCTAGCCTTCAGTCCTTGACCATTTGGTGAATCTGTAACGCGTGCCGTTCTCTGCCGTCAGCCAGCCGTCCGGAGGGACGGAGGCGGCCGCCTCCCAGCTGGTGCCAAGGTCGGGGGCGAACGTGTCGCCGTCGGCCTCCACATCGATGGTGGTGACCACCGCGACGTTGGCCAGTTCCGTTGACTGGCGGAAAATTTCGCCGCCGCCCAGGATCCAGACAGTGTCGCCGCCGTCCACGAACTGCGATTCCAGCAGCGCGTCATCGAGGGAGGGAACCACGACGGCGCCCTTCGCCTCAGGCGTATCGGCCCAGCTTTTCTGGCGGGTAATGACGATGTTGGTCCGCCCAGGAAGGGGACGGTACTTGTCCGGGAAGGACAGCCAGGTCTTCCGGCCCATGATGACCGGGTGCCCTGTGGTCAGCCGGGTGAAGTGCCTGAGGTCTTCGGGAAGGTGCCAGGGCATGTCCCCGTCCTTGCCGATGACCCCGTCCGGGGTCTGCGCCCAAATGAGGCCCACCCCGGTGGTCGAGGCGGCAAGCTCTTCGGTGAAGGACTGTGGATCCGTGGAGTTTTCGGTGCTCATACTGCGATCGGCGCCTTGATGGTGGGGTGGTGCTTGTAACCCACCACGTCGAAGTCTTCCAGTGTGTAGTCGAAGATCGACTCGGGTTTCCGGGTGATCTTCAGCTGCGGGTACTCGTAGGGCTCGCGCTCCAGCTGCTTGAGGACCTGGTCCATGTGGTTTTCATAGATGTGCACGTCTCCGCCGGTCCAGATGAACTCACCCGGCTCCAGCCCCACCTGCTGCGCCACCATGCAGGTGAGCAGTGCGTAGGAGGCAATGTTGAAGGGGACGCCCAGGAACATGTCCGCGGAGCGCTGGTACAGCTGGCAGGACAGCTTGCCGTCCGCTACGTAGAACTGGAAGAAGGCGTGGCACGGGGGAAGAGCCATGTCCTGCAGTTCGGAGACATTCCATGCGGACACCACATGCCGGCGTGAGTCCGGGTTGGATCTCAGGTTCTCGATCAGCTCCGCGATCTGGTCGATGTGGCCGCCATCCGGGGTGGGCCAGGTGCGCCACTGGACGCCGTAGACCGGTCCCAGGTCGCCGTCGGCGTCGGCCCATTCGTTCCAGATGGTGACGCCCTGGTCCTGCATCCATTTCACGTTGGTCTCACCGCGCAGGAACCACAGGAGCTCCACTGCCACGGACTTGAAGTGGACCCGCTTGGTGGTGATCAGCGGGAAACCTTTGGCCAGGTCAAAGCGGATCTGGCGTCCGAAAACGCTGGTGGTTCCGGTGCCTGTGCGGTCCGATTTGTGCGTGCCGGAGGCCAGGACATCGCGCAGGAGGTCTTCATAAGGCGTTGGGATGCTCACGGCTCAAGTCTACTTGGACATCACCGGGCGGCTGGGTGTCCGTGTCACCTTGCGTCCCGTCCCAGCTTGCCGCGCAACACATCCAGCAGGACTTCGTCGCTCAGGCGCGCTGCCCGGCCGGCTGCAATGTAATGGTCGACGGCGGCCAGCACCGCGGCCGGGACGGGCACCGTCCCACGGGCGCCCGGCCTGCTGGCGGCCGGCGCGGCGACGACTGTCCCGCCCCGCCGCCGGGCATCCACGAGTCCCGCAGCCTCCAGCTCCTTGTAGGCCCGGGCAACAGTGCCCGCTGCGATACCAAGGTCCGCCGCGAGGCTTCGGACAGTAGGCAGTCGGCTCCCGGGGACGAGCGCACCCAACGCGATCAGGGAGCTGATTTGCGAGCGTATCTGTTCATACGGCGGCGTTGCGGAGCGCAGGTCAACGGTAATCCCGGCACTCATGTGGCGGGTTCCTTCGCAGGGGTGTGGCCGGAAACGGTGGTACGGGCGAAGCTGCGCACGGGAATCACGGCAATGACGATCCCCGCGGTGCACAACAGCACGCCAGTGAAGGGTGCCACATCCCAGGCCCAGGCCCAGGCCCAGGCCCAGGCCCAGGGCGCAGGTTCCAGGTCAAGTGCCCGCTGTATGTCCGGCCCTGCTGACAGCAGCAGCACGCCGGCCTGCACCGTAAAAGAGGCGGCGAGGGTCCGGACTACCCTGTGTACGGTGATGGCGCGGAGCGCTGCGTCGAGCCCGGGGACCGCCGTCGGAATGCCTCTCCGGCCTTTCGCGGCAGCCAGGGGGACGACTGCGAGGAGCGCCACTGCAGCGGACGCCCAAAGGGTAGGAGCCCAGGACGGCAGGATGCGAAGTTCCGGTTGGACAGAAGCGGTCACCACGACGGCTGCGGCCAGTACGGTGAGGGCTGCGATGCCGGTTGTGAGCAGGGCCGGACTGACCGGCTGCCGCGGCCATCCGCGCGGCGCTTCGGGGGTTCCGTAGTTGCGCTGGATCAGCAGTTCCCCCGCGCCCGTGACCAGCAGGACGGGCGCGGCGGCCATCGCCACCACAAGGGCGGTATGCCCCGTCACCGCCCCTGGAATGATCACCGCCACCAGGACTGGGACGAAAGCGGCAAGCCCCAGGGCTGCTCCCAGGGACATGGCAAGCCGGGTTGCGGGGTGGGAGGCCGCTGCCGGTACACGGGGTTGAAGTACGGTGCCGTCTGCCTGGACCGCGGGGAGCTTGGGCGGGGCCCACCACCACATGGCCAGCAGGATTGCGAGGTTCACCGCCCCGGCCGCGTTGATCCACCCGCTGCTAACAAGGGAAGGATCGGGCCGTGCCGCGTGGTTGCCCGCGATTGCCGCCAGGCCCGAGGCTATGGTGGCCACGGTCCGGAGCAACCTGTTCATGGCAATGGTCCTGAGGAGGTTGTTCTCCCCAGTATCCAGCGCCTCAAGCCGGCGGCGCCGCGTGATGAGCACCAGCACCAGCCAGGTTCCCACCGCCAAAACAAGGAGGGCAGGGCCCAGGTAGGAAGCCAGGTCGACGCCGGGGACCCGGCCGTCGCCGCCAGACGTTACATAGGTGTGGACGGGGTCGGGGCGGGAGCTGTAGGGGACCGGATCGTAGCCGGGAAGCGTCGCCATCCAGCCGATCAGCACGGCGGTCCCTGCAAACACCGCAAGGACAGTCCAGGCGAGTGGCCGGGGCAGGAAGTCGCGGACCCGCCGCGCTTCCAGATCCGCCTGGCGCCGGGGTAACCGGGGGCCGGGATAACTCAGCTGGCCGATGGCGTGAACAGCCAGGCATCCGAGTATCGGCCAGGCCAGGGCGGGCACGATGGCCGCGGTGCTGATGAGCGGCCGGGAGTCCGGATTAACGTAGAGGATGCCCGCGTTTCCGGCCGGCTGCAGGGAACTGGCCAGCCACCCCATGATCCCCACCCAGAATGCGTGCTGGGAGGCAGTGGCCGCGGAGCCGCTGCCCGGCCCCCAGATGACCCAGCGAAGCAGGAGGTAGCTGCCGGCCGCCAGCAGAAAAGGCCATAAAACGGCCATCGGCGGAACATTGCTGAACACGGCTGCATCGGTAAACGGCACGTCATCCCCCAGAATTGTGCATCAATGTACTAAGTCTTTGATACAAAGTGCCAGGGGTCAAGCACGCGGCAGCGGCCGCTCTAATCGTCAAACGGCTTGAACTGCTCCACTGCTACGATGCGCCGCTTACCGCCGGGAGCCACATGGCACACCACCAGTTCGCCGGGGGAGAGGTAGGGCTCCTTTCCCGGCAGGAGTGCGCGCAGGTGCTGCGGCATATGCTCGGCGAGCTGCCCGAACACGGTGGGCAGTGCCGGGCGGTGCGTGCAGACCGCCACCGCACGCTGCTTGTCGAACAGGGCTTCAATGGCGGCGGCTGTTTTTTTGGGGCTGCGGGAATGCCGATGCTCGGTGAGCGCTTCCGCGAGTTTCACCTTGGCGCCCGCCGCCTTGGCGTAGGGTGCCACGGTTGCGGCGCACCGCAGCCAGGGGCTGGTCACCACCCGAAGCGGCTTCCAGGCGTGCAGGAGCCGGCTCACCGCCTGCGCCTGCCGTGTCCCCGTAGCGGCAAGCGGCCGCTCGCCTTCGGCCTTGCTCCAGGAGGAGCGCGGCTTTGCCTTGGCATGGCGAAGCACCAGGAGTGGCCACGTGTCCAGGTGCCCGCGCCCGTGGGCTTCCTGCAGGTACTGCAGGGGCACGACGTCGGAGGGGTTGGACAGCAGCGCTACGGCCTTTTCGGGGGCGCACCACATGACGCTGTCCACCTCCTTGCCGTCGGGAAGCAGCCTTGCCCCGTTGGCCTTGACGGCCCAGTAATAGACCACTTTGAGGCCGGAGGCCACGTGGTAGTGGATGGGCGGCAGCGGAATGCCCAGTTGGGCGGTGAGCCCGATTTCCTCCTGGACCTCCCGGACCGCGCACTCGGGGATGGTTTCGCCGTCGTCGATCTTGCCCTTGGGCCAGGACCAGTCGTCATAGCGCGGCCGGTGGATCAGCAGGACTTCAAGCTTGTCCTTGACCACGCGCCACGGCACAGCGCCGGCAGCCGTAACGGCTACTGGTTCCCCCGGGTGGTCTGTCTGGTCTGCTACGAGTGCATCGCTCGACAAAACAGGTGCCCTTAACGCCGGCTCAGGCTGCGCTGCCGGGGGCGGGACGCCAGCAGCCAGGACTGGACATCCTCAAGGGGCTTGCCGTCGTCGGAGAGGTGGTGCCGGGTCCAGACTCCCTCGTTGTCCAGGTGCCAGCTGGAGGTTTCCGGGGCCATGTAGCGCCGCAGCAGGTCAAGGACGTAGTTGATGTCATCGACGCTGGACAGCTGGACCAGGGCCTCCACCCTGCGGTCAAGGTTGCGGTGCATCATGTCCGCCGAGCCGATGTACACCACGGGATCCCCTCCGTTTGCGAAGGCGAACACCCGGGAGTGCTCCAGGAACCTGCCCAGGATGGACCGGACGGTGATGTTGTCGCTGAGCCCGGGCACCCCGGGGCGGAGCGAGCAGATACCGCGGACCACTACGTCGACCTTTACCCCGGCCTGCGACGCGCGGTAGAGGGAATCGATGATGGCCTCGTCCACCATGGAGTTGACCTTGATCTGCACACGGCCGGGAATCCCGGCGCGGGCGTTGCGGATTTCGGTCTCAATCCGGTCGATCAGCCCTGACCGGACGGAACGCGGCGCCACCAGGAGCCTCTTGAACGTGGACTTGGGCGCGTAGCCGGAGAGCTGGTTGAAGAGCTTGGACAGGTCCTCGCCCACCTGCTCGTTGGCGGTCAGGAGGCCCAGGTCCTCGTAGTAGCGGGCGGTCCGGGGGTGGTAGTTTCCGGTGCCGATGTGGCAGTAGCGCCGCAGCCCGTCAACCTCCTGGCGCACCACCAGCGAGAGCTTGCAGTGCGTCTTGAGGCCAACGATGCCGTACACCACGTGCACGCCGGCCTGTTCCAGCTTCCGGGCCCAGGAGATGTTTGCCTGCTCGTCGAACCGGGCTTTGATCTCCACCAGGGCCAGGACCTGCTTGCCGGCCTCGGCCGCGTCGATCAGGGCGTCAACGATGGGGGAGTCGCCGGACGTGCGGTACAGGGTCTGCTTAATGGCCTGGACCTTGGGGTCGGCGGCGGCCTGTTCCAGGAACGCCTGCACCGAGGTGGAAAACGAGTCGTAGGGGTGGTGGAGCAGGATGTCCCGGCGGCGCATGGCCGCGAACACGTTAGCGGCCTTGGACGTCTCCGACTCGTTCAGGTACCGGGACGTGTGCGGAACGTGCTTCGGGTAGTGAAGGTCGGCGCGGTCGATGCCGGCGATCACGGAAAGTCCCCGGAGGTCCAGGGGGGCCGGGACGGAATAGACCTCGGATTCCTCGACGCCGAGCTCGCGGATCAGCAGCGCGCGGATGTTCGGGTTGATGTCGTTGGTGACCTCAAGCCGGACGGGCGGGCCGAAGCGGCGGCGCAGGAGTTCCTTCTCGAGGGCCTGGAGGAGGTTCTCGGCGTCGTCCTCTTCCACCTCCACGTCCTCGTTCCGGGTGACGCGGAAGCTGTGGTGCTCCAGGACCTCCATCCCGGGGAACAGCTTGTCCAGGTGGACCGCGATGACTTCCTCAAGCGCAATGAAGCGCGCCACGCGTCCGGCCACGGCGCCGGCGCGTGGACCGTCGATGGACATCAGGCGCGGGAGCTGGTCCGGCACCTTGACGCGGGCAAAGAGTTCCTTGTCGCTGATCGGGTTGCGCACCACCACGGCAAGGTTCAGCGAGAGGCCGGAAATGTAGGGGAAGGGGTGCGCCGGATCCACTGCCAGGGGCGTGAGGATGGGGAAAACCTTCTCGGCGAAGATCACGCTGAGCTGCTCCTGGGCAGCGTCGTCCAGCTCGTCCCAGTGCATGAGGTGAATGTGTTCGTAGGCCAGGGCCGGGCGGATCTGCTCGGCCCAGACCTGCGCGTGCCGCTGCTGGAGCCGGTGGGCTTCACCGCTGATTCTCTCCAGCACCTCAACAGGGCTCAGGCCTGCCGGGGAGGGAACCGCGAGGCCGGTGGCGATGCGCCGTTTGAGGCCTGCCACCCGGACCATGAAGAACTCGTCCAGGTTGGAAGCAAAGATCGACAGGAAGCTCACACGCTCCAGCAGGTGCAGCGTGGGGTCCTCGGCCAGTTCCAGGACCCGGGAGTTGAAGCTGAGCCAGCTCAGTTCACGGTCCAGGAACCGGTCCGGACGGATGTCGCCCTCCGGCTGCAGGTTCGGCGCAAACTCCGGGATGTCGATGCGGTCCTGGGTGGCGCGCGAGGCGGGAACTTCCGAGGACCCGAAGCGGGCGCGGACCGGCACTGCGACGTCCTGGGACGTGACTGCTCCGGAAGGTTCCGGGTTCATGGCATCTCCTTTACCTGGCGGTTGATGCTGGCGCTTCCGGCCTGCGCGGGTTCTGCTTCCAACCTTACAAGCAATCAGTGTGCCGAAGGCCGTGCATTTCCCGCCCGGGAGCCGTATGTCAGCCTGCTGGACTAAACAGCTGCCGCCTGTCCGTACATGACGTCCATATCCCAGCGGGTGAAGCCCAGGCTCCGGTACAGCGACACGGCGGCCGCGTTGTCGGCGTCGGTGTACAGCATGACGGCGTGCAGTCCCAGGTCCTGGAGGTGCCGGATGCCGGCAACCGTGAGGGCCTTGCCCAGTCCCATGCCCTGCGCTTCAGGCGCCACGCCCACCGCGTAGACCTCGCCGATGGCCGGGTGCGGGCCGTGCTTCGGATGGACCTTGGTCCAGTGGAAGCCCAGCAGCCGGCCCTGCCCGTCCTCTGCCAGGAGGAAACCTGAGGGGTCGAACCAGTCCTCGGCTATCCGGGCCTCGAGATCGGCCCGGGTGAGGCTTCCCTGTTCAGGGTGGTGCGCAAAGGCGGCGCGGTTCGCCGCCAGCCAGGCGTCCTCATCCTGTCCGGGTACGAAGCTCCGGAGGGACACGCCCTCCGGCAGGACGGCCTCGGGAAGGTCCGCTTCCGCCGTCGTCATCCTCATCTTCCACAGTTCACGGACCGGGCCGAACCCATACCGGGCGGCCAGGTCCGCGGCGGCCTCATGGTTGCCGTGGGACCACGCCTTCAGCCCCTCCAGCCCGCGGCTGCCCTTGAGCGCACCCACCAGGCGGTCTGCCACGCCCTGGTTGCGGTAGCTGGGATGGACAGCGATCTCGAGCACGCCGGTGCCGTCCGGTTCCTCCACCACCACGGCGAATCCGGCCAGGTCCTGGCCGGTGGCCGGGTCGGAGTCCTCGTCCGGGGCATACAGGGCGAGGGTCAGCGGTGACTGCCCGGCCGATCCGCCGGTCCGCATGGTCACCAGGGTCTGCTCCGAAATGGAGGGGTTGCCGTCAGATTCTTCTGCCGCGGCCAGGAGGTTCCGGCAGTCCTTCAGGAGCTGCTGGTCAACCGCGCCCCGTTCCGTATGGACGGGCCACTTCTCAGGATGCGCTGGAGTCATGAGGCAAGGCTATACGGGATGCCGCAAGGGCGCTCAGGCCTCGGTGAGCTCGTCTTCCTGCTGCCGCACCAGGGTAAGGCGGTAGCCCACGTTGCGCACCGTGCTGATGAGGTTCTCATGGTCGGCGCCGAGCTTCGCCCGCAGGCGCCTGACGTGGACGTCCACGGTGCGGGTGCCTCCGTAGTAGTCATAGCCCCACACCTCGGTGAGCAGCTGCTGCCGGGTGAAGACGCGGCCGGGGTGCTGCGCCAGGTACTTCAGCAGCTCGAATTCCTTGAAGGTCAGGTTAAGCGGTGCGCCGTTTACGCGGGCCGTGTAGCTCGCCTCGTCGATCACCACGCCGGCAGCGCGGATCTCCGTCGGCGCGTCCTCATGGTCCGGGACGGCGCGGGCAACGGACAGCCTGATGCGGGCCTCCACCTCGGCCGGGCCTGCCGAATCGAGCACGATGTCATCCACGGCCCACGCGGAGGAAACGGCTGCCATGCCGCCCTCGGTCAGGATCAGGACCAGGGGAGCGCTGAGGCCGGTGGCTTTGAGCAGCTGGGTGAGCGAACGGGCGCCCACCAGGTCTTTCCGGGCATCCAGCAGCACGATGTCGCACGGATCGGTCTCCAGCAGGGCTGTGGGCTCGGCAGGAAGGATGTGGACCCGGTGGTTCAGGAGTTCCAGGGCAGGCAGGATGTCCACCGAAGAGCCAGTGCTGTTCGTCAAGAGCAGGATGTGCGACATTGTTCCTCCATGGGCCGTCCGCGCATCATTGGGCGACTGAACCGGGTTTTCACCGGCCGGTACTGGCTTCCTGCTCCGGCTTTGGGCCAGCGGAAAAGGGCCGGCCTGCCACCTCAGCAGTGAGCTTAGCTGAGCTTTGAGTATACCCGCCGGCCTCTCCGGAGCCATGGATCCGGCCCGGATGAGGGGACGTTTTGCGACATATCCCGTTCATATAAGGCAGGATTGAGCCAGGGCCCCGACGCCCTCCGCGAAGGGCGGTCCCGCCCTTCCAGGTCGACGCCAGGATGGGATTGCAGCGCAGTGAGTGCAGAAACTAAATCCAGGCCGGGCTCCGCATGACCGCGGAGCTGCAGGCACCGGCGCGGTCGTTGGGCTCCTGGACTATCGGCATTGTGGGGATGGCCGGCCTCGCTGCGATCATCGCCGGTGTCTACACCTCCCGGGAAGCGCTCGTGGCCGTCGCTGTTGCCATGGCTGCCGCCATCGGCATCGGGTGGCCGCACTTCCTTCGGATTCCCGCCAAGAAAACCCTGGCCGCCGTCATTGCCGTGCCAGGAGCCGGGGCGGCGGTTGCTGCCGGCCTGGCCCCTGCCCCCGGCTACCTCGACTGGACCCCGGCGTTCATTGCCCTGGGCATGATGGCCGTCTTCATCGTGCAGCTGCTCCGCGGAACAGGGCAGGCCCAGCGCCTGGAATCCACCCTGGGCTGCTGCGCGGGTGTGCTGCTCGCCTGCCTCGGTTCCGGATGGATAGCCGGCGCACGGTTCAATGGCGTCCGCGAGATGCTCCTCGTGGCCGCCATCAGCGCCGCGGTTGCCCTGCTGGCCGGGCTGATCCGCTGGCCGGACAGCGTCGTGGCGCCCCTGGGCATTGTGATGGCAGGCCTCGCGGGACCCCTCGCCGGGCTGGTGCTCTCGGACATTGCCGTCCTGCCGGCAGCCATCTTCGGCGTGGTGGTGGGCGCGGTGCTGGCGAGCTTCCGGCGACTGGCCACCCTGCGGGGTGCGCCCCTGAACGTTCCCGCTGCGCTTAGCATGGGCCTTGCCCCTGTCTCGGCGGTGGGTTCCCTTGCCTACTTCATAGACAAACTCCTCATCTACTAACGCGTTAGGATGGCATCATGTCCGTACTTGCTTTTGAAATCTTCTTCCTTGTCCTGCTCGGCATCGCCAGCCTCGCCATGGCCTGGTTTGCCGGATTCGTGGTCTACCGCCTCTTCAAGGGCCAGAAGTAGACGCCTTCTTCCTGAGCTAGCCGATTTCCAGAGGTAGTCGCTGTGCCCATTGAAATCCCTACAGACCTGACTCCAGAACTCGTCCCCCTCTCCTGGCTCATTGGTGAGTGGGAGGGCCGCGGCCGCCTCGGCAGCGGTGACGAGGACTCGGAGCACTTCCTGCAGCACGTGTCCTTTACGCACAACGGGCTGCCGTACCTTCAGTACCGTGCGGAAAGCTGGCTGACGGACGACGACGGCACGCGCCTGCGGCCGCTCACTGTCGAGACCGGCTTTTGGGCGCTGGAGCGCAAGCAGCTTGATGCCGACGGCGGCCCCGGCCTGATCCCCGCGGACATCGTTCCCGCGCTGAAGAGTGCGGACGAGGTGGAAGCCCTGCGCAACAGCGAGGGCGGGTTCGACATCTCGGTGTCCATCTCCCACCCCGGAGGCATTTCCGAGCTGTACTACGGGCAGATCAAGGGCCCGCAGATCCAGCTCACTACGGATATGGTGATGCGCGGGAGCCATTCCAAGGACTACAGCGCCGCCACGCGCATCTTTGGCCTGGTGGACGGCAACCTCCTGTGGCGCTGGGATGTTGCTGTTGGCGGCAAGGAAGGCAAGGGCCTGGAAGCGCATGCCTCGGCCTTCATGAAAAAGGTTTCCTGACTCCTCCCGGTCCTTCGGCATAAAAGACGCAGGCGGCCCGGATCCACTCCGGCCATGAAAATCCGGAATACCGCCGAGCCCCAAGGACTTCTACTACATATGACTACTCCCAGCCCCCTGCTGTCGCGCCCTGGCGCCGTTGAGGCGGCCGGCGCGGACGCCGGCGTTGCCGCCCACTATGGCGAGCCCCTGCGCGAGCAGCGCGCCCTCGCGGCCGGAACCGCCGTCGTCGACCTCTCCCACCGCGGCGTTGTGACGGTAACCGGTCCGGACCGCCTGAGCTGGCTCAACACCCTTTCCTCGCAGCAGGTCGCCGGCCTTCAGCCGAATGAATCCAGCGAACTCCTCCTCCTGAGCGTGCAGGGCAGGATTGATTTTGACGCGCGGGTCATTGACGACGGCGCCACCACCTGGCTGATCGTCGAAGCTGCCGAGGCCGCACCCCTCGCCGGGTTCCTCAACAGGATGAAGTTCATGCTGCGGGTGGACATCGCCGATGCTTCCGCGAACTGGGCCGTTGTTGGCAGCACCAAAACTGTCCCGGAGTGGTCCGGCCTGCTGGCCTGGCAGGACCCGTGGCCGCATGTTGGGGCCGGCGGCTACTCCTATGCGACCGTCCCGGAGGCCAGCCACCCCGGGCTCGAGCGCCCGTGGTTCGAATACCTCATTCCGGCCGATGACCTGGAGGAGACAGTTGCGGGGCGGCCCCTTGCGGGCGTCCTTGCCGCCGAAGCGCTGCGCGTGGCAGCCTGGCGGCCCCGGATCGGGGCGGAAACGGACGACAAGACCATCCCGCACGAACTTGACCTGCTCCGGACCGCGGTGCACCTGGCCAAGGGCTGCTACAAGGGGCAGGAAACCATCGCACGGGTGCACAACCTCGGCCACCCGCCCCGCCGCCTCGTGTTCCTCCAACTCGACGGATCCCAGCACACCCTGCCGCAGGCAGGAAGCCCGGTCCTGGTGGGGGAGCGCAAAGTGGGGACGGTGACGTCCGTGGCCCAGCATTACGAGATGGGCCCGGTTGCGCTGGCAGTCATAAAGCGTTCCGTCGCGCCGGATGAAATACTGACGGTCCTGGACGGCGACGAGCCATACCCTGCCGCCCAGGAACTCATCGTTGCCCCCGACGCCGGCCAGGTGGTGGGGCGCCAGACCGGATTCCTGAGGGGGCCGCGCCCATGACTGACAACGTCCAGCCCGATTCAGGGCCCGACGACGACGCGCTGGCTTTGGCGCACACGCTCTTCCAGGCTGCCAGGGAGGGGGACACAGCGCTGCTACGTGCCTACCTGGACGCCGGCGCTCCCGCCACGCTGACGAATTCGGCAGGGGATTCCCTCCTTATGCTGGCCGCCTACCACGGCCACGCGGAGACCGTACAGCTCATCCTGGAACACGGCGCCGGACCCGGCACCGCCAATGACCGCGGCCAGACTCCGCTCGCGGGAGCGGCGTTCAAGGGCTACACCGATGTGGCCCGGGTCCTGCTGGATGCCGGTGCCGACCCGGACGCCGGTGCGCCCTCGGCCCGCGCCGCTGCCCAGATGTTCGCCCGCCAGGAGATCCTGGACCTCCTGGCCTAGGTGTGACTCAGCCGTTCACCTGGTCCCGCCCGGCAGTAACCACCTGACGAAGGACGACCGTGGAAAACGTAGCAAGACCCTGGCCGGCCCTGTGGTCCCTGGTGATCGGGTTCTTCATGATCCTGATCGACACCACCATTGTGTCCGTGGCAAACCCGCGGATCATGGAGGGCCTGGACGCGGACATCAACTCGGTCATCTGGGTCACCAGCGCCTACCTTTTGGCCTATGCGGTCCCGCTGCTCATCACGGGCAGGCTGGGCGACCGCTTCGGCCCCAGGAAGCTGTACCTCTCGGGCCTGGTGGTCTTCACCCTGGCGTCGCTCTGGTGCGGGCTCTCCGGCGACGTGGAGACACTTATCGCAGCCCGCGTGCTGCAGGGGCTCGGCGCCGCCATGATGACGCCGCAGACCATGGCCGTCATCACCCGCATTTTTCCCCCGGACCGGCGGGGCGCGGCCATGGCCATCTGGGGTGCCACCGCAGGCATGGCCACCCTCGTGGGCCCCATCCTGGGCGGCGTCCTGGTGGACGGTCTCGGCTGGGAATGGATCTTCTTCATCAACGTCCCCGTCGGCATCGCCGGTTTCATCCTCGCCCTGCGCAACGTGCCGGTCCTTAGTACCCACCGGCACCGGTTCGACATCCCCGGTGTGGTGCTCAGCGCCGTCGGACTTTTCCTCCTGGTGTTCGGCATCCAGGAAGGCGAAACCTATAACTGGGGCACCATCGCCGGGCCCGTCACCGTGTGGGGCCTGATCATCGCCGGCCTTGCCGTGCTGGCCCTCTTTGTGGTCTGGCAGCGGTTCAACAAAGGCGAGCCGCTGCTGCCCCTGGCACTCTTCCGGGACCGTAACTTCTCCCTCGCCAACATCGGAATCACCACCGTTGGCTTCACCGTGACCGCGTTGAGCCTGCCACTCATCTTCTACTACCAGCTGGTCCGCGGCCTGACGCCCACCCAGTCCGCGCTGATGATGGTGCCCATGGCGCTGATCTCGGGCGGCCTGGCGCCGGTGGTGGGGAAAATCATCGACAAGGTCAACCCGAAGTTCATCACCGCCGCCGGCCTGGTGCTGATGGCCGTTGCCCTCGTGTGGAACTCGGCCCTGATGCAGCCGGACACACCCATCCTGCTGTTCCTCCTGCCCAGCGCCATCCTGGGGTTCGCCAACGCAGGCATCTGGGCTCCGCTGAGCACCACCGCCACCCGCAACCTTCCCCCGCGGCAGGCAGGGGCCGGGTCCGGCGTCTACAACACCACGCGGCAGATCGGCGCCGTGCTGGGCAGCGCGGCCATTGCGGTGCTGATCCAAGCGCGGCTCGCCGCGGAGCTTCCGGGCGGTGGCCCCGGCGGGGCGGCGGGCGAGGGCATGGCCCTGTCCGGAGGCCTTCCCGAGGCCCTTCATGCCGGATTTGCGACGGCGATGGGCCAGTCCATGCTGCTGCCTGCCGGGGTCATCCTGGTAGGCGCGGCGGTGGCGCTGTTCTTCGCCAAGCCGCAGCCGGTTCAGGGCTGGGGCGGAGGCCTGCCGGGGTCAGCCAAGGTGGACGCTGGTCTGGATACCGCCGGCTGACAAGCCCAGCTTCCGGGCCAGCGCCAGGGAACCTGTGTTGCTGACGTCCGTCCGCCACTGGAGGGTCAGTCCTGCCGCGAGGGCCTCGTGGGCGGCGATAGACGCTGCCAGGGAGCCCAGTCCGCGCCGGCGCCATTCAGGATCCACCAGGACGCCAAGATGCGCCAGCAGCCCTTCCCACTCTGAGTACGCGCCGCAGGCAAGGGGCACCCGGTGCCCATCCAGCTCATGGACGATGGTGTAGCGGTTCTCCAGGTCTGAGAGCCCCACCTCGTTGACGTCGTCCGGCGGGCAGCGGCCCTCAAGCTCGATCGCTTCAGCGTTGCCGTGTGAGACGGTCATCTCCTCCGACGGCTGCCTGAGGGGCAGGTCATCCGCAAAAAAGAGTGCGGCTGCCCCCAGGCCGTGCCCGCCGTGCCCCCTGGTGAGGGTCAGCAGTGTGACGTGCTGCGCCATTTCCTCGTCGGGGAGGTCAGCCGCGGCGTCGATGACCCATTGCGGACCCACCAGCGCCGAGCTGCCGAACAGCCGGACGAACTCGACCGTCCGCGCCGACTCGTCGGCACGGACCATGCGTTCCCCGGAGGCCAGGGCGGAGCTGAAGGCGTCATCATCCAGCCCCAGGCGCCGGGCCCACGCAAGCTGGATGATGGCGGCCGAACCGGGGTCGAGTGTCATGCTCCCAGCCTAGGACGGGCAACCGGTCCAGCCGGACAGGACACATCGGCCGTCAGCGTCTTCAGGGGTGCAGGACGGCTCAGCCGAACAGGACGGCAGCTTCGTCGTAGCGGTTCTGCGGGACTGTCTTCAGCTTGCCCAGGGCTTCCTGGAAGCCCACGTGCTCGATGTCCGTTCCCTTGAGCGCCACCATGGTGCCCCAGTAGCCCTCAACCACCGAGTCGATGGCCGCCATGCCCAGCCGGGTGGCCAGGACACGGTCGAAGGCGGACGGCACGCCGCCGCGCTGGATGTGGCCCAGGATGGTGGCCCGGGTTTCAATGCCGGTCCGGGCTTCCAGTTCAGGGGCCAGCTGGTCTGCGATGCCGCCCAGGCGGGGCCGGCCGAAGGTGTCAAGGCCGCGCTCGGAATGCGGGGTTTCCATGTGCTCGGGAACGAACCCCTCAGCCACGACCACCAGCGGCGCACGGCCACGGGCATGGGCCTCGTTCACCCATTCGGTGATCTGCTCGATGCTGACTTTCTGTTCCGGAATGAGGATGGCGTGGGCACCTGCAGCCATGCCGGCGTGCAGGGCGATCCAGCCGACGTGCCGGCCCATGACTTCGGCAATCATGCAGCGGTGGTGCGATTCCCCGGTGGTCCGGAGCCTGTCGATGGCCTCGGTGGCGATCTGCACGGCGGTGTCGAAACCGAAGGTGTAGTCGGTGGCGTCGAGGTCGTTGTCAACGGTCTTGGGAACACCGACGATCTTCAGCCCGGCGTCGGTAAGCCGCTTGGCTGCCGCCAGCGTGCCCTCACCGCCGATCGCGATGATGGCATCGATGCCCAGGCGCTCCATGTGGGCCTTGATGACCTCGGGGCCGCCGCCGTTTTCGAACGGGTTGGTGCGGGAGGTACCCAGGATGGTGCCGCCCTGCTTGGCAATGCCGCGGACCATGGTCCGGGGGATGTCGATGATGTCGCCCTCAACAACGCCGCGCCAGCCGTCGAGGAAACCGACGAACTGGTGGCCGTGGATGGCAATTCCCTTAAGGACTGCCCCGCGGATAACCGCATTCAGTCCGGGGCAGTCGCCACCGCTGGTAAGGATTCCAATTTTCATGTCTCGCTCAAATCCTGGGGAGAGGGTTTACAGGCAGAGCGCCACGCTGAGCTCACATAGAGTCTAGTGCGGTGTGTGCGGTACGACACAAACTGGTTACACGAAGGGCCCCGCTCCAGGATGGAGGAGCGGGGCCCTGTGTGGCGGTCCCTTACGGGCGGTTCAGTGACCGCCTGTCGAGGAACGACTGCAGCGGGATGACGTTCCGCTGGTCCGGCAGGATTGCCCAGGCCACGAGGTAGAAAACGAAGGCAGGGCCGGGGAGGAGGGCAAAGAGGAGGAAGGCAATGCGGACGTAGGCCACGTCCACGTTGAGTTTTGCCGCGATCCCTCCCAGGACGCCTCCCAGGATGCGCTGGGGTCCGCGTTTCAGGCCCAGGCCCCTGATGATGCTGAAGAATTTATCCATGGTTCAAGACTTCCGTGTTGTGGTGCCGTTGTCACTTTTCCTGGCGGAGAGGAGTCCTCCGACCACCAGTGCCGCGCCCGCCCCGATCATGAGGCCGATCAGGACGTAGGTCCCGTTGAGGGCGACGATTCCGAGCTGGGCGATGATGATCAGGGCTGCCAGGGCAAGAACGATCAGGCCCCATACGATGGTTCCCACCCGCGCCCCGGAGGGAGGGACGGAATCGGTGCGTGCGGCCGCGTTGCTCCCCGGGCTGTACGGGTCCGGCGCCGGTGTCTGGCTGCTCATGTCAGTTACCTTCCTTGATGGTGACGTTGCTGACGGTGCCGTCGATCTCGATGACCAGGTGGCTGCCGGGCTTGTCGGTGTTGTAGCTGCTTTCGCGTGTGGTTGTCCCGCCGCGCTGGCTCCCGCCTTCCGTGAGGTTGCCCAAGGTCATGTCGGCCCGGATGTCCACGGGCACGGAGTCAGGGATCACCACCGTGACGTTGCTGGCGGTGAAGTCCAGGGGGACCAGGACCTCTGATGCAAGCGGGGCGTCCTGGGAGAGCCCGGTGAGGTCAACGGTTCCGCGTCCTGCCGTGATGTTCAGCCCCTCGCTTGCCTGCTGGATGCTCATGGGTGCCCAGTCAACTTCCTGGAAGCGGACGCGCTCGCCGTTGTTGCCCACCACGTTGAAGATTCCTCCCGTGATGAGGGCTGCCACCGCAAAGAACGACAGGATGCCGGAGGTGCGGCCGCGGAAGCCCAGGATGAGGATCCCGAGACCCAGGACCGCCGCCGCGCTGGCCCAGGCGATGGCGTTTGTGGAGTCACCGAGGTCAATGATGTTGGTGACGTCCAGGGCTTTCAGTCCCGCGCCGACGATCAGTGCGCTGCCGGCCGCGATCGCGACGGCGGGGGCACCAGGACCTGCGGGGCGCACCTTGGGTGCCGGCGGAGGACCCTGCGGCTGCCACGTGCTGCCGGCGCCTTTGTTGTCCCAGCCGCCGCTGCCGGAGCTGCCGGCGCCGTAGGGGCTGCCGGTAAACGGACCGGTCCCTGCAACGTCCGAGTACGGGGGAGCCGTTGCCGTGGAGGCTGCGGCAGAGTGCGTGGTGCTGCCGGGGTATGCGGTGCCCGGGTAGGAGGTGGTGCCGGGTGCGGCTGCGCCCGCCGGTGTGCCCAACGCTGCTTTGTTACGCTGCGCGAGGTAGTAGATCAGGTAGATGGCGCCGCCAACCCAGAAGAGTGTCCAGAGGAAAGCGCCGAAGCCGTGGTTGCTCCAGCCCCAGAAGTCGCCGCCGAGTCCGCTGAAGCCGAGGATTACGGCGATCAGGGAACCGGTCATGCCGCTGGTCCACCGTCCGGCGCCGGCTTCCTGGACATGGATTCTTCCATCGGGCTCTGGCAGGAAGGCCCATGCCAGGCCGTAGAAAAGCACGCCGATGCCGGCGAAAAGGGTCATCACGATGAAGACGCCTCGGACAATCAGCGGGTCGATGCCCAAGCGCTGGGCGATGCCGCTGGAGACGCCGCCGATCCAGCGGTCCTGGCCGCGCGTGATCCCATGGCTGCGCACCCAGCCGAAAAAGTCGGTCTGCTGGTTGGGTGCTCCGGCATAGGGGTAGCTGCCGGCACCCGGGCTTGCGCTGCCCGTGCCGGGGCTGCCCTGGCCCGGGTACGCTCCGGCCGGCTGCCCGGTATAGGCCGGGCCTGCGCTGTCGTACGCCACGTCATCCCGGATGGAGCCGCGAGCGGAGCCGTCGTCGTCTTCGTGCTCCGATTCCTGCTTCGAGGCCTGGTCCGACGCCGGCGGGGGAGCAGGTGAGGGGGAAGGCGCCAATGGGGACTCAGCCGGCGGGAGGGGGGCCGTGGGGTTTTCGCTCTCCCGTTTGGGGAGGGGTTCCGTCGGGTGGCCGTCATCAGGGGTGGGGGTTTGCGAGTTCATGCTTCGATCCTTCCGCCTGCGGCGCTTCGGCTCTACTGGGGGACACCCTGAACGGTCCCTGAGAGGACCCCGGATCCGGCCGGATTGCGGGCCCGGGAACCCTGATCCGTGCTTGGATTGATCCATGACAACCGTCCCCGCACGCCTCCCGCTGGTCCGCCGCAGCGACCGCTTCATCGCAGGCGTGTGCTCCGGCCTGGCGGCCCACCTGGGCGTGCCCGTGGTCCACGTGCGGGTGGCAATGGTCCTTGCCTCGCTGGCCGGCGGGGCCGGCGTCGTCTTCTATGCCTGGTTGTGGATCATGGTCCCCACGGCTGACGAAAGCGCACGGCGCCAGGCGCGCCGGCCGTCGTCGCCCATTGCACCGGCCGTCAGCCGGGACACCGTGCCGGCCGCCGTCCCCTGGGCTGCGGCTCCGGCTGGCGGCGGGATCGCTGCGCCCAGCATGCCCGACGGCGGCCTCCGGACGGATACTGCCTCTCCACGCGGCCTTGGATATCCCGCCCTGGGGGACGCCGCAGCATCCGTGTCCGAGCCCGTCCGGCCGCCCTGGTTCCGGTTCCGGGAGATGCGCTACAGCAAGGAAATCCTGCTCGGGGCCGGGCTGCTGCTGGTGGCAGGCATCCTGATTGCCCAACTGCTGGGCGTGGATGTGCCGCTGGGGACACTGATACCGGCAGCGGCAGTGCTCGGCGGCGCCTCCATTGCGTGGATGCAGCTGGATGAAACCCGGCGGGCCGGTCTCGTAGACAAAACCAAGGCGGACCAGGCAGGGGGCTGGGCCCGGCTTGCGGCGGGCCTGGCGCTGGTGGTGGCCGGCGTCCTGGTGATGGTGTCCGGCTCCGGTTCCTGGGAGCAGACCTGGCTGGCGCTGCTGGCCTCGGTGGCTGTCCTCGGCGGGGTGGTGCTGGTCCTGCTGCCCTGGGCGCTGAAGTTCTGGCGCGACCTGGAGGCGGAGCGGGCCGGCAGGATCCGGGAAACCGAGCGGGCCGAGATCGCCGCCCACCTCCATGACTCGGTGCTGCAGACACTGGCCCTGATCCAGCGGCGGGCGGCCAGCGAGCACGACGTCGTCCGTCTGGCCCGCGCCCAGGAACGTGAGCTGCGGGGCTGGCTTTTCGCGGATCCCGGCAAGGACGCCGGGCAGCTGTCAGACCGGATCAAGGCCGTGGCCGCCGAGGTGGAGGACCTGCTGGGCAACGCCGTCGAGGTGGTCTGCGTGGGGGACACAGCCGTCACGGAGGGCCACGAAGCGCTGATCCAGGCCAGCCGGGAGGCCATGCTCAACGCCTCCCGCCACGGCGGCGGGACCGTCTCGGTCTACCTTGAGGCATCCGGCGGACGTGCCGAGGTCTTCATCAAGGACCGCGGCCCCGGATTCGACCTGCAGCACGTGCCGGAGGACAGGCTCGGGGTCAGGGAATCCATCATCGGCCGCATGAACCGCCACGGCGGTACGGCCGCAATCACCAGCAGCAGCGAAGGCACGGAGGTGCGGCTGGGCTTCCCCGCCGCCCCGCAGGACAGCACGGAAGGCAAGCCATGAACACAACGCAGGGACCGGGTTCGGATCCGGCCGCCAGGTCCGCCAGGGTGGTCATTGTCGACGACCACGCGATCTTCCGCTCGGGCCTGAAAGCGGATTTGGACCCCAGCATCCACGTGGTGGGCGAGGCAGCCACGGTGGAACAGGCCATCGCCGTCATTGCGCAGCAGCGCCCGGACGTGGTTCTGCTGGACGTCCATTTGCCCGGCGGCCTGGGTGGCGGGGGCCGGGAGGTCATCGCGGGTTCCGCTGCCCTGCTGCACGCCACCAAGTTCCTTGCCCTCAGCGTCTCGGACGCGGCCGAGGACGTTGTGGCGGTAATCCGGGCGGGAGCACGCGGCTACGTCACCAAGACCATCTCGGGGGCGGAAATCACTGACGCCGTGTACCGGGTTGCCGGCGGGGACGCCGTCTTCTCGCCGCGGCTTGCGGGCTTTGTCCTGGACGCTTTCGGCACCGCCCCCGCGGACATCGCCGACGACGAACTGGACAGGCTGTCCGCGCGGGAACTCGAGGTCATGCGCCTCATCGCCCGCGGCTACAGCTACAAGGAAGTGGCCAAGGAGCTGTTCATCAGCATCAAGACGGTGGAAACCCACGTGTCAGCGGTGCTGCGGAAGCTGCAGCTCTCCAGCCGCCACGAGCTGACCAAGTGGGCCGCCGAGCGCCGCCTCCTCTAACCTAAACCCTCTATCACTTGATGCCCGATAAACCCGGACGCTCTCTCACCTGATGCGCCTATACGCCGGACGCTCTCTCACTCGATGTGCCTTAACGCCAAACGCTCTATCACTCGCTGTGAAGGGAGTGATAGAGCGTTTGGGGAATTCCTGCTTTAAGTGAGAGAGCGTCCTACTGTGCCTTGCCCAGGAAGTCCTGCAGCCGCTGCACGCCGATCGCCAGGTCATCGTCGCCCAGTGCGTACGAAAGGCGAAGGTAGCCGGACGGGCCAAAAGCCTCGCCCGGAACCACGGCCACCTCAACCTCGTCCAGGATGAGCGCTGCGAGTTCGGCAGAGGTCTGTGGCGTTGCGGTGCCGGAGGCGGTGGGGAATTCCTTGCCCAGCAGCGCGCGGACGTCGGCGTAGACGTAGAAGGCGCCCTTCGGCGTCGGGCATTCCACGCCGTCGATGGCGTTCAGGCCAGCAACGATCGCCTTGCGGCGCCTGTCGAAAGCCACCTTCATCTCATCAACAGCGGTCAGCGGGCCGGAGACCGCGGCCAGGGCGGCGATCTGCATGATGTTGGAGACGTTGGAGGTGGCATGCGACTGGAGGTTGGTGGCGGCCTTGATGACGTCGGCCGGACCGATCATCCATCCCACCCGCCAGCCGGTCATGGCATAGGTCTTGGCAACGCCGTTCAGGATGACCACTTTGTCGCCCAGTTCCGGCGCCGCGGTGGCGATCGAAGTGAAGGGAACGCCGTCGTATGTCAGGTGCTCGTAGATCTCGTCGGTGACCACCCAGAGGCCCTTGGACGCTGCCCATTTGCCGATCTTTGCCACCTGCTCCGGCGAGTAGACGGAGCCGGTGGGGTTGGACGGCGACACGAACAGCAGGATCTTCGTCCTGTCCGTGACGGCTGCTTCGAGCTGCTCCACAGTCACCAGGTAGTCCTGCTCAGGGCCCGCAAACACCTCCACGGGGACACCGCCGGCCAGGCGGATGGCCTCCGGGTAGGTGGTCCAGAACGGGGTGGGGACAATGACCTCATCGCCCGGATCAACCAGGGTGGCGAACGTGTTGTACACGGCCTGCTTCCCGCCGTTGGTCACCAGGACCTGTGAGGCGTCCACTGCATAGCCGGAGTCGCGCAGCGTCTTCTCGGCGATGGCCTTCTTCAGCTCCGGCAGCCCGCCGGCGGGGGAGTAGCGGTGGTACTTCGGCTGGCCTGCAGCTTCGATGGCGGCCTGGACGATGTAGTCCGGCGTGGGGAAATCCGGCTCGCCCGCACCGAACCCAATAACCGGCCGGCCCGCTGCCTTCAGCGCCTTCGCCTTGGCGTCAACGGCGAGGGTTGCGGATTCGGCAATTGCGGAAATGCGCTGGGAAACGCGGGCGGCAGACATGGCAGGTCCGTTCTTCGCTTGCAGCCCGGGGGCTGGAATGTGGGATTCGACGAGTTCTACTCTATGCTGTTCACCGGACCCTCCGGGTTGCCGGTTTTGATTTGTGACTCTGTTCCGGTCAAATGTCTGGCAGGCCATCAGGTGGGGGCCGGAAATGGGCCGGTTCGACGAACGCGAAGTTGTTGCGTAGACTGGTTCACCGGTGTTGAAACACGGATGATGACGTGCGCCCCAGTTCAAGCTGTCGGATCGTTGTCGGAGAGTGGAATTCACTCCATAGGGTAGTGGCGCAATTGGTAGCGCAGCGGTCTCCAAAACCGCAGGTTGCAGGTTCGAGTCCTGTCTGCCCTGCGCAAGCGCCCCGGGCGAAAATCCGGGGCAAGCGCAGTAACCATGGTTCTGATCAGGGCCGGGTAATCCAACATTGCAAAGATGAGCGAGGACCAGGTGACCGAAACAGCTGCCAGCAGCTCCAAGGGCCGCCCAGCTAAGAAGGACGCCAAGGCAAACTTCTTCGCCCGCATTGCACTTTTCGTCCGCCAGATCATTGGCGAACTGAAGAAGGTTGTTGCACCCACCCGCAAGGAACTGGTCAATTACACGCTCGTGGTGCTGGTGTTCGTGGGCATCATGATGGTCATCGTCAGCCTGCTGGACATCGGTTTTGGAACCGCCGTCGGCTGGGTCTTCGGCGGGACTGGCACCACGGACAGCTAACGCTGCACGGTCCGCAGGCCGCGTATTCCTCCGGGATTCCCGGACGAAACGCCGGTGTGCGGAATTGAGCCATTTAAATAGGCATGTTAGGCAATGAGGAAGCAGGAGACCAAGTGTCTGAGCAGGAGCTCGAGGTAACCGAGACTGAGCTGGAAGAGTCCGCGGACGTCACGGCAGAAGCCGGTGAAGAGTCTGAGGTTGATTCCTCCGCGCCCGAATCCGAGGACGCCGGTTCCGACTTTGACGCCGAGGCAGACGCCGGCTCCGAAGAGGAGTCTACGGACGCCCTCGCCGCTGCCGCCGCCAAAGCAGACGTTGACCCCGCCGAGGAGTTCAAGGCCAAGCTGCGCCGCCAGGAAGGTGACTGGTACGTCATCCACTCCTACGCCGGTTACGAAAACCGCGTGAAAGCCAACCTGGAAACCCGCATCCAGACCCTGGACATGGAAGATTACATCTTCGAAATCCAGGTGCCCATGGAAGAAGTCGTTGAGATCAAGAATGCTCAGCGCAAGGTCATCAACCGCGTCCGCATCCCCGGCTACGTGCTGGTCCGCATGGACCTGACGGACGCCTCGTGGGGCGCCGTCCGCCACACCCCGGGTGTCACAGGCTTCGTGGGCAACGCCCACAACCCCGTGCCGCTTCGCCTGGACGAGGTCTTCTCCATGCTTGCTCCCGTCTTCGAGGAAGAGCAGGCCGAGAAGGGCAAGCCGGTCAACAAGCAGAACCAGGCCCCCGTGGACGTTGACTTCGAAGTTGGCGAGTCCGTCATCGTCAAGGAAGGCCCGTTCGAGACCCTTCCCGCCACCATCTCCGAGATCAAGGTCGAATCCCAGACCCTCGTGGTGCTCGTATCCATCTTCGAGCGCGAAACGCCGGTTACCCTGGCGTTCAACCAGGTCACCAAGATCTGACCGCCCAAGAATTCGTCCCGGGGCTGCCCGCTTAGCAGCACCGGAACGGCCGGCCGCCTTGCCATGGCGGCCACAAACCTGAGGCACGCTCCTGTGCCCCAGGACGTTATTGAGAGAAGGACCCTACATTGGCTCCCAAGAAGAAGGTCACCGGCCTCATCAAGCTGCAGATCCAGGCAGGTGCCGCTAACCCGGCCCCGCCGATCGGTCCTGCGCTTGGCCAGCACGGTGTCAACATCATGGAATTCTGCAAGGCGTACAACGCTGCGACGGAAGCCCAGCGCGGAAACGTCATCCCCGTGGAAATCACGGTCTACGAGGACCGTTCCTTCACGTTCATCACCAAGACCCCGCCGGCTGCAGAGCTCATCAAGAAGGCTGCAGGCGTCGCCAAGGGTTCAGCAACCCCGCACACCGTCAAGGTTGCCAAGCTGACCCAGGCCCAGGTCAACGAGATCGCCTCCACCAAGATGGAAGACCTCAACGCCACCAGCCTCGAAGGCGCAGCGAAGATCATCGCCGGCACCGCCCGCTCCATGGGCATCACCGTCGAAGGCTAGCCGCTTCCGCCGCTTTGGTGTTGTGCCCGGCAATAAGGGCACGACGACGGGCGGCACCGCCGGGACACCGGCACCACCAAAACTGAAATGTTGGGAAACGGGCACGGATAACGAGCCCGCCCACCAACTGTGGCAGGGCCCAGCGCGGTCCGCAGACCACAACTGCACAAGGAGAAATAAGCAGCATGGCAAAGCGCAGCAAAGCATATGAGGCAGCAGCCGCCAAGATCGACGCGGAGAAGTTCTACGCGCCGTTCGAGGCAGTGACCCTCGCCAAGGACACCAACCCGTCCAAGTTCGACGCCACCGTTGAGGTTGCCTTCCGCCTCGGCGTGGACCCCCGCAAGGCTGACCAGATGGTCCGCGGCACCGTCAACCTGCCCCACGGCACGGGTAAGGTTTCCCGCGTCCTGGTTTTCGCAACGGGCGACAAGGCTGAGGCAGCAATCGCTGCCGGCGCCGACTTCGTTGGTTCCGACGACCTGATCGAAAAGATCGCAGCCGGCTGGACCGACTTCGATGCAGCCGTCGCCACCCCTGACCTCATGGGCAAGGTTGGCCGCCTCGGTAAGGTCCTGGGTCCGCGTAACCTGATGCCGAACCCGAAGACGGGCACCGTGACCCCCGACGTCACCAAGGCCGTCAACGACATCAAGGGTGGAAAGATCGACTTCCGCGTCGACAAGCACTCCAACCTGCACTTCATCATCGGCAAGGTCTCCTTCGACGCCGTCAAGCTGGCCGAGAACTACGCAGCAGCACTGGAAGAGGTGCTTCGCCTGAAGCCGTCCGCTTCCAAGGGCCGCTACATCCAGAAGGCCACGGTTGCCACCACGTTCGGTCCCGGCATCTCCGTCGACCCGAACGTCACCAAGGTTCTGACCGAGGCCTAAATCCTCGTCCGAAACTCCTGCAGCGGGATCTATCCGCCGCAACAAAACCGCCCGGCACCCGTGCCGGGCGGTTTTGTTTTAGCCGCGGAACAATCCCGGCGCCGGCACCTTTTGCCTAAGCTGTAGGAATGGCTGACCCGGAGTCGCATATCTTCCCAGGGACCCCCGCTGCACCCGTAATCTTCGCCGTTGAGGTGATGCCGGAGCCCGGAATGACTGCCGCTTCTGCAGGGCCCACAGCCGATCTCAGGGAATGCCACGCCCTGCGGATGCAGCACGAGCTCGCACTGTGGGGCAACCTGGACCGTTGCCCCACGCTCCAGGAGGCTGCCGAGTTCTGGCGGGGCAATGAGTACGAGGAGCGGCAGCTCTTCCTGGCGAAGATGAATGGGGAAACCGTTGGTATGTGCTCTGTGGAACTGCCGCTCCGCGAGAACACGCACACTGCGGGTATCGATGTCCTGATTGCCCCCGCCTACCGGCGCGAGGGCCTGGGCAGGACGCTACTGCTACACGCCGAATCGATTGCCAGGGAACGGGGCCGGACATCCCTCTATGGCTACCACGAGGTTCCGCTGGCCGCGGCCGACGGGAACCCCGTGCTCCCCGCCAAGTCCGGTGCCGGAGGCCTGCCGGTCACTGAGCCCGCAGTGGCCTTCGCCGCCGCCTCCGGCTATGAGCTGGAACAGGTGGAACGGTCCAGCCGGCTGGACCTACCCGTTGCGCCGGAACTGCTGGACCGGCTGGAAACAGAGGCAGCAGGCGGGGCGGGCGGCTACAGCATCTGGGGCTGGGATGACAACTGCCCCGAAGACCTGGTGCAGGCCTACGCGCTTCTCAAGGCACGGATGAGCACGGACGTTCCCATCGCCGGGATGGACTGGGAGGGCGAGGACTGGGACACAGCCAGGGTGCGGGAGGAGGAGCAAACGATGGCCCGCGGCGGCGTCCAGTCCGCGGTGACTGCCGCAGTGCACAGCGCTACCGGGGAACTGGTTGCCTACACGGTCCTCAACTGGCGGCCCGGTGTGCCGGCCTCCATTGCCCAGCAGGACACCCTGGTCACGGCGAAACACCGTGGCCGCCGCCTCGGCATGCTCATCAAGGTGGCAAATCTGCGGCGTGCCCAGGGCAGGTGGCCGTCGGCGCGTTCTGTGTTGACATGGAACGCCAGTGAAAACCAACATATGCTGGCCATAAATATTGCCCTTGGATTCAGGCCGGCTGGTTATGAAGGTGAGTGGCAGAAACGGCTGGGATGATGCGCCTATGGCAAAAGACGTGAAGATCGAGCAGCTCTGGATCCCCGACTCACTCGAGGCGCCGGACGCTGCAGACTTCCTTGCCGCCGTCGAAGTGGGACGCAAAGTCCGCATGCAGACCTGGGGCAGCGACGACCTCGCTTACGGCCCCATGGAAAAGCTCCTTGAGTTCGAGGATCCCTACGAGCGGCAGCTGATCCTCGTCGCCAAGGTGGACGGGGAAATTGTAGGCACCGTTGACATTGCCCTTCCCCTCACGGACAACCTGGACCTGGCGGAATTCACGCTGGACATCCTGCCTGAGTTCCAGCGCCAGGGCGTCGGGAGGAGGCTGCTCCAGGCCGCCGAGCAGCTGGCCCGCAATGAAGGCCGCACCATGATTCTGGTGGACACCAACCATCCAGGGGCGTCCCTGCACGAATTCGAACGTGCCCAGCTGGTCCCCGGATCGGGGCAGGGATTCGTGCCGCTGGAGAGCCGGGAGGTGGAGTTCGCCCAACGCACCGGATACACCCTGCAGCATATCGAGCAGTTCAGTTCGTGCCTGCTGCCGCTGGACTCGAAGCTGGTGGCGGACCTGCAGGCCGAAGCGGAGGAAGCCAACAACGGCCGGTACCGGCTGCACCATTGGACGGACCGGTGCCCGGACCGCTGGCTGGAGGCCGTCGCCGTCCTCGAAAACCAAGCCGGGGCCGACGTCGATCCGTCGCTGCAGGTGCCGGTGGAGCAGGACATGGTGTTCGACGGCGCCATCCTCCGGGAGGCCGAAGACGTTGCCATTGCGCAGGGCCGGCAGACTGTGGTCACCGCCGTCGAGCATCTCGCCAGCGGGGCGCTGGTGGGCCTGACCACCATCACGGTGCTGGCCCACCGAGCGGACGTGGTTTTCCAGGACGATACCCTCGTCCTGCAGGAGCACCGCGGGAACAAGCTGGGACTCCTGATCAAGGTGGCGAACATGGAACGGCTGACGGAGCAGTTTCCTGATGCCCGGGTCATCTACACCTGGAACGCGCCGGAAAACCGCTACCTCCTCACCGTCAACCAGCAATTGGGATTCCGGACCGCGGGCGTAACGGGAATCTGGCAGAAGGAGCTCCCGAACCTTGGCACCAGCAACAGCTGACTGCCGATTTGGCGGACCGGCGGCACCTCCCTTAGACTGGGATGACCAAAGACCGTCGGTTGTTGGAAATCCACTCCCTTGAACATGGCTCAACTCTGTAGTTGTGCGCGGGGGATTGAAGTGGTTTTCCGGACGAAGGACCCTCAACGCAGGGCGGCCGGCGCAGGTGAACGAAGCAAAGCTCCACGGGATACCTGTGTTGAGCCAAGCCCCGTGCATCTGCGCGGGGCGTTTTTAGTTTTAGCTCTCTTGAGCGGGGACCGTCGAATACCGGCACTATCCCCGGAAGGAGGGTTATGGCAACGCCTATCAAGGTTTCAGCAGTAGCTGAGATCACTAACGATTTCAAGGAATCGAACGCCGCTGTCCTGACCGAATACCGTGGGCTCACCGTTGCACAGCTCAAGCAGCTGCGTGTTTCTCTCGGCCAGGACACCAAGTTCGCGGTCGTCAAGAACACCCTGACCGCCATTGCAGCCAAGGAAGCCGGCGTTGAAGCATTCAACGACCAGCTCTCCGGCCCCACTGCAATCGCGTTCATCAAGGGTGACGCAGTTGCCGCTGCCAAGAGCCTGACGGATTTTGCCAAGGCCAACAAGCAGCTGGTCATCAAGACCGGTTACTTCGAGGGCAAGGCACTGAACGCCAGCGAGGTTGCCGCACTGGCAGCTCTCGAGTCCCGCGAGCTGCAGCTCGCCAAGGTTGCAGGCGTCCTCAAGGCCCCTGCTGCTGCCGCTGCACGCATCATTGACGCTCTGCGCCTCAAGCTTGAAGAAGAGAACGGTGCACCGGCAGCTGCCGAGGCGCCCGCCGCTGAAGAAGCTCCGGCCGCAGAAGCAGCAGAGACCGAAGCTCCGGCCGAAGCCGCAGCCACCGAAGAGAACTAACTCTCTTTTAGACCAGACTCCGGTGTGAAGCACGGCCGCGTGCCGCTGAACACCACAACAGGAAGGACGCCTACCATGGCGAAGCTCACCAACGAAGAGCTCATTGAAGCTTTCAAGGAACTGACCATCATCGAGCTCTCCGAGTTCGTCAAGCTCTTCGAAGAGACCTTCGAAGTTACCGCTGCTGCTGTTGCTGTTGCTGGCCCCGCCGGCGCTGCTGCTGAAGAGGTTGAAGAGAAGACTGACTTCGACGTCGTCCTCGAAGCTGCCGGCGACAAGAAGATCGCAGTGATCAAGGAAGTTCGCGCCATCACTTCCCTGGGTCTCAAGGAAGCCAAGGACCTGGTTGACAGCGCTCCCAAGGCTGTCCTCGAAGGTGCTACCAAGGAAGCTGCCGAGAAGGCCAAGGAGCAGCTCGAGGCTGCAGGCGCCACCGTTACCCTCAAGTAGTAACGCGCTTTTTCCTCAGGAAGCCCCGTCCACGTTTGTGGGCGGGGCTTTTTGCGTTCTCACCGAAAGCAGGTAGCGCTAAGTGTCGTTATGGGGCCCCAAAACGACACTTAGCGCTACTCAGTTGGGCCCGGGAGGTCAGGCGGGGTCGCTGATATCCGCTACCACGGCATCCAGGGCAGCGGTCAGGGCGTCCGCGTCCACGAAGGCGCTGTAACCGTGGGCGCCTGCGCCCATCGAGATCCGGCGCCCGGTGATGGTGGCGTCCGCGTAGACCGGCCAGCTGGTGGTGCTGCCCAGTGGCGTAATGGTGCCGCGCTCGTACCCGGTCGCCTCCAGGGCCAGGTCCGCGGGCGGCAGCGACAGCTTGTTGACACCCACCAGGGTTCGCAGCTTGGGCCAGGAAATCTGGCGGTCGCCGGGGATCAACGCAAACAGGAATGTACCGTCCTTGTGCTTGACCACCAGCGACTTGACGATGTCGGCAGGGCTGATTCCCAGAATCCCGGCTGCCTCTGCAAGGCTCCTGGCGGCTGGCCTTTCCACGATGTCCACTGCCAGCCCGCGGGCGGAGGCATCGGCCAGGAACCGGCCGTGTCCGGCGCCGTCCGCTCCGTTCATCACGGGGCCTGCCATCAGTCGCGGTAGAGCAGGAGCGCTTCGCCCTGCCCGCCCCCGCCGCACAGGGACACTGCGGCTTTACCCGTTCCCTGGCGCTTCAGCTCATGAGCAGCGTGGACGGCCAGCCGTGCGCCCGAGGCCCCGATGGGGTGGCCCAACGCAATGGCGCCGCCGTGGATGTTGCACTTCTCGAGCGGGTAGTCCAAATCCTTGAGTGACTGAACGGCCACGGATCCGAATGCTTCGTTAATCTCAATGAAGTCAAGGTCAGCAACGGCCCAGCCGGCCCGTCCCAGGGCGTTCTTGATGGCGTTGGACGGCTGTGAGTGCAATGAGTTGTCCGGCCCGGCGACCTGCCCGGGCTTCCCCACGACGGCCAGGTACTCCAGGCCGTGTTCCTCGGCGTAGCCGCGGGACGCCAGCACCAGGGCTGCGGCCCCGTCCGACAGGGGAGAGGAGTTCCCTGCGGTGATGGTCCCGTCCGTCACGAAAGCTGCGCGCAGCCCGGCGAGGGAGTCCACGGAGGTGTTGGGGCGGACGCCCTCGTCAGCGGAAACCACGAGTGGATCGCCCTTGCGCTGCTTCACGCTGACCGGGACGATTTCGTCGTCGAACGTTCCATTCTTGGCAGCCAGCGCGGCCCGCTGGTGGGACTGGGCCGCCACGTTGTCCTGCGATGCGCGGTCAATGCCCAGGGCCAGGTTGCGGGTCTCGGTGGACAGGCCCATGGACTGCCCGTCGAAGGCGTCCGTCAGGCCGTCGTGGGCCGCGGCGTCCAAAACCTGGATTGAACCGTAGGTCCAGCCCTGCCGTGAGCCGGGAAGCAGGTGGGGGGCCCGGGTCATGGACTCCTGGCCGCCGGCCACCACCACTGACGCCTCGCCGCCACGGATCATCCGGGCAGCGTCGATCACCGCAGTGAGTCCGGACAGGCATACTTTGTTGATTGTCACGGCAGGAACGTCCCAACCGATGCCGGCACCGATTGAACTTTGCCGGGCCGGGTTCTGGCCGGCACCTGCCTGGAGTACCTGGCCCATGATGACGGCATCCACGTCACCGGCATCCACGCCGCTGGCGTCCAGGGCGGCCTTGATGGCGCGGGAACCCAATTCCACGGCGGTGAAGCTTGCCAGCTGCCCATTGATCCGGCCCTGCGGGGTGCGCGCTGCTGCGAGGATGACAACGTCAGCGTTGTCACGGGAGTTGCCCATGGTTATCTCTTCCGATCCGTTTTCCGGTGTAAGCCACCAAGGCTATCGTGACCCTGGTCACCTAAGTATTCAAACGCCCGGGGCCGTATGTGCATTCCGCCCCGGCGCAGTGCGCTGCGGGAACAGTCCACTGCTTCCCGGCAGGGGAGAGGTCCCCATCCCATGAACGTGCACGACGGCGGCGGCGTGCGTAGGGTGGACCGCGGACACTTTTGCAGGGGGAACAGCGGGTCCCTGCCCCGGGATGGTTGGAGCAGCAGCGTGAAAAAACTACTCGCCACGGCGGCAGCCGCCGCCCTCGCAGCGCTCACCGCCTGTTCCGTATCCGTGCCTGACCAGGAAGCCGCCTCCGCGCCCCCATCCCAGCCGGAGCCAACCTCCACCCGCACCAGCGCCGCCGCCGGCGGCAGTGCCGGGACGCCGTCGTCGCCTCCTGCCAACGGCACCAAGGCAGCGTGCGAACTCTTCAACTCCCTCTTTGAAAGCTACGCAGCAGTTCCTTCCGACGATTCCGAAGGCTACGAGAACATCTACCTGCGGGCCGAAGAGGCAAAAGGCACGGTATCCGGCGACCTTCGCGGCCTGTTCGCATCGCTGAGCCTGCTCTCGATTGACCACTCGGGCACGGCCGGATCCGGTGGGGAGCCGGCGCAAGAGTCAAAGGACGCTGTCCGGGACGCCGTCTTTGCCAGTGCCGGCACCTGCACGGACGCCGGCGTCACGCTGCGGCTTTAGCCCCGAAGAGGCGCGAAAACCGGTGCTTGCATTCCGGCCGGACATGGGGTAGACATGTAGGTTATTTTGCCGTATCGTAGATATTTGCGTCTTCCCTGTTTACCTTCAGCCTTCATATAGCGGTGGGCTTTGCCTTGCAGCTGACAATCAACGTGCCGTCAACCACGTCACAGCATGGTCAGCGCAGGCCCCGGGTCATATAGCGGAACCGGATGGTAGCACTGCGGAGCATTCCGCAGGGTGCACAGCGGGGGAGATCTGAAAACGCCTGAAGGTCTGTGGAAGGATCCCTCTTGGTCGCCTCGAGCACCTCTAATAACGAAACCGCTAACACTGCCGACAGCACTGATGGTGCCACTCGCCGGCTCTCATTCGCAAAGATTCACGAACCTCTTGACGTTCCGAATCTGCTTGCCCTGCAGACGGACAGCTTTGACTGGCTGGTCGGCAATGAACGCTGGCAGGCACGCGTAGCGAAGGCTGTCGAAGAAAACGATCTCAGCGTCGCCACCACGTCCGGCCTGTCGGACATCTTCGAAGAGATCTCCCCGATCGAGGACTTCCAGGGCACCATGTCCCTGAGCTTCTCGGATCCGGAGTTCGCTGACCCCAAGTACACCATGGCCGAGTGCAAGGACCGGGACGCTACGTACTCCGCTCCGCTGTACGTCAAGGCCGAGTTCATGAACAACAACACGGGCGAAATCAAGCAGCAGACCGTGTTCATGGGCGACTTCCCGCTGATGACCGAGAAGGGCACCTTCGTGGTCAACGGCACCGAGCGTGTCGTCGTCTCCCAGCTGGTCCGTTCCCCGGGCGCCTACTTTGAGCGCGCCGCCGACAAGACCAGCGACAAGGACATCTTCACCGCGAAGATCATCCCGTCCCGCGGCGCCTGGTTCGAGCTCGAAATCGACAAGCGCGACCAGGTCGGCGTCCGCCTCGACCGCAAGCGCAAGCAGTCCGTTACGGTCCTGCTGAAGGCCCTCGGCTGGACCGAAGGCCAGATCCTCGAAGAGTTCGGCCAGTACGACTCCATGCGCGCAACGCTGGAGAAGGACGCCACCGAGACCCGCGAAGACGCGTTGCTGGACATCTACCGGAAGCTGCGACCGGGCGAGCCGCCCACCGTCGAGGCTGCCCAGTCCCTGCTGGACAACCTGTACTTCAACTCCAAGCGCTACGATCTGGCCAAGGTTGGCCGCTACAAGATCAACCGCAAGCTTGGCATCGACCGCTCCCTTGGCGACAAGGAAGCCTCGGTCCTGCACGTTGAAGACATCGTTGCCATGATCAAGTTCCTCGTTGCGCTGCACGCCGGCGAGAAGACCATCAAGGGCACCCGTGACGGCCAGGAAGTGGACCTGCGCGTCGAAATCGACGACATCGACCACTTCGGCAACCGCCGCATCCGCGCCGTCGGCGAGCTCATCGAGAACCAGGTCCGCACCGGGCTGTCCCGCATGGAGCGCGTTGTCCGCGAGCGTATGACCACCCAGGACGTCGAGGCCATCACGCCGCAGACCCTGATCAACATCCGCCCCGTGGTTGCGGCCATCAAGGAGTTCTTCGGAACCTCCCAGCTGTCCCAGTTCATGGACCAGAACAACCCGCTCTCGGGTTTGACCCACAAGCGCCGCCTGTCGGCCCTTGGCCCGGGTGGTCTGTCCCGTGACCGCGCCGGCATGGAAGTCCGTGACGTGCACCCGTCCCACTACGGACGCATGTGCCCCATCGAAACCCCTGAAGGCCCGAACATTGGCCTGATCGGTTCGCTGGCATCCTACGGACGCATCAACCCGTTCGGCTTCATCGAGACGCCGTACCGCCTGGTCAAGAACGGCGTCGTTTCCGACGACGTCCAGTACCTGACGGCCGACGACGAGGCCGAGGTCCTGATCGCCCAGGCCAACGCGCCGCTGGACGAGAACAAGAAGTTCGCCGAAGAAACCGTCCTGGTCCGTGCCCGCGGTGGTGGAGGCGAGCCCGTCCTCGTCCCCGCCGACGACGTCGAGTTCATGGACGTTTCCCCGCGCCAGATGGTGTCCGTGGCTACCGCCCTGATCCCGTTCCTCGAGCACGACGACGCCAACCGTGCACTCATGGGTGCCAACATGCAGCGCCAGGCCGTGCCGCTGGTCCGTTCCGAGGCTCCGTTCGTGGGCACCGGCATGGAGCGCGCCGCAGCCGTCGACGCCGGTGACGTTGTCATCGCCAAGAAGGCCGGTGTGGTCACCGAGGTTTCCGCCGAGCTCGTCATCATGCTTAACGACGACGGCACGGAGACCAACTACCGCATCAACAAGTTCGCCCGCTCCAACCAGGGCAACTGCTACAACCACCGTGTCCTGGTGAACGAAGGCCAGCGCCTGGAAGTTGGCGGCATCATCGCCGACGGCCCGGCAACGGACCAGGGCGAGCTCGCCCTCGGCAAGAACCTGCTCGTGGCATTCATGTCATGGGAAGGCCACAACTTCGAGGACGCCATCATCCTCTCGCAGCGCATTGTTGCCGAGGACGTTCTTTCCTCCATCCACATTGAGGAGCACGAGATCGATGCCCGCGACACCAAGCTTGGTGCCGAGGAAATCACCCGTGACATCCCCAACGTGTCCGAGGAAGTCCTGGCAGGCCTGGACGAGCGCGGCATCATCCACATCGGTGCCGAGGTCGAAGCAGGGGACATCCTGGTCGGAAAGGTCACCCCGAAGGGTGAAACCGAGCTGACCCCGGAAGAGCGCCTGCTGCGCGCCATCTTCGGTGAGAAGTCCCGCGAAGTCCGCGATACCTCCCTGAAGGTTCCCCACGGCGAGTCCGGCACTGTCATCGGCGTGCGCGTCTTCGACCGCGACAACGACGACGAGCTGCCCCCGGGCGTGAACCAGCTGGTCCGCGTCTACGTCGCTGCCAAGCGCAAGATCACCGACGGCGACAAGCTCGCCGGCCGCCACGGCAACAAGGGTGTTATCTCCAAGATCCTCCCCGTTGAGGACATGCCCTTCCTTGCCGACGGCACCCCCGTTGATATCGTCCTGAACCCGCTGGGTGTCCCGGGCCGTATGAACGTGGGCCAGGTGCTCGAAACGCACCTCGGCTGGGTTGCCAAGACCGGTTGGAAGATCGAAGGCGAGCCCGAGTGGGTCAAGCAGCTGCCGAACCTGCCGCGCGAAAGTGGCCAGACCACTGTTGCAACGCCGGTGTTCGATGGCGCCCGGGAAGAGGAAATCACGGGCCTGCTGGATTCCACCAACGTGACCCGTGACGGCGAACGCCTGATCAACTCCTCCGGCAAGACCCGCCTGTTTGACGGCCGCTCCGGCGAGCCGTTCCCGGATCCGATCTCGGTCGGCTACATGTACATCCTGAAGCTCCACCACCTGGTGGACGACAAGATCCACGCGCGCTCCACGGGCCCGTACTCCATGATCACGCAGCAGCCGCTGGGTGGTAAGGCACAGTTCGGTGGCCAGCGCTTCGGTGAAATGGAAGTGTGGGCGCTCGAAGCTTACGGCGCCGCCTACACGCTCCAGGAACTCCTCACCATCAAGTCTGATGACATCCATGGCCGCGTGAAGGTCTACGAAGCCATCGTCAAGGGCGAGAACATCCCCGAGCCGGGTGTTCCCGAGTCCTTCAAGGTCTTGATCAAGGAAATGCAGTCGCTGTGCCTGAACGTGGAAGTTCTTTCCACGGACGGAACCACAATTGAAATGCGTGACTCTGATGACGCAGTCTTCACGGCTGCGGAAGAACTGGGCATCGATCTGTCTCGTGCAGAGCCCAGTTCCGTAGAAGAGGTCTAAGGGGTCCGACGACGGCGGGCTGAGCGTCCGCCGTCGTCCTCCTTTCCTCATTCCGCACCCAAGACTTCAGAATTTAGAGAACAAGAGAGAACAGGGACCATATGTCCAGCGAATCCTCCTTCGGCCTCATGCAGATCGGCCTCGCCACCGCGGAAGACATCCGCGGCTGGTCTTACGGCGAGGTTAAGAAGCCGGAAACCATCAACTACCGCACGCTCAAGCCCGAGAAGGACGGCCTCTTCTGCGAGAAGATCTTCGGCCCGTCCCGGGACTGGGAATGCTACTGCGGCAAGTACAAGCGCGTGCGCTTCAAGGGCATCATCTGTGAGCGTTGTGGCGTTGAGGTCACCCGCGCAAAGGTCCGCCGTGAGCGCATGGGCCACATCGAACTGGCCGCTCCCGTCACGCACATCTGGTACTTCAAGGGTGTTCCCTCACGCCTGGGCTACCTCCTTGACCTGGCACCGAAGGACCTCGAAAAGGTCATCTACTTCGCTGCCTACATGATCACCAGCGTCGACGAAGCTGCCCGCCACGAGGAACTGCCCAACCTGCAGGTTGAGCACGACATCGAGAAGAAGCAGCTGATCGACAACCGCGACTCCGACATCGCGGCGATCGCCCGCGACCTCGAAGGCGAAATTGCGCGCCTTGAGGGTGAAGGTGCAAAAGCTGCCGACAAGAAGAAGGCCCGCGACTCCGCCGACCGCCAGATGGCCAATGTGCGTAAGCGCGCCGACGCCGACATCGAGCGCCTCGAGCAGGTCTGGGACCGCTTCAAGAACCTCAAGGTCGCCGACCTCGAAGGTGACGAAGGCCTGTACCGCGAGCTGCGCGACCGCTACGGCATGTACTTCGAAGGCTCCATGGGTGCCGAAGCCATCAAGAAGCGTCTTGAAGGCTTCGACATGCAGGCCGAGTCGGACCTGCTGCGCGACATCATCGCCAACGGCAAGGGCCAGCGCAAGACCCGTGCCCTCAAGCGCCTGAAGGTGGTCAACGCGTTCCTGACCACCAACAACAGCCCGCTTGGCATGGTCCTCGACGCCGTGCCGGTTATCCCGCCGGAACTGCGCCCCATGGTCCAGCTGGACGGTGGCCGCTTCGCGACCTCCGACCTCAACGACCTGTACCGCCGCGTGATCAACCGCAACAACCGCCTCAAGCGCCTGCTTGACCTGGGTGCTCCGGAGATCATCGTCAACAACGAGAAGCGCATGCTTCAGGAAGCTGTTGACAGCCTCTTCGACAACGGCCGCCGCGGCCGTCCGGTCACCGGACCGGGCAACCGTCCGCTGAAGTCCCTGAGCGACATGCTCAAGGGCAAGCAGGGCCGTTTCCGCCAGAACCTCCTCGGCAAGCGCGTCGACTACTCCGGCCGTTCGGTCATCGTCGTCGGCCCGCAGCTGAAGCTGCACCAGTGTGGCCTGCCCAAGCAGATGGCACTGGAGCTCTTCAAGCCGTTCGTGATGAAGCGCCTGGTTGACCTCAACCACGCCCAGAACATCAAGTCGGCAAAGCGCATGGTGGAGCGTTACCGTCCGCAGGTCTGGGACGTGCTGGAAGAGATCATCACCGAACACCCGGTGCTGCTCAACCGTGCACCTACCCTGCACCGCCTGGGCATCCAGGCATTCGAGCCGCAGCTTGTTGAAGGCAAGGCCATTCAGCTCCACCCGCTGGTTTGTGGCGCCTTCAACGCCGACTTCGACGGCGACCAGATGGCAGTCCACCTGCCGCTGAGCCCCGAAGCCCAGGCCGAAGCCCGCATCCTGATGCTGTCCTCGAACAACATCCTGAAGCCCTCTGACGGACGTCCGGTCACCCTGCCCTCGCAGGATATGATCATCGGCCTCTACCACCTGACCACCAAGCGCAAGGGTTCAGCTGGCGAAGGCCGCATCTTCGGTTCGGTTTCGGAAGCCATCATGGCGTTCGACGCCCGCGAGCTGCACCTGAACTCGCAGGTCAAGATCCGCCTCGAAGGCTTCGTGCCCTACGCAGGCTGGGAAGCTCCGGAAGGCTGGGAGCAGGGTCAGCCCGCGCTTGTCCAGACCTCCCTGGGCCAGGTCCTCTTCAACGAGACCCTGCCCGAGGACTACCCCTGGGTTGAAGCCGTTGCCGACAAGGGCGAACTGTCCCGCATCGTCAACGACCTCGCCGAGCGCTACCCGAAGGTTGTCACCGCGGCAACGCTGGACAACCTGAAGGATGCCGGTTTCTACTGGGCCACCCGTTCAGGCGTCACCGTCGCCATCTCGGACATCGAGGTTCCGGCCGCGAAGCCGGCGATCCTCGCCGGTTACGAGGAGCGGGCAGCCAAGATCCAGGGCCAGTACGACAAGGGCCTGATTGACGACGACGAGCGTCGCCAGGAACTGATCGAGATCTGGAACAAGGCAACCAACGAGATCGCCCAGGCAATGCGCGACAGCCTGTCACCGATGAACACCATCAACCGCATGGTGTCCTCCGGTGCACGTGGTAACTGGATGCAGGTCCGCCAGATTGCGGGTATCCGTGGTCTTGTGGCCAACCCGAAGGGTGAAATTATTCCCCGTCCGATCAAGTCCTCCTACCGCGAGGGCCTGTCCGTTCTGGAATACTTCATCGCCACCCACGGTGCCCGTAAGGGCCTGGCTGACACTGCGCTGCGTACCGCCAACTCGGGTTACCTGACCCGTCGCCTGGTGGACGTCTCCCAGGATGTCATCGTCCGCGAAGAGGACTGCGGCACCGAGCGTGGCCTGGTCACGCCCATCGCCGTCGCCGATTCCAACGGTGAGCTGGTCCTGGACGAAAACGTCGAGAACAGTGCATACGCACGTACGCTCGCCGTCGACGTCGTGGACTCCGAGGGCAAGGTCCTCGCAGCCGCCGGCACCGACTGCGGTGACGTGGTGATCGATGAGCTGTTCAAGGCAGGCATCACCGAGGTCAAGGTCCGCTCCGTGCTCACCTGTGAGTCCAGCGTTGGAACCTGCGCACTGTGCTACGGCCGTTCACTGGCCACCGGCAAGACCGTGGACATCGGCGAGGCCGTCGGCATCATCGCCGCACAGTCCATCGGTGAGCCCGGTACCCAGCTGACCATGCGTACATTCCACACCGGTGGTGCAGTCTCTGCCAGCGGTGGCGACGACATCACCCAGGGTCTGCCCCGTATCCAGGAGCTCTTCGAAGCCCGTACTCCGAAGGGTGTCGCACCGATTGCTGAAGCAGCCGGCCGCATCACCATCGAAGAGTCCGAGCGCCAGATGCGCCTGGTCATCACCCCGGATGACGGAACCGAAGAGATCGCCTACCCGGTCCTGCGCCGTTCACGCCTGCTGATCGAGGATGGCGACCACGTCACCGTCGGCCAGAAGCTGATCAACGGTCCGGTGGATCCCAAGCAGGTCCTGCGCATCATGGGTCCGCGTGCGGCACAGAAGTTCCTGGTGGACGAAGTCCAGGGCGTGTACCGCAGCCAGGGCATCGGTATCCACGACAAGCACGTCGAGGTTATCGTCCGCCAGATGCTGCGCCGCGTCACGGTCATCGAGTCCGGCGAGTCGGACCTGCTGCCCGGCGAGCTCGCCGAGCGCAGCCGTTTCGAGGATGCCAACCGCCGCGTTGTGTCCGAGGGCAAGACTCCGGCTTCCGGACGTCCCGAGCTCATGGGCATCACCAAGGCGTCCCTGGCAACCGAGTCCTGGCTGTCCGCAGCTTCCTTCCAGGAGACCACCCGCGTCCTGACGCAGGCGGCCATGGAAGGCAAGAGCGATCCGCTGCTCGGCCTCAAGGAGAACGTCATCATCGGTAAGCTGATCCCGGCCGGCACGGGCCTCCCGCGCTACACCGAGGTCACCGTCGAGCCCACTGAGGAAGCAAAGGCCAACCTGTTCACCGGCCCCAGCGCGTTCAGTGACTTCTCGTACGACACCCTGGGTGGGGACGGAGCTCCCGAGTTCCACGCCATCCCGTTGGATGACTACGACCTGGGCAACGACTTCCGCTAGGAGCTCGTGAAGCGAGCCCCGTTTCCGCAGTGCATAGGCGCTGGGGAAGCGGGGCTCCTCCCGTTAACCCAACTAGGTAGCGCTAAGTGTCCTTTTGGGGGCTCAAAACGACACTTAGCGCTACCTGGTTGGGGGAGGGCGGCCCCGATTAAGGGGTAGGGGCCGTTCATGCTAGACTTGTTACCAATTGTTATTGTGGCAGTGGATGAGTGCGCCGGTTCCAGCTTTAGGGCTGAACCAGAGCGACGTTTCCGGTTTGCACGGTTCTTGTGCAACGTATGCCACATTTTTGCATGCCTAGGGACCGTTGAAGACGAGAGTCAGGTCATTCCCTGCGTATGCGATCCGACTATTAAGGCTTCGCCTTCGCCGCCTTGGAGATCTTCTTCAAGGCCCAGGCGGCGGGGCAACGCAAAGGAGAGTGGCTGGAAGCGGCCACTCCGGATAAAACGGAGAACACGAGAGTGCCTACGATTAACCAGCTGGTCCGCAAGGGCCGCACGCCGAAGGTCAAAAAGACCAAGGCTCCCGCGCTTAACGGCAGCCCCATGCGCCGCGGTGTCTGCACCCGCGTTTACACCACCACCCCGAAGAAGCCGAACTCGGCTCTCCGTAAGGTGGCGCGTGTACGCCTCAACGGTGGCATTGAAGTTACCGCCTACATCCCCGGTGTTGGCCACAACCTGCAGGAGCACTCCATTGTGCTCGTCCGCGGTGGTCGCGTGAAGGACCTCCCGGGCGTCCGCTACAAGATCGTCCGTGGCGCCCTCGATACCCAGGGTGTCAAGAACCGTAAGCAGGCACGCAGCCGCTACGGCGCAAAGATGGAGAAGAAGTAATATGCCTCGCAAGGGTCCGGCCCCCAAGCGGCCGCTCGTACTAGATCCCGTTTACGGCTCCCCGCTGGTCACCCAGCTCATTAACAAGGTGCTCGTTGACGGCAAGAAGTCCACGGCAGAGCGCATCGTCTACGGTGCCCTCGAAGGCGCCCGCGCCAAGTCCGGCGGCGACCCCGTAGCAGCCCTCAAGAAGGCCATGGACAACGTCAAGCCTTCCCTTGAGGTCCGCTCACGCCGCGTCGGTGGCGCCACCTACCAGGTTCCGGTTGAGGTCAAGCCGGGCCGCTCCACCGCCCTCGCACTGCGCTGGCTGGTTGGCTACTCGAAGGCCCGCCGCGAGAAGACGATGACCGAGCGCCTCCAGAACGAAATCCTGGATGCATCCAACGGTCTCGGTGCCGCTGTGAAGCGTCGCGAAGACACCCACAAGATGGCCGAGTCCAACAAGGCCTTCGCACACTACCGCTGGTAATACTCCCGGGCGCCGCCGGCTCAACCGAGCTGGCGGCGAACGCGTAGTCAATCCCAAAAGGAGACCCCGTGGCACAGGACGTGCTTACCGACCTTAGTAAGGTCCGCAACATCGGCATCATGGCCCACATTGATGCCGGCAAGACCACCACCACCGAGCGCATCCTGTTCTACACGGGTGTGAACCACAAGATCGGCGAAACGCACGACGGCGCTTCGACCACTGACTGGATGGAACAGGAAAAGGAACGCGGCATCACCATCACGTCTGCCGCCGTGACCTGCTTCTGGGAAAACAACCAGATCAACATCATCGACACCCCCGGCCACGTTGACTTCACCGTAGAGGTTGAGCGCTCCCTGCGCGTCCTCGACGGTGCCGTTGCCGTTTTCGATGGCAAGGAAGGCGTTGAGCCGCAGTCTGAGACCGTGTGGCGCCAGGCTGACAAGTACAACGTTCCGCGTATCTGCTTCGTCAACAAGATGGACAAGCTGGGTGCTGACTTCTACTTCACCGTAGACACCATCATCAGCCGCCTGGGCGCCAAGCCGCTCGTCATGCAGCTGCCGATCGGTGCCGAGAACGACTTCATCGGCGTGGTAGACCTGCTCTACATGCGTGCCCTCGTGTGGCCCGGCGATGCCAAGGGTGACGTGACCATGGGTGCGAAGTACGAGATCCGTGAGATCCCGGCTGACCTCCAGGAAAAGGCCGAGGAGTACCGTGCAGCCCTCGTCGAGGCCGTTGCAGAGTCCTCCGAAGAGCTCATGGACAAGTACCTTGAGGGCGAAGAGATCTCCATCGATGAGCTCAAGGCCGGCATCCGTAAGATGACGATCAACTCTGAGCTCTACCCCATCTTCTGTGGTTCGGCCTTCAAGAACCGTGGCGTTCAGCCGATGCTCGACGCAGTCGTGGACTACCTGCCGAATCCCCTCGACGTCCCGCCGATGATCGGTCACGATCCTCGCGACGAAGAGAAGGAACTGACCCGCAAGCCTTCCTCCGAAGAGCCGTTCTCCGCACTGGCCTTCAAGATTGCTGCGCACCCGTTCTTCGGCCAGCTCACCTTCATCCGCGTGTACTCCGGTCACGTGGAAGCAGGCGCCCAGGTGGTCAACTCCACCAAGGGCAAGAAGGAGCGCATCGGCAAGCTGTTCCAGATGCACGCCAACAAGGAAATGCCTGTTGAAGGCGCTACCGCCGGCCACATCTACGCAGCCATCGGTCTGAAGGACACCACCACGGGCGACACCCTGTGCGACTCCGCAAACCAGATCGTGCTTGAGTCCATGAGCTTCCCGGAGCCCGTGATCTCGGTTGCCATCGAGCCGAACACCAAGGGTGACCAGGAGAAGCTCTCCACCGCCATCCAGAAGCTCTCCGCTGAGGACCCCACCTTCCAGGTGTCCCTCAACGAAGACACCGGCCAGACCATCATCGCCGGCATGGGCGAACTCCACCTGGACATCCTGGTGGACCGCATGCGCCGCGAATTCAAGGTCGAAGCAAACGTGGGCAAGCCCCAGGTTGCTTACCGCGAAACCATCAAGCGCGCCGTCGAACGCCACGACTACACGCACAAGAAGCAGACCGGTGGTTCGGGCCAGTTCGCAAAGATCCAGATTGCGATCGAGCCGCTGGACACTGCCGATGGCGAGCTGTACGAGTTCGAGAACAAGGTCACCGGTGGCCGCGTTCCCCGCGAGTACATCCCGTCGGTTGACGCTGGTATCCAGGATGCGCTGAACGACGGCGTCCTGGCCGGTTACCCGGTTGTCGGCATCAAGGCGACGCTGATTGACGGCGCCTACCACGATGTTGACTCCTCGGAAATGGCGTTCAAGATCGCCGGCCGTATGGCTTTCAAGGAAGCCGCACGCAAGGCGAACCCGGTCCTGCTCGAACCGCTGATGGATGTCGAGGTCCGCACCCCTGAGGAATACATGGGTGAAGTTATCGGTGACCTCAACTCCCGCCGTGGCCAGATGCAGTCCATGGAAGATGCACAGGGCGTCAAGGTCATCCGTGCGCACGTTCCGCTGTCCGGCATGTTCGGCTACATCGGTGACCTGCGCTCGAAGACCCAGGGCCGCGCTGTGTACTCCATGACGTTCAACAGCTACGCCGAGGTCCCGAAGGCAGTTGCCGACGAGATCATCCAGAAGACCCGCGGCGAATAGTCCCCGGACTTTCGCAGCGAACAACCTCGGGTGCGCTTTTCGATTCAGGAAAGCACAGCCGGTGCAGGTGGCCGGTGCCGGTCGGATTCGTCCGGCCAAGCCGGTACCGGCCATCTGCACGAACAGGCTCGAGGGACTAGTATTAGTTCCTGAATCTGCAATTTCACCAATCCAAAGCCCCCCAAGTAGACTTACCTGAGTTTCCGCCGCGACAAGCGCGGCTGAAGGGTATGTCATTTGAAAACGTTCTAGGAGGAACCTGTGGCAAAGGCAAAGTTCGAGCGGACTAAGCCGCACGTTAACATCGGCACCATTGGTCACGTTGACCACGGTAAGACGACGTTGACGGCCGCGATTTCCAAGGTGCTGTACGACAAGTACCCGGATCTCAACGAGAAGCGCGACTTCGCGTCGATCGACTCTGCTCCCGAAGAGCGTCAGCGTGGCATTACCATCAACATCTCCCACGTGGAGTACCAGACCGAAAAGCGCCACTACGCACACGTAGACGCTCCGGGTCACGCTGACTACATCAAGAACATGATCACCGGTGCTGCCCAGATGGACGGCGCTATCCTCGTGGTCGCCGCTACTGACGGCCCCATGGCTCAGACCCGCGAGCACGTTCTGCTCGCCCGCCAGGTTGGTGTTCCCTACCTGCTGGTCGCGCTGAACAAGGCCGACATGGTTGACGATGAGGAACTGCTGGACCTCGTTGAAATGGAAGTTCGTGAGCTCCTGAGCTCGCAGGGCTTCGATGGTGACGAAGCACCCGTGGTTCGCGTTTCCGGCCTCAAGGCCCTGGAAGGCGACCCCGAGTGGGTCAAGTCCGTTGAGGACCTGATGGCCGCTGTTGACGAGTCCGTTCCGGACCCCGTACGCGACCGCGACAAGCCGTTCCTGATGCCGATCGAGGACGTCTTCACCATCACCGGCCGTGGCACCGTTGTTACGGGCCGCGCCGAGCGTGGAACCCTCGCTATCAACTCCGAGGTCGAGATCGTCGGCATCCGCCCGGTCCAGAAGACCACGGTTACCGGTATCGAGATGTTCCACAAGCAGCTCGACGAAGCATGGGCCGGCGAGAACTGTGGCCTCCTGCTCCGCGGTCTGAAGCGCGACGATGTCGAGCGTGGCCAGGTTGTCGTCAAGCCGGGTTCCATCACCCCGCACACCGACTTCGAGGCCAACGTCTACATCCTCTCCAAGGACGAAGGCGGACGTCACAACCCGTTCTACTCCAACTACCGCCCGCAGTTCTACTTCCGTACCACGGACGTAACCGGCGTTATCACCCTGCCCGAGGGCACGGAAATGGTTATGCCTGGCGACAACACTGAGATGACCGTTGCGCTCATCCAGCCGATCGCAATGGAAGAGGGCCTCGGCTTCGCAATCCGCGAAGGCGGCCGCACCGTTGGTTCAGGACGCGTTACCAAGATCATCAAGTAATTCTTGTTGAACTGAAGAACAGCCCCGCTGCTACTGCAGCGGGGCTGTTCTTTTTGGTTATTGCGTCCCTGATACTGTTGCTGGACCGAAAGGAGTTCATCATGGGCTGGCTTATTTTCCTGATCATCGCCGTTGCCGTCGTCGCCGGCGTGTTCTGGGCCAAGAAGCACTTCCGCAACGAGATCAACCGCGCCAAGCGGATCAACCGGGCAAACAAAAACCTTTAGCCACTGCCGCGCCAGGCTGGAACACCGGAGCTACGCGCCCCTGGCTTTCCGCGCCTGGCTGAGGGCCTGGTACCAGTAGAAGGACTTCTTCGGCGTGCGCGCCAGGGTGTCGAAGTCCACGTGCACCAGGCCGAAACGCTGGGAGTAGCCTGCTGCCCATTCGAAGTTGTCCATCAGGGTCCACACGTAGTAGCCGCGCAGGTCCACGCCGGCGGCGATCCCGCCGGGGGCTGTGGCGTCAAGGGCAGCGCCCAGATGGGTCGCCAGGTACCTTACGCGCTCTTCATCCGCCAGGGTTCCCGAGACCGTATCCGGTTCCGGGAAGCTGGCGCCGCCCTCGGTGATGTATACCGGGGGGAGTGCCTGGCCGTAGCGGTCGTGAAGTTCCTTCAGCAGGACGCCCAGATGGTCCGGGGCCACCGGCCACCCGAACCCGGTGCTGCTGTATTCCGGATAGCCCACCTCATGGAACGGCAGCCTTGCCACCGCTTTATGCACATCCGCGGGAATTGACGCAGACCCTCGACCGAGGGCTACCTTCACCGGGAAATAGTAGTTAAGGCCGTAGAAATCCAGGGGCTGTTGGATGGTGCGCAGGTCGGCGTCGGAGATTTTCCCGATGGACCGAAGCCAGGGCTTTGCATATAGGGGGAGGGCAGGGTACCGGCCCAGGAGCACCGGATCTGCATAGATTCTGTTCATGAGCAGGTCATAGAGGTGCGCCACCAGCCGGTCGCCGATCTTTCGGGTTGCCGGGCGGACGGGGGCATGCAGGTTGGTGACGCCTATGCCGCCGGACACCCCGGCGGCGCGCAGGGCCTGCGCGCCCAGTCCGTGTGCCAGCAGCTGGTGGTGGATGGAGGGGAGGGCATCGAACATCAGCGCATGCCCGGGAGCATGGACGCCCAAGGCATAGCCGTTCAAGGTCACGGAGACCGGTTCGTTCAGCGTGACCCACTGCGCAACGCGGTCCCCGAAGCGCTCGCCCGCCGCACTGGCGTATTCGCCAAAGCGCTCGGCCGTCTCGCGGTTCAGCCAGCCGCCGCGGTGTTCCAGAGGCAGCGGGGTATCCCAATGGTAGAGAGTGGCCATCGGGGAGATCCCGGCCGCGAGCAGCTGATCCAGGAGCCGGTCATAGAAGTCGAGGCCCTCCTTGTTGAACTCCCCACGCCCGTCGGGCTGGATCCGCGGCCAGGACAGCGAGAAGCGGTAGGAGTCCACGCCGAGGTCCTGGAGCAGCGCCACGTCCTCCGGCAACCTGTTGTAGTGGTCGCACGCCACAGCGGGGGAGTGCCCGTCCATAATGGTGCCCGGCTTCTCGGCGAACGCGTCCCAGCCTGAAGGTCCGCGCCCGCCGTCGGTCAATGCTCCTTCAATCTGGAAGGCCGCTGCCGCGACCCCCAGGGTGAACGACGGCGGCATGCGGTTGGCCAGTTCGGTCGCCGATTCGGTGCTTTCCAGAGTCATTCCCCTATCATCCATTCGGAAATGACCGGGGGCAATGGGGCTGGCGGGGCCACGGGCAGGACTACGCCGGGGGCATCGATTCGCTTCTGGCCATAAATTCCGGCATACTGGATGAGTTGTTCAAGCGCTTCTTCGTGTCCCGATCCGGATAATGCCGGGTGTCAGGGTCCAAGTGGAAGACCAAACATAACCCACTCCCCTGGAATAGCGGATTTGTATGCGTGCAAAGCGCGACACGCCCGACCGCGGGGGTCGGTTGCGCCGGCAAGGTGAGGAACCCGGATTCATCCGGATTCAGTTTGTGCGGCGGGTGGTAGTTACGACTTCAAATGCTTCGGCAGCCATACAACACGTAAGTAAACAGAGCAGCATTTACTGAAAGAGAGTCAGGCGACATGGCGGGACAAAAAATCCGCATCCGGCTGAAGTCATACGACCACGAGGTCATTGACGTTTCAGCACGGAAGATCGTTGAGACGGTCACGCGCGCAGGCGCAACGGTAGTGGGCCCCGTGCCGCTGCCTACGGAGAAGAACGTGTACTGCGTGATCCGCTCTCCGCACAAGTACAAGGACAGCCGCGAGCACTTTGAAATGCGCACGCACAAGCGTCTTATCGACATCATCGATCCCACGCCGAAGGCTGTTGACTCGCTTATGCGTCTCGACCTGCCGGCTGACGTGAACATCGAAATCAAGCTGTAGGGAGGTGCTGAGAGACTATGACCGCAACCCGTAACGTAAAGGGCCTGCTGGGCACGAAGCTCGGCATGACCCAGGTCTGGGACGAGAACAACAAGCTCATCCCCGTCACTGTGGTCCAGGCAGATTCGAACGTCATCACCCAGCTGCGCAACGCAGAAGCTGATGGCTACGTCGCCGTTCAGATCGGCTACGGCCAGATCGATCCCCGCAAGGTCACCAAGCCGCTGGCTGGTCACTTTGAAAAGGCAGGCGTCACGCCTCGCCGCCACGTCGTCGAACTCCGTACCGCAGATGCTGCTGAGTACGAGCTGGGCCAGGAGCTCTCCGTAGAGGTCTTCGAAGCCGGCCAGAAGATCGACGTCATCGGCACCACCAAGGGTAAGGGCTTCGCCGGTGTTATGAAGCGTCACGGCTTCCACGGCGTTGGAGCTTCCCACGGTGCCCACAAGAACCACCGTAAGCCCGGTTCAATCGGTGGCGCATCCACCCCGAGCCGCGTCTTCAAGGGCATGAAAATGGCCGGCCGCATGGGCGCCGTTCGTCACACCACGCTGAACCTCACGGTCCACGCGGTTGACGTCGAGAAGTCGCTGCTCCTTATCAAGGGTGCCGTTCCCGGCGCCCGCGGCCAGGTCGTACTCGTACGCACCGCCGTGAAGGGAGCCTAGTTCAATGGCTAACACTGTCCAGGTTGACCTGCCCGCAGAGATCTTCGACGTTCAGACCAACGTGCCGCTGCTGCACCAGGTTGTCGTAGCCCAGCTCGCTGCTGCTCGCCAGGGTACCCACAAGACCAAGACCCGCGCCGAAGTTTCCGGTGCAGGACGCAAGCCGTTCAAGCAGAAGGGCACCGGCCGCGCCCGTCAGGGTTCAATCCGTGCTCCTCACATGACCGGCGGTGGCGTTGTCCACGGTCCCACCCCGCGTGACTACAGCCAGCGCACCCCCAAGAAGATGATTGCTGCTGCACTGCGCGGCGCACTGTCTGACCGGGCGCGTAACGGACGCATCCACGTTGTCGCCGAACTGGTTGAAGGCACCAAGCCCTCCGCCAAGGCCGCACTGGCAGCGCTGCGCGGTGTTTCGGACCGCAAGAACCTGTTGGTCGTCATCGAGCGCGCCAACGATGTTGCTGCACTGTCCGTGCGCAACCTCGCCGGTGTTCACGTTCTGTACGCAGACCAGCTGAACACCTACGACGTTCTCGTCTCCGATGACGTTGTCTTCACCAAGGCTGCCTACGACGCATTCGTTGCCGGCAAGGCAGTGGCAAAGAATGAGGAGGATGCCAAGTGAGTGCAGCCACCATCAAGGATCCCCGCGACGTCGTGCTTGCACCCGTCGTGTCGGAAAAGAGCTATGGCCTGATCGACGAGGGAAAGTACACCTTCCTGGTGGACCCCCGTTCGAACAAGACCGAGATCAAGCTGGCCGTGGAGAAAATCTTCTCCGTCAAGGTCGAATCGATCAACACCATCAACCGTGCCGGTAAGCGCAAGCGCACCAAATTCGGATGGGGTACCCGCAAGAACACCAAGCGTGCGATTGTCACCCTCAAAGAAGGCACCATCGACATCTTCGGCGGTCCGCTCTCGTAGCGGAGACCACTTTAACGAGGAAATAAATTATGGGAATCCGTAAATACAAGCCGACTACCCCGGGCCGTCGTGGCTCGAGCGTAGCGGACTTCACCGAAATCACGCGGTCGACGCCGGAAAAGTCGTTGGTACGTCCGCTGCCCAAAAAGGGCGGCCGTAACAACACCGGTAAGATCACCACCCGTCACAAGGGTGGCGGACACAAGCGCCAGTACCGTCTGATCGACTTCCGTCGTCACGACAAGGACGGCGTGGACGCCCGCGTTGCTGAAATTGAGTACGATCCGAACCGTACGGCTCGCATCGCCCTCCTGCACTACGTTGATGGCACCAAGCGTTACATCATCGCCCCGAACAAGCTGTCCCAGGGTGACTTCGTAGAGGCCGGCGCCAACGCTGATATCAAGCCTGGCAACAACCTGCCCCTGCGCAACATCCCCGTGGGTACCGTTATCCACGCAGTTGAACTGCGTCCGGGTGGCGGCGCCAAGATGGGCCGCTCCGCCGGCGCATCGATCCAGCTCGTTGCAAAGGAAGGCCGCTTCGCCCAGCTGCGTCTGCCTTCCGGCGAAATCCGCAACGTTGACGTGCGCTGCCGCGCAACCGTCGGCGAGGTCGGCAACGCCGAGCAGTCGAACATCAACTGGGGCAAGGCTGGCCGCATGCGCTGGAAGGGCGTCCGCCCGACCGTCCGTGGTGTCGCCATGAACCCGGTTGACCACCCGCACGGTGGTGGTGAGGGTAAGACGTCCGGTGGACGTAACCCCGTCAACCCCAACGGTCAGCGGGAAGGCCGCACCCGCCGCCCCAACAAAGAGAGCGACAAGCTTATTGTTCGTCGCCGTCGTACTGGCAAGAACAAGCGATAGGAGCCTGGACACATGCCACGCAGCCTGAAAAAAGGTCCTTTCGTTGACCAGCACCTCTTTGTGAAGGTAGCCAGGGAAAACGAAAAGGGCACCAAGAACGTCATCAAGACCTGGTCCCGCCGTTCGATGATCATCCCCGACATGCTCGGACACACGATCGCCGTACACGACGGACGCAAGCACATCCCGGTGTTTGTCACTGAGTCGATGGTCGGGCACAAGCTCGGCGAATTCGCTCCCACGCGGACATTCCGCGGCCATGTCAAGGACGACCGTAAGGGCAAGCGCCGCTAGGCGCCTGCACTTACGTCAAAGACGAGAGAAGGAAAGCAATGGAAGCCAAGGCAATTGCGCGCCACATCCGCGTAACGCCTATGAAGGCCCGGCGCGTCGTCAACCTTGTTCGTGGATTGCAAGCGAATGAGGCTCTGGCAATTCTGAAGTTTGCCCCACAGGCAGCTTCAGAGCCGGTATTCAAGGTAGTACAGTCGGCAATCTCCAACGCCCGGGTCCTCGCGGACCGCGACGGCGTTGCGTTTGACGAAGGTGACCTCATCATCAGCGAAGCGTTTGTTGATGAAGGCCCGACCATGAAGCGGTTCCAGCCGCGTGCCCAGGGTCGCGCATTTCAGATCAAGAAGCGCACCAGCCACATCACCGTGGTAGTCGCTACCCCGGAGAAAGAGGAGGCTCGCTAAGTGGGACAGAAAGTAAACCCGCACGGGTTCCGACTTGGCATCACCACCGATCACGTATCGCACTGGTTCGCTGACAGCACCAAGGCCGGCCAGCGGTACAAGGACTTCGTTCGCGAAGACATCCGCATCCGCCAGCTCATGTCCACGGGCATGGAGCGCGCCGGTATCGCCAAGGTTGAGATCGAGCGCACCCGTGACCGCGTCCGCGTGGACATCCACACGGCCCGTCCCGGCATCGTCATCGGCCGCCGTGGAGCAGAAGCAGACCGCATCCGCGGCGAGCTCGAAAAGCTCACCGGCAAGCAGGTCCAGCTGAACATCCTCGAGGTCAAGAACCCCGAGATGGAAGCACAGCTTGTTGCCCAGGGCGTTGCTGAGCAGCTCACTTCACGTGTGGCATTCCGCCGCGCCATGAAGAAGGCCATGCAGTCCGCGCAGCGTGCAGGTGCCAAGGGCATCCGTATCGCCTGCTCGGGTCGACTGGGTGGCGCTGAAATGTCCCGCTCGGAGTTCTACCGCGAAGGCCGTGTGCCCCTGCACACCCTCCGCGCGAACATCGACTACGGCTTCTACGAAGCCAAGACCACCTTCGGCCGCATTGGCGTGAAGGTCTGGATCTACAAGGGTGACGTCACCGCCAAGGAACTGGCCCAGCAGGCCGCTTCCGCCCCGTCCCGCGGACGCTCCGGCGACCGTCCGGGCCGCCCGGGTGGCGCTGACCGTGGTGACCGCCGCCGTCGCAACGACCGCCCGGCCGCCGACGCAGCTCCTGCTGCCGAGGCTCCGGCAGCTGAGGCTGCACCTGCTGCAGCTGTAGAAGGAGGACAGGCTTAAATGCTTATCCCACGTCGAGTCAAGCACCGTAAGCAGCACCACCCGGGTCGTTCCGGCGCTGCTACGGGCGGCACCAAGGTCTCCTTCGGTGAGTACGGCATCCAGGCCCTGAGCCCGGCATACGTCACCAACCGTCAGATCGAGTCTGCCCGTATCGCGATGACCCGCCACATCAAGCGTGGCGGCAAGGTCTGGATCAACATCTACCCGGACCGTCCCCTGACCAAGAAGCCTGCCGAAACCCGCATGGGTTCCGGTAAGGGTTCACCGGAATGGTGGGTCGCAAACGTCAAGCCGGGCCGGGTTCTCTTCGAGATCTCCGGTGTCGAGGAATCGGTAGCCCGCGAGGCACTGCGCCTGGCAATCCACAAGCTCCCGTTGAAGGCACGCATTCTGCGTCGCGAAGGTGGTGAATAGAAATGGCAGTAGGATCCAAGGATCTGGCTCCCGCACAGCTGGACGGTTTCGACAACGAGCGTCTCGTTGAAGAACTCCGCAAGGCCAAGGAAGAGCTGTTCAACCTGCGTTTCCAGTCCGCCACCGGACAGCTGGAGAACCACGGTCGTCTGCGCGCGGTAAAGAAGGACATCGCCCGCATCTACACCGTTCTCCGTGAGCGCGAGCTGGGCATTCGTGCCGAGGTTGCCGCGCCGGTTGTGGAAGCCAAGGAAGAAAAGAAGTCCAAGAAGGCAGCAACCAAGAAGGCCCCCAAGGCTGAAGCCCCCAAGGCTGAAACGGTTGAGACCGAGGAGGATGCCAAGTGAGTGAAAAGGACGAGAACGTGACGGAAACTGCTACCGCAGCCACGGCTGAGCAGCGCGGTTACCGCAAGACGCGTCGCGGCTACGTGGTCTCTGACAAGATGGAAAAGACCATCGTTGTCCAGGTTGAGGACCGCGTGAAGCACGCCCTGTACGGCAAGGTCATCCGCCGTACCTCCAAGGTCAAGGCACACGATGAGAACAACACCGCCGGCATCGGCGACCTGGTTGTCATCGCCGAGACCCGTCCGCTGTCCGCCACCAAGAACTGGCGGCTCGTGGAAATCCTCGAGAAGGCCAAGTAGCACCTGCTGCTTCGGTATCCGGAAACCCCTGCTCCCTTTGGGAGCGGGGGTTTCCGCGTTAACCGGGGGAGTGCGTTGTCGGGTGTCGTCCTGGGTCCGTCACGCCGGGCAGGCTTTTGCTGAAGGCACGACGGCGGCGCCGCTTCTTTGCGGGGGAGCGTCGCCTGTGGTGCGCCGAAAGGCCTCCGTGCGTGACGCCGTCGTTCGCTCCCGGACGCTCTCTCACTTACTGGCGGTTTTTTCCGGACGCTCTCTCACCTAATGCTGGCTTTTTCCGGACGCTCTCTCACCTCCAAGACGAACGGCCAGCGGGAGTGATAAAGCGTCGGCCGAAAAGGTGCAGGGAGTGATAGAGCGTTGGCGGTGTTGCGGGGGAGCGCCGCCGATGATATGGGGACTGGCCGGAACTGTGCTAAGATTTTGAGTTTGTATGGCGCCGTTCGTGCGCCGTCATCAAACCTCGTAAACAAGCGTGCCACGGCATAGTGCCCCCTTGCGCCCAGGAGTAGTCCTGGACCGGTTGGGAGCAACTGCTTCTGGCACGGGAGTTTAGGCCTGGTCTGGCAAAATCCAGGCAGGTCAAGAGACACCCCGATCAACCGTTCCGCAAGGCTCATTCCGTAGGAAGATTTTCGGTCTGAGAACCGGCGCGACGCAAGGAGTAAATAGTGATTCAGCAGGAGTCGCGACTCAAGGTCGCCGACAACACGGGTGCTAAGGAAATCCTTACCATTCGCGTTCTCGGTGGATCTGGCCGTCGCTACGCAGGCATCGGTGACGTCATTGTCGCCACCGTCAAGGATGCAATCCCGGGCGGCAACGTAAAGAAGGGCGATGTTGTCAAGGCAGTCATCGTCCGTACCAAGAAGGAACGCCGCCGTGCGGATGGTTCCTACATCAAGTTTGACGAGAACGCAGCTGTGATCCTGAAGGGCGACGGTGACCCCCGCGGTACCCGTATCTTCGGACCGGTTGGTCGTGAACTCCGTGACAAGAAGTTCATGAAGATCGTTTCTCTGGCTCCGGAGGTGCTCTAGTCCATGGCTTCTAAGATCAAAAAGGGTGACCTGGTTCAGGTCATCACTGGTGCCAAGGCTGAGCGCGGCGGCGACCGCGGCAAGCAGGGCAAGGTCCTGCGCGTGTTCACCGACACCAACCGCGTGTTGGTTGAAGGCGTCAACCGCGTAACCAAGCACACCAAGGTCGGTCAGTCGCAGCGCGGCACCAAGACCGGTGGCATCGAGGTTGTTGAAGCCCCGATCCACGTCTCCAACGTGGCTCTGGTTGACCCGTCCACCAAGAAGCCCACCCGCGTCGGCTTCCGCACTGAAACCGTTGAGCGTAACGGCAAGAAGCGCGAAGTCCGCATCCGCGTGGCCAAGAGCTCAGGGAAGGACATCTAATGACTGAGACTCTCGAGACTCCGGCAACGAAGATCGTTCCTCGTCTGAAGACCAAGTACGCAGAATCCATCAAGAGCACGCTCATTGAGGAATTCAAGTACGAGAACGTCAACCAGGTTCCCCGCCTCGTGAAGGTCGTAGTGAACATGGGTGTTGGAGATGCCGCCAAGGACTCCAAGCTGATCGACGGCGCTGTCCGCGACCTCACCCAGATCACCGGCCAGAAGCCGCAGGTAACCAAGGCCCGCAAGTCGATCGCACAGTTCAAGCTGCGCGAAGGCATGCCCATCGGTGCACACGCTACCCTGCGTGGCGACCGCATGTGGGAATTCCTGGATCGTCTTGTCACCCTGGCACTGCCCCGAATCAGGGACTTCCGCGGTCTCTCCGGCAAGCAGTTCGATGGCAACGGCAACTACACCTTCGGTCTGACCGAGCAGGTTATGTTCCACGAAATCGACCAGGACAAGATCGACCGCGTCCGCGGTATGGACATCACGGTTGTTACCACTGCCAAGACCGATGACGAAGGCCGCGCGCTGCTCAAGGCGCTTGGTTTCCCGTTCAAGGCCGAAGACTAATCTAACTACGTAAAAGGTCCGGCGGCATGGCATCTGACTCCGGTCAGGCAAGCAGCACCGCGGAAACCGTTACGAGGAAGGGCACGAGCCCACCATGACAATGACAGATCCTGTCGCAGACATGCTTACGCGTCTGCGCAATGCAAACTCGGCATACCACGACACCGTGACCATGCCGTACAGCAAGCTCAAGGCACGCGTTGCCGACATCCTGAAGGCTGAAGGCTTCATTGCCGGCTGGAAGGAAGAGGACGCTGAGGTTGGCAAGAAGCTGACCATCGAGCTCAAGTTCGGACCGAACCGCGAGCGTTCAATCGCTGGCGTTCGCCGTATCTCCAAGCCGGGCCTGCGTGTTTACGCAAAGTCCACCAACCTGCCGCACGTGCTCGGTGGCCTGGGTGTCGCAATCCTGTCCACCTCTTCCGGCCTCCTGACTGACAAGCAGGCCGGCAAGAAGGGCGTGGGCGGCGAAGTCCTCGCGTACGTCTGGTAACGGGAAAGGAAGAGAATAATGTCACGTATTGGACGTCTCCCCATCACCGTTCCTGCCGGCGTTGAGGTCAAGGTTGACGGCTCTGTCGTCAGCGTCAAGGGCACCAAAGGCGAGCTGAACCACACTGTGGCCAGCCCGATCGAGGTCTCCCTGGATGCAGACACCCTGACTGTCGCCCGCCCGAACGACGAGCGCGCCTCCCGTTCACTCCACGGCCTGACCCGCACCCTCATCTCCAACATGATCGAGGGCGTTACCAAGGGCTACGAGAAGAAGCTTGAAATCGTCGGTACCGGTTACCGCGTTCAGGCCAAGGGATCCGACCTGGAGTTCGCTCTTGGTTACAGCCACCCGGTCAGCGTCACCGCCCCGGACGGCATCACCTTTGCAGTTGAGACCCCGACCAAGCTCTCTGTTTCAGGTATCAACAAGCAGCAGGTCGGCGAGGTTGCTGCCAACATTCGCAAGCTGCGGAAGCCGGACCCCTACAAGGGCAAGGGCATCCGTTACGCCGGCGAAGTCATCCGCCGCAAGGTCGGAAAGGCTGGTAAGTAACCATGGCCATCTCAATTAACAAGAAGCGTACGAACAAGAGCAAGTCTGCCCAGCGCAGCCGCCGCCAGCTTCGTATCCGTAAGCGCATCTCCGGTACGGCTGTACGTCCGCGTCTGGTCGTCAACCGTTCCGCACGCCACGTATTCGTCCAGGTTGTCGATGACAGCAAGGGCCTGACCGTAGCGAGCGCCTCCACTCTGGAAGCCGACCTTCGTGCATTCGACGGCGACAAGACTGCCAAGGCCAAGCGCGTTGGCGAACTCGTTGCAGAGCGTGCCAAGGCTGCCGGTATCGAAGCTGTTGTCTTCGACCGCGGTGGTAACAAGTACCACGGCCGGATCGCCGCCGTCGCTGACGGTGCACGTGAAGGTGGGCTGTCACTGTGACGGAAGCAAACAAGGAAAAGGACACTGTGTCTGCAGATCAGAAGGCTACTGAAGCCACAGCTGCCGCTGAGACCACTGCCCCCGCAGCTGCCGACGACCGCCGTGGCGGCGCTCGTCGCGGCGAGCGTGGCGACCGTGGCCAGGGCCGCGGCGATCGTGGTGGCCGTGGCGGCCGCGACGGCGGCCGTGAAGCCGAGAAGAGCCAGTTCGTAGAGCGCGTCGTCACCATCAACCGCGTTTCCAAGGTGGTCAAGGGTGGTCGTCGCTTCAGCTTCACCGCCCTGGTCGTCGTTGGTGACGGTAACGGCATGGTCGGCGTTGGCTACGGCAAGGCTAAGGAAGTTCCTGCCGCAATCGCGAAGGGCGTTGAAGAAGCTAAGAAGTCCTTCTTCCGCGTTCCCCGCGTTGGCAGCACCATCCCGCACCGCGTTCAGGGTGAGGCTGCTGCCGGCGTCGTAATGCTGCGTCCGGCTTCCGCCGGTACCGGTGTTATCGCCGGTGGCCCGGTCCGTGCAGTACTGGAGTGCGTGGGCATCCACGACATCCTCTCCAAGTCGCTCGGTTCGTCAAACGCCATCAACATCGTTCACGCGACTGTTGATGCCCTGAAGCGCCTCGAAGAGCCGGCAGCAGTGGCAGCACGCCGCGGCCTGCCCCTCGACGAGATTGCTCCGCCGGCACTGGTGAAGGCCCTTCTGAACACGAAGGCAGGTGCCTAGTTATGGCTAAGAACCTGGTTCCCTCCGACGCCCAGTTGGAGATCACTCAGATCAAGTCCGCCATTGGCGGCAAGCAGAACCAGCGCGACACCCTGCGGTCCCTCGGCCTGAAGCGTATCGGACAGACCGTTGTCCGCACCGCCGATGCCGTGACCGTTGGAATGCTCAACACGGTTCCGCACCTGGTAAAGGTAGAGGAGGCGAAGTAAATGGCAGAGAACACTGCTGATAAGGCTCAGGCTGCTGAGAAGCAGAACGCCCTGAAGGTTCACCACCTGCGTCCCGCCCCGGGTGCCAAAACCGCCAAGACCCGTGTTGGTCGTGGTGAAGGTTCCAAGGGTAAGACCGCTGGCCGTGGTACGAAGGGTACTGCAGCCCGTTACCAGATCAAGGCTGGCTTTGCCGGCGGCCAGTTGCCGCTGCACATGCGCCTGCCGAAGCTGCGCGGCTTCAAGAACCCGTTCCGGGTTGAGTTCCAGGTTGTAAACCTGGACAAGCTCAATGAGCTGTTCCCCGAAGGTGGCGCAGTCACCGTGGAGAACCTGGTCGAAAAGGGTGCCGTTCGCAAGAACCAGCCCGTCAAGGTGCTGGGCACCGGCGACATCACCGTCAAGGTAGACGTCACCGCCCACGCATTCTCGGCCAGCGCCGCTGAGAAGATTGCCGCAGCAGGCGGAAGCACCACCGCTCTCTAGAGCCGGTGGGCGCCAAGCCCTGTTGTTGAACTCCCGGTCCTGGGGCTATCGCCCCGGGGCCGGGAGTTTTTCCATCCGCCCGCCGTTTTTTCGCCGCCATCCGGCGCAGCGGCGCCGCCGCGGATTGTTCGCAGGGCGCATACACCCGTTAGACTCGGTTGTTGGGATTTATAGATCCCCATCACACCACTCTTATTCACACCACAGGAGGACGCTTGCTTAGCGCATTTGGCCGGGCCTTTCGCACGCCTGATCTGCGACGCAAGTTGTTGTTCACGCTGGGAATCATCACCATTTTCCGCTTGGGTGCTTTCATTCCCTCGCCTGGTGTGAACTACCAGAATGTCCAGCAATGCTTGCAGAACGGTCAGACGGCAGAGGGGCTGTACCAGCTCGTTAACCTGTTCAGCGGCGGCGCGTTGCTCCAGGTGTCCATCTTCGCGCTGGGCATCATGCCGTACATTACGGCCAGCATCATCGTGCAGTTGCTCCGGGTGGTCATTCCCCGGTTCCAGCAGCTGTACGAAGAGGGCGCTTCGGGCCAGTCCAAACTGACCCAGTACACCCGGTACCTCACCATCGCGCTGGGCCTGCTCAACGCCACCACGCTTGTGTCCCTTGCGCGCTCCGGGCAGCTGCTTCCCGGCTGTAACCTGGCGATCATTCCTGACCGCAGCGTTATCACCACCATCCTGCTCATCATCACCCTGACGGCCGGCACCGGCCTGATCATGTGGATGGGCGAGCTCGTGACCGAGAAGGGCGTGGGCAACGGTATGTCCCTGCTCATCTTCACGTCCATCGCCGCTACGTTCCCCACCTCGCTGGGCGCCATCTGGAGCTCGCAGGGTCCCGGAACCTTCTTTATTGTCCTCGCGGTCGGCCTGCTGACAGTGGCACTGGTTGTCTTTGTTGAGCAGTCGCAGCGCAGGGTCCCGGTGCAGTACGCCAAGCGGATGATTGGCCGCCGCACCGTGGGCGGCACCAGCACCTACATCCCCATCAAGGTGAACATGGCCGGTGTTATCCCGGTGATCTTCGCTTCCTCGATGCTCTACCTGCCGGGCCTGATTGCCCAGTTCAACCAGCCCGCGCAGGGCGAGCAGCTCCAGCCGTGGGTTGAATGGATCAACAACAACCTGGTCCGCGGCGACCAGCCGATCTATATGGTGCTCTACTTCGCCATGATCGTGTTCTTTACCTACTTCTATGTCGCGATCACCTTCAACCCTGAAGAGGTCTCGGACAACATGAAGAAGTACGGCGGCTTCATCCCGGGTATCCGCGCGGGCAAGCCGACCGCTGACTATCTGCAGTACGTGCTCTCCAGGATCACCCTGCCCGGCGCCCTGTACCTGGGCTTCGTGGCGCTGATCCCGCTGGTTGCACTGGTGCTGATCAACGCAAACCAGAACTTCCCGTTCGGTGGCACCTCGATCCTGATCATGGTGGGCGTTGGCCTGGAGACCGTCAAGCAGATTGATGCGCAGCTACAACAACGTCACTACGAAGGGCTTTTGCGATGACGAGAATGCTGATTATTGGACCTCCCGGTTCCGGAAAAGGAACGCAGGCGGAGCGGATTTCAGAGCGCCTCGGCGTTGTGGCCATCTCCACCGGCGACATCTTCCGCGCCAACGTGAAGGGCGAGACGCCGCTTGGCATCGAAGCCAAGAAGTACATGGACAACGGCGACTTCGTTCCGGACAGCGTCACCAACAAGATGGTGCGGGACCGGCTCAGCGAGTCCGACGTCGAAGGCGGCTTCCTCCTGGACGGCTACCCCCGCACCACCGCCCAGGTGGACTACCTGGACGAGATCCTCGCCAAGGGTGAGGAAAAGCTCGACGTCGTCCTGCAGCTGACTGCCGACGATGAGGAACTGGTCCACCGCCTGCTCGGCCGGGCCAAGGAAACGGGCCGGAGCGACGACAACGAAGCCGTCATCCGCCACCGCCTTGACCTTTACCACGAGCAGACCGAAGCCGTGGTGGCGAAGTACGCCGAACGCGGCATCCTGACCCAGGTTGACGGCATCGGCGGCATCGACGAAGTCACCGACCGCGTCATGCAGGCCATCAAGGCGGCACAGGCAGCCTGATCCAGGCGAACGTATTCCGAGGCTCCTCCCGGCAACCGGGAGGAGCCTCAGCCATTTGAAAGAAGGAACACCATGGCCTTTGGCCAGCCCCGCATCGAATACAAGACCAACGCCCAGATGCGCACCATGCACGAGGCAGGCCTTGTCCTGAGCCGTGCACTGGACGCAGCCGTCGCCGCAGCAGTGCCCGGTGCCACCACCAAGCACCTCGACGACGTCTTCGCCGCTGTCCTGAACGAAGCGGGCGCAAAGTCCAACTTCCTTGGCTACCACGGCTTTCCGGCCACCATCTGCACCTCGGTCAACGAGGAAGTGGTCCACGGCATCCCGGGCAGCCGGGTCCTCAATGACGGGGACATCATCTCGATCGACGGCGGCGCGATCGTGGACGGCTGGCACTCTGATTCAGCGAGGACCGTTATCGTAGGGACGGCTGATCCGGAGGACCAGCGGCTCTCGGACGTGACCCGCGCAGCGATGTGGCATGGCATCGCCGCGCTGGCCACCGGAAAGCACGTCGGTGACATCGGAGCCGCGATCGACGATTACGTGTCGTCCGTTCCCGGTAAACCGCTGGGAATCCTCGAGGACTATGTGGGCCACGGCATCGGTTCGGAGATGCACATGGCCCCCGACGTGCTGAATTACCGCACCACGCACCGCGGCCCCAAGATCAAACCCGGGCTGTGCCTGGCGATCGAGCCCATGCTGGTGCGCGGCGGCATCGAAACCGCGGTCCTGGAGGACGACTGGACAGTTATCACCACGGACGGAAAGCGGTCCTGCCAGTGGGAGCACTCCGTTGCGGTCCACGAGAACGGCATCTGGGTGCTGTCAGCGCCCGACGGCGGTGCGGAGCACCTGGTCCCGCTCGGCGTAACCCCCGTGGCCATCCCGTAGTCCAAGGCCGGCAGTCCAAGGCCGGCAGTCCGCGGCCGGCAGGCCTCCGCGCCCCGGCCCAAGCAGCTCAAACAGAAGCGCCAAGCGTCATTGTGATCCCACAACAACACTTGGCGCTTCTTGCGTAAGGAGAAAGCTAGCCCAGCTTGGGCTTGACGTCCTTCTCGTAGATGCCTTCCAGCGTCTTCTTCAGGCTGGTCATGGTGGCCTTCACGTCCGCCTGCTGGGTGAGGATCGCTGCGGCCGCCTTGGCCAGTTCCTGGTCGGCGCCCGGGAGGAACACCCGGGCATTGTCCTGGACCCGCGTAACAGCCAGCTGGTCCACGGCAGTCTGGATCTGCGGCGTCTGGGCCAGGACCGCCTCCATGTCCGCCGACTCGCGGGTGGGCATGTAGCCGGTGGCAGCCGAGAAGGCAGCGCTGTTTTCCGGCTCGGTCATGAACTTCAGGAAGGTGCCGGCGGCCAGCTGCTCCTCCTTGGTGATGCCGCTCGGGATGCCCAGGCCGGCGCCGCCGGTGGGGCAGACGTTGGTCTCGGCCTTCGGCCCGCCCGGAAGGAAGCCCACGCCCACATTGAACGGCGCGGACTTCAGCACGCCGAGGAGGGACCCGGTGGAGGAGATCGTGGAGGAGGTCAGCCCGGCGGAGAAGTCGTCTGCGGCTTCCTTGGAGGAGACGCCAGCCCAGCCGTTCTTGTAGATGGAGTCCTGGGCCCACTGCAGCGCTTCGATTGCCTCGGGCGAATCGCAGGTGATTTCCCATTCCTTGGACCAGGAACCGCCCCAGCCCCACAGGTTGTTTTGCAGGGTCCAGCCCGCGTAGCCCGCCAAGGCCGGGTAGATGTAGGCGTACTGTGCGCCTGAGCTGGCCTTCAGCTTGGGCGCCCACTCACCGAACTCCTGCCAGGTTTTAGGTGCCCGGTCCGGCAGCCCGGCGGCCTGGAAGTGGTCCTTGTTGTAGTAGAACAGGGGAGTTGAGCGGCCATAGGGGAGGGCCCACTGCTTGTCGTTGTACTTGTAGTCGTCCACGAGCGACTTCCGGAAATCGTCCAGCTTGATGTCCAGCTGCTTGACGAGGGCGTCCACCGGAATGATGCTGCCGTTGGTGAAGTAGCGGAACCACCACACATCGGAGAGGACCACGACGCCCGGGAGGCCGGATTTTGCCGCCTGCGAGGTCTGGAACTTCTGCGCGATTTCCTCGTAGTTCGCTCCGGCCGTGACCAGGTTGACCCGGATGTCCGGGAACTTGGCGTGGAACTTCTCAATAATGGCCTTTTCGACGTCCTGCGACTTACCGGGGTGGTTGGACCAGAAGTCGATCTTTGCGGCCGGCTTCACTCCGCTGAAGTCGAGTTCCGCGGCTTCGCTGGCCACGGGGGTGCCGCTGGTGGACGGGCCGCCGCAGGCTGCCAGGGCAGCGGCGGACGCCGTGACCCCGGCGAGTCCCAGGAAGTGCCTCCGATCGAGGTGCTGTGTCATTGCAGGTCCTTTCGTTGGGTGCCACATTGAGGAGTTGGGTGCTTCTTCTGTGATGAACGACGGCGGCACGGGCCTACCCGGTGACGCTGCCCTGGGTGAGCCCGGCGACGATGTAACGCTGGAGGGCTGCGAAGACGATAAGGATGGGGACGATCACCAGGACGGCGCCGGCCATGAGGATGCCCCATCCGGAGGCGTTGCTCTCGGAGTTCTGGAGCAGCGTCAGGCCCACCGGCAGGGTCATGGTGTCGGGACGGTCTGTGATGATCAGCGGCCAGATGTACTCGTTCCACTCGCTGACGATGGTCACCAGCGCCACCGTGGCGATGGAGGGAACGGAGATGGGGACCACGATGCGCCACAGCCGGCGCCAGTGGCCTGCCCCGTCGATTTCTGCGGACTCGAGGATGGAGTTGGGCAGGGTGAGGAAATGCTGCCGGAGGAGGAAGGTGCCAAAGGCGGTTCCGAGGCCCGGCAGGATGATGCCCCACAGGGTGTTCTTCCCGCCCATCCCCGAAATCAGGATGTAGTTGGGGAGGATGGACACCTGTGGCGGCACCATCAGCGCCACCAGGATGAGCATGAAAATGGCGTTCTTGAACGGGAACCGAACAAACACCAGGGCATAGGCCGTGAGGATGGCCAGGACCACCTTGACGCTGGCGCCCGCCGCCGTGACGATGGCGCTGTTAAGGAAGAACTGGCCGAACGGCACGGTGGTCATGGCGATCTGGTAGTTCTGCAGGTTGAGGCCTTCCGGCAGGATCTCCAGATCCATGGTGATGATTTCACCGGGCTGCTTGAACGAGCTGAGTACCATCCACAGCAGCGGCAGGAAAACCACCAGGGTTGCCAGGATCAGTGGAATGTACCCGCCCAGGACGGCCTGCACCAGATTCTGCCGGGAGAAAGGCCGGTCCCGGGGAATCACTGGGTCCGCGGTCTGCGTGGGCGGGGCTGTGGGGTCCGGGTTGACCGGTGAAAGGGAGCTCACGAGTAGTGCACCTTCCGTTCCACGAACCGCAGTTGGAACACGGTGATCACCAGGAGGATCGCGAAAAGGATCACCGAGATGGCCGCGGAATAGCCGGCCCGGTTGAAGGCACCGAAAGCCTGGAGGTAGGCCTCGTAGATCAGGGTGCTGGTGCCGGTTCCCAGCGGCGTCATGATCCTGATCAGGTCAAAGGCCTGCAGCGAACTCAGCAAGCTGGTGATCAGCAGGAAGAACGTTGTGGGGGACAGGAGCGGCAGCGACATGGTGATGAACCGCCGGAACCCGTTGGCGCCGTCCAGGGAGGCTGCCTCCATGACATCCTGCGGCAGGGACTGGAGCCCTGCCAGGTAGACCACCGCGCAGTATCCCAGGTTTTTCCAGACGTACACGAGGATCACCATGACCAGGGAAAGCTGGGGGTCATTGATCCACTGCGGGCTCTGCTGCCCGATGCCGCGGAGCAGCCAGGCGAGGACGCCGTAGCCTGGATCGAAAATGAAGAGCCACACCAAGCCCACGCCGACGCCGGAGAGGACATAGGGAGCGAATACCGCCGAGCGGGCAAACGTGGTTCCCCGGACTTTCGCATTCAGGGCCAGGGCGATGAGCAGCCCCAGGATCATGGATCCGCCCACCGTGACCACCGTGAAGATCGCCGTGGTGCCCAACACCTTTGAGGCGTCGTCGCTGGTGAAGAAGGTGACGTAGTTGTTGATGCCCACCACCGTGGCTGACGGTGACCCCAGGGTCCAGTCCAGCGTTGAATAGTAGATGTTGCTGATCAATGGCCGGTACGTGAAGACGGCGATCAGCACCAGGTTGGGCAAGGCGAGGGCGAGGAACACGAAGAAGTCCCGCCGGGTTCTCTGCGTCCAGCGCCGGCGTCGCGGGGTGGCGGCCGGTCCGGGCTTCGTGGGCTTGGTGGACGGATGGGGTGCGAGTTGACGGGTCATGCGGTCTCTCACGGGATTCGTGCCTGCTCGTGGCTGGCCGTGGTCGGGGGATTCTAGCCATTACTTCACCACAAAGTCAGCAGGCAGAAAGCCGCAAGTGTCCTCGTCAAAAGACTGTTATCCGAGGCTTCGTTGCCCGTTAACGCTGTGTTGCCTGCAGTCTTGCACAAAGTTTGTTTGAAGGGCAGGGACCCGCCCGTATTCATCCGTTTGCTGGTCAAAAGGGCAGAATTGGGCCATGGGAGCTATTAGCGATGTTCCGGGGATAAGGATCGGCCACCAGCAAAAATCCGGCGACGGCTGGCTGAGCGGTGTCACGGTGGTCCTGCCGCCGCCCGGCACCTGCGGGTCGGTGGATGTCCAGGGCGGCGGACCTGCCACCCATGAAACCGACGCCTTGGATCCCACCACGCTCGTCAGCACAGTGGACGCCGTCGTCCTCACCGGCGGCAGCGCCTACGGCCTGGCCTCCGCCGCCGGCGCCCAGCGCTGGTGCGAGGAGAACGGCCGCGGGTTCGCCGTGCCCGGGGGAGTAGTCCCTATCGTGCCGGCAGCCGCGATCTTCGACCTGGGCAGGGGCGGGGACTTCTCGGCGCGTCCGACGGCGGACATGGGCTACGCTGCAACCGCCGCCGCTGCGGCGCAAACGGAAAGGCACGACGTCGGACGCGGCAACGTGGGTGCCGGCACCGGCGCAGTCATGGCCCGCACGTACAAGGGCGGCGTCGGGACTGCCTCTCTGACGCTTGAGAACGGCGTGGTGGTGGGTGCAATTGCTGTTGTTAACGCCCTTGGCCTTCCGGTAACTCCGTCGGGGAATCGCGAACCCTCCGCGCGCCCTGACGCGCCGCTGAACACAACCCTTGTCGTAGTCGCGACCAACGCCGTTCTCGACGTGGCCGAGTGCAAGCGGACTGCGGCTGCCTCCCAGGCCGGGATTGCTCGGGCTCTGAATCCCTCCCATACCCTTGCTGACGGGGACACTGTTTTTTGTCTGTCCACCCAAGCCGTGGCACTCGACCGCTCGGACGAAGCTGCCCGCCAGTTCAGCCTGATCACCTTGCAAAGCGCAGCAGCCGACGTCGTCCGTTTGGCCATCCTTGATGGCGTGGCCAGCGCGGAGGCCGTGAGCACTCCCGCCGGCGATTATGGTGTGTTCGGCGCCCGGTAGGTTACCATTGCCGATTTAACTTTTTCAGCGATCCAGAGTAGTGTTGTTTGTTGGTTGTCTGGACTGCCACGCCCTTTTGGGTCTGGAGCCGGCAATCGATCCAACCAAAACGTTCGTGGCCATGTCCGGTGCAATCCGGCGGGGCTGCGGCAACAACAGTTAGCGGAGGGTATGGCCAAGAAGGACGGGGTCATTGAGATCGAAGGCGTTGTGACCGAGGCGCTGCCTAACGCGATGTTTCGCGTTGAGCTCACCAACAAGCACATCGTTCTGGCACACATCTCTGGAAAGATGCGTCAGCACTACATCCGAATCCTCCCTGAGGACCGCGTAGTGGTGGAGCTGAGCCCGTACGACCTCACCCGTGGTCGTATCGTCTACCGCTACAAGTAAATTGCTGGGCGGCTCCAGTGCGAGCTGGCTGCCGCTCCAGTTGACCAACTGTTACACGCAAAGGAATGCCATGAAGGTCAAGCCGAGCGTCAAGCAGATCTGCGAAAAGTGCAAAGTGATCCGCCGTAATGGCCGGGTCATGGTGATCTGCGAGAACCCGCGCCACAAGCAGCGCCAGGGCTAATTCCCTTCATCGGGAAATCCTGGGTTGCTAACCCACGCAAGTAAATAAAGGCAGCACAAGCTGATCTGGGACGTATGGAGCCCGGGCAGCTAACCCCCGGTCGGAGGCTGGGGCCGCACAGAACGTGCGGGTGTACTGCCTACGACCTCCGGTTTATCAAGGAGTACTGCCACTATGGCTCGTCTCGCTGGCGTAGACATTCCCCGCGAAAAGCGGCTGGAAATTGCGCTTACTTACATCTACGGCGTGGGCAAGACCCGTGCACACGAAACCCTGGCTGCCACTGGCATCAGCGCCGACGTTCGCGTCAAGGACCTGACTGATGCACAGCTGGTTGAGCTGCGTGACTACATTGAAGGCAACTACAAGGTTGAGGGTGACCTTCGCCGCGAAGTAGCAGCAGATATCCGCCGCAAGGTTGAAATCGGCAGCTACGAAGGCCTGCGCCACCGCAAGGGCCTGCCCGTACGCGGACAGCGTACGAAGACCAACGCCCGTACCCGCAAGGGCCCGAAGCGCACCGTCGCCGGCAAGAAGAAGGCCCGTTAAAATCCCCGTCGGGATTAACGGACTTTCCCCCAATAACTTTCTGTAGGAGAAATAATGCCCCCGAAGACTCGTGGCGCGGTTCGCAAGCCGCGTAAGAAGGACAAGAAGAATATCGCGCTTGGCCAGGCGCACATCAAGAGCACGTTCAACAACACCATCGTTTCCATCACGGATCCGAGCGGCGCTGTTATCTCTTGGGCTTCCTCAGGTGAGGTTGGCTTCAAGGGCTCGCGTAAGTCCACCCCGTTCGCAGCCCAGATGGCTGCCGAAGCTGCTGCCAAGCGTGCCCAGGAGCACGGCATGCGCAAGGTTGACGTTTTCGTCAAGGGACCGGGTTCCGGACGCGAGACCGCGATCCGTTCGCTGCAGGCCGCAGGCCTCGAGGTTGGCTCCATCCAGGACGTCACCCCCGCTGCGCACAACGGCTGCCGCCCGCCGAAGCGCCGCCGCGTCTAAGGCTTTCCACGCCGCATGAGCTTGCCCGGACCGCTGATGGTCCGGGCAAGCCCAGCGCGTTAAGTCTTCAGACCGAATTTCCACCACCTGTGTTGCGTCATATAGCGGATGCTCGCCGAAAGGAAACCTAAGTGCTCATTGCACAGCGCCCCACCCTCTCCGAAGAGGTAGTCTCCGAAAACCGTTCGCGTTTCATCATTGAACCGCTGGAACCGGGCTTCGGCTACACCCTCGGAAACTCCCTCCGCCGTACCCTGCTCTCCTCCATCCCCGGTGCTGCTGTAACCAGCATCCGGATCGATGGCGTGCTGCACGAGTTCACCACGGTTCCGGGTGTCAAGGAAGATGTCACTGAGATCATCCTGAACATCAAGAGCCTCTCGGTTTCCTCCGAGCACGATGAGCCGGTTGTTGCCTACCTGCGCAAGCAGGGACCCGGAGTCGTCACCGCCGCGGACATCGCTCCGCCGGCCGGCGTCGAATTCCACAACCCGGATCTGCACATTGCCACGCTGAACTCGAAGGGCAAGTTCGAACTCGAACTGACCATCGAGCGCGGCCGCGGCTACGTTTCGGCAGCTCAGAACAAGTCCGGCGACGCAGAGATCGGCCGTATCCCGGTCGATTCCATCTACTCGCCGGTGCTGAAGGTTACTTTCCGCGTGGAAGCAACCCGTGTTGAGCAGCGCACCGACTTCGACAAGCTCATTGTCGACGTCGAGACCAAGCAGGCCATCGCCCCGCGCGATGCCGTCGCTTCCGCAGGAACCACCCTGGTGGAACTGTTCGGTCTGGCCCGTGAGCTGAACACCGCAGCTGAAGGTATCGAGATCGGCCCGTCGCCCACCGACGCTGCCCTGGCAGCCGACATGGCACTGCCGATCGAGGATCTGGACCTCACCGTCCGTTCCTACAACTGCCTCAAGCGTGAGGGCATCCACACCGTGGGTGAACTCGTTGCCCGCTCCGAGGCTGACCTGATGGACATCCGCAACTTCGGTGCCAAGTCCATTGACGAGGTCAAGGCAAAGCTGGTTGAACTGGGCCTGTCCCTCAAGGACTCGCCTCCCGGTTTTGACCTCGCAGCTCGCGCCGCAGCAATCGAAGAGGACGACGCCGCCTTCGGCGACGACGAACTCTAAACCAGACCTTGGCCGGCGGGCAGGCACCATGGTGTGCACAGCCCACGGCTTCCATTTGAGGAGAAACAATTATGCCTACCCCCACTAAGGGTCCGCGCCTCGGAGGCGGCCCGGCTCACGAGCGCCTCATGCTCGCGAACCTGGCAGCATCCCTGTTCGAGCACAAGCGGATCACCACCACGGTGACCAAGGCCAAGCGCCTGAAGCCGTACGCAGAGCGCCTGGTGACCTTCGCCAAGCGTGGCGACCTCGCTTCCCGCCGCCGCGTGCTCGGCCTGATCAGCAACAAGGGCATCGTCCACGAGCTGTTCACCGACATCGCCCAGGCTGTGGAGAACCGCGACGGCGGCTACACCCGCATCACCAAGATCGGCAACCGCAAGGGCGACAACGCTCCCATGGCTGTCATCGAACTGGTTCTTGAGCCCGTTTCCGCCAAGCAGGCCGTTGTAGCCGAGGCTACCTCCGCTGCGAAGCGCGATGCGGACAAGAAGGAAGCCGCTGCTGCTCCGGTTGCAGAAGAGGCTCCCGAGGCTGAGGCCGCCGAGGCTCCCGCTGCTGAGGCTCCGGCCGAAGAAGCTGCAACCGAAGAGGCTCCGGCCGCTGAGGAAGCACCCGAGGCTCCCGCAGCCGAGGAAAAGGACGCGAAGTAATTCGCTGATGTTCTTCGCATAGACTTGAGTCTATGAACGACCAAAAACCCGCGGCCCCCGTATTGGGGGCGGCGGGTTTTTGCGTGTCCGGCTTGATGTGTCCTACGACGGCGGCCCCTTCAGCGGGTGGGCGCTGCAGCCGGGCCGGAAGACCGTCCAGGGAGTCCTTGAGGAAGCCCTGCACCTGCTGGTCCGCCGGCCCATCCGCGTGACGGTAGCCGGCCGCACCGACGCCGGCGTGCACGCCCGCGGCCAGGTGGTTCACCTGGACCTGACGGAAGCCGAGTGGCAGGGACTCCCGCGGGGGCACGAACTCGATCCCGCCGTCGCCATGCTGCGCCGCGTCCGGGGTGCGCTGAGCCGGATCCTCGGCGACCTGACGGGCGCGGTGGAGGTGCACCGGATCTCGCTGGCGCCGGAGGGCTTCGACGCCCGCTTCTCCGCCCTCTGGCGCCGGTACAGCTACCGCATCGCGGACGGGCCCGCCCTGTGGGACCCGCTGGAACGCTACTTCACCCTGTGGCACAAGAACCCGCTGGATGTGGTGCTGCTGAACGAGGGCGCGTCCAAGCTGCTGGGGCTTCAGAACTTCCTGTCCTTCTGCAAACCCCGCGAGGGCGCCACCACCATCCGCGAGCTCCAGCGCTTCGAGTTCGCCCGGGGGGAGGACGGCGTCATTGTTGCCACCGTGCAGGCCGACGCGTTCTGCCACAACATGGTGCGCGCGCTGATCGGGTCTGCCCTGTACGTGGGGGAGGGCGTTGAGGAACCGGGCTGGCTGCACGAGCGGCTCCTGGCCAGGCAGCGGGACGCCAAGTCCGTGCTGGCCGCGCCGCACCCGCTGGTTCTGGAAGAGGTTGCCTACCCGTCCGACGACGAGCTGCTGGCCCGCGCGGAGCTGACCAGGGCGCGGCGGGAGCACTAATCCCCATCGATTGCTCCGTAACGGTCGTTATGAGCCCCGAAAACGGCAGTTACGGAGCAATCGATTCGCTAGAACGCCGGCGGCGGGCCCTCCGCGGGCAGGGTCAGCGTGAACGTGCTGCCCTGTCCCTGGCCGCTCTCGCAGCTGATGGTGCCGCCGTGGCCCTCCACGATCATCTTGGTGATGGAGAGGCCCAGCCCGGCACCCGAGATTGAGGCCCGCTGGGCGGATTCCGTGCGGAAGAAGCGTTTGAAGACCCTGGCTGTGTCCTCCCTGGACATCCCCATTCCGGTATCGCTGACGCTGAGCTGGACCCAGTCGGTGCCCGCGCGGGCGCTGATGCTCACCGTGCCGCCGTCGGGGGAGTATTTGATGGCGTTGGATACCAGGTTGTCCAGCGCCTGCCCGATCCGGAGCGGATCTGCGTAGGCCCACAGGGGCGAGGGCATATCAGCGCTGAGCCGGATGTGGGCCCGCTCGGCCTCCGCCTGGGCCGAGCCCAGGCTCGTTTCCACCAGGCTGGCGAGGTCCGTCTTTTTCGGGTGCACATTCAGGGCAGCCGACGCGGACGCCGTCAGGTCGGCCACGAGGGCCAGCAGCCGCTCGGCGTTCCGTTGGACCACCAGCAGGCGGTGGGCCACCTGCGGAGGCAGGGAGCCGGCGTCATCCAGCACCAGGTCTATGTTGCCGATGATGGAATTCAGGGGCGTCTTGAACTCGTGGGACACATTCGAGACGAGCTCCTGGTTCGCAGCCAGCGCCTCCACCCAGCCTGTGACGTCCGTGTACACCACAACGGCGCCGTTGAAGCTGCCGTCCTCGCCCACCAGGGGCCGGGCCGCCGTAGACACGGCCCGCTGGTCCGCTCCTTCTCCGGCCCATACCAGGTAGTCCGCGAAGGATTCTCCGGCAATGGCCCGGCTGATGGGGCGTTTCCCGGGTGGCAGCAGGGTCCGCCGGTCCTGCCCGAAGATCAGCTGGTGCCCCTGGCCGGGGACGGCGCCGTCCGCGCCGGTGGCCTGGCGGAAATGCCGCTGCCGGCTGTTGGACACCAGGAAATGCCCGTAACGGTCGACGGCGGCAATGCCGACGTCTGTTGCGTCAAGGACCGTCTGGAGCAGCTTCTCCCGTTCCCGGCTTTCGTCCAGCAGCTTCCGGAGTTCCCTGTCCTTCTGCGCCAGTTCCTGTTGCTGGAACCGGAGGTGCACGCTGGCGAAGCGGATGGCGAGGGAGACGGAGAGCATCATGAGGGGAAAGAGGAGCGTTGTGGTCACGTCCGATGCAGTCAGGTTGGGGAAACGTCCGGCCAGGGAGGGGACCATGATGAACATGGTGCCGAAGAAGCTCAGGACCAGGCTGCTGCGGGCCAGCATGCCCGAGGCAGAGAGCCAGATCACCGGGAAGACTGCCAGGACTGCCAAGCCCGGGAGCAGGGGAGCGGCGCCGTTCCGGAGCAGCCCGATGGCCAGGAAATCCAGGATGGGGATCAGCAGGTAGGGCCGGTGGGCCAGGCGCTCCCAGGGCACCAGGAGGCAGCCGAGGAACAGGACGCCGTGAAGGAGGATGCCGGACAGGTAGACGGGGCTGTTCACCAGTGTTGGCCAGGCGAAGGGAGTGGCCACGGCCAGTGCCGCCACGATCAACGTCAGCGGCAGCTGGCACAGGGCCACCTGCGCCCGTGGTCCGAGGCCACGGAAGAAGCGGGCAGGTCCGCGCTGGAACAGGTGCTCAGCCATTGGTTGGATTCAGGCCCCGCGGCCTGGACCGGACAGCCGGTCCGCACGTGCGCTCGAATTCCTGCCGGCCACTCCCAGACACACCCTTTCGGTCATAATCCACATGTCTTGTCATAGTAATTGACTTTCCAAAATGAATGCTGAAAAGGATGTGATCAGCAGGGCTTACTAGTAGCGTATAAATGGTTGGAGCGGATATGGCATTGGCGCTGGGCTGATGGGGGGCCATGTCCGCCTGGCACAGGGATATCAATGGATGAACTTGGTGTGGCTGTAGTAATTGAAGACGATGCCGATGTACGCAACCTCCTTGAGGGAGTGCTGACCCAGGCAGGATTCGAAGTGCATACAGCGGTGGACGGACGTGCCGGTGTGGAAGTGGTCCGCAGCAAACAGGCCAATGTTGTCACGCTGGATATCGGGCTTCCGGACATTGACGGGTTTGAAGTGTTGCGGCGGATCCGCCATTTCAGCAACGCCTACGTGGTGATGCTGACCGGCAGGACTGAGGAACCGGACCTGTTGTCTGCCCTCAACGCGGGAGCGGACGACTACATTGCCAAACCCTTCCGGCCCCGCGAGCTCCGGGCACGGGTGGCCGCCATGATGCGCAGGCCGCGGCATGAGATTAATGGGCAGAAGCCTGCGTCGGCGTGGGGAGCACCTGCCACGACCACCTCTCCGGGCAGCCATGACTCCGCTGTCCTCCAGCACAACGGCCTGACCTTGAACCACCGCACCCGGACGGTGGACATCAAAGGCCAACCCCTCGGGCTCACCCGCAGCGAGTTCGATCTGCTGCACGTTCTGCTTCGGGGGGCCGGCGCCGTGTGCACCCGGGCTGACCTTGTGCGGGCAGTTCGCGGCGAGTTCTACGACGAGGACACGTACATCAGCGAAGCGGACGAACGCGCCGTCGAAGTCCATGTGGGAAACCTGCGGCGCAAGCTCAAGGAGGACCAGCTGTCCCCGCGCTGGCTGCAGACGGTCCGCGGCGTGGGCTACCGCCTGGCCCCCAGCAGGCCGTTCGACGAGTAGGCGGGGTCAGTCGTTTTCCAGGATGTAGGTGGCCTGGAGCTCGGTGACGGTCTGGCCCCCGTCCTGGGCCACGCGTTCCATGAGCGCCTGGCCCTGGCCGAAGTCGCCCAAGCGGATCACGGACTCAAGCAGTTCCGCGAGTTTGGCCAGCCGTAGGCCGCCCACCATGGCGGAAGTGATCTTGAGGCTGATGACGGCGTCCAGAGCTGAGGCGCTGTCCTGCTGGTCCACCGCCGCAGCCAGCCGGGCGTAGCGCTGGTCCCACATGGCCGTATAGTCGCGGGCGAACCGCCGGGCGAGGCCGGAACCGGCCAGTTCGTCTTCCAGCTCTTCAAGGACGGCTGCGTCAACGAGCGGCAAGAGACCGGCCGCTTCCTGTTGCAGCGCGGTCCCGGCAGCTGAAGCGATCCCGGGCTGCGGGGAGGCCGCAGCGGCGGCCTCGCTGCTGGCGCCGGGATCTTGACTGTGCATTGTTCAAGGCTACTTCCTGAAATTCTTCCGTTGTCCTATTTCGGGGGATCCTGTGGAAACCTTGAGCGATCTTTCAGGCGGTACTGCGTTGCCTTTACTGTCCGCTGAAAGTCACCACGGTATTGATGACGGCCGGTCCAAGAATGGCGATAAAGAGAACCGGGAATATGAAGAAAAGCAGCGGAAACAGAATCATCACCGGGAGCTTCATCGCCTTCTCCTCGGCCCGCTGGCGCCGCTTTACCCGCATGACCTTGGCTTGCACCCGCAGCACGCGGCTGATGGCGATGCCGTAGGTGTCCGCCTGGACCACGGCCTGCACAAAGCTGCGCAGCTCCGGAATGCTGGTCCGTTCAGCCAGGGCTGTGTAGGACTCACGCCGGCTGCGGCCCACCTGCATGTCCTGCAGGGTCCGCACCAGTTCTTCAGCCAGCGGGCCCTTGCCGTTTTCCCCTGCGCGGGCCATGGCGCCTTCGAAGCCGAGGCCGGCCTCCACGGAAATCAGCATCTGGTCCAGGGTGTTGGCCAGTTCCAGCTGCATGACCTTCTGGCGTTCCTGCCCCTTGCTGTAGAGCAGGAGGTCCGGGATGAAGTAGCCCAGGAACAGGACAAAAAGGCCTGAAAGCTTCATCAGCGGGGTGCTTCCGATGGCCGTCAGGTAGATGCCAACCGTGATGCCCGCAAGGCCTATCGCCAGCTTGGAGCCGAGGACCTTGCCCAGCGGCATCGAGGCAGGCCGGCCGGCGAGGGCCAGCAACCGGTCAAGGAAGGCGACATAGGCGGGGGGAGTGAGGCGCCGGCCGATGCCTTCGAGCAGGCCGGGTTTGCCGGAGGCGGCCACCGTGACCGGCGCGGCGCCGCGGGCCAGGAGCTCACTGGCTGCCAGGCGGCCCTGCTTGTCCACCGTCAGGACGGACCAGGCCAGTCCGGCCACGGGGACGCAGACCAGCAGGATGGAGAGGAGGACTGTCAGGTTCATGGCTTCCTCAGAACTTCAGGTCGATGATCTTGCGCATCCACAGGGCGCCGATGGTCATGAGGACAAACGAGGCCCCGATCATGGCCCAGCCCAGGGGATGGGTGAACATGGAGTTCATGTAGTTGGGACTGACGGCGAGCAGCATGGCCACGATGCCGAACGGCATGGCGATGAGGATGTAGGCGGAGAACTTGCCTTCGGCGGCCAGGGCCTTGATGTGGCCCTTGATTTCGGCGCGCTCGCGGATGGTTTCGTTGACCTGGTCCAGGACGTCGGCCAGGTTGCCGCCCACCTCGCGGTTGATCTGGATGGCCTGGGAGATCCAGATGAAATCCTCATTCTTCATCCGGTCGGCCGTGTCATTGAGGGCGGCCAGCAGGTCACGGCCAAGGCTGGTCTCCGTGATCACGCGCCGCATCTCCTCTGAAGTCGGCTTCTGGGACTCCGCGGCCGCTGCATCGATGGCGCGCAGGATGCTGTGCCCTGCGCGGAGGCCGCCGGACAGGAGCTGGAGGGTGTCTCCCAGCTGGCTGTCGAAGGTGGCCTGCCGTTTTCCGGCCAGGAATCCCAGGACAAGTTTTCCGATGAAGGGCGCCAGCAGCGCCAGGAGCAGCCCCACCAAGGGGCCAACGGTTACCGTTCCCACCAGCATCCCAACGCCGGCACCGATCCCCACCAGCAGGAAGAACTCGGCCTGGCTGAGCCGAAGTCCGGCGTTCTCGAGCTCGGGCCGGCCAAAGAGGGAGATGCTCCGGCCGGCGAGGAGCCGTTCGAAGGACCGGACGGCGGAGAGCGCCACGCGCGTCAGGGAAGAGGGAGGTTCGGGATCAAAAGGACGACGGCGGTCCAGCGGCACGTCTGGCGCGCTCGGCAGCAGCACCGCGGCGCCGAACAGGGTCACGGCTACGAGGAGGAGAGCGGTTCCGGCAGCAAGGATCATGGCGGCCGTCACCGTCCGCCGTGGTTCTGGCCCGCCGCGGGCTGGACCACCGCCGTCTGGGGTCCGGCGAAAACGCCGGGGGAGACGTGGATGCCCAGGTCCTCGAACCGGTCGATGAAGCGTGGCCGGATGCCGGTGGCCACGGGCTTGCCGAGGAAGCGGCCGTGGGCGTCCACGCCGGCGGAGTAGTCGAAGACGAAGGCGTCCTGGAGGGTGACGATGTCCCCTTCCATGCCCTGGACTTCGGTGACGTGGGTGATGCGGCGGGAGCCGTCACGGAGCCGGGAGATCTGGACGATGAGGTTCACGGCGGAGGCGATCTGTTCGCGGATGGCGCGCAGCGGCAGGTCCATGCCGGCCATCAGCACCAGGGTTTCGAGCCTGGCCACCGCGTCCCGGGGGGAGTTGGAGTGGACCGTTGAGAGTGAGCCGTCGTGGCCGGTGTTCATGGCCTGGAGCATGTCCAGCGATTCCCCTCCGCGGACCTCGCCCACCACAATCCGGTCCGGGCGCATGCGCAGCGAGTTCCGCAGCAGTTCGCGGATGGTGACTTCGCCCTTGCCCTCGGTGTTCGGCGGGCGGCTTTCGAGCCGGACCACGTGCTGCTGCTGGATCTGCAGTTCCACGGCGTCCTCGATGGTCACGATCCGTTCGTCCGCGGGGAGGAAGGAGGACAGCACGTTGAGGAGGGTGGTTTTGCCGGTGCCGGTACCGCCGGACACGATGATGTTGAGCTTCGCTTTAACGCAGGCGTTGAGCAGCTCGGCCATCTCCGGGGTGAGGGTGCCGAAGTCGATCAGGTTGCGGACGGTCAGCGGGACCTTGCTGAATTTACGGATGGTCAGCGAGGAGCCGCCCACGGCCAGCGGAGGGATGACGGCGTTGACACGGGAGCCGTCCTCGAGGCGGGCGTCCACCAGCGGGGAGGATTCGTCAATGCGGCGGCCCACCTTGGACACGATCCGCTCGATGACCTTGCGCAGGTGTTCCTCGGAGCTGAAGCGGGACTCCGTCAGGGTCAGCTTGCCCTTACGTTCAACGTAGATCTGGTCCATCCGGTTGACCATGATTTCGGTGACGGCGGGATCATCCAGCAGGCGCTGGAGGGGACCGAAGCCCAGGACGTCGTCGGAAATGTCCTGGACCAGCCGGGTACGTTCCTCGGGCGTGAGCGGAACCTGTTCGGCGTCGATGATCCGCGTCAGTTCCTCCTTGGCCGTGCTCCGCAGCTCCTGCTCGGTGGCCGTCGCGTCGTTGAAGCGCGCGCCCATCCGCTCGAAAAGCGCGGTAGCCGCACGGTGCTTCATGGCCGCGAACACATCCACGGACTGTGCCTTGGGCACCGAGGGAGCTGAAGGCACTGTGGAGGCACCGGCGTCGGACGTTGGAATCACGCCGGCGGGAGCGGCGGGAAGGTGCCGCGGCTCGCTTTCCCTGGTCCTGGCCGGGGCAGCGGCAGGCCGCGGTGGTTCGAGCACGGCAACGCTGCTGCCGGCGGACTGGTTGCGGTCCTGGACCGCGCTGATCCGTTCGGAGAGTTTCATCAGATGACCACCCTTCGGTGCAGCTTCCGCTGGGTCTGGGTACGCCACGCCGGGTTGAACCGCTCCACCAGCTGGCGGAGGCTTTTGACGGCGGGGTCCTTTTTGGATTCCTGGAGGACGGGGATGCCACGGTTGGTGGACAGGGCCACGGCGCGGGAGCGGGGAATGCTGACGTCCACCGGGGCGCCGATGGTGGATTCGACGTCCCGGACGTTGAGGCCGGCTTTGGCGTCGGCCATGTTCAGGACCACGTGGCGGGACTCGGGCATGATTTCCAGCTGGCGGAGCACCTCGAGGCCGGAGCGGAGGCCGCGGAGGCTGGGGATGTCCATGGCGCTGACCCAGACAACGTCGGTGCACTGTTCCATCGCGGCGAGACCGATTTCGGGCATCCCGGGGGCCGTGTCCAGGACCACGTACTGGAATTCCTGGGACAGCTGCTCCAGCAGGCGGGTGATCTGCTCCGGCGTTATGTGGTCCGCGTCCACAGGGTTCGGCGGGGCGCACAATGCGTAGATCCCGGCCGGGTGGACCGTGAGGAAGGCCTTGAGGACCAGGGAGTCCTGGGCTGCGGCGGGGGTGACGGCGTCCGTGACCGTGTGCTCGGGGTTGAGGTACAGGCCAGAGGCGACGTCGCCGAACTGCAGGTCAAGGTCCACGATGACCACGCTCATGGGGGCGATCTGGCCCAGGCCGATGGCGATGTTCGTGGCGAGGGTGGTTTTGCCGACGCCGCCCTTGGGCGAGAAGACGCCGATCACTAGGCCCTTGCCGCCGGTTTCCGCCGCCTGCGTTTCGGGGCTCCGGTGCCGGGTGGCGAAGGACTGGCAGGCGCGCTCCAGCAGCACGCGGATCTCGGCGGCGTCGGCCTGTGGGCTGAGGATGTCCCGGATGCCCGCGCGCATGGCGTGGACCAGGAAGGACGGCTCGATGTCGCTGACCAGCACCAGGCTGAGGCCGGGGAGCTGGACGTCGAAGACCTTGGCGAACCGCAGCGCCTCCTCATAGGGGACGTCCGGGCCGATGATGAGGACTTCGGGCTGCTCCTGGTTGAGGAGGGCGAACAGTTCCGCGGGGCCCGCGGGGAGGATGTCCGAGGCGATGGTCTGGACGGAGCCGCGGAGGCCGTGGGCGACGGCGGCGCGCAGCTTCTGGTCGAACTCGCCGCTGGGGGAGAGGAGGACGAACCGGCTCACTTGTAAACCACTTCCTTGCGCTCGATCCGGGGTCCGTTGTCCTGGGCGTCCAGGGGTTCCTTGGTGAGCCAGAGGCTGCCGTTGATCGACGTGAAGATGATCTTGGCGGCGTCAACGTCTGTGACGGCGACGGTCAGCATGAGGGAGCCTTCCGGGAGAGCCGTGTTCTCTTCGCCCTCGGCAGTCTCGGCGCTCGCCGCTCCCTGGACGCCGGTGACGAGAACTTTACGGAGGGTGAGCTGCGTGGTGGCGTCCTCTGCTCTTGCCTTGTAGGCGCCATTTTCGAAGTTCAACGAGATGCCTACGTGGTCGCCAACGTTGATCCGGCCGCCGACGACCCGCTGCGGCTCCAGCTGGAAAGAGACTTCCTGAAGTCCGGCGGGGACCTCAATGGCGCCCTGTTCTTTGACGTCTGCCGGAGCGACCAGGCGCTCGTCCAGGAGCTGTTCGCCTGGGACAAGGTCCACGGCGCTGACGGTGTTGGCTTTGCCGTCCAGGGTGCTGAGGGCGCTGTCGGATTTTCCTGCTGCCGGAACCTTTTCGATGACCAGGGAGGCGGCCATGTCGTTGACCGGGGTCCCGGCCGGGATGGCGGTCTTGACCACCAGGACGTCCACGGGTTCGGTGGATGCGAGGGCGCGCTGGTCGGCGCCGTTCGCGTAGAAGATGATGAGGAGGGCTCCCACGAGCGCCAGGGCAACCGCGGCCGTTCCGGCGAGCAGGCGAGACTTCACTTTCAGCTCCTGAATATCTGGGGTGGTGGCTAGAGGGTGGGGCGGGCGATGATGGCGCCGTATTCGTCAACGGGCCCGAGGGTGTAGCCATCGGCGAGCGAGACGTACTTGACGAAGCTGCCGATGACGCCGCGGCACTCGCCGCGGCATTCCGTTGCGGTGGTGACGCCCGTCGTCGTAGATGCCCTGTTTTGGAAGGTGTAGGGGAGGGATGATTCGCCGCTGAATTTCCAGCCGGTGACTTTGAATGCTGCGAAAGAGACGAGGCCGTAGACGGCGCCGGCGCCGGTTCCGGTGACCTTGTTGAACACCGGCAGGAGAACGATGACGTCCCGGCCGGCGGTGATGTCGCTGGCCCAGCGGTTCAGTTCGACGGAGCAGTTGCCGGGCGCGTTGTTGCCGGGGTCGCTGCCGCCTTCACTGACGGCGAGGTCGATGGTGCCGCCGCACGCTCCGGCGTCCTGGACCAGCCAGCCGAAGCCGCCCTGCACTGCCGCCCCGGACGGGCCGTAGTTGCAGTCGGCGTTGGCGTTCTTTCCGTGTTCCTGGAGGAGCTGGAGGCTGCCGCCGATGTTGTCCTTGACCTGGCAGATGGAGAATGCCAGGGGGAATGCGGTGCGGCCAGCCTTGGGGCTTCCCCAGATGGCCGATGCCCGGGCACCCACTTCTTTGGTGGGAACGCCGAGGACGTCCGCGAAGAAAAGGGAGACGGAGTTGTCGCTGCCGCCCAGTTCCTTGGCGGAGGTGGTGACGCTGACTTTCCGTGTTGTTTTGTCGAGCTCGATGGTGTGCACCTTGCTCATACCGTCCAAAGCGTTCTCGTTGGCGAGGCTCGCCGCGAGGGTGGACGTTGTGGAACACACTGGATCCGTTGCGTCCCGTGCGCATTTCTGCGCGAGGGCAATGGCGGAGGCATCAGCACCGTTCTGCAGTTGTGCGCGTTCCGAGTAGATCACCCCGACGTCGACGGCGATGGCCACGAAGCCGAGGAGGGTCACCAGGAGGATGGCAACGATGACGCTGATGGCGCCTTTTTCGTTTGTTGCTTTGTCCTTGGTCAGCCGCCGCACAGCATGACTCCCTTGCCGGTCATCGGAAAAGGGCCAGCAATGCCGGTAATGGTGGACAGGTTGTACTTGATGGTGAGGGTCACCTGGGCGCCGGTGCTGCAAGCGTTGGTGCTGAGCGTGATGTCCGAGGCGGGGATGGTGGTGCTGACGGAGGCCGCGGCGTTCTGGGCGGCGGTCTTTGCGCCGGCGGGATCGTTGCCGATGGCCATCACCCGGACGCCGTCGCGGGCGGCGTTGGTGAGCGTGATCTGGGCGTTGTAGGCCCGGCCGAATTCAATGGTTCCCAGGACAAGCGTCAAGAGGAGGGGCAGCAGGATCGCGAATTCGACGGCGGCTGCACCGCGTTCCGAATCGTGTGACACCTGCTGCACCTCCTCTTGGATGACTCGTGTTCTGTGCCTGCTTCTTTGAGGCGGTGCGGTTCCGAAATGGGGGCCGGAACCGGACGGTCCTATTTAGAGGGCAGGTTCTTCAGCTGCCGGCGGGTTGAGAATGTCAGTGTTGACACCGTCGAAGAGAGTGTCGAGAGTGCCACCAAGGGTGCTGACGGCAACAATGATGACGACGGCGATGAGGGCGACCATGATGCCGTACTCCACGGCAGTGGCGCCCTTCTCTTCGTTGCGAAGGCGGGTCATGAGGTTGGTGTAAAGAGAAAGCATTTTGACTCCTGAGCGAGACGGATGGCTGGCCCTGCACCAGCACTGAAACGAAGTTAGCAAGCAGATCTGTCACTAATCCCGGATCTTGGAGCATCCTGCGCAAAGGCTTTACACGGTGTATTTCTCCTGCGCTTTTGCTGGGTCCTCGCTGCGATAACGCTGGATTTCACAAGTCCGTGAACACACAAGCGGACCCCCTCGGTTCTGGGTGCCGAGGGGGTCCGGTACTTGGGGCGCCTGGTGGCGCTGGGAGGATGGATCCTAAAGCAGCGTGTCCATGATGTTGATGACGGCTGGGCCCAAAAGAACGATGAAGAGCACAGGGAAAATGAACATCAGCAGCGGGAAGAGGACTTTGACGGGAAGTTTCATGGCTTTCTCTTCAGCCCGCTGGCGGCGCTTGACCCGAGACTGCTTTGCCTGTGTCCGGAGAACCTTAGCCAGACCGATTCCGTACTTGTCGGCCTGAACCACCGCTCGGACGAAGCTGCGTAGTTCTGCCACCGAGGAACGGTCCGCCATGGCCTGATAAGCCTCCTGGCGCGGACGTCCCACCTGCATGTCCTGCAGGGTCCGGGTGAGTTCCTGCGCCAGCGGGCCTTCCCCGTACTGACCCGCGCGAGCCATGGCGGCTTCGAATCCGAGTCCCGCTTCCACGGAAATGAGCATCTGGTCCAGGGTATTGGGCAATTCCAGCTGTATAGCCTCTTGCCGCTTGATCCCCTTGTTGTAGATAAGGAGATCCGGTAGGAAGTACCCCAGCCCCGTGATTAGTAAACCAATGCCGACGCTCTGAGGTGTTGGGGAACTCCTGAATACGAGGATCGCAAGTACGGCGCCGGCCAAGGCAAGGATGGGCTTGCCGATGATCAGCTTCTCCAACGGCATGGAAACCGGACGTCCAGCCAAAGCAAGCCACCGGTCCAGCTTCGCTTCGTAGCTGCCTGGAGTGAGCCGCTTGGCCATACCTAACATGGCGGGAGGACGAGCCGTCGCCGTCGGCCCATTGTGAGTGAAACCTTGTCCCAAGTTGGTTTGAATGGCTAAGGCACCCCTCCGATCCAACGTGGCCAGGACCCAAGCGAAGTAGGTGAGAGGAAGAACCACGGCGGCGATGATGAGCCAAGCTATGGGTGTCATGACGATCCTCCTAGAACTTGATCTTCACGGTGCGGCTCATCCAGAAGCCGCCGATGACGAACATGACCGCGCTGACAGCGATCATGATGTTTCCTACCGGCTCCTCCACGAACACTTTCATGTACGTAGGGTTGATAACTGAGAGTATGGTGGCGACTGCTACCGGCATGCCCATGAGCACGATGGCTGACATCTTGCCCTCTGCACTCAGTGAACGCACCTGGCCCTTGATCTCGCTTCGCTCGCGAATGGTTCCCGCGACTTGCTCGAGCACCTCCGCCAGATCGCCGCCGACCTCGCGGTTGATCTGTATGGCTTGGCCGATCCACCCAAAGTCCTCACTGCCCATTCGCTGTGCAGTTTCCTCCAAGGCCTGCCCCGGGTCCTTGCCTATGCGGGTCTCGTTGACAATACGCAGAAGTTCTTCGGAGGTGGGCGCATCGGATTCCAAGCCGGCGGCTTCCAGGGAACGCATGATGCTGTGGCCTGCCCTCAAGCCACCAATCAGCATCTGGATGGTGTCAATGAGCTGGGCTTCGAATTTACCCCGGCGCTTGTCGGTGCGAATGCTCAGAACCAAGCGGGTAAGAAAGGGTGCCGCGGCCCCCAGGAGAATACCTATGACCGGGTTTGTGAACAGTGCGCCGAGGAAGCCAAGCAATACGGACGCGACGGCCACAAGGACGGTGAAATCCGCCGGCGTCATTTTCACACCTGCGTTGTAGAGGAGGTCCCGGTTGAAGGGACCGCCGGACTTGCCTATTGCCCGGTCCACGTTGTCGACCAGCGTCTGTGAAACTTTACTGAGGGACGAATTCTCGGGGCTGCTGCCTTTCGGACGTCTCCGGTCCAAGGGAATCGTGCCAGCTGTCGGCTTAAGGACCACAAAGAGCAGGATGACCAGTGCGCCGAAGCACGCGAGGACTGCCACCCCGATGAGCAGGGGACTTTCCACAGCTACCGCCTCCCGAGGGGCGCCACGTCTGCGCCGAACACCGCAGGTGAGACGCCAATTCCAAGCTCCGCGAAACGGTCGAGGAACCTGGGCCTGATGCCGGTCGGAATTGGCTTGCCCACGAATCGGCCCTGGAGGTCCATTCCTGCTGAGTAGTCGAAGAGAAAGACGTCCTGGAGGGTGACTATATCGCCTTCCATGCCTTGGACTTCGGTCACGTGGGTTACGCGACGGCTTCCGTCGCGCAGCCTGGTGACTTGGACAATGAGGTCCACGGCTGACGACACCTGTTCGCGAATTGCCCGAAGCGGAAGGTCCATCCCGGCCATGAGTACCAGGGTCTCCAGCCTCGCGATCGCGTCCCTGGGCGAGTTAGCGTGCACTGTGGATAATGATCCATCATGGCCTGTGTTCATGGCTTGCAGCATGTCCAAAGACTCACCACCTCGGACTTCGCCCACAATGATGCGGTCCGGCCTCATGCGGAGGGAGTTACGCACCAGGTCCCGAATGCCAATTGCGCCCTTTCCTTCGATATTCGGCGGGCGGCTTTCGAGTCGCACCACGTGGTCCTGCTGCAGCTGGAGCTCAACCGCGTCCTCGATGGTGACGATTCGGTCGTCTTCCGGAATGAAAGAGGACAACACGTTCAACAGCGTGGTCTTGCCGGTACCAGTACCACCAGAAACGATGATGTTGAGCCGTGCCCTGACGCAGGCACTAAGGAGTTCAGCCATCTCGACCGTTAGCGAACCCCACTCAATGAGGTTTCGCACGGTGAGCGGGACATGGCTGAACTTGCGGATGGTGAGCGATGGGCCGTTTACAGCGAGTGGAGGAATGATCGCATTAACCCTCGACCCGTCTGCGAGGCGGGCGTCTACCAGGGGCGAAGATTCATCAATCCTGCGGCCCACCTTGGAGACAATTCGTTCGATGACTTTTCTCAGGTGATCGTCGGAGCTGAATTGGGACCCCGTCAAAGTTAGATGGCCACCCCGCTCGACATAGATTTGGTCAAAACGGTTAACCATGATTTCAGTGACAGACGGGTCCTCCAGTAGTCTCTGGAGCGGACCGTAGCCCATCACTTCGTCGGCAATCTCACGGATGAGCCGCCGTCGCTCTTCGGGGGAGAGGGGCACCTGTTCTTCATCAATGACCGCCGAAAGTTCCTCCACTGCCGACGTGCGCAGTTCTTCTTCGGACGACGAGGAATCCCCGAACCGGGTTCCCATCCTTTCGAAAAGTGCGAGGGCAGCCCGCTGTTTCAGGCCTGCGAGCGCGTCGACGACTGGCGCTGGCGGGGTGTAGGACGCACCAAGCTGCGAGGCAAGCGGCATCCGTGACGGTGCGGCGGGCGTGTCTGCTACCCCGTCAAAGGAGGGCGACCTTTCCCCCGTGCTCGTTGTTTCAGCCGGCGTGACAACAGCTCCGCTGCTTTGCTTAGAAAGCCGATCTGAGAGTCTCACGATACAACCACCCTTCGATGGAGCTTATTTTGCGGGGAGGACACCCATTGAGGATCAAAGCGGTCCACAAGACGCTTAAGGCCCTTAGCTGCTGAGTCCCTGTTGTTGCTCTGCAGTACCGGAACCCCTCGATTAGTAGAGAACGGCAGCGTGCGGGAACGCGGAACAACTGCATCGATAGGGACCCCAATGGTTGCTTCTACGTCCTGGACAGACAAGCCGCTCTTGCGGTCGGCGAAGTTAAGGACTGTATGTCTTCCTTGCGGTACTAGTTGCAGCTCTTTCAGTACGCTGAAGCACTTGCGGAGGCCACGAACACTCGGGACGTCCATCCCGCACACCCACACTCCGTCCGTTGCTTGTTCAAGAGTGGCAAGTACGTGTTCGCCCAGCCCCGGAGCAGTATCCACCACCACGTACTTGAACTCGCCAGCCAACTGATTGATCAATCGACTGACATGGTCCGCCGTGATGTAATCCGATTCAGCCGGCGTCCGTGGAGCGCAAAGGGCGTAAATGCCGGCAGGATGAACTGTCAAAAAAGCTTTCAACACCATGGAGTCCTGGGAGGCAGAGCCGTGGACCGCATCAGTTATGCAATGTTCTGGCTCCAAAAGGAGGCCGGAAGCCACATCGCCAAACTGAAGGTCGAGATCCACGATGACTACACCCATTGGCGCTACTTTGCCGAGCCCAATAGCAAGGTTGGTCGCGACAGTCGTCTTGCCGACGCCGCCTTTAGGGGACATCACCGCTATGACACGGCCCCTCTCCTGCCCCGATTCAGCTGCCGGTGCCATTCCTCTGCGCCGGCTGGCCGCTGCCAGGCACGCGCGCTCCAGAAGCACCCGAAGATCGTTGACCACGATCTCCGGAGTCACAACGTCCCTGATCCCAGCGTGCATGGCGCGGAGTACAAGGTCGGGGCTTGGTTCTGCAATGAGCAGCAGGCTGACTTCCGGGTATTGGAGGTCGAAGACGGTTGCAAGTTTCAGAGCGTCGTCCGGGGCAACGCCGGGGCCCAGGAGCAGGACCTCCGGCTGGGCGCCCGAGAGCTGCCTCAATACGTCTTCCGGTCCTCCTGCCAGGACCTCCGGAGAAAGCGTCTGCAGCTCGCCGTGCAGTGCACCGGTGATGGCTTGCCGAACTCGTCCTTCAAAGTCCCGTACTGCAGTGATGGCGACGAAACGGCTCATTAGTACAGCCCTCCAAAGGTCGTAACCGGGGGGTCGCTCTTGGTGCTGGTGTCAGTCTGCTTGGCCAGCCAGATGGTGCCGAATTCTGCTCCAAAGACCAGTTTGGCGGCGTCTGCGTCGGTCCTCGCGACTGTGACAAATGCAGATCCGTTGGGCATTTCGACGGCGCTTCCCGCTGTTGCCGACTGGTTTGCGTTTCCAGTCTTTTCGGTCTCGGGCGCGGCCTTCTGGACTGCCGTAACCAGCACGTCGTGGAACAGAAGGCCTGTGGACTGCTTCCAGCCTTTGACTTCTTCTGGAACGGGCGCACCTGCTGGCATGTCATCTTCAGACTTGAAAGAGGTGTAGACGGTTACTGTGTCGCCCGCTTCAATACGTCCGCCCAGGAGCCGTTCCGGTGAGAGCAGAAGCGTCACCTCCTCCATTCCGTCGGGGACGGGGACGGTCCCTGGCACCAGCTCGCGAGGGTCCACCAGCCGTGAGGTGAGGAGTTGCTCACCTGGTTCAAGGGCAACGGATGTAACTTTGCCTGTCTGGTCGCTGAGGTCTTCCAGCGCCCCTTCCGGTACTGCTGACTGCGGGATAGCTGCCAATTCAACGTAGTTATTCAGTTCCTCTGCTTTTGTCCCGGCGGGTACTGGCTCCTTGACGACAAATACGCTGACGGGGTCGAGTCCCTGCGCTGCCCTGTTGTCTGCACCCTGTACGTAAACGACGAGAAGTGCTGTTCCTATGACGGCCAGTACCAGCGCCGCGATGCCTCCCAGTAGGCGTGATTTCACTTGATTACTCCTTCAGATTTCATGCTGCTTCGAGAGCGGAGAGCCTAATGGCTACTCCGAGAGCCAAACTTCGGTTGCCCCGAGGTTCGGTGCCCCACCGCTCGCTGCCAGTCCTTCGGCGAGGGAAACGTAGCGGGTGAAGAAACCCTGGATGCCGCGGCAATTGCCTGTGCATTCGGGTGCCACGGGGTCCAGATTCGTTAAGGAGGGACCGCCGCCAAACTTGTATCCAGTGACTTGAAATGCGATGAAGCCGACAAGGCCATACGTTGCGTGCTGCCCCGTCCCACTTGCAGTGCTGAAGATAGGGACGAGTATCGGTTCATCCATAAGAGCGGCAATTATGCCGGTGCATTCACTCGGGAAGTCGTTGCCCGGATCATTGCCTACTTCGGCCGCTGCGAGGTCAATATCTGCCGAGCACCCAGTGTCCCGGTCCAGCCAACCAAAACCACCTTCCGCGTATCCGTTCTGAGGCACGCACCCGGGATAGTCAGGAGCGTTCTCGTCATATCGCAACAAGACATGTGTGGGAGTGGGATCACCCGTGAAGCTGCCGGTCGAATTCAGCTCCGCCAGTTGCGAGGGTGAAAGGTACTGTTCGAAGACACATTGGCTGATGGTCCAGGGCAACGTTGTCGCCGAGGATGGGGCTCCCCAGGATGCTACGGCGGTTGCGTGGATAACGCTGGATGTGTGGCCCAAGACCCGCGCGAAGTACAGGGCGAAACTATCGTCCGTGGAGCCGGCAGCCTGCGCGTTGGTTTCAACCCGAACGCTCGATGTGGTGGGCTGGGTGACCGAGAAGGTTCCACTGGAATCGTCGTTGGCATTCGCGCTGGCCAGACGGTTGTTGGGATCAGACATAGCCGCCGGGCAACTAACGCCCTTGGCGCACTGGCCGGCGATTGCCAATGCCGTGGCGTCAGCGCCGTTTTGCAGTTGAGCCTTTTCTGCATACATGGCTCCGACGTCGACTGCGAGCGCGGAAAAACCTAGTAGTACGACCATGGAAAGCGCAACAAGTACTGCTGCTGCACCGCGCTCCTTGTTGGCGGCCTCTTTCGGGGAAACGTGGAACGCTTTTAGCCGCCGCATCTCATTACTCCTACGCCTGTGAGAGTCATTGGAAAGATCCCAGCTGTCCCAAACCATCCCGAATCCAGAAAGCCGGACATGCTGGGCAGAACAACGGTTGTTGTTACCTCGATATTCAAATTTGGTCCGCAGCTAGCCGCGTTATGGGCGACTGCGACACCTAGCCCATTCAAAGAAGGTGCTGCTGCTAGGGAGGTGCCTTCGACGTCGAGGCTGGCCTTGTTGTAATTGATGGCACCGTGACGGGCACCTTCACGTGCTGCCTGAGTCAATGAATTCTGAACGTTGAACACACGACCGAACTCCATAGTGCCGATGAGAATTAAGAGCAGCAGTGGGAGAAGGATTGCCATTTCCACGGCTACTGCACCACGCTCGCTTTGTTTCGGTTTCAAGACCGCTCCCCGGACTGTTATTTCGTAACGGAACGGCGTCCGCTACTACTTTGAAAGGCTTTAATATGCTTTGGCGCCGGCATAAGGCCGGCGCCAAAGCAAGTGCGGATGAACTAGGGAAGCTGACCGTCGACGGCCACGAACAGGTCGTCGATGCCCTGGCCCAGGATTGTGGCGCCACCGGCGACGATGATGGCGATGAGAGCAACCATCAGGCCGTATTCCACCATCGTTGCGCCCTTTTCGGATTCGAAGCGCTCCTTGATGCCGGCGATGAAAGCAGTCATTGAGACCATGAGAGAAGTCATTGTAATTTCCTTTAATTCGGTGAAATGGGTTTTATTTGATTCAACGAATTTCCAGCTGCCCCCGTAATTCCTTAGCGGCTGGACTTCGCTAAGAAGAGATTGTCAGTCGGTGGGTAATGACAACAATGCGTAGTGGTACTCGACTTTTTCAAGGGGCGCCAAAAGTACGTACTCGAAAGATGGGGGAGGTACTCAAGTAGGCAGGCGAGTACAGTGGCCTACTACTTGGAAAGAGGCACCCAGGCATAGGGAGCGCCTGGACTCGCGCTAGATAGAGGGCTACAGAATGAAGAGGCTGGCCCCAGCGAGAGCACCGAGCATGGACGGCCCATGGGCCACTTCTGACGCTTTTTTCCGGCCTTTTCTGCTAAGAAGCAACGCCGTGACCACGCCATTGAGAATGAACCCCAACAGGCCTCCATAGAGGAGATGGCTCCAGCCTAGGTACCCGAGGTACAGGCCGACGGGAGCCGCGAGCTTTACATCGCCCATGCCGATGGCGCCCGGGGAAAGAAGGCCCAAGGTGAGGTAGCCAGTAAACAGAATCAGGGCTCCGAGTGCCGCGCGAAGCAGGTCATCGGCCTGCGTATTAAGAAACCCTGGCATTAGCAATAGCAGGAAGCCGCCGGCAAGCAGTATGAGCACGAGCGGGTTGGGCAGCAAATGCAACTCGATATCAATCCGGGACAGCTGCACGCCGAGGATTGCCAGGAACAGGAAAGCCGGCAGGGCAAATCCCAGGCCGAACCGCAAACTAAAGGCGACGCAAAGAACGGCGGTAATTGCCGCCGTCGTAATTCTGACAGGGACAGTAGGAAGGCCGCCCAGCCGGGGAAGTCGCTTGGCAATGAGGGTCTCGGCAAGGGGGGAGAGGACTAGCCCTAAGAGGGCGGCTGCGGTGACCAGCAGCCACGCGATGGAACCGTCTATACCCGATGCAACCACGCGACCCCCTGCGTCCGTCAGGCCGTCAGGTGTTTGGGCAACCTCCGGCTACCCCATTTTGACCCTGAACCCCTTAACGCGCTAATCTTGGGAGTCGTTGTGCGTGTCCTATTCCGATGGTGCGTGCCCGCTTGAGAATCCGGTTGCAGGATAACTACTCAACGTGCACATTCGGAACCACAGGATGACTGGTTACATAGAGCCCTCACCTCTGTTCCGGTAGCGCGCAGATAGTAGGTGCACGAGCTAGTGACACCTAAACAAGAACGCCAGAACAAGAACGAGGCAAACACCGTGCGTACGTACACCCCGAAGCCCGGCGATATCAACCGCCAGTGGCACGTCATTGACGCCACAGACGTTGTCCTTGGTCGTCTCGCGAGCCAGACCGCAATCCTGCTGCGCGGCAAGCACAAGGCCACCTTTGCGTCCCACATGGACATGGGCGACTTCGTCATCATCATCAACGCTGAAAAGGTTGCCCTCACCGGCGCCAAGCTGGAGCAGAAGCGCGCATACCGCCACTCCGGCTACCCGGGCGGCCTGACCTCCGTCAACTACGCGGAACTCCTGGAATCCAACCCGGTCCGCGCCGTTGAGAAGGCCATCAAGGGCATGCTCCCCAAGAACTCCCTCGCTGCACAGCAGCTGGGCAAGCTGAAGGTGTACCGCGGTGCTGAGCACCCGCACGCCGCCCAGCAGCCCAAGACTTTCGAAATTACCCAGGTCGCCCAGTAGTCCTGGCCACCAAACAACTTATCTATACAAGGAGAACCGTGGCTCAGAACGAAGAGACCACCGAAGCCGTTGAGGCTGAGGAAACCCTGACCAGCTACACCTCTGAAAGCTCAGCTGCCGACGCCGCTGCGCCAAAGAAGGAGCGCCCAGCCCTGACTGTTGCAGGCGCAGCAGTTGGCCGCCGCAAGGAAGCCGTTGCACGCGTCCGCGTTGTGCCCGGCTCCGGCAAGTGGACCATCAACGGCCGTGCGCTGGACAACTACTTCCCGAACAAGCTTCACCAGCAGGACGTCAACGAGCCCTTCAAGATCCTTGATCTCGAAGGCGCTTACGACGTCATCGCCCGCATCCACGGCGGCGGCATCTCCGGCCAGGCCGGCGCCCTGCGCCTCGGCATCGCCCGTTCACTGAACGAGATCGACGTCGAGAACAACCGCGCCACGCTGAAGAAGGCCGGTTACCTGTCTCGCGACGCCCGCGTCATCGAGCGTAAGAAGGCCGGTCTCAAGAAGGCCCGCAAGGCTCAGCAGTACTCCAAGCGCTAAACCCGCTTGCACACAAGCCCGTCCCGCCGTCCGGCGGGGCGGGCTTCTGCCTTTAAAACCCCAATCGAGCAAAAACTCTTGTTAAGTTGTGATTGACGGTGACGCCAAAGCCGCATTACTTTGTACGAGACCAGCCACTTCGAGTGGATCCGGGTCGGTCTGTACTAAACAGCCGATCAAGTGTGGAAATGAGCCACGCGACTTCCTGTATTGGACTTCGCCCGTGGCTCATTGCGCCAAAGTCATCTATCCAAGCCGGAAAAGTGCTGTGCGTGCTCTCCAAGCCATCCAGCGCTCGAATCATCGTGGAAGACGTGAGGCCAGCGCCTATCCCTGCAATGACTGCAATGGATGGCACCTGACGTCCCACCGAGTAGGTGGGGCCTGGAAGAAGTATCAACCGACGCCTGCCGCGGCCACGCCGCTCAAGGTGCCACGCAAGGCTGACTGACCTGCCGTTTCAAGCCGAGCCACCCCCATCCTCTAGACTTGATCGGTGTCTAGATTATTTGGAACTGATGGTGTCCGGGGCCTGGCGAACGGTTTGTTGACTGCGGAGCTGGCGATGCAGCTGGCCCAGGCGGCCGCCGTCGTGCTCGGCCACGACCGCAACTCCAACGGAACGCGGCCCCGCGCCGTGGTGGCCCGTGACCCGCGCGCTAGCGGCGAGTTCATCGCCGCCGCGGTGGAGGCCGGGCTCTCCAGCTCAGGTATTGACGTCTACGACGCCGGCGTCCTCCCCACGCCCGCTGCGGCCTATCTGGTTGCTGACCTGGACGCAGACTTCGGCGTGATGATCTCCGCCTCCCATAACCCTGCACCGGACAACGGCATCAAGTTCTTCGCCCGCGGCGGCCAGAAGCTCCCGGACGACGTCGAGGACGCCATCGAGGCCCAGATGTCCAAGGAAGCAGTGCGCCCGGTCGGCGCGGACGTGGGCCGCATCCAGCGCTTCTCCGACGCCGAGGACCGCTACATCGTCCACCTCCTGGGCACCCTCCCGCATAACCTGGAGGGCATCCGCGTGGTCTTGGACTGCGCCCACGGTGCCGCCAGCGGCTGCTCGCCCCAGGTGTTCAAGGACGCCGGCGCGGACGTCATCGTTATCGGGGCTGAACCGGACGGCCACAACATCAACGACGGCGTCGGCTCCACCCACCTTGGCCCGCTCAAGGAGGCTGTGTTGAAGTACGGCGCCAACCTGGGAATCGCCCACGACGGCGACGCCGACCGCTGCCTCGCCGTGGACCACGAAGGCAACGTGGTGGACGGCGACCAGATCATGGCCATCCTCGCCGTGGCGCTCAAAAAATCCGGAAAGCTCAAGGACGACGTCCTCGTGGCCACCGTCATGAGCAACCTCGGACTGAAGATCGCCCTCCGCCAGGCCGGCATCAGCATCCGCGAAACGGCAGTGGGGGACCGCTACGTCCTGGAAGAAATGCGCGACGGCGGCTTCAACCTTGGCGGGGAACAGTCCGGACACGTGATCTTCGCTGACTACGCCACTACCGGCGACGGCGTCCTCACTGGACTGCAGCTCGCCGCCCAGATCGCCCTGACCGGGAAGCCGCTCAAGGAACTCGCCACCGTGATGACCAAGCTTCCCCAGGTCCTCATCAACGTCAAGGGCGTCGACCGCACAAGGGTGGGCAGCAACGAGGTCCTTGCCCAGGCCGTGGCCGCAGCGGAAGCCGCGCTGGGCGATACCGGCCGCGTATTGCTCCGCCCCTCCGGCACGGAACCCGTGGTGCGTGTCATGGTGGAGGCCGCGGACGAAGAAACCGCCCACTCCATCGCTGAGCACCTAGCCCAGGTGGTCCGCGCCGAACTCGCCCTGGAACTGGTCAGCGAGTAACAAGCCGACGCAACAAAAAGTGGCCCGTTTCCGGAAAGGAAACGGGCCACTTTCGGTTCGAAAGCCGGTTAGGAAGAGCGGGTCTTCAGCGCGTCCCGGATCTCCGTGAGCAAGGCGATCTGGGGATCCTCGGAGGACTCCTCCTTCACGTCCTGGCCGATGCCGAGCCTGCGGTTGCGGCGTTCGATCATGAGGTTCATGGGCATCACCACAACGAAATAGATGGCCGCGGAAATCAGGAGGAAGTTGACGATCGCGGTCAGCAGGACCCCAAACTCTATGGCGTTGCCGTTGAAGTCCACCTTGCCGAAACTGTCGAAGTTCGGCGACCCCACCAGGCCCGCAATGAACGGCATGAGCACCTTGTTGACCATGGCCGTCACCACCGCGCCGAACGCGGTACCGATAACGACTGCGACGGCAAGGTCAACGACGTTGCCCTTCATAATGAAATTCTTGAATCCAGTAAGCATAGGAACCAAACTAGCGCAGCAGTGGGCCCCGGACGTGACAGCTTCGTTCAGAGAGTGTCCGGGCTAAGGCCTGGCACCCGGCGCGTTGCGGTACCGCCCAAGCATCTCCAGAAAGTCCTGTTCTGTAACGCCCTCCAAGGTCAGGCCATACCTGTCATCCGTGACGTCTCCCAGCTCCTGGGCTAGTTCTTCATCGCTGGGGCTGCAGTCCAGCAGGTGCTTCGCGAACGCGCGGGTGAGATGCCTCAGGTGGTGGGTCCTGTAAGCGAACTCGTCTCCCCAGCTGTAACCGGTCGACGTCACCAACCGGCTGTAGTAGGCGTCCTGGGTTGACCGCAGTGCCCGTGCAGTTAGGAGCAAGTTGCTGATCGCTTGTCTCGAGTATTGCCGATCGGCGACCTCAGTGAGCCCAACAGGCTCCTCAAGCCCCAGCGCGGCCCAGGCATCGTGGATGATGGCGGCATCCGTGGGCAGAAAGGTGAAAAAGTCCCTGATGTAGCGTTCGCCAGAGTGTCGGGACTCGAATTCGCTTAGGAAACTGGCCGTTCCACTATGCCGGGAAGAGTGGCGGCCAGGCGTACCGTCGAGCAGGCTGATCCCGTGGGCTTTGGAGAACGGGCCTTCGTTCCGCAGATCGTCGTCCAACGCGGCCAGTACGTCGGATGAAAAAGTGCCGAAAAACGCTATCCCCTTCTCCAGCTGGTCTCGCTCGTGCACGCGCCGACCCTCAATGAATTCCCACGCTTTGCGGAAGTGTTCAGGAGTCAGGTTGAGCTGCTTCTTGCGCTCGTCCGAAATGGCCGCGGTTCGCGCCGCCTCCTCGCGGTCGAAGTGGTCATAGCGCAGTTGCAGGTCACGCCGCGAGCGGTCAGCCAGCTCCGCCAGAATGCGGTTGCGGTCCGTCATGGAATCAGCTTAGGGGGATGAACTCAGGTGAACACGCAGATCAGCCAAGCAGCCCTACGGATACCCCGGAGCCGCTTCCACGCCGAAGTACTCCTCCACGGTGTTGACGCCCCGGTTCGCCATGTCCGTGGCCGCCTCCACCCCGATGTACCGCAGGTGCCACGGCTCGTAGTAGTACCCCGTGACGGGGTGGAACATCCACGGGTACCGCACCACGAACCCGAACCGGTGCGCGTTCGCCTTGGCCCAGACTGCCGAGGGCTGGTCCGCAAAGCACGGCTGGAACCCGCAGGCGCCGTTGCCGTCGGCAATGTCGAAGGCCCAGCCCGTCTGGTGCTCCGAGTGACCGGGCCTGGCGCTGGCCGTGTCCGCATCGGCCTGGCCGCGGGCGGCGACGTAGCCGTTATAGGTGGCCACCTGGGTGGCGTACGAGCGGTATCCGCTGGCTAGGACCATCGCCACACCGTCCCGCGCGGCCGCCGCGAACATCGCCTCCGCCGCAGCCGCCGTCGTGCTGTTCAACAATGACGCCTCGCCGGAAGCAGTCATGGCGATTGAGGGACGCACCAGGTCGGCCGGGACGTAGTCCGCCGGCACCAGCGGCCGGTGCTTGTTCACGATCAGCCAGGGGCTGTCCGGATCAGTGAGGGAGAACTGCCGCGGCAGCGCAGCCGAGGGCGACGGCGTGGGGGACGGCGCGGCCGGTGCCGCAGCCTCAGGGGCGGGCGCCGCCGTCGTGCTTTCCGGAGTGGGCGTGGGGGTGACAGGTGGGTGAGACGTGGCGGAGGCAGACGCGGAAGACGGCGGGACCTGCGCGGGGGCCTCGGGCGTGCAGGCTGCCAGGACAGTGAGTCCAGCACCCGCCGCGAGGAAGCGGGCGAAGCTGCGGCGGCTGGCCGCTGGTGCACCAAGCGGGGCGGCGGTGCCGGCGGAGCAGTCGTGGCACACTTGGGTTAAACCTTCCGGAGCAGCATCCGGCGGATCGAATGGTCCGCTTCTTTGGTGAGCACCAGCTGTGCACGTCCCCGCGTGGGAAGGACATTTTCCTCAAGGTTGGGCTCGTTGATGCGCTTCCAGATGTCGCGCGCCGTGGTCTCAGCCTCTTCGTCTGACAGGGTGGCGTAGCGGTGGAAGTAGGACTCCGGCTGCGCGAACGCGGTGCTCCGCAGCTTGCGGAACCGGTCCACGTACCATTCCTCGATGTAGGAGGTCTTGGCATCCACGTAGATGGAGAAGTCGAAGAAGTCGCTCAGCGCCAGGCCCTGCCGGCCGTCGTGCCGCGGACGCGCCGGAGCCAGCACGTTCAGCCCCTCAACGATCAAAACGTCAGGCCGGCGGACCACCACCTCCTTGCCCGGAACGATGTCGTACGTCACGTGGGAGTACCAGGGGGCGCGCACTTCCTCGGCGCCGCTCTTGATCTCGCTCACGAAACGGAGCAGCGCCCGGCGGTCATAGGACTCCGGGAAACCCTTGCGCTCCAGCAGCTGGCGCCGCTTGAGCTCGGCCAGGGGATAGAGGAAGCCGTCCGTGGTGATGAGCTCCACGTTGGGTGTGCCGGGCCAGCGCCGCAGCATTTCACGGAGCACGCGGGCAATGGTGGACTTGCCCACGGCCACAGACCCCGCCACGCCGATCACGAACGGTGTGCGCTGGGTGTGCTCGCCCAGGAACGTGGTGGTGGCGGCGTGCAGCTGCCCGGCAGCCTCCACATACAGGTGCAGGAGCCTGGAGAGCGGAAGGTAGACCTCGCGGATTTCCTTCATGTCCAGGGGGTCCCCGAGGCCACGGAGACGGATGATGTCCTCTTGGTTGAGAGGCTGTTCCATCTCATCCGCGAGCCTGGACCAGGTCTGCCGGTCCAGCTCGACGAACGGGGAGACACCCTCCCCGTTCGCCTCGTTGCGTTGCAAAGTCACTCTAGAGATTCTGCCCCGGGCCCGGCACATAGCGAAATGGAGCACGGCCTGCGCGCGGCGGCAGCCGCAACATTCCGCCCCCGCAAGGATGGCAGCCGGTTTAGATCTGGGGTGCCGCTGCCGATAGTCTTGAGGCTATGTGTGGAATCGTGGGATATGTGGGCCGTTCAGTCGACGGCGGAATTGCCGGTCACAGCGCGCTGGATGTTGTTCTTGAGGGACTGCGCCGCCTGGAGTACCGGGGCTACGACTCTGCCGGGGTCGCCGTGGTGTCCAAGGGAGCGATCGAGTCGCGGAAGAAGTCGGGGAAGCTGAGCAACCTGATTGCCGAGCTGGAGGCGCATCCTTTGCCGGAGACGGTGACGGGGATCGGCCATACCCGGTGGGCCACGCATGGCGGGCCGACGGACCGTAACGCGCACCCGCACCTGGCCGATGGCGGCAAGCTCGCCGTGATCCACAACGGCATCATCGAAAACTTCGCCGAGCTCAAGCTTGAGTTGCTGGATAAGGGCGTGACCTTCCTGTCCGAGACGGACACCGAGGTTGCCGCCGCGCTGCTGGCGGATATTTACCGGAACAAGCTCGCCGGGGACACCGCTGACGGCCGCCTGACCCGTGCCATGGAACTGGCCTGCCAGCGGCTGGAGGGGGCCTTCACGCTCCTGGCTGTCCATGCCGACCAGCCGGACGTTGTGGTGGCCGCCCGCCGCAACTCACCCCTGGTGGTGGGCCTGGGCGAGGGCGAGAACTTCCTGGGCTCGGACGTGTCCGGGTTCATCGACTACACCCGCCGCGCCGTGGAGCTGGGCCAGGACCAGATCGTCACCATCACCGCGGACACCGTGGAGATCACCGACTTCTTCGGCAACCCGGCCGCCGGCAAGGAATACCACGTTGACTGGGACCCTGCCTCGGCGGAAAAGGGCGGGTTCAGCTCGTTCATGGAGAAGGAAATCCATGACCAGCCCGACGCCGTGGCGCAGACCCTGATGGGCCGCTCCGACATCAACGGCAGGCTGACCCTGGACGAGCTCCGGATCGATCCTGAGCTGCTGAAACAGGTCAACAAGATCATTGTGCTGGCCTGCGGCACCGCCGCGTACGCGGGCATGGTGGCGAAGTACGCGATCGAGAACTGGTGCCGTATCCCCACCGAGGTGGAGCTCGCGCACGAGTTCCGCTACCGGGACCCGATCCTGGATGCGAACACCCTGGTGGTGTCCATCAGCCAGTCCGGGGAGACCATGGACACCCTGATGGCCGTCCGCTACGCCCGGGAGCAGGGCGCCAAGACCATCTCGATCTGCAACACCAACGGCTCCACCATCCCGCGTGAATCCGACGCCGTGCTCTACACCCATGCGGGCCCGGAGATCGCGGTGGCCTCCACCAAGGCGTTTTTGGCGCAGATCACCGCCGCGTACCTGCTGGGCCTGTATTTGGCACAGCTGCGCGGAAACATCTTCTCCGGCCAGATCAAGGACGTCCTCGCGGACCTGAACAAGATCCCGGCGAAGATCCAGAAAATCCTGGACAACGCCGAGCCCTTGCGCGAGCTGGCCCGCAGCATGGCCAACGAGAAGTCGGTGCTGTTCCTGGGCCGGCACGTGGGCTACCCGGTGGCGCTGGAGGGTGCGCTGAAGCTGAAGGAAATCGCGTACATCCACGCCGAGGGCTTCGCCGCCGGTGAGCTCAAGCACGGCCCGATCGCCCTGATCGATGACGGCCAGCCGGTGTTCGTGGTGGTCCCGTCCCCGCGCGGCCGCGATTCCCTGCACGCCAAGGTGGTCTCCAACATCCAGGAAGTCCGCGCCCGCGGCGCCCGCACCCTGGTCATCGCCGAGGAAGGCGACGAAGCCGTGAAGGCCTACGCCGAGTACGTCTTCTACGTCCCCGAAACCCCCACGCTGCTCATGCCCCTGCTGAACACCGTCCCGCTGCAGATCTTCGCCGCGGAACTGGCCGCAGCCAAGGGCTACGACGTGGACCAGCCCCGCAACCTCGCCAAGAGCGTCACGGTCGAGTAGCAGCCTGATGCGGTACTGATTCATGAAGGAAGCCCTGGGCCCGGCGCCCGGGGCTTCCGTCGTATCCGCCGGATGCCAGGCGTGTGCTGCGCACCGCGGGCCGGGACCGTCCACGTAGAGTAGTGCCATGATTGTTGGCATTGGCGTAGACGTTGTAGACATCGAGCGGTTCGGCCGCCAGCTTGAACGCACCCCCGGCCTCCGGGACCGGCTGTTCGTCCCCGCTGAGCGTGAGCTGAACACCCGGTCACTGGCTGCCCGGTTTGCTGCCAAGGAAGCTGTTGCCAAGGTCCTCGGTGCACCCGCCGGCATGAACTGGCAGGACTGCTGGATCGGCCTGGACCAGAACGGACCCACCGTGCAGGTCAAGGGCACCGTGCTGGCGGTGGCCGAGGCCAAGGGCGTCAAGCGCTGGCACCTCTCCATGAGCCACGACGGCGGGATTGCCACGGCCACCGTCCTGGCCGAAGGCTGAACCTGCTCCGGCCCCCACAGGAACTGGCACCGTGATCAGCGCCTACACCGGAACCCAGGTGCGGCAGGCTGAGGAACCGCTCCTCGCCGCCGGACTGGGGGACGTCCTTATGCAGCGCGCGGCGCATGGCCTGGCCAACGCCGTCATCATGGAACGCCGTTCCCGTGGACTGGGCATCTACGGCGCCAGCGTCTTCGTCCTCGCGGGCAAGGGCAACAACGGCGGGGACGGCCTGTACGCCGCTTCCTTCCTCGCCGCACGGGGAATGCGTACGACGGCGGTGCTCACCGGAGACACTGCCCACCCGCAGGCGCTGGCTGCTTTTGAGCGCGCCAACGGCCGGGTGCACCGTCTTGACGGGGCGGCACCCGCCGAACTCGCCGCTGAGACGGCGCGCGCCGACGTCGTCATTGATGCCGTGCTGGGCACCGGCGCCAAAGGTGGCCTGCGGGGGAGTGCTGCCAGCCTGGTTGCCGCCGTCGCCGGCCTCCTGGAAGCCGGCGCCGGACAGGCCTTCGTGGTGGCTTGCGACCTTCCCAGCGGCGTTGACGCCGATACCGGCGAAGCGTTCCAGCCGGTGCTGCCGGCGGAGCTGACCGTCGCCTTCGGCGGTGCCAAGAGCGGCCTGCTCGCGGACCCCGGCGCCGACTACGCCGGCCGGCTGATGGTGGTGCCCATCGGCATCGAGGAGCACCTGCCGCAGCCTTCGCTCCGCCGCCTCGACGACGAGGACCTGGCCAGGCTGCTGCCGCACCCTGCCCGGCGCGCCCACAAGTACTCCCGCGGCGTGCTGGGAGTGGTTGCGGGCTCCGTGGACTATCCCGGTGCCGCTGTCCTGGCCTGCCGTGGCGCCCTCGCAGCGGGCGTAGGGATGGTCCGGTACCTTGGCCCGCCCGAAGTCGCGGACCAGGTAAGGCAGGCGTGCCCTGAGGTGGTCTGCAGTACCGGCGCCGTTGCGGACAACCGCGTGCAGGCCTGGCTGGTGGGCTCCGGAATGGGCCCTGAACACCACGAGCAGCTCCAGCGGGCCCGCGACGCCGTGGGCTCCGGGCTGCCGGTCGTCGCGGACGCGGGTGCCCTTCCCGCTCTTCCCGACGTCCTTGGCCCGCACATGGTCCTCACCCCCCACGCCGGCGAGCTCGCCTCGCTGCTGCAACGCCTGGGCGGATCGGAGGACCGGGACGTGGTGGAAGCGCAAACCCTGGCCGCGGTACGCCGCGCCTCGGAACTGACCGGGGCCACCGTGCTGCTCAAGGGCGCCACCACCCTGGTGGCCACACCCTCAGGCGACGTTTTCAGCCAGGCGGACGGCACCCCATGGCTGGCGACTGCCGGCAGCGGGGATGTCCTTGCCGGCGTTATTGGTGCACTGCTCGCCCAGGCGGGGAACGACGTCGGACGCTTCAGTAAAGAGGGCGTGGAACCGGACGTGCGCTGGGCCGCCATTGCCGCGCTGGGAGCCGCCCTGCACGGCAAAGCCGGACGGGCGGCGTCGGACGCAAGCGCCGGGGGACCGGTCACCGCTGGAGGCATCGCAGACTCCTTACCCCAGACGTGGGGTAAAGTAAGCACGCTTAGTAACTCAGGGGTGCGGAAACGTAATAGTCACACCCAACCGTTACGGTAGGCATTAGTTCGCACCGGCAGCAGGGGGCTCCTGCTCTTCTGCTGCCGAATCACAATGAGGAGCATTATGGAAGTCTGGCCTGGATCGGCTTATCCCCTTGGCGCCACGTACAACGGAACCGGCACCAACTTTGCCCTGTTCAGCGAACGAGCAGAAAAAGTCGAACTTTGCCTCTTCGATGAGGACGGCAAGGAAACCCGCATCGAGCTGGACGAGGTGGACGGCTACGTCTGGCACTGCTACATCCCGCAGGTCCAGCCCGGACAGAAGTACGGCTACCGGGTCCACGGCCCGTACGATCCTGCGTCCGGCAACCGCTTCAACCCCAACAAGCTCCTGCTGGACCCCTACGCCAAGGCTGTCCACGGCCAGGTTGACTGGGATCCCTCATTGTTCACGTACAACCTGGGTGAGCCGGACTCCATCAACAACGAGGACTCCGCCAGCCACATGATGATGGGCGTGGTCATCAACCCGTTCTTCGACTGGGACGGCGACCAGAACCTCCGGATCCCGTACCACCAGTCCGTCATCTACGAAGCCCACGTCAAGGGCCTCACCCAGCTGCACCCGGAAATCCCCGAGGAACAGCGCGGCACCTACGCCGGCGTGGCACACCCCGCCGTCATCTCCCACCTGCAGAAGCTCGGCGTCACCGCCATCGAACTGATGCCCGTGCACCAGTTCGTCAATGACGGCACCCTCCAGGACAAGGGCCTGAACAACTACTGGGGCTACAACACCATCGGCTTCTTCGCGCCGCAGAACACCTACAGCTCCACCGGGGACACCGGCCAGCAGGTCCAGGATTTCAAGGCCATGGTCCGGTCCCTGCACAAGGCCGGCATCGAGGTCATCCTGGACGTGGTGTACAACCACACCGCCGAAGGCAACCACCTGGGCCCCACGCTGTCCTTCAAGGGCATCGACAACGCCGCCTACTACCGGTTGATGGAGGGCGACGAGAAGCACTACATGGATTACACCGGCACCGGCAACTCCCTGAACGTCCGCCAGCCGCACTCCCTGCAGCTGCTGATGGACTCGCTGCGCTACTGGGTTTCCGAGATGCACGTGGACGGCTTCCGCTTCGACCTCGCCTCCACCCTGGCCCGCGAATTCTATGACGTGGACAAGCTGTCCACCTTCTTCGAACTCATCCAGCAGGACCCGGTAGTGTCCCAGGTCAAGCTCATCGCTGAGCCGTGGGACGTTGGACCCGGCGGCTACCAGGTGGGCAACTTCCCGCCGCAGTGGACCGAATGGAACGGCAAGTACCGCGACACCGTGCGCGACTTCTGGCGCGGCGAGCCCGCCACCCTGGGCGAATTCGCTTCCCGCATCACCGGTTCCGCGGACCTGTACGAGCACTCCGGCCGCCGCCCCGTGGCATCCATCAACTTTGTCACCGCGCACGACGGCTTCACCCTCGCGGACCTGGTGTCCTACAACGAGAAGCACAACGACGCCAACGGCGAGGACAACAACGACGGCGAATCCCACAACCGGTCCTGGAACTGCGGCATTGAAGGTCCCACGGACGACCCCGAAGTCCTTGGCCTGCGCGCACGCCAGCAGCGGAACTTCATCGCCTCGCTGCTGCTGTCCCAGGGCGTGCCCATGCTCCTGCACGGTGACGAAATGGGACGCACCCAGCAGGGCAACAACAACGGCTACTGCCAGGACTCCGAGCTCACTTGGATCAACTGGGACACCGTGGACCAGCCGCTGATTGAGTTCACCGCGGCCGTCAACGCGCTCCGCGCCAAGCACCCCACCTTCCGCCGCAGCCGCTTCTTCGACGGACGCCCGGTACTGCGGGGCGAAGGCGAACGGCTGCCGGACATCGTATGGCTGGACCCGGAGGGCGAGAACATGAAGCCCGAAGCCTGGGACAGCGGCTTTGGCCGGTCCGTGGGCGTGTTCCTGAACGGGCACGGGATCCAGGGCAAGGACAGCCGCGGCCGGAGGATCACCGACGTGAACTTCCTGCTGTACTTCAACGCCCACGATGACACCGTGAAGTTCACCCTGCCCTCGGACGAGTATGCTCCGGCCTGGGACGTCATCATCGACACCGCCGGGCAGAACGCGGACACCGAGCCGGTCGAGGCCGGCAAGCCGCTGCCCGTCGAAGCCAAGTCCCTGGTGGTCCTCCGTGCGCACACAGTGGAGGAAGTGGAGCCCGACCACTCCGTGGCTGCCTCCCTGGCGGCACTGACCCAAACCTCCACCAGCGAGACCGAATCGCTCACCACCCCCATGGTGAGCGAGCCCGGAAAGACCACCAAGATCGGGGAGCGGAAGGCTACGGCAAAGTGAGGGTCCCGGCATCCACCTACCGCCTGCAGATCCGCCGCAGCTTCACCCTGTTCGATGCCGCCGAAAAGGTCCCGTACCTGAAGGACCTCGGCGCTGACTGGGTGTACCTCTCGCCCATCCTCACCGCGGAGCAGGGCTCGGACCACGGCTATGACGTGACCGACCCCTCCGCGGTGGACCCGGACCGGGGCGGCCCCGAGGGCCTGCTGGCCCTGTCCAAGGCTGCCCGCGAGCACGGCATGGGTGTCCTGGTGGACATCGTGCCCAACCACGTGGGCGTCGCCACGCCCGTTCAGAACCCCTGGTGGTGGTCCCTGCTGAAGGAAGGGCAGGACTCGCCCTACGCCGAAGCCTTCGACGTCGACTGGGACCTGGCGGGCGGGAAGATCCGGCTGCCCATGCTTGGCTCGGACGAGGACCTGGACAAGCTGGAAATCAAGGACGGCGAGCTCCGCTATTACGACCACCGGTTCCCGCTGGCTTCCGGAAGCTACTCTGATGGCGACTCTCCCCAGGAGGTCCACAGCCGCCAGCATTATGAGCTGATGGACTGGCGCCGGGCGGATGCGGAACTGAACTACCGCCGCTTCTTCGCGGTCACCACACTGGCCGGGATCCGGGTGGAAACCCCCAGGGTCTTCGAGGAAGCACATGCCGAGGTGGGCCGCTGGTTCAAGGAAGGCCTGGTGGACGGCCTGCGGGTGGACCACCCGGACGGCCTGGCCGACCCCGCCGGCTACCTGCGCTGGCTGAAGGACCTCACCGGCGGAGCCTACGTCCTGGTGGAAAAGATCCTGGAGCCGGGCGAAACCCTGCCCCAGGACTTCGCCACCGAGGGAACCACCGGCTACGACGCCCTCGCGGACGTGGACCGGGTGTTCGTGGACCCCGCAGGCCAGCAGGAGCTGGACGAGCTGGACGCGAAGCTTCGCGGCGCCGACACCCCTGCGGACTACGCAGAGATGATCCGGGGCACCAAGCGCATGATCGCGGATGGCATCCTGCGGTCCGAGGTCCTGCGCCTGGCCCGCCTGGTTCCGGAGTCCTACGGGCTGCCGGTGGACCAGGCGGCCGATGCCATTGCCGAGATCATCGCTGCGTTCCCGGTCTACCGGACGTACCTGCCCACCGGTGCCGGGATCCTCAAGGAAGCGTGCGAATCGGCCGCGGCCCACCGGCCCGACCTCGAGGTTGCCGTTGGCACGCTGCTGCCGCTGCTGCTTGACCCCGCCAATGCGATTTCGGTGCGGTTCCAGCAGACGTCCGGCATGGTGATGGCCAAGGGCGTGGAGGATACCGCGTTCTACCGCTACACCCGGCTGGGCACCCTGACGGAAGTGGGAGCCGAACCGACGGAATTCTCTGTTTCGCCTGACGAGTTCCACCAGCGGATGGCCCGGCGCCAGCAGGAACTGCCCCTGTCCATGACCACCATGTCCACCCACGACACCAAGCGCAGCGAAGACGCCCGGGCGCGGATCTCGGTCATCGCCGAGCTCCCGCAGGAGTGGGCAGACACCCTGGCCACGCTCCGCGGACTCGCACCGATTCCGGACGGTCCTTACGAAAACCTGCTCTGGCAGGCTGTGGTGGGGGCGTGGCCCGCAAGCCGGGAGCGGCTGCAGGGCTATGCCGAGAAGGCTGCCCGCGAAGCCGGCAACTCCACCACCTGGACCAGCCCCGACGAGGACTTCGAATCCTCCGTCAAGGCCGCAGTGGACGCAGCGTTCGACGACGGCCGGGTCACCAAAGTGGTGGAAGACTTCGTGGCAAAGGTTGATTCGTTTGCCGCATCGAACTCCGTGTCCGCGAAACTCGTGCAGCTGACCATGCCCGGCGTTCCGGACGTCTACCAGGGCAGCGAATTCTGGGAACGGTCCCTGACCGACCCCGACAACCGCCGTCCGGTGGACTTCGCGGTCCGCCAGCGGGAACTTGCACAGCTCGACGCCGGCACCCTGCCCGCGGCCGGCACGGAGACCAGCAAGCTCCTGGTCACCTCCCGCGCGCTCCGGCTCCGCCGCGACCGGCCCGAACTGTTCCAGGGCTACAGCCCCGTGACAGCCACAGGTCCTGCGGCGGATCACGTCCTCGCGTTCCACCGCGGCGGTGACGGTGCCCTGGGTGCCCTGGCCCTTGCCACCCGGCTTCCCGCCGGACTGGCGGCCGACGGCGGATGGCGGGACACCGCCGTCGAACTTCCCGTAACGCTGCGCGACGAACTCACCGGCAACAGCTACGGCCCCGGATCCGTTTCGGTAGCCGACGTCCTGGGTACCTACCCCGTGGCTTTGCTCGTACCGGTGGATGGAGAAAAGGCATGACCCTCGTGAATGGTGGCCCCGCGCGCTTCGACGTCTGGGCTCCGGATGCCACATCCGTTGTCCTGCTGGCCGGCGGCCGGCAGTACCCCATGACGGAAAAGGACACGGCGCCGGGCTCTGAAGGCTGGTGGACAGCCCCGGACGCCCCGGCCGACGGCGAGGTGGACTACGGCTACCTGCTGGACGGGGACAGCCATCCGATTCCCGATCCGCGCTCCCGCCGCCTTCCCGCCGGCGTCCATGAGCTTTCCAGGACGTTCGACCCTGCAGCCCATGCCTGGCAGGACTCCGGCTGGAAGGGCAGGGAGCTGAAAGGTTCGGTCATCTACGAACTCCACATCGGCACCTTTACCCCCGAGGGGACCCTGGATGCTGCTGCCGGAAAGCTCGGCTACCTTGCGGACCTGGGAATCGACTTCGTGGAGCTGCTCCCGGTCAATGGCTTCAACGGCACCCACAACTGGGGCTACGACGGCGTCCAGTGGTACGCGGTCCATGAAGGCTACGGCGGGCCTGCGGCATACCAGCGCTTTGTGGACGCTGCCCACGCCGCCGGCCTGGGCGTCATTCAGGATGTGGTGTACAACCACCTCGGCCCGAGCGGGAACTACCTGTCCAAGTTCGGGCCCTACCTGAAACAGGGGGATGCCAACACCTGGGGCGACTCGGTGAACCTGGACGGCCCCGGCTCCGACGTGGTGCGGGAATACATCCTGGACAACCTGGCCCTCTGGCTCCGGGACTATCACGTGGACGGCCTCCGCCTGGACGCCGTGCACGCGCTGAAGGACGAGCGCGCCGTGCACATCCTCGAGGAGTTCGGTGCCTTGGGCGACGCCGTCTCAGCGGAGACGGGGCTGCCGAAGACCCTGATCGCCGAATCGGACCTGAACAACCCGCGCCTGCTGTATCCGCGGGACGTCAACGGGTACGGGCTGGCCGGGCAGTGGAGCGATGACTTCCACCACGCGGTCCACGTCAGCGTCAGCGGCGAGACCACCGGGTACTACGAGGACTTCCAGTCCCTGGCGGTCCTGGCAAAGGTCCTGAAGGACGGCTTCCTGCACGACGGCAGCTACTCCAGCTTCCGCGGACGGCACCACGGCCGGCCCATCAATGCCTCGCTGGTGCACCCGGCGGCGCTGGTGGTCTGCAACCAGAACCACGACCAGATCGGCAACCGCGCCACCGGGGACAGGCTCTCGCAGTCGCTGTCCCACGGACAGCTGGCGATGGCCGCCGTGCTCACGCTGACGTCCCCGTTCACGCCCATGCTGTTTATGGGCGAAGAGTTCGCGGCGAGCACCCCCTGGCAGTTCTTCACCTCCCACCCGGAGCCGGAGCTGGGCAAGGCGACCGCGGAAGGCCGGATCAAGGAGTTCGAGCGCATGGGGTGGGATCCCGCCGTCGTGCCCGATCCCCAGGATCCGGAAACCTTCCGCCGGTCCAAGCTGAACTGGGACGAAGCCTCCGCCGGGGACCACGCGCGGCTGCTGGAACTCTACCGCGCCCTCACGGCGCTGCGGCGCGAGCACCCGGAGCTTGCCGGTCTCGGCTTCACCGAGACGGAGGTGACGTTCGACGACGACGCCGGCTGGCTGCGGTTCCGCCGCGGAAGCGTTGAGGTACTGCTAAACCTCTCAGACGCAAAGGTCCGGCTGGAGGACGTTTCCGGGACGGTCCTGTTGGCGACGGACGAGGGCAGCAACCTTGACGGCGAAGCCCTCGCCCTGGCGCCCTGGAGTGCGGCGATCTTTAAGTCCTGACACGCCGTTCAGGCAACGTTGCGCCGCGGGCTGGTGTCAGCCCGCGGCGTAACTTTCCTGCCTTGGCCTGTTGCGCGTGTCACAGCTGGCAGGATGGAAGGCATGACTTATTCCGCAGCGGAAGACCGCTACGAATCCATGCCCTACCGCCGCGTCGGCCGCAGCGGGCTCAAGCTCCCGGCCATCTCGCTTGGACTGTGGCACAACTTCGGCGACGACAAACGTTTTGACGAACAGCGGGCCATACTGCGCCGCGCCTTCGACCTCGGCGTCAACCACTTCGACCTCGCCAACAACTACGGCCCGCCGGACGGCTCCGCCGAGACGAACTTCGGCCGTCACCTCAAGGACGACTTCAAGCCCTACCGGGACGAACTCGTCATCTCCACCAAGGCCGGCTACTACATGTGGCCCGGCCCGTACGGCGAATGGGGCTCCCGCAAGTACCTCATCTCCAGCCTGGACCAGTCGCTGCAGCGCATGGGCCTGGATTACGTGGACATCTTCTACAGCCACAGGCCGGATCCGGAAACGCCAATGGAAGAGACCATGGGCGCCCTGGACTACGCCGTCCGCTCAGGCAAGGCACTGTACGCGGGCATCTCCTCCTACACCCCCGAGCAGACAATCGAGGCGGCACGTATCCTGAAGGACCTCGGGACGCCCCTGCTCATCCACCAGCCCAGCTACTCGATGCTCAACCGGTGGACGGAGAACGGTTCGCCCAACCTCTATGAAGCGCTGGACCAGGTGGGTGCAGGCTCCATCGCCTTCTCGCCACTCGCCCAGGGCATGCTCACCGACCGGTACCTGAACGGCATCCCCGCAGATTCCCGGGCAGCCAAGGCCCGTTTCCTCTCCGAGGACGCCATCACCGAGGAGAAGCTGGACCGGATCCGCGGCCTGCACGCGATCGCTGCCGGGCGCGGACAGTCCCTCGCCCAGATGGCCATCGCCTGGATCCTGCGTGACCAGCCCAAGGGGTCGCCTGTCACCTCGGCCCTGGTGGGTGCGTCCAGCGTCACCCAGCTGGAGGACACCCTGTCCGCCATCAACAACCTCGCGTTCACCGCCGATGAGCTGAATGCCATCGACGAGTTCGCGGTGGAGTCTGACATCAACCTCTGGAAGCAGCCGGCCTGATTCCGTTACGGTGATTCCGCAGAGTGGGACGAGGGAACAACTCCGCGTCCCACTCTGTTGGTTACTATGAAATGGCGCCGTTTTGGCGCAGAGCCTGCCGCACCGCCGTCGTCCTCTCTTGGACGCGACGCCGGCGGGCTGACGTTTGTCCTCAAAGGAGTTCCGTGTCTTCACATCCGATTCGTGTTGCAATCGTCGGCGTAGGAAACTGCGCCGCTTCGCTGGTCCAGGGCGTCCACTACTACAAGGATGCCGACCCCAAGGCCACGATCCCGGGCCTGATGCACGTTGAGTTCGGCCAGTACCACGTGGGTGACGTTGAGTTCGTCGCCGCGTTTGATGTTGATGGCAAGAAGGTCGGCGTTGACCTTGCAGATGCCATCCTGGCGAGCGAAAACAACACCATCAAGATCGCTGACGTGCCGCCCACCGGCGTCACCGTCCAGCGCGGCCACACCCTCGACGGCCTCGGCAAGTACTACCTCGAGACCATCGAGCAGTCCACCGAAGAGCCGGTTGACGTTGTGCAGGCGCTCAAGGACGCCAAGGTTGACGTGATGGTCTGCTACCTGCCCGTTGGTTCGCAGGCAGCAGCCGAGTTCTACGCCCAGGCAGCGATTGACGCCGGCGTGGCCTTCGTGAACGCCCTGCCCGTCTTCATCGCCGGCACCAAGGCGTGGGCTGACAAGTTCACCGCCGCCGGCGTCCCGATCGTGGGCGACGACATCAAGAGCCAGATCGGCGCCACCATCACGCACCGCGTCATGGCCAAGCTCTTCGAAGACCGCGGCGTCACCCTGGACCGCACGTACCAGCTGAACGTCGGCGGCAACATGGACTTCAAGAACATGCTGGAGCGCGACCGCCTGGAGTCCAAGAAGATCTCCAAGACCCAGGCCGTCACCTCCAACGTGGAGGCCGAACTGGCCGCCAAGGACGTCCACATCGGCCCGTCCGACTACGTCCAGTGGCTTGACGACCGCAAGTGGGCGTTTGTCCGCCTCGAAGGCCGCAACTTCGGCGACGCCCCCGTCTCGCTTGAGTACAAGCTGGAAGTCTGGGATTCCCCCAACTCCGCCGGCGTGATCATCGATGCCATCCGTGCCGCCAAGATCGGCCTGGACCGCGGCATCGGCGGCCCGCTGCTCTCCGCTTCTAGCTACTTCATGAAGTCCCCGCCGGAGCAGTTCAACGACGACCTCGCCCGCGAAAAGGTGGAAGCCTTCATCCGCGGAGACCTCGAGCGCTAATTTCGTCCGTCCAGCTGACCACCCCTGGGACGCTTTCTCACTTAATGTGGGTTTTCACGCGGCGCTCTCTCACTTCGGTGGGGGAGCGCCGCCCCTTTAACCGTGGTAGCGGCGGATGGCGTGGCTGGCCTGGGCGAGTGCCAGGAGTTTGAGTAGTAGCTGGCTGTGCATATGCATGCCGACGGCGGCAGTGAGTATGAGCCTGTCGGTGCTCTCCGGAGCGGTGGTTGCGGCAATGTCGAGTCCGGCAACATCGTCCATCGCCTTGCTATAGGTCTCCATAACTGACGCAGATACAGGAATTCTGAGGCTCGCCATCAGCTCCAGGTGGGCAGTGAGTGCGTTCCTGGCGTCACTTGGGAAATCCGGCCACCCCCGGAGACGTACGACGGCGTCCGCCGCCTCCGTGGCTTCCCCACCGCTCGCCGGCGTGGAGTTTTCAAGATTCAGCACCACCCGCTGGACCGCAGCAAGGAGATCGAGGCGGGGCACGCCGTCGTCGGCCATTTTCACGAGGCCGCGGATCTGCCCGATGTTGAGGCCCACGACCTGGCGGAGCGCCTGAATCAATTCGAGCCGCTCGAGATGCCTGGCTGAATACTCGGCACGGGTTGCGTGAACGGCCTCACCCGGCGGCAGCAGGCCTTCGCGCAGGTAGTACTTGATGCTTGCGGGTGTGACTCCTGACCGCTGACTCAGTTCATTGAGCTGCATCCCGATCTCCTTACCTGCCCGTCTCTATGGATAGTGAATTCGAGCCCGGCTATCCTGATGTACACGTTTGGATAGTAGCCCTATCCTAAGGCTATGGAGTCTTGGAATGTCCTGCTTGCCAGCCACGTCGTTGCCGCGCTTTTTGTTCTGGCCATCGGGCCCTTGCAGATCCTTCGCCAACGGCGCGACCGCATCCACCGCACCATGGGCTACCTGTGGGTGGCTGCCATGTACTACGTCTGCTTCAGCAGTTTCTGGATTCTGTCCGACGGGCATTTCAGCTGGCTGCACGGTCTGTCGGCCTTCACCATCGTGACCGTTAGCCTGGGCCTGCTCAGCGCCGTTCGCGGCAATATCGCCTCGCATATGGGAAACATGATTGGCAGCTACATCGGCATCGCCGTGGCCTTCGTCTTTGCGGCGACTGTGCCGGGCCGTGCCATTCCGGAGCTGCTTGCCACCGACCCCTCCTCCGTTGCGTTCGTCTGCGGACTCGTGGTGCTGAGCACCGCGGTGATCTTCGTTTCAGTGAAGCGGGGAGGCCGCGTGGGCGGGAGGTCGCGGACCGTTGCTACCGCAAATGCGGCGGCCGCACGAGTCCCTGACTCGCGGGAAGTGCAAGAGGAGCGCCGGAAAGCCCGCATCAAGTGAGAGAGCGTCGGTAAAAAGCGCGCATCAGGTGAGAGAGCGTCGGTAAAAAGCGCGCATCAAGTGAGAGAGCGTCGGTAAAAAGCGCGCATCAAGTGAGAGGGCGTCGGTGGAAAGCCGACATCAAGTGAGAGAGGGTCGCAGGGGTCAGGCGAGGCCCACCGGGTTGCCGTCGCCGTCAACGTCCATGCGCATCGCCGCCGGGGCAACGGGCAGCCCGGGCATCGTCATCACCGCACCGGTCAGGGCCACGATGAATCCGGCGCCGGTCTTGGGCAGCAGGTCGCGGACGTGGATGGTGAATCCTTTCGGGGCGCCCAGGCGGGAGGCGTCGTCCGTGAACGAGTACTGGGTCTTGGCCATGCATACCGGGAGGCCGCCCCAGCCGTTCCGCTCGATGTCGGCCAGCCGTTTCAGGGCCGGCACGGAGAAGTCCACCCCGTCGGCCCCGTAGATTTCCTGGGCGATGGTCCGGATCTTGTCCTCCACCGGCAGCCCCAGCGCGTACAGGTGCCGGAAGTTGTTTGGCCCGGCCACCGTTTTTGCCACGAGGGCCGCAAGTTCATCCCCGCCGTCACCACCGCCGCCCCGTCCCCACACATCGGCGACGGCGGCCGGGACACCCTCTGCCGCGCACCACGCCAGCAGCCAGTCGAGTTCCTCGGCTGAGTCGGAGGAGAACCTGTTGATGGCCACAACGGGCGGCACGCCGAATTTCTCCACGTTCCGGACGTGCCGGTGCAGGTTGGCCACCCCCGCCTCGAGGGCAGCGATGTTCGGTTCGGTGAGCTGATTCTTTGCTACCCCGCCCTGCATCTTGAGTGCCCGCACCGTTGCCACCACCACCACGGCCGAGGGCGCCAGGCCGCCGGTCCGTGCCTTGATGTCCATGAACTTTTCGGCACCGAGGTCGGCCCCGAAGCCAGCCTCGGTCACAACAATGTCCGCCAGCCGCCGTGCCGTCTGGGTGGCAATCAGCGAATTGCAGCCGTGGGCGATGTTGGCGAACGGGCCGCCGTGGACCAGCGCCGGCGTGCCGGCGATGGTCTGCACCAGGTTGGGCTTGACGGCCTCCTTCAGCAGCAGCGTCAGCGCCCCCTGCACACCAAGATCCGCCACGGTCACCGGCGACCGGTCAAAGGTGTAGCCGAACGTGATCCGGCCGAGCCGGGAGCGAAGGTCCGCCAGCTCCGTAGCCAGGCAGAAGACCGCCATGATCTCGGACGCCACGGTGATGTCGAACCCGTCCTGGCGCGGGATGCCCTGGGTGGGCCCGCCCAAACCTATAACGACCTCCCGCAGCGCGCGGTCGTTCATGTCCAGGACCCGCTTGAACGTCATGCGCCGGGGGTCGATATTAAGCTGGTTGCCCTGGTAGATGTGGTTGTCCACCAGGGCCATGAGTGCATTGTTGGCGGCCGTGATGGCATGGAAGTCGCCGGTGAAGTGGAGGTTGATCTCGTCCATCGGCAGCACCTGGGAGTAGCCGCCGCCGGTGGCGCCGCCCTTCATGCCAAGGACCGGACCCAGCGAAGGCTCGCGCAGGGCGATCATCACCTTGTGGCCTGCCCGTGCCAGCGAATCGGCGAGGCCCACGGTGGTGGTGGATTTCCCCTCGCCGGCCGGTGTGGGGGACATCGCCGAGACCAGCACCACCTTCCCGGCGGGCGCGGGAGCGTGCAGCCGCACGGGATCGATCTTGGCCTTGTACCGCCCGTACTGCTCGAGGGCCTCCGCGTTGATGCCCGCGGCCGCCGCAATGTCCTCGATGGGCCGGATCCGGGCCGCTCTGGCAATCTCGAGGTCACTAAGGATGGAAGACATCGTTGTCCTTTGCTTGGCGGGTGGGGTTGGGTTTCCGTGGAGGGGACAGTCAGGACGCGGGAAAGGCCTGCACCAGCCGGGTTCCCACGAAGTTGTCGACGGCGGCATGATAGCTTTCGAGCGTAATGGCGGCGGTGCGCTGCCATCCTGAGTTCTGGGCCCTGATGGCGGCGGCCCGGCCCATGTCCTCGCGGGTGGCGGGGTCGTCGTACAGGGCCTCGAGCGCATCGGCCCAGTCGGCGGCATGGTGGCCGTCCACCAGCAGCCCGGTCCTGCCGTGGAAGATGGCCCGCGACAGCCCGCCAACGCGCGTGGCCACCACCGGTGTTCCGCAGGCCTGCGCCTCGAGCGCCACCAGCCCGAAAGACTCGCTGAAGGAGGGCATCACCACCACGTCCGCCGCGCGGAACCAGGCTGCAAGCTCAGGTGCCTTGACCGGGGGAAGCTGCGTGACGACGTCGTCCATGTCCGCGTCCGACACCAGGCGCCGGAGGTTGAACTCCTTGTTGCCGCTCAAGGAGCCCAGGATGGTGACCCGGAGGTCGATGTCCGGCCGCCGTTTCCGCAGCAGCGCGGCGGCCTTGACCAGGACCTGCGGCCCCTTCAGCCGCTGGATGCGCCCGGCGAAGACCAGGTGGAACGTCCCGGGGCTGATGCCCCGCTCTGTCCTGGACCGTGCCCTGAAGGCAGGCGTGAAGGTGCCCAGGTCCACGCCGGGCGGGGCAATGTCGATCCGGTCGTAGGTGGCGCCGTAGTGCGAGACAAGCTCGGCGGCCTCGGCACTGGTATTGGCGATGAGCCGCGCTGCGCCGTCCACAATGCGGTGCTCGCCCAGTTCACGCCGCCGCGGCTCCGGCTGCTCACCGGACTCCAGCAGCAGGTTCTTGACCTTGGCCATGGTGTGCATGGTGTGCACAAGCGGCACGCCCCAGAGCTCGGACAGTTCCAGCCCAGCAATCCCGGACACCCAGTAATGGGAATGGATCACGTCGTAGCGGCCGTGCGGCTGCCGGCGGCGGATCTGTTCGATCTCGGCCACCATGCTGTGCAGCAGGCCAGGCAGGTCTTCCTTGGGGATCTTCTTGAGCGGCCCGGCCAGGACGTTGTGCACGCAGACGCCGGGATCGGGATGTTCGACGGCGGGCTGGTTGGCCGAGGTGGAGCGGGTGAAGATTTCCACCTCAACACCGGCTTCAGCCAGGGCCGATGCCAGTTCGCGGATGTACACGTTCATCCCGCCAGCGTCACCGGAACCGGGCTGCTCCATGGGCGAGGTGTGGAGGGAGAGCAAAGCAACCCTGCGGATCAGTGCCACGGGACCTCCTTCCGGCTACCGGCGTGTACGGGCAGCGCCGGTAGAGTGCGCATCCGATAAAACACTACTCCTCCCTCACCGGACACCTGGGCGCCACAGGTCCCGGAGCGCGGGGAACTCCCGTTCGTAGCCGTCCAGCAAAGCTTGGGCCAGGTCCTCCGAAGCCACCAGCGGATGCCCGGCAAACGCCGCGAAGGCTGCTTCGCGGTCACCCTCGACGGCGGCCCGCACGGTCAACCGCTCCACCTTCTTGACCTGCCGGAGCAGGCCCAGCTGCGGTTCCGGTGGGGACTGCTGGGGCAGCGGCAGCGCGCCGGCGGCCGTCACCGTGCAGGGAACTTCGACGACGGCGTCCGCCGGCAGCCCCGGAATGGCCGGTTCAGGGGCGGCCGGCCGGGCCGTGATTGGGCCTGGTGCGGCGTCCGGTACGGGCGCGGGGGAGTTGCGGGTGTTCAGGATCAGCTGTGTGTCACCGGCCCCCGACAGGGCACGCATGGCAGCGAGGGCCACCCGCTCGTAGCCTCCGCCGGCCAGGTCCGCCTCGTCCCGTTCCTCGCCCTGGCTGCGTGCTTCGGCCAGGTAGCCCTCCTCGCGGGACCGGCGCGCTTCTTCCCAGAGCCGGAACGCACCGGCACCGGCGGCGGCCAGCCGCGGGTACAGCTCCTCCTGCTGGCTGTGGATGGTTTCGCCGCGGGTCCGGGCCATGGCGCGCATAGCCTCGCGGGCGGCGTCCCGCCGGTAGTAGTAATAGAGGTATTCGTTGGGCAGTGCCCCGAGGCCAGCTAAAAACGGCTGGGGAAACAGCCGGCCCTCCTCGAACGAGGCCAGGGCCACCGGGTCCGCGAGCAGCCGCGGCAGCACGTCCTGCCCTCGGGACTCCAGCCGGTAGAGCCAGCCAAGATGGTTCAGGCCGTAGTAGCCCACGCCGTCGAGCCTTCCCTCCGGCAGCGGCACGTTTGCTGCCCGCGCGGCGCGCTGCACCAGGCCGCCGGCCGAATCGCAGATCCCGATCACCTTCCTGCCCAGCACGGGGAGCAGCGCCTCGGTGACCATGCCGGCCGGGTTGGTGAAGTTGATCAGCCAGGCCTCCGGGCAGTGCTCCTTCATCAGCCGTGCCAGGTTGAGCATGTGCGGGATGGTCCGCAGGGCGTAGGAGATACCCCCGGCGCCGGTTGTTTCCTGCCCCAGCAGGCCAAGGTCCTGCGCCACCTTTTCGTCCGCCACCCGCCCTGCCGTAGCGCCGGGCCGGATGGCTGCGAACACCATCCCGGCACCCGCCAGCGCCTGCGGCAGGTTAGTGGCGGCGTGCACCGGAACCCGGGCACCCGGACCGCCCGGCATGCTGTGCAGGACGGCGGTGACTGCCTGGAGTCGGGCGGGGTCGACGTCGTACAGCACAAGGTCGCTGACCATTCCCGCGAAGCGGCCGGAGGCCAGCGCCCGGTATATCAGCGGCACCCGGAAACCCCCGCCGCCGGCAATGAGAAGCCGCATAACCAGCAGTCTAGGCCCGCGCCCGGCGGGCCCCTACCGGATGTCAGCGGCAGGGCGTAGTGTGCGGACATGGACGCGATCCCAGCCCGCCCCTACGACCCCTTGGCAGCCGTCCGTCCGCCCGCCACTCCCGGATTCGACGTGCTGCTGGCCGGAACAGTTTTCCAGGACATCATTTTCACGGGGCTTCCGCACGCGCCGGAGCCCGGCACCGAAATCTGGAGCGACGGCATGGGCAGCTGCCCCGGCGGGGTTGCCAACCAGGCGATCGCCGCGGCACGGCTGGGGCTGAGGACAGGTCTGGCCGCCGCGTTCGGCGATGACGGTTACGGGGACTTCAACTGGAAGATCCTGTCCGGCCAGGAACACGTGGACCTCTCGCTGTCGCAAAAAGTCCCCGGCTGGCACTCACCTGTCACCGTCTCCCTCTGCGTGGAGAAGGACAGGTCGATGGTGACCCACGGCCACGCTGCCCCCATCACATCCTCCGAACTCATAGGGGACCCGCCCCCTGCGCTCGCCGGCATCGCGGAAGTGGGCAGGGAGATCGAGCCGTGGGCAAAAGCGGCACACCACGCGGGGGTCAAGCTGTTCGGCGATGTCGGATGGGACCCCAGCGGAGAGTGGGCGCCTGCCCGGCTGGACAACCTGCAGTACTTCCATGCCTTCCTCCCCAACCAGCGCGAGGCCATGGCGTTCACCGGGAAGGACGATCCCTGGACTGCCCTGTATGCGCTGGCAGACCGGGTTCCTGTGGCCGTGGTGACGCTCGGTGCGCAGGGGGCCATGGCGGTGGATTCCGAAACGGGGGAGGAGGAGTGGGTGCCTTCGCTTCCGGTGAAGGCCTACGACCCCACGGGCGCAGGTGACTGTTTCGACGCCGCGTTCATCGTTGGCAGCCTGGCCGGCTGGCCGCTGGGGGACAGGCTCCGCTTTGCGAACCTTTGCGCCTCGCTGGCGGTGCAGGAGGTGGGCGGATCCCTGGCTGCCCCCGGGTGGGGGGACATTGCCGACTGGTGGAAGCGCGCCAACGCGCGGCCGGAGCGGCAGATGAGCCAGTGGCTGCGCCGGTTCGGCTTCCTGGCCGACATCATCCAGGACGTCCCGCTCGCAGCGCAGCGCAGGGCCGCAGCCACCATCGCCCACCTCTCGGACGCCTGACGATTATTCGGCCGGAAGCGCCAGCACTAGAATCACTAGGGTGACTTACCCCGCAACAACCGGCGAATTCAGTGCTGCCCCGGGACACGGCTCCCGCTATGAACGGTCCGCCGTGATCGACCTCGACGCCATCCGGCACAACGTCCGCCGCCTCGCCGCTGCCGCATCCCCGGCGAAAGTCATGGCCGTGGTCAAGGCAGACGCATACGGGCACGGTGCCGTGCCGGTGGCGCGGGCGGCCCTGGAGGCGGGAGCGTCCTGGCTGGGCGTGGCCCACATCTCGGAGGCCCTGGCGCTCCGGGCTGCCGGCATCGATGCGCCGCTGCTCGCCTGGCTGCACACCACGGAAAGCAACTTCGGCGCTGCTGTGGCTGCCGGCGTCGACATTGGCTGCTCCGGCTGGGAACTGGACCGCATTGTGGCCGCAGCCCGGGAACAAGAGCGCCCGGCCCGCATCCACCTGAAAGTGGACACCGGACTGGGACGCAACGGCGCCGCCCTGGACAGCTGGGACCAGCTGGTGGGCGAGGCGATGGACTACCAGGACCAGGGCCTGCTGCGCGTGGTGGGCATTTTCTCCCACCTCGCTGTCGCCGACGAGCCGGAGCGTCCCGAAACCGACCAGCAGCTGGCCACGTTCCGCGAAGTCCTGGCCGTGGCGGAGGACGCCGGCGTGGACCCGGAGGTCCGCCACCTGGCCAACACCCCCGCCACGCTGTCCCGGCCCGACACCCACTTCGACCTGGTCCGCGTTGGCCTGGGCATCTATGGGCTGTCCCCATTCGCCGGGCAGAGCTCCGCCGAACTGGGGCTCCGCCCCGCCATGACGCTGCGGACCCTGGTGTCCCAGTGCAAGCAGGTGCCGGAAGGGCAGGGCGTGTCCTACGGCCTCCACTACCGCACCCAGGGAGACAGCACGCTGGGCCTGATCCCGGTGGGTTACGCGGACGGGGTGCCGCGGTCCGCCACCGGCGGGCCCGTACGGGTGGCCGGCCGGACCTACCCGGTGGTGGGCCGGATTGCCATGGACCAGATGGTCATCGACCTCGGCAGCATCGGCGGAGCGGGTGCGGACCTGCTGGGTGCCGAGGCGGAGCTGTTCGGGGACGGAGCCGACGGCGGCCCCACGGCCGATGACTGGGCGCGCGCCGCCGGAACCATCAACTACGAGATCGTCACCAGGATCAGCCCCAGGGTGCCGCGGCGCTTCATCAACGAAGAGGACCGGAGCTCCGCGTCCAGTCAGGAGGAGCTCTCGTGACCACCAACGGCCAGGCTCCCCGGCCCAACTGGGAAACGACATTAACAGCGACGACAGCGGAGCAGACCCATGCGCTGGCCCTCCGTCTCGCGGCGGTCCTGCAGGCCGGGGACCTGCTGGTGCTCAGCGGCGAACTGGGTGCCGGGAAGACCACCTTCACGCAGGGCCTGGGTGAGGGGCTGGGCGTCCGGGAGGGCATTATTTCCCCCACGTTCGTGCTGGTCCGCATCCATCCCAACCTGCCTGACGGGCCGAGGCCCGGCGGCCCGGACCTGGTGCACGTGGACGCCTACCGGCTGGACTCAGCCGCGGAAATTGACGACATCGACCTGGAAAACACCATGGACTCCTCCGTGACGGTCGTGGAGTGGGGCCGGGACCGCGTGGAGCACCTTAGTGAGAGCAGGCTGGAAATCGATGTGCACCGCGCAGTTGGACTTGACGACGGGCGGCCTTCCGCCAGCCTGGACTTCGACACTGAGGATGCGGACGAGCCCCGCACCATCGTGATGCGCGGGTACGGCCCGCGGTGGCCCGAGGCTCCGGAACTGGGCGCCTCCATGGAAGGGGTCCGCTGATGCTGATCCTGGCCATTGACACCTCCGCCGTTGCCAGCGCGGCCCTGGTTTCCTCTGAGGCGCCGGGCTCCGTGCTCGCCAGCTTCTCCACTGAGGACACCCGGAGCCATGCCGAGGTGCTTGCCCCGGGGATCGAGGAGATGCTCGCAGGCGCCGGCGTGACTGGGAAGGACATCGACGCCCTGGTAGTGGGTGTGGGTCCCGGACCGTTTACCGGACTGCGGTCCGGAATTGCGACCGCACGGACCCTGGCTTTCGTCTGGGGCAAACCCCTTCACGGGCTGGTCAGCCTGGACGCGATGGCCCTGGAAGTGGCGGAATCCGCCGCGGCAGTCCCCGAGTTCCTGGTGGCCACGGACGCGCGCCGGAAAGAGGTCTACTGGGCGCGGTACAGCCTCGCCGAAGGCCGGCTTCCCGTCCTGGAGGACGGCCCGCACGTCAGCTTCGCCGCCGACCTCCCGGACCTGCCCGCCTTCGGTGCCGGCGCCGGCCTCTACGCCGATGCGCTGAACGCCCACCCCGACTTCGCGCAGGAACAGCCGGATGCGCTGTACCTGGGCAAGTTCGCGCTGGCGCGGCTCGTGGCAGGAAACGCCCTCCTCGACTCCACTCCGCTGTACCTCCGGGAGTCCGACGCCCAGGTCCCCGGACCACGGAAGAGGGCCCTGTGAACCGCATACCCGGCCGCCCCGGCGCGGACGTGACTGTCCGGGACATGACGCTGAACGATGTCCCCGCGGTCAGCGCGCTGGAACAGCGGCTCTTCCCGGTGGACGCGTGGCCGTTGCAGATGTTCCTCGACGAACTCTCCCAGCCGGAAACCCGCCGTTACCTCGTGGCGCAATGCAGCGACGGCATCGTGGGCTATGCCGGTCTGATGTGCATCGAGCCCATCGCGGACGTCCAGACCATCGCCGTCGTCCCCGAATACGAGGGCCGGGGCATCGGGACCACGCTGCTCACCACCCTCATCGACGAAGCCCGGCGCAGGCGGGCCGCGGACGTCCTCCTGGAGGTCCGCGCTGACAACCCGCGGGCGCAGCAGCTGTACGTCCGGTTCGGCTTTGAGCAGATCCACGTCCGCCCCCGGTACTACCGCGACGGCGTCGACGCCCTGATCATGCGCCTTCAGCTTGCCGGCGCACCTGGCGATGGAACGGCACACGGAACAACCACGGAAGGACCCCAGCCATGAACCGCACGCAGCCGCTGGTGCTGGGCATTGAGTCATCCTGCGACGAGACCGGGGTGGGAATCGTGCGCGGAACCACGCTGCTGACCAACACCGTGTCATCCTCCATGGACGAGCACGTCCGGTTCGGCGGCGTCATCCCCGAGATCGCCTCCCGCGCGCACCTTGACGCGTTTGTTCCCACCCTGGAGCAGGCGCTCGCCGACGCGGGCGTGGCCCTCGATGACGTTGATGCCATCGCGGTCACCTCGGGACCGGGCCTGGCAGGCGCCCTCATGGTGGGCGTCTGCGCCGCCAAGGCCCTGGCCGTGGCCACCGGCAAGCCGTTGTACGCCATCAACCACCTCGTGGCCCACGTCGGGGTGGGGCTGTTGGACAGGAAGGGCAGTGGCCAGGGAACCGGGACGGCACCGCAGCTCCCGGAAAACCTCGGCGCGCTGCTGGTTTCCGGCGGCCACACCGAGATCCTGCGGATCAACAGCATCACCGACGACGTGCAGCTCCTGGGTTCCACCATCGACGACGCCGCCGGCGAAGCCTACGACAAGGTGGCCCGCATCCTGGGCCTCGGCTACCCGGGCGGGCCGGCCATCGACAAGGTTGCCCGCACCGGCAACCCGAAGTCCATCCGCTTCCCCCGGGGACTCAGCCAACCCAAGTACATGGGCACCGTCGAGGAGCCCGGCAAGCACAGGTACGACTGGTCCTTCAGCGGCCTCAAGACCGCGGTGGCCCGGTGCGTGGAGCAGTTCGAAGCGCGCGGGGAGGAGATTCCGGTGGCTGACATTGCGGCGGCGTTCCAGGAAGCCGTGGTGGACATCATCTCCTCGAAGGCTGTGCTGGCCTGCCGGGAACACGGCATCAAGGACGTGCTCCTGGGCGGCGGAGTCGCGGCCAACTCACGGCTCCGCGAGCTGACGGGACAGCGCTGTGCCTCGGCCGGTATCAGGCTGCACGTGCCGCCGCTGGACCTGTGTACGGACAACGGCGCCATGGTGGCGGCCCTGGGTGCCCAGCTGGTAATGGCCGGAGTGGAACCCAGCGGCATCCGCTTCGCCCCGGATTCCTCGATGCCGGTCACGTCGGTCTCGCTCCCCGCCTGACGCAGGCCGGACGCCCGAACACCCGGCGAACCGTCGCGGGGCACTTTGGGGGCCTCGCCGTCGTACATCACGACGGCGGCCGGCGTGTCCGTGCCGAAGTGCCCCGTTTCGGGCGGGCCAGGTCAGGCGGTGGGGCCGTTGCGCATCTGCTTGACCAGGTCCAGCACCACGGCCTGGAGGTCGCCGCCGTGTTCAGCTGCCACCCGGCGCTGGCGCTGGTAGCCGGCCCCACGGCGGATGATCTTCTCGACGTCGGCAAGCTCGTCCGTGCAGCGCAGCTTGGCGGCCGCGGGCTCGAGCCGGTTGAGGGTTTCCAGCAGGTGCTCGGTGACCAGCTGCTCCTTGCCCGCGGCGTCGAGGATGATGATGGCGTCCATGCCGTAGCGGGCAGCGCGCCACTTGTTTTCCTGGACATGCCAGGGCGGCATGGTGGGAATGGTCCCGCCGTTATCCAGGGTGGTGGAGAACTCGTCCACCAGGCACTGGGTGAGGGCTGCGATGGCGCCCACTTCCTCCAGGGTGGCCAGGCCGTCGCAGATCCGCATCTCGATGGTGCCCAGGTTCGGCACGGGCCGGATGTCCCAGCGGATCTCAGAGAGCGTGTCAATCACGCCGGTGGTGAACATGTCCTGCACATAGGACTCGTATTCCTCCCAGGAATGGAACTGGAAGGGCAGGCCGGCGGTGGGGAGCTGCTGGAACATGAGGGCCCGCTGGGACGCGTAGCCGGTGTCCTCGCCGCCCCAGAACGGGCTGGACGCTGACAGCGCCTGGAAGTGCGGGAAATAGTTGACCAGCCCGTCCAGCACGGGCAGCACCTTGTCCCTGCGGTCCAGCCCCACATGGACGTGCACACCGTAGATGACCATCTGCCGGCCCCACCACTGGGTGCGGTCGATGAGTTTCGCGTAGCGTGCCTTGTCCGTGACCGGCTGCAGCTGCGGCGGGCTGAACGGGTGGCTTCCGGCGCAGAACAGTTCAACGCCCATGGGGTCGGTGATCTCGCGCACGGCGGTCAGCGAACGGCTGAGGTCTTCCTTGGCTTCGGCTGCGGTTTCGCAGATACCGGTCACCAGTTCCACGGTGTTCAGCAGGAGTTCCTGCTTGATGTGCGGGTGCTCGTCGTCTTCGTTCAGTTCGGGGTGGCGGGAAGCGACGCCGCGGAGGACCTCGTTGGCCACGGAGGCGAGTTCGCCCGTCCGGCCGTCCACCAGCGCGAGTTCCCATTCAACACCAAGGGTTGACTGCCTTGATGTAGCGAAGTCGATCTTCACGCATGTCCTAACTGTCCTGTTTGCCGCTGGCTCACGCCGTCACTGACAGGCTGGTGCCGGCAGGCGAACGGATGGTTCAAGTCTAGTGCAGGGGTAGCATCGTATTGATGGCCCCGTTCCGACCCCTGCGTGACAGTTTTCACACATCCCTTCCCTTCCTCGCGGCAGCCTCCGCCGCAGTAGCCCTGGCGTCCTGCACGGCAGCGCCGGGCCCTGTCCCGTCGTCGTCGGCCCCAACTACGTTGTCTGCACCGTCTGCCACCTCCACGCCAAGTACGACGACGGCACCCCCCACGCCCTCCCCGTCACCTGATCCCGGTACCCGGCCGCTTGGCTGGGGGCCTGAACAGCGCGACCAGGACGCGGCAGCTGCTGCGGTGGCGGCGATGAGCACCGAGGAGAAGGCCGGGCAGGTCCTCCTTCCGTTCTTCAAGGGCAAGGAGGTTGAGGCCCACGCAGCCGCCATCGAGCGGCTGCACCTTGCCGGGTCCATCATCATGGGCGACAACGTTCCCCTCGACCCGCAGGGCAGGATGGACGTGCACGGCATGGCTGCCGTCAACCAGCGGTTGGCGGCGGCAGCCGGGGGACGGCCGTGGCCCGGGATCATCGCGGTGGACCAGGAAGGCGGCCAGGTTGCCCGGCTGGGCCTGCCCCTGACCGAATGGCCCACACCCATGAGCTACGGCGCCGCCGGCAGCGTGCCGCTGGCCAAGGAAGCGGGGCAGGGCCTGGCCGCCGAACTGGTGCCCCTCGGGTTCAACCTGGATTTCGCCCCCGGCACGGACGTCACCATCGGGCCCGGCGATCCCACCATTGGCGCCAGGTCCATGTCCGCGGACCCCGACGCCGCTGCCGCGCTCGGCGTGGCGTTCTCGCAGGGAATGCTCGCCGCGGGAGTACTGCCGGCCGTGAAGCACTTTCCGGGGCACGGCTCCGTGACGGTCGATTCCCACCACAACCTCCCGGCGCAGCCCGCCACGGTCGCGGAGCTCGCCGGCCGTGACTGGAAGCCGTTCAGGGCCGCCATCGATGCCGGTTCTCCGATGGTGATGGCCGGGCACATTGCGGTCCCGGCGCTGGAACCCGGCGTCCCGGCCTCGCTCTCAGGCCCTGCCTATGCGGCGCTGCGGGGGCTCGGGTTCAAGGGGGTGGCGGTAACGGATGCCCTCAATATGGGCGCCGTGACCAAGCAGTACCCCGGCGGCGCCGCCGCGGTGATGGCCCTCGCCGCCGGCGCGGACCTCCTGCTGATGCCCGCCGACGTAGCGCAGGCCCACGCCGCGATCGTCCAAGCTGTGGCCTCCGGCACCCTGCCCCCGGAGCGTTTGGACGAGGCAGCCCGCCGCGTGGCCACCATGATGGCCTGGCACGGCCGGATAGCCGCGGCAGCCGGCGCCCCGGCAGGCAGCGGCGGAGCCCTGTCAGCCCACGTCTCCGCGTCAGCGGTCACCATGCTCTCCGGACCCTGCAGCGGGCCGCTGGTTCCCGGCGCGGTTAGGGTGGACGGCGGCTCGCCGGCGGACAGGGCACGCTTCGAGGCAGCCGCGGTCAGGGCGGGGCTGGCCCTTGGCTCCGGACCCCTGGTCAGCCTTATTGGCTACGGCGGCCGCGGCGCGGGAGGGGACATTGCCGTGGCCCTGGACGCCCCGTGGCCGCTGCGGGACTCAACCGCGCCGGTGAAGGTGGCCCTCTACGGCAGGAGCGACGGCGCCTTCGACGCCCTCGCGGCTGTCCTGGCAGGGAAGGCAGGCGCACCGGGAAAGCTGCCGGCCGCCGTCGGAAACTTCCCGGCGGGAACCGGGTGCCCCTGATCCCAACTAGGTAGCGCTAAGTGTCGTTTTGAACCCCCAAAACGACACTTAGCGCTACACAGTTGGGAGGGAGCGCGTTTAATGGGCAGGTGCCTATTCTCAATAAAGACATGACCCTCTGCATCTCGCTCTCGGCGCGGCCCAGCAACAACGGGACCCGTTTCCACAACCACCTGTACGAGCAGCTGGACCTCAACTGGATCTACAAGGCGTTCGCCCCCACGAACCTGGAACAGGCCATCGCGGGCGTCCGCGGCCTGGGCATCCGCGGCTGCGCCATCTCCATGCCGTACAAGGAGGACGTGATCGCGCTGGTGGACGAGATGGACCCCTCGGCCAAGGCCATCGACTCCGTCAACACCATTGTGAACACGGACGGGCGCTTGACGGCGTACAACACCGACTACACCGCGATCGAGCAGCTCCTGGCCACCAACAAGGTGCCCACAAGCCATTCGGTCCTCGTCCAGGGGGCGGGAGGGATGGCCAAGGCTACCGTCGCCGCGCTCCGCGACGCCGGCTTCGCGGACGTCACGGTCATTGCCCGGAACGAGGCTGCCGGGCGGGCGCTCGCAGGGCAGTATGGCTTCAGGTGGCAGGCAGCGCTCGACGGCGGGACCGCGGACTTGCTCATCAACGTGACCCCTATCGGTATGGCAGGAGGAGCGGAGGCTGACGCCCTCGCCTTCCCCCAGGAAACCATTGACGCCGCCCGGGTGGTTTTCGACGTCGTGGCGCTGCCGGCCGAAACCCCGCTGATCAAGGCCGCCCGGGCCGCGGGAAAGCCGGTCATCACGGGGGCGGAGGTTGCCACCATCCAGGCCCTGGAACAGTTCGTGCTCTACACCGGCGTGCGGCCCACCGCTGAGCAGGTGCGCGCTGCCGAGGAGTTCATGCGGGCCCAGTAGCCTTACTGGACGGGCTCCACCACGATGGCCACCCGGTCCTCCCCGATGCGGGTCAGGACCAGGGTGGCTGTTTTGGTTCCGGCTTTCTTGCCGGCCGCGTTCTTCCCGCTGGGGAGGAGCTGCTTGCGGAGCTCCTCGGGCGTGACGGCGGTGCCGCGCTTCTTGATGTCCAGCACGCCGATGCCGTTGTCCTTCACCCAGCCCTTGAGCGCCTTGACGTTGTAGGGCATCACCTCCAGGACCTTGTAGGCGCGGGCAAAGGGTGTGTCCACCAGTTCCGGCGCGCACACATAGGCGATGTGCTCATCCACCAGGTGTCCGCCCAGCTGCAGTGCAACGTCGGCCACCAGCCCGGCGCGGATCACCGCACCGTCCGGTTCGTAGAGGTAGCCTTCCACCGGGCCCACCGGAGCCGTGGGGCCGGCGCCGAAGTCTTCGCCGCTGGTCAGCTCAGCCGCGCCCTGCGCACCGAGGACCAGCGCTGCCCGGCGGACTCCCGGCCGGCGCACTGCGTTGAACCACAGCGCCACCTCCGTCACATCCCCGGCCACGGAGACCCACTGCGCTTCGCAGCCTGCAGGAACGGAATCGTGCGGCATGCCCGGCCCCATCTTGACCCCCACGGCCAGGCCGGAGGCCGCCAGGTCCTCAACGAAGGACAGGGGCGGGGAAAAGGCCTCCGGGTCCCAGATCCGCTTGGTGCCCGACGTGGAGGTGACACGGCGCGCAGGATCGAGCCAGACGCCGTCGATCCCGTCCAGCGGCACTGCCATGGCGTCCGCATGCATCACGGTGGCGTTGGGGAACGGGATCAGGTTGACGGTGGCGCAGGCTGCCGTGGTCTCGTCCATCTCCACGGCGGTGACATTGATGTCCATGGAAGCCAGTGTCAGGGAGTCCGCGCCCAGCCCGCAGCCCAGGTCTGCAACGTGGCGGATTCCGGCCTCCGCGAACCGCTGGGCGTGGCGTGCGGCAACGTTGAGCCGGGTGGCCTGTTCCAGGCCAGCCTGGGTGAACAGCATGCTCCGGGCAAACTCACCGAACTTGGCGGCAGCCCTGGTGCGGAGCCGGGACTGGGTCAGGACGGCGGAGACCAGTTCAGGGGAGTGGCCGGCCTTGCGGAGGGCCGAGTTCAGCTCGAAGGACTTCTCCTCCTGGTACGGGCCCAGGGACGCCAGAAGCTCCCAGCCTTCCGGGGTGAGCAGTGGTGCAATCTGGTCCTGGGGAGCTTGAGCCATGGGTTCCAGCCTAATGGAGGAGCGGCATGCCGGCGGGCCGATAGTGTTGAAGCCATGAAAGACAGTGCAGGTTCCCCGCAGTCCCGCCAGCACCACCCCGGAGGCCTGGCGCGGTTCGCCCGCCCGGCACTGATTGCCAGTGCCGTGGTGGCCGTGGTGTGCATCGCGCTGCTGGTGATCATCTTCTTCCTGGATGCCTTCAACGCCACAGTCTATTCGGTGGGCGGCAGCAGCATCCAGGACGACACGCAGGAGGCCCAGGACATCCGCGGTCTGTACGCCGGAGCCCGCGCGGGCAGCATCTTCTTCCTGGTTGTATCGCTCATGACGGCCGCGGCTGCCGCGGTGCTGCTTTACCGCGGGCGGAACTCGGCAGGCGAGGATGAGGGCGACGGCGGGGAGGACGTCGACTTCGAGGACCTGGGCCGCTGAGGTGCTTTGCCTCCGGTACTGGTCAGCAGGACCCCTGAGATAACCAGGATGCCGCCCAGGACCTGGGGGACGGTGATGGGCTGACCCAGGGCGACCGTGATGATGGCGGTAAACACGGCGATTAGGTTGAGGTAGTTTCCGGCGTTCGCAGCGGTGGTGCGTTTGAGCGCCAGGTTCCACAGCAGGTAGGAACCCAGCGAGGGGAAGAGGACGATGTAGGCCAGGGACCAGCCCTCGGATGCCGTGGCCGGCAGCCCGGCCCCCGTGCCCACAGCAAAGGGAACCAGGACAACAGCCGCCATGGCCACCTGCACCGCGGTGGAGGTGATCGCCGGGACGGACAGCCTGCGGGCGGTGATCGTGTAGATGCCCCACACGGTGATGGCGCCGACGATCAGCAGTTCGCCAGCGTTGATGGAGAAGGTCAGGAGCCGCTGCAGATCGCCTCCGGTGAGGACCAGCAGGACTCCGCAGAGGCCCAGCGCAATCCCTGCCCAGCCCAGCGGGCGCGGCCTGTCCCGGAGCAGGACTACGGCCAGGACCGTAATCAGGGCGGGGTTTGCAGCGGTCACCAGCGAAGCATTCAGGGCCGAGGTGTGCCCCAGCGCGCTGTACAGCAGCAGGGTGTAGGCGCTCATGCCCAGGCAGCTCAGGACCAGCAGCGCCGGCCAGTGGCGCAGGATGGCGCGCCAGTCCGGTTTTTCCACCAGCTGCGCCAGGACCAGCAGCGGCACAGCGGCCAGGGCCCACCGCCAGAACGTCAGCTGGAGCGGCTCCATGGTCTCCATGGCAGCCTGTCCTACAACAAAGTTGCCCGCCCAGAAGAGGGTGGCAAGAATCAGGTAAACAGCGGCTCGCACCCGGCAAATCTACACGTCCCCATGTTCCGCCCGTGACGAAACTCTGGCACTCGCCTTGACCGAGTGCTAACCCTTGCATACAGTCTGTATTAGCACTCTCCCTAGGAGGGTGCTAATACATGAAGAGCTGCCAGCCAGGCTGCTGCCGGCACCGCGACGACGGTTTGCCAGCCACGGCGGAAAGCTTTCCAGTCCACGAATTTGCTGACGAAGAAGGAGAGGTCCGAGTGTCGGTCTCTATTAAGCCTCTTGAGGATCGTATTGTTGTCCGCCCGCTCGAAGCCGAGCAGACCACGGCTTCCGGCCTGGTGATCCCGGACTCCGCGCAGGAGAAGCCGCAGGAAGGCGAAGTTGTTGCAGTTGGCCCCGGCCGCTTCGAAGATGGCAACCGCGTTCCCGTCGACGTAGCCGTTGGCGACGTCGTCATCTACTCCAAGTACGGCGGAACCGAAGTCAAGACCGGCGGCACCGAGTACCTCGTGCTCTCCGCCCGCGACGTCCTGGCGATCGTCGTAAAGTAACTCTCCGGATCCCCGTGCCGCTGGTCATGCTCTCTGCTGGTCAGCTGCGCGGGGTTCTGTCTTGAAAGGACAAAACCATGGCAAAGCAGCTTGCGTTTAACGACGCTGCCCGCCGGTCTCTTGAAGCCGGCATCGATAAGCTCGCCAACACCGTCAAGGTGACGCTCGGCCCCCGCGGCCGCAACGTCGTCCTGGACAAGAAGTGGGGCGCTCCCACCATCACGAACGACGGCGTCACCATCGCCCGCGAAGTGGAACTGGACGACCCCTACGAGAACCTTGGCGCACAGCTGGCCAAGGAAGTGGCCACCAAGACCAACGATGTTGCCGGTGACGGCACCACTACCGCAACCGTCCTGGCGCAGGCGCTGGTCAAGGAAGGCCTGCGCAACGTAGCGGCAGGCGCCGCACCCGGCCAGATCAAGCGCGGCATCGAGGTTTCCGTTGAAGCCGTCGCCGCCCGCCTGCTCGAGAACGCCCGCCCCGTTGAAGGCACCCAGGTGGCCAACGTTGCAGCGATTTCCGCGCAGAGCGACGAGGTTGGCGAACTCCTCGCCGAGGCCTTCGGCAAGGTTGGCAAGGATGGTGTGATCACCATCGAGGAATCCTCCACCACGCAGACCGAATTGGTCCTGACCGAGGGCATGCAGTTCGACAAGGGCTACCTGTCCCCGTACTTCGTCACCGACGCGGAACGCCAGGAAGCAGTCCTCGAGGACGCCCTCATCCTGATCAACCAGGGCAAGATCTCCAACATCCAGGAATTCCTGCCGCTGCTGGAGAAGGCGCTGCAGAGCTCCAAGCCGCTCTTCATCATCGCCGAAGACGTTGACGGCGAGGCCCTTTCCACGCTGATCGTCAACCGCATCCGCGGCACCCTGAACGTTGTTGCCGTCAAGGCTCCGGGCTTCGGCGACCGCCGCAAGGCCATGCTGCAGGACATTGCCACCCTCACCGGTGCGCAGGTTGTTTCCCCGGAACTGGGCCTGAGCCTGGACACCGTTGGCCTTGAGGTGCTGGGTACCGCCCGCCGCATCACGGTCACCAAGGACAACACCACCATTGTTGACGGCGCAGGTTCGGCCGAAGACGTGGCAGCACGCGTAGCCCAGCTCCGTGCCGAGCTGACCCGCACCGATTCCGACTGGGACCGTGAAAAGCTCCAGGAGCGCCTGGCCAAGCTGGCCGGTGGCATCGGGGTCATCAAGGTTGGCGCCGCCACCGAGGTCGAGCTCAAGGAAAAGAAGCACCGCATCGAGGACGCTGTGTCCTCCACCCGCGCTGCCCTTGAAGAAGGCATCGTTGCCGGCGGCGGTTCCGCCCTGATCCACGCCCTGAAGGCACTGGATGAGGACCCCGCCGTCAAGGCACTCGAAGGTGACGCCGCCGCTGCTGTGGGCATCGTCCGCCGCGCACTGGTCCAGCCGCTGCGCTGGATCGCCCAGAACGCGGGCTTCGACGGCTACGTTGTGACGTCCAAGGTCGCCGACTTGGAAACCAACAACGGCTTCAACGCCAAGTCGGGCGAGTACGAGGACCTGATCGCTGCCGGCGTGATCGATCCCGTCAAGGTCACCCGTGCGGCCCTCCGCAACGCGGCCTCCATCGCTGCCCTGGTTCTCACCACCGAGACCCTCGTGGTGGAGAAGCCTGCAGAAGAGGACGAGCACGCAGGCCACAGCCACTAATCCCCACCGGCTCCCAAGTCTCGCTTCGCTCGACTTGGGCCCCTCGCCGGCGTGGGCCCAGCCACCGTCTCCCTGATGGTGTGGGCCCAGTCCTGCACGCACAAAAAACCGGTCCAGCATCCGCTGGGCCGGTTTTTTGGTGCGGGAAACGCGCAGGAGCAGTCGCCTACTTCTTCACGGCGTAACGGACGTGGGTGGCGAACGGTGAACTGACGGCCTTCAGGATCTCCAGGTCGATGTCATGCTGGAAGCCGTCGAAAAGGCGCTTGCCGGCGCCCAGGACCACCGGTGCCGTTGACAGCGCCAGTTCGTCCACCAGACCGGCGGCCAGTGCCTGCCGGATCACGTCCGCGCCGCCGCCGATCGATACGTCGAGGCCGCCGGCCGCTTTGGTGGCCTGGGCCAAAGCTTCCTCGAGCCCGGACACGAACGTGAATCCGGACGCAGCCGCGGGCTGGTCCTCTACACGGTGGGTGAGCACGATCAGCGGCCCGGGGAACGGGTTGGTACCTCCCCACGCTCCCGCCGCGTCATACATCCCGCGCCCTACGACCCTCGCACCCAGCCCCGCAACGAGCTCCTCGTAGAATTCCTTGTCCGGCCCGTGCATCGCAAAGTCGTGGCCGCCGTCGTAAGTCCACGGGCCGCCCATCACCCAGTAGTGCAGCCGTTCTCCACCCCTGCCCAGGCCGTACCCGGGACCGTCGTCGGGGCCGGTGATAAGCCCGTCAACCGACGTTGTGATTGCTGCGATGACCTTAGCCATTACGTGCCCTGCGTGGCCGGCATGTCCAGCGTCTCCACAGCGCCCGCACGCTCGTAGGCCAGCGACACCGCCCCCTTCGGGAAGGTGCGCGCCGGCTCCGCGAGGCGGTAGGTGGCGGGAACGGTCCCGGCGTCGAACAGGCGCTTGCCCTGGCCCAAAGTAACGGGATAGAGCCAGAGGTGGAGGCGGTCAAGCACCTCTGCCGCAAGCAGTGAACGGATCAGGACGCCGCTGCCGAACATGTGGACCTGCCCGTACTCTTCACGGAGCCGGCCCGCGGCTGTGGCATTGGGCAGGACTGTCGTTCCCGCCCAACTGGGACCGGACAGGGTGCTGGAGACAACGAACTTTGGCACCCGGTTGAGCGCGGCGCCAACGTCGCCGGACTGGTGGGGCCAGTAGGCCGCGAAGATGTCATAGGTCCTGCGGCCCAGAAGCAGGGCGTCCATGCTGCTGATGCCGGCCTCGATGGCCGCTTCCGCCTCGTCGTCGGACACGGGAGCCTGCCAGCCCCCGAAGGCAAAGCTGCCCTCGGTGTCCTCTTCGCGCCCGCCGGGCGCCTGGTACACGCCGTCGAGGGTGATGAACAGGTTCGCGACGATGATTCCCATGCGTCCAGTCTGGAACTGCCGTCCGGAGCTGTCCATAGTGGACGGGGCGGGCGTGGCAGACTGATGCCATGCTGCTCGACGAGCTCGTGAAAACTACGGATACGGTCGCAGCCACGCGCTCCCGGCTCGCAAAGGTGGACGCGTTGGCGGACCTGCTGCTGCGGCTGGAGCCAGCGGAAATCGCGACGGCGGTGGGTTTGCTGACCGCCAGGCCGCGCCAGGGCCGGGTGGGGGTGGGCTGGCGCGGCATGTCTGCGGCCATGGGGGAGCCTGCCCAGGAACCCAGCCTCACCCTCGCGGACCTCGACGCCGCTTTGGACCGGCTGCTCGCCACCGCGGGGGCCGGGTCTGCGGCGGAACGCGCCGCGACTCTTCGGACGCTCACGGCGGCAGCTACGGAAAGGGAGCAGGCCTTCATCTCCGGCGTGCTGCTGGGGGAGCTGCGCACCGGTGCGCTTGAGGGGGTGCTGACGGACGCCGTTGCCCGTGCCTCGGACCGCCCCGTCGCCTCCGTACGCCGCGCGGCCATGCTCTCCGGGGACCTCGGCGAAACCGCCCTGCTGGCCATCACGGGCACCGCGGCGCAGCTGGACGCCGTCGGCCTCGTCGTCGGCCGCCCCGTGCAGCCGATGCTCGCTTCCACGGCGGCCAGCGCCGGCGCCGCCCTGGAGGTTACCGGTGAGGCGTCCGTGGAATACAAGCTCGACGGCGCCCGCATCCAGGTGCACCGCGCCGGCGACGACGTGCGCATCTACACACGCACCCTGGCCGAGGTGACCCACCGCCTGCCCGAGGTGGTGGAGGTGGTGCGCGCACTGCCGGTGCGGGATGTGATCCTTGACGGCGAGACCCTGGCCCTCGATGAGGACGGCGGCCCCCGTCCGTTCCAGGAGACCATGTCCCGGTTCGGCGCGGACGCGGCGCGCACCACCCTGCTGCATCCCTGGTTCTTCGACGTGCTGCACATCGACGGCCGCGACCTCCTTGACGAACCCCTGTCCACGCGCATCGGAGTGCTTGAGGGCATCGCCCCGGAGTACCGGATTCCCGGCCAGATCACGGCAGACCCTGGGATTGCCGAAGGGGTCTCCCGTGATGCGCTCGCCGCGGGCCACGAGGGCGTGGTGGTGAAGGCGGTGGGATCGGCCTACGCCGCCGGCCGGCGCGGCTCCAACTGGATCAAGGTGAAGCCCGTCCTTACCTACGACCTGGTGGTCCTTGCCTCCGAATGGGGGTCGGGACGGCGCACCGGGCTCCTCTCCAACCTGCATCTTGGAGCATTGGACCCGCACGGGGAGTTCGGTGAACCTGGCGGCTACGTCATGGTGGGCAAAACCTTCAAGGGCCTCACCGACGCGCTGCTGCAGTGGCAGACCGAACGTTTCCAGGGGCTCGAGGTGCGGCGCACGGCCGGCACCGTCTGGGTGGAGCCCGTGACCGTCGTGGAGATCGCCATCGACGGCGTGCAGCAGTCCCCGCGGTATCCCGGCGGGATAGCGCTCCGGTTCGCCCGCGTCAAGCGTTACCGCGACGACAAAACGGCCGCGGAAGCGGACACCATACACACGCTGCGCGGACTGCTTCGTTCATAGCCGGAGGAGGAAGAGGAACGCCTTAGGCGGCCGCCCTTGCGGCGCCAGGACACGCCGCCGGGATGGGGGGTTCGAATGTACCTGCGGACTGCTTGTGCCGGGTGTGCCGCGGGCGTACGGTGACGCTTAAGTACCGTTGCGTGCAGTGCGCGACGGCGGCAGGCTGGCTTGGGTGGTATCCGGAAGGAGGCCAGGGTGTCAGCGGAGACGGGCATGGACCAGGGCCGGTCGGCATTCCGCGAGCACCGCTGGACCGATGCCTTCCAGAATTTCCGGGATGCGGACCAGCGGGGCGGACTGCCGGCGGCGGACCTCGAACGGTTGGCCACGGCGGAGATCCTGACCGGCAACACTGATGCGGGTCTGGATACTCTTACCCGTGCGCATGAGGAATACCTCATGGTCGGCGACCTGGCTGGCGCCGCCAGATGCGCCGCCTGGATGGTGATGCACCTGACCAATCTTGGCGAGATGGCACGGGCCGGGGGGTGGTTGGCGCGCGGCCAGAAGCTGGTCAGCGAACTCCCTGCACCGGACCCAGTGCAGGGCTTCATCCTCGTCCCCATGGCCTTGGGAAAGCTGTACGGCGGCGATCCGCAGGCTGCCCTGCAGATGTTCTCCCAGGTTGCCGATATTGGCCAGAGGTTCCAGGACAAAGACCTGGCCGCTTTCGGCCTTCTCGGAGCAGGCCAGTCGACCCTGGCGCTTGGCCGCGCGGAGGAAGGCCTCGGTATGTTCGACGAGGTCATGGTGGCCGTCACGGCGGGAGAACTCTCGGCTGTCCCGTCCGGAATCATCTACTGCGCAGTCATAGGCAACTGCCAGGTTGCCTTCGACCTTGAACGGGCGCTGGAATGGACAGCGGCACTCGACAGCTGGTGCCGTGAACGTCCGGACACCATGGCGTTCAGCGGACAATGCCAAGCGCACCGCGCCGAGCTCTTCCTGCTGCACGGAGCATGGTCCGAAGCGCTGGAGGCGGCAGCGGTCGCCCAGGGGCGCTCAACGAAGGGTGACCCCTGGGCCCTTTACGGCGGCTATTACCAGCAGGCCGAAGTGCAGCGGCTGACCGGTAACCTGGATGCTGCAGAAGCTTCCTACCGTCACGCGGCGCGCAGCGGCCACGAACCCCAGCCAGGACTTGCTCTCCTGGCGCTGGCGCGGGGAGACGCCCATCAGGCGCAGTCGATGATCCGCCGGGCGGCCGGTCTGGCTGACATCGCCACCCGCCGGCACCTGTTGCCTGCGCTGGTGCAGATCGAACTGGCCGTGCCGGACCTGACGGCTGCACGGCAGGCTGCGGAGGAACTGGCCACTTTTGCCCGCGAATGCCCCAGACCCATGATCCGGGCAGTGGCGGGCCAGGCTGACGGCGCCGTCACCCTTGAGGAAAGGGATCCCGCTGCGGCCGCGCAAGTTCTGCGGCAAGCCTGGCAGCTGTGGCTGGAGCTTGGGGTGCCGTTCCAGGCTGCCTGCTGCCGGGTCTTGATTGGGCGGGCATGCCGGGACCTGGGCGACGAAACGTCGGCCCTGATGGAATTTGAAGCCGCGCATGCCGAGTTCCTGGAGCTGAAGGCCGCCCCCGCTGCGGCTTGGGCAGCCTCGCTCATGGACCACGGGGAAGGCGGCGGCGTCGCGGGACCGCTCACGCGGCGGGAAGCGGAGGTCCTCCGACTGGTGGCCTCCGGCCAGGGAAACCGGAAAATTGCCGCTGAACTGTACCTAAGCGAAAAGACAGTCGCCCGCCATATCAGCAACATCTTCCTGAAGCTTGGGCTCTCTTCGAGGGCCGCCGCCACACGGTACGCCTTCGAACACGGGCTCGCGGGCTAGCCAAACACTGCACAAAATTACCCATCCACCCGGCTGTGCAGTTACACGATTTTGCCGACGCGGGCCCGGTGCCCCCGCACGTAGCGTCGAAGCATGAACCTTCCAGTCCTTGCGGGCACAGTTTCCACAGTGCTTTTCGCACTGGGAATCCTGCCGATGCTGGTGAAAGCCGCACGCACGCGGGACCTTGCTTCCTACAGTCTGGGAAACCTGGTCCTGAGCAACGTTGCCAACGCCGTCCACTCCGTCTACGTCTTCGACCTCCCGGCCGGTCCCATCTGGGTGCTGCACGTTGCCTACGTTCTGGCATCTGCACTGATGCTTGCCTGGTGGCTGCAATACAGGGAGCCGGGCGCCCTGGGGAGCAGAACGGCAGCAGCCCGCCGGAAGGTTCACTCGCAGGCATACCCAACCAACGAAGCAGGAGCGCAGCCATGAGCAGCAGCAACGTGACCGGCATGCTGGACACGATCATCATCGGTGGGGGCCAGGCGGGCCTCGCCCTGGGCCACCACCTAAAAGAGCAGAACCGGAACTTCCTCATTCTTGATGCGAACCCGCGAACCGGCGACGCCTGGCGCCGGCGGTGGGACTCGCTTAGGGTATTCACGCCGGCAAAGTATGACGGCCTGCCCGGCGAAGCCTTCCCCGCCGATCCGTTGTCCTTCCCAACCAAGGATGAGGTGGCCGGCTACCTGGAGGTCTACGCCGCCAGGAACAGCCTGCCCGTACTCCATGAAACCCGTGTGGAACGGCTCTGGCGGGAGGGTGACCGCTTCATCGCCGCCTCGAACGGCAGCCGCTGGGAAGCGCGTAACGCGGTCGTGGCCACCGGTGCAGAACAGGTTCCCAGGATTCCCGGCTTCGCGGCCGGCCTGGCGCCCTCCACGGTGCACTTCCATTCCAGCGTCTACCGGAATCCCGGCCAGCTTCAGGACGGCCCTGTCCTCGTGGTTGGACTCGGGAACTCCGGTGCGGAGATTGCGCTTGAAGTGAGCCGAACGCATCCCACTGCGGTCGCAGGAAAGCCGGGCGGCGAGCTCCCCGTAAAGCATGGACGGACGGCGGCCAGGTACTTCCTGCCCATCGTGCGTTTCCTCGGTATGCACGTCCTTACTCTCGGCACGCCCATAGGCCGCAAAGTGGCTCCGGCCTTCAAAGCACATGCGGCACCCCTGATCCGGACCAAGAGCGAGGATCTCTTAGAGGCAGGTGTGCCTTTCGTGCCGCGGGTCGCGGGAGTGGCGGACGGCAAGCCGGTCCTGGCGGACGGAACGGCGCTTGAGGTAGCGAACGTGATCTGGTGCACCGGGTTCCGGGAAGACTTTTCCTGGATGGATCCGGACCTGCTGGACGCCGGCGCGATGCCACGGCAGCGGCGGGGCGTGGCGCTTGATGTGCCGGGCCTGTTCTTCCTCGGGCAGGAATTCCTCTACGCGGCAGCGTCCGCCACCCTTCCCGGTTCAGTCCGTGATGCCCGTTACCTTTCCCGGAAAATCCCTGTGCCTCGGTAGAATTGATGTTTTGCCCGCCGCTGGAAGGTCTTTTGTGTCGATAGCGAGAACCGCGGCCGCGCCCCGCCCGGTGCCCGAAGCGGCCGCCAAAAACCGGAAGCCGACCTTCCGGCCGGAGGTCCAGGGGCTCCGTGCGCTCGCCGTGCTCATGGTGGTCGCCTACCACGTCTGGCTGGGCAGGGTGTCCGGGGGAGTGGACATCTTCCTGCTCATCTCCGCGTTCCTGCTGACCCTGTCCTTCGTCCGGAAAGCCGAGGCAGGGCGCCCGTTCGGCCTCCTTGGGCACTGGCTGCACCTGTTCAAGCGGCTGCTGCCCGCCGCCGTCGTGGTCATCCTGGGAGTCCTCGCCGGGACGTGGCTGATCCTGCCGCAGAGCCGCTGGCCGCAGGTGCTGGACCAGGCCTGGGCGTCACTGCTGTACAGCCAGAACTGGCTGCTCGCAGACACTGCCGTTGACTACTATGCCCAGGACCACGCCGGAGCCAGCCCGCTCCAGCACTTCTGGTCGTTGTCCATCCAAGGACAGGTGTTCATCCTCTGGCCCCTCATCTTCGCCGGCACCGCGGCGCTGCTGGTGCTGCTGCACCGGATCCCCGCGCTCAACCGGGTCACCTACCGCGGTCTGCTGGCCCTGGTCTTTGGCACAGTCTTCGCCGTGTCCCTCGCCTACTCCGTGGAGCAGACCGCCGGCAACCAGGCGTACGCCTACTTCGACACCCGGACACGGCTCTGGGAATTCGCGCTGGGCTCGCTCCTGGCGCTGGGCCTGCCCTACCTCAACCCGGGCCGGGCGCTCCGGGTGGTTCTGGGCTGGGCAGGCCTGGCAGCCATGGTCTCCTGCGGCCTGCTGCTCACGGTGGACCGCTCGTTCCCCGGCTTCGTGGCGCTGTGGCCCACCCTGGCGGCTGCCGCCATCATCGTCGCGGGACAATCCGGCAGCCGCTTCGGCGTGGACAGGTTCCTCAGCAGCAAGCCCCTGGTGGCGCTCGGAGACAATTCCTACGCCCTCTACCTCTGGCACTGGCCGGTCCTGGTCCTGGCGCTTGCCGCCACCGGCGTGGAGGCACCCAACCTGGCCCAAGGCCTGGCGGTCGTTGGCGCTTCTGTCGTGCTTGCCGTCCTTACCACGCGCTTTGTTGAAAAGCCGCTGCGCGACTGGCACTGGCCGCAGCGCCGGGCCTGGCGCACCGCCGTCGTCATTGCCGCCTGTGGCGCGCTCCTGGCCGGACCCGTGGCCATCTGGCAGACCACGCTCACCGCAGAGGAAAGCGCGACGGCGGCCCAGCCGCGGGAGCTCACGCCAGGGGCCGCCGCGCTCAACCCGGAGAACGCCGCGGTGACCACCCCTGATGCCAGGATCATCCCCGGCCCCTCGGCGCTGGACAACGACTGGGCCGGAATCCACGCGCCCTGCACCGGTGCCAACGCCACCAGCAACCCCATCCTCGAAGGATGCCGGCAGGAGGTTCCGGACGGCGCGGTGACCAAGCGCATCGTGGTCCTGGGCGACTCCCACTCCCAGCAGTACCTGGGTGCGCTGGCGCCGATTGCCGCCAAGCGGAGCTGGGAACTGGTGACGCTGCTGATGCCGGCGTGCCGCTTTGGGGCGGAGTCCGCAGAACGGAATGCGGAGTGCAACGCCTACAACCAGGCCAGCGCCGCCTACGTCCTGGAGCATCAGCCGGACGCAGTGTTCACCGTGGCATCGCTGACGCATGAGGAAGCCCCGTTCGAAACCGAGGTCCCGGGGTACCTGGAGGGGGTCCAGCCGTTCGCGGAAGCCGGGATCGAGGTCATCGGCATCCGGGACAACCCGCGCTTTACGTTCAACATGCCCGAATGCATCCAGCGCAACGGCCCGGACGCACCGGAGTGCAGTGTGTCCCTGGAGGAGTCCCTGGTGGAAGCGTCCCCGCTGGAAAGCTACCGGGGCAAACTGGACGGACTTCACCTGATGGATCTCAGCGATTTCATCTGCGCGCGGGGCATCTGTCCCGGCGTGGTGGGCAACGTCTACGTCTATAAGGACGACAACCACCTCACGCGGACCTACGTGGAAAGCATGATCCCCATGTTCGAGCAGCGGCTGCTGGCTGCTGCGGGCTGGAGCTGAAAGCAGCCAACAGCAGCAGCGGGTGGCAAGGAGCGGCTGGGAGGGTGCGGTTGCTCACATTCCACGCGTGGAATAGGGGGATTGGCGCTGAGGTTCTAATATTTACTCAATACTTTCCGGCCTCCGGGTCCCCGCCTGCCGCGGAGGTCCTGGAACATTCCCTGCACAGGCCAGTCCCGTAATGACGGGCTGGTCATCGGCTGCAACCCCTACCCGTCCAGCAACCAAGGTAAGAGGCGCACTCATGACCGAGCCCGAACACAACCCCTTTGGCTTCATTGGCCTGACCTACGACGACGTCCTGCTCCTGCCCGGTCACACCGAGGTCATCCCGTCGGAGGCTGACACGTCCTCGCGGATTTCCAAGCGGATTTCGGTTCACACGCCGCTGCTGTCCGCGGCCATGGACACTGTCACCGAATCACGGATGGCCATCGCCATGGCACGCCAGGGCGGCCTGGGCGTCATCCACCGCAACCTGTCCATCCAGGACCAGGCGGACCAGGTGGACCGGGTGAAGCGCAGCGAGTCAGGGATGATCACCAACCCGCTGACCATCGGCCCGCAGGCCACGCTTGCTGAGCTGGATGAGATCTGCTCGCAGTACCGTGTCTCCGGCCTGCCCGTGGTAGACGAGGACATGCGCCTGCTCGGCATCGTCACCAATCGCGACACCCGCTTCGTGCCCGAGTCCGACTTCCCGCTGCGGCTGGTCAGCGACGTCATGACCAAAATGCCGCTGGTCACCGGGCACGTGGGGATCAGCCGCGAGGAAGCCTCGCACAAGCTGGCCACCAACAAGATCGAGAAGCTTCCCCTGGTGGATGAGCAGGGCCGGCTCAAGGGCCTCATCACCACCAAGGACTTCACCAAGGCTGAGCAGTACCCGCTGGCCACCAAGGACGACGAAGGCCGGCTCCGCGTGGGCGCAGCCATCGGCTTCTTCGGGGACGGCTGGGAGCGCGCCATGGCACTGGTGGACGCCGGCGTCGATGCCCTGTTCGTGGACACCGCCAACGGCCACTCCCAGGGCGTGCTGGACATGATCCGCCGCCTCAAGTCAGATCCCGTGGCGGCGCACGTGGACGTCATCGGCGGCCAGGCCGCCACCCGTGAAGGGGCCCAGGCCCTGATCGACGCCGGCGCCGACGGCATCAAGGTGGGCGTGGGGCCGGGCTCCATCTGCACCACCCGTGTGGTGGCCGGTGTGGGCGTCCCGCAGATCACCGCCATCTACGAATCCGCGAAGGCAGCGATCCCCGCCGGCGTGCCTCTTATTGCCGACGGCGGCCTGCAGTACTCCGGCGACATCGGAAAGGCCCTCGTTGCCGGCGCCGACACCGTGATGCTCGGCTCCCTGCTGGCCGGCTGCGACGAATCGCCGGGCGAGCTGATCTTCGTCAACGGCAAGCAGTTCAAGTCCTACCGCGGCATGGGCTCCCTGGGCGCCATGCAGTCCCGCGGCAAGAACACGTCCTACTCGAAGGACCGCTACTTCCAGGCCGACGTCTCCGGCGATGACAAGCTCATCCCCGAAGGCATCGAGGGCCGCGTGGCCTACCGCGGTCCGCTGTCCTCGGTGGCCTACCAGTTGGTGGGCGGCCTGCGCCAGACCATGTTCTACACCGGCGCGCCCACCGTGGCCGAGCTGAAGGCACGCGGCAAGTTCGTCCGGATCACCCCGGCCGGCCTGAAGGAATCGCACCCGCACGATATCCAGATGACCGTCGAAGCGCCCAACTACGGTTCCCGCTGACAACGCATCCTGAAGGGGTGAACACCCCGACGAAGGGCCAGCCGCCACGGCGGCTGGCCCTTCGTCCGTATGCCCGGGCCGTAGCCCAGGTGCTGCGGGTCAGTTTCCGGGCCTCGCCGGGCGCCGTGGTCATGAAGGTGCTCGGCTCGCTGATCTCGGCCGTGCTTCCGCTGGTCACCACCTACTTCGCCGCCCTGACCACCACGGCGCTGGCTGCCGCCTATGCAGGTGACGCCGAGGCCGGCCAGCAGGCGATCGTCTACGTCATCATCACCGCTGCCCTGGGGCTCTTCTGGGGCGCGTTCAGCAGCGTGGACCGCTACATCCAGCAGCTGATGAGCTTCAAGGTGGGCGCCATTGTGGGCGACCAGATGTACGAGCGGTTCCTGGCCCTGGAATTCTGGCGGTACGACGACAAAGAAACCGTTGACCTCTACGACCGCGCCAAACGGTTCTCCGACTCCTACGCCCGGGTGCTTGACCGGATCGCCGCCATCTTCACGCAGCTGGTGTCCGTCATCCTGGCTGTGGGGGCGCTGCTGCTGGTCAGCTGGTGGATCGCCGTGATCGTCCTGGTGGCGATTGTCCCCAGCGTCTACCTGCAGTTCAAGCTGTCCCGGGAGCAGATTGCGCACTGGAACACGCAGGTGGACTCGCGCCGCCAGCGGAGGATGATCGAAACCAACCTCCTCCGGCCGCAGCACATCGCCGAGATGCGGCTCTACGGAATCGTTGGCTTCCTGATGGACCTCCGCTCCCGGCTGCGGGATGCGGACGAGCGCCGCCGCCTGGACTACCAGCGGCGGTACATCCCCAAGCAGCTTGCGGCCGATGCGCTCCAGTACGGGGCTGAAGTGGTGTCCCTGATCTGGGTGGTGGGGCAGATCATCGCCCGCGCGCAGCCGGTGGGCCAGTTCCTCTACGTGCAGCAGATCGTCAGCAGGGCGCTGTCCACGGCGAACAACCTGGTGTCCTCCCTCAGCTCCATCGACGAGGACCTGGCGAACCTCAAGGATTACGAGCTGTTCATGGCCATGCCCGTGCATTCGGAGCACGCCCCGCCGCTGCTGCAGGCACCGAAGACCGTGGAGCTGAAGGACATCCGCTTCACTTACACGGGCAGCGACATCGAGGTGATCCGCGGCATCAGCCTGACCATCCGCGAGGGCCAGCACATCGCGATCGTGGGGGAGAACGGTGCAGGCAAGTCCACGCTGATCAGGATCCTGGGCGGGCTCTACCGCCCGGATTCCGGACAGGTAATGCTCGACGGCGTGGACCTCGCCGCCGTCGACGTCACCTCCTGGCACCGGCACCTGGCGGTGCTGAGCCAGGAATTCCTCAAGTACGAGTTCGCCACGGCCGCGGAGAACATCTACTTCGGGGACGTCGATTCGCCCCGAGACGACGCCCGCATCCGCACGGCTGCGGCGGACGCGGAGGCGCTGGACTTCATCAACAAACTCCCCAACGGCCTGGACAACCACGTCAGCAACTGGATGGAGGACCCGCGCGGACGGAAGGGCAGCGGACTCTCGGGCGGGCAGTGGCAGCGCCTCGCCATGGCCCGGAACTTCTACCGTGACGCCTCGTTCATGGTGATGGACGAGCCAACCTCCGCCATTGACGCCCTGGCCGAGCACCGGATTTTCACCCGCCTCTTCGCAGACCGCAGCAGCACCATCATCGCCATCAGCCACCGCCTCGCCACCATCGAGAAGGCGGACATCGTGTACATGCTCGAGGACGGCAGGGTCGTGGAGCAGGGGACGCACAAAGAGCTCGTTGCGCTTCGCGGCCGCTACTTCAGGATGTTTGAATCCCAGCTCACGGTGGAGGAAGCAGAAGGGGCCTAGGACTCCGCCACCGTCGTGCGGACGCGCGCAACGCCCGGCCGCGGCGGGACGCTGCTGAACCCGAACGTCACGGCAGGGCGGACCGGCGCCAGCGCGCCGGCATCAACGCCGTCCCAGCTTACGACGGCGGATGTGATGGTGTGCAGGTCGCTCACCCCGTAGTACTCCCGCCGGCCGCTGCCCGCGGTGCCGGAGGTCCGGGAGCCGTTGCTGAGGATCCCCGCGACCGGACTGATGGCGTGCAGCCAGCCGGGGTGCACGGCAAGGCGCCGGGGGACTGCCCGCAGCATCCTCCCCAGGAGGCCCCGCCCGCCGAGGCGGGCGCTGATCGCCAGGGGACCGGCGTCAACCTCCAGCGCCCCGTGGCCCAGCCGCGCCGACAGGTCAACCTCCGTGACGTCGTCGAACGTGTACGTGGCTGCGATGAAATCTGCCACCTCCGTGCCGGGTGCCAGGAGCTGCCGGTGCCCGGAGGGGTGCTGGACCATGACGTCGGCAAAGGGCCCGAAGGGCGACTCCTGCCAGATGCCCACTACGGCGCGAAGCCCGGAGGCCGTGCCGATGCCGGCAATGTGGCCGTCAAATACCCACCGTGAACCCATATGGCAACTGTAGCTATTGGTGTACGGCCATGCCTGTAAGGATGGCGGGATTCCGGTTTGTCCCGAAAGTCAGAGCGGGCCGTAGCCTGCGCTGCCGTGGGGATCGCGCCAGACTGCAAGGTCCTGTTCCACAGCCCTGCGCAGTTCCGGGTTCGACTGGATCCGCAGCCGGAACGACTCCCGGGCGCGGCCCAGCACTGCCGACGGGACCACAATGCAAGCCACAAGAACAGCCACAACGAGGAGGTAGGCACCAATAAGCGAAACTGTTGTGCCGCGTTCGGCGGCCGTCGGAAGTGCCATGACCATGGCCGCACCAATGAGGCCGGCCAGCCCGGCCACCATGGCGATGCCGCCGCGGGCATTACCGGGGCCGCGGGTGATGAGCAGCTTGTTCGTATTGGGAAGCCGGCCACGAACCCGCTTCCACGAGATCAAGCCCAGCACCGTGAGGGCGGCACCCAGTGGGCCGAGCACCAACATCGCGGCAGGGTTTCCTGACACGACTGAGAAGAACAAACCCGCCAGGGCCAGGACGGGTCCGCCGGCGATCGCGCTGCTCCAGCCTGCCGCCAGCGTGCCCTGGGCATCGGCCAGTTGCCGTAAACGGGACGGAGCGTTTGGGGGGCTGACCCGGGCCAGCTCCGGGGAAAGCCAGTGATCGAGGGAGTACGCGGGCAGGTTGGCGGGGAAGGGAACGGGGTGTGTCATGCCGTCTGAAGACCCAAACCTTGGCGCAGGCGGTCTTCCAAGTCCTCCGGACGCAGGGCAACGGGGGCTGGGTGTGCGTCGTCGCCGTTAACGATCTCAAGGGAACCATCCGCCCCGGCCTTGATATGGACGGAGTGGAACGTGCCGTCCGCAACGTGCCGGCGGAGCGTGCCCGCGGCGGGGCGCCCGTCCGGTGCGGTACCCAGGTAGAAGCTGACCATCTCGACGGCGGTGGTGAACATGCCGTCAGCATCGGTCAGGGGACGCAGCTCGTGGACGCCGTACTTGCTGAGGCTGAGGAGCAGGGCGCCGTTGCCTGATCCGAACAGGAAATAGACATGCTCGGCCTTCGGCGTCACCAGGGCGACCTCCAGCCACGCATCGGAGTCCGCGAGGACAGCTGCAACGCCGGCGGCAGGACCCACCGGGAGGAGGCTTTCCTCTTCAACTTTCATGAGCCCGCGTTCCAGGAGCGTAGCCACACCGGCCTGTTCGAGGGGTGCACCGGCAGCGTGGTCAAGCCTGAACAGGCTCTGGCATTTGAGCGCCCCCGTGGTTCCTGCCAGGGCGATCAGGGCAATGAGTTCGTGTTCGGTGATGAGCAGTGGTGCGTCGTCTTGAATGGTCACAGCAGCCTTTGGGTAGACAGATCTCGGGTTTTATTCTAGGGAAGCCGGGGTGTCACGTGAGCCAGCCCCAGACTTTCTTGGCCCCGTCAGCCACGGCATCGACGGTCTCTCTGGCGGCGTTGGACACAGCGTTGACGGTATTCCTGGTTGCATCTGCGACCATCTCGGAGGCTGAACCATAGCCGAGGTTCGAAGCAAGGAGGCCCATGCCGCCCCAGGCGATGCCGGCGACCGCGAAGAAAGGGCCGGCCCCAGGGATGAAGCTTCCCGCCGCCAGGACCGTGGAGATGCTGCCGTCAATGGCCATCCCGGTGTTGCCGGTGGCAGCGCCTTGCACGATCTGAAGCGCGCCGGTCGCGACGCCCAGGCCGCCGGAAAGGCGTCCCAGCATGGAAGTGCCGTTCAGGAGCTGTGTTCCACGGACATAGCCAACTCCGGGGGTCTGGCCGTACTGCGCGGTCAGCCATGGCCAGTTGGTCAGTTTCGTGAGGAGGTCTCCTTTGGCCATCGTGGCCAGGAGGCTGTCCGTATAAAGGCCTGCCCCGGTCACTGCGGCGTTGGCGGCCCACCATTCCGGGCTTCCGGCGACGGAGAGGACGCCTTCAAGACCGGTCGTCGGAGTTGCCCCCGGAGTTCCAGGCCCTGCCGGACTGGTTGCGGCTCGCGGTCCGGAACCGGCCGTGCCCCCGTTCGTGCTGGCATTCTCCTGTTCATCGGCCTGCGTCAAGAGGGTCCGTGAGGCGTCGATCAGCGACTGGGACGCCTTGTTCAGCATCGGGCGCAGGTTGCTGCCCCACTCGCGGCGGAAGTTGCCAGCGTCGCTGCCCTTCCAGTCAATGCCCGCTACAAGGCTCGTAATCTGGCGCTCTGTATCCATCAGGCGCGACCAGGAGCGGTCCATGGATTTGGACAAGGACCGCAACTGTTCAATGTCGGCACCGTAAAGGCCAGGGGCCATGGTTGGTTCTCCTTGGAATGGGGCACGGGAGCGTTCACCGAAGCCCCCGGCCCTAGGCTACGGACTTCTTCGGTTCCTTGCCATGGGCACCGCTGCCCATCCCGGCCGGCCCCTGACCCCGCACGTCCTTCCCAGACAAGGACAACACGGCCGCTGGGATAACCTAGAGCAGTGACTTACGAGATCGAGATTGGCCGTGGCAAGCGTGGGCGTCGTGCCTACTCCCTGGATGACATTGCAATCGTCCCTAACCGTCGTACCCGCGACCCCAAGGACGTCTCCGTCTCCTGGCAGATTGACGCCTACAAGTTCGACATGCCCGTTATTGCGGCGCCCATGGATTCGGCCATGTCCCCGCAGACTGCCATTGCACTGGGCAGGCTCGGCGGCCTCGGCGTCCTGGACCTTGAGGGCCTGTGGACCCGGTACGAGGACCCGCAGCCCATCCTGGACGAGATCGGCGCGCTGGAGGATGAAACCAACAGCCCGGCCGTGACCGGACGGATGCAGGAGCTGTACAAGGCGCCCATCCAGCCTGAACTGATCACCTCCCGCCTGGCCGAAATCCGCGAGGCCGGCGTGACGGTGGCGGGATCCCTCACTCCTCAGCGCACCCAGGAGCATTACAAGACCGTGGTGGCCGCCGGCGTTGACATCTTTGTCATCCGCGGCACCACCGTGTCCGCCGAGCATGTCTCCAAGGACCACGAACCCCTGAACCTCAAGCAGTTCATCTACGAGCTGGATGTTCCCGTGATCGTGGGCGGCGCAGCCGGCTACACGCCCGCGCTGCACCTCATGCGCACCGGAGCCGCCGGCGTGCTGGTGGGCTTCGGCGGGGGCGCCACCACCACCACCCGCCGGGCCCTGGGCATCCATTCGCCCATGGCATCCGCCATTTCCGACGTCGCTGCCGCCCGCCGCGACTACATGGACGAGTCCGGCGGCCGTTACGTCCATGTCATTGCCGACGGCGGCATGGGCACCTCGGGCGACATCGTCAAGGCAATCGCAATGGGAGCCGACGCCGTGATGCTCGGCAGCGCCCTGGCGCGGGCCGAAGAAGCGCCGGGCAAGGGATGGCACTGGGGCCAGGAAGCCCACCACCTCGAACTTCCCCGCGGAGACCGCGCCAACGTCGGCACCGTGGGACCCCTGGAGGAAGTCCTCTTCGGGCCGGGCCACCACACCAACGGAACCTCCAACCTGATTGGAGCGCTGCGCCGCTCCATGGCGACCACCGGCTACTCGGACCTGAAGGAATTCCAGCGGGTCGACGTCGTGGTTTCCCCGTACTCCGGAAACTGACGCTCTCTTCACTCATGGAACCAGGAGGGTGGCGGCGGTATCCCGCCGCCACCCTCCTGCCCAAGCGTGCCGCAAGCAAGTAGGGTGGTTTTACTACCGGCACTTGAGGCACTGGAGGCGTTCAATGAAGAATTTTCCTGTTAGCGGCGGAGCCCTTGGCCCGGAAGCCAGGGAAGCATCCATCCAACGGCTGCGCGCCACGGCGGACCCCGGCCAGGAACTGGACATCCTCATCGTCGGCGGCGGCATCGTTGGTACCGGGGCAGCCCTGGACGCCGTCACCCGCGGCCTCAGCGTGGGCATCGTTGAAGCGAACGACTGGGCTGCCGGTACGTCCTCCAGGTCCTCGAAGCTCATTCACGGCGGCCTCCGGTACCTGGAGATGCTCGATTTCGGCCTTGTGAAAGAGGCGCTGCAGGAGCGGGGACTGCTGCTCTCAGAACTGGCGCCGCACCTGGCCCGGCCCGTGCCCTTCCTGTATCCGCTGACCAAACCCTTCATCGAGCGGCCCTATGTGGGAGCCGGCATCGCCCTGTATGACGCAATGTCCGTCTCCAGCGGGCACAGCAGGGGAGTGCCGTTCCACAAGCACCTCAGCCGCCGGGGCACCCTGCGCGCTGCCCCCAGCCTCAAGAATGACGCGTTCGTAGGCTCCATCCGGTACTACGACGGCCAGGTGGATGACGCCAAGTACTGCGCCAACCTGGTCCGGACGGCCGCGTACTACGGTGCCCACGCGGTCAACCAGATGAGGGTGGTGGACTTCCTCCGCGAAGGGGAGCGGGTGGTGGGGGCCAAGGTGGTCAACCACGAGGACGGGACGCAGTTCAACATCCGCGCCAAGCAGGTCATCAACGCCACCGGGGTGTGGACGGACGAAACCCAGGCCATGGTGACCGATCGCGGCCAGTTGAAGGTCCGTGCCTCCAAGGGCATTCACCTGGTGGTACCGCGGGACCGGTTCCAGTCCACTGTCGGCCTGATCCTGCGCACCGAAAAGTCGGTGCTGTTCGTCATTCCGTGGGGCCGGCACTGGATCATTGGCACCACTGACACCGACTGGAACTTGGACAAGGCGCATCCGGCTGCCTCCAGCAAGGACATCGACTACATCCTGGAACACGTCAACAAGGTCCTCAAGCGTCCGCTGACCCGCGAGGACGTCGAGGGCGTGTACGCAGGCCTGCGTCCGCTGCTCGCCGGGGAGAACGACTCCACCGCCAAGCTGTCCCGTGAACACGTGGTGGCCCATCCCGTTCCTGGCCTGGTGGTGGTGGCCGGCGGAAAGTGGACCACCTACCGGGTCATGGCCAAGGACGCCGTGGACGAGGCCACGCGCACCATGGATGAGCGCGTGCCGCCCAGCTGCACGGAGACGATCCCCCTGCTTGGCGCGCAGGGTTACAGGGCGGCCTGGAACCGCCGCAACCGTACCGCCGAGGAGTCCGGCGTGCATGTTGCCCGGATTGAGCACCTGCTGAACCGCTACGGATCCATGACCTCCGAGGTCCTGTCCATCATCGAGGAGAATCCGGCCCTCGCAGAGCCCCTTCCGGGCGCCGACGACTACCTCCAGGCCGAGGCCGTCTACGCCGCAACCCACGAAGGTGCCCGCCACGTCCATGATGTGCTGACGCGAAGGACACGGATTTCCATCGAGGCCTGGGACCGTGGAGTGTCCGCCGTGCCCGTTGTCGCTAAACTAATGGGTGACGTCCTTGGCTGGAGTGACGCCCAGCGTGAAAACGAAGTGCGGCACTACATTGCACGGGTGGAGGCCGAACGCCTCAGCCAGCAACAGCCGGACGACGAATCCGCAGACGCCGCCCGCCTGGGCGTGGAAGACATCGTGCCTTTGCGCTGAGGGATTCACGGCACCAGCAACGCTGACTGAAGGGATACGCCTTGGCGGAACCACTTGACCGGTACGACGCTGAGCTCACCACGCCCGATATGGTGATTTTGGAGTTGGAGGCTAAGGACAAGGCCGACGCCGCCACCCAGCTTGCCAAGCGGCTGCACGCCGCCGGGCGCATCTCGGACCTGGACGGGTTCCTCAAGCATGTGAACGCCCGGGAACACCAGTTGGCTACGGGACTGCCGGGGGGCATCGGCCTGCCGCACGCCCGCAGCGAGTTCGTCTCCCGCACCTCCATCGCCGTCGGAATCACCAAATACGGGCACGCTCTCGACTTCGGTGCCGCCGACGGTCCGGCCACGGTGATCCTGCTGATTGCCACCCCGGCGAGCTCCTTCTCCGACCACCTTGAGGTCCTGGCGACGCTGGCCCGGTCCCTGTCCAAGGAATCGTTCCGGGAGTCGCTGCGCCGGGCCTACGATCCCGACATGATCGCCGAACTCATCAACTCCAGCCTGGTGTTCTTCGATCACTGACCGGGCTGCAGGACTGGTCCGGCGAGGGGGCAGGACCCCGGCCCTGGCCTCGCGTTTAGTTGTTCTACAGCGCTACGAAGTACGGTTAAGACGTGTGGAAAACAGCCCTTAAGCCCCGATGGATCGCCGGTTTTGTCTTCGCGATCGCTGTTTCCGGGGTCTTCGTGCTGCTGAGCCAGTGGCAGTTCGGGCGCTCCACCCAGCCTGAGGTGCCCACGAACCCGGCCACCGAGCAGGTCCAGCCGCTGACCGACACCCTCCAGCCGGGCGAGTTCTTCCACGGAACCGATGCGGACCAGATGGTTTCGGCGCAGGGGTCCTACGACCCCGCAAAACAGCTCCTGGTGCCGGGGCGGCTGAATGGCGGCAAGACAGGCTACTGGGTGGTGTCCGCGTTCGCCGTCGACGGCGCACCCACCCTGACCGGTGCCGCAGCCTCACCGCAGACCTGGATCCCGGTGGCCCGCGGCTGGGTGGCGGAGCCCGGCGACGCCCCCGCACCGCCGTCGGGCACCCTTGAACTGACCGGGCGCCTGCTGCCGTCCGAGGCGCCCGTCCCGGGGACGGCACCCAGTCCAGGTGAGGCGACGGCGGTGTCCGTGGCAGAGCTGATCAACTTCTGGGAGGTCAGCAGCTATCCCGGGTTCGTGGCCGCCACCGCCGAAGTAGCCAACGGCGTGGACCTCAGCGCCGCCGCGGTGCCGGGCGAACTTCTTCCCCTGGACATCGGCCCGCAGCCGCCCGCCCAGCAGATCAACTGGCTCAACCTCTTCTACTCGCTCGAGTGGGTGGTCTTCGCCGGCTTTGCACTCTTCATCTGGTGGCGGCTCGTGAAGGACGACTACCACCGCGACCTTGAGGAAAGCCTCGAGGACAGTGATGAAGACAACCAGCACCCAGAACACAACCAGCAAAAGGTACAGCCATGATTGACCCTAAACCGGCAAACCCGGCAGCCGCCGCGGGCACCAACGCAGACACTAATGCGGGCATAAATTCAGGCACTAATCCAGCCACTAATGCAGCCACCAACGCAGGCAGCAAAACAGGCGGCAAGAAGCGACGTTTTGGCGGAACCGAAGCCCAGATCCGCTCGGCACTGAAGTTCTACAAGGTGCTGGCCTACCTCACCGGTGGCATGCTGCTGCTGCTGTGCGCCGAACTGGTTGCCCGCTACGGCTTCGGGCAGTACCTCTTCGCCGGGGGAACCAATGCCGTCACGGGCCAGCCCTTCGGGTTCGGTTTTGCAGATGCCGAACCTCCGGGAGTCCTCGGCGGCGTCAACCTGTCCGTGGCTGTCCTGATCGTTCACGGCTGGATGTACGTGGTGTACCTGATGTCCAACTTCCGGCTCTGGGCGCTGATGCGCTGGCCGTTCCTCAAGCTGATCCTGCTGGCCCTCGGCGGCGTGGTCCCCTTCCTCTCCTTCATCGTCGAAAAGAAGTTCCACGCCGAGGTGGAGGCCGAGCTCGCGGCGAACCCCCAGGCGCCCCAGCGGTACTAAGCGGCTGCCAGGCGGTAATCCGGGCGCTGACAGTTCGCTCCGTCACAGCCCGGCTTCTCAAGATGCGCTGGTGCAACGGCGCCCAGTAGGCTAGTACGGTGACTACTCCCACTGCATCCCAGACTTCCCAGAAGCCGGTGCTGGTTGTTGACTACGGTGCCCAGTACGCGCAGCTTATTGCCCGCCGCGTCCGGGAAGCGAATGTGTATTCGGAAGTGGTTCCGCATACCTACACAACCGAGCAGCTCCTGGCCAAGAACCCCGCCGCCATCATCCTTTCGGGCGGCCCCTCGAGTGTCTACGCCGATGGCGCCCCCCGCGTCGGTGCCGACCTCTTCGAAGCCGGCGTCCCCGTCTTTGGCATCTGCTACGGCTTCCAGGCGATGGCCAACGCCCTCGGCGGCAAGGTGGACAAGACCGGTCTGCGGGAGTACGGCTCCACTGAAACCACCATCCTTGGCGATGGCCGTTCCGTGCTGGAGGGCATGCCCCAGCACCAGAACACCTGGATGAGCCACGGCGACTCCGTCCACACGGCGCCGGAGGGCTTTGAGGTCCTCGCGACGACGGCGGGCGCTGAAGTGGCTGCCTTCGCCAACGAGGAAAAAGGCCTGTTCGGAGTGCAGTGGCACCCCGAAGTGAAGCACTCCGCCTACGGCCAGCAGGTCCTGGAGAACTTCCTTTTCAAGGGCGCCAAGCTGGAACCCAACTGGACCACGGGCAACATCCTCGAAGAGCAGGTTGAACGGATCCGGAAGCAGGTCGGCGACGCCCGGGTCATCTGCGGCCTCTCCGGCGGCGTGGACTCCGCCGTCGCCGCCGCGCTTGTCCAGCGCGCCGTCGGGGACCAGCTCACCTGTGTGTTCGTGGACCACGGCCTGCTGCGCGAGGGCGAAGCCGAACAGGTGGAGCGCGACTTTGTGGCAGCCACCGGCGTGAAGCTGTATGTCGCCAACGAACAGGAACGCTTCCTGTCCGCCCTGGCCGGAGTGAGCGATCCCGAAACCAAGCGCAAGATCATCGGCCGCGAATTCATCCGCGCCTTCGAAGAAGCTGAACTCGCCATCATCGCGGAAGCTGCAGCCCACGGCGAGAAGATCAAGTTCCTGGTCCAGGGCACCCTCTACCCGGACGTCGTCGAATCCGGCGGCGGCGAAGGTGCGGCGAACATCAAGAGCCACCACAACGTGGGCGGCCTTCCCGAGGACCTGCAGTTCGAACTCGTCGAACCCCTGCGCGCACTCTTCAAGGATGAGGTCCGCGCCGTCGGAGCCCAGCTGGGACTGCCGCAGGAGATCGTTGGCCGCCAGCCGTTCCCCGGCCCCGGCCTCGGAATCCGCATCGTCGGCGAGGTCACCAAGGAACGGCTGGACCTGCTGCGCAAGGCCGACGCAATCGCCCGCGCCGAACTCACCGCAGCCGGCCTGGACAACGAAGTCTGGCAGATGCCCGTAGTCCTGCTGGCAGATGTCCGCAGCGTGGGCGTCATGGGTGACGGCCGCACCTACGGCCACCCGATCGTGCTCCGTCCCGTCTCCTCCGAGGACGCCATGACGGCGGACTGGTCACGGCTCCCTTACGAGTTGCTCGCCCGGATCTCCAACCGGATCACCAATGAGGTGGAGGGCGTGAACCGTGTGGTGCTGGACGTCACCAGCAAGCCGCCGGGAACCATCGAGTGGGAATAACATCCTGAGTGGCCGGCTTCCCGACAAAGGGGGGCCGGCCACTGGTGTTCCCGGGGCAAAAACCTCCGCAATTTAGGCCCGTCACGTGTTGCGGTCTCTCAGTACTGCCGTCTTAGCGGCTACGCTCGAACCTATGCCGGTATGGTCCAGGACGTCACGTGCAAACGCAGAAAAGAAGGCAGAAGTGTCAGTTGGTCAAGGCCACCCGGAGGGCTCCGAGGAGCTCCGCAAATGGCTGTCAGGGCTCAAACCCGTTACCGGGGCAGACACGATGCTGCGCTTCACCAAAACGCCTGAAGGTTCCATCGACCTGACGCACGCGCACCCGTCCGGCCTGGCCCAGCTGATGGCCGGCCGCAAGACGCGCCTCTCCACCCTGATCCGGGACCGGCAGCAATATGTTGTGGCAGCCCGGGCCTCCCGGAACATCCGCTCGAAGATCTTCGAACTGGCCAACGACCGCGGCATCGACGCCGGCTACCTCTCCGCCGGCACCGTTGTGTGGACATCCGCCGTGGGCGGCAAGCCGCAGCGCATCTCGGCCCCGGTCATGCTCACCGCCATCTCGCTGACCGTAAGGCCCGGGGAGGATGACTACGAACTCCAGCTCACGGAGCAGGCGCACATCAACCCCGCGCTGGTGCGGCACCTGAAGAACATCCACGGCATCGTCTTCGACGTCAACGCCGTCACCCGGCTGGCCTACAGCACCGCCCGTTTCGATCCCCAGCCCGTCCTGGACCGGCTGGGCACCCTCATCAGGCCCATCCATGGCGCCGAAGCCCAGCACAACCTGCTGGTATCCACCTTCGCCGACCTCTCCGGCAACCTGGATGACCCCTGGATCAACGACTCCAACCCGCTCATTTCCGCCCTGGCCACTGCAGGCGGCGGCGAAATGGTGGACGTGGAGCAGCCGGACCCCTCCCGCTTCCCTTCCCTGGACAGCAGGCACCCCAAGGACGAACTGCTCCTGCTGGACGCGGACACCGACCAGCAGTACGTCATTGATGCTGCCCGTGCGGGCGACTCCCTGGTTGTCAGCAGCCCGCCGGGAACCGGACAGACGCAGACAGCCATCAACACCATCGGTGCTCTGGTGGATGCCGGAAAGACTGTCCTGGTGGTCGGGGACCGCCGCGCCAGCCTCAATGAAGTATCCGGCCAGCTGGAAGGCCTGGGCCTGGAATCCATCCTGTTCCAGCTGTCCGGGAACGTCACCGCCCAGCAGCTCAAGGCCCAGCTTGTCCGTGCGATTGTCCGCAGCGAAAAGTCGCTGGAACCCCAGCTCGGAAACCTCCACACCACCTTGACCGAGCACCGCCACGCCCTGATGGACCATGTGGCCTCGCTCCACAACGTCCGGCAGCGGTGGGGATGCTCGCCGTACCAGGCCATGCAGTCGCTCGCGGAGCTGACGTCTATCCACCCTGCGCCCGCCACCACGGTGCGGCTGAAGCGGAGCGTCCTGGACAACATCAGGGACCGTGAGGAGCTCGCAGGCAGGCTCCGGCGTGCGGCGGAGCTGGGCAGCTTCAGCAAGGCATCCACCACCAGCCCCTGGCATGGCGCCCGGCTGCTGACGCGGAAAGAGACCGAGGAAGCCCAGGAGCTGGTCCGCTCCGTGGAGAAGAGCCTGCCTGCCCTCCGGGACCGCATGAAGGCAGTTGCCGAGCACGCCGAAATCCGGCTCGGTGCCTCCTTCGCCGAGTGGGGCGAGCAGCTCGAGCTCCTGGTGGCGGTCCGCGGAAGCCTGGACAAGTTCACCCCGGACATCTTCGACCGTCCGGTCACCGACCTCATTTCCGCCACCGCGCCCTCATCCTGGCGCAAGGAACGCGGCATCGACATGACGTCCATGCAGCGCTCAAGGCTGCGCAGGGTGGCCAAGGAGTACGTCAGGCCCGGAGTCCACATCGCCGACCTTCACACGTCGCTGCTCCTGGTCCAGGAGCAGCGGGCGCTGTGGGCAGGCTATGCCACCACCCAGCGGCATCCCGCCGTTCCGTCGGGGCTGGCCGAAATGAATGCGATGTACAGGTCCCTGGACAGCGACCTGGCCCGCCTGGGGGAGGCCCTTCGGCACACGGAGGCCGGCGGCTCGCTCGCTACGGTCCGGTACGAGGAGCTGATGGAGCGCCTTGAACGGCTGGTGGCGGACACCGACACCCTGAAGACGCTGCCGGAGCGCACGCTGCTGGTGGAGAACATGCGTGAACACGGCCTGGGCGAGCTCCTGGCCGACCTCGCGGAGCGGGAAGTTCCGGCCGGCTCGGTTGCCGCCGAGCTTGAACTCGCGTGGTGGCAGTCTGCGCTCGAGGCAATGATCAGCGGCGACGACTACCTGGCAATGTCCGACGGCGACGCCCTCCGCAGGCTGGAGGCCGAGTACCGCCTGGCTGACAACGCCCACATCGCCAGCGGTGCCGCGCGCCTTCGCTGGGACCTCGCAGAGCGCTGGCGCAGCGCCGTCGCGGCCCATCCCCGCCAGGCGGATCTTCTCCGGAGCCTGCTCAAGGATGGCAGGGTTTCCCTGCCGTCGCTGACGGCCCAGGCGCCGGAACTGATCGGCACGCTGGTCCCGGTCTGGTCCGTCAGCCCCTACCTGATGACCGGCCTGCTGCCGGCGGAACAGCGCTTCGACGCGGTGGTCATCCTGGACGCAGAAGCGACGTCCCTCCAGGCTGTGCTGCCGTCCGTTGCCCGGGCCAAACAGGTCATCGCGTTCGGTGACGCGCGGATCGCCAGCCCCCGGACTTTCACGGTGGGAGTGGAAAGGCTCGCGCCCGGCGAATCAGCGCACCACCGCGTGGACAGTGCTTTCAGCGCACTGTCGCAGGTGCTTCCCGTGTGGCGGCTCAACTTTGTCTACCGTGCGGTGGACGAGGACCTTGTGCTGCAGCTCAGCAAGAATTTTTACGACGGCGGCCTGCGGCGGCTGCCGGAAGGCCAGTCCGCCACCGGACTGGACCGTTCCCTCCTGGTTGAATACCTTCCGGACGGCACCGGGCTGCCGAGCGCCGACCACGAAGGCGTCGAGTCCGTGGTGGCGGAGGTCAACCGCGTTGTCCAGCTGGTCTTTGAACACGCACGCCTCCGCCCGCGTACGTCCCTGGCCGTGGTCACGGCCAGTCTCCGCCACGCGGCCCGGATTGGGGAGTCCATCCGGCTGCAGCTGCCCAACTACCCCGGCCTGGCCGGGTTCTTCGGCGCCGGGCCCGAGTCCTTCCGGGTGGTTGACCTGGAACGGGCGCAGGGACTGGTGCGCGATCACGTCATCTTCTCGCCCGGTTTTGGCCGCACCCCGCATGGCCGCGCCCTGCACAATTTCGGGCCGCTTTCCGCCGAGGGTGGCCGGGAGAAGTTCGCCCTGGCCATGACGCGGGCACGCCGGTCCATGCACGTCCTCACCTGTTTCCGGCCCGAGGACCTGGACCACACCAGGCTGAGCCACGGCGCCGTGGACCTGTACTCGCTGCTGGACCGTGAAATTGCGGGCAATACTGATCTCGGAACTCCCGCATCGCGGGCGGCGGCCAGCGAGCAGGCGCTGGGGGCCGATCCCCTGGTTGCCGACCTCGGGGACCGCCTGCGTGCCCGCGGCGCACGGGTGTGGCACCAGTATGACGGCGCCATAGACGTTGTTGCCGCCGCTGATCCCCTCAGCACCATGGGTCAGGAGCACGCGGACCTGCCGTGGCCGGTTGCGATTGAATCGGACGGCACGGAGCAGTACCGCACCATGAGTGTGCGGGAGCGGAGCCGGCTGCGCCCGCAGCTGCTGGAGCGCCTGGGATGGCGCTACATGCCGCTGTGGACCATCGAGGTGTTCACCGATCCCTCTGCCTGCGCTGACAGGATCGCCGGTTACCTGGGACTCGAGAAGATGGCCCTTTCCGGACCTGCCGCCACGTCCGTCGCCTTCCTGGACGACGACGTGGACCAGGCGCTCAACGGGATCGACGCCGAAAGCCGGGGCGAACGGGAACGGCTGGCCATGGCTGGTGATGGCCACGGCGACTCCGGACCTGCCCGTGAAGGCCGGCCCGCTGCGCCCAATGACGATCCCACACCGGCCGAAGACCAGGACAGCAAGGAGGCGGGCACCATGGCCCAGCACCGCGAAGAAGACAACGCTCCGGACGCCGGGCAGCCCGCCGAGAATGAACCCGGGCAGGACCAGGACGGCACGCCCGGCACCGGTCCCGACAGTCCTGCGTTGCCCGCGGGACCCGCCGTGCCCAACAAAGCCTCCGAGGACGACCCCCGCGCCTGGGGTGACCGGGAAGACGACCATGACGCCTGGTTGAAGGAACAGAAACCGCCGCACTGGGGCTGAGGTTCTCACGGCCCCACCAGGACGAAAAACAGCTTGCCCTGGGTGGAGGCCCCGGCGAGCCGGGCTGCCTGCTCCGCGGTGGCAGCTACCACTATCAGGCCGTCTGTCTCGGCAGTGCCCAGCCACTGACCAGTCTGGCCACCCTGGCCTGAGGTCCACAGCACGGGCACGCCGGAGGCCAGGATCACGGGCGGTTGCTGCTGGTCGAAGCCGTTGGCTGAGGTGAGGACCACGTTTACCAGCTGCCCCGGGGAGACAAGCTGGATGGACGACGGATCTGCCATGCGAAGGGGGACGGCGGCTGATCCCGGGGGAGTGCCGGCCAGGAGGCCTGGACCGACCAGCTGGGCATCCGTGAGCAGCTGCCCCTTGCGCAGGGGCGCCGCGAGCTGCTTGCCCGCCGCCTCACCCGGTTCCTTGAGGAATCCGCTGGCCATCATGCCGGGGGGAACCTGTACAGCGGCGAGGTCCGCCTCAGATAATGCGGCGCCGGCGGGGACATCCCTCGCTGCGGCCAGCGCCGTCACCGTATGAACCGGGGCAGGGGTGAGCTGGTGCACCGTGATGGCCGCTGCGGCGCAGAGGAGCAGCGCGACAGCGAGGCGCCTGTTGCGGCTCAGCCAGCCCGCGAAGCGCGCAGGAGGACGCCTGCCTGTGATGCGGCCGGAGCCGCGGACCCTGCCGGCGCGGCGTCGCAGCCGCGGTTTCCGGAAGAGTCCGGGGTGGGGCGCGCTTGATGTGTTCCGGCTGGACTGGCGGTATGCAGGCATGCGCCCACGCTAAAGGCGCCGGAAAGAGTTGCGGCAGTGCCCTTGGCGGGTATGTGGACAACGTTGCCCAACCGCCAGGCAGGCCTTAGTGGAGGACGGTGAGTCAGCTGGCAGCAGAAGCGGGGGCCGAGGCGGCCGGCGCGGATGCGGGTGCCGGCGCTGCTGCGGGAGCAGCCGAAACCGTGCTGCCCTTGGAGTCCCGGGAGTCCGTGCGGTAGAAGCCGGAACCCTTGAAGACGACGCCCACGCTGTTGAACTTCTTGCGCAGCGCACCCTGGCACTCGGGGCAGGACGTCAAAGAGCTGTCCGAGAACGACTGGACGATGTCAAAGGCATGGCCGCAATCCTTGCAGGCGTACGCATACGTTGGCACTGGTGCTCCTCCTCTTGGGCAAACGAGAGGTCCCGGACTGCCGCTTGGTGATCCAGCTGGATGTCCCATTAGCAGTCACAGGGCCTGAGTGCCAATTCTAGCATTTCCCTGCACCAGGATTTCCCGGTCAGAAGGCGTTCGCCAGGTCCCGGAACCCGGAAGGAAGCACGACGCCAGGCACGGGGCGGTCGAATTCCTCCACCGGAATGGAGCCGGCGGGCAGTAATTCCCCGTCATAAATAACTGCGGCAAGGGGAATATGCTTCCCGGCGGACGCAAGATGGCCCAGGAATTTGTCATAGTAGCCGCCGCCTTGGCCGATCCTGCTGCCCGCGAGGTCGACGGCCGTGGCGGGGATGAACAGCGCAGCGGCTTCCCCCGCAACCTCGATTTCATGGCGGATCCCTACCGGTTCCAGGATCGGAGCGAACCTGCTCCGGGCCAGCTCAATACCCGGCGCCCAGAAGGCCCATCCCAGTTCACGCCCTGGTTCGCAGACGGGAAGCAGAACCCTGTGGCCGTCGTCGTACAGTGCTGCGATCAGCGGCAGCGTGGGCGGTTCCGCGCCGACGCCCAGGTAGACGCACACCGTGGCCTCCTTTGCCGGGATTATCGAAGCCGCCCATGCCGCGCCGTGTTTGGCCAGGGCGGTGCCGGCGTCGTCCCGTTCCAAGGATGTCATTGCAGCCCTTCGGCGGCGATGGGCGGCACGGATCCGGTCCTTGGCTGCTTTCGTTTCCTCGAGCGTCATGTGTTTCCTCCATAACTGCCGCATGTGCGGCGGGTTATCCGTGTGGTCCATCCGTCCGGGGTCCGCGGGTGTCGCGGGCCCGGTTGTTACTGAATGCTTGACGCTGACGTTAGATTAGTCCGGTGACTACCAGTAACCCGAGAGTTCGCAAAGCCGTCATTCCTGCCGCCGGACTCGGTACCAGGTTCCTGCCGGCAACCAAGGCGATGCCCAAGGAAATGCTCCCCGTCGTGGACAAGCCTGCCATCCAGTACGTGGTTGAGGAAGCCGTGAACGTCGGCCTCCACGACCTCCTCATGATCACCGGGCGCAACAAACGGGCACTGGAAGACCACTTTGACCGGGTGCCGTCGCTCGAATCCACCCTTGAGGACAAAGGGGACACGGAAAAACTCGCATCCGTCCAGGCCGCCAGCAAGCTGGGCGATATCCACTACGTCCGGCAGGGAGACCCGCACGGACTGGGCCACGCCGTGCTGCGCGCAAAGCAGCACGTTGGTGATGAGGCCTTTGCCGTGCTGCTGGGCGATGACCTCATCGATGCCCGGGACGAACTGCTGGGCACAATGATCGACGTACAGGCGGAAACGGGAGGGTCCGTCATCGCGCTCATCGAAGTGGAACCGTCCGAGATCAGCGCCTACGGCTGCGCTGACGTCCAGCCGATCGACGGCGAATCCTACGTGCGCGTCAACCGGCTGGTGGAGAAGCCGAGCGTCGACGAGGCGCCGTCCAACCTTGCGCTGATCGGCCGGTACGTGCTCCACCCTGCCGTCTTTGAGGTCCTCGAACGCACCGCCCCCGGGCGCGGAGACGAAATCCAGCTGACGGACGCGCTGCAGGAGCTGGCGACCGGCGACGGCGAGGGATACGGAGTATACGGCGTTGTGTTCCGAGGGCGCCGTTATGATACCGGGGACAAGCTCAGCTATCTCAAGGCCTGCGTTCAGCTGGCCATTGACAGCGAGGACCTTGGGCCGGGCTTGCGGGAGTGGCTGCCGGGGTTCACCGCCGGCCTGTCCAAGTAGCGCCGTGCGCGCTGGTCCCATTTGGCCCGTAACTCTGGAGTGCGGGGATCTGGTCCTCCGGCCTATCCGCTACAGGGACAAGAAGGAGTGGACCGAGGTGAGGTCCCGCAACAGCGAGTGGCTTGCGCCGTGGGAAGCTTCCAACCCCGATCCTGCCGGAGGCCTCCCGGACTACCGGCAGATGGTCCGGTCATTGAAGTCGCAGGCAGCTCAGGCTACTGCATTGCCCTTCGTTATCACAGAGCGTATTCCCACCGCCGGGAGCCCCGCCATTATTGGCCAGTTGACCGTTTCATCGATCGTGTGGGGATCGGCGATGATGGCGACCCTTGGCTACTGGGTGGACCAGGGCCGTGCGGGCCATGGAATTGCACCCACTGCCGTGGCCATGGTTACGGACCATTGCTTCCGGACACTTGGCCTGCACCGGATGGAAATCAACATCCGGCCGGAGAACGGACCAAGCCTTCGCGTGGTGGAAAAGCTGGGCTTCCGGGACGAGGGATACCGGCCCCGCTACCTGCACATCAACGGGGAGTGGGCTGACCACCGGTCCTTCGCGTTGACCGCGGAAGAGGTCCCGGACGGGCTGCTCCGGCCCTGGCTCGCCTCACGGGCGTCATAAATCCACTGATTTGTCCGCTGCGCCGCGACACACCGCAGCTAATGCTGCCGCAGCGGACAGGATGCTCATACGGTTTTGAGTGTGGACTTCCCCCTTAGCAGCTCAGTGATCCTTGTGGTTGCCGTCGTGCTCTGGATTGTGTGGGTTGCGCCCTACGTCCTCCGGAACCGCAGGCACCAGTTCCAGCCCGCCGGCGATTTCCTGGCGGACTCCGCAGCAGATGAAACACCGGACCCGCCAGCCGCTTTGGTAATGAACGTCGCCGCCCAGCAGGAGAAAGCCATGGACACCAGGAAGAGTGCCGGACCCGCGACCGCCACTGCCGGCTCCACAACCGGGGGTACGTTCCGTATCCGCTACGGCCGCACGGGCATCGCCCTGGTGGGCCTGCTGTCGCTGGTCACCGCGTTCGTTTCCGGTGTGCTTTTGATCTTCGGACTGGGTGCTCCTGCCTTTGCCCTGACGTGCCTCGGGCTTACCGCCGGGTCCGTCGTCCTCCTGCGCTGGCTCGCCGTCCGTGACCGGAGGGCAAAGGTCAACGCAGCCTTTCGGGCCGCTATGACCGCGCCGGCCCGGCAGCCCGAAGCCACTGCCATTGTCCCGCCAAAGCCTGAAACAGCTCCGGCGAAGCAGGACAACCCTCTATTCGACGCCGAGGCGCACGAGCCCAGGATCAAGCCGCTGACTGCCATGGAACTGCGTGAGGCCGCCCTTGCTGTGGCGGTTGCCGCAGGAGATTCAAGCGCGGCAGCGGCCAGGTCCGCAGCCAGCCCGGCCGCTCCGTCCACGTGGGAACCGGTGGAGGTTCCCAAACCTGTCTATGTTGAGGCAGCCAAGGCCGAGCGCCCGGCGCCCGAGCCGCTGGAGCTCCCGGAGGCACCGAAGGCCATGGGCAAGCCGTCCCTCAAACAGGGCGTTGCCGCCGCGCCCCCTGCGGGGCCGGCAGCCACCGAGGGCCAGGAACTGTCCAAGGCGCAGAGTGCCCTCAGTAACCTCGACGACGTCCTGCAGCGCCGCCGCGCCTGACAGGTTGGTGCCGTCAGGCCATCCCCTACGTCTCCCGCCGGCACGCTGGTGCGGGTTCGAGGCTGCGGTTTGGCATTAAGCCGGGAAAATTTGTAGCCTAGGGTCACCGGTGCCGCCCCAGCAGGGGCGGATCCATCCGGGGCTATAGCTCAGTTGGTAGAGCGCTTCGTTCGCATCGAAGAGGTCAGGAGTTCGAATCTCCTTAGCTCCACAGAGTCCAGGGTATTAAGCCTTTGTACGGCCTTCCCGTGCAAGCAGCTCAAGTACGTTTCCGAACTGCGCCCAATCGCCCGTGGGCCGGCCTACTCAAGCGCGTCGCACAAGGCCGGGCTTATCAGCCCCCAGTTGGAGATGTCATGCTGGCCGGCCATGCTCAGAATCTCCTCCTGTGTCTGATCGGCGTAAACGATCCGACCGACATCCTGAACAGTCACACCGTCACCTTGCTCGTTGACGAGGTGGCGGAACCCTACCACCGTGAGATTTCCACTCTTCGCATCCCAGGTCTGGACGAAGTGTGCCCTCACGACTATGGTCTTGCCCGTCGTCAGGTTGATCCAGGTATTAGCCGGCGCTGAGACGTGTTGCTTGAAGCTCTTCACATCGCCCGCTTCATCGCGGAATAACGTGTAGCGAGTCGACTCGTTCACGACGACCAACGCGTCGAAGTCATCACAAACCGCTATACCGGAGCCCAATTGCTCGAACGGGCCGAAATGCTCAGGCGGCGCGGCCACGGCTGTTCCGGCGGTTGCAAACAGCAATCCGGCAACGGCGACTGGCGTAAGGAAACGTAAGTGGGACATCTGAGCGCCTTTCATTGTGAGCGGGCGAGACCTCGAGTGGGAAGGCGCTCGTGGGTGAATCGTGCGCCCACGAACTGAGGCTGTCAACAGGAGATGCTGCAGGTACCGGTGGCGAGGGCTTGGCGTGCGCTCCATTCTGGCGGCCCACCGGCCGCGATCGGCTAACTTCCTGACACGCCCTCTACAGCAACAGTCTCATCGGATTCGACCCGTTTCAGCTGTGCAAGGAGCCGGGCGGCCTCCGCCAGGGCGGACCGCAGCCGCGGGTCATCAGCAGACATAGACGCGGCAGCCCAGTCCAACGGTGCGGTACCGGCCACGAACAGGGTTGTTCCGCGGGCCGCCGCTGCAGCAAGTGCGGCAGCAAAGAGTTCCCATGCTTCCGCCCGAGGACCGGCATCCGATGGATCCGGCGCCGGAACACCGTCGATGACCCACAGTTCCGCCTCCGATGCGAGGAGGGAGTAGTCCTCCCTGAACGTACCCGGTGCGCACAGTTCATCGAAGCTGATCCACAGCAGTTCCGGTTCGCGGGCCTTGGCGGCAAAGACGCGGGATCCGGCGCCGGCCGTCCGCTGCCGTCCGGGTGGCGGCGGGAAGAGGCCGTACACCGCCAGTTGCCGGCTGCTGCCGGGCACCAGGATGCGGCCCTCGGCGAGGGCCGGCGGTTCCGGCTCGGCGGCCATGGCCTACAGCCAGCCCTTCTTCTTGAAGATGCCGTACATGAGGCCCGCCATCGCGATCATGATGCCGATGGATAACGGGTAGCCCAGTTCCCAGTGAAGCTCGGGCATGTGGTCAAAGTTCATCCCGTACACGCCGGCCACGAAGGACGGCGCGAAGAAGATCGCGGCCCAGGAGGAGATCTTCTTCACCTGTTCGTTCTGTTCGGCGCTGGCCTCGTTCTGCCGGTTTGCGGTGAGGGTGCCGTCCAGGGTGAGTGCGTTCTGCAGCAGGTCCCGAAAGGAATCTGCCCGGGAGATCACGCGCTCAACGTGGTCCTCCACGTCACGGAGGCTGTGCCGCAGGTCCGTTTCCACGCCGTACTTCTCGAATCCCTGTTCCAACTGGTGCATCATGTCCGGCAAAGGATGGATCGCCCGCTGGAACTGTATGACTTCCCTGGCCAGTTCGTAGATCCGGCGGGACACCGTGGTGTCGCCGCTGAACAGCTGGTCCTCGATCTCGTCGATGTCGTTTTCGAGTCCGGCTACCACGGGCGCGTAGTCGTCCACCACCCGGTCCAGCAGGGCGTACAGGACGGCTTCCGGCCCGTGGCGCAGAAGGTCGGGCCGGGCCTCCATGCGTCGCCGCACCCGGGCCACGCCGGCCATCTCGGCATGCCGGACCGTGACGACATAGTTTTTGCCGGTGAAGATGTGGAGTTCGCCGAACTCCACGCTTTCGGAGTCGTCAATGTATCGGGCGGGCCGGAGGACCGTAAACAGGCTGTCGTCGTAGCGTTCCAGTTTGGGGCGCTGGTGCGCGGAGATGGCGTCTTCCACCGCTAGGTCGTGGAGCTTAAACTCGCTTGCCACCGCCGCCATTTCCTCCGGCGTGGGCCGGTACAGCCCGATCCAGGCCATTCCGCCGTGGTGCGCCAGCATGTCAAAGGTCTGCTCAAGGCTCTCGGGTTCCACGTGGCGGACGCCGTCCACGTAGACGGCATTGTCGATGATGGTCATGGGCGCCGGGCTCCGGGCGAAGGGAGTGCGGCCATCAGGACATTCCTCCGATGATTGAACCGGAGACCGCCATGGCCACCAGGTCGTGGCCGGAATCAATGAGGGTGACGGCTGCGGGGCGTCCTGCAAAACCGTTGTGGATGACGTGGCCGCCTGCGCGGAAGACGAGGCCCATCACCAGGGCGAACAGGCCGCCGGCCAGGGCGTTGTCCAGCCCAAGGCTGGCGATCAGGACAGCCAGCAGGATCGCCGTCAGCGCCGCAGCCACCATCATCGGCAACCAGATGCCGGCGCCGCCGCTGATGTTCTTCAGGTCGTCCTCCGTCTTGCCGATCGCGGCCATCCAGCGGTTGCCCAGCACTGCAGGCATGTACCAGACAAAACCGATGACCATGCTTGCGACGAAGGCGAGCAGCACGGCAAGCCAGTTGATCTGTGAAACGTATGAGAGCCAATCCATTCTGGAAATCCTATCCGCCCGGCCATGGCCTCAGGTGTTGGACGCCTTGGCGAGGCCGCTGATCAGTGGCTCAGTGCGATAGGGGATGTGGGTGTGCAATGCCAGGACCGTTTCGGTCCGGATCACGCCCTTGATCCTCAGGACCTGCCGGAGGGAGGCTTGGAGGTTGTGGGTGTCAGTGGCTACAACACGGCACCAGACATCTCCACGGCCCGAAATCTCGTGGACCTCCAGGACCTGGGGAATCAACCGGAGCGCAGCGACCACGCCGTCCAGTTCGCGGTGGGACACCTCGATGGTCACAAACGCCACCACGTCATAGCCCACCGCATCCAGATCCACCTCGCGGCCGCCGGGCCGCAGCACGCCTGCGCGGAGGAGGCGCCGGACCCGGGTCTGGGCCGTGTTCCGGGCAATGCCCAGAGATTCGCTCAGTTCGCCGATCTGGATCCTGGGGTCGCGGATCATCGCCAGCAGAATCTTGAGGTCGGTGGGGTCCAACTGGTTCATATAGTCACTCTCAATCACACATCGATGGCAGTTTTGATGATCCTGCGCAATTCTTCCATGAAAATCCGATCAAAGGAGCAGCGATAACGCACTCTTGAGGCATCGGATATCCACCCCGCGCCGGACTCCCACAAGGACCCCCGCCGCGGTATGAACCAGAGGCGGCACACGATGACGGTCTTCAGTGAACTCCGCATGCGCCCTACCCCGGCTGCTGCCTCCGCCGGGTGGGATGCGTCCACCACAACCCGGCTCGTTATGGCGGGAACCGTAATCTTCACCCTCCTGGTGGGCGCCAACCTGGCAACACCGTTGTATCCCCTCCTGCAGGCCGAGCTGGGGCTGTCCACGCTGGGAGTCACCTCCGCGTTCGCCAGCTACGTCCTGTCCCTGGTTGCCACGCTGATGCTGGCCGGGCACTGGTCTGACCACATTGGCCGGCGGGCTGCGCTCATCCTGGCAGTCCTTGCAGGACTGGCAGGCGGGTGGCTCTTCTCTGAAGCGCAGACGCTCGCCGCGCTGTGTGCGGGCAGGGCCCTTCAGGGGACAGCGGTTGCGCTGGCCACGGGTGCCAGTGCCGCAGCCCTGCGCGAACTCCTTCCGTCCCGCCCGGAGTGGGCCTCCCGGTTCACGTTGCTGGCCTCATCCGGGGGAGTGGCGGCGGGGCCGGTCATTGGGGGACTGCTGTCACTCCTCCCGGGCGCCACCACAGCCCCGTACTATGTCCATTCACTGATCCTGGCCGGTCTCCTGGTGCCGCTGTTCCTGCTGCGTGCCCGCCCCGCGATCAGCCTCCCCGCGCCTTCCCGGCCGCTGAAGGCCCTGGCGCCGCGCCGCCCTTCCGTGTCCCGCGAGGCGAGGGGCGCCTTCTGGCTCGCCGCCGGCGTCGGATTCCTCAGCTTCGCGGTCTTCGGCTTCTGTCTGTCGCTGGCTCCCGGCTACTTTGCGCAGGTGCTGCATACCGATTCCCGCCCCCTGGTGGGTGTCTTGGCCGGCCTCGCCCTGGCGTCCTCGGCGTTGAGCCAGCTGCTGACCCTCCGCGGACGCTACACGGTTCCGGCGGGACTGGCGGTCCTGGGGGTGTCCGTCGTGCTCCTGGGGGTGGCGGGAGCGTGGCATAGTCCCGTGCTGCTGGTGGCCTCCGCCCTTGCCGCCGGCATGGGGCAGGGGATCGCGTTCCGCACCGTCTTCAACGACGTTGCGGCCAGGGTGGAGGCATCGCGGCACGCACAGATTGTCAGCACCGTCTACGTCATCACCTACCTCGGCAGCGCAGTGCCGGTCCTCGGCCTTGGCTGGGCCGCCGGCGTCTTCGGCCTGCCCGTTGCCGTGGCCGGGTTCGTGGGGCTGTGCGCCGGTGCGGCGCTGATCCTGTCCGCAGTGACGCTCCGGCTCGCGCTCACCGGGCGGCGCAGGTAACCTGCCCCGGAACGTTCCGCCCGGCACGTTGCTGCCGTGCGGCTAATCCGGCAACGGACCGTGGTTGCCCTGGATGTGTTCGAACACCAGCGTTGTCTCGGTATGCCCCACCACGGGGTCCGTAGCCAGGTTGTCCAGCACCCAGTCCCGCAGGTCCTCGGTTGTTGCGACGGCGATATGCAGCAGGTAATCCACCGAGCCCGAGGTGTGGAAGGTGGACAGCACGGCAGGCAGATGCGGCACCCTGCCCGTGAAACGGTCAATCTGGTCGCGGTCGTGGGCCCGGAGCCGCACCGCAACCAGCGCCTGCACGGAGCGCCCTATCGCTGACAGGTTGAGCTTCGCCTCGTAGCCCTGGACGATTCCCCGCTCCGACAGGGCGCGGGTGCGCATCAGGGCCGTGGAAGGGGCGATCCCCACCAGTTCCGCGAGCTGCTTGTTGGAGATCCGGGCGTCGGCCACGAGGGCCGCCAGGAGCCGCTCGTCAATCGCGTCCAGCGGTTCCAGATGCGCTCCCGGCCTGGCGTTCCTGGCATTCGTGCTCACTGCAGCTCCTCGTGACGATCCTGGGTTTCATCCTAGCCTCGCCCGGCTGCGGTACCGGGTACGTTGCGGGCCGGCCGCCGAATTTCGCGCTGCCGCTTCCCGGGCTGAAAGCAGAATGTTCACGGGAGCACCTTGAGGTATGGAACCACAGTGCCGCCGGCTTCTATGCCCCGGCGTGTTCCTTCCCGGGATGGACGACGGCGACAGCCGCCGTAGTGAGGCAGGCAAGGACCATGACTGCCGCAGCCAGGGCATTCCAGCCAAGGGATTGGAACACCAGGCCGCCGGCCCAGCCGATGATGCTGGACCCGAGGTAGTAGGCCAGGTTGTACAGCGAGGCGCCCTGGGCCCTGCCGGTGCTGGCAAGGGCACCGGTCCAGCCGGCCCCGATGCTGTGGGCGGCGAAGAAACCGCCGGTGAACACCACCAGGCCGGCCAGGATCAGGGCAAGGGACTGCGTCAGCGTCAGGGCAAGGCCCGCAGTGGACAGCGCCAGGCCCGCGAGCAGCACAGTCCGGCGGCCAAAGCGAAGGGTCAGCCCCGCCGACCAGCGCGACGTGACGGTCCCCGACAGGTAGGCCAGGAAGATCAGGCTGATCAATGTTCCCGGAAGGCCGAAGGGCTCGCCGGAAAGCCGGAACCCCAGGTAGTTGTACACCGCCACAAACCCGCCCATCATCAGGAAGGCCTGGCCGTAGAGGACCAGCAGTCGGACGTTCCGCAGATGGCCGCCGAGGGTCCGGAACGCCCCGCGAAGCCCGGCGGCGGGTGCGGTGACAAAACCCTGGGCCTTCGGTACCAGAATGAGGAAGGCGACGGCGGCGAGGGTGGCCAGGACGGACACCGCAAGTGCCGCTGCGCGCCAGCCCCACAGTTCGCCGGCCGGCCCGGCCACCAGGCGGCCGGCGAGCCCGCCCAGCGTGGTCCCGGCAACATAACTCCCTGCCGCCAGCGCCGCGTGGGCTTTGGTGACTTCTTCGTTGAGGTAGGCAATGGCGATGGCCGGGATCCCGCCAAGCGCCATTCCTTCGAGGAGCCGCAGGGCAAGCAGCATGCCGAAACTGGTGGACAGCGGAACCAGCAGGCCAAGGACGGTGGCTATCGAAATGCCCCACGCCATGGCCCGGACCCGGCCGATCCTGTCCGCCAGGAAGGACCAGGGAATCACCGTCGCTGCAAGGCCCACCGTGGCCAGGGAGATGGTCAATGCGGCATCCGCCGCTCTGACCTGCAGGTCTGACGCCAGGATCGGCAGCACGGCCTGGGTGGAGTAAAGCTGGGCGAAGGTGGCAACGCCTGCGAAGGACAGGCCGGCGAGGATCCTCGCGTACGCCGTCGAGCCTTTGGCATGACCGTCCCAGCGAGGGGAAGGACTGTTGCCTGCGGAACGGACGATGTGGGCCATCCGGCCAGCCTAGCTTTTGGCCAATAGATGCCTCCAATGCATGCTTTGTGTAAAACTGATAGCAATTTCACATGCTTTCCCCCACTCGGGAGCTTTTTCCCAACCAGGTAGCGCTAAGTGTCGTTATGAGCCGTCAAAACGACACTTAGCGCTACCTAGTTGGGCCGGCGGGGAGCAGGAAGGAGGCCTGCCCGTGGAACCGGACCAGAAACAGCTCGTGCAGCTGCTGCCGCTGCTGCCCGTGCTCGCTGAGCTGGGACGGACCGAGCACGTCACGGAAACCGCGGAACTGCTCGGAGTACCCCAGTCCACGGTGAGCCGCGCGCTGGCCCGGGCGAGCGCCGTCGTCGGTACCGAACTCCTGGTCCGGGACGGCAGGGGGGTCCGGCTGACACCCGCCGCCCGCACCCTGCTGCCATACATCGAGCAGGCCCTCACGGCGTTCCAGGCGGGGCTGGACCTCGTCCGAGACGAGTCGGACGTGGTGCGGGGAAGGGTTTCCCTCTCGTTCCAGCACACGTTCGGCGAGGCTGCGCTGCCGCTCCTGATCAGTGCCTTCCGGTCCCGCCATCCCGGCGCCGCCTTCACGCTGAGCCAGGGCGCGCGGAATGCCTGCCTTGACGAATTGGCCTCGGGTGAGTCGGACCTGGCACTGACGGCTCCCGTAGCGCCGCCCGGCCGGAACCTGTCCTCGGCCCCGCTGTACCGTGAGCCGCTCCGCCTGGTGGTGCACCACAGCCACCCCCTCGCCGCACAGCCCTCCGCCCGGCTCGCCGATATCAGGGCAGACCCCTTCGTGGCGCTTGGGCCCGGGTACGGCATGCGTTCGCTCACCGATGCGCTGTTCCGCGAGGCCGGTTACCGGCCACGCATCGCCTTCGAAAGCCAGGACTCGCACACGGTCCGGGGACTGGTCTCCGCCGGCCTGGGCGTCAGCATCCTGCCGCCGGGAGGTGATGCCCCTGGCCGTACCGTCAGCCCCGAAACCGGGAACCTGGGCTGGGTCGAAGTTCCCCTTGACTCCGCCTTGGCGTTCCGCGAGGTGGGCCTGTCCTGGCGGAGGCGGAAACCTGGCTCGGAGCCGGTGCCGGTACGGCTGTTCCGGGACATGGTGGTGACGGAGGGGCCTGGACTGCTGGCCGGGCTGGTACGGCAGCGGTCCCGATAACTGCGGCCGGGAAAGGCGGGGATGGGCTTCCCGCCGCCCCCGCACCATTACCCTTGTGACGTGACCAACACCGAAAATTCCTCCGCGCTCACCCCCGCCCACCAGGTTCCCGCATCAACTCCGCTCGGCGGTGTCATCATCGGGCTGGACATCGGTGGCACCAAGACCCACGGGGTCCGCTTCGAGGATGATGTGCCGGTTGCGGATGAGTCCGCCGGCAGCTCCAACGTGCAGAACGTCAGCCGCGACGAGGCGGCCGCCAACCTCGCCGACCTCTTCTCGCGCATCGGCGGAGGGCAGGTATCCCAGGTCTACGCGGGCTCGGGCGGCATCGATACCGAAGACGACGCCGCAGCCCTGGCGTCCCTGATCCAGCCCCACGTGCCCGGTGCCCGGGTGACCGTGGTGCACGATTCACGCCTGCTGCTGGCCGCCGGGCACGCGAGCACGGGAGTCGCGGTGATTGCGGGCACCGGCTCGGCAGCCTGGGGCAGGAATGCCGACGGCGGCGAGGCCAGGGCAGGCGGCTGGGGCTACCTCCTGGGCGACGAAGGCAGCGGTTACTGGCTGGGGCGCGAAGCGGTGCGGCACAGCCTGGGCCGAATGAACCGCGGACTGCCCGCCGATGAACTCACCACGGCCCTGCTGCAGTCCTGCGGAGTGGGCGACCCCAACCGCCTCATCGCGCTGTTCCATTCACCGAAGACCGGCCGGCGCTTCTGGGCCCAGCAGGCCCGGTATGTGGTGGAGGCGGCGGCAGCAGGCCACCCGGAAAGCCAGGCGCTGCTGGACCAGGCCGGGGAGGACCTTGCCGGCCTGGCGCTGCAGGTGCTGCAGCAGCTGGGTATCAAGGGTCCCGTGATCCTGGGCGGCGGCCTGGGCATGAACGTGGCACCGCTGCAGCATTCCTTCCGCCGCCACCTGATGGATGCCGGCGTGACCGATATCCGCGTGCTGGACCAGGAACCAGTCTTCGGTGTGCTGCAGCTGGTGGCAGAGCAGGCCTGATCCGGGCTTGGCCCTGTTAGAGCCGTTTCCGGGGTGTCAGCCGCACGCCCGGGAGGGGAGGTGCGGGTATGCGTCCCGCCTCGGGCCCCGCGTCCGGACCGTGGCCGCGGACCAGGCCATACCGTGCCGCCGCCGTTTCCGTTTCCGCCAGCCCTGCCTGGGCTTCCCAGTCGCTCCTGGCCTGTTCCACTTCCTCGTGGGTGCGGCCCACAAAGTTCCACCACATCAGCAGCTCTTCCTGGAAGGGCTCGCCGCCGATGAGGAGGAAGCGCGTGCCGGGGAGGGCCTGCACCTGCAGCTCGGTGCGGCCGGTGCCGAGGTAGCCCAGCGGGCCCGGTGGAACCTCCTGCCCGTCCACCGCCAGGCCGCCGTCGAGCACAAGGATGCCGTGCTCAAACCCTGCATTGAGCGGCAGCACGGCCATCCCGCCACACGAGACGTCCGCACCCACGATCGGTGAGTACATGGTTGCCGGTGACGCGACACCGGCAAATTCACCCACCATCACCGTGGCGGCGAAGCCCTGCCCGCTGGCGCGGGGAAGCTCGCGGTGCTGCTCGAATGCCGGCTCCCGGTGCCGTTCACCGCCGGGCAGGGCCACCCAGAGCTGCAGCCCGCGCTGCACCGGCAGCGCTTCGCCGGCAGGCGGAAGCACGGCGAACTCGGAGTGGGAGACGCCGTGGCCCGCCGTCATGATGTTCAGTTCACCCGGCCGGACCACAACGTCGCTGCCCACGCTGTCCCGGTGGCGGATGTGGCCGGCCAGGGGCCAGGTCACGGTCTGCAGGCCAATGTGGGGGTGGGGAAGTACAGACATCGCAGTCCGGTCCGGGCCGAAGCTGTCCAGGAAACACCATGCTCCGATGGTGGGGAGGCCACGCTGCGGCAGCGTCCGCTGGACGTTCATGGCACGGACTCCGCCGAGCGGCACCTCGCGTTGGGGCCACAGCTGAAGGCAGGGTCCGGAACTGCCCTCAGGGGCTGCCGGCGGACAGACCTCCTGCTGCGGCGCTATTTCCAAGTTGGTCACCCCACCACTTTAGGCCGGTCTGCCCGCGGCGGAACAGCGCCCCAGGCCATGGCGGTTCCTGGCCGGAACGGCCGTTTCCATCCGGCGCGGTCCTGGCTCCGAATGATTACAGTAGGGATTCCTTTGCCCGGATTCGGGGCGCTGCAGGTGTTGCCGCGCCCGGTTTGGGTTACCGTAACTATCAGCGTGCTGATGACAATGTCGCGGTGCTTCCAGAAGCCCGTCCCAGAGAACAGGTGAGTCCGCACCATGGACCAGGCGATGATCGAGTTTCAGAGCGTTACCAAGCAGTTCCAGGGCGGGCAACCGGCCGTGGACAACCTCTCCATGTCCATCGCCAAAGGATCGATCACCGTCTTTGTGGGCCCGTCAGGCTGCGGCAAGACCACTTCGCTGCGCATGATCAACCGGATGGTGGAACCCACCTCCGGGGCCATCACGGTGGACGGCAAGGACGTCACCTCCGTGCCGGCGCCCGAACTGCGCCGCTCGATGGGGTACGTGATGCAGTCCGCCGGGCTGCTGCCCCACCGCTCGGTCCTGGACAACATTGCCACCGTGCCCCGGTTGAACGGCGTGTCCAAGGCCGACGCCCGCAGGCGCGCTGAGGAGCTCCTGGACGTGGTGGGCCTGGCCCGGCCGCTCGCCAAGCGTTACCCGTCCCAGCTCTCCGGCGGCCAGCAGCAGCGCGTGGGGGTAGCCCGTGCGCTCGCCGCCGACCCGCCCGTCCTGCTCATGGATGAGCCGTTCAGCGCCGTGGATCCCGTGGTCCGCGACGAACTCCAGCAGGAGCTCCTGCGGCTCCAGAAGGACCTGGCCAAGACCATCGTGTTCGTCACCCACGACATCGATGAAGCCACCGTGCTGGGCGACAAGGTGGCCGTCTTCGCAGTGGGCGGAAAGCTGGCGCAGTACGCCACGCCGGAGGAAATCCTCCGTGCCCCGGCAAATGACTTCGTGGCCTCCTTTGTGGGACGGGACCGGGGATTCCGGCACCTTGGCTTCACCGCGTCCGACGGTGTGACCCTCCATACGGTGCCGACGATCGTCCGCGGCCGCAGCGGCTCCGGAACCGATCCGGACGCAACAAGCGGCTGGCAACTGGTGGTGGACGAAGACATGCGCCCGCTGGGTTGGTCCACGCCGGGCACCGCCACCGGCCTCATCCCGGGAGGTTCGTTGTTCCGTCCCGGGGAAAGCCTGCGCCGCGCGCTGGACGCTGCGCTGTCCTCGCCGTCGGGCCTTGGCGTCGCAGTGGATACGGAGGGCCGGGTGCAGGGTGTCATCCGGGGCGGAGAAGTTCTGGCCCTCATCGAAGAAGCACGCCAGCTCCGGCAGGCTGCACTCTGATGGAATGGTTCCTGGCCAACATCGACATGGTCCTGGAACGGTCCGGCCAGCACCTTGTGCTTGCCCTCGTCCCCATGGTCCTGGGACTGGTCATCTCCTTGCCCCTGGCGCAGCTGGCCCGGCAGAACCGGGCCCTCCGCTCGGTAGTGCTGACGGCCTCCTCGCTGCTGTACACCATTCCGTCGCTGGCACTGTTCATCATCCTTCCCACGATCCTGGGCACCCGGATTTTGGACCCGCTCAACGTGGTGGTGGCCCTGACCATCTACGCCGTGGCCCTCCTGGTCCGCGCCGCCCTGGACGCCTTCGACTCGGTGAGCGAGGACGTGGGACAGGCCGCGGTGGCCATGGGATACAAACCGCTGGCGCGGTTCCTGCGGGTGGACCTGCCGCTGTCCCTGCCGGTGATGTTTGCCGGGCTCCGGGTGGTGTCCGTCAGCAACATCTCCCTGGTCAGCGTGGCAGCGCTGCTTGGCATCGGAAACCTGGGCATGCTGTTCACCTCAGGACTGCAGCGGGGCTTCATAACGGAAATCGTGGTGGGGATCATTGCCATCCTTGTCCTGGCCCTGCTCATGGATGCGTTGCTCGTCCTGCTGGAACGGCTCCTGACGCCGTGGGAGCGGGCCGGGAAGATCCGCCCGGCACTGGTGCCGGCGGTTGAGGGGGACCGGGCATGAGCAACGTTTTCTCCGACACCTTCGCCTGGCTCGCCGACCCGCTGCACTGGACCGGGAGCGCGGGAATTCCAGCCCGGCTGGGTGAGCATCTCCAGTACACCGGCCTGGTGATGCTGATCGCTGTTGCCATTGCCGTCCCCGTTGGCATGTACGTGGGCCACACCGGCAGGGGAAGGGTTGGCGTGGTGGCGCTGGCCGGTGCCCTGCGCGCCCTGCCCACCCTGGGGCTGCTGACGCTCTTTGTGCTGCTCGCCGGGATCGGGCTGATGCCGCCCATCTGGGCGCTGGTCATCCTCACGGTTCCCCCGCTGCTGGCCGGCACGTATGCCGGAATTTCCAGCGTGGACCGCAACGTGGTGGATGCCGCCCGCGCCATGGGCATGACCGAACTGCAGGTCCTGTTCCGGGCGGAGCTGCCCAACGCCCTGACCGTCATGTTTGGCGGCTTCCGGACCGGCGTGCTGCAGGTCATCGCCACCGTCTCCGTGGTGGCCTACATCAACCTGGGCGGCCTGGGCCGCTACCTTTTCGACGGCCTGGTCCTCAGCGACTTCCCGCAGATGCTCGGTGGTTCCCTGCTCATCGCAGCGCTCGCCATCGCCGTCGACCTCGTCCTGTCCCTTTTCCAGAGGCTGTTCCTGGCAACAGGCGCCTCTGGCCAGTCCCGTCGCAGCCAGCAGGCTGCGGCCGATCTCACAGACCCCGTCCTGGCGGAGGCTGTGGTACAAGGAGGTAAATCATGAAGGAAAGCCGTCCACACCACCTCGGCAGGCGGGCATTCAGCGGGCTCGCCGCGGGGCTAGGCCTGGCCATGGCACTGTCCGCGTGCGGAGGATCCTCCGATCCGCTGAGCAACGCACCGGCCACCAGCGGGGCAGCCTCCGGGGAAGCGACGTCCCTCGTTGTCGGCTCGGCTGACTTCCCGGAAAGCCAGATCGTGGCAGAACTCTACGCAGGCGCCCTGACCGCCGCCGGCATCACCGCCACCACCAAGCCCAATATCGGCTCCCGCGAGGTGTACATCAAGGCCGTCCAGGACGGATCGGTGGACGTGGTTCCGGACTACACCGGCAACCTCCTGCTGCACGTGGACAAGGAAGCTTCCGAGGAATCGGCGGACGACATCGCCGCCGCCCTGCCGGAGAAGCTGCCGGACGGACTGGCGGTGCTGGAACCCTCCGCGGCCGAGAACAAGGACGCGATGGTGGTCACCAAGGCCACCGCCGAGAAGTACCAGCTGAAGTCCCTTGAAGACCTGGCCAAGGTGTGCAGCGAGATCGTGGTGGGTGCCCCCGCCACCTTCGCCGAGCGCGCCTACGGGCTGCCCGGCCTGAAGGAAAACTACAACTGCGAACCGAAGAAACTGGAGCCGTTCAGTGACGGCGGCGGCCCCGTGACGCTCAAGGCGCTCCTGGAGGACCAGGTGCAGGTGGCGGACATCTACACCACAACCCCGTCCATCGCCGACAACGATCTTGTGGTCCTTGAAGACCCCAAGAACAACTTCATCGCCCAGCAGGTTGTTCCGCTGTACAACGAGGCGAAGATGACCGACACGGCCAAGGAGGCCCTCAACTCGGTGTCCCGCATCCTGACCACCGAGGACCTCATCAACCTGAACCGTGCCGTCAGCGGCAGCCAGAAGCAGGGTGCCAAGGAAGCGGCTGACGCGTGGCTCAAGGAAAAGGGCATCGTCAAGTAGGGCTGCCTTCCTGGCCCTAAGCAGTACGACGGCGGCTGCCGGACTTCCAGAAGTCCGGCAGCCGCCGTCGTCCGTTCTTCTTGGCGGCGCGCGCCGCCTGTGGCTGACGTCTCAACGGCCGTCCATCCTTCCTGTGGCATATTTGAGGGATGGCAGAATTCAGGCAGTCCACCAAGCTCAACAACGTCCTTTATGATATCCGTGGACCGATCCTCCAGGCTGCCCAGCAGATGGAGGCAGAGGGCCACCGGATCCTCAAACTGAACATCGGCAATCCCGCGCCGTTTGGCTTCGAAGCCCCGGACGCCATCCTCGTGGACATGATCCGCCACCTGCCGCACGCCCAGGGCTACAGCGACTCCCGGGGCATCTTCTCCGCACGGACCGCCGTCTCGCAGTACTACCAGACCCGGGACATCCAAAACATCCACGTGGATGACATCTACCTGGGCAACGGCGTCAGCGAACTCATCACCATGTCCCTGATGGCCCTGCTCAATGACGGCGACGAAGTCCTGATCCCCACCCCGGACTACCCGCTGTGGACCGCGTCCGTGGCGCTCGCCGGCGGCAGGCCCGTCCACTACCTCTGCGACGAGGAAACGGGCTGGCAGCCGGACCTGGAGGACATGGAAGCCAAGATCACGCCCCGCACCAAGGGACTCGTGGTCATCAACCCGAACAACCCCACCGGCGCGGTCTACCCGGAAGAGACGCTGAAGAAGATCGTCGCCCTTGCAGAGAAGCACGGCCTGGTGGTCTTCGCCGACGAGATCTACGAAAAGATCCTGTATGAGGACGCCGTCCACATCAACCTGGCCAAACTGACCGGCGACGACGTCCTGTGCCTGACGTTCAGCGGCCTGTCCAAGGCGTACCGGGTATGCGGCTACCGGGCCGGCTGGATGGCCATCTCGGGCCCGAAGAAGGATGCGGCGGACTACCTCGAAGGCATCAGCCTCCTGGCCAACATGCGCCTGTGTGCCAACGTTCCGGCCCAGCATGCCATCCAGACGGCGCTGGGCGGGTACCAGAGCATCAACGACCTGATCCTGCCCGGCGGGCGCCTGCTGGAGCAGCGCAACAAGGCCTACGACATGCTCAACGCCATCCCCGGCGTGAGCACCCAGCAGGCGCGGGGCGCACTCTACCTTTTCCCGAAGCTGGACCCCGAGGTCTACCACATCCGCGACGACGAGAAGTTCGTCCTGGACCTGCTGAGGGAACAAAAGATCCTGGTGTCCCACGGCAGGGCGTTTAACTGGGTCCGCCCGGACCACTTCCGGATGGTCACCCTGCCCAACGTCAAGGACATCGAAGAAGCGGTGGGGCGAATGGGGGACTTCCTAAGCAGGTACCAGGGCAACTAGCCTGTGCTCACGGGCGCTTCGGTCCCGTGGAACTTCGCGAAAGGACTTCCCATGGCCGCTGCCGTTGGCTTTCATCAGGACCCCTCTGAGACTTTGCGGGCCGGCAAGGGCTTTTCGTTGAGCGACCTCGACCCTGGCTCCACGCCGGGCTTCGACGGCACCAAGGAGGACGGCCAGGCCCTGCTCGCAGCGATGGACGACGAGCTGGCTGAACTGCAGGAAAAACTCTTCGCAGAGTCCCGGTTCGGCGGCCGCAAGCGCATCCTGCTGATCCTCCAGGCCATGGACACCGCCGGCAAAGGCGGCATCGTCAACCACGTGATGGCTGCCATGGATCCCCAGGGTGTCCAGTTCAAGGCCTTCAAGGCTCCCACGGATGTGGAAAAATCCTACGATTTCCTCTGGCGGATCGAAAAGGAAGTGCCCGCTGCCGGCATGGTGGGCGTATTTGACCGTTCCCACTACGAGGACGTCCTGATCCACCGCGTCCACCGCTGGGCCAGCCCGGAGGAAATCAAGCGCAGATACGTGGCCATCAACGAGTTTGAGGCCAGGCTCAGTGGCTCCGGAACCACGGTGGTCAAGGTGATGCTCCACATCAGCGGAGAAGAACAGAAAGAGCGGTTGCTGGCCCGGCTGGACAACCCGGCCAAGCACTGGAAATACAGCCGGGGCGACCTCGACGAGCGGGCTTTCTGGGAGGACTACATGAGCGCCTACCAGTCAGCCATTGATGAAACCAACACAGCGAACGCGCCCTGGCACGTGGTCCCGGCCAACAAGAAGTGGTTTGCCCGGATCGCCGTGCAGCAGCTGCTGCTGGGCGCGCTGAACGGCATGGACCTTCAATGGCCCAAAGCTGAGTTCGACGTCGCCCTGGAACGCGAGCTGGTGGTGCGGTCCTGACGCTTCGCTGCAGCCTGCGGGGGCGGGCCTAGAGCGGCTGGTCGCGGGCAGCTGCCAGCCGCTTCCGGGCGCCTTCCAGCCATTCCTCGCACCGTGCGGCCAGGGCTTCGCCGCGTTCCCACAGGGCCAGGGATTCTTCAAGGCTGGCGCCGCCGGCCTCAAGCTTTCCCACCACAGCGATGAGCTGCTCACGGGCTTCCTCGTAGCTCAGTGCCTGGATGTCGGCCGCTGGTTTCTGCTCAGTCATTCAGTTCTCCGGTTTCGGTGATGGGCTGTTCAAGTGTCCCGGTGGAGGTCGCGCCGAAGCGGCCTTCAGCCACGCGGATGGACAGGGGCGAGCCGGGCGGAGCCTCGGCCGGGCGGCGCACCACGGCATGGCCGGCGGTGCCCGCTTCTTCGGCCTGCTTTCCGGCGAGTTCGACGACGGCGTACCCCCGGTCCAGCGTCTTCTGCGGCGACAGCGCCCGCACCTGGGCTTTCAGGTGCTCCAGCTGGTCGGCCGCGCGGACAACGGAGGAGCTGACGGCGGCGGAGGACCTCCGGAGAAGCCGCTCAATTTCCTCGGACCGGATGGTCACCAGTCCTTCCGGCGCTGCCAGCACCGGCCGTGAATGGAGGGACGCCAGGCGGTCCGCTTCCCTGTCCACCAGCCGTTCCATGCACCGGCGCAGCTGCACCCTTGCCTGGCGGACCCCTGCCAGTTCCTCGGATACTTCCGGAACGATCCGCTTGGCGGCGTCCGTGGGGGTGGAAGCCCGCAAGTCAGCGACGTCGTCCAGCAGCGGCCGGTCCGCCTCGTGGCCGATGGCGCTGACCACCGGGGTGGCAGCAGCGGCCACGGCACGTATCAGTTCTTCGCTGTTGAACGGCAGGAGGTCCTCCAGGGCGCCGCCGCCGCGGGCGATGACGATGACATCCACCTCGGGCAGGGCGTCCAGATCGTGGAGGGCGCGGACCACCTGGGCTACCGCGGTGTTCCCCTGCACGGCAACCTCCCGGATTTCAAACTCGACTGCCGGCCAGCGCAGGGCCGCGTTGCGCAGGATGTCCTTCTTGGCGTCGGAATCGCGGCCGGTGATGAGGCCGATGCGGTGCGGCAGCAGGGGCAGGGGTTTCTTGCGGGAGTCCGCGAAGAGCCCTTCGGCGGAGAGCGCCTGGCGCAGCCGCTCGATCCTGGCCAGGAGATCGCCCAGGCCCACCGGCCTGATGTCCCGGACCAACATGTTCAGCCTGCCGGTCTTGAGCCAGAACTCCGGCTTCAGCAGGGCAACCACGCGCGAGCCCCGCTCCAGCGGCAGGTTCTGGCGTTCCAGCACCTTGGTCCACACGGAGGCGGGCAGCGAAACCTCGGCGTCGACGTCCCGCAGGGTGAGGTAGGCGTTGGTGCCCCGGCGGTTCAGCTCAATAACCTGCCCCTCAACCCACGCAGACGGCGTACGGTCAATGTGGGCTTTGAGCTTCTGTGACAGCAGCTGGAGCGGCCACGGATTGTCCGGGCTGGTTTCGGCAGCCGTGGCAGGCAGCGTGGTGGGCGCCGCGAGCTGCTGGCCGGGGACCGGAAGCGACGCCTGTTCAGACATGCGGACGCTCGTGGCGGGCTGTGGCTGCGGGCATGGGGTCCTTCGTCCGTTGGTCGGCTGGTTGTTTCAGCGCTGGCTGGAAATGGTGCTGGTCGGAATCGTGCTGGTCGGAATCGTGCTGGTTGGAATAGCGCTGGTGGGTGTCCGGCGGCCATTCAACCTTATCCATAAGCTCTACCACCAAGGACTGACAAGGATGCCGCCCGGGCCCCGCCTAGGATGGATTGACCCCCGCGAACGTGAAGGATCCTCCGTGCGAAGTTTTGTTTCCGCTGCCGCCACCGTGCTGGCAGTCCTGCTGGCCGCCGTCGCAGTCCCCGCCATCTGGCTGGACCGTAACGTCGTCCAGGAGCAGGGGTTCGTTGAGCTGGCGGCCCCGCTCGGCAGGGATCCGGAGTTCCAGCAGCGGCTGGCCGTGGCAGCGGTGGCAACCGTCGACACCAGCGCCGTTCCCGGCTTCCTTTCGGACCTGGTCCAGCCGGTGCTGGAGGACGCTGCGTCCGCACTGACCGCCCTGCCGGAGTATTCGGTTGCATGGGAGGAAACGCTGCGCAAGAGCCACCGGCTCAGCTTCGCCGGCCCGGCAACGGACGGCGACGGATCAGCCCCTGCGTCATCCCTTACCCTTGACGTCGCCCCCTTGGTGTCGCTGGGGGCCGGGGAGATTTCACGCACCACCAGGTTGCCCCTGGACCCGCCGGACCAGACCCTCATCAACGTTGGACAGCCTGAGCACAAGGAATGGACCGAGAGGCTCACCACTTATGCCCCCGCCGGCTACCTTCTGGCCGGGGGCTCGGCGATTGCGCTGCTCCTGGCCCTGGTGGCGGCGAACCGACGCTGGACAGTGGTGTCCGGCGCAGGAGCAGGCGCGTTGCTGCTGGCGGCTGCGTGGACCCTCGGTGCAGGGATTGCGTCCGCTGCCGCTGTGTCCGCGGACAGCGGAAATGAGGTTGCCAACATGTTCAGGGATGAGTTTGTGGCGGCGGCCGCAGCAGATTTCCGGGGCTGGACCATGGCAGCGGCCGCTGGCGGCGGTGCGCTGTTGTTCCTGGGCCTGGTGGCTGGGTTCGCTACGCGTAAGCGGGCGCGGGCAAGCCGGTAGCATGGAGTAATGACCCCCTCAGCTGTTTCCCTTTCGATGCCCACCATCCCGCGTAGGCGCCGCTCACCTGAGGAAGTAGCTGCCGCAGCCCCCGTCTCCGGAACCAAGAAGGTGCTGCTCGCTGCTCCCCGCGGTTACTGTGCCGGCGTTGACCGTGCTGTCATCGCCGTCGAGAAGGCCCTGGAACACTACGGTCCTCCGGTGTACGTGCGGAAGCAGATCGTCCACAACGTGCACGTGGTCAGCTCGCTGGAGGAACAGGGCGCCATCTTCGTCGACGAAACGGACGAAGTGCCCGAAGGCGCCCTGGTCATCTTCTCGGCCCACGGCGTATCGCCTGCAGTGGTCCAGTCCGCCGAGGACCGCGGCCTGCGCACCATCGATGCCACCTGCCCCCTGGTGACCAAGGTCCACAAGGAAGCCGTCCGGTTTGCCAAGGACGATTTCGACATCCTGCTGATCGGCCACGACGGCCATGAGGAAGTCGAGGGCACGGCGGGGGAAGCTCCGGAACACATCCAGATCATCAACGGCCCGCACGAGGTGGACAAGGTCACCGTCCGGGACCCGGAGAAGGTGATCTGGCTTTCCCAGACCACCCTCAGCGTCGACGAAACCATGGAAACGGTCCGCCTGCTCAAGCAGCGGTTCCCCACCCTGCAGGATCCGCCCAGCGATGACATCTGCTACGCCACCACCAACCGCCAGGTGGCCATCAAGAAGATCTCGCCGCAGGCAGACCTGGTGATCGTGGTGGGCTCAGCGAACTCCTCCAACTCTGTCCGGCTTGTGGAGGTGGCCCTTGAGTACGGGGCGAAGGCGTCCTACCGCGTTGATTTCGCGAACGAGGTGGATGAGGCCTGGTTTGAAGGCGTGGCCACTGTCGGCGTGACGTCCGGGGCATCGGTCCCGGAGGTCCTGGTGCAGGACGTCCTGCGCCTGCTGGCCGAGTACGGCTACGGCACCGTGGAGGAAGTGGTCACCGCCGAGGAAGACCTGCTCTTCTCGCTGCCCAAGGAACTCCGGGCAACACTTAAGCAGGCCGGCGACGTCAGCCGTGCCCTGGGCGGACGCCGCTCGCGGGACTGACCGGCACACAGCCGGTAACGCGCAAGTCGTAGTATGCGCAGCCAGTGACTGCGCACCCGATCTTTGTGGAAGTGGGCCCGGCAACTGCCGGGCCCACTTTTTTGCGCCTCTTGGCGTTGCTGTCAGGCTGCTTCGTGGTCGCTTTGCAGCTCCGGCGCCGCCAGGGCCCGCGGTGTGACCTCGACGACCGGAGGGGCAGCAAGTCCGGATTCCTCAAGCGAGTTCAGCTTCCGCGCCGTGGGAAGGACGCGGGCTTCCAGGGTCCCCACCATGGCGTTGTAGCGGTCCACTGACGATTTCAGGGACGAGCCCAGTTTGGTGACGTTCTCGCCCAGGGTCCCCATCCGGTCGTACAGCTGCCGTGCCAGTTCGAACAACTCCCGGGCGCTGTCCGTGAGGACGTCCTGCCGCCACGTGAAGGCCACAGACTTCAGAACGGCCAGTAGCGTGCTGGGTGACGCCAGGACCACGTTCTTCGACAGTGCGTGATCGAGGAGTCCGGCGTCGGCCATCAGCGCGGCGGCCAGGATGGACTCAGCAGGAATGAAGCAAATCACCAGCTCGGGGGAGTTGCCCGGAATGTCCCAGTACTTCTTGCTGCTCAGGGAATCCACGTGTGCCCGCAGTGCCTTGGCGTGGGCGGCCAGCAGCGACTGCTGGTTCCGGCGGTCGCTCCCGGACAGCGGTCCGGACTGCCTTGCACCGGAACCCTCGGCCGGGCGGAGGTCCTGCGCAGCGCCAAGTTCCTGGGCTTCCAGGTAGGAGGACAGCGGTACTTTTGCGTCCACCACCAACTGCTTTTCGCCGGGGAGCTGCACCACCAGGTCCGGCCGCACGCCCGAATCCTGCCCGGCGCTGTGGACCTGCTCCACGAAATCGACGTGCCGCAGCATGCCGGAGGCTTCCACCACCCGGCGGAGCTGGACTTCGCCCCACTGGCCCCGGGCACTGTTCGACCTCAGGGCGGACTCCAGTGCATGGGTGGAGCGGATCAGCTGTTCGTCGGAGAGCCGTGCTTCCTGGAGCTGCTGGGCGAGCTGGCCGTACTGCTCCACCCGGTCCCGTTCCAGCAGCGCCACCTGCTGCTGGACAGCCGTCAGCTTCTCCGCCACCGGGGCCAGCGCCCGCAGCACGCTGCCGTCCTGCGTCCGGGCCTCACCCAGCTCGCGGTTCTGTGCCGCCAAAAGCCTTCGCTCGGCGTCGGCCGCGGCAAACTGCGCGCTGACCTCTGAAAGCCGTGATGACACGGCGTCGAAGTCCTCTTCCAGGCCGCGGTTGCTTTTCCGCAGCACCAAAAACACAGCGGCAGCACCTGCAAAGGCACCCAGCAGCAGCATGAACAAAGCAAGAATCAACGCGAAACCATCCATGCCCTCACTGTCGCACGGGGCTGTGACATTTTGCCGAAGCGACATTTTCCCCGGCCGGCTCCGGACCCCCAGTGCGCCCGCTGCGGGTAGAATCAATCCTCGTGGCTCTTACTATTGGCATCGTCGGACTGCCCAACGTCGGCAAATCAACTCTCTTCAACGCACTCACCCGCAACCAGGTGCTGGCCGCGAACTACCCGTTCGCCACCATCGAACCCAATGTCGGCGTCGTGAACCTGCCCGACCCCCGGCTTCAGAAGCTGGCTGAGATCTTCGGCTCGCAGCGTCTCCTGCCCGCGCCGGTGTCGTTCGTGGACATCGCCGGCATCGTCAAGGGTGCCTCGGAAGGAGAGGGCCTGGGCAACAAGTTCCTGGCCAACATCCGCGAAGCCGAAGCTATTGCGCAGGTGGTGCGGGTGTTTGATGACCCCGATGTCATCCACGTCGACGGCAAGGTGGATCCGCGCTCGGACATGGAAACCATCAACACCGAGCTCATCCTGGCAGATCTGCAGACCATCGAGAACGCCATTCCGCGGATCGAAAAGGAAGTCAAGATCAAGAAGCGGGAAGCTGCTGAGCTTGCCGCCATCAAGGCGGCCCAGGCGGTTTTGGAGCGCGGCGACACCATCTTCTCTTCCATCAAGAGCGACAAGCTCGAAATGGAACACCTCAAGGAGCTCGGCCTCCTAACGGCCAAGCCGTTCATCTACGTCTTCAACGCCGATGAAGGCATCTTGGGCAATCCTGAAAAGCAGGAGGAACTGCGGGCCATGGTTGCCCCGGCGGACGCCGTTTTCCTTGACGCCAAGCTCGAAGCCGACCTCGTGGAACTGGACGAGGAAGAAGCCCGCGAGATGCTGGAAATGAATGGCCAGGACGAATCCGGGCTGGACCAGCTGGCGCGCGTCGGCTTCCACACCCTGGGACTGCAGACCTACCTGACGGCCGGCCCCAAGGAAACCCGCGCCTGGACCATCCGCCAAGGCGATACTGCACCGCAGGCAGCCGGGGTGATCCACTCTGACTTCCAGCGCGGCTTCATCAAGGCCGAGGTGGTGTCCTTCAACGACCTGGTGGAAGCCGGTTCCATGGCAGAGGCCAAGTCCCGCGGCAAGGTCCGTATTGAGGGCAAGGAGTACGTGATGGCCGACGGCGACGTGGTGGAGTTCCGCTTCAACGTCTAACGCCCACAGAGTTTTGAGACGGGCCCATCTGCTTCCGCAGATGGGCCCGTCTCTGTTGGCGCGCTTCATCCCGGACGAGCGAGTGAAGCCTGCTTCGTGGCCTGCGTAGTACCGCAGCCGTTCAGCCTCAGGGAACCGACCCACGCTCGGCTACCTGCAGCACGTGACCTAGGATCTACCCATGACGACTCTTCAGGGTGCGGTTGTTCTGGTAGTCGGCGCCACCGGCGGACTTGGTTCGCGCATCGCCGCCCAGCTGGAAAGTAACGGCGCCATCGTCGCCCGGTCGTCAAAGTCTGCTGGGCACGATCTGCGCGCACCCTCCGTGATCCAGGAGGTCTTGGATGATACGAATGCGCAATACGGACGCCTCGACGGGCTAGTGGTTGCGTCCGGGGTCGTCGCCTTCGGCGCCGCATCAGACCTTGAACCCGCCACGGTGGACGAACTCTTCGCTGTGAACACGACCAGTCCGATCCAGCTCATTACCCAGAGCCAGCCCTACCTCGAGGCCTCGGCACGTGAGGGCCGGGAGCCCTTCGTTGTCACGCTGAGCGGCGTTGTCGCCGAAGCACCCGTCGCCGGTCTGGCGGCATACTCGGCGTCGAAGGCTGGGCTCGCGGCCTTCGTTGTCGCAGCGGCGCGCGAGTACCGCCGCGCGGGCATCCGAATCGTGGACGCCCGCCCAGGCCACACTGGCACCGCGCTGTCCGATCATCCGATAGCCGGGTCAGCGCCGCGATTCGGCGCGGGGCTGGATCCAGACCTGGTTGCAGCGCGGATTATCACTGCGATCGTCGATGGCGAGAAGGATCTGCCCAGCACCGCCTTCTAGGCTCGGCCGAGGTCCTGCAACTGAGCGCCAAAGGAGCTAATGGACCCCGAAGCGGGTTTCATTGCTGACGGCGGAGGCGTCAAAGCCATCTTGCTCCAAACCGTTCGACAGGCTCCGTGCGCCCCGCCGGACCCCCTAGGGTGGGGGAATGACGTCCGGACCGCACCTGCGCCTGGTTCTGCCGCATCAGTTGTTCCGGGAGCACCTCGATGCGGCAGACGGTACCGTGTTTGTGCTGATCGAGCATGACCTGCTCTTTCGCCAGTACTCGTTCCACTCCCACAAACTGGTCCTGCACCGGGCGTCCATGAGCCGGTTTGCGCGCCGCCTCGGCGCGAAGTGCCACGAGGTTGTCGTCTTCCGCAGTGAGGCCGGCCGCAGCTCCCGCCAGCAGCTCGCAGACCTGGTCCGCCGCCGCCGCCCGGCACAGGTGACGTGGTTCGACGTGGTGGACGACTGGCTTGAACGGGACCTTTATTCCGGCCTGGCCGACGGCGGCTACCGGATGCGCGGCGAGGACGTGCTGGAGACGCCGAACTTCCTCACCGACCGCGGGCAGATTGACCAGTGGTTTGCCGCCAACGCTGCCCGCATGCACGACTTCTACGTGTGGCAGCGCCGCAGGCTCGGTGTCCTTGTCGACGGCGGCGGGCAGCCGGCAGGCGGGAAATGGTCCTTCGACGCGGACAACCGGAAAAAGCTTCCCCGGGGGTACACGCCCCGCACGGTGGGCCGGTTTGCGCGCCACCCCGTCCAGCAGCTGCAGGGGACCTTCGACCTTGAAGCCCTCACCGAACATGCCGCCGGCGCCGCAGACGAGCCGTCCGACGACGTCGTCCAGGCCATCGCCTGGGTGGCGGAGGAGTTTCCGGATGCTCCGGGCGATCCCGCCCTGTTTGCCTGGCCCACGAGCGCTGACGAGGCACGGAGGCATTTGCAGGAGTTCGTCCGCGAACGGCTGGACGACTTCGGCCCGTACGAGGACGCAATCTCCACCACGCATCCGTTCATCGCCCATGGCCTGCTCACGCCGGCGTTGAACATCGGACTGCTGGACCCGCGGGAAGTCCTTGAGGCCGTGCTCGAGGGTGCAGGGCCCGGTACCCCGCTTGCCTCCCTGGAGGGTTTCGTCCGGCAGGTGATTGGCTGGCGGGAGTACATGCGCGCCACCTACCGGACCCGCGGCCGGCAGATGCGCACCGCCAACCTGTTGAACCACCGGAACGGGCTGGGGGACGGGTGGTGGGATGCGGACACCGGGCTGGCTCCCGTGGACATGGTGATCTCGCGTGTGCTTGCCACGGGGTACGCGCACCACATCGAGCGCTTGATGGTCCTGGGCAACGCCATGTCACTGCTGCGGATCCATCCCGACGACGTCTACGAGTGGTTCATGGAACTGTTCATCGACGCGTACGACTGGGTGATGGTCCCCAACGTGTACGCCATGAGCCAGTTCGCGGCGGGGGAGGCGATCACCACGAAACCCTACGTTTCGGGCAGCAACTACCTCCGCAGGATGTCGGACCTGCCGGCAGGGGAATGGATGCAAGACTGGGACGGGCTGTACTGGACCTTCATCGATGACCACCGGGAGGTCTTCGAAAGGAATCCCCGCTCGCGGATGGTGGTCTCCCTGTTGGACACCATGGACCCGGACAAGCGGCGGGAGCACCGCCGTCGTGCTGAAGCCCTGCTCGGGGCAGGACAAGAGGCAACACGGCTGCTGCGGACGGCACCGGCAATCGAGGGCCCGCACGCCTTATCCTGAGTACAGGGCGTGACCTGGCGATTCCAGGGGCCCCTCCCGCAGAAGAAAACAAGGAGGCGGCATGCCGTTCAGGCGTCTGGTGCACTACATCACCGCGGCAGTGGCGGCCGCCCTGGTCCTGTCGGGCTGCTCGGGCAACGGCGGCACCACCACCCCTGTGGTGGTGGGGGAGGCCAAGCGCGGCGGCAGCGTGAGCGTTGCGGAGGTCAACGCGTTCTCGTCCTTCAACCCGTACAGCGCGGACGGCAACACCGATATCAACTCCAAGATCGGCTACATCACCCACTCGGGTTTCTACTACCTGGATGACGGCGCAAAAGTGGTGCGGAACGAAAAATTCGGGCGCTACGAGAAGGTCTCGGACCAGCCGTTGAAGGTCAGGTACACCGTCAATGAGGGCGTCAAATGGTCCGACGGCGAGGCGGTCGACGCCGGCGACCTCCTCCTGAGCTGGGCGGCTGGGTCAGGATATTTTGACGACGCCGACCCCTTGGCGGGGACAGGCACCACATACTTTTCGGTAGCCTCAGACACCAGAGGCCTTGCCGGTACCGTGCTGCCGGAAATCGGGGCGGACGGCCGCTCCATCACCCTGGAATACGCCGTCCCCTACGCCGACTGGGAAGTGGCTTTCGACGTCGGACTGCCTGCACACGTGGTCGCAGCGAAAAGCGGCCTGAACGACGAAGAAGACCTGACCGACCTGATCCGGGACTCGCCCCGCGGCAATGAGGAAGAGCCCGCAGTCAACGACCCCCTCAAGCGGGTCAGCGACTTCTGGAACTCCGGGTTCGACTCCAAAAGCCTGCCCGATGATCCGTCCGTATATCTCTCCAGCGGCCCGTACATCGTGCGCGACATTGTCCCTGAAGTCTCCATGACCCTCGTCCGGAACCGCGACTATGTGTGGGGACAGGAGCCCTGGCTGGATGAAATAACCGTCCGCTTCACAGGCTCCGTGCCTACGGCAGTCGAAGCGCTCCGGAACGGCCAGGCAGACATTATCTCCCCCCAGCCCTCAGCCGAAACCGGGGAACTCCTGGCAGGCCTGGCGGACCAGGGGAACACCGTTGAATGGTACGACCAGTCAGGCTACGACCACCTTGACCTCACCTTCTCCGGGCCTTTTGCCGACGAGGACGTCCGCCAGGCGTTCCTGAAGGCGGTCCCCCGCCAGGCCATCATCGACGCCGTGGTGGGGGACAGGCAGCCCGATGCCGCGCCCCTGGATTCCCACGTATTCCTTCCCGCCCAGCCCAAATACAACGACACCGTGAAGAACAACGGCTCGTCGGACTATGCCGAGGTGGACATCGACGGGGCAAAGGCCCTCCTGGATGGTGACACCCCCACCATCCGGATCCTTTACAACCGGGACAACCCCAACCGCGCCACAGCATTTTCCCTGATTCGGGACTCGGCCGCCCAGGCCGGCTTCCAGGTGGTCGATGCGGGGCAGGGGAGTGCTGACTGGGCCCGGGCACTCGGCGGCGGAGGCTACGACGCCGCGCTGCTGGGATGGATTGGCACCGCAGCGGGGGTCAGCCGGGTTCCCCAGATCTTCCGTACCGGCGCGGGCAGCAACTTCAACGGCTTTTCGGACGGCGACGCCGACAGGCTGATGGAACAGCTGGCCGGCACCACGGACCTGGGCAAGCAGGATGAGCTCCTGGCCGAGATCGACAAACAGATCTGGGAAAACGCCTACGGCCTCCCGCTTTACCAGACCGTTGGTGCCACAGCCTTCAGCGCCCGGGTGGCGGGCGTCAAGACGAGCGCCGGCCCCTTGGGTGTCTGGTGGAACGTATGGGACTGGCGCCTGGCGCAGCCGGCGTCGTCCTGATAATCGGGTCGAAAACCTTCCCTCCTGCCCGATTCGCCGTAGGGGCTACCGGCGAGTAGCATGTGACTTGCACAACTTCCGTTGACCGACTAGGCGTTCAGTTCGAGGCGGTCACGGTTTGGCAACGGAGTACCAGTATCTGGACTTCGTGCGGTTAGGCTACTCGTATATGTAGGTTGCGTCACAGTCGAAAGCTGCGTCTCGCCTGCGGGGAACCACCAGATTCCCCCCTCGTTATCTCCCACAACTCATAGGAGGCGGAATGCGTTTTACGCGCACTTCCAAAGCACTGGGCATGGTGGCAATCGCCGCCCTCGCCCTGACCGGCTGCGGCGCTGGAGGCGGCAGCAATGAAGGGGCAAGCGACGCCGCAGGCGATCCGGCCAAGATCATCACGGCTTACAGCAACGAACCTCAGAACCCGCTGCTGCCGGCAAACACCAACGAGGTCTATGGCGGCCGCGTTGTTGAGCTTCTTTTTGAAGGCTTGACCAGCTACAGCCCCAGTGGCGAGTCGGTCAACGCGCTGGCCGAGTCCATCGAATCCCCGGATGGCCAGAACTACACCATCAAGGTCAAGAGCGGCACCAAGTTCACCAACGGTGAGGAAGTCACCGCCAAGAGCTTTGTTGACGCCTGGAACTTCGCCGCGCTGAGCACCAACGCCCAGGCAAACAGCAGCTTCTTTGAGTCCATCGAGGGCTACGACGCCGTCAGCGCCACCAAGAAGGAAGGCGAGACAGAGGTCCCCGCTCCCACGGCAGAGACCCTCTCCGGCCTGGTCCTCAAGGATGACTCCACCATTGAGGTCAAGCTGACGCAGCCGGAGGCCGACTGGCCCCTGCGCCTTGGCTACACGGCCTTCATGCCGCTTCCCTCCGAGGCTATCGCTGACCCCAAGGCTTACGGCGAGAACCCTGTTGGCAACGGCCCGTACAAGATGGCCAAGGAAGGCGCCTGGCAGCACGACAGCCAGATTGAACTCGTCAAGAACGAGGACTACGCCGGCACCCGTGAAGCCAAGAACGGCGGCGTGACCTTCAAGTTCTACACGGACCCGGCTCCTGCCTACACCGACATCCAGGCCAACAACCTGGACGTCACGGATGTCCTTCCGACCAACGCCCTGAAGACTTACACCACGGACTTCCCGGACAACCACCTGAACAAGCCGTACGCAGGCAACTCCACCCTGAACATCCCGGGCTACCTGCCGGAGTTCCAGGGCGAAGCAGGCAAGCTGCGCCGTCAGGCTATCTCCATGGCCATCAACCGTGATGAGATCACCAAGGTCATCTTCAGCGGCACCCGCATCCCGGCCAAGGACTTCACCTCCCCGGCCGTGGACGGCTACAACGAGAACGTCGAGGGCTCTGACGTCCTGAAGTTCGATGCCGCCAAGGCAAAGGAAGCCTGGGAAAAGGCCAATGCCATCAGCGCCTGGCCGGCAGACAAGACCCTCCAGCTCGGTTACAACACCGATGGCGGCAACAAGGAATGGATCGACGCTGTTGCCAACAACCTGAAGAACAACCTCGGCATCCAGGTTGAAGGCCAGCCCTTCGCCAAGTTTGCTGAACTTCTGGACCTGCGCAAGTCCCAGACGCTTCCCGGCTTCGCCCGGGCCGGCTGGCAGGCAGACTACCCGTCGCTGTACAACTTCCTCGGCCCGCTTCTGCGGACGGGTTCCAGCGCCAACTACGAGGGCTACTCGAACCCCGAGTTCGACAAGCTCCTCGACGAAGGGCTGGGCTCGAAGTCCACTGACGACGCCAACGCGAAGTTCACCGAGGCCCAGGAAGTCCTGTTCCAGGACCTGCCCAATCTCCCGCTGTGGTACTCCGCACGCCAGGTCGTGTGGAGCCAGAACGTCACCAACGTGGACAGCGGCTGGAACGGTGTCATCCAGTACTACAACATCACCGCAAAGTAGTCCTGAGACCGTCCAACTCAAATAGCTAGTGGGGGTCCGGCACCAGCCGGGCCCCATAGCCTTGATACCGGCAGGAAGCTGTCCTACATGAAATTCCCCCCATCTCCACAAGCCCCGGAGGGTCTGCTGTGATCCAGTTCATCCTCCGGCGTCTGCTCCAAGTCATCCCCGTGTTCCTGGGCACCACCCTGCTGGTCTACTTCATGGTGTTTGCCCTCCCCGGGGACCCCATCAGGGCGCTCTTCGGAGACCGTCCGCCCAGCGAAGCCGTCATCGCGGCCCTTCGCCAGCAGTACAACCTGGACCAGCCGTTCTGGGTCCAGTACGGCCTGTTCCTCAAGAATCTCTTTACGTTCAACCTGGGCGTCGATTTCACCGGCCAGCCCATCGCCGCCACCCTCGGCCGCGTCTTCCCCGTCACCGTTATGCTGGCCGTCGAGGCGCTCGTCATCCAGGCAGTGTTCGGCATCGGCTTCGGACTCATCGCAGGCCTGCGCAAGGGAAAGATCTTCGATTCGACCGTCCTGCTCGCCTCGCTCGTCGTCATCGCCATCCCCATCTTTGTCCTCGGCTTCGTCCTGCAGCTGGTTTTCGGTGTGTACCTGGGCTGGGCCAAACCAACAGTGGGCACGGACGTCAGCTGGAGCACGCTGCTGCTTCCGGCGTTCGCGCTTGCGCTGGTCTCCTTCGCCTACGTGCTTCGCCTCACCCGCGCGTCGGTCATTGAAAACTCAACGGCCGATTACGTCCGTACCGCCACTGCGAAGGGACTGTCCCGGCCCCGCGTGGTCATGGCGCACATCCTCCGCAACTCGATGATTCCCGTTGTCACCTACCTGGGCGCCAGCCTCGGCGGTTTGATGGGCGGCGCCATTGTCACCGAAGGCATCTTCAACGTCCCCGGGGTGGGGCAGAAGCTCTACCAGGCGATTCTCCGCAGCGAAGGACCCACCGTCGTCGCGATTGTGAGCGTGCTGGTGCTGGTCTTCGTTATCGCCAACCTGCTGGTTGATTTGCTGTACGCCTGGCTTGATCCGAGGATTCGCTATGAAAAGTAACCAAGACACCACGCACTTCGTTGCCCCCCTGGAGGAGACCCCTCTGCTGGCAACGGATGCGGTGAAGACTGACCAGGCCCCGCTGAGCCTGTGGGCTGACGCCTGGCGGAAGCTCCGCCGTCGTCCGCTGTTCATCGTCTCGGCAGTGATGATCCTGGTCATCCTGGTTGTGGCGTTCTTCCCGGGCCTGTTCACCCAGACTCCGCCGAACGACAACTGCCAGCTGGCAAATTCGGACGGCGCGCCCTCGGCCGGCCATCCGTTCGGATTCACTTTCCAGGGCTGCGACGTGTACGCCCGCGTCATTTACGGCACGCAGGCCTCCGTTATGGTTGGCGTCTTCGCCGTCATCGGCGTGCTCATCATCGGGGTAACCTTGGGCGCGCTGGCCGGCTTCTACGGCGGGTGGATCGACGCCGTGATCGCCCGCCTCGGCGACATCTTCTTTGCACTGCCGCTGGTGCTCGGTGCGCTGGTGGTCACCCAGTTGCCGTTCTTCCGCGAAAACAAGAGTGTGTGGACGGTCATCATGATCATCGTGCTGCTTGCGTGGCCGCAGATGGCAAGGTTGACCCGCGGCGCGGTGATCGAGGTCCGCAACGCCGACTTCATCACGGCGGCCCGGTCGCTGGGTGTGTCCAGGATCCAGAGCCTCATTAGGCATGTGCTGCCCAACGCCCTCGCCCCCATCATCGTGCTGGCCACCATGGAGCTGGGTGTGTTCATCGTGCTGGAGGCGACGTTGTCGTTCCTTGGCATCGGGCTTCCCGGCAGCATCATGTCCTGGGGCAATGACATTTCCGCGGCGCAGTCGTCCATCCGCACCAACCCCGCAGTGCTCCTCTACCCGGCTGCCGCCCTGTCCATCACCGTCCTGAGCTTCATCATGCTGGGCGACGCCCTGCGCGATGCTCTTGACCCGAAGAGCCGCCAGCGATGAAGGAGGCACACGTGACTGCATCAGATGTCACCATTACCGAAGCCGGAACACCCGCAAACCGGCCGCTCCTGGAAGTCCGGGACCTGGCCATCACGTTCAACACCAGCAACGGCGACGTGAACGCTGTCCGGAATGCCCACCTGACCATCATGCCGGGCGAGACCGTGGCGATCGTGGGCGAGTCAGGGTCCGGCAAATCAACAACCGCCCTCGCAGCCATTGGGCTGCTGCCGGCAAACGGCCGGGTTTCCGGCGGACAGATCCTGCTGGACGGCGAAGACATCTCGCACGCGCCCGAAAAGCGGATGATCGAGCTGCGTGGCAACACCATCGGCATGGTGCCCCAGGACCCCATGTCCAACCTCAACCCGGTGTGGAAGATCGGCTACCAGGTCAAGGAAACCCTGCGCGCCAACGGCAGGCCCAGCGGGCCTGACGACATCGCGAAGGTGCTGTCCGAGGCAGGTCTTCCGGACGCCCACCGGCGCGCCAGGCAGTACCCGCACGAGTTTTCCGGCGGCATGCGCCAGCGGGCCCTGATCGCCATTGGCCTGTCCTGCCAGCCCCGGCTGCTAATTGCGGATGAGCCCACGTCAGCGCTGGATGTCACGGTGCAGCGGCAGATCCTGGACCACCTCGAAGGCATGACGTCCGAGCTGGGTACGGCTGTCCTGCTGATCACCCACGACCTGGGCCTTGCCGCCGAACGCGCGGACAAGGTTGTGGTCATGTACCGGGGGCAGGTTGTCGAATCGGGGCCGTCGCTGGAGCTGCTGCAGAACCCGCAGCATCCCTACACCAAGCGGCTGGTGGAATCGGCACCGTCCCTGGCCAGCCGACGGATCCAGGTTGCCAAGGAACAGGGCGTGGAAGCGGCGGACCTCCTGGCTCCGGCCGCCGAGGCACTTGCCGCTGACAACGTGCTGCAGGTCCAGGACCTGCGGAAGGTATACAAGCTCCGGCAGGGCCTGGGCAAATCATCCGACTTCGCGGCCGTCGACGGCGTTACCTTCGACGTCCTTCGGGGAACCACGACGGCGATCGTGGGGGAGTCGGGCTCCGGCAAGTCCACAGTGGCCAAGATGGTGCTCCAGCTGGAGAAGCCGACCGACGGCAAGATACTTTTCGACGGCGTGGACACCTCGCTGCTGAAGCCCTCGGAACTGTTCAAGTTCCGGCGCCGGGTGCAGCCCATCTTCCAGGACCCCTACGGCTCCCTGGACCCGATGTACAACATCTACCGGACCATTGAGGAGCCGTTGCGGGTCCACAAGATCGGGAACAAGGCCAGCCGCGAGAAGAAGGTCCGTGAGCTGCTGGACCAGGTGGCGCTGCCGCAATCCACCATGCAGCGGTACCCGAACGAGCTCTCGGGCGGGCAGCGGCAGCGCGTTGCCATTGCCCGTGCGCTGGCTTTGGATCCCGAAGTCATCATCTGTGACGAGGCGGTGTCCGCCCTGGACGTCCTGGTCCAGGCGCAGGTGCTGAACCTCCTGGCTGACCTACAGTCCAACCTCGGCCTGACCTACCTCTTCATCACCCACGACCTCGCGGTGGTCCGCCAGATCGCAGACCATGTCTGCGTGATGGAGAAGGGGCGCCTGGTGGAGACAGGATCCACGGACGACGTCTTCGACGCGCCGCAGCAGGAGTACACGCAGGCGCTGCTCCACGCCATCCCGGGCGCCAAGCTGATGCTTCCGCCGGAAGTTGCATAAGCGGGGCTGCCCGCACAATGGGAACGGCTGGAGCCGGGGCTTTCGGGCCGCGGCTCCAGCCGTACTGCGTTTTAGTCCTGGCCCGGGCCGTCGTCCATGGTGCCTGAGGCGCGCAGCAGCTGCTGGTCCGCCGTCGGCTTCCGGTCCAGGCCCAGCTCCCGGAGGCGGCCCTCAAGGAGGGTTCCCAATTTCTGGCGGCCTGCGGGGTTCATGTGCACCGAGTCGGCCAGGTCCTTGACCAGGCCGTACCGGGTCAACCAGTCACCCACGGATACGAAGGGGAGGGCATGGGACGCTGCCACCGACCCCAGCAGGGCATCGACTTCGGTCCGCCGGCCGCCGCCGTGGGCCTCGCCACGGGCGAGCGTTCCAATCATCGCCATGCGTGTGCCCGGGTAGCGCTCCCGGAGCTCGGCGATCAGGCGTTCGGCGTTGGCGGCTATCCGTCTGTCACTCGCTCCGCCGGCGGCGTCGTTGCCGCCGCCCTGGATAACAATGAGCGCCGGCGTGCCCGAGGGGAGCAGCCAGTCGCCGCGCAGCAGGGCATCGATGTAGTTGCCTGTTGCGCCGTTCGAGGAGACAAAACCGGTGCCGCCCCGGCCGCAGAAGTACACCTTGTACCCTGCCTCAGCCAGGCCCAGGCGTGGCCAGCCGTCAAGGGGTTCCGACTGTGAATCACCGATCAGCAGGACCGTTCTGCTGATCTCGGGGACAACGGCCTCGAGCCGACCATTGGCCGGGTTCAGGACGCGGGAACCGGCAGTCACGGCAGCAGGATTCCCGGCTGCCCCTTGGGGTCCCGCCGCAGCTGCCGCCGCAACTGGACGGGCAGGATTTTCGGGGGGCGGGGCGGGCAGGCCGCAGCCGGAGAGTCCGGCAGACAGGGCAAAAACCGCAGCGACGCCGGACGCGGCACATCGGGTCCAGGCCTTGGCGGCCAGGGATTTTCGCATCTGGTGTCTTTCCGGCTTGCACGGTCTGTCAGAGCAATCATGTTGCATGCCGTCCTGTATGGCCAGTGATTTTGCCCACAATTTTCCGTGGCGGCGCATGGCCGGGGCCACGCAGCGCCCGCACGCGGCCTGAGAATTTAGGCCAATAAATGGCACTGGCGCTAGAATGGAGGAAGGCGCCCTGTGCTAAGGGCCTGATCCGTCGTGCGTTCCGGTTGGAAATGTCGCGATACAACAGCTGACTTTCACCACTGAATCGAGCCATTACGCATGTCTGAAACCACCACCAACACCGCGGTAGCCACTGCATCACGCAGTGACCTCCGCAACGTCGCGATTGTGGCCCACGTTGACCACGGCAAGACCACCCTGGTCGACGCCATGCTCAAGCAGACCAACTCCTTTGCCGAGCACAACCACCTTGAAGACCGCGTGATGGACTCCGGTGACCTGGAGCGCGAAAAGGGCATCACCATCCTGGCCAAGAACACCACCGTGGCCTACAACGGACCGTCCTCCAACGGCGAGACCATCACCATCAACGTCATCGACACCCCCGGCCACGCCGACTTCGGCGGCGAGGTGGAGCGCGGCCTGTCCATGGTCGACGGCGTCGTCCTCCTCGTTGACGCTTCCGAGGGGCCGCTGCCCCAGACCCGCTTCGTGCTGCGCAAGGCCCTTGCCGCGCACCTGCCCGTCATCCTGCTGGTCAACAAGACCGACCGTCCCGACGCCCGCATCGAGGAAGTCGTTCACGAGTCTATGGATCTCCTCCTGGGCCTTGCCTCGGACCTGGCGGACGAAGTTCCGGATCTGGACCTGGACAAGATCCTCGAAGTTCCCGTTGTCTACGCAGCCGCCAAGGTTGGCCGCGCCTCCCTGGAGCAGCCCGCTGACGGCACCGCTCCGGAGAACGAAGACCTGGAGCCGCTGTTCAAGACCATCATCGAGCACATCCCGGCACCCACCTACAACCCGGAGGGTGTGCTGCAGGCGCACGTCACCAACCTGGACGCTTCCCCCTTCCTGGGCCGCCTCGCCCTGCTCCGCATCTACAACGGCACCCTGCGCAAGGGCCAGACCGTTGCCTGGGCACGCGCCAACGGTGAGCTCAAGAACGTGAAGATCACCGAACTGCTGGCCACCAAGGCCCTGGACCGCGTCCCCGCGGAGTCTGCAGGCCCGGGCGAGATCGTCGCCGTCGCCGGCATCGAGGACATCACCATCGGGGAGACCCTGACCGACGCCGAGAACCCGCAGCCGCTGCCGCTGATCACTGTTGATGATCCCGCGATCTCCATGACCATCGGTATCAACACCTCGCCGCTGGCCGGCAAGGTCAAGGGCGCTAAGGTCACCGCGCGCCAGGTGAAGGACCGCCTGGACAAGGAACTGATCGGTAACGTCTCCATCAAGGTTTTGCCCACGGAGCGTCCCGACGCCTGGGAAGTCCAGGGCCGTGGCGAGCTGGCGTTGGCCATCCTCGTTGAGCAGATGCGTCGCGAAGGCTTCGAGCTGACCGTAGGCAAGCCGCAGGTTGTCACCAAGACCATCGACGGCAAGATCCACGAGCCGATGGAGCACATGACCATCGACGTCCCCGAGGAGTACCTCGGCGCCGTAACCCAGCTGATGGCAGCCCGCAAGGGCCGCATGACGAACATGGCCAACCACGGCACCGGCTGGTGCCGGATGGAATTCATCGTTCCCGCCCGTGGCCTGATCGGCTTCCGCACCAAGTTCCTCACTGATACCCGCGGCGCCGGCATCGCAGCGTCCATCTCCGAGGGCTACGAGCCGTGGGCCGGCCCCATCGAGTACCGCACCAACGGCTCGATGATCGCTGACCGCGCCGGTGTTGTCACGCCGTTCGCCATGATCAACCTGCAGGAGCGCGGCTCGTTCTTCGTGAAGCCCACCTCCGAGGTCTACGAAGGCATGATCGTGGGCGAGAACTCCCGCGCCGACGACATGGACGTCAACATCACCAAGGAAAAGAAGCTCACCAACATGCGTGCAGCCTCCTCTGACACCTTCGAGAACCTGACGCCGCCGCGCGACCTGACCCTCGAAGAGTCCCTCGAATTCGCCCGCGAGGACGAGTGCGTGGAAGTGACCCCGGAAGCCATCCGCATCCGCAAGGTCATCCTGGACACCAACGAGCGTTCCAAGGCCAACCGCGCCCGCGCCAAGGTCTAGCCACCCCAGCACGTAACTGAAACTGCCGGTACGGCGGTGGGGGATTCCCGCCGTCGTACCGGCTTTTTCTTTGTCCTTTGAGCGGCCCGGCCTGCGCAGTAATACCCGGGTTCATTGCGCCGGAACGCTCCCTGCGCAAGGAACTGCCCCTTCAATGCGCCCGGGCGTTTTCCACATAGCCGATCTTCACCGCTGTGTCTGAGCCCGTGGGCAGGCAGCATGCTCTCATGCGGACTGTTACTGCGGCGCTGGCCGCACTTGGGGGAGTAGCCAGCACCACTTCACTGCAGCGGGCCGGAGTATCCCGGCGGAGTATTGAAGCCGGTGTGCTTGACGCCGCTGTCCAAAGAGTGGCGCGGGGCGTGTATGCGCTGCCGAACTCAGATCCCTTGCTGGTCCACGCCGGCCGCCAACATGCGGTTCCGGGCTGCGTCACGGCTGCCTCCGCAGCGGGGCTATGGGTAGTCAGAACGCCCGGTAAACCGCATCTGACTGCGCGGCATGGCAGGCCGGTCAGTGGTTGCGTGGTGCACCGGGGCCCCGTGCCACCGGCGCATCTGGACATTGTGTGTCAGGCCCTGCGCTGCCTGCCGCCCCTTGAAGGACTGACAATTGCGGAATCTGCAGTCAAAAGGGGCTGGTTCAGCTCCCGGCGCTGCGGGACCGGTTTCCGGCGGCACGGGAAAGGCGATTGTTCGCTTGGTGGCCAGAATCCGCCCGCAATCCGGGTCCATCATCGAGACGATGGCACGGTACCTGCTGGAAGAGGCAGGGCTGACCGTCGAGTTGCAGGTCCAGATTCCCGGCATGGGTCACTTGGATCTGCTGGTTGACGGTCTGCTGGGCGTTGAGGCAGATGGGTACGCCCATCACGCCAGCAGGGAAGCGTACCGGGAGGACAGGCGGCGATGGAACGTGACCGTTATCCGGGGTGTTCCCATCCTTCGCGTGACCTACGAAATGCTGCTCAGCGAGCCCCAGGACTTCGTGCGCCAGGCCCTCGCAACGTACCGGTCTGCGCAGTGAGGGCCGCGCCTACTGCGCGGTACGGCGGCGCTCCGGTGCCGGCGGGACTTCTTTCGCGGCCACTACGTCTGGCAGCTGGATAACGACGTCGGCCTTCCGGGTCCGGATGGTGCACGCACCGGCGTCGCATGCCACCAGATGGCCCAGTGCATCGGTCAGGCCGCCCTCGATGCGGTAGCGCACCACCACCCGCATTCCCGGTGTTGCGCCCGAGAGGAACCCGGCGGGGGTAGGAACAGGCTGACTCACCAGTTCATACTAGGGTGTCCGGCTAGGTTCGCGGGAACGGGCTGGGAGATAATAGGCTCAGATGTCAGGGGTCCGGCCGCAGCGCCGGATGCAAGTACCGGCGGGTTGCCGGAACCAACGTGGAGAGGCCAGGGACGTGACGTACGTAATCGCGCAGCCGTGTGTAGATGTCAAGGACAAGGCATGTATTGAGGAGTGCCCCGTCGACTGCATCTACGAGGGTGAGCGTTCGCTGTACATCCATCCGGACGAGTGCGTGGACTGCGGTGCCTGTGAACCGGTGTGCCCCGTTGAAGCCATTTACTACGAGGATGACACCCCGGAGGAATGGGCGGACTACTACAAGGCCAATGTCGAGTTCTTCGACGACCTCGGCTCGCCGGGCGGAGCAGCGAAGGTCGGCAACACCGGCAAGGACCACCCGATGATCGCCGCGCTGCCGCCGCAGAACCAAGACCACTGACGCGGGAAGATACCGTGACCGCAGCAGCGAGGACGTTCGGCCTGGACCTGCCCGACTACCCGTGGGAAGCCATGGCGCCGTACGCCGCCAAGGCAGCGCAGCACCCCGGCGGGGCCGTCAATCTTTCCATCGGAACCCCGGTGGACCCTACTCCGGCCCTGATCCAGGACGCGCTCAAGGCCGCGGCGGACGCCCCGGGATACCCCACCGTGCACGGCACACCGGCTCTGCGTGAAGCCATCGCAGGGTGGTTTGAAAGGCGCCGGGGCGTGGCAGGGCTCGATCCCCGCAACATCATGCCCACCGTGGGTTCCAAGGAACTCGTGGCCTGGTTGCCCCTCCTGTTGGGACTCAAGCCGGGAGACGTCGTCGTCCGCCCCAGGGTCGCCTACCCCACGTATGACATCGGTGCCACCCTTGCCGGCGTGACGTCCGTGGCAACGGACAACCTGGACGAACTGGATGACGCCACCCGTGCGCGCGTCCGGCTGATCTGGGTTAATTCCCCGGGAAACCCGACGGGCAGCGTCCGGGGAGTCGACTCCCTGAAGGCGCTGGTGCAGCAGGCAAGGGCGCTGGGTGCCGTGGTGGCGTCCGACGAGTGCTACGCAGAACTTGGCTGGGGGGACTGGGATATCCAGCGCGGCGGACAGGCGGTTCCCAGCATCCTCGATCCGCGCGTGGCCGGCGGCTCCCACCAAGGCCTGCTGGCCGTCTACTCCCTGAGCAAGCAGTCCAACGTGGCGGGCTACCGGGCAGCGTTCGTGGCCGGCGACCCCGGCCTCATGCCTAACCTGGTTAACAGCCGCAAGCACGCGGGCATGATCGTGCCCCATCCGGTGCAGGAGGCCATGCGCGTGGCGCTCGGCGACGACGCCCACGTGGAGGCTCAGAAGGACCTCTACCGGGGGCGGCGCGAGCGGCTGGTCCCGGCGCTGCTGGACTTCGGACTTGAGATCAAGGATTCCGACGCCGGGCTGTACCTGTGGTCCACCGCCGGGGAGAGCACCTGGGACACGGTGGGGCGGCTGGCGGAGCGCGGGATTGTGGTGGGCCCCGGGGTTTTCTATGGCGAGGCCGGCAACGGTTACATCCGCGTGGCGCTGACCGGAACGGACGAGCGCATCGATGCAGCAGTGTCCCGGCTCGTTGCGGCACCGTAACAATACTGTGACTCGCGCCACAACGGCCCGGTTTTAGGGGCTTCGGGACCGTCTCGGATTAGTGGCACCCGCCAAGGGGCGGTACTTTTTAAGTGACTATCAATGGTGGCTTTCTACAAGAAGGCAGCCCGGGTGTTGGAACCTGTGTTCTCAGGCTTCGTGCGCGGCTCACCTGATGTTGGATCAAGCTTTCGACAGAGGCCCAGAAGCCTCATGAAGGGGACTCCATGACTGAGACCAACAATGCGGCCACCCTGCACCACGCAGGAGGCGAGCTCAAGCTGCCGCGCATCCAGGTTGTTGAAGGAAACGAGGGCTACGACGTTTCCAAGCTGCTGAAGCAGACGGGCGCAGTCACCTTTGACCCCGGCTTCATGAACACGGCAGCCACGACTTCGGCTATCACCTACATCGACGGCGATGCGGGCATCCTGCGCTACCGCGGATACCCCATCGAGCAGCTGGCCCAGCACTCCAGCTTCCTCGAGGTGTCCTACCTTCTGATCTACGGCAACCTGCCCAGCCCCACCGAGCTGGAGGAGTTCGACCAGAAGATCCGGCGCCACACCCTGCTGCATGAAGAGCTCAAGGGCTTCTTCAGCGGTTTCCCGAGGGACGCACACCCGATGCCCGTGCTGTCCTCGGCAGTGTCCGCGCTGTCCACGTTCTACCAGGACTCGCTGGACCCGTTCAACGCCGAGCAGGTGGAAGTTTCCACGATCCGCCTGATGGCCAAGATGCCGGTTATCGCGGCGTACGCGCACAAGAAGTCCATCGGCCAGCCCATGCTGTACCCGGACAACTCCCACAACCTCGTGGAAAACTTCATGCGCCTGAGCTTCGGCCTGCCGGCCGAGCAGTACGAGGTTGACCCGGTCATTGCCAAGGCGCTTGACCTGTTGCTGATCCTGCACGCGGACCACGAACAGAACTGTTCAACGTCCACCGTGCGCCTGGTGGGCTCGTCCAACGCCAACCTGTTCGCATCGGTGTCCGCCGGTATCAACGCGCTCTTCGGTCCCGCCCACGGTGGTGCCAACGAGGCAGTGCTCAAGATGCTCCGCCAGATCCAGGCCGACGGCACGAAGCCTGAGGACTACATGGAGAAGGTCAAGAACAAGGAAGACGGCGTTCGGCTCATGGGCTTCGGGCACCGCGTCTACAAGAACTACGATCCTCGCGCGAAGATCGTCAAGGCCACGGCCCACGAGATCCTCAGCAAGCTCGGCGGCAACGACGAACTGCTGGACATCGCCCTGCGCCTGGAAGAGAAGGCGCTCAACGATGACTACTTCATCCAGCGCAAGCTTTACCCGAACGTGGACTTCTACACCGGCCTGATCTACAAGGCCATGGGCTTCCCGGAAAAGATGTTCACGGTACTGTTCGCCATTGGCCGCCTCCCCGGTTGGATCGCCCAGTGGCGCGAAATGATCAGCGACCCGAACACCAAGATCGGCCGTCCGCGCCAGCTCTACATCGGCGAGCCGGAGCGGGACTACCCGGTCCGCTAAGTCCCCACCGGCTCCCAAACCTCGCAGGCTCGGTTCGGGTCCCTCGCCGGTGTGGGCCCTGGTGACGAACGACGGCGGCCGCCCACCTTCCAAAGGTGGGCGGCCGCTTGCGTTGGTCCGGTTTGGGGTCAGGAAGCGTAGCCCTGCGGGTTGTTCTTCTGCCAGCGCCAGTGGTCCTCGCACATCTGGTCCACGGTTTTGGTGGTGGACCAGCTGAGGTCCGCCAGGGCGGAGGTGGCGTCCGCCCAGAAGGCGGGGAGATCGCCGGCACGGCGGCCGGTGATCTCGTAGGGGATCGGCTGCCCCACTGCCTTTTCGAAGGAGCGCAGCACCTCCAGGACGGAGGAGCCCTTGCCGGAGCCCAGGTTCCAGCGGAAGACGCCGGTGCGGTCCGCAACGTAGTTCAGGGCGGCAACGTGGCCTTCCGCAAGGTCCACAACATGGATGTAGTCACGCAGGCAGGTGCCGTCCGGGGTGTCGTAGTCGCCGCCGAAGACCATCAGCTTCTCGCGGCGGCCGACGGCCACCTGGGCGATGAAGGGAACAAGGTTGTTCGGGATGCCCTGGGGGTCTTCGCCGATCCGGCCGGAAGGGTGGGCGCCGACGGGGTTGAAGTAGCGCAGCAGGGCTATGTGCCAGCGGGAGTCCGCGGCGCCCAGGTCCGAGAGGATGTCCTCGATCTGCTCCTTGGTGCGGCCGTAGGGGTTGTTGGCCCCGATCTCCATCTTCTCCACGTAGGGGATGGGGTTGTGCTCGCCGTAGACGGTGGCCGAGGAACTGAAGACGATGGACCGGACATCGTGGCGGTCCATGACCCGGATGAGGTTCAGGGTCCCCACCAGGTTGTTGTGGTAGTACTTGAGCGGCTCACGGACGGATTCGCCAACGGCTTTCAGTCCTGCGAAGTGGATGACTGCGTCGATGGGACTGGCGGCAAATACACGCTCGACGGCGGCTTCATCCACCAGGTCGACGTTGTGGAACTCCGCGGTCTTGCCGCTGAGCTCGGCAACCCGCCGGAGCGATTCCTCGCTGGAATTGACCAGGTTGTCGATGACCACCACATCATGGCCGGCTTCCTGCAGGGATAAAACAGTGTGGGAACCAATGTAGCCGGTGCCCCCGGTGACCAGAATTTTCATGCCTCTAACGCTATCCCACGGACACCTGCTGCCGCCGCCGTGTTCCGGATGCCGGGCAGCACCGCACCTGCGCCGCTGCGAGGAGGCGCATGGCAAGCCGGCAGCACGGCATGCCGGACCGTCCAAAAGAGCACATCCGTGCTAAATAGGAGGAGTGCCTAAAATCGTAGATGCCGAAGCCCGGCGCCAGGACGTTGTTGAAGCAGTTCTCCGCATCATCGCCGGTGACGGGCTGGAACGGGCCTCACTCCGGGAAACGGCGGACGAAGCCGGGCTGGCTGTGGGCTCTGTCCGCCACTATTTTGCAGGCAGTGAGGAACTGCTGGCGTTCGCCTTCGCCTCCGTGGTGGACCGCATCGTGCGCCGCCTTGAGGCATCCCTGCCTGGGGTGCACGCGGCGGTTCCCGGTACCCCTGGACACCGCGCCGCCATATTAACCCTCCTGTGCGGAGTCCTGCCCCTGGATGGGCCCCGCGCGCTTGAGGCCTGTGCGTGGATGGCGTTCCGGAACGCCGCGAGGGTCCGTCCGTTCCTGGCCGCTGAAGCAGACCGGAGCCACCGGGAGGTGGCCGTTATCGTGGGCAGGGTCGTCAGCGCCCTGAGGCCGGCGGACGAACCGAAGGAAAGCCTTGTGGTGGAAGCCGAGCGTCTGCTCGCGACTCTGGACGGGCTGTGCATGCACGCCCTGCTGCAGCCCGGATGGATGACCCGGGAGATGTGCGTGGACGTCCTGGAACAGCACCTCGACGGGATGTGATGACTGCCACTAACGTGGGCATTAGGGGGAATACACTGGGAGCCGGGGGAGCTGCCGGATCACCTCTCCCGGCTATGGCACGCGACGGAAGGACGTCGGATGTATCAGACAAGCGGTACCAGGTGGCAAATCACCGCGGACACGTCGGGGCCAATGATGATAGCCCTGTTCGTCCGGGATACTGCGGGGCTCGACGGCGCAGGTCACCCCGCTCTGTCCCATGCAGCGCCCAAGGTACGCCGTGCCGATCATTCACACTTGACCGCGGACGTTGGTGGCCTGGGTGCCCTCAAGACAGAGTGGGAGGCGTGGTGGGAGCAGCTGCTCAAGGCACATCCCCAGACTTCTCCCGAGCTGTCGCCGCCGGACTTTGAATCCTTTGGAAATTCTCCCGCCCTGCAGCGGGTGCTCCAGGCCCACTTCGGCTCCGCCCTCACATGGGCACGGGAGCGCAGGAGCGAATACGCGGAGATTGAGGCGGAGCGTGCTGCCAGCGGCGCGGACCAGCTGCTGGAGGACATGGTGGACGACAGGCTGATGGAGGTTGGCCGCGATTCCCGTGACTTCAAGCTGACCATCATCGAGCTTCCGCTCAACGAGCAGCGGGCCTGGTACCTGGAGCCGGACAAGATCATTATGAGCAACCGTCTGATGGCGGAGCCTGAGCTCTTCCGCAGCTACGTACAGCCGGTGGTTGAGATCCTCGTGTAGGGACCCTCCACCCGGCAGCAGCCCGGCAGCATTCCTACTGCAGCTTCAGCTGCCGGTCCCTTCCGCCGCCACCGTGATCCGGACCTGTCCGTCCGTTGCTGCCGAGGCCTGCCACCCGTCCTGCGCCTCCCGGTTCCAGCTCCGGCCGGCGATGTCCACCTGCGTGACCTCGAAGCCTTTGGCGTTGGCAACCGCCCATTGCGCCACGGACCAGGCCTGGCTGCCGGCGGCCTCCACCACCAGCGTTTCACCCTCAACAGCCGTCCCCAGCGGCCCGTAGGCCTGGCTCAGTTCGGCGGACAACGCGGCGGTGTCCCCGCCGGCACCGGCTGCCCGCAGGGTGCACCGGACGGCTTCGGGCGTCTGGCCGGTCAGCCCGGAGGCAAAGGTCCGCCCCATCTCCTCGTGCTGTGCGTAGGCAGTGGGGTAGGCGGAGCGCTGGACACGCTGGGCTGCGTCAGTGATCTCCAGTGACTCGTAGCCCGGAACCTTGACCAATGCGTCGTAGAAGGCGTTTGCGGCGTAGTAGGGATCCATGATCTGTGCCTCGGTTCCCCATCCCTGGGAGGGGCGCTGCTGGAACAGCCCGCGGGAGTCCGGGCCGGCCTTATCCCCGTGGTCAATGTTCCGGAGCTTGGACTCCTGCATGGCGGTGGCCAGGGCGATGCTGGCAGCACGCGGCGGAAGCCCGCGCTGCACCGCCACAGCGGTGATCAGGGAAGCGTTGACGGCCTGGTCCGGGGCGAGTTCCGACGTACGCTCGCCAATCCCGGCCCTGCAGCGCTCAGAAACGAGTGTTTCGGAGCGCTGCAGGAAAAACACGGCCGAGTACACGCCGCCTGCCACCAGTGCCAGGGTGAGCACCAGTACTGCGAGGCGGCGCAGTCCGCGTCTTCGTGCCATGGAATGATCAGTTGGCGTGGAGGGCGTCGTTCAGCTCCACGGTCTGGCCCTGGCGGGGGAGGACCTCCACCGCGCCCGTGGTGGAGTTGCGCCGGAACAGCAGGTTGGGCACACCGGACAGTTCGGCAGCCTTGACGATCTTTGTGGTGTCCTCGCCCACCTCGTCCTTGGGCCCCGGTACGCGCACCCGGGTTCCGGCCGTGACGTACAGGCCGGCCTCCACCACGGAGTCGTCACCGATGCTGATGCCCACACCGGAGTTTGCCCCCAGCAGCACCCGCTCGCCGATGGTGATCTTTTCCTTGCCGCCGCCGGAAAGCGTGCCCATGATGGAGGCGCCGCCGCCAACGTCACTGCCGTCGCCGGTCACCACACCCGCTGAGATGCGGCCTTCCACCATCGACGTGCCCAGGGTTCCTGCGTTGAAGTTTACGAACCCTTCGTGCATCACGGTGGTTCCTTCGGCCAGGTGCGCACCCAGCCGCACCCGGTCGGCGTCGGCAATTCTCACTCCGGTTGGCACAACGTAGTCCACCATGCGCGGGAACTTGTCGATGCCGTAGACGGTGACGGCACCGCGGCGCCGCAGCCGCGCGCGGGTGAGCTCAAAGCCTTCCACGGCGGCGGGGCCGAAGTTGGTCCACACGACGTTGGGCAGCTTGCCGAAGATGCCGTCAAGGTTGATGGTGTTGGGCCGGACCAGGCGGTGCGAGAGGAGGTGCAGGCGAAGGTAGGCATCGACAGTGTCGGCCGGGGCTTCATCGAGGTGGATCTGGACAAAAACCACCTTCTGCTCGGTGCCGCGGTCCTGGTCCGCACCATTTTTGGCGATGCTTGTCAGCGACTCATCCGCGTTCTCGACGGAACGGAGGTTTTCGGCGGCGACACCAAGCGCCGGGGCGGGAAACCAGACATCCAGGACGCTGGCGTCAGCGGTGGAAACGGTGGCCACGCCGAAGCCGTAGGCGGAGCGGTGGTCAGTGGATGCATTCGAGGTTTCGGGCACGGCAGAAGAAGCAGTCTCAGTCATGGCCCCAGTCTATCGACGGGCGGGGACAGGGTCCGAACTAGACTGGCTTCGTGACTGCCGAAACCACCCCCCAGCCTTCCACCCTGCAGCTCGACCTCCGCCAGGATGTTGCGCTCCTCACCGCCGCCATTATGGACATCAACAGCGTGTCCGGCCACGAAAAGAAACTCGCGGACGCCGTCGAAGCGCCCCTGCTGGCAGTTCCCCAGCTGAGCGTGCTCCGGGACGGCGATTCGATCATCGCCCGCACCGAACTGGGCCGCCCGGAGCGCGTCATCCTGGCAGGGCACCTGGATACTGTGCCGCTGCCCCTGGCCGAGGGTGCCAAGGGGACGGTGCCTTCCAGCTGGGAGCCGGGTGTTCCGGGAGAGGGGATCCTGTACGGCCGCGGCGCCACCGACATGAAGGGCGGCGTTGCGGTGCAGCTTGCGCTGGCTGCCACAATGTTCGACGACGGCGCCTCGCCAAAGCGGGACGTCACCTTTGTGTTCTACGACCACGAGGAAGTGGAAGCCGTCAAGAGCGGCCTGGGGCGCCTGGTCCGCAACCACGGACACCTGCTCCACGGTGACTTCGCCATCCTGCTGGAACCGACGGACGGCACGGTGGAGGGCGGCTGCAACGGCACCAGCAGGTTCGAGGTGACCACTGTGGGAGAGGCGGCCCACTCCGCCCGGGCGTGGATGGGCAGCAACGCCATCCACGCCGCGGCACCGATCCTGGCCAGGCTGGCAGCCTACGAACCGCAGACCATCACGGTGGACGGACTCGAATACCGGGAGAGCCTCAACGCCGTGAAGATCAACGGCGGGACGGCCGGCAACGTGATTCCGGACCGGTGCGTGGTGGAAATCAACTACCGGTTCGCGCCGGACAAGACCCCCGACCAGGCTGAGGCCGTGGTGCGGGAGCTGCTGGCAGGCTTTCATGTCGTCCGCACCGATGCTGCCGCCGGTGCCCGGCCGGGACTGCACCACCCGGCTGCCGCGTCCTTCGTTGCCGCTGTGGGAGCCGAGCCGAAGCCCAAATACGGCTGGACCGACGTCGCCCGTTTCAGCGAACTGGGTATCCCGGCGGTGAACTTCGGACCGGGTGATGCCCTGCTGGCTCATAAGGACAACGAACACGTGCACGCGGAGGCGATCCGCACCTGCCTGGCGGCGCTGCGGAAGTGGCTGGCCACCTGAACCACAAAACAATGGCCCGGACCAGTTGGTCCGGGCCATTGTTGCAGGGAGAACTATCAGGGAACGGCTGCTTCGGCAGCTTCGGGTTCGGCCTTGGCCACACCGCCTGCCGCCTTCTTGGATCCGCGCCGCTCGATCCACACCGCGATCCTCGAAACGAGGATGTTGATGGCAATGTAGATGGCTGCTGCCACGAAGAAGATCGGGAACAGGAACTGCGTTCCCAGGAAGTCCGCCATCACCTGTACGGCGCGCAGGAGCTCGCCGTACGCCACGATGTAGCCGAGCGAGGTGTCCTTGAGGAGCACCACCATCTGCGCCACCAGGGACGGCATCATGCGACGGATTGCCTGCGGCAGCTCGATCAGCATGCGCGACTTGAAGCTGGTGAGGCCGATGGCAAGCCCGGCCTCGCGCTGGCCCTTGGGCAGCGACTGGATGCCGGCGCGGATGATTTCGGCAAACACTGCGGAGTTGTACAGCACCAGGCCGGTGACAACAGCAATGAAGGGCGAGGTGCCGAAGCCGAGCAGGACGAACAGCATCATGAGGACTACCGGCATGCCGCGGAGGAACTCCAGCACCACCCGGGTGGGGATCCGGATGAAGGCCGCATCGGAGATGCGCAGCAGGCAGAGCAGCAGGCCGAGGGGGAAGGCGATGACAGCCGCGAGGGCTGCCGCGCTGAGGGTTGCGCCCAGGCCGTTGGCCAGGAGCGTCCACACATCGGCACGGGTGAAGATCTGCCAGCGGCGCCCTTCAAAGATGCCCTGCTGCGCGAATGTCATGATGATCCAGGCCAGCAGGCCCAGGATCAGCAGCGAACCCACGATGGATCCGATCAGCGAGATGCGCCGGGCTTTGGGGCCTGGAACGTCGTAGAGGACTGAGCTCATCGGGCAATCGCCACCTTTCGTTCCACCGTGCTGGCCAGGATGCCCAGCGGAACGGTGAGGAGCAGATAGAAGAAGGCTACGCCCAGCAGGACGGGGATGACGGCGTCACCGTTGGCGTTTGCCAGCTGGCGGCCGTAGCCGAACAGTTCGAGGACGAAGAATGCGCCGGCAACCGAGGAGTTCTTGACCAGGGCGATCAGGATATTGATGAGCGGCGGGACCACCGTCCGCAGGGCCTGCGGCAGGATGATGAGGTTCAGGACCTGCCCGAAGTTCATGCCGATGCTGCGGGCTGCTTCAGCCTGGCCCACCGGGACGCTGTTGACACCTGAGCGGACAGCTTCGGCGATGAACGCTGCGGTGTAGGTACTCAAGGCGATGATGGCGGCGACTTCGAACTGCTCGAATTTAACTCCGAGCCGGGGAAGGACAATGGCCGCGAAGAAGAAGGCGATGGTCAGGGGAGTGTTCCGGAGGACCTCCACGTAGACCGTGCTGAAGCCGCGGAGCGCTGCCACCGGGGAGACCCTGGCTGCCGCGAGCAGGGTGCCGAGTACCAGCGCGATGACCCCGGAAACGGCGGAGAGGAAAAGTGTGCGGAGAAAACCGTTCCAGTACAGGGGAAGGTTTTCAAGAATGACGTCCATAGGGTCCTTCGGATGTGGGCGTGGACGGGAGCGAAGACGGCGGTTGCCGGGGCCGCGGAGCAGCCCCGGCAACCACTGGGGTTACTTAGTAACGGTCAATCTCGGGCAGCTCTGGGGCGGTCTTGATGACTGAGCCTGCAGTGGCTTCCCAGGCCTCCTTGTAGGACCCGTCCTCTTCGAAGGATTCCAGCTGGTCGTTGATCCAGTTGCGGAACTCGGTGTCGTCCTTCTTCAGGCCGATGCCGTAGGGCTCCTTGGTGAACGTCTCGTCGGAGGCGAGCTTGAAGGCGTCCGGTTCCTTGTCCACGAAGCCGGCCAGGATCACGTTGTCCGTGGTGACGGCTTCCACCTGGTTGTTGCGGAGCGGCTCAAGGCAGGCGGAGTAGGTTGCAGCCGGAACGAGTTCCGCTCCGTACTGGTCCACGATGGTAGCTGCGGGGGTGGAGCCCGTTACCGAGCAGACCTTCTTGCCCCTGACGTCCTCGGGGGTCTTGATGGTGTCATTGTCCTTATTGACCATCAGGGCCTGGCCGGCTTCGTAGTACGGTCCCGCGAAGCTGACAACCTGCTTGCGCTTGTCATTGATGGTGTAGGTGGCGATGACCAGGTCAACCTTGCCCTGTTCGATGAACGGCTCGCGGTTGGCAGAGACGGTCTCGGACCATTCGATCTTGTCAGCGGCGATGCCCAGCTTCGCGGCGATCAGCTTTCCGATCTCGACGTCGAATCCAACCGGCTTGCCGTCGAGGCCCACCTGGCCGAAGAGTGGCTGGTCGTACTTGGTGCCGATCTTGATGGTGCCGGCTGAGGAGAGCTTTTCCATGGTGGTGCCGGCAGCGAACGTGGGCTCTGCAGCAACCGAGGGATCGCCCCCGGCGTCGGTGCCGCCACCGCCGCAGGCGCTCAGGGACAGGGCGAGGGCGGCGGTAGCCGCCACGAAGAATGACTTCCGCCGGGTCATAAATGCCTTCATGACATTCCTTTCATTGAGGCCGTGGGTCACGGCCTGGGTGCGAACTTGGAGTGTTTGTTCGGGTGGATCAGTGGGTGAGGAGCTTGGAGAGGAAGTCCTTGGCGCGGTCGCTCTTCGGATTGGTGAAGAACTCCTCCGGGGTGGCGTCCTCAACGATCTGGCCGTCCGCCATAAAGACGACGCGGTCCGCGGCCTTGCGGGCGAAGCCCATCTCGTGGGTGACCACGATCATGGTCATGCCCTCCTTGGCCAGCTGGATCATGACGTCCAGGACCTCATTGATCATTTCCGGGTCAAGCGCCGAGGTGGGCTCGTCGAAAAGCATGACCTTGGGCTTCATGGCCAGGGCACGGGCGATCGCGACACGCTGCTGCTGGCCGCCGGACAGCTGCGCCGGGAGCTTAGGAGCCTGGTGCCCCACGCCAACGCGTTCGAGGAGCGCCATTGCGTCCTTGTCCGCGGTTGCCTTGGGGACGCCTTTGACCTTGAGGGGCCCCAGGGTCACGTTTTCGAGGATGGTTTTGTGGGCGAAGAGGTTGAACGACTGGAAGACCATTCCGACGTCGGCACGCAGCTGCGCCAGCTCCTTGCCTTCCTCGGGGAGGACCTTTCCATCGATGCTGATGGTCCCGCCTTCGATGGTTTCCAGGCGGTTGATGGCGCGGCAAAGGGTGGACTTACCGGAGCCCGAAGGCCCGATGACCACAACAACCTCGCCCTTGCGGACCTGGAGGTTGATGTCCTTCAGTACGTGCAGCTGGCCGTAATGCTTGTTTACGGCGTTCAGGGAGACGAGGGCATCGCCGGGCACATGAGTAGTCATAGGAAGAATCTAGCGAACAACACCGGCTTATGATGCGAATCACCCCATGTTCCTGCGGATCGTGATTCAAGAGATACCTCCCGCGGGCAGGTTAGCCTAGGGGAATGAGCATCAGTGCAGATCCGGCAAGAAATTCCCAGCCACGCCGCAAGGGGCCCCTTGAGCTGCGCCGCAAACAGGCGGCCGTGGAGATGTCGGACCAGCATCTGCTTGATACCAAGGGCCCCGGTCAGTTCGTCCACACGGATCCCTGGCGGGTCCTGCGCATCCAGAGCGAGTTCGTGGAAGGGTTCGGTGCCCTGGCGGACATCGGCAAGGCCGTGAGCGTCTTCGGTTCGGCACGCACCAAGCCCGGCAGTCCGTACTACGAGATGGGCGTGGAGGTGGGGCGGAAACTGGCGGAGGCCGGCGTTGCCGTCATCACCGGCGGCGGTCCCGGATCCATGGAGGCTGCCAACCGCGGCACCGTGGAAGGCAACGGCGTGTCCGTGGGCCTGGGGATTGAGCTGCCGTTCGAGCAGGGCCTGAACCAGTGGGTGGACCTGGGCATCAACTTCCGGTACTTCTTCGCCCGCAAGACCATGTTCGTCAAATACGCCCAGGGGTTCATCGTCCTGCCCGGCGGGCTGGGAACACTCGACGAGCTGTTCGAAGCCATGGTGCTGGTCCAGACGCGGAAGGTGACATCGTTCCCGATCATCCTCCTCGGCGTCGACTTCTGGGGCCCGATGATCGAGTGGATCAGGGGCACACTTGTGGCCGAAGGCATGGTGTCCGAGAAGGACCTGGACCTGATCCAGGTGGTTGACGATCCTGCCGAGGCCGTGGACCGCGTGCTCCATGGTGCCGTTACCCCCTCCTTCAAGGGCGAGCAGCGGCCGGAGTAGCCGGTCCCGGCCGGGTGTCCGGGCTGGCGGCTGCCACCCGGTCTGGCACGATGGAATGGTGAGTTTCTTTCTGGTTTTCCTGGCGATCGGGCTGGTCGGGGCGGTTTTTTGGGTCGGCCTCGGGCTGCGTTCCGGCAGGAAAGGCAACGGTCCGTTGCCTTTCCTGCTCGACGGCGGCTTCGAGCAGCCGCCTGCCAACCTTCCCCCTGTCCTCCTGCCCGCAGAGGCCGCGCCGGAGGATGTGGACCGTGTGCGCTTCTCCCTCGGCCTTCGTGGCTACAGGATGGACCAGGTGGACCAGGTCCTGGATGAGCTGAGGGACCAGCTCGCCTCCCAACAGGAGGAGATTGACGGGTTGCGGGCTGAGTTGCTGGCCCTGCAGGAAGCCGGCACCACAGAACCCGGCGGGACTGCGTCGGCTGGAAAGAACACGCTGTGAGCACAGTGGCGCGGCGCCGCTCAGGCCTGCTCCCATCGCTTCAAGGGTTGGCGGGAACGGCTCTCCGGGGCTGGCCGTGGTGGCTGCAGGTCACCGCCGTCTATCTGGCCGCCCGCCTTGTCAGCGCCTGCATCTTCATGGCCGCTGCCCTCCACCAGGGACCCAATCCATGGTTTCCGGCAAAGCCTGACTACTGGAATTTCATCAACATCTGGGACGCGCGCTGGTACGCCCAGGTGATTGCCGGGGGCTACCCCTCCGTGCTGCCGACTGATGCCGCAGGCAACGTGCAGGAAAACACGTGGGCCTTCTATCCCTTGTTTCCAGCCCTGGCCGGAGGACTCAGCGGACTCACCGGCATGGCTCCCGCGGCGGCCCTGACCCTCATCGCCATGCTTGCGGGCTGGGGAGCGGCGCTGGTTGTCTACGTCCTGTTCCGGCACAAGGCTTCCCACGCCCCGGCGCTTTGGGGCGTGGCTTTCTTCGCTACCTTCCCCGTGGCTGCTGTCCTGCAGGTGCCGTACGCCGAACCGCTGTCCCTGCTGCTCCTCGCGGCAGCGTTGCTGCTGGTGGTCCGGAGACAGTACCTCTGGGCCGTTCCGGTGGTGGTGCTCCTGTGCCTGTCCCGTCCGGTAGGCGTTCCCTTTGCGGCCATGCTGGGGCTGCTCCTCCTGCACCGTCTCTGGGTGTGGTTCGGCAAAGATCGGTTCGGCAATGCCCTATCCGGTGCCGCCACATCCGGTGCCGGGCAGCGGGAAGGAACCCATTCCACCCGTGATCTGGCGGGCCTTGCTGTACTGACCGGCGTCGGAGGCGCGATGGCGCTCGCCTGGCCCGCGGCAGCTTGGGCAGCCACCGGGGACATCCAGGCCTACACCAAAACGGAATCAGTATGGCGCGGCCACGACCTGGTGCCGTTCAAGCCCTGGTTCGACACCGGCATCAACCTTTTCGGGCCGGTGCTGGGAGTGCTGGCGCCCTTCATTTTCGTGGCACTCTTCGCCGCCGTGCTCTTCCTTCCCCCCGTCCGGCAGATCGGCGTCGAACTCCGCCTGTGGTGTGCCTGCTACATGGCGTACCTGGTGGTGTTCCTGCACCCGCAGACCAGTACCTTCCGCATGCTGCTGCCGCTGTTTCCGCTGGCGCTGGGAGCTGCCCTGGCCTCCAGGTCGCGGGCTTACCGGGGGACGGTGGTCCTCATGTTCCTGCTGCTGCAGATTGTTTGGATCGTGTGGCTGTGGGCCTGGGCGCAATTGCCCGGCGGCGGGGATTATCCACCCTAGCCTTTGGGGCTTTCGCGCAGGTCAGGGCTGAAATACCAAGACACGGGAAATGTCCATCGATTAGCTACGTGCGGGTAATTCCGCGATAATAGTAAGTAAGCAAGGACAAAAAGCATTCAGAATACGCGCAGCCCGGGCGGTGTCCAACCACTCCGCCGTGGCAGCTTGATCTACATGCGGACACAGCCCGCCCGGGCTGATCAGTCCTGGGACTAAATGGAGGGGAATTCCTCATGGCGGCTATGAAACCACGCACCGGCGACGGCCCAATGGAAGTCACCAAGGAGGGCCGCAGCCTGATCATGCGCGTCCCGCTCGAAGGCGGCGGGCGACTGGTGGTCGAGCTGAACGCTGCTGAGGCAGCCAACCTCAAAGAATGCCTGGTCGGCGTTACCGAATAATCGTGAAAAGGCAGGGCCCGCAGCCACCAGGCTGCGGGCCCTGCCTTTTTCGGAACCTACTTCTTGACGGCCACCAGCAGGCCATCGCCGGTGGGAAGCATGGCTGAAGCCAGCCTGTCGTCGTCGCGCAGGGCCTTGCCCACCTGCCGCAGGACCACGGTGGTGGCGTCGCGGCTTGCCGGGTTGGCCACCTTGTCCTTGTCCAGCGCGTCATTGATGATCAGCAGCCCGGCGGGCTTCAGGAGCCTAATTGCCTGTTCCACGTATCCGGGAAGTCCGGGCTTGTCGGCGTCAATGAACACGAGGTCGTAGGCGCGGTCCGTCAGCCGCGGGAGGACGTCGCCCGCCCTCCCGGAAATGGTCCGGGTGCGGTTGGCCGGGCTGCCTGCCTCGGAGAATGCCTCGCGCGCCGCCCGAAGGTGTTCGACGTCGACGTCGATGGTGGTGAGGACGGACTGGGGACCAAGGCCACGGAGCAGGCACACACCTGAGACTCCCGCTCCGGTCCCGATCTCGACGGCGGTCTGGGCTTTGGACGCGGCAGCCAGCACGGTGAGGACTGCTCCCACTCCCGGGCCGATGGGCGTCACACCCAGCTCGAAGGAGCGCTCCCTGGCCCGAAGCATGACCTCATCCTCAGCAGGAAGATCTTCTGCATAGGACCAGCTGGTGGACTTGTCGGCGCTCATGGGTTTCGCTTTCTGGGCGGCAGGGAATGTCCTTTACAGCCTACTGTGTCCGGTGGCAATGGCAGGGGAGGCGGGCGGTTGCGCCTATGGCTGAACTTTTCCACAATCAGGAAATTCCCAGACAAGTTTGAAATGATTAATATCCGCTCATCCAAAAGGTGACCGGCGCCGAATCAGAGATGTCAACAGTATCCGGGCGTTAGTATTCCACGAGGGGAGTGGACGATGTCATCTTCAGTTGTGGCACCTGTCCCTGCAACAAACCATCCTGAGGCTGAGTGGGTGCGTCCCACCTGGGAAGAAGTGGTCACCAACCACTCGGCGAAGGTTTACCGGCTCGCCTACCGCCTGACCGGCAACAAGTACGACGCCGAGGACCTCACCCAAGAGGTGTTCGTCCGCGTCTTCCGCTCCCTGGAGAACTTCAAGCCGGGCACGCTGGACGGCTGGCTGCACCGGATCACCACCAACCTCTTCCTGGACCAGGCACGGCGGAAAACCCGGATCAGGTTCGATGCCCTCGCCGAGGATGCCGAGTCGCGGCTTCCTGGCCGCGAACCCGGTCCGGAACAAAGCTTCGAGCTCAACAACCTCGACGTGGATGTCCAGGCTGCGCTGGAAGAACTTCCGCCGGATTTCCGCGCCGCCGTTGTCCTCTGCGACCTCGAAGGCTTGTCCTACGACGAAGTGGCGGAAGCGCTGGGCGTCAAGCTGGGCACCGTCCGCTCACGTATCCACCGCGGACGGACCATGCTTCGGGAGAAGCTGGCACACCGGGACCCGCGTCCCCAGCAAGCACGCCGCAAACTGTCCATGCCGCGTATTGCCGGCATCCTCTGAACGGCGTATGAGGTCCCGGACTCCATTCGGACGCAGGCACCAGCGCACGCGCAGCCATCTCCAGTCCTGCCACGAATGCTCTGCAGCGTTGCGGCGGGAACGCCAGTACCTGGAGCGGCTCCGCGATGCCCCCATTCCTCCCGCCAGCGATGACCTGACGGCCCGGCTGCTGGCACGGACGCAGGAACTGGCTGCCGCGCCTCCTGGTCCCGCACAGCGTACCGCGCCGCCGCGCACGGCTGTCCGGGTCCTGGCGCTGGCCGCCGGTGGCAGCACTGCTGCGGCGGCGGTTTTGGCTGCAGGTGCCTTTGCGGTGGCAGGGGACCCCCTGCCCGGGGAGGCCACGGGAAACCCGGCCGCCTTCTCGCAGGTGTCCTCCCAGACGCCGGCGGACGGGAGGCAGCTAAACGCTGAACAGCTCAACCGGCTGCGCTCCGAAGGCTGGGCCTGCCCGGAACTTGAAGCGATGGGCTTCCACCTTGAGTCGGCAAAGGCTACGGTGCTCAACGGGCAGCCAGTGGTCGAGCTGCGGCTGACCGACGGGGCGCACTACGCCACTGTGACTGAACAGCGGCTCCCCGCACAGGGTGGTGACAGTCAGGATCCTGGCGGACAGACGGGGGCTGAGGACCCGGAGGCCAGTGCGTCCGGCAACAACCTGCGCGTGTGGCAGTCTTCGCCGTGGTCGGCAACCTACCGGACGCCGGGGCACAGCTTTACCTACGAGTCCGACCTGCCTGCGGAACGGGCCGATGACGCCGTCCCCATCCTGCAGCGCCTGGGCACCAGGTCTGATGAGGGTGTTGCCGCCGGAATCCCGGCCTCTGCGGAAGCGGGAGGGGAGCCGCTTACGACGCGGCTGCAGCGCGGGGCCAACCGGATCGTGGCCTTTTTCGTCCCGTAGCGCGGGCAGATCTCCCGGGCCCCGGGTTGAAATCGTCACTGGCAGCCCGGAGAGGGTAATCTTCCTAAAGTGTTTGGAATCAACGGCCCGGAGTTCTTTCTTCTGCTGATCATTGGCGTTCTGGTGATCGGCCCCCAGCGGCTGCCCGAATACACCCAGAAGCTGGCGAACCTGGTCAAGGAAGTCCGGCGCATGGCCTCCGGTGCCCGCGAGCAGATCAAGGAAGAAGTGGGCATCGACATCGATGATGTCGACTGGAAGAAATACGACCCCCGGCAGTACGACCCCCGCCGCATCATCAAAGAGGCGCTCCTCGACGACGACTCCAAACCCGTCAGCGTCGGCGCGCCGGCCGCCGTGGCCGCAGTCTCCGGAGCCGCCGCCGTGGCAGCCGACTCCGCGCCGAGGCGGCCGGAACGGGTGCTCCAGTCACTGCCGCCGGGCGAGGCTGCACCCTTCGACACCGAAGCCACCTAGCAGCGCCTGCGCGCGTCTCTACGGCACTGCATTCAGCTGCTGCAGCCTTACGTGGCCGCCAGCGGCTCAGCGCGGCTGAAGTCCCAGTTTCATCCCGGCCAGTCCACGGGGTTTTGCGGCCAGCTGGCCGGCGATACCGGACAGTGCCGCCGCCGCCGGTGTGCCGGCCTGGCCGAGGACGATAGGCACGCCGGTGTCCCCTCCTTCGCGAAGCTGGATGTCCAGCGGAATCTGGCCCAGGAGCGGCACCTCTGCCCCTACCGTTGCCGTCAGCCGCTCGGCGAGGACCCGCCCGCCGCCGCTGCCGAACAATTCCATCCTGCCGCCGTCGGGCATTTCCAGGTAGGACATGTTCTCGATGACGCCCGCCACCTTCTGGCCAGTTTGCGTGGCGATGGCCCCGGCGCGCTCGGCGACGTCGGCGGCAGCAGCCTGCGGCGTGGTGACCACCAGGATTTCGGCTTTGGGCAGCAGCTGGGCCACGGAGATCGCGATGTCGCCGGTACCGGGCGGCAGATCGAGGAACAGGGCATCCAGGTCGCCGAAATAGACGTCGGTGAGGAACTGCTCCAGGGCGCGGTGCAGCATCGGCCCGCGCCAGGCGACAGGCTGGTTGCCGCTGACGAACATGCCGATGGAAATCACCTTCACCCCGTACGCGACAGGGGGGAGGATCATGTCATCCACCCGGGTGGGCGGCTGCGTGATGCCCATCAGGGCCGGGACGGAGAAACCGTAGACGTCCGCGTCCACGATGCCGACGCGCAGGCCCTGGGCTGCCAGGGCACAGGCAAGGTTGACGGTCACTGAGGACTTACCGACCCCGCCCTTGCCGCTTGCCACCGCGTAGACCCTGGTCAGGGAACCGGGCTCGTTGAAGGGGATCCCGCGCTGGCCTCCTTTGCCGCGGAGCAGCTCCTTGAGGGCATCGCGCTGTTCCTGGGTCATCACCTTGAGTTCAACGTCGACGGCGGTCACTCCCGGAACTGCCAGCAGCGCCTTCGTGGCATCGGCCGTGATGGTGTCCCGCAGGGGGCAGCCGGAAATGGTCAGCAGGACAACCAGGCTGGCCCTGCCGGCGTCGTCAACGGCGACAGATTCAACCATGCCCAGTTCGGTGATGGGGCGGCGGAGCTCGGGGTCGATCACCGTGGCCAGGGCAGCGTTGACTGCCTCAGCCAACGCGGTGTTGGCAATGGGTTCGCTCATTAACGGTCCTGGGTGGAATGGCCGGGCTTGACCCGGGGGATCTGCTGGGTGCGGGGGTTCCGCTGCCGGTCACGCTGTTCCTTGAGCTTTTCCTTGACCTTGTCGCGCGGGGATTCGTGCTGCCCCTGGCCGGAGGGATCATGGGTCCGGAGCTCCTCCTGGGCCTCCAGCATGTCCTCAAGCAGCGAACGGAGCTCGGCGCGGACGTAGTCGCGCGTGGCAACCTCGCGTAGCGCAATCCGCAGTGAGGCGAGTTCCCGGGTGAGGTACTCCGTGTCGGACAGGTTGCGCTCGGCGCGCTGGCGGTCCTGTTGGAGCGAGACGCGGTCGCGGTCGTCCTGCCGGTTCTGTGCCAGCAGCAGCAGCGGCGCGGCGTAGGAGGCCTGCAGGGACAGCATCAGCGTCAGCAAGGTAAAGCCGAGGGCGCGGGAATCGAACTGCCACTCGAGCGGCGCCCAGGTGTTCCAGGCCAGCCAGATGACCACGAAGACCGTCATGTAGACGAGGAACTGCGGCGTGCCCATGAAACGGGCGAAGCCTTCCGTGGCGTGGCCGAAGGCGTCGGGATCCGGCGAGAACTTGGGCAGGATCCGCTGGCGTCCGCTTAGGGGCGTGTCCAGGCTGCCCTTGTCTGCGGTTTTCCGGGCGGGTGTCCGCTGGTTGGGATTCTTTGGTGCGCTGCTCTCAGCCAATACGGCCACCAAGCCTTCTTATCGGGGCTTCGCCATCATGGGCGCGCCAATCATCCGGCAACAGATGATCCAAAACGTCATCAACAGTCACCGCCCCCACAAGCCGGCCGGCGTCATTGACCACGGGGAGGGAGTTCAAATTGTAGGTAGCCAGCGTGCGTGCCACTTCGCTGATGTGGGCCTGGTCCGACAGTGGTTCCAGGTTCTTGTCCACCAGGTTGCCGAGCGGCTCGAACGGCGGGAACCGGAGCAGCTGCTGGATGTGGACAACCCCCAGGAAACGGCCAGTGGGCGTCTCCAGCGGCGGCCTGGCGATGAAGATGGAGGAGGCAAGCGCCGGGGAGAGTTCCTCCCGGCGCACGTGGGCCAGGGCCTCGGCAACCGTGGCCTCCGGAGGAAGGATGACCGGTACGGGGGTCATGAGCCCGCCGGCGGTGTCCTCGTCGTACTCCAGCAGGCGCCGGACATCCTCCGCGCCCTCCGGCTCCATCAGCTGAAGCAGCTCCTCCGCCTGGGCAGAGGGGAGCTCGCCAAGGAGGTCGGCGGCGTCGTCGGGGTCCATTTCCTCCAGCACGTCGGCTGCGCGCTGCACGTCAAGGGCGGAGAGGATTTCCACCTGGTCGTCCTCCGGGAGCTCCTGGAGGACGTCGGCCAGGCGTTCGTCCTGCAGCTCACTGGCCACCTCGAAACGGCGTTTGTCGCTCATCTCCTGCAGGGCTTCGGCGAAGTCCGCAGGTTTGAGGTCCTCATGGTTGGCCACGAACTGGGTGGCGGCCTGCGGTTCGGTCCGCGGGCCCTGGAGGGCGTCGGCCCAGTCGATGATCAGGGTTTCGTTGCGGCGGAGCCGGCTCAGCGGGGAAAGGGAATGGCCGCGGCGGACAAAGAGCTTGCTGACGAACCAGTCGCGGGAGCGGTGCTGGTCCATGGCGATGTCTTCGATGGTGGCATCGCCGCTGCCGTCCCGCAGGGTGACGCGGCGGTCGAACATCTCGGCCACCACCAGCGTTTCCGCGCCGCGCTGCTCGAAGCGGCGCAGGTTCACCAGCCCGGTGCAGATGATCTGGGTCTGGTCGATGGAGGTAATGCGCGTCATGGGCACAAAGACGCGCTTCTTGCCGGGGACTTCGACGACGATGCCTACCACGTGCGGTGCGCCCTGCGTTCCCCGGGACAGCACAACGACATCGCGCAGCCGGCCCAGCCGGTCGCCCAGCGGGTCGAAGACGTCGAGGCCCAAAAGGCGCGCCACGAAGACGCGGGTAGGAGTTGTGCTCACTCCTACAGGCTACCGAGTCTGCTCTCTTTTAGCTGAATTTACAGGCAGCACACATACGCATGGGCAAGAATGGGGGTATGGCAAACATATTTGGTGCTCCCAAGGCCGGCGGGCCCGGCGGAATGGATGAAGCCCGGGCCGTTCCCACCGGCGATACCGTGGGTTCCTACACGTCCTACCTGGATGCACAGAAGGCCGTGGACTACCTTGCGGACCAGCAGTTCCCCGTCCACATGGTGTCCATCGTGGGCAACGAGCTGAAGATGGTGGAGCGGGTGACCGGCCGCCTGAGCTATCCCCGGGTGGCACTCTCCGGAGCGCTGAGCGGCATGTGGTTCGGCCTGTTCGTCGGTGTCATGCTGTCCTTCTTCGCGCCGTCGCCAGGGTACTTCTCCATTCTTACCTCGGTGCTGATGGGCGCGGCGTTCTTTATGCTCTTCGGTATCGTCACCTACGCCATGCAGCGCGGCAAGCGCGACTTCACCTCCACCAACCAGGTGGTGGCCACCAGCTACGACGTCGTGGTGTCGCCGGAGGCCGCCCACGAGGCACGGCGCCTGCTCCAGCAGCTGCCGATGACCCGCTCGGACGCGGCCGCCGGCGGTGGTCCCTACACCCAGCGCGACTACCAGAGCCAGCCCTACCAGCAGAACCAGCCCGGCCAGGGTCCAGCCCGTCCCTCAGGCTGGAACGATCCCTACGGCCAGCAGTCTTCCGGGTCCTCCGCCCAGGCACATCCTGTCAAGGAGGACCAGGGCCCGGCTGCTGCCCCGCCGCAGGAGCAGCCCGCCCCGGCCCGGGCCGTACGGTACCCGGATCTGCCGGACGGCCGGCCGCAGTACGGTGTCCGGCTGCCGCAAGAGCCCGCCGCTGACGCCGGGCACCCTGACGCCGGCCACGCTGAGGGCGGCCAGCAGGCCACGCAGGGGCAGCGGGCTGACGGCCAGCAGGACGAACCCGAGCAGCACCCGGGCGAGCCGCGGCAGTAGCCCGCGGCGGCCTGGCGGGCAACAAAAGCGGGGCTGCCGGAACATTTGTTCCGGCAGCCCCGCTTTTTTCGTTGTTGCTTACGCTTCCTGGGCCCCGTCAGCTTCACGGTAGATGCCCGCCATCCAGTCCTGCACGTCTTCGGCCTTGCGCGGAAGAGCGGCACTCAGGTTGACCGGGCCATCGGTCGTCATCAGGACGTCGTCCTCAATCCGGACGCCGATTCCGCGGTATTCCTCCGGAATCGCCAGGTCCTCGGCCTTGAAATACAGGCCGGGTTCGATGGTGAAGACCATTCCTTCGGTGAGGATGCCGTCCAGGTAGAGCTCCCGTTTGGCCTGGGCGCAGTCGTGGACGTCCAGCCCCAGGTGGTGGCTGGTGCCGTGCGGCATCCAGCGGCGGTGCTGCTGGCCCTCGGGACTGATGGCCTCCTCCACCGTCACGGGGAGGAGTCCCCATTCCGCAAGCCGCTCGGCCAGGACGGTGGTGGCTGCGGTGTGGATGTCACGGAACTTTGCCCCGGGCTGCGCGGCGGCAAACCCGGCGTCGGCCGCGTCAAGCACCGCTTCGTACACTTTGCGCTGGATGTCGGTGAACACGCCGCCGGCGGGAAGGGTGCGGGTGATGTCGGCCGTGTACAGGGAATCGGCTTCAACGCCGGCGTCCAGCAGGAGGAGCTCTCCGGCGTGGATCTTGCCCGTATTACGGGTCCAGTGCAGAACAGTGGCGTTGTTGCCGGAGGCCGCGATGGTGTCGTATCCCAGCTCGTTCCCCACCTCGCGTGCCCGGGCGAAGAAGGCTCCTTCCACCACACGCTCCCCGCGGGCATGCGTAAGGGCACGCGGCAGGACTTTTACTACTTCCTCGAACCCTTCAACGGTGGCAGCCACCGCGAGCTTCATCTGCTCTATCTCCCAGTCGTCCTTGAGCAGGCGCAGCTCGGAGAGGGCTTCGCTCAGCTTTTCGTCCAGGGCATCGAGGACGGCGAGGTCCAGGTTGTCCGGGTCCTTCGCCGTGTTGTAGCGGGCGGTGTCCACCAGCGCGTCGATGTTCTCATCCACCTTGCGGACCAGGCGGATGGAGATGCCGCCGATTTCCGGGGCTCCCACGTCCTTGGTGATGGCTGTCTCCAGCTGGTCAATGTGTGCCGTTGCCAGGCCAAGGCGTGCCTCGAACTCGGCGAGCGTGGGACGGGCGCCGATCCAGAACTCGCCGGCCCGGGAGTCTGCGTAGAACTGCTCGGTGTCCCGCCCGGCCAGCGGCCGGAAGTAAAGCGTTGCCCGGTGGTGGCCGCCGTCGTCGCCCTTTCCTTCCCCTACGGGCTCAAGGATCAGGACGGCGTCAGGCTCGTGGTCGAGGCCGAGGCCGGTGAGGTGCGCGAATCCGGAGTGGGGGCGGAAGCGGTAGTCACAGTCGTTGGAGCGGACTTTCAGCGGGCCGGCGGGGATCACCAGGCGTTCGCCCTTGAACTGTCCGGAGATTACCCTGCGCCGGGCCGAGGCGTAGCCGGCTACGGCGTCACGTGCCGGGAGCTTTTGGCTGGAGGGCGCCCAGTTGCCAGCCATGAAGGCCTTGAAAGCGTCGGAGCTGGGCCGCTGCGAGCGGTTGTTGACACGCTCCTCCAGTGGCTGGGAAGCAGAGGTGGGGGTGTTTTCGGCATCTTTCACGGCACCATCGTCTCACCAGCTCCGCGGCTGCGCGAACAGGCGGAGCCCCCTGCGGCGGTGCCGGCGTGGTTGGCCGGGGGAGTTGCGGCAGGGCATACGCTGGGTGAACGCCGGGTCAACTAGTCTGGACAGGTGAGGATTGACCTGCATGCCCACTCCAATGTCTCGGACGGCACCGAGAATCCCGCAGACGTCATGGCTTCTGCCGCCCGCGCCGGCCTGGACGTCATTGCGCTGACGGACCACGATTCCACGGCGGGCTGGGAGGAGGCGTCTGCTGCCGCCCTTGAGCACGGAGTAGCCCTGATCCCCGGGATGGAGGTTTCCTGCCGGACAGAGGAGGGCATCAGCGTCCACCTCCTGAGCTATCTGCACGACCCGGAGCATCCGGGACTCCTGGAGGAAATCACCAAGGCCAAGGACGCGCGGCATACCCGTGCCGAGCGGATGGTCACCCTTCTTGCGGAGGACTACCCCCTCACCTGGGACGACGTCATCCACCATGTCGCCCCCGGCGCAACCCTCGGCCGGCCCCACATCGCGGACGCCCTCGTGGCCGCAGGAGTGGTGGAGGACCGCTCCGAGGCCTTTGCCTCCATCCTCACCTCACGGTCGCGCTACTTCATCCAGCATTACGCACCCGCGCCGGCCATCGCCGTCGAACTGGTCCGTGCTGCCGGCGGGGTTCCTGTCTTCGCCCACCCCGTGGCGTCCTCCCGCGGCAGGATCGTAGGCGAGCGGGTGTACCAGGAGATGATCGACGCCGGCCTGGCGGGCCTGGAGATCAACCATCGTGACAATCCGGAGGAGGGGCGCCGGTTCCTGCGGCGGCTCGCCGGCAAGCACGACCTCCTGATTACCGGATCATCGGACTACCACGGCACAGGCAAGCCCAACCTGCTGGGGGAGAACCTCACCGAGCCGGACGTCCTCGCCCGGATCGAGGAACTGGGGACAGGGACCGCCGTCGTCCGTCCCTGATCGCGCTGACTCCCCAAGTAGGTAGCGCCAAGTGTCGTTTTGACGGTTCAAAACGACACTTGGCGCTACCTAGTTGGGAGGGTAGGCCGTGAACCGGGCGTGGGCACCCAAGCGCTGGGCCATGATGTCGATGGCCGGCTGGTTCTGGTCAACGCACACGAATTTGCGGTCCAACTTTGCGGCCACCGCCCCCAGGGTTCCGGAACCGGCGAAGAAGTCCAGGCACCAGTCACCGGGCCGGCTGGACGCCGCCACCACCCGGCGGATGAGGCCCTCCGGCTTTTGCGTCGGGTAACCGGTCTTTTCCTTGCCGGTGGGCGAAACGATGGTATGCCACCAGACGTCCGTGGGCAGCTTGCCCAGTTCGCGTTTGGCAGGCGTGACAAGTCCCGGTGCCATGTACGGTTCACGGTCCACCTCGGCGCTGTCGAAGTGGTACTTCGCGGGATTCTTGACGTACACCAGGATGTTGTCGTGCTTGGTGGGCCAGCGGTTCTTGGCACGGGCGCCGTAGTCGTAGGCCCAGATGATTTCGTTCAGGAAGCATTCACGCCCGAAGATCGCATCCAGCATCACCTTGGCGTAGTGCACCTCGCGGTAGTCGAGGTGCAGGTACAGGGTGCCGTCCTCCGCCAGCAGCCGCCACGCCTCCACGAGCCGAGGCTCCAGGAAGGACCAGTAGTCGCTGAAGGCATCGTCGTAGCGGTGGAGCGCCCCTTTGATGGTGTCGTAGGAGCGTCCCTTGAAGCCCACGCGGTCGCCGGTGCCGTCCGCGTTGGCCACCATGGTGGTCTGCTGGCGGCTTTGGGCCCGGCCCGTGTTGAACGGGGGGTCCACGTAAATAAGTGTGAAGGCGCCGTCCGGCAGCGAGGGGAGGAAGTCCGCGTTGTCCGCGTGAACCACCAGGCTGCTGCCGTCCGGCGCCCAGACAGTGTCAGTCATGAAGGGTGTTAGGCCTCGGTGCTGCCGGACTGTGCAGCGTTCCCGCCGCCAACCACTTCACCGTTGCGGCGCCGGGTGCGGGTGCGGGGACGCCGGGTGCGTGAGGGCTGCTCCGCCTCGGCCGCTGCCGGAGCGTCACCGGCAGCAGCGGGTGCTGCGGCTGCATCGGGCGTACGACGGCGG
>NZ_LWLP01000001.1:2528078-3060107 GCF_001641125.1 Arthrobacter sp. OY3WO11 | reverse complement strand
GGAACGGGCCGCGGAGTCGCCGCTGCGGCCGCCTTCGCGCTTGGCGCCGCGGTCCCGGCTGTCACGGCCCCGGCCGTCGCGGTCTCGGGAGCTGCCGGCGTCGCGGCCGCCGCGGGCGTTCTTCTTGCCCGTTTCGCCCAGGTCCTCGAGCACTTCGGCGTCAACTCCGGCGAGCGTGCGCTTATCGCGCGGCAGGCGGCCCTTGGTTCCCACCGGAATGTCCAGTTCCTCAAAAAGGTGGGGGGAGGAGGAGTAGGTCTCCACCGGCTCGGGCACGCTCAGGCCAAGGGCCTTGTTGATCAGTCCCCAGCGCGGCATGTCGTCCCAGTCCACGAAGGTCACAGCGGTGCCCTTGTTGCCGGCGCGGCCGGTGCGGCCCACCCGGTGCAGGTAGATCTTTTCGTCTTCCACGCACTGGTAGTTGATGACGTGGGTGACGTCGTCCACGTCGATGCCGCGGGCGGCGACGTCGGTTGCCACCAGGACATCCACCTTGTTGTTGCGGAAGGCCCGGAGCGCCTGCTCGCGCGCACCCTGCCCGAGGTCGCCGTGGATCGCGGCGGCCGCGAAACCGCGGTCCACCAGTTCCTCGGCAACCTTGGCCGCGGTGCGCTTGGTCTTGGTGAAGATGATGGTCCGGCCGCGTCCCTTGGCCTGGAGGATGCGGGCCACCACTTCGATCTTGTCCATGCTGTGCGCACGGTAGATGAGCTGGCGGATGTCCCGCTTGGTGAGGCCTTCGTCATCCGGATCAGCAGCACGGATGTGGGTGGGCTGGGTCATGTAACGGCGGGCCATGGCAATGACGGGGCCGGGCATCGTGGCGGAGAACAGCAGGGTCTGGCGGACCGCCGGGGTGGCCGCGATCAGGGTTTCGACGTCGGGCAGGAAACCGAGGTCAAGCATTTCGTCGGCCTCGTCCAGGATGACGATCTTCACGTTTTTCAGGCTCAGGTGCTTCTGCTTGTAGAGGTCGATGAGCCGCCCGGGGGTTCCCACCACGACCTCCACACCGTTCTTCAGGGCTTCCACCTGGGGCTCGTAGGCCCGGCCGCCATAGATGGTGGCGATGCGTGCGTTCCGCTTGCGGGAGGCCGTCTGCAGGTCGTTGGCCACCTGCACCGCGAGTTCGCGGGTAGGGACGATGACCAGGGCCTGCGGCGCGCCGGGGACTGCGAGTTTCTCGTAGCCGGCGTCGTCCCGGCCCACCACCCGCTGCAAGGCGGGGATGCCGAAGCCCAGGGTCTTGCCGGTGCCGGTCTTGGCCTGGCCGATGATGTCGTGGCCGGAGAGGGCCACCGGCAGGGTCATGGCCTGGATGGGGAACGGATGGGTGATGCCGGCGTCGGCCAGGGATTCCACGATGTCGGCGCGGACGTTGAAGTCCGCGAAGGACTTCTCCTCAATCTCGTGCGGCTTCTCGTCGGAGATGATGGTTTCTTCCGGCTCGATCGTTTCGGTGCCGGAGTCGTCCGTCAGAAGCTGGTGGGTATGCAATTCACTCACGTGGAGTTTCCTTATTCATTTGGGCAAGGGCGCTGCCTGCTCAACGGACCGGCCTAAGGCCGTTCCGGAGCACGCTCAGGCGCGCAAGCAATTCCAGTGGAAGCCGATCGCGGGCTATCTAAAATGCTGGCACTGGTGACCAACGGGTGTTTCTCAAGATCGCGTAGGGGCGGGCTTGTTGGTTTCAAATCAAGGAAATCAACGACCGGGCATCCATTTCTACCTTTCCAGTCTAGCCGCACGGGCACGGAAACCCGGCTTTGGCGGTCGTGCCTGCATGCGGACAGGAAAATGGGCCCCGCTCAGGACAGGGGCGGGACCAGTTCGAAATGCACTTCCCGGGTGGCGATATTGGAGGACACGAGGCGCACCCGGACCTTGGTGCCGGCCTCCAGCTCGCCGGCACAGCGGGCCGTGACGGCAGGTTCGGCAATCTGGATGATGCCGGAGCCCCCGTTGCCGTTGCCGTTGCCGTTGCCGTTCTTGCCGTTCTTGCCGTTGCCGCCGTTCCCGTTTTCCTTCTGGGGCTTGGAGCCGGAGATCACGATCGCGCCGAACTCCTGCCCGATGTGGTTGATGAGGAGCGCGGCCTCCACGGTGTCCAGGGCCAAGCGCTCCATCCGGGACGCCAGCTGGTCCGAGCCGGCCATGATTTCGGGAAGCGACGGCAGCGCATCACGGACCCAACCCGGGACTTCGCCGCCGTTGCACAGGGCCTCGCAGGTCACCAGGACAAAGCGGTCCACCAGGCGGCGCAGCGGTGCGGTGGTATGGGCGTAGGCGGCGCCAATGGCGGACTGGACGGCGTCCGCGGGGACCGTGCCGTCGAACGCCGTATACGCCGCACCGCGGAAGAGCATGCCCGCCGAATGCATAATGGCCAGCTGGCGTGGATCGGTGGGGTCCAGGCTGCGGAGGTATTCGCCGTAACTGACCTGACCGTCCCAGGGTTTCCCGAGTGCCTCTGTCTGGAGCCGGAAATGGTGCAGTGAACGCTCGTCCGGTGAGGGCATGGTGCGGAGGATGCCCACTTTGCCGGCCAGCATGAGCTGCGCCGCCGCCATGCCCGTCATGAGCGAGATCTGGGCGTTCCAGTCCTCCACGGGCAGCTGCGGGGCCGCGGCAATCCGGTAGCCGCCGTCGGGAAGCTGGACGATCTCCTGGTCCGGCATGTTCAGGCTTGCACCGCCTCTGGCGCGTTCCAGTTCCACGCGCTTGAGCCCTACCTCCTTGAGGAGGACCAGGACATCTGAAGGGCTGCCGCCGTCCAGCTCCGCCTGGGCGCCCTTGTAGCTGAGCTTGTCGCGGCTGCGCATCCGGGCCCGCCTGACCGTCACGGCGGTGACATCGGCGCGGGCATCGAGGCGGAAGTCCCACACGAACGCGGAACAGTCCTGCCCAGGCAGGAGGCTTCCGGCGCCCTCGCTGATGACTTCCGGGTGCAGGGGAATGCGGCCGTCCGGGGTGTAGAACGTCTGGCCGCGGCGCCGCGTCTCGGCATCGAGCGGACCGCCGGGAGCCACGAACGCGGGCACGTCGGCGATGGCGTAGAGCACGCGGTAGCTGCTGCCGTCCCGCTCAATGTAGAGCGCCTGGTCAAGGTCCGTGGACGACGCCGGGTCGATGGTGATGAAGTCGATGCCGGTCAGGTCATGGGACGGCAGCTGCAGTGCCGACACCGCGGCCGCGGCGTCCTTCACGGCATCGTCCGGGTAGTCGCCCGGCAGCTCAAGCTCCGTCCGCAGGGCGCTGAGTGCAGCCTCGAGGGCGTTGGTGTGCTCGTGGACATTGGGGGCCAGCCGATGATGTGACACGAAAATCAGCGTAGCCCGAATTTCACAAATAGTGCACGGAACCGCCCGCGGGATGCGCCGCAGATCCGGCGCAGCGTCACGGGCGGCCAGCGTCCAGCGCGTCGAGCAGCGATGCGGCGGCGGCTGCCGGGTCATCGGCTTCCGTGATGGCCCGGACCACAACGATCCTGCTGGCCCCGGCATCCACCACCTGTTCCACGTTGCCGTGGTCAATCCCGCCGATCGCGAACCAGGGCACGCCGCCGTCGGACTGTCCCTGCCGCTGCGCCGCCGATGCCGCGGCCGCATACTTCACCAGGTCCAAGCCGACGGCGGCGCGGCCGGGCTTGGTGGGTGTTGCCCACAACGGGCCCACGCAGAAGTAGTCGAGCGCAGCCGGGCCGGCGGCCGCGGCCAGGGCTGCATCCACCTGTTCAGGGCTGTGGCTGGATAGGCCGATGGCGGCGTTCCCGTTCAGCAGCGTCCGGGCTGCCTTGAGGGGAAGGTCTTTCTGCCCGATGTGGAAGACCGGCGCTCCGGACAGCACGGCAATGTCGGCGCGGTCGTTCACAGCCCACAACCTGCCGTGGCGGACCGCTGCCTCCTTCAGGACGGCCAGGAGTTCAAGCTCCTCGGCGGCTTCTATGGACTTGTCCCGGAGCTGGATGATGTCCACGCCCCCCGCGAACGCGGCATCCACGAACTGTTCAAAGTCGCCCCGGCTGCGGCGCGCATCCGTGCAGAGATAAAGGCGCGCACTGTGCAGCCCGGCACTCCCTTCCGCGTTGATAAAGGCGTCTGTTCCGGACGGACGGGAAGCGGCGGCAGGGGGGTGGGACACATTCATGGGAGCCAGCCTAGTTCCTCTACACTGGGCTCGTACTGCGGGAGCCGCGGCAGCTGTCACAAAGCGCCGGGCTGAGAGGGCGTCAGAGCCGACCGCTTGACCTGATCCGGTTAATACCGGCGTAGGGAAGGAGACAATCGATGCCTCACGCACATGGCGTAAGCGGCCGCCCTGTTCCCGGCTCCACGATCGCAGCCGATGTTGCTGTGATCGGCGGGGGAGCCATCGGCCACGGCATCGCCTGGGAGGCGAGGCGGTCGGGCCGTTCCGTGGTAGTGATCGATGATGCGCCGGGCTCGGGAGCCAGCTGGGCGGCCGCAGGGATGCTTGCCCCGGTGAGCGAGCTGCACTACCAGGAGGAAGACCTCCTGGAACTCATGCTCGACGCCTCCGTCCGCTGGCCGGGTTTCGCTGCGGACCTCGCCGCGGCCGCGGGCTCGGATCCCGGATATCTTACGACGCCGACCCTCGCCGTGGGTGCCGACTCCGCGGACCGGCAGGCGCTGCTGGACCTGCGAACCGTCCAGCTGGCCAACGGCCTCTCGGTTGAACCGCTCACCATCCGCGAGGCGCGGCGCCGCGAGCCCCTCTTGAGCCCGGGGATTGCCTCTGCGCTGGATACCCCGGCGGACCACCAGGTGGACCCCCGGCTGCTGGTGGCCTGCCTCCGCCGGGCGTTGGCCGGGGATGCCGGCGGAGACGAAAGCGGCGTGGCCGGCGCCGCCGGGGGATTCGCCGTGCCGGACAAGGCAACCGGCCTGCTCTGGAAGGACGGCGCCGTTGCCGGAGTGGTCCTGGCGGGCGGTGGGAGCGTGGTGGCCGGGGAGACGGTGGTGGCCAATGGGCTGCACGCCGCGGAACTCACCGGACTGCCGGTGAACCTGCACCTGCCGCTGCGACCGGTCCATGGGGACATCCTGCGGCTCGCGGTACCGGCGCACCTCAGGCCCCTGGTGACCTCAACTGTCCGCGGACTGGTGCGCGGGATCCCCGTGTACATCGTCCCGCGGCAGGACGGAACCGTGGTCATAGGGGCAACCCAGCGTGAGGACGCGCTGGGCGGGGCCGCCGGCTCCAGCGCCGGGGCGGTGTCGGCAGGAGGCGTGTACCAGCTTCTCCGCGATGCCCAGGTGCTGGTTCCGGCCGTGGCTGAGCTTGAACTGCTCGAGTGCACAGCCCGTGCCCGGCCCGGCACACCGGACAACGCCCCGCTGCTCGGAAGGGTGCCGCTGCCCGAAGGACCCGCGGGCGGGCAGCCCGCCCCTGGAAGGCCCGGCGCTCAAGGGTCCCGCCACGTGCAGGGGCTCATCATTGCCACCGGATTCTTCCGCCACGGCATCCTGCTCACCCCGGCTGCGGCCGCAATCTGCCGGGAACTCATGGACGGCAGCGAGGACCCCCGCTGGGCCCCGTTCAACCCCGGCCGGTTTTCCCCGGCTCCCTTCCACATGGCTGAAGCGGCTGCCACCCCACCCAACACCCAGGAGACAGCATGAACATCACCCTGAACGGAGCCGGCCACACCGTGGCAGCCGACGCCTCCATCACTGCACTCGTCAGCGAGGTCACCGGCCGTCCACTGGCCGCAGACGGCAGGGCCACCGACGGGCGGAAGCTGGGCGTGGCCGTAGCCCGCAACGCCCAGGTGGTGCCCCGGAGCCTGTGGTCCGCCACGGCGCTCGCCGAGGGCGACGACGTCGAACTTGTCACGGCAGTACAGGGAGGCTGACCACCATGACCGAAACCACCATCACCAACAGCCAGCTGCCCGGCGTCCGAGACCCCCTGGTGATCGACGGCGTCGCCCTGGCGTCCCGGCTCATCATGGGCACCGGCGGCGCGCCCAGCCTGGATGGCCTGGGCGCCGCACTCCTGGCCTCCGGCACCTCACTGACCACCGTGGCCATGCGCCGCTATTCGCCGGATGAGGCGGGTTCACTGTTCCAGCTGCTGGTGGACCACGGCATCCGGGTCCTGCCCAACACCGCGGGGTGTTTCACGGCGCGTGACGCTGTGCTCACCGCCGAACTGGCACGGGAGGCACTGGAAACCGACTGGGTGAAGCTCGAGGTCATCGCCGACGAACACACCCTCCTGCCGGACGCCGTTGAGCTCGTGGACGCCACCGAACAGCTGGTCAACAGGGGATTCAAGGTCTTCGCCTACACCAATGACGACCCCGTGCTGGCCCTGCGGCTGGAGAACCTCGGGGCCACGGCGGTGATGCCGCTCGGCTCGCCCATCGGGACCGGCCTGGGCATCCTCAATCCGCACAACATCGAGCTCATCGTGTCCCGGGCCTCGGTGCCGGTGGTGCTGGACGCGGGCATCGGTACGGCCTCCGACGCCGCCCTCGCCATGGAACTGGGCTGCGACGCGGTGCTCCTGGCCACGGCGGTGACCCGGGCGCAGAAACCTGCCCTAATGGGGGAGGCCTTCAAGTACGCCGTCATCGCCGGTAGGCTGGCGAAAGCGGCGGGTCGCATACCCCGCCGTGAACATGCGCTGGCATCGTCGGCGATGGAAGGCCGGGCCGAGTTCCTGTAGGACCCGCCTTCTGCCGGCCAACGCCCTGATCCAAGGAGCAGCAGTGGCCAGCAAAGGCGCCCTTCCCCCGGAACGCATCGACGAAGCCCTGGCTGGCCTGCCTGACTGGCGGGCCGGCGACGGCGGATTGGTTACCGTTTTCAAGATGCCAACGGCGGCTGCCGCACTCGAGCTGATTGCCGCCGTCGGACGCCTGGCCGAGGAACAGAACCACCATCCGGACCTCGACTGGCGTTACAACCGCGTCTTTATCCGCTACACGTCCCACGACGCCGGGGGACAGGTGACCGGCCGGGACATCGCGGCAGCCGCGAAAGCAAGTGAAGCTGCGGCAGCGGTGGGCGCTAAGGCAGAGCCGGCGAAGTATGCGCAGGGGCATTAGTTGACTGCACAGCGTTAGTTGCCCGCACAGCAGAAAAAGCGGGTCATAGAGCGCCCGCGTCACCAGCCGCTGGGTCCTTAAGCGGCAGTGGCCGCCACCCCGAGGGGGATGGCGGCCACTGCCGGTTGGCCTCGACGTGCGCTGCATAAGGTGCTGTGTTCGTTGGGTTTCTCTGTGCAGGTGTCAGGCCCGAAGGATTGCAGTCAGCCGTTCGGTGTCCTGCCGCGCACGCGAGCGGCCCAGGTAGATGGCGGCCGCCGTTGCAGACGCGGCTCCGAGCACGATCGGCAGGACCCAGGGAATCCAGGTGCGTCCCGGCAGGTATCCGAATCCGGCAGCCATCAGGATGATCCACACCAGGGCTGCCACGGCCACGGAAACCCCGGCGGGCACGCCGGCCCCGTACTTGGCATGCCGCTTGTCGTTTGCCCAGACAATAAAGCCTGCGGCGGCGGCTGCCAGCACAACGATGGTCAGCGAAAGCATGGTCCTCCTTGGGCTACGGGTGGTTCCTCGGCAGGGTCTAGAACTGGCCGAAACCTACGCGCCGTGCCTCTTCGGCCCCGATTTCCACGTAGCCCAGGGCGTTTCCGGGAACAATGATCAGGCGTCCCTTGTCATCCTTCAGGCGGAGTTCGCTGCCCTTGGAGATGGCAGCCTCCACAATCTTGGCTACCGAATCCGCATCCTCGTTTGATTCCAGCACGATTTCGCGGCCGATATTCTGAACGCCGATCTTAATTTCCACAGGGGCCTCCCAGCCATTCACGTTCGTTGGTTATGTCTTATTTGTAGTCTAGGACCCTTTGGGGAAGCGAGAGATTCCGCGCCAAGCTAAACGGTAGATGAGGTCGCTGGCCACATCGAGGTCCAGGTTGCCGTCCGTTTCAAGCCAGTAGCGGGCACTGACCTGCGCCATTCCAGCGAGTCCCCGGCCCAGGAGTTGGGCTTCAAGATGGGGGAGCTTGGTGTCCTCGGCGATGACGCGCGCTATGGCGTCGGCAAACGTCCTGTTGAAGGTTTCCAGACGTGCGCTGACGTCCGGATCATTGATCAGGTCCGACTCAAACACCAGCCGGTGGGCTTGGTCATCGTTGGCGATGAACTGGAAATAGGCCCGCATGACGGCCTGCACACGCTCGTCATTGTCCGTGGTGGAGTTCAGGGCCCCCAGCATGAGGTCCGTCAGGGACGCAAGGTGGCTCTCCAGCAGGGCCAGGTACAGCTCCCGTTTTGAGGGGAAGTGCTGGTAGAGCACCGGCTTGCTGACGTGGGCCGTCTCGGCGATTTCATCCATGGCTGCACCGTGGTAACCGTTGGCCACAAAGACTTCCTGGGCTGCCATGAGGAGCTGGGCGCGCCGCTCGTCCCGTGGAAGCCTGGCTGACCGTTGGCCTGCAGGACGCGAGGGCGATTGCGGTTCGGCGGCCGGCGGGCGGTTAGCCCGTGCTTCATGGACCACGGTTGTCCTTCTTTCGTTGCAGTTACCTCCACTTTACTGCGGGGTAATATGACCGGGCGGTATCCCGGGGCATACATTGAAGTATGGCTTCGACATTCAGCGCAAATGTTTCACCTGTGTCCTTGGATCCGCTGGTGGAACCGGCAGCCGACCTCACCGCCGAAGAGGTGGAACGCTACTCGAGGCACCTCATCATCCCTGAGATCGGCGCCCTCGGGCAGCGGCGGCTCAAGAATGCAAAGGTGCTGGTGATCGGGGCCGGCGGGCTCGGATCCCCTGCGCTCCTGTACCTTGCCGCCGCCGGCGTGGGCACGCTGGGAATCATCGACGACGACGACGTTGACCTCAGCAACCTGCAGCGCCAAATCATCCATGGGGTGGCGGACGTTGGCCGGCCCAAGATCGAATCGGCCCGCGACGCCATCGCCGCGCTGAACCCGCTGGTGGACGTCCAGCTGCACCATGTCCGCCTTGATGCCTCCAACGCCCTGGAACTGTTCGCGGGCTACGACCTCATCCTCGACGGCGCGGACAATTTCGCCACCCGCTACCTGGTGAATGACGCTGCAGCCATCCTGGGCAAGCCCTACGTCTGGGGCTCCATCTTCCGGTTTGACGGCCAGGTCAGTGTGTTTTGGGAGAAGCACGGGCCCACCTACCGTGACCTCTACCCTGAGGCACCGCCCGCCGGCTCAGTTCCCTCCTGCGGCGAGGGTGGCGTGTTCGGCATGCTGTGCGCGGCCGTGGGGTCGCTGATGGTGACCGAAGCGGTCAAGCTGATTACCGGCGTCGGCCGTTCCCTGCTGGGGCGTGTGGCGCTGTTTGATGCGCTGGGCGGAAGCTGGCGGGAGATCCGCGTATCCAAGGACCCGGCAGCGGAACCGATCACAGAGTTGACGGACTATGAGGCCTTTTGCGGGATTGTGCCGGCAGGACAGGCGGACACCGAACATTCCGTCACGGCCGCGCAGCTCGCCACCATGCTCGCCTCGCGGAAGGCAGGCCTTAAGGACTTTGACCTGGTGGACGTGCGGGAACCAGGTGAGTACGACATTGTCCGGATCGACGGCGCTGTGCTGATCCCGCAGGGCAAGATCCTCGCGGGGGAGGCGTGGGAAGAACTCCCGCAGGACCGGGACATCGTGTTCCACTGCAAGGCCGGCACGCGGTCGGCCAACGTCCTGGCCGCGGCGAGGAAAGCGGGCTACCGGCGGGTCAGCCATCTCGACGGCGGGATCCTGGCCTGGGTGCGTGAGGTGGAACCCACTAAACCCGTCTACTAGGACGCTCTCTCACTTGATGTCGGTTAAACCGGAACGCTCTATCACTTACCGAAGGAAAACCCGGAACGCTCTATCACTTACCGAAGGAAAACCTGCGCTAGGTGAGAGAGCACTGCCGGGAAATGCGCGTCAAATGAGAGAGCGTCGGCGAAAAGGGCGCAGGATCTGAGAGGGCGTTGCTCGGGGGAAAGACGCGTCAGGCGGTTTCGAGGCCCAGGTGGTCCACCGGGCATTCGGCCTGCGGGGCTGTGGCGGCCGGCTGCTCCACGGTGATGCCGTAGAGGGCTTCCAGGGCTGCCACGTAATCGTCCTGCTGGCCGTTCGCGGCAAGCTCGCGGGCGCGCACCGTAGGTACATGGAGCAGTTGCTTGACCATGCGGCGGAGCGCGAATTCCACTTCCTCGGCGGCGGCCGTGCAGCCGTGCCGTGCCCTGACCTTTTCCATTTCCGCGTCCAGGACGCTCATGGTGTGCCGGCGCAGGGCAACGATGGCGGAATCCACGGACCTGACCTCGCGCTCGTGCTCGAAGGCCTTGGCGGCGCCGCTGACGATGCCGCTGGCCTGGGCCAGCGACTCGGCCTGCTCCTGGGGGGCAGCAAGGCGCACTGACTCCAAGGTGAGAAGCTCCACGCCGTCCAGCTCGCCAACCCCGGGGTCGAAGTCGTGGGTGAGTGCAAGGTCGATGGCAATCAGCGGCTGCGGGGAATCTGCGCGGACCTCTGCCAGTTCGTCGGCCTCCACCCTGGTGTCGGAACCGCTGCAGCCGATCATCATGTCCGCCGCCGCTACGGCCGGGCGGAGTGATTCGGCGTCGATGGCGGTTCCGCCCCGGGTTGCCACAAAACCTTCGGCGCGGCCGGAAGAGGAGAAAACGGAGATGTCGGTGCAGCCGCGTTCGCGCAGGAGGGCCATGGTGGCGCCGGCGTAGGCTCCCGTGCCGAAGACGACTACCTTCTTGCTGGACCAGTCCGGATTCTCGGACAGGTCCGTTGCCAGATCCAACGCGACGGAAACGATGGACAGGCCCCGGGAGCCGAGGGCAGTCTGCGCGCCGACATCCTTGGCGGTCTTGGAGGCCGCCTGGAACAGCCGGACGAGGCCGGAACTTGCCGTGCCTTCATGCTGGGCGGTAATAAGGGCCCGCCTGACCTGCCCGGCGATTTCACGTTCTCCGACCACGGCGGAGTCCAGGCCTGCGCTGACGGCAAAGAGGTGCTGGCTGACTTCCGGACCGGTGCGGGTGCTGAAGGAGCGCGAGACGAGCGGTTCGCTCAGTCCGCTGATTTCGCTGATCTGGGCCACCAACGCGGCGCGGGCAGCCTCTACATCGTCCGGATGGGGGGCCTCGCCATAGATTTCGTAGCGGTTGCAAGTGGCAAGGACAATGGCACCCGTCACTGCCGGCGATCCGGAGAGGGCGGATGTGGCGATCCCCGAAGAACCGCTGCTCAACTGAGCAACGGTCTCAAGATCGATGTCGGCGTGTGTAGCCACCAATGAAAAAAGAACCACAGCAGGACAATCATAGCTTTTTCGTTACTCGGTAGAACAACTCCAGGCACGCACCATCGCAAGCCGAGGCTGTGATTCCTGCCACGGCGCGGCCGGAGGGCGGCCGGATGACACTTTGTCGTTATCTTTTGCATCCGATTTTCGGCACAATCAAAGGCATGACTTCCAGCCCTGCCATGTCCCCTGTCGGCGCCCTCGCCGCAGACCACCCGCTGCTGGACGGCCGCACCGCCGATTCCCCGCTGATCACGGCCTACCGCGGAGGCAAGCCGTCCCGACGCCCCGTCTGGTTCATGCGGCAGGCCGGACGCTCCCTGCCTGAGTACCTCAAGGTCCGCGAAGGCGTAGCCATGCTGGACTCCTGCCTGCGCCCGGAGCTGGCTTCCGAAATCACGCTCCAGCCGGTCCGCCGCCACGACGTTGATGCGGGCATCTTCTTCTCCGACATCGTCATTCCCCTGAAGCTTGCCGGGGTGGGCGTGGACATCGTGCCAGGAGTGGGACCCGTCCTGGACACTCCGGTCCGCACCGCCGCAGATGTGGCAGCGCTGCCCCAGCTCACCTGGGAGTCACTGGAACCGATCCGTGAAGCGGTCCGCCTCACCGTGGCCGAACTCGGCAGCACTCCGCTGATCGGCTTCGCCGGCGCACCATTCACCTTGGCTGCCTACATGGTGGAGGGCAGGCCGTCCCGTGACCACCTGGGTCCGCGCACCATGATGCACGCCGACCCCGAAACCTGGAACGCCCTGGCCAACTGGGCCGCAGACGCTTCCGGCATGTTCCTGCAGGCACAGCTTGAGGCCGGCGCCTCCGCAGCCCAGCTGTTCGACTCCTGGGCCGGTTCCCTGGGCCTGGCCGATTACACCAGGTATGTGGCGCCGGCCTCGGCACGCGCCCTGGACCATGTGCGGCACCTCGGTGCTCCGCTCATCCACTTCGGCACCGGCACGTCAGAGCTCCTGGTGGCCATGCGTGACGTGGGAGTGGACGTGGTGGGCGTTGACTACCGGCTGCCGCTCGATGAGGCCAACCGGCGATTGGGCGGCACGGTGCCGCTGCAGGGAAACATCGACCCCGCCCTGCTGCCGGCCCCGTGGGAAATTCTCGAGGCTCACGTCCGCGACGTGATAGCCGCAGGCTCGGCAGCCCCCGGGCATGTGGTCAACCTGGGTCACGGCGTTCCGCCGGAGACGGATCCCGCCGTCCTCACGCGGGTGGTTGAACTCATCCACTCCATCTCCCCGGAGTAGTCCCATGGGCAGTACGCCGGCAGAGACCCGGACCGCGCTGGTGCTGGGCGGCGGCATTTCGGGGTTGCTGTCTGCCCGCGAGCTGGCTTCCGCCGGTTATGAGGTCACAGTCCTGGAAGCCGGAACGGAATGGGGCGGCTGCGTGGGCAGCCACACCGTTGCCGGCCTGACCCTGGACAGCGGCGCGGAATCCTTCGCCACCCGTACCGACGCCGTTGCACGGCTTGCTGGGGAGCTTGGCCTTGCCGGCAGCATTGTGCCGCCCCGGCCCGGGGGAGCCTGGGTCCAGCTTCCGGACGGCCCGCGCGAACTGCCCAAGACGGGCGTCCTGGGCATCCCGGCCAACCCCTGGGACCCGGAAGTCCGGAGGTCGTTGGGCCCCGTGGGAACCCTCCGGGCCGCCCTGGACAGGTTCCTGCCGGCGTCGGTGGGGACGGCGGACGACGTCATCAGCGTCTCCGCCCTGGTGAAGGCACGCATGGGGAGCAGGGTCCTGGAGCGCCTGGTTGCCCCGGTTGTGGGCGGCGTCCACTCCGCGGATCCCGGACTGCTCGATGTCGACATGGTGGCTCCGGGGCTCCGCGCCGGAATCAGGCGGCACGGCTCCCTGGCCGCTGCGGTTTCCGCCCAGCGTCGCGCCGCCACAGGGTCACCTGCCAACAACGGCCTCAGGCAGGAGCCTATGGCCCCGGCAAAGGCGGGCTCTGCCGTTGCCGGCCTTGAACGCGGCATGCACACCCTGGTCACCGCTTTGGTGGGCGACCTCCGCGACCGGGGGGTGACGCTCATGTCCGGGACGCCTGCCTCAGCAGTGGCCCGGACGCCTGAAGGCTGGCGGGTCAGCTCTCCCGGAGCAACGTTCGACGCCGGCGCGCTGGTCGTGGGAGTGGGCGGTCCGGCCGCCGTCGACCTATTGGAAGCCGCAGTCCCCGCCCTGGCGGGACGACGGCCCCCTGCAGGACCGGACGTCAAACTCGTCACGCTCGTGGTCAACAAGCCCGAACTGGACCGCCGGCCGCGCGGCACAGGCATCCTGGTGGCGCCCCAGACCCCCGGCGTTGAAGCTAAGGCCCTGACCCACGCCACCGGCAAATGGGATTGGCTGGCTGAAGCGGCCGGCCCAGGCCGGCACGTGGTCAGGCTCTCGTACGGCCGGGTGGACGGGGCCGGCGGGCAGCCCGGCGGCCCGGACACCGACGATGAGCTCTTCGCCGCGGCCCTGCGTGATGCACAGGCACTGCTGGGCGTGGACATCGCCGGGGAGGACGTCGTGGACTGGGATGTGGTCAGGTGGCGGGGGTCCCTTTCCTTCGCCGCCGTGGGGCACCGCGCCCGCGTGGCGGAAATCCGGAAAGCCTGTGCCGCGGTGGGTAACCTGGCCGTCGTTGGCGGCTGGGTGGCCGGCAACGGGCTGGCCGCTGTGGTGTCCGACACGATCGAACAGATCCGTAACCTGGACCGCTGAATCCCCTGGCAGTTCTTTCGGCGGTCGAGGTTTCGCTGGCTCCCTCAGCCACAGCATGGTCCCCCGGATGTGACGTTGCGCACTTCTACGGCTTGTAGAAGTCGTTGGTTTCGACTTGACGGGTACGAAGGGGCAAACTTGTAACCATGAGCCACACTTCTGCCGAATCTGTCACTAAAACCGAAGAATCAGCCGAGCAGTTTTTCACCCTCTGGACGGTATTCAAGCGCTCCGAAACCCTGATCCGCAGCGCCGACGCCGCCGCTGACTTCGAGGCCCTCTTGGAACGGCTGGCCCGGGCCGGCGTGACGCACCGCGGCAGCTACGACGTCTCCGCCATGCGGGCCGACGCGGACGTCATGGTGTGGCTCCACGGTCCCAAGCCGGAAGCACTGCAGCAGGCCATCCGCGACATCCGCCGCAGCACCCTGTTTGCGGGCACCGAGATTGTCTGGTCCGCCATGGGCGTGCACCGTGAGGCCGAGTTCGCCAAGAACCACACGCCCGCATACTCCCGCGGGGTTGCGCCGGCGGAATGGCTGTGCGTCTACCCGTTCGTCCGCTCCTACGAGTGGTACATCCTCCCTGAGGAAGAGCGGGGCGCAATGCTTCGGGAACACGGCCTCCTGGGCCGGGAGTTCCCGCAGGTCATCTCCAACACCGTTTCCTCGTTCGCTTTGGGCGACTGGGAATGGATCCTGGGCCTTGAGGCCCCCGACCTGGTGGACCTGGTGGACCTGATGCGCCACCTGCGCGCCACCGAGGCACGCAACCACGTCCGGGAGGAAGTCCCGTTCTACACCGGACGCCGGATTTCCCCGGCAGAAGTAGCGGAGGTGCTCGCATGAGCCAGCTTGACCCCACAAATGCCGGCGGCGCCGTCGTCGTCAACCCTGTCACCGAGGCCGGACGGATGGCACCCAAGAATTACGACGCCGTCCTCCTCGCCTCGTTCGGCGGGCCGGAAGGCCAGGAGGACGTGATCCCGTTCCTCCGCAACGTCACCCGCGGGCGCGGCATCCCGGATGAGCGGCTGGAAGAGGTCTCGCACCACTACCGCGCCAACGGCGGCATCAGCCCCATCAACCAGCAGAACCGCGAACTCAAGGCCGCCCTGGAGGCCGAACTCTCCGCCCGCGGCATCGAGCTGCCGGTCCTCTGGGGCAACCGCAATTGGGCGCCGTACATTCCGCAAACCCTCCAGGACGCGTACGACGCCGGCCACCGCCGCCTCCTGATGATCACCACGAGTGCCTACTCCTGTTACTCCAGCTGCCGCCAGTACCGTGAGGACATCGGCATGGCGCTGACCGAAACCGGCCTGGACGGCCGGCTGGAAGTGGACAAGGTGCGGCAGTACTTCGACCACCCCGGTTTCGTGGAGCCGTTCGTTGAGGGCACGGCCGCCGGCCTTAGGGAAGTCCGGGAACAGCTCGCAGCCGCAGGCACCCCCGACGCGCCCGTGCAGATCCTGTTCGCCACCCACTCCATCCCCACCCGGGATGCCGAGGCCGCGGGCCGCTCCGAAGGCGAACCCCGCGAATTCGCGGAAGGGTCCGCCTACGTGGCCCAGCACCTCGCCACGGCTGCCGCTGTCATCCAGCGCGTGGAAGAGGAATCAGGCCTGACGGCACCCTGGTCCCTGGTGTACCAGTCCCGGTCGGGGGCACCGCACGTGCCCTGGCTGGAGCCGGACATCAACGATGCCATCGAGGAACTGGCCGGCCAGGATGTCAAGGGAATCGTCATCGTCCCGCTCGGCTTCGTCAGCGACCACATGGAAGTTGTCTGGGACCTGGACACCGAAGCCCTGGAAACCTGCGCCAACCTGGGGCTTACCGCCACGCGGGTCCCCACACCCGGCACGCACCGCAAGTTCGTCAACGGAATGGTGGACCTGATTTCGGAGCGGACGGTGGCCAACAACATCGCTGACCGCCCGGCGCTCACGGACCTCGGTCCCTGGTACGACGTCTGCCGGCCGGGCTGCTGCCAGAACTTCCGGGGCGAGAAGCCCACCATTGCCGGTGCGGACACCACCGTGGGCACCGGGCACGACTCCTATCCCGGCGAAGCCGGCGCCAGCCAGCCGGCCGCGTCCGGGGGAGCGGCGCAGCAGTGACTGTCCGGATCGGCACCCGCGCCAGCAAGCTGGCGCTCACCCAGACGCAGCAGACCGCGGACCAGCTGGCCGCCGTCGGAGGCTTTCCGGTGGAGCTCGTCCACATCCGGACTGACGGCGATGTCCTGACCGGCTCGCTCTCCCAGATGGGCGGCACCGGCGTTTTTGTCGCCGCCCTGCGCGATGCGCTGCTGCGCAACGAATGCGACGTGGCGATCCACTCGCTCAAGGATCTGCCCACGGGTGCGGCCGTGGGGCTCAGCCTCGCGGCAACTCCGCGGCGGGTGGATGTCCGCGACGTCCTGTGCGCCCGGGACGGCCTGAAACTGGCTGACCTCCCCGCGGCTGCACGGGTGGGCACCGGCTCGCCCAGGCGCGCCGCCCAGCTCCGCGCCGCACGGCCGGACCTGGAGATCATCGACATCCGCGGCAACGTGGACACCCGCCTTGGCCGTGTCCCCGGGCTGCCGGGCAACACCGTAACCGACGTGGTACCCGGCAAGTCCTGCGACCTGGACGCTGTGGTTCTGGCCGCCGCAGGCCTGGAACGCATCAGCAGGCTGGATACCGTCAGCGAGTTCCTCGAAACGGACGTTATGCTTCCCGCCGCCGGGCAGGGGTCCTTGGCGATCGAGTGCCGCACGGCCGATGCCCCGGCCCGGCCCGGCTCGGACGAAGGGTCCAGGGACGTCCTGGCCCAGGCACTCAGTGCACTCGACGATCCGGATACCCGGCTTGCGGTCACCGCTGAACGGGCCCTGCTGGCCCGGCTGGAGGCCGGGTGCGCGGCACCGGTTGGCGCCTACGCCTTCCGCAAGGGCAGCCTGCTGCACCTGGAAGCCGTGGTGTGCGCGGTGGACGGCACGGCCTCGGTCCGGGACAAGCGGGCAACCGACGGCCTCACCGAGGTGGGCGCCACACTGCTCGGCATCGAACTGGCCGAAGTCCTGCTCGCCGCCGGCGCCGCGGACATCGCGGACCTGCAGGCTTCCTGATTCCGGCCATGCGATTGCCTGTCCAGTGCGTCCGGCAGGGCCAACCGGGACGCGGGTAAACATGCAGGAAAAGGGTCTGCCGCTGGACCGGCCACTGGCCGGGGCGCGGGTATTGATCACGCGCAGTCCGGAGCGGTCGCTGGCGCTCGTGGACGCGCTGCAGGAGGCCGGCGCCAGTGCACTCCTCCTGCCCTTGATCGACTTCGAGCGTGCACCGGACCAGCACTCCCTCGATGTTGCCTGCGATGCCCTCGGTGCGGGGGCATTCGACTGGCTGGTGGTCAGCAGCGCCACCACAGTCCATGTGCTCACGGCCAAAGCCGCCGAACGTGGACTGGTGCCTGCCCAGTGGATCCCGGCTGCCACCCGGATAGCCGCGGTGGGGGCGGCGACGCGCAGGCTCCTGGAGGACCAGGGGCTTGCGGTGGCACTGGCACCAGCGGATGACCAGTCTGCGGCGGGCCTGCTGGCTGTGTGGCCGGGAGGGGACGGCAAGGTTCTGCTGCCGCAGGCCGACATCGCGTCGCCGCGCCTGGCGGAAGGCTTGTCGGCAGCCGGAAGCACTGTGACGGCAGTGACCGCATACCGCACCGTTGATTACCCCGCCGCAGCGGAACGGAGGCTGGCCATCCCGGCGGTAAGCGGGGGACCGGACCGGCAGCCGCCGTCGTACGCCCTGCTGACACCGGACAACGCCGCAGCCGAGCTGGCCGACGGCCGCCTCGACGCCGTCATTGCCGCTTCCCCCAGCGCCGCCCGGCGCATCCATGCGCTGTCCCCGCTGCTCGGGTGCCGCTTCGTGGCCATTGGGCGTTCGACGGCGGACCAGGCCGCCGCGCTTGGCATGCCGGTGGCTGCCATCGCGGCTGAGCCGTCGCCGGCGGGGCTTGTAGCAGCCGTCGCGGCAGCACTCCACACAACGGAGGACGCGGGCGGTGAACCACCCTGACGCGCGGGACGCCCGCCAGCGGCCACCCACTCACCGCCCGAACCAACGCCAAGGACAGGACCATGACTTTTCCCAGCCACCGCCCCCGCCGCCTGCGCACCACCCCTGCCATGCGCCGGCTGACCGCCGAAACCCGCCTGGCGCCGGCAGAACTTATCCTTCCGGCTTTCATCCGTGAAGGCCTCACGGAACCCAACCCCATCATCTCCATGCCGGGCGTTGTCCAGCACACCACCGAAACCCTGAAGCGTGCTGCTGCTGAAGCGGTGGAACTCGGGCTCGGCGGCATCATGCTGTTCGGCATCCCGGAAACCCGGGACGCCGCGGGGACGGCGTCCCTTGACCCCGATGGCGTCCTGAACAAGGCCATCCGGGACGTGCGCGCCGAGGTGGGAGACGACCTGGTGGTCATGAGCGACGTGTGCCTGGATGAGTTCACGGACCACGGCCATTGCGGCGTGCTCGACGCCGACGGTTACGTGGACAACGACCCCACCGTGGAAATTTACGCCCGCATGGCCGTGGCCCAGGCAGACGCCGGCGCCCACATGCTGGGCCCCTCCGGCATGATGGACGGCCAGATCGCCGCCATCCGTGCCGCCCTGGACGGTGCCGGCCACACCAGCACGTCCGTCATCGCGTACTCCGCCAAGTACGCCTCCGCTTTCTACGGTCCGTTCCGCGAAGCTGTCGACTCCCAGTTGAAGGGCGACCGGCGGACCTACCAGATGGACGCCGGGAACCGCACTGAGGCCCTTCGCGAGGTGGAACTGGACCTCGCAGAGGGAGCCGACATCGTGATGGTCAAACCCGCCATGAGCTACCTGGACATCGTGGCCGATGTCGCCGCCATGAGCCCGGTCCCGGTGGCGGCGTACCAGATCTCCGGCGAGTACGCCATGATCGAGGCCGCTGCCGCCAACGGCTGGATCGACCGGCGGGCCGCCATCACCGAGTCCGTTCTGGGCATCCGGCGTGCCGGCGCCCACATGGTGCTGACCTACTGGGCGGCCGAACTGGCCGGCTGGCTGAAGGAGTCCTGATGACCAACACCCCGGCTCCCCGGTCCGTAGCTGTTCCCGAGAGTCCCACCGCCCCGGTTGGACCAGGCCGGATACTCCTGGGCCTGAACACGTTCGGCGACGTCGGTGAGAACCCGGACGGAAGCCCGCAGCCACATGCCCGGGTGCTGCGCCATCTGCTCGAAGAAGCCCAGCTGGCGGACGCCGTCGGACTCCATGCCTTTGGTGTGGGGGAGCACCACCGCAAGGACTACGCGGTGTCCGCGCCGGAAGTCTTCCTCGCCGCCGCTGCCGCCCGCACCACCCGGATCCGGCTGGGCTCAGCTGTCACCGTCCTGAGCTCCGATGATCCCATCAGGGTGTTCCAGCGGTTCTCCACCGTGGACGCCATCTCCAACGGCCGTGCCGAAGTCATGCTGGGCCGCGGCTCCTTCATCGAGTCCTTTCCGCTGTTCGGACTTGACCTGGCCGACTACGAGGTCTTGTTCGAGGAAAAGCTCGAGCTGTTCGACAAGGTCCGAGCGCAGAGGCCCGTGCACTGGGAAGGCCGCACCAGGCCGGCCGTGTCCGGGCTGAGCGTGTACCCGCCGCTGGAGCGCCACCTGCTGCCCACCTGGATCGGGGTGGGCGGCACACCGGAATCCGTGCTGCGCTGCGCCCAGTACGGCTATCCCATTATCTTCGCCATCATCGGCGGGCAACCGCGCACCTTCCGCCCGCTCGTGGACCTGTACCGGGAAGCCATGGCCAAGTACGGCCACCCCATGCAACAGGTGGCCACCCATTCACCGGGACACGTGGCGGATACCGACGAGCAGGCCCGCGAGGAACTCTTCCCGCACTGGCTGAAGCTGCGGAACAAACTTGGCGTCGAGCGGGGCTGGGGACCGGCGGGGAGGGGCGAGTTCGACGCCCTGTGCGCACCCGAGGGTGCCCTCTACGTCGGCTCGCCCGAGACGGTGGCCCGGAAAATCGTCCAGCTTAAGCAGAACCTGGGCGTTGACCGTTTCGACCTCAAATACAGCAACGGGCCGCTGCCGCACTCCACCATGATGCGCTCCATTGAGCTGATGGGCACGGCGGTGGCACCCCGCGTGGCAGAACTGCTCGGCACCTGACGTACCCGGCAGAAGACAGCGCCGGCCACCTGAGAGAATAGGAACCATGACTTCCAGCAACCCTCGCAACGAGGAACTTTTCGACCGCGCCCGCCAGCTCATGCCGGGCGGGGTCAACTCGCCGGTCCGTGCCTTCGGATCCGTGGGCGGAACGCCGCGCTTCATGGTCTCAGCGAAGGGGCCGTACCTGACCGACGCCGACGGCAAGGAATATGTGGACCTGGTCTGCTCCTGGGGTCCGGCGCTGCTGGGCCACGCGCACCCCGCTGTGCTGGACGCGGTCCACGCAGCCGTGGACCGCGGCCTGTCCTTCGGTGCCTCCACCCCGGATGAGGCGAACCTGGCCGAGATCGTCAAGGAACGCGTTCCCGCCGTCGAACGCCTCCGGATGGTATCCACCGGCACCGAGGCCACCATGACCGCCGTTCGCCTGGCGCGCGGCTTCACTGGGCGCAACCTCATCATCAAGTTCGCCGGCTGCTACCACGGCCACCTGGACGGCCTCCTGGCGGCCGCAGGTTCCGGCGTTGCCACCCTCGCCCTGCCCGGTTCCGCCGGGGTCACGGCGGCCACCGCCGCCGAAACCCTGGTGCTGCCGTACAACGACCTCGCCGCCGTCAAGGAAGCCTTCGCCGCCCGCGGGCAGAACATCGCTGCCGTGATCACCGAAGCAGCTCCGGCCAACATGGGCGTCGTAACCCCGGGGGAGGGCTTTAACCTCGGCCTGTCCCGCATTACCCGTGAACACGGGGCACTGCTCATCGTGGACGAGGTGCTTACCGGTTTCCGCACCGGCTACTCAGGCTACTGGGGGCTTACCGGCGGAGCGCCGGACGCCGCCGAGCCGTGGACCCCGGACCTGCTCACCTTCGGCAAGGTCATCGGCGGAGGAATGCCGACGGCGGCCCTCGGCGGACGTGCCGACGTCATGGACTACCTCGCCCCCACGGGGCCCGTGTACCAGGCCGGAACGCTCTCCGGAAACCCGGTGGCGATGGCGGCCGGCGTGGCCACCCTGACCCATGCCACGCGGGACGTCTACTCCTTTATCGATGTCCGCTCGCTGGAACTTTCCTCGGCACTGTCCAGCGCCCTGGACTCCGCCGGTGTGGACCACTCCATCCAGTTCGCCGGCAACCTCTTCTCGGTGGCCTTCGGCACCTCGGCCAACGGCGTGCACAACTATGCCGACGCCCAGGCGCAGGAAAGCTTCCGCTACGCGCCGTTCTTCCACTCGATGCTGGAGTCCGGGGTATACCTGCCGCCGTCGGTCTTCGAGGCCTGGTTCCTCTCCGCCGCCCACGATGACACCGCCATGAACCGGATCTTCGACGCACTGCCGGCCGCTGCAAAGGCCGCGGCCGCGGCGCAGGGCTAGTACCGCAGTCGTACGACATTCCTGAACACAAAGAATCCCCGGTTGCGGTGCAACCGGGGATTTTTTGCAGGGGGGAGAGCGCTAGAGGACGTCCGAGAGGAAGCCCTTCAGCCGGTCCGTCCGGGGCGAGGTGAAGATTTGCTCCGGCGGGCCGGATTCCACCACAACGCCGGCATCCATGAAGGTCACGGTGTCCGAGACGTTGCGGGAGAATCCCATCTCGTGGGTGACGACCACCATGGTCATGCCGCCCTTCGCCAGGTCAGCCATCAGCGCCAGGACGCCTTTGACGAGCTCCGGGTCAAGGGCCGAGGTCGCCTCATCAAAGAACATGACCTCAGGCTTCATGGCCAGGGCCCGGGCAATGGCCACACGCTGCTGCTGTCCGCCGGAAAGGTTGGCGGGGCGGGAGTCAGCCTTGTGCTTCAGGCCCACCAAATCCAGCTGTTCCAGGGCTTCGGAGCGCGCCTGCTCCTTGGACAGCTTCCGCAGTTTCCGTAGCGCCAGGGACACATTGTCCACCACCGTTTTGTGCGGGAACAGGTTGAACTGCTGGAACACCATGCCGATCCGCTGGCGGAGTTCGTCAGGGTTGTCCTTCAGTACCGAACGGCCGTCCAGGAGGATGTCGCCCTGGTCGGGTTCGATCAGCCGGTTCATCACGCGCAGCAGCGTGGACTTGCCGGATCCCGACGGACCGATCACGGAGGCCGTGGTGCCCTTCTCCACATGCAGGTCAATGCCGCGGAGAACATGGTTGTGGCCGAAGGAAAGGTGCAGGTTCTTGCCGGTAAGGGTTCCGGAAGCGAATTCCGTCATGCCTGTGCCCCCTTGCCGATAGGCGCTGCCAGCTCGTCCGGTTCCTTCTTTTCCGGCTTGCCGGTGCGCAGCCGGTTGTCGATGAAGTTCACGAAGTGCGTCAGCGGGACGGTCAGGATCAGGTACAGCACCCCGGCGGCGACCAGCGGAGAGAGGTTTCCGGTATTGGCCATGGCGTCGTTTCCGATCCGGAATATCTCCCTGTCAGAAGCGGCGAGCCCGAGCATGAACACCAGCGATGAATCCTTCAGCAGCGAGATGAACTGGTTCACCAGTGCGGGCAGGACCCGCCGGATTCCCTGCGGCACCACCACCAGGCGCATGGAACTGCCGTAGCTGAAGCCCAGCGCCCGGGATGCCTCAAGCTGGCCCTTCTCAACGCTCTGGATACCCGAACGGAAAATTTCACCGATGTAGGCAGCCGCGATGAGGGTCAGGGCCAGGATGCCCAGGGGGTAGGGGTTCCGGGACCCGGTGATTTCCCTGGCGATGGGGCTGAGCCCGATGCCGATGACCAGGATCACCAGGATGGCGGGCAGGCCACGGAAGATGTCGGTATAGATACGTGCCACCCACCGGGCTCCCGCGTTCCGGGAGATGCCCATCATGGCCAGCGCGAGTCCCAGCAGGGAACCGAAGATGCCGGAAGCTACAGCCAGTATCAGCGTATTGGGCAGGCCCACCATGAGCAGGGCGGGAATGACTTTGGCCATTTCCTCCCAGTTGAAGAAGGTGTCAGCAAGCTGGTCCAGGAGATCCATATACGTCCCGGCTCAATCAGCTCTGGGGAACCGTGGCGGCCTTGCTGCCCGGCTTCCAGTCGGCCGGCATTTCGCGGTCCGGGTACCACTCCTTGGTCAGCTTGGACCAGGTTCCGTCGGCGATGACGGCGTCCAGGCCGGAGTTCAGCGCATCGATCAGCGGCTGGTTGTCCTTGGCCACGGCGTAGGCAGTGAAGTTCTGCGTGTTGACGACGGATTCGGCGATGACGGTGCCGTCGCCTTCCTTGACCTGGCCGGTTGCCTGCTGGGACGGCGCCACCCAGGCGTCCACCTGGCCGTTGCGCACGTTGGCGTACACGGTGGCGTAATCCGGGAAGCGGATCGGCTCGAGCTTGAGGGTGTTGGTGACGTAATCGTCCTGGACGGTGCCCTGTACCACGCCGATGCGGAGGTCGCCGGTGAGGTCGTCGAAGCCCTTGACGTCGCTGTCGGTCTTGGCAACCACGGCCATGAAGCCAAAGTCGTAGCCGTTGGTGAAGCCGACGTTCTGGCGGCGGGCGTCCGTGGTGGAGATGGAGGAGGACCCGACGTCGAACTGCTTGGTCTGGACCTGGGAGAGGAGCGCCGAGAAGTCCGTGGCAACGAATTCGACCTCAAGGCCGAGCTTGCCGGCGATCGCGCGCAACAGTTCGTTGTCGTAGCCCGTGAACTTGCCCGAGGGGTCGATGAAGATGTTCGGCGGGGCGTCGGACAGCGTGCCCACCTCAAGCTTGCCCTCGGTATTCAGGCCCAGCTGGGTCGTGTCAATCTGGTCGATCGGGGTCACGTCGGCGGTGGTGTACTTGTCCAGCGTCTGCTGGTCGCTGCCGGCGAGGGCGTCCGTGGGTGTCCCTGAAGGCTCGGCGGACCCTGAGCCGCACGCGGCGAGGGAGACAGCCAGGGCGAGTGCCACGGGAGCCGTGGTGAGCCACTTCATCGCTTTGATTTTCATCAAGTTGTCGCTTTCATCTGAGTCATTAGTCAACAGGGCCGCGAGGCTGCGCTGGTGGCGCCTGGCACCTGCCCGGCGCTGTTCAAGCACGGCGAGGCAGGGGTGACCGCAAAACTTTATTCTCTCATCTGCACTTTTTCGGTGATGATTCAAACGAAAGCACCCCGGATGCACTCATGAGCAAATATTATTCAGTGCTTGGAGGGCAATACGCTCAGACTCAATGCTATGGGCGGGGGTTTGCCGAATGCGGGAGGTAGTTTTCTGCCCGGTTATATGAAGCCCTGTTACTGTGACTTGCCTCGCACCGGCGCGGCAGCAGTATGTCAGAAGCCGCCGAGGCTCGCGTCCTTCGGTGGAAGCACCGGCCAGTCGCCCTCAATGACGGCAGTCGGCTTGGTCTTCCGGAGGTAGCCCTGGAAGTCTGCCGCCTGGCTGATGGCCCAGTCCACCTGCAGCTGGTGAAGCTGGCTCGCGGGCATCATCAGCTTGGGAAATTTCCCGGCCATGGCGTCCAGGACCCGCAGCGTTGCCAGGGCATCGGCCGCAGACGTATGGGCATTGTCCAGGACCACACCATACTCTTCACACAGCGCCGTCAGGGTGCGCTTGCCTTTCCGGTAGCGATCCACCTGCTTGTTCATGATGTAGGGATCCAGGACCGGGAAGCGGCTCAGCTGGGGCACGCCGTAGCGTGCCGATTCCGCAGCCAGGACAGTGAAGTCGTAGCTTGCGTTGAAAGCGATGACTGGGATGTTCGTATCAAAAAGGTCCTGCAGGACTGCGGCAAGCTCCCGCGTCACTTCGTGTGCAGGCCTGCCCTCCCGCCGGGCTTTTTCGGTGGTGACACCGTGTACGTCGCTGGCTTCCGTGGGAATCTCCACCCCGGGGTCGGCCAGCCACTCATGTTCCGTGATGACATCGCCGTGGTGGTCCACCACCGTTACCGACGCCGTGACGATACGTGCCGCCCGCGAGTTGCGGCCCGTGGTTTCCAGGTCGAAGGCTGCGCGGGGGAGGGTGTTCCAGGTGCTCATATCTCAACGCTAAAGGGCACCACTGACAATTCCGTGGAGCGCCACTGCAGCTAGATTGGATCAATGCGGATTGAGTACGTGGAGGCTGTGCTGGCCGTGGTGGAACTGGTGCCCGCCGCATCCGCCGTGGCGTACGGCGACGTTGCCGAGCTCCTGGGCTCCGGCGGTCCCAGGCAGGTGGGTGCCGTCATGAGCCACTACGGGAGCGGCGTGCCCTGGTGGCGGATCCTCAAGGCGAGCGGCCATGCACCTGCCGGGCACGAGGCTGAGGCCCTCCGCCACTACCTTGCCGAGGGGACACCCTTGCTGGGCGCCTACACGGAATACCAGCGGACCCGGGAAGGACGCTGGCGCGTGGATCTTCCGGCCGCTCGGTGGGCGCCCGCCGAAGATGAACTGGACGTGATTGATGCTGTTGCCGAGGCGCTGGAGCGGCGGCTGCATGGATTGTCGGTGGCTGATGATGGAATGACTGTGTGACAGTAACAACGCCCTTCACCGGCCCACGTGACGAGTACCGGGATGATTCCCTGGAAGTCCCTGTACTTGATGCGGACGCAACGGCAGGTCCTGGAGCGGGCAGCGCGGACCGCAATCAGGGGAGCCCGGCCGCGACAGGCCTGAGGCTGCTGCCGCCCCGCCACATCCATGCGGCAGAGCCCCTCCTGTCAGCGGACCAGCAGGCCGCGGTTGATGTCCCCCAGGGATCCGGGCCGGTACTGATGCCCGGAGCTCCGGGAACCGGCAAGACCACCACCCTCGTCGAGGCCGCCGTCCGCAGGGCGTTCCGGGACGGCGTGGATCCAGAGCGCATGCTGATCCTGGCACCAAGCCGCCTGGCGGCAGACACCCTTCGTGACCGCTTCACCGCACGGTTGGACAGGAGCCTGAGCACAACGCCGGCGCGTACCTGGGCGTCCTACGCCTTCGATGTCATCAGGCGCGCCAAAGCTGAAGGGCTCCTTTCCTTGTCCAGGCCGCCGAGGCTCCTCTCCGGTCCCGAACAGGACCTCATCATCAAGGAACTCCTTGAAGGACACCGGATCCCGGGCCTGGAACTGCCCTGGCCTGCCGATATGGAGGGGGCGCTGGAAACGCGCGGTTTTCGGCAGGAAGTCCGGCAGTTGTTTGACCGGATCATTGAATCAGGGCGCACTCCGGATGACCTGGTGCGGCTCGGACGTGACTGTGGCAGGCCGGACTGGCTTGCCGCGGCTGCGCTGTATTCGGAGTACCGGGACGTCCTGGACCTGCGAATGCCTGAGGCGTTCGACCCCGCCGGGATCATCACGGCCGCCAGGCAGGTCTTCCAGGATGTTCCTGCGTTCCTGGCCGCGGAGCGGGACCGCCTGCAGGTCATCCTGGTGGACGACATCCAGGAGGCCAACCCCGCAGTCTTTGAACTGCTGGCCGATATAGCCGGCGGCAAGGACTCCTTCGTGGCCTTCTGCCCGGACACCGTCGTCCAGGGCTTCCGGGGGGCAAGGCCGGACCTGGTGGCGGAGCTGCCGCACCTGCTGTCGCCGGGGGCGCCCGTGGTGGAGCGTCCGTTGCGGCATGCCCACCGGCAGGGGTCCTCGGTTGCCGAAGCCTGGCTGAGCGTCGCCGGACGGATCTCCCAACGGGCGGGCGGCCAGCTGGCCAGGCGCCTCGAACAGCCCGGCGGCGACAGACCGGAAGGGGCAGTGGAAGCACACCTTGTTCCGTCCGCCGTGCACGAACTGCGGTACGTGGCCCAGCGGATCCTGGACCAGCACATCAACCACGGCCGTGACCTGGCCGACCTCGCGGTCATTGTGCGCAACGGCGCCCAGGTCAGCGAGTTCCAGCGTTATCTGTCCGGCCAGGGGATCGCTGTGCGGGTCCCGGTGGCCGAGTCCGCTGTCCGGGACGAGGTGGCCGTCCGTCCGCTGCTTGATGCCTTCGCCATCGCGCTGGACCCGGCACTGCTCACCCCCGAGGCCGCAGTATCGCTCCTGACCTCGCGGATCGGCGGGGCAACGTCCATCGAGCTCCGCCGGCTGCGGCAATCGTTAAGAAGGGAAGAAATCCTGGGCGGCGGAGGCCGGACCAGCGACGCACTGCTGGTCGAAGCGCTGCTGGAGCCTGGCGCGCTGTCAACCCTTGGCATCGAGGGCCGTGCCGCACGCCGGGCGGCACGCATGATCCAGGCAGGCAGCCGGGCGGCTGCTGAACCCGGCGCCAACGCTGAGTCAGTCCTCTGGGCACTGTGGAACTCCACCGGGCTGGCCGGCTCCTGGACCGAGACGGCTCTCTCCGGCGGACCGCACGGGGCGCGCGCGGACCGCGACCTGGACGCCATGATGGCGCTCTTCCACACCGCGGAGCGGTATGTGGACCAGATGCCCGGGGCAGGCCCCGAGCAGTTCCTGGAATATCTCCTGAACCAGGAGCTGCCCATGGACACCCTTGCCGCCCGCGCGCAGGTGGATGACGCCGTCGAGCTGATGACGCCTGCCAGTGCAGCCGGACGTGAATGGCCGGTGGTCATTGTTGCCGGCCTCCAGGAGGGCGTGTGGCCCAACACCCGGCTCCGCGGCGAGCTCCTGGGAAGCACTCTGTACAGCGACGCGGTGGAGCACGGCGCAGGCTACGCCCTGCAACGGGATCCCCTGAGCCGGCTTCGGGATATCCGGTATGACGAGCTCCGGAGCTTCTCCACAGCAGTGTCCCGCGCCCGCGAACTGCTGGTCTGCACCGCCGTATCCTCCGAAGACGACCAGCCGTCCTCTTTCCTCGACTATGTGGCGCCGTTGGCCCCGGGCCAGGAAACCCGGGGCTTCACTGCAGTAGAGCGCCCCATGACGCTCCGGGCGCTTGTTGCCGAACTGCGGCAGCACGCCCAGCTGGACGGAAGGGACGCTCCGCAGGCGGAAGAAGCGGCCAGGGTGCTTGCACGCCTGGCCAGGGCGGAGCCGCCGGTTCCGGGCGCGCATCCGCAGAGCTGGTGGGGTCTTCCGCCGCTGAGCTCCGAAGCGGCAGTGGTTCCACCCGGCGGTACGGTATTCGTTTCACCGTCAAAAGTGGAGTCAGTCCAGAAATCACCGCTCGACTGGTTCGTCCAGGCCGCAGGAGGCGAAGCTGCTACCGACTTCGCCCGAAGCCTGGGCACCCTGGTCCATGCGATTGCCCAGGAACTGCCGGACGCGTCCGGCTCCGAGTACGTCGCGGAACTCGTCCGGCGCTGGCCCGCGCTGGGCATGAAGGACAATTGGGAGGGCAGGCTTGATTTCCAGCGTGCCGAGTCCATGGTGCGCAAACTGGCCCAGTATGTCCTCCTGATGCGGAGCGAGGGCAGGAGCCTCGTAGGCGTGGAGCAGGATTTCGAGGTGGCGCTAGGAACGGTCCCCGTTGATGATGCCCCGGACCGTGACGCGGTCCTGCGCGGCCAGGTGGACCGGCTGGAAATCGATGCTGAAGGCAGGCTGGTGATCGTGGATCTGAAGACGGGGAAACGCCAGCCCGGCAAGGGGGAGCTGGCGCGGCATCCGCAGCTGGGTGCCTACCAGGCCGCGGTGCTCGCCGGCGGGTTCGACGACGGTCCGGGCAGCCAGGCGGGCCCGGTACCCGGCGGGGCAGTGCTGGCCCAGCTGGGAACCGGCGCGAAAAATCCGGCCATCCAGCAGCAGGACCCGATCGATCAGCAGGACAACTGGGCCCTGGACATGGTGAAGGATGCAGCTTCGGTAATGGGAGGCAGTGCCTTCGAAGCACGGCACGATCCATCCAAAGGCAGCCACGGCGGCCACGGCTGCCGGCTCCCCGAAGTCTGTCCGTTGTGCGTGCGTGGAAGGCAAGTGACTGAATGATGCAGGACGTGCAAGAGCAGGAGGCTACCCTTGCCGCCGGGCCTTCAGATGCCAGGGGCGTGGCTGCCCGCGAGGTAGCCGCTGCCGCCACCCCGCCCCAGCCGCGGTTCAGCCCGGAAGAGCTTTCCGTGCTCCTGGGTGAAAAAAACGTGCCGACTCCGGAACAGTCGGCGATCATTGCGTCTCCGCTGACCCCGCGGCTGGTCATTGCGGGGGCGGGGTCGGGGAAGACGGCCACCATGGCGGACCGCGTGGTGTGGCTCGTGGCCAACGGGTGGGTCAGGCCGGAGGAAGTCCTGGGCGTGACCTTTACCCGGAAGGCAGCCGGTGAACTGGCGTCACGCATCCGTGCAAAGCTGGCTGCCCTCCAGCGCCTGGTTGCCCAGGACAAGGCTGCCCGGGGTAACGGTCACGGGGTTTTCCCGGAGGGACTGCTCAGCAGCGACGCCCTGGAACCGAAAGTTTCCACCTACCATTCGTTCGCCAGCGGCATCGTCTCCGACTACGGGCTCCGGCTGGGGGTGGAGCGTGATGTGGTCCTGCTGGGCGGTGCACAGGCCTGGCAGCTGGCCAGTGAGGTCGTGGAGGCATACGACGGCGAATACGGGCATTTCCGGGCTGCCAAGTCCACGCTGGTGAAGGCGGTTATGCAGCTGGCCGGTGAATGCGCCGAGCACCTCCAGGAACCCGAGGACGTCGAAGCCTGGCTGATGGCGCGGTTGTCAGACTTCGAATCACTCCCTTACCTTGCCGACAAAAAGAAGAACCCCCCGCAGGCGGCGGCCGATCTCGCCGGAATGCTGCGGACCAGGGCAAGTGTGGCTGACATGGTTGGACGCTATGCAGCGGCCAAGCGGGCGCGGGGTGCACTGGACTTCGGCGACCTGGTGGCCCTCGCTGCCCGAGTGGCGCGGGAAGTCCCACTGGCTGCCCGGATGGAGCGGCAGCGCTACAAGGTGGTGCTGCTGGACGAGTTCCAGGACACGTCCCACGCCCAGCTCGTACTGTTTTCGAGGCTCTTCGGCGGCGGACATGCGGTGACGGCCGTGGGCGATCCCAACCAGTCGATTTACGGATTCCGTGGTGCCTCGGCCGGGCAGCTCTTCCATTTTGTCCGTGAGTTTCCGGTGAGGCTGGAGACAGCCAGCCAGGGGGCGGCGGAGGACGGCGCCGCGGAGGAAGGGGCGGCGGAAGCCGCCGGGACGTGGGCTCCTGCGCCGACGTCCTACCTGACGACCGCGTGGCGGAACGGCCGCTCGATCCTGGCCGCCGCCAACGTCATGTCCGAATCCCTGGGCCGGGCGGCTGCGCAGCGCGGCCCTGCCGGCGGGGGAGGGTCCGTAGCGCCCGAAGTGCCGCCGCTGCAGCCCAGCCCGCATGCGGCGGCCGGATCCGTGGTGCTGGGCAGGTTTGCCAGCGATGTGGACGAAGCTGCCGCGCTCGCTGAAGACATCCTGAAATACCGTGTGACGGACTTTGAGCTCAAGCCTGACGGTTCCCCGGTTCCGCCCGCCATCGCCGTGCTGTGCCGGCGCCGTGCGCAAATGGAACCCACCCGGCGCCAGCTGGAGGCCCGCGGCATTGCCTATGAGATCGTCGGGCTTGGCGGCCTCCTCGATACCCCGGAAATTGTGGATCTGGTGGCCACCTTGCGCGTCCTCGCCGACCCTGGCCGCTCCGACGCACTGATGCGTTTGCTCGCGGGGGCCCGCTGGCGGATAGGCCCGGCAGATCTGATGGCGCTGAGGGACTGGTCCAGCCAGCTCGCCCGGCGACGCGGCCAGGCTGGAGCGGCCGATGACACCGTCCCGGATTCCGAACCGGCCGTCCTGGAAGGCGACCTGACAGACGCCGCCAGCCTGGTGGAAGCCTTGGACTGGCTGCCGCGGGAGGGATGGACTTCATCGAACGGCAGGTCCCTCACCCCGGCCGCGCGCGGGCGGATGCTCCGGCTTTCGGCGGAGCTGCGCCAGCTCCGGGGTTACCTGGGCGACGACCTCACCACGCTGCTGGGCGAAGTGGAAAGGGCCATGCTCCTTGATATCGAGGTAGCCGCAAGGCCGGGCATCAGCATCCACCAGGCCCGCCGGAACCTTGACGCCTTCCAAGATGCAGCGGCCGGCTTCCTGCGCACCTCCCAGCGCGTGGACATCCTCGCCTTCCTGTCCTGGCTGGAAGCGGCATCATCTGAAGAAAACGGCCTGGAAGCACCGCCAAGCGATGTCAACCGTGAGGCGGTCCAGCTGCTCACCGTGCATGCCTCCAAAGGGCTGGAATGGGATGTTGTCTTTGTTCCGGGCCTGAATGCCAAGGATTTTCCCAGCGACCGTGACTCACGCTGGAGCAGCGGATCCGCGGCCCTGCCCTGGCCGCTGCGCGGTGACAGGGCGGACCTGCCCCAGTGGGACCTGGACCAGCCGGACCAAAAAGGATGGCTGGACGCGGAAAAGGACTTCAAGGCAGCCGTCCAGGCGCACGGGGAGTCGGAGGAACGCCGCCTGGCCTACGTGGCGTACACCCGGGCCAAGCACGTCCTCTGGTCGTCCAGTGCAGCCTGGGTAGGGTCGAGGTCCGGGCAGGCTGACATGTCACCGTTCCTGGCAGAGCTGGAGCCATTGGCTGCACCGGCCCGCGAAGGTCTTCCAGTGCAGGCAGACATCCATCCGCGGTCGGTTGAGGAAGCTTCCCTGCCGGAGGCCAGCCCGCTGACCCTCGATGTGGAGGTGGCCGGCTGGCCCTACGATCCGTTGGAGGGGCCGTTGGATCCCCGGACTGGTGGGCGCCTCCGCCTTGCCACGGGCCGCAGGGATGCCATGGAACGGGCGTCCGCCCGGGTGGCAGCGGCCCTGGAGTCCATGCACCATGGAAGGGCACTGCCCCTGCCGGGCGCCGGAGCGCACGCGAATGCTCTGTCCGGCCAGGACAACGCCATGATGGTCCCGGCTCCGCAGCTCAGCGGTCCGGCTGCCGGCTGGGCGAGGGAAGCAGCACTGCTGCTGGAACGCCGGGCAAGGAAGTCGTCCGCCCAGGAGGTGCACCTTCCCACCCATATTTCCGCATCCACACTTGTGGACCTCAACGAAGACCCGGAGGCGGTGCTCTGGCGGCTCCGTAGGCCGGTGCCGCGTGAACCGGGCATGTCGGCACGGAAGGGAACAGCTTTCCACGCGTGGGTGGAAGAGTACTTCGGGAGTGCAGGCATGTTCGACCTCGGCGAGGCGCCGGGCTCCGATGACCACATCGATGCGGCGTATGACCTGGACGCCATGGTGGCCACGTTCAGGTCCTCCCCATGGGCCCACCGCTCCCCGGCCTCTGTTGAGGTCCCGGTGGAGACCCGCGTAGGGGACGTTGTGGTCCGTGGACGGATCGACGCCGTCTTCCAGGACGCGGACGGCCGCTGGGACCTGGTGGACTGGAAGACCGGACGGCGGCCGTCCGGGCCCCAGTTGCGGACCCGGGCGGTGCAGCTTGCCGTATACCGGCTGGCGTGGTCGCGGCTGAAAGGCGTGCCACTGGAGGATGTCCGGGCGGCCTTCTTCTACGTCGCGGACAACGAGATCGTGCGGCCGCATGACCTCGCATCCGCTGACCAGCTGGAGGAGATGGTGGCGGCTGCCTTCGCCTCTGCCTGAAAGGCGCGTCGTGGACGTCCTTTAGCTGTCTCGCGCCCCGCGGCTAGCGCTTTTTGGCGTCAACAATGGTGAGGGCGGCCGTCGACGTATCATCCGGACCGCCTGGTGCGTCAGGGGCGTCGGTCTTCGTGCCATCGGCCGGGCCGGTGCTGCTTCCACCGCCGGCGCCACCTTCAGTGCCGGCAGGGGGAGCTGCAGGTGCAGGCGAAGGTGCCGGATCTACGGGAATGGGCGTCACGTGCACGGCCGGCTGGACCGCCGGTACCGGAAAGACGGTGACCGGAGGCACCGCGGCCGGCACGCCGTCGTCGGCCGCCCGTAACCCGGGGCCAGCCCCTGACCCCGCAGCATGTTCTATGGAAACCGGCGTAGCCGCGCCGGGGACGGTGGCAGCCGCCGCGGACGGAAGGGGCTCAACGCTGATGGGCTGCCCGCCGTGCTCTGCAATGTCGCTGGCCAGGGTGGCCAGCATCTCCTCGGCCTCCGCGACCATGGTGGCGTCGCCGGCCGCGATGCCCTTGACCAAGTACTGGGCCAGGGCGAATTCAGCTGACAGCGCTGCCCGCCGAAGCAGGTGCTTGTCGGGCTTGTCGCGGCGGCCAGCGGTGTAAGCGCCCAGGACGGCGTCCACGAAGTCCTGCTCGTTGGACGCCACCAGCCAGGCAAAGTCGTCCGCGGGGTCGCCGATGCGGAGGTCGGTCCAGCCGGTCACGGCGGTGACCCGCGAGCCCTCCACGAGCAGGTTGTCCTCATGCAGGTCCCCGTGCACCACCGAGGGATTGAAACGCCACAAGGACACGTCCTCAAGTGCGTGCTCCCAGCGCAGCAGCAGGGCCGGAGGGATCTTTCCAGTGGTGGCGGCCTGGTCCAGCTCGTTCAACCTGCGCTGCCGGAATTCGTTAGGGGTGTAGCTGGGCAGGTCGGCGTTGCTGACGATCGCGCGGGGCAGATCGTGAATGGCTGCAAGCGCCACGCCGATTTCCCGGGCCAGGGCATCCGGCCCCGCCGTCAGTTCCTCGACGCTGCGGGTACTCCCGCCCAGATGCGAGTAGACGAACGTGCTCAGGCTTCCCAGGCGCACGCTCCCGGCGACAGTGGGCATCAGGAAGGGCAGCTCGGCGCGGATGGCCGGGGCGAAGGCGCGCAGCACCAGGAATTCTGTTTCGAGCCGGGCGCTGGCCTCGGCGTGGCGCGGCGACCTGACCCGCCAGCGCTTCCCTTCCGAGTCGAGGAGCAGCGCTGAGTCGAAGTCCGCGGGGTCGTCCGGGGCAGAGCTAACTGCCGTCGGGGTCAGCCCGGGGACTGCCGCGGTTGCAACGGCTGCCAGTTCAATCGCTTTTCTTCTCACCTTTCAACGGTAGATTGCCTGCGGGCCGGGAAGCCGGTCCGGCGGCGGCGAGTCTTGAGATACCTGCAAATAGGGGGATTGGTGTTGCCGTGAGCCAGGCTGGAAATGTCAATTGTCAGCCCCAGTCAGTACGGTGGATGTATGAGCCATGCGGAGTCTGTTACACCGGTCTACCAGGGGCAGCCGGCAACGCTGCCTGCGAACCACCTCATGGACACCCTCCTTCCCGTAAGGCCGGCGCTGGTCGACCGCGGGTCGGCCGTCCGGACGGCCCCCGGAATTGTGGATGAACAATTGGCCAGGCCCGGAACGCTGGCAGTTGTGCTGTCCGGGCGGCAGGGCCTCGTGCAGGGTGATGGCCTGTGCGCGGTTGCCGCGCAGCCGCTGCTCCAGGAGCTCACTGCAGCCGGGTCGGCGCCGGAACTCGTCATTTACCTGGGCTCCGCGCTTCCGGACTCGGATCTGCCGGCTGGAACCGGGCTCCTGCTGTATGTCCTGCCGGAGCAAGTTGCCCCGGGCACCGCCGGGATCCCGGCCGGTGCCCGCTGGGCCGGCTTTCGCGAGGTTGCTGGCGGGCTCAGTGCAACGCACACCGCCCTCTTTGTTGAGGCCAGCGCCATCACCAACTGGCACGCCGGGCATACGCACTGCCCGCGTTGCGGGACCCCCACCGACGTCGAGGCCGGCGGTTGGGTCCGCCGGTGTCCTGCAGACTCCTCTGAACACTACCCGCGGACAGACCCGGCCATCATCGTCACCGTGGTGGGCCCTGACGGGCGGCTGCTGCTGGGCGGCGGCGGTCCGCGGGACGCCAGGAACTATTCCACGCTGGCCGGCTTCGTGGAGCCCGGGGAGTCACTCGAACAGGCCGTTGTCCGCGAGATCTATGAGGAGGTGGGAGTCCGCGTGTCCGCATGCCAGTACCTCGGATCGCAGTCGTGGCCGTTCCCGGCCTCCCTTATGCTTGGATTTACCGCCGTCACCGAAGACGCCGAGGCAAGGCCCGACGGCGTTGAGGTCACCAGGGCGCGCTGGTTCAGCCGGGAGGAACTCCAGGAGGCTGTGCTCGCCGGCGATATCACCATTTCCAGCCGGCTTTCCATTGCCCGCTCGTTGATTGAGCACTGGTATGGCGGACGCATCCAGGACCGGGCCGAGGCCTGACCCACCACGAATTCACCAGACTCCAGCACGCGGTAGTCGAGACAAAGAGCAGCAGAAGTGACTACAGAACATTTTGACGGGGCAGCATCCCTTGAGGACCGCATCCTGGGAGGCCTGGACGCGGAGCAGCGGGAGGTGGCCAGCACCCTGAACGGCCCGCTGTGCGTCCTGGCCGGTGCAGGGACTGGGAAGACCCGCGCCATCACCCACCGCATCGCCTACGGCGTCCATTCCGGCGTCTACTCGCCGCAGCGGCTGCTGGCGGTGACCTTCACGGCCCGCGCTGCTGCCGAGATGCGGAGCCGGCTGCGTGACCTTGGAGCAGGCAACGTTCAGGCGCGCACCTTCCATGCCGCGGCGCTGCGCCAGCTGCAGTTTTTCTGGCCGCAGGCTGTTGGCGGTACCCTGCCCAACCTCCTGGACCACAAAGCCCAGATGCTGGCCGAGGCCGCCCGGCGGCTCCGGCTCAGCACCGACAGGGCATCCATCCGTGACCTCGCCTCGGAGATCGAATGGGCCAAGGTGTCCATGCTTACGCCGGCAAACTACTTGGAAAACGCGCAGGACAGGGGTGCCCCGGGGGGCTTCGACCTTACCGCCGTGGCCCGGGTCTTCCAGTCCTACGAGGACGTCAAGACCGACCGCAACGTCATTGACTTCGAGGACGTCCTGCTGATCACGGTGGGAATTCTCCAGGAGGACGAGAAAGTCGCGGCCACCGTCCGGGAGCAGTACCGCCACTTCGTGGTGGACGAGTACCAGGACGTTTCCCCGCTGCAGCAACGGCTCCTGGAACTCTGGCTGGGCGGCCGCGACGAGCTCTGCGTTGTTGGTGACGCAAGCCAGACCATCTATTCGTTCACGGGGGCGTCCCCCAAACACCTGCTGGAGTTCAAAGCCCGCTATCCGAAGGCCAACGTGGTCAAACTCATCCGGGACTACCGCTCCACGCCTCAGGTGGTGAAGCTCGCGAACGACCTGTTGGCGGGCAGGCGCAGCGGCGGTCCCGTGGCCGACGCCGCCTGGGCTTCGCCCCTGCAGCTTGTGGCCCAGCGGCCCGCAGGCCCGGCGCCGCAGTTTACGGAATGTGCGGATGACGAGGCTGAGGCCGCCACTGTTGCCCAAAAGATCAAGGCATTGCTGGACGACGGTACACCCGCCAGCGAGGTGGCTGTCCTGTTCCGCACCAACGGCCAGTCCGAGGCCTACGAACAGGCCCTGGCCGCTGCCGGCATTGGCTACCAGTTGCGCGGCGGTGAACGGTTCTTCGCCCGCAAAGAGGTGCGCGACGCCATCCTGCAGCTGCGCGCAGCAACCCGGGCTGTCGCGGAAACGGACTCCCCGCAGCCGCTTGGGCAACTGGTCCGGGACATCGTCTCCTCGCTCGGCTACACGGATTCCGCCCCGCACAGCGGCGGCGCCCTCCGGGAGCGCTGGGAATCTCTGGCCGCGCTCGTTGCCCTTGCCGATGAACTGGTCCAGGTGCGGGGCGCACAATTCAGCCTCGCCGACTTCGTCAACGAACTCCAGGAACGGTCCCTGGCTCAGCACGCCCCCACCGTCCAGGGGGTAACCCTTGCCTCGCTCCACGCCGCCAAGGGCCTGGAATGGGACGCCGTGTTCCTGGTGGGCCTCAGTGAAGGGCTGATGCCCATTTCCTTTGCCGACTCCCCGGAATCGGTGGACGAGGAGCGCCGGCTCCTGTACGTGGGAATCACCCGCGCCCGTGAACACCTGTCGCTGTCATGGTCCACCGCCCGGACCCCGGGCGGCCGGGCCAACCGCAAACCCTCAAGGTTCCTTGATGGGCTGCGTCCCGACTCCGTGGCCAGTTCAAGCACCCGGGGGAAGGTGACGGTGACCCGCAGGAAAGCCGCCGCTCCCGCCATGTGCAGGGTCTGCGGAAGCATGCTCGGCACCGGCGCGGAACGCAAAGTGGGCCGGTGTAACTCCTGTCCGCCGGGCTACGAGGAACAAACTTTCGACGCTCTCCGGAACTGGCGCCGTGAAGTTGCCCTCTCTGCCGAGGTGCCGGCATTCGTGGTGTTTACCGACGCAACCCTGACAGCCATTGCCGAAGCACGGCCCGCGTCACTCGAAGAGCTCGCCCGGCTGGCAGGGGTGGGCCCTGCAAAGCTGGAACGGTATGGGGAAGACGTCCTGCGTGTCCTGACGGAAAGCACATCCCTGTAATGGCCGGCCACTCCGCGAGGCATCCGGTGGCGGCTGCTTCTTCCATCACCACGGAGGACGGTGCGCCTGTCGTGGTTCGGCGTTCCTCCCGGCGCACCCGCACCGTAGCCGCATTTTGGGAGAACGGAACTGCGGTGGTTGCGATACCCGACCGGTTCACTGCTGCCCAGGAGGCTGAATGGGTACACAAGATGGTGGCCAAACTGCAGCGCCAGGGGGAGCGGCGGGCGGCAGCGGGTAAGAGGCGCCCCGCCACGGACGCTGCCCTCGCCGAACATGCGGCCCAACTGTCTGCCAAGTACCTGGGGGGACGGGCCGTACCGACGTCGGTGCGCTGGGTCAGCAACCAGAACTCGCGATGGGGTTCTGCCACTCCGGCAGAGGGAACCATCAGACTCTCGGACAAGCTGCGTCCCATGCCCCAATGGGTGATCGACTACGTCCTGCTCCATGAGCTTGCCCACCTGCTGGTGGCTGCGCACAACTCTGCCTTCTGGCAGCTGCTCGAGGCTTATCCGGAGACGCAGCGGGCCAAAGCGTTCCTTGAGGGCGTCTCCTTTGCCACCGGACGCGGCATGGCCGACCCCGACGCCGACTGAATCCGTCCTGGAAACAGCCACCGCCGGGGCGGCGTCCTAGCCTTTCGGCTGGCCGTCCTGGCCGTCTTTGTTGTCCTTGCCCTCGTCCGGACGCCCGCCGTCGTCCTTTGCAGTGTCGGCAGTGCCGTCCTGTCCGCCGGCGTCAGTGCCTTCTTCCGCCTCCGGTGCGGAATCGAAGCCGCCGCTGAGGAGCTTCTGCAGGGCGTCGTCCACTTCGCTGTCGCTGGCCTCCGCCAGTTTGCGGCGCGCGCTGAAACCCTTGGGATCGTCCAGGTCCTCGGCTGTCGGCAGCAGGTCCGGGTGGTGCCAGATGGCGTCCCGGCCTTCGATGCCGCGCTCTTCCTTGAGGGTGGCCCACAACGTGGCGGCGTCGCGCAGCCTGCGGGGCCGCAGCTCCAGGCCCACCAGGGAGGCGAAGGCATGCTCCGCCGGACCGCCGGTTGCCCGGCGGCGGCGCACGGTCTCCCGCAGTGCGCCCGCGGACGGCAGCAGCTTCTCGGTGGCCGCGGCCGTGAGCTCGTCCACCCAGCCCTCCACAAGGGCCAGAGCGGTCTCAAGCTTCTCAAGGGCCTGGTCCTGTGCGGGCGTCCGTTGCGGCATGAAGACGCCCTGCGACAGGGCCTCCTGGATGCCTTCCGGGTTGCTGGGGTCAAGGTCCCGTGCAAGTTCTTCGATGCGTGAGGTGTCGATGTGGATGCCGCGGGCGTATGCCTCAATGGCACCCAGCAGGTGCCCGCGGAGCCACGGAACCTGGACAAACAGCCGTGCGTGGGCGGCTTCCCGCACTGCGAGGAAAAGCCGGATGTCGTTCTCGGGCAGGGACAGGCCCTCCCCGAACGCCGCGACGTTGGCCGGCAGGAGCGCCATCTCCAGGTCCGCGAGGGGGACCCCGATGTCGGTGGAGCTGACCACATCAGCAGACAGGGCACCAATGGCCTGACCCAGCTGCATGCCGAAGATCGCGCCGCCCATGTTCTGGAGCATCGAGGACGCCCCGCCCATCATGGACTTCATTTCCTCCGGCATCTGCTCCGTCATGGCCGAGGAGAGGGCATTCGCGATGCTGTTGGCCACTGGCTCGGTCAGCCGTTTCCAGGTGCCCAGCGTGGCTTCAACCCATTCCGCCCGGGACCAGGCGCGGCCGATCAGCCCGGTAGCGGGAAGGTCCGTGACGGGGTCCAGCCACAGTTCAGCCAGGCGCAGGGCCTCATCAACCTCGCGCGACTGCTGGGACGTCACCGACGGGTCGCTGCCGCTGGCGGCAACACGGCGGGCGTTGTCGTGGGCAAGCTGCCAGTTGACGGGCCCCTCCGAAGGGGCGCTCATCATTGCCTGCACCTGGGAAAACATCTGCGCCAGCAGGTTGGGGTCGTTCGGAAGCCCCGCAGCCTTGGCCAGTTCGGCGGGGTCGAAATTCTCCATCCCCTTGCCGCCCATCAGGTTCTGCAGCATTTCGGTCAACGGATCCTTGGGGGTGTCGTCGCCGTTGGACGGATTGAGTGGATTGGAGGTCATGATCCCGCCGATCGTCGGTATGGCTGTCAACCTTCACGGTACCCCGGCCATGGTCGGCTGTCTGCCGGACGCCGTCGTCGTTCGCTCTAGGCAAAGAGCTGGCATCCACCGGCACCGCGTAGTCTTAGTTGGGTGACTACAACCCGTGGCGGCCACCCCTCAGAGGACCACGCTCCTGAGCTCTTCACCCGCGGCCTGCCCGCACAAACAGGTGAATCACGCGTGCCGGGCACGTCCGCCCATGGAGAGAGGGCCGACGACGGCACGGCGGGCGGTGCGCCCGCCCCGGAACGCGCTCCCCGGGACAGGAAAGTGTCGGCGATGCTGCTCGCGGGAATGTCGGCGCTGGGCCTGGGAATCGCAGTGGGCACCCTTCCCGTTCCTTATGTCGTGGAGTCGCCCGGCCCGACGTACAACACCCTGGGTGAAAGCCAGGGGAGCCCGGTCATCACCATCAGCGGCCGGGAAACTTACCCGGCCAAGGGAAACCTGGACCTGACCACGGTCTACGTGGACGGCGGCCCCAACGGCCCGGTCAGCATCCTCGATGCATTTTCCGCGTGGGTTGACCCTGCCAAAGCCGTACACCCTGTGGAACTGCTCTATCCAACGGGAACCACCAGGGAAGAGGCCGAGGAACAGAGTTCCGTGGCCATGACCACTTCGCAGGAGAACGCCGTAGCCTCTGCCCTCAGAGAGCTGGATATTCCCTTTGGGCAGCAGCTTCAGGCAGCCGGCCTCTCCGAGAATTCAGCCTCGGACGGGAAGATCCAGCCCGGCGACATCCTGAAAACCATCAACGGCAAGGACATCACCTCGCTGGCCGTCGTCCAGGAAGAACTGGCTGCGGGAAACGGCTCGCCGGTCTCTGTGGTGGTGGAGCGTGGCGGGCAGTCCGTCACCGAGACCATCACCCCCAAGGACAATGGCGAGGGCCGCTTCATCCTCGGAGTAATGCTCAAATACCTGTTCACCTTCCCCTTCGACGTCGAGATCTCGCTCGAGAAAGTCGGCGGCCCCAGCGCGGGGCTGATGTTCTCCCTGGGGATCATCGACACGGTTACACCGGGAGACCTGACGGGTGGCAAGCACATCGCGGGGACCGGCACCATCTCCCCGGACGGCCTCGTGGGCCCCATCGGCGGCATCGAACAAAAACTGCAGGGGGCCCGGGCCGGGGGAGCAACGTTGTTCCTCGCGCCCGCCGCCAACTGCGCGGAAGTAGCAGGGCACATCCCCGATGGGCTGCAGGTAGTCCGGGTAGAGACCCTGGCGGAGGCGCGCGACGCCGTCGAACGTGCGGGTAACGGTCAGGACACGTCCGGCCTTCCGGCGTGCCCGGGCAACTAGACTGGGCGCAACTAGACTCGACAGGAACTAAGCTCCACCGCCACTCGTGGCAAATATGACGGACGAAACCGGCCGTTTGATCGGTCCCGGACGTCGCCCGCACTCACGCTCTGATTTATCTGACGACCAGCTATGAGGTACCCAGTTTGTCCCGTCCCGCCAGCACCATGTCCACAGGCAGACCCCCTTCACGACGCGGGGCGTTGACGCCCACCTTGATCGTTGTTGCCCTGGTGGTAGTGGGCTTCATCTTCTTTGCCAACGTCTGGACCGACGTCCTCTGGTACCGGCAGTTGGGCTTTATCGAGGTCTTCGTCACCGAGAACCTGGTCCGGATCGGTATCTTCGCCGCAGGTTTCGCCATCATGTTCCTGGCGGTGTTCTTCGCGATCCGCATCGCGTACAACGCCCGGCCGGTATACGCCCCTGACTCGGAAATCAGGGACAACCTGAACCGCTACCAGGCGCAGCTGGAACCCGTCCGCCGCGTGGTGATGATCGGCCTTCCCGTCCTCTTCGGGCTCTTCGCCGGCAGTGCCGCCGCCAGCCAGTGGCAGAAGGTCCTTCTGTTCTTCAACCAGGAGCCCTTCGGAAACGAAGACCCTGAATTTGGTATGGACATCAGTTTTTACCTGATGACGCTCCCGTTCCTCGGCTTTGTAACCGGCTTCCTGATCAGTGTTGTGGTGATTGCCGGGATTGCGGGCATCCTGACGCACTACCTCTACGGCAGCATCCGCCTGATGGAACGCGGCGTCTTCACCAGCCGGGCTGCGCAAATCCATATCGCAGTTGCCGGCGCTTCCTTCCTGGTGCTCCTCGGAATCAACTTCTGGCTGGATCGGTTCACTGCAGTGCAGAGCAACAGCGGACGCTGGGCAGGTGCGCTTTACACGGATGTCAACGCCGTCATCCCCACGAAGGCCATCCTTGCCGTGGCGGCGGTGCTCGTTGCCATCCTGTTCGTGGTCGCTGCCATCATCGGCAAATGGCGGCTGCCTGTCATCGGAACCGCGATGCTGGTCATCACGTCCATCCTGGCCGGCGGTGTCTACCCCTGGGTGATCCAACAGTTCCAGGTTCGTCCCTCGGAGGAGACGCTGGAAAAGGAATACATCCAGCGCAATATTGACAACACGCGTGCGGCCTACGGCCTGGATAAGATCCAGGTGGACCGGTATGACGCCACCAACACAGCCAGCACCGGGGCCTTGGCCCCGGATGCGCAGACCACGGCAAACATCCGGTTGCTGGATCCGAACCTGATTTCGGATGCGTTCTCCCAGCTTGAGCAGTACCGCCCGTACTACCAGTTCCCGGAAGCCCTCAACGTGGACCGGTACGAGGTGGACGGCAAGATCCAGGACACCGTGATCGCAGTCCGTGAACTCAACCCCGCCAACGTGGCAACCAACCAGCAGGGCTGGCTCAACCAGCACGTTGTGTACACCCACGGCTACGGTGTCGTGGCTGCAAAGGGCAACAAGTTCACCGTGGACGGCAAGCCGGAGTTCCTGCAGTCGGGTATTCCGTCAACAGGTGTCCTGGGCGACGATTCAACCTACGAGCCCCGGATCTACTTCGGGGAATCCTCGCCGGACTACTCGATCGTTGGCGCGCCGGACGGTGCCCCTGCGCGTGAGCAGGACCGGCCGTCGGGCAGGGAAGGCGAGGGGGACAACCAGTACACCTTTGAAGGCAATGGCGGCCCCAACGTGGGTACGTTCTTCAACCGCGTGCTGTACTCCATTAAGTTCCAGTCCTCGGACCTGCTGCTTTCGGACGGCGTCAACCCGGAGTCGCAGATCCTCTACGACCGCAGTCCGCGTGAACGCGTGGAGAAGGTTGCCCCGTACCTGACCGTCGATGGCAATGCCTATCCGGCAGTGGTGGACGGCCGCGTCAAGTGGATCGTGGACGGCTACACCACCAGCCAGTACTACCCGTACTCCCAGCAGGAGCGGCTCTCCGACGCCACGGCGGACACCCAGACCACGTCTGGCCGCGCCGTTGCCTTGCCCAACAGCACCGTCAACTACATCCGGAACTCCGTGAAAGCCACCGTTGATGCCTACGACGGTTCGGTCACCCTGTACGCCTGGGACGACCAGGACCCGCTGCTGAAGTCCTGGCAGAAGGTGTTCCCCACCTCGCTCAAACCGTTCTCGGAGATGTCCGGCGATGTCATGAGCCACGTCCGGTACCCGGAGGACCTGTTCAAGGTCCAGCGCCAGCTCCTGGGGGAGTACCACGTGACCGATCCGTCCACTTTCTACCAGACCAAGGATGTCTGGAGCGTGCCGGCAGATCCCACCGTTGAATCGAACAGCGGCGTTAAGCAGCCGCCGTTCTACATGTCCCTCCAAATGCCGGACCAGGACAAGCCCGCCTTCCAGCTGACGTCGTCGTTCATTCCGCAGATTGTCAACGGGAACGCACGCAACGTGCTCTATGGCTTCCTGGCCGCTGACTCGGATGCCGGCAACGAAGCGGGTGTGAAGGCTGAGAGCTACGGCAAGTTGCGGCTGCTCCAGATCCCGCCGGAGATCCAGGTGCCAGGTCCTGGCCAGGCGCAAAACAAGTTCAACTCGGATCCCACGGTGTCGCAGGCCCTTAACTTGCTGCGCCAGGGAGCGTCCGAAGTGCTCAACGGCAACCTGCTGACGCTTCCGGTAGGCGGCGGCATCCTGTATGTCCAGCCCGTCTACCTCAAGTCGACCGGCGAGACGTCGTACCCCACACTGCAGCGAGTCCTGGTGGCCTTCGGCGACAAGGTGGGCTTCGCTCCCACCCTGGATGAGGCACTGAAGCAACTCTTCGGAGGAGACTCCGGAGCTGCCGCGGGCGATTCGGACAACAACGGCCAGACCCCGGCAGATCCGGCTGCGCCAGGAACGCCTGCGGGAGCCGACGCCAAGGCTGAGCTGAAGGCCGCGCTGGATGAAGCGAATGCGGCGATCCAGGCTGGACAGTCGGCTCTTGCCGCAGGGGACTTCGCAGCCTATGGAGAAGCGCAGAAGAGGATCACGGCTGCCCTCCAGAAGGCCGTGGCTGCGGAAGCCAAGATCCCGGTCGCCGCACCCGAGGCCACGCCGGCGCCGGCAGCCACCGGTGCACCTGAAGCGAGCCCGTCACCCTCAGCCACCAGCTAGTTACGACGGCGGTAAACGGCACCTGCTCCTTTGGGGCAGGTGCCGTTTCCGTTGGCGAGACGGAGATCACGCCTTCGCGATTTGGCCTGGTGTTCACGTGCCGGTAAAGTAGTTCTTGCGACGCGGGGTGGAGCAGTTCGGTAGCTCGCTGGGCTCATAACCCAGAGGTCACAGGTTCAAATCCTGTCCCCGCAACTGAAGGAAACATCCGGATACTGGAAAGAGTGTCCGGATGTTTTCGTTTAAGCCCGGGGCTTCCCGGATATCCGACGGGAAAATCCCGGAGTGGAAAATGAAGCCGGAAAACTAGGGTAGTGTTGTTTCAGCGACGCGGGGTGGAGCAGTTCGGTAGCTCGCTGGGCTCATAACCCAGAGGTCACAGGTTCAAATCCTGTCCCCGCAACTATGTGAAGACCCCGACCGGCCTACAGCCGGCCGGGGTCTTCTTTTTTCCGTGGATACGTGCAGTTCCTAGTATTCTCTTTCGCAGAGCCTCACACGTAGTGAGCACTTGGCCAGTCATTCTCGAGAGGAATGTTGTTCGATGTCCACACCCACGAAGAAGCCCCGTACCGCGGCGGGTAAGCGGTCGCGACTCTACTGGGCGGTGCCTGCCGTCCTCGGGGGGCTGGTCCTGGTGGTGCTGGTCGCCAAGTGGCTGATGGGGCTGCCTGCCGTGGCTTCCTTCGTAGCGGACTATCCGGGACACTCAGAGCTTCCGGACAACGCTCCTGTGGGCTTTCCTGCCTGGCTTGCATGGCAGCACTTCCTGAACGCGTTCTTCCTGCTGCTGATCATCCGCACGGGGTGGCAGGTGCGGACTACCACCCGCCCCAGCGGACACTGGACCCGGAACAACAAGGGCCTGATCAAGACGAAGAACCCGCCCACCAAAATCAGCCTTGAGCTGTGGTTCCACCTGACGCTGGATGTCTTGTGGATCCTGAACGGCCTGGTGTTCGCGGTCCTGCTTTTCGCCACCGGCCAGTGGATGCGGATTGTCCCCACCAGCTGGGACGTCATTCCTAACGCCCTTTCGGCGGCCCTGCAGTACGCATCCCTGGACTGGCCCACCGAGAACGGCTGGGTCAACTACAACGCCCTGCAGTTGCTCTCATACTTCGTTACTGTCTTCATTGCCGCTCCACTGGCGTTTGTCACGGGCCTGCGCATGTCTGGTGCCTGGCCCAAGAAAGCCGCCGGCCTCAACAAGGCATTCCCCATCGAATGGGCGCGCGCCGTCCACTACCCTGTGATGATTTACTTCGTGGCCTTCATCGCGGTGCACGTCTTCCTGGTGCTCGCCACGGGGGCCCTGCGGAACCTCAACCACATGTACGGCGTGCGCGACGACGACGGGTGGTTTGGGTTCTGGGTTTTCCTCGCCTCGGTTGTGGTCATGGTGGCCGCATGGTTCCTGGCCCGCCCGCTCTTCCTGCGGCCCATCGCTTTCCTGATGGGTAAGGTCAGCCGCTGACGGGAGCCGGCCGCCTGTGCCCTGGTCGGGTCAGCTGTCCCTGAGCTTCTGGTAGGCCTCGAGGGCCCGCTCCCTGGACTCGGGCAGGTCCACCAGGGGCCCTGGATATCCGTCCAGTTCCACGCCCGCCTTCCAGGGCTCGTGGATGGCCTTCCCGTCAAGGTCCGCCAGCTCGGGGATGTAGTGGCGCAGGTAGTTGCCCGCGGCGTCGAATTTCTTGCTTTGGGTAACGGGGTTGAAGATCCGGTAGTACGGTGAGGCGTCCGCTCCTGAGCCGGCAACCCACTGCCAGTTGGCGGGATTGCTGGCTGCGTCCGCGTCCACGAGGGTGTCCCAGAACCAGGCTTCCCCGACGCGCCAGTCCGTCAGGAGGTTCTTGACCAGGAAAGACGCCGCGGCCATCCCCACCCGGTTATGCATCCAGCCGGTCTGCCACAGTTGGCGCATGCCTGCATCGACGAACGGATACCCGGTCCGGCCTTGTTGCCAGGCTTCCAGCTCATCCTTGCCCGGCTTCTCCCATTCGAACCGGTCAAAGTCCGGACGGTAGTTGCGGGTGGCAAGATCCGGGTTGATGTACAGAAGGTGCCAGCAGAATTCCCGCCAGCCAAGTTCCGAACGGAAGATGCCGACGTCGGCAGGCACTTTGCTTGGATAGCGGCGGCGGATCTGCCGCCACACACGGAAGGGACTGACTTCGCCGAACCGAAGGTGGGGTGAAAGCCGGCTGGTACCTTCCACGCCCGGGATATTCCGGCCCGTCCCGTATTCCTCTGCCGGCCCGTCCAGGAAGTCTTCGAGCCGGTGCCTTGCCCCGTCCTCGCCGGGTTCCCAGACAGCGGCGAGTCCGCCGCTCCAGTCGGGGGCGGAGGGCAGGAGGTCCCAGGCATCAATCGTGTCGCCCGCCTGTGCGTTGCCGGTTCGGTCCGGAGGCGCCGGCAGCGTTCCCGGAACCTGGAGCGGATCGCGGATATCAGCGCCGGCAAGGCAGGCCCGCCAAAACGGCGTGAACACCTTATACGGCCCGCCGGCGCCTGTCTGGACAGTCCAGGGCTCAAACAGGAGGTTCGCCTGGTAGCTGGAGGCCTGAATACCGTTCTCAGTGGCCCACGTTTTGACGGCGGCGTCCACCGTACGCTCCGGCCTGCCGTAGCGGCGGTTCCAGAACAGGTGGCGGGCGTTGGTTTCGGCTGCGAGTTCCCTGATGATCTCCTCGGCCGGCCCGCGGCGGAGGAGCAGGCTGGAGCCTTTGGCTTCCAGTGCACCCGAGAGTGAGGCGAGGGAATGGTGCAGCCACCACTTCGTGGCTCCTCCAAGCGGCCGGACGCCGTCGGACTCCTCGTCCAAAATGTAGACGATCGTCAGGGGCAGTCCGAGCGCGGCAGCTTCGGAAAGGGCGGGGTTGTCATCAAGCCGAAGGTCGTCGCGGAGCCAGACGATGGAAGTCTCTGTGGGGGAAGCCATACATCCACGCTACACACTGGGAGGAACGGGTAGGGCCGGGGCCATCGATGGCCCCGGCCCTACCCGTTTCCCTGGTGCAGGGGGTACGTCCCGCCTGCCGTTCAGAGTTTGTCGAAGTCTGCCTCGTCCACCGTTGAGGCTGTTGCTGCCGAACCTGCGGCGCCGAGGGCCGGCTTTGACGAGTTGCCGGACTTCAGCGCCGCCAGGCGGGCCTCGATCTCAACCTGCTCACCGAGGTCCTCCAGCTGGTTGAACTGCGCGTCCAGGCTGGAAGCTGCGAGTTCCTGCTGGCCAAGGACCTTGGCCTCCTCGCGGCGGATCTTTTCCTCGAAGCGGCCCACTTCGCTGGTGGGATCCATGAAGTCGATGCTCTTGATCGCGTCGTGGACCTGGGACTGGGCTGCAGCGGTCTTGGACCGGGCCACCAGCTCGTTCCGCTTGCTGGTCAGCTCGTTGAGTTTGCCCTTCATCTGGTCCAGGCCGGACTTGAGCTTGTCCACCACTTCGCGCTGGGAGGCAATGCTGGGCTCTGCCCCCTTGGCCTCATTCTCGGCGGACATCTGGCGCTGCAGGGCCACCTTGGCAAGGTTGTCGAACTTCTCGGCATCAACAGTGTCACCGCTGGCCCGGTATTCGTCCGCCTTCCGCGAGGCCGCAAGGGCCTTGTTGCCCCAGTCCTGCGCGTTCTTGACGTCCTCGCGGTAGTCGTCCTCGAGCATCCGCAGGTTGCCGATGGTCTGCGCCACGGCGGACTCGGCCTCAGCGATGTTGTTCGTGTAGTCCCGGACCATCTGGTCCAGCATCTTCTGGGGATCCTCAGCGTTGTCCAGCAAAGTGTTGATGTTTGCCTTAGCCAGCTGCGCGATACGGCCAAAGATGGACTGCTTAACCATGTTGCTACCTTTCGTCCTGCTCTGTGGTGACCACTGAAATCAGTGAACAGTTGTGTTGTGGCTTGTGAGGGGGCGCCGGCCTGTGCGGCCTTGTACTTGGCCGTGGCCTAGAAGTCTCCGCCGCCGCCGGAGTCGCCGCCCCAGCCGCCGCCCATGTCTCCGCCGCCGAAATCGCCGCCGCCCCAGCCGCCGCCGTCGCTGTGGCCACCGCCCCAGCCAGCGCCGCCGCCTCCATTGAGGATGGAGTTGATCAGGATGCCGCCCAGGATGGCGCCGCCGAGGCCTCCGCCGCCTCCGCCAAACATCCCGCCGCGGCCGTAGCCCTGGTTGGCGTAGCCGCCAAAGTGGTCAACATCGGTCTGTGCCAGCTGGGCTGCCTGCGCGGCCAGGGCGTGGGCCTGCTGTGCGTAGGTCAGGGCCGTCACGGGGTCGGTGCGTGAAATGGACAGGGCATAGTCAAGGTTCCGCTGCGACTCGGCCAGGCGTGTGCGTGCCTCTGTTCCTACACCGCCGCGGCGGGCGGTGATGTAGTCCGAGGTTGCGCTGATCTGGGCCTGGGCCGACATGATGGTCTGCTGGAGGGAGGCCTGCGCCCGGCGGGATTGTTCCTGCTGATCCCTGATGCCGGTGAGGGCCTGGTCCAGCGACTGGTGGGCAGTCTCAACGCGCTGCAGGGTGGCTATGGGGTCGATCTTCCCGCCCTGGATCTCCGCCTTGACCTGCGCGAGGGCGTTTTCAACTCCGGCTACCGGACCAGCCAGTTCGGGGTGGGCGCCCGACTGGATCATGGCCCGTGCCTGCGCGAGATCCTGGGAGGTGTCCACTACTGCACTCTCGAGGCTGCTCCGGGCTTCATCCAGGTTGGAGGAAACCTTGGCGATGGCGTCCAGGAGGACGTTGGTCTGGTGCAGGCTCTCTTCGGCTGCGCGGACTGCTACAGCGGAAAGGCTGGCCTCGCCCTCAGCCAGCTTCTGCTGGGCGGTGGCGGTTGCGTTCTGGACGAACGCCAGGCGTTCTTTGGCCTGCAGGATGTTGTCAGAAACCTGGGTCAGGGCACTCTCGGCATATTTGGCGCGGAGGGAGGTGAGGGACTCTTCGGCGCTGGAGATCTTCGAGTCTGCCTCGCGGGCTCCTGCGTTGACAGCTGCCAGGGCCTGCGGTGCGTTCTTCTCAAGTTCACGCAGGGAGTCGAAGTCCGCCTTCTGCTCCTGGAGGGATGACAGTGCGGCCTCTGACCGGCGGATGATCTCGCCGAGCCATGTCCGCTGCTGCTCTTCAGTGTCCGGGATGTGATCGTCCAGCTGCTGCTGCAGCTTGAAGGATTCGCTCAGGTGGGCTTTGGCTTCGTTCAGCGCCTTGGTGAAATTGCCGACGGCGGAATCGCCGTACTGTGCCTGGGCGAACATGAGTTCCTGCTCGCTGGACTTGATGGCATCGTCCGCCTCAATCAGAAGGGAGCCTCCCTTGCGGCGAAGTTCCTCGATGCTCAGCGACGCCAGCGGATCGAGCTCAGCGCCCTGCGGGCCGTAGCTGGCGTTGGCTGCCTGCCCGGCTGCCTTCTTGCGCTTGTTGCGGAAGTAGAGGTACGCGCCGGCGCCACCTGCAGCTACAACACCCGTTCCCACGAGAACTGCAGCCCCGGCACCGTCACCGGGAACATTGCCGCTGCCACCACCGGCAGCATCACCGATTGCTGCTGCTGCGTTGATTGCTGCCTGCGCATAGTTGTCGTTCGCGAGCTGCGGACCGATGGCCTTGCTCTTAATGTTCTCGATTTGGGCAGCCGTGATCTTGCTGCCGCCCTTGTTCAGGACGTACTGCCTTGTCTCAGTAGCTACCGCAAAGATCAAAGCGTTGGAACCAAGGTTGGCCTTTTCGGCCACAGCGTCCGACCAGGCTTCCCGGTCTGCCGGGTTTTCAAACCTCTTGACGGTGACCACGTGCAGCACAGTGGCGTGGTCCGCGCCGAGCTTCTTAATGGCATCCTGGACCTCGCCCTTCTGCGAGCCAAGGACTCCGGCATCATCCACAATTTTGGTTGCGGGGTCCAGATCGACCGGATCCTCGGCCCAGGCCGCGCCGGCGGGCATCGCCAGGAAGGCGGTAAGGCCGATCACGGCGAATATACGTTTGAACTTTGACCGCATGTGCAACCCTTCAGCACGCCTGACACCGATTCGGGACGAATCAGTCGTCTCAGAATCCAGCAGCGCCCCCACGCTTGGTGTGAAGCCGCAGGTCGCTGTGGCATTTCATCTTGATTCTATGGTGCACCCCACAGCCCGTCCATCGGCGCGAATATGCCAGCAGCGAAACGCCGGGCGGCAAGTCAGCCGGGCAGCAGCGGTCCTCAGGAAGCTCTCAGCAAACATCCGAGCTTGTTCCAGCCAGGGAGTCCATAGTTAATGCAGACGAGGATGAAAGGAAGTCCCATGACTGAGAACCAGACGCCGGGTCCGGCTTCGCGGAACAGCGGCCAGGACCGGCAGGATCCCTGGGGGCAGCACGCCGGACAGGCGGAGGAGCCGGCTGTGGGCGAGCAACCGGCAGGTGATCCCGGAGCGAATGGGTCCGGTCGCCGCCAGTACCCCACCGAGCGGATTGAGCAGCAGGGCAGCAACCCCACCCAGGAACTCCCCGGAGCCCAGCGTCCCGTCTATCCCCAGCGGCAGCCCTTCTACGGCGGGCAGCACACGGCCGGGCAGGACCCGTCCGCCCCTCAGGCGCCCGGGAATCAGGCGTCCTACACGGGTTACGGCTACGCCGGCCAGGGCCGGCAGGAAAACCAGTACGCGGGCCAGGACCACGGCGCCAACACCCTGCAAGGTGGCAACGGCGTCCACAGCGGGGCTTCCTTCGCCCCCAGCCCCAAGGACGCGCCAAGGCGGAAAGCGACATTCGGCGTCGGTACCCTGGTGGCGAGCATCCTCGCGGCCGGACTGGTGGGAGGGGGAGTGGCCACCGTCGGTTCCGCGGAACTGTTCGGCAACGCCGGTTCGGGTGCCGCAGTAAGCAGCAACAGCCAACCCGGGACGGTCATCGTCAACAACAAGGACAACGTCAACGCCATTACGGCAGCTGCCCAGAAGGCGTCGCCCAGCGTGGTGACCATCAGTGCCTCAAGTGGCGGTTCCGGCGGGACGGGCTCCGGAATCATCCTGGACGACCAGGGGCATATCCTCACCAACACCCACGTCGTTACCCTGGATGGCCAGACGGCCGACGCTGCCCTTGAAGTGCGGACCAGTGACGGCAAGGTGCTTACCGCCAAACTGGTTGGCACAGACCCGTTGTCTGATCTCGCAGTGATCAAGGTGGACAACGCCAACGGCCTGACGCCCGCCACCCTTGGCGATTCCGGGAAATTGAACGTGGGGGACACCGCCATCGCCATCGGCTCGCCGCTGGGCCTGACCGGCACCGTGACCGATGGCATCGTTTCAACGCTCAACCGGACCATCAGTGTTGCCTCCGCGGCCGCCCCAGAGGAGGGGGACAACGCCGAGGGCGACGACGAGGGCGGGTTCCAGTTCGCGCCCCCGGGTGGCGGACAGAGCCAGCAGACGGCGGACCAGGGGGAGATCTCCATCAACGTCATCCAGACCGACGCCGCCATCAACCCCGGAAACTCCGGCGGTGCCCTGGTGAACAGCAGCGGCGAGATTATCGGCGTCAACGTGGCCATTGCGTCGGCGGGATCGAGCGCCTCCTCAACCAGCGGAAACATCGGCGTCGGTTTCAGCATTCCCATCAACCATGCCAAGAGGGTGGCGCAGGAAATCATTGACACCGGCAAGGCCTCGCACGGCCAGTTGGGTGTCAGCGTCAAGAAGAAGACTGCGTCGACTGCTTCTTCCGGGTTCTCGGTTGGTGCGGACGTCGCCACCGTGGAGGCCGATTCCGCAGCCGGCAAGGCAGGGATCAAGGTGGGCGACGTGATCACTAAGTTCAACGACCTCACCATCGGGGAACCGGAACAGCTGACCGCGGCGGTCCGGGAACAACCCGCCGGGTCCAGCGTCAAGATCACTGTCCTGCGGAACGGCAAGGAACAGACGTTCGACGTCACCCTGGGCGCCGCCGCCAGTTAGCACGGCCCGGCAAGGTGAACAGGCAGGAACAGACGACGGCGGCGTCCCCCCACGTGGCGGGCGCCGCCGTCGTGATGCATCCGCAGCGGACAGTTGCCGGAGGGAGCGCTGACACAGGCGTTAACGGAAGAGGGCGCCGGGGCGCGCCTATATGGTTAGCTAGGAGCTACCCGAATGCCGGGGCATTCCGCGGCCATGACCTCACCCGGCTGGCTGTCCACAAGCATGGAAGGCTGCTGTAAATACAGTGGAAGATTCATTGAAGATCATCGTCCTGGTCAAGCATGTACCGGACGCCCAGTTCGACCGCCACCTCACCGGTGAGGGCTACACGACTGACCGGGACGAGAGCATCCTGTCCGAGCTTGACGAATACGCCCTGGAGGCGGCGCTGCAGCTGGCCGAAGCCCGTGGCGGAGCCAAGGCGGGAAACCAGGTCATCGCGCTCAGCATGGGTCCCTCGGGTGCCGTCAATGCCATCAAGAAGGCGCTGCAGATCGGCGCAACCGAAGGTGTGCACCTCACCGATGACGCCCTGGCGGGTTCGGATGCCGCGGCCACGTCGCTGGCGCTGGCTGCCGCCATCCGGCACCTGGGCAGCGGCGCGCCCGTGGACCTCGTCCTCACCGGCATGGCATCAACCGACGGGGAAACCTCGCTGGTCCCCGCGCAGCTTGCGGAGCGCCTGGATCTGCCGCAGGTCACCTTCGCGTCGTCGCTGGAGGTCGACGGCGGCCGGCTCACCGCACGCCGCGACGCCGACACGTCCTCCGAGACAGTCGAGGCCCCGCTGCCGGCTGTCGTCTCGGTGACAGACCAGATCAACGAGCCGCGCTACCCCAACTTCAAGGGCATCATCGCTGCCAAGCGCAAGAGCATCACCACCCTCTCCCTGGCTGACATCGGGGTGGACCCGGCGCAGGTTGGACACGCAGGGTCCTGGACCAGCGTGCTCAGCGCCGAGGAACGTCCGCCCCGGACCGCCGGCACCATCATCACCGACGAAGGCGACGCCGGCATCAAGCTCGTTGACTTCCTGGCCGCCCAGAAGCTGCTCTAAGAGGGACCACAGACATGGCAAAAGTACTTGTATTCATTGACAACCCCGGCACATCGCTCAAGAAGAGCAGCCTTGAGCTGCTCACCCTGGGCCGGTCAATCGGGGAAACCGCGGTTGCCCTCAACGGAAAGCTGCACGACGACGTCGCCGCCGCCTTTGCGGAGTACGGTGTCGGCACGGTGCTGCTTCCCTCCGCCGAGGACCTTGATGATTTCCTGGTGGCACCCAAAGCGGCCTACCTGGCCGCTGCCGCCGGGCAGGCCGGTGCCGATATCGTCCTGCTCGACAACTCGCCCGAGGGCAAGGAAATCGCTGCACGGGCAGGAATCCGCCTCAACGCGGGCGTCATCACGGACGTCGTCGCCGTGGATGCGGACGGCACTGCGCACAAGTCAGTCCTAGCCGGCTCCTACAACACCGCCTGCAAGGCCGGCACTGCGGTGAGCGTGTTGACCGTAAAGGCTAACAATGTGCTCCCCGAACCCGCTGCGGCCCCGGCTGCGCTGGAGACCGTCACGGTCGAGGTGCCCGCCGTCAGCGCCGCGGCCCGGATTACGGCCCGGGAGCAGAAGGTCGCCAGCGGCCGGCCGGACCTCACGGACGCACGGATCGTTGTAGCCGGCGGACGCGGCCTGGACGGTGACTTCGGACCGGTGGAGGAACTGGCCGATGCCCTCGGAGCAGCAGTGGGTGCCTCCCGCGCGGCCACCGACGCCGGCTGGATCAGCCACGACGCGCAGGTGGGGCAGACCGGAAAGACCGTGTCCCCGCAGCTTTACATTTCGGCGGGCATCTCCGGCGCCATCCAGCAGAAGGCCGGCATGCAGACGGCAAAGGTCATTGTTGCCGTGAACAAGGATGCCGAATCCCCGGTGTTCGAGATCGCGGACTTCGGCATCGTGGGCGACCTCTTCGACGTCCTTCCGCAGGCCACCGCGGAGATCAAGAAACGAAAAGGCTGACCCTTTGACTGCCCTTCCCCAGCAGGCGCAGAGCCCGTTCAACCCGGACGAACACCGGGTTGGGCGGGTGCTCTGTTTTGCGGCGCACCCGGATGACATCGATTTTGGTGCTGCCGGCACCATCGCTGCCTGGACGGCCGCCGGCGTCCAGGTGAGCTACTGCATCATGACCGACGGCGATGCAGGCGGCTTCGATCCGGCGCACCGGGCCGACATCATCGCCCTCCGCGACGCTGAGCAGCGCCGCGCCGCGGAGCTGGTGGGGGTCACGGACATCCACTACCTCCACCAGCGGGACGGCTTCCTTGAACCCTCGCACGAGGTGATTAAGGGCGTGGTGAAGCTGATCCGGGAAATCCGTCCCGACGTCGTGCTGTCCATGCACCCGGAACGGAACTGGAAACGAATCCAGAAGAGCCACCCGGACCATCTCGCGGTGGGGGAGGCCGTAACCCGCGCGGTATACCCGGCCGTGGAAAACCCCTTCGCCTACCCGGAACTCGCAGAGGCCGGACTGAAGGCCTACAAGCTCCCGTGGCTGTGGCTCTACGCCGGGCCGGAGGAGCGGGAAAACCACTTTGTGGATGTCACCGACCACGTGGAGTCCAAGCTCGGGGCGATCCACGTCCACGTCAGCCAGCACCCTGACGTGGATGCCATGGAGGCAACAGTCCGGCAGGGCATGCGGGTAAACGCTGCCCGGGCGGGACTTGCAGGCGGGCGCAGTGCTGAGGCCTTCCACGTGGTGGCGGTCAACGGGCCCGGAACCATCGCCGGCTTCTGACGAGTACAGGCAAAAGCGCCCCGCTCCTTTCCTTGACGGAATGGAACGGGGCGCTTTTGGCGTCCTGGCTGGTGCCTCACGCCCCCAGCGGGGCGGCGGCAACCGTGGGCAGGGTGGGGGACTGGGATCCGCCTGCCGGCTCCACTGTTATCCCGAGCGCTGCGGCGGAGGAAATCCCCTCCACCACGGCGGGCTTGGACAGCGCTTCCTCGTCCATCAGGCCTTGGGATACCGGCGCCGAACCGTCCTTGGGGATCAGCCACATCTGGTAGACCTTTCCCGCCGGCGGGGCGGGAACGCCGTTCATTTTGACGACGGCGGCATCCTCCGATGAGGAGATCAGGAGGGTCGCGGTACCTCCGCCTGCCACGTCCACCGAAGCTTCCCGCAGGTCTCCGGCACGCACCACCTGGTTCATTGGGTCATTCTGGTCAGCCACGTAGGACCCCACGCCTACACCGCCCAAAGCTATGGCTGCAGCAGCCGCGACTCCGGCGAGCCAGCGGCGGGTGCCGCCAGGCCGGCGTCGTTCCTCGCGGCGCTGCCGGGCCTGGGCGAGCTCGTCTCCGCCGGCAGGCTGCGCACCGGCTGGCTGCCCGGATGCCGGCTGCCGCGGCGCGAACTGTCCTCCTGCAATGTGTCCTGAGGCAGGTGGGGCCGGGGTCCCTGCGTCCGGCCCGCTGCCCTGGACAGGCAGTTGGGCAACGATACGGTCGAAAAGATCAGCCGGAGGCTGCTCCTCGATGCGGAAGGTCCTTGCGAGGGTCTCCCTCGCCTGGCGCACGCGGTCGAAGAATTCGGTCCGTTCCGCTGCCGGGGCGGCAGACATGTACTGTTCGATTGCCTGGCGTTCCTCATCCGTCAACGCATCCAGTGCATAGAGCTCAGCCAGGTCCACAGCCCGGCCGGAAGCCAGGTCCACGGCAACGGTGTCGCCAAACGAACCGGAACGGCCATTGCGGCCGCTGTTGGTTTCAGTCATCTCAACTCACCCCCAGACAGGTCTTCAGTCGGATCAATCCATCGCGGATACGGGATTTTATGGTGGGAACTGCGGCGTTCAGGCGTTCGGCAACTTCCCGGTAGGTGAGGCCCCCGTAGTACGCCAGGCGCACAGACTCCTGTTGCGTTTCGGTCAGTGTCTCCAAACACCGCACCACGGCCTCCGCCTCCAGCCTGCTTCCCACCTGGTCCGCCACGGAGTCGTGGTCGATGTCCTGGGTGCTGGCGCCGTATTTGGCCTCGCGGTCCGTGGAGGACTGCGAGGACCGGACCCTGTCCACGGCCCGCCGGTGCGAAATTGTCATCAGCCAGGAAAGCGGACTCCCTGCTTTGGGATCGAACTTGGACGCGTTCTGCCACACCTGCAGGAACACCTCCTGCGTGGTGTCCTCGCTGAGTTCGGGATCGATCAGGACCCTGCGGGCCATGCCGAAAACGCGGCGGGACGTCAGCTGGTAAAACTCGGCAAAGGCCGCCTGGTCACCCCGCCCTATGCTTTCCAGCAGGACTGAAAGCCGGTGGCTGAGGTCGGCCGGAGGGTCTGACACCGCGGCCTGGGCCTCGGAGTGTGGCGCGTTGGGGGTTTCCATCACTACCAAGCATAAGTCTCCCGGCCGTGAATCCTCAGCAGTACCGCCGTGGCTGCTGCGGGAGGTCCTGGATCTTGACTCCAGCAATGTCACCTGCAGCTCCTCCAACGCCTGGGAATGTTGTCGGAAGTGATTCGGAACAGCTGCCCGGATGGATTGGCCGGGTGTGCAAAGAAGTTGCCGGCTTCTGCGGGGTCAGATTTTGGCGCCGGCAAAGCCCTGCTGGCGCCAGGCCTCGTACACGGCGATGGAGGCGGCGTTGGCCAGGTTCAGGGAGCGCAGGGCCGGCAGCATGGGCAGCCGCACCGTGGCCGTCACATGGGGATCGTCCTTCAGTTCCGGAGGCAGCCCCACGGACTCCCTGCCGAACATCAGGACGTCGCCGGGCTGGTAGGCGATGTCGGTGTAGCTGGCGGTTCCGTCAGAGGTGAAGGCGTAGACACGCTGCGGTTGCAGGTGCTTCCACGCATCCTCGATGCTGGGGTGCACGGTGACGACGGCAAGATCGTGGTAATCCAGCCCGGCGCGGCGGAGCTTCGCGTCCGAGAAGTCGAAGCCCAGAGGTTCCACGAGGTGCAGTTCGGCGCCGGTGATGGCTGCGAGCCGGATGGCATTGCCGGTATTGCCGGGGATTTCGGGGGCGTGGAAAAGGATGCGGAACACCGTTCCATCCTAGCCACCGTTGTCAGTGCATGCCGCGCAGCAGCCTGGCCAGCACCGGAACATTCACCGTATTGGGAGCAGGCCCGGCAGCAAGGAATTCCTTTAGGCTGCGCACCATCCCTGCCGCGTTAACCACCTGCACGGCCTCGAGGGCTCCGGCTGAACGGCGGTGGTTGTCTATCACCGGCTCGTGGAGGTTGCCGCCAGGGTTGAGCACCACGGTCCAGCCCGTGACGTTCAGTTCCGGGAAGATGTCCTGCATGGCCCGGACAACGTGCGCGAGCTGTGGCGGGGCAATGGCGCGGCCCCCGTGGTTCAAGGTGCGCCCGTCCCAGGCATAGGCGCCCTTGGGCAGCAGCATGGAGCCGATCAGCGCCAGCCGGTAACCGGACAGGACGGCGTGGTCGATGTGGCTGTTGTCCGCAGGGGATTGGAGGCCGTTGATCAGCCGTGCGGCCGGGATGGCCGGCAGGACCTGACGGGTCAGGAGCTGGACCGTGCGCATCTCCCGCTGGATGCGTGCCTCGGCCCCGAAAATTCCGCGTTTGCGTGGCATGCCGTGCACCTGCTGGCGGGCGGCTGCCAGGGGAATCAGCGGAACCTGGCCGGCAGGGGCGTCCTCATACGGCGGGACGTACACAGGGGGGTCGCCGGCGGTGTTGCGGGCGTTGCCTTGCCTGTGCACTGTGGCCGAAGCGCGGCTGCCCGCCGGCGGCGCGTCGAAATGCGCCTCTCTGTCCGAGTCCTCGTTGCGCAGCGTGCCGGCGGCGTAGGAGCGGTCGTATGCTTTCCTGCGCGTGGGGTCGATAAGGGTTTCGTAGGCACGCGTCACCTGCCGGAACGCGGCGGCGTCTCCGCCGTGATCTGGATGGGCCGTCCGGGCAGCCCGGCGGTAGGCCACCTTGATCTCCTTCTCCGTGGCCGTTACCGCCACGCGAAGTACCTGGTAATAGGAGCTGCTGCTCTCGGTCAAGCCCTCATCCTTCTCTTGGTATGGCCAGTCTTCGCAGGTAGCCCGGTCCGCACAGTTTAACGGCCTGTCCTGAACAACGACGCTCCGGCCACCCAAGGTTCCCCCGTGGGCCGCGGACCGGGTGCGGGCGCCGCAGGCAAGTGCATTTAGACTCGTGCATGCGCGGCCGTCCCGGCTGTGGCGGAAAGTATTGGGGCAGGAATGGATATGCCGACGACGGCGGGAATGGCCGGAGGGGCCAGGCGGCAGGTAGTGCCGGTGCTGGCAGCCGTCCTTGGAGCTCTGCTGGTTGGCGGCTGCAGCGTGGATGTGCGCGACCCTGCGGCTCCGCAACCTGTCGCCAGCACGCCTGCGCTGGCCACCCCCACCATTACGCCTGGCCACGACGCTGCCGCAGTGGCTGCCCAGGACCTGCCCTTTGCCGCCGGCGGCAGCCTGGCCCCAGGCATGCCCGTAGGCATCGCGGACGGACTGAAGGAAGTGCCGGGATGGAAACCCGTTGCCGGCAGCGTGGCGGGCGAAGCACGGTATGTGAAGGAAGACGGCTGCCTGGTGGCAGCCAGGGTGCGCACCAACCAGGCTGCCCTGGTCCGGGGCGACGACCGGGAATCCACCGTTGCACTTTTTGAGTATCTGGACCCGTCCATCCTGCCCGGCTACCTGAAGACGGAGACGCTGCGGTGGGGCGCGGACACTGAAGGGCCGGCCAGGACCGTCGAGGTCCTGGCCCTGGAACAGGCAGCCCAGCCTGCCGGAAGGGCAACTGCGGTGCTGGCCAGGCTGTTCGGCACGGCCGGCTCATCCGTCTATATCTCCCTCTCGTGCCCGGACGCCGCCGCGCTCGCAGGGGCGAGGGCCGACGTCGCCCGTTTCCTGCCCCTGGTTCCGCCGTCCGCCTAGCACAGGAGGGCGCCAGCCCGGCAGGGCGGGCCGGTAGAATTGTGGGGTGCCCGTCTACCTCGATCATGCAGCAACCACCCCCCTTGCCCCTGAGGCGCTGGCCGCGCTGACCCGTGAACTGGCCCGCACTGGAAACCCGTCTTCGCTGCACGGTTCCGGCCGGCGGGCCCGCCGTGCCGTGGAGGACGCCCGGGAGGCTGTTGCTGCTGCCGCCGGAGCCCACCCGTCGGAAGTCATCTTCACGTCAGGCGGTACGGAATCTGACAACCTTGCCGTGAAGGGGCTGTACTGGTCCCGCGTTGCTGACATGCCCGCGCGGCGCCGCATCCTCTGCTCCGCCGTCGAACACCATGCGGTCCTGGACACGGTGGAGTGGCTGGAACGGCACGAAGGCGCCGAGGTGGTCTGGCTGCCGGTGGACAGCGACGGAGCGGTGGACCTTGCCGTCCTTGACGCTGAACTATCCCGTGACCCGGACACCATCGCCCTGGTCACCGTGATATGGGCCAACAACGAGGTGGGCACCATCCAGCCCGTCAGCAGGATCGTGGAGCTGGCGCATGCCGCCGGCGTTCCCGTGCACTCGGACGCTGTCCAGGCGTTTGGCTCCCTCCCCGTGGATTTCAAGGCCTCAGGGCTGGACGCCATGTCCATTTCCGGCCACAAGATCGGCGGACCGGTAGGGGTAGGTGCGCTCCTGCTGGGACGGGCAGTGAAGCTCACTCCCGTCCAGCACGGCGGAGGCCAGGAACGGGACGTCCGCTCGGGCACGCTGGACACGGCCTCGATCGCAGCCTTCGCCGCTGCCGCTGAGAAGGCCGCGGCCACCCTGGGCGCCGAGTCCGCACGCATTGCGGGCCTCCGTGACCGGCTGATTGACGGTGTCCTGGAACGGGTTCCGGAAGCCGTCCTGCGCGGTGCTGCCGGAAACGGCCGGCTCCCCGGCAACGCGCACTTCACTTTTCCCGGCTGCGAGGGGGATTCCCTGCTGTTCCTCCTGGACCTGGCCGGCGTGGAGTCGTCCACCGGTTCGGCCTGCACGGCCGGCGTGCCCAGGCCTTCCCACGTTCTGCTGGCCATGGGCCTGGACGAGGAAACGGCGCGCGGCGCGCAGCGGTTCACCCTGGGCCACGCCTCCGTGGAGGGCGACGTTGACGCCCTGTTGGCCGCGCTGCCAGATGCCTATGCACGGGCCCGGCAGGCGGGGATGGCCGGGCACGAGTCCAGCATCCAGACCGCAGGGACGCTTGCGCGCCGGGCCCTCAACGGCGGCTGACAGCGCCCTGCCTCGAAGGTGCCTGACGGAGCCTTGGGCGGAGGCCGTAGAATAGATAGGCAAGGATCGTTTCCGGGAGCCTGCCCGCCCTAAGAATCAGCCCAAGAATCGGCACCGGGAATCAGCGCCGGGAGCCAGCGTCCTTGTCCAGCGCCATCAACCGGCGCGACCAGCCGCGCACGTTCGCCAGCACCGGCCAGGAGCCGGTAAAACCCCGAGGGAAAGCAACCATGCGAGTTCTAGCAGCCATGAGCGGCGGAGTCGACTCCGCCGTCGCCGCCGCCCGCGCCGTCGAGGCGGGACATGACGTCGTCGGCGTCCACCTGGCGCTCTCACGCATGCCCGGCACGCTACGCACCGGAAGCCGCGGCTGCTGCACCATCGAGGACTCCCGCGATGCGTGGCGGGCCTGTGACGTCCTGGGCATCCCGTACTACGTCTGGGATTTCTCCGAGCGGTTCAAGGAAGACGTTGTCCAGGACTTCATCGATGAATATGCCGCCGGCCGCACCCCCAACCCCTGCATGCGGTGCAACGAGCGGATCAAGTTCGCCGCGCTCCTGGAAAAGGCCATCGCCCTGGGGTTCGACGCCGTGTGCACCGGACACTACGCCAAGGTCATTGAGGATGCTGACGGTAACCGCGAGCTCCACCGCGCCGCTGACTGGGCCAAGGACCAGAGCTACGTCCTGGGCGTCCTGACGCACGAGCAGCTCAAACACTCCATGTTCCCGCTGGCCGAGACACCTTCCAAAGCTGAAGTCCGTGCTGAGGCTGAACGCCGCGGACTCTCGGTGGCCAACAAGCCGGACAGCCATGACATCTGCTTCATCCCTGACGGTGACACCGCGGGATGGCTTGCCGAAAAGATCGACATGTCCACCGGGGACATCGTGGACGAAACCGGGACAAAGGTGGGCGAGCACCCGGGTGCCAACGCCTTCACCGTGGGCCAGCGCCGCGGCCTGAAACTGGGCACGCCCGCCGCCGATGGCAAGCCCCGCTTCGTCCTGGAGATCCGGCCCAAGGAAAACAAGGTAGTGGTGGGCCCGGAGGCCCTGCTGGCCATCGACGAGATCCGCGGCATCAAGGTCTCCTGGGCAGGACTGCCTATCGCCGAGGTGGAGACGGGCGGGGAGTTCGACTGCCACGCCCAGGTCCGTGCCCACGGCGACCCCGTACCCGCGACCGCCCGCATGGAAGTGGGTGGCGACCAGGCGGACGCCGCCGGCCAGCTGGTAGTCCGGCTCACCACCCCGCTGCGTGGAGTGGCTCCGGGACAGACGATTGTCCTATACCAGGGCAGCCGGGTGCTGGGCCAGGCGACCATTGACGCCGCCCGCTCGCTTCAGCGCGCCGAGCTCTAAACCAGCATGTCCCCAACGCCGCCCCGGTTTCACCGGGGCGGCGTTGCTGGTTGTGCCCCGGTTGCCGTGCGCTGTGGAGCAATCAGGTAAATTTTGTGTCTCAACTCACAAAATGGTCCGGTCTGAGTGTGGACTCTCTGATTGAATCTAGGCATCAGCACCGCGCGCTTCCCGCCTGAGCACATGCACCCATCAGCGGTCGGCGGGCGCGCACTCATCGAACAGAAAGTTCTTAGATGACGAAGAGCAACAAAGCACTGCACGGCGCAATCGCGCTGGCAGGCATTTCCGCCCTCGCACTGACTGCCTGCACGGGCCCCTCAGGCGGAGGCGGCGGGACCTCGACCGGCGATGCAGGGGGTGGTGCCATCACGTACGGCACCACGGACAAAGTGGTCACCCTGGATCCCGCCGGGTCCTATGACGGCGGGTCGTTCATGGTCATGAACCAGATCTACCCGTTCCTGCTCAACTACAAACCCGGCACTGCCGAGGCCACTCCGGACATCGCGGAGTCCGCCTCCTTTACCAGCCCCACCGAGTACACCGTGAAGCTCAAGCCGGGCCTGAAGTTCGCCAACGGCAACACGCTGGATTCCTCCGACGTCGTGTTCTCCTTCAACCGTGTCAAGTCGATCGACGACCCCAACGGGCCCGCTTCGCTGCTCTCCAACATGGAAAAGATCGAGGCGACGGACGCCAACACCGTGGTGTTCACCCTGGCCGCCGGAAACGACCAGGTGTTCCCGGGCGTCCTGGCCTCAAACCCCGGTCCGATCGTGGACGAGGAAGTCTTCCCGGCAGACAAGATCATGGACGACGACGCCATCGTTGCCGCCAAGCCGTTTGCCGGCCAGTACACGATTGAAAGCTACAAAAAGAACGAACTGGTCAGCTTCAAGCCCAACCCGGATTACCAGGGGCTGCTGGGTGCTGCTGCCAACGACGGCGCCACCCTCAAGCACTACGCGGACCCGAACAACCTGAAGCTTGACGTCCAGCAGGGCAACATCGACGTCGCCGGGCGCATCCTCACCGCCACCGACGTCGCAGACCTTGAGGGCGACGACAAGGTGAAGGTCCACAAGGGCCCGGGCGGGGAACTGCGCTACATGGTCTTCAACTTCGACACCATGCCGTTCGGCGCGAAGACCCCGGACGCCGACCCTGCCAAGGCCCTCGCCGTCCGCCAGGCCATCGCCCACCTCGTTGACCGCGATGTCATTGCCTCGCAGGTCTTCAAGGACACCTACACTCCGGTCTACTCCTACGTGCCCAAGGAATTCGAAGGCGCAAGCGAGCCGCTGAAGAGCCTCTACGGCGACGGCAGTGGCAAGCCGAGCCTGGACAAGGCAAAGCAGGTCCTTGCCGATGCCGGCATCACCTCGGTGGTTGACGTGAAGCTGCAGTACACGGACCGCTACGGCACCTCCGCGGCCGACGAGTACGCGCTGGTGAAGGAACAGCTCGAAAAGTCAGGGCTCTTCACCGTCGACCTCAAGTCGACCGAGTGGACCACCTACACCAAGGAACGCCGGGCCGACGCCTACCCCGTGTACCAGCTGGGCTGGTTCCCGGACTATTCCGACGCGGACAACTACCTGACGCCGTTCTTCATCCCGGGCAACTTCCTCGGCAACCACTACGAGAACCCTGCCGTGACGGACATCGTGAAGAAGCAGCTGGTCACCACGGACAAGGCTGAGCGGAGTGATCTCCTGGGCCAGGCCCAGGAAGCCATCGCCAAGGACCTCTCCACGCTGCCTCTGCTGCAGGGCGCCCAGGTCATGGTGGCCGGAACGGATGTCCAGGGAGTCGAAAAGACCCTCGATGCCTCGTTCAAGACCCGTCTTGGCGTGATGTCCAAGTAGGTCCTCCGAACCATCCGAACCTGACCGCTCACGGGGCGGGACACGGCGCGCCTGCAGCCAGGTGCACGTGTCCCGCCCCGCGTGCTGGCCGGGATGCGGTGCCGGCCCGCCGCGGGCACCGTAAAACAAACCTGAGGTACCCATGACTACATTGATCGAGGCGCCACCAACTGACGCGGACGGCCTGCTGCCGGCCGCCAAGAAATCATCCGGCGGCGGATTGGGCCAGTACATCCTGGTCCGGTTCCTGCTGATCTTCCCCACCATCTTCATCCTGGTCACCATGGTCTTCTTCCTGATGAGGATCACCGGCGATCCCATCACCGCAGCCATGGGAGGGCGCCTGCCGGCGGACCAGCTCCAGGAGCGGATCCTGGCAGCCGGCTACGACCGGCCCATCCTGGTCCAATACTTCGAATACCTCGGCCAGCTGGCTACCGGCAACTTCGGCCGGACGCTCACGGACAACCGCGCCGTCGTCGAAATGCTGACAACGTACGGCTCGGCCACCCTTGAGCTGAGCATCAACGCACTGCTCGTCGCCCTCGTGGTAGGCATTCCGCTGGGCATGGTGGCGGCCCACCGCCGGGATAAGGCGCCGGACGCCGTCCTGCGGGTCTTCGCCATTCTTTGCTACGCAACCCCCGTGTTCTTCGCCGGCATGCTGCTGAAGCTGACCTTCTCGGTCTGGCTCGGCTGGCTGCCGGTGGCAGGGCGGGCCAGGACGTCCAGCGAACTTGCCTTGACGTCACTGGAGGCACCCACCGGAATCTACTGGCTCGACGCGCTTCGAAGCGGCAACATGGCTGCCCTGGGAGACGTCACGGCCCACGCCGTCCTGCCCGCGGTGGCGCTGGGGCTGCTGACAGCCGGCATCTTCCTCCGCCTTGTCAGGACCAACGTCATCGGCACCCTCGGCAGGGACTACATTGAGGCCGGCCGGTCCAGGGGCGTCAGCGAATACCGCCTGGTCACCAAGCATGCCTACAAGCCCGCACTGATACCCATCATCACGGTGATGGGCCTCCAGATAGCAGTGATGCTCGGCGGGGCGGTGCTGACCGAGAAAACATTCGAATGGAAGGGCCTGGGATTCCAGCTCGCCAACTACCTCACGGCCCGTGACTTCGTTGCCGTTCAAGGCATCGTGGTGCTGCTCGCCATCATCGTGGCCATGACCAACTTCATCGTGGATATCATCGCCGCGCTGATCGATCCCCGCGTGAGGTACTGACCATGAGCATCCAGGCCGTTCCCGTCCCGATGGAAAGTCCACGGGCTCCCTGGTACCGCCGCCTGCCGGTGGTCTCACACTTCAACAAAAGCGTCGGCCTCCAGCGCGGCATGCTGGTCGCGGGGCTGGTCCTCACCGGCCTGTTCGTCCTGACGGCGCTTTTCGCACCCCTGTTGGCACCCTACGGTTTCTCCCAGCTTTCCGACGCCGACGGCAACTTCCCCACGCAGCAGGCCCCAGGCGGCAAACACCTTTTGGGGACGACAGTGGGCGGTTACGACGTCCTGTCGCGGGTCATTTGGGGCGCGCAGACGGCGATCCTGGTGATCGTTGTCGCCGTATCCATGTCCATCGTTATCGGCGTTGTCCTTGGCCTGGTCAGCGGCTACCTCGGCGGGTGGCTCGACCGGATCCTGGTGGTCATCGCCGATGCCGTGTACGCCTTTCCCTCACTGCTGGTGGCCATTGTCATGGCCATCGTCATCAGCGGCGGACAGTCCAGCCTCATCGGCGGCATCTTCGCGGCCGGCACGGCCATCACGCTGGTCTTCATTCCGCAGTATTTCCGGGTCATCAGGGCCGAAACCGTCAGGCTGAAGGCTGAGCCCTTCGTGGAGTCCGCCAAGGTGGTGGGAGCGTCCAACATCCGCATCATGACCCGCCACATCTACCGCAACGCCACCCGGACCCTGCCGCTGATCTTTACCCTGAACGCCTCCGAAGCCATCCTCACCCTTGCCGGCCTTGGGTTTCTCGGCTTCGGCATCGAGCCCAGCTCGGCCGCGGAGTGGGGCTTCGACCTCAACAAGGCGCTCGCCGACACCACGTCCGGCATCTGGTGGACAGGCCTGTTCCCCGGCCTGGCCATCGTGCTGACCGTGGTGGGCCTGACCCTGGTGGGTGAGAGCATCAACGACCTCAACGATCCACGCCTCCGCGGCCGCAAGAGCACGGGCGGCAGTTCCCCGGCGCCGGTGGACAACGCCGCCATCGCAACCGAAGTGAGGGCATCATGACCGTCAACATCGATCCATTGTCCGGGCGGAACCCCAACGGGGAGCCCGACGACGGTCGTCCGGTTCTCGACATCGACCACCTCCAGGTCACGTTCGCCACTGACGGCGGTCCGGTCCAGGCAGTCAAGGACGTCAGCCTGGAGGTCGGGAAGGGGGAGGTGCTGGCAATCGTGGGGGAGTCCGGATCCGGCAAGACTGTCACCGCCAAGACCATCCTGGGGTTGCTCCCCGAAACGGCCAGCAGCTCCGGTGCGGTGGTGATCAACGGGGCCGATGTGATCAGTGTCAGCGCCGCCCGGCTCCGACAGATCCGCGGCCGGGACGTTGCCATGGTGTTCCAGGAACCGTCCACCGCACTGAACCCGGTGTTCACCGTGGGCTGGCAGATTGCCGAAGGCATCCGGGCGCACACCGGAAGCGACGGGAAGCGGGTTTCAGCCAAGGAGGCCAAAACCCGGGCCATTGAAGCGCTGCGCAAGGTGGGCATCCCCGATCCGGAACACCGGGTCAACTATTACCCGCACCAGTTCTCGGGCGGGCAAAAGCAGCGGGTGGTCATCGCCGCGGCGCTGGCGCTGAATCCCGGCCTGATTGTGGCCGACGAGCCCACTACGGCCCTGGACGTCACAGTTCAGGCAGAAATCCTGGAACTGCTCCGGGACCTGCGGGACAAGTACGGCACATCCATTGTGCTCATCACCCACAACATGGGGGTGGTGGCGGACCTCGCCGACCGGGTGGTGGTGATGTACCAGGGGGATGTGGTGGAGGAGGCTTCAGCCCGCACCCTGTTCGCAGAACCGCGGCAGGACTACACCCGCAGGCTCCTCGCCGCGGTTCCCCACCTCGGGCGGAACTCGGCCTCCGAGGGACTGACCGGCCGGGCCCACCAGGAGGAGGAGGTCCTGGTGGAAGCCAGCAACCTCACCATCGAGTACCCGGGCAGGCTGGGAACCCCCGCTTTCAAGGCCGTGGACAGGGTCAGCTTCACGTTGTCCAGGGGAGAAGTGTTCGGCCTGGTGGGGGAGTCCGGCTCCGGGAAAACCACCATCGGGCGTGCCATCGCCGGCCTCAACAGGACCACCGGCGGCAGCCTGAAGGTGCTGGGGTACGAGATGCTGAACCTCAAGGAACGTACCTTTAAACCGCTCCGTAAGGACATCGGTTTTGTGTTCCAGGACCCGGCGGCGTCCTTCAACCCGCAACTGACCATTGGGGACTGCATCGCCGAACCCATGGTCATCCACACGAAGCCAAGCCCGGCTCAGGCGCGCAAACGCGTAGGCGAGCTCCTCGAATCAGTCCAGCTGCCGGCGTCGTACGCGGGACGGTACCCGCACGAACTGTCCGGCGGCCAGCGCCAGCGGGCGTCGCTGGCGCGGGCCCTCAGCCTGAATCCCCGGCTGCTGATTGCCGATGAGCCGACGTCCGCACTGGATGTTTCGGTGCAGGCCAAGGTCCTGGAGCTGTTCAGGGACATCCAGCAGGAGTTTGGCTTCGCCTGCCTGTTCATCAGCCACGACCTCGCGGTGGTGGACACGCTGTCCTCGTGGGTGGGCGTCCTCTACAAGGGCCGGCTGGTGGAGCAGGGGATCGGCAGCCAGGTGATGGGAAACCCGCAGCACGATTACACGCGGCGGCTCATCGCCTCCCTGCCCGTGCCCGATCCGGAGGAACAGGCGAAGCGGAGGGAAGCGCACCGTGCGCTGCTTGGCATCTGAGCGTTGAGCCGCAGGCCAGTGTTGAAGCCTTAAGCGCCGGTGCCGGATACCGGCACCGGCGCTTAACACCCGGATGATTCCGGTGCCTGCCCATAGACTTGGACCATGACGCAGCACAACCTTCACACTCCTGATGCCGATGACTACGACCCCTCAGCCAGTTCGCTGGCGGACCAGGTGGACCAGTCGGTGATGGCTGAACTGCTCTCCATCCGTTCAAGCATCGACAACATTGATGCCACCCTGGTCTATCTGCTGGCGGAGCGCTTCAAGGCCACCCAGAAGGTGGGCTTCCTCAAGGCGGCCCACCGGCTGCCCGCCGGGGACCCCGGCCGCGAGGCCGCGCAGATCGCCAGGCTTCGCCGCCTCGCCGAGGACGCACACCTGGACCCCGCCTTTGCCGAGAAGTTCCTCAACTTCATCATCGGGGAAGTCATAAGGCACCACGAGGCCATTGCCGAAGACCACGAGGCTGCCTCGGGCCAGCACCCGCAGGCATCAGCCCTCGCGTGAGCATGGTCGAAAGGCACGAACACCGCGGCAGTGCCTCCTCACCGGCACCCGCTCCGCCGCGGGAAGTAACGGCCACCGCACTGGGACCGTGGCCGGGCGAAGACCCCGTGGAGGCCGCCAGGATCATCCGCGGCGAACTCGGCAGCCCGCACTTGCCCTTCCTCGCCGAATTGCCGGACCGCGGAGTTGGTTCCGATGCCCTGGGGCGTACGGCCAGCCTCCTTGCCGAGCTGGCCGTTGACGTCCAGCCCTACGGGTGGCGGCTGGTTGACCGTCCCGGCAAGGACGTCCGCCGCGCCGCCTCAGCCCTGGCCACGGACATCAACGTCCTTGCCGATGTAGCCGGAGCCGAGGAAAATCCTTCCGCCGAGATCAAGGTCCAGCTGGTAGGGCCCCTGAGCCTGGCGGCGGGGCTCCACCTGCACAACGGCGAGCGGGCCCTCCTCGACTACGGCGCCCGGCGGGACCTTGCAGCCTCGCTTGCCGCCGGCGTGGGCGGATACCTCTCCCGGGTGGCGGCAGCCGTACCGGGTGCGCGCATGGTGGTCCAGGTGGACGAGCCGGATATCGCCGCGGTGCTGGCCGGCACCATTCCCACCTCCAGCGGCTACCGCACCCTCCGGGCGGTGCCGGCATCTGAAGCACGCGAATCATGGCGTCTGGTCCTTGACGCCCTGCGGGCCGCGGGCGCCGCCGAAGCAGTGATCTCTGTTCCGGAGGTGGAAGCGCCCTTCGAGCAGATCCTGGCTGCCGGAGCGGACGGCATAGCTGTTCCCCTGAAGGCCTTGACGTCCCGGCAGTGGGAGCAGCTGGCTGGAGCGGTGGAATCAGGCTCAAGCCTGTGGCTCGGCGCCTTGGAGGCGGCCGGCGGGCCGCTGCCCAAGGTCGCTGAATCGGTGGAGGCCGTGGGGCGGCCCTGGCGGCAGCTGGGCCTTCCGGCACACACCCTGGCTTCCATCCGGGTAACACCCTCGGCCGGGCTTGCCGGCGGCTCGCCGTCGCAGGCCACAGCGGTGTTGGGCAGGCTTACCCAGCTTGCGGACGGGCTGAACCAGCTCGCCCAGGGCTAGCCGGCGCAGCTTTCGCCAGCGGCATCAGACCCTGTTTTCCCAGCGTTCGGGCTGCGCGTAGCGCGGCAGGAAGCTGTGGGCTGAGCTGCCGCCCGTGTAGGGGCGCAGCCGGTAGTCGAAGCTGCCGGCGTAGACCAGGACCAGGCCGATCTGTGGCTGGATGACCTTCACCTGGATCCGGTGCTTTCCGGCGGGCCCTTCTGCCGGGTCCCACCACTGTTCTGCGTATGCTTTGGCGTCCAGGGCAGCAGGAAGGGGAATACGGAGGGGGCCCAGAAGGAGCCGCGATGCTTCCGATACGCCCCGGAGCCGGCCCTCTGCCGTGACACTCAGGTTCAGGTCGGTGACCAGCCGCCGGTACCGCCCTACGTAATCCACCAGCTGGGGCGCACCGTTCCGGAGGGTATTGCTTGTGGTGTCCTGGAAGATGCGGGTGCGCCCGGGGAACCGGATCTCGCGGCGGGCCGTGAGGCTGGAACGGCCGAAGGGGTCCTGGTGGGCGTGGTTCTCGATGCGGAACGGAATGTTCTCGCCGTACTCGGGAAAGAAGGCTTCCTCCCCGCTGGTGAGCCGCAGCAAAGGCCGGAGCCATTCCTGCCGGCAGCCCACGACGTCGAACGTTCCTTCCCCCACGCCGTAGCGGCCCGAGCCCGGCACCAGGGAGAAGTAGTCCTGCAGCTCGGGCTGCAGGCGCGAAAAGTCCGCGCCGAGGGCCTGCTGGTAGATGGGAACGTTCATGGGGAACCTCCTGCTGGGAAAGCGGCTGGAACAAAGTGCTGTGACCTCACAATGTACCGGCAGCCTTGAGCCTGATGTACATGTCAGCCAGCCGCGGCGGCAGCTGGTGGGGTTCGGCGTCCACCACTGACACGCCGTGCTGCCGGAGCTCTGCGCTGATCGCCGCACGCTGCAGGAGCGCACGCTCGGCCGCGGCGGCCCGGAAGACACCGGTGGCGTCGTCGCGTTCTCCCAGCATGGTTCCCAGCTGCGGGTCCCGGACCGCCGCAACCACCACCACGTGCTGCCGGGCCAGCTGGGCCGCGACGGGAAGCAGGCCTTCCTCGGGCGCGCCGCCGTCCAGCGAGGTGAGCAGCACAACGAGGGACCGGTGCGCGGAAACGGCGCGGACCTGCGCCGGGACGGCCGGCCAGTCCATCTCGATGAGTTCAGCCTCAAGGGGTGCCATGGCCTGGACCAGTTGGCCCAGGAGGTTCCCCTGCCCGGCGGACCCTGCCCTGGCGCGCGTCCGGCGGTCAAAAGCGAGGAAGTCCACCCGGTCCCCGCCCCGCTCCGCGAGGACACCCAGCAGGAGCGCCGCTTCCATGCCCGTGTCCAGGCGCGTTTCGTCGTCGATCCTCGCCGCCGACGTCCTGGAGGTATCGAGGACCATCACCACGCGGCGGTCGCGTTCCGGCCGCCAGGTGCGGACTACCACCGCGGACCGGCGTGCCGTGGCCCGCCAGTCAATCGACCGGACGTCGTCGCCCCGGACATAGTCCCGCAGGGAATCGAACTCGGTGCCCGCGCCGCGGATCTGGACCGCGGCCTTGCCGTCGAGCTCGCGCAGTTTCCGCAGCTTGGACGGCAGGTGCCGGCGGGAGTGGAAAGGGGGCAGGACCCGCAGCGAGCCGGGGCACTGCACTGTCCTCTGGCGCGCCGCGAGCAGCAGGGGGCCAAACGAGCGGAGGGTGGCGTGCGGGGCCCGGAGGTCTCCCCGCCGGACGGGGCGCAGCCGGACGGTGACGCGCCTGCTCTCACCGGCCGGAACATCAATGTCCTGTACCGCATTCTGCGCTCCCGCCGAGGGCTGCCAGGCGTCGCGCAGGACGCCGCGGAGCCGCCGGCCGCCATCGTTCCGGACCGTAAGCACAGCATCCACCGCCGCGTGCAGGGTGACGTTTCCAGGCTGTGTGCGCAGCAGGCTGACCGTCCGCAGCGGTGCCGATGCCAGAAGGTCGACGGCGGCAAGGGCTGCCAGCACCCCGGACACCAGCAGCACCGTTCCCCATCCGGGCAGCAGGAGGACCGGCACCACCCCCAGCAGCACGAGCAGCACGAAACGCCCGGAGATGGCCATCAGCGGGGAACGGGAACGGAAGCCAGGATGCTGCCCAGCACGTCATCCACCCGGACCCCGTCCATCTGGGCTTCCGGCTGGAGCGCCACACGGTGCCGCAGGCAGGGGAGGGCGAGGGCCTTGACGTCGTCCGGGGTCACAAAGCTCCGGCCTGACAGCCAGGCCCAGGACCTGGACGTGTTCAGAAGGGCCGTGGCCCCGCGGGGTGAGACTCCCAGCAGGAACGACGGGGCTGAGCGGGTGGCGCGCACCAGATCCACGATGTAGCCGATAATTTCAGGGTCCACCGCCACCGACGCCACGGCCTGCCGGGCTTTCGTCAGGTCTGCCGCACCTGCCACTGCCCGGACCCCCGCAGCTGTGAGGTCCCGCGGGTCAAAGCCCGCAGCATGGCGCCGGATGACCTCCATTTCGTCCTGGCGCCCGGGCAACGGCATGGTCAGCTTGAGCAGGAACCGGTCCAGCTGCGCTTCGGGCAGGGGATAGGTGCCTTCATACTCGACGGGGTTCTGGGTGGCAGCAACGAGGAACGGTGCGGGCAGCGGCCGGGACACTCCGTCCACCGAAACCTGCCGTTCCTCCATGGCCTCGAGCAGGGATGCCTGTGTCTTGGGCGGCGTCCGGTTAATTTCGTCTGCCAGCAGAATGTTGGTGAACACCGGCCCTTCACGGAACGTGAATTCGGAGGTGTGCGAGTCATAGACCAGGGATCCCGTGACGTCTCCGGGCATGAGGTCCGGGGTGAACTGCACGCGCTTCGTGTCCAGGCTCAGGGCCGCAGACAAGGCACGCACCAGCAGCGTTTTGGCAACGCCCGGAACCCCCTCCAGAAGTACGTGGCCCTGGGAAAGGAGCGCAATCAGCAGGCCCGTGACGGTGGCGTCCTGCCCCACCACGGCCTTGGCCACCTCGTGCCGCACGTCCAAAAGGGCCTGCCGGGCGGAATCATGATCCATGTGGTCCAGGACCCGGGGGCTGCTGCCTTGCTCGCTCATCGGCTCTTGACTTCTTTCTCTAGGGTGTCCAGTTCCCGGGACCAGGCCACAAGCCTCGCCTCGGTACCGGGACGTTCGTTGATAAGTTCGCGGAGCTCCCGGGCGGGCCTGCCGAGGAATTCGGCAGCTGCTTCGATGACCTGGCCGGCGGTGGCCCCTGGCCCGGTCCGCAGATGCACGGAAAGCCGTACCAGCGTCCCGGCACGCAGGTTGTCCCTCGCCTGGTCCACGGCGCGGGAGTCCTGATAGAGCCGCGCCCGGCCCTCGGCCGTCTCCGCGGCCTTCACCACAACCGGCAAGGGCTCAAACACCAGCGGGCCCAGGCGCCTGCCGCGCCAGGCTATTGCCGCCAGGGCAACCAGGGCGAGCCACGGGCCCAGGAAGCGCACCCAGTCAGGGGCCAACTCGTCGAGGCTTGCGGGGCTGCCCCCGGTGTCCAAATCCTCAAGGGTAGGGATGTACCACACAAGGTCCGGGGACGGGCCAAGTGTCCGGATGGCCAGCGCGGCATGCCCCAGGCTGTCCAGCTGTCCGTTACTGAAGATGGCGGTGCTGCCCACGACGGTGAGCTGTCCATCGCTGCTGACGGCTACGAGCCCTGCGCCGGAGCCGTCCGGCCGGTAGCAGGACGTCCCGCCGTCGTACAGGAAGCCGGACTCCCCGGAAACGGTACCTGCGGCCTGCGGGTCAGGCAGGCTGCAGCCGGGCTCCAGCACCGGATAGGCGTCCGGCACGACCCCTGCCTGCCGGATGCCGGCGTCGAGTGCGTCCAGGGTCTGCAGCCGGGGCGATACCACCACCACCCGCTTGGCGGAACCCGCCAGGTTGCGGAGCCGGGGCCCGTCCAGGAAACCGTTCCTGTCGTACAGCAGCAGCGTGGGCGAAGAACCGGCCTCCAGTGCTGCCATGGCTTCCCCGTAGTTTCCTGCATCGTTAACGGCCACTCCGTGGCTGCCCAGGATCTGCGCGACCGCGCGTGCGCCATCGGGGCCGGCGTTGTGGACCGACAACGGAACGGCGTCCCCTTTGGGGCTGAGCTGCGCCCAAAGAACCAGGACCAGCGCGGCAGCCACCACGGCGGCGCAAGCCACAATGGCACGGTGCCGCCGGAGCCACCCTGTCCCGCGGACGGATGCCTGGTCCGCATCAATGCCTCCCTGCACCGCGGAAGCCGGAACCGCCCCGGTCATGGCAGTACCGCCGGGCGCGGTGCCTCATGGTCCTGGTGGCCTTCGTCCCGATTGCCCGGTTGGCGGACGGGCTTGAGGGCTTCGAGCGTGTCATCCAGGCTGGCCATCGCCCGGTAGTCGCCCGCGTCCGCCGTCCTGTTCCCGTAGCGGATGGCATCGAATGTGCCTGCCGCACTGTCCAGGCGCTGCGCTTCGGTGCCGAAGGGGAGCGCCAGGTCCCGGGCCACCTCATCGGCCGTCCGCCCGGGCTGGGGGTCCAGGATGGTGCGGTCCTCGGCAGAGCGGACCAGTGCCCGGAAACGGTCCACGACGGCGTCCCCCCACCTTCCAGCCGCCGCGGAAGTTTCCGCGCGCTGCCGGTAGTCGCCGGCCGCCAGCTCGCCCTCGGGCTCGAACACCTCCCTGACCTGCCGCGCCTTGGGGTTCAGCCGGGGTTTGGCGATGATCACCGCGGCAGCGATGATCACGGCGATGACGAGCCCAATGACGGGGCTTGGCACGGTGCTGCCCGCATCCGCGGACCCGTCCAGGGTCGAAAGCCAGTCCAGGAAGTTCTCCCACAGCGTCTCGAACCATCCCGGGGCAGCGTCGCGGTATTCAGGTTGGGAAAGTTCCTCTGCTGCCCAGCGGCGGGCTTCCTCCGCCCCGGGCAGCACCGGGGGTTCAGCGGCCATCCGGCCATGCCCCCGCGGCAGGCCCGGTGCCGGGGTTCCAGCCACCGGGGTAACGTCCGGGCCGGGCCGCCGCCTGGCCGCGGCCCGGGATGCCGTCCGGATCCGCGCCGGACTCCATCATCCGGAGCAGCGAGATATCCAGCCCGTCCTTGCGCATCCGCAGGTCCATGTAGATCAGCGCCATGACAGACGTCTGGAAGGCATAGCCCAGCGCTCCTGCCAGTGCACCGAGGACGGCGGTGATGATGCCAACGGCGACGGCGATGGCCACGTCCTGCCCGGCACCCCCGTGGGGCGAAAGAAAGCCTGCCATCAGCGGCGGTACAAGGCTCACCGGGATCATGACCACCTGGCTGATGACGCCGACCATGATCCCCACCACCACGGTGATTCCAAGGATCCGCCACCAGTTGGCCCGGGTCAGTTCCCACGACCGGCGCAGGGCGTCCAGTGCGCCCAGTTCCTCAACCACGACGGCGGCCGGGGCCACCAGCAGTTTGATGTAGATCCACACGAACAAGGCAACGAAGCCGAGGAACATGGGGATGAGCAACAGTACGCCTATCCGTTCCATGCTGGCTATCAGTGCGACGGCGGCCGCCACCGGGACGAGGATGGCAATCAGTCCGGCAACCATCAGCAGCGCCGCCAACCGCATCAGTGCTCCGACCCGTGGCTTTGCCAGGACCCACATCTGCCTGAAACCGGTGGGGCGGTTCAGGATGGACCGCGCCACCGGCACCACCATGGCTCCCTGCAGGACGGAGGCGAGGAAGATGGTCAGGACGGCAACCAGCACAATGGCGGCAACGAAGCCCAGGCCGAGCGATGTGAGGTCGGCGGGGCTGGCGCTCTCCGCCCAGGCTTCGATGGAGCCCATCGACGTGGCTGTGGCTGCTGTAAGGACAGCCGTCAGGATGGCGGCGAGGGACTGCGCCAGCAGGGAAGCGCCCAGCATGGCCTTGGCATTCCGCCTGATCGTCTGGAATGAACCGTCCATGATCTCGCCGAACATCAGGGGGCGCAGCGGGACGATACCCGGTTTGGGCGGAGCAACATACCGTGGCTGGCCGTACGGGTGGCCCTGGTGGGGATACCCAGGGCTGGGAGATTGCGGGCTCTGGGAGCCCGGATATGACGGACCCGGCTGGCCCCACGGCTGCTGCCACGCCGGTGGCCCCAAGGAGTTCTGCTGATTTGCCGGTGGCGGCCAGCTCGGCGGCTGCTGCCCGGCCGGCGCACCCCATGGGCGCTGCTGATCGGGCGGGGGAGGCCCGCTTGGCGGCTGCTGCGCCGGGTGGCGCCCTCCCGAGGGCTGGTGCTGCTCCGGAGTTTGCTCCCATGCAGGCATGCCCGGGCCCCCTGGCTCCTCCGCGTCGGAATCCTTTGGTGACACGATGATCCTTCCCCCATCCAGTCCGCCGTCGGCCTGGCGCCGGCTCCGCATTTCCGGCATGGCGCTGGAAACGTCCGGCGTGGCACCAGCCTATAGTTCCGGCGTCGGGCATCCTAGCGCCCCGCCATGCCGGAGGGCGTTGAACAGGACAAAGCCATCCTGATAAGGGAATATATAACTATGAAGGCACGCATTCTGGTGGTAGACGATGATGAAGCGCTGGCCGAAATGATTGGAATTGTCCTCCGCAACGACGGCTTCGAGCCGGTCTTTTGCGCGGACGGCGCCCAGGCGCTCGACGTTTTCCGGTCATCGCGACCGGACCTTGTTTTGCTGGACCTCATGCTTCCGGGCGTGGACGGCATCGAGGTCTGCCGGCAGATCCGGGGAGAGTCGGATGTGCCCATCGTCATGCTCACCGCCAAGTCGGACACGTCCGACGTCGTCCGCGGACTTGAGTCTGGCGCCGACGACTACGTGCCCAAGCCCTTCAAGCCCGCTGAACTGGTGGCACGCGTTCGCGCCCGGCTCCGCCCCGGCGACCAGAAGGCTCCGGAAACCCTCCGCATTGCCGACATCACCATCGACGTGGCCGGACACACGGTCAGCCGGGGCAGCGACCGGATTTCGCTGACTCCCCTGGAATTCGACCTCCTGGTGGCCCTGGCACGTAAACCATGGCAGGTGTTCACCCGGGAACTGCTGCTCGAGCAGGTCTGGGGCTACCGCCATGCTGCTGATACGCGCCTGGTGAACGTCCATGTCCAGCGCCTCCGGTCCAAGATCGAGCAGGACCCGGAAGCTCCGGAAGTCGTATTGACGGTGCGTGGTGTCGGCTACAAAGCAGGGGCCTGAACCCGCTGCACAAGACGGTGCACCCGGTACGGGCGCGCCCGCTCCCGCAGGCAATTCCGCCTCCGGACATCGCGGCGGGGCCGGCCTGCCCCCTGGCCCCGAACACACCGACGCCATCAGTGCCCGTTTCCGGGACCTGATGTTCCGCGCCCATCTGTGGCAGCGGCGCGCCCTTATCGTGAGCCTGCGCGTCGCACGGCTGGTCAGGACCGGAATCCGGCGGTTCCTGCCGGCGCTGCGCTTCATCGGCCGGTCCCTTCACCGCCGGTGGCGCCGGTCGCTGCAGTTCCGCACAGTCCTCACCACCCTCCTCCTGGCCGTCACCTCGTTCGCGGTTGTGGGCGCCTACCTGTCCAACCAGATCGCCAACAACCTTTTCCAGGAGCGCCTGGCGCAGGCCGAGTCCGAAACCAGCTACCACGTTAAGCAGGTTCAGGACACGTTCGACGGCGCGCAGGTCACCGACCAGGCCAGCGTCATCACCCTGGTGTACGACACCCTCAACGCGGTGGAAGGCCGGGGTTCGGTCATCCAGCGCAGGTACGTCTTTGAGGCCATGCCGGAACAAACCAAGCCCAGGAACCGCTGGGTCGAATCCCGGGCCTCGGACCAGCTGACAGTGAGCGTCATCCCGCCCGAACTTCGCAAGGCCGTGCAGGAGTCGGGGAAGGACCAGTATTGGGCCTCCACCGTCATTCCGGTAGGCACCGAAGACCGGCCCGGCATTGCGGTGGGCAACAAGGTGACGTTCAACGGCACTGTCTATGAGCTGTACCTGATCTACGACCTGAACACCGCGCAGCAGACCCTGGATGAGATCCAGAGCGTCCTCTGGGCCGGCGGCGCCGTGCTCGTCCTGCTTATCGGCGCCATCGCCTGGTACGTCACCCGCAACGTGGTCAGTCCGGTCAGCCATGCCGCCATGGTGTCGGAGAAACTGGCTGCCGGCCAGCTGCAGGAGCGGATGGTGGTCCGGGGTGAAGACGAAGTTGCGCGCCTGGGTGCATCCTTCAACCACATGGCAGCCAGCCTCCAGGAGCAGATCACCCAGCTGGCAACCCTGTCGCAGATGCAGCAGCGGTTCGTCTCCGACGTCTCCCATGAACTGCGCACCCCGCTGACCACAGTCCGAATGGCGGCGGAAGTCCTGTACGACGCGCGCCACGACTTCGACCCCATCAACAAGCGCTCCGCCGAGCTGCTCTACAACCAGGTTGAGCGCTTCCAGTCACTACTGTCGGACCTGCTTGAAATCTCCCGCTTCGATGCCGGTGTGGCAGTGCTCGACGCCGAAGCGGAAGACATCCTGCAGGTGGTCGCCCATGCCATCGAGGGCGCTGCCCCGGTAGCTGCGGAATATGGTTCGGAGATTGTCCTCAGGGCGCGGGAAGGTGCCATCATCGTGGAGATGGACGCACGGCGCATCGACAGGATCCTGCGGAACCTGATCCTCAACGCAGTGGAGCACGGCGAAGGAAAGCCGGTCACCGTCACCGTCGCAGCCAGCCAGACCGCCGTCGGGATTGCCGTCCGGGACCACGGAATCGGAATGGCGCCGGCAGAGGCAGCGCGCGTCTTCGACCGCTTCTGGCGGGCCGACCCCGCCCGCGCCCGCACTACCGGCGGCAGCGGCCTTGGCCTGTCCATCGCCATGGAGGACACCAAGCTGCACAACGGCTGGCTCCAGGCATGGGGCAAGAAAGGCAGCGGGGCCAACTTCCGGTTGACGCTGCCCCTGCGCCAGGGGGAAGAAATCGACAAATCGCCGGTCCAGCTCGAGCCGGAGGACATCGTTATGCCGGGAGAACCGGGGAACAGCAACATGCTGGTCCTGGGATCAGGCGCCCCGGCCGGAACGGGACCTGCCCAGGAGGAGAGAACATGACGGAGTGTGCCGGCCGACAGGCGAAACTGTCTGCTTCCCTGCTGGTTCTCCTGCTCCTCCTGCTGGCCGGCTGCGCCAGGATTCCCACGTCCGGGCCGGTGGGCAAAAGCAGCGAGGGCAGCGCAGGGAACCTCAGTGCGCCGGTGTTCCTGCCGGCCGCGCCACAGCCGGGCGCCTCACCCGAGACCATCATCGATTACTTCTACCGGGCCGGCAGCGGTTACGAAGACGACTACGCCGTGGCGCGCCAGTACCTGACGCAGGCCTCCTCCGTGTCCTGGAAACCGGACCAGCGTGCCCTCGTCTACCGGGAGGCGCGGGTGGTGGCAACCGGCACCGAGAACGTGTACAACTACCAGCTGGACGTCGCCTACACGGTGGATGCTGACGGCATTGCCACGCAATCGCCGGAGGGAACGATCGAAAACATTCCCGTGACCGTCACCCAGGTGGACGGCGAATGGAGGATCTCCGCCATTCCGGACGGCACCGCCATCGCAGAGGAAACCTTCAAGGTCATCTACGGCGCGTTCCCAATCTACTTCTACGACCCCTCCTTTACGTTCGCCGTCCCGGATGTCCGCTGGTTCATCAAGAACAAGACGGTCAAAGCGATGACCAGTGCATTGCTGGCCGGACCGGCGCCCTACCTGCGCGGCGCCGTCGCAAGCGCCTTCCCGTCCGGCATCAAGCTGGCCCGCGAGTCGGTCCCGGTAGTTTCAGGAGCCGCGCAGGTGGACCTGACGGCCAAGGAACTCATGGAGACGTCGCCGGAGGACCGGCTGCGGATGCAGATGCAGCTGACGTTAACGTTCCGCAGCCAGCCCGACGTCGTCAACGTCGAGCTGCGCGCCAACCAGGACCTGGTGCGGGTGGAAGATGACGGGTCCGTGCTTCCGCCGGTGCAGGACAAGAACGTGCCGTCCCGCCAGATCGCCATCAGCGGCAACGACCTGGCGCGCTACGAAAACAACAGGGTTTCACCGCTGCCCGATATGCAGCCCGTGTCCTCCCTCAACCCCAGGCTTCCTGCAGAATCTCCCGTGTCGCAGACGGCTGCCTTCCTCAATGACAGCCGCACCACGCTGTACAGCATCAGTCCCGGCCAACCGGCCAGGGCGCTCACCACCAGGAGCACCCTGAGCCGGCCATCGTTCGGCCTCAACGAGTGGGTATGGTCAGCCGGGCCGGGAGCTTCGGGGGACACCGAAGTGGTGGCGTACCGCCCGGCCAGTATCGCCGAGGGCGCCACCGTCCCCTCGGTCACTCTGACGCCGGCATGGCTGGCCGGCCGGACAGTCAAAGAGTTCCGCATTTCGAGGGAAGGCGTCCGTGCGCTGGTGATTTCGGAACAGAACGGCAAGACCCGGGTTCAGGTGACGGGCATTATCCGCGGCGGCGACGGGACGCCCCGTGAGCTGACACCGCCGATCACTCTGGCAACCGGCAGTGACCCCGACCAGGGCGCGTGGGTCACCGATACGACCATCGCGGTCATGAAAGGGTCAGCGGCGTCGAACGTCACGCCGGAGCTGCTGTCACTTGCCTCCGGGCAGCCGCAACAGCTGGCGCCCTGGCCTGGCCTCGTCGCCTTGAGCGCCGGGAACGGGCCGGAGGACATTTATGCCCAGTCAGCAGAGGGCATCTTCCAACGCCTCGGCAACGGATGGTCTCCGCAGATCAAGGGCCCTACCGATCCCTCATTTCCCGGCTGAAAACCCTCTCCCGGAAGCTGGGCCGGGTCCGGCAGTCGGGCGTTGTCCACATATGGCAGCTGGGGGCTGTGATGTCACCGCCGCAGGGTGGAAAGTCGGGGAGTGACCACCAGAACCGGATGGCGTGACAGCGCATCGGCTTCTGTCCGGCTGGACCCCGACCTCACCCCGCCTCCCGGATTCAGCGCCCGGCACCGCGCAGACCACGGCAGCACAGTCTTTCGTGTCCTGGATCAGCTCGCGGGAGCGGCGGCGGACCTGCTTTCCCTGGCAGTTCCTGTGGACTGTGTGTGCTGCGGCGCCGAAGACCGGGCGCTCTGCAGCCGGTGCGACCGCCACATCCGGCGGCTCACCGCGGCCCCGTTCCGTGCGGAAAGCGGAGCTCCCGCGCTGATGGACGTGGCGGGGACGGTGCTGCTTCCGGTGGTCGCCGCCGGCGTGTACCGCGAAGAGCTGGCCCAGGCGCTGCTCTCCTTCAAAAGGCATGGGCAGCACCAGCTCAAGGGAAGCCTGGGACGAGCTCTGGGCGGAGCGGTCCGTGCGGCTACGGAAGGCTCAGGAGAATTCCTCCTGGTCCCTGTCCCCACCAGTACAAGTGCGTACCTGAACCGTGGCTTCAGCCCCGTCCATTTGCTCCTGCGCGGCGCGGCAGGACGGCTGCCCGGGCTGGATGTTGCAGACGTCCTCTCCAAGGCAAGCGGGCCAGGACTGCAGCTGCCCGGCGGGCAAAAAGGCCTCGGCCGTGGTGCCCGGGCACAGCGCGTGCGCGGTTCCATGAGGGTCCGCCGGCGGGTCCGGAGCAAGGTCGCCGGATACCCCTGCATCATCGTCGACGACGTGCTGACCACCGGAGCCACGCTGGCTGAAGCAGCCCGTGCCCTCCATGCGGCCGGGGCGCAGGTGGCTGGCGCCGTCGTGCTCGCGGCGACACGCCCGCCGGACGCCGATGGCTGCGCCGCCGCAGCCGCGCACACCCGCGGAACCCACCATGACTTAGAAAAAAATAAACCGGGAAAGGATGAATAACGGGTGCCTATGAACTAACGTCGGTGGTGGGTACCAAGAACAGAATGTACCTTTCGATGGCGGCTCGGAGAGGGGCTCGACTGTCAGGCAGATCGGCCCAGGGAAGCGCCGCCGTCGTGTCACCGAAGTCATTTGGAGGGCACCATGGAGTTTATGATCAGCGGACGAAACCTGACAGTCTCAGACCGGTTCCGCGAATACGCCGGGGAAAAGATCTCGAAGATCGAATCGCTGGGGGACAAGGTCCAGCGGGTCGATGCGAAAGTCTCCAAGGAGACCAATGCCCGGCAGACCGGCGATCAGCTGACCGTTGAGGTGACAGTCCTGGGCAGGGGGCCCGTGATCCGCGCAGAGGCCAGCGCCGCTGACAAGTTCGCAGCATTCGACCTCGCCTACAACAAACTGCTGGAACGGCTCCGGCGCGCCAAGGACCGCAAGAAGGTCCACCATGGACGGCACACACCCAAAGCTGTCCGCGAAGCTACCGCCTCACTCGAACCCGCCAGCCCGAACGAGCCCCTCTACGTCGAGGCAAGCCACCGGAACGAGGCCCTGGCCGCCCCCGAAGACAAGTCTCCCTACGATGTCGACAACGACATTCCGGCCGGCAATTCCCCGGTGCTGATCCGGCGCAAGGTCTTCCCCGCCGCTTCACTCTCCCTCGACGACGCCGTGGACAACATGGAACTCGTGGGCCACGATTTCTACCTTTTCGTGGATAAGGCCACCAATACGCCGTCCGTCGTGTACCGCCGCCGGGGCTGGACCTATGGGGTCATTACCCTGGACCACGAGTGCGAGCCCGGAGACACCGTGGTGGAGGAAAAAGTCCTTGCCTACCGCTCGGACGACACCCCGGCCAACGCTTAGGCTGGTGAAAACCATCGACAGAGAGGACTGATGTGCCGGCGACGCTGAGCCTGGACCAGGCACGGCGGATCGCTTTGGCAGCGCAGGGACTCGACAAAGGACGGCCCGCCGGCCCCGTGACATCACGGACGGTGGGCCGCACCTTTGCCCGGATCCAGCTCGTCCAGATCGATTCCGTCAATGTTGTATCCCGGAGCCACTTCCTTCCGTTCTTTTCCCGGCTCGGCAACTACGACCGCACCATCCTCCAGCGGATGTCCGCCGTTCATCCGCGGCGCATGGTGGAGTACTGGGCACACGAGGCCAGCTACATCCGGCCGGAACACTATGCGGACCTCCTTTTGTGGCAGAAACGGACCTGGGTGGGTGCGTCCCGCATGGAGCCCGCGCTTCGTGCGGACATCTCCCGGCGTATCCTCGACACGCTCGCCCGGTCCCGCCCCCTCACCGCTGCTGAGTTGACCGCCCGGATAGGCCACGTCGAGGAAACGCAGACGGCGAACTGGGGCTGGAACTGGAATGCCGTGAAGCGGGTCCTGGAACACCTGTTTGAGGAGGGCATGGTCTGCGCTGCATCGCGGACGGAACAGTTCGAGCGCAAGTACACGCTGGCTGCCAAAGTGCTGCCGGTTCTTCCCGTCGAGCAGACAGGCGCCGATGCTCCCGCCGAGGCGATGCACCGCCTGATCGACGCCGCCGCCCAGGCCCACGGCATCGGAACCGTACGGTGCTTCGCGGACTACTTCCGCACGCCTGTCAAAGCGGCAGCGGGCGCCGTCGCGCATCTTGTCCAGCGGGGAAGGCTGGAACCGGTGACTGTGCCGGGCTGGGACCGTGCCGTTTTCCGCCACGTCGACGCATCTTTGCCGCGGCGGGCCACGGGCCGTGCGCTGGTGAGCCCTTTCGATTCACTGGTCTTCGAACGCCGGCGGCTCGAGGAACTGTTCGGGTTTCACTACCGCATCGAAATCTATACTCCTGAGCACAAAAGGCGGTACGGCTACTACGTCCTGCCCTTCCTCCTCCGGGACAGAATCGTGGCGCGGGTGGACCTCAAGGCTGACCGAAAAGAAGGGAAACTGCTGGTGAGGTCGTCGTTTTCCGAAGCTGGTGCGCCGCCGGACACCGCCGTCGAACTTGCTGCAGAGCTCCGCCTCATGGCCGACTGGCTGGGCCTGCCCGACGTGGAAGTTTTCCCCGTTGGCGACCTGGCTGGCGGCCTCGCCCGTGCCGTAGGCACCGAATCGGACTATCCGCTCTGAGGGAACAAGCGGGCACCTCGGCGGTGTCTCTCCCGTAGACTAAAAACGCCAGAATTCGGCGGCAAAGACTGGGAGCATCTTCACGTGGCATCACTTATCGAAAAACTTCTCCGCACCGGTGATAAAAAAACCCTCCGGCAACTGCGGAACTATGCCGACTCCATCAATGCCCTGGAAGATTCGTTCAAGACGTTCACGGACGCCGAACTCCGGGAGGAAACCGACCGGTTGCGGGAACGGCACCAGGACGGCGAGAAGCTGGATGACCTGCTTCCGGAAGCGTTTGCCGCCGTCAGGGAAGCCTCCTCCAGGACCCTGGGGATGCGCCACTTTGATGTCCAGATGATGGGCGGCGCCGCCTTGCACCTGGGCAATATCGCGGAAATGAAGACCGGTGAAGGCAAGACCCTGGTGGCGACCGCTCCCGCCTACCTGAACGCGCTTACCGGCAAGGGCGTCCACGTGATCACCGTGAACGACTACCTCGCCGAGTACCAGTCGGACCTGATGGGACGTGTCTACCGCTTCCTTGGCCTGAGCAGCGGGTGCATCCTCTCGAACCAGGATCCCGCGGTCCGTCGCCAGCAGTACGCCGCTGACATTACCTACGGCACCAATAACGAATTCGGGTTCGACTACCTCCGCGACAACATGGCCTGGGACAAGAACGAGCTTGTCCAGCGCGGACACCACTTCGCCATTGTTGACGAAGTGGACTCCATCCTCATTGACGAAGCCCGCACACCGCTCATCATCTCCGGGCCGGCGCAGGGGGACACCAATCGCTGGTACAGCGAATTCACCAAGGTGGTCCTCCGGCTCCAGCCTGACAAGGACTACGAGGTCGACGAAAAGAAGCGCACCGTCGGCGTACTGGAGAGCGGCATCGAGAAGGTGGAAGACTACCTCGGTATCCAAAACCTGTACGAGTCCGCCAACACACCCCTCATCGGGTTCCTCAACAACGCCATCAAGGCCAAGGAACTTTTCAAGCGGGACAAGGACTACGTCATCCTGGACGGGGAAGTCCTGATCGTCGACGAGCACACCGGCCGCATCCTCGCCGGCCGCCGCTACAACGAGGGCATGCACCAGGCGATCGAGGCCAAGGAAGGCGTCGAAATCAAGGCCGAGAACCAGACCCTGGCCACTGTGACGCTGCAGAACTACTTCCGTATGTACCAGAAGCTTTCAGGCATGACCGGTACTGCCGAAACAGAGGCAGCGGAATTCATAAGCACCTACAAACTGGGCGTGGTGGCCATTCCCACCAACCGCGACATGCAGCGCATCGACCAGGCGGACCTGGTCTTCAAGAACGAAACGGTAAAGTTCGACGCCGTTGTGCGGGACATCGCCGGGCGTCATGAAAAGGGCCAGCCGGTCCTGGTGGGCACCACCAGCGTTGAGAAGAGCGAATATCTGTCCCGCCTCCTTGCCAAGGAAGGCATCCGGCACGAGGTCCTCAACGCGAAAAACCACGCACGCGAAGCTGCCATTGTCGCCCAGGCCGGCCGCAAGGGTGCTGTCACGGTGGCAACCAACATGGCCGGCCGCGGTACGGACATTATGCTCGGCGGCAACGCTGAATTCACGGCCGTGGCCGAGCTGGCCAAGCGCGGGCTGGATCCTGAGGAGAACTCCGAGGAGTACGAGTCCGCCTGGCCGGCAGCACTCGAAGCTGCCAAGCAGTCAGTCAAGGACGAGCACGAGGAAGTCCTGAACCTCGGCGGACTCTACGTCCTTGGGACCGAGCGCCACGAATCACGCCGCATCGACAACCAGCTTCGGGGCCGTTCCGGCCGCCAGGGTGACCCTGGCGAATCGCGCTTCTACCTGTCGCTGACCGATGACCTCATGCGGCTCTTCAATTCGGGCGCCGCGGAACGGCTCATGAACAGTTCGGTGCCTGACGACGTCGCACTGGAATCGAAGCTCGTGTCACGGGCGATCGCGTCAGCGCAGGGCCAGGTTGAGGGCCGCAACGCCGAACAACGCAAGAACGTCCTCAAGTACGACGACGTCCTCAACCGCCAGCGTGAGGCAATCTACAGTGACCGGCGGCGGATCCTCGAAGGCGACGACCTGCACGAAAAAGTTCAGTTTTTCGTCGAAGACACCGTCACTGCGCTCATCGACGCGGCAACGGCAGAGGGCAACGGCGACGACTGGGACTTCAACCAACTCTGGACCAACCTCAAAACCCTGTATCCGGTGAGCGTCACACCGGAAGAGATCATCGAGGAGGCCGGCGGCAAGTCCAGGCTTACGGTGGAATTCCTGAAGGAGGAACTGCTCTCCGACGCCCGGCTGGTCTACCAGGCACGGGAGGGGGCCCTTGGCTCCGAAAGCATGCGTGAACTTGAGCGCCGCGTGGTCCTCTCCGTCATTGGCCGGAAGTGGCAGGAACACTTGTATGAGATGGACTATCTCAAGGAAGGAATCGGCCTGCGCGCCATGGCCCAGCGTGATCCGCTGGTGGAATACCAGCGTGAAGGCTTCATCCTCTTCCAGGGCATGATGGAAGCCATCCGGGAAGAAAGCGTCGGATTCCTTTTCAATCTCGAGGTTGAGGTCACACCAGCCCAGGACGTTGTAGTTGCGGACGACGCCGGCGAACACACCGAGCATGTGCAGCCGCAGGTTCACGCTGCCGGGCTCGAGGCGCCGGAGAAGCCGGCCCAGCTGCAGTACACCGCCCCCAGCGAAAGCGGTGAAACGCAGACCCGGGTGGAGACGCGCTCATCGGGCAGGTCAGGCAACCCGGCCAAGGCCGCCGCACAGGACGCGGCCAAACGTCCCGCGAAAAAGAAGCGCCGCTGACGATGTTCTGAGCTGCCAGTCGCGGCTTGGGGATAAAGATTAGGGAGGGCAGAGCCGGGAACAGTGTTCCCGGCTCTGCCCCGTACTGGTGCCTTTTCAGCCGATGACAAGTTCAGTCACCCTCCACACCTGTTTGCTCCGTTCAAGCCGGACGGCGACTGCTCGTGCGCGCACGTCGTCGACAACCACCGCGCTGGCTTCGTAGACGCCGTCGCCCACCTCGCAGATGCGGACCGAGCGGACCGCGGAGTTGCGGTGGAGCCGGACGAGCGCCGGATTGCCGGTCCGGGTGATTTCCCGCCTGATTAACGCGGCGCGGTGCTGCAGTGCGGCAAGGCAGCGGGGGTCAAGACGTCGTGCGAGCTGATGGATGGGCCTGATACCGGCAAGGACTTCCATTGCCGCCTGTACTGTGCTGCGGGTGATTGCGCGGACTTCCGCCATGGGGTCCACCGGGCGTAAAGGCGCCGGACCTCCGTCACGGAAAGGCACCACGGGCGCAGTTACATACTGCGCGTGGGGTGGTTGGTCCGGCTCTGCTGCTCCGGGAGCAGTCCTGTCCCGAACGGCGTGTAGTGGTGTTGCTGCAGTCATGGGTCTTCCCCTTACTTTGTTTGGCGACGGGTCCGGGCTGGGCTATTTCCGTCCAGCCTGCGGTGGCTGAAGAATTTGCCCCGGGAGCAACACATCGGGATTCTGTCCGATGACTCCCCGGTTGGCCTCGTACCAGCGGGGCCACTGAAGTGCGATGTCCAGGTCGGACACGCCGGGTCCCAAATGTCGGGCCGCTATGTCCCACAGGGTGTTTCCTGCCTGGACGGTGACACCCTCGTCCTGCTGACCGTGTTCCCCTTCAGCTGCACGGTGGGCCGGAGAGGCGAGTATTCCCGGGTCTATAACAGGTGTGGCAGGCTGCCAGCCGGGGTGGAAGGATGACGGGGGAGTTGCTTCTATCGCTCCAGCCGGGTCCGGTACAGCGGCCTGCTTTGGTGCGGTAGACGGCTCCGGCGCAGTGGCGTTGTCCGGTGCTGTGGTCAGCGTCTCGCCGCTGGCCCGCGGGGTTTGGCTCTGCGTCGGGACTGCGCCGGGTGCGCCCGATTCCCCTCCTGTGGCTCCTTCGGTGGCAGGGATGGCAGGAGCCGAAGAGGATTGTTCTTGCGTCGGAGCCCACTCAGGCCCCGGGCCGGTGACTGCGGCATGGGCTGCCGGTCCCGCCAGAAGGTTGACGGACAGTGCGCCCAGTACCAGTCTCTGCATGAACGCGGGTGAAAGTCTTCGGGTGGCTGCCGCCGCGCGGGGACGGCCCTTGCGCTCCAGGACGGCCGTGACGGCAGCACATGCCAGCGACAGGATCCACCACACCACAATGCCGGCGCCGGCGGCAGCTGCCCCCACACCGAGGAGTTCCTCGAGGCCCATCTCCTGCTGCCGGGCGGAGGCGTCCCTGAGCTGCCCAAGGATGCCTGACCCGGTAAAGCAAAGAAGAAGTCCCAGGAACAGCACGCCGAGTGCTGTCAGGAGGTCAGCGGATTGTCCGGGAGTCGCGGCCCGGGCGGCAATTACCCCGCTTGATGCAGTTTGATGCAGTTTGGTTCTCATAAACTCAGTTTGCGGCCGGTGGTCGAGATTTGTCCATACGCTGGAGAGAAGTTTCTTTGGGTTGACCGGTCTCCCGCTGGGTCCTACGCTGTCGCAATGCGCTGGGATTCCCTTTTCAACGACATGGAAAGCCAATTTGCCGAGTCAGAGCGGTTGGCGCTTGACGCTGAAGTCAATGAACGCACCAGGGCTGAGATGGTGGCTACGGAACTCGCGGATCGGCTGCGGGGAGCGCTTGGCTGCCGGCTCGCGGCGCATCTCGATTGTGGGGAAGTTGTCCGGGGCACACTGAGCCATGCAGGCGCGGATGCCTTGGTACTGGACGAGGATCAGCACCAGGTTCTTATTCCGTACGCGTCGGTTATGTGGTACGCAGGACTAGGCCGGATGGCGGTGGCGGAGCCGTCACAGGTGCGCAGGGGTATTGGACTTGCACATGCCCTGCGCGCTCTTGCCAGGGACCGCGCGGAACTGTCAGTCACATTGAGGGCGCCGGATTCCGGACCTGTCAGGCTCACGGGAGTGATCGACAGGGTGGGGAAGGACTACCTGGACCTCGCCGTCTACGCTCCCGGGGAATCGCGCCGCAGTGGTCAGGTCAACCAGGTATCGGTCATCCCCTTCGCGTCCCTGGCAGCCATCAGGTCCCGGCGGTCCGGCGAACTCTAAAGGCCTCGTCCACCGGGACGGCCATTGATCGACGCGGGCTTCAGACGGACTTGGACTTCGACTCCTGGATCATCCGGCTTGCCTCTGCGTAGCGCTCCTCGATGTATTGCTCCAGCATCTTCTCTTCTACGCGCCACTGACCCCTGCCGCCAACCTGAATGGCTTTCAGTTCTCCGCTGCGGACCAGTGCGTACGCGGCCGGAGAATTGATCTGGAGCTGCTCGGCAACATCTGCGAGCGTAAGGAACCTGGGCATGCCTCCATTTTGCCATCGAATGGCCGCAAGTGCTGCCGTTATCCACAGATTGGCGTTGTTTGCAGTTATGACTTTTGTTCCGGCGTCCCGGCGGTAACAATGAGGGTGACACGGCGAGCAGGGCCGGCTTACATGGGGAGATGACTAGATGGTGCCTGAAGTATCTGCCACAGCGGCACGGCTGAAGCGTCCGTCCTGGAAGGATCCCCGGCTGCTGGCGGGTATCCTCCTGGTCCTGGTTTCTGTGGCAGGTGTCGTTTTCCTCGTCGGCAGCGCGGACCGGACAACCGAAGTTTTCGCGGCACGGGACGGTATCGCTGTAGGGGAGCGGCTAACTCAGGAAAATGTGGTGCGTGCGAAAGTGCGCCTGGGGGACACCGAGAGCCAGTACGTCACAGCAGAGTCGGGGCTCCCTGAGGGGGTCGTGGCGGTTCAGCGTATCGGAAAGAACCAGCTGGTTCCCCGTGCCAGTCTTGGCGCGGTGGACGAACTCGACCGAAAGCCGGTGGCGCTCTCCATCGATGAAACGCTCCCGGCGCAGGCAGTGGCCGGAGCCAGGGTGGACGTCTGGGTTGCCCAGCCGGACGCCCGCAACGGCTTCAGCGAGCCGAAGCTTCTCCTGTCCGGTGCAGAGATCGCCGAGGTAACGACCGGCTCCACGGCATTGGGATCGTCAAAGAAAGCCGTCCTGATGGTGCTGGTGGAGGACAGCCACATGCCTGCGCTGCTGGGAGCCCAAGCCAACGGGGCGAAGATCTCGGTGGTCTGGAACCCGGGCGGCGGCGCCAAGTGAGCATACCGGTGGTCACCGTTGGCCAGAGCCGGGAAGACCTGGTCGGTGGGCTGGAACGGCTGCACGGGCCGGTCACTGTGGTCCGGAGGTGTACGGAACTTCCCGAACTTCTTGCCGCATGCCAAAGCGGGCTGGCGAGGGCGGCCGTCGTAGCGGAAGGTTCCGAAGGCCTGACGTCCTCCCTGGTGGACCGGCTCTCAGCCGTTGGGGTGGCCATTGTTGCATTGACGGACAACGCCGATGAAGCGGCCAGGCTGCGGGCGATAGGGGTAGCTTCGGCGCTGACCGGCGTGGAGTCCGCTGCGTTGTCGGACCGGATTGCCGAGGCCGTGTCCCAACTGTCGGGATCGGGACTGCGCACTGCCCCAAGGAGTAGTCCGGCTGATCCCGGCGATGCGCTGAAGCCGGTCCCGGTGGAGCCGCCTCCAGGCCCGGGGGAACCTGGGCCGGGGAGGATCATTGCCGTGTGGGGTCCGGCTGGCGCGCCCGGCCGGACCACCCTGGCTGCGAACATGGCAGGCGAGCTGGCGGTGGATGGAAAAGGAGTGGTCCTTGTTGACGCTGACAGCTACGGCGCCAGCATCGCAGCCGTGCTAGGGCTCCTCGACGAGTCCGCCGGGCTGGCGCAGGCGTGCCGGCTCGCAGACCAGGGCCTGTTGGACAGGGAGGCCCTTGAAAAGATTGCAGCTCCGGTGGCAACAAAGTCCGGTACTTTCAGGGTGCTCACGGGCATCACCCGCGCGGACCGCTGGACGGAACTTCGCGCCTCAGCCCTCGCGCTCGTCCTCAACCGCGCGCGGGAAATAGCTGAAGTGGTGGTGGTGGATGCCGGGTTTTGCCTTGAAGCGGATGAGGAACTCAGCTTCGACACGATGGCGCCGCGCCGGAATGCGGCAACGCTGCGGTCCCTGGAACTGGCCGATACGGTGTACGCGGTCGGCGCCGCCGATCCGGTCGGGGTCCCCAGGCTGGTGCGCGGTCTCACCGAACTGGAAGAGGCTGTTCCCGGTGTTTCGCCCATTGTTGTCATGAACAGGGTGCGTGCTTCATCCGTGGGCAGGGGGCCGGAACGGCAGTTGAGGGACGCGTGGGAACGGTACGGCCCGGCATCCGAACTGAAAGGGTTCCTGCCCCACGACGCTGCCGCGGCAGACGCCGCTCTCCTGGGAGGCTCACTGCTGCTTGAAGCTGCCCCGGATTCGGCGCTCCGACACGCCATCCGCGAACTCGTTTGTGCACCTGCCCAGCAAAAACGAAAATCCTCTGTCTTTTCTTCCACAGCAAGGCGTCGGGTGAAGGACTAGGCTCGCCATAAGAGCTGCAATGGTGCAGCAAATATTTCGTGATGGAGGCGTTTGTCGATGTCGTCTGGATCCAGCGTGGAGGATCAGCCCCTTTCCATTGAAGGCGATGAGAGTTTCATCGGGGACTACTACCAGCACCTAGCCGAAGAGGACGCCCGGGCCTACCCGCGGAACGTGCTGGTGGCACGGGCGAACCACCACCGGGACGTTGCCTCGGTCCGGCAGCGGGGTCAGGCGAAAATCGCCATCATGGACGAGGAAGACAGCAGCGTCGTCTTCGTTGTTACCGATGACATGCCGTTCCTGGTCGATTCCGTGAATGCCGAGCTTGTCCGGCAGCATGCCGCCATCAAGCTGGTAATTCACCCACTATTCGTGGCGACACGTAACCGGGAGAGCGGCGGACTCACCAAGGTAAACAGGGTCCCCGCGCACCTCGGGATATCCAGCGGCGACACGGCTGCCATGCCCAACCTTTCGCACCTGATTGCCCAGGGCGGGGATGCCTCCCACATGGAGTCCTGGATCGCCGTCGAAATTAACCGAGTCTCCACGGAAGCAAAGGCAGCCCTCCTCGAGGGCCTCGAACGTGTCCTCAAGGATGTTCGCGCTGCCGTCGAGGACTGGCCGAAGATGCGTCAGAGGGCCATCCAGATCGCGGAAAGCCTGGACCAGATCGCAAATCCTGCGCAGATTGCGGAGCTGCGGCAAGCGAAGGACCTGCTGCGCTGGCTCGACGACGGGAACTTCACGTTCCTAGGCTACCGGGAGTATGACCTGGTCAACGTCGACGGCGAAGACGTCCTGGAACTGCGTGACAACAGCGGCCTGGGACTGCTGCGGGACTCCGAGGACTCGCCGCACATCCAGCACCTGACGGATACAGGCCGGAAAAAGGCCCGGGAAAAGCGTGCCCTGGTCATCACCAAGGCCAACTCCAGGTCAACCGTCCACCGCTCGGCGTACCTGGACTATGTCGGGGTCAAGAGCTTTGACGCCGAGGGCAACGTCAATGGAGAGCGCCGCTTCATTGGACTCTTTGCCACCAGTGCCTACACCGGCTCCGTCCGGGACATCCCCATCGTGCGGGAAAAGGTCGATGCGGTGCTTCAGAGCGCCGGCTTCCCGCCAGACTCCCACTCCGGGAAGGACCTGCTCGGGATCCTGGAAACCTACCCCCGGGATGAGCTGTTCCAAATCGAGATCCAGGACCTGGCCGCAACGGCGCTTGGGATTCAGAAGCTGCAGGAGCGCCGCCGCACCAGGCTCTTCCTCCGGCCGGACATCTATGGCAGGTTCATGTCCGCCGTGGTGTATCTCCCCAGGGACAGGTACACCACCAACGTCAGGCTCCGCATAGAGCAGGAACTACGCGAAACGTTCCAGGCTGTTTCCATCGACTACGAAGCCCGGATGACGGAGTCGGCGCTGGCGCGGCTGTTCTTCCGCATCCGGCTGCCCAAGAATGCGGACTTCAGCGGCGTAAATACCGTGGAACTCGAGACGCGCCTTGTCCGTGCCGCCCGTTCCTGGAGCGAAGGCATCGCAGAGGTGCTGCGTGAGAGCCGGGACGTTCCCGAGGCGAAGGAGCTTGCGGCCATCTGGTCCGAGGCATTCCCGGCCAGTTACCGCGTGGACTACGAAGTGGAGGACGCCCTCGAAGACATTGCGCGCTTTGAAAAGTACGGCGCCGCCGCGGAACGGTCCGAAGGTGCTGTTCAGGAGCGGCCCGGCGTCCACGTCTACCTCCCGGAAGGGGCGGGCGCAACGCTGGAGGAAGACGCACGCGTCAAGCTCTACATGCTTGAACCCAAGAGCCTCAGCCAGATCCTCCCGTACTTCCACAACCTTGGCCTGGAAGTCCTGGATGAGCGGCCCTTTGAAATTGAGACCGCGGACAGCCGCGATTTCTTCCTGTACGACCTCGGCCTGAAGTACCCGGCCAAGGTGAATCCGCTCTCAACCGGGCAACTGCTGGCCGATTCCTTCGGCGCGGCAGTCACCGGCGCAGCCGAATCGGACAGCTTCGACCGGCTGGTCCTGAGGGAGGGCCTGCACTGGCGGCAGGTAACCGTGCTGCGGGCCTATGCGCGCTACATGCGCCAGATGGGGAATACCAACTCGTTTGGGTTCATGGCAGACACCCTGCTGGCCAACCCGCGGGTGACCAAGGGGCTCAACGCGCTCTTCGCGGCGCGCTTCGACCCCTCCCTTAGCGACGACGAGCGGGCAGAAGCCCAGGCCTCCGTCCGTAAGGATCTGGACGTGTCCATCGAGAAGGTGGCAACGCTCGACGCCGACAGGGTCCTGCGCACGTTCGTCAACCTGATCGAGTCGACGCTCCGGACGAATTACTACCAGAACAGGACGCACCTGAGCTTCAAACTCGATCCATCACAGATCGAGGGCCTGCCGTTCCCGCGCCCCATGTTCGAGATCTGGGTCTACTCGCCGCGCGTTGAGGGCGTCCACCTCCGCTTCGGCAAGGTGGCCCGCGGCGGGCTTCGCTGGTCCGACCGCCGCGAGGATTTCCGCACAGAGATCCTCGGGCTGGTGAAGGCGCAGACAGTAAAGAATGCGGTCATCGTGCCCACGGGGGCCAAGGGCGGGTTCTTTGCCAAGCAGCTGCCGGACCCGACGGCAGACCGTGCCGCCTGGATGGCGGAAGGAATCGAAAGCTACAAGACCTTTATCAGGGGCCTGCTGGACATCACCGACAACCTCATTACCGAGGGTGACAGCGAAAGGCTTGTGCCGCCGTCGGACGTTGTCAGGCATGACGACGCCGATTCCTACCTCGTGGTAGCTGCCGACAAGGGCACTGCGACCTTCTCGGACATCGCCAACGGACTGGCTGCGGAGTACGGATTCTGGCTGGGGGACGCGTTCGCGTCAGGCGGCTCCGTGGGCTACGACCACAAGGCCATGGGCATCACCGCCCGCGGCGCCTGGGAGTCGGTGAAGCGCCACTTCAGCGAGCTCGACCTTGATACGCAGACCCAGCCGTTCACCGTGGTCGGCGTGGGTGACATGTCGGGCGACGTGTTTGGCAACGGCATGCTGCTCTCGCGCCACATCCGCCTCCTCGCCGCCTTCGACCACCGGCACATCTTCCTCGATCCCAACCCCGACGAGGAGACCTCGTTCGTGGAACGGCAGCGGCTGTTCGAGCTGCCGAGGTCCTCGTGGGATGACTACAACAAGTCCCTGATCAGTGAGGGCGGCGGCGTTTTTGCCCGGCAGGCAAAGTCCATTCCGGTATCACCCCAGGTTCGTGCCGCGCTGGGCCTGCCGGCTGAAACAACCGAACTCAGCCCGCCTGAACTCCTCCGCGCGATCCTCCTGGCCCCTGCGGACCTGCTCTACAACGGCGGCATTGGTACGTACGTCAAGGCGAGCACCGAAACGAACGCGATGGTCGGGGACAAGGCCAACGACTCGATCCGCGTCGACGGCCGGGACCTGCGCGTCAAGGTGGTGGGAGAAGGCGGAAACCTCGGCATGACGCAGCGCGGGCGCATTGAAGCGGCGCTGCAGGGCGTCATCCTCAACACCGACGCCATCGACAACTCCGCCGGCGTTGATTGCTCCGACCATGAAGTGAACATCAAGATTTTCGTGGACCGGATGGTGGCGGCCGGAAAGCTGTCGCCCGAAGAACGTGCAGGTTTCCTGGCGTCGATGACTGACGAAGTGGGCCAGCTGGTGCTCGAAGACAACATCGACCAGAACATCCTGCTGCTGAATGACCGGACCAGGGTTGCCGAGTGGAGCCCCAGCTACGAGCGGCTGATGGACTGGCTGGAGAAGACAGCAGACCTGAAGAGGGATCTTGAGGCGCTTCCCACCACGGAAGCCCTGCACGAGAGGCTGCAGCAGGGGCAGGGACTGACGTCACCGGAACTTTCGGTGCTGGCCGCTTACGCAAAGATCGAGCTGGCAACGGCGTTGCGGGAAAGCGACCTGGCCGATGACCCCTGGTTCAGGCAGACGTTGCGCGCCTATTTCCCGGCACAGCTGCGCGAGCGCTTTGACGCCGAACTGGATACCCACCCGCTCCGCCGCGAAATCATCGCCACGGTGGTTGCCAATGACATCATCAACCTCGGCGGCATTACGTTCGCCTTCCGGGTGATGGAGGAAACGTCCGCCAGCGAGGTCGCCGTGGCCAAGGCGTTTGTTGCGTTGAGGGAGGTCTACGATCTTGACACCATGGTGGGGGAACTGAACAGCCTCCCGGCGTCCTTCCCCACGGAGCACTGGAGTACCGTCCACCTGGACATCAGGCGGCTGCTGGACCGGGCCGTCCGCTGGCTCCTGGGACAGGGAACAATGTCGCGGCCCATCGCGGATGTGGTCTCCGAGTTCAAACCCGTGATGGAGCCAATGCGGGGGCGCCTCCTGGAATACCTGCGCGGTGATGACCGGGACCGGGTGGCCAGCTGGCTGGAGAACGCACGCGAGTGGGAGCTGCCGGAAGGTCTGGCATTGCGCTGGGCAGAGCTTTTCGAAAGCTTCGTGCTGCTGGACATCGCCAAGATTGCCCACGTGCGCAAGGACCCCGTCGAGGAGATTGCCGCCGTTTATTACACAGTCTTCAACCGGTTCCATGCAGATTCACTGTTGGAGCGGATCAGCAGCCTGCCCCGGCAGGACAGGTGGCAGGCGCTGGCCAGGGCGGCCTTGCGGGATGACCTGTATTCCACCATCTCGGATATGACGACGGCGGTGCTGGAAGCCACTGCTGCCGCTGACTCGCCGGAGGCGCGGCTGAAGGACTGGGAGGCCCGGAATGCCGAGCAGCTCACCCGGGCGAAGAGCATGTTCGACGAGGTGAATTCGCTCGAGGCCGACGATATGGCGTCACTGTCGGTAGCATTGAGGCTCTTGAGGTCAATCGTCCGACGCTAGCAAGTCCGGCGTCGAAAATGGAGGTGCAGTGGCAATCTTTACGGACCCTATCAGGGAACATGCTGATTTTGGGCCGGGCGATGCCGAATGGCTGCACCTCCTGGTGGGGGACTGGCAGATGGTTGCGGACCTTGCGTTCGCCGATCTGGCGCTGTGGTTTCCCCACCCTGATCTTGGCTACGTGGCGCTCGCCCACGTGCGGCCCTCCACCACGCACACCGTGTTCCACGGGGATTTCGTGGGGGAGGGCATCCGCTCGGACCTGCAGCCCCTTGTGGACAAGGCCTGGAACAGCCGTTCCATCGAGCGATCCAGCGAAACCAACTGGAGCAGTGATATGGCCCTCCGCGTGGAGGCCGTTCCCATGGTCCGCAACGGGCGCACGCTGGCTGTGGTCACCACCCACATGGACCTTTCCAGTTCGCGGATGCCGTCGCGCCTTGAACTGACGTACCGCCAGTGTGCATACGACCTCCTCCGGATGGGGACGCTGGGGCTGTGGCCGGACTTCGCTTCGCCCACCGGTTCCCGCCGCGGTGCACCACGGGTGGGGGACGGGCTCATCAGGCTGGATGCAGAGGGAATTGTGCAGTACGCGAGCCCTAACGGTGTCTCTGCGTTCAGGCGGCTCGGTGACGGGGAGTCGTTGGAAGGCCGCTCACTGGCCGAGGTGACTGCCAGCTTGCTGAAGGACCGCCGGATGGTGGACGAGACGTTGCCTCTGGTGGTTACCGGGCGAATGCCCTGGCGCAGTGAGATTGAATCCCGTGGCGTGAGCCTGTCCCTGCGCGCCATTCCGCTGCGGGATGAGCAGCAACGGTTCGGTGCGCTGGTCCTTTGCCGTGATGTGTCGGAGCTTCGCCGGCGTGAAATGGAGCTGGTGACCAAGGACGCCACTATCCGCGAGATCCACCACCGGGTCAAGAACAATCTGCAGACTGTCGCGGCCTTGCTGCGCATGCAGTCCCGCCGCATGGTCAGCGACGAAGCAAAGCAGGGGCTGGAGCAGGCCATGCGCCGGGTGGCTACCATCGCGCTCGTCCACGAGACTCTGTCCCAGGGCCTCACCCAGAGCGTTGATTTCGACGAGCTGATCGGGCGCCAGTTCCGCCTGTCGGCCGAAGTCGCATCCCCCTCGCAGCAGGTCAGAACGGAACGGTCCGGCACCTTCGGGGAGCTGCCGAGTGATCTTGCCACCCCGCTGGCCCTGGTCATCAACGAGCTCGTGACCAACGCGGTGGAGCATGGGCTTGAGGGCAGGGCCGGGACGGTTTGGCTGATCGCCGACCGGTCCGAGGGGGACGACGGTGAGGAACTCACCGTCACCATTGCCGACGACGGCGTGGGGCTTCCGGATACGCCCCACGTTGAGGGACTTGGGCTTCAGATCGTACGGACCCTGGTGACAAGCGAGCTGGGCGGGACTATCCGGTGGCGCCCCCGGGAAGGTGGCGGCACCGCAGTGGAGATCCGGATCAGCCTGGCAGGCAAGTAGGTTCCGGCGCAGGAGCAGTTGGTCAGCCCGGCCACCACGGTGGTATGTGGAACAACAACAGCCCCGGCGGCAACCATTGAGGTTGCGGCCGGGGCTGTTGTTGTGTGGGTTGAAGTGTGCCTAGGAGGCGCGGCGGGCGCGGGCAGCGCGGCGCTTCAGCGCCCGGCGCTCATCTTCGCTCATGCCGCCCCAGACGCCTGCGTCCTGGCCAGACTCCAAAGCCCACTGCAGGCAAGTATCCACAACGGGGCAGCGGCGGCAGACGCTTTTTGCTTCTTCGATCTGCAGAAGGGCGGGCCCGGTGTTCCCAACGGGGAAGAAGAGTTCAGGGTCCTTTTCGAGGCACGCTGCGCGGTTACGCCAATCCATGCTGATCAGTTGCTCCATTTCTGGGAAGAGCCCTTGTGAAATTATTCACTAGTAGCTACAAAGGAAAAGGGCCCGGCAGGGCCCCCTTGGTCATCTGAATCAAGCCTGTCATGTTAACGACGTGTAAACAAGAGGTAATAACGCTTGATATCCGCGGAACGCTGAGCGATACATCACACTGGCGCTGATGGCCCCAACCACTGTCCGACTATGTCCGGTATGGTGCCAGTGTGTCAAGACCCCCGATAAACCCCACGAACCCCCAGTCCTCCTCCGAAGAACCCGGTCAGGGGCCGCAACCTGCTGATGGGGGTGACCAGGGTCTCCGGCCGCCGGCGGTGATCGTCGTGACTCTGGTGGTTGCTGCGGAAGCCACGGCTCTTCTGCTCGCTGCTTGCTGGTACGGGTACCAGTTGGCCGTCGGGAGCCCGGTCTTGTCCTTTTGGGGCGCGGTTTTCACCCTGGGGTTACTGTTGGCCTTTTCGGCGTGGCTGTACGCGGTCGCCGTCTATCTTTACCGGGGCTACCGCTGGACCCGTGCCGCTGCCCTCGTGGCGCAGCTGTTCGTTTTGACCATAGGGTTCCCCGCCCTTGGCGGTGGGCTCGTGCTCGCCGGCCTTGCAATGCTGCTTCCTGCGGTCACCGCGATCGTGCTCCTGTTTCACAACAAAGTGATCAGCTACGCCTCCCGTACAGGAGGCGCCACCCCGGCGCTGTGACCGGCTGCACCCTAGGGTCACTACGTACCTGCCCACGCCACCTGCACCGCCGAGGACTTCCCGCGGGCAATCAGTACAGCCCTGCCTGCGGGCGGATTGGGTTCTATCTCGAAGCGGACTCCATAAAGGTCGCCCTCCGACGTTGATTGCGGGGACAGCAGGAGTCCATTCCCGTCGGCGCGCGCGTCCATGGCCAGGGGAACGCGCTGGATCAGCAAAGGACTGTAGTTGGCCGTGAAGAGTACTGTATGGCCCAACGCGTGCAAGTCAGAGATGCCTCTCAGTGGTCCGGTAGCCAAGAGGTCGATGTCGTCCACCAACAGCACTGCTGCCCTTGAAAGTGTTCCTGCCCTCGCCTGCTCAAGGGCTCCTTCCCAGAATTCGCCGGGGTCTCTCACCCTGCCAGGGTGAATCCAGCGGTCAGCGCCGGGATTCAGCGCCTGCACTGCCCGCAGGAAGTTCGTTTTCCCGGACCCAGGCCCTCCCAGGACGGCAAAGGTGCCCCCTAAAGGGACGTGCGCAAAGACGGGGTCCAGCTCGTCGCCGCCTACACCGAAAAGCACGTCCCGTGGCACGGAAGGACATGCATCCCGGCGCTGTGCGGCAACCTTAGGCGCAGCGGGCGTGGGTAGTCCTACCGGCACACCGGTCCCGACTTCCTTGGCGTCGACTGTCCCGGTCCCCGCCTCCTGCGTCAAGGCCACTGCATTCCTGAGCCCAGGCTCTCCCGGGTCTGCTTCCGGTCGGGGATCCTCCGTTCGGCGCGCTGCTGCCGTGACCTCCGCGGCTGTTACCAGGGCGGGCAGCGGCTCAATCCGGAAGGGCCGCTTCCCGGATTGCTGGGTCCCGTTCCTACCGGCGCCGGAGGGTCCGGAAATGTCAGGAGCGGGCTCGTAAAGCTGGCACACGGACGCGGTGCCGCAGGCGATGGAACCAAACGCTACTCCTCTGCCCTTGACCGCGGCCGTGGACGGCATCTTTGGCCACGCTATCCTGCTGTCCTCGTTGGAACCGGTGGGGAAATAGATGCGGTTGGGCAGGGACCCGCAGAACCTGGCGGTGACGAGTTCCCGGTCCCCGGAAATGATGACGGTTATACCCGCCCTGGCGCCGTCCCGGACAAGATCCTGCACCAGTTCCTCGGCCCAGGCCAACGGGCCGGCCCGAAAAGCCGATACCCAGGAACCCCACCCGGAGATGGCGAGAAGCAGCGGCACGCCCCCGTGGTCAGTCCGGCTCAGCCGGGCGGTCATTTCCCGGCTCAGCCGTTCGAGGACGCGGGCGCCGCGCCGCAGCTCATGCAGCCCGGTGTGGGCTCCGGTCCGCAGGTGCACTGCCAGCCCATTGAAGACCGCAGCGGCGTCCAGGAAGTAGCAGTGTGTTTCGTCCGCGTTGTCTGCAACGCCGTGGACTGCCAGCTCGAGGGCTTCGGATGCTCCGGATGCCTGACTTCCTATCAAAGCAAGATGGCCGTCTTTTGATGGGTTCCAGACCAGCGATCTGATGTCCTGCTGATGGGGTAGATCGAGCAGGCCCAAAGCAACAGCCGGCCCTATTATCCCGTCGTATTCCGAAGGCGCCACGGCCAGACCTGATTCGGGCTGTGCGGGCTTGAGCGGCAGCGGAGGGGCGGCTGGAAGCCGGGGTGCTGATCCTGCCTGTGCGGCCCAAAGATCCCGAACCATTGCAACGAGAGGGGCTGCTGCCTGTGCCGGGGTACGGGCCGCAGCATCTGTTCCTCCAGGGCTGTTTTGGTCGCTGGCCGAGAGGTAATCAGTGGTGAGCTGCACCTTGACCTCGTCCTCGCCCGTGTCCGGGGCAGGTATCCCGGTGGATGCAGATTGAAACTCCAGGGGCGGCTCCGTACCCCTGGCAATGAAGGCACGGCCGGGCGTGCTCAGGCTTATTCCGGCAGCGGCCTTTGTGTTGAGGATGTCGTGGGACTCCAGATCGGATTGGACGCGGAGCGCGATGCTGGAGGTGACGTTTGCCCGGATATCGGCGGTCAGTGCGCCCTGGGGCCGCTGGGTGGCCATGACCAGGTGCAGGCCAAGGGAGCGGCCGATGGAGGCGATGCGCATCAGTTCGCGGAGCGCTTCGGGGGCGTCGTCCACGAGCATACGGAACTCGTCGATGACGATGACCAGGTGGGGAAGTGGATTGTCCCGGGAGGTTGGCGTCAGCCGGTAGGCGGCAAGGTCCGGAACCTGTGCCGTAGCGAGGGCCTGCTCACGGAGCCTGATTTCAGCCTTGAGCGAGGTGAGCGTCCGTTCGAGCTCATGGACCGACAAATCGGTCAGGACGCCGACGCAGTGGACCAGTCCGGCCAGGGGGCCAAGACCTGCACCGCCTTTGAAGTCGACAAAGAGGAAGTTGACACGGTCCGGCGGATGCGTGAGTGCCAGTGCCAGCACCAGAGTGCGGAGCAGCTCCGATTTGCCTGAGCCCGTTGTCCCTGCAACCAGCAGGTGCGGACCATCGGTGTGAAGGTCCAGGACCAGGGGGCCCGTTGCCTGCATCCCCAGGGGGACTGCCAGAGCCTCTGCGCCGGCAGTCGAGTTCCAGCGAGCAGCAGTGTGGGCGGGGGAAGGCGGCAGCAGTTCGTCAAGGGTGCAGGCGGAGGGAACTGAGTTCTCCGCGCGGTTAAGCCGTCCCGGGGAGGCCGCCAGCTTTCTGCAGTAGCTGCTGAACACGCCATCAGGTGCCAGATCCGGGACGAACGTAACCTCCCTGCCCGGTTCCTGCAGGCACGATTGCCGTTCGGTCAGTTTTACGTCGGAGACACCGGGCGGGCTGTCAGCCGGAGAAAACTCAAGCACTTGCCAGTTCTGCTGAGCTGCCGTTTCGCGCAGCCTTCCCTCATCCTTGCCCACGGCGGCCGTGAGCAGGAGGACGCCATGGTCAGAGTCACGAGTGAAGCCGTCGGTAATCGCGCGCAGGCACGCCTGCTGGGACACGGCGAAGGTCACACCATGGAGGAAACGGGCAGGCAGGGGAAGGCTGTCTGGACGCCCGCAGATCACTATGCGTGTTTTGCAGCCTCCCGGATACCCGGCCAGCTGCATGACCAGTGATCGCAGCATTCCCTCCAGCACGGTGCGGGGTCCCCGCAAGGTGGTGGGGCTATGCGCCGGGTTCAACATCACGGGGACTTCCCCGACAGACGGAATGGCTTGTTGAGCGTTCCCTGATTCAATCTTCAGGTTGGCAGCTTGGGGAGCCTGTCCAAGCCGCAGCCACACCCCGCCCGCCCCGCGTGCTGCCGAAGGCGGAACCTGAGCGTGGGCCGTAGCAAGCACCAGCAGTGCCAGGGACGGACCGGCGCGCTTCCGCCGTTTCCGGTCCTCCTCGACCGCGGCGCTGATCCTTTTTGTGAATTCGCGCCGCTGGCGGCGCCCGGAGGTCAGCGGGATAAGCACAGATACTGCCGAAACTGCCGCGAAAGCCAGGAACATCCACATGCCCGTGAGGACGGCTAGTCCGACGCCGATGGCCAGGGGGAGCACTGCGGTAAGCAAAAGGATCCCGCGGTTGCCGGACTCCGGACAGCCTCTAACGGTGAGGGGATCCTGGACTGAAGTGCCGGCGTCGGCAAGTGCTTTGTCCGGGGCTTCCAGAAAGACCAGGGACATCATCGAACTGCCGCAGCGGATGGAGGAAGCCGTGGAGATCAGTGCATGGCGGACCCGTTCGCCGTCGATGTATGTGCCATTGGCACTGTCCAGATCGACGATCGTGATGTTCTTTTCGGTCACTACCAGGCGGGCATGTTCCCGGGAAAGCTCAGGGTCCGGGATGACGATGCGCGTATTGCTTCTGCCGATGGTGTACGTTCCGCGCTGCAGGGGGATCAGGGTGCCGGCTCCGGCGCCGCTGTGAACAGCCAAGGCGATGGGGGCAGCGCTATCGGAGGCGGGCCGACTCCGGGATCTCCGGCCAGCGGACCGGCTTCCTCCGTCCACCAGCACGGCGCCCGGGACCAAGGGCGCCGTTCCGAGGCTCAGGGAACACAGGTCCTCTCCGCCAACAAAGACAGCTCCCGTGCCGAACGTCCTTACAAGCTCAGCGTGGATCCGCTCACCGGACGTGCCGGGAGGGGCCGTGACAGTGAGTTCCAAGGGCGGTCCGGGCTGCGACGACTGCGGGCCTCGGACCAGGGTGCAGTGAAGCGTCATGGGTGCAGATCCTTTGTGCCGTTACACTCACGCTAGCCAGGGGCGCCGAATACGCGTCACTCCGTCTGTCCTATGTGGATAAGTTCCTTGGTGCGCCGGCAGAGATGCTGTGGACCGCCTCGGTGCGCAGCATGGACCCCGCCACTGCCGAGCGAGCCGAGGGTGACAGGCAGCCCAATTCGACGGGCGCCACAGTCCCTCGGGTAGGCTAGAGCAGCAGACAATGCGCACCATTGCGCTGCCCGCATTCAAACCAGGAGATTTTGTGACCGCTGACCTCGTCATTGTAGGGTCCGGCTTTTTTGGCCTGACAATCGCAGAACAGGCCGCTACTGAGCTCGGCTTGAAGGTCGTCGTCATCGACCGCCGCCACCACATCGGCGGCAATGCATACAGCGAGAAGGAAGAGCAGACCGGCATCGAGGTACACCGGTACGGTGCACACTTGTTCCACACGTCCAACGAGCGCGTGTGGGAATACGTCAACCGGTTCACCACCTTCACGAACTACGTCCACAAGGTGTACGGCGTACATAAGGGCGAGGTCTACTCCCTGCCGATCAACCTGGCCACCATCAACCAGTTCTTCCGCGCCAACCTCACCCCCGGCCAGGCGAGGGAGCTCATTCAGGAACAAGCCGGCGAGCTCGCCGGTACCGACCCGCAGAACCTGAATGACAAGGGTATCCAGCTGATCGGCCGCCCGCTGTATGAAGCTTTCATCAAGCACTACACCGGCAAGCAGTGGCAGACGGATCCCAAAGACCTGCCCGCCGGCATCATCTCCCGGCTCCCTGTGCGTTACAACTACGACAACCGGTACTTCAACGACAAATACGAGGGCCTGCCCACGAACGGCTACACGGCCTGGATCGAAAAGATGGCAGAACACCCGAATATCGAGGTACGGCTGAATACCGATTTCTTTGACGAGTCGCACGAGTACAGCAAGAACAAGGTTGTCGGCAATGTCCCCGTCGTGTACACCGGGGCGGTTGACCGTTACTTCGACTACGCCGAGGGCGACCTCTCGTGGCGCACCATTGACTTCGAGGAGGAAGTCCTCGACATCGAGGACTTCCAGGGCACGTCAGTTGTGAATTACAACGACGACGACGTCCCCTACACCCGGGTTATCGAGCCCCGCCACTTCCACCCGGAGCGCGGCTACCAGACGGAAAAGACCGTCATCATGCGTGAATTCTCACGCTTTGCCGAGAAGGGCGATGAGCCGTACTACCCGGTCAACACCTCCGCCGACAGGGAGCGCTTACTCAAGTACCGCGACCTCGCCGCCGCAGAGAGAAATGTCCTGTTTGGCGGCCGGCTTGGCACCTACAAGTACCTGGACATGCACATGGCCATTGGCGCGGCACTGAGCATGTTCGACAACAAAATCCGGCCGCATTTTGAAAGCGGCGTAAAGCTGGAAAGTGGAGGCGTGGACGCATGAGTGTCTCAACCGAAAGCCCGAAGAACTCTACGGCTGCTGCGGACAAGGATGCCTCTGAACGATGGGACACGCTGCAGCGGGTGATTCTACCGAGTGCAAGCCAGATGGACACCGTCCCCCTCTACATGGATATGGGGACTGCTACCGGTATTCAATTGCCCACCGTGGGTGATCGCGACGGGAAGCCTGCGAGTGCCCGGACTGTTAGCAGCCCGACGAAGGAAGCCCACGTCGAGGACTTCCTTTCCCGGCATTCGACGTCCGTCCGTGCAGGCGAGCGGGTATCATTTGGCAGCTACTTCAATGCATTTCCTGCCAGCTACTGGCGGCGCTGGACGACCGTGGACAAGATTCGTCTCCAGGTCCGGACTCAAGGCACGGGTTCAGTTATCGTGTACAAGTCCAATGCCCGGGGCTCTCTGCAGCGGGTGGACACGCGCCGTGTCGAGGGGATTGCAGACAACCACTTCGAGCTTTCCCTTGCGCCCTTCGGTGACGGCGGCTGGTATTGGTTTGACCTTCTCGCCGGCACGGAGCCGCTCGTTATGCTGGACGCCGAGTGGCAAGGGCCGGCTGCGGAGAGCAAGCCGGGATCTGTCACGCTCCAGATCACCACTCTTAACAAGACTGATTTTTGTCTCAACAATCTCCGCCTGCTTGCCGAGAGCGAGGAAGCGCTCGAGCATGTTCAAGAGATTCTCATCGTTGACCAAGGCACCCAGAAGCTTGCAGAGGCAGAAGGCTTCGACGACGTTAAAAAGTCGCTGAACGGAAAACTGCGCATTATCAACCAGACCAACCTCGGCGGGTCCGGCGGGTTCGCCCGTGGCATGTTTGAAGCGGTGGAAAACGGCAGCGACTACGTGTTGCTCATGGACGATGACGTCGTCGTCGAACCTGAAAGCATCATTCGACTCCTGACCTTTGCCGATCGCTGCAAGACGCCCACGCTCGTGGGCGGCCACATGTTTGACCTGTACAACCGAACTGTGCTGCACACCTTCGGTGAGATCGTGAACCCGTATAGGTTCCAGCCGTCCCTGCCCAGCGAGGACATGATTCTCGGTCACGACTTCATGTCCTCGAATTTGCGTCAAACGTCTTGGCTGCACCGCCGCTGCGATGTTGATTACAACGGCTGGTGGATGTGCCTGATCCCCACCCAGGTGATCCGGGAGATCGGACTTTCGCTGCCGCTGTTCATCAAATGGGACGACTCTGAATACGGCCTGCGCGCCAAGGCCCACGGTTATCCGACTGTTTCGCTTCCCGGCTCCGCCGTCTGGCATGTTTCCTGGATTGACAAGGACGACCTTGTCGGCTGGCAGGCGTACTTCCACGCCCGGAATCGGGTGGTGGCGGCTCTCCTGCACAGCCCCTACGAATTCGGTGGCCGTGTGATCAAGGAATCCCAGTACGCCGACGTGAAGCATCTGGTTTCGATGCAGTACGCAACAGCAGAGGGACGTCAATGGGCGCTGGAAGACGTCCTTAAGGGCCCGTCGGCTCTGCCGGACTTGCTTGACACGAAACTGCCCAAGATCCGCGAGATGATGTCGGGACACTCGGACTCTGTTTTCCGTCCGGATCCGGAGGACTTTCCCTCGCCGAAGATGGACAAGCCGCCCCGCCGCGGTCATGGACCTTCGCAGCCGTCAAAGATCACCCTGTTGCCATGGGCAGCGAAGACCGTTGTCCGGCAGTTGGCAAGCCCTGTCAAAGGCAGCACTGCCGAACGGCCCCAAACCACGGTTGCCCATCAGGACAACCGCTGGTGGCGCATGGCACAGTACGACAGTGCCGTCGTCTCGAACGCTGAAGGAACAGGTGCGTCCTGGTACCGGCGCGATCCAAAGCAGCTCCGGAAAATGTTGGCGGAAAGCGCCCGGGTTCACGCTGCCCTCCTCAAGGAGTGGCCCGCGCTCAGCAAGAAGTACAAGGCTGCCCTGCACGACCTCACCTCCATTGAGTCCTGGAGGAAGACGTTCGAGCAGCACACCCAGAACGAGATCAAGTGAGCGCAATTTCTCCAAGCGAACTGACCACGCCTGGGTTGGGGAGCGGTCTGCGCGACATACGGCAGTCGAGCTTCCTTCTCAAGCTGTTGGTGCGTAAGGAACTCAAGGTCCGCTACCGCGGTTCGGTTCTCGGACTGTTGTGGTCGTACGTAAAGCCTGGAGTGCAATTCGTCGTTTTCTATGTGGCCCTGGGCGTTTTTCTAGGGTTGGAGCGTAGCCCAAGAAATCCCGACGGGCTGGCCAACTACGCCGTTTACCTGTTCTCCGGCATAGTCTTGATCAATTTCTTCTCTGAAGCTCTGGGAAATGCAGCACGGTCGATCGTCAACAACGGGAACCTGATCAAGAAGATCTACCTGCCGCGGGAACTCTTTCCTGTGGCTTCGGTCTGGGTATCAGCAGTCCACTTTTTCCCGCAGTTGGTGGTGCTTGTAGCCGGCTGCGTCATCGCCGGCTGGCAACCTAACTTCGTTCAGTTGCTTGCCGCTGTTGCCGGATTCCTCATCGTAGGGCTGCTTGCTACGGGCTTGGGGCTGCTCTTCGGAGCCGCCAACGTCTACTTTCGCGACTCGGAAAACCTTGTGGACATGTTGTTGATGGTGGCTACCTGGGCGTCGCCCGTTATGTATGCCTGGACCATGGTGCACGAGAAGTTGGGCCCAGGATGGTTCGCCATCTATCAAGCCAATCCGATCACCATCGGGGTCGAACTGTTCCATTACGCCTTCTGGTTCCCCACCACGGACGGCTCGGCTGCGATGCCCCCTGATCTCTTTAGCCTGTGGCTGCCATTTGGCCTCGCGGTCGCCCTGGCAGTAGTCACGTTGGGCCAATTCACCTTTCGGCGCCTTGAGGGCCGTTTCGCGCAGGAGCTGTAAGTGGTCAACGCAATAGAAGTCTCGGATATCAGCAAGCAATTCGTGCTGCGCCATACCCGCTCCATCAAGGAAGCAGTGGTATGGCTGGTGAAAGGCCGCAAGGGCGACCTTTCGGAGAAGTTCCATGCTCTGAAGAACGTGACGGTCGAGATCAAGACCGGTGAAACTGTGGCACTCCTGGGGCTAAATGGATCCGGGAAGTCTACGTTGCTGAAACACATCTCGGGTGTCATGCTGCCGGATACGGGATCGGTTAAGACGAGGGGGAGAGTAGCCGGCCTCATTGAGGTCGGGGCCGGCTTCCACCCGGACCTTTCCGGTCGGGACAATGTCTTCCTGAACGGGGCCATTCTGGGAATGACTGAACAGCAGGTCAAGGACCGGTTCGATGACATTGTCGAGTTCTCGGAAATTGGTCAGTTCATCGATACCGAGGTCAAGTTCTACTCCTCGGGTATGTACCTTCGTCTGGCGTTCTCGGTAGCCGTCCACACCGACCCCGAAGTGTTCCTCATCGATGAGATTCTTGCGGTGGGAGACGAACCCTTTCAGCGCAAATGCATCGATAAAATCCAACAACTGGCACGCGATGGCAAGACCCTGGTCGTGGTAAGCCATGATCTTGACCTCGTCTCGCAGCTTTGTGAGCGTGGAATTCTGTTGGAGCACGGCAACGTCAAGTTTGATGGTTCCATTCATGAAGCAGTTGCTATTCTGCGGTCCTGATCCAGCCGCAGGAGCAAAGAACCCTAATCTATGGCTCAGAACGCGCTATAGCCCTGGGGCCTTAGCTTGCTCAGGTACGTCCTGGCGGAGCCAGGGCGCCCACAAGTGAGAGCATATTATGCAATGATTGCCCCGCGGCTTTGAGCGCGGTGTGGGGCCTGCGCTCGTTTTAGTACTCGATGAAGTCCGATCGGGTAACAGGCTTGCCGTTCGACTTCTGAGCTGTGGGCCCTCGCATAGGCTCATTCCTCTTGAAGGACGCGGTTGAAGCGCTCGATTTTGCCGTTGGTTTGGGGTCTAGGGCCTACTGCGTTTACGCTTGATCCCGGATTCGGCCAAGACAGCGGCGCCGGAGCGGCAGCAGAAGCCGCCATCGGTCAGCACCCGCGATTCTGACGCCCTGTGCGGTGAACGCGGCGGTGGCGTTGCCCACGAACGCAGACGCGGTCTCTTTTGCCTCGTCCGGCAGGATCTCGAAGTGCACGAACCGGGAATGGTCATCCACTGCGGGATGCAGGAAGGTATAGGCCCGCACTTGGCCGGGGTCCTTGGGCCGGCCTCCGGCAGCAAGCTTTCTGATTCTGTGGCGTGTTGTCGTGTTTTCGTTTTGTATATTTTTCTCATCGTAAGACCGTACAGATGCCCCGTCGTCACGCCCTCCGTATGAGAGCCGCCTCATATTCTTGCACGCCTCACTCCTGCCCGCCCCACGGCCGTTGATGGCCGCCGTAGAGCCTGCACCATGGCATCCAAGAGGTCGGCGCCAGCAGACGTGCCCCTCATCTTCCTTCGGTAGCGGCGGGAACAACAAAAAGCCGCCATCCTTGGGAGGGTCAGGGCTCAGTATCAGGCTTTGCGCGCAACTTCATAGGAGGGCCGGTCCCATAACCTGTCGATGCGCAATGAGCGCCACCATCTCCACTCGAAAATGGACTGCATAGACAGGGAGGCCAGGACGATGAAATAGGGCGCATAGAGATACAGGAACCGGGCCCGAGCTTCGAAAAATAGGAGGAACAAAATCAGCCCGAGCAGAGCAATGCGCATGGCGGTCACCTCGGGACGCAGCAGGCGGGGCACGCGCAACGCCAGCGGAACTGCGACGAGGGCCAGAACTACGAACCACGTGCCTTGCCATATTGAAAGCAACCACTGGAAGTGCGGCCGGGTGTTCCCGAATAGATCCTGAATGGCGCGGTCCTTCGGGTCTTGGGAGAGGAAGGTGTCACCGTTCATGCGGCCTTCTCCCCATGAGAAGAAGGAGCCATCTCCGGTTACCCAGGCGAGCTTGTGGGTGAGGAAAGAAAGATAGCCCAATGGGCCCATCTCAGATACCCGTTCGGTGTATTCGTTCAGGCCTGCCCGCAGCTTCTCTTCCTCACCCACGATAGCTACTGTGCTTGCGTAGTCTTCCTCGTTGTACGCTCCGTAGAAGGGCCCGTGCGGGCCCTCAGTGGAACGAGAACCTACCTTGAGGAAGTGCCCTGGGTTCATCCCGTTCGGATTCGTTTCGAAATCGAAGTTCACGGCCGAACTTCGCTGCTGGGCTTTTGTGATCAGATGGTTGCTCAGGGCGAAGCTCCCTCCCACGACAATCAGGGCTACGACGAGGACTGCGGGATTCCTCCTGCGAGGAAGCAGGCAGATGGCGGTGATTCCTGCTGCGATCAGGCAGATCAGGACCGTGGGTTTGATTCCATACCCCACCGCCGCGACCGCTCCGGTCGCGATCCAGAGCGGGATGCGGACAGCATTCTTGGGCGAGCGACGGGCAGCGAGAAGTAGGCAAAGGATCGAGGCGGTGAACAAAACGCCCACCGTGTCTGAATAGAGGACACCAGCCCAAGGGGATACCACCAGGAAAATCGATGCAGGGAGCAGCGTGAAGGCAGCGATCTTTCGTCCGCCCAGCATTCGCGCCGCACAGTAGGTCAGTACCGTCCCTGCGAAGAGAACAAGCGCGTTCAGGAAGGCGCTTGCCATCGGCAGATCCGAGAATCCCAGGGACAGGACCAACTCGTAATACGCCGCGACAAGAAGCGTTAGGAGTAGATTGTTCGGATTGATCTGGAAGTAATCACCGACTGATTCGGTAGCTCCGAGTGCAAGGCTGGAGGCGGTTCCGTAGATCGCGTATGCATCCCAGTCCGCTGGAAGCCGAACGGCATAGGCCACCCGCATCTGCACGGTGAACAGCAACGACCACAGAACTATCCAAGGCACAAACATCCACTTGCGGTGGCGGGCGGCCATCGGTGCGGCCTTCAGTAGTAGCCAGTACAGTCCGATCATCAGCGCCAACACTGCGACGGCTGCAGCTAGAGTCCATCCAGTGTTATATCGGGACACGCCGTAATGCGGCTGGACGAGGTTGATTAGCAGCGCTCCGAGAACCAATGCGCATAGAAGCAGACCCGCGAGCGTGGGAAGCCTCGTGAGCAACGAGCGGTTGAGGAATCGTGAAACACGCCGCCCACGCAGATCGACCTCATCCCTGCGCAACCCGCTCTCGATTTGACGCTGTGTATTGTGCATGCGTTGTCCCTTTCCTACCCTTGTCCCTGGTAGATCCTAAAGCACGAATGTTGACAGTTATCGCCACCGAACGAAGCGTCTCCCCTCGCGTTGAGGGCGGACGATGGCGATTGCCACCGGACCCCCACAAGAACGAGTTCAAGTTCGTCAACGGCCTCGCCGAAGATAAATGGTCGACGTCGGCCTCTGCGAACCAAAAGAGCTAGCTGCAGCTCCCGCCGACCACCCGCAGATTGAACGCGCGTTCGTGCGCGACGAGCTTGTCGACGTGTTGAAGCAGATCAGTCACGAAAAATCCGACCGATCGGGGTAACGGATCTGCCGGAGAGGGCCATCGACCTCAGCCCGCTGGCCACGCGCTCAATACCGCACCATGGTGTCCCCAAGGACGAAGGTGAGCTCAAGCGGTCATGGTGTGAGGTGTTGTGCTTGTTGTCGAAGAAGGATGGGATTGATAGAGAAGCTCGATTTTGGGCCGTGATGGCTCGGGGGTCCACGCTGACCAGGGCCCATGTCATCAACCTGCCGGGACAGTCCGGCTTGCTGTACTGTCCCGGCAGTCTGTTGCACCGCAAAGTTTCGGCGTCAGTCGCAGGCGGTAACTTCAAACAACCTCGCCTCGCCATGCCGGGCGAGAAGCTCGAACCCCGGTGTTGCATCGGGAATCTGCAGCCCTTGGAAACCGTGGTTTCCGCCATGGACCTCGCGGGTCCCGAAATCCAGTACATAGCGGACGTTATCAGCTCGGGCCGCGAGGCAGACTGCAGGGTCCGTGTTCGCCTCGCGGAACTTGTCGTTCAGGACTTCCGTAGCCTTTGTGTACGTGGTGAGGGTGTGCTTGGAGGTGGTATTGCGGTCCGCTATCGCGAAGGCCATCGCACCTCCGGTCCAGGGATTAACTGCAACTGTTGCATCGGCCGGTACGTACTTGTCCAGCTCCGCGATGAGGGTCATTTCATCTGAGCTCACCAGAGGAGAGTCAGGAGTTGTTGAGTAGTTGGCCTGCGCGGACCGTACGGGGGTCACCATAGGGGGAGCCTGGAGCAGGGCGACAACGGCGAGGAGTGCGATAGGCACTACTCCAAAGGCAACACTTGGGCGGGCTAGCTTCTCTGGCGCCGCCTTCGGGTTCTCCACTCTTGCTTCCATCCTCGCAGCAAGAGTCTGAATGACCCAGGCAGCACCAACAGCGGCAAGTGCTACCCCTGCCACCGGCAACAGGGCCGCAAGACGGTAGCTGTCGTTGTACCAAACCCCGGTCAGCTGATCCCGAAAGTGGCCGGCTTGCCCCGCCGAAACGACGACGAATAATCCCGCGGTAATCAGAAATGACCCGGAAATCCATATAGTGGAGGAACGCTTCAGAACCAAAACCAGTCCCAGGACCACCAAAATACTTACGGTCCATGCAACAGGTCGCTGCATCGCGGAGTTAGTTAAGACTTCGCCCACAGCCTGGCCCTGAGTCTGCACGGGGAGCCACGTCGCGGCCGCAGCAGGTGGCCTGATGAACTTCCACAAGACTGCGATAACAGCGAGCATGGCTACAACGCCAACTCCAGCGACTACTGATAGTCCCGGCCCCACGCCCGCCCGACGACGGGACAGAGCAAGGCGTGCCCAGGATGCGATAAGAACTGGTATCGAAAGCGCCAACAGTGACATCACGCCGTTGGGGTGGGCGATTGCCACGGCGGTCGCTGCGATAGGAGCCAGGCTGTATCGGGCAACAGGACCAACGTCGTGGATTTGACCGATTCCAAAGAACAAGCCTACGCATGCCAGAGCTGCTGGAAGCATACTGACGGACAAAAAGTTGGGGTAGAGAACACCAAAATCAAGCAGGAGGATTGGGAAGGAACCAAAGCCGGCCGCCACGACACCTGCTGCACCGACAGCAAAGGGGTTTGAGCCGACCAACGACCGAACGAGGAACATGGACCCAATGGTCCATACGCTGGCAGCAATGCAGAGGTTGAAGACATTTACGGCGACGGGCACAGACGCGCCAGTCAGCTGGATAAGGAGTGAGACCAAGCCGTGCCACGCGGCCGGGTAGAAGTACGGGGGATTATCCCCATTGGTCATGCCTGTGAGAGTGAGGGATGAGGCGTTCCCGGTTTCCAGCACGTACCGGATGGCATTGAGGTGGAATACGTTATCGAAAGTCTGCGAAATGTTCTCAGGTCGGCCAAAGGCGGCGCGGAGCTGTAAAGCGATGGATCCGCCGCCGATCAAGAGACCGGTGCCGGCTAGCAAAACCATCTGCTTGTTGGGGCCTAGAGCCGACGCCCAAGCTCTAACAGGCTGACGCAGAGCTGGAATCTTCCGGGCAATAAAGAGGGCGGACGCAAGGGCAATTGTCCCTATCATCACGGGGAACAGTGACCAGCCCACCCCTAAATAAGGTGCGAGCATAGCAACGACCGCCGCCACGCCGACTGTTAGCAGCGGTGCAATCGCCAGGAAAGCGGGGTTTCGGAGGCCCAGCGACAAGATGACCAGCGTTCCGGGCAGGAACACTAGAGCTAGGCACACAACAGCTGTGGGTAGAACAGAAAACCAACTCATAAGGACTCCACGGAAGGATGGCAGGTAAGCGACTGGCGCGTCCTGGCGGGCAGCGCAGGTTCCTAGTCCTCCAGAAGGCCCAAAAGGTAGCTTCCATAGCCGCTCTTAACAAGTGGCTCCGCGCGTTTCCGCAGATCATCATCTGTTAAGAAGCCCTGGCGCCAAGCGATCTCTTCTGGAGCCCCGATCTTGAGACCTTGACGGTTCTCAACAGTGCGTATGAAGTTTGACGCGTCGCTGAGGTCGTTGAACGTTCCGGTGTCCAACCACGCGGTTCCGCGTGGGAGGATCTCGACCTGAAGCTTGCCCCGTTCAAGATAGATCCTGTTGATGTCCGTAATTTCGAGCTCCCCGCGCGGGGAAGGCTGGAGACTTTTGGCTATGTCCACAACGTTGTTGTCGTAGAAGTACAGCCCGGGCACCGCGTAATGGCTCTTGGGCTTTTCCGGCTTCTCTTCGAGCGAGAGGGCTCTGCCGTCGTCGTCAAATTCAACGACTCCATAGGCCTTGGGATCTTTTACCCAGTAGCCAAACACGGCGCCGCCGTCAATGTTCGCATGCCGGCGGAGCTGCGTGCCCATCCCTTGGCCGTAGAAGATATTGTCCCCTAGGACGAGGGCGACAGTTTCGTCGCCGATGTGGTTCGCACCCAAAATGAAAGCCTGGGCAAGCCCGTCGGGCGAGGGCTGCTGCACGTAGGTCAGATTGATGCCGAACTGCGATCCGTCGCCCAGGAGACGCTGAAACTGGTCTGCATCATGGGGAGTGGTAATGATGAGAATATCCCTGATCCCCGCGAGGATGAGTGTGGACAGCGGGTAGTAAATCATTGGCTTGTCATACACCGGAACGAGTTGCTTGCTGATGCCAAGGGTGATCGGGTGCAGCCGCGATCCGGTTCCGCCGGCCAGAATAATTCCACGCATGGCTTCAATCATTCACCACTCTGCATCCAGTGCCAAAACGGCTGTTGCATGAGGCCTAAGGTTTTGGCCTTGGGCCGCTGCGCCCCAGAAGGCCGTCGCGAAGACCAAGCCGGGCCCATGAGAGCCGTTCATGCCTACCCGGCGCCAGAAGGCTCACCAGTAAAAGGTGGCGTAAGTCCAGCACCAGCCCTCTCATGGTCCAGTAGGGTTCCTGAAGCGCAAACCTCCTGGCCAGCAAGACGCGGTTACGGACGATGAAGTAGTAGCGCCAAGACGCTGCTGTTCTCACCAGCAGCGGTTTGCGGCCCCGCTTCAGCTGCCACCTGCCGATGCTAGCCGGAACCATGGCTCCCAGGGAATGCAGCAGTTCGGCTCCAGGGGCAATGATGCACAACAGCTTGCTGGCCTTTGCCCGCAGGTAGAACTCACTGTCGACGCCATCTATGAATAGCTTTTCGTTAAATTGGCCCACTTTGTCCAGGGATGCAACTGGTATCAGTAGTCCTGATTGGACTGGCTCATCACCGATGACCACACCGCTATGTGTTCTTAGCGGCCGGCTTGGCAATCCGCTGACTTTGCCGGGCGAAACCATTCCAACGGAAAGTCCAACGGCGGCAGCAGCGGCAGCAGCGTCTTCAAGAGCATGAACGAAGCCGGGCGGTACGAGAGAATCCTGATCCATTGTTAGTACGTATTCAAGAGCGGCATTGCGCGACCGGGCCAATTCAACGCCCTTGTTGAGTGCCGCGGCGATGCCCATGTTGCTCTCGAGACGCAGAACGACACAACCGAGCGCGGCCAGCTGATCGTAGACAGCTTCGTCTGGGGAGGTACTTCCATCATCTACCACCACCACCTCGGAGCACTGTTCAAGGAGCGCGCGACAGTTTTGAATGAGGTTGTCCTGAGGATTAAAGGTGCTCATGACGGCAGCCGTCACCCGACTTATAGCCCTACCCATCATGTTCCCAGCCCGTGTCGGACCATGATGCGAAAGGCGCCGCTGTCGCGGGACCTCAGCAGGGCAGGTATCAGCGACAAGGCGTGCAGTCTGGAAGTGAGACGCAGCCGCGCAGCCAACTCCGCCCGACGCCACCCCTGGGCACGGGCAAGCCGCGCGGCCAAAGAGAAATAGTCTCTTTCGCCGGTAAAGCGAGACCCATCCACAATGAGCCGCGAGGATGCGCTTTCCGTATGTCGGCGGTATGCGAAGCTTTCCGACGGCACCAGTAGCAGAGACCTTCCTTGCAGGATCATGTCCACAATGAGGGCAAGGTCTTGAATAATGGGAAATTCGTCACGGAAATCAACTGTTCGCACCGAGGCGGTCTTGAAGGTGAGCGAGGGCCAATACAGCCAGTCGCCGTGCATGAGACTGCTGGCCAGCTTCTCGCCCGAAAGCAGGAGCGGTGACGTAGACCGGGGCTTGAGAACCCGTTGCTTGACAGTGTCCACAAGGGTCTTAACGCGTTGGCCTGCGGCATCGATGACGCGCACGCCCGGCTGGATAATGTCGGCCTCCGGATAGGCGTCGTGTGCCTCCAGTACGGTTTTCACATAGTTCGGCAGTAGGACATCATCGCAACCAACCACCGCAACCAGTTCTTGCCGCGCCATCTGAATGGACGTCCTGAAACTTTCAGTGATGCCTTCGTTTTTAAGTTTCTTAAGGTACGTGATCCGAGGGTCCGAAATTCCAACCACATATTCCTCAATGGTTGGATCCGGGTAGGCGTCGTCCACAATGGTCAGGAACCAACGCGGGTCAGTTTGCGCCAAGACGCTGTCGACCGTCAGCTTCATGTAGTCAGGGTCGCCCCAATATGGAACAAAAATATCCAAGTAGGTCTCAGTCACTACTACTGACCTTCCGGATCTTGACTGCCGTTACTCCCGCTGACCGGCAATAGGCCGGTAAGCCGCTCCACCTGGATGCGGAGTATTGCCACCTCCTCCGCCAAGGCACGGGTTTCCTCTTCCACCACGGATATTTCCCACGAAAGGTGCAGGCAGACACCGAGAAGCATGAGGATGCTGAGGATAAACAAGAGGTTGGAAGGCAGCTGGACGCCAACGACCCGTGCTATGAAGACCAGAAGCTGGGGGAACGCCGCCAGAACCAGAGTGGCGATTCCAACGACAAGCCACCATATCGCGTACTTTTCGCGCAGTTTCTTCCGGCGGAGCATCTCGGCTACCAGCCCGACAATTGCCAGAGCCAGAAGAAAAGCGGCGATGTTCGGCATCATTTCTGTCCTGCCATTGTCTGAAGTGGCAATGCCACGTGGGACCGCCTGCGTGTCAGCGCAAACGCTAGCGCAAAGAACGAGCGGCCCAGGTAAACCGCCGCCTTGATTGGATGGTGACTGGGAGTTCCGCCTTGCCGTGGGCGCATTTCTACCGGGACTTGCGTGACACTGAGTCCCGAACGTACGGCTACCACCAAGGAGTCGATCGTGTCGCCAAGGTATTCCGCCGGGTAGTGGTCAAGATACTGGACAATGGCCCTGCTGTTGCCTGCGCGGAAGCCCGAAGTCACATCCGTAAGCGTGGTTTTAGCCAGCTTGGAGAGGACTGAGGCCAAAAGCCTCATGGCCCATTTTCGTGGACCCTTCACTGTGTAATCCCCGCGGTCGGCGAAACGGGCACCAATCGAGATATCCGCTGATTCCAGACCGTTGAGTACTTCTCGGATATTTCTGGGGTCGTGCTGCCCGTCAGCGTCAACCTGAATAACCTGACTGTATCCAAGTCGCTGGGCGTACTTGAAGCCAGCCCGCATGGCGCCGCCAACCCCAAGGTTGAAAGGGAGGTTCAGGACTGTCGCGCCCGCAGATGCCGCTATACGAGGGGTTTCGTCTGTGGACCCGTCATTCACCACCAGCACATCGTAGGGTTCATCGAGGGTCAGCACTTCGGCCACAGTTGCCCCTACGCAATCAGCCTCGTTCCACGCCGGCATGATGACCAGCACACGGTTGTTTTCCAAATTGCGCATATTATCCCAACTATATCAACGCAGCGATTGGGGCCCGTGCCGGGCCCCGCGCGGACAGTGCGGGCATCTTGGGCTGTCATCTAAGCGGATCCAGCGTCCCAGCGTCTCGCATCCTAGCGCGAGCCTGGCGGTCGGGGCGACTCGGTCTACGGCAGCAGCCTTGCTGCCGAGCGCCTGGAAGGTGCGGGCGCAATCCCTCCAGTAATGAATCAATCCCCAAATCCGTTAGGGTCAGTTGCATGACGAGTGGCCAGGCCCCGATACCGAATAGCACCCGAGTCAGCGTCTGCATGGCGAGCTATCGCGGAGCTTTATACATCGCGGAGCAACTCCAATCCATACTGGAGGAGCTTGGCGGGAACGACGAAGTTGTCATTGTCGACGATGCGTCGCCGGACAACACCATTGACGTGATCCGCTCCATCCCAGATCCGCGGATCCGTCTGATCGAGAGCCCGCAAAACCGGGGGTACGTCCGGTCCTTCGAGGCGGCGGTCGCTGCAAGCCGGGGCGAGTACATCTTCCTTTCGGACCAGGACGATGTCTGGATCCCGGGAAGGGTCGCAGCCATGGTCGAAGCCCTGAAGTCAGCCCGTGTCGTGGCCTCGAATTTTGAAATGCTCGGTGGCGGTCCACGGCCCTGGATCCCGCAGCTGCGTTCGGCATGGGACAGGAAACCGGTTGCGAATCTGCTTGGTGTCATGGTCGGCTACCGGGCTTACTACGGATGCGGGATGGCGTTCCGGCGGGACATGGTGCCCGTCTTCACTCCCATTCCCCCGTATGTGCGCGAGTCGCACGACCTGTGGCTTGCTATCTGCGGCAATCTCGCAGGGTCCATAGCGCACTTGGAGAGACCCACCTTGTTGAGGCGGCTGCACGAGAGCAATGAAACCCCAGCCGGATTCCGATCGCTTGGCCGAATCGTTGCAGCACGAATCATGCTCGCGCGGCTGATCCTGGAGGCAAAGCGGCGGCTAAAAGGGTAATCCAACCCTGGACCGCGTGACGGGATCCCGCCAACCGCCCACTCAGCAACCGGTAAGCTGGCACAATGCAGAATCTCCTTGTCACCGGCGGTGCCGGCTTCATTGGTTCCAATTTCGTCCACTATGTTCTGGAAAATACCGACGACCATGTCACGGTATTGGACAAGTTGACGTATGCGGGGAACCTGGAGTCGCTGCGGGGGCTGCCAGAGGAGCGGTTCATGTTCGTGCAGGGCGACATCGCTGACGCCGGCCTGGTGGACGGACTGGTGGCGCAGGCAGACGTTGTGGTCCATTACGCGGCGGAGTCGCACAACGACAACTCGCTGCACGATCCCCGCCCGTTCCTGGATACCAACATCATCGGCACCTACACGCTGATCGAGGCCGCGCGGAAGCACAACAAGCGTTTCCATCACATCTCCACCGACGAGGTGTACGGCGACCTGGAACTGGATGACCCGGAGCGGTTCACCGAGCAGACCCCGTACAACCCCTCCAGCCCGTATTCGTCCACGAAGGCCGGCTCTGACCTGCTGGTCCGCGCTTGGGTCCGTTCCTTCGGGCTCCAGGCAACCATCAGCAACTGCTCAAACAACTACGGCCCGTACCAGCATGTGGAGAAGTTCATCCCGCGCCAGATCACCAACGTGATCGACGGAATCCGGCCCAAGCTTTACGGCAAGGGTGAGAACGTCCGCGACTGGATCCATGCCAACGACCATTCCTCTGCGGTGCTGGCCATCATCGCCAAGGGCAGGATCGGGGAGACCTATCTGATCGGTGCCGACGGGGAGAAGAACAACAAGGATGTTGTTGAGCTGATCCTGAAGCACATGGGCCAGGCCCCGGACGCGTATGACCATGTCGTCGACCGCCCTGGCCACGACCTGCGCTACGCCATCGACTCCACCAAGCTCCGCGACGAGCTCGGCTGGGAACCGAAGTTCTCCAATTTCGACGCCGGCATCGAGGACACCATCGCCTGGTACCGTGAGAACGAAAACTGGTGGCGCCCGCAGAAGGCCCAGACCGAAGCCAAGTACAAGGAACAGGGCCAGTAAACGATGCAGATCGCGTTCTCGAAAAAGCTGACCGCACACGAAACGCCGATCCCCGGCGTCGTCCTTTATGATTTGCCGGTCCACGGCGACAACCGTGGCTGGTTCAAGGAAAACTGGCAACGGGAAAAGATGGTGGCCCTGGGGCTGCCGGACTTCCATCCCGTGCAGAACAACATCTCTTTCAACGAGAAGGCCGGCACCACCCGCGGCATCCACGCCGAGCCGTGGGACAAGTTCATCTCGGTGGCCACCGGGCGGATCTTCGGCGCTTGGGTGGACCTTCGCGAAGGCCCGTCGTTCGGTGCCGTTTTCACCGCTGAACTGGACCCCAGCCAGGCGATCTTCATTCCGCGCGGCGTGGGCAACGCTTTCCAGACCCTGGAAGACAACACGGCCTACACCTACCTGGTCAACGACCATTGGTCAGCGGATGCCCAAGGCCAATACACCTTCCTGAACCTCGCGGACGAGACAGCGGCGATCAGCTGGCCGGTGCCTCTGGAGGAAGCAGAACTGTCCGACAAGGACAAGGCGCACCCCCGCCTCGCGGACGTTGTGCCGATGCCGCCCAAGAAGATCCTCGTCGTAGGTGCCGACGGTCAGTTGGGCAAGGCGCTGCGGGAACTGTACGACGGCGACACAACCGTTGAGTTCGCCGGCCGCGCCGGCTTCGATCTGGGCAGCGAAGCGTCTTTCACAGAGCGCAACTGGAAGAACTACTCGACCATCATCAATGCCGCCGCGTACACCGCGGTCGACACCGCGGAAACCGCGGAAGGCCGGCCAGCAGCCTGGTCCGTCAACGTTGCCGCCGTCGCACGGCTGGCCCGCGTCGCCGTCGAACATGACCTCACTCTGGTGCACGTCTCCTCCGACTATGTCTTTGACGGAGTCCGCGAGAGCCATGACGAAACGGAACCCGTCAGCCCGTTGGGGGTGTACGGCCAGACCAAGGCCGCAGGCGACGCCGTCGTCAGCGTGGTCCCGAAGCACTACATCGTTAGGACCAGTTGGGTTATCGGCGATGGCAACAACTTTGTCCGAACGATGGAGTCCCTCGCGGCGAGGGGCGTCAAGCCTTCGGTGGTAAACGACCAGATTGGCAGGCTGAGCTTCACCGCGGACATTGCTACAGGCATCCGGCACCTGCTGGAGTCTGCAGCTGACTACGGCACCTACAACCTCAGCAACGACGGTGACCTCCAGTCTTGGGCGGACATCGCCCGGGACGTTTACGAACTCGTGGGGGAGCCGCGGTCGGCTGTCACCGGCGTCAGCACTGAGGAATACTTCCGAGGCAAGGACGTGGCGCCCCGGCCGCTTCACAGCGTCCTGGACCTGACGAAGATCAAAGAGTCCGGATTCGCACCCAGGCCCGCCCGGGCAGCGCTGGAAGAATACCTCGGCCAGCGTGTGATGGTGGATTAGTCGCTCCATGTCTTACGACAAGAAATCTTTCGGCATCATCGCCCTCGCTGCGTACAAGCCGGACTGGACACTGTTTGCCGCTCAGTTGAGATCCATCCAGAACCAGACCCACACCAACTTTGAATGCCTGATCTCTGCTGACGGCGGGTTCCAAGAGATCCGCGACTTCGTTGCCAGTGAACTGGGCGGCGATGAGAGGTTCCGGGTGGCTGGCTTTGATGATCGGCTGGGTTTTTACGGAAACTTCGAAAGGGCAGTTCAACAGGTTCCCGAACGGGCCGCCTGGGTGGCGCTGTCGGATCAGGACGACTCCTGGTATCCGTCCAAGCTGGAGCTGATGATCCCGCATCTTGCGGGCGCCAGCCTAGTGACGGGGCAAGCACGCGTAGTTCGTCTTCCCGGCAATGAATTGGTTTCGTCCTCAACCGGTCGGAAGAGTGTGGCGCTGGATGCGCTGCTGGCCCAGAACCAAGTAACCGGCAGTCTCTGCGTATTCCGTCGGGAGCTGCTGGACTTGGCTCTGCCCTTCCCCCGCCTGAACACGATCGCACAGGTGCATGACCATTGGCTCGCTGTATGCGCCAAGTCCACGGGGGGAGTGACGGTGCTTGATGATGTCGTGCAGGACTATGTCCAGCATGGCGGAAATGTCTTGGGTGAGGTTGGTACACGCAAGAGCGTCCTGGCGTCCTTTAATCATCTGCGCGGCCTGTCAGAAAAATACCAGGGCAGCGCTCGCCCGCTGGACATTTTGGCGACTGCGCATGAGCTGAGCTTCGGCTGGCGCAAAGTGATGGCCGATGCCTTACGGGAACGGGTCCAGGTGGCTGATCCAAGCGTCAAAGAGGGCATCGCGGCGTTTGAGAGCGGACACCGTTGGGCAGCGACTGCAAAATCGCTTGTGTCAGGACTGAAACGCGGGGACATCGCATTGCCCTGTTTTGTGGAGTTCCTGGCCGGACTTCCTGTGGAACTGTTCAAAAGGGGAGCGCGGCCTGCGCTCTAGCGCTGCGCGGCATGAGGGATACCTTGATGTCTGCCTGAATCGGTTGGTTATGGAGCTTCCACAACCGGTGCCGGCTCTTTAGGGATAAGGTTCCTTAGCGTTTTCCTTACCACGAGCAGTTGGTACGTTGCGACGACCACTTCCGCCAGGCCAACGGCCCATGCAACTCCGGGGGCGCCGAGCATCATCCCGAACACGAACATCAGCGGGATGTTGACTGCGGCGCCAATGGCCGTTGATTTCGCGAGTGCTGCTCCTTTGCCCAACGGTATCAAGCAAGCCAGACCCACAACCTGTGCGACCATCACGGCGGCAAGAATCAAGCCAAACGGGGCACTCAATTCCAGCCCGATACTTATGGCACCGCCGGAGAACACAGAGCTTGCCCAGGGCGTCAGGAGAGCCAGCAGGCAACCGGCGAGAACGCCTGCTGCCGGAGCCAGCCGGGCTACGGTACGGATGCGGTGCCTGCTTGCTGCCGCCCCTGCCTCAGGGATCCATCCCTGAATTACCTGCAGGACTGGCCCGAACCCGGCGACAGCGAAGCGGAAGAGCTTATCCGCCATTGCGTATTGGGGAAGTGCTGCCTGAACTACGAGGTTCACCGCAAGCAGGGGAAAGTTGCTGTTAAGGCTTCCTGTGCCGGCAGCGATAACGCCATGCCTTTGGTCACGAAGCCGTTTCATCGCTGGTACCAGGGCGAGGTTGATCCTTACTGGGTGTCCACTCCGGGACCTGACGGCACCAACAGCGCCCAATACCACTGCAAGGGCATTGAATACCAGCAGAGAGAGTACGAACACGTATGCATGAGGCATGAACAGGGTCAGAACCACACCCGCTATAACGCCAAGCCCCTGCGGCAGGACATCGAAGATCAGCAGCTTCCAGGGCTTCGCTTGCCCTACGAAGTACCACGACGCCCCAAGGAACGGCAGCACGTAGGCAACCGATGCAACAGCTGCAACAGCAGGATCGATCCTTGAGATCGCCAGTACGACCACGAACATAACTGGGGCTGCGAACATAAACAGATACCCGCGGCTTACCAACGAATCCACGTACATTTGGGGACGATCTCCAACGGGCAACGATGCCACCATCGCAGCCCCGACTGTACCCCAGCCATAGGCCACGATGATCCCAAAGAGTGCTGCCGTTGCCTGGGCAAGTGCGAGTTCCCCCCAAACATCCTTACCCAGGGTGGAAATAACGAACGGGATCGCCAGAAGGTTGACGACGGTTGAAAACACCAATGAAGCGGCAAATCCGCCAAAACGGCCCAGCAAGGCAGGGGGGGCCTTTAAAGCCAAGAGAATGCTCCATCCGATTCATGAAAGCTTGTCGCCACTGGGCCCAAGCAGGCACCGTGCCGTCCTGAATCCTACCCTGCGCGACTCGGAACATGACCACGGGAGGGTGTCTGCTGACCCTGCTTCTAATATGTCAGGTTCCGACATCCCAGCTGGGTGTTGTTCGAGCTGAGCACGGAGACTGCCACGCCGTACGCGCATACCGTGTATTGGCCGCGGGTTGAGATCGGAACTGATGTCGAGTAGCCGTGATCGCCCACGGTTTGCAAAGCGCTGTTGACATCGGGACGCTTAAGGTTGGCCGTGAACGGGTATCCCTTGGTGCTGCCATCTGGATATTTGATGTAGACGTGAACCGGATTTGATGAAGCCGGAAAGGCTGGGTCCAAGGTCCAGCCCTGGGCCACTAGCGAAGCTTGCCCGTTTGTCACCTGGACCGAGGCCCCATCAAGCTGCCCCATGGTTGGAGGGGTTGAATTCACCGTGATGTCTTTGCATCCCAGGAGCGTTGGGCCTTCAGACAAAGGAGCCAGGCCTATCGCTTGGGCACACATCGTATAGCTGCCTGGAGCGGTGACAGGGACCGAGACTTCGAAACCGTGGTCGCCGACTGTCGCCAAAGCGGTGTTCACGTCCGGTCGTTTGAGGTTGGCGGTCGCTACTATGCCTGGGTTAGCGCCGCCGGAACCGTCTTTGGTGGTTGTGTAAACACTGACGGAGATGCTGCTTGCCGGCAATGTCGGATCCAGGGCCCAGCCCCGAACCTTAAGATTAGTGGCGTTGGGCGCATGGCTGAGAGTCAAAGCGTCATAACTGCCGATAGGCGCCGGGCTGGAGTCGACCGTGATCGATTTGCACGACAGCGGCAGGTTGAAGTTCTGGCCTATCGCATAGACACAGGCCTTATACGTTCCCGCTTGTTTCAGAGGCACTTGGTAATCGAACCCGTGGGAAGCCCCCAGCCCCGTGACTTGGTGAACGTCGGTGCGCGACGTGTTGGCGGTCATGCGGTAGCCGGTGGTGGCTCCGTTGGGGCCGGTAACGTAGGCATCGGCAAAGGCTGAGGCACTCGGGTTCGCCATATCAACAGCCCACCCCTTGAGCTGCAGGGATGCGTTCTGGCCGCTTCGCACCTGGCCGATGGAGTCAAAGTTTCCCACGGGGGCTTCTACGCCCGATGCCACCATCGATTTGCAGCCGAGCGATGCATTGCCGAAGGCGCCGATTGAAAAGGCGCAGACCTTGTAAGTCCCGGACATTGAGATAGGAATAGTTCCCTCGAAGCCATGCGAGGTTCCGAAGCCAAAGACCTGATTAACGTCAGGCCTGTAGGCGTTTGCCTTCCATGCATGTCCTGTTGTTCTACCGTCAGGAGCGGTGACGTAGATATGGGCTTCATTGGCGGCGGGCGTGTTTGCCAGATCCACAGACCAGCCACGTACTCGAAGTGAAACTGAGCTTTCTCCGCGGCTGAGACTCAGCTCGTCGAAGCTGCCGGTCGGCTGACGGGCTCCGGCAAAGCGCTGCAATGAGGCATAGTCGCCGTTCCAGACGTTTGAGTCGCCGGCGAAAGGACCTGTGCTGCTGTACTGCCACATGCTGTACGTGCTCCAGCTCGCAGTGGGGACAGGCCCGGCGTTGTTGGTCGGCGAAGAAGGGTAGGCGGCGATCCACAGTGGATAGTCGCCAAAGCCGGAGGGATTCCCCAGGCACTGGTTCCACCAGCTCGTATTGGTGTAAATGACCGGGAGCCTGCCCGTCATGGAGAGCATTGTGTTGCCAAAGTCCCGCACCCACGACTGGAGCTGGGCCGGAGACATGTTGTAGCAGGTGTTCCCGAAGTAGAACCCGTTGATGGTTCGGCCCTCGTAAGGATTGAACTCGAAGTCCAGCACCGGGGGAAGGGTGTAGCCGTCAGCCGACCAGCCGCCTCCGTTCTGCACGAAGTAGCGGGCCTGGTCGGCTCCGGAAGACCAGTTGGGAATGGCGAAGTGATAGGCACCCCGCAGCATTCCTACGGCTCGCGAACCTTGGTACTGGGCGCTGTAGGAGGGGTTCTTGTAGTAATTGCCCTCAGATGCCTTGACGTAGGCGAAACGTGCGCCCATGTTCCATTGCTGCTGCCAGTCCACGCTGGGTTGATGTCCGCTGACATCCAGTCCCTGCACCCCGAACGTCGGCATCCACGTACCTTCCGTGGACAAAGATTCCGCGCTGAGCTTTCTCAGGGAGTCTGAGGGGGCCGCGGCTGTCACCCGCCTGGAGCGTTGTCCCATTTCTGCTCCGCCAGGGCCAACGGCTTCTGCCATTGACTGGGCTGCCTCTGCTGGGAGCGGGGCAGGCTCTGGTTGGGGTTGAGCAGGTTGCGTAGGCGTGGGGTTCGGTGACACTGCAGGCGCGACCGGATCCGAAGTACTCCCCCGAGGGGAGGAAGTGTTGGGTGAGGGTACAGGCTCGACGGCGGAGGCAACGCTTCCGAGGCCTGGCCCTGCGGCCAGCGATGCGGCCAGCAGCACTATCACCATGGCTTTCATAGCGGGGCGACGGGACTGAGACAGGTTCCGTTTCATATTGGCTCCGGAGACAATGAGCGCTTGAACGCCCATCTAGGTTGCTGTGCCGGTGGTGCCCCCCAGGGATCTACCGGACAGGAGATAGTGACCATTAACGCGCTCACCATAACACTGTGATGCTGCCGTGACTAGTGAGGCTGTTGTGACTAGTGCTCCCTTCACTGCCTACTTGTGGTGCGTGGGCGGGTCAGGACTGCAAAGCTTCGCATCCCGATGAGCAGCATCAATCGGCCGTCCTGTTGCCAGCGCATTCCCATGCTTTTTCGAGGGGAGGATCCGGGTGGGATAGTATCCTCTGGGCCGGTGATGCTGAGCTTCCTGAGTACGACTGAATCAAAACGGCTCCGTCGCACGTCCGTCACGCAGGAGAGCAATGAGGGACGATGAAGAGTAGAAACAGCAACGGCAACATATTTCCGGTGGGGCCCGGCTGGAAGACTCTTGCTGCGTTCGCGGCCGTGCTAGCAGGTGCGGTGATAAGTTTTGCCCGCATCAGCCCCGTTGCGCAGGGAACAGTATGGGCAGAAGACGGCGCAGTCTTTATATACGACGCACTTAGACGTCCCGGTCCGCTGGACATTTTTGCGCCATACCAGGGCTATCTCCATGTGGTTCCCCGCATGACAGTGAGCCTTGTGGTGCTTCTTTTCCCGGTAGATAGTTTCGCTGTCGCAATCTCCTTTCTCAGTTGCCTTGTGATCGCCCTGATCGCCTTGATGGTTTTTCATTGTTCGAGAGCTTTGACATCACATGTCCTTATCCGGTTGGCATGGGCATCAATTGCTGTCCTGGTGGCGCCCGGTCCACTTGAAACGCAAGGTAACCTCGCCAATATCCACTGGTATCTGCTGTGGCTGATGCCTTGGCTGCTCATAAAGCCGGCGCAAACGAAACGAGAGGGCGTTTTGCTCTTCAGTGCCGCAGTCCTGTCGTCTCTGACCGAGATCCTGACACTGATGTTTATTCCACTCTTCCTCTATCGGTTCAAGGACAAGTCATTTTGGCCTGCCCGCCTCGGACTGGTGGTGGGCGTTCTGTGCCAGATCATCACGACGCTGTCCTACCCTCGTTCAGTTCCCTACCAACCTCCCAACCTTGTCTCGGTTGTTGAAGGATGGTTCCTGAACAGCAGTTCCGCTGTCATATATGGCACATCGGCTCAAATTTCCCGCAATATTGTCAATTTTGGAATGGCCCCCATTGTCGTCGCCGCATTGCCGTTCTTTCTGACCTTTGTCTACCTTCTGATCAAGGGCACGCGCGAGGTTCGGCTCATGGCGTTTTGCTTTGTTGCTGCTTCTGCCGGGGTATGGGCCGCAGCGACGATCCTGAACTTTTCCGACGCCTTTGACTATTCATCTTTTGATGCGGGTGAATGGGACAGCTTCCTGCTGGGAAGGTACAGCACCGTGCCCTCTATGTTCTTGCTCGCCTTGCTCCCGTTGCTGGCAATGTGTTGGGAGAAGGTGTCCACGGCGGCGATGTCAGGTGTTCTCGCAGGCTTCCTGGTTTTGCAGGTCCTGTATTTCTTTCCTTCCGCAGCCTTCCGTCAGTCTGGACCCTTGTGGGCAAGTGGCGTTGCAGCAGCCAGGGAGGCATGCATCTCCGATCCTGCACTGACTGACCATGCCGTTGGAACGGCACCAGGGGCCTGGAAGGTGCAGGTTCCCTGCGACCATCTGCGTCCCTAAGCGCGGCGATCTGTATTCTCGTCATCCCGATGGATTCCATCAGGAAAGACGGCAGGGGAACAAGAAGACCCCCGGCCCATGGACTCGGATTGGAGTCGCATGGAGCGGAGGTCTTCGAAGGGCCGGTGAGGCTTGACCCACCTATCCTTCACGTACCGTCATTGATCTGGCTGGCTTTATCCGCCTAAGAAGTAGCCACTGACGTCACTGATTAGTTGCGTTGTCCCGCTCGATGTATTCAATAGGGAGACCTTCCCGTCTGACCCAACCGGCACGGTGACGGAGTTAGCCACGGTCTGGTTCTGGGAAAAGTTCACGTTTGACGTGTTGGGCGCCGGCGTGGCGAATGGGTACGCCCGGATATGGCCGAAGCTCTGGGGCTGGGTCACCGTCAGGTTGAACACCACCGCCGAGATCTTGGCAGGGATCCCGCTGGTCCCAGTTACCTGGAAGCTTAGGACGGAGTTCGCGCCTACCGGAGAACTGTTGCGGGTATCCACGAACCGGGACGGATTCATCGCCACGAAAGCACCCACCGCAGTGGGCGTCCCGCCGATGTAGTACCCGTTGACGTCGGCGATTACATGGGTAGTTCCGCTGGAGGTGTTCATCAACGTGACCTTCCCGTCTGAACCGATCGGGACTGTAACGAGGTTGGGCACAGTCTCGTCTTTTGAAAAGTTCACGCTCGATGTGCTCGGCGCAGTCGTCCCGAAAGGATAGGCGCGGAGGTGTCCGAAGCTCGTCGGCTGCGTGGCCGTGAGGTTAAAGACCACAGCCGAGGCGTCCGCGGGAATCCCGGACGTGCCGCCCACCTGGAATGAAAGAGTGGAATTCGCGGCCAACGGTGCGCTGGTGCGGGTGTCCACGAACCGCGAGGGCCCCACAGCAACAAATGCGCCCGGCACTGTTGGGATTCCGCTTATGTAGTAACCGTTCACGTCAGCTATCAGATGGGTGCTCCCGCTGGAGGTATTCAGCAGCGTGACACTGCCGTCCGAGCCTACGGGGACCGTGACAGAGTTAGGTACAGTCTGGTTTGCGGAGAAGTTGACGTTGGACGTGCCCGGCGCAGTGGTACCGGAAGGGTAAGCCCGGATGTGTCCGAAGCTTTGCGGTTGAGTAACTGTGAGATTGAAGACTACTGCCGAGACGCCGGCAGGAATTGCCGAAACACCGGCCACTTTGAAGGTCAAGGCGGCGTTTGCCGCCACTGGTGACGTATTGCGGGTGTCAACGAAACGCGTGGGCGCGATTGGCACGAAGGTGCCGGGCTGCGCGCTCGTGGAGGCGCCTATGCCCATGTCAGCGAACCAGTAGCGCTTGGCCACATCGTCGCTGGCCAGGACCACCATGCCGCTGGCGCTTGTGACGGGCTGCTTGGTGGTGGTCGGGTTGTTCATGCTGGGTGCGGCGCCGTTCTGAATGACGGGCGTGCCGCGGCCGGCCGGGAAGACTGGGTTGTCCATGGAGGCTGTCTTCTGGTAGATGGCACCTGAAACGCCGGTGTACGGGCAGCCGGTCACCGATGTTGCGGGTCCTGTCTGGAAGGCGTGGATCTTGTTGTTTTCGGGGTCCAGGACAATTTGGGGACGTGTTTGGCAGTCCCGAAGCGCGGAGATGGTGGATTGCGTGAACGCTCCCGTGCCCGGCTTGAAGACCAGCAGCCGCAGCTGCGGGTCGTCCTTGTTCGTGGAGGTCTGATCCAGGCTTGTTTTGACCGCGGCGAATACCCGGCCTGAGGGGTCCGCCTGCAGCGACTTGAGGTTCAGGTGGTCATCGGCCTGTCCTGTCCCGCGGACAGCTGGCTGCAGCTTCCAGTCGCCGGTGGGCTGGCCATCAATGTGTGTGGCCCACCAGACTGAGCCCGTTTTCTGGTCGGACCACATCACGCCGATCTTGTTCTTGCCGAAGGCCACGACGGACGAGATGTCATCCGGGGTGGGGTTGGGGTTATCCACGGGAAGGGCTCGAGGCGTGCCCCAGGAGGTTCCGTTGGCGGTCGCGTTATTCACCATTACGGTATTTGTGTAACCACCGGTTGAGACACCTGACACCTGCGTCCAGGTGGCCCAGATCATTCCCTCGCTGTCCTTGTCTATGGTCATCGATTCGCTGCTGTACGTGGTGATTACGGTGGGAAAGCCGCTGTCCAGTGTGTACTTACCGCTGGCATAGCTGTACCGGTAAAGCCTAGCCGGAGAGTTGGGCGCAGACGCTTTCGGCGAGCTTTCCGCGTTGATGTTGACCACGTGGGACGCGATGTAAAGGTGCGTGCCGTCCCACAGCGTGTCCGCCAAGGTATTTTCCCGGCCGTCCACGGCCACTCCGGTGTCCACCCACTGCTTGGCGGCGCGGTCCAGCTTGTGGATGCGCCAGCCTTCTGTGGTCCACATATTGGCCCACCAAAAGCCGCCATTCCACCACAGCTTGCTTTGCGGCTTGTCCTCGGTAGGCGGATTGGGGACTCCCTCGTAACTGATGCTGGGGGTGCCGTAGTCAGGCGCGGTTGCCGCGCTTGCCTGCCCCCCTGCTGCTGCTCCCAGCCCGGTGAGCACAAGGATTGTTGCCAGTCCATGGCCTAGGGCTCGTAATAATGGTCGCTTCACGGTTCTCCTTAAACGTTCCGCCCCAACGCTGTCGCGTGCAGGTCCCTGTGGAAGCTGGTGCCCCCGCTGATTTATTAACCTCTTGTGCAACACATGCCGCCCGAGTACCCCTTACTCACCTTTGCCAGGTAGGGCACTGAGATCCTGATTCCGGTACTCATGTCAGACCGCTGGAACGCCATGAAATTTCCTCAGCGGGGCGGGCATGTGGTTTTCGGCGGGAACGCCCGGTTGCGGGCACTCGGCACAACGTGCGCTGGCAACAAGCGCGCCGGCGTCGTCCTTGTGAAAGTGAGTCACGTGGTGGGTGGTCCTGCCGCATGCGGGGCAGAAGCTTTGGCTCTGTTTGGTCCACATGGAGGAATCCTATGGAGACGAGCTCTCCGATAAAGACAAAACGGTGGAAGTATGTGGGTGCCCGCAGGGTTTATGTGCCAATACCCACCCAAGTGCGGGCGACCGGCTCAAGAACAGTCAGGATCAGCTCCACTCAGCGAGCTCGCCAGGTCCAACGTTGCGCCAATTCGTCGCAGCCGTTCATTGGCTCATGCCGTGTGGCCGCATCAACAATGGTTGTCCACAGCTTGGGCAATATGACTTGTTGCCGTGCTTTACCATCTTTAGGCTTTATCCCAGTTGCACTGCCTCCGCCGGGGGCGGCAGTTGTATTGGGGAACATATGGACGCGCTGGGAATAGTCGAGGATGAAGTCCGCGAGCTCATCCGTCGGCGAGGGCTTGATCCGCTTCACCAGGCAGGCGAGGTCCGCCGCCTGGTGGAGGCAGCGGTAACGGATTATGACGAGCGGGCGCTGATGGGTCCGCTTCCTCCGCTTGGGCCCTTGGATGCGGCACGCCGCTTCCTCTTTAACGCCGTCGCCGGGTTCGGCGTCCTTCAGCCACTGCTGGACGATCCAGCCATAGAAGAGATTTGGCTGAACGCTCCCAATGAAATTTTTGTGGCCCGGAACGGTGAGTCCGAGCTGACTTCGCTAAGCCTCACTGAGCAGCAGGTCCGGGACCTGGTGGAGCGGATGTTGAAAACCTCTGGCCGCCGGCTTGACATGTCCTCTCCGTTCGTGGACGCTGCCCTTCCCGACGGGTCGAGGCTCCACGTGGTTATCCCTGATGTAACGCGCAAGCATTGGGCGGTCAATATCAGGAAATTCGTGGTCAAGGCCAGCCGTCTTGAGCATCTCGTCGACTTGGGCACGTTGACGCCCCAGTCAGCCCGCTTCCTTGGCGCGGCCGTATCCAGCGGGCTCAACATCCTGGTCTCGGGCGCCACCCAAGCAGGCAAGACCACTATGCTCAACTGCCTGGCGGCCAGCATTGGCAGCCGGGAGCGTGTGATCACCGTGGAGGAGATTTTCGAGCTTCAGTTTCCCCTGCGCGACGTCGTCGGCCTGCAGTGCCGCCAGCCAAATCTTGAAGGCGAAGGCGAAATACCGCTGCGCCGCCTCGTTAAGGAAGCGCTCCGCATGCGCCCGGACCGTCTGGTCGTGGGCGAGGTCCGTGAAGCGGAGAGCCTGGATATGCTCATCGCTTTGAATAGCGGTTTGCCAGGCATGTGCACCGTCCACGCCAATTCAGCGCATGACGCAGTCACCAAGATTTGCACGCTGCCCCTGCTCGCGGGCGAGAACATCTCGTCAGCCTTTGTCGTCCCCACCGTCGCATCGTGCATTGATCTCGTAGTCCACTGCAGCCGGCAGGCCAACGGCCGCAGGGAGGTAACCGAAATCCTCTCGCTGGGCCGACGGGTGGAGAACGGCATCATCGAGTCGTCCCCGGTCTTTGCGATGGTGGACGGTGCCCTGCAGCCCCGGGCCAACTCGATGCCGGCCACAGAAAAATTCAGCCGGGCAGGGTACGACGTCGCGGCGCTGCTGGATCCGCGATGACGGCGGCTTTGCTGGGGATTACCACGGGGACGGGCCTCTTCCTGATCTGGTGGTCCTTCTGGGAGACACCTGCACAGGGCCCCAAGGAGCGGAAGGTCAGCCGCCTGGGTGACCTTCTCGCCTCCGCCGGCGTCGACAAGGTATCCCCAGGCAGCCTCATCGGAACGTGCGCGGGTCTCGGCCTTTTCGTGGCATTAGTGTTTTACGCCGTCAGCCGATCCTGGCCTATCGCCGGCTGCTTTGCGCTGTTCGCAGCGGGGTTCCCCGTCAGCATCCTGCGCTGGAGGGCAAGGAAGAGAAGCGCATTGTTGCGCCAACTGTGGCCCGACGTCGTTGACCACCTCCGCTCTGCGATCCGGGCCGGCCTGCCGCTGCCGGAAGCCCTCATTCAGTTGGGGGACAAGGGTCCTGAAGAGCTCCGGCACGTATTCCGGGAGTTCGGTGCCGACTACCGCGCCGGAGGCCAGTTCGATGCCTCCCTCAACAAGCTCAAACACCGGCTCGCGGACCCGGTTGCCGACCGCATCGTCGAAGCCCTCCGCCTGACCCGCGAAGTTGGAGGCTCAGACCTCGGAAAGTTGCTCGGAACGTTGGCTGAGTTCCTCCGCGAGAGCGCCCGCACCCGGAGCGAACTCGAGGCGAGACAGTCCTGGACCGTCAACGCGGCACGCCTTGCGGTGGCTGCCCCCTGGATCGTTATGCTCCTGCTGGCAACAAGACCGGAGGCGGTGCAGGCGTACAACACCGCCATGGGTGCCGCAGTCCTGCTTGGCGGCCTGGTAGTTTCGTTGGTCTGCTACTCCATCATGCTGAGGATCGGGGCCCTGCCTCAGGATGAGAGGGTGCTCAGATGATCGACATCGCTCCTGCCGCCGTCGTCTGCGGAATTGTCCAGGGACTCGGTCTGTGGCTCGTCATCTTCCGGTCCCCGCTGATGCGCGCGACCACCCTGACAGAACGCATTGAGCCGCAGTTGAAGTCCCAGAACCTCGAATCACGGCTCTTGAGCCCGGGGGAAGCCAACCTGACGCCTTTCGGCCCGCTCGGAAGGATTCTGCGTCCGGTGTTCCGTGACGGCATGGCCGCATTGGGAAGGCTGAACCCGTCGCCGGGGGCGACTTCGCGACGACTTGCGCAGGCGGGAATCAACAAGACGTCCATCGACTTCCGGGCGGAACAGCTTTTGTGGTCGGCTGCCGGCTTTGTTGCCGCCCTTGGCGTTACCGCAATGGGAGCCGCCGCCGGCAGATTCAACCCACTGCTCGCCGCTGTTGCCATCCTGGGCAGTGCCGTGGGCGGCTTCATGCTGCGGGACTACTGGCTCGGTGTCCAAATCAAACGGCGTGAATCGAGGATGATGGCGGAATTCCCTAGCCTGGCTGAACTGATGGCACTCGCCGTCAGCGCAGGGGAGAGCGCCACGGGCGCCCTCGACAGGGTCTGCCGCAGTGCCAAGGGGGAGCTCACTAAGGAGTTCGCGGACATTCTTGCCGAGACCCGGGCGGGCAAGCCCCTCGTGCAGGCACTGCAGGAATTCTCTGCGCGGACGGACCTGGCACCGCTGGTGAGGTTCGTGGACGGCATCATTGTCGCTGTCCAAAGAGGCACGCCGTTGGCAGATGTTCTGCGTGCCCAGGCCCAGGACGTGCGGGATACCGCAAAACGCGACCTGATGGAAGCTGCCGGCAAGAAAGAAATCGCCATGATGGTGCCGCTTGTTTTCGGCGTGCTCCCGCTGACTGTGGTGTTCGCCGTCTTCCCGGGCCTCGCTGCCATCAACCTGGGCATGTGAAGACACCAATGGTGGGCGCCGGAATGCATAACGATCGAAGAACCGAATCAGGAATAGGACGGGAAGTAAAAATGGGACATCGCTGGGCATCCCTGCTCTTTGTCGTGAACACCGCCGTGGGCACTGCCCTTTGCACGGCCGCCCGTCGCGGCGGCGACCATAGTGAAGGCTGCGACTACAAGGAAAGGGGAGACGTGCCTGGCTGGGTCATGATCACCCTGATGTCGGCTGTGCTGGTGGCGGCGCTGCTTGCCCTTGCCGGACCGGCGCTGGAGTCAATGTTCAACCAGGCGATGGATACGGTCGGAAGCTAGCCGGTGCCGAGGTCCTCCCACCCGCCAGGCCCGGCCGGCAGAGTCCGCTGCCTGGCCGCGACGCGGGAGCAGGGCTCGGCAGTAGTGGATTTTGTCCTGGTGGGAGGACTCCTCACGATGTTCTTCCTGGCCATTATCCAGCTGACCTTGATCCTGCACGTTCGCAACACGTTGATTGATGCCGCGGCCTCAGGCGCAAGGTACGGCACCCTCGCGGACCGGGGCGCAGCAGACGCCGAGGAACGGACCCGCAGCCTGATCGGCTCGGCCTTGACTGCCGGATTTGCCGAACAGGTGAGCACCAGCGAAGTGACTGTTCAAGGCCTCCGCACCCTCGAAGTGACAGTGCGTGCGCCGATGCCGGTCATCGGACTCATAGGCCCCCGGGACATGCTGGAGGTGAAGGGGCATGCCGCAGTGCAACCGTAGGCCTGGGGCGCTGTTCCTGAAACGCAGAATGGTCCAAGCACTGTGCCTGCGACCGACCTCAGCAGCTCACGGACGGGAAGCCAGGGAAGAACACGAGCGGGGAAGCGCCGTTGTCGAGTTCACCTTTCTTGCACTCATTCTTATGGTGCCGCTGGTTTACTTCGTCATTACCGTGGGGCAAATCCAGGGCGGCTCTTTTGCCGTGGTGGGGGCAGCGGACCAGGCAGCCAAGGTCTACGTCGCCCAGCCCGACGAACCGACGGCGCAGGCTGCCGCCGAACAAGCGGTGTCCATCGCCCTGGCCGACTTTGGGCACCGGCCGGACAAAGCAAGCATCTCAACGAGATGCGACCCCGCCGACTGCCAAGCTCCGGGCACCGCGGTGACCATCACGGTGAGCCTGTCGGTGCCCCTGCCGTTTGTGCCCTTCAACAGTGACCTCCGGTTGGCCGCAAGCGAGGTTGAGGCCTCCGCAACACAACTGGTGGGCAGATTCAGATGACCGCCAGGACAAACCACGAAGACGGCCAGATGATGGTCATGATCCTCGGTTACGTGACCTTGGCTCTGCTTGTCACCACTGTGGTAATTGGCATTTCCTCTGTGTACCTGGAACACAAGCGGTTGCTTTCACTCGCTGACGGTGCCTCCCTGGCGGCAGCAGACAGCTACACCCTGGGGGACGTGGACACACTGGGCGGCAGTCCTTCAGCAACACTTAACCCGGCCCGCGTCAGGAACGTCGCGGCGGACTTCGTCTCAAGGAGCCCCGCTGCCCAACGCTTCAGCGGACTCGCCGTCGCGGGGTCAACGGGCAGCCCCGACGGCTCCACCGCCGTCGTCGTGCTGACGGCTGCTGTCCACCCTCCTGTGGTTAACTTCCTGGTGCCGGACGGCATAAAGATCGAAGCGACGTCGACGGCGCGCTCGCGCCTGACCCGCTGACGGGCCCGCGTGAGTGATACCTGCGGCCTACATCGTCGAGGGGGCGCAAGCCAGGAAAACCAGTGCATGCCGAAGCTTGTGCCGGATAGCGTAGGCTTAAACAACCATGGCCAATATTGATTTTTCCGCTGAAATCCGCGCCCTTCGCGCCACCTACGACTCCATTGAGCGGGTCTCTGATGTAGACGTGCTCAAGGAAGACATCGCAGAACTGAGCGAGCGGGCAGGCGAGCCGGACCTGTGGGACGACCCCTCAGCGGCGCAGAAAATCACGTCGAAGCTTTCGCACAAGCAGTCCGAACTCGAGCGCCTCAACAAGCTCGCGTCACGGATTGATGACCTCGAAGTCCTGGTGGAGCTGGGACAGGACGAGGATGACGCCGATTCCATGGGGGAGGCGGCCGCAGAACTCGAGTCCGTCAAAAAGGCCCTGAAGGAACTCGAAGTGGTCACCCTGCTCTCCGGAGAGTATGACGAGCGGGAAGCCGTCGTCTCCATCCGTGCAGGGGCCGGCGGCGTGGACGCTGCCGACTTCGCCGAGATGCTGATGCGCATGTACCTTCGCTGGGCAGAGCGCCACGGGTATCCCACTACGGTCATGGACACGTCCTACGCCGAAGAAGCAGGCCTGAAGTCCGCAACTTTCGAAGTGAAAGCGCCCTACGCCTTCGGAACCCTCAGCGTCGAGGCGGGCACCCACCGGCTCGTCAGGATCAGCCCCTTCGACAACCAGGGAAGGCGCCAGACGTCCTTTGCCGCTGTGGAGGTCATCCCGTTGATCGAGCAGACCGACTCCATCGAAATCCCGGACAACGAGATCCGCGTCGATGTCTTCCGCTCATCGGGCCCCGGCGGCCAGTCGGTCAACACCACCGACTCTGCCGTCCGCCTCACCCACATCCCCACCGGCACCGTCGTCTCCATGCAGAACGAAAAATCGCAGCTGCAGAACCGCGCCGCTGCCATGCGCGTGCTGCAGTCCAGGCTCCTGCTGCTCAAGAAGGAACAGGAGGACGCCGAAAAGAAGGCACTGGCCGGCGACGTCAAGGCGTCCTGGGGTGACCAGATGCGGTCCTACGTCCTCAACCCGTACCAGATGGTGAAGGACCTTCGGACGGAGCACGAGGTAGGCAACACCTCCGCCGTGTTCGACGGCGAAATTGACGACTTCATCGACGCCGGCATCCGCTGGCGCACGGATAACCGCAACGCCGAAAAATAGGCCCGCCAACGGCGCTAGGCGCGTGGATCCGGCGACACGCCCCCTGAAACCAGTGTGATACGCGGGAACTCCTGCGTATAGTCGAGGGGCCGGGGCCCTACTTCCCCCACACGAAACCCGCGCACCGGCTGCAGAACTGGGCTGCATCAGAATCAGCCATGCCCTGCAGGGTACTTAGGGCCATGATCCGATTCGAAAATGTCACCAAGGTCTACGACCAGAAAGCCCGGCCCGCGCTGGACGCTGTCAACCTTGAGATTGACCGCGGCGAATTCGCCTTCCTGGTCGGCGCATCCGGCTCCGGCAAATCCACCTTCCTCCGGCTTGTCCTCAAGGAGGACCGGGCCACGTCCGGTGCCGTCTACGTTGCCGGCCAGAACGTCGCAAAGATTTCCAGCTGGCGTGTGCCACGGCTCCGCCGCGGAATCGGCGTCGTCTTCCAGGACTTCCGGCTCCTGCCCCAGAAAAACGTCTTCGCAAACGTGGCCTTCGCCATGCAGGTGATCGGCAAAAGCCGCAGCGTCATCCGCGACACCGTCCCCGAGGTCCTGAAAACCGTGGGCCTCGAGGGCAAGGAACACCGCATGCCGCACGAACTCTCCGGCGGTGAGCAGCAGCGCGTGGCAATCGCCCGCGCCGTCGTCAACCGTCCAGGGATCCTGCTCGCCGACGAGCCCACCGGAAACCTCGACCCCACCACCTCGATGGGCATCATGGGCGTCCTGGACAAGATCAACCAAAACGGGACCACCGTGGTCATGGCAACGCACGACGACGACATCGTCAACGAAATGCGTAAACGCGTGGTGGAACTCAAGAACGGCATCGTCATCCGTGATGAGGCAAGGGCGCTCTACACTTCGATGATCCCGGTCGTAGGCCAGTCCCGCAGGCTCAAGGACGCCAGCGGGCGGGAGGCCCCCGAAGCCGGACTTCCCGGCGAAGGGGAGGGTCAGCGATGAGGCTCGCATTTGTCCTCGGTGAGATCGGCAGCGGACTTCGACGCAACCTCTCCATGGTGGTCTCGGTCATCCTGGTCACCTTCGTCTCGCTGACCTTCGTAGGCGCAGCCGGCATGCTGCAGATGCAGATCAACCAGATGAAGGGCTACTGGTACGACAAAGTCCAGGTGGCCATCTTCCTGTGCAGTGAAGGCTCGACGGCGGCAGGTTGCGCCAGCGGGCCCGTCACCGCCGAACAGCAGGCAAGCCTCAATACACTGCTCGAGTCTCCCGCCGTGGCGCAGTACGTCAACGACTTCCAGTTCGAGTCCAAGGAAGAGGCCTACAACCACTTCAAGGACCAGTTCTCCAATTCGCCCATTGTGGACTCGGTGACCCCCGACCAGCTGCCGGCGTCCTTCCGGATCAACATGAAGGATCCGGAAAAGTACCAGATCATCAGCGAGACCTTTTCCTCCCAGCCCGGGGTTGAGACGGTCATCGACCAGCGCCAGCTGCTTGAGCGCCTGTTCTCGGTGATGAACGGCGCCTCCCTGGTGGCAGTCAGCATCGCCGGCGTCATGATTGTCTGTGCGATCCTGCTGATTGCCACCACCATCAGGCTCTCGGCGTTCAGCCGCCGCCGCGAAACGGGGATCATGCGGCTGGTAGGCGCGTCCAAGACGGTGATCCAGCTGCCGTTCATCCTCGAGGGGGTCATCGCCGCGGTGATCGGCGCCGCCCTGGCGTCCGCAACGCTTTGGGCCGTGGCACACTTCTTCCTCGGCGAATTCATGTCCCAGCAGTATCCGGACACTGCGTTCATATCCTCCGGCCAGACGCTGATCCTTGTTCCCGCGCTGTTAATCCTTGGTGCATCCTTGGCTGGAATTTCGTCTCTCTTGACCTTACGCAGATACCTTCGCGTCTAGGTATGCAAACCAATCTAGGAATGCCCATGAATGCATCGGACAAAAACGCTTCCCGCGCCCGGCGAAACGGCGCGCGCAGTGCGGCGCCCCGCACCAGCCTGCTCAGTGGTGTGCTGGCCGTTGTCCTCGCCGCAGGGCTGGCCTCCTCCACCCCGGCGGCCTTCGCTGACGAGCTTGAGGACCGGCAGAAAGCCCTGGAGGCCGAGGCATCGCGGGTCCAGCAGTCCCTGGAATTCGTCGATTCGCGCATCGCCAAGGCAGCCGGGGACCTGGTGATTTACCAGGGCCAACTTCCCGGTGCGCAGCAGGCGCTGCTTGAGGCTCAGGGCCGCGTAGCCGGTGCCGTCAAGGAAGTCGAAGCGCTCTCTGCCCGGGTAGACATGGCTCAGCAGAACAAGGCCAAGATTACCCAGCAGCTTGAGACGGACAAGCAGAAGATTGCCGATACCAAGAAGCTGATCGGCCAGATTGCCACCCAGGCGTACAAGTCCGGCGGCGTGCCTTCCAACCTGTCCCTTTTCTTTGGGTCCAACAACGGCGGCAGCCTGACCGAAACCATGGACCTCGCGGACCAGGCCATGCGGAGCCAGAACGCTGCCATGGACAAACTGTCGCAGCAGAGCGCCACCAACGTGAACTCTGAAGCGCGCCTGCAGGCGGTCGAGGCAGAGATCAAGGACCTGAAAGCCAAAGCGGATGCAGCCTTGGAACGGGAAAAAGCCGCACGCGATGAAGCGGCCGCGAAGAAGGAACAGGTTGATAAACTGATCGCCGACACCACCCGCCTGGACGCGGAGCTGCAGGCTGCCAAGCCCGGCATCCAGTCCCAGCTGGCTGGCGTCCAGGCGAGCCAGAATGCGGTGGCAGCCGAGATCCAGGAGCGCGACCGCAGACTGCGGGAAGCCTGGGAAGCAGAGCAGCGCAGGAAGGCTGAAGCAGCTGCGGCGGCAGCGGCTGCAGCTGCCGCAGCCGAAGCCGCGGCGAGGAACCAGCCGCCTCCGCCAGCGCCCCCGGCACAGTCATTCATGCCGCCTGTCGGGTCGCCGTCGGCATTTGGCCTCCGGCATCCCTTTGACGGCAGCGTTTCCATCACGTCCGGATTCGGATGGCGGGCCACCCCGCCGGGCACCATCGACTTCTACGGTCAGGGCGGGTACATGCACACCGGGCTGGACTTTGGCGCGGCCTGTGGCACGCCCGTCTATGCGGCGGCAGCCGGGGAAGTTTTCAGCTCCGGCTGGAACTCTGGTGACGGAGGCGGCTGGCGGGTGAAGATCTCCCACGGCCTCATCGAAGGCAACACCCTGAACACCATCTACTACCACAACGCCAGCATCGTCGTGTCCAACGGCCAGCGGGTTTCTCAGGGACAGCTGATTGCCTACTCCGGCAACACGGGCAACTCCACAGGCTGCCACGCCCACTTCGAAACTTGGCTGAACGGCAACCCGGTGGACCCGATGGGGTTGCTGTAGCACCGTCTGCACCCTGCCGTACACTGGTATGACTCCGCGCCGGTTGGCCCGGAGGACAACCGAACTGACCTGAGGAGCTTTCCCTTGCCTAAAGAAAGTGGCCGTAAAGTGGTGGCCACCAACCGCAAGGCCCGGCATGACTACCACGTGCTGGATACCTACGAGGCTGGAATCGCGCTCATGGGCACCGAAGTGAAGTCCCTTCGCGAGGGCCACGCCTCCATGGTGGACGGCTTCTGCACCTTCTACAACGACGAGCTGTGGATGGAGGCCATCCACATCCCTGAGTACAACCAGGGAAGCTGGACCAACCATGCGGCCCGCCGGCGCCGCAAGCTCCTGCTGCACCGTGAGGAACTCATCAAGATCTCCCACAAGGTACGCGAATCGGGCTACACCATCGTCCCGCTGCAGCTCTACTTTGTGGACGGCCGTGCCAAGGTGGAAATCGGTGTGGCCCGCGGCAAGCGCGAGTACGACAAGCGGCAGACCCTGCGCGAACAGCAGGACAACCGCGAGGCGCAGCGTGAGATGCGGGAGCGCAACCGGCGCCGCTAGGAATGTTTTGGCGCGAGCGTGCGTTATGATGAATAGTCCGGTGGGCCAGCCTGCCGGTTTGATAAAAGAATATGGGGATGATCGGTTTCGACGATGTTAGTCGCGACAGGTGAAGCGGGCCGAGGATGCAGAATTATCTCGTAAACGCTGTCTGCAAACCAATAAGTGCCGAATCTAAGCGCACTGACTTCGCTCTTGCTGCCTAAGCAGTAAGACAGTCCGTCAGCCCGAGGTTGCTATCGCCCCGGATCCTGGCGTCATTTAGATAGCCACTGCTGTCCACCTCCGTCATCGGGGTGAACGGGACTCTTAGATGACTGGGCCCGGATCAGCCAGCTGTTTGCAGCATGGCTGGGGCCGAGAAAATCCGACGCAAACTGCGCCCGGAGAAGCCCTGACAACACGACATCGGACGGGGGTTCAATTCCCCCCATCTCCACATTTTGAAAGGCCGCGAGGCACAACGAAAGACCCGGACATCCCGTCCGGGTCTTTCGCTGCTTAACAGCTGTTCACCCACGGCGTAGCGGGTCCGGGACTAGCGGCCGCTGGCCGTGGATTGTCCTCTATAGGATCCGGCGTTGCAGTCCCCGGTTGGGGGCAGGAGGCGGTAGGAGCAGCGCCATGGCCCGGGTGCCCGGGCCCACTCCTGATGAGTACGACGACGACGATGCCGTGGACCCGTACTTACGAACGGTCATGTGGGTGGCTGGGCTGGTGAGGCCGTACGTTGCGGCCATAGAAATGACCAGCGCCCGCCGGAATGGACGGTTCCGCTTGGCTCGTGATCGCAGTCGGGAATCCGCTCGGGCTGGCAGACACGCACAGCAGGATCGTGGGCACCAACACGGCAGTGGCAGGCGCCGGTCTGGGACTCGCCGTCCCCATCACCGGGCGGGTCAGGATGGCATACCTGGTGTGGTCAGCACGCCGATTCTGCTGAACGCCGGCGCACAGAAGCTCTTGTTCGCCGATGCGATCGGGCAGCCGCAGATCAGGGTGCTGAGGCACGGCAGGGAAGCGGACCTCGTTGCCGCCCGGGAAGAAATGGAGGCAAACGGGCAGTAGGGCTACCGGCGCTTCTTCAAATGCGCAACCGGGTCCTGGGCAGCCTCAGGGTGCTTCGACTTCTTCTCTGCGCGTTTTTCCTTGATGGTCTTGACCGGCTTTTTGGCCAGGTTCTGGTGGGGTGTTTTGTCCGGCATGGCGTGCTCCTTACAGCAGGGGACTGGCTGCGTCCCTTCTCGTAAGCTACGCCTTTTCAGCCCTGAATGTAATGGCTTGGAAGTGCGGTAACTCAGTCCGGGACAGGCACGTCCGCGATGCCCACGAAACGCGTGCCCACGCCGTCGAGCTCGCTCCGGACGAACCCCGGGCGGACCGCAGGCACCTCGTCCGGGCGGTGGTGTCCGCAGATCACGTACGTGAAGTCGGGCCACCACTTCTTGGGACGGGCCGCTTCCTCGTAGCCGCAGACCGCGCATTCGAGGTGGACCCAGACCGGGCGCTTGCCCGTGCGGTTGGCACGGGACTGCACGAGCCAAGGAGGAGGGTTGTCCAGGATTTCGCCCAGCTCGGCCTCGCTCAGCCATTTTGGAAGGCCGTGGCGTTGTGCCATCTCCATCGGTACGTCAAGGGCAATGGCCGCGTCGCGTCTGCTAATCATCACCATCCACAATACGGGAGCCCACCAAATCAGGGCTTCCCGGCCGGGGCCGCGCTTCCTATCCCCAGGACACCAGGGCGATTCCTGCCGCGGCCGCAGCGAGGCCCAGGACCAGGTTGGCGGCAATGTTCGCCGCAGCCGATCCGAGGCGTTCTTCGGTCAGCAGCCGCACCGTGGCCGTGGTCCAGGAACTGAAAGTGGTGAGTCCGCCGGCCAGGCCTGTCGCCAACCCAGCCTGCCACTCCGCGCCCAGTCCCAGTCCCGCAGTGACTCCGTGCGCAGCGCCAATAATGAAGCACCCCGCCACATTGACCAGGAGGGTGGCCCAGGGCCAGTGCAGCCGCGCGGGACCGGCAGAGCCGCCGGCACGGACAGTCCGCCTGGAGCTGTGATGGGCGAACCAGCTGTCAATGCCGAAGCGGAGGAGGGCGCCTGCCACCCCGAAAATTCCCACCAGGACCGCGGCAATCACTGACGGCTCCCGGACGGGCGGCCAACAAGCTTTCCAGTCCGCCACCCAAGGCCCGCCGCAGCCAGCCCCAGCACCACCGACAGTCCAAGATACACAGTCCACACTCCGTGCTGACCCGCCCGCACCAGCTGGTCCAGGGAAAAGACCACGGCGGAGAACGTGGTGAAGGACCCCAGAAGACCCGGGCCCAGCCCTGCCCGCAACCAGAAGGGGGTGTGCGGGCGGGCCATCCAGACGGTGGTCAGGGCGGCCAGGACAAAGCTGCCGGCCACGTTGATGCAGAGGGTGGTCCAGGGAAAGGATCCGGGGAGCTCAGGAAAGGCCAGCCCCAGGCCGTACCGGAGTTCTGTCCCCGCCAGGCCGCCTGCGGCAACGGCCAGCCAGGCGCCTGCCCTGGGCGCCCACGATGTCTTATTGCCGCTCATGCCCCGGGCAAGTTTGCGGGAAATCCGGCGTCCCCGAGTAGGCAGCCTGGATGGGGGCGGTCGCTGTGGACCCACAGCGCCGACGTGATCTCATCGGCCAGGTCATAGTCGCGCGTACGGCCTGAGTCCCGGACGCGCACCACCAGCGCGCCTCCGAATGGCCTGCGGCCCACCACCTCCACCTCGGCGTCGAGGTCTATCTGCTCAGCTGCAAGGTAGCGGAGCAGGTCCGGGTTGTCATCGCTGATCCGGGTGATCCTGCCGGTGTGGCCCTGGTCCAGCTCGCCCATAAGGTGCGCGCGGGGCATAAAGACCTGGCCGTCCGCCGTGGGGATCGGATCGCCGTGCGGATCCCGCTGCGGGTTGCCCAGTTTCGCTGCAACGCGTTCTATGAACGTGTCCGAGACGGCGTGCTCCAGAAGCTCGGCTTCGTCGTGGACCTCGTCCCAGCTGTACCCCAGCTGCTGGACGAGGTAGGTCTCGATCAGGCGGTGGCGCCGCACCATGGCGAGGGCAAGCTGCAGGCCGGCCTCCGTGAGCCTGATGGCACTGTACGGCTTGTGGTCCACCAGGCCCTGGTCCTTCAGCTTCCGGACCATCTCTGAGACGGACGAATTGGCCACCCCAAGGCGCTGTGCCAGCTGGGAGGACGTGATGGGTTTGTCCTGCCATTCGGTGAAGGAATAGATGACCTTGACGTAGTCCTCTATGGAGGAGGAGGGCGCGCTGGTCTTCACAGGATCCAGCCTACCGGCTGCCCTTGGCCACACGCGGACTGGCAGGCGCTCATGCCCTGGCCGCCCGCCATGCGAGCGTCAGGTACGGCAGTGCCAGTTCCTCGTCCGGCCCGTGGCCCAAGTGGTCATGAAGGTACCAGTCCAGGTTCGCCAGCACTTTCGCCCGGGTGGCCTCGCCGGCGCGCAGGTAATAGCTCCGGGATTTTGTCAGTTCCATCAGGTCCGCGGTTGTCACGGAGTCTTGCCAGTGCGTGACGTGGTCCTCCAGCGCCTCGAACTCGGGTCCTATGAGCGGGCGGTGGCCGGGCTTGTAGACGTCCCCGGCATGCATGATCCTGGAGAGCCGGTGAACCCAGGGAACGGACGTGTCCAGCTGGTTCCAGACCAGTCCCAGCGTCCCGTGCGGGCGAAGGACGCGGGCCAGTTCCGTGCTGGCCCTCAGGGCATCGCACCAGTGCCAGGCCTGGGCTACGGTGACGACGTCGAAAGCCGCGTCAGGCAGGCCGGTCGCCTCTGCGGTGCCAAGGACAGCTGTGGCGGCGGGATAATGCGCGGCCAGCTGCCCGAGCATGTCCGCTGACGGGTCCACCGCCATGACGGACAGTCCCAGGTCCAGCAACAGTTCGGTGAATTTTCCGGTGCCGGCGCCCACGTCGAGTGCATCGCGGGCCCCTTGGGGTACCAGCCATCGCGCTGAGTCGGCCGGGTAGCCGGGCCGCACCTGCTGGTAGTGCCTGCCGCCGTCCTGGAAGCTCTGGCCGAGCTCCCGGCGCCGGCCGTGATCCAGCCGTGGGCCACCCCATGCCACGCGCGGCCTCCTTCATCCGGTTCCTTTGGTGTCCTCCGAATTTACCGCATCAGCCGCAGCAGCAGGGCACCGTCCGGCAGGCCGCCGCGGGTCAGTCGTCGCTGCAGGGCGCGGCGCCTGCCGTTCCCGGGGTGTTCGGCGCCCAGTGGGGGTACGTGCGGTTGTCATTGGCGGGAACCCAGCGGCCTGCGTCCACCACATAGTCCCAGCCGAGGCCCTTGCTCTTTAGGTCCCGGATGCCTGCCAGCAGACGTTCGGCATCCTCCAGCCTTGAGCCGACGCCGAAGCTGGCCCGAAGGGAACCGGAGGGAAGGCCCAGCCGCTTCAGCAGCGGGTGCGCGCAGAAGCGGCCGTCGCGCAGGCCCACTCCATGTTCTGCCGACAGGTAGGCGGCCACCAGGCCGGCGTCGTAGCCTTCCACGGAGAAGTTGACCACTCCGATGGTGTCGATGTCCGATTCCGTGTCCTTGAAGATCTGGTGGACGGTGACGCCGTCGATCTCCTGCAGGCCTTCCACCAGGAACGAGCGGATGGCCGATTCGTGGGCATGCCAGCGGTCCTGGTCCAGTTCCGCGATGACCTGCGTGGCGCGGGCCAGGGTCGCCGCACCCAGCACGTTCGGTGATCCGCCCTCGTGCCGGGCCGGGCCGGTTGCCCAGCTCACGCCGTCGAGCCTTGCTTCCTTGACGGCGCCGCCGCCGGCAAGGTGCGGTGTTCCGGCATCAAGCCAGTCCGGCCGGCCCACCAGCACGCCGGCACCAAAAGGTGCGTACAGCTTGTGGCCCGAGAAGGCGAGGTAGTCGACGTCGTCCGCGGCGATGTCGACACGCCGGTGCGGCGCCAGCTGGGCTGCGTCCACCGCGATCCGTGCCCCGTGCTCGTGAGCCAGCGCGGCAAGGGCGCGGATTGGAAGGATTTCGCCCGTGACGTTTGAAGCTCCGGTCACGGCGAGCAGGCTGACGCCGCCCTGCTGCAGTTCCGCACGGACGGCGTCAATGGTTGCCGCAATGGTGTCCGCTGCCACGATGCTGCGGTGGGGGACACCCTGCCACGGAAGGAGGTTGGCGTGGTGCTCAATGTCGAGGTACAGGACGTCGCCGTCGGGACGTCCGGCGGTGACGGGCAGGCAGCCCGCCAGCAGGTTGAGGGAGTCAGTGGTGTTCCGGGTGAAGATCACAGAATCGTCCGGGCGGCCGCCCACGAAGTCGCGGACGATGGCGCGGGCGTTCTCATAGACCGAGGTGCTGATCTGGGAGGCGTAGCCCGCACCGCGGTGGACGCTGGCGTAGTAGGGCAGGATCTCGTTGAGGTAGGCCGAAACCACCGAGAGTGCGGGGGCGGATGCGCCATAGTCCAGGTTGGCGTACCGGACGTGGCCGCCATGGATCAGCGGAGCCTGGATTTCGGCGCCGCTGACCGCTGCGAGCGGACGGCCGGCGGCGGCCCGGCACTGGTCAAAGAGCGCCGGCGAACCCGGCAGGGCGGCCGCCTTATGCTGGACAGCGGCTTCGGGGGAGACGGTGGCAGTTGTCACAGAGACCTCACTTCACAACAGGACTCCGTGCAGGAATCCGCGCTTGCCGCATCCCTTCCGGACCGGCCTGGTCGTCACCCGGGGCACCCCACCGCGAATGGAGGGTTGCCGGCCAGCAAACCGGGGTTTTGCGCTGGCACTCGTGACCTGGTTAAGAGCGTAGAACATGGGGCTCGTAGGTTAAAAGCCCGCGGAAATGTTAAGGGCTTTGTTACGCATGGTTGAAAATGGGCGCCTGTACCGAAGATCACGACGGCGGACGCCTCCTTTCGGGGGCACCCGCCGTCGAATGTTCGTACTGAAGGGGCTAGAGGAGGTCGTCCAGGTTCGGGTTCAGCCGGCGCAGCACCTCGGAGTGCAGGATGGAATTCGTAGCCAGGGCGTTCCCGCCGAACGGACCATCCTCGCCCTCCAGCGAGGTAAAGCGGCCACCCGCTTCCACCACGATGGGCACCAGGGCGGCCATGTCGTAGAGGTTCAGTTCAGGCTCGCAGGCGATGTCCACCGAACCTTCGGCCACCATGCAGTAGGACCAGAAGTCACCGAACGCCCGGGTCCGCCAGACGTCCTCGGTAAGGCCCAGGAATTCATTAAGGTTTCCGCGTTCCTTCCAGCCGCCAAGGCTCGAGTAGGAAAGGGAAGCATCGGACAGGCTGGACACATTGGACACCCGCAGGCGGGTGGCCGCGGCAAGGGAACGCCCCATGTAGGCCCCCATGCCCTTGGCGGCCCACCAGCGCTTGCCCAGGGCCGGAGCGCTGACCACGCCCACCACCGGCTCGCCTTCATCCACCAGCGCGATCAGGGTGGCCCAGACCGGAACGCCCCGGACGAAGTTCTTGGTGCCGTCAATGGGGTCGATAATCCACCGCCGCGACCCGTGGCCCGTGCTGCCGAACTCCTCGCCGAGCACGGCATCGCGTGGACGGGACCGGGACAGCTGGCCGCGGATGGCTTCCTCGGCTGCCTTGTCCGCATCGGTGACGGGCGTCAGGTCCGGCTTGGTCTCAATGTGGAGATCCTGGGCCTTGAAGCGGCTCATGGTCTGGTCATCCACGGAATCGGCCAGGACATGGGCCAGGCGCAGGTCATCGTTGTAGCTCGAAGCGGGTTGGATCATGGTTCCAAACTACCGTCTGCGCGCCGTTCTGCCGGGAAGCGGGCCCGTCAGGTGACGCTGCCCAGTTCCTTTGCCTCCTGGGCTTCCATCCGCGGGTCCGTGCCGAGGAGGCGCCGCAGGGAGCCGAGCCTTGCTGCCCCGGTGGGGCCGGCGTGCCCCGCGCCCACCCATGCGTCCAGTCCGCAGTTCACTGCGGTGGCGGTGTGCTTGCACCCGCGCTCGCAGTCGTCAATGCCGGGGGAAAGGTCCGGGAAGGAACGAAGGATGCGGTCCGGGTCCACGTGCGCCAGGCCAAACGAGCGGATGCCGGGGGTGTCGATGATCCAGCTTCCGGAAGGCGCGTCTGCCAGCTTCAGCGCAAGGGCCGACGACGACGTGTGCCGGCCGCGGCCCGTCACGGCGTTCACTCCGCCGGTGGCCCGTTCCGCGCCGGTCAGCGCATTGACCATCGTTGATTTTCCAACGCCAGAGTGCCCCAGCATCACGGTGACCTTGCCGTCCAGGTAGCCCCGCATTTCGGCCACGGCAGAGCTGTCCAGCCGGGCGGACAGGCCGTCGTCGGAACGGGCGTCAATGCCCGAGGCGGCGGAATCCGCCGTCCGGCTGATGATCACGGGAAAGTCCAGGTGAGTGTAGTTGGACAGCAGTTCCGCCGGATCTTTGACGTCCGCTTTGGTGACCAGCAGGATCGGCTCGATGCCGGCGTCGTAGGCGGCCACCAGGGCACGGTCGATGAAGCCGGTCCGCGGCTCGGGGTTGGCTGCTGCCACCACGATCACCAACTGGTCGGCATTGGCCACTACTGCCCGTTCCACGGGGTCCGTGTCGTCGGCGCTTCGCCGCAGCAGGGTCCTGCGGTCCTTGATCTTCACCAGCCGCGCCAGTGTGTCCGGCTCCCCGGAGACGTCGCCGACCAGCGAGACAAAGTCTCCTGCGACCACCGGGTTCCGGCGGAGTTCCCTGGCCCGGGCGGCAATGACTACCCGCTCGTTGCCGGAGTCTTCTCCCACCACTGCGGTGTACCTGCCCCGGTCAACGGTGATGATGCGTCCCGTGACGGCGTCATCATGGCTGGGCCTGTCCTTGGTGCGGGGCCGGGAGCCCTTCTTGCTGGGCCGGATCCGGACGTCCGACTCATCCCAGGAATCAGTGCTCCGCGCCACCGCTGGAACCTTCCGACACCGTTTCGGCAGGGCCATTCTGCGCCAGCATGTCTGCCCACAGCCGGGGGAAATCCGGCATGGTCTTGGCGGTGGTGCCGATGTCCTCCACCTGGACGCCCTCCACGGCGAGGCCAAGGATTGCTCCCGCGGTTGCCATGCGGTGGTCGGCATAGCTGTGGACGACGCCGGCGTGTAGCTGTGCGGGACGGATCACCAGGCCGTCGCTGGTTTCCTCTGCGTCACCGCCAAGGCGGTTGATCTCGGTGACGAGGGCGGCGAGCCGGTCCGTCTCGTGTCCCCGCAGGTGCGCGATGCCACTGAGCCGGGAGGGGCCGGTGGCCAACGCACACAGGGCGGCCACGGTGGGCGCGAGTTCGCTGGTGTCGGCGAAGTCTCCGCCCTTGATGTGGGGTCCGCCGGTGACCGTGAGGACGCCGTCGTGCAGGGTTACCTCCGCGCCCATCGCGGCCAGGATGCTGCGCCAGAGATCACCGACCTGCTGCGTTTCGTCCGGCCAGCCGGGGATCCGCACCGTTCCACGGGAGGCCAGCGCGGCGGCGAGGAAGGGGCCGGCATTGGACAGGTCCTGTTCGATCCGCTGGTCGAAGGCGCGGATGGGGCCGGGGCTGACCACCCAGTGGTTGGGCACCGAGTCATCAACAGCAACCCCGGCCCCGCGCAGGACTGCCACGGTCATGTTGATGTGGTCGAGGCTCGGTACCGGCTTGCCCACGTGTTCAAGGTGCAGGCCCTCGGTGAACCTTGCGCCCACCAGGAGCAGTGCCGAAACGAACTGGGAGGACGCGCTGGCGTCGATGACCAGGTGGCCGCCGCGGACCTCACCGGTGCCCTCCACAACGAACGGCAGTGACGACGGCGTCCCGCCCCCTTCTGCGGAGACGGCCACGCCCAGCGCTATGAGCGCCTCGATGATTGTTCCCATCGGCCGTTTGCGGGCATGGGGATCGCCGTCGAACACGCTTTCGCCGTTCCGCAGCGCGGCCAGCGGCGGGACGAACCGCATGACCGTACCCGCAAGCCCGCAGTCGATCCTTGTGAGGGGTGACGCAGCATCCGGGTCCAGCGGAACCACTTCCAGGTCGGGCCCGAAGGCACCGTCCCCGGGAACTTCCGTGATGGTGGCACCCAACTGCCGGAGCGCCTCGATCATGAGCGCTGAGTCCCTCGAATGCAGGGGCGCCCGCAGGCGGGACGGCCCGTCGGCCAATGCGGCAAGAACCAGGAACCTGTTGGTAAGAGACTTGGAACCGGGCACTGTGACGGTGGCATCAACGGGCCGGGACGCGAAGGGCGCGGGCCAGTGGGGAAGGGGCATTCCGGAGTCATCCCGGACGGCGGCTGCTGCGGTCATGCGTTGTTAAGCCCCCGTGGCCTGTTCCACAGCGCGCCGCACAACCTTGTCCGCCTTGTGGAGCTTCTTGTTGGTGGTCTTCCGGGCGTCGGCCGCCAGATGCGAGGCGCCCTTGCGTGCATCGGCGGCCAGGTGCTCCGCCCGCCAGGCCAGGCCCGGCTTGCCGGCTGTGTCAACGGATGCCAGCAGGGCGCCGCCGCTCAGGGACAGGTTCTTGAGGAGCTGGTTACGGCGGTTTTCCCGCCCTTCCTTGGTGCTGATATCCGCACTGCGCCACTCAACAAAGGTGTTCAGGAGAGAGATCACCGTGAGCAGCGTGGCCGACAGCCTGGAGAACTTGCCCAGTCCGAAAAGCACGCCGGCTCCCACCTGCGTTCCGCCGATGACGCGGGCCAGGGTTTTCTCATCCGACTTGAAGGGCAAGGATGCGGCAGCCTTGCGAAGCAGCGGTGAAAGCTGCTGCGCCGTGTCATCGGCATTCTTGAGCTTATCCACTCCGGCAATGACGAAACTGGAGGCCAGCATGGGGCGGGCGAGCGTGCGGAAAAAGGACATGGATTTCCTCCTGGATGGACGAACCGCATCGAAAGCGGCGGAGTCCGTTCTAGTCTTGCACTTTTGGGGAATATTTGCCGAAGGCATGAGGTTATTCATGACGCATCCAGGAATGCGCGGCCGCAGGGAAATCATGGCTACAGCATGGAACTGCCGGCAGGCACAGATCGCCGGGTGCAGATATACGGATGGACAAGCAGAGCGGAGTTGTGCCCTTGGCGCGGGTGTTGGACGGAATTGAAACAGCAGGCCCGGTGGCGATGGACGCATTTGAGGCTGAACCGCCGAGCTATGGCTCGCCGCGTGCGCGCAGCCGCCCAGTAGACTTGAAGGCAATGAGTACCCTGGATCCGGCCGTCGCGGCCATGTATGAGGCTTCCCAAAGTGAAGCGAAGAGCAGCGCAGCAGCAGTGCCTGAGGCTGCGGGCTCAGCTGTGGTCCCGGCGCCTGCCGAAACCGGCGGGGACCTGGTGGATGTTTCCACTGAATCGGCGGAACAGCGCCGCCTGAGGTTCGAGCGCGATGCGATGCAGTACGTCGATCAGCTGTACTCGGCTGCCATGCGCATGGCGAGGAACCCGTCTGACGCCGAGGACCTCGTCCAGGAGGCCTACACGAAGGCCTTCTCCGCTTTCCACCAGTACCGGCCCGGGACCAACCTCAAGGCCTGGCTGTACCGCATCCTGACGAACACGTACATCAACCTGTACCGAAAGCGGCAGCGTGAGCCGCTCCAGTCCAACTCGGACACCATCGAGGACTGGCAGTTGGCGCGGGCCGAGTCACACACCTCCAGCGGACTGCGCTCCGCCGAGGCAGAGGCGTTGGACCACCTTCCGGATTCCGACGTCAAAAGGGCGCTCCAGGACATCCCCGAGGAATTCCGCCTTGCGGTCTACTTCGCGGATGTGGAGGGGTTCGCCTACAAGGAAATTTCAGAAATCATGAACACGCCCATCGGCACGGTGATGTCCCGGCTCCACCGTGGCCGGAGGATGCTGCGGGACATGCTGGGGGAGTACGCCGCGGAGCGCGGGTTCAAGACGGCCGCTACTTCACAGGATGCGGCAGGAAGCACACAACAGGAGAGCAGGAAATGAGCGACTGCCAGGGATTGGGCGACTGCGACGACACCCGGATGCAACGCATTTACGAGTACCTCGACGGTGCCCTGACCCGCGAGGACATCTCGGAGATCAAAAACCACCTTGATGACTGCCCGGAATGCACGGAGCAGTACGACCTTGAGTGCGTGATCCGCAACATGGTTAAACGCTCCTGCACCGAAGCTGCTCCGGAGAACCTGAAGAACGCTATTCTTGACCGGATCCATACCATCCGGCCGGTGGACGCCTAGGACCACACCGCAGCTGACAACAAAGGACCCCGGAAGCCATGTGGCTCCCGGGGTCCTTTGTTTGAACCGTAGTTCCTGGCATGTGCCTAGGTGTTGGGGCGCTTCCCGTGGTTCGCGCCGCCACGCTTACGGTCACGACGCTTGCGTGCACGCTTGCTCATAGCTGGCCTCCTTAATGTTGGTACTCAAAAGAGCTGCCCTCAAGTCTCCCACATCACGGGGCGGCCCGCGAACCAGGAACAGCAGGATGACCTGCGTCTTGACGGCGGTGGCGCGCCTTGGTGCTAGGAGTTCAGTGAGTTGCGGATGGAGATGCCGGCCTGTTCCAGTACGGTCCTTACTGTTTCCAGTGCCAGGGGACTGAGGGGTTGCCTGCCAGCCTGCAGCCGCAGCTCCGCCCTGAGGTCGTCCCGGAACTGCTGGAGCATCATTTCGGCTTCCTTGAGGGTCCGCTGGCTTTCGACCGGCAGCCGTCCGGGGACCCTGAAGTCCGTGGACAGGGCGCTGGCGCGGGCTGCCTCCGCAGTGGCGGCAAGATCCGCACGCAGCCCCCTCATGTTGCTGCGGATGTCCTCGCGAAGGTTGTCCGCCAGCCGCCGGACAGAGGCTGAAATCTCGCTCTCCACGCCTGCCAGCTCGTCGCGGCGGCGGTTGAGCTCAGCCAGCCCGGCGGTGGTGATGTGGTAGTTCGTGCGGCGGCCGGCGGATTCGGTGGCCACCAGGCCTTCCTCCTCGAGTTTGCCCAGGCGCGGGTAAATGGTGCCGGCGCTGGGGGAGTACGTTCCGCCGAACCGCTCCTTGAGCGCCTTGATGAGCTCATAGCCGTGTTTGGGTCCGGACTCAAGAAGCGCCAAAAGGTACAGCCGGAGCGCGCCATGGGCAAAGACCGGTGCCATCAGGTCCCTGCTTCTGCGTTTCCTGCCACGGTCCTGTGGAAGATGGAGGTCTTTCCGGACACTGAGTTGGTCCGCACCAGCATCAGCTGGCCGTCAGGGCCCGCAATGGTCTCCACCTTGCCCCCCACCACCGTGTAGCGCTGGTCCCCGATCACCACCGCACCGCTGGCGGACTTGGCGATGATGTCCACGCCTACATCGTGGGGCAGCCGGATGGTGAGGTCTCCCGAGACTGAGTTCGCCCCGAAATCCTGGGTGAAGCCCAGGAGATCGAAACTCATGTCCCCGCTGACGGTGTTCGCCCGGATATTGCTGAGGCGGCCGGACGCCGTTACTTCACCGGAGACGCTCTTGGCTGTCAGGACCCCGGTGTGGTTACGGATGGCGACTTCCCCGCTGACCGTCTGGACGTGCAGTTCCCCGGTTGTGCTGTCCGCCATGACCGAACCGGAGACCGTGCTGAGGCGGGTGTTCGCGGCTATGCCGGATACCAGTCCATCGCCGCTGACGGTGCCGGCCTCCACGCTGACGTGGGCCGGTACGGCAATGCTGATGACGGCCGAGTTTTCACTGTTGTGGTTGACCGTCCCCATGAGGTTCTTGAACCAGCCCTGGGGGCCGTGCAGCTGGTGGCGGACCTCCAGCCTGCCGCCGCTCAGGGAGACGGCCACCGGATCGCCGTGCACATCCGAGATCTCTACCCGGGTGACGGGTTCCTGGTGCATGACGACGTCGAAGCGTCCCTGCACCATGCCCAGTTTCAGGGACGTTACGCCGTCGACGTCGATGGTCTCCGGACTGGTGACAGTCCATTCTTGATCGGTCACGGGCCCTCCAGGCGATATATCGTGTTGACCTTCCCCAACGTACCCCCGCCGTGGGGGGCAGGTCAAGATATATCGCGAGCCTGTATTACTCCGGAGCGTCCAGGCCCAGCCACTGGAACCAGCCGCGGTGCAGCACCAGCCAGGCCATCAGTCCGTAGCCGGCCTGGCCGGGCGTGCCGCCCTGGGCTGCCAGGTCCTGGCGCCACTGTTCGTGGTTCAGGAGCGGGGAGAAGGTGTCTACGTACAGGTGCTTGCGCCGGGTGGTGACGTCGGCGAAGGCAGTGTTGAGCTCGTCAAGGCGCCTATTCTGCGCGGGGTCCAGGGTGGGCGGCGGGCCCACGACGAAGACCTCGATACGGTTCTGCGACGCCGAATCCAGGATGTTGGCAAGGTTGAGCCGGCTGCGTGCAGTGGAGAGCCCGAACTCAATGTCGCGTCCGGAGAGCCCGATTACCAGACGGTTCTCTGCTTTGTCGCTGAAGCGCCGGCCGGCCTCTTCGAGCCAGCGCGCGGCAAGGCCTTCCGTTCCTTCCTCCGGGCAGGGGAGGGCGTAGCTTTCGAGGAGCATGCTGTCCCGGGGAGTGCGGGCCAGCACGCGGCCCAGCCAGCCGAGGGCCCGGGGGTCACCCAGTCCGGCCAGCAGTTCATCTCCTACAGCTGCAATCCGCAGCTTCCTGTCTTCCACGCGTTCCTCTTTACGTCGGTGCCTTGCCGCCGCCACCGTGGACCTGGTTCCGGCCACGGGGTTGGGCAGTGCATGCGATTGGGGTTTTTCATTCAGCGCTGTCTATTTCCATCAGCGCTGTGCACTCCATTAAACAGAACCGCCCGGCCGGAGTCTGGGATTTCGACGTCCGGCCGGGCAGCCTTAGTACTTACTTCCGTGCAAATGCCTGCTTCAGCAGAACATCCTGCTCCGCGGCGTGCCGTTTCATGGAACCGGCGGCAGTGGATGCCGACGCCGGACGCGAAACCAGCCGGACGTTGCGCTCCAGGGCGCCCGGCAGGTTCAGGCCAATGAACGGCCACGGCCCCTGGTTGGCGGGCTCATCCTGCGCCCACACAACTTCTGCGTTCGGGTACTTGGCGAGTTCCTTTGCGATTTCCTCGTGCGGCAGCGGGTAGAGCTGCTCCACGCGGACGATCGCGGTGGTCTTGTCGTCCGTCTTCTGCCGGGTGGACAGGAGATCGTAGTACAGGCGGCCGGAGACCAGGAGGACGCGTTCGACGGCGTCTCCCGCCAGCTGCTCGTGTTCGCCGATGACGGGGCGGAACGTGCCGGTGGTGAAATCCTCCACCGATGATGCGGCAGCCTTGAGGCGCAGCAGCTGCTTGGGCGTGAAGATGATCAGCGGCTTGCGCGGCCGGTTGTAGGCCTGGCGGCGCAGCAGGTGGAAGTGCGAGGCCGCCGTGGTGGGGTTGGCCACGATCATGTTCTCCTCGGCGCACAGCTGCAGGAACCGCTCGATCCTTGCGGAGGAGTGGTCCGGGCCCTGGCCTTCGTAGCCGTGGGGCAGCATCAGGACCAGCGAGGACCGCTGTCCCCACTTCTGCTCCGCTGAGGAGATGAATTCGTCGATGATGGTCTGTGCACCGTTGACGAAGTCGCCGAACTGCGCCTCCCACAGGACCAGAGCATCCGGCCGCTCCACAGAGTAGCCGTACTCGAAGCCCATGGCCGCGTATTCCGAAAGCAGGGAGTCGTAGATCCACAGCTTCGCCTGGTCGTCGGAAAGGTTGCCGAGGGGCAGCCATTCCTTGCCGTTGGCGCGGTCGTGGAACACGGCGTGGCGCTGCACGAATGTGCCGCGGCGGGAGTCCTGTCCGGCCAGACGGACGGGAACGCCCTCCATGATGAGTGAACCGAAGGCTGCGACTTCACCGAAGCCCCAGTCGATGCCACCCTCGCGGGACATCTGCTCGCGCTTCTCGAGCAGCTGCTTGAGCTTCGCATGCACGGTAAAGCCCTCGGGGACTTCCACGTGGGCCTTGCCGATCCGGGCCAGGGTGTCCGCGGAAATGGCCGTTGAAACCGGAGCGGTGGTGCCGGAGTCGGACTGCTGGGAGATGGGACGCTCGATGTCCGAGACGGCGGCAGTATCTGCCGTGACGATCGGGATCGGGGAGGTCTGGGCCGCGTGGGTTTCGGCGAAGACGCGTTCCAGACGCTCCTGGTAGTCGCGGAGCAGCTGCTCGGCTTCTTCCTCGGTGATGTCGCCACGCCCGATCAGGGATTCGGTGTAGAGCTTGCGGACGGAGCGCTTGGCCTCAATGAGGTTGTACATCAGCGGCTGGGTCATCGAGGGGTCATCGCCCTCGTTGTGTCCGCGGCGGCGGTAGCAGACCATGTCGATGACAACGTCCTTGTGGAACCGCTGGCGGAACTCGTAAGCGAGCTGGCCGATGCGGACCACTGCCTCGGGGTCGTCGCCGTTCACGTGGAACACAGGGGCCTGGATCATCTTGGCAACGTCCGTGGAGTACGTGGACGAGCGGGATGATGACGGTGCCGTGGTGAAGCCCACCTGGTTGTTGACAACCACGTGGATGGTTCCGCCGGTGCGGTAGCCGCGGAGCTGGGACAGGTTGAGCGTTTCGGCAACAACGCCCTGGCCGGCAAATGCCGCGTCGCCATGGACCATGATGGGCAGGACGGGGAAGGACTCGCCCTGGTCCAGCCGGTCCTGCTTGGCGCGGACAATGCCCTCCAGGACGGGGTCCACTGCTTCGAGGTGCGAGGGGTTGGCGGCGAGGTAGACCTTGGTTTCCTTGCCGTTGTCCGAGGTGAAGGTCCCCTCGGTGCCCAGGTGGTACTTGACGTCGCCGGATCCCTGCACGGAGCGGGGGTCCTGGGTGCCTTCGAATTCGCGGAAGACCTGTGCGTAGGTCTTGCCGGCGATGTTGGTGAGCACGTTCAGGCGGCCGCGGTGGGCCATGCCGATGGCTACCTCGTCCAGGCCGTCGTCGGCGGCGTCGGACATGATGGCGTCCAGCAGCGGAATCAAGGACTCGCCGCCCTCCAGCGAGAAGCGCTTCTGGCCGACGAATTTGGTCTGCAGGAAGGTTTCGAAGGCCTCGGCTGCGTTCAGCTTGGAAACGATGCGCAACTGCTCTTCGCGGCTGGGCTTGGAGTAGGGGTGCTCCAGCTGGTCCTGGAACCACTTGCGTTCGGCAGGCTCCTGGATGTGCATGTATTCGATGCCGGTGGTGCGGCAATAGGCATCGCGCAGGACGCCCAGGATGTCGCGGAACTTGAGCATGGGCTTTCCGCCGAAGCCGCCGGTGGGCCATTCGCGGTCCAGGTCCCAGAGCGTCAGCCCGTAGGTCAGGACGTCGAGGTCCGGGTGCTTGCGCTGGACGTATTCAAGCGGATCGGTGTCCGCCATCAGGTGACCGCGGACGCGGTAGGAGTGGATCAGCTGCTGGATCCGTGCCACCTTGTTAATTTCGTCGGCCGGGTCCACCTGCCTGTCGGCGCTCCAACGCACAGGCTCGTACGGGATGCGGAGCGACTCGAAGATTTCGTCGTAGAAGTTCTGTGCTCCGAGCAGCAACTGGTGGACCAGCTTGAGGAACTCGCCGCTGCCGGCACCCTGGATCACCCGGTGATCGTAGGTGGAGGTCAGGGTGAGGACCTTGCTGATCGCGTTCTGGGCGATGATCTTTTCGCTGGCGCCCTGGAATTCTGCCGGGTAGTCGAGGGCGCCGACGCCGATGATGGCAGCCTGGCCCTTGGACAGGCGGGGCACAGAGTGGACGGTGCCGATGCCGCCGGGGTTGGTCAGCGACACGGTGGTGCCCTGGTGGTCCTCGGCCGTCAGCTTGCCGTTGCGGGCGCGCTTGATCAGGTCCTCGTAGGTGTGCCAGAACTCGGAGAAGTTGAGGGTTTCGGCCTTCTTGATGTTCGGCACCATGAGCAGGCGGGTGCCGTCCGGCTTCGGCATGTCGATGGCAATGCCGAAGTTGACGTGGGCCGGCTGGACGGCAACGGGCTTGCCGTCCACTTCGTCGTAGTACACGTTCATGGAAGGGAACTGGGAGAGCGCGCGGATCACGGCGTAGCCGATGAGGTGCGTGAACGAAACCTTGCCGCCGCGGGCGCGGGCCAGGTTCGAGTTGATGACCACGCGGTTGTCGATCAGCAGCTTGGCCGGGATGGCGCGGACGCTGGTGGCCGTGGGCACCTGGAGGCTGGTGACCATGTTGGTGGCGATTGCCTTTGCAGGTCCGCGGAGGACGGAGACGACGTCTTCCTCAGGAGCGGTGGGTGCCTTGACGTTCTTGGGCAGCTGAGCCGGGATGGGCTGGGAGCCGGTTCCGGCCTCGGTCTTCTTGCCGCCGTCGCGGGCAACGGTGGCGGGGGCCTTCTTTGCCGGTGCGGGCGCGGACGCCGGAGGAGCGGACGGCACCGGCGGTACGGCAGGTGCTGCTGCCGGCGACGGTGCCGGGGCTGCATTTACTGAAGGCATTTCCCTGGTAGCGGGATGGGCCGAATTTCCGTTGGAAGAAGAACTGCCCGACCCGAACGATTCAAACAGCGGCCACCACTTGGCATCCACGGCGTTCTTGTCCTGCTGGTACTGCTCGTACAGTTCGTCAACGAGCCACTCGTTTCCGCCAAATTCCTCTGGTAGACGGTGGCTAGGCTGCTCTGGCACTTGAAATACGCCTCTTCCATGAGTTTGATTTCTCCCCGGCCCCACGGTGCTTCAGCAACACGTTCGACCCGATTTCTGCGTCCTCTGAACCCAGACCTTTGCAAGTCTAGTGAGCATCGTGTGTTAACTGCCAATAAGGGTGACCCAAATCATGAAGTGACGCGGGGATCGCGGAATATGGCGGGAAACGGCGTCATTATCGGCGCGTTGCGAGGGGGCGGAAAGACCGCCGGCGCAGCACCCGGTGGGTGGCAGCGCAGGTGAAGCGGGCGCAGGTGCCTCCTGTAGACTGAAGCTCTTATGGACAGTAAATCTAGGTGCCGGCCTGGGGGCTGTCAGCGGAGCATGAAGAGCAGCGCCGCGCAGTCCACCCGCAGAGCCGGCAAACCCCGAACACGAGCCCATCATCCGCCGGCAGCGCAGCCGGCCAGAGCCCCCGGGGAACGGGCGCCGGTTTCCGCCGACCATCCTCCGCCGGGACGACCTCCCAGTCTCCGCATCTCCCCTTCCTTTGCCATGCCTTTCACCACCGCCTTCCAGGCGGGATGCTGAATGGAATGGCTTCTCCTTGCAGCAGGCCTGCTGCTGATCGCCGGCACGGGATTTTTCGTGGCCGTCGAATTCTCCCTCATTGCCCTGGACCAGCCCACGGTCCAACGTGCCGTTGACGACGGCGACACCGGCGCTGTCCCGTTGCTCACCTGCCTGAAATCGCTGTCCACACAGCTGTCCAGTTGCCAGCTGGGCATCACGCTGACAACGCTCCTGACCGGCTACGTGATGGAGCCCTCGGTGGGACGCCTCCTGGAAGCCCCCCTGGCCGCCGTCGGACTTCCCGACGTCGCCGTCGCTTCCGTCTCCCTGGTCCTGGCCATAGTGCTCGCCACCCTGCTCTCCATGCTCCTGGGCGAACTGGTGCCCAAGAACATGGCCATCGCGCTGTCCTTCCCGGTTGGCCGGGCGCTCGCCCGGCCCCAGCTGATGTTCACGGCCGTCTTCAAACCGGCCATCGTGCTACTCAACGGATTCTCCAACAAGGTCCTGAACGTCTTCGGACTGGAGGCGAAGGAAGAAATTTCCGGGGCCCGGACACCGGCAGAACTCGCATCGCTGGTCCGCCGGTCTGCAGCCATGGGAACGCTCGACGCCGGCACCGCCAACTTCGTGGCCCGCACCCTGAACTTCTCCACCAGGACAGCGGCGGACGTCATGACGCCCCGCATCCGGGTGGAAACGATTGATGCCGACCAGCCCGTCTCGGATGTCCTCGGTGCTGCACGCCGGACCGGATACTCGCGCTTCCCGGTGATTGGCGATTCCGCGGACGACATCCGGGGGCTGGTCCACGTTAAAAAGGCTGTGGCTGTGCCGTGGGACCGCCGGCAGAACCTGGAGGCCGGTGCCATCATGACGGAGGTGCTGAGGGTCCCCGAGACCATCCACCTCGACGCCCTGCTTGCGGAACTCCGCGAGGGCAACCTCCAGCTCGCCGTCGTCCTGGACGAGTACGGCGGAACCGCCGGCATCGCCACGCTCGAGGACCTGGTGGAGGAAATCGTGGGAGAGGTGGCGGACGAGCACGACAAGGTCCGCCCGGGACTCCTGCAGAGTGCCTCCGGCGACTGGTATTTCCCGGGTCTGCTCCGCCCGGATGAGCTGTCCGAGCAGATACCCCGGCTGAGCGTCCCGGACGAAGCCGCCTACGAAACGGTGGGCGGATACGTCATGAGCAAGCTGGGCCGGATTGCCGTTGTTGGGGATACTGTCACCGTTGGCGGCGGCACGCTGAGCGTCACCAGGATGGACGGGCGCCGCATTGACCGGATCTGTTTCCGGCCGGCTGCCGAGTCTGATGACATGGACCGGCCGGACAGCTCCCCGCGTGACGACCATTCCAGGCGCGACCACAAATCCACACCTAACGGCAGGAACCAACGCGACGACAGGGCCGAACGATGAGCGACTGGGCCGGAATCCTCTGGCTGGCTGTGTTGCTGCTGGGCAACGCCTTTTTTGTGGCCGCTGAATTCGCAGTCATGTCCGCACGGCGCAGCCAGATCGAACCGCTGGCCGAGTCGGGGTCGAAGCGGGCGCAGACCACCCTCCGCGCCATGGAGAACGTGTCGCTGATGCTCGCATGCGCCCAGCTTGGCATCACCGTCTGCTCCCTCCTGATCCTGCTGGTGGCCGAACCGGCCATCCACCACCTCCTCGCCGTCCCGCTGGAGACGCTGGGCCTGCCGAAGGAAGTTGCCGATGTGGCTGCGTTCGCGGTGGCGCTGATGCTGGTGACGTTCCTGCATGTGACCTTCGGTGAAATGGTGCCAAAGAACATCTCGGTCAGCGTGGCTGACAAGGCGGCGCTCCTGCTTGCCCCGCCGCTGATGTTCATTGCCCGGCTGGTCCACCCCGTCATCTCGGTCCTCAACTGGTCGGCCAACCACATCCTCAAGCTCCTTCGCATCGAGCCCAAGGATGAGGTGAATTCATCCTTCACGCTGGAGGAAGTGCAGTCCATTGTTCAGGAGTCCACCCGCCACGGGCTGGTGGATGACGACGCCGGGCTCATCACCGGCGCGCTGGAGTTCTCCGAATACACGGCCGCGGACATCATGGTTCCCCTGGAGAGGCTGGTCATGCTCCGGGCCGCCACCACCCCCGTGGAGTTCGAGAAGGCCGTGAGCCGCACCGGATTTTCCCGGTTCCCCATGCTTGATGAGGACGACATGCTGTACGGCTACCTCCACGTCAAGGATGTACTGTCCATCCCCGAGCAGGCTTCTGAACGGCCCATCGCCGAGAGCCGCATCCGCTCCCTGGCCAACCTGGCGCTGGACGATGAGATCGAGAAAGCAATGTCCGTCATGCAGCGCACCGGATCCCACCTTGCGCGGGTGATCGGTCCCGATGGCAACACCAAGGGCGTCCTGTTCCTGGAAGACGTGATCGAGCAGCTCGTAGGCGAGATCCGGGATGCGACCCAGGCCACCGGAATCCGGCGGCTGGGGCAGCCTAACGGGGGATAGCGGGGCGGTGCCCTTCTCCAGCGGGCGGAGGGCACCGTTGCGATGGCACCCGTCTGTTCTAAATAGGAATCATTCCCATTTAGGTATAAGCTGGAATGGTTGTTTTCGCCCCTCCCCATTGAATGAGGTTTCCGTGCGCCGTGCCGCCGCTGCCCGATCGTCCCTCGCTGCCCTTGCCGGGCTCGGCCTGCTCCTTACCGGCTGCAGCCCGCAGGCGGAACCCGCGACAGACGCCGCCGACGGAATCAACATTGTGGCCTCAACGAACGTCTACGGCGATATTGCCAAAACGATTGGCGGGGACAAGGTCAACGTGACCGCCATCATCACCAAGACCAGCCAGGACCCGCATTCCTACGAAGCCACCGCCCAGGACCGGCTTGTGGTCTCGAAAGCCGACCTCGTCCTGGAAAACGGCGGCGGCTACGACGACTTCATCCACACCCTGGCGGAGGATAGTGGCCTTGACGACGCGAAGCTACTGAACGCCGTCGAACTTTCCGGCATGGCGCACCCTGAAGGGGAGGAAACCACTGCGGAAGCCCCGGCGACGGAACCCGCGGCAGAGGACGAAGCTGCCCACGACCACGGCGAGTTGAACGAGCACGTCTGGTACAGCCTCCCGGCGGTGGAACAGCTGGCCGATCAGATCGCCGTCAAGCTGGCCGAACTCGAGCCCGCCTCTGCCTCGACATTCCAGTCCAACGCCGCCGCTTTCAAAGCCAGCATTGAAGAACTGCACGGAAAGCTGGACGCACTGAAGGCCGCTTCGGCAGGTGCCCAGGTGGCGGTGACTGAGCCGGTGCCGGTCTACCTCCTGGCGGATGCCGGGCTGGTGAACGCTACGCCCGAGGACTACACTGCTGCGATTGAAGAAGGCTCGGACGTCCCGCCGGCAGTGCTCAAGGCCGCCACGGACCTTGTGGCTTCGAAGTCGGTGCGCCTGCTGGCTTACAACAGCCAGACCGAAGGCCCGCAGACGGAGTCGCTGAAGAAGGCGGCAGAAACTGCGGGGGTTCCTGTGGTCGACTTCAGTGAAACACTCCCGGAGGGCAAGACGTACCTCCAGTGGATGACGGACAATGTGGACAACATCACCAACGTTCTGGAGACAAATAGTTGAAACCCGTGGTCAGCCTCACCGGAGCGTCCCTGAAGTTCGGTAAGCGGGCGCTCTGGGAGGACCTGGACCTGGACATCATGCCCGGCGAGTTCTTCGCCGTACTGGGTCCCAACGGAAGCGGCAAGACCAGTTTCCTGAAGGTCCTGCTGGGGCTCCAGGACCTGCACCGGGGGCAGGCCGTGCTTGGCAGCCGCCCGGTGGAACGCGGCAGCAGCCTCATCGGCTACATACCCCAGCAGAAATCGTTCGCCCCGGACACCCCCATGCGCGCCCGGGACCTCGTTGGCCTGGGCGTGGACGGCCACCGGTGGGGCCTGCGCCTGTCCCCGGGCAAGGCCAACCGCAAGATCGACCAGCTCCTTGAACTGGTTGGGGCCACGGAGTACGCGAAAGTTCCGGTGGGTCAGCTGTCCGGCGGCGAACAGCAGCGGCTGCGGGTTGCGCAGGCCCTTGCCACGGATCCCCAGGTCCTTCTCTGCGATGAACCCCTGCTCTCCCTGGACCTCCACCACCAGCAGGCGGTCAGCGCCCTGATCAACAAGCAGTGCCGTGAGCAGAACAGTGCCGTGGTTTTCGTGACGCACGAAATCAACCCCATCATCGACTACGTGGACCGGGTGCTGTACCTGGCTGGCGGCCGCTTCAAGGTGGGCACGCCCGAAGAGGTCATGACCACCGAAGTCCTTTCCGACCTTTACGGAAGCCATGTTGAGGTCATCCACGCCAACGGGCGCATCGTGGTGGTGGGCCTGCCGGATGCCACCACCCACCACCATGCACCAACGCATGTGCTGGCCGGAGAGGCAGCCTGATGGACGCGGACAGCATTCTCGGCGCCATCTTCAGCTTCGAAAACTACGGCGAACTCCTGGTCCTGGTGCAGAACTCCATCTGGGCCGGTGCCGTCCTGGGCCTCTTGGGCGGCCTGGTGGGGACCTTCGTGATGAAGCGCGACCTGGCGTTCGCGGTGCACGGCATCTCCGAACTCTCCTTCGCCGGGGCCGCCTTTGCGCTGCTCATCGGCGCGGACATCGTTTTTGGATCGCTGATCGGATCCGTCACCGCGGCGCTGCTTCTGGGCCTGATGGGTGTCCGGGCCAGGGACAAAAACTCGATCATCGGCGTCATCATGCCGTTCGGGCTGGGGCTGGGCATCCTGTTCCTGTCCCTGTACGAAGGCCGCGCCGCCAACAAGTTCGGCCTGCTCACAGGACAGATCGTCTCCGTGGACACGGTCCAGCTGCAGGCGCTTGCCGGAACGGCCGTGGTGGTGATGGCGGCCCTGGTGGCCATCTGGCGGCCCCTGAATTTCGCCAGCGTGGATCCCGAACTTGCCGAGGCCCGCGGGGTTCCCGTGCGGACGCTTGCCATCGTCTTTATGGTCCTGCTCGGCGTCAGCGTGGCCCTGTCCATCCAGGTGGTGGGAGCCCTCTTGGTACTGGCGCTGTTGATTACGCCTGCCGCGGCCGCGCTCCGGGTGACGTCCTCTCCGGCTGCCGTGGTGCTGCTCAGCGTGGCATTTGCGATGACCGCCACCGTGGGCGGGATCCTGCTGGCGCTGGGAGGACGCATTCCCATCAGCCCCTACGTCACCACGCTGTCCTTCCTGGTTTACGTGGTGTGCAGGGTGGTTGGCTCGGTGCGGGCCCGCAAGGGAATCAACGGGCGGGTTCTGGCGGGAACGGCTTAGAGGCTACCGGCGGCCTTGCGCGCCGTGCAATCCGGACACAGGCCGAAAATCTCCACGGTGTGCGCCACCTCTGTGAACCCATGCTCTGCAGCTGTGCGCGCCGCCCATGTCTCCACAGCCGGGGCTTCCACTTCGACTGCCTTTCCGCAGTTCCGGCACAGCAGGTGATGGTGGTGTCCGGTAACGGCACAGCGGCGGTACACGGCCTCGCCGTCGCCGTTGCGCAGGACGTCCACCAGGCCCTCGTCCGCGAGCGACTGGAGAATCCGGTAGGCGGTTGCCAGCGAGACAGAAACGCCCTGGTTTTGGAGGATCCGGTAAAGCTCCTGGGTGCTGACGAAATCGTCCAGTTCATCCAGGGCTGCGCTGACGGCCCTGCGCTGCTTCGTGACGCGCTGCTCCTTGCCCCCGCCCGTCCCCGGGGACGACGTGGTGGAATCAGCCTTGGCGCCGACGGGCATGGGTGGACTCACTTCCTCAGGATGGTGGCAAAGATCCAGATTACCAGCCGGAGCTTCGTGGACATGGTCCCGGGGCGGACCCTAGGCTGGCGCTATGAAGCTGACGAAGTACACCCACTCCTGTGTCCGGCTGGAAAAAGACGGCAGGGTCCTGGTCCTGGATCCGGGCAACTTCTCGGAATCGGCTGAGGCCCTGCAGTCCGCTGAAGCGGTCCTGGTAACTCACGAGCACGCCGACCATATTGACGTTCCGGCCGTGGTGGATGCTTTGCGCGCCAACGCAGGACTGGCGGTCTTCGCCCCGGCGCGTGTTACCGGCCAGCTGCAGGACAAGGCCACCGGCGAAGCCGCCCGCATTCACGCCGTGAACCCGGGCTCCACCTTCCAGGCTGCCGGCTTCACCATCCGCAGCTTCGGCGGCCAGCATGCCCTGATCCACCCGCAGATCCCCATCGTGGCCAACATCGGCTACCTGATTGATGACAATGTTTACCACCCGGGGGACTCCTTCGTGATCCCGGACGGCATCAGCGTCAAGACGCTGCTGGTTCCCCTCCATGCACCGTGGAGCAAGGCCGCCGAGGTGCTGGACTTCGTGATCGCTGTCAGGGCGCCGCGGGCATTCCAGATCCACGACGGACTGCTCAACGAGAACGGCCTGAAGGTGGTGGAAGGCCATGTCCAGCGGATCGGCGCTAAGTACGGCACCGAATACACCCACCTGGCGGCCCGGGAGTCTGTGGAGGTCTAGGCCAGGTCTCCGGTCCACGTGCCCGTATCCATGAACCGCCGGATGACCGCTTCGTACGGCGCCGGGTCCAGACCCTGGGCAGCCAGCCAGTCCTGGTTGTAGTAGTTGCCCGCATAGCGTTCACCGCCGTCGCACATCAGCGAAACGATGCTGCCTTTGCTGCCCGTTGCCACCATCCCTGCCACCAGCTGCCACACACCCCAGAGGTTGGTCCCGGTGGAGGGGCCGGCGTGGAGCCCCGCAAGGCCTTGGAGGTGGCGCATCGCAGCCACTGACGCGGCGTCCGGAACCTGCACCATGCGGTCGATCACGGACGGCACGAAGCTGGGTTCCATCCGCGGCCGCCCGATCCCCTCGATCCGGGACGGCAGGCCTGCCGGCGCGCCGGAGGTGCCCAGCCAGCCCGGGAAGAACGCCGAATTCTCCGGATCCACCACCAGCAGCCGTGTTGGGTAGCTGTGGTAGCGGAGGTACCTGCCGATGGTGGCACTCGTTCCGCCGGTGCCGGCTCCCACCACGATCCACTGGGGAACCGGATGTTCCTCCAGCGCCAGCTGGCCAAAGATCGACTCGGCAATGTTGTTGTTTCCCCGCCAGTCAGTTGCCCGCTCGGCGTAGGTGAACTGGTCCATGTAGTGGCCGTTGCAGGTCTCCGCGACCTCCTGCGCGGCCGCGTACACCTCGGACGCGTGCTCCACCAGCAGGCAGGACCCGCCGAACTGCTCGATCAGCGCGATCTTCTCGGGACTGGTGGTGCGGGCCATCACAGCAACAAAGGGCAGGCCCAGGAGCTGCGCGAAATATGCCTCGGACACAGCCGTGCTGCCGCTGGAAGCCTCCACGATGGTGGTGTCCTCCCGGATCCAGCCGTTCACCAGCCCGAAGAGAAACAGGGAGCGGGCCAGCCGGTGCTTCAGGCTGCCCGAACGGTGCGTGGACTCGTCCTTGAGGTAGAGGTGGACGCCCCAGTGCTCCGGAAGGGGGACAGCGTAGAGATGGGTGTCCGCGGAGCGGTTGTTTTCTGCCCTGATCTTGCGGATTGCCTGGTCCGCCCAGTCCCGGTCCGCGGTGTACCGGCTGGCGCTGCGCTCGATCTTCACCGCACCAGCCTACCCGCGGCGGGAAGGGCTGCCGATACAGTGGATCCGTTGGCCAAACCACCGCTGGAGGAGTGCCGTGAACCCCCTGATGGACGTTGCCGGTCTGCAGGCCCGCCTTGCGGATCACCGGCGCACGGTACTGCTGGATGTGCGTTGGGCGCTGGGCGACCCCCACGGCCACCGCCACTACCTGCAGGAGCACCTGCCGGGCGCCGTGTTTGTTGACCTGCAGACGGAACTTGCTGCTCCTGCAGTTCCCGAACGGGGCCGCCACCCGCTGCCGGCGGCGGAGGATTTCGAAGCGGGCGCCCGGCGCTGGGGCATCAACGACGGTGACGTCGTGGTGGCCTACGACGACAGCGGCAACATGGCGGCGGCGCGGGTGTGGTGGATGCTCCGTCACGCCGGGCTGGCGGAGGTATACCTGCTCGACGGCGGCCTGGCCGCCTGGCGTGCCGCGGGGCTTCCGCTCGAAGCGGGGCAGGTTGTTCCGGACCCCGGCGGTGTGCATCTGACAGACGGGAAGATGCCGGTCATCGACGCCACCTTAGCCGCCGCCTGGCCGGACGCGGGCCTCCTGCTGGACGCGCGGGCGGGGGAGAGGTACCGCGGCGAGTTTGAGCCCATCGATCCGCGGGCCGGGCATATCCCCGGGGCCATCAGTGCGCCGACCTCCGAAAACGTGGACGGCAGCGGGCGGTTCCTGGCCCCTGACGCGCTGCGCCGCAGGTTCGAGTCGCTGGGCGTCCGCGACGGAGTGCAGGTCGCGGTGTACTGCGGATCCGGCGTCACTGCCGCCCATGAAGTCGCGGCCCTGGAAATCGCCGGATTCCCCGCTGCACTCTATCCGGGCTCATTCTCGGAGTGGTCCAACAACCCGGCACTGCCCGTGGCCACCGGGGCTGAGCCGGGCCGCGGCAGCGGACGGCCGGGTGGCGACACGCCTCCGGGCAAGGGTAGCGTCGCACTATGACTCCAGGACGCCCGGTACCTCCGCCCCTTGCACACCTTGCCACCCCTTTGACGGCAGCGTCCGGCGGCGGCGTTCCGGCCGCCGCTTACGGCGCAACGTCCCCGGACAGCGGGCTGGTGCCGCTCACCCTTGCCCGGCGCACCCCCCAGGCCGACGACGTCGAAATAGCCATCGAATTCTGCGGCCTGTGCCACTCGGATGTGCACGCCACCCGCGGCGAGTGGGGCGGCAGCACCTGGCCGCTGGTGCCCGGACACGAGATCGTGGGCACCGTCAGCCGGGTGGGTTCCGCTGTTGTGGACTTCGCCGTGGGTGACCGGGTGGGCGTGGGGTGCATCGTCGATTCGTGCCGTCACTGCGAAAGCTGCCTGGACGGCCTCGAGCAGTACTGCGAAAACGGCATGACCGGCACCTACGGAGCCGTGGACCGCCGGAACGGTGATGCCGTCACCCAGGGCGGCTACTCCTCGTCCATCGTGGTGGACCGGCGCTACGTCCTGCGGGTGCCGGAATCGCTTGACCCTGCCTCCGCTGCGCCACTGCTCTGCGCGGGAGTGACAACCTTTTCCCCGCTGCGGCACTTCGAGGTCGAAGACGGCGATGTTGTGGGCGTGGTGGGGCTGGGCGGCCTGGGCCACATGGCCGTTAAGCTTGCCAAGGCCATGGGCGCGACGGTGGTGGTGTTCACGACGTCGGAGGCCAAGGTTGCGGCCGCCCTTGGGCTCGGCGCAGACGAGGTTGTCCTGTCCCGGGACGAGGACGCGATGGCCGCAGCCAACCGCACCATCGATCTCATCATCGACACCGTGGCAGCTCCGCACGACCTCAACCCCTACTTCCGGACACTCCGCGTTGACGGTGCGCTCTTCCAGCTGGGGCTCCCCTCGGAGCCGATGCCGCCCGTCAGCCCGGGCGCCCTGATCCGGCGCCGGATTGCCTACGCCGGTTCCCTCATCGGCGGCATTGCAGAAACGCAGGAGATGCTGGACTTCTGCGCGGAGCACGGAGTGGCCGCGGAGATCGAGATGGTCCGCGCCGACCAGCTCAACGAAGCCTACGACCGGATGGTGGCAGGCGATGTGAAATACCGTTTTGTGCTGGACACCAGCACCCTGCAGGCACCCGCCAAGGAGGCACACGCATGAGCACACTCTTTACCAGGATCCTGAACGGCGAAATCCCCGGCCGCTTTGTCTGGCGGGAGCCTGAGGTAGCTGCCTTCCTCACCACCGGGCCGCTCGCGGACGGCCACACGCTGGTGGTCCCCACCGAGGAAGTGGACCGCTGGACCGACGCATCCCCGGAGACATTGGCCAAAGTCATGGAAGTGGCCCGCCGGATCGGCGCGGTCCAGGTGGAGGTCTTCGAGGCGGCACGGGCAGGCCTTATTGTGGCCGGCTACGAGATCAACCACCTCCACGTGCACGTCTGGCCTTCCCGGAGCATGGCGGAGTTCAACTTCGCCACCGCGGACCAGAACCCGGACCCGGACGTCCTCGACGCCAACGCCGAAAAGCTTCGCGAGGGCCTGAGGGTGGCGGGGTACGGGGAGTTCGTCCCGGCCTGACATCCAGTCCGGCGCGGACCCACCCGCGGGTCCGCGCCGCGGCACCGCGGGTGGGGACTCCTACGCCGGGGCCAGCGCCTTGTTGAGCACGGCGCGGATGCGCTTCTCGGACACCGAATACGCTGTCCCAAGTTCGACGGCGAAAAGGCTCACCCGGAGCTCCTCGAGCATCCAGCGCACCTGGGTTAACTCAGGTCCGGCCTTGCGTCCCGGAAGCAGGGCAGACACGGCGTCATCGTAGTCGTCCTCGAGCCGCTGCACCACGGCCATGTTGAGGGCATCCCGCTGGACATTGCCCGGCAGGCGTTCCAGCCGCTTTTCAATGGCGGAAAGGTACCTGGGGAGCTGGCTGAGCTGTGCATAGCCCGTCCGTGCTACAAAGCCCGGATACACCAGCTGCTCCAGTTGGCTCTTGACGTCATTGAGGGCAGAAATGAGCGCCAGGCTGGTGGTCCCCTTCAGCTGCTTTTCGATCCGCCGGGTGCTGGCAAGGATGCGCTCTACCACGGCCGTGACGCTGAACACCGTATCGATCAGTTCGGCCCGGACCACCTCATACAGGCGGTCAAAGGACGCCCGGTCCCAGGGCAGCTCCTGGGGCGTGAGCTTGTCGATGGCCGCCAGCGCACAGTCGGCAATCAGGGCTGAGACGGAGCCGTGCGGGTTCTGGCTGAAGGTCAGTTTCTCGGTGTTGCTCAGGTGTTCCAGAACGTAGCGGTCCGGTGCCGGGACGCGCAGGGCCAACAGGCGGATGACGCCTCCACGCATCGCTTCGGCCTGTTCTGCCGCCGTCTGGAAGACCCGGAGCGCCACCGACGTTCCCTGGTCCACAAGCGCCGGGTATCCCGTGACGGTGTGGCCCTTGACTGAGCTGCTCACCTGCCGCTGAAGGGTCCCGAAATTCCATTCCGTCAGGCCGTCCTGCTCCCTGAAACCGGCTGGGGCTGCGGTTCCCGGGAACGTGGCCGACTGCTGTGCTCCGGGGGATCCGCCGTCGAACGCCGTCCCGGACGCCTGTGCCGCTTTCCTGCCGTTGCCGCTGCCGGCGCCGGGCGCAGTGGAGGCGGGCGTCGCACCGAGGGATTCGGCAATGGCCCGCCGCGTGGCCGGAGCCAGCTTCTCCTGCAGTGCTGCGAGGTCCTTGCCCTCATCCAGGACCTTGCCCTTGCTGTCCACCACCTTGAAGGACACGCGCAGGTGGGCCGGGACGGCATCCCAGTTCCACGATCCCGGCGGGACGATGTGCCCGCGGATGCGGCGCAGGGCAAGCTCAAGGGACGGCTCCAGGTCATCGGCCGCCGGATCAAAGTCGGCTTCCAGCACTGCCACTGCCTGGCGCGCCACGTCCGGGGCGGGAACGAAGTTCTTACGGATCTGTTTGGGCAGTGACTTGATCAGGGCCGTCACCAGCTCCACTCGCTGCCCGGGGATCAGCCAGCGGAAGGCTTTGTCATCCAGCTGGTTGAGGAAGAGGACCGGCACTTCGGCGGTCACGCCGTCGGAGGGGTTGGGCGGTGAGCCCGGGGCCACCGGGTGGAACTCGTAGCTCAGCGGAAGCTCGAAGCCCTTGTGGAGCCAGGTTTTGGGGTAGGCGGAGTCGTCGAGGTCGTCCGCGTCGTCGCTGAGCAGGAGCGATTTGTCGTAGTCCAGGAGGTCCGGGTTCTTCTGCCGCGCCTCCTTCCACCACTTGTCGAAGTGCCGCTCGGACACCACGTCAGATCCGATCCGCGCATCGTAGAACTCGAACAGCGTCTCGTCATCCACCAGCAGGTCCCGGCGGCGCATCCTGGCCTCCAGCTCCTCCACCTCATGCAGGAGGGCACGGTTGCGGTGGAAGAACTTGTGGTGCGTTTTCCAGTCGCCTTCCACCAGGGCGTGCCGGATGAAGAGTTCCCGGGCGACGACGGGGTCAACCCTGCCGTAGTTGATCCTGCGCTGGGCGATGATGGGCACGCCGTAGAGGGTGACCTTTTCGTAGGCCATCACTGCGCCCTGCCGGGTGGACCAGTGCGGTTCGCTGTAGCTGCGCTTCACCAGGTCCGGCGCCACCTGCTCCGCCCAGACAGGATCAAACTTTGCAGCCACCCTTGCCCAGAGCCGGCTGGTTTCCACCAGTTCCGCGGCCATCACGAACGTGGGCGACTTCTTGAAAAGGGCCGAGCCGGGGAAGATCGCGAATCGGGACCCACGGGCACCTGCATACTCGCGCTTACGTTCATCAAGGATGCCGATGTGGCTCAGCAGCCCGGAGAGCAGGCTGATGTGGATGCCCTCGTGGTTGCCCACGGGATCGGCAAGGCGCTTGTTGTCGAGGCTGATGCCCAGGGACCGGGCAAGCTGGCGCAGCTGGGCAAACAGATCCTGCCATTCCCGCACCCGCAGGTAGTTGATGAATTCGGCCCGGCACATCCGGCGGAAGGCCGACGACGAGAGCTCCTGCTGCTTTTCCTGCAGGTAGTTCCAGAGGTTAAGGAAACCAGTGAAGTCAGAGTTCTCGTCCTTGAACCGGTTGTGCTTCTCCGCGGCGAGCTGTTGCTTGTCCGTAGGGCGCTCGCGCGGGTCCTGGATGGTGAGGGCAGCTGCCAGGATCATCACCTCGCGGACGCAGCCGCGTTTTCCCGCCTCCACGATCATCCGGCCCAGCCGGGGATCCACAGGCAGCTGGGCAAGCTGTTGCCCGACGGCGGTCAGCCCGCCGCCGCTTTTCGCCCCGTCCGTGCCGTTTTGGGGCCGGGCGGCAGCGAGCGCGCCGAGTTCGCGGAGCAGTGTGACGCCGTCGTTAATTGCCCGCGTGTCAGGCGGTTCCACGAACGGGAAGTTTTCGACGTCCTTGGGGCCGCGGGCCACTCCCATGGCGGTCATCTGCAGGATAACAGCAGCGAGGTTGGTCCGCAGGATCTCCGGGTCCGTGTAGAGGGGGCGGGATTCGAAGTCTTCCTCGGAGTAGAGGCGGATGGCGATGCCGTCCGAGACTCGGCCGCACCGCCCCGAACGCTGGTTGGCGGACGCCTGCGAGACCCGCTCGATGGGCAGGCGCTGGACCTTGGTGCGGTGCGAGTACCTGGAGATGCGGGCGGTTCCGGTGTCGATCACGTATTTGATGCCCGGCACGGTGAGCGAGGTTTCGGCCACGTTGGTGGCCAGCACGATCCGCCGCTTGTTGCCCGGGTGGAACACCTTGTGTTGTTCCTGCAGGCTCAGCCGGGCGAAGAGCGGAAGGACTTCCGTTCCGGCCAGCCTCCGGTTGGACTGGATGCGGGCCTGCAGTGCGTCGGCCGCATCCCGGATCTCGCGCTCGCCGGAAAAGAAGACCAGGATGTCGCCGGGTGCTTCGGCAGCGAGTTCGTCGACGGCGTCGCACACGGCGTCGAGCGGGTCGCGGTCTTCCTCGAGTTCGTCGTCGGAACCATTCTCATCATCGGGGCCCGCTCCACCGGGCGGCTGCGAGAGCGGGCGGTAGCGGATCTCCACGGGGTAAGTGCGCCCGGAGACCTCAACGATGGGGGCGGGGGTGTCGGGTGTGCCGAAATGGTTGGCAAACCGTTGGGGGTCGATGGTGGCCGAGGTGATGATCACCTTGAGATCCGGCCGCTGCGGGAGGATCCGCTTCAAGTACCCCAGGATGAAGTCGATGTTCAGGCTGCGCTCATGGGCCTCATCGATGATGATTGCGTTGTACTTGCGCAGCAGTTTGTCCCGCTGTATTTCCGCCAGCAGGATGCCGTCCGTCATCAGCTTGATCTTTGTGGCGCGGCTGACTTCTCCGGTGAAGCGGACCTGGAAGCCCACTTCCTGGCCGATGTCCACGCCCAGTTCCTCGGCGATGCGCTCAGCCACGGTGCGCGCGGCCAGCCGGCGGGGCTGAGTATGGCCGATCAGGCCATTCTCGCCCAGCCCAAGCTCAAGGCACATCTTGGGAATCTGCGTGGTCTTACCGGAGCCGGTCTCGCCGGCAATGATGGTGACCTGGTTTGCTGCGATGGCTGCCATCAGGTCTTCGCGCCGTTCGGAGACCGGCAGCTCAGCGGGATAGGCGATGTGAAGTGTCATGTCTGCTGACAGTCTACTGCGGGAGCCCGGGCATCCCGTTTCGACTGTCTGCAGTTGCTTCCTTTGCTGCCCGGAGCGGGCGTTGGCGGCTTAGAAAATGCGGAGCGTGTAGTTGATGCTGGGAAGGTCCAGCGCTGACCACGCTTCGTGGGATTCGACTGGAGGCGTATGTCCCCTTCCGTCACGCAGAAGCGCTGAAACGGTGGCGGCGGCAACGAGGAGGATCACGATGAGGAGGGCGGTAAGAAGGGTTTCCATGCCTTCATGCTGCTCCCCTCAGCAGCCGGAAAAAAGTGGCAGAAATGCCCAAAAAGCTAAAATTCCTGCCACAATGGAATCATGCTCAAATCAGTGGCAGTCATCGTGGTTCCCAACTTCTCGATGTTCGAATTCGGTACAGCGTGCGAGGTCTTCGGCATCGACAGATCGGCCAGGGGCAGCGGGGTTCCCGCTTTCGATTTCCGGGTCTGCACGCCCTATCCCGGAAACGTGCCGCTGAAGTCGGGGCTGTCCATGAACGTGGGCCTGGGGCTCGAAGCCACGAAGGATGCGGACCTGGTCATCATGGCTCCCTACGGCCGGGACGACGATTTGCCAGAACCGGTTCTGGAGGCGCTCCGCGCTGCGGATGCCAGGGGTGCCTGGGTGATGTCCATCTGCTCTGGGGCGTTTGCCCTGGCCCGGGCCGGCTTGCTCGACGGGCGCCGCTGCACCACCCACTGGCACTATTCGGGCCAGCTGGCCGCCGAATATCCGCTCGTGCGGGTTGACGAAAACGTGCTGTATGTCCAGGACGGCAACATCATTTCCTCCGCCGGCACCGCCGCAGGGATCGATGCCTGCCTCCACCTGGTGCGCGTAGAACTGGGCGCGCACGTAGCTGCCGCGATCGCCAGGGACATGGTGGTTCCTCCGCACCGCGACGGCGGCCAGGCGCAGTTTATCGACCGGCCCATGCCCACCTGCGGTTCAGCCCCCATGGAAAAACTGCTCCGCTGGATGGTGGAAAACCTGGAGCACGAGCACACGGTGAATGAACTGGCGGCACGGGTCCACATGTCGCCGCGGACATTTGCTCGGCGGTTCAGGTCTGAGACTGGAGCCACCCCTGCCGCCTGGCTTAACTCGCAGCGTGTACTCCGGGCCCAGGAGCTCCTTGAATCCACTGACCTCAACATCGACGAGATCGCCAGGGAGTCCGGCTTCGGGCATCCTGTCCTGTTGCGCCACCACTTCGCCAAGGTCCTGGACACCAGTCCGCAGTCATACCGCCGGGCCTTCCGCGGCCAGCTGGCTGGGGTGGGGTAGCGCCTGCCCGGCAGGAACGGTCCGGACTCTGGCCGCAGCCCGGTTCTTCCGCGCAACTCAGCCGGGGGACGTCCCGTCCTGCCGCCGCTGGGCGCGCGATGCCTCGGCCGCTTCCCGGGTGCTGTCCACCAGGACCCGCCACGGCCCGGTGACCGCCTGCTCCGGAAGTGCAGCCCGGTGCTGCCCGGCCCGAATGGCATAAATGAACCTGTCGGGCTGCTGCCCGGCGAACTTCTCCGCAGCGGCCCTGGGAGTCCTGGGTACCGAATCCCAGGGGCATGCTTCAACAATCGGCTGCCACTGGTTGATAGCGCTCTCGGAGTGGGCTTCCACTGTCCATACCCTTGGTATCGCGGCGATTCCTCCGGTGCGCTCAACGCTGATCTTCATGGCCTGGTCCTTGGGCTTCCCCTACAGCCCGGGCGGCCGAAAAGCGCCGGCCGGGCGTCCGTTAAAGCTTGACCTTCACAGTTTCCCACGCCAGCTGTACGGCGTCATGCTCTGGTGACCCGGAACCGAAGAGTTCCATGGCAGATGCAGCCGTGGCGCGGGCAAAGACCCTGAAGGTGGCAGCAGGGGGAAGCGATCCGCCGGTGAGCGCCTCATACCAGATGCGCCCGGGGGAGTCCCAGGCGTTTCCGCCAAGAGACTCCGCGACCAGGTAGAAGGCGCGGTTGGGGATGCCGGAATTGATGTGGACGCCGCCGTTGTCCGCGCTGGTCCTCACGTAGGTGTCCATCGAGTCCGGCTGGGGGTCCTTACCCAGCACGTCGTCGTCGTACGCCGTTCCGGGGGCCTTCAGGGAGCGCAAGGCGCGGCCCTCCACTTCAGGAGTGAAAATGCCCTCGCCAATAAGCCAGCTGGCCTCAGCGGCGGACTGGTTCTTGACGTACTGTTCCACCAGCGCGCCGAAGACATCGGACATGGATTCATTGAGGGCACCGGCCTGGTTCCGGTACACGAGCGCAGCTGAATACTGCGTGACGCCGTGGGCGAGCTCGTGCCCGATGACGCTCAGGGATTTTGTAAACCGCTCAAAGACTTCACCGTCCCCGTCGCCGAAGACCATTTGCTTCCCGTCCCAAAAGGCGTTGTCATAAAGCTGGCCGAAGTGGACTGTGGCGTTCAGGGGCAGCCCCCGTCCGTCAATGGAGTTGCGTCCGAACACGTCGGCGTAGAGCCGGTGCGTGTGGCCCAGCCCGTCAAAGGCTTCGTCGGCCGCGGCATCGCCGACAGGTGCCTCGCCTTCCTTGCGCACCAGCGTGCCGGGGAGAATCTCCGCGCTGTTTGCGTCGAAGACGGTCCGGTGTGGTGGCCCGGGCTTGGCCTGGCGGACGCCTGCCGGAACGCCGGGCACGGGCTGGGCCCGCGCTGAACGAAACGACTCGACATGGCCTAAGGCTTCCCTGGCTGCCCTGGCCGCCGACGAAAACTCCGGCGCACCCCGTTTGGCCAGCCTCCTCAGCATGTACGGCGGGACGATGGAACAGAACGGACCGTGCATGGCGTACCCCCTCAACTTGGTGAATTCAGACTACGAGGAGGCACCGACAATCCCCGGCAAGGCTCACGCCGCACGTGATTTGCGGCAGGAACCCAGACTGAACCGGGACTGAACCGGGACTGAATCCGTCCCGTTCCCTGACGGTGTTAAGACCCCCCGGCCAGCACATCCACATGGACGTGGTCGAGGTGGCGCAGGATCTCGTTGCGGGGCTCAGGTGCGCGGTACTCCTGCCATAGCCCCCGGGAGCTCTGCACGCTCCAGAAGCGGTCGTCGAAAATGACGTACTGGATGTCCAGCTCGTCGGCATGGGCGACCAGCCAGTGGGCCAGCATCCATCCCGCACGCCGGTTCTCCCCGGTCACCGGGCGGAAGAAGACATCGACAGCCCGGCCGTCGTAGTGCGTGGACTCAGCTCCATGTCCCTGGCTGACGCCGCCTGGGGCGAACCCTCCAAGGCTTTGAGCGCCGAACACCCCGGTCATGGCCTCGCGCAACCGCTCGGCGCGGGGTGTCAGGCCGGTGTCACCCAGCTCTTCTTCCAGCAGGCCGGCGGCGGCCGAGCCCCGGCAGCTCAGGGTAGGTCCTGCAGCCTCGGTTGGTCCGGCTGCCAGCTGCTGCAACGCCGCCGCGTCGATGCCTGAGGTGTCCGGTGACTCCACCCCGCGGGCCAGGAGTGCGACGGCTGTTGTGGCCCGTTGCGCCTCCTCACGGTTGAGCCCTACCTTCCCGTCAGGGGTCTCGACAATGCACTCCGGGTTCCACGCCAGCGAGCCGCCTGCGCCACGCAAACCGCTGAGCAGGCCCGGCGCAAGGAGCGCCAGCGCTGATGCGAGCAGCACAAGAACGAGAAACCACGGGAGCAGCCGAAGCGGCCCGCGCCGGCCTTCTTGAATCCTGCCGCGGCTCAGCACGGGACCACACTTGTATGCCGCAAGGGGACATCGGGGTTGGGACTGGCCAGCTCCCGGGGGAGGGCCGGCCCGGGAGCTTTTGTGCTGGTCACGGCGTTCCGGCCTACGATGACGCACCTTTCGTTGGGTAGCAGTGCTCCGGCTATGGGAGTGGGCACTGCTGAAAGGTTTAATTCACAGCCCGGGCCAATAGTTCCCACGCGAAGGGTCCAGGGCATGGGGTGGCACTTCAAGGCAGTACCCGCCGAAATGCAGAGAACCACCAGAAATCCGTGATTCCTGGTGGTTCTCGTTGGTGCCCTCGATAGGATTCGAACCTACGACCTTCTGCTCCGGAGGCAGACGCTCTATCCCCTGAGCTACGAGGGCAATCCGGGGTTCCTGCCGTTGCCGGCGGGACGTCCTAGAGCTTAGCAGTAAGGTGGCCCGCAAGGGAAAATCGGCGCTGCCGCACTGCCTCAGGCACATCCAAACCTTGAAAAATCAGTAGCCGGAGAACGAGTCAACGTGGACTTTTGCTGCCCCGGCCTGTTTGGCGGCCCGCCGCAGTGACGCAACGCTCGCAGGGGAACCCGAGACATACACCTCACGGCCAGCGACGTCGGGGACCAGGGCGCGGATGGCCTCACCGTCCACCCGCGTGCCATCCCAGGACGCGCTGGCCAATCCCGATGGCGGCACGGAACCGTCCGCCACGCGGACCAGGACGCGGATGCCGGCCGCCCGCAACTCATCCGCATAAGCAACCTCGTCCGCGCTCCTGGCAAGCAGGAGCAGCACTGCATCCCGCTCCCGCAAGCCTCCTGACGACACGTGTGAAAGGTAGGGCGTGACGCCGATCCCGGCGGCAATCAGCAGGACAGGCTTGCGGGGATCGCGGGGGAGGACAAAGTCTCCTCCAACCGACGTGGCTGTCACCTCGTCTCCCGGGTTCAGCGACAGGAGGACCTTCTTGGCTGCGGACAGGGGCTCCGCGGTCCGCACCCCAAACTTGACCAGGCGTTCACTGGGGGATCCCGTCAGGCTGAACACCCGGCGTCGTCCTTTTCCGTCCGATTTTGCGTGCGGAAGGTCCAGCTCCATGTATTGCCCCGGCACAAAGCGGACAGGCCGGGACGGCTCGAAACTGAACTCGGTGGTGCTGGGCGTCAAAGGCCTGGTTCCGGTGAAGCGGAGGGTCACCCTGCCCCGCTGCCCCATCAGGAACGCGATCACATTGCCCAGCAGCAGCGCTGCCTCGGGAGAGTTGGCCAGGAAACCGAAGTTGTAGGGAACCGCGAACACCACGCCAACCACCGCAGCCAGTGCAAGCTGCTGCCACCTCCGAGGCGGCAGCGTGAGCGGTTCGGTGAGCATGAAGCCAACAAAAAACAGCAGCGGCCGCTGAGCCAGGGACTGCCACAACGCACCGCCAAAGGACGTTCCGGCCTGGAGCAGTTCCGCAGTGATGATGGCGGTGGCCACAGCAAGGAACGCGGAGGCCATCAGGAACTTCCGGGTTCTGTGCAGGACCAGGAGGACGCCGGGCACCAGCACCCACAGCATGGCAGGAGTGGCTGCCCACCAGGTTGCAATGTTGAGCCCGGTGAGCCCGGCCACGAAAGCTCCCGCCGCGGCGGCGTTGAAGATGTGGCGGCCGCGCCACGCGAGCGCATACTTTGATGCCGACGCCAGCACGCAGGCCAAAGCCACACCTGCCACGTCCAGCGGGGCGAACGAGGGCCAGAACAGGAAGTACAGCAGCAGGCCGGTGATGAGCGAGGATTCGGAGTGCGGCCGGACACGGAACAGTGGCGCCAGCGCCCTGTTTGACGCGTACGTCAGGCCGAGGCACAGCACCAGGTGCGCCAGCATTTCGGGAATACCGAACGTCAGCCACCCAAGGGCATCGAGCACCAGGCTGTACACAGCCAGGACTGCAAGGACAAAAAGGACCAGCCGGTACATGGTGAACCGGCCCAGCGCAGTGTCCAACCGCGCGCCCAAGGAGGCGCCCGGCGGCGCCTTCGGGGTTTCAACAGGGCTCATGTGAACAGTGTCCCTTCAAACTCGGCGGAGTGGGCTGCACTTCCATCCGAGAAAACGGTCAGCCAGGAGAAGTCGAAGGTTTGCTGGAGCCGGGCGCCAGGGACAAAGAAGAGTGCCGTTGCCAGGGCATCGGCCAGCATCGTGGTGTCAGCCAGCGCCCACGTCGCCACGGCGGTCCTGACGGGCCGGCCGGTCTTTCCGTCCAGGATGTGGTGCAGGCCGTCCCCCCAGGCGCGCCGGTTGGCCGCAGAAGCGCACAGCGCCCGGCCCGCCAGCTGCACCACCCCTATGGCCTGTGTTGGGTTGTACGGATGTTCCAGTGCCACCGGAACGGGATCCGGCCCTTTCGCCAGCAGGTCTCCGCTGGCATCAACGATGAACGCTTCCATGCCGCCCGCCTTCAGTTCGGCAGCCACCAGATCCACCAGCAGCCCTTTGCCGGCAGCACCGATGTCCAGCACAACGGGAGCCGCGGTGGTGAGGGTGCTGCCGGCCCACTCCAGCACGTCGTCCCAGGCCGGCGCCGGCAGCGCTGAGCCGGAGGAGCGAAGGGAGTAGCCGGCGTCGTAACCCAAACGCTCCAGGCTTGGGCCGATCAGCGGCGTCATGGCCCCGCCGGTGGCCTCATAAAGAGTCCGGTACAGCTGCCCCAACGGACCAGCCTCCGCGGGAAAGTCATACCTGCCGGGGTCCTTGGCCATGGCACTGACCCGGGAATCCGCCCGGAACCGGGACCAGTCGGCGTCGAACCGCTCCACCAGGCTCAGCAGGCGCGTGCGCAGGGCGGAATCGAGCGGCTGCAGCGTTGAAATTTCCCAGCGCGTTCCGATCCCCTCAAACGCAAAATCCTCCCAGCCGCTGCCCGGCACGTCCTATCGCGCTTCCGACTTGATCTGCTCCACTGCCTGGTTGAAGCCGCCGCTGGTGAGGGAGGAACCGGCAACCTTGGAAACATTGAGCTCATCAATGCTCTTGCCCACCACCTGTCCCGCGATCCCCCCGGCGAACTCGCCCTGGAACTTGCGGGTGTTCGGGTTGGACGGGTGCTGCGTGATCTGCACGTCCGTGACGGTCCCGGAGGCCAGGGTCAGCTCCACGCCCACAGTTTCGGTGCCGTTCGGCGAGACGTACGTTCCATCCGCGCTGTAGGTGCCGTCCTTGTAGTCCGATCCGCTGCCGGCCGGCGTTGATGCGCCGGATGAGGGAGTGCTTCCGGTTGCGCTGCTGCCGGGGGCTGCGGGCGCGGGGGAGGAGTCTCCGGCAGACGGGGCGCAGGCGGCCACCGTTCCTGCCAGGGACAGGCCGGCGATTCCGGCATAAACACTTTTACGGACTGAGGGTCTCATCAGGGCTCTCGTTTCGTCAGTGGACTCGGGGCAGGAACTGCTAAGTGGTTACGGTGTTCTCAACGCCGAACACAGCGTATTGGTTCAACCTGTGGCCGCGTTCACCGTTTCCTGTGGACCCCCAGGGCATCAAAACGCCCCGAATTACTTGCTGTTACTGGGCCCCCGGTAGGCTAGAGGGGTGACTCCCGAAGAACTCTCCCTCGCCATATCCGCCTGCCTGAAGGAAGCCGTCGCCGCCGGCGACATCGCCCTTCCTGCATCAGCTGTGCCTGATGAGGTGCGCGTGGAGCGGCCAAAGAACAGGGACCACGGAGACTGGGCCACCAATATCGCCCTTCAGCTGGCCAAGCAGGCGGGCACCAACCCACGGGAATTCGCCACGATCCTCAGCGCACGGCTGAAGTCCATCGACGGCGTTTCCGCCGTGGACATCGCAGGCCCGGGGTTCCTGAACATCACTGTGGACGCCGCCGCGGCCGGTGCCCTCGCCAAGGCGATTATCGAAGCCGGAAAGCAGTACGGCACCAACTCCGCGCTCGCCGGCCACACCGTGAACATGGAGTTCGTTTCCGCCAACCCCACCGGGCCCCTGCACATCGGGCACACCCGCTGGGCGGCCTTGGGGGATTCGATCGCCCGCGTCCTGCGCGCCTCCGGTGCCGAGGTCACCGCTGAGTACTACATCAACGACGCCGGCACGCAGATGAACGTCTTCGCCCACTCCGTCTACAACCGGCTCCACGGGCTTCCCGTGCCCGACGGCGGCTACCCCGGGCAGTACATCGCCGACCTTGGCCACGAGGTGCTTACCGAGCACCCTGACATCCGCGAACTGACGGAAGTAGCGGCCCTCCCGGTCATCCGCGCCGCTGCCTACCAGGCGCAGATGAAGGACATCAAGGCCACCCTTGCGGACTTCGGCGTGGAGTTCGACGTCTTCTTCTCCGAGCAGGAACTGCACGACGCCGGCGCCATCGAAAGTGCCGTGGCGCGGCTGCGCGAGCAGGGCCACGTGTTCGACGACGGCGGTGCGGTCTGGCTGCGGACCACGGACTTTGGCGACGACAAGGACCGGGTGATGATCCGCGCCAACGGCGAGCCCACCTACTTCGCCGCGGACGCCGCCTACTACCTGTCCAAAAAAGACAGGGGCTTTACCGAGAAGATCTACCTGCTGGGCGCGGACCACCACGGTTACATCAACCGGCTCAAGGCCATTGCTGCCTGCGCCGGCGACGATCCCGAGCTCCACATCGAGGTGCTGATCGGACAGCTCGTGTCCGTCAACGGAGCCAAGCTGTCCAAGCGTGCCGGAAACATCATCGAGCTCAAGGACCTGATCGACTGGCTCGGGAAGGACGCTGTCCGCTACTCCCTGGCCCGGTTCCCTGCGGATTCGCCGTTGACCCTGGATCCCGAGCTGCTGAAGAAGCACAGCAATGAAAACCCGGTGTTCTATGTGCAGTACGCCCATGCCCGCTCCCGCGGCGCCGCCCGGAACGCCGTGGCCGCGGGTGTGGAACGCCAGGTTGACGGCCAAGACTCCTTTGACGCCTCCCTGTTGGACCACGCCACGGAGAACGAGCTGCTCTCATACCTGGGCAGCTACCCCTCGATCGTGGCCAAGGCCGCTGAGCTGCGCGAGCCGCACCGGGTGGCCCGGCACCTTGAAGTGATTGCCGGTGCCTACCACCGCTGGTATGACGCCTGCCGGATTGCGCCCATGGGCGATGAAGCCGTGACGGATGTCAACCGCACCCGCCTGTGGCTCAACGACGCCACCAGCCAGGTGCTGGCCAACGGCCTTGATCTGCTGGGCGTTTCCGCGCCGGAACGGATGTGACCCCCATGGCACCGCAGCGCGAAGATTCCCAAGGCCAGGCGTCCCCGCTGGCACCCGAATGGCTTTCGGTCCCCGCCGACCTGAATGCCTTGGTGCCCAAGATGTGGGCACAGGACGCAGCCCGGAACGATTCAGGTGAACTCACGGTCGGCGGCATTCCGGTCAGTGAGCTTCAGCAGCAGTACGGGACACCGCTGTTCGTCATGAGCGAGGACGATTTCCGCGCCAGGGCACGCGCCTTCAGCGATGCCTTCAACAACGCGTTTGCCGATATCTGCGGGGGAGTGGACGTCTATTACGCCGGCAAGTCGTTCCTGTGCACCGCCGTGGTGCGCTGGGTCGAGGAAGAGGGCCTCCGGCTGGACACTGCCTCCGGCGGTGAGCTGGCGGTCGCGGCAAAGGCCGGCATTCCCGGCGCGGACGTTGCTCTGCACGGCAACAACAAGTCAGACCGCGAGATCCACCGTGCACTGGACATGAAGCTGGGCAGGATTGTGGTGGACAGCCTCGGCGAGCTGGTCCGGGTTGGTGACATCGCCGAACGCCGGGGGGAACAGGCCAAAGTCATGCTGCGGCTGACGCCCGGCGTGCACGCCCACACCCACGAGTTCATCGCCACTGCCCACGAGGACCAGAAGTTCGGCCTCTCCATGACCGCGGACACCACCGAACAGGCCGGCCTGTCGGCTGCCGAGGAGGCCGTCGCGGCTGCGTCGGCGCATCCGGGCATCGAACTGCTGGGGCTGCACTGCCACATCGGCTCCCAGATCTTCGAACCGGACGGTTTTGCCCTTGCCGCCCAGAAGCTCCTCCGTTTCCTCGCCGCGATGCAGGAGAAGTACTCCATCGTCCTGCCCGAGCTGGATCTTGGCGGTGGTTACGGCATTGCGTACACACCGGTGGACACCCCCCGCCCTGCAACGGAAATTGCGGAGGCGATGGCCGCCGTCGTGCGTTCAACCTGCGCTGAATTGGGCATTGACGCTCCCCGCATCTCCATCGAACCCGGCCGCGCCATTGTGGGCAGCACCACCTTCACCCTGTATGAGGTGGGAACGCTCAAGACGGTGCGCGTGGATGCGCCCGGTCCGGACGCGAGTGACGCCGGCAACAACGTTACGTATCCGCGCCGCTATGTTTCAGTGGACGGCGGCATGAGCGACAACGCCCGCCCGGTGCTGTACGACGCGGATTACTCGGCAATCCTGGCGTCCCGCACGTCCGCCGCCGGCCCGCAGCTGTCCCGCGTGGTGGGCAAACATTGCGAGAGCGGCGACATAGTTGTTAGAGATGTATATCTGCCCGAGGACGTGGCAGCCGGTGATCTGCTTGCTGTACCGGGTACCGGCGCCTACTGCTGGGCCCTGTCAAGCAACTACAACTATCTGGCCCGGCCGGGCGTTGTCGCGGTGCGCGACGGATCTGCCCGGCTGATTGTCCGCGGGGAAACCGAAGAAGATCTGCTGAACCGCGACATGGGAGTCTGAATGACCGAATTGCGAACCCTGAAAGTGGCCCTGCTGGGCTGTGGCAACGTTGGGGCCCAGGTTGCGCGGATTCTCATCGAGGACGCCGACACCCTTGCCGCCCGCGCGGGCGCGAAGCTGCAGTTGAGCGGCATCGCCGTGCGCAACGTCCACGCCAAGCGCGACGTGGACCTTCCTCAGGACCTTTTCACCACCGACGCCGACACCCTGGTGAAGGACGCGGACCTGGTGATCGAGCTGATGGGCGGCATCGAGCCTGCCCGCACGCTGATCCTTTCTGCCCTCCGCAACGGTGCCTGCGTCGTCACGGGCAACAAGGCGCTCGTGGCGCAGGACGGTCCCACCCTGCACGAAGAGGCGGACAAAGCGGGCGTCCAGCTGTCCTACGAGGCCGCCGTCGCCGGAGCCATTCCCATCCTGCGGCCCATCCGCGACAGCCTCGCCGGCGACCGCATCACGCGCGTCCTGGGCATCGTCAACGGCACCACCAATTTCATCCTTGACCAGATGGACACCACCGGAGCCCAGTTCGCCGATGCCCTCGCTGAAGCGCAGCGCCTTGGCTACGCGGAGGCGGACCCCACGGCCGACGTCGAAGGCCACGATGCCGCCGCGAAGGCCGCCATCCTTGCCTCGCTCTCCTTCCACACCCGGTTCGCCCTGGAAAACGTCCACTGCGAAGGAATCACCTCCGTGACTGCGGCGGATATCGCCGCTGCCAAGGACGCCGGCTTTGTCATCAAGCTGCTGGCGATTGCGGAAAAGCTTCATGTTGCAGACACAGAAACGGGCGGCGGCGAGGGCGTGTCCGTGCGCGTGCACCCCACGCTGCTTCCCCGCGAGCACCCGCTTGCTGCCGTCCACGGCGCCTTCAATGCGGTGTTCATCGAGGCCGAGAACGCCGGCGAACTGATGTTCTACGGACAGGGAGCCGGCGGCACCCCCACGGCGTCCGCCGTCCTGGGCGACCTGGTCTCGGCCGCGCGCAGCCTGGTCCTGGGCGGCCCCGGCCGGACGGAAACCACCACCGGCCAGGTTGCGGCGCTGCCGATCGACGCGGCCGTCACCAGCTACTACATCGGGCTCGACGTCGCCGACCAGCCCGGCGTGCTGGCCAGGATTGCCCAGCTCTTCGCCGAGCATGGCGTGTCCATCGAGATCATGCGGCAGACCATCCACCGCGACGCGGAGTCCAACGTGGAATCCGCCGAGCTGCGGATCGTCACCCACCGCGCGTCAGAGGCTGCCCTTGCGGCCACCGTCGAGGCCGTGAAGGGCCTGGACGTTATCAATTCAGTTACATCCGTTCTGCGGGTAGAAGGAGTCTAAGTGGCTCACCAATGGCGCGGTGTCATCCGCGAATACGCTGACCGTCTGCCCGTGACGGAATCCACCAGGGTGATTACCCTGGGTGAGGGCGGCACCCCCCTGGTGCACGCGCAGAAGCTTTCGGAGCTCACCGGTTCCGAGGTGTACCTCAAGGTGGAGGGCATGAACCCCACCGGTTCGTTCAAGGACCGCGGTATGACGATGGCCATGACGGCGGCCGTTGCCTCCGGCGCGAAAGCGGTCGTCTGTGCCTCCACGGGCAACACCTCCGCCTCCGCCGCTGCCTACGCCACCGCCGCCGGCCTGAAGTGCGCGGTTCTGGTGCCTGAAGGCAAGATCTCCATGGGCAAGCTCAGCCAGGCGATCGCCCATGGCGCCACGCTGCTCCAGGTGGACGGCAACTTTGACAACTGCCTGGACATCGCCCGGAAGCTGGGGGAGTCCTACCCGGTGTTCCTGGTGAACTCGGTGAACCCTGCCCGCATCCAGGGACAGAAGACCGGCGCCTTCGAAATCGTCGACGCGCTGGGCGACGCCCCGGACATCCATGTCCTGCCGGTGGGCAATGCCGGGAACATTACCGCGTACTGGAAGGGCTACAAGGAGTACTCCGCTCCGTTCGAGTCCGAAACAGCGGGTACCCTTCCCGCCGTCTCCACCAGGACCCCCGCGATGTGGGGCTTCCAGGCGGCAGGTGCTGCGCCCTTCGTCGCCGGCCACCCCATCACCGAGCCCGACACCATCGCCACGGCCATCCGCATTGGCAACCCCGCCTCCTGGGACGGTGCCATCGGCGCCCGCGACGAATCCGGCGGACTGATCGACTCCGTCACGGATGAAGAGATCCTCACTGCGCACCGCTGGTTGTCCGCCCGCGAAGGAGTCTTCGTCGAGCCGGGCTCGGCCGCCGGTGTGGCAGGGCTCCTTAAGAAGCACGCCGCCGGGGAAGTCCCCTCCGGCAAGACCATCGTCATCACCGTCACGGGCCACGGGCTCAAGGACCCCCAGTGGGCCCTGCGCACCGAGGACGGCAGCGACGTACAGCCGGTCAAGGTACCCAACGACGTGGTCACGGTTGCTGCTGAACTGGGACTGGAAGAAAAATAGCCTTGGAAACCACCTCGCCGGCCGCTGTCGGACTGCAACCCATCGAGGCCGGCCAGATCGTCACCGTCCGGGTGCCGGCAACCACAGCCAACCTGGGCCCGGGCTATGACAGCCTGGGCCTGGCCCTGGCATTGCACGACACCCTGACGGTGGAGAGCCTGGAAACAGACGAACTGCTGTTCGAGCTCCGCGGCGAAGGGGCGGAAACCCTGCCCCGGGATGCAAGCCACCTGGTGATCAGGGCCATGGAAGCGGCGTTCGAACGGCTGGGCTTCCGCCACGGCGGCCTGAAGGTGACCGCCGACAACGTCAACCCCCACGGGCGCGGCCTTGGCTCGTCCGCCTCCGCGGTGGTGGCCGCAGTCTCGGCGGCAAACGCCATGGTTCCCGAAGCGTACCGCCGGGGCCGGGACTGGGTCCTGCAGCTGACCAGTGAAATCGAAGGCCACCCGGACAACGTCGCGCCCGCCATTTTCGGCGGTCTGGCGCTGTCCTGGCAGGACAGTGAGCAGTACAGCAGCACCAGCGCCACGGTGGCGGATTCGGTGATCCCGGTCGTCGCGGTTCCGGATTACGAACTGTCCACGGAGGCAGCGCGTGCCCTGCTGCCGGCATCGGTGGGTCACCACGCCGCTGCCATGAACGCGGGCCGTGCAGCGCTGCTGATCCACGCGCTGACGCACAACCCCGAATTCCTGCTGGCCGGCACCGAAGACTACCTGCACCAGAGCTACCGTGCCGAGGCAATGCGGCCCAGCGCAGCCCTCATCGGTGCGCTGCGGGCCGCCGGCCACGCCGCCGTTGTCTCAGGCGCGGGGCCCACGGTGCTGGTCCTTGCCAACGGAGAAGCCGAAGCCGCCGCCGCAGTGGCTTTCATCGGGCAGTTCACCGCAGCCAACACGCCGGATATTGCCTGGCGCGTACTGAAGCTGGCAGTGGACGTCGAAGGTGCTAAGGTGGAGTTGCACCGGCGGTAATTCCGCCTATCTGATCTGCTTTTGCACTTAGTTGCCGCCTGGTCTCTTACTGCGCAATCCATTCCGGTGCCGCCTGCTAGGTCTGTCGCAGGAATCTGCAGCACTCAAACTGCCCCTGAAGCGTCAGTCCGGCGTCCCGCCATGGGTGGAGCGCAAGGTGAATCAGTATCCGGCCCTGCTGGCCGAAATCCAACCGGCAAGGCCGAGCAATCCGGCTGCAGATCTGAACTGCAGCCCAGATCAAATCATCGCGTCCAGCTCCCAGTCTGGACGCCGTCGAGGGGGAAGGATCCTTCGTGACCGAAACCACTGAGCTGTCGCCAGCTGTGGAACTATCATCTTCTGCTGCCGAATCACCGGCAGCTCCCGCCAAGAGCAGCGGCCTTGCAGGCCTCAAGCTCGCCCAGCTGCAGGCACTTGCCAGCCAGCTCGGCATTTCAGGCGGTTCCCGGATGCGCAAGGGGGACCTGGTTTCGGCCATCTCCGCCCACCGCGCCGGTACTCCCATGACCAAGGCTCCCGCCAGGGCAACCGAAAAGGCCGTGGAACTCCCGGCCGCTGCCACCGCAGTGTCTTCCCCGGCCGCTGAAGCAACGGAAGCTCCCGCGGAAGGAACCCGGGCACGTGGCCGCGGACGCAGCCGGCGCGCCGTCAGCGACGGAGTTGTGGCACCGGCGGCCACGGAGCCGGCCACCGCCGAAACGAGCACCGCCGCTCCGGTTGAGGCACCCGCTGCCGAGGCCACCGAAGCGCCCGAAAGTGCTACCGAACGCCGCCAGCCGCGCACCCGCAACCGCCGCCGCGGCGAAGCAGCCGCTGCGCCGCAGGCTGCCGAGGCCGCCGAAGCACCTGCTGAACAGGCGGTCGTCGAACAGCGGACTTCAGAACAGCGCACGTCGGAACAGCGCACCGAAACTCCCGCGGAGGCCGGCGATTCCGGCCAGCGCACCGACCGCCGTGAAGGCGGCCGCACCCGCGGCCGTGACAACGCCGGACGCGATAACGCTGCCCGCGAGAATGCCGACAGCGGCCGGGACAACGCCGGCAGCCGCGAGGCAGGCCAGCGCGAAGGCGCCCGCCGCGATGACAACCGCGACAACACCCGCGACGGCGATGACTCCGATGGTGGCAGCCGCCGGAACCGCCGCAACCGCCGGGACCGGAACGACCGCAATGACCGCTCCGGCGGCCAGGACAGCCGTGACAACTCCCGCAACGACCGCTTCCGCGACCGCAACGACCGCCGCCGCGGCCGTTCCCAGGGACCGGACGTCGATGACGTCGAGGTCACCGAGGATGACGTCCTGCTGCCCGTCGCGGGCATCCTCGACGTCCTGGAGAACTACGCGTTCATCCGCACCTCCGGCTACCTGCCGGGCCCCAACGACGTCTACGTTTCCCTGGCCCAGGTCAAGAAGTACAACCTGCGCAAGGGCGACGCCGTCGTCGGTGCAATCCGTGCACCCCGCGAAGGCGAAGACCGCAGCCAGCAGTCCGCCCGCCAGAAGTTCAACGCACTGGTCCGCGTCACCTCGGTGAACGGCAAGACCGCCGAGGAGCTCAAGGACCGCGTTGAGTTCGCCAAGCTGGTTCCGCTCTACCCGTCAGAGCGCCTGCGGCTGGAAACCGATCCCAAGAAGATCGGCCCCCGCGTCATCGACCTTGTGGCTCCCATCGGCAAGGGCCAGCGTGGCCTGATCGTTTCGCCCCCGAAGGCCGGCAAGACGCTCATTCTGCAGTCCATCGCCAACGCAATCACCACCAACAACCCTGAGGTCCACCTCATGATGGTGCTGGTTGACGAACGCCCCGAAGAAGTCACGGACATGCAGCGCACCGTCAAGGGTGAGGTCATTGCCTCCACCTTCGACCGTCCTGCCGATGACCACACCACCGTGGCCGAGCTTTCCATCGAACGCGCCAAGCGCCTCGTGGAAATGGGCATGGACGTGGTGGTACTGCTGGACTCCATGACCCGCCTGGGCCGCGCCTACAACCTGGCAGCACCGGCCTCCGGCCGCATCCTGTCCGGTGGCGTGGACTCCGCCGCGCTGTACCCGCCCAAGCGGTTCTTCGGTGCAGCCCGCAACATCGAAAACGGCGGTTCGCTCACCATCCTTGCCACCGCGCTCGTGGAGACCGGTTCCAAGATGGATGAGGTCATCTTCGAGGAGTTCAAGGGCACCGGCAACATGGAGCTCCGCCTGTCCCGCCAGCTGGCTGACAAGCGCATCTTCCCGGCCGTGGACGTCAACGCGTCCGGCACACGCCGCGAGGAGAACCTGCTCTCGCCCGAGGAAGTCAAGATCATGTGGAAGCTGCGCCGCGTCCTTTCCGGACTCGAGACCCAGCAGAGCCTTGAGCTGCTGACCAACAAGATCCGGGAAACCCAGAGCAACGTCGAGTTCCTCATGCAGGTCCAGAAGACGACGCTTGGTGCGAAGTCGGATAACGACAAATAACGCTCCGGTGAGCGGCTGATCTGCTGCCCCGGAGCTGACGCCGCACGGATTTTTCCGCCCCCGCCCCTACGCTGGGAGGCTTACGATCTTCGATCGTTAGCCTCCCAGCTCCGGCAGGCCCGTAAGAGAGATGACAGGGCCCCGACCTGAGCTTGCGAAGGTTGGGAGTCATCGAATGCTCCCGGGGCGGAAGAATCCGTGCGGCTTCGTCGTTAAGTCACCAGCCGCGGTCCCGTCTTCGTTTGTTACTAGACTTGTACAAGTCGAAAGAGGTTTTGGAAATGTTTGAGTCCGTACAGGGCCTGCTTGATGAGCATGATGCTATCCAGGCGCAGTTGGGGGATCCTGCTGTCTATGCCGACCAGCGGCTTGCCCGGAAACTGGGGCGCCGTTCGGCTCAGCTCAATGGCATCGTTGAGGCCTACCACAAGTGGGAAGCCATCCAGGATGACCTTGCTGCTGCCAAGGAGATGGCGGACGAGGATCCCGAGTTCGCAGCCGAGGTGCCTGAGCTGGAGGAGGCGCTGGAAGTTGCGGCGGCCAAACTCCGGCGGCTGCTCATTCCCCGCGATCCTGACGACGCCCGCAACGTGATCCTTGAGGTCAAGGGTGGTGAAGGCGGCGACGAGGCTGCCCTGTTCGCGGCCGACCTGCTGCGGATGTACACGCGGTATGCGGAGTCCCGCGGCTGGAAGACCGAAATCATTTCCGCCACGGAATCCGATCTTGGCGGCTACAAGGATGTTCAGGTTGCCGTAAAAGGCAGCTCCAATGATCCCGCCGAGGGCGTTTTCGCGCGGCTCAAGTTCGAGGGCGGAGTGCACCGCGTGCAGCGTGTTCCCGTGACGGAATCGCAGGGCCGCATCCACACCTCGGCCGCCGGCGTCCTGGTCCTGCCCGAAGTGGATGAGCCGGAAGAGCTTGAGATCAACCAGAACGACCTCAAGATCGACGTCTACCGGTCCTCCGGTCCCGGCGGCCAGTCCGTTAACACCACGGACTCCGCCGTGCGCATCACCCACCTTCCCACGGGCATTGTGGTGGCCATGCAGAACGAGAAATCCCAGCTGCAGAACCGTGAAGCGGGCATGCGCGTGCTCCGGGCACGCATCCTGGCGCACCAGCAGGAGCAGATCGACGCCGAGAACTCGGCCCAGCGGAAATCCCAGATCCGCACCATGGACCGTTCGGAGCGCATCCGCACCTACAACTACCCGGAAAACCGCATCGCGGACCACCGCACCGGGTACAAGGCGTACAACCTGGACCAGGTCATGAACGGCGACCTGGAGCCCGTCATCCAGTCGGCCATCGAGATGGACGAACAGGCACGCCTGGACGCCATCGGCGACTAGTCCCTTCGGTAAATTCAACACATGACACTCGAGCCAGGCCAGTCGCTCGCAGACGCTGTCAGTGCGGCAACGAACATACTCCGCGACGCCGGCGTCCCCAGTCCTCGGGTGGACGCTGAGCTTTTGGCCGACCACCTGCTGAACGTGGGGCTCGGCCGCCTGCGTGCCATGATGCTGGGGGATGCGCCCGCGCCGGAGGGCTATGCGGCGCTGGTGGCGGAGCGCGCCAGCCGCATACCGCTGCAGCACATCACCGGAGTGGCGCATTTCCGCTACCTCGAACTGGCTGTTGGCCCCGGCGTTTTCGTACCCCGCCCCGAGACCGAATCGGTGGCGCAGCTGGTCATCGACCACGTCCGCGGGATGGCCCGCCCGCGGATCGTCGACCTTGGGACAGGCTCGGGTGCCATCGCAGGCTCCATCGCCCACGAGGTGCCGGGCGCGGAGGTGCACGCCGTCGAGTTCAGCCCCTTCGCCCACGCCTGGGCAGAAAAAAACCTGGCCCCGCTGGGTGTCCGGCTCGTCCTGGGGGACCTGCGGAACGCGCTGCCCGAGCTCAACGGGACGTTCGACGTTGTGGTGTCCAACCCGCCGTACATTCCCGCCGAGGCCATCCCCAACGAGCCGGAAGTCGCCCTGCATGATCCGCCCGAGGCGCTGTACGGCGGGGGAGCGGACGGCATGGAACTTCCGACGGCGGCCGCTGCCTCCGCGGCCCGCCTCCTGCGGCCGGGGGGCTACTTTGTGATGGAGCATGCCGAGGTCCAGGCGCGCTGGATTTCGGATCACTTGGCCGGTACAGGAAACTGGACCGGGATCAGGACGCATCTGGACCTCAACGGCAAGGAGCGCGCCACCAGCGCCCTGCTCGCAGATCCGGACCACAGCGAATGAAAGAATAGGCGAGTGACCACTACCTACAACTGCACCAGTGACGACGAGCGCGCCAAGGGACTTGAGCACGCCCAGCGTGCCATCAGCGAAAAGAAGTGCGTGGTCTTTCCCACGGACACGGTCTACGGGATTGCCGCCGACGCTTTCTCGCCCCAGGCCGTGACCATGCTGTTGGTGTCCAAGGGACGCAGCCGCACCATGCCTCCGCCCGTGCTGATCCCGCGGATCAATGCCCTGGACGGCCTCGCCACCGACGTCCCGGCCGACGCCCGCAAACTGGCGGAGGCTTTCTGGCCGGGAGGCCTCACCCTCATCCTGCACGCGCAGCCTTCCCTGGACTGGGACCTTGGCGAGACTAAGGGCACGGTGGCACTGCGCATGCCGGACGATGAGATCGCCCAGGAGCTCCTGACCCTAACCGGCCCGCTGGCCGTTTCTTCGGCCAACCGCACCGGCCATGCCCCCGGACAGACCGCCGCTGCCGCCCGCGAGCAGCTGGCCGACTCCGTGGAGGTCTACCTTGAAGGCGGCTTCCGGCCACTGGAAGGCGAGGCCGCAGTACCGTCCACGATTGTCGACGCCACGGGTCCGCGCCTGCGCGTGGTCCGGAACGGTGCGGTGACCCTGGACCAGCTTCGCGAACACGTACCTGGAGTCCTGGGCCTCGGCGAAATCCCCATGGCCGAAGAGGAACCGGCTGAAGCAGCACCGGCAGAAGCAGCAGCGGCACCTGACGAAGCAGCACCTGCCGAAGCAAGCCCTGCCAGGGGGTCTTCGGTTGTCGGGACTGCCGCTGCGGAGTCTCCTTCCGAGGAGCGCGCAGCTGTCCCGGCGCCGGTTCGGAACCCTGAACCGTGATGGCTCTGGACCGCCAGCGGATTCCGGTCCTGGAGGTGGATGCGACACCGCTCCGGGTTCCCGAGCTGATGTCGGAACTTAGCCGGTTCGTCGCGGAAGACTCCACGCGCACGGTGCTGGGGCACAACCTGCACAGCGTCACACTGACGCTTTCGGATGAAGGCTTCCGGAACCTCTACCAGCGCAGCGACGTAGTTTTGCTGGACGGTGCTCCTGTGCTCTGGCTGTGGGGGAGGACCGGCAAAGCCGAGGGGCCGGTCATGGACTACCGGCTGGGTACCACGGACTGGCTTCCGGCTTTGGGCCAGGTGCACGGTTTGGAGCGGATTGCAGTGATCGGAGCCGGCGCCGAGGCAAATGCCGCGGCCGTCAGGCAACTGGAGTTGATTGTCCCTGGTGCCCGGGTGGCGGGCTTGCCCGGAGAGGGCTGGAACGGGGACCTCGAAGACAGGGCTGTTGCATGGCTCCACGGGCAGCAGCCGCAGCTTGTCCTGCTGGGCCTGGGCATGCCCCTCCAGGAGGAAGTGCTGCAGCGGCGCCTCGCCGACATGCCGCCGGCAACGTACTGCGCAGTGGGTGGAGCCATCGAACAGCTGGCCGGATTCCAGAAGCTTGCACCGCGCTGGCTGGGACGGATGGGGCTGGAATGGGCCTGGCGGCTGCTGCTGCATCCCCGCCGTGTTGCCTACCGCGTGCTCGGAGAACCCTGGGTACTGCTGTGGCTCCTGGGAAGCCGCCGCTTGAAGCGCAACGTTCCCAGGCCCGGCAAGTAAGCGCGGCAGGACCGGAAGGGCTTACTGGAACTTCTGGTCCTCCAGCGGGGCAAAGCCCTTGCCGCGCAGGCCGGCGGTGAAGGACCTGGCCCAACCCAGGAAGCCTTTGAAGTCCCGGCGCTGCGCGAAATAGCCCACATAGCCACCCACGTCCGCCACGAAGGACCGGACGCGGACGTACCGGCGGATCAGGTAGCCGCGGTTCCGGTAATAGTAGTACCGCTTGAACGCGGACTCCGGGACGATGACGTGCCAGCCTGCGCCAAACACATGCTGGGTTTCCGAGAACGCATGCGGGTGGGTGATGGCGGTGGTGGTCACGGTGCCAAACCTGATGCCCGCCTTGCGCAGTCGAATGGTGAAGTCCACCTCGTCGCCGCGGATGAACAGCCGCATGTCCGGCAGTCCCACTTTGAAGAAGACATCGGAGCGGATCAGCGCTCCGTTGAAGAAATGTCCGTCGTTGGGCAGGAAGCCAAGCTTCTCCACCTCGGCGCGGCTGTGCGTCACCTTGCCGTCCAGACGGAAGAAAAAGGACAGCCGGTCCGGCTGGCCAGGCGCGGTCACCAGCGGAACCACCGCCTCCAGGTCCCGTGCCTCAGCCTCACGCAGCAGCGTGGCGAGGCATTCCGGATCTGCCGGTTCGGCGTCGTCATCCATCATCCAGATCCACTTGGCCCCGCTGGCCACTGCCTTGAGCGCTGCCAGGGCGAAGCCGCCCGCACCGCCGAGGTTGGCCTCCGAACGGACGTAATCAACGTTCGGATGCACTGCGGCTGCTTCACGCGCCGGGGTTTTGCCGCTGTCAACCAGGCAGATTGTGTCCACTGCGGCCGTCTGGGCATTGATGGAATCCAGCAGGACAGCCAGTTCCTTCGGCCGGTCGAAGGTCACGGCAGCAACTGCTATGCGGGGGGTCATGGGGGTCCTTTCAGCATGGCTGACAGGGATTTCCCCGCTCGCAATGCGCCAGTGTGGCGCGAAGCCATGAAGCTGTTGGCGCTAGTATCTTTGACTAGAGTCCACTGTAATACAGCCCTGTAAGGCACCGCGTATGAGGAAATACGCACTGCCTGCCGCGCGCTCGGCGACGGAGAAGTTTCATTTATCGAAGAACAGATTCCCGGCCAATGAGCCCCATAGCCAAGGACAAGCTGCCAGTGCCGTTGCCCGGCTGCAGCGTCCCCCCGGAAACGGAACCCGCCCCATGATCATGTACCTGCTGATGGGGCTGACGGCTGCTGTCGTGTCCTACGCGGCTACATGGGGGGCGCGGGTGATCGGCCACCGGCTCGAACTCCACATGCCCATCCGCAGCCGCGATATGCATTCCATTCCCGTGTCGCGCCTGGGAGGTGTGGCTATCTTCCTAGGGGTCATGGCGGCCCTCATCGTTGCCAGCCAGTCCTTTTTCGTGAAGGACATCTACCGGAACAACTTCTCGCCATGGGGTGTCCTCGCAGGCGCAGCCGTCATTGTGCTGGTGGGTGTCGCCGATGACCTGCTGGACATCCGGTGGTGGGTGAAGCTGATCGGCCAAAGCGTTGCAGGCCTGACCGTGGCCATCTGGGGAGTCCAGATGACCATCGTCCCCTGGGTTCCGGAGCCGATCTACCTCGAGAATGAAACCGTCCGGGTCCTGCTAACTGCCGGGCTGATCGTCACCACCATGAATGCCTTCAACTTCATCGACGGGCTGGACGGCCTTGCCGCAGGTGTCGCCATCATCGGCGGCACCGCGTTCTTCTTCACTGCCTACTGGGTGCACCGCAACGCGGTCCTGCTGGACTATTCGGACCTTGCGACCCTGATTACCGCGGTCCTGGTGGGCAGCTGCCTTGGCTTCCTGCCGCACAACTGGTTTCCGTCCAAGATCTTCATGGGCGATTCCGGCGCCATGCTGATCGGGCTGCTCATGGCCTCGGCCGGTGTAGTGTCCACGGGACAGATCACCTCGGGGCTCTACGACAGGGTCAACGGCATCTCCACAGTGATTCCCATCCTGCTTCCGTTCGCGGTCCTCTTCCTTCCGCTGCTGGACCTCGGCCTGGCGGTGGTGCGGCGAACTGCCCGGGGCCGCTCGCCCTGGTCCGCCGACCGGGGCCACCTGCACCACAAGCTCCTGGACATCGGCTACTCGCACCGCACGGCAGTCATCCTGATGTACCTCTGGACCGCCATCCTCTCCTTCGGGGGACTGGCCTTCGCCATCTTCCCGTGGCAGATTGTGCTGTCCATCGACCTCTTCGCCACCCTGGTCATGGGCCTCATCACTGCGTGGCCCTACCTGGCCCGCCGGGGGGAAGAGAGCCGGGCGTAACGTCCGTGCGGAAATATTTCTATCTCGTGTAGAATTTAGGGGCAGCCAAAGCTGCCCCTCCACACAGCCTGTTAATGATCTGCCGCAGGTGCCGACGATTGGGATCGAATGACCTCCAACGCCGAGTCCGGACCTCTGTCCGGCAACGGAAACGTTGGCGCATCCGGCCCCACGCCGTCGCTCTGGCTGCACCTCCTTAAGCTGAGCTCGATCGCTTCGGCATGCGGCCTGGTCCTTTGCGCTGTACCGGCCATGCTGCTGGACGGCGTGAACGGGGCGCTTTCCAGCACTTCAGGTGGCCTGCTGGTGATGCTGTTCTTCGGAATCAGCCTCCTCGTAGGGCATTTCGTGGGCCGCACCAATCCTTCCGGAGCCATCGGCATGTTCGTGGCAACCTACTTCGTCAAGGTGGTCGGCTTCGCCGTCATCCTGTTCGTCGTCGGAACACCGCAGTGGCTGGATGGGCGCTGGTTTGTTGCCGGCGCCGTCACCGCGGTGGTGCTGTGGCAGGCGGCTGAGATCTACGGTTTCAGCAAAGCGCGCCTCCAGATCTACAACGATCCAGAAACCAAGGAAGACCCCGATGCGTGATCCGAAGAAGCCCAACGAAGGCCGCAACGGCAACGGTGGATCGACCGGTTCCGCCCCCGGTGTATCAGGCGACGGAACCAGCGGCGGATACAACGCCGGCATGGCCGTATTCAGCTACATCATTGGCGGAATCATCGTCTGGAGTTTGATAGGGTGGGGACTGGATTACGTGTGGGGAACGCGCTGGATTGTGCTCGCAGGCGCTCTGCTTGGAGCCGTCGGAGGTTTTTACCTTTCCCACATGCATGGCCTTACCAGTTCTCGAAACAACGCTGGGGAGCGCCATGCTGCCAGCGGGCCGTCCCAGGACGGCGACACTAATGCCAAATAATTTCACAGGGGGAACAGCAGGCCATCAGGCTGCCGATCCCCGCCCAACGCCCAATGATGGACACTGCAGAGAGGAAACGCGTTGATCGCGCTTGCGCTCCCGGCCCAAGATTCAGGAGAGTTCACTCCTCCTGGTATTAACGAAATGCATTTGCCGGCAATCCTGCCGTGGGGTGCCGCAGAAGGATTCTCCAAGCAGATGCTGCTGGTCCTCCTCTCTGTCGTCTTTATCGCCGTCTTCTTCGTGCTCGCTGCACGCAAGCAGCAGCTGGTACCCGGCAAGCTCCAGTTCGCCGGCGAGGCCGCCTACGGCTTCGTCCGCAACGGAATCGCCAAGGACATCATCGGCGGCAAAGACTTCATAAAGTACGTCCCGCTGTTGTTCAGCCTCTTCTTCTTCATCCTGGTAAACAACATCTACGGCGCCATCCCGTTCTTCCAGCTCCCCACGTTCTCACACGTGGGCGGAGCCTACGTGCTGGCGGGCATCGTCTACTTCACCTGGATCGCCATCGGCGTCAAGAAGAACGGTCTCCGTTACTTCAAGCTGGCCACCGTACCCTCAGGTGTTCCCTGGTACATCCTTCCGATCGTGATCCCGATCGAGATCATCTCCAACTTCCTGGTCCGGCCGGTTACCCACAGCCTCCGTCTGTTCGCCACCATGCTGGCAGGCCACCTCATCGTGATGATCGCAGGCTACGGCATCGAATTCCTCGTCATGCAGGAGAACATCCTGCTCAAGGGATCCTCGCTCCTGGTTCTCGGCGGCGCGATCGCCATGTACATGCTTGAAGCACTGATCATGGTCCTGCAGGCCTACGTCTTTACCCTGCTGACCGCGATCTACATCGAAGGCGCACTGCACGCCGACAGCCACTAGGCACCCGCCGCACGGCATCGCGCCGGAAGGCACACAAAGACTTCCCCTCGCGGGGATAGAGCAACCCAAACAACCTGCCACATGGGTGGCATCTTGAAAGGAAGAAAAATGGAAGGCAATCTCAACCTCGTAGGTTACGGTCTGTCCGCAATCGGCGGTGGTATCGGTGTTGGCCTCGTATTCGCTGCCTACATCAACGGCGTTGCACGCCAGCCGGAAGCACAGCGCGTCCTGCAGCCGATCGCATTCCTCGGCCTTGCGCTCACCGAAGCCCTCGCCATCCTCGGCCTGGTCTTCGCCTTCGTTCTCTAGTCCTTAGAACGAAGCGAACTTACAGAACCGAGTAGAAAAGGACGGGTGAAATATGAATCAGCTGATCATCTCAGCCGCCACTGAGGGCGAAGTCAACCCCCTGGTTCCCAACATCTGGGAAATGGGCGTTGTCCTCGTGGGCTTTGCCATCCTCATGTTCATCGTGGTCAAGTTCGTTGTCCCGATGTTCGAAAAGACCTTCGCCGAGCGTGCCGAGGCCATTGAAGGCGGCATTGCAAAGGCTGAAAAGGCCCAGGCTGAGGCTTCTGCTGCACTCGAAGAGTACAAGCAGCAGCTGACCGACGCCCGCACCGAAGCCAACCGCATCCGTGAGGAAGCCCGCGCCGAAGGTGCCCAGATCCTCGCGGATCTCAAGGAGAAGGCAGCTGCAGAGTCTGCCCGCATCACGGCCCAGGCGCACGCACAGATCGAATCCGAGCGCCAGGCGGCCGTTGTGTCCCTGCGCTCCGAGGTCGGCACCCTGGCCACCACGCTGGCCGGCCGGATCGTCGGCGAATCGCTCAACGACGATGAGCGTGCAGCTCGGGTCGTGGACCGCTTCCTGGCAGATCTGGAGACCCAGAACGCAGGTGCAGCTAAGTAATGGCAGGCGTATCGAGCGAATCGCTGGCAACAGCGCTGACAGCGTTGGAAGCCAAGCTTCCGACGGCGTCGCTGCAGCTGGCTAAGGAACTCTTCGGAATTCTGGGAATGGTGGACAGCTCGGCTGGCTTGCGCCGCGCCCTGACTGACCCGTCCCGCAACGGTGACGAAAAGTCGGCGCTGGTCAGGCAGCTGGTTGGCGGAAAAGTCTCCGCTGATGCTGCAGATATCGCGAGCGGGCTGGCCAGCCTGCGCTGGGCAACCGCCCGTGACATCGGCGATGCACTCGAGACTCTTGCCGCAACGGTGGTCATTTCCGTTGCCGAAAACAAGTCGGCCGTTTCTGCCTCCGGAATCACTGGCCTGGAAGAACTGGAGAACGATCTGTTCTCCTTCAACCAGGCTGTTGCCTCCAACCACGAGGTACAACGTGCTCTGTCCGAAACACAGGCCAGCGCTGCAGCCAAGTCGGCATTTGCCGAAAAGCTGATGCCCGCCGCCAGTGAGGAAGCCAAAGTCCTCATCCGGCAGGCCGTTACCCAGCCCCGCGGCATCAAGCCCACCCGGCTGGTGGAACGTTTCGCGGAGCTGGCGGCCAAGCGGCAGCAGCGCTGGATTGCAACGGTCAATGTAACCCGTCCCCTGACGCAGACGCAGCTTGCACGCCTTCAGGCGGGCTTGAACGCCATGTACGGGCGGGAACTGAAGATCAACCTCAACGTTGATCCGGCACTCATTGGCGGCATCCGCGTCCAGGTTGGTGACGAAGTGCTCGACGCTTCGGTACTCACCAGGCTGGGCGAGCTGCAACGCCAGCTGGCCGGCTAGCCGGACAAGCACAAACAAACTGATAGAAACCCCGGTCATCGGCAACGGTGATCACAAAACAGGAGAGCAGGGACTGCAGATGGCCGAATTGACCATCAACGCCGACGACGTCCGTAATGCGCTGAACGAGTTCGCGGCGTCCTACGAACCCGGAAACGCAGAACGCGTAGAGGTCGGCCGCGTATCTACCGCTGGTGACGGCATCGCCCGTGTTGAGGGCCTTCCCTCGGTCATGGCGAACGAGCTGCTTCGCTTTGAGGACGGCACGCTGGGCCTGGCCCAGAACCTCGACGTCCGCGAAATCGGCGTCATCATCCTCGGCGACTTCACCGGCATCGAAGAAGGCCAGGAAGTCCACCGCACCGGACAGGTTCTGTCCGTTCCCGTGGGCGACGCCTTCCTTGGCCGTGTTGTCGACCCGCTGGGCATGCCGATCGACGACCTCGGCGAGATCAAGGCCGAAACTACCCGCGCACTGGAGCTCCAGGCTCCCGGCGTGACCCAGCGCAAATCGGTGCACGAGCCGATGCAGACCGGGCTCAAGGCCATTGACGCCATGATCCCGATCGGCCGCGGCCAGCGCCAGCTCATCATTGGCGACCGCCAGACCGGCAAGTCGGCCATTGCGATTGACACCATCATCAACCAGAAGGCCAACTGGGCTTCGGGCGATGTGACCAAGCAGGTCCGCTGCATTTACGTGGCCATCGGTCAGAAGGCGTCCACCATTGCCGCCATCCGCCAGACCCTCGAGGACAACGGGGCACTGGAGTACACCACCATCGTGGCGTCTCCGGCATCCGACCCCGCAGGCTTCAAGTACCTGGCACCCTACGCCGGTTCGGCCATCGGCCAGCACTGGATGTACGGCGGCAAGCACGTCCTCATCGTGTTCGATGACCTCTCCAAGCAGGCTGAGGCCTACCGTGCAGTGTCGCTGCTGCTCCGCCGCCCGCCGGGCCGCGAAGCCTACCCGGGCGACGTGTTCTACCTGCACTCCCGCCTGCTGGAGCGTTGTGCAAAGCTGTCCGACGAACTGGGTGCCGGTTCCATGACGGGCCTGCCGCTGATCGAGACCAAGGCGAACGACGTGTCCGCCTACATCCCGACCAACGTCATCTCCATCACCGACGGCCAGATCTTCCTGCAGTCGGACCTCTTCAACGCCAACCAGCGCCCCGCTGTTGACGTAGGTGTGTCCGTGTCCCGCGTGGGCGGCGCCGCACAGGTGAAGTCCATGAAGAAGGTCTCCGGTACGTTGAAGCTGGACCTCGCCCAGTACCGCGACATGCAGGCATTCGCCATGTTCGCCTCGGACCTGGACGCCGCATCCCGCCAGCAGTTGACCCGTGGCGCCCGCCTCATGGAGCTGCTCAAGCAGGGCCAGTACTCACCGTTCCCGGTCGAGAACCAGGTCGTCTCCATCTGGGCCGGCACGAACGGCTACCTGGACGACGTTCCGGTTGAGGACATCAGCCGCTTCGAGTCCGAGTTCCTGGAGCACCTGACGCACAAGTCCTCGATCCTCACCACGCTGGCGCAGACCAACGTGCTGGACGATGACACCGCGGCAGCTCTTAAGTCGGCAATCGTCGACTTCAAGAAGGGCTTCTTCGGCGAAGGTGACAACCACCTGGTTGGTGCGGGGCATGAGGAATATGCCGCCATCGACGAGGGCCAGGTTGACCAGGAAAAGATCGTCAAGCAGAAGCGCTAGTTCCACCGGCCGGGTGTGCCGGGTCCCCAGGACCCGGCACACCCGGCCTACGGAACGCTAGGAAAGGATAAGTATGGGAGCCCAGATCCGGGTCTACCGCCAGAAGATCAGCTCGACCACGTCGATGCGCAAGATCTTCAAGGCGATGGAACTGATCGCTACCTCGCGCATCGGCAAGGCCCGTGCGCGCGTAGCAGCTTCACTGCCTTACGCGAACGCGATCACGCGCGCCGTTTCTGCTGTCGCAAGTCAGAGCGAAATCGACCACCCGCTGACCACTGAGCCGGAGCAGATCCGCCGTGCCGCCGTCCTGGTAATTACCGCGGACCGCGGACTGGCAGGTTCCTACTCGGCCAGCGTGCTCAAGCAGGCGGAAGGTCTCATTGAGCTGCTCCACGAAGAAGGCAAGGAAGTTAAGACTTACGTCGTTGGACGTAAGGCCCAGGCCTACTTCGATTTCCGGAACCGTGAATACGCACGGGTCTGGACCGGAGGGACAGATTCGCCTGAGTTCACCACCGCGCGCGAAATTGGCGAGGCACTGCTGGCCGAGTTCGCGACCGACTACGAAGAGGGCGGCGTGGACGAGATCCACGTGGTTTACACCCGATTCAAGTCCATGGTCACCCAGGAGCCCACGGTCATCCGCCTGCTTCCCCTGGAAGTAGTGGAAGAGCAGGCCGCTTCTGAATCGGACCTGTTGCCGCTGTACGAGTTCGAGCCGGAAACAGAGCGCGTTCTTGACGCCCTGCTGCCGCGCTACATCGAGTCACGCATCTTCGCGGCCATGCTGCAGGCAGCAGCTTCCGAGCTTGCTGCACGCCAGCGGGCCATGAAGTCCGCCGGCGACAACGCCACGGACCTCATCAAGAAGTACACGCGTCTGCGCAACACGGCCCGCCAGGCTGAAATTACGCAGGAGCTTTCCGAGATTGTTGCCGGCGCCGACGCCCTCGCGTCCTAGCCTGCACCAGACCGGATTCCGCTGGACCTGCACCACCACAGATAAACTTAAACCCACGCCATCTACTGAGTGAAGTGAGAGAGATGACTGCCACTGCTACCGAACACGTAGCCGCAACGTCCGGTGCCACCGGCCGCATTGCGCGCGTAATCGGCCCGGTTGTCGACGTCGAATTCCCGGCCGACGCAATCCCGTCCATCTACAATGCCCTCACCACCGAGATTACTCTCAACGGTGTAACCAAAACCATCACGTTCGAGACCGCCCTGCACCTGGGTGACAACCTCATTCGCGCCATCTCCCTGCAGGCTACCGACGGACTGGTCCGCGGCACCAACGTAGTGGACACCGGGGCCCCCATCTCCGTACCCGTTGGCGACGGCGTCAAGGGCCACATCTTCAACGTTCTGGGCCAGCCCCTGGACGTTGCAGAGTCGGAACTGGACATCAGCGAACGCTGGCCGATCCACCGCAAGGCACCGAGCTTCGCCTCGCTCGAAGGTTCCACCGAGATGCTGGAGACCGGCATCAAGGTCATCGACCTCCTCACCCCGTACATCAAGGGTGGAAAGATCGGCCTCTTCGGCGGCGCCGGCGTGGGCAAGACCGTCCTGATCCAGGAAATGATCACCCGTGTGGCCCGCAACTTCGGTGGTACCTCTGTATTCGCCGGTGTTGGCGAGCGTACCCGTGAAGGTAACGACCTCTGGGTTGAAATGGAAGAGGCGGGCGTTCTCAAGGACACTGCCCTTGTATTCGGCCAGATGGATGAGCCGCCGGGAACGCGTCTGCGCGTGGCACTGTCCGCACTGACCATGGCGGAGTACTTCCGCGATGTGCAGAACCAGGACGTGCTGCTCTTCATCGACAACATCTTCCGCTTCACCCAGGCAGGGTCCGAGGTTTCCACCCTCCTCGGCCGCATGCCGTCCGCCGTGGGCTACCAGCCCAACCTGGCAGACGAGATGGGCCTCCTGCAGGAGCGCATCACGTCCACCAAGGGCCACTCCATTACTTCGATGCAGGCCATCTACGTCCCCGCAGATGACTACACCGACCCGGCTCCGGCAACGACCTTCGCACACCTGGACGCGACCACGGAACTTTCCCGTGAAATCGCCTCCCGTGGTCTGTACCCGGCCGTTGACCCGCTGACGTCGACCTCCCGCATCCTGGATCCCCAGTACATCGGCAAGGACCACTACAACACGGCTGTCCGTGTGAAGCAGATCCTGCAGAAGAACAAGGAACTCCAGGACATCATCGCCATCCTCGGTGTTGATGAACTCTCCGAAGAGGACAAGATCGTCGTGTCGCGTGCACGCCGCATCCAGCAGTTCCTGTCCCAGAACACCTACACCGCCAAGCAGTTCACCGGCGTTGAGGGCTCCACGGTTTCCATCAAGGACACCGTTGAAGGCTTCACCGCGATCTGCGACGGCGACCTCGACCACATCGCGGAGCAGGCGTTCTTCAACGTCGGCGGCCTCGACGACGTTGAGCGCCAGTGGGCCAAGATCCAGGAACAGACCAAGTAATATGGCTGAGCTTGAGGTTGAGATTGTCGCAGCGGACCACTTCGTGTGGTCCGGAGCGGCCAAGATGGTCAAGGCCCGCACCAGCGATGGTGAAATCGGAATCCTGCCCGGCCACTCGCCCCTGCTGGCGATCCTGGCCGAGGGTGAACTGGCGATCCAGCCGGTATCGGGAGACCGAATCGCGGTAGTCGTCGACGGCGGGTTCTTCTCCGTGGACAACAACCGTGTGGTCATCGTTGCTGACAACGCCCAGCTGGGCGGCTCGGCTACCGCTGGGATCCGCTAGCATCACCTTGATGGACGCATCGAGTCTTCCGTTCATCGCCATGGCAATCGTTTTTGGATTGCTGATCTTTGCACTGTGCCTTTCGGGGGTACGCCGCTTCAACCTGCGGCGTGCCCTCGGCACGGTGGACGCCTCCATTTGCATGGCTGGAAACAGCTGGCAGATGGGGGTTTGTCGTTATCAGGACAACGACCTCGAGTGGTTCCGCCTGATCTCTCTCAGCGTCCGGCCCAAACACAAGTTCAAGCGCCACAGCCTTGAACTGGTGGGCCGCCGCAAACCCACGGAGGCCGAGGCCGTTAAGGTCCAGCCCGACGTCGTGATAGTCGAACTGCGGTATGAAGGCAAGGACCTGCGCCTCGCCATGAAGTTCGACGCCTACACAGGCCTTTCGTCCTGGCTGGAGGCCGGTCCGGTCATCGGCATGGGCACCTGGCGCTAGCCGACGTGGACTGGCTCTTTGATGTCCGGCTCGTGGACGGGCCGGTCTATTGGGTTTCCCTCATCCTGGGCCTCGCCGGGGCGGTGTACCTCCTGGTGGCCCCTTCCGGCATCCGCCCCCGCCCCTGGCTGTTCCGGGTCCTGGCAGGCGCAGCCGCAGCGTTCGGACTGGTCGCCGCCGTGCACTGGGCCCTCATCAACGTCTTCTCGGTCTTCCCCGCCAACATCCCGGACACTGTGCTGCTCTGGATAGTGGCCGCCGTCGCCGCGCTCATTCTCCTGGTCCTGCGGGTGCCCCGCGGCAGTTGGCGGAGCCGCGGCACCGGACTCACCGCAGTCCTCCTGGTTGCGGCTTTCTCTGCGGTACAGATCAATGCCTACTATGGCCTCAACCGCACAGTCAGCGATCTTTTCGGCACGGCGTTGGCGCGGGTCCCCGCGCTGGAGCGGGAGCTGATGCGTCAGCCTGGGGAGCCCGACGGCGCCACGCTCCAAGGGTGGACAGCGCAGGGGGAGATGCCGGCCGGGGGAGCGCTGCGCCGGTCCGTGATCCCGGGGGACGACTCCGGAATGGACACCAGGGAAGCCTACATCTACCTCCCTCCCGCCTACTTTGCCCAGAACCGTCCCGCCCTCCCGGTGCTGGTGCTGGTGGCGGGACAGCCGGGCGGCCCGGCAGACTGGCTGACCGGTGGCGCGCTGCAGTCCCACATGGACGCCTTTGCCGCCTCACACGGGGGAGTGGCCCCCGTGGTGGTGGTCCCCGACCCCAACGGATCCCAGTCCGCCAACACCATGTGCATGGACAGCCGGATAGCACGCGCGGACACCTTTCTTTCGCAGGACGTCCCGCACTGGATAAAGTCCACGCTCGCCGTCGACACAGACCACCGCAGGTGGGCGGCCGGAGGGTTCTCCTTCGGCGGCACGTGCGCACTGCAGTTGGGAACCAGGCATCCGGACCTCTTTCCCTCGGTTTTGTCCTTCTCCGGGGAGGCGGAACCCGCGATTGCCAAGGAACGCCACAAGACCATCGAGGCGTCCTTCCCGGGGGACCCTGAGGCCTTCGTCCGCCAGACTCCCCTGGCCATCATGAAGGAGCAGCGCTTCGAAGGCAGCGGACTGTACCTGACCGCCGGGCAGGACGACCCCGAATTCGTCGGGTACCTCCGCACCCTGGCCGCGGCGGCGGAGGACGCCGGCTTTACGGTGCGCGCCTACGAAGTGGAGCATACTGGTCACTCCTGGGATACCTCCTCGAAGCGTATTGCCGACGCACTGGACTTCCTGGCCGAGCGGTGGGGGCTGGAGAGGTGACTGCGGAAAAGCAGGTGCGTACTGCCCGCCTCGCGTGGTCCACGGTGGTGCTGCCCGCCCTCCATGACGGGAAAACAGCCCTGAAGTCGGCGCCCTTTACGCTTTCGGTGCTCGGTCTTTTCCTGGCCGCGGGGGCAGTGACCGGCAGCTTCGCTGCAGGCCCGCCCGAACAGCTGTTGGGTCTTGCGGGTGTCAGCGGGCCGGCTCTCCGGGACGGAAACTGGTGGTCCCTCTTTACCAGCCTCTTCTTCGCCACGAATCCGCTGGCCTACCTGGTGGCCGCGCTGATGATCGTGGTGTTCCTGGGTCCCGCCGAGCGCAGGCTGGGAACGCGGGCCGCTATCGCGCTGCTGCTGGGCGGCCAGTTCGCCGCCGTCACGCTGTTCCTGCTGGTGACCCAGGTTGCCGGCTACGTGGGCGACGGTTGGCTGGACCGGATGGCCGACGACGTCCTGATGGGCCCGTATGCCCCCCTGCTGACGGCGGGCATGGCGGGAAGCGCGCGGCTGCCGGTCCTGTGGCAGCGCCGGCTGCGGACAGCCGTGCTGTCCGTCTCGCTTCTGCTGGTCCTGTACGTGGGGCACGCTGAGACTGTCATCGGACTGCTGGGAGCCGTGCTGGGGCTGCTGGCCGGGTGGTGGATCCAGGGGGACCAGGGGCAGCTCCACCGGCACCGTTCAACGGGACGCGAAACCAGGAACCTCCTGGCCCTCACGGTCGCCGTCTTTGCCGTGGGGCCGATCCTGACCGGGATCGCCCGGGCGCCCACGGGTCCGCTGGCACTGCTGCGCGACGTGGTCCTGAATCCGTTGCCGACGCTTGGCCAGCTGGCGTTCAACTGCGGCGCGACGGTGGACGCTTCCTGCCTGGAAGAGGGCCGGGCCGGTTTTGCCGGTCCCGTCGGGCTGGCCTTGGCGGTGGTTCCGGTAGCCCTGCTGCTGATCTGTGCGGACGGCATGCGCCGCGGCCGGCGCCTTGCCCTGAACATCGCCATCGCCATCCAGTTGGCCGTTACGGCGCTGGCCGCCGTCTACCTTGCCCTCTTCGCCCTGTTGCCCTCGAGGAGCCAGGTGCCCCATGCCGGGCCGGTGGGCTCCGCCTTTGCCCACGTGCTTCCCCTTGTAGTGGTGCCGCTGCTGCTGGCGCTGGTCCTGTGGCTGAACCGGCGGCAGTTCCGGGTGCAGACAACGCCATCCGCCCGCCGGGTGCTTGCGGCAGTGGCGGGAGGAACGTGGCTTGCCCTGGCCGGCTCCTACGCGATGGCCTGGTTCTGGTCAGGAGGGCTGGAGCGCGACGGCGGGTTGCTGGGACTGCTGGCTGAGCTGGCCAGGCAGTACGTCCCCATCCCCATCCCGCAGCACTACAGCGGAGTTTTCGCTGACCGCAACGCCCTGGAGTCTGTACTGTTTGCCTATTCCGGACCGGTTTTCTGGGTCATCGCGCTGGCGGCAGTGTGGTGGGTGCTGTTGGGCAAGGCCCATGGCACGGACTCCGGCGTGGAGGACAGGGACAGGGCCCGGTCGCTGCTGCGCCAGGGCGGCGGCCCGCTCTCGTGGATGGCGCTGTGGGAGCCCAACACCTATTGGTTCAGCTCCGACGGCAAGGGTGCCGTCGCCTTCCAGCAGCACGGCAGTGTTGCCCTCACCCTCGGCGGAGCCTTCGGACCGAAGGAAGCCCAGCAGCGCGTCACCGGGGAGTTCCTGGACTACTGCCGGAGCCACGCGCTGATCCCGGCGCTGTATTCGTGCGATGCCACACTGTGGCCGGCGCTGCAGGAACAGGGGTTCGCCCGTGTTGCCGTTGCCCAGGAAACGCGGTTGCCGATCCGCGAGCTTGAGTTCAAAGGAAAGGAATGGCAGAACGTCCGGACAGCGCTGAACCGGGCCGCCAAGCTGGGAGTGCGTGCCGTGTGGGGGCCGTACCACTCGCTGCCGGCGGCGCTCCGGTCACGGTTGAGCGAGGTGTCCGAAGAATGGGCAGCAGGAAAGTCAGTCCCCGAGATGGGCTTCACCCTGGGCGGTGTGGACGAGCTTGAGGACGAGGAGGTGCTGTGCTGCCTCGCCGTGGACGGCGACGGAACCGTCCACGGCGTGACCAGCTGGCTTCCCGTGTACGACGGCGGGCGGCTGGTCAGCCGGACGCTGGACGTCATGCGCCGTGGCGCCGAAGGTTTTCCCGGGGTGATGGAGTTCCTGATCGCCTCCGCGGTCCTGGAGCTGCGCGGCTCGGTGGAGGTCATCTCCCTGTCCGGTTCTCCGCTGGCACGGGTTCCCGTGGGGCAGGCAGGGGCCGCGGGGCACGGTCCTGCCGGGAACCCCGGTGGCGGGGCGGATGGGCAGCCGGGGCCGGAGAACCTGGTGAAAATTCTGGACCTGGTGGGGCACGCGCTCGAACCTGTCTACGGTTTCCGGTCCCTGGCGGCGTTCAAATCAAGGTTCAAGCCGGAGTACCGGGCACTCTACCTCTTCTACCAGGACCCGCTGCACCTGCCAGCCATTGGCCGTGCGCTGACCCGCGCCTACCTTCCCGGGCTTTCACTTGCGCAGGGCGCGCGTCTGGTGCGGAGTTTAGGAAAGTGAATACCGCCGCATTGTGTGATGAATCTCCAGCCGCATAGGGGGCTTCCGGTTTTGCACACGTTTATTCCTGCAATTCCCGCGTCTGGAAACAGAACATAAAAAATGGCCCCCGGCATGAATGCCGGGGGCCATTTTGCTGCCGGCCGCGGTTGCGGCGGCGGGCGGGGACTAGACCAGCGTTACGCCGGTAGCCTGCGGACCCTTTGCGCCCTGGCCGATTTCGAACTGAACGCGCTGGTTCTCATCGAGGGTCTTGAAGCCGCCGGTCTGGATTTCGGAGTAGTGGACGAAGACGTCCCCGTCCGAATCATCCGGGGTAATGAAGCCGAAGCCCTTTTCAGCGTTGAACCACTTGACGGTTCCCTGTGCCATTTATTTCTCCTCATTGTGGAACTTTTTAAGATCGGCACACCTCGTGCCGGCCTTGGTCACTCCGCGAGAAGAATCCTGGTTCGCCGCCCCGGAAAGGGAACCGGCGGTGCAGGAGCTCCGCGCTCGCAACATGTCTTGCGAGCATGAAAAACACCTACACAAAGACTGAGATAAGAATTTCATGCCCGTTCCCGCAGGTCAACGGTTTGGGCTTCAAAATGGATAAATTTTGGGCAAAGTAGAGGTTAATGCGCACGTCAGTGAGATATACATCCGGCCACCGTGCGCAAAAGGCCGCACTCAGAAAAGCCGGGACTCACTGTCGTCAACGCCGCGCATGGCGTCGTAGTCCAGCGTGATGCAATCGATGCCCCGGTCGTTGGCAAGAACCTTGGCCTGCGGCTTGATCTGCTGCGCCGCGAAAATCCCGCGGACCGGGGCCAGCAGCGGGTCGCGGTTGAGCAACTCAAGGTACCGAGTGAGTTGCTCGACGCCGTCGATATCGCCGCGCCGCTTCAGTTCAATGGCAACCGTGGCGCCCTCGGCGTCGCGCGCCAGGATATCCACCGGACCGATGGCGGTGAAGTATTCACGGCGGATGAGGGAGTATCCCGTTCCCAGTGTTTCAATCTGTTCGGCCAGGAGCCGCTGCAGGTCTGCCTCCACGCCATCCTTGATGAGCCCGGGGTCCACGCCGAGATCGTGGGACGACTCATCGAGCTTTTCATGGATGTTGATGATGAGCCGGTCATCGGTCTTGGCCGACTGGACGGTCCACTGCTCCATCACCCCCAGCTCAAGGTCCACGTCCTCCGGGGAGGAAACCCTGAGGGTGGCCGGGGGGCTCATCCAGTTGAGCGGCTTGTAGGAACCGCCGTCTGAATGGACCAGGACGGAGCCGTCGGCCTTCACCAGCAGGAGCCTGGTGGCAAGCGGGAGGTGGGCTTTGAGCCGGCCAACATAATCAACGGAGCATCGGGCTATCACAAGTCGCACGCCGTACAGACTACCGTCTGCCACGCATGCAGGTGGCAGCCGGTGCCCACCGCCGCCGGGTCTGCCCGCGGTAAACAGCACGGCGGCTGGGGCAGAATGGATGCATGCCGCGCTCCAACCGACCCCGCCGTCCAGTGTCCGGAAAGGGTTCCGTCTCCGGGAGGGCTGGCGCTGGAAAGAAGGGCAGCCGGGAGGTGCCCGAGCTCGACCTCGAACGGGCGCGTGCCGGCATTGCCCGGCGGGAAAGCGCCCCAGACGGCGAGTGGATGGTGCGCACCATGACCGCCAGGAATGCCGAAAAGACCTATATCTGCCCCGAGTGCTCCACTGCCGTGCCGCCCGGTGTGGCCCACCTGGTGGTCTGGAAGGACGACCACCTGTTCGGCGCTGCCGCCGGACTGGCCGAGCGCCGGCACTGGCACACCAACTGCTGGATGTCACGCAGTTACCGCTACCGCTGACGGGCGGGCAAAGATGCGCCCGCTGTCGCTAAGCTGGCAGGCATGACTTTTGATCCGGCGTCGTACGAATTCCGCCAGGGCCCAGGCCCCACTCCCATCCGTGCCTCCACCGTGCTGCCCGCCAAACGCGAGCTGGTGAAGCTGGATACGGAAGACGGCCACACCCTGGTGGCCGAGCTGGCGCTGCCGGAATCCGGCCCCGTGAATGCCACGTTGATCACCCTGCATCCCCTTCCAACGCACGGCGGCTTCATGGACTCGCATGTCTACCGCAAGGCTTCCTACCGGCTGCCGGCGCTCGCCGGCATCGCAGTGCTGCGGTTCAACACCCGCGGAACCGCATCCCCGCACGGAACCAGCAGCGGGGCCTTCGACGAGGGCATCGGGGAACGCCACGACATGGAGGCCGCGGTCCGCTTCGCCGTCGAACGCGGCCTGCCCAACCGCTGGCTGGTGGGATGGTCCTTCGGCACGGAACTCGCCCTGATGTATGGAGCCGTGGAGCCGGTGGCGTCCCGGATCGAGGGAGCAGTCCTGCTCTCACCGCCGCTGCACCGGGCCACAGACAAGGACCTGCTCCAGTGGGCCGCATCAGGGAAGCCGCTCACGGTCCTGGTGCCTGAACATGATGACTTCCTCAAGCCTGCCGAGGCGGCCGAACGCTTCAGCCTGGTGCCGCAGGCCCGCGTGGTGGGCGTGGACGGCGCCAAACACCTGTGGGTGGGCGAGAAGTATGCTGCCCGGGTCCTCAACGAAATCGTGGATGAGGTCAGCGAAGCAGGATCAGGCGCCGCGGGACTGCCGCAGGAATGGGACGGGCCCGTAGCCACAGCCTCCGCCTAGGACCCCCGGTCCCGCTCCGGGTTCGGCCCCACTGCGCCGGCCCGGTGCTGGTCCTGGCGGCTTAGTGCTGGTCCTGGCGGACGATGTAGATCTCCCTGACCAGCAGCAGGACAGCAGCCGCCGTGGGAATGGCGATGAGGGCGCCGAGCACGCCCAGCAGGCTGCCGCCGGCGATGACGGAAATGACAGCAACGGCCCCGGGAACGGCCACGGCCTTCTGCATGATGCGCGGGGAGATGAAGTAGGCCTCGAACTGCAGGTAGGCGAAGTAGCAGATTCCGTAGATGGCCGCGGCCTGCCAGCCCTCCGTGAGCGAGACCAGCAGCACCACGATCCCGGCAATCATTCCGCCCACCAGGGGAATGAAGGCAAGCAGGGCCACCACGAAGGCCAGCAGTAGGGCGAAAGGTATTCCCACGATTGACATCACGATGAAGGCAAAGGTGGCGTTCAGGAGGGCGACCACCGCCTGCCCGATCACGTAGTTGCCAACCGAGCGGGTGATTTCCTCGGACAGGGCCTCCACCCGGTGCCGCCGGGACCGCGGCGCAAGCCGGTAGCCCCACTTCTTCATCGCGGGCAGGGCGGCAAGGAAGTACAGGCTCAGCACCAGGACGATCAGGGTGCCGAAAAGTCCGTTGGCCACGGTGGAACCAAAGCCGACAACGCCGCCAAAGATTCCCCCCATTGCCGCGGGGTCGTTCACGAACTTGTCCAGCTCTTCCGTGACGCGCTCACGCACACCGAACTGGTCGTCCAGGCTGCGGAAGAACTCGGAATCGATAAAGTCACGGATCCACACCGGTGCCTGCTCGACGATCTGCGTGACCTGTTCCACGATGGTGGGAATGAGGGTGGCAAAAAAGCCGACGACGGCGCTCACCAGCACCGTGACGGACACCAGGATCCCGGCGGGGCGGGGGATTTTCCGGCCTTCCAGCCAGCTGACGACTGGTTCCAGGCCCAGTGCGATGAAAAGCGCCGCAACGATCCACAGGAGCAGTTGCGTGGTGTTGGAGCCGATCCAGTAGACCAGCAGTGCAAGCCCAACGCCCACGGTTCCCATGAACCCCAGATACAGGGGATGCTGCGGCGAAATCCGGGGGCCGGGACTGCCGAACTGCGGCTGCACCCCGCTGTCCTCGCCGCCGCCGTTCCCGTCCTGGCGCGTGTACTCCGGCGGCATCTCGAAACGAAGCCGTGGCTGGGCGCCCGGCAAAGGCTGGCGCAGCCGCTGTGCCAGCATCCCGAGTGCGGCCGCGGCGGGCCTCTTCCGGCGGGCAGTTCCAGGACCTTCTCCAGGACCGGTGGGGGCGGCTGCCGGCGGCTGCGTACCCCCCGGATTCTCTGGTGCCGCGGAGGATTCGTCCGTCTTGTCAGTCACTGGTTTTGGGGGCCTGTTCCGTACATGGCGCCGCGTGGGCGGGCCGGTGTGATGATCATCGCAAAGACTATCAGCAGCCTTGTCAACAACAGCTGAAGGGCCTGCTCAGCGGCCTGCTGGCGATCCTGCGGGATGCCCCGATCCGGGCTCCCGATAACAAAACGGATACCATTGAACCAAACCCCCGCTGATGATAGGTGTTCCCTTGCGTTTAAAGACTGCAGTCGCACTCGTGCTGCTCGGCCTCCTGACACTTTTGGCCGGCATTGGCCAGAGGACCATCTGGGCCCCCTCCGAGACCTTTACGGCTTCCGCGCCGGCCGATGCTGCCGCTGCGCCGATAACCGTGATCGACCAGAACCTGCGGACCCTGCACGGCGGGACAGTCAAGATCGACATCGAGGGCGACGGCAACTTTATGCTGGCCGCCGGCAGGCCGGACGATGTGGACGCATGGGTTGGCCAGGCCGCGCACAACACCATTAGCGGCGTTTCCGAGGATGGAGAGTCGCTCCAGGTTGAGCACGCCGACGGCGAGGCCACTGCACCCAACCCCGCCGGCTCGGACCTTTGGGTTTCCACGGAGAATGCCAGCGGCGAGCTTGAGTACTCCTGGACCCCGCCGGCTGACGGCGACTGGACCCTGCTGCTCGCCTCGGACGGAACGCAGCCCGCACCTGCCTCCATCTCCATGACGTTCCCGAACGACACCTCCACACCGTGGGCCGTTCCACTGATGGTCCTTGGTTCCCTCCTGGTTGTTGCCGGGATCGTACTGGCCCTGCTCTCTGCCCGCAGGCGCAACGGTGAAGGCGGCGGCGAGGGCAGCGGCTTTGCCCGGCGCGCCCGCGCCCGCAGCGAGGCAAAGTCGTCGTCACGGGTGACCATGGCTGCTGCCGGCGTGGTTGCAGCTGCAGTGGTGGCCGGGACCGGCGTCGCCGCAAGTGCCACCTCTCCCGCGCCTTCCCCCGATGCGGCAACGGCGTCGCCCGCCGCGCAGGAGGCAGGTTCGCCCGTCCTGCTGGATGCGCAGTTCCGCCGGATCCTGGAGCAGGTCTCCAGCGCTGTTGACGCGGGCGATGCGGCCAAGGATGCCGCCAAGCTGTCCGACCGGGTGGGCGGGACCGAACTGGAAGTCCGCACCCAGAACTACAAGATCCGTTCACAGGTAGGCTCCTACGAGCCGCGCATGCCGGTGCGCTCCACCAAGCTCCTCACCACCGTGGTGACCAGCGACCGCGAGTGGCCGCGGTCCGTCATGGCCGTGACCCAGGGTGAGGGCAATGTGGTTCCGCAGCTGCTGACGCTGGTCCAGGCCTCGCCGCGCGAGAACTACAAGCTCGTGGAAACCAACCCGCTCCAGCCCGGCACCACGTTCCCCACCATCAGCCGGGACGGCACTGAAACGCTGGCGCCCGCAGACAAGACGGGCCTGCTCTACAGCGGTGAAGAAGCCATGGCCGGCCTGGCCGACCGCCTCACCTCCGAAGATTCGGCCTTCAAGGACAAGCTGGTGGAAGGGGAGTCCTCGCCGTACATCGCGGACACCCTGTCCTACCAGGCTGAAGTGGTGAAGTCCGGCGAGAACGGCAACTTCTCCTTCACCCACAAGGTGGTCCCCGAAAGCACTGTTGTCTTCCGCACGGCTGACGGCGGCGCGCTGGTCCTGGGCCGGATCAACTTCGGCTTCGAGGGCACCCCCAAAGCCGCAGGCGACAAGCTCACCATCGGTGACGACGCAGCAGCACTGGCCGGCGGCAAGGAAACCACCACCGGCATGGTCCTGAGCTTCGCCGAGTCGGTGGCCGTGTACGTGCCGCCGGCAGGATCAACGGACCCGATGAAGCTCGTGGCGGCAACCCGCGGCCTGACGGGGGCCAGCTTCAAGTAATCCCCTTCCTGCAGTAGCCCCGGCAGCGGCCGGAGTGGCTAGAGTGGAAAGCATGAGTTCGCCAGCTTCCCGCCCTGTCCCTCCTGCCGCTGCCAACCTGCTTAACCTGCGCGGCGCCGTCGACCTTTCCAGCCTGAAGCAGCGCCCGGTCTCGCCAGCTTCGCCGGCCGGGACCGGAACGCCGCAGGAAGGCGCCCAGCCGGGTGCCGCTGCCGGCGCCCAGGAACTAAAGGTCAACGTCACCGAGGGCAACTTCCAGCAGCTCGTGGAGCTCTCCGCGCAGGTGCCGGTGGTGTTCGCGCTGTGGGCTTCCTACTCGCCGGAGTCGGCAGCCGTGCTCGAGGTCCTGGAGCGGGTGGTTGCCGGCTACGGCGGCCGGCTGGTCCTTGGCGCCGCGGACATCGAAGCGTTCCCGCAGCTTGCCCAGGCCTTCCAGGTGCAGGCTGTTCCCACCGCCGTGGCCGTCCTCAAGGGCCAGCCGGTGCCGCTCTTCCAGGGCAGCGCGGACGAGCAGCAGGTGCGCAGCCTTTTTGACGAACTGCTGAAAGTAGCCGCAGCGAACGGCGTGACCGGGAGCCTGGGTGCCGGCGCTGCGGAAGAAGACGCTCCGGCACCCCTGCCGCCGCTGCACCAGGCGGCGTTCGACGCCATCGAAGCGGGCGATTACGCTGCCGCCGCCGATGCCTACCGCCAGGCGCTGACCGAGATGCCTGCGGACCATGAAGCCAAGGCCGGACTGGCCCAGGTGGAGCTGATGGGCAGGCTGCAGCCGCTTTCCGCCCAGGACGGCGAGGCCCTGCGCACGCTCGCGGCCAATGAACCGGACAACCTTGCGGCCCAGCTGGGCGTGGCTGACCTCGACGTTGCCGGCGGCCATGTGGAGGATGCGTTGAACCGGCTGGTCTCCTTCATTGGCAGGAACTTCGGGCCGGAGCGTGAGACTGCCCGCGTCCGGCTTCTGGAGCTGTTCGAGGTGGTGGGCGCCGCGGACGAGCGGGTTGCCAAGGCGCGCCAGGCCCTCGCGAGGGTGCTGTTCTAGTGCCGGCGCTGTTCCAGCCCCTGCGGCTCCGTTCGCTGGAACTGCAGCACCGGGGCTGGGTGTCACCGATGTGCCAGTACAGCTGCGACCCCGACGACGCCCCGGGAGTCCCGAACGACTGGCACCTGATGCATCTGGGGTCCTTCGCCGCCGGCGGCGCTGCGCTGATCCTTACGGAAGCCGCCGCCGTGAATGCAGAAGGTAGGATCAGCCCCCGCGACGCCGGCATCTACAACGGTGAGCAGGCGGAAGCGTGGCAGCGGATCACCTCCTTCGTCCACCGGCACAGTGCCGCGGAGGCCAAGATCGGCGTGCAGCTCGCCCATGCCGGCAGGAAAGCGTCCACCTACTGGCCCTTTTCCGGCAAGCACGGCAGTGTTCCGGAGTCCGACGGCGGTTGGACCGCCGTGGGGCCGTCACCTTTGGCCTTTGAAGGGTACGCCGGCCCCGCGGAGATGAGCGCGGAGCAGATCAGCGGCGTGGTGCGAGACTTCGCTGACGCCGCGGTGCGGGCGGTGGACGCGGGCTTCGACACCATTGAGATCCACGGTGCCCACGGGTACCTCCTGCACCAGTTCCAAAGCCCGCTGATCAACACGCGGACCGATGCATGGGGCGGCGACGAAACGGGCCGGAACCGGCTGATGCTGGCTGTGGTTGACGCCGTCCGCGCTGTCATTCCGGAGTCCATGCCGCTGCTCCTGAGGATTTCCGCCAGCGACTGGGCAGAAGGCGGCGTGGATCTGGCCGCTTCCGTCCGCCTGGCGCGGCAGGCCGCCGAACGCGGTGTGGACCTCATCGACGTATCCAGCGGTGGCGCCGTTGCCCACCAGCAGATCAAGGCCGGCCCCGGTTACCAGACCGGATTTTCGGCGGCCATCCGTAAGGAAGCCGGTGTGGCTACCGGGACCGTCGGCCTGCTGACCTCGGCAGGCCAGGCCGAACACGCCGTCGCCACGGGACAGGCTGACGGCGTCCTCATCGCGAGGGCAGCGCTGCGGGACCCGCACTGGTGGCTGAGGGCAGCCTTCGAACTGGGCCACGACCTTGCGTGGCCGCCGCAGTACGAGCGCGCCGTTCCGAGGCGCACTTTCTGATGGCCCCGTGATGGCCAGCCGGGACCGGCGTACTGCGCCAAAGCCGCCGCCGGCTCCTGACACGGCGCCGGCTCCTGAGGGCGGGCCGGCGGCGGGCGACGGGGTCGACCAGCAGCTGGAAGCCGCCATCCTGGAACTCCTGGCCGGAAGGGCCGCCACGTCAACCATCTGCCCGTCGGAGGCTGCCCGTGCCGTTGGCGATGCAGGATGGCGTGACCTCATGGAGCCTGCCCGCAGGGCGGCACGCCGGCTGGTTGACGCAGGCGAGGTCCAGATCACCCAAGGCGGCTCGGTGGTGGATCCCGCCACCGCCAAGGGCCCCATCCGCATCCGCAAGGTCCGTTAGGGACCCCGGCGCGATATCCCTGACAGCGTCACCGGAGGCGGGTCCTAAGCCTTTGTCGCTACTCCTCCGGGAGGACCCCGCAGCGGGGACCCGAGGACTAGTCTGGCATCATGACTGCCCCGCACTCCGATCCGGTCCCGCACTCCGAACCGGTCCCGCAACCAGAACCGGCACTGCACTCCGTGCCGGCGCTGAACCCCGACCCGCGCCCCGGTCCGGCACCGAAGGTGCCGGCACTGTCCATCCGCGGGCTGGCAAAGCGCTTCGGCGACAAGATCGCGGTGGACGGCATCAGCCTGGACGTGCCGGCCGGCTCCTTCTACGGCATTGTGGGCCCCAACGGCGCCGGCAAGACCACCACCTTGTCCATGGCAACCGGACTCCTGCGCCCGGACTTTGGGACAGCGGCAGTTCACGGCGTGGACGTCTGGCAGCGGCCGCTGGACGCGAAGAGGCTGATGGGCATCCTGCCGGACGGGGTGCGGCTGTTCGACCGGCTCACCGGCGAGCAGCTGATCACCTATGCGGGACTGCTGCGGGGAATGGACAGGGAAACAGTGGCCACCCGCGTTGTGGACCTTCTCGCTGCCATGGATCTCCAGGAGGACGCCGGCACACTGGTGGTGGACTACTCGGCGGGCATGACCAAAAAGATTGCGCTGGCTTCCGCCCTCATCCACGCGCCCAGGCTGCTGGTCCTGGACGAACCCTTCGAGGCGGTGGACCCGGTCTCCGCTGCCAACATCCGCTCCATCCTGGACAGCTACGTCGCTTCGGGCGGCACGGTCATCGTGTCCAGCCACGTCATGGACCTGGTGCAGCGCATGTGCGACCACGTGGCAGTGGTGGCAAACGGACGGCTGCTCGCCGCCGGAACCGTTGACGAGGTGCGTGCCGGGGCCTCGCTGGAGGACCGGTTCGTGCAGCTGGTCGGCGGCCGCAGCCACACGGAAGGACTGGAATGGTTGCGCACCTTCTAAGGCTCAAGCTGACACTGCTGCGCAACGGTCTGCGGCGCAGCCCGTGGCAACTGGTGGGGATGGCCTTCGCCGGGCTCTACGCACTGGGGATGGTGGCAACGCTCGTGATGGCACTGGCGATGCTGCGCAACGCGCCGCACGACCTTGCCCAGACCGCTGTGGTGCTCGGCGGATCCGCCGCCATCGTGGGCTGGGGCATCGTACCGGTGGTCGCCTCTGCCACGGACATGACCCTGGATCCCGCACGGTTCACCACCTTCGCGATTCCCATGAAGCAGATGCTGGCCGGGCTCGCCCTGGGCGGACTGATCGGCATTCCGGGGCTGGCCACCTCGCTGGTGGCGCTGTCCACGGTGGCCACCTGGTCCCATGGTGTCCTTCCTGCTCTCGCTGCATTCGCGGGGGCAGTGCTGGGCGTGCTGACCTGCGTGGTGCTCGCCAAGGTGGTGACCACGGCAACTGCAAGCCTGGCTGCATCGCGGCGGTTCAAGGACGTCAGCGCCATAGCGTTCATGGTGCCGCTGGTGTTGATGGGGCCCATTGTGGCCGGAATCGGCCAGGGCCTCTCAGCCTCCTCAGGTTTCCTGCCAGGCTTTGCCCGGACGCTGTCCTGGACCCCGCTTGGCGCACCGTGGTCCCTGGGCGGTGATGTGTCCGCCGGGCAGCCGGGACAGGCGGCACTGAAGCTGCTGGTATCCGTTGCAGCGCTGGCCGCGCTCGCGTGGGCATGGAAATCCCTGCTGGAACGGGCGCTGGTAACTCCTCCCTACGCGGGTAGCGGCAGGCGCAAAGGCGGCAGACTGGGACTGCTGGGAGTGCTGCCTGCCAGTCCGGCCGGTGCGGTGATGGCGAGGTCCCTCACGTACTGGTTCCGGGATCCGCGGTATTCAGGATCTCTCGTGGTGATCCCCCTGCTTCCCGTGGTGCTCGCCTTCCAGGGCAGCCAGACCGGGGACTTCACCAGCCTTGGCATCCTTGCCCCGCTCTCCGCGTTCATCCTCGCCTGGTCCATTTCGGCCGACGTGTCCTACGACAACACCGCCTTCGCCCTGCACCTTGCCACCGGCGTCAGGGGAGTGGCAGACCGGCTGGGCCGCGCCTTGGCCTGCCTGGCGTTCGCGTTGCCGGTGGTGCTGGTGTTTGCCCTTGGATATTCCGCCCTGACAGGGGACTGGGCGGGCCTGCCCGGCCAGCTGGGCCTGAGCCTGGGCATCCTGTTCACCGGGCTGGGACTGTCATCGGTGGTCTCGGCCCGCTACACCGTGGCCGTCCCGCTGCCTGGCGACAGCCCGTTCAAGAAACCGCCCGGCAACGTGGGGCAGACCCTCGCGGTACAGTTCGGAGGGCTGCTGGTCCTCATGGTCCTGGTCCTGCCCCAGGTGGGCCTCCTGGTTGCCCAGGTGGTCACGGGCAACAGCCTCTTCGGCTGGATCAACCTCACCGCGGGGACGGTCCTGGGCCTGGTCCTGTTTGTTCTAGGCGTCAGGCTGGGCGGAAAATGGCTGGACGCCCGCGGGCCCGAGCTGTTGGCCCAGGTGTCCGTCAACCGCTGAACAGCTTTCGGAAGGAAACAGCATGGAAGTAGTCATCCTCAACGGCAGCACACAGATTGCCAGGCTTGCCGCCGATGCTGTCGAGGACCTGCTTCGGCGCAAACCCGATTCCGTCCTTGGCCTGGCGACGGGTTCGTCCCCGCTTCCGGTCTACGATGAGCTGGCTGCCCGCCATGAGCGGGACGGCCTGGACTTCAGCCGGGCCTCCGGTTTTGCCCTGGACGAGTACGTGGGACTTCCGCCCGGACACCCCGAGTCCTACCGGGAAGTGGTCCGCCGGGAGTTCACCAACCGGGTCAACATCCGGCCTGAGAATGTCCACGGTCCGGACGGTGCCGCCGCGGACATCCCGGCTGCCTGCCGCGCCTACGAGGAGGCGATCGCTGCTACCGGCGGCGTGGACCTGCAGATCCTCGGGGTGGGAACGGACGGCCACATCGCGTTCAACGAACCGGGCTCGTCCTTCGCTTCCAGGACCCGCATCAAGAGCCTCATCGAACAGACCCGCCGGGACAACGCACGGTTCTTCTCCAGCCTGGCGGACGTCCCGCACCATGTCCTGACGCAGGGGCTGGGGACCATCATGGACGCGCGGCACGTCATCCTGCTGGCAACCGGTGCGCAGAAGGCCCAGGCTGTCCGCGACTTCGTAGAGGGTCCGGTCGCCGCCATCTGCCCGGCGTCGATCCTGCAGTTCCACCCGCATGCCACAGTCCTGCTGGACGAGGCCGCCGCGTCCGCACTGAAACTGGCGGATTTCTACCGGCACACCTATGACAACAAGCCCGCCTGGCAGGGGATTTAGCCCGCGCCGCCCGCTGCCAACGCACGCCGCCGCAAAGTCCGACGGCGGCTGGCAGGGGACGCGCCGCCGTCGAACGTCCGGCCGGCGGAACAGCTAAGATGGTTGGCATGACTAGCACGACGGACCCTCTCGAAAACGACCCGATGCGCGAGCTTTCCGGGGCTGGAACGTCCACAGCCACCATTGAGCGCGAGGAACTGCGCCAGGAAGTGGAGCCCGGGGACCGGGAGCGCTTTTCGCACTATGTGCGCAAAGAAAAGATTATGGAGTCCGCACTGACGGGGGACCCTGTCATCGCGTTGTGCGGCAAGGTTTGGACGCCGGGCCGGGATCCACAGAAGTTCCCGGTCTGCCCGATGTGCAAAGAGGTCTATGACGGCCTCCGCCCGGGCAACGACGGCGGCAAGGGTCCCGGAGGGGACTCGGGCAACAACAAGTAGTGACGGAGACGCTCTTTGGCGGCCCCACCCTGCCTCCGGCCTACCCGGAACGTGCAGCCTGGGGAACCGCCCCGAAACTCCGTGCCTGGCAGCAGGAAGCCCTGGACCTGTACCTGCGCAACAGCCCGCGCGACTTCCTCGCCGTGGCAACCCCCGGCGCCGGCAAGACCACCTTCGCGCTGAGGGTGGCGTCCACCCTCATCGACTCCGGCGCCGTTAACAGGGTGACCATCGTGGCGCCTACGGACCACCTGAAGCGGCAGTGGGCAGATGCGGCGGCAAAGGTGGGCATCGCCATCGACCCCAACTTCAAGAACTCCGACGGGCAGCACGGCCGCGGCTTCATCGGCGTTGCCGTCACCTACGCGCAGGTGGCCAGCAAGCCCCTGCTCCACCGCGCCAAGACGGAAGCCGCGCGCACGCTGGTGATCCTTGACGAGATCCACCACGGCGGCGAGGCACTGTCCTGGGGTGACGGCCTGCGCGAAGCCTTCGACCCCGCGGTCAGGCGGCTCTCGCTCACGGGAACGCCGTTCCGCTCCGACACCTCTCCCATACCCTTCGTCGAGTATGCCGAGGACCGGGACGGCATCCGCCGCTCCAAGGCCGACTACACCTACGGGTACGGCAATGCGCTGCGCGACCACGTGGTCCGTCCGGTAATGTTCATGGCCTATTCCGGGCAGATGCGTTGGCGGACCAGTGCCGGCGAGGAAATGGCGGCGTCGCTGGGTGAGGCGGCGGTGACCAAGGACATCACGTCCCACGCCTGGCGTACCGCCCTGAACCCGGCAGGGGAGTGGATTCCGGCTGTGCTGGCCGGCGCGGACAAGCGCCTCAGCGAGGTGCGCCGCACCGTTCCCGACGCCGGCGGCCTGGTGATTGCCACGGATCACGAGGATGCCCGCGCATATGCAGGGCAGCTTAAGAGGATCACGGGGGAGTCGCCCACGGTCATCCTTTCCGATGACGCGAAGGCGTCGAGCAAGATCGAGGAATTCACCGCCAGCGAGAAACGCTGGATGGTGGCCGTCCGGATGGTGTCCGAAGGTGTGGACGTGCCGCGGCTTTCCGTCGGCGTGTATGCCACGTCAACATCGACGCCCCTGTTTTTCGCCCAGGCGGTGGGTCGCTTCGTCCGTGCCCGCAAGCGGGGAGAAACGGCGTCGGTCTTCCTGCCCTCGGTGCCGCAGCTGATGGCCCTTGCCAACTCCATGGAGGCGGAACGGGACCACGCCCTGGACCGCCCGGAGAAGGAAGACGGGGACGGCCTGTTCAATCCCGAGGACTCGCTGATGGCTGAGGCCAACCGCGAGGACAAGGCATCGGACAGCCTCACCAAGGGCAAGTTCGAGGCCCTGGATTCGCAAGCGTCATTTGACCGCGTGCTGTTCGATGGCGGCGAGTTCGGCACGGGCGGCGAGGTGGGGTCCGACGACGAGATGGACTTCCTGGGCATCCCCGGGCTGCTGGACGCGGAGCAGGTGGGCACGCTGCTGCGGCAGCGCCAGCACGAGCAGCTGAACCGTAAGAACCGGAAGGCACCCGCGGCGGCTGAAAGCCCGGCGCCGGCCATCCCGGACCACCGGATGCTGATGGACCTCCGCAACGAGCTGGCCAAGAACGTGGCCGCCTGGTCTGCCCGCACGGGCACCCCCCACGGGGTGGTCCACACCAAACTGCGCACAGTGTGCGGCGGACCGCCCGTTGCCCAGGCGAACGAGGAGCAGCTGCAGTCGCGCTTGCGGAAGCTCCAGGACTGGTTCATCGGCCGGAAATAGCGGGGCCGGAATCAAAAAGTGGCCCGGTGCTGAGTGATCTGCTCCGCGAAAGTTCGCCTGAGCCGCCGCAGATCCCGTCAGACCAGCCAGCGCCACCAGCGTGGCTGCTCCGGTTCCGGTTCCGGCGTCGGTTCCGGCTCCGGTTCCTCGCCCAAGGCCAGCGCGGCCTCGACGAGGTCGTCCGCTGTGAGCGTCATGACGGCCTCACGATCGAGCGCATCGAGGCTGTGCTCCTCGTCGAGCGACAGGCGCAGCGCCTGGCGGTTGAGCGCCTGCTCGAACAGCGTGCGGGCGAACCGTGCGTTGCCGGAGTCCTCGCCCGCATGGAGCCCGGTGAGGATGCGGCGCAGCATCTGGTCCGCACCCGGCCCCAGCGTGTACTCGTGCTGGGCCAGCATCTGGTGGAAGATCGTCTGGAGTGCGTCGACGGAGTAGTCGGGGAACGTGATCTCGCGGGCGAACCTGGAGCGCAGTCCGGGGTTCGAGAGCAAGAAGGACTCCATCAGCCGCGGGTACCCGGCCACGATCACCACCAGGCGGTGGCGGTGGTCCTCCATCCGCTTGAGCAGGACCTCGATCGCCTCGGGGCCGAAGTCCATCCGGCCGTCCTCCGGGGCCAGCGCGTAGGCCTCGTCGATGAACAGGACGCCGTCCAGCGCACGCCGGATCACCCGGTCCGTCTTGATGGCGGTCGCGCCGACGTACTGCCCCACCAGTCCCGAACGGTCGACCTCCACCAGGTGGCCTTTCTGCAGCAGACCGACCGCCCGGTACATCTCGGCCAGGAGGCGCGCCACGGTGGTCTTGCCCGTGCCCGGGTTTCCGAGGAACACCAGATGCTGTGATGTGGCCACCTCAGGGAGGCCGTGCGCCTTACGGCGGGCCTGAACCTGGAGCAGTGCGACGAGGGCCCGCACCTGTTCCTTCACGGTCTCCAGTCCGACCAGAGCGTCGAGCTCGGCCTGCACCGCGGACAGCGGCCGGGCCGGCCCGGGCCTCGCACCGATCAGATCGCCGACCAGGTCATCGACGCGCTCCGAACCGGGCAGCTTGAGCTGATCGGCCAGATGGCCGATCGTTTCGCGCAGATCGTCGAGCGGGTGGCGGCTGGGAGCCATGCATCCACTGTAGTACCCGATTCCCGACTGGGTGGGGTTCTCTTCACCAGTATCGAGGTGCGGGGGAAACAAAGAAGTGGCCGGTGCTTATTACCGGACCACTCCTGTTGCTGCCCTAGGCTACGTCCACGCCGCCCAGTTCCATCTCGGCCACCGCTTCTTCCAGGTCCTCGGCGATCCCTGCCGTCAGGGAGCGGAGGACGGTGACGGAGTAGCCGGCCTGGACGGCGTCCAGGGCCGTTGCCATCACGCAGTAATCCGTCGCGATTCCCACAACGACGACGTCCTCCACGTCATGGCTCTGCAGCCAGTCGTCCAGCCCGATCGCGTCGTCGTCCGGAGCGAACCTCTCGGCGTCCGCGGGACCGGGCAGGGCCCCGGGCTGCCGTTCCCCGGTGGGCACCGCATCCTCAGGCGCCAGCAGGCCTTCGAAGCCGGAGTAAGCCGCCGAGAACTGGCCTTTCTGGAAGTAGGCCTGGATGTATTCGGTGTCCAGGTCGGGATGCAGTTCAGCGCCGGGGGTGCCCGCCACGCAGTGCGGCGGCCAGCTGTCCTTGAAGTCAGGGGTGTCCGAGAAGTGCTCTCCCGGATCGACGTGCCAGTCCTGGGTGGCAACGATGTGGTCGAACTCGCCGTGGTGGGCGTCCACATACTCGCTGATGGCGCCGGCCACGTCCGCGCCGCCGGAAACGGCCAGCGAACCGCCCTCACAGAAATCGTTCTGGACGTCGACGATGATCAATGCGCGGGACATCGGTTCTCCTCAGTTTTCTTCATAGAGAGTAGGGATGGCGGCTTCCCCGCGCTGCAGGCGGTTGACCACCGGCGGCAGTTCCGCCATGGAATCCGCATGACGCTGGCGGGCCCGGAGCACGCCGTCGTGGCCGGTCCAGCCCGGCAGCAGCTCCCCGTTCTTCATGAACTGCTGCAGGAGGGGCCGGTCATTTCCGTCATCCTCCGGCCGGCGGCCGACGCCCACCACTTCCGCAGTGGCAATGCCGCGCTCGTTAAGCTTGCGCAGCGCGTACTTGCGGCCGCCCACGCTGGCCTTGTTCTTGGCAGCCTTGGCCACCGAGACGAACGTTCCGTCGTCGTCCGTGCGGCTGACCAGCTTGTAGACCATGCTGGCCGTCGGGGCGCCCGAGCCGGTGACCAGGGAGGTGCCGACGCCGTAGGAATCCACGGGAGCGGACTGCAGGGCGGCGATGGCGTACTCGTCGAGGTCTGACGTGACCACGATCTTGGTGTTTTCGTTGCCGAGATCGTCAAGGAGCCTGCGCACCCACTGCGCCTGGGCCACCAGGTCGCCGGAGTCCAGCCGGACTGCTCCCAGGCGTGGACCCGCGAGGTCCACGGCCGTGCGGACGGCCGCTTCGACGTCGTACGTGTCCACCAGCAGGGACGTGTGGTCCCCGAGTGAGGCAATCTGGGCCTCGAACGCGTCCCGCTCGGTGTCGTGCAGGAGGGTGAAGGAGTGTGCGGCGGTGCCCACCGTTTTGATCCCGTAGCGGATACCGGCCTCGAGGTTGGAGGTGCTGTCGAACCCGGCGATGATTGCTGCCCTGGCAGAAGCGGTGGCTGCTTCCTCATGGGTGCGCCGGGAGCCCATCTCAATGCAGGGCCGGCCGCCAGCCGCGGTGACCATCCGGGAAGCAGCCGAGGCGATGGCGCTGTCATGGTTCAACACGGATAGAAGGTACGTCTCCAGCATGCACGCCTCGGCGAACGTGGCCTCGACAATCAGGATGGGGGAGTTCGGGAAGTACGCCTCGCCTTCGGGGTAGCCCCAGATGTCACCGGAAAACCGGTAGGACGCGAGGTACTCCAGGGTCTGCGCGTTGACCACCTTGGTGCGCTCCAGGAACTCGAGCTCGGCATCCCCGAAGCGAAAATTGGCGATGCCCTCCAGCAGCCGTCCCGTGCCGGCCACGATGCCGTAGCGCCGGCCATCCGGCAGCCGCCGGGCAAAAGCCTCGAACACCGACTTGCGGTGCGCGGCCCCGGAATGCAGCGATGCCTGCAGCATCGTCAGCTCGTAGTGGTCGGTGTAAAAGGACGTGCGGGGATGCTCCCAGCCAGCGGAGGTACTCACGAAAGTCACTCTAGTCCCCACCGGCTCCCGCGTCTCGCTTCGCTTCGCCGCGGGGCCCTCGCCGGCGTGGGCCCATCATCCCCATAGAATGGGCAGATGACCTTAAGCGTTGCGCTCGGCCCTGATACACAGGAGGGCACCCGGACCGGAACGGTGGAATCCACAGATTCCCTGACCGCACCGGACATCCCCTGGAACCTGGTGATCTGGAACGATCCCGTCAACCTCATGAGCTACGTGAGCTATGTTTTCCAAAGCTATTTCGGCTACTCCGAGAGCAAAGCCAACAAGCTCATGATGGAGGTCCACAAGAAGGGCCGCTCCATTGTTGCCTCCGGCAGCAAGGAGCAGGTGGAACGCCATGCCGTGGCCATGCACGGGTTTGGGCTGTGGGCCACCGTGGAAAAAGCCAGCGGCGGGAACAACGACAACTCCGGCAACTCCGGAGGGCCTGGCCAAGGCAAGGGGAAACGTGGCTAAGGCATTCAAGTACGGACTCAAAGGCATCACCGGCTACCTTGAGCCCGCGGAACGCGACCTGCTGCGCAGCCTCATCAATGACGTCATCTCCATGCTCCAGCCGGAGGACCGCGACGGCCAGGATCCCCTGGCCGCCCTGATCGGCCTGGACATGGACGTGGCAGAGCCTGCTGACCGGGCCGTTAAGCGCCTGCTTCCCAACGTCATGAAGGACGACGCCGGCGCATCCCTGGAGTTCCGGCAGCTCACCGAACGCTCGCTGCGGGAAACAAAGATCGGCGCCCTGCGGGCCGCGGCCCTGGACCTGGACAAGGATGAGATCGTGCTGACGCCCGACGGGGCACGGCACTGGTCCATGGCGCTGAACGATGTCCGGCTGGTCCTTGCCGAGCGGCTGGACATCCAGGACGAGGAGGACGCCGAACACGTCCACCTGATGCAGGACTGGTCCCAGGCGGAGGACGTGGAGAGCTACCTTGCCCTGGTCTACAACTTCGCCACCTGGCTCCAGGAGTCACTGGTCCAGGCCATGCTGCAGTCCCTGGACTCCCGCCGATGAGCGGCGCGGACCGCTCCCCGTCCCTCCGCTGTGACACACCAGACATGAGCTCCCGGCCACAGGTTCATGACTGGAGCCGCGGGGAAGACCTATCCTCGAATAATCATGAGTAGAGCCTCAAGCATGGATCCGTCAGCCGGCGCTGCAGCGGGGTCCGACGCCAGCGACCTCCCCGCCGCCGCCCTGGAGTCGCGGCCCATTGGCGTTTTCGACTCCGGTGTTGGCGGCCTCACGGTGGCCCGCTCCATCATCGATCAGCTTCCCAATGAGTCCATCCTCTATGTGGGGGACACGGCGCACGGACCGTACGGCCCCCTGCCCATCGCGGAGGTGCGGGCCAACGCACTGGGCGTGATGGACGAACTGGTGGACTCCGGCGTCAAGCTGCTCACCATAGCCTGCAACTCGGCGTCGGCCGCTGTCCTGCGGGATGCCCGCGAGCGGTACACGGCCAAGTACGGCATCCCGGTCATCGAAGTCATCCAGCCGGCGGTGCGGCGTGCGGTGGCAGCCACCCGCAGCGGACGGGTTGGCGTGATCGGCACCTCCGCTACGGTCGGCTCGCGCGCCTACGAGGATACGTTCGCCGCGGCGCCGGACCTGGCGATCACCTCGGTGGCGTGCCCGGAGTTCGTCAGCTACGTCGAAGCCGGGATCACCACCGGGCCGGCGCTGCTGGCCGTCGCCGAGGAATACCTCGCCCCGCTCAAGGCGGCTGGCGTGGACACGGTGGTCCTGGGCTGCACACACTACCCGCTGCTCACCGGCGTCATCTCCTACGTCATGGGGGCGGACGTGACTCTGGTGTCCAGCGCCGAGGAAACCGCCAAGGACGTCTACCGCGCCCTGGCCACCCACAACCTGCAGCGCACGGAGGCAACGCCGCCGGAGCACCACTTCGTGGCCACCGGCGATGCCGGCCAGTTCGAGGCGCTGGCCCGGCGGTTCCTGGGGCCCGAGGTCCTCTCCGTCCGGCACGTGGACCATGTGTCCGCCCAGTACCCCACGGGAAGCCTGGCCCGGATCACCCCGGAAATGATCGCCGCCGCCCAGAGCGCTGCGGCGCGGCCGCGGATCTCCAACTTCGTAGGCACGTCGGCGACCGGAGGCACCGGCCAGTGAAGCTCACCATCGTAGGCTGTACGGGTTCCTTTCCCGGCCCCGGGTCACCGGCGTCGTGCTACCTCCTGACCGCGAACGACGGCGAGCGGACCTGGAAAGTGGTCATGGACCTTGGCAGCGGTGCGCTGGGTGCCATCCAGCGGTACACCGACCTGGAGGACATCGACGCGATCTTCCTCACCCACCTGCACCCCGACCATTGCATGGACCTGTGCGGCCTGCACGTGGCCGTCCGCTGGAAGCCCGGCGGCTGGGGCCGCGGCCGGATCCCCGTCTGGGGACCTGCGGCCACGGCAGACCGGATGGCCACGGCGTACGGCCTGGAGCTGGACCCCGGGATGCACGAGGAATTCGACTTCACCAACTGGGCGGAACGCGAATCCGTGACCGTGGGGCCCTTCACCGTGACGCCGTTTGCAGTGAACCACCCCGTGGAAGAGGCCTATGCCCTGCGGGTGGAAGTGGTGGAGCCGGACAAGGAAGGCACACTTGTCTCCCGGACCCTGACCTATTCCGGGGATACCGATTCCTGCGCCGGGCTTGAGGAAGCAGCCAAGGACGCCGACCTGTTCCTGTGCGAGGCAGCCTTCGAGGAAGGCCGCGACGACGGCATCAAGGACGTCCACCTGACCGGAAAGCGTGCCGGGGAGGCCGCTGCGGCGGCGGGGGCACGCCGGCTCCTGCTGACGCACATTCCGGTGTGGACATCGCAGACCACGGTGATGGCCGAGGCCCGCCCGGTGTTCGGCGGCGACGTTGCGGTGGCGGTTGCCGGAGTGCACTACACCATCTAGTCTTCTGTCTCTGCCAGGCCTTCGATCAGGGTGCCGGCGTCGGCTGGGTGTGCAGTCGATAAGCTAAAGGCATGACTTCTGAAGCAACTGCAGTACCCATCGTGCGCGCCGACGGCCGCGCCCCCGACCAGCTCCGGCCCATCAGCATCACCCGCGGATGGTCCACCCAGGCCGAGGGATCCGCCCTGATCGAGTTCGGCAACACCCGGGTCCTGTGCACCGCATCCCTGACCGCAGGCGTACCGCGCTGGCTCAAGGGGGAAGGCCGCGGTTGGGTCACCGCCGAGTACGCCATGCTGCCCCGGGCCACCAACACCCGCTCCGACCGCGAATCCGTCAAGGGCAAGATCGGCGGCCGCACCCACGAAATCTCGCGGCTCATCGGGCGTTCGCTGCGCTCGATCATCGACACCAAGGCCCTGGGCGAAAACACCATCGTGCTGGACTGCGACGTCCTCCAGGCCGACGGCGGAACGCGCACGGCAGCGATTACCGGCGCCTACGTCGCGCTCGCAGACGCCATCCGCTTCGCCCGCGACAACAAGCTGATCGCAAAGAATGCCCAGCCCCTGATCGACACCATTGCCGCTGTATCCGTGGGCATCATCGACGGCGTGCCCATGCTGGACCTGCCGTATGTTGAAGACGTCCGGGCCGAAACCGACATGAACGTTGTGGTCACCGGGTCGGGCAAGTTCGTGGAAGTGCAGGGAACGGCCGAGGGCGCACCTTTTGACCGGACCGAGCTGGACCAGCTCCTGGACCTGGCGCTGCTGGGCACCACGCAGCTTGCCGCCATCCAGCGGGAGACCCTGGCGGACACGCTGTGAACCCGGCCGGCGGCCCAGCTCCCCGCCTGGTCCTGGCAACCCACAACAAGGGCAAGCTCCGGGAGCTCCGCGAGCTTCTGCGGGGGCAGGTCCCGGGGCTCGACGTCGACACCCAGGTGGTGGACGCGGCAGCGGCAGGTGCCCCGGACGTCGTCGAAACCGGTGTAACTTTTGCCGAGAATTCGCTGCTGAAGGCCCGCGCCGTGGCGGAGGCCACCGGCCTGGCGGCCATTGCCGACGACTCCGGCCTTGCGGTGGACGTGATGGGCGGAGCACCCGGGATCTTCTCGGCCCGGTGGGCCGGGACGCATGGGGACGACGCCGCCAATCTCCGGCTCCTGCTCAGCCAGCTTTCCGACGTGCCGGACATCCACCGGGGTGCGGCCTTCGTCTGCGCGGCGGCTTTGGCTGTGCCGGACACGGACGGCACGCCCGGCCACGAGGTGGTGGAATACGGGCAACTGGAGGGCGTGCTGCTGCGCGAACCGCGGGGCAGCGGTGGCTTCGGCTACGATCCCGTGCTGCAGCCGGCGGGGGAGGACCGCAGCTGCGCCGAGCTGTCTGCAGAGGAAAAGAACGCCATCAGCCACCGCGGCAAGGCATTCCGCGCGTTGCTGCCGGCCATCGTTGAGGCGCTGCGCCGGGCAGAGGCCTGACGGACGCAAAGGCTTAACAACGGCCGGTTAACCAAAAAGGTGTGCTTCCCGCCGTAGCGGGGAGCACACCTTTTTGTTTGCATCTGGCGCCTTACGGAAGGCGGGGTGTCTTCTGTTCGTCGTCGGGGGCGTGCTCTTCGATGAACTCGTCCACGGGATCGGTGCCGTAGGCTTTCGCCTGCCGCTTGGCGGAGATGCCGCGGAGGACCTCCACGCCGATGGGCAGGACCGAAACCAGGACGATTGCGATGAAGATGATGTCCAGGTTCTCGCGGACCCACGGGATGCGGTCGCCCAGCAGGTAGCCCAGGAGCGTCACGCCGCCGCCCCACAGCACTGCGCCGATGACGTTGAAAAGGAAGAACTTCTTTTTGTTCATTTGGGCCACGCCCACGATGACGGGAACGAACGTCCTGATGATGGGGACAAAGCGGGCCAGGATCAGTGCCTTGCCGCCGTGCTTTTCAAAGAACGCGTGCGCATTCTCCACGTTCTCGCGCTTGAAGAGGCGTGAGTTGGGCTTGTTGAAGATGGCGGGGCCGGCCTTGGAACCGATGAGGTAGCCCGTCTGGTTCCCCACGATGGCCGAGATGATGATCAGCAGCGCGAAAAGGAACACGTTGAACTTGATGGTGTCCGTGGCCACCAGCAGTCCGGCGGTGAACAGCATGGAATCGCCCGGCAGGAAGAAGCCCACCAGCAGGCCGGTTTCCGCGAAGACGATGCCGCAAACCAGCAGGACCACCCAGGGAGCCAAGGCGGGATCGGCCAGGAAGACCTGGGGGTTCAGCCAGTCGGGCAGGAAGGAGGCCAGCTGGGGCTGCACCGGTCCTGCCCCGCCCAGCATGGACACGGCGAGGTCATTCATCACAGGAAAGTTCACCCTCCAAGGGTACTTGACAGAGCTGTGCCTGCATGGAGGGGCAGCATTCCGGCGGTAAGGTTGGGCCGTGGGTTTGGACTTTACGGCGATCGACTTTGAAACTGCGAACGGCTTCCGGGGCTCTCCCTGCGCGGTGGGCCTGACGAAGGTACGGGGCGGGCAGATCGTGGACGAGGCTTCATGGCTGATGCGGCCCCCGCCGAACCACGACCACTTCGACTACCACAACGTCCGGATCCACGGCATCCGGGCTGACGACGTGGCCGGGCACCCCCGCTTCGGGGAACTCTTCCCCGAAATCGGCGCCTTCATTGGCGATGACATCCTCGCGGCACACAATGCCGCCTTCGACCTGGGCGTGATCCGGTCGGGCCTGGAGGTCTCCGGCCTTCCGGGGCCTGCCTATGACTATGTGTGCACCGTGATGCTTTCCCGGCGGTGCTATTCCCTGGTATCCAACTCCCTGCCGTTCGCCGCCGAGGAAGCCGGCGTGCCGTTGGTGAAGCACCACGATGCCGCTGAGGACGCCCGGGCGTGCGCGGGAATCCTGATCGACATTGCCCGGCGGAACCAGGCCAACAGCATCGCCGAACTCTACCTTTCGCTGGGGCTGGTGATGCCGCGCCAGCAGGCTTTCGACCCCGGCACGGACGGGCTGTCCAAGTCCAGCATCGCGGCCCTTGCCGCTGCCGGCGGCGGCACGTCTGCGCCGCTCCGGCCCTTCCAGGCGGGCTGGCCGGAAGAGGGAGCGAACCCGCTTCCCAACCCAGACGCCGAGCCGGGCCACCCCCTGTACGGCCAGACCGTCGTCTTCACCGGGGAGCTGTCCATTGGCCGCCCGGAAGCCAAAAGGCGCTCTGCCGACGTCGGCGCCCGGCCGGAGAGCCGGGTGACCGGGCGTACCACCGTCCTGGTGGTAGGGGACGGCTTTGTTGCCTCCGACCTCCGCTCCGGGAGGCTGACCGGCAAAGCCCGGCGGGTGCTGGAGCTCCACGGGCGGGGGCAGGCCATCGAGGTACTGTCCGAAGGCGAGTTCCTGCAGATGGTGGGCGACTTCGCGGCAGCATCCATCGCCTAAGGCCGCCGGTACGGCCACTTCTTCACAGGGCGCAACAAACCTTTGCCCCGGTACCATGCGCTCCTAGCCTTGGCACATGAGCTCTCTGTTCGCCTTCCCGAATCCGGTCAACGAGTACGCCGCCCGCGTCACTGCCGGACTGGTGGTGGCGCTCGCGGTTGTGACGCTTGCCCTCGGCTCAGGCTGGGGCCTGCTGGCCATCGCCGCCGGGTTCTGGCTGCGCGTGCTCTTCGGACCGAAGATTTCGCCGCTGGCACTGTTGTCCGTCAAGGTCATCACCCCGCGGCTGGGACGGGTGAAGCTGGTGGCCGGGCCGCCCAAGCGTTTTGCGCAGGGCATGGGGGCGGCCGTCTCCACAGCAGCCCTTGCCCTGTTCGTGGCCGGAGCGGTGCCTGCGGCGTGGGCGGTGCTGGGCGTCCTCATCGTGGCGGCGTCGCTTGAAGCCTTTGCGGGGTTCTGCCTGGGATGCGTGGTCTTCGGGTTCCTGCAGCGCCGCGGAGTGATCCCGGAGGATGTTTGCGATGCGTGCAACAACATCAGCCTTCGGCGGACGTAACTCCCACCAGCAAACTGGCCATGCCGCGGATTGCCTCAGGCGCCTCCAGTGATTCCAGCCAGTCTTCGGGCAGGCACTCCTCGCCGTAGTAGGCACCCAGGATGTTGCCGGCCAGGGAACCGGTGGCGTCGCTCTGCCCGCCGTGGTTCACCGCCAGGGACACCGCCTCCCGGAAGTGCCGGACGGGCAGTGTGTCCGCGCCGTCGTCGTCCGTCCCTGCGTTAGCCGTCCCGGCGTTGTCCGTCCCGGTGCCGGGGACAGTGGCGAGCACGGCGTACAGCGCGACGGCGAGGACGTCCTCGGCGGTCCGGCCGTCACCGAGCGCATCGGTGAGTTCCTCCGGCGTGGCCACGCCCCTGGTGGCAAGTGAGAGCGCGGCTGCCAGTCGTTCGGGCAGTTCCGGCGCAACACCTCCCAGGGTGTGGGCGTGGGCGGTCACGGCGGTGACGGCGTCCGTGAGCCCTTCACCCGAAACCAATCGGTGAACCAGCAGGCTGAAGATTCCGGAAGCCTGGCGCGCCACGGGATGCCCGTGCGTCAGGGAGGCGGCGTCGGCACTCAGCTTGTAGACGGCGTCCGGCGTAATGTGCGGGATCAGCCCGAACGGTGCTGACCTGACCACGGTGCCCCAGTCTTTCGAACCGGGGTTCACAGGGCGGACGGAGGTGCCCATTTCACCCGTTGCCAGCCCGGAGATGCAGGTGGTGCTGGGGTTCCGCCGCTGGCGGAGGACAGCGTGCCCGTCAATCCATCGGGGCTGCGGTGTGGGGGCCGACGGCGGAGCGGCCTCCCCCTGGGTTGCCAGCCACCGGAGGTAGGCGAGCCACAGGCAGGCGTTCACGTCCGCGCCCACGCCCGAATTCGCCCATTCCAGGGCCTCAACCAGCCCGTCCACCGTGTAGAGGGTCAGCTGGGTCTCGTCGGAGAACCTGCCGGTCATGCGGCCGGATCCGGTGCTGCCGCGCCCGCCGAAGCGGCGCCGGATCTCCTCAACCGGCTCCGTGCCGACGGCGTAGCCCAGGGAATCGCCCAGCGCGCCGCCCAGCAGGCAGCCGTGGATGCGGGACTTCAGGGCGGGCACGGACGGACCGGGTTCGATGCTCATGCAGTAAATTTACCGCGGCCTCCGGCAGCGCCGTGACGCGCGCCTGCCCCGGCATTCAGCGAAAGGCGCTGCACCAGCAAACGTCCAGCGTCGGCTGGAATAATGGACGGGTTGCCCGGCGGCAGCACCGCCATCTTCTGTCTATCAAAGGGTCCCGCCATGAGCTCCCCCGCCCCCGCCCCCCACGACGTCCTGCTGCCCCGCGGCCCGGAGGCCGCACGGCCGGGGCTCCTGCCCAGGCTGGGGGCCGAGGCGTTCGGCACCTTGTTCATTGTGGTGGCCGGACTTGGCGTGCCCCTGTTCACCATTCCGGATTCCAGCCCCCTTCCTGCAGCACTTGCCGCGGGCCTGGCCGTGACCGCAGCGATGCTCGCGTTCGCCCACGTTTCGGGCGGCCACTTCAACCCCGCCATCACGGCAGGCCACCTTGTGGCCGGCCGGATCAGGGCCGGCGCTGCTGCTGCCTATGTGGGCGCCCAGCTGGTGGGGGGACTCTCAGGAGCCTTCGCGCTTTACGGGATCCTGCGCACCCTGCCGGGCATCGCGGACAGCCGCAGCGCTTTTGACACCGTGACTGCAGGCTTTGGCGAGCACTCCATCATCCAGGCGCCGCTGGCGGCAGTGCTGCTCCTCGAAATGCTCGGAGCCGCAATTGTCGTGGCCGTCTTCCTGGGCACGCCAGGCCGGGACATCCGGGACGGGGGCAGCCGGTCTGCAGCCCCCGTGGCGGTCGGCCTGACCTTTGCGGTGCTGCTGCAGCTGGGCCAGTCGGTGGGGAACCTGCCGTTCAATCCTGCCCGCGCCGTTGCGTCCGCGGTCTTCAGCTCGGGCTGGGCCGTGGGGCAGTTCTGGGTGTTCCTGGCCGCCCCGCTGCTGGGGGCTGCTATTGCCGGACTTGTCTTCCGGAGCTTCGGAGCGGCCGCCGATGCCGGCGCCGGAACCGTCGTCCAGGCCGGGACCGGAGAAACCAATGAGGCAGGGGAGTCCGCCGAAACGGTTGAAACCGGGTCCAGCGAAGCCCAGGAATTCTTCGACGGCAAACGGGGCTGATCCGCGGTGAACGCGGCGGTTACGCCTGCTGTCAGTGGCAGCCGATAGCTTAGAAACATGCGGCTACTACATACATCGGACTGGCATCTGGGGCGGTCCTTCCACGGCGTTGGCATGCTGGATGCCCAACGGGATTTCATTGACCAGCTGGTCCGCACAGTCACTGAGCACGGCGTCGATGTCGTCCTGGTAGCCGGGGACGTCTATGACCGTGCCCTTCCCGGCGTCGACGTAGTGCGCCTGCTGGATGACGCCCTGGTCCGCCTGACATCTGCGGGCGCACAGGTCGTGCTGACCAGCGGCAACCACGATTCCGCGATCCGCCTGGGTTTTGCCTCCCGCCTCCTGGAACGCGGGGGAGTCCATCTCCGGACCAGGATCGAGAGCCTGGACCAGCCGCTGCTGCTGCCCCTGGACGATGCCGACGGCAACACTGCTGAAGCCGTGCTTGCCATCTACGGCATACCGTGGCTTGAGCCCCGTCTTGTCGCCGAACAGCTCGGGGTGGACACCGCCAGCCACTTTGAGGTCACCCGGGCGGCAACAGCGATGATCCGGGAGGATATCGAACGGCGTTCAGCGTCCGCCGCGGTCCACTCCGTGGTCCTGGCGCATACCTTTGCCAGCGGCGGGATCAGCTCGGACAGCGAACGCGACCTCAGCATCGGCGGCGTCGGAGCCGTTCCGCTGGACCTCTTCGACGGCTTCAGCTACACCGCGCTGGGCCACCTGCACGGCCGCCAGGCCCTCTCGCCGCAGGTCCGGTATTCCGGGTCGCCGCTGGCGTATTCCTTTTCCGAGGCAACGCACCGGAAGGGCGGCTGGCTCGTGGACGTGGACGCGGAGGGCGTCAGCTCCGTGCAGGAAGTCCAGTGGGACGCGCCGCGGGCGCTGGCCGTGCTGCGCGGGCCGCTGGAAGAGCTCCTTGAACTGCCCGAGCACCAATGGGCCGAAACAGCCTACTGCCAGGTCACGCTGACCGACGCCCAGCGCCCAGCCAGGGCCATGGAGCGGCTCCGCTCCCGGTTCCCGGACACGCTGGTCCTCAGCTTCGATCCGGTGGGCGGAACCCCTGCTGCCGCTTCCAGCTACAGCAGCAGGCTCGCCGAGGCGCCTGACGACCTCTCGGTATGCTGCGGCTTCCTGGAGCACGTGCGGGGCAGGGTCCCCGATGACGCCGAAAAGGCGGCGCTCGCTGCCGCGCTGGAGAACGTCCGGCTCCTGGAGGGTTCACGATGAGGATCCACCGCCTGCTGATTTCCGGGTTTGGCCCTTTCGCCGGCACCGAGGAGATCGATTTCGACCGGCTCAGCGCACACGGCCTTTTCCTCCTCAACGGCCCCACGGGTGCCGGGAAAACCAGCGTCCTGGATGCCATCTGCTTTGCCCTCTACGGTTCCGTTCCGGGAGCCCGCCAGGAGGGTAAGCGCCTCCGCAGCGACCATGCGGACCCGGCGCAGGAACCCGCGGTGGCCTGCGAGTTCTCTGCCCAGGGCCGCCGGTTTGAAGTGGCACGGTCCCCGGCATGGGACAAACCGAGCGCCCGGGGGAAGAACGGATTCACCACCCAGCAGGCCAAGACACTGCTCCGGGAACGGGTGGACGGGACCTGGACGGAAAAGTCTGCCCGCAATGACGAGGCCGGCGCTGAGATCCTGGCCCTGCTGGGCATGGACCGGGAGCAGTTCACCCGCGTGGTGATGCTGCCGCAGGGAGACTTTGCTGCGTTCCTGCGCTCCAAGGCCACGGACCGGCTGGAACTCCTGCAGAAGCTTTTCGGTACCGAGCGGTTCGAATCCGTGGAGCAGGAACTGTCACGCCAGGCGCAGGCTGCAAAGGATGAGGTGTCCCACCTTGCGGGACGGCTCGAACTCCTGGCAGCCCGCGCGGAGGCCGAGGTTGCGCGCCTCAGCCTTGACGGCTCCGATGCTCCCTCTCCGGAGAACACCGCCGCGCGGCTCGGCTGGCTCGAGGGAGCCGTGGCCGCCCGCCTGGAGGAGCTGACGGGGAAGGCAGGGCAGATCGAGGCCGCCAGCACCGAATGCAGGAACGCCGTTGATGTCGAAACACTGCGCGCCGAACGGCGCCGGAAGCTGGATTCCGCCGCGGCCCGGAAACTGGCGGTGGAGCAAGGCGCTCAGCTGCTTGACGATCACCTCCTCCGGCTGGCCCGGCACCGGAAGGCCGAGGTCCTGCAGGGGCAGCTGCGGAACGTTGATGCCAGTGCCGCCAAAGCCCGGAGCGCCGCTACCGCAGTGGAGTCAGCCTTCACCCTTCTCAGCCTGGCGGCGGGGGAGGACCCCGAACTGGCTGAACTGGAACTCCACTTAGCGCCGGGCCCCGCTGCGGATGCCGCAAAACCTGCCGCCGGGGCCGCAAGCGAGCTCGGCCGGCTGCGCTCCCTCCTGGCCGTGGTCGAAGCCAGGCTGCCGGACGAAGACCGGCTGCAGGCCCTTCGGAAGCGCCACGGCAGCCTCTTGAAAAATCAGGAGGAGCTAGCCGCCGCCCTGGAACAGGCAGGCAAGCGTGCCAAGGAACTGACGGACGAACGGACCCGTCTCCAGGACGGGCTGCAGGACCTTGAACAGCATGCGGCCACTGCCGCCCTGCGCCAAAAGGAAGCGGCGGCCGCGGAGGAACTGCTGGACGTGGTCAGGCGCTACGGCTCAGCCATTGCCGCCCGGGAGCTGGTGAAGGTCCGCCATGACGAATGCCGTGACGGGCAACTGGAGGCGAAGCGCCGCTGGCTGGATTTGAGGGAGCAGCGGCTGGCCAATGCCGCTGCCGAGCTGGCTGCCAAGCTGGTCCACGGGGAACAATGCCCCGTCTGCGGCAGCCCGGACCACCCCGCCCCGGCCGCAGGAAGCTCCGGCGGCCCGGAACTTGCACAGGAAGAGGAAGAAGCCCGGCTGGTCCACGAAGCAGCGGAAGCCGCCTTTGCCCTGGTGGCCCGCGAGCTGGGGGAGGCCAGCCAGTTGGTGGCCGTGCTCGCCGGGCAGGGCGGGGACACCGCGGAGGACGAGGCCCTCAGTGCTACGGAGGGTGCGCGCCGGGCAGCCGCCGACGCCGATGGGGCAGTCAAGGAACTGGAAGCAGTCAGGCTGCGGCTCGGCAAACTCGACACCGCTGCGGCGGCCGCTCAGGAATCCCGCACCGGTACCGAAGGCGAGCTGGCCCGGACCGCGGCCTCACTTGCCGACGTGTCCGAACAGTCCTCGGCCCTGGACCACGCGCTGGCCGGGCTGAGGGGAACCCACCGCAGCCTCGCCCAGCGGCGGCGTGCACTGGAGACCGCGGTGACAGTGCTCAACAAAGCGGTTGAGGCGCAGGCGCACCTCCACAGGATGGAGATCCAGGCAGCAGAGGCTCTGGAACAACTGGAGCTGGCCCTCCCTGCGGCCGGTTTTACGTCCGCACACGAGGCGCGTGAGCAACTGCTCGACGCCGATGAGGCCGCCGCACTCGAGGCCCGGGTGCGGGCAGCCCAGGACGAGGAAGCGCGAGTGGCCGAGCTGTTCGTGTCCGACGACGTCCTGCTGGCGCTGGAGGAGAAGTCCGCGGGCTACGAGATGGACCGGGAGCGGCTCGACGCCCTCCGTGAAGCTGCGGCGCAGGCCCTCCAGGACGCCCGGGATGCTGACCTGGCTGCCGGCATGGCCGCCCGGTGCCTCGCCTCGCTGCGCAGCATCCGTGCTGAGTACGAGGACCTGGCAGGATCAGCGAGGCAGCCGGCAGAACGGGCGCAGATGCTGGCCGGGCTGGCTGATGCGGCGGCCGGGCGGGGCGAGAACAGCTACCGGATGAGCCTGAACAGCTATGTCCTGGCTGCCCGCCTGGAGCAGGTTGCCGTGGCCGCTTCCGAACGGCTGGTGGCCATGAGCGATGGCCGCTACCTGCTCCAGCACACAGACGCCAAGGCCGCGCGCGGAGCAAAATCGGGGCTTGGACTGGAAGTGGTGGACCAGTGGACCGGGTTCCGCCGGGACACCTCCACCCTGTCCGGCGGTGAGTCGTTCATGGCTTCCCTGTCGCTGGCACTTGGCCTGGCGGACGTCGTCCAGCAGGAGGCCGGCGGAGTGGAAATTGAAACTCTCTTTGTCGATGAGGGATTCGGAAGCCTGGACGAGCAGTCCCTGGAACAGGTGATGGACGCCCTTGAAGGGCTGCGGGACGGCGGCCGCGTGGTGGGGCTGGTCAGCCACGTCGCAGAGATGAAGCAGCGGATCGGCGCCCAACTCCAGGTGATCAAGGGCCGGAACGGCTCCACGCTCCGGATATCGGACGGAGCAGACGCACCAGTGTGACCGGCCGGCCGCTGCAACCGGCTGAGCTGCGGACCGGACTGAATCGCGCCGGATATACTTGCACTGTTACCGGGTTGCGCGCATCGGGAGGAGGGACGATGCGCACGACATGAACGAGCCCGGAATTGAACACACCCGCTTCACCCGCTAACACTCAAGTACCCGGCCCCGCCGCCGGAGAATTGTCACCGTCCCCAACGCCGGCTTCAGCCACCCCTGGTCTACCAGTCCCGGTACAACCGCCTGCGGCTTCCCGCGGCCGGTTCGCCAGGTTGCCCCTTCTTGCCGGCCGCGCCTTTATCCCCCTGGGCCTGTTTGCACGGCTGCCGCTGGCCATGCTGACGGTGGGGACGCTGACGCTGGTCACGTCAGCCAGTGGCTCCTACGCCCTGGGCGGGATGTCGGCCGGGGCCGTGGGGATCGGTTCAGCCATGGGTGCGCCGGTTCTGGGTGCACTTGCCGACCGCAGGGGACAACGCCCGGTGCTCCTGCTGGCCGCGCTCCTGAACAGCATTGCCGTGGTGGCCCTGATAATGGCCGTGTGGGCAACGGCGGGATCCCCGGGCGTCCCCGCAGCTGTCCTGGCCGCCGCCTTCGTCTCCGGCGCCAGCTGCCCGCAGGTGGGCCCGCTTGCCAGGGTCCGCTGGATGGCCCTGGCCGCCCACGGCTCGGCCAGGGACCAGGCACGGGACCTGGACACGGCCCTTTCCTACGAAAGCACCGCAGATGAGGTGACCTTCGTCCTGGGCCCCGCGCTGGTGGGCATTCTGGCCAGCCTCTTGGCGCCCTGGCTGCCCCTCGCAGTTGCGGTTGCACTGACCATCACCCTTGTTCCGGCCTTCGCAGTACACCGGACGCACCGGGCAGTTCCGCCAAGCAGGCCCGCCACGGGAGGCCAGGTGCCAGCCGGTTCAGCGTCCCGGGCCGGAAGGCTCCCGGCGGCGGTGGCGTTGCCGGTGCTCGCCATGGTGTGCATGGGAACATTCTTCGGCTCCACCCAGACCGCCCTGAGCTCTTTCTCGGCAGGTTTTGCAGGCTCTGAGGCAGCCGGCCTGCTGTACGCCGTGATGGGGCTGAGCTCGGCCGTGGCTGCGTTGTCTGTTGCGTACTGGCCGCAACGCTTCGGCCCGGCCCGGCGCTGGGTGCTGTGCGCCGCGCTGATGACTGCGCTGTCCCTGTTGCTGCTCCTGCCGTCCTCAATGCCCGCGATGGTGGCCGCGCTGCTGATCCTGGGCCTCCCGGTGGGGCCGGTCATGGTCACAGTTTTCGCCGTCGGCGGGTCTGTGGCTCCTGCGGGCCGCCTGGGCACCGTGATGACGGCGCTGGCCAGCGGCATCGTGGCCGGCACTGCGCTGGGGTCTTCACTGGGCGGCCAGCTCGCCGAAAGCCACGGCTACGCAGCAGCCTTCCTTGTCCCGGTCTGCGCAGCGTCCGGGCTGGCACTCCTGGGTGCGGGAGCCGCCGTCGTTCTTAGCCGGAAGGCCTAGGCCAGCTGCCGTTCAATCCTTGCCGCGCTCTCAACCAGCGCGGCTCCCACCGCCGCGGGATCACGGGATGAGCGGATATAGACGACGGCCAGCGCAGCGGGGCGGCCGCCAGGAACCCGGACCGGTGCCGCCAGGGAGGAAACCCCGGCGATCACCTCGTCGTGGCTCGCGGAATAGCCGGCGCGGCGGGCTTCAGCGGCTTCGGGGCGGTAGGGGATTCCCGTGGCCAGCCGGTCCCATTCCGCCTCGGTGAGCGCGGACTGGATGGCGATGCCGGGCGCGCCGGCGTTGATGGGATGGCGGGTGCCGGGACGCTGCGCCACCGTGGCGCCGGAATGCCTCGGTTCCACCGTGAGCAGGGTGATGCAGTCGTGGTGGTCCCAGACAGCGACGAACGCCGTCATATCCAGGGCATTGGCCAGCTGCGTCAGTTCCGGCAGTGCGGCAGCCTGCAGGTTGCGGGACACGCCGCGCGCCAGTACCGCAAGCCCAGGCCCCGGCTGGACCCGGCCGGCGTCGTCACGCACCAGGAGTGAATGGTCCTCCAAGGTGCGAAGGATCCGGTATGCCACTGAGCGGTGCACGCCCATGGCGTCCGCAAGTTCAGCGATGGTCAAAGGCCCGGATGCTGCCGCCATGATCTCCAGGGCGCGGATTCCCCTCGACAGGGTCTGGGAGGGGGAAGCCTGCGCCGGCGCTGCTGCGGCCGGGGCTGCGGCGGTGGGATTCATGGTGTCCATCCTAGGTGGCGGGTACGCGCGACGCCCCGAGACCGGGCCTGCCACCCGGGCTCGCGTCCTGAATACGAAACAGCATTCCAAATATAGAACTCGCGCTTCGGCGAGTCCACGGGCGCCGGATGCCGGGCCGCAGGCGCCATGGGGAGACCCGCACTATGTGCTGGCCGCACAAGAAAGTTCCGGAAGCCCGTGTTCCGCCTCACATTTTCGGTGTACCCTACTAACTAACTGACCGTTCTGTCGGTAATCCTGAAGGCGTCCCGGCAGCACTGCTGCCTTGAACAACGGAGTTTCAATGACCACACCTTCCAAGGTGGACACGCTCGCCGGTCCCAGCTCCCGGCGGGAGGAACGCAAGGTCCTCGCCGGCACCCTCGTCGGTACCACCATCGAGTGGTACGACTTCTTCATCTTTGCGCAGCTGACGGCGACGCTGCTGTCACCGCTGTTCCTGGCGCCGCTGAACCAGTCCAACCCGGGCCTGGCGCAAATCCTCTCGTTCGCCCTGATCGGCATCAGCTTCCTCTTCCGGCCCCTCGGTGCCGTGGTGGCCGGGCACCTGGGCGACCGCCTGGGACGCAAGGCGATGCTCGTCTTCACCCTGGTGATGATGGGTGCCGCCACCGCACTGATCGGCATGCTGCCCACCTACGCGCAGATCGGCGCCTGGGCACCCATCCTGCTGATCACGCTCCGCATCATCCAAGGCTTCTCGGCCGGAGGTGAATGGGGCGGAGCGGCGCTGATGGCGGTGGAACACGCACCCATGAACAAGCGCGGCCTGTTCGGCGCATACCCGCAGATCGGCGTGCCGATCGGCATGATCCTGGCCACCGGCCTGCTCTTCTTCCTCAACTCCAGCATGTCGAAGGAAGACTTTGCGGCCTGGGGCTGGCGGGTGCCGTTCCTGCTCTCCATCGTGCTCATCATTGTGGGGTACTTGATCCGGCGGGCCGTGGCCGAAAGCCCGGTCTTCCAGGAGATGGCCGCCCGGAAGCAGGAAAGCAAAGCTCCGCTCGGAGAACTGATCCGCAGCTACAAGAAGCCGGTCCTGTACTCCACCATGATCTTCATCGGCAACAACGCCGCCGGGTACCTGCTGATCGCGTTCTTCATCGCCTACGCCACCCGGACGCTGCAGATGCCCACGCCCCAGGTTCTCCTGGCCACCACCCTTGCATCCTTCGGCTGGCTGATCTTCACCCTGGCGGGCGGCTGGATCTCCGACCGGATCGGCCGGGTCAAAACCTTCCTGACCGGTTACGCCATCATCTTTGCCTGGATGATTCCCATGTTTGCCCTCATCGATACCAGGAACATCTGGCTGTACGGACTGGCGCTGTTTGTCCTCACCATTGGACTCGGACTGTCCTACGGACCGATGTCAGCAATGTACGCCGAGATGTTCCCGGCCAACGTCCGCTACTCGGGAATCTCCATCGGCTACGCGTTCGGCGCCATCCTGGGCGGCGCGTTCGCGGCGACCATCGCCGAAACCCTGCTGCAGGCCACCAAGTGGACAGGCTCCATCGGCATCTACATCATGATCCTGTGCGTCATCTCCGCCATCGGTGTGGTTCTGGCCAAGGAAACCAAGGGGCGTCCACTCGGCGTCAGCCACTAGTCCCTCCGTCTTCCTAACGACAGCGGGCCGGACCATGGCGGTCCGGCCCGCTTTGCCGTATCAGGCCAGGAGGAGGGCCCGCGGCGTTACTGCTCGAGGATGCTGATCGCTTCGTCGTCGGACAGCTGGTCAAAGTGCCGGTAGAAGCTGCCTACCGCCCGGAACTTGCCGGGCAGGTGGAGGCACATCACGGCGTCGCAGACCCGCTCCACGGACGCCTCCGCCTCCACGGAGCCCACCGGGGCGGCCGCCACGACGGTGGCCGCGCCGCCCTCACGCACTGCTTCTACCGCTGCCCTCATGGTGGCACCGGTGGCCAGCCCGTCGTCGACCAGCAGGACGGTCTTTTCCGCCACATCCAGGTCCGCCCCGGGGTAGAGCTCCACCCGGCGGAGCAGCTCAGTCCGCTCGCGCTGCTCCACCTCGTTAAGCCACTCCTGGCGTACGCCGTGTTCGAGGACCCGGTCCAGCAGGGACTTGTTGATCAGCCGAACGGTGCGGCCCCGGACCCACGCCAGTGCCCCGTAGGCCGTTTCTTCATGGCCGGGAATCCCCAGCTTCCGGACCAGGACTGTTCCGAGGGGCAGGTAGAGCGCTTTGGCGACGGCGGCCGCTACCGGAATGCCACCCCGGGCCAGGCCCAGGACCACCGTGTCCGGCCGCTCCCGGAACTGCGTAAGCACAGCAGCGAGCCGTTCACCGGCGTCCGTACGATCTTCGAAAAACGTGCCCATCAGTCCCTCCAGGCTCTTCCAGCCTAAGGTTCACCCTACCGTTTGCGGAGACGGTAGGCGCCCCCAGGCACCGGCAGAATCCGGCTGAAGAACCGGTCCCCGGAACGGGCCGGAAGAACGCGGCGCTCAGGCAGGTTCCTGGCCCGCCAGGAACCTGACAGCCGCCTGCTTGAACGCCCTGCTGGTGACGGCGTTTGCATGGTTCCGGCCGGGAAGGATGAGCTGTTCGGCGGTCCCTCCGGCTTTCCGCGCTAGTTCGGCAAGCTGCGGCAGGCTGCCAGCGCGTTCGTCCTTGTCCCCGGCGACCAGGAGCATCGGGACGTGGGGGACGGCCTCTGTGGGATCGTAGGGCTCGGCTTTGATGGCCTCCACCAGGGAGAGCAGCGCGAAGATGTTGTTGCTGGGCAGCAGGAGGGCCATCTTGAGCAGCTGGGCCGTGGACTCGTCGGCAATAGGCGTGCCGTCGGCCAGGTAGTCCTGTGCCGCCCGCAGGTCGAATTCCGCCAACGGATCAGCCATGTTGGGGCCGCCCAGCACCAGGCGGTGGGTGATTTCCGGCTGGGTGGCGCCGAACTCCCAGGCGAGCCGGGAACCCAGCGAGTAGCCCACCACGTCAAGGCCGCTGGAAGGTTCCCCCTCCTGCAAAGGCCGGACGCCGGCGTCGAACGCTGTTTGCAGCAGGTCCGCCCGGATCCTGCTGGGGGAGTAGGAGTCCAGATCCTCCGGCGCGCCGCTGCGGCCGTGCCCGGGCAGGTCCACCGTGATGACGCGCCGCCCGGCATCGAGGAGTGCGGCCACCCAGCCGGTGTCCTCCCAGTTGAGCTTGCTCGACGAGGAGAAGCCGTGCACCAGCAGCACGGGGCGGAGCCCGGCGTCAGCGGCGGGTTCGTGCACCGCCACGTAGAGCTGCGGGTCCGTGCCCTCCACGGTATGCGTCTGCTGTTGGCCGCTGTGCCTGCCGCTCATGGTGTCAGTCCTCATCAACTACGGCGCCCAGGCGGACCCGGCGCTTCGGTGCCTCTTGCTTTGAACGCTACTCTACCTGCCGGCCCGCTGCGTGAGCCGGGCGCCCAGCGCACAGGCCAGCGCGATGCCGGCGATGAGCGCAAATGTGCTGAACAGCTGGATCCGGCTGCCTTCAGCGCTGAAACCCACGGCGAAAATGATGGCCAGGAGCACCAGCCCCAGGATGGTCAGGCCGGGGAAGCCCTTCATCCGCAGGGGCAGGGGCGTGCCGGCGCGGTCAGCGCGGCGCCGCAGGATCAGCTGCGATACGAGGGCGCTTCCCCACACCACCAGGCAGGTGGATCCCACCAGCTGGAACAGCGCCGGCAGGATCCGTTCGGGGAAGAGGAGTTCCAGGACGGTGGCGATGAATCCGAACGCCACCGATACCCCGACCGCCAGCATGGGCACGTTCGCGCCGTAAAGCCGCGTCAGGAACCGGGGTGCGGCCGAGCGCTGCGCGAGGGAGTAGGCCATGCGTGAGGCCCCGTAGAGGTTGGCGTTCAGTGCGGACAGGAGTGCGACGACGGCCACCAGGGTGATGGCCGTGGCGGCGCCGGGGATCCGGGCTGCGTCCAGGACGCCGGCGAAGGGTGAGGACAGGCTCTGGGAGGTTGCCGGCAGGACAGCGGCGATGACGAAGACGGAGCCGATGTAGAAGACCAGGATGCGCCACACCACAGTGCGGATGGCTTTGGCCACGCTCCGCTCGGGGTTTTCGGTCTCCGCTGCCGCCACGGACACGATCTCTGTACCGCCAAATGCGAAGATAACCACGAAGAGCGCCGAGGCAATGCCGCCGAGGCCCTGTGGTGCGAAATCAGCGGTGAGGTTGGACAGCCCCGGCGAGGCGACGTCCGGAAGCAGGCCCAGGAGCAGGGCGGCACCTACCGCAAGGAACAATACGATCGCAACCACCTTGAGGATGGCGAACCAGAACTCGAACTCCCCGAAGTTCCTTACCCCGGCAAGGTTGATGCCGGTGAAGACCACCATGAACACCAGCGCCAGGGCCCAGACCGGAACGGCCGGCCAGACGGAGAAGAGGAGGGCCGCAGCGCCGAGGGCTTCGGCGGCGATCACCACCACCAGCTGGAGCCACCACAGCCAGCCGATGGTGGCTCCGGCAGTCTTGCCCAGTGCGCGTTCGGCATAGACGGAGAAGGCCCCGCTGTTGGGATTCGCGGCAGCCATCTCGCCCAGCGCCCACATGACCAGGATGATGAGCGTGCCGGCCACCAGGTACGAAATGAGGACCGCCGGGCCCGCTGCCTGCACACCGGCGCCCGAACCCAGGAAGAGTCCCGCGCCGATGGCGCTGCCCAGCCCCATCATGGTGAGCTGCCGGGGCTTCATGCTGTGGACGGGGTGCAGGCGGTGTCCTTTGGGACGGGCTGTGGGGGACTTCGTCGTCATATGCCGTGAACCTTCTTGGGGTCTGGTGGTGGCTCCTTGTGGGACCACTTGAATTTACCGCCTCCGTCCCGCCGGCGGTATTCGGCGCAGTGGAGTGCTTAGCGGAGTGCCCGGTGGAAAGTCCGGGCAGGCGGGCAGAAACATTTGGTGTTTCCACGGCGCGTGCCCGTACAATTAGTTTTGGTCATACTGACCATAACTAGACCGGGCCCTTGCCGAACAAGGGCCCCTGCTGCCAGGAAGGCGGTGGAACATGTACTCCAGCTCTGCGAATGTATCGGAGCGCCAGGCGGCACCCCCCTCACTGGCCATCTCCACCGTCATCTTTGCCCTCCGGCCCAGTGAAAGCTCCGGCCGGCCCACGCTCTGGCTGCCTTTGGTCCGCCGGATCAGGGAGCCCTTCAAGGGGCTCTGGGCGCTTCCCGGCGGTCCGCTCAGCCACGCGGAGTCACTCCAGGACGCCGCGTCCCGGAACCTGAGGGAGACCACCGGGCTCGCCCCCAGCTACCTGGAGCAGCTGTATGCGTTCGGTGGGCTGCACCGCTCACCCACCCAGCGGGTGGTGTCGATCGTGTACTGGGCCCTGGTCCAGCCGACGGAAGCCGCGCTCGCCGATGAGTCCGAAAACGTCCGGTGGTTCCGGGCGGACCGGCTGGGGGAGCTGGCCTTCGACCACAACGCGATCGTGGACTACGCCCTCGGGAGGCTGCGCAACAAGCTGGCCTACGGGTCCGTGGCCTACCACCTCCTGGGGGAGTACTTCACGCTGGCCCAGGTCCGCGAGGTCTATGAGGCAGTGCTGGACCGCGAGCTCGATCCGGCGAACTTCCGAAGGCAGCTGAAATCCACCCCCGAAATAGAGGAAACCGGCCAGTACCTCCAGGGCGGCAAGCACCGCCCGCCGCGCCTCTACCGCTTTACCGGCCGGCCCGGCCTTGACCCAGACAACAGGAGCACACCATGAGCAGCGTCAACACAGCAATCCAGCTGATCACGCGCGAACAGGCGGAACAAGGCGCGACGGCGAAGGGCGGCACCTGCAGTCCCGCCCTGGCCAAGGGCCCGTGGGACTACGACCTCGCCGAGGCGCTCGCCGGCATTCCCGCCTACGGCCCCGGCGCTTCCAGCGCAGACGTCGCGCCGGCCGCCACCCCGCGCCAGGGCCAGTTGCCGGAGGAGTACAAGCTCGCCAGCGACGCTGAGCTGGGCGAACGCATCCTCGCCGCAAAGGCTGCGCTCGGTGACCGTGCCGTCATCCTGGGGCACTTCTACCAGCGGGACGAAGTGATCCAGTACGCCGACTTCGTGGGCGACTCCTTCCAGCTGGCCAACGCTGCACTCACCCGGCCCGACGCGGAAGCGATCATCTTCTGCGGTGTCCACTTCATGGCCGAGACGGCGGATATCCTGTCCACGCCGGAACAGGCAGTCATCCTGCCCAACCTTGCGGCCGGCTGCTCCATGGCGGACATGGCGGATGCCGACTCCGTGGCCGAATGCTGGGAGCAGCTCGAAGAGATCTTTGGCACCGAGCCCGACGCCGAGGGCCGGGTTCCGGTCCTCCCCGTCACCTACATGAACTCCTCCGCAGCTCTGAAGGCGTTCTGCGGTGAGCACGGCGGCATCGTCTGCACGTCCTCCAACGCCAGGACCGTGCTTGAGTGGGCGTTCCAGCGTGCCCAGCGCGTGCTGTTCTTCCCGGACCAGCACCTGGGCCGCAATACCGCCAAAGCCCTGGGCGTGCCGCTGCAGCAGATGCCCATGTGGAACCCGCGCAAGGACCTTGGCGGTAACGACGCGCAGGCCCTGCTCGACTCCCGGGTGATCCTGTGGCATGGGTTCTGCTCCGTGCACAAACGGTTCAACGTGGGGCAGATCGAGAAGGCCAGGAAAGACTTTCCCGGCGTCCAGGTGATCGTCCATCCCGAGTGCCCCATGGAAGTAGTGGACGCCGCTGACTCTGCGGGTTCCACCGACTTCATCAAGAAGGCCATCGCTGCGGCCACGGAGCCAACCACTTTCGCAATCGGCACCGAAATCAACATGGTGAACCGGCTTGCAGCGGAATACCCGCAGCACACCATCTTCTGCCTGGACCCCGTGATCTGCCCCTGCTCCACGATGTACCGCATCCACCCGGGGTACCTGGCCTGGGTACTGGAGGAGCTGGTGGCCGGCCGGGTGGTCAACCGCATCACCGTCGCAGACTCCGTCCAGGACCATGCCCGGACAGCCCTCGAGCGCATGCTCGCCGCCAGGCCGTAATGTTTAGCCAGGCCAGAGTGTCCAGCGGGCCCCTTATGGCCGGCGGGCCCGTGATGCCCGCCGGTCGCCGGCTCGTCGTCGTAGGCAGCGGCATTGCCGGGCTGTATGCGGCGCTGCTGGCCGCCGACGCCGGCGCCTCCGTGGTTCTCCTGACGAAAGGCGGGCTGGACCACAGCAACACCTGGTACGCCCAGGGCGGGATCTCGGCCGTGCTGGATGAACCATTCCCGGGTGACACCGTAGCGGCCCACACCTCCGACACGCTCCAGGCAGGTGCCGGGCACTGCAACGCCGACGCCGTCCGGCTGATGTGCACGGAGGCCCGGCACGACATCGCCGGCCTGCAGCGGTTCGGCGTGCGCTTCGATGTGGAGGCAGCCGGGGGCCCGGCACTGGGGCTGGAGGCAGCCCACTCGGCACCGCGCATCCTCCACGCCGGCGGCGACGCCACGGGCGCGAAAGTGGCCGGTGCGCTCATCCAGGCGGTGCTCTCCCGGCAGGCCGCAGGTGCCCTGACGGTCATCACCGGTGCACACGCCACCTCCCTCCTGCACGACGGCGGCGCAATCACCGGCGTGGAGTTCCTGCAGGACGGGAAGAGCGCAGCGCTGCACGGCGACGCCGTCCTGCTGGCTACGGGAGGCGCCGGCCGGATGTTTGCCCAGACCACCAACCCCGCCGTTGCCACCGCCGACGGCCTCGCGCTCGCGGTCCGCGCCGGAGCCAGGACAGCCGACCTGGAATTCTTCCAGTTCCACCCCACCTGCCTGGTCCGGTCCGCCGGGTCCACCCCCGGAGGCCACCCCGGCGAGCCGCTGCTGATTTCCGAAGCCGTCCGCGGCGAAGGGGCTGTCCTCGTTGACGGCAACGGAAAGCGCTTCATGCGGGCGTACCACCCGGACGCAGAACTTGCCCCCCGCGACGTGGTTTCCCGCAGCATAGCCCTGCACCTGGCCAAGCTCGGCGACCCCAACGGCCACGTGTACCTTGACGCCCGCGTCATCGAGGCCGCCAGGGGAGCCGGTTTCCTGGCACAACGGTTCCCGACCCTCACCGAAAAAACCCTGGCAGCCGGTATCGACTGGACCCGCGACCTGGTTCCCGTGGCACCGGCAGCCCACTACTGGATGGGCGGGGTCCTCACCGACCTGCACGCCAGGACCAGCATCCCCGGGCTCTACGCCGCCGGCGAAGCCGCATGCACGGGCGTCCAAGGGGCAAACCGGCTGGCCAGCAACTCCCTCCTCGAGGGACTCGTCTTCGGCCGCCGCGCAGTTGAAGATTTCCTCTCCGGTGACTTTGGCTGGGAGTCGCCTGAGGGCGCCCCTCCGCATGCTAGGTCGGCCGCGGGCGGCCTCCCCTTTACGCATGCTTCCGGGGCACCCTCAGGCGACCATTTGTCCGTCACCTTCCCTGCGGCTTCAGCAGGCGCGGGTGCCGTGTCGGGTGGCCCGTTCGGGAGCCGGCCGGCCAGCTCCGGTGGAAGTATCAATGTGGAAACCCCGTTCTCGCGCGGTGCTCTTCGGCGCTTGATGACTGCCAAGGCCGGGGTGCTTCGGAATGGGGTTCTGTTGCGGGAGGCGACGGAAACCCTTGACCGGTGGGCCGCCGTCGTACTTCCCGGAACCGTAGCCGCCGGGGCCGAGCCGCGGGAGCACGAGGACCGCAACCTGCTGCTCGCCGCTCAGCTGCTCGTGGCTGCCGCCCGGGAGCGGACTGCGTCCCTGGGCGCCCATTACCGGAGCGACAGCCCGGCAGATGCCGCCGGCATCGCCGATGAACTCCAAGAACACTCCCGCCTGCGCCCGAAAGCGAGCCTTGTCCATGATTGAAAAGTCCGTAATCGCACCCGTGGCGGCAAGGGCCGTTGGCCTGGACCTCGCCCTGCCGGCGGCTCCCGTCCGGGAGATCCTGGAGCGCGCTTTCGCCGAAGACGCGCCGGCCGGGGACATCACCTCCCAGCTGCTCATTCCCGCCGATGCCCGCGCCACGGCGGTCCTGAACGCCCGCGGGCCCGGCGTGTTCAGCGGGGCCACCGTCTTCCGGGACGCCATGCAGCTGGTGGACCCCGGCACGGACGTGGAGCTGCTGCTTGCTGACGGGGAAAGGTTCGACGCCGGCACGCACCTTGCGCGGGTCAGCGGACGGGCACGCTCGGTCCTGCTCGCCGAGCGTGTGGCCCTCAACCTGGTCCAGCGGATGTCCGCGATAGCCACCAAAACCGCGGAATTTGTCCTGCTGGCCGAGGGGACACGGGCCAGGATTACCGACACCCGGAAAACCACCCCGGGCCTGCGGATCCTGGAACGCTTCGCGGTGCGGTGCGGGGGAGGGGCCAACCACCGGTACAGCCTGTCCGATGCAGTGCTGGCGAAGGACAACCACCTGGCCGTGATGACCGGAGGGGACCCCGCCAGGCTCACGGAACTGCTCCTGGCGGCAAAGGCCCAGCTGGGACACACCACGCACTTCGAAGTCGAGGTGGACCGCCTGGACCAGATCGAACCTGTGCTGGCGGCAGGCGTGGACACCATCATGCTGGACAACTTCACCGTTGAGGAGCTCAGGAAAGGCGTTGCCCTGGTTGCAGGCCGGGCGCGGGTCGAAGCAAGCGGCAACGTCAACCTCAACACCGTGGCGGGAATCGCAGCCACCGGCGTGGACGTCATCTCCGTAGGTGCCCTCACCCACACGGTGGCCGCCCTGGACCTTGGCCTGGACGTGGAACTGTCAGCGGGGTAAGCCGTGATTTTCCTTGATGCTGCTGCCACCACCCCGGTCCGCCGCGAGGTGCTGGAAGCCATGTGGCCGTACATGACCGGTGACTTCGGGAACCCCTCCAGCCATCACGCCCTGGGAGCATCAGCTGCCGCTGCCCTTGCCGATGCCCGGGACTCCGTGGCCGCCGTCCTGGGCTGCAGGCCCGGTGAAGTGACCTTTACCTCCGGCGGGACCGAAGCGGACAACATGGCTGTCAAAGGCATTGCCCTGGCGCGGCAGGCTGCCAACCCGCAGCTCAACCGGGTGGTGATCAGCGCCGTCGAACATCCTGCCGTGGAGGAGTCCGCCCTGTACCTGGAGCGCTTCCACGGATTTACCGTTGACGTGGTGCCGGTGGACCGCGCTGGGCTTGTGACGCCGGAAGCCCTCCGTGCCGCGCTGCGTCCGGAAACCGCCCTGGTCAGCGTTATGTACGCCAACAATGAGGTGGGAACCATCCAGCCTGTGACCGAGCTGGCAGCGGTTGCGCGCCAGGCTGGAGTTCCCTTCCACACGGACGCGGTCCAGGCGGCAGGGTGGCTGCCTTTGGATACCAGGACGCTGGGCATCGACGCCATGAGCATCTCGGGACACAAGCTGGGGGCGCCCAAGGGATGCGGCGTGCTCTTTGTCCGTGGCCGCACCAGGATCGAGCCGCTCCTCCACGGCGGCGGCCAGGAACGGGGCCGCAGGTCGGGCACGGAGAACGTTTCAGGTGCAGTCGCCATGGCCACCGCGCTGACGCTTGCCCAGGCAAGCCAGCAGGAACAACGACGACGCGTGGCGGCCCTGCGGGACATGTTCATCAGCGCCGTTCTCACCGGCGTGCCGGGAGCGGTGCTTACGGGCCATCCTTCCCGCCGGCTGCCGTCCGTGGCATCGTTCTGCTTCCCGGGAACCAGCGGCGAATCCGTGCTCCTGGAGCTGGAGCGGCAGGGTGTGGTGTGCTCCAGCGGATCTGCGTGCGCAGCCGGGGCCGATGCTCCGTCGCCTGTCCTCACGGCGCTGGGCTATGAAGCCGAGGTTGCCCAGACGGCGGTCCGGTTCAGCTTCGATACCGCGGTCACGGGGGAGGACCTCAATACCGCAGCGGGGGCGGTCCGCCATGCTGTGGAGAGCGTACGGGCGCTCGGCGGCTAGCCATCCTCCAGAAGACTTGGGGCGTGCTGCTGCCCTCAGCGGTCAGTACAACTCGCCGACCGGGATTTCCACGGCCAGCCGGTTGGACGGACCCGGCAGGGGGCAGGCCCAGGCCTCGTTGTAGGCGCAGGAGGGGTTGTAGGCGAAGTTGAAGTCCAGGACGAAAGCGGCGTCCGGGCCCGTCCCGCTGACCCCGTGGAACGCGCCCTTGATGGTGTCCAGAAGGTACCGCCCGGCGCCGTAGCTTCCGCCGGGCTGGCCGGCGGTTGCGTCCCGGAAGGGCACGAAGATGCCGCCGCCGTATCCCTGCAGCTTCCACACGGCGAGCTGCCCCATCTCCGGCAGGTCGAATGTGCCCAGCCTGACGAAATTCACCACGCCGTCAGTTCCGGTTTCCACGCTCATTTCCCGGCCCGCACCCTCTTTGGTCAGCGGGACGTGAAAACGGTAGATCGGATCGTAGTCAGCCGTCTTGAGGCCGGAGAAGCGCCCCTTGTCTGCTGCGGACAGTGCCGAGGCGGGGTGCGTGGCAAACATCAGGTCACGCTGGTGGCGCCAGTAGGAATGTGCTTCCGCCGGATCTTCCGCCGCGAGCTTGCGGACATTGTCGTACAGGGCGAAAGTCCGGAGCCGCCAGTCGGCGACGTCGACGGGGGAAATGTCCGCCAAATCTTCTTCGGCCGTGCGTTGGTGGGCTTCCATAGGCACCAGCCTAGTCCCCGGCGCCGATGTTGACTGTCCGACGGCGACACGCACCGTTGGTGCCCGGCGCCGGCCCCTCGTTTTCGGCCCGCGGGAGTGGCAGGAAACGCCGCTCCCGGTCAGGTTCCGCGGCAGCCCTGTCCCGTTAGGCTGGCTGCATGAGACGCATCGCATCAGCGGGGGTCCTGCCCGGGGCCGCCGTGCTCCTGGCCGGCGCACTCCTTGCGGGTTGCTCCACACCGTCAAACAGCGGGCCCGGATGGACAGCGGAGCCCGGTGACTCCGGCACCACCGGAACCGCCACCGCTGCGCCGGAAGGGACGGCTTCGGCTGCGGCATCCCCATCCGCCACGCCCGCCGCGTCCGGCTCCGCAACAGCCCAGCCTGCCGCCACAGCCTCTGCGTGGAAGACCTTTTCGGATCCGGCGAAAACCGTGGTCTTCGAACTGCCGGATACCTGGATAGCCCAATCGGTCCCACCTGAGGAGGGGACCCTTCCCGGTGCCTTGAAGATCGAGGTCAAGAAGCCGGACGGCACCTTCATGGCGGCCCTGCGGACGGGACTCCCGCCGTCGTCCGCTGACTGCCCCGAGGGGGCGCGCAGGCCGTACACCGTCATCGCCAGTGTGCCGGCGGAGCTGTCCGCCGAAGGCGGGGAGGGGACCATACCGCCCAGGATGGTTTTCCGGGTCATCCAGGGGTACCGGTACTTCGGCTCCTACGGAATCACGAACATCGTGGGCGGGGCCGGCGGGCAGGCCTGCGAACTGCGCAATATAGTCCGCGGGCCGGCGGGTAAGGGCGACTACTCCTTTGGTGACCTGGTGTCCGTCAGGGCCTTTGCGCCCGATGAAAAAGTGGCGCCCGCCAAAGCATTCGACACCCTTGAACAGGCCGCTAAGTACGCCAGCGAGAGTGCTGACTTCGCCAACGTCCAGCGGATGCTAATGTCTCTGGAGATCAAAAACTAGTCCCCGTTCCCTGCCCGCATCCCCGGCCGGGACAAGCGGCGGCTTCTTTCCTGCCGACACCCCCGGAGAGTCATGGAACGCACTGTTTCCGCACGCCTGGTCTTCAAGACCACACCCAACACCAAAGTGGCCATGGCCATCGCCGCCGCCAGGAACCCCGGCTACTCGTCCTTCGAGGAAAACCTGTCCGTTACCGCCAGCGGCACGCAGGTCCCCGTGAGCGAGGTGCCTGACCACCACGGCGGCCGGCTCCACTACATGGAGTTCGCGGAACCGTCAGAGGTGGTGGTGCAATACTCCGCCACGGTCGCTGGAAAGGCACAGCCTGAGGAAGCGGAACTTGCTGACCGCATCCGCTACGTCCGGCCCAGCCGCTACGCGGAGTCGGACCGCCTCCTGCCCACCGCGTACGCGGAATTCGACGGAGCCGCCGGCGCGGAACTGCTGCACGCCGTCCGGAACTGGGTGAACGGCGAGCTGCGGTACATCAGCGGCTCCTCCCGCGGGACCGACGGCGCCGTGGAAACCCTCCTGAGCCGCCGCGGTGTCTGCCGGGACTTCGCACACCTGGCCATTGCGCTGCTGAGGTCCAAGGACATTCCGGCACGCCTGGCCGCCGTGTACGCCCCCGGCCTGAGCCCCATGGATTTCCATGCCGTCGCAGAAGCCTACGTGGAAGGCGGCTGGCACGTGATCGATCCCACGGGCCTGGCCCCGCGGGAGTCGATGCTGCGGATCACGGCCGGCCGGGACTCAGCCGACACCGCATTCCTGTCCACGGTGGGCGGAAGCCTGAGCTTGAGCCAGATGCAGGTCACGGCCGTGGTCAACGGCAGCCTGCCGGTGGAGGACCCCGCCAGGCTCGTGGCCCTGGGCTAGCGCGGGTCCTGCCGGGGCGGCCGCGGACCCAGGGAACTCCGCAGCTTGGTGGTGAGACGCATGAGTTCCTTTTGTTCCGCCGCCGTCAGGGCCGGGCCCATGAGTTCGGAGATGTCGCGCACATGCTCACGGCCAATCTCCTTCTGGAGCTCCCGGCCCTCGTCCGTCAGTTTTAAAAGCACTCCACGGCCATCCTCGGGCGCCGGCATCCTTGCAATAAGCCCCCGCTTCTCAAGCCGCTCCACCAGCCGGCTGAGGCTGGACTGGCTCAACAGGACGTTGTCGTTGAGTTCATTGAGCCGCAGCCAGCCGGACGGGCAACGGGACAGGGTGAACAGGACGTCGTACTCATTGACTGCCAGCTTCCGGAAGGCCGGGCCGGACTGCAGCTTCCGCATCACCGCAACCTGGGCCCGGAACAGCGACTCCCAGGTTTCTGCGGCGAGCCGCACCGGCGACTCCGCGCTCTTGCCTGCCATCACGCGCCCGCGGCGGACTTTTCCGCGTCCTGGGCGGCCAGCAGCGCGGCCACCCGGCCGGCGTGCGTGGGCGGCTCGGGAACGTGGGCCGGCTTGCGGGCCGCGTACTCCTTCCGCAGGACGGGGAGGACCTCCTCGCCGAACAGGTCCAGCTGCTCCAGCACGGTTTTCAGCGGCAGGCCCGCGTGGTCGATCAGGAACAGCTGGCGCTGGTAGTCGCCGAAGTACTCCCGGAACGTCAGGGTCTTTTCAATGACTTCCTGCGGGCTGCCCACCGTCAGCGGCGTCTGCGAGGTGAAGTCCTCGAGCGAGGGGCCGTGGCCGTAGACCGGGGCGTTGTCGAAGTACGGGCGGAATTCCTTGACGGCGTCCTGCGAGTTCTTCCGCATGAAGAACTGGCCGCCGAGGCCCACGATCGCCTGGTCTGCCTTGCCGTGGCCGTAGTGCTCGTAGCGTTCGCGGTACAGGCCGATCAGCTGCTGGTAGTGCTCCTTGGGCCAGAAGATGTTGTTGGCGAAGAAGCCGTCACCAAAGTAGGCAGCCACTTCGGCGATCTGCGGCGTGCGGATGGAGCCGTGCCACACAAAGGGGGCGACGCCGTCCAGCGGGCGGGGCGTGGACGTGAAGTTCTGCAGGGGCGTCCGGAACTTGCCGGACCAGTTCACGGTGTCCTCGTCCCAGAGCTTCCGCAGCAGGCTGTAGTTCTCGATGGCCAGCTCCACGCCGTCCTGGATGTTCTTGCCGAACCACGGGTACACCGGCGCGGTGTTACCGCGGCCCAGGACCAGGTCAACACGGCCATCGGCCAGGTGCTGGAGCATCGCGAAGTCCTCCGCGATCTTGACCGGGTCATTGGTGGTGATCAGCGTAGTAGCCGTGGACAGCGTGATGCGTTCCGTCTGGGCGGCGATGTACGCCAGGGTTGTGGTGGGGGAGGAGGAGAAGAAGGGGCGGTTGTGGTGCTCGCCGAGGGCGTAGACGTCCATCCCGATTTCCTCGACCTTTTTGGCGATGGCGACCGACGCCTTGATGCGTTCGTTCTCGGTGGGGGTCTGCCCCGTGGTGGGGTCCGTGGTGATGTCGCTGACGCTGAAAACACCGATCTGCATGATGTGCCTTTCCCTTCCTGGACTCTCCGGGCTTGGTCCCAGTGTAGTTCAATTTAGATGCATTTGCATCTACCGCAGGGTATAACGCATCCCTTGGGGAAATATTCCGTGAAGCCCGTGCGGGCTTGGGGCGGTCCGGGCGGGGGCCCGTACCGGCCTCTAGGCGGGGGCCCGTACCGGCCTCTAGGCGGGGCCGCCGGGGGCCGCGCGGCGCCCGCTGGTTTTGGGAACCATGCCCGTCGTCCAGTCCCTGAATTCCTCGTCCACGTCCGGTCCGGGCCCGAATTCGTGGCGGGCCTGAAGGTCACGGAGCAGCGCCTTCTTTTCACGCCGGCCCTCCACCAGCCTGTACAGGACGGGCACCAGCACCAGGGTCAGGGCGGTCGAGGAGATCAGCCCACCGATGACGACAACCGCCAGCGGCTGAGAGATGAAGCCGCCGCCGCCGGTGAGGCCCATGGCCATGGGCGTCAGCGCGAACACGGTGGCGAGCGCGGTCATCAGGATGGGGCGCAGGCGCTGCCGTGCCCCGTGCGTGATCGCATCCGCCACGTTCATGCCCGGCCGGCCGTCCCGGGGCTGCCGGTACTGGTTGATGAGGTCGATCAGCACGATGGCGTTGGTGACCACGATCCCCACCAGCATGAGCATGCCGATCAGCGAGGGCAGTCCCAGGGGCACGCCTGTCACCAGGAGCAGTGCTACGGCTCCGGTGGCTGCAAATGGCACCGATACCAGCAGGATCAGCGGCTGGATGAGGGATTTGAAGGTGGCCACCATGATCACGTAAACGATGGCGATGGCGGCCAGCAGGGCGAGCCCGAGCTGCTGGAAGGATTCCTGCTGCTGGGTGGTGGCGCCGCCGATTTCAGCGGTGACCCCCGGCGGCAGCTGGACATCCGCCAGCCGCTTCTGGACCTCCGCGTTGACCGCGCCCAGGTTGGAGTCCGACGGCGTCACGGACACGCGTGCCGTGCGCTGGCCGTTGCTGGCGGTGATGGACACGGGCACATCCACCTGTTCCACGGAAGCGATGCTTCCCAGCGGCACCTGCCCGCCCGCTGCCGGGAGCGGAATGCCACGGACGGCGTCGATGCTGGTGAACCTGGTGCCCTGGCCGATCTGGACAGGAAAGTCGTTGGTGTCGATCCGGACTTCTCCGGCGGGGATGGGGCTGATGGTGGAGGCCAGGACCCCGGCCACCTGTTCCTCGTTGAGCCCGGCGGCTACCGTCTTGGCCCGGTCCACCCTGACCTGGACCACGGGCTGGCTGGCTGCGAGGTTGGTCGCTACCTCGCTGGTGCCGGGCACCCCGGTCATCGCCGCCACCATGGTGTCGCTGGCTTCCTGGAGGTCGGCAGAGCTGGCCGCGTTGAGGGTGATGTCCACGGTGGACGAGGTTCCGAAACCGCCCTGCTGCGTCCCTACCGAGATCTTGCCGGAATCGGGCACCTTTGCCAGTTCGCTGCGCACCGTCTCCTGCAACTGTTCCTGGTCCGCCTTTTCATCTGTCACCACGGTGAACGTGGAGTTGGACGAGCCGGTGGAGGTCAGCGCGGCGAAACCTGCCTGGGCGTTGCCCGAGGTCACCTGGATGTCTTTGACGCCGTCGATGCCGCGAAGCACTTCCTCCAGCCGGATGGCTGCCGCGCTGGTGTCGGCGAGGGTGGTGCCGGCCGGCAGGACCTGGCGGACCGTGAGGCTGTTCTGCCCGGAATTGCCCAGGAGGTTGGTGGCCAGGAGCGGTGTCATGGCGGCGGTGGCACCGAGGACCAGGGCTGCGGCCACCAGCGTGATCACGGGATGCTTCTGGGTTTTGGTGAGGATTGGCAGATAACCGCGCTGGAGCCTGCTGCGCTGTTCCGCCTCCAATGCCTTGGCGCGGGCCTCGTCAGCGTTCCGCCGGGCAGCTGCGGGAGCGGCCGCCCCCGCCCCTGCGGCACCGGTGTTCTTCAGGAACCAGTAGGCCAGCACGGGGACGATGGTCAGCGAGACCAGCAGCGAGGCCAGCAGCGCCATGGTGACCGTGAGGGCGAACGGCCTGAACAGCTCACCTGCGAGCTCGCCAACAAACGCGATGGGGAGGAACACCGCCACGGTGGTGAGGGTGGAGGCGGTGATGGCCCCGGCCACCTCCCTGATGGCAGTCAGGATGGCAGTGACTTTGTCCTCGCCGTAGCTCAGGTGCCGCTTGATGTTCTCGATCACAACGATGGAGTCATCCACCACGCGGCCGATGGCGATGGTGAGCGCACCCAGCGTCAGGATGTTCAGGGAGTATCCGGTGGCGGACAGGCCGATGAAGGTAATCAGGAGCGAGAGCGGAATGGAGACCGCCGTGACCAGCGTGGAGCGGGTGGACATCAGGAACACCAGGATGACCGCAACGGCGAAGCCCAGGCCCAGCAGGCCCTCGGTGGTGAGGTCCTTGATGGACTTCTCAATGAAGGGTGCCTGGTCGAACACCGGAGTGAACTTGGCATTCGAACCCAGTTCCGCCTCAAGTTCGTCCAGCGTGTCCCGCACCGCGTGCGAGATGCCCACCGTGTCGCCCTCAGGCTTCTTGGTCACGGACACGGCGAGGGTTTCCTCCCCGTTGGTCCGCGTGATGGATGTCCGTTCGTCATCCTTCAGCGATACGTCCGCCACGCTGCCGATGGTGGCCCCGCCTTTTGCTCCCCCCAGCGGCAGCGCCTCGATGGCCGCAAGGGAATCCACGGGGCTGCCGATCTGCAGTGAGAGCGTCTTGCCCTGCTCCTCGAGCGTGCCGGCCGGGATCAGCGCGCCGTTGTTCTCCAGCGCGTCCCGGATGGACGTGATGCTCGCACCCGCCGCGGCCATGGCGTCACCGCGGGGAAGGATCTCGATGTGCTGGGAGGCGCCGCCGGTCACATCAGCCCCGCGGACGCCGTCGATCTTTTGCAGCCGGGGCACGCTCAGCCGCTGGAGGTCGGCGTTCAGCTCGCTGAGCGTCTTGTCCGAGGACACAGCCAGGAAAACGATGGGAAAGTCGCTGATGCTGCCGGCAATTGCCTGCGGCTGGACATCCTCGGGCAGGGACCGCTTGGCGTTGGAGATGGCGCGGTCGATCTGGTTCCTCGCACGGTCCAGGTTTGAACCATAGGTGAACACCATGGTGATCTGCGAGACGCCGTTGCGGGACGTGGAGGAGGTGGATTCCAGCCCCTCTACGCCGTTCAGCGCCGTCTCCAGCGGCCCGCTTACCTGCTTGTCCACCACCTCCGGGGAGGCGCCGGGCATGGCGGTCAGCACCGTGATCTGCGGGAACTCGATCGAGGGGATGAGTTCCTGCTTCAGCGACGACATGGTGATCACGCCGAAGACGGAGGCGAAGACTGTGATCAGTGCGATCAGGGCCCGGTTCGCAAGTGAAAGTTGTGCCAGCCGGAACATCGCATGATCTCCTGTGGGGTTGAATGACGGATACGGACCCTCAAGGTGCCGGCCGCCGGCCCCTCAGGGTCAGCGGCTGGCGGAAACGCTCTCCAGCTGAAGTGATGCGGCCGTTGCCTTTTCCAGCTCGACAGCCAGGTCCGGGTTCTCGTCCAACTTGACCCCGTAGCCCGGCATCATGTCCTTGAGCTTGGACTGCCAGCCCTTGAAGTTCCGGGGGAAGGTCCTCTTCAGCAACTCGATCATGATAGGTACCGCAGTGGACGCTCCGGGCGATGCGCCCAGGAGCGCGCCGATGGAACCGTCACGGCCGGCGATCACTTCAGTGCCGAACTGCAGCACGCCGCCCTTCTGCGGATCTTTCTTGATGATCTGTACACGCTGGCCGGCGGTGATCAGTTCCCAGTCGCCGTCCTTGGCCTCCGGGTAGTACTCACGCAGGGCCTCCACCTTGTCGGCATGCTTCTTGGCCACTTCCTTCACCAAGTAGGCGGTGAGGTCCATGTTGTCCTTGGCCACAGCCAGCATGGGGATGATGTTGCTGGGCCGGATGGACAGCGGAAGGTCCAGGTACGAGCCGTTCTTCAGGAAGTTGGTGGAGAATCCGGCGTAGGGGCCGAACAGCAGTGACCGCTTGCCGCCGACGTACCGGGTGTCGAGGTGCGGCACGGACATGGGGGGAGCGCCCACCGATGCCTGGCCGTAGACCTTGGCGCTGTGCTGCGCGGCAATGGTTTCGTCGGTGCAGCGGAAGAACTGCCCGGAGACCGGGAACCCGCCGTAGCCTTTGCTTTCCGGGATACCTGAGGCCTGCAACAGGTGCAGGGCGCCGCCGCCTGCGCCGACAAACACGAACTTGGCGTGGATCTTGCTGTGCTCCCCGGACTTGGGGTACTTCAGCGAAAGGTTCCAGCCGCCGTCGGACGCCCTGGAAATTCCCGTGACGTCATGGCCGTAGTTGATTTCGACGCCGTTGTTCCCGAGGTAGGTGGTCAGCTCCCGGGTCAGCGCCCCGAAGTCGACGTCGGTGCCCTCGGCTGCGCGCGTGGCGGCAACGCGCTGCTTCGGGTCGCGTCCCTTGACGATCAGGGGCGCCCACTTGGCGATCTGGGCGTGGTCCTCGGAGTATTCCATGCTCCGGAACAGCGTGTGGGGCTTGAGGGCCTCGTAACGCGATTTCAGGAACCGGGAGTGGTCCTCGCCGATGACGAAGCTCATGTGAGGGACGGTATTGATGAAGCCCTTGGGGGATCCGATCAGTTTCTGGTCCACCAGGTGGGACCAGAACTGGCGGGAAAGCTGGAACTGTTCGTTGATGAGCAGCGCCTTGGAGGGGTCCACTGAGCCGTCTTTGGCTGCAGGGGAGTAGTTAAGCTCGCAGAGGGCGGCGTGGCCGGTTCCGGCGTTGTTCCACGGATCGGAGCTTTCCAGCCCCGGCTGGTCCAGCCGCTCGAACAGGGAGATGGTCCAGTCCGGCTCAAGCTGCTTGAGGAATGCCCCCAGCGTGGCGCTCATGATGCCGCCGCCAATCAGGACGACGTCGGCATGTGGGGTCTTGGAAATGAAGGTCACGATCAGTCTCCGATTGCAGCGGCTCTGGCTGTCACAGAATATCCCCGTGCAGCGGACATACTGAAATTGGACCGCCCCGTCAAGGCTTTAGTTGCACCTTCGTGAAAACTTCATTTAAGACCGGGGAGGCCGGATAGCTCAGTACGCGGTCGGACAGGGCCAGCGCAGAGATGGGGAAGGCAACAGGGACGGCCGGTACGGTCGCGGCGATCTGGGCGTTGATGGTGTGATATTGCTCATCCCGCTCCTCGCCTTCCGGAAGCCCGCGCGCCCGGTTGATCTTCGAAAAGACCTGCGGATCGTGGTAGCCGAACTCACCGTTCTTTTCCCCGAAGAGGGGGCCCACGAAATTGTCGGCGTCGGAGTATGAGCCGTTCCAGCCCAGCAGATGGAGCGCATGGTCGCCGGGGGACTGCACCTTCTGCAGGTAGCCGTCCGCCCAGTCCACCGGAACGGGCCGGATGTTAAGCCCGACGGCGGTGAGCTGGCGGCTGATCTCGGCGTACACCTTCTCGGGTGTGGGCAGGTAGGGGCGCGTGACGTTCAGGGGATAGTAGAACTTCAGCTCCTCACCGGCGTACCCTCCCTCTTCGAGATATTCCTTGGCCTTGGCAGGATCGTGGCCCAGCGCCGGGGCGTCGTTGTTGAAACCGCTGATCTTGGGCGGGACGAACTGCGTGGCCTTGGCGGTGTTGTCAATGAAGAACCGACGGATCAGCGTTTCCTTATCGATCGCCATTTCGATGGCCTGGCGGACCTTGAGGTTCTTGAGCACGGGGATGTCCTGGTTGATGCCCACGTACATCACGGAGAACGGGTCACGCTGGACGATCTGCTTCCCGCGCTTGACCAGCTGGTCGAAGTTGCCAACCGTCACGGCATCGTAGCCGTCGATCTTGCCGTCCAGCAGGGCCTGGAGCCGCGCCTGCGGGTGGTCATAGGCCACGAAGTTGATGGTGGCGATCTGGCCGCGTTCCCCCCAGTAGGACGTGTTGGTGGCCAAGGTGACACTGCCCTCATCCCACGAGGCGAGCCTGAACGGCCCGGTTCCTACCGGATTGGTCCCGAAGCCTGAGACGGGCTGCCCGCCGCGGCTCTGGTCCAGGACATCAGCCGTGCCCGCGGCGAGGGCTGCCGGTGAGGCGATGGCGAAGGCAGGCAGGGTAAGGGCCTGGAGGAAGGCGGTGAAACGCTGGGTGAGGTCAATCCGGACCGTGTCCGCTGACTCGGCCGTGCAGCTTTTGAAGATGGAGAGCTCCGGCTCATCCGAGTGCGCCTTGAAGACTCCCTTGAAGGAACTCCCGGGTGCCTGCCGCCTGATATCCGGGGAGAAGGCGAACCAGCGGCTGAAGTTGGTGCACACGGCGTCGGCATTGAACGGGGTTCCGTCCTGGAACACGACGTCGGTCCGGAGCTTGAAAGTGTAGGAGCGGCCTTCGTCGGATTCGGTCCACTCCGTGGCGAGCAGTGGTGTGGGTTTCCCGGTGATCTGGTCCACGCCCACCAGTCCCTCGAGGATCTGGCGGGTGATGCGCTGGGACTCAACGTCACTGGAAAGGGCGGGATCCAGGCCCAGCGGCTGGGCTGCGGTTCCGAAATTGAAGGTTGCGGAGGGCTCGGGAGCAGCGGTTGTACTGGGGGAGCCGGAGGACGGCGAGGGGGCCGGGACGGCGGTGCACGAGGTCATGCCCAAGGCGAGGAAAACAGCGCCGGTCTTGATGACCGTCCGCCGCGATGTACTGCTGGGCACTCGATTATCACCTCGGGATTTTGCCGGCTCCGCCGCGTGCGGACCGGAGCCCAGTCTAATAGACGCCACTTGGAGGTACCTGGAACCCGCCGGACGGTTCCCGCCACGGCAGAAAAGCCAGGAACCGTCCTTTCGGACGGCCCCCGGCTTTTCCGGAAGGAACTGGCCTGCCTGGTGACTACTTGGGCATCAGCACCGAGTCGATCAGGTAGACGGTGGCGTTCTTGGTCTGAACGCCGCCGCAGATCACGTTGGCGTCGTCGACCTTGAGCTCGTCACCGCTGCCGGTAACGGTCACGCTGCCGCCCTGGACGGTGGCGTGGGTGCCGGCGATCATGTCAGGAGTGATCTGCCCCGGAACCACGTGGTACGTGAGGATCTTGCTCAGGAGCGCGTCGTCCGTCTTGAGGGTTTCGATGGTGGCTGCATCGATCTTGGCGAAAGCGTCATCCACCGGTGCGAAGACCGTGAACTCTCCACCGTTCAGGGTGTCCACGAGGTCCACCTTGGGGTTCAGCTTCCCGGACACTGCCGAGGTGAGGGTGGTGAGGATCGGGTTGTTGGATGCGGCGACGGCAACGGGGTCGAGGGCCATGCCCTCAACCGAGCCTGCGCCGGAGGGAACCTGCTCGGCGTAGGCGGCGCAGCCGGGGCCAACCAGGTTGGCTGCCGGGTCCATGGCTGCAGCAGAGGCGCTGGCAGACGGCGAGGGGGCCATGCTGGACGCGGACGGCTCGGCTGCCGGGGCGGAGGAGGCGGTGGTGGTTGCGGACCCGCCGCAGGCAGTCAGGCTGAGCAGGGCTGCTGCTGCAACGCCTGCGACGGTGAAGGTTGTGCGCTTGATGGTCTGCATGTCGGTTCTCCTTGGGTTGTGGCATCTGCCCGCCGCGGGCGTGGTGCCTGCGGCGTCTTTCGAAACTTCCTGGTGGGCACCTGCCCTTGGCTGGTGTCTCACTGGCTATTCGGCCGGCGGCAGGATGCGGATGGGTAAATTCCCTGGAGTTTTTCGGTGGAGCCCGGATTCACCGTGTGTGCCAGTGCGGAAGGGATGCGGCGGAGGGAGCCTTAAATGCAAAAGTCCCCCGGCCACAGCCGGGGGACCACAGTGCGCAAGGGGGGACTTGAACCCCCACGCCCGAAGGCACAGGAACCTAAATCCTGCGTGTCTGCCAATTTCACCACTCGCGCAGGGCTTCCTGCCGTTGCTGCCCCACAAGGGCCCGACGGCGGATGCCAGTGTCCATTGTAGCGTCGCCGCGGCAGGGCCCCGGCTCAGCGGATCCTTGTCAGGCGTCCAGGTTCAAGTCCCGCCGAAGTTTTGCCACGTGGCCTGTGGCCCTGACGTTGTACTGGGCAAGCGCAACCTTCCCGTCCGGGTCCACAACGATGGTGGAACGGATGAGCCCCTCATAGGTCTTGCCGTAGTTCTTCTTTTCGCCCCAGGCACCATATGCGTCGGCAACTGCATGGTCTGCGTCCGAGAGCAAAGGGAAGCCCAGGCCTTCTTTGGCTGCGAATTTTGCAAGTTTTTCCACGGGGTCGGGGGAGATCCCCAGGACGTCGTAGCCCGCCGACTGGAGGGAGGACAGGTTGTCGCGAAAGTCGCAGGCTTCCTTGGTGCAGCCCGGCGTGGCGGCTGCCGGATAGAAGTACACAATGGTGTGGCGGCCCGGACGGGGGGACAAGCTGACGCCGGTGCCCGACGAATCCTTCAATGTAAAACCGGGCGCGTCGTCTCCGGTAACGAGTCTTTCAGCCAATGTTTTTCTCCTAGTTGCAGGCGGGACACACCAGCCTAGTAAGCACCCGGAACCAGCGCTAATCCCTATTTGGCTATACTGGCTGCTATGCCTGATATGGATCACTGGCCCACGGGGCGCCTCTTGTCCACTGCTGCGCGCCTCGTCGAACACTCCTGGAACGAAAAACTCGGCGCCATCGGCCTTACCCACGCAGGGGTTATCGCCATCGAGGTCCTGGATGTCCAGGGCCCCATGACGCAAGCCCAGCTCGCGCAGTACGTCCGCGTCCAAGCGCAGACCATGGGTAAGACGCTCAGCCGTTTGGAGGCCCACGGACACATTGTCCGGGTCCGCAGCACCTCGGACCGCAGGAGCCACGTCGTGTCGCTTACCGAGCAGGGCAAGGAAGCGGTTGCGGCGGCGGTGGAAATGGAGCGGTCCGTGCTGGCGTCGGCTTCGATCGATCCGGACCTGCTGCGGCAGGAGCTCCAGGCAGTGGTGCGGGAACTCGCGAGCCAGTTTGCGAATTCTCCCGGCGACGGCGCACTGGCAGAGAACTTGCCGTCAACACGCTAACCCGCGGTTCAAGCGCCCAGGCGTGGCCACAGCTTCACAGCTGCGGTCACGCCTTTTTGTTTTTGTAGGCGATGGCAACGATCTGGATTCGGTTTTTCAGCTTGAGCTTCGCCAGGATGCTGCCGATGTGGGACCTGACCGTGGCTTCACTGAGAACCATTGAAGCGGCGATTTCGGCGTTTCCGAGGCCTCTGGCCCGCCATTGCCCTATCCAGGGCCGGCACCTCCTGCGTGTGGTCGGAGACGCAGCATAGGGGGTCTGCAGTAGCCTCGGTCCATGGACATAAAGATTCAAGACGGCTCCACATAGACACTCAATAAGCGAGCCAACGTGGCAGCCGGGCAACAGGCGTACCGCTGGGTGGGCGACAACGGCCAGGAAATTGAGTTGACCGAAGAAGAGTCTTCTGAACTCCTGTAGGTTTTCTCGAAGCGGTGCTCACACCAAGTAGCGAGGCAACGACGCGTCCTGGAAGAGGCGTCCCTCGTGAGGGTTGGCTACTGTACGGGCCGGTTGTGGATGTCGGCGTCCCACGTTAGGTCTGCTCCCTCGTCCACGGGCAGCGCCTCGATGGCAGGGTCACGGACTAGAGCCGATATGAGCTCATGGCTGCCGGCGACCACGGTGGAGTCGAAGTCTATTTCCGACACCATGACCCACCTTCTGTCTGCCGGCCACAGAATGCTCGGTGACTGCGGGAATTGCGGGGAATGGTGCCAGGGCACGTGATTCACCCATCCGGGGTCTAGGTAAAACTGTGGCGCAGCATTGAAGAGGTAGTAGTCGCGCCCCGGCAGGTGGAGTGTTTCTCCGTTGACCACCTCTACCGGCAGTAGGCCCGAACCCGGTCCTGTTCCCGGGGCAGCGGAGTTGGAACTATCTTCCTGGGGAATCCAGCCGTCTGAAAAGCTGAGCTGGGCATAGCCGGCGGAACTTGTCAGGCCTCCCCATCCCTCCCAAATGGCGGACACCCCTATGTTTGGTGTGGAGGTGTGTTCATAGAGGCGAGCAGCCACTGCTGCTAGTGCATCCGGTGCAAGGTTGCCGGTCAGTGGTTCGGAATAACGCCAGCCGTCGCTATCAAGGACTTCCTGCCGGCTCTGTGCTTGCCCAAAGAGGCGGTGGAATTGGGCCAACGGGTGCATCTTTGTCCCGAACGCAGCCGCCACGACCGACCAGTGGACCTGTTCCTCGTCGAGGGCAACAACATCCGTTCGGGGATGTCCGTGCCACGTACCGGTGTCCTGCGGGCGGTCCCGCACCACCGGATGGAAGAGCCTGGCGTAGGCGGGGAAGCCACGTGGCACGACAACGTGCATGTCTTGCCACATGGTATCCAACAAGGGCTTAAGCCATTCACCAGGGGCGGCATCGGGCAAGGACTCCATGGCGCCAGCCTAGTCGCCGGACGAGCGCGTCCAACTCCTGCCTCTCCAGACCCGCCACGTCCGTAAGGCGTTTGCCTACGCGCAGTCCTGCGACACGGAGCGACCAAAGAATGCCGCCACACAGCGACCAACTCCACAGGCCTGAAGCGAAAACCGGAATGAAAGTCGGCATGCACGCTTGCAATTCGGCACACAACAAAACAGCCCCCGGTTCGCGTTTCTGCGAGCCGGAGGCTGTTTTCCCATTGGTGCACCCCCCGGGACTTGAACCCGGAACCCATTGATTAAGAGTCAATTGCTCTGCCAATTGAGCTAGAGGTGCATCTTCTTTGCTATGGTCATCGGGCTTTTCTTTCCCCGTTGACCTCCGCAACGACATGAAACTCTACACGAACTTTTTGCCCATGTGAAATCGACATCCTGGCAGGCTCCCGCCTCACGCAGGTGGGGGCAAAACCAGCACGAAATCAGGGTTTTCGTTGTTGGTCAGAAGCCAGAATCCGCCCTCCGGGGTGCGCACGACGTCGCGGATCCTGCCGAACTGGCGTGTGAAATGGGCCACAGGCGTCCCGGCTTCAGCGCCCTCCAGGGGCACTGTCCATAAACGCTGGCCCCGAAGCGCCCCCAGGTATGCAGTGGAGCCTACGATCTCCAGCCCGCTGGGGGAGGCTTCGCCCGTTGAAGGCCACACGACTTTTGCGTCCTGGAACTCAGGACGGCCGGGCGCGCCAGTCACCGCAGGCCAGCCGTAATTTCCCCCCGGGACAATCAGGTTCAGCTCGTCATTGACGTCGGGACCGAACTCGCTTGACCACAATCGACCTGCGCTGTCCCATGCGAGTCCTTGGACGTTCCGGTGGCCCAGGCTGTAGATCGCGTTACCGAAGGGATTGCCCGGTGCGGGACGGCCGTCGGCCGTCAGTCGAAGGATTTTGCCGCCCAGGGCTTGAGGGTCCTGGGGCTGGTCCCTGCGCTGGGAGTCGCCCGTTCCCACGTACAGGAATCCGTCCGGGCCGAATCGGATCCTGCCGCCGTTATGGGTGTTGGCCTTCGGGATGCCGGTGAAAATGGTCTCGGGCTCGTCCAGGGACAGTGTGCCGCCCCTGGATTCCTGCACCCTCACCCTGGCGACCCTGTTGTCCTCCCGTGCCGTGAAGTACATGTACAAGTAGCGGTCAGCCGCAAAGCCGGGGGACAGCGCAAGTCCCAGCAGGCCGCCCTCGCCGGCGGGGGCCACCCCCGGAACTTCGCCGAGGGTTACGGCCTTCCTGTCTCCTGCCGGCACAGCTTTGAGGAAGGCGGTATCGCGCTCGGAGATGATGGCCGTTCCATCCGGCAGGAACACGGCGGACCATGGGATGTCCAGTTGAAGTTCAAGGCGTTCGGCGACGTCCGGCACGCGCACCTCCGTTGCCTCCGGAAGGGTGGTGCTTCCGGTCGGCCCGCCGCCGGGTCCGCCCGTGCAGCCTGCCAGAAGCAACGCGAGGCAGGCCGCAGCGGCAGCAGGCAAGCGCTTGTTAGGCCTGGGAAGGGGCTGGCCGGAGCCGGCTTGGGCGCTCCTAGAATCGCCTCCGCCGTGGAGCCCGGAAGCCTGCTGCCTCGGCATGCGCCTCCGATTCAAACCAGACGTCAGCCTGGGCCTGCTCATAGTCGGGGTGTCCGTCCTCGTAGTAGACCATGGCTCCGGCATCGCCTTTCACGGTGTACCCGTCCGGGCCGCTGCCGTCTGTTCCGGCGGCCGCCGAACCGGCGCCATAGGGCTCGTCGGCTGCCAGGTGTCCCGCCGGTTCCGGCGCTGGTGCTGCCTGGGGCTGCTGCTGAGTGCGGTCCGCTCCGGTTTCCACCAGCGCGGAAGATTGGGTGCGGTCCGCGGTTTCAGCGGTGGCGGCGTGTCCGGACACAACGCCGGGCCCCGCGGCCGCCGTTGAACTGTCCTCCTGGAAGGGCTGCGGTGCGCTGGCACCCGCAGGCGTCGGAGCCTGTGCTGCCGTCCCGGCGTCGTCAAAGCCCTCCACTGCGGCTGTTTCCGCGCCCGGCAGCGTGGGAGCGTGGGGCTCGGTGTACTCGGGGTGGTGGACCGGGGCACGGTGGGATTCCGCATCCGGCGCTGCCGCAGCTTCCGCCTGGTGCCCCGTTGCAGCGGCCACCTCGCTTTCGGCGGCCGGATTAACCTGGGCTGCCTGGGTGGGAACGCCGCCCGTCGAGCCGCCGCCCCTGGATGCCGCGCCGGGGGAAACTGCCGAGGAGCCCGAAGCCTCAGACCACTGGGTCTCCCACTCGTCGTCGTCCTGGCGGCTTACGTCCTGCCCGGACGCTGCCGGGGCGGCGGTGGATCCGGAGACACCAGACGCGCCGGTTGCTGCGGCGGCCGCGGAGGAAGCGCCGGAACCTTCCCGCGCCTTCGTGCCGGTGGGCTGCGCCGTCTCCGCCTCGCGGGCCGATGCCGTTGCTCCGGCATGATCATCGGCGGTGGTGGGGGCCACGGGCTCGGCGGGGCGGCCGAAGCCTGCTGCCCCGGCAATCCCAGTAGTTCCGGCAGCTTCAGCGGACGCTGCGGCACTGCCCCCGGAAAGCGCTCCGTCCGCGCGGGTCTTCTCCGGGGCGGAGGCCCCCGGTGCCGAGGATGAACTGTTGCGTTTGAGCAGCCACCACACGACGCCCACGATGACAACAAGCAGAATGATCCAGAAAACGAAATCCATGGCAAGCCCTTCAGTCCGGATGGCAAGGTGTACTTTCCCCGACGCTACGTCCGGCGGTCAGAACTGTCCAGATTGACGGGGCGGTTGGCGGGTGCCAGCGCAGGCGGCCAACCCCAGTGGGCCGCGCCACAGGCGGGGGAGGGCAGCCCCGGTTCATCTCATTATCTGAGATGCATGTCCATAACCTGAATGAAATTTTCTGTTTTTTGCACCCAAACGTTCCTGATCTGTCGTTGCGCCGTTCGGCGGAGCCATAGACTTTCCCCTATGAGTGACACCCACATCGCAACCGAGAACAAGCCTGACATCAAACCCCGGAGCCGGGTTGTAACCGACGGAATCCACGCGGCTCCCGCACGTGGCATGTTCCGCGCGGTCGGCATGGGGGACGACGACTTCGCAAAACCCCAGGTCGGTGTCGCGAGTTCGTGGAACGAGATCACTCCTTGCAACCTATCCCTGAACCGGCTCGCACAGGGCGCCAAGGAAGGCGTGCACGCGGGCGGCGGTTTCCCCATGCAGTTCGGCACCATCTCGGTGTCCGACGGCATCTCCATGGGCCACGAAGGCATGCACTTCTCCCTGGTTTCCCGCGAAGTCATTGCCGACTCCGTGGAGACCGTGATGCAGGCTGAGCGGATCGACGGATCCGTGCTGCTGGCCGGCTGTGACAAGTCGCTTCCCGGAATGCTCATGGCAGCAGCCCGCCTGGACCTGTCCAGTGTGTTCCTCTACGCCGGCTCCATCATGCCCGGCTGGGTCAAGCTTGAGGACGGCTCCGAGAAGGAAGTCACCCTCATTGATGCCTTCGAGGCCGTGGGCGCGTGTGCCGCCGGCAAGATGAGCATGGAAGACCTGACGCGCATCGAAAAGGCCATCTGCCCGGGCGAAGGCGCCTGCGGCGGCATGTACACGGCCAACACCATGGCCTGCATCGGCGAGGCGCTCGGCATGTCCCTGCCCGGCTCCGCCGCCCCGCCCTCGGCAGACCGCCGTCGTGACGAGTTCGCCCGCAAGTCCGGCGAAGCCGTCGTCAATCTGCTGCGCCAGGGCATCACCGCCCGCGACATCATGACCAAAAAGGCCTTCGAGAACGCCATCGCCGTCACCATGGCGTTCGGCGGCTCCACGAATGCCGTGCTGCACCTGCTGGCCATCGCCCGCGAGGCCGAAGTCGAGCTGACGCTGGATGACTTCAACCGAATCGGCGACAAGATCCCGCACCTGGGCGACCTCAAGCCCTTCGGCCGCTACGTCATGACCGACGTGGACAAGATCGGCGGCGTGCCCGTGATCATGAAGGCACTGCTCGACGCCGGCCTGCTGCACGGCGACTGCCTCACCGTCACCGGCAAGACCGTGGCCGAAAACCTCGAGGCCATCAACCCGCCGGACGTGGACGGCAAGATCCTCCGCGCGCTGGACAACCCCATCCACAAGACCGGCGGCATCACCATCCTGCACGGCACTATGGCCCCCGAAGGCGCCGTCGTGAAGAGCGCAGGGTTTGACGCCGACGTCTTTGAAGGAACCGCCCGGGTGTTCGAGCGCGAGCAGGGCGCCCTGGACGCACTGGACAACGGCCAGATCCAGGCCGGCGACGTCGTCGTGATCCGCTACGAAGGCCCCAAGGGCGGCCCGGGCATGCGCGAAATGCTGGCCATCACCGGCGCCATCAAGGGTGCCGGCCTGGGCAAGGACGTCCTGCTCCTCACCGACGGCAGGTTCTCCGGCGGCACCACCGGCCTGTGCATCGGCCACGTCGCCCCGGAAGCGGTCGACGGCGGCCCCATCGCCTTCGTGAAGGACGGCGACAGGATCCGCGTGGACATCGCCGCCCGCAGCTTCGACCTGCTGGTGGACGAGGCAGAGCTCGAAGCCCGAAAGGTGGGCTGGGAGCCCCTGCCCGCACGCTACACGAAGGGCGTCCTGGCCAAGTACGCCAAGCTGGTGCACAGCGCCAGCACAGGCGCATACTGCGGGTAGCAGCTGCGTTTCGGCGGCTAATCCCAACTAGGTAGCGCCAAGTGTCGTTTTGGACGCTCAAAACGACACTTGCTGCTACTTAGTTGGGGGAGCCAGCCAAAGAGTGGACAATGAGGTCCACATGGTGAGATCGCGGGGCAGCTCGTTGACACGCATCTTGCCCAGAGGGAAAACTGAACGCATGACTTTCGTTACCGGCATCGTCGTCGTCCTTACCAAGCGCGTGGCACATTAGCCCCGGGTAACGAACCGTCACGCGCAACCCCTCGAAGAGCCGCCAGGCTGAGGGGTTTTTTTATTTCCTGCAGTTTCCACGAACCACAGATGATCCACAAGGAAGAGTCCGATGAGCAAAGGATCGCCGATCAGCCCCTCGCTGATGGCTACTAAGTCCGCTGGAGCCACCAAGGCTCCGGAACGCGCCGACCGGGCGGCTGACCAGGCCGTCGTCGCTGCCGACCTTGCTGCTGCCTCTCCTGTCCTTGGGCCGAACAACGTTGTACCCCCAACGGTGATGACCGGCTCGCAAGCTATTGTCCGCTCGCTCGAAGAACTCGGCGTCGACGATATTTTCGGTTTGCCCGGTGGCGCAATCCTGCCCACCTATGACCCCTTGATGGCCTCCAGCATGAATCACGTGCTGGTCCGTCACGAACAGGGAGCCGGCCACGCCGCGCAAGGCTACGCCATGGTGACCGGACGGGTTGGCGTGTGTATCGCCACCTCGGGCCCGGGCGCCACCAACCTCGTCACCGCCATCATGGACGCCCACATGGACTCCGTTCCGCTGGTGGCCATCACCGGCCAGGTGTCCAGCGGCGTGATCGGAACCGATGCGTTCCAGGAAGCGGACATCGTGGGCATCACCATGCCCATCACCAAGCACTCCTTCCTGGTGACGGACCCCAACGACATCCCGCATGTCATGGCTGAGGCGTTCCACCTCGCTTCCACCGGGCGCCCCGGTCCTGTCCTCGTGGACGTGGCCAAGGACGCTCAGGTTGGCCAGATGACCTTCTCCTGGCCGCCGAAGATCGACCTGCCCGGCTACCGCCCGGTTACCCGCGGGCACAGCAAGCAGGTGCGCGAGGCCGCCAAGCTGATCGCAGCTGCCAGCAAGCCCGTGCTGTACGTGGGCGGCGGCGTCATCAAGGCGCACGCCTCGGCGGAACTGCTGGCACTCGCCGAGGCCACCGGAGCCCCGGTTGTCACCACGCTGATGGCCAAGGGCGCCTTCCCGGACTCACACCCGCAGCACATGGGAATGCCCGGCATGCACGGCACCGTCTCTGCCGTGACTGCTCTGCAGCAGTCCGACCTTCTCATCACCCTCGGTGCCCGTTTTGATGACCGCGTCACCGGTGTCCTCAAGACCTTCGCGCCCATGGCGAAGGTTATCCACGCGGATATCGACCCCGCCGAGATCTCCAAGAACCGCACCGCGGACGTGCCCATCGTTGGGTCCGTCAAGGAAATCATCCCCGAGCTTACCGACGCTGTGCGCACCCAGTTCGAGGCATCCGGAACACCGGACCTCACCACCTGGTGGGCTTTCCTGAACAACCTCAAGGAGACCTACCCGCTGGGCTGGACCGAACCCGATGACGGGCTCAGCGCACCGCAACGGGTTATTGAGCGCATCGGCGCCCTGACCGGCCCCGAAGGCGTTTACGTTGCCGGCGTGGGCCAGCACCAGATGTGGGCAGCGCAGTTCATCAAGTACGAGCGTCCGCACGCCTGGCTGAACTCAGGCGGTGCCGGGACCATGGGCTACGCGGTTCCGGCCGCCATGGGCGCCAAGGTCGGCGAGCCGGACCGTGTGGTCTGGGCCATCGACGGCGACGGCTGCTTCCAGATGACCAACCAGGAACTGGCCACCTGCGCCATCAACAACATCCCCATCAAGGTGGCGGTGATCAACAACTCCTCCCTGGGTATGGTCCGGCAGTGGCAGACCCTCTTCTACGAGGGGCGGTACTCAAACACGGACCTCAACACCGGCCACGACACCGTCCGCATCCCGGACTTCGTCAAGCTGGGGGAGGCCTACGGCTGCGCCTCGTTCCGCTGTGAACGCGACGAGGACATCGACGCCACCATCCAGAAGGCACTCGAAATCAACGACCGGCCTGTGGTCATCGACTTCGTGGTGAGCCCGAACTCCATGGTGTGGCCGATGGTGCCCGCCGGCGTGAGCAATGACCAGATCCAGGTTGCCCGCAACATGACCCCGGAATGGGAAGAAGAGGACTGACCATGAGCCGCCACACACTCTCCGTCCTGGTTGAAGACAAGCCCGGCGTCCTGACCCGCGTCGCGAGCCTCTTCGCCCGCCGTGCCTTCAACATCAACTCACTGGCTGTTGGCCCCACCGAGGTTCCGGGCATCTCCCGGATGACCGTCGTCGTCGACGCCGACGGCGACCTGATCGAGCAGGTCACCAAGCAGCTCAACAAACTGATCAACGTCATCAAGATCGTTGAGCTGACCTCTGAATCTTCCGTACAGCGAGACCACATCCTGGTCAAGGTACGTGCGGATGCCGCGACACGTCTGCAGGTGACCCAGGCTGCAGACCTGTTCCGTGCCGCCGTCGTCGACGTGTCCACAGACTCGTTGGTGATTGAGGCAACCGGTACTCCGGAGAAGCTTGCAGCGCTGCTCTCAGTGCTGGAGCCCTTCGGCATCCGCGAAATCGTGCAGTCCGGCACCCTGGCCGTTGGACGGGGATCCCGCTCCATGAGTGACAGGGCGTTGCGTTCCGCCTAGGACGCTGCCGGGCCCTGCCCGGCAGCAGGCAACGCCCGCAACCGCACCACAAGACACCTATCTACAATCCACTCAAGAGGAGTTACGCAAGTGACTGAAATGTTTTACGACGACGACGCCGACCTGTCGATCATCCAGGGCCGCAAGGTAGCCATTGTTGGCTATGGCTCCCAGGGCCACGCCCACGCGCTCAACCTGCGCGATTCCGGCGTCGAGGTTGCCATCGCCCTTAAGGAGGGCTCGACGTCGATCGCCAAGGCCGAGGACGCAGGCTTCACGGTCAAGAACGTTGCCGACGCCGCCGAATGGGCCGACGTCATCATGATCCTGGCGCCGGACCAGCACCAGCGCTCGATCTACAACGACTCCATCAAGGACAAGCTGAAGCCCGGCAAGGCCCTTGCCTTCGCCCACGGTTTCAACATCCGCTTCGGCTACATCCAGGCTCCGGAGGGCGTTGACGTCATCCTCATCGCCCCGAAGGCTCCCGGCCACACTGTACGCCGCGAGTTCGAGGCCGGCCGCGGCATCCCGGACATCATCGCCGTTGAGCAGGACGCCACCGGTTCCGCCTGGGACCTGGCGAAGTCCTACGCCAAGGCCATCGGCGGCACCCGCGCCGGCGTCATCAAGACCACCTTCACCGAGGAAACCGAAACGGACCTCTTCGGCGAGCAGGCCGTCCTGTGCGGCGGCGTGTCCCAGCTGGTCCAGTACGGCTTCGAAACCCTGACCGAAGCCGGCTACCAGCCCCAGATTGCCTACTTCGAGGTCCTCCACGAGCTCAAGCTCATCGTTGACCTCATGTGGGAGGGCGGCATTGCCAAGCAGCGCTGGAGCGTTTCCGATACCGCTGAGTACGGCGACTACGTCTCCGGTCCGCGCGTCATCACCCCCGAGGTGAAGGAAAACATGAAGGCTGTCCTGGCCGACATCCAGTCCGGTGCCTTCGCCAAGCGCTTCATCGAGGACCAGGACAACGGCGGCGTGGAGTTCAAGGCACTGCGTGCCAAGGCTGAGCAGCACCCCATCGAGGCTGTTGGCCGCGAACTGCGCTCCCTCTTCGCCTGGCAGCAGCAGGACGTGGACTACGTCGAAGGTTCCGCAGCCCGCTAAGGCTGCCCAAGGTGCCGTTATAAAGGCAGACTGTGAGGCCGGGTTCACACTTAACAATGTGAGCCCGGCCTTTCCGTCGGCCTAGACTTGTTTTTATCCCCCGGACTGCAACGCAGAGGATCAGCCGTGTCAAAACCCGTAGTACTGCTCGCCGAAGAACTTTCCCCCGCTACCGTCGAGGCCCTGGGCCCGGACTTCGAGATCCGCCAGACCGACGGTGCCGACCGTTCCCAGCTGCTCTCCGCCATCGGCGACGTTGACGCAATCCTGGTCCGCTCGGCCACGCAGGTGGACGCCGAGGCGATCGCGGCTGCGAAGAACCTCAAGGTCATCGCCCGCGCGGGCGTAGGCCTGGACAACGTGGACATCAAGGCAGCTACCCAGGCCGGCGTCATGGTGGTCAACGCGCCCACCTCGAACATCGTTTCGGCAGCTGAACTCACCGTTGGCCACATCCTCAGCCTGGCCCGCCACATCCCGCAGGCAAGCGCAGCCCTGAAGGATGGCGAGTGGAAGCGCTCCAAGTACACGGGCATCGAACTCTTCGAAAAGAAGATCGGCATCATCGGCCTGGGCCGGATCGGCGCACTTGTGGCCGCCCGGCTGAAGGGCTTTGACACCAAGATCCTTGCGTACGACCCCTACATCACCTCAGCCCGCGCGGCCCAGCTTGGTGTGCAGCTGGTGACACTGGACGAGCTTCTGGCCCAGGCGGACTTCATCACCATCCACATGCCCAAGACGCCGGAGACGGTGGGCATGCTGGGCGCGGACGCCTTCAAAAAGATGAAGAGCACCGCCTACGTCGTCAACGTGGCCCGCGGCGGACTGGTGGACGAGGAAGCACTCTTCACGGCCCTGCAGGACGGCCAAATCGCCGGCGCCGGCGTGGACGTCTTCTCCAAGGAGCCCAGCACCGACCTCCCGTTCTTCAAGCTGGACAACGTGGTGGTCACCCCGCACCTCGGCGCCTCCACCGACGAAGCGCAGGAAAAGGCCGGCGTTTCGGTCGCCAGGTCGGTCCGCCTCGCCCTCGCCGGTGAACTGGTGCCCGACGCCGTGAACGTGGCCGGCGGCGTCATCGCCCCCGATGTCCGTCCCGGCATCCCGCTGATCGAGAAGCTGGGCCGGATCTTCACCGCCTTGACGCACGCCTCCCTGACCCAGTTCGACGTCGAAGTGGCTGGCGAGATCTCGTCCCTTGACGTCAAGGTCCTGGAACTGGCTGCCCTGAAGGGCATCTTCGCGGACGTCGTGACCGAGCAGGTTTCCTACGTCAACGCTCCGGTCATCGCTGAGCAGCGGGGCATCAACGTCCGCCTGATCACCACACCCGAAACCGAGTCGTACCGCAACGTCCTGACCCTCCGGGGCGCCCTCAGCGACGGCACCCAGATCTCCGTGGCCGGTACCCTGACCGGACCCAAGCAGATCCAGAAGCTCGTTGGCATCAACGGGTTCGAAGTTGAAATCCCGATCAGCGAGCACCTCGTGGTGGTGGCCTACACCGACCGTCCCGGCGTCATCGGAACTATCGGCCACATCCTGGGCATGAACAACATCAACATCGCCGGCATGCAGGTGGCACGCTCTGACGAAGGCGGCCAGGTGCTTGCCCTGCTGACCATCGACAGCTCCGTACCCCAGCAGGTTCTGGACGCCATCAAGGCCGGCATCGGCGCCGAGATGGTGCGTGAAGTGGACCTGGAGGACTAACCCGCACTCCGGGAAACACCGCACCGCCGGCCGCCCGCGGCGAGTCCCGGCACGGCCACGTATGATTGGCCGGTCTGCTTACAATGGCTGGGTCCTGGTTCGGGACCGGGCCGGCAGGCCGGCCAATACTTTTGCTCATCCGTCCCCGTCCATGTCCGCATGGGCGGGGCGCGTATGTGCGCACGCAATCCAGGTTTCAGGGAGTTCCATGAACGCCGTCCAGAGGTTCATCAGAAGCAAAGTGCTGCTGTTGACCGCGGCCATCTTGATCGCAGCCATGTGCTTGTCGGTCCTTGTCCAAAGCCAATCCCAGGCCGCGCTGAACAGGACCGTGGATGAAAATTCACGCGGCCTCTACGACGTCCTGGTCCAGGCGAAGGCACCCTCCGGTTCGCTCCTGCAGCCCGAGATCGCCAACGGCTCGGGCGGCATCAGCTTTGAGCAGCTGGAGGCCATCAGGAATCTCACCGGTACCTCCGTGGCAGCCCCGATCAGCCTGGTCTCCCGCGTGACCCAGAACCTTGAATCCCCGCGCCTCGACGCAATGGACTTTCTCGGCTACAACGCCGGGCTGGCCGGCACCGCCACCGCGGACCAGGCCGCGGGGGCAACCGCCCCGGACCAGTGGCCGGCGGCCGAATCGGTCCTGGGCGATGAAACCAGGAAGTACCGCCTGACGGCCAGCGCAGTCAGCTCCGACGGCGTCTCCGAGCAGACCCTCTTCAAGTCCACCGCCGAAGGCACCCTTGGCAAGGCCAGACTCGTGGAGGAGCAGACGGCCGGCGGCAGCAGCATCCGCATCGCAGCGCCCGGGGACGAAACCGGGATCAAGTTTCCCGCCCCGGCCGGCGGCTCCGAACACAACCTTTTCAACCTTTCCGTGTCGCTGCCCATGGCCCCCGAAATAACGGAGTCCGTGGTCGCCGTCGATCCGGCTGCCGAACGCGCCCTCCTGGGTTCCGCCGGCGACTTCCTGTCCCCGCTGGAAAAGGCGCCACCGGGCGATGCCCGCGACGCCGGCGCGGTGGGACGGTACCTCGAGGGACTGTTCACCAACGGCATCAGCCTGGACGAGCTGGAGGAAGGACCGGATTTCCTCGGCGTCAAGCTCAAGTACTGGGCGCCGCTGATGACCCAGTACCAGCAGGCCAAGCGGAACGGGCAGCTGACTGACGATTCCCAGGCCATTCCCCTGATCGTCAGGTCCGGGACGTCCCTGGACCTGAAGTACAACGTCAAGATCGAAGAGATTGACGACGCCGGCAAGGTCATCAAGGACGTCGGCACCGTCTCCCGTTCCCTGGACAAGGACTACCTGCCTTTCGTTTCGAAGGACCCCTTCGTCCTGTCCTGGCCGGGTTCCACGGACCACTCCTCACTGCTCGGCAGCAGCGGCAACTTCAACCAGGGCCTTTACACTCCCGCCACCTGGAGCACCGATTTTGCCGCGGCGCCCAAGTACACCGATGGCGAAGCAGCCGCCAACGGTGCCGAGCAAAAGACGGCAGTGCCCGGTGAATGGGTCACCGTCAACCGGCTTCCCGAGAAGAGCGCCAACGGCATGCCCGTTGACCAGACCCAGCGCGAGCCCGTGGATGAGCGCTCCTACCGGGAGAACCTGGAAACAGGGGAGCAGGCAGCCGCCCCGCTCGCCATGGTCTACGGCACTTTCGATCCCTCGGCGGTTGCCGCTGCCGCCGGGGACGTCAACAAGCTGCCGCTGGGCGGCTACGACCCCACCCCGTTCACGCTGGTCAAGGACGCTGCGGGCAACGAAGTCCCCGCCACGGAACTTGAACCCTCCTTGAGCGCCACCGGGCTCGCCAGCCAGTCCGCAGGCGCCATCACCGACTACTACGGCCTTGCTGCTGCCCGCGGCCTCACCGAAAACGCCAACGTCATCGACGCCGTCCGGGTCCGTGCAACGGCGCCCGGCAGCTGGAAGGAAGCGCAGCCCGACGTCGAACAGCTGGCCGGCGAGATCCGCGAGATGGGCCTGGAGGCCACCATCGTGGCCGGTTCCGCGCGGGAGGATGCCAGCATCTTCGTTCCGGGCTACAGCAAGGACGACGCCGGCAAGGAATCCGCCCTTGGGACCGTCCAGCAGTCCTGGGTCCGGCAGAACGCCGCGGAGGCCGTCACCGGGTCGCTGTCCGGCACCAACATCACCCTGCTCTTCCTGACGCTCTGCGGCGCAGCCCTCCTGACCGGCGCATCCACGGTTAGCTATATCCGCAAGCGCAAGAGCGAAGCCGGAACCCTGCGTGCCATGGGGTGGACCCAAGGCCGGATCCGCCGCTGGGTGCTGGAGGAATTCGGCGTCGGCGCGGTCCTGCTGGCCGTGGCCGGGATCGTTCTGAGCCTGGCCAGCTGGAGCCTTTCCACCGCCTTGGTGTCCGCGTCGGTCCTGGTGCTGTACGCGGCGGCGGCGTTCTTCGCCGCACAGCAGCTGCGCCACCGTGACGAGGTCGACCAGGAACCGCAGCATGACGAACGGCTGATTCCGGTGGACTCACCGCTGACGTTCGCCAACCGCCAGCTGAGCACCAACAAATTCAACACCCTGTCCCTGGCCGTAGCCGTGGGCGTGTTCGGGGCTGCAGCAGGCGGCCTGGCCGCCCTGCTCATCGACATCCCGCGCGCTGCCGGCGCCAGTGCACTGAGCGGTTTGGCAGCGGCCAGCGTTGCCTTGCCGAGCATCCTCCTTGCCCTCGCCGGAGTTGCCGTCGGGCTGGTGCTGACCCTGGTCACCGGGCGGTTTGAACTCAATGCCAAGCGCCAGTACCTTGGCATCCTCGAGGCCATGGGCTGGAACCCGGACATGCTCCGGCAGGTCCGTTTGTTCGAGAACGCGCTGGTGGGAACCATGGCCCTGCCCCTGGGCGTATTGGGCGCCCTGGGCATCGGCCTGCTGCTGGCACCCTATGCCGCGCTGTGGGCGGGCGTGGCCGGCCTCGTGGCTGTACTTTGCTGGATACCGATTGCAACGAAAGTGGTCCAATGACAAACCCGACCAATGTCCACCGGAGCCGCCGGTCCGGCTCCGGTGAGGTCCCCCTGCAGACCCGGGCCAACACCATCGTCAAAGCCGCCGACCATGCCACGCCGCTGGAACTGAGCGACATCACTATCCGCTATGGCGGCGGCAAGGGCGGCGCCGAAGCCGTCAGCGTGGTGGAAGGCTTCGACCTGACCCTGCACGCCGGTGAGATGCACTGTGTCGCCGGCCGAAGCGGTTCCGGCAAGACCAGTATCCTGACTGTCGGCGCCGGACTGACCCTGCCGACGTCGGGCCGCGTCTTCTGGGAAGGCGATTCGCTCGAAAGCATGGGCGACGACGAAATTGCGGACCGCCGTCGTGCGCTCATCGGCTACGTTGACCAGGGCGGCGCCCTGATCGACGGAATGAGCGCCCTCGAGAACGTGCTCCTCCCGGCCGTTCCCGACGGCGAAGTGGACCAGCGGCGGGACATGGCCAAGGACCTGCTGGACCTAGTTGGCCTGGGCCGGCGCATGCGGCACCGTCCCGCCCAGCTGTCCGGCGGCGAACGCCAGCGCGTGGCCATTGCCCGCGCCCTGATCCTGGGCACCCGGGTCCTGGTGGTGGATGAGCCCACCGCCAGCCTTGACCGCGCTTCCGCTAACCGCATCATCAGCATCCTGAAGGACACCACCTCCGACGGAATCGCCGTGCTGGTGGCCTCGCACGACCACGAACTTGTCCGGCTCAGCGATACCCTGACCGAACTCATCTAGCCTGTCCCTCCCCACCGAAGGTAACGTCCTCCACGTGACTGCTTCAGAGAAAACGCCGTTCTACATCACCACGGCCATCACCTACCCCAACGGTGTGCCGCACATCGGCCACGCCTATGAGTACATTGCCACCGATGCGATGGCGCGCTTCAAGCGGCTGGACGGCTTTGACGTGATGTTCCTGACCGGCACGGACGAGCACGGGATGAAGATCGCCCAGACGGCTGAAAAGGAAGGCATCACGCCCAAGGAGCTGGTGGACCGGAACGCCGAGATCTACAAGGGTGCCCACGCCGCCCTGGGGATCACGTACGACCGCTTCATCCGCACCACCGACGCGGACCACTACGCCGCGTCGCAGGCCATCTGGAAGAAGATGGAAGCCAACGGCGACATCTACCTGTCCAAGTACGAGGGCTGGTACTCCGTCCGGGACGAGGCCTTCTACGGCGAGGACGACACCGTAGTCAAGGACGACGGCGTGCGGTATTCCAAGGAGACGGACACCGAGGTGACCTGGACGGCTGAGGAGAGCTATTTCTTCCGGCTCTCGGCCTACCAGGAGAAGCTCCTTGCCCTCTACGAGGCCCAGCCCGAATTCGGCGCGCCGCAATCCCGCTTCAACGAGGTCATCAGTTTCGTCAAGCGCGGCCTGGAGGACCTGTCCATCAGCCGCACCACCTTCGACTGGGGCGTCCCGGTTCCGGGCAACGACAAGCACGTCATGTACGTATGGGTGGATGCCCTGACCAACTACCTCACCGGCGTGGGGTACCCGGACGTGGACTCGGAGAAATTCCGGAAGTACTGGCCCGCTGACGTCCACATCATCGGCAAGGACATCTCCCGATTCCACGCCATCTACTGGCCCGCCTTCCTCATGAGCGCCGGCCTTGAGCTGCCCAAGCGGGTGATGATCCACGGGTTCCTGCACAACAACGGCGTGAAGATGTCCAAGTCGCTTGGCAACGTGGTTGCTCCAGCGGATTTCGTGGCGCAGTACGGACTTGACCAGGTGCGCTTCTTCTTCCTCCGGGAAGTGCCCTTCGGTGCGGACGGCAGCTACAACCACGATGCAATCGTGGGCAGGATGAACTCTGACCTGGCCAACAATTTTGGAAACCTGGCCCAGCGTTCGCTGTCCATGGTGGCCAAGAACTGCGGCGGGCGCGTTCCCACCCCGGGGGAGTTCACCGCCGCGGACACTGCCATCCTGGCCCAGGCAGACGCCCTCCTCGCAGCAGCACGGGCAGCTTTTGAAAAGCAGGAGTTCAGCCGCGCCCTTGAGGCGATCTGGGGTGTCCTGGGGGACACGAACGCCTACTTCGCGGAGCAGGCGCCGTGGGTGCTGCGGAAGACCGACGTCGAACGCATGAATACGGTGCTGTACGTGACCCTCGAGGTGCTGCGGATCGTCGCCATCCTGGCACAGCCGGTCATGCCCCGGGCAACGGGAGCCCTGCTGGCCACGCTCGGCCAGCCCGAAGGGGAAGCCCGGCAGTTCGCAGCGATCCCCACGCGGATTGTTTCCGGAACCGAGCTGCCCGCACCCTCGCCGGTGTTCCCCAAGTACGAGGAGCCGGCCGGGCCCTGACCCTCAGCACGCTCTCTCACTTAATGTGCGTTTTTGCCCGATGCTCTCTCACCGCTGAACAGGCGGTGATAGAGCGTTGCTTGTTTACCTGCATTAAGTGAGAGAGCGTCGCCGGGTGTTCGGATAGTGAGACGGCTTGACCAGCATTTGGATAACTTGGCTACCCTGAAAATATGAGCGCATCCTCCATCGATCTTGCAGTTATCCCCGGCGACGGCATCGGCCCCGAAGTGATTGCCGAGGCAGTCAAGGTCCTCGAGAAGGCCGTGGCGGCGGAGGGCGTCGAGCTCAAGCAGACGCACTACAAGCTCGGCGCTGAGCACTGGCTGGCCACGGGGGAGACCCTGCCCGACGAAGTCCTCGAGGACCTCCGCACGCGGGATGCCATCCTGTTCGGCGCAGTGGGCGCGGCCCCCGGCGACACGCGGATCCCGTCAGGGATCATCGAACGCGAAATGCTGCTCAAGCTCCGCTTCAGCCTGGACCACTACGTCAACCTGCGCCCTTCCAAGCTGTACGGCACTGTGGGCAGCCCCCTTGCCAACCCGGGAGCCATCGACTTCATCGTGGTCCGCGAGGGCACCGAAGGCCCCTACGTCGGCAACGGCGGCACCCTGCGTGCGGGTACTCCCCACGAGGTGGCCACCGAAGTCTCACTGAACACCGCGCACGGCGTGGAGCGCGTTGTGCGCGATGCATTCCGCCGCGCAAGCGCCCGGGAGCGCAAGCACCTCACCCTGGTCCACAAGCACAACGTCCTGGTCTTCGCAGGACACCTGTGGAAGCGCACGGTCGAGGCCGTGGCCACCGAGTTCCCGGATGTCACCCACGATTACCTGCACGTGGATGCCGCCACCATCTTTATGGTCACGGATCCGTCGCGCTTCGATGTGATCGTCACGGACAACCTCTTCGGCGACATCCTCACGGACCTTGCCGCAGCCGTGACCGGCGGCATTGGGCTGGCCGCGTCCGGCAACATCAACATGGACCGCACGGCGCCGTCCATGTTCGAACCGGTCCACGGCTCCGCCCCGGACATCGCCGGCCAGGGCAAGGCCGACCCCACCGCTGCGATCCTGTCCGCCGCACTCCTGCTGGACCACCTCGGCTACGCCGCTGCGGCCCGCAAGATCGAAGCGGCAGTGGTTGCCGACGTCGAAAAGCGCGACGGCGGTGCCCGCAGCACGAGTGCCGTAGGCGATGCCATCGCGGCCGGACTCTAACCCGCGCCGGAGCCGCAGGCATCGGGCGTAAGCTTGTCTCGAATCACCAAATGCCGCCTTGCCGTTCAGCGCTGAACCCGGGGCGGCCGATCGTGGAGGAACCATGACTCAGACTGCCCATGGCGTCGAATTCAGCCAGCAGCCCTCGGCCAACCCGAAGTCTGCTGAAGAGCGTGCAGCCATCCTGGCCAACCCGGGATTCGGCAACCACTTCACCGACCACACCGCCATCGTGGACTACAGCGTGGACGAGAACGGCAACGGCGGCTGGCACAATGCCCGGATAGAGGCGTACGGGCCCATTGTCCTGGACCCGTCGGCTGCCGTCTTCCACTACGGCCAGGAGATCTTCGAAGGGCTCAAGGCGTACCGCCACGCGGACGGCTCCATCTGGACTTTCCGTCCCGAAGCAAACGCTGCACGCCTGAACAAGTCCGCCCGCAGGCTCGCCCTTCCCGAACTGCCGGCCGACTACTTCCTCGGGGCAATCCGTGAGCTGGTTGCCATTGACAAGGAATGGGTCCCCGCCGGCGAAGGTGAGGCGCTGTACCTGCGGCCGTTCATGATCGCCACCGAGGCCTTCTTGGGCGTCCGCGCCGCACGGGAAGTCTCCTTCCGTGTGATTGCCTCCCCGGCCGGCAACTACTTCGGCGGCGAACTGAAGCCCGTGTCCATCTGGATCTCACGGGAGTACGCCCGCGCCGGCCGCGGCGGAACCGGCGATGCGAAGTGCGGCGGCAACTACGCGGCGTCGCTGATCGCCCAGCAGGAGGCTGAGGCCAACGGCTGCAAGCAGGTCCTCTTCCTCGACCAGTTCAATGACAACGCGGTCGAGGAACTGGGCGGCATGAACGTTTTCTTCGTGATGAAGGACGGCTCGCTGGTCACCCCGGCGCTGACCGGCACCATCCTCGAAGGGATCACCCGGATGTCCGTCATCCAGGTGGCCAAGGACATGGGCCGCGACGTCACCGAGCGCAAGATCACCCTCGATGAATGGCGCGACGGCGTCGCCTCCGGTGACATTGCCGAGGTGTTCGCCTGCGGCACGGCAGCCGTGATCACGCCGATCGGAGTCCTCAAGGACGCCACCGAGTTCATCGGCTCGGAGGAGGCCAAGGCAGGGGAGACCACCATGGCCATCCGCGAGCAGCTGCTCGGCATCCAGACCGGCACCGTGCCGGACACGCATGGCTGGCTGACCCGCCTGGCGTAGCAGGGTATTTGCAAACGCACGACGGCGCCTGCCGGACTTGGGTCCGGCAGGCGCCGTTCGTTCGGCAGCATGCCGGTCGGCTGATCAGCGCCGGGCGGCCTTTCGGGCAGCGTTCTTCAGCGCCTTCCGGGAAACCGGCTTCAGCGCCTTCCGGGCCGCCTCTTCGGCGATGGCCTGGTTGCGGCGGGCATCAAGGATGTCGTTCCACAGCGTTGTCGCAAAGACGCCGCCATCCTGGGCGTATACGTCGTAGGGGTAGCCGGCAAATATGGACGGTGTAGTGCTTCCGGTGGGCAGGTCCTGCCCCTTGGCTTTCGCGGCGGCGTCGCCAACAGCCCAGGTCCGCGTCAGGTGCTGAACCAGGTTCTCCTGCACAAAGATGTTGGCGTCACCGGAAGAAGCTGCCCTGGTCAGCAGCAGGTCAAGGTCCTGGGCCAGGAGCTCGGAAGCGGATTCCTCCACTGGGGCCGTCCCTGAGCTGAAATCTCCGGTGAGGCCGTCCACGGCTACGCTCCAATCGGCCGTTTCGCGGTACTTCTTCCACGTTGGAAACCAGACAATGCTGCCGGTCGCGTGGTTGTGGATGTGTTGGAGTCCGCTGTTCTTCTCGGTCGCAGCATGGTCGTGGCCAGCAGCGTCAGCATCGGCGAGGAGGTCAGCAAGGGTGGTTGTGCTCATGGTGTCCGGTTCCGGCTTCCTGGTGGGGAACATGTGGTCTTCCTTGATGGTCAACCCGGGCCGCGGGCTGTTCTATTCCGGCGGGCAAAACTCACCTGGCTCAGCATGCAGTGCAAGGATGGGATGGTGACTTCAGCTTCCGGTCCCGTCCTGCAGCGCAGCTCCGCCCTGACGCGGTTCGTCCTGGCTCCCAATCCCGGCCCCATGAGCCTGGAGGGAACCAACTCCTACGTGTTGAGGGCACCGGGCAACCCGGGTGCCGTGGTGGTCGATCCTGGGCCGCTTGACGAGGCCCACCTTCAGGCACTCGCCGCGGCCGGGCCTGTTGAGCTGGTCCTCGTGACCCACCGCCATGCGGACCACACTGCCGGTGCTGCACGGCTGCACCAGGTGACCGGTGCCCCGGTGCGGGCGGCAGACACTGCCCACTGCCACGGCGGGGGCGTTCCCCTAAAGGACGGCCAGGTGATCCATGCAGGAGGGCTCGAGGTGAGGGTGGTGGCTACTCCTGGCCACACGTCAGATTCGGTCTGTTTCCACCTTCCCGGTGACGGCCCGCACGGTTCGGTTCTCTCCGGCGACACCATCCTCGGCCGGGGCACCACCATGCTTGACTACCCTGACGGCACCCTGGGCGACTACCTTGCCTCGCTGGACAAGCTGGAGGCTCTTGGGCCTTCCGCGGTCCTCCCCGCCCACGGCCCTACCCTTCCGTCACTGGCTGACGTTGCCCGGGCCTATCGAAGCCACCGCCTGGAACGGCTCGAACAGGTGCGTGCTGCCCTGGCCAGCCTTGGCCCGGAAGCTTCCGCCGGTGACGTCGCGGACGTCGTCTATGCCGACGTCGACCCTTCCGTGCGGCGCGCGGCCGAAACGTCCGTCTCGGCCCAGCTTCACTACCTTCGGGGAGACGCAGGGCAGCAGCAGGCCCGGGGAGCCACGCCCGGCGAGACGGTAGGGTAGGAGCCATGCGTATTGCCAGGTTTGTTGTTGATTCTGATCCCCTTTACGGCGTCGTCGAAGGTGACGCCGGCAGTGAGGAAATCACTGTCATCCATGGAGACCCCTTCTTCAACGGCGTGGAGCGAACCTCCGTCCGCCACAAGCTGGAGGACGTCCGGCTGCTGGCGCCGATCATCCCCCGCAGCAAGGTCATCGGCGTGGGCCGCAACTTCGTGGAGCATGCACATGAACTCGGCAATGAAGTCCCCGCCCAGCCGCTCCTGTTCCTGAAGCCGAACACCGCCGTCGTCGGCCCCAACGATCCCGTGGTGCTGCCGGACTTCTCCGAGGAAGTGTCCTTTGAGGCGGAGCTGTGCGTGGTCATCGGACGGATCTGCAAGGACGTGCCCGAAGACCGCGTGGACGATGTCATCTTCGGCTACACCTGCGGCAACGACCTCACAGCCCGGGACGTCCAGAAGACCGACCTGCAGTGGACCCGGGCCAAGGGCTTTGACACCTCGGCGCCGCTTGGCCCGTGGATCGAGACGGACCTGGACACCGAGGACCTGCAGATCCAGGGCCGGCTCAACGGAGAACTGCGGCAGGACGGCAGCACCAGCCAGATGATCCGGGGGGTCCGCGAGCTGGTGTCCGTCGTGTCCCAGGCCTTCACCCTGCTGCCCGGCGACGTCATCATGACCGGAACACCAGCCGGAGTGGGCCTGGTCAAGGCCGGTGACCGCTTCGAGGTTGAGATCGAGGGCATTGGCCGCCTGTCCAACCCCATAGTCCGCCGCTGACGCCCGGGCCGCCCGGACCCCTGGCGGCAGACGGTAAAGTTGGAGCCACTATGACTACTGCTTCCGCGTCGAATGCTGCCTCCCTGCCCTCCGTTTCTGCCGACACGCCCGTGCGGGTCCGGTTCTGCCCGTCGCCCACCGGCACCCCGCACGTCGGGCTGATCCGGACGGCCCTTTTCAACTGGGCCCATGCCAAGCACACCAAGGGCACCTTCGTGTTCCGCATCGAGGACACGGATGCGGCGCGCGACTCGGAGGAAAGCTACCTGCAGCTGCTCGAGGCACTGAAGTGGCTTGGCATCACGTGGGAAGAGGGCGTCGAAGTGGGCGGTCCCCACGAGCCCTACCGGCAGTCGCAGCGGCTGGACCTCTACAAGGACGTCGTGGCCAAGCTGATCGAGGGCGGCTACGCCTACGAGTGCTACTCATCCCCCGAGGAAGTCGAGGCACGCCACCGCGCCGCTGGCCGCGACCCCAAGCTGGGCTACGACAACCTTGACCGTGAGCTGACTGAAGAACAGGTGGCCGCCTTTAAGGCAGAGGGCCGCCTGCCCGTGCTGCGGGTCCGGATGCCTGATGAGGACGTCACCTTTACCGACCTGGTCCGCGGCGAGATCACGTTCAAGGCCGGCAGCATCCCGGACTACGTCATTGTCCGCGCTGACGGTTCCCCCCTTTACACACTGGTGAACCCGGTTGATGACGCACTGATGGGCATCACCCACGTCCTGCGCGGCGAGGACCTGCTGTCCTCCACACCGCGCCAGGTTGTCCTCATCCGCGCACTCATGGAACTCGGTGTTGCCAGCTACATGCCGGAGTTCGGCCACCTGCCCTACGTCATGGGTGAAGGCAACAAGAAGCTCTCCAAGCGGGATCCGCAGTCCAACCTGTTCCTCCTGCGGGACCGAGGCTTCATTCCAGAGGGCCTCCTGAACTACCTGTCCCTGCTGGGCTGGAGCCTCTCCGCCGATGAGGACATCTTCACCGTGGACCAGCTCATCGAAAACTTCGACGTCCACGACGTCCTGGCCAACCCGGCGCGGTTTGACATCAAGAAGGCCGAAGCTATCAACGGCACCCACATCCGGATGCTCGCTCCGGAGGACTTCCGGGAGCGGCTGGTGCCGTACCTGCGCACTGCGGGCTACGTGGGGGAGGAACTCACTGCACGGCAGGAGGACATCCTTACCGAAGCCGCGCCGCTGATCCAGGAGCGCATCACGCTTCTGGGCGAGGCCCCGGACATGCTCGGATTCCTGTTCAAGGATGACGACGCCATCGACGTTGCCGACGACGCCCGGAAAGGCCTCCCGCAGAACCTCGACGAGGTACTGGATGCAGCTATTGCGGCCCTGGACAGCGTTCAGGAGTGGACCGCCGAAGAGATCCAGGCAGCTCTCAAGCAGGCCCTCGTGGAAGACCTCGGCCTCAAGCCACGGCTCGCCTTCGGACCCGTGCGTACCGCTGTTTCCGGACGGCGCATTTCTCCGCCGCTGTTCGAGTCCATGGTGATCCTGGGCAGGGAATCCTCCCTTCGCAGGCTCCGGGCCTTCCGTGGCTGATGACCGCACAGCGATGGCAGCTACCCGAATGTCAGGCGCCGGTGTCCTGGACACGCCCTTCGGGGCAGTCCGCGGGATCCTGTTCGATATAGACGACACGCTGGTGGACCTCGAGTTTTCGATGACCACAGCGCTTCGGGAGGTCAGCGAACACCTGCTGCCGGGAATGGACCAGGCCGGATGGGAGCGGTTCGGGCGCATCTTCACGCACGAAACCACCCACTATTACGACCGCTATCTGGCCGGGGAACTGACGTTCAACGAGCAGCGGCTGCTGCGCGGCCGCGCTGCTTTGGGCCACTTCGGGGTTGAGCTTGCCGAAGGTGAGCAATCCCACCAGTGGCTCACGGCATACGTGGAAAAACAGCCTGCCTACGTGAAGCCGTTTCCGGATGTCATGCCGCTGCTGGACCTGCTGGACCAGGCCGGCGTCCCTTACGGCGCCGTGAGCAACAACGTCCACGACTATCAGCGCGCCAAGCTGGACGGTGCGGGACTTGAACGCGTCAGGCGCCTGGTGGGGACGGACACGCTGGGTGTGGCAAAGCCTGATCCGTCCATCTACCTGGAAGGTGTCCGGCTCCTGGGTACCGGACCTGCGGAAACGCTCTACGTGGGTGACAACCGCCTGCTGGACGCAGAAGGCTCGACGGCGGCCGGCCTCTTGGGTGTCTGGCTCAACAGGGCGGGGGAGCAGGTGCAGGAATTCCGGGGCAACATGGTGTCATCACTGGGCGAACTCATCGCCTAAGGGCGCTCAGCGCGGGCCGGGCGTCCGCCCGGTCCGCGTCCACGACCGGCACGCCGGAAGCCGATTTGTGCGAGCACGAAGTCTCGGGTAAAGTAATTTCTCGTGCTGAGGCGCACGGAGCAGGGTAAAAGCCCTGAAAACCGGCCCGAAAGTATCATTGGGATATGGTGTAATTGGCAACACTACGGTTTCTGGTACCGTCATTCTAGGTTCGAGTCCTGGTATCCCAGCTCTGGTTTGAGCACTGATTTTCAGCTCAAAACGGAAGGTTTCAGGCGGTTCGCCGATTTGAAACTGAAGCGAAGTGTGTGAAACAATCACTGAGCTTGATCAGCGGAAACGCTGGTAAAAGTACGGTAAAGTACACGGCCCCATCGTATAGCGGCCTAGTACGCCGCCCTCTCACGGCGGTAACGCGGGTTCGAATCCCGCTGGGGTCACCAAACGAAATGGTCCCGGGCAAATGCCCGGGGCCATTTTTCGTTGTGTGCTGGAGCCCACCGGCAACGCGCACCGGAACTGCGGCCGTGTGGAGCCTGAACTGGCATGATGTTGCTGTGACCTCCCCGAACGAGCAGGACCACCCGCACCCCGCGCAGCGCACGCCCACGGGCAGCGCCGGAGCCCTGGCAGCCATAGCGCTGCTGGAAGAGGTGCGGGGGGATCTGGCCGCTACCGAACTGCCGCTTGCCCTGCCTGACTCGGAGCAGGCCCGGCGTGAGGCCGCCACTGCCGTGGCCCAGCTCGATGACTACATCCTTCCGCGGTACCGAAGCCTTGACGCTCCGCTCCTGGCCGTCGTCGGGGGTTCCACGGGAGCGGGCAAGTCAACCCTCGTGAACGGGATCGTAGGGCACCCGGTCACCCGCGCAGGCGCCATCCGTCCCACCACCCGCCAGCCCATCCTCCTGCACCACCCGTCGGAGGCGGACTGGTTCGAGGGACAGCGCGTGCTGCCGAGCCTCAGCAGGATCCGTGGTTTCGTCACCAACAGCCCTGTGCCGGCAAACCGGGCAGGAGCGGTGCCGGATGCAGCCGCAATGTCTTCCCTTGTCCTCGTGGCAGACCCGGGAGTGCCCGCCGGAATTGCCGTCCTGGATGCCCCGGATGTTGATTCCATCTCGGATGACAACCGCAAGCTGGCCGCCCAGCTCCTGGCCGCCGCCGACCTGTGGGTCTTCGTTACCACTGCCAACCGTTACGCCGACGCCGTTCCCTGGAAGCTGCTTCTCAACGCCGCTTCACGGGACATCATGGTGGGGGTCGTCCTGGACAGGGTTCCCCCGGGTGCGGAAGAAGAGGTCAGCGAGGACCTGCGCAGCCTCCTGGACCGGGAAGGCCTTGGCGCGGCGCAGCTGTTCGTCATTCCGGAGACCACCCTGGATCCGATGGGCATGCTGCCCGCCGGGGCAGTCCAGCCGCTGCGGGCCTGGCTGTCGGACCTGGCCGCCGACGCCGCCGGCCGGTCCGACATCGCCCGCCGGACGTTGAACGGGACCGTCAGGGCCATGGCAGGGCGCGTCTCCGCCGTCGCACAGGCCGCGCGGGAGCAGCAGCACGCGGCCGCCAACCTTGAGGATGCCGCCGTCGGGGCCTACCGGGACGCTGCGGACCGCATCCTGGATGCCACGAGGGACGGTGCGCTCCTGCGGGGAGAAGTGCTGGCCCGCTGGCAGGACTTTGTGGGTACGGGGGAATTCTTCCGGACCCTTGAGCAGAACGTGGGACGGTTCCGCGACCGCGTGGGTGCCTTCTTCCGTGGTGAACCCGCACCCGCCGTGAGGGTGGAAGCTGCCATCGAGACCGGCCTGCAGGCTGTCATTGTTGACGAAGCCGCCAATGCCGCCGAGGACACTGACCAGCGCTGGCGGAACGACCCCGCCGGGCGCCAACTGCTGGGTACGGATGACCTCTCCGGCACAACGCCGGGCTTTGAAGACCGCGCCGCCGCTGAGATCCGGGCCTGGCAGGAAGCCCTGATGGACATGATCCGCACCGAGGGCCAGGGAAAGCGGACGCAGGCCCGCTGGCTGTCCTTCGGCATCAACGGACTCGGCGCCGCGCTGATGATCGTCGTCTTTTCCATGACGGCGGGGCTCACCGGACTGGAGGTGGGCGTCGCCGGAGGAACCGCCGTCGTGGGCCAGCGGCTGCTGGAGGCCGTCTTCGGCGAGGACGCCGTCAGGCGCATGGCCGAAAAAGCGCGCGAGGACCTTCACACCCGGTGTCAGGTCCTGCTGCAGGAAGAGAGGCGCAAGTTCCTTTCCCGGCTGCCGGAATACGACCGCAGCACCCCCGACACCCTGGCCGCGCATGCCGCCGCCCTGGTGCGCCTGGCGGACAACGCATGAGCCGCCACAGCGACACCCGCGAGGCGTCCCGGCTTGACCGCCGGCTCTCCGCCCTCAACGACGCCCGCGAGCTTGGCGAAGGCGTCCTTCCGGACGAGTCCCTGCAGGAAGTCTTCAGTGTCCTGGAGCGCGCAAGTTCACGGCGGTCGCTCTCTGCAGACCATACGGTGGTGGGATTCTTCGGTGCCACGGGAAGCGGAAAATCCTCCCTTTTCAACGCGGTCAGCGGCGCGGAAATTGCGACGGCGGCAGCTCGCCGTCCAACGACGTCGGAACCTTTGGCAGGGGTATGGGGTGCGGACGGCAGCGAGCCGCTGCTGGACTGGCTGGACGTCCGCAACCGCCACCACGCCGCCGCCGTCGAAGGATTCGCGGACGAGGACACCGGCCTGATCCTGCTGGACCTGCCGGACTTCGACTCCACCAAGGCATCCAACCGTGAAGTCGTACAGCGGATGGTGGGAATGGTGGACGTCCTGGTGTGGGTCCTTGATCCGCAAAAGTACGCCGACGCGGCAGTCCATAACGACTTCCTGTCCCGCCTGGCTTCCCACGGTGCGGTGACCCTGGTGGTCCTGAACCAGGTGGACCGGCTGCCGGAACGTGATGTGCAGCCCGTCCTGGAATCCCTGCGTTCCATCCTTGCCCGGGACGGACTTGCCAAGGTCCAGGTGCTTGCGGCTTCGGCGTTGACGGGGGCCGGCGTTGACCAGGTCCGGGCTGCCATCCGTGGGGTTGCCGTCAAGCGCAAGGCCCAGTCTCAGCGCCTTGCTGCCGACATCACCAGGGCTTCAGCGGAACTGGGCGCTGTGTCCGGCGAGGGGACCGCGGCCGGTGTCCGGCCTGCTGCCATTTCCCGGCTGGCCGACGAACTGGCTGTGGCGGCCAACGTTCCGGTGGTGGTCCGCGCCGTGGGCCAGTCATACCGGCTGGAGTCCGTCAGGCGCACGGGCTGGCCGGTGACCCGGTGGCTCTCCCGGTTCCGTGCTGATCCGCTGCGGCGGCTCAATCTGCGCAGCGCGGCGCCATCGGAACTCAACCGGACATCCCTGCCACCGGCAGGAGCGCCGGAGCGGGCACGCACGGACGCCGCCGTACGTGAATTCGCCGACGCCGCGAGCACCGGAGCCCCCGGGCCCTGGCGGGCCGCCATCCGGGGAGCGGCAAGGGAGGGGCGGGAACGGCTGCCCGATGCACTTGACCAGGCCATCGCCGGAACAGACCTCGCTGCCAACCGGAAGTCCTGGTGGTGGGGAGTTTTCAACGTGGTGCAGTGGCTGGCGCTGCTCACCGTCCTGGGCGGGCTTGGCTGGCTCGGCGTCCTGGCGGCCTTGGGCTATTTCCAGATGCCCGTGCCTGAGGTGCCCCGGGTGGAGGGGTGGCCAATTCCCACCCTGATGATTGCCGGGGGCGTGGTGCTGGGTATTTTCCTGGCCATCACCGGCCGCTTCATAGCCGCCGCTGCGGCCAATGTACGGGCGGCGAGGGCACGGAGGCGGCTTAACGCCGCAGTGGCTGCTGTTGCGCAGGAACTTGTGGTGGAACCGGTGGAACTGGAAGTCAGCCGGCAGTCCGCATTTGATGCCGCGCTCAGGAGGGCTGCAGCCGGCTAGCTGTATTGACCACGGACGTTAGTGATGTTCGGCGTGGTTTGGTGACATGAAGAAGACCTCCGGGTGGAGTGGGGCTTGTCTAGAGTCCAATTCCACGCACGGAGGTCTTCATGTCCCACCCTAACGCTCTTCTGACGCCCCGGGGGCGGCTGCAGCTCGCGCAATGTGTCGTTGATCAGTGCTGGAACCTGCGCCGGGCTGCAGAGCGGTTTCAGGTCTCCGTGCCAACTGCTGCTCGCTGGGCACAGCGCTACCGCGAGCACGGCCCGGCTGGGATGGAGGACCGCTCCAGCCGCCCGCATTGTTCGCCCCGGCGCACGGCAACACGTACGGAGCGGCGGATCATCGCCGTGCGTGTGAACCGCCGCTGGGGACCGGCAAGAATCGGTTATCTGCTGGGCATCCACCCCTCCACCGTGCACCGGGTCCTGTCCCGCTACCGGCTGGCGAAACTGACCTGGCTGGACCGTGGCACCGGACGAGTGATCCGCCGCTACGAACACGACAGGCCCGGGGGACCTGATCCATGTCGACATCAAGAAACTCGGCCGGATCCCCGACGGCGGCGGCCACCGCGCGTTCGGCAGGGCCGCCGGCTGGCGTAACAGAACCGGTACCGCGGCCAACCGCAGACCCGGATACCACTACCTCCACAACGCCGTCGATGACCGCTCCAGACTCGCATACACCGAGCTCCTGGCCGATGAAAAGAAAGAAACGGCAGCCGGTTTCTGGGCACGCGCCAACGCCTACTTCGAATCCCACGGCATCACCGTCAAGCGGGTGCTAACAGACAACGGCTCCTGCTACCGCTCCCACGCCTTCACAGACGCGCTGGGCCCGGACATCAAGCACAAACGCACCCGCCCGTACCGCCCCCAGACCAACGGCAAAGTAGAGCGCTACAACCGCACCATGCTCGACGAATGGGCCTACGCCCGCCCCTACAAATCAGAGGCCGAGCGTGTTAACGCTTTCCCCGACTGGCTCCATCACTACAATCATCATCGAGGCCACACCTCACTCAGGGGTCAGCCACCGGCCAGCCGTGTCACCAACCTGCCGGGACAGTACAGCTAGCTGCGTCCCGGACCTTGATCAGCGTCCGCAGGTTGCGCGTGGTGGTGGCGGCCTTGAACCTGGCTTTCGCGGAGATCTTGCTGAAGGGGCTGTCCAGGGTTCCGCCGGCCGGTGCCAGCCAGGCCAGCGCCTCCGGCCCCAGCCTCTCCTGCTGGTGTCCTTCCAGTGCAGCCCCGGCCGCATCGAGTTCATCGAGCACTTCCGGATCCGAGGAGAGCGTGATGTAGGTATGGGTGGCCTTGTTGTCGTCCGGGTAGGGGCACGCCGCCACGAGTTCTGCGACCCGGCCGGCCTCGAGGACCACCACCCAGGCGTCATAGCCAAAGGCATCCCGGAGGCACTTCTCACAAGTGCGCTTCACAGCGGCGCCGCCCAGGTTGCTGGTGAGGACCACGTTCCCGCTCGCAAGCAGTGTTCCGGCATCCTGGAACCCGGCAGCCTGGAGGGTGTCCCGCAGAGCGGCCATTTTGATATTGATGCCGCCCACGTTGATGCCACGGAGAAAAACCGCATAGCTGCCCATGGCGAAATCCTAGCGCCGGGCGGGCTGGTTGTGGCGGCCTTTGCCGGGCGTCAGTCGTTGTTCTTGCGGAGGGCTTCGGTGAGGAGCCGTCCGGCGTTGCACACCACTTCGGCGTGCAGCCGGCCGGGCTGGCGGGTGAGGCGCTCAATGGGCCCGGAAATAGAGACGGCCGCGATGACCCGGCCGGACGGTCCCCGCACCGGTGCGGAGACGGAGGCGACGCCCGGCTCCCGTTCGCCGAGGCTCTGGCCCCAGCCCCGCCGTCGTACTCCTGCCAGGACTGTCGGTGTAAAGCGTGCAGACTGCAATCCCTCGAGAAGGCGGTCATGGTCTTCCCATGCGAGCAGTACCTGCGCTGCCGAACCTGCCTTCATGGACAGCTGGGTGCCTACGGGAATGGTGTCGCGAAGGCCTATCGGCCGTTCGGCCGACGCCACGCACACGCGCCAGTCACCCTGGCGGCGGAAAATCTGGGCGCTTTCGCCGGTGGCGTCGCGCAACTGCATCAGGACGGGCCCGGCGGATGCGATCAAACGGTCCTCGCCTGCGGCCGAGGCCAATTCAACCAGGCGGCTTCCCAGGACAAAGCGGCCCTGGATGTCGCGGCTCACCAGGCGGTGGTGGACCAGGGCGAGGGCAAGGCGGTGGACAGTGGGCCGGGCCAGGCCCGTGGCTGCCACAAGCTGTGCCAGCGTGGTGGGGCCGGCTTCGAGCGCGTCAAGCACCTGGGCCGCTTTATCAATGACACCGACTCCACTAGAATTGTCCATGTAATGATATTGCCGTCTCAATATCTGAGATGCAAATCTTTCGGCTGGCGCAGTGACGGGCCGTCCTGATTCAGTTGAGCTCATCAGCCAAACAGCAGTGAAGGGAGATGGCCATGGCAAAGACATTGGCCGAGAAAGTCTGGGACGCACACGTGGTGCGCAAAGGTGATGGTGACGGAGCCAACGCCCAGCCCGACCTTCTCTTCATCGACCTTCACCTGGTCCACGAAGTGACGTCCCCGCAGGCGTTCGAAGGCCTGCGGCTGGCCGGCAGGAAGCTGCGACGCCCGGACCTCACCATCGCCACGGAGGACCACAACACTCCAACGCTGGACATCGACAAGCCTATCGCGGACCTCACCAGCCGCACCCAGATCCAGACCCTGCGCAACAACTGCGCGGAGTTCGGCGTCCGGCTGCACAGCCTGGGAGACGCGGAGCAGGGCATCGTCCACGTGGTCGGCCCGCAGCTGGGCCTCACCCAGCCGGGAATGACAGTGGTCTGCGGCGACTCCCACACGTCAACTCACGGTGCTTTTGGCGCCCTGGCCATGGGCATCGGCACCTCTGAGGTGGAGCACGTCATGGCCACCCAGACGCTCTCCCTGAAGCCGTTCAAGACCATGGCCATCAACGTCGAGGGCACACTGCGTCCCGGCGTGACCGCCAAGGACATCATCCTGGCCGTCATCGCCAAGATCGGCACCGGCGGCGGACAGGGCTACGTCCTGGAATACCGCGGGTCCGCCATCCGCTCGCTGTCCATGGACGCGCGCATGACCATCTGCAACATGTCCATCGAAGCCGGTGCCCGCGCCGGCATGGTGGCGCCGGACGAAACCACCTACGCCTTCATGGAGGGCCGCCCGCACGCTCCGCAGGGTGCCGACTGGGATGCCGCCGTCGAGTACTGGAACACGCTGCGCACTGATGATGACGCCGTCTTCGACGCCCAGGTTGACCTGGACGCCGACACCCTGGAGCCCTTCGTCACCTGGGGCACCAACCCGGGCCAGGGCGTTTCGCTGTCCGAGTCCGTGCCGTCGCCCGAGGACTTCGGCGACGAGAACGCCAAGGCCGCCGCCGAGCGTGCGCTGCAGTACATGGGGCTGGAGGCCGGCACCCCGATGAAGGACATCCGGGTGGACACGGTGTTCCTGGGCTCCTGCACCAACTCCCGCATGGAGGACCTGCGGGCTGCCGCGGACATCATCCGCGGACGCCAAAAGGACCCCAACGTCCGGATGCTGGTGGTTCCGGGCTCCGCGCGCGTGCGGCTGGAAGCCGAGGCCGAGGGCCTTGACCGCGTGTTCAAGGACTTCGGCGCCGAGTGGCGCTTTGCCGGCTGCTCCATGTGCCTGGGCATGAACCCGGACCAGCTGGAGGTGGGGGAGCGCTGCGCTTCCACCTCGAACCGTAACTTCGAAGGACGCCAGGGCAAGGGCGGCCGCACCCACCTGGTGTCCCCGGTGGTCGCCGCTGCCACCGCGATCCGGGGCACCCTGAGCTCGCCGTCGGACCTTGATCCGGCCCCCGAATCCGCCGCCATCCGCACCGACGCAGCCTAGGACACGCCATGGAAAAGTTCACCACCCACACCGGAATCGGCGTCCCGCTGCGGCAGAGCAACGTGGACACGGACCAGATCATCCCCGCCGTCTACCTCAAGCGGATCACCCGGACCGGCTTCGAGGACGCCCTGTTTTCGGCATGGCGCAAGGACCCGTCCTTCATCCTGAACAAGGAGCCCTTCACTGCCGGCTCCGTGCTGGTGGCAGGCCCGGACTTCGGTACCGGATCGTCCCGCGAGCACGCCGTCTGGGCGCTGAAGGACTACGGATTCAAGGCCGTCCTCTCCTCGCGCTTCGCCGACATCTTCCGCGGGAACTCCGGCAAGCAGGGGCTGCTTGCCGCCGAGCTCGCCCAGGACGACATCGAGCTCATCTGGAAGGAACTCGAGAACGCTCCGGGGACTGAAGTCACCGTGGACCTGGTGTCCAAGACGGTGGTGTGCGGAAACATCGTTGCGCCCTTCGAGATTGACGACTACACCCGCTGGCGCCTGCTGGAAGGCCTCGACGACATCGGGCTGACCCTGCAGCATGAGGCGGACATCACGGCCTACGAGGCCACGCGGCCTTCGTTCAAGCCCAAAACCCTGCCTGCGCGCCTTTCCTCCGCGGGCTGAAGCAGAGTTGCCTGTCTTAAAAAGGTGCGACGGCGGCGCGCCACGCCCTGCCGCCGTCGCCTGCGTATTTCGGTTCGGTAACGCAACCTCCTATGCTTGGTTGGAGCCTTTGCAAGGATTTGGGGGCGAGTGATCGTAAGGAAACCGGTATATGAGTAGTGTTCTGACAATCCGCGGCGGAGTCCCGCTTACAGGCCGCGTCAGCGTCCGGGGAGCAAAGAATCTTGTCCCCAAGGCGATGGTGGCAGCGTTGCTGGGCAACGAACCGTCGGTGTTGCGGAACGTTCCGGAGATCAAGGACGTGGAGGTGGTCACCTCCCTCCTGCAGCTGCACGGCGTCACCGTTGTCAAGGACCCGGTCAACGGCGACCTCACGCTGGATCCCAAGGCAGCCAAGACGGCCTCCAGCACTGCCATTGACGCCCACGCAGGCGACTCCCGGATTCCCATCCTGCTCTGCGGGCCGCTGATCCACGCCATCGGCGAGGCGTTCATCCCCGATCTCGGCGGCTGCAAAATCGGCGACCGCCCCATCGACTACCACCTGGACGTGCTGCGCCAGTTCGGCGCCGTGGTGGAGAAGCGCCCCGGCGGCATCCACATCTCGGCACCCAAGGGCCTGCACGGGGCGAAGATCTCCCTTCCGTATCCTTCGGTCGGTGCCACCGAACAGGTCCTGCTGAGCGCCACCCGCGCCGAGGGCATCACCGAGCTCTCCGGCGCCGCGACCGAGCCGGAGATCATCGACCTCATCGCCGTGCTGCAGAAGATGGGCGCCATCATCAGCGTCCAGACGGACCGGACCATCCGCATTGAAGGTGTCCGCGACCTCGGCGGCTACAACCACCGGGCACTCTCGGACCGGAACGAATCAGCGTCGTGGGCCTCTGCCGCCCTGGTCACCAAGGGCGACATCTTTGTTGAAGGCGCGTCCCAGCGGGACATGATGACCTTCCTGAACACCTACCGCAAGGTGGGCGGCGGGATGGACATCGGCGAGGACGGCATCCGCTTCTACCACCACGGCGGTAAGCTCAACCCGCTGGTCCTGGAGACTGACGTGCACCCCGGCTTCATGACGGACTGGCAGCAGCCCCTGGTGGTGGCCCTGACCCAGGCCGAAGGCGTGTCAATCGTCCACGAGACCGTCTACGAGAACCGCTTCGGGTTCACCGATGCGCTCATCCGGATGGGTGCCAGCATCCAGGTGCACCGTGAATGCCTGGGCAGCGTGCCGTGCCGTTTTGGCCAGCGCAACTTCCTGCATTCCGCCGTGATCTCCGGACCCACCCAGCTCAAGGGCACCGACATCGACGTTCCGGACCTGCGCGGCGGCTTCAGCCACCTGATTGCCGCGCTGGCGGCCACGGGAACCTCACGCGTGACCGGCATCGACATCATCAACCGCGGCTACGAACGGTTTACCGAAAAGCTGGCCGGGCTGGGTGCCGACTTCGACATCACCACCACGAAGTAGCGGGCAGACGTGAAGGAACCGGCCAAGAGCCGCGCCACCCTTGCGGTGGTCGCCGCAATAGTCCGCCCCCTGTTCAACCTCATGATGGACAAGAAGTGGGAGGGCACCGATAAGCTGCCTGCCGGCGGCTTTATTGCGGCGCCCAACCACTGCACCGAGATCGATCCCCTGATCGTCGGCCACCTCCTCTACAACCACAGGATTGCCCCGCACTTCCTCGCCAAGTCCGGCCTGTTCAAGGTGCCGGTCCTGGGCTGGGTCCTGCGGGCTACCAAGCAGATCCCGGTGGAGCGTTCGACGGCGGGGGCGAACCGCTCCCTCCAGCTCGCCCAGGAGATCGTTGCCGAGGGAGGTGCGATCATCATCTATCCCGAGGGCACCCTCACCAGGGACCCGGACCTCTGGCCGATGAAGGGCCACACCGGGGCTGCACGGCTCGCCCTTGAAGGCGGCATTCCGGTGGTCCCCATCGCCCACTGGGGTGCCCACGAGGTCTTCCCCCGCTACGGCAAGCGGTTCCACCTGTTCCCGCGTAAGAAATCGCGGGTAGTAGTTGGTGAACCGGTCGATTTGAGCGCCTTCACCGGCCGTCCCCTCGATAAGGCCACGCTGACCGGGGCCACCGATGCCATCATGGATGCCATCACCGCCCTCCTGGCGGACATCCGCGGAGAAGAGCCTCCTGCGGAGCGCTGGGACCCGGCCAAGCAGCAGCAGGCAAAGCACGGCAGGTTCATGGAACGCGGACAGCAGCAGCCCGGGACCGGAACGGACACTCCGTGACCGCTGGGGGAAAGCAGACGGGCTCGGCCCGTTCCGTTGCTGTCCTCGGCGCGGGCTCCTGGGGAACGACGTTCGCCAAGATCCTGGCTGATGCAGCGGCTGCCGCAGGCGATCCGCGCACCATCAGGCTGTGGGGCCGCCGCGCCGAAGTGGTGGACCAGATCAACACCAGCCACGTCAACGAGCAGTACCTGAAGGACATCCCGCTCCCGGAGAGCATCTCGGCGTCCACGGACGTCGCCGCCGTCCTGGAGGGCGCGGACCTCGTGGTCATCGCCGTCCCGGCGCAGTCGCTGAGGCCGCAGCTGCGGGAATGGAAGGGCCTGATCGCGCCGGACGCCATGGTTGTTTCCCTGATGAAGGGCCTTGAGCTCAGCACGGACGCCCGGATGAGCGAGGTCATCGGCGAGGAGCTGGGCCTGCCCGCCGAACGCATCGCCATCGTGTCCGGTCCCAACCTGGCCATGGAGATTGCCCGCGAAGAACCAACCGCATCGGTGGTTGCCTGCACTGATTCCGCCGCTGCCGGCTGGATCGCCAGGAGCTGCACCGCGCCGTATTTCCGGCCGTACACCACAGCGGACGTTGTTGGGGTGGAGATCGGCGGGATCGTGAAAAACGTCATTGCGCTGGCCGTGGGCATCTGCGAGGGCAAGCAAATGGGGGACAACACCAAAGCGTCCGTCATCACCCGGGGACTTGCCGAAACGTCCCGCCTCGCCCTGGCACTGGGCGGTGAGGCCAAGACAATGGCTGGCCTCGCAGGGCTGGGCGACCTCGTGGCCACCTGCTCCTCGCCGCTCTCCCGCAACCACACCGCGGGCCGGCTGCTGGGCCAGGGCCTCACGCTGGAGGAGGTGGGCCAGAAGATGACCCAGACCGCCGAAGGCATAAAATCCGGCCAGGCCGTCCATGAGCTGGCAGGTAAGCTGGGCGTCGAGATGCCCATCACAGCCGCCGTCGTTGCCGTGCTGGCCGGCAAGCTGTCCGTTGACCAACTGGGGCCCGTCCTGCTGTCCCGGGAACTGAAACCTGAAGGCGATTACTGACGATGTCCCACGAAAACCTGGCCGCGGGGGAGACCGCACCGCGGACAAAACCCCGGGTGGCGGTACTTTTCGGCGGCCGCTCCAGCGAGCACGCCGTGAGCTGCGTAACGGCTGCCGGTGTGCTCGGCGCCATCAACAAGGACAAGTACGAGGTGATTCCGATTGGAATCGCCAAGACCGGGCAGTGGGTCCTCGCGGGCGCCGACACCGCCCAATGGTCCCTGTCCTCAACGGCACTGCCCGAGGTGGCGCCGTCACCGCAGACCGTCACCCTGGCGGAAATCGGGGGGGAACACCAGTTGATCGTGGCATCCCCGAACGAGGTGCCCCAGGAGCTGGGAACCGTTGATGTGGTTTTCCCGCTGCTTCACGGCCCGTTCGGCGAGGACGGCACCATCCAGGGGCTGCTGGAACTTTCGGACACCCGCTACGTGGGCGCCGGCGTGCTGGCTTCCGCCGTTGGCATGGACAAGCACTACATGAAGGTGGTCTTCGAGGCGGCCGGGCTGAACGTGGGCCCGTATGTGGCGGTCACCGACCGGCAATGGCTCAAGGACCCGGAGCTGGTCCGGAAACAGGTGGACCGGCTGGGCTTCCCGGTCTTCGTCAAACCCGCCCGCGCAGGCTCCTCCATGGGCATTTCCAAGGTTGATTCACTGGCGGAGCTGGACGCCGCCATCGAGGAAGCCCGCAAGCATGACCTCAAGCTGGTGATCGAGGCCGGGATCACTGGCCGGGAGATCGAATGCGCCGTCCTCGAAGGCAGGGGCACAGACGCTCCACGGACTTCCATGCCCGGCGAGATCTCCGTGGCCGGCGGCACCCACGAGTTCTACGATTTCAATGCCAAGTATGTGGAGGACGACGCCGCTTCCCTGAGCTGCCCGGCGGACATTCCCGAGGAAGCCATCGCCAGGGTCCGCGAGCTCGCAGCGGCAGCCTTTGACGCGGTTGGTGCCGAAGGACTGAGCCGCGTGGACTTCTTCTACACACCCGCCGGTGAGCTCATCATCAACGAAATCAACACCATGCCCGGGTTCACGCCCAAGAGCATGTACCCGCAGATGTGGGCGGCCTCCGGGCTGGACTACGCAGACCTCATCGATGAACTGATCTACCTGGCGCTGAACCGCAAAACCGGGCTCCGCTGACATTCCCCGCCGGCAGCCTACTGGCTGGGCGGCAGGTTCTGCAGGTCCTCCTGGCCTACGCAGTTCCTGGCCGCCGGTACATTGCCGGCTGCCGCTGCGAGGTCTGCCAGGACTGTGGCAGAACTGATCTTGTCGGGATCCATCAGGATCTCGGTTGCCGGTTCGCGGCCATAGGTCGTCAGGGTCCAGACGGGGCTGCCCTCCTTAATGACCCAGTCGATGCCGTTGACGGTCACACAGCGGTCAGTGGTGGGGCCCGGGACGTTGACGCCGCAGCGGAGGATCACCAGGGACGGATCACCCCAGGCGGCCGTCGCCTGGCTGTTCGTTTTCCGGAGCGGAGAGTCGCCAATAGCGTCCGGCAACGCGACCATCATGGGAGCGCATGCAGGGTTGGCCGCGTCCTGGGCAGCAGGAACATCCACGGGAGGCGAGCACGAGGTCAAGGGTATGGCCGCAAGGCTCCCAATCAGTGCCAGCCTGGCAACACGGGCGGCAGGGGAAAGCTGGGGACGCTGCATCCCTCCAGCCTATCGCCGCGAACGGACCATGCCCGACGCCGGCACCGCCTGCCCTCAATGTCGGGGCCCCGCGATAGCGTAGTGGCGTGCCTGAAAAACCCTTGTCCTCCCGCCCGCGACCCCTCCCGCAGTCCGGCGATGACCAGCCCGCCGCCGGGAATCAGCTGACCGCCCCCGCCGTGACCGTCTCCGCCCTGCCTGTCTCTGCCCTCTCCGAGGGCGAGCTGCTGGCCCGGATCTTTCCGCGGCTGGCCATGGAGGGCACGCACTGCGCCGCCACGCTCCTGGGGCCGGGGGATGACGCTGCCGTGATCGCCGCTCCGGACGGCAGGACTGTCATCAGCATCGACACCCAGGTCCAGGACCAGGATTTCAGGCTCCAGTGGCCAAGCGGCTACAAAACCACCGGCTTCGACGTCGGCTGGAAAGCAGCGGCGCAGAACCTCAGCGACATCAACGCCATGGGCGCCAGCGCAACTTCGCTGGTGGTGAGCCTCACGCTTCCTCCTGACACCACTGTGGGCTGGGTGGAGGACCTGGCGGACGGACTCACCTCCGGGATCAGGGATCTCGGTGCGGCCAACTGCTCGGTGGCGGGAGGCGACCTGGGGCGCGGACGGGAAATTTCCGTGACGGTTGCGGTGCTGGGCACCCTCGATGGCGGCCCGGCAGTCCTCCGGTCCGGGGCCAAACCAGGAGATGTCCTGGCCCTTGCAGGCACCGTCGGCCACGCCGCCGCCGGCCTGGCCCTGCTGGAGTCCACCATTCCACTGGAAACACTCAGCGCCGAACTCCGCGCCCTGGCCGAACTTCAGTGCAGGCCGCGGCCGCCACTGGCCGCAGGGCCCGCCGCGAGGGCTGCCGGCGCAACGGCCATGCTGGACATCTCGGACGGCATGTTGCGGGACGGCCTGCGGCTGGCGGCAGCCAGCGGTGTCGCCGTCGACCTCCATGCTGGCCCGCTGGAGCGGCTCAAGGACGTCCTGCGGCCCGCAGCGGAACACCTGCACACTGACGCCGGGGACTGGGTGCTCGGCGGCGGGGAAGACCACGGGCTGCTGGCCACATTCCCCTCCGGCCCCCTGCTGCCCGCCGGATTCACTGCGATAGGCTCAATACAAGCACTGGGAATCAACGAGCGCCCGGGCGTCACGATAGCCGGCCGGTCCGCAGACACCGGGGGATGGGATCACTTTGCACACTAAGGTTGCCGCCAACGCGCAAGCGATGAAGAGGTGGTTGGGCAAGGCTGAGACGGCTCTTGGCAACCACAGCGACCGCCTGAATGCCATTAATATTTTCCCGGTGGCAGATGGCGATACCGGGACGAACCTCTACGTCACCGTGCGGGCGGCCGCCCGGGCCGTTTCCGCCGACGGGGACCAGCCTGCCCAGATGGACGTGGGCGCCGTTCTGGCTACCGCCGGACAGGCCGCGATGGAGGAGGCCCGGGGAAACTCGGGAACACTTCTCTCGGTGTTCCTGACTGCCGCCGCTGAGCCGCTCGCAGGACACACCCGCCTGACATCCACCCTCCTCGCAGCAGCGCTTAACCGCGCCCAGATCCGCGCCTGGTCAGCCCTGAGCGACCCCGTCCCCGGCACCATGCTCTCCGTCATGGAAGCGGCAGCCAGGGCTGCCGCCGCCGTGGACGCAGGGCAAAACGGCGACGACAGCAACCATGCCCTGGGCCTCGCCCTGGACGCCGCCGTGGAAGCTGCCCTCGCAGCCGTGATCCACACCGAGGACCAACTGGCCGCCCTCACTTCTGCGCACGTGGTGGACGCCGGCGGGGTGGGAATGCTGCTGATCCTCGATTGCCTGCGCTCGGCGGTCCTGGGCGAGGAGCTCCAGAGCGAGCTCCTCGACGGCCTGCACGGATACGACGTGTCGGATCCGCACATCCACACCGCCATGCCGGACGATGACGGCGTGGAAGTCATGTGCACCATCAGCCTTTCGCCGCTCAACGCAGCCACCCTCCGGCAGCGGCTGGACGAGATCGGCGAATCGGTCATCATGAGCCAGGTGGGCAGCGGGCCCGATTCCGAGGGCAACTACCGGTGGCGCGTCCACGTCCATGTGCCCGAGGGGGAGCCCGCCGTCGAGATCATCCGATCCCTCGGTGAGCCCGCCAACATCAGCATCAGCGAACTTGCCCTGCCGCTCGATCCGGCAGCGGATGCAGTGAACTCCAGCGGGCATGAGCGCTGAACTGGACCTGGCGCTGGAACGCCGGCTTGGCAAGCGTTCCGCCGCAGTCATTGAAAAGCACCTGGGCATCACCACGGTGGAGGGACTGCTTAACTATTACCCGCGCCGCTACATGAACCGGGGGGAGCTGACCCCCATCAGCGAGATCCCGCGGGACGAGGAAGTCACCCTGATTGCACGGGTCCTGTCCAGCAGCACGCGCCGCATGCAGGCGCGCCGCGGCACCATCACCGACGTCGTGGTTTCCGACGACGACGGAAAACAGGGACTTCGGCTTATAGGTGGCACGGATTACCGCGGCAAAGCGCCAGGGACCCTCAAAATCAGCTTTTTTAACGGCTACAAGGCCCAGGCGGAGCTGCTCCAGGGCCGGCTGGCCCTCTTTTCCGGCAAGGTCACCAGCTTCAAGGGCTCGCTCGGCCTCACCAACCCGGACTACCAGCTCCTGGACGAGGACATGTTCAGTGACAACGGCCGCGATCCGGAAAAGATGGCCGCCATGCCCATCCCCGTGTACCCGGCCACGTCCAAGCTGCCCAGCTGGAAAATCCAGAAGGCCGTCTCCACACTGCTCGAAACCGCGGACCTCGACTCCCTGCCCGACCCCATCCCTGCGGACATCGCGGCACGGGAGAAATTCCTCCCCATTGCCACGGCGTACCGGCTGATCCACGAGCCGGAGTCAGCCGGTGACTGGCAGCAGGCCCGCCGCCGTTTCCGCTACCAGGAAGCGCTGGTGCTGCAGTCTGCGCTGGCCCGCCGCCGCGCCCAGCTTGCGGCGGAGGAAGCCACAGCCCGCAGGCCCGTGCCGGACGGTCTCCTGGCCCGCTTCGACGCCGATCTTCCCTTCACCCTCACTGCCGGGCAGGCCGCCGTCGGGGAGACCCTCGGGGGCGAGCTGGCCCGGGACACCCCCATGAACCGGCTCCTGCAGGGCGAAGTGGGCTCCGGCAAGACCGTAGTGGCGCTCCGGGCAATGCTGCAGGTGGTGGATGCCGGGGGCCAGGCGGCCCTGCTGGCACCCACGGAAGTCCTCGCCGCACAGCATTTCGATTCGATCCGCCGCACGCTGGGACCCCTTTCCAGCGACGGCCTGCTGGGCGGAACGGACGGCGCCTCCGTCCAGGTCTCGCTGCTCACCGGGTCCATGCCCACGGCGGCACGCCGCCAGGCCATGCTTGACGCCGCGTCCGGGACTGCGGGGATCGTCATCGGTACCCACGCCCTGCTCAGCGACAACGTTTCCTTTTACGACCTCGGCCTGATCGTGGTGGATGAGCAGCACCGGTTCGGCGTGGAGCAGCGTGACGCGCTCCGGGCCAAGGCCAGGAAGCCCCCGCACCTGCTTGTCATGACCGCCACGCCCATCCCGCGGACCGTCGCCATGACCGTTTTCGGAGACCTCGAAACGTCCGTCCTGAACGAACTCCCGGCCGGCCGGGCCCCCATTTCCACCCATCTGGTGGGGCTCGCCGAGAACCCGGCCTGGGCAGGCCGCATCTGGGCGCGGGCGCGGGAGGAGATTGACGCGGGCCATCAGGTGTACGTCGTCTGCCCCAGGATCGGAACGGACGACGACGGCGACTTCAGTCCCGGTGAAGCGGCGCCTCCGGTAGGAGACACGGAAGGCGACGGCGGACGGGAGCTCGCGTCGGTGACAGCCGTCGTCGAGCATTTGTTGGAGGAGCCGTCGTTGTCCGGGGTGCCCCTGGCGCCGCTCCATGGCCGGCAGGAGCCGGACCTGAAGTTCGGGGTGATGGACGATTTTGCGGCGAACCGCATTAAGCTGCTGGTGTCCACCACCGTGATCGAGGTGGGCGTGGACGTCCACAATGCAACCCTGATGGTCATTCTCGATGCCGACAGGTTCGGGATCTCCCAGCTCCATCAGCTTCGCGGCCGGGTGGGCCGGGGCGGGCTCCCGGGGACTTGCCTGCTGGTGACCTCCCTTGAACCGGGCCACCCCAGCCGGCGCAGGCTGGAGGCAGTGGCCGCGACCACCGACGGGTTTGCGCTCTCCGAGGAGGACCTCAAGATGCGTCGCGAGGGCGACATCCTTGGTGCCTCGCAGTCAGGCGGACGGTCCACCCTCAAGCTGCTGCGGGTCCTGGAACACGGGGATGTTATTGCCAGGGCACGGGAAGATGCCCAGCAGATCGTGGGCGAAGACCCCGCCCTGGCGGCCCGCCCCGAGCTTGCCGAGGCGATAGAGAAGTACCTCAATCCGGAAAAGGAGGCGTTCCTTGAACGCGGATAGCATGGTGCGCGCCGGATTGACTGGCTTCGCAAACAGGAGTGTTCAGTGAGCCGGATCATTTCGGGAGCCGCCGGCGGCTCCCCCCTCACCGCCGTTCCCGGTTCCCTGACCAGGCCCACCACGGACCGGGTCAAGGAGGCGCTCTTCTCCCGGCTTGACGCCTTCAATGTCATTGCCGGCGCCAGGGTCCTGGACCTTTATGCCGGCTCCGGTTCCCTGGGGGTTGAGAGCGGCAGCAGGGGAGCCCAGACGGTCGACCTGGTGGAGTCGGACGGCAAGGCAAGTGCCGTGTGCCAGCGCAATGCCGACCTCGTCAACGGCGTGCTCGGGCGCAAGGCTGTCACCGTGCACCGCTCGAAAGTCGAACCCTTCCTGGACCGTGCCCCGGAGACCGCTGAGTGGGACCTTGTTTTTATGGACCCGCCCTACCCGCTTGAGGAGGTGGCGCTGAATGCCGCGCTCCAGAAGCTTGCACCGCACCTTTCGGCCGCCGCCGTGGTGGTGGTGGAGCGCTCGTCCCGTTCCCCTGAGCCACAGTGGCCTGATGCCCTGGCCCGGTTCGCCGAGAAGAAATACGGCGAAACCATGCTTTGGTACGCGGAACCCAACGTGCCTGACGCCATTGACGGGGACGACGTTCCGGAAGCGCCGGAAGAAGCGGAACGCTAGCCGGACCGGCGCGCTCCCTGTTCAGCGGTCAGCCCGCAAAGGGGTCCAGATCCAGTCCGGCCAGGACTTTCGCCGGGTGCGGCCCGAGGGCGGTCAGTTCGGTGGTCCAGTCCCGGGGCCATGGGGTCTGCGTGCCCGCGAGGATAACGTTTCCGGGGTAGCGGCCCTCGAACATGCCCGCTTCGGCGAAGGCGGCCACATCCGCCATGGCCTCCCGCATGGCCGCCACCTGGCTCCGGACCAGTGTGAGCCCCGGTTCGTCACCCACATTGACGATCAGCACCCCGCCGGGGCTGAGCCGGTCCCTTATTTCCCGGTAGAACGCACTGCATGCCAGGTGCGCCGGTGCCTCCGGCCCGGAGAAGATGTCCAGGATAACGACGTCGAACCGGAGTTCCGGGTCCAGCCGGGCCAGTGCTTCCCGGGCGTCGCCGGTGACAGTGTGCAGGTCCGTGCCCTCGGGGAGGGGGAGCTGGCGCAGGACGAAGTCAAGCAGCTCGCGCTCCAGCTCCACGGCGTACTGGACCGATCCCGGCCGGGTTGCCTGGATATACCGCGCCAGGGTCAATGCCCCGGCCCCCAGGTGCAGCGCGCGGACAGGCTCTCCGGCGGGTGCTGCAAGGTCCACCAGGTGGCCGATCCGGCGGAGGTACTCGTAGAAGATCTCCTCCGGCCGGACAAGGTTGACGTGAGACTGTTCCGCGCCGCCGATGCTCAGGACCCAGCTGCCCTCGGTGAAGGCATCCGGTTCAATGGACGCGTGCTGCCCGGTGGTCCGCAGGAACCGTGCCCGGGTTTCACGCCCGGCGGTCATCAGAGCCTGCCGCTGAGGGAAGCCAGGCGTCCGGCAGCCTCGTGCAGGACGCCGTCCTTCTTGCAGAACGCGAACCGGAGCAGGCTTCGCGTCCGCTGCGCCCCCTCCTCATGGCAGAACACGGGGACGGGGATCGCCGCGACTCCCACCAGCGCCGGAAGCCTCCGGGCCAGGTCCACCGAGTCGGTGATGCCCAGGGGAGCAGTGTCAACATTGACGAAGTACGTCCCCTGCGGGGAAAAGACGTCGAACCCCGCGGCGCGGAGCCCTTCGCTCAGGATGTCCCGCTTGCGCTCCAGGGATGCCGCGATGCCCTCATAGAAGGAGTCCGGCAAACCCAGCCCCACGGCGATGGCCGACTGGAACGGGGTGCCCGAACTGTACGTGAGGAACTGCTTGACGGTCCGCACGGCGGCCACAAGGTCCTCCGGGCCCGTAAGCCAGCCGATCTTCCACCCGGTCAGGGAGAAGGTCTTGCCTGCGGAGGAGATGGTGATGGTGCGGTCCGCGGCTCCGGGCAGGGATGCCACCGGCACGTGGCTGACGCCAAACGTGAGGTGTTCGTAGACCTCATCCGTGACGAGGATGCTGTTGTGGGTGCGTGCCAGGTCGACGATCCGCTGCAGCACCTCCCGCGGGAAGACGGCGCCGGTCGGGTTGTGGGGGTTGTTCAGGAGGACAATCTTTGTCCGCGGACTGAATGCAGCTTCGAGCGCTGCCATGTCCGGCATAAAGTCCGGGGCCAGCAAGGGGGCGGTCACGTGGGTTGCGCCGGACAGGCCGATCACCGCGCCGTAGGAATCGTAGAAGGGTTCCAGGGTCAGCACCTCGTCGCCGGGCCCGGCGAACGCCAGGAGCGAGGCGGCAATGGCCTCGGTGGCGCCGGTGGTGATGACCACCTCGGTGGCGGGGTCGGGCGAAAGGCCGTAGAAGCGCTGCTGGTGGACCGCCACTGCCTCCCGCAGTTCCGGGATGCCTTTACCGGGCGCATACTGGTTCGCGCCTGCTGCGATGGCGGCCCGGGCGGCTTCCCTGATTTCCAGTGGTCCATCCTCGTCCGGAAATCCCTGGCCCAGGTTGATGGCGCCTGTCCGGACAGCGAGGGTGGTCATCTCCTCGAAGATGGTGACGCCCAGGCCTCCGCCGGGGGAGAGGAGGTTTGCTCCGAGGGCTGTGCGCTGCCAGGGAGCGGGAGCCGTGGGCGCGGAAACTTCCCGTGGTGCATGCATCCAGTCATGGTATCCCGGCCTTCCCATGGGGTAGGTTCGGAGCATGAGACGCGCTGTCTGCCCCGGATCCTTCGACCCCATCCACAACGGCCATCTCGAGGTTATTGCACGGGCGGCCGGCCTCTTCGATGAAGTCATTGTGGCCGTCTCCACCAACCAGGCCAAGAAGTACAGGTTCACCCTGACCGAGCGCCTGGAGATGGCGCGGGAAACCCTCGCCTCACTCAAGGGCATTGTGGTGGAACCCGTAGGGGAAGGGCTGCTGGCCGAGTACTGCCGGCAGCGCGGCGTCTCGGCCATCGTCAAAGGCCTGAGGTCGTCGTCGGACTTTGACTACGAACTGCCCATGGCCACCATGAACCGGCAGCTTAGCGGCGTGGAAACAGTCTTCCTGCCGGCTGAGGCGCACTATCTGCACCTGTCCTCCACCCTCATCAAGGAGGTGGCAGGCCTTGGCGGCAACGTGTCTGACTATGTGCCCCGCTCGGTGCAGCGGCGGATGCTCGCGGGCGAGCCTCCGCACAACCAGCATCCGAAAGGGTAGGCTTGTCCGGTACTTCGGCGCTGTGCGCCGGCCGGTTTGAGTCCCCGTGGCTCTTCAGGCTAAGATGGTACGTCGGTCATATGTTCAACAGGAGTTCTCATTAAAAGAGGTGCTGGTTCGCCCTTGGCGTTCGACGTCAAGGACCTCGGGCGCAGCCCGGGAAGCATGCGGACACTGAAGGAACATGTACCCGCACCAGGTGACCTTGGTGTGGCGCTTATTGGCGTTCAGGAAGGCTCGGATGTCGAGCTGGATCTGAGGCTTGAGGCCGTACACGAAGGAATTCTGGTATCAGGTACCGTGCTCACCGAGGTAACAGGTGAGTGCGGCCGATGCCTGGATCCCCTTGCGTATGACCTTGAGGTCAATGTGCAGGAACTTTTCTTCTATGAGGGCGTGGAGCTTTCGGACGAAGAAGATAATGAAGAGCAACGTCGAGTCGAGCACGATGTAATCGATCTTGAACCGGTGTTGCGGGACGCAGTAGTGACCGCGCTGCCGTTCCAGCCGGTGTGCCGGGAAGACTGCCAGGGCCTTTGCTCCGAATGTGGAGTTCGCCTGGAAGACGAGCCGGGGCACCACCACGAGGTCCTGGATCCTCGCTGGGCTGCCCTAGCTGATATGGCTAAGCCTGACCGGCAAAATTGATGTGTACGTGTTTGTCTAGAGAGAAATGAGTTAGCCGTGGCTGTTCCCAAGCGGAAAATGTCTCGCTCGAATACCCGCGCCCGCCGCTCCCAGTGGAAGGCAACCGCCCCCCACCTGGTGAAGACCGTCGAGAACGGCCAGGTCACCTACAGCCTGCCGCACCAGGCAAAGGTTGTCACCGACTCGGCCGGCACTGCGCTGTTCCTTGAGTACAAGGGACGCAAGGTCGCGGACGTCTAATCGGCCACTCAGGCTGACATGATGTCTTCAACTGAAGAGCTTCTGAAGCGTCTCGGTGTCTCTATTGACGCCGGGACGCTTCGTCTTGCGCTCACCCACCGTTCCTACGCCTACGAAAACGGCGGCATTCCCACGAACGAGCGCCTGGAATTCCTGGGCGACTCCATCCTGGGATTCTCCGTCACGGACGCCCTGTACCGGGACAACCCGGACCTTCCCGAAGGCGACCTGGCCAAACGGCGTTCCGCCGTCGTCAGTACGCGGGCGCTGGCCGGCATCGGCCGCAGCCTGGGCATCGGGGAATACATCTACCTTGGGCAGGGCGAAAAGCTCACCCAGGGCAAGAACAAGGCGTCAATCCTGGCAGACACCATGGAGGCCCTGATCGGCGCCACCTACGTCTCCAACGACATCGAGACGGCCCGCCAGCTGGTGATGCGCCTGATCGGTCCACTGCTCAAGGACGCCGCAGCACTGGGTGCCGGGACGGACTGGAAAACCAGCATCCAGGAACTGGCCGCCAGCCGTCAGCTGGGCTCCATCCACTATGCCGTGGATGGCTCCGGTCCGGACCATGCGCGGACGTTTACTGCAGTCCTGCACGTCGGCGGCACCGCCTACGGGAAGGGCTCCGGCCACTCGAAGAAGGAAGCGGAGCAGGAGGCGGCCGCCGACGCTTGGCGGGTGCTCACCGGACCCGGCAACCCTCCGGGGGCAGCCACGTCCGCCGGTTCCGTCCCCGCAACGTAGCCCCGTGCCTGAACTTCCCGAAGTCGAGGTGGTCCGGCGCGGCCTGGTGAGCTGGGTCCGGAAACGGACCATTGACGCGGTGGAGGTGGTTGATCCACGGTCGATCCGCCGCCACGCGCTGGGCACCGAAGACTTTATCGGGAACCTGCAGGGCGCCACCGTCGCGGACGTTGTGCGGCGGGGCAAGTTCCTCTGGATGCCGCTTCTGGACGCCGGTTCCGGCGGGCCGGCCGGAACCCAAGACAGTGCGGGCGCCCCGCAGGTAGCGCTCATGGCGCACTTGGGCATGAGCGGCCAGCTCCTGATGCAGGACAGGGACGTGCCTGACGAAAAGCACCTCAAGGTCCGTCTCCGGCTGAGCCCCCGCAACGGCATGCCCGACCAGCTGCGGTTCGTGGACCAGCGGATTTTCGGCGGCCTGTTTGTCACGGGCCTGGTTCCAACGGACGACGGCGGCCCCGGCGGACTCGCTGAATCGCCCCTTCCGCTGATCGCGGAGGAAGCGGCCCACATCGCACGGGATCCGCTGGACCCGGCGTTCTCATTCGACCTTTTCTACCGGCGTCTCCGGAAACGCAAAACAGGGCTGAAGCGGGCCCTGCTGGACCAGGGCCTGGTGTCCGGCATCGGCAACATCTATGCCGATGAAGCCCTCTGGCGCGCCCGGCTGCACTATGCCCGGCCCACGGACACGCTGCGGCGTGCCGAGGCAGAACGCGTCATCGCGGAAGCCCGGGAGGTCATGCTGGACGCCCTTGCCGCCGGCGGGACGAGCTTTGACTCCCTTTACGTGAACGTCAATGGCGCCTCAGGGTACTTCGACCGGTCCCTGAACGCCTACGGCCGCGAAGGCCTGGATTGTAAGCGCTGCGCGGCAGCAGGCGTGTCCAGCCGCATGAAGCGCGAGCAGTTCATGAACCGCTCGTCCTACACCTGCCCAGCCTGCCAGCCCCGGCCGCGGAACGGCCGCTGGTAGGGGAACACTGCCGGGAAACCGGATAGAGCAGCCACCTACCGGGCGCGGTAGTGTCCGGCCAGCCTCGCCAGGCCCTCGTCAATGGATACTGCCGGTGCCCAGTCCAGGAGCCGGCGGGTTTCACGCTGGTCGAACCAGTGGGCGGTGGAGAGCTGCTCAGCGAGGAACCTGGTCATCGGTGGTTCCCCGGCCCGCCCGGCCCGGGTCCACAGAACTTCGATCAGCGATCCTGCCGCCCGCGCCAGGCTGCCCGGAACGGACCAGGACGGAGCCGGAACTCCGCCGGCGGCGCAGATGCCCGCAAGGAGCTCGCCTACCGGCCGCGGTTCACCGTTGCTGACCACGAGCGCCCGGCCGTGGATGTGCTCCATGCGGTGCAGCGCCGCGACGATGGCCGAGGCGGCGTTGTCGACGTAGGTCGTGTCGATCAGGGCAGCCCCGTCGTCGAGCAGGGGCAAACGGCGCCGGCGTGCGCGGTCCAGTACTCGTTCCACCAGCTGGGTGTCACCAGGGCCCCAGACGATGTGCGGGCGCACCGCTGCGACCCTGAAATCCGGCGAGTCAGCAGCCAGCGCAAGAAGTTCGGCCCGGGCCTTGGTGCGCGAATAGTCCCCATGCGCCCGGTCCGGGTCGGCCGGTTCGGCGCCCACTCCCGCTATTGCGGCCCCCGAGTTGGCCACGGACGGTGAGGAAACAAAGACCACGTCCTGCACGCCCGCCGCACGGGCCGCACGGAGGAGGCGGCGCGTGCCGTCAACATTCACCGCGTCGAATTCCGTGGCCTTGCCGGTGAAGGAGACCTTGGCCGCCAGGTGGATAATGCCCTCTGCGCCGGCAACGGCCCGGCGGACGGCGGCGTCGTCAGTGATGGACCCGGTAAGGTCCGTGGCGCCGTCGACTCCGGCGGGGCGCCGCTGGAAGGTGGTGACGGCCTGGCCCTGGCGGACCAGCAGCCGGGCCACCCCGCCGCCGAGCAGGCCGCTCGCCCCGGTGACGAGGACCCTCACGGCCTGCCCGCCCGGCCGCCGGCCAGCACTGCGGTGGCCCACCGGGACAGGCGGGTCCGGTCGATCTTGGCGTTATGGCGGATGTCGGTGGGCTGGGAGGGGACAACCAGGACGGCGGAGACGCTGGCGCCTGCCATGCGGGCCGCTTCCCGGACCCGTGCTGCGAGCTGCGGCGCGGCAGGGCCCGCCCGGCGGGCCGGCGGCACCGTCTCGACGACGGCCACCACAGCCTGCGTCCCCGAAGGGCCGACACCGACGACGGCGGCCAGTCCGACGCCGTCCAGCCGTTCGATGGCCTGTTCGGCGCCCACCGGTGTTACCACGGCGTCGGGCGCGGTCACGACATGGGCCAGGCGTCCTTCCACCCACAGCCGGCCGGCACTGTCGAAGTGTCCGACGTCGCCGGTACGGTGCCAGCCGGCCGTGCGGATGCTCTCGCGCTGCGTCAGCCAGAGCCTGTCGTAGGTTTCCTTCACATGCGGGGCGCCCACCAGGATTTCGCCGGTGACTCCCGGCTCCGTGACGGGGATATTGCCGGGAGCGGCGCCGTCCGCGGCAAGCGGGATGACAGCGACGCGGGCGCTGTGCACCGGCAGGCCCACGCACACACCGTTGCCCGCCCCAGCCATGTTTCCGGCCGCAGCGTCTGCCGCGGCGGTACGGATCTGTTCCAAGCTGATATCCGTGACGGGCAGCGCCTCGGTCATTCCGTAGGGGGTGTGCAGCGAGGCGTCGGGCAGCAGCCGCTGCACGTCCGCAAGGAGCGGTTCGGGGACGGGGGCGCCGGCCGAGAGGAGCAGCTCCACGCGTTCCAGGGCCTGCCGCCCGGGTTGTCCCAGGCCGTTACGGGTGGCCAGGACGTTGCAGAGTGCCGCGGGGGAGGCGAAGACCACGGTGGCGTCGATGGCCGCGGCAGCGTCCGCCAGTGCGCGGGCTGTCAGCGTCCGCGGTGCGGTGACGTCCATGGCTGGCGTCACGGAGACGGCCCCCAGGGCCGGACCCAGCAGCGCGAAGGGCGCGAACCCGGCCACCAGGCGCGCGCCGGGGCCGATTCCCAGCGTCACAGCGACGGTGTCCCGCATCGCCGCCAGCCGCCGCTGCGTGTACACCACGCCCTTGGCGGGTCCGGTGGATCCGGAGGTGAAGAGCACCGCCGCGGGCGCATCCGGGTCCGGATCCTGCAGCACCGGCGCCGTTCCGGCCGGGAGGCTGCCCCGGCGGGCCAGTGCGGCGAGGGAGGTCTCGACGGCGAGGAGTCGGCGGCGGGCAGCCGGCAGGTCCTTCACACTGATGCGGCGCCCCGGCCAGCCGAGCACCGATGCTGCGGCGAGGGCCTTGTCGATGCCGATAAGGAAGTCCGGGGCGGCGCCCTTGACGGCTCGGCTGAGGCCGCGGGTGCCGAGTCCGGCGTCCGCCACCACCACCACTGCGCCGAGCCGCAGGCAGGCGTAGAGGACCACGGTCAGGTCCACGCCGGGTGGAACCATCAGGCTCACGCGGCTGCCCGTCCGCACCCCGGCCTGCCGGAGTCCATTGGCGACGGCGGCGATCTGCTGTTCAAGCTCCAGCCAGCTGAGCGAACGGGAAACACTCCCGTCCGCGGCCATTTCCGCGACGGCGGTGTCCCGGCCGTCGGGTCCTGCCGCGAGCTCCGCCAGCGGCTCCCAGAGGGGCGTGAAGTCGGTGCCGGGATCTCCCGCAATGGAGGGCACGGCCGGGGAAGGCACAGCCGGGGGAGGCACGGCAGCTCCCGCCGCGGAAACAGTCCCTCCGCCGACAGGCGTACCGTCCCCACCGTATCCGGTGAGCCACTCGAAGACGGGGCCGGCGATGTCCCGGTCCTCTGCGACCAGGTGGCCGGCACCTTCGAAACGGTGCACTTTCGCGGCCGGCAGCCGGCCGACCAGGTCCTTGAGGTACCGGTCGGAGAAGATCGGATCCCGCGGGCCCCAGAGCAGCAGTGCTGGAACATTCAACCCGGGCAGCCCTTCGGCGACCCGGTTGAGCGCGGCAAAGCTGGGATGGGATGCGTCTGCGGGGATGTCCGCGACGAAGTTACCCACGCCCCCGCGGCGGCCGGCGCCCGCATACGGGGCCATGAACGCGCGGCGGACCTCGGGGGCAAGCGGCGGGCGGGCCAGGGAATGGGTCACCCGCAGGAAAGCGTCCGACGTCGTTGTGCCCCACCTGTGCACCGCGGGGTGCAGGGCAAGCCGCAGCGCCGGCGGGATGGGTGATCCGGAAGGCTGGTGGACAGCGGTGTTGGTCAGCACCACCCCGGCGAGCTGCCTCGGATGGGCCAGGGCCCAGCCGAGGCTGATCACGCCGCCCCAGTCGTGGCCGACGGTGACCACCGGACCGTCCAGCGCCAGCGCGTCGGTGAGGTCGCCGAGGTCATTGATCCGGTCCGCCAGCCGCCGGAACGTCCCTGTCCGCTCCGAGAAACCCATGTCCAGCTGGTCCACGGCCACCACGCGCCAAGGCTGCTCCGGGCGGGACCCGGCGGCCAGCAGTGTCCGCCACAGATATGACCAGGTCGGGTTGCCGTGCACGCACAGCAGGGTGCCGGCAGGGGACAGGCCGCGCCGCGACAGCTGGGCCCCGTTGTCCAAAAGGTGCCAGTGGTGCACCGTCCCGGGCTCATCCGCGGCGGAGGTGGACGGCACAGCGATTCCGCGTGACCATTCCGGGTCTACGCCGGGCCAGTCGGCGGCTACCAAACGATTTCCACCATGGCGGTGTTGAGGCCGGATCCGACGCCCATGCACAGCACGCGGTCCCCCTCGTTTAGGTTCTGCGCTTCGGCGGCCAGCGTCATGGGCAGGGATGCCGGCCCCACATTGCCCCAGTGCGGGAACGTGATGGGCACCTTGTCCGGGTCCAGGTCGATGGCGTCAACGATGGCCTGGGTGTATGCCGTACTCACCTGGTGCGTGACATAACGGTCCATCGAGCCCCAATCCCACTCCGGCTGGGCCTCGTGCCAGGCGTCGAGCACCAACTGCAGGCCGCCGTCGAGAAGGCCCTTCGTGTCGGTGGCCATGCCGTCGATGCCGCCGACGCACAGCTCGTGGTGCTCCGTCCCGGCCCGCATCACGCCGCCGAGGATCCGGTGCGCCCCCGGGTGTTCGTCCGCCGGCCCCAGGACGGCCGCAGCGGCCCCTGAGCCCAGGGTGAGCGTGGCGAACTCCCGGTTGAAGTCCTCGCGGGTTGTTTCGGGCCGCTGCAGCCGGGCCAGGGTGGCCTCCTGCGTGGCTTGTGCATCCTCGCCGTTGACGATCACCGCGTACTTGATCTGGCCGGAGTCGATCATGTTGGCGGCCAGGGTCATGCCATTGACGAATCCCAGGCAGGCGTTCGCGACGTCGAAGTTCATGGCGGAGGACGGGAGGCCCAGTCCGTGGTGGACCTTGACCGCGACAGACGGTTCGAGGTTCCGCCGCGTGACGGACGTGTTGATCAACAGTCCCACCTCGGACGCTTCGATGCCGGAATCAGCCAGGGCCTTTGCGCCCGCCTCGATGGCGGCGTCGTCGAAAGACGTCCCGGGGGCCCACCACCGGCGGTGCGTGACGCCGGCTACCCGCTCGAGCAGCTTCGGCGGAAATTTCAGCCGGCGCAGGGTGGACGCCAGCCGGTGGTCGAATTCCGTGGAACTGACAATCCGCGGAGCCTGGACGCTGATCACCGAGAGCAGAGCGGTGTTGCGGTGCCGGAACGTTGCATTCCCTATCAAATCAAGCCTCTGTTCGTGTCCGTCCTGTGCTGTGGCGGGTAACCGCCCCCTCAAGCACAAAGCCCAAGGACTAATCATGCCCGGTGGCGGTCCATTCCTGCACATGCAGAACAGGACATCCGGCCCGGCCCGGACGGGCTTCTGCACGAAAATGTCCCGGCCCCGCAGTAGATTGTAGGTATCCGTGGCTGTCCCCACCATCCGCGTCCGCCGAGCAGGAGAACCGAAACGCCTTGCACCTCAAAAGCCTGACCGTCCGGGGGTTCAAGTCATTCGCGTCCGCCACCACCTTCAATTTCGAGCCGGGGGTTACCGCGGTGGTTGGCCCCAACGGATCCGGAAAGTCCAACGTGGTGGACGCCCTGGCGTGGGTTATGGGGGAGCAGGGTGCCAAGACCCTTCGCGGCGGCAAGATGGAAGACGTCATCTTCGCCGGCACCTCGGGCCGGCCGCCCCTGGGCCGGGCCCACGTGTCGCTGACCATCGACAACACTGACGGCGCCCTGCCCATCGAGTACAGCGAAGTGACCATTTCGCGGACCCTGTTCCGCTCGGGCGGCTCGGAATATGCCATCAACGGTGCAGGCTGCCGCCTGCTGGATATCCAGGAACTGCTGTCCGATTCCGGCCTCGGCCGCGAGATGCACGTCATTGTGGGCCAGGGCCAGCTTGACCGCGTCCTGCACGCCACCCCGGAGGACCGCCGGGGCTTCATCGAGGAAGCGGCCGGCATCCTGAAGCACCGCCGGCGCAAGGAAAGGACGGTGCGCAAGCTCGACGCCATGCAGGCCAACCTGCAGCGCCTCAACGACCTCACCGGAGAAATCCGCCGCCAGCTCACGCCCTTGGGGAAGCAGGCCGAAGTGGCCCGCCGGGCCCAGCGTGTCCAGTTCGATGTCCGCGATGCCCGCGCCCGCCTCCTGGCAGACGACCTCGCCCAGCTGCAGCTGGCGCTGGAACAGGACGTAGCGGACGAGGCCGCCGTGAAGGAACGCCGGGCCCTCGTTGCCGGGCAGCTGGAAATCGGCCGCCGGCAGCAGGCCGTGCTGGAACAACGTGCAGCTGAAGCAACCCCCCAGCTGAACGCCGCCAGGGACACCTGGTACCGATTGTCCGCCACCAGGGAGCGCCTGCGGTCCCTGGGCTCTCTGGCGCAGGAACGCAACAGCCTCCTGGGCTCTGTGGAAGCCCCGCCGCCCGGCCGAGATCCGGAACAGCTGGAACGCCAGGCGGCCAGGGTCCGTGAGGAGCTTGCCGAACTGGAGCGCGACATCCTGGACCGGCGAAGCGCCCTCGAAGCAGCCTCTGCGGACAAGGCCGAAGCGGAACGCGCTGCCCTGGAAGAGGACAAGCGCCTCACCGCAGAGCTCCGCGCGGCAGCAGACCGTCGTGAGGGGCTGGCCCGCCTGGCCGGCCAGGTGGCGGCGGCGCGTTCACGCGTGGAATCCGCCCAGGCGGAGCTGGGCAGGCTGCGCGAATCACTTGCCGCAGGAACCGAACGGCGGGCCCGTGCCCAGGCCGAATTCGCGGCCTTGGAGAACCAGGTGGCGGGCGTTGAGGAGGGGGAGGAATCCCTCGACGCCGACTACGAGGCCGCCAGCGAGGCCCTGGACACGGTAGTCCAGCAGATCGCGGGCCTCCAGGCCGCCGTCAGCGAGGGGGTCCGCAAGCGCGACGCCTTGGTGGCGCGGCGGGACGCCCTGAAGCTGGGCCTCGAACGGAAGGACGGCGCCAGCCACGCCCTGCACGCAGGCCTCGACGGGATCCAGGGATCCTTGGCAGCGCAACTGACCGTTACACCCGGCTTCGAGACCGCAATCGCCGCGGTCCTGGGCGAGGCCTCCGAGGCCGTCCTGGTCCAGGATGCGGCCACCGCTGTTGCCGTGGTCCAGCTTCTCAAGGACCACGACGCCGGACGGGCGTCGCTGCTGGTCGCAGCGTCCGCGGCCGCTGCGGAAATGTCGCGGGACACCACGGCGCCCCTGCCCGCAGGGGCACGCTGGGCAGCTGACCTCGTGACCTCACCGTCCCCGTACGCACCGCTCGTGGCGCACCTGCTGTCCGGTACCGCCGTCGTCCCCGACATCCAGGCCGCGTCCGCCCTGGTGGCAGCCCACCCGGAGCTGACCGCCGTAACCCGGGCCGGAGACATCTTTACAGCCCTGTCAGCCACGGGCGGCTCGGCGAAGGCGCCGTCCCTCCTCGAGGTGCAGGCCGCCGTGGACGACGCCGAGCGCGAGCTTGCGGAGGTCACGGCAGGCCTGGAGCGGAACAGGTTCGCCCTGGCCGGTGCCGAGGCCCAACGAACGGAGGCACAGGAGCACGCCGACGCCGCACTGGACAGGCTGCATGACTCGGATGCCAGGCTGGCCGCCGTGGCGGAACGCCTGGGCCACCTGAACTCCGTCCTTCGCAGCGCCGTCGGGGAAAGCGACCGCCTGGCGGCATCGCTGGCCAAGGCTGAGGAGAACGTTGCCGCCGAGGAGGAGGCGCTCGCTGCCGTCACCGCCCGTTTGGCCGCAGCCCAGGAAGTCCCGCTGGAACAGGAGCCCTCCACCGGGCACCGTGACGCGCTGGCCCAGGCGGCCACCCATGCCCGCAGCGCCGAGGTGGAGGCACGGCTGTCGCTCCGCAGCGCCGAAGAGCAGCTCACGGCCACACGGAACCGGGCCGCATCCCTGGAGCGCGCGGCCGCCACGGAACGCAGGGCGCGCGAGGAAGCTGCCGAACGCGCCCGGGTCCGCCGCATCAAGGCGCGGCGGGCTGCTGCCGTTTCCGCCGCCGTCGGCCTGGCGCTCCGCTATGTGGACGTGTCCGTGGACCTGGCACAGCATGAACGGGACCTGGCGGAGGAGAACCGGGAGCAGAGGGACCGGGAGCTCGCAGAGATCCGGACGGCAAACGAACTGCTGGCCCGTGAACTTGCCGACCTCACGGACAACGTCCACCGAGACGAACTCGCCCGGACCCAGCAGAAGGCACGGATCGAAGCCCTGGAGAGCCGCTCCATCGACGAACTGGGGATAACCCCCGATGCCCTGGTGGCTGAGTTCGGCCCGGACGTCCCGGTTCCCGTTCCCGCCGGGGAGAGCGGGGACAAGTGGGCGGCCCTTCGGGCCCCGGTGGACCACACCGGCGCGGACATCGTCGAAGGAAAGCCCTACGTCAGGGCCGAGCAGGAAAAACGGCTCCGGAAGGCCGAACGGGACCTCGCCGGCCTGGGCAGGGTCAACCCCCTGGCGCTGGAGGAATTCGCCGCGCTTGAGGAGCGCCACCAGTTCCTCAGCGCGCAGCTGGAGGACCTGAAGGCCAGCCGGAAGGACCTCCTGGACATCATCAAGGAAGTGGATGACCGCGTCCAGCGGGTGTTCACGGAGGCGTTCGAGGATACCCAGGCCCAGTTCACGCGGGTCTTCGCAAGGCTCTTCCCGGGCGGCGAGGGACGGCTGGTCCTGACCGACCCCTCCGATATGCTCACCACCGGCATCGAAGTGGAGGCCCGTCCCGCGGGCAAGAAGATCAAGCGGCTTTCGCTCCTGTCCGGCGGCGAACGCTCCCTGACCGCGGTGGCCCTGCTCGTTGCCATCTTCAAGGCGCGGCCTTCGCCGTTCTACGTCATGGACGAGGTGGAAGCGGCCCTGGACGACACCAACCTGGGCCGGCTCATCACGATCTTCGAAGAACTCCGGGAATCCAGCCAGCTCATCGTCATCACCCACCAGAAGCGGACCATGGAAGTCGCCGACGCACTGTACGGCGTCACCATGCGCGGCGACGGTGTCTCCACCGTGATCAGCCAGAGGCTCGGGGCCGAGGTCTGAGGCTGCTCGTGTAACGGCAGGTCAACTGCCTTCCCGGCCCCAAAAGAGCCCCGGCGTCTATGAGAAGCTAGGGGAGTGAATGACATCCTTCCCATACTTCTGTCCATCCTTGCTGCCTTGGTGGTTCTCGGCGGGCTGATTCCGGTCCTGATGAAGACCCGGAAGAACATCACGCGCTACCCCGGCACGCGGGACGCCAACGACCCCCTCCTCCCGCGGAGCGGCAGCACGGCCGTGGAGGACCGGCCGGGCACGGTGGCGGACCGCACGGCCCCGGAAGGCACGGACCTGGACGGGCTGGAGACCACCGAGGTCCCGGACAACGCCGCAGGACTTGAAGTCATTCCGGTGGAAACCCCGCTGCCTGTGGCAGGCCGGCTGGTCCGCCTCCGCGAACGGCTGGTCCGCTCCAACAACGTCATGGGCAAGGGACTCCTGGCCCTGCTCTCCAGCGACAAGATCGACGAAAACGTCTGGGACGAAGTGGAGGAAACGCTCCTCCTCGCAGACCTCGGCACCGAACCCACCATGCAGCTCGTGGACGCGCTGCGTGAACGCGTCAAGGTGCTGGGCACCCGGACCCCTGAGCAGGTCAAGCTGCTGCTGCGGGAGGAGCTCATCAAGCTCGTCGATCCCACCATGGACCGCACGCTGAACGTCCAGCGGCATGCTGACAGGCCTGCCGTGATGATGGTGGTGGGCGTGAACGGCGTCGGCAAGACCACAACCGTAGGCAAACTTGCCCGCGTCCTGGTGGCCGAGGATAAGGACGTCCTGCTCGGTGCCGCGGACACATTCCGTGCTGCCGCTGCCGAGCAGCTGGCAACCTGGGGCCAGCGCGTCGGCGTTCCCACCGTCAAGTCGGACATCGACGGCGCAGACCCTGCCTCGGTTGCCTACGAGGCTGTCAAGGCCGGCATCGACCAGGAAGTCGACGTCGTGATGATCGACACCGCCGGCCGCCTCCAGAACAAAGTTGGCCTGATGGACGAGCTCCGGAAGGTCAAACGCGTGGTGGAAAAGCTGGCCGAGGTGGACGAGGTCCTCCTGGTGCTGGACGCCACCACCGGGCAGAACGGCCTGAACCAGGCGCGCGTGTTCTCCGAAGTGGTCAACATCACCGGCATCGTCCTGACCAAACTGGACGGAACCGCCAAGGGCGGCATCGTCGTCGCAATCCAGAAAACGTTGGGCGTCCCGGTGAAGCTGATCGGCCTCGGGGAAGGGGCGGACGATCTTGCACCCTTCGAGGTTGAGGGCTTCGTGGACGCGCTGCTGAACTAGCCGCACCTCCAGCCGCAGCCCGCCCTGACGGACGGACGTCAGCCTGCCGTTACGCCGCGGGCTTCCACAAGCTCTCCCGCGTGGCAAGCCACGTGCACGCCGCCACCACCATGATGCCGCCGGTCACTCCGAAGGCCCAGCCGTAGCCCAGCCGGTCGGCCAGCACACCGGCCAGGACGGGCCCAACAATCGCGCCGACGTCGGACGTCATCTGGTAGACGGCCAGCACCTTACCGCCGGACCGCCCGTTGCCGATCACATCGGCGACGGCGGCCTGCTGGGCCGGGCCGAAGAGTCCCGAGCCGACGCCGGCCAGCGCTGATGCCGCCAGGAACCAGCCCAGCCCGGTGGTGAAGCCGATGGCGGCGGTGGAGGCACCGGCCACGAGCAGCCCAGCCACCATCATGGGCTTGCGGCCCAGGGTATCGGCCAGCCGGCCCGAGAACGTCAGGGCCGCCGCGTTGCCGGCGGCAAAGACCGCCAGCGCAAACCCCGCCGCTTCGGGCCCCGCGCCGAGGGCGGCCACGGCGAACAGCGGAACGGTCGCCATCCGGACGCCGAACGTGGCCCAGCCGTTCACGAAGCTGGATACCAGCGCCGACCGGTATGTCCCTGCAGCAAGGGCCTCGGCCAGCGGCATGTCAGCGCGGTCCTGCCGGGGCCCGCTGCCCCGGCGCTGGTGGCTCAGCTGCGTCTGGACCACGACGGCGGCCACCACCAGGGCAGCCGCGTACGCCAGGAAGGGAACGCGCAGGCCGAAACCTGCGAGGAGCCCGCCGACGATCGGGCCGCACACGTTCCCGATGAGGAATGCGGACGCATATGCGCCCGAGACGCGTCCCCTGCTCTCGGGCGGCGCGAGCCGCACCACCAGGGCCATCGACGCCACCGTGAACATCACTGAGCCGGCGCCGCCCAGCCCGCGGAACAGCAGCAGCTGCCAGTAATCCTGGGCGAAGGCGCACGCAGCGGTGGACGCCGCCACGATGAGCAGTCCCGTGACATAGACGGGGCGTTCGCCCAGGCGGCCTATCAGGGCGCCGCCCGCAGGGGCAAAGACCAGCCGCATGAACGCGAAGATCGCCACGATCACGGACGCCTCGGTATTTCCCACCCCGAAGGTTGTGGCGAATTGCGGCAACACGGGGGCAACAAGGCCGAATCCCAGCGCAATCAGGAAGGCCGCGGCCAGCATAACCTTGATGTCGCGCGGGAGCTTCTGCCTGTCCCTGCGCAGCATCGAAAAAATCCGCGATGTTGCGCGGCTCATGCGGGTATCTGCCGTCATGGTCCAGTGGTCCTTGCGTACGTGGGTGCCGGGCTTCGGCGGGAGTGGTGAAACATAACCGTAACAAGCCAGATATGCACCATTTACTTCCTAGAGGTTGTTGTAACAGCGCCGCAATACAAATCCTCCGCGGCGGAAACACAGCGCCGACACACTCGATACAGGACGCAAACGGCGTTGGCAGGCGGATCATCTCCGCAACTTCGACCAAATAGATAAGAGAGGCGTGCACCATGGAACTTACCGCAGGTCACGTATGGATCATGGTGTCGGCGGCGCTTGTGCTGTTGATGACACCGGGTCTGGCATTTTTCTACGGCGGCATGACCCGGGCCAAGGCCGCGCTGAACATGATGATGATGAGCTTCATCTCCATCGGCATGGTGGGAGTCATCTGGGTCCTGTGGGGCTACTCAATGACCTCCGGGGACGGCTTCCTCCAGATGGTGGGCAGCCCCTTCGCCAACTTCGGGCTTGAAGGCATCGACAGCCCTGATGGGCTCATCACAGTGGGCTTCGGCGCCACCTTTGCCATCATCACGGTGGCCCTCATCAGCGGCGCCATCGCGGACCGGGCCAAGTTCGGCGCCTGGACCGTCTTCGTTCCGGTCTGGGTCACGCTGGTCTACTGCCCGCTTGCCTACATGGTGTGGGGCGGCGGCCTGTTCAGCACCGAAGGCGCTGTCGGCGCGGCACTCGGCGAGGCCATCGACTTCGCCGGCGGCACCGTGGTCCACATCAACGCCGGTGTTGCAGCCCTCATCCTCGTCTTCATCGTCGGTAACCGCCGGGGCTTCGGCAAGGACCCCAACCACCGCCCGCACAACATCCCGTTCGTGATGCTCGGCGCTGCAATTCTCTGGTTCGGCTGGTTCGGCTTCAACGGCGGCGCTGCCTCCACCGCAGAGCAGGGCGGCCTCATCTGGGTCAACACCCTCGCCGCCCCGGCCGCGGCAATGCTCGGCTGGCTGGTCACGGAGCGCATCCGCGACGGCCACCCCACCTCACTCGGTGCAGCCTCCGGCGTAGTGGCAGGCCTCGTTGCCATCACCCCCGCCTGCGCCAACGTCAGCCCAATCGGTGCCCTTGGCCTGGGCGTCGTGGCAGGCGTCGCCTCCGCCTTGGCAGTTGGACTGAAGTTCCGCTGGGGTTTCGATGACTCGCTCGACGTCGTGGGTGTCCACCTGGTCTCCGGCATCATCGGCACCGTGGCCCTTGGCTTCATCGCCCTTCCCGAGGAAGGCGCCGGCGGCGGCCTCTTCTACGGCGGCGGCATGACCCAGATGTGGGCGCAGCTCGCAGCAGCCGGCATCGCCATCGCCTACTCCGCGATCCTGACCACGATCATCGCCCTGGCCATCCACAAGACCATGGGCTTCCGGGTCTCGCAGGAACAGGAGACGGTGGGTGTGGACCTCAGCCTGCACGCCGAGACTGCCTACGAGTTCGGCGTCGGGGGACACGGCGGAAGCTTCCAGCCCCTGCACGACATGATCACCGGAAAGACCCAGGCGGACGCCGCGCAGGCATCCGACGCAGCAACGGGTGCGCAGAAGACAGAATCAGCAACAGGTAAGGAAAGCGTGGGGGCATGAAACTGATTACAGCGATCGTCAGGCCGGAAAAGCTCGAAGCCATCCGGGAAGGACTGGAGGCCTACGGCGTGCAGGGTTTGACGGTCAGCGCGGCCAGCGGCTACGGCCGGCAGCGCGGCTATACCGAGGTCTACCGCGGAGCGGAGTACAACGTGGATCTGCTGCCAAAGATCCGCGTGGAGGTCCTGGCCACGAACGAGCAGGCAGACGACATCCTCGATGTCATCATCGCCAGCTCCAACACCGGCCGGGCAGGTGACGGCAAGGTCTGGACCATGGATGTCTCCGAAGCCGTCCGGGTCCGCACCGGTGAGCGCGGCGTCGCCGCAATCTAGGGCCGGCGGTACTCCACGGAAACATCCGTGAACACAAAGAGCGGGCAGGAAAACCCCAGGGTTTCCTGCCCGCTCTTCCGTTATCTAAGGCAGGTGCGCCGATCTCCGGCGCGCCAGCCGCCCGAAGCCGCTGCGGCTTAGTCCCCGGGCACCGCGGTGGGCCAGGCTGCGGGCCCGGCAGAGCCGGCGTCGTACTCCTCCAGGGGGACCGAGTCCTGCTGCCAGGCCTTGAGGACCGGCTCCACAATCCGCCAGCACTCCTCCGCTGTGTCTCCGCGGACGGACAGCAGCGGGTCGCCCGCCAGCACCCCCTCCAGAACTTCGCCGTAGGGGAGGAGGTCGGAGCCGCTGAGCTCGGTTTCCAGGGTGGCCCTGCTCAGGCTGAAGATGTTCCCGGGCCCGTTCACGTCGACGTCGAACCTCAGCGTGTCCGGGCCGAAGCCAATGCGCAGCTTGTTGGGCGAGTCAACGCCGGTAAAGCCCCGCGGCAGGTGGGGCACCGGGCGAAAGGTGACCACTGCCTCCTTGCGCTTGACGCCCAGGGCCTTGCCGGACCGAAGAATGAACGGGACCCCGTTCCAGCGCCAGTTGTCGATGTTGACCTGGATCTCGGCCAGCGTCTCGGTGCCGCGTTCAGCGTCCACGCCCTCCTCCCGTGCGTAGTCGGGAACGTCCTTGCCTGCTGCCTGGCCGGCTGTGTAGCGTGCCCTGCGGGTGGAATCGGCATACGGCACAGGGACGCTGCTGGCCCGAAGAACGGCGGAAATGGCATCCCGCAGGTCCCGTTCACCGATGGTGGCCGGAGGCTCGATGGCCAGCAGGGCCATGATCTGCAGCAGGTGGCTCTGGATCATGTCCCGCAGGGCGCCGGCGCCATCGTAGTAGCGGGCCCGCCCCTCCAGCGCGAGGTCCTCGTCAAAGATGATTTCCACCTTTTCCACGTGGTGCCTGTCCCACACGGGTTCCAGGAAGTTGTTGGCGAACCGCAGGCCCAGGATATTCAGCACCGTGGCCTTGCCCAGGAAGTGGTCCACCCGGTGGACGTGGTCTTCGGGGACCAGCCGGACCAGGGTCTGGTTGAGCGAGCGGGCCGATTCCTCGCTGGAGCCAAAGGGCTTTTCCATCACCAGCCGCGTGCCCGGCGGGACCTGCTCCGGACGGAGGGCCTCACAGGCAAGCTGGCTGATGCGTGGCGGCAGGGCAAAGTAGACGGCGGTGGGCCCCTCGAGCGCCTCAAGAAGCGAGGCCAGCGCCCCCTCTGCGGTGACATCCAGCTGGTGGTACACCGTTTCCTTCTCCAGGGACTGGAGGGCTTCCTTTCCCTCGGGGCCTGCGGACGCGGCGGCCGAGTCGAAGGACGCATGCACCCGTTCCCGCCACTGTTCGGGGGTCCAGGGATCCGATCCGGCGCCCACCAGCCGGAGGCCCGCAGCGCGTCCCCTCGCTACCAGGCGCGCCAGTCCCGGCAGGAGCAGCCGGCCCGTCAGGTCCCCCGAGGCGCCGAGGATGAGCAGGGTCTTCACAGTTGGTTGGCTCGTCATCTGGCCAGCATGCCATCTTGCGGGCCCGGCTTGGTACCCTAGATAGTCGAGTCCCGATCATCCACTGAAAGAAGTGCACGTCGCGTGTTCAATTCACTCTCTGACCGGTTGACAGCAACCTTCAAGAACCTGCGCGGTAAAGGCAGGCTTACTGAAGCCGACGTCGATGCCACAGTCCGCGAGATCCGCCGCGCCCTTTTGGACGCCGATGTTGCCGTTCCGGTTGTCCGTGAGTTCACCGGCCGGGTACGGGAACGCGCCCTGGGCGCTGAGGTTTCCGGTGCACTGAACCCGAGCCAGCAGATCGTCAAGATCGTCAACGAGGAACTGGTGGAGATCCTCGGCGGTGAAACCCGCCGGATCCGCCTGGCCAAGAGCGGCCCCACCGTCATCATGCTGGCCGGCCTCCAGGGTGCCGGCAAGACCACCCTCGCCGGCAAGCTGTCCAAGTGGCTGAAGGCACAGGGCCACAGCCCGATGCTCGTGGCGTGCGACCTCCAGCGCCCCAACGCCGTGACGCAGCTGCAGATCGTGGGCCAGCGCGCCAAGGTGCCTGTCTTCGCACCGCACCCCGGCGCCACCTACACCGAGCTTGAGCACCCTGCCGGGGACCCGGTTGAGGTGGCCCGCGCCGGTGTGGAGGAAGCACGCCAGAAACTCCACGACGTCGTGATCGTGGACACCGCCGGCCGGCTGGGCGTCGACGCGGACATGATGGAGCAGGCGCGCCAGATCCGCCGCGCCATCGTGCCCAACGAGGTCCTGTTCGTCATCGACTCGATGATCGGCCAGGACGCCGTGAACACGGCGCTCGCTTTCGACGAGGGCGTCAACTTCACCGGCATCGTGCTGTCCAAGCTCGACGGCGACGCCCGCGGTGGCGCCGCGCTGTCCGTCGCGTCGGTCACGGGCAAGCCGGTGATGTTTGCGTCCACCGGTGAGGGCCTGGACGACTTTGAGCTTTTCCACCCGGACCGGATGGCCTCGCGCATCCTTGACATGGGTGACGTCCTCACCCTGATCGAGCAGGCCGAGAAGTCCTGGGACAAGGATGAAGCCGCCCGGATGGCGAAGAAGTTCGCCGACCAGGAGGACTTCACCCTTGACGACTTCCTGGCCCAGATGCAGCAGATCCGCAACATGGGCTCCATGAAGAAGATGCTCATGATGATGCCGGGTGCGCAGAACATCCGCCAGCAGCTGGAGCAGTTCGACGAGCGCGAGATCGACCGGGTCGAGGCCATCGTCAGGTCCATGACTCCGCATGAGCGCGTGGCTCCCAAGATCATCAACGGCTCCCGCCGTGCCCGCATCGCCCGCGGTTCCGGCGTCCATGTTTCCGAGGTCAACGGCCTGCTGGAGCGCTTTGCGCAGGCCCAGAAGATGATGAAGAAAATGGCCCAGGGCGGGATGCCCGGCATGCCCGGGATGCCAGGGATGCCGGGGGCCGGCGGCGGTGCCCGGAAGAACGCCAAGAGCGCGCCCAAGAAGAAGGCCAAGTCCGGAAACCCCGCCAAGGCCGCGCAGGAGCGCAAGGACGCCGATGCCCGCCGGGCGAACGCCGCGAAGGCGCTGCCCACCGGCGCAGCCTTTGGCCAGCAGGCGGGCGACTTTGATCCCTCCCAGCTGAACCTGCCCAAGGGCTTCGACAAGTTCCTCGGCAAGTAGTCATCCCCTTCTCCCAACCAGGTAGCGCCAAGTGTCGTTTTGACCGTTCATAACGACACTTGGCGCTACTTAGTTGGGATGCCGGGGCCGTGGAATAAGGTTGGGTCATGTTCAAGCAGAGGGTAGTGTTCGTGCACGGCGCGGGCAGCTTCGGAGCCGCAGCCTGGCCCCGCCAGCACGGTGTGGCCCTGTCCTACGATGCCCTGTTCCTGCGCCGCCACGGCTTCGATTCCGTTGCAGAACCCATAGAGTCCTCGTTCGACGAGGACACGCGCATCCTGTTGAACTCCCTTGGGGACGACGGCCGGGGCATCGCCGGCGGCCACGTCGTGGCGCATGCGCAGGGCGCCATCTCCGCCATGATGGCCGCCGTCGAACGTCCGGACCTTGTCTACTCGCTGACCCTGGTGGAGCCGGCCTGCCTGTCCCTGACCGCCGAACTGCCGGCCACCGCGGCGCACATCGGGCTGATGCAGCCCCTGTTCAACGTCCGGCATCAACTGACTGACGAGGACTTCCAGCGCGAGTTCGTCCGCAGGGTCTATGCCACCGACCTGCAGCAGCCGGTGACCGCCGAGGAGAAGCGCTCCGCCAGGCGGCTGCGGCTGCAGGCACCTTCCTGGGAAGCCCTTCTGCACATCGTGCCCGGCGTGCCGACGCTCGTCCTGACCGGCGGCTGGGAGCCGCTCTACGAAGAGATCGCCGGCTACCTCCGTGAAACCGGGGCGCTCCACCGCACGGCCGCCGGCGGCCACCGGCCCCACGACTCCCCGGAAGGGGACCGCATCATCCGTTCGTTCATCAGCGACTCCAGCAACGTGCAAGCACGCGCCTCCTGATCCCCGAAACTGCCATCCACGGGACCCCGTCCGGCCAGCCCCCAATGACCAGCCGGACGGAACCTGCAGGCTCCTACCGCCCCGGCGGAACGCTCAGCTCCGGCAAATAGACTTTCCCGCCGGCGGCCAGGAATTCCTCGCTCTTGCCCCGCATGCCGGCTGCTGCTTCCGCCAGGGCTGCCTGCGACTCTGCGGATCCGTATTCGTCCCGGATGTCCTGGCTGATCCGCATGGAGCAGAACTTGGGCCCGCACATGGAGCAGAAATGCGCGGTCTTGGCCGGTTCGGCCGGGAGGGTCTCGTCGTGGAAGGCCTCGGCCGTCTCCGGGTCCAGCGACAACGCAAACTGGTCACGCCACCGGAACTCGAAGCGTGCCTTGGATAGCGCGTCATCCCGTTCATGCGCGCCGGGATGGCCCTTGGCCAGATCCGCGGCGTGCGCAGCGATCTTGTAGGTGATGACGCCCGTCTTCACGTCGTCCTTGTTGGGCAGCCCCAAATGCTCCTTGGGAGTGACGTAGCACAGCATTGCCGTGCCGTAACGGGCGATTTCCGTGGCGCCGATGGCGGAGGTGATGTGGTCATAACCGGGCGCCACGTCGGTCACCAGCGGTCCCAGCGTGTAGAAGGGCGCGCCCTTGCACAGCTCCTGCTGGCGTTCAACGTTTTCCCGGACCAGGTGGAACGGAATATGGCCGGGGCCTTCCACCATCACCTGGACGTCGTACTCCCACGCACGCTGCGTCAGTTCCGCGAGGGTGTCCAGCTCGGCAAACTGCGCGGCGTCGTTGGCATCGGCCGTTGCCCCCGGCCGCAGCCCGTCGCCCAGGGAAAACGCGACGTCGTACCGCGCGAAGATCTCGCAGAGGTCGTCGAAGTGCGTGTAGAGGAAGTTCTCCCGGTGGTGCGCCAGGCACCACCCGGCCATGATGGACCCGCCGCGGGACACGATGCCGGTAACGCGGTTGGCGGTCAGGGGAACGTAGCGGAGCAGCACGCCGGCGTGGATGGTCATGTAGTCCACGCCCTGTTCGCACTGTTCGATGACGGTGTCGCGGAAGATCTCCCAGGTCAGGGCGTTGGCTTCGCCATTGACCTTCTCCAGCGCCTGGTAGATCGGGACTGTACCTATGGGAACGGGGGAGTTGCGGATAATCCATTCACGGGTGGTGTGGATGTCGTCCCCGGTGGAAAGGTCCATCACCGTGTCTGCGCCCCACCGGGTTGCCCACTGCAGTTTGTCCACCTCTTCGGCGATCGAACTGGTGACCGCGGAGTTGCCGATGTTGGCGTTGATTTTCACCAGGAAGGCCTTGCCGATGATCATCGGCTCGGATTCGGGGTGGTTGATGTTGTTGGGAATGATGGCCCGTCCTGCGGCGAGTTCGCTCCGGACCAGTTCAACATCGCAGTTCTCCCGCAGCGCCACGAAGCGCATTTCCGGGGTTATGACGCCCTGCCGTGCGTAGTGCATCTGGGTCACGGTCCGGCCCTCGACGGCGCGGCGGGGCACGGGAGGCGCTCCCTTCCACTCCGCGCTGGCGGCGCCGCGGCGCACCGCCGAGCGGCCGTCGTCGAGCAGGTTCCTCTCCCTGCCGCTGTACGCTTCCGTGTCTGCCCGCGCCTCGATCCAATCCTTGCGGAAAGGAGGAAGGCCCTGGACGGGGTCGCTCCCCGGACCGGCCGTCCGGTAGGTCCGGAACGGCTGGTTCGGCACGCCGTTGGGAGACGGCTCCAACGCAATTTCCGTCACGGGCACCCGGATCCCGGTCCCGGCGTCCTCGAGGTAGGCCAGGGAATGGGATTTCAGGGATTGCGCCACCGGGGGCGGGTTCCCGTCAGTGGCGGCACCCGGGTTGTTGAGGGCAGGGTTCAGCTGCTGATTTGGTGTACTCAAGGAATACTCACTTCCTTCGCCGGCATTACCCGGACAGGTTCGACGGTCGCAGGCTGCGTCAGCCCGATCTCAGCCCCTGCAGGGGCACCCGTGTGGTCAGGATGAAAGCTACCACACGCCCCCACGAGGCGCTTGTCACATCACGCGGTGCTAGCCTGTCCGGGCGGGAAAGAGGCAGAGTCATGGCAGAAATTATCGAGTTCGCGGGGACGGTCCTGACCGGGCCGCACACTGAGCAGCACGGACTGTGGTCCGTTGACGGGCGGCTGACGTTCCGTCGGCCGGCGAAGGCCCCGGACCGGAGCCTGTCGGGATGGGTGCTGCCGGGCTTCGTGGATGCCCACTGTCACATCGGGCTGGGCGCCGGCGGGCCCGTGGATGCTCCGACCGCCGAAGAACAGGCACGGACGGACCTGGACGCAGGCACCCTGCTGGTCCGCGATGCAGGTTCCCCGGCGGATACGCGGTGGCTGCAGGACAGAAAAGACGTCCCGGTGCTGATCCGCGCCGGACGCCACGTTGCGCGCACGCGCCGGTACCTGCGGGGCTTCGCTGAGGAAGTTGAACCGGACGGCCTGGTGGAGGCTGTCCGTAAACAGGCCAGGGAAGGCGACGGATGGGTCAAGCTTGTGGGGGACTGGATTGACCGCGACGCCGGCGACCTCGCGCCATCGTTCCCTGCCGCCGTCGTCCGCGATGCAGTCCGGGCCGCCCATGACGAAGGCGCGCGCGTCACCGCCCACTGCTTCGCGGAAGAGACGCTCGATGACGTGCTGGACGCCGGCATCGACTGCGTCGAGCACGCCACCGGCCTCCTGCCGCGGCACCTGCCCCGGTTCGAGGAGCAAAAGGTGCCCATTGTGCCCACCCTGGTCAACATCGCCACCTTCCCGGACATTGCTGCGCAGGCGGCGCCCAAGTTCCCGCGGTATGCAGCGCACATGCGTTCACTGTGGGAACGGCGGGAGGAACGGGTGCTTGAGGCTTTCGAGGCCGGCGTGCGGATCTACGCCGGGACCGACGCGGGCAGCGTGATCCGGCACGGCAGGATCGCCGACGAGATCATGGCCCTTCATGCTGCCGGCCTGCCCATGGCGTCTGCCCTGGACGCCGCGTGCTGGAGTGCGCGGGAGTGGCTGGGCGCGGAGGGCCTGGAAGAAGGGGCGCGGGCAGATGTTGTCCTGTGCCGGGAGGACCCGCGGAAGGTACCGGAGGCGGTCCATGGCCTGGCGCACGTTGTCCTGGGCGGACGGGTGATCCGCTGACAAGAGATCTGGCGCGGGACTTGGAATAAATTGAAGCTTCAAGTAATTTTAAGAGTGTAAGGCCTGCCAGCCGGAAGGCCCACAGCACCGGGAGTTATCAATGACTGCACAAGCCGCAAGCCAGGATCTTCTGCCTGCCGACCTCGCTATGGGCACTGTGATGCTCAAGGTGGGCAATATGAAGGTGATGACCGATTACTACCAGCGGGCCCTCGGCCTGGAGGTCATTGCCGAGCAGGACGGCGGAATCTACCTCGGCCGGCTGCAGAAGCCGCTTGTGCACCTGGCTCCCGCGCCCGGGCTGAACCTGCCGGGCAGGGGAGAGGCCGGCCTCTTCCACACGGCGCTGCTGTTTGAGAACCAGGCAGACCTGGCCGCCACCATCGCCACCGCCGCCCGGTTCGAACCACGCTCGTTCACCGGCAGCGCCGACCACCTTGTCAGTGAGGCCTTCTACTTCAATGATCCGGAGGGCAACGGCATCGAGCTCTACTGGGACCGGCCGCGCAGCAGCTGGTCCTGGAACGGCACGGACGTGGTGATGGACAGCCTGGCCCTCCCGCCGCAGCGGTACCTCGAGCAGCACCTGACGGAAGATTCCCTGGAGCGCCAGCTCGGGTCCGTGGCGGGCGTTGGCCACGTTCACCTCCAGGTGGGCGACGTCCAGACGGCGCGCGACTTCTATGTGGGGACCCTCGGCTTCGAGAAGACCGCCGGCTGGCACGGGCAGGCCCTCTTTGTCTCCGCGGGCCGCTACCACCACCACATGGCCATGAACGTCTGGAACAGCCGCGGGGCGGGACCGCGCAAGGACACCCTCGGCCTGGGTGAGGTCCTCATCGAGGTGCCGTCGGGGGACGACGTCGGCTCTCTCGCCGACCGCCTCAAGGTCGCCGGTGTTGCCGCCCACCACACCGGAGCGGAACTCCGGTTCGAGGATCCGTGGCGCAACCGCATCCGGGTGGCTGTGCGCTGACCACCGGCACTGCCGGCGCGGCCCGCGCCTGTTCCGTCAGCCTGGAGTTTGCCGGAAAAGTCCTGCCGCGGCTGTACCGGGCATGATTCCGAACTGGGCTGAATCCGAACTAGGCTGAATCCGAACGGCCGGGCAGGAGCAGCCTCCCGGCGGCCGCACCGCCAACGGAATGAGGGCAATCCCCATGGGCTTCACCGAGATCTTTGTTGCCACCCACGACGCAGCACTGAAGCGTGCGGGCGTCCTTGACGGGGGCGGCAGCGCGCCCGCAGGCGACGCAGTCCGGATCCCGGACATCAGTGATTTCGAAGTGGAGCAGCTGGGCGACCTGGCCGGTACCGCCGTGCACGCCGGAGGAGCTGATTACGAACTGACCATGGTGGATGTGGCCAGCGATTCGCTCCTGGCCGTTCCGCCGGCCATGGTGCGCGCCCTGGCGGACCTGCTGTCCTATGAAACCGAAGGGGAAGGCGACATCCTCGAAGAGGTTGCCGAACAGTGGGCGGCCCAGGATGACATGCCGTTTGGTGCTGCAGAAGCGCGGACGTACGTGCAGCGGCTGGCCGAACTCGCCGGCGGAATCGACGACTCGGAGCGTACCGGCCTGTACGTCTGGTCCGCCTGAGCTGATCCGGCCGGAACCTCCGGCCGGCGTCGCCCGCGTCACGCCGCCCCAAGTCGAAATCCCGGCGCTGATCTGGCACAATAAACAGGTACTCGATCTGCGTGGCCCCTCTCTCCGCGTCTGGATCCTGTCCTTCGAACCCGCAAGTACGGCCCGCCCCACGGGTGCAGAACGCCGGGTTCACCCCCTTTTCTGAAACAGGAGTGACCACAACAGTGGCCGTAAAGATTCGCCTTAAGCGCTTTGGCAAGATGCGCGCACCGTACTACCGCATCGTCGTAGCGGACTCACGCACCAAGCGTGATGGCCGCGCCATCGAAGAGATCGGCAAGTACCACCCCACCGAAGAGCCCTCATTCATCGAGGTCAACTCCGAGCGTGCCCAGTACTGGCTGTCCGTCGGCGCCCAGCCGTCCGAGCAGGTTGCCGCGATCCTCAAGATCACCGGTGACTGGCAGAAGTTCAAGGGCCTGCCGGGCCAGGAAGGCACCCTGAAGACCAAAACCCAGAAGGAAGCCTTCGTTGCCCCGGAAAAGGGTTCCGTGATCATCCCGGAAGCCATCACCAAGAAGGCATCCAAGTCTGAGGCAGCCGAAGCTCCCGCCGAGGCCGAAGCAGAGACCACCGAGGCTGAGTAGATTGCTGGCAGAAGCGCTGGAACACCTGGTCCGCGGAATCGTTGATTCCCCGGATGACGTCAAGGTCAACTCCAAGAGCAACCGCCGCGGGGACACCCTCGAGGTGCGCGTTCACCAGGACGACCTCGGACGGGTGATTGGCCGCCAGGGCCGCACGGCGCGCGCACTGCGCACCGTGGTGGCTGCCCTGGCCGGTGGCGAACCGGTGCGGGTCGACGTCGTCGACACCGACCGCCGCCGCTGAGCGCTCGGCACTATTCAGTTTTAGCTCCGGCCCCTCCACCCATGCGGTGGAGGGGCCGGAGTGCTTTTACCAGAGCACCGTCAACCACATCCAACACAGAGGAACACATGCAGCTTCAGGTGGCACGAATCGGCAAACCGCACGGCATCCGCGGCGAAGTGACGGTCCAGGTCCTGACCGACGCCCCTGGGGACAGGTTCGTGCCGGGCACCGAGTTTGTGGTTGAGCCGGCGTCAGCGGGCCCGCTCACTGTGAACAGCGCCCGCTGGAACAAGGACATCCTGCTGCTGGGCTTCGACGAAATTGGGACCCGCAACGAAGCGGAAACCCTCCGGGGCGCCAAGCTTTTCATCGAAACCGAGGAGCTGGACGAAGACGACGACGAAGGCTGGTACGAGCACGAACTCGTTGGCCTGGAGGCCAGGATCGGTTCCCGCGTGGTCGGCAAGGTCACTGCACTGAACACCATGCCCGTCCAGGACCTGCTGATGGTCACCACGCCGGAGGGCAAGGAAATCCTGATTCCCTTCGTGGAGCAGATCGTGCCCGAGGTCAACGTTGACGGGGGTTTCATCCTCCTCACGCCGCCGGACGGCCTCTTCGAGCTGAATGCGGAGGACGAAGCAGCCGCTTCGGAGCCGGAGGAGAAAGCCTAGATGCGGATCGACGTCGTCAGTATTTTTCCCGAATACCTGGCACCGCTGGAACTGTCCCTGATAGGGAAAGCCCGCCAGGACGGGATCCTGGACCTCCGCGTCCACGACCTCCGCGCCTTCACCACGGACAGGCACCGCACCGTCGACGACACGCCCTACGGCGGGGGCGCCGGCATGGTGATGAAGCCCGAACCGTGGGCGCAGGCCTTGAAGTCCATCGCGGCCGACCGCCCGGAGGGATCGGGCAGGCCGGTCCTGATCGTGCCGTCGCCGGCGGGGGAGAGGTTCACCCAGTCGCTGGCGTACGAGCTGGCCGAGCAGGAGCACCTTGCGTTCGCCTGCGGACGCTACGAGGGCATCGACGAGCGCGTCATTGAGTGGTCCCGGGAGCATTTTGACGTCCGCCCCGTCAGTCTGGGGGACTACGTCCTCAATGGCGGGGAAGTCGCGGTCCTCGCCATGGTGGAAGCCGTCGGACGCCTGCTGCCGGGCGTGGTGGGCAATCCCGAGTCCCTGGTGGAGGAATCCCATTCCGACGGGCTCCTGGAGTACCCCGTCTACACCAAACCCTCTGTGTGGCGCGAGCGGGAAGTGCCGGCCGTGCTGCTCAGCGGGAACCACGGCAAGATCGCGCAGTGGCGCCGCCACGAGCAGTTCCGGCGGACGGCGGAGCGCCGCCCCGACCTCCTCGAAGCGTTCGACGCCGGAAAGCTGCCGCGTGCCGACCGCACCGAACTGCAGGACCTGGGATACGACGTCGTCGACGGCCGCCTGCGCCGCCGCCCCGGCACTGAAGGCGCCACGCAGGGCTAAGGGCGTCATGCTGCCGCGGCCAGCTCCCTGGGCTGCGGGAGCTGCGGGATTGGCTGTAGCCTCCGCAGTGTGGCAAAATTAGTCCTTGTGTCTGCTGGGTCCGCACCTGCCACAGGGGGAGCGCAACCAACAGCTAAGGCAACCGGCCTCATCAATCAGTGAAGTGGCCGGACCACTTACCTTTCGGCGGAAATCCCCGGTGCGCCACGAGCGTTCCAGGTTTTGCTGCCGTGACCCAAAGTGAATGACCTGTGGCGTTCACCAGGAGTGCAATTATGCATATTCTCGATTCCCTCGATGCAGCCTCGCTGCGTACCGATGTTCCCGAGTTCCGCGCGGGTGACACCCTCAAGGTGCACGTGAACATCATCGAAGGCAAGAACTCCCGTGTCCAGGTTTTCCAGGGCTTCGTCCTGGGCCGCCAGGGCGACGGCGTCCGTGAGACCTTCACGGTCCGCAAGGTTTCCTTCGGCGTCGGTGTGGAGCGTACCTTCCCGGTTCACTCCCCGATCATCGACAAGATCGAGGTCGTTACCAAGGGTGACGTCCGCCGCGCGAAGCTTTACTACATGCGCGCACTGCGCGGTAAGGCTGCGAAGATCAAGGAAAAGCGCGACTTCAGCACCGCCAAGTAAGTCCTTTCGGACCTGCAGAGGCCGGGCCGCAGCCGTATCCGGCCAGCGCCGGAGCCATTCAGCACCAGCGCCCAGGATACGGACAATGGACCACACAAAACGCCAGCCCCGCAAAATGGGCTGGCGTTTTGCGTTCCTGGCCGTCATCCTGGCCGTTGCGGTCAGCGGATTGGTCCGATCTCTCTGGCTCGATGTGTACTTCATCCCGTCCGCGTCCATGGAACCCGTGCTGGAAGGCGGGGACCGCATCCTGGTGTCCCGGACCGACTTCCGCGCCGAGCCCATCCGGCGCGGGGACATTGTCGTCTTTGACGGCAGGGGCAGTTTCGCCCCGCTTAACAGCGGCAACGGCGCCCTGGTGGACACCGCGGCCGCCGTCACACACTGGCTCGGCCTCACTGGCAGTGACACCACCTACGTCAAGAGGGTCATCGGGCTCCCCGGCGACTCGGTGGCCTGCTGCGACGCCGGCGGCAACGTGACGGTGAACGGCGAACCCCTGGCGGAGCCCTACATCTTCAGCGGAGATGCCCCCAGTACGCAAAAGTTCAGTGCCGTGGTCCCGGACGACCGGCTGTGGCTGATGGGGGACCACCGCTCCCTGTCGGCCGACTCACGAAGCCTGCTCGGAGCCCCCGGCGGCGGCATGGTCCCGCTGGAGAGGGTGATCGGCAGGCCGGTCCAGATCATCTGGCCGCTTGATAGATTTGCTTCAATACCCCGTCCGCCTGCAGGACCCACAACAGAGAACGGACAGTAAATGCCCGAGAACCACGCGCGGACACCCGAACCACGCCACGAAGGCGCTTCGGACGTTCCGGCCGATGCTGTTCCCGGGACTTCCGGCCAAGGTCCTGGCGCACCTGCGCCCGGCGCCGCGGGCAGCCGCGCCGCCGCCAAGTCAGCAGCGAAGCCCGCCGGCAGCCCCGTCTTCGCATGGCTGAAGGAAGTAGCCACGGTGGTGGTGATCGCCGTCGTCCTTTCCTTCCTGATCAAGACCTTCCTGTTCCGCGCGTTCTTCATCCCGTCCGAATCCATGGTCAACACCCTGGAAGTGGATGACAGGATCTTCGTCAACCTCCTGGTCCCCGAGCCGTTCGCACTGAACCGCGGCGACGTCGTGGTTTTCCGGGATACCAAGGGCTGGCTCCAGGCAGCGCCGGAACAACCGCAGGGCCCTTTCACGTGGGTCCAGGACGGGCTGACGTTCGTTGGCCTGCTGCCGGACAACTCGGAACAGCACCTGGTCAAAAGGGTCATCGGACTCCCGGGGGACCACGTGGTCTGCTGCGATGCCGGCGGTAGACTGACCATTAACGGGACCGCCGTCAACGAGAGCTATATCAATCCGGCTGAAATCCCGCAGATCCGCAACTTCGACGTGACTGTCCCCGAGGGCAAGGTGTGGGTGATGGGAGACAACCGCAACCATTCCGCCGACTCCCGCGCCCACATGGACTCCGACGGCGGATTCATCGACATTGCGGACCTCGAAGGCAAGGCCGCCGTCATTGCCTGGCCGCTGAGCCGGTTCACCACCTTAGGCAACTATCCGGACGTGTTCCGCAACGTACCGGCGGCGCCCTGACCATGCCCGCCGCACTCAAGCCCAGGTCCGGTTCCACCAAGGTTCCCTCACCGGGCACCAAGATTCCCTCACCGGGCACCAAGGTTCCCTCACCGGGCGCCAAGATTCCCTCACCGGGCGCCAAGATTCCCTCACCGGGCAAGGCACCCACCCTCAGGCACGAGCGGACCTTCAAGGCCCAGGGGATCCGCTACCTTGCAGGCGTGGACGAGGTGGGGCGCGGCGCGCTTGCCGGGCCCGTCAGCGTGGGCATCGCCGTGGTCGACCTGCAACGGCAGAAGCCCCTGGCCGGGGTCCGGGACAGCAAACTCCTGGCCCCGGCGGAGCGGGAACGCCTTGACCCGCTGGTCCGCCGGTGGAGCGTGGCCTCGGCAGTGGGCCACGCCTCAGCGCAGGAAATCGACTCCATCGGCATCATCGCCGCGTTGCGCCTTGCAGGAACCAGGGCCTGGCAGGAAGTCCTTTCTGCGGGTGTCCGCCCCGAGGCGGTGCTCCTGGACGGAAGCCACAACTGGCTTTCACCTGCCGGGCAGCTGTCCTTGTTCGACGAGCCGGAAGTGGAGGCCAGCTGCGACGCTCCGGTTCACACCAAGGTCAAGGCGGATATGCAGTGCCTGAGCGTGGCGGCTGCCAGCGTCATCGCAAAGGTTGAGCGGGACCGGTTGATGCGGGAGCTCCATGGTGAGTTCCCGGACTTCGGCTGGGACATCAACAAGGGCTACGCCACCGCACTGCACCGGGATGTCCTCCGTGCGGCCGGGCCCACGCCGTACCACCGGGTCAGCTGGCGGCTCCTTGGTGGGGAACTGGCTGACGCCGGCCTGCCGGACGGTTCAGGGCCAGGCGGGGGAGAAGCTGCCGCGGGGGACTGAGCCCCGCGCCGGACACCAGCCGCCCTGCCGATGGTGCAAGATGGATGCATGAGTGCCGAGGATCTTGAAAACTACGAAACCGACATGGAGCTTCAGCTCTACCGTGAATACCGCGATGTCGTCGGGCTGTTCAGCTACGTTGTCGAGACCGAACGCCGCTTCTACCTGGCCAACCACGTGGACCTGCAGGCCCGCAGCGCAGACGGCGAGGTCTACTTTGACCTGACCCTGCAGGATGCCTGGGTCTGGGACGTCTACCGTTCCGCACGGTTCGTCAAGAGTGTCCGCGTCCTGACCTTCAAGGACGTCAACGTCGAAGAGCTTCCGCGCAACGAGGAACTGGCCCTGCCCAAGGACGTCGACCTGGGCAACTAGCATTCTGCCCGGGCCCGGACTTTTCCTGCACAGCTGACTTTTCCTTCACAGGGCCCGTCGGCCCAGGTTCATCCACATAGGGGACCGTCGTCCTGTCCTTCGTGATCCAGCCCCTTCAGGCTGGTTGCGGAGGTAGACATGAAATCGAAAGACCTGTTGGGCCGGCACGGCGAGGACCTTGCCGCCGGTTACCTGGAAACCCTCGGCATGCTCGTGGTGGAGCGCAACTGGCGCTGCACCGAGGGCGAAATAGACATCGTCGCGCTCGACGGCGATGCCCTGGTGATCGCCGAGGTCAAAACCCGCCGTACCCTCGATTACGGCCATCCCTTTGAGGCTGTGGGTCCGGATAAGCTGGCGCGGCTGCACCGGCTTGGGGCCGCGTGGTGCCGGGACCGTGAGCTTCGGATGCCGCTGCGGCGCGTTGACGTCATCGCGGTGATTGACGACGGCGGCGGGTCGCCCCTGGTAGAGCACCTCAGGGGGGTGGGCTGAATGCCCCTGGGACGCACCTACTCCATCGCCCTGGTGGGGCTTAACGGGTACATCGTGGAGGTCGAGGCCGACATAGGCCAGACCCTCCCTGCATTCGTACTGCTGGGACTGCCGGACGCCTCCCTTAACGAGGCCAAGGAGCGGATCCGCTCAGCTGCGAAAAATTCCGGAATTCCGCTGAGCCGCCGCAAGATCACCGCCAACCTCATCCCTGCCTCCCTGCCGAAGCGGGGATCCGGATTCGACCTGGCGGTCACCATGGCCGTACTCCGTGCCGCCAATGACATCAAACCCACCGGGCGGACGGTGTTTATCGCCGAGCTGGGACTTGATGGCCGGCTGCGCCCGGTACGCGGCATCCTTCCGGCGGTGATGGCCTCGGTGCAGGCCGGATATCCGGACGTCGTTGTGGCGCAGGCCAACCTGGCGGAGGCATCGTTGGTGCCTGATGCCAACGTTCGGGGGTACAGCACACTGGCCCGGCTGGCGCTGGAATTCGGCGCAGATCCCCAGGAGCTTGCGCTGGATTTCGAGCCCGAGGACACGGACAGCGCCGGGGAGGCAGGAGTGGAGACCGGCACGTACCCTGATATGGCGGACGTCTCGGGTCAGGGGGATGCCCGGCGCGCACTGGAAGTCGCAGCTGCCGGGGCGCACCATCTCCTCCTGACGGGCCCTCCGGGCGCGGGCAAGACCATGCTGGCGGAACGCCTGCCCGGGCTCCTTCCGGATCTCGGGGACCATGAGTCCATGGAGGTCACGGCTATCCATTCGCTGTGCGGCCTGCCTTCATCTTCGGTGCAGTTGCTCCGAAGGCCACCGTTCGAAAGTCCGCACCATTCCGCAACCGCCGCCGCAATCATTGGGGGAGGCTCGGGACTTCCCCGGCCCGGAGCCGCTTCCCGCGCCCACCGCGGGGTCCTGTTCCTTGACGAAGCACCCGAGTACGAGCGCCGGGTGCTGGATGCCCTCCGCCAGCCCCTGGAGAGCGGTGAACTGGTGATCCACCGGTCAGCCGGGACTGCTGCTTATCCAGCCCGGTTCCAGTTGGTCCTCGCCGCCAATCCCTGTCCCTGCGGCAAGGCCTCCGGAAAAGGACTCGACTGCACGTGCACACCCGTGATGCGGCGCCGGTATCTGGCCAGGATGTCCGGTCCGCTCCTCGACAGGGTGGATATACAGCTGCAGGTGGAAAGGGTCTCCCTGGCCGACTTCGGGCAGGCGGGGGCCGAGGAAGACACTGCAACCGTCGCACGGCGGGTGCTGGGCGCACGGGCCCGCCAGCTGGAGCGGTTGGCGCCCTACGGGCTGGAAACCAATGCGCAGATCCCCGGCCGCATCCTCCGGGGCGAACTTCGGCTCCCACCGGCAGTCACCCGCATCCTGGACCATTCCCTGGAACGGGGCGTCCTGACCGCGCGCGGCTATGACCGCGTACTCCGGCTTGCGTGGACCCTCGCCGACTTGGGGTACCGGGAGCAGCCGGACACGAACGACATCGGGCAGGCGCTGGGGCTTCGGCAGGCAGCGGCGGCTGCAGCATGAAGGAGACAGGCATGCATCTGGACATCGAGCGGCGTTCACGCGCTGCCCTCTCACGCCTTATGGAACCGCAGGACGCTGCCGGCCTTGCCCTGGTCCAGGTGGCCGGGGCCGTGGACGCCCTGCGGATCGCCACGGGCCAACTCCCGGCCGGTCCGGAGCTGGAGCAGGAGATCACTGCTCTGCTTTCCGGTGATGGTTCCACCACGAGCTGGGCCGGGATGGCCACCTCCCTGAAGCGTTGGCAGCCACGCATACCCGACCTGGCTCCCGAGCGGGATCTTGCCACCATGGCGCGCCTCGGCGGGCGGCTGATCATACCGTCAGACGAGTTGTGGCCAAGCCAGCTGGCTGACCTCGGAATCCAGGAGCCGATCTGCCTCTGGTGGAGGGGACAGGAACAGCAGCTGCCCGGAGCGGCAACATCCATAGCCCTTGTTGGCTCACGGGACAGCACCAGCTACGGCGCCGCCGTCACCGGCGATCTTGCGTACTCGCTGGCCCAGCGCGGCTTCACCGTAGTCTCGGGTGGTGCGTACGGGATCGATGCGCATGCCCACCGCGCGGCCCTTGCGGGGGCAACCGGCGCGGTCCCCACCATTGCTGTGATGGCTGGGGGAGTGGACCGGTTCTATCCCTCAGGCAACGAGGACCTCCTGCGGGCCGTGTGCAACCAGGGCGCTGTCCTGGCCGAGGTTCCGCCAGGGTCCGCGCCTACCCGTTACCGGTTCCTCCAACGTAACCGCATCATTGCAGCCCTGTCCGCTGTGACCGTGGTGGTCGAGGCCAGGTGGCGGTCTGGGGCGTTGAACACGGCCCACCACGCGGAGACCCTCGGCCGTGCCGTCGGGGCTGTTCCGGGCTCCGTGCACAGCGCCAACTCGGCAGGATGCCACCGGCTTCTGCGGGACGGAGGTGCCGTCTGCGTGACGGATGCTGCCGAGGTTGCCGAGCTGGCCAGCCCCAGTGGCTCTGCCCTTCCTGATCCCCGCCACGGGCAGGCTGCGGTGCAGGACGGGCTGACGCTGGAGGACCTTATCCTCCTGGACGCGCTGCCGCTGCGCTCCGTGACGTCCGTCGAAAAACTTTCAGTGGTCGCGGGCCTTGCCCAGGAGTCGGTGCGGGCCGGGCTGGGCCGGCTGGGCCTGCTGGGCCTTGCCGTCTCAGAGCGGGGAGGCTGGAAACGCGGCAAGGCAACCGGCTGACGCGCACTGCCTGGCAGGCCCGGTCCGCCCGGGACGGGAAGCACAGGCACCGGCAGGAGTGGAGCGTGTCAGCTACTGATTTCCCCGCCGTTGCTGAGAGAGTAAGTGGGTGGATTATGAGGGATTGCCTGCGGAGCTCGGCGGGGCGCTGGACGCCTTCACGCAGTACCTCTCCGCCGAGCGTGCGGTCTCACCCCATACTCTCCGCGGATACCTGGGCGACGTCCGCAGCCTCCTGTCCCACGCTGCGTCCGAAGGCGCCGCCCGGCTCCAGGACCTGGAACTCGGAACCCTCCGGCGCTGGCTCGGGGCCCAGAGCCAGGAGGGCGCGGCGCGCAGCACCTTGGCCCGCCGGTCCGCCTCTGTCAGGGTTTTCACGGCCTGGGCCATGGCGGAGGAACGTCTCACCACTGATCCCGCCCTCCGGCTCAAGGCCCCGAAACGTGAACAGTCCTTGCCCGGGGTATTGCAGGCCGGGCAGTTGACCCGGCTTCTGGCAACCCTCGAAGAAGCGGCGGCCGAGGGTGCGCCGCTCGCCCTGCGGAACCGTGCCCTCGTGGAACTGCTCTACGCCACGGGAGTCCGGGTGGGCGAACTGGCGGGGCTGGACGTTGATGACCTGGACCCGGACCGGCGGACTTTGCGTGTGATCGGTAAGGGCAACAAAGAGCGCACTGTTCCGTACGGTGTTCCGGCAGCCCTCGCGGTGGATGACTGGCTGCGGCGCGGCAGGCCTTTGCTTTTCAGGGACAACAGCGGGCCGGCGCTCTTCCTGGGCGCCCGGGGCGGAAGGGTGGACCAGCGGCAGGTCCGCTCCATGGTCAACGACCTTTTTGCCGGGCTCGGTGACACCTCCGCGTCAGGCCCGCACGCGCTCCGGCACTCGGCGGCCACGCATCTGCTGGACGGCGGAGCCGATCTGCGCGCAGTGCAGGAAATCCTCGGGCACAGCAGCCTGGCCACCACCCAGATCTATACCCACGTCTCGGTTGACCGGCTGCGGAAGAGCTACCAGCAGGCCCACCCGAGGGCGTAAGTCCGAGGCCCGGAATCGCACTGGCGTAATTTGGTGCGGTACGGCACAATAAGAGTCACGTCCGGCAACTTTCAAGTCCCGCTTGAAGCTAGCAGCTTTTTGCGTCACGGTAAGCCCGGACACAGCTTTATCTGATACATCTGAATACGCAGGCAGGAACCACAACCGCAGTGCACGGCACGGCAGTTCCATTCAGGCAGAGGTCGTTGGGGAAGACGTACCTAGAGCTATGGAGGATGGAATGTCTGTTGCAATGACCCGCGGTGTGCTGTTCGTTCACTCGGCCCCTACGGCTCTGTGCCCCCACGTTGAGTGGGCCATCGGATCCGTCGTGGACAAGCGAACGGACCTTGAGTGGACCCCGCAGCCTGCCGCGCCCGGAATGTTCCGGGCAGAGCTGTCCTGGACCGGTGCCCCCGGTACAGGATCACAGCTTGCGTCGTCCCTGCGGGGGTGGGCGCATCTGCGCTATGAGGTCACCGAGGAGCCGAGCCAGGGTGTCGACGGCGGCCGCTGGTCCCACACCCCTGAGCTGGGCATCTTCCACGCTGTCACCGATGTGCACGGGAACATCATGGTGTCCGAGGACAGGATCCGGTATGCCTACGAGTCAGGCGCCGGCGACCCCGCAGCTGTCTACCACGAGCTCTCCCTCGCCCTCGGCGAAGCCTGGGACGAGGAGCTCGAGCCGTTCCGGCACGCCGCCGAAGGCGCACCCGTTCGTTGGCTCCACCAGGTGGGCTGACCGCCGTCGACCTGAATCTTCCATAGCAAAGAGGAGGCCCCGCCACACGGCGGGGCCTCCTTTTGTAGGCGGTACAACGTTCTGAAGATCAGACGCTGCGGACCGCAATCACGGCGTTGTGGCCACCGAAGCCGAACGAGTTGCTCAGTGCCACGATGTTGCCGGCGGGCAGGTCGCGGGCCGAGGTGACGACGTCGAGCGGGATCTCCGGGTCCTGGTTCTCCAGGTTGATGGTGACCGGTGCCTTCCGGTCGTAAACAGCGAGCACTGTCAGTACGGCCTCGACAGCACCGGATGCGCCCAGGAGGTGGCCCATTTGGGACTTCGTTGCGGAGACTGCGACGTTGTCCACATGGTTCCCCAGTGCAGCCCGGAGGGCGGTGTATTCCGGCTTGTCACCCACGGGGGTGGACGTGGCGTGCGCGTTCACGTGGACCACATCCTCAGGCTGGATGCGGCCATCGAACATGGCAGCTTTGAGTGCACGGGTGGCACCCAGGCCTGCGGGGTCGGGAGCGGTGATGTGGTATGCGTCAGCGGTGACGGAAGTGCCCGCCAGTTCACCGTAGATGCGCGCACCGCGAGCCAGGGCGTGCTCCTCAGCCTCAAGGACCAGGGCGCCGGCGCCTTCGCCCATCACAAAGCCGTCGCGGCCCGTGTCGTAGGGACGGGAGGCGCCCTGCGGGTCGTCATTCCGGCGGGAGAGTGCCTGCATGGAGGCGAAGGCTGCGAGGGGCATCGGGTGGATGGCCGCTTCGGCGCCGCCGCACATGACCACGTCGGCCTTGCCTGAGCGGATCAGGTCGAGCCCAAGGTGGAGGGCTTCGGTGCCGGACGCGCAGGCGGAAACGGGGGTGTGGGCGCCGGCGCGGGCACCGAGGTCCAAGCTGACGGCTGCGGCAACACCGTTGGGCATCAGCATGGGAACGGTCATGGGGAGGACCCGGCGGGGGCCTTTTTCCTTCAGGGTGTCCCAGGCATCAAGGAGTGTCCAGACACCGCCAATACCCGTGGCGAAGGCGACGGCCAGCCTGTCCTTGTCGAACTCAGTGATGCCGGAGTCAGCCCAGGCTTCACGGGCTGCGATGACGCCGAACTGGGTGGACGGGTCCATGCGCTTGGCCTCGACGCGACTGAGCACGTCCAGGGCCGGGGTGCTGCAACGCGCGGCGAAGTGGACGGGCAGCTCGTACTTGGCTACCCAGTCGTCCTCCAGGGTGCGGGCACCGGAGACCCCCTTGAGCGCGTTGTTCCACATCGTGGGTACATCGCCGCCGATGGGCGTGGTGGCACCCAGACCGGTAATGACTACTTTGCGTGTCATGGGATCACTCTCTGTCGGTGGGGAATCCGATTACCGGAGGTCCCGCGTATTAATGATCGGCACACTGCTTCAAGCAACAACACTGCCGGGAACAGTGCCCGTAGGAGCACTGCGCGTGGGGCAAGTGCCGGAAAAATGCGGCGGGCTGCCGGCCCGGTCTTCCGGACCGGCAGCCCTGCCATGCCGATGAACGGCGGAAGCCTTGGCTAGGCCTGTGCTCCGGCGATGAAGCTGACGGCGTCGCCGACGGTCTTGAGGTTCTTGACCTCTTCGTCCGGGATGCGCACGCCGAACTTCTCTTCGGCGTTGACCACGATGGTCATCATGGAGATGGAGTCGATGTCCAGGTCCTCGGTGAAGGACTTGTCCAGCTCCACGGCCTCGGGGGCCAGGCCGGTTTCTTCGTTGACGATTTCAGCCAAGCCGGCCAGGATCTCTTCGTTGCTAGCCATTGATGGCTCCTTTTCTTGTATTGCCGGCAGGGTCTGCCGGAAATGGTTCAGGACGCGGTTGCGGCCTGTTGGGGCGTTCCTAAGGAAGGACAACTACCTGTGCGCCGAAGACGAGCCCGGCCCCGAAGCCGATCTGGAGCGCCAGTCCTCCGCTCAGTTCCGGCTTTTCGGCCAGCAGGCGGTGGGTGGCCAGCGGGATGGACGCTGCAGAGGTGTTTCCTGCATCGGCGATGTCCCGTGCCACTGTAACCGTCTCGGGCAGCTTCAGCTTCTTCACCATCTCGTCGATGATGCGCATGTTGGCCTGGTGGGGGATGAAGGCCACCAGGTCCTCGGCCTGTACTCCGGCTGCGTCCATGGCCTGCTGGGCAACCTTGGCCATCTCCCACACGGCCCAGCGGAAGACGGTCTGGCCGTCCTGGCGGAGGGTGGGGTAGAGTTCCTGGGCTTCCTCGAGCAGGGCAAGGTCCCCTGTCGAATCCGACTGGCGGGCAGCCAGGCCAAGGTCCCGGACATCGAGCATGGAACGGGTCATTCCGATGGCGTCCCACTTGCTGCCGTCCGACCCCCAGACCGAAGGTGCGATTCCGGGAGTTTCGGAGGGCCCGATGACGACGGCGCCGGCACCGTCCCCGAGCAGGAAGGAGATGGTGCGTTCACGATTGTCGATGACGTCTGACAACTTCTCCGCGCCCACCACCAGGACATACTTCGCGGCGCCTGAGCGGACCAGGGCGTCACCCTGGGCGATGCCGTAGCAGTAGCCGGCGCAGGCCGCGGAGATGTCAAAGGCAGGTGCCGGGGTGGCGCCGAGGCGGTCCGCCAGGGCCGCCGCGGCAGACGGCGTGGCGTAGGGATGCGTCACGGTGGAGACAATGACAGCGCCCAGGTCCGAGGCCTGAATTCCAGCCTTATCCATGGCTTCGCGGGCAGCGCCCTCGGCCATGTCAATGACGCTGACCTCAGCCGGGGCCCGGTGCCGGGTCACGATGCCGGTGCGCTGGCGGATCCATTCGTCGGAGGAATCGATCCACTGGCACACGTCCTCGTTGGTGACGATAACGTCCGGCCGGTAGGCACCCAGGCCGAGGATCCGGGTGTGCTCCTGAATCGGGGCCTGTTTCAGCGTGGGAACGCTCATGCGTTGCCCTCCAGTTCTGCGAAAAGCGCCAGTGCGGCGGAAAGGTCGTCCGGTGTTTTGACCGCCACGGTTTTGACACCGGGCATGCCCCGCTTGGCGAGGCCGGCAAGCGTGCCGGCAGGAGCAAGTTCAATTACGCCGGTGACGCCCCTTGCGACCATCGTCTCCATGCAACGGTCCCAGCGGACGGGACGTGACACCTGGGCAATGAGGCTCTCGACGGCGGCGTGGCCGTCGGTGACTTCCCCGCCGTCGTAGTTGGACAGCAGCGGCACCTTCGGTGCCTGCGGCTTAAGCTGCGGTTCCAGCGCCTTCAGGGCGCTGACTGCGGGAGCCATGTGGCTGGTGTGGAAGGCGCCGGCCACCTTCAGGGGAATGACCCGGGCCTTGGCTGGCGGGTTGTCGGCCAGGGCTTTCAGCTGCTCAAAGGTTCCGGCGGCAACGGTCTGGCCCGCGCCGTTGACGTTGGCCGGGGTGGCCCCCGCTGCCGTGATGGCTGCCAGGACGTCGGCGGGGTCGCCGCCCACCACTGCGCTCATGCCGGTGGGGGTGACGGCAGCGGCTGCAGCCATGCTGTTGGCACGCTCGCGGACAAACGTCATGGCCTCCTGCTCGGTGAGTACCCCGGAAAGCGCTGAGGCGGTGATTTCACCAACGGAGTGGCCTGCCAGGATGACCGGAAGGGAGCTGAGTTCAACATCGAACAGGGAAGCAGCCGCAACAAGGCCGGCGGCGACGATCAGGGGCTGCGCTACGGCAGTGTCCTTGATGGTTTCTTCGTCCGAGGTGGTCCCGTGGGCGATCAGGTCAATGCCTGCGATGTCGCTGAGGGCGGCCAGCTGGCCTGCCACCGGGGGCAGTTCCAGCCAGGGGACCAGAAAACCCGGGGTCTGTGAGCCCTGTCCAGGGCAGACTATTGCAAGCACGTATCCAGCTTTCCAAATTACTGAGTGATCCAGCGGTGTTTGTCCGCACCAAGCTCACGGGGTCAGGTTGTAGGAAGTCTACAACGCCTCAGGGCTGATTCCGGGACGGCTGGCGTTCAGCCGCAGCTTTCGGTGGCGTCGAAAGACGGCCCACAACAAGTGCGGCCTGCAGGACAAAAGCCTCCCTCGGCAGGAGCGGGTCCCACCCCGTGACGTCGCAGACGCGCTTCAAACGGTACCGCACAGTGTTCGCGTGAACGAAGAGTTCCCGCGCTGTTGCCTCAAGTGAATGCCCCAGTTCCAGGTAGGTGCCAAGGGTTTCAACCAGGCCATTGGATGCGGCCAGCAGGGGGCGGTAGATGTTCTTGACAAGGGAACGGCGGGCGGCGTCGTCCCCGGAGATGACCCGTTCCGGCAGCAGATCGTCGGCAGCCACGGGCCGCGGGGCGGACGGCCACGCCCTGGCCGCGGTGAGGCCCGCAAAAGCCGACTGGGCAGACCCGCTGGCTTCCAGCAGCGAACCGGCCTCGGGGCCGTACACCACAGGGCCGGGAGCAAACATTTCGCTGAGCTTCACATACGCTGTTTCCCTGTCCTGCACTCCGCCCAGGATGAGGATGAGCCGGTCGCCCTGGATGCCCACCAGCGCGTCCTCCGCGTACCGGCCGGCCATCCGGCGCAGTTCACTGACGTAGCTGGCACTGGGCTCCGAAGGGGAGTTGCCCACCATGACCGTGAAGCGCTCCTGGGCTTTCCAGCCAAGCGCCGCGATCCTGGAGCGCAAAGCGTCCGTGTTCTCGCCGCGGAGGATGGCGTCCACAATCAGGGCCTCGAGACGGGTGTCCCAGGACCCGCGGGATTCGGCGGCGCGCGCGTAGACGTCGGCGGCAGCGAAGGCAACCTCCCTCGAGTAGCGCAACACGGCTTCACGGAGGGACGGCTGGTCGGCCTCCGGTGCAATGACCGGTACCTGGTCCTCCACCACCTCCACCACAATCCGGATCAATTGCAGCGCTTTCTGCAGGCTTATGGAGCGGGTCAGCTCGGTGGGTGCCGTTCCAAAGACGTCCGTTAGGATCCATGACGGAGAGCTGGGCCTCTCGTACCACGTGACGAAAGCCGCAATGCCGTTCTGTGCCACCATGCCCAGCGCCGAGCGCTCGTCCGAGCTGAGCCGGCTGTACCAGGGCAGGGACTTTTCCAGCTCGCGCATGGTGGTGGTGGAAAGCTGGCCCACGTGTGCCCGCAGTTTCTTGAGGGTCTCCGACTTCTCCGGAGTCACCCGCGGAGTGGACGGTTTGCGCTTGGCGGACGGGGTGGCAGGTGCTGGCATTCTTTGAGCATACGGGCAGCGTCCCGCAACCTCCATTTGTGCAAAGGCTACAATCCGCTTTGCCCTGCGTCACATGACACCAAGGCCTTAACGGACGACGGCGGCCCCCGCCTTTCGGAGGGAGCCGCCGTCGCGTCTTTACTGAGGGACCAAGCTAGGCTTCGCCACCGGCGTTGCCCGTGGTGCCCGCATTGACGTTGTGAAGCCTGTACTTCTCAATCGCCTTGATCGGGGCCTGCGCATCCACCTCGCCGCGGCGGGCGAGCATCTCCAGTGAACGCACCACGATGGAGTGGGTGTCGTTTTTGAAGAAGCGGCGGGCTGCTGCGCGGGTGTCGGAGAAGCCGAAGCCGTCGGCGCCGAGGGTGGCGAATTCGTTGGGGACGAATTGGCGGATCTGGTCGGGGACGGCTTTCATGTAGTCGGACACGGCGACGACGGGGCCGGTGGCTCCTTCGAGTTGCTGGGTGATGAAGGGGACGCGGGCGGGTTCGCCGGGGTTGAGGAAGGCTTCCTCTTCGGCGGCGAGTCCGTCGCGGCGCAGTTCGTTCCAGGAGGTCACGGACCAGACGTCGGCGGAGACTGACCAGTCTTCGGCGAGGATCCGCTGGGCTTCGAGGGCCCAGGGGACGGACACGCCGGAGGCCAGGATCTGGGTCCGCGGACCATCGATCTTCGCCGGAGCCAGCAGGTAGATGCCCTTGATGACGCCCTCGACGTCCAGTTCCTCGGGTTCGGCGGGCTGGGTGATCGGCTCGTTGTAGACCGTGAGGTAGTACATGAGGTTCCGGTCTTCCGAGTCCGGCCCGTACATGCGTTCGAGGCCGTCGCGGATGATGTGGCCCATTTCGTAGCCGTAGGCGGGGTCGTAGGTGACGACGGCGGGGTTGGTGGAGGCGAGCAGGGGGGAGTGGCCGTCGGCGTGCTGGAGTCCTTCGCCGGTGAGGGTGGTCCGTCCTGCGGTGGCGCCGATGATGAAGCCGCGGGTCATCTGGTCCGCGGCGGCCCAGAACGCGTCGCCGGTGCGCTGGAAGCCGAACATGGAGTAGAACACGTAGACCGGGACCAGGGGAACGCCGTGGGTGGCGTAGGCGGTGCCGGCGGCGGTGAACGCTGCCACGGCGCCGGCTTCGTTGATGCCGGGGTGGATCAGCTGGCCCTGGGCGGATTCCTTGTAGGCCAGGACGAGGTCGCGGTCCACGGAGAGGTAGTTCTGGCCCTTGGGGTTGTAGATCTTCGCAGTGGGGAAGAACGCGTCCATCCCGAACGTGCGTGCCTCGTCCGGGATGATCGGGGCGATGTGCTTGCCGAAGTTCTTGTCCCGCATGAGGTCCTTGAGCAGGCGCACGAAGGCCATGGTGGTGGCGGCCTGCTGCTTGCCCGAGCCTCGTTTGGCGACCTCGTAGGACTTGGCCTCGGGCAGGGTGATCTCGGCGTGCTTGGACCGGCGCTCCGGGACGGAACCGCCCAGGGCCGCGCGGCGCTCCATCATGTACTTGATTTCCGGGGCGTCCGTGCCGGGGTGGTAGTACGGGGGCTGGTACAGGTCTTTTTCGAGCTGTTCGTCCGTGACGGGGATCCGCAGGTGGTCGCGGAACTTCTTCAGGTCATCCAGGGTGAGTTTCTTCATCTGGTGGGTCGCGTTGCGGCCCTCGAAGTGCGGTCCGAGGCCGTAGCCTTTGACGGTTTTGGCGAGGATGACGGTGGGTTTGCCCTTGAATTCGGTGGCTGCCTTGTACGCGGCGTAGACCTTGCGGTAGTCGTGGCCGCCGCGTTTGAGGTTCCAGATCTGGTCATCGGTGAGGTCCGCGACGAGGTCCTTGGTGGCCGGGTCCTTCCCGAAGAAGTGTTCGCGGACGAACCCGCCGGATTCTGCCTTGTAGGTCTGGTAGTCACCGTCGGGGGTTTCGTTCATGATCTTCACCAGCGACCCGTCGGTGTCTTTGGTGAGCAGGTCATCCCATTCCCGGCCCCAGACGACCTTGATGACGTTCCAGCCCGCGCCGCGGAAGAACGCTTCGAGTTCCTGCATGATCTTGCCGTTGCCGCGCACGGGCCCGTCCAGGCGCTGGAGGTTGCAGTTGATCACGAAGTTCAGGTTGTCCAGGTTCTCGTTCGCGGCGAGCTGGAGCAGGCCGCGGGATTCGGGCTCGTCCATTTCCCCGTCGCCCAGGAACGCCCAGACCTGCTGGTCGGAGGTGTCTTTCAGGCCCCGGTTGTGCAGGTACCGGTTGGACTGGGCCTGGTAGATCGCGTTCATCGGCCCGATGCCCATGGACACGGTGGGGAACTCCCAGAAGTGCGGCATCAGCCGTGGGTGCGGGTAGGAGGACAGGGCGTGGCCTTCCTTGGACTTTTCCTGCCGGAACCCGTCCAGGTCCTCCTCCGAGAGCCGGCCTTCCATGAAGGCCCGGGCGTACATGCCGGGGGAGGCGTGGCCCTGGAAGAAGACCTGGTCACCGCCGCCGGGGTGGTCCTTGCCGCGGAAGAAGTGGTTGAAGCCCACCTCGTACAGGGTCGCGGCGCCGGCGTAGGTGGAGATGTGCCCGCCCACGCCGATGTTCGCCCGCTGCGCCCGGTGGACCATCACCGCGGCGTTCCACCGCATATACGCCCGGTACCGGCGCTCGTACTCCTCGTTCCCGGGGAATTCGGCTTCCTGGTCCACCGGGATCGTGTTCACGTAATCGGTGGTGGTCACCATCGGCACCCCGACGCTCTGCGCGCCCGCGCGCTGCAGCAGGCTCCGCATGATGAATTGGGCACGCTCAGTGCCCTGTTCCCTGATCAATGAATCCAGGGACTCAACCCACTCGGCAGTCTCTTCCGGATCACGATCAGGCAGCTGGTTAGTCAACCCGCTGAGGATATGGGAGGTATCTTCTCCTGCAGCCACGTCCAACCTCTCTTTGCGCGCATTGATGGCGCACTCAGGCCGGGCAGGGTGACCGCCCGGCGTACATACGCCGTGTGCGACGTATCGGTTACAACAGCCCGGTCATGTGTGCCGGGCAGGGTCCTAGCATTCCTACGTCTGCATTGGAGTTACAGGGTTGTTGCCCCGCAGGCATAGTTGTCACCTGCCACTCTAACTCTGTCCCCAACGCGATGCGTAGCCGCGGCTTGGGCGGCCCTGTTGTATTTCGCCGTCATACTGGTTGTGTGACGAAAAGCCGCTGTGCTGCGGGTTGGCGGAACCTGATGTGACGCAGAATATGCCGCATCACGGGGGCGGCAGCTTGAAGCTCAGGCACAAAGGGTGTTGGCTGGGAGTAATGGAAATCACTATGCGCACCGCGCATAAAAGGCATTGGAGGTACACGTGAGCGAGGCCGACGCCGCCACTTCGGTAAATGTGGCGGAAAAATTGGGTTTCAAGAATGGGGATCTGATTCAGGAGTTCGGTTACGACGACGACGTCGATTTCGACTTGCGTGACGATATTGAGGACCTGACGGGTTCCGAGCTGCTGGACGAGGACGACCATGAAGTGGCGGACGCCGTCGTTTTCTGGTGGCGCGACGGCGACGGGGACCTGGTGGACAGCCTCATGGATTCGCTGACCACCCTCAGCGAAAACGGCGTCGTTTGGGTCCTGACACCCAAGTCCGGAAGGACTGGATACGTCTCCCCGGCGGATATCCAGGAGGCGGCGCCGACCGCCGGACTGCACGTGACGACGTCGGCAGGCGTGTCCAAGGACTGGAGCGCAACGCGGCTGGTGAGCAGGAAGAACAAGTGACGGCAGCGCTTGCCGCTGCCTCCGTTGCCGTCCCCGCCGTTGGCGCTGCGGCACCCGACTTTGAACTGGTCAACCAGTACGGCGAGCCGGTCAGGTTGTCCGCATTCCGCGGCCAGAACGTGGTGTTGGTGTTCTACCCCTTTGCCTTCTCCGGCATTTGCACGGGCGAGCTCTGCGAAATCAGGGACAACCTGGCCCTGTTCGAAGACGAGAACGCAGTTGTCCTGGCGGTCTCAGTTGACAGCAAGTTCACCCTGCGGGCCTACGCCCAGCAGGAGGGGTATACCTTCGAGTTGCTGGCGGACTTCTGGCCCCACGGTGCTGCAGCAAGCCTCTACGGTGTGTTCGACCCCGAGAGTGGAATGGCGCTACGGGGCACGTTCATCATCGATGCCGGTGGCACCATCCGCTACACCGTGGTGAACGCGCGCGGACAGGCCCGGGACTTTGGCGAATACCGCAAGGCATTGGCCGGGCTGGACAAGGCCTGACGGATTATGGCTGAACAGCGGCATGGTGTGGGCCTCACGGGATTTGCCAGCATGCCGCCGGTTCCTCCCGCCCTGCCTTCCGCCGATGAGCTCGAGGTCCTGGTCCGCATCAGGGACCTGCTGGCAGGGGGCCGGTTCGCGCTTCTCACCGGTGCCGGCCTCAGCACGGACTCGGGCATTCCCGACTACCGGGGGCCAGGGTCGCCGCCGCGGACGCCCATGACCTATCAGGAGTTCGTCAAGGCGGCCGCGAACCGCCAGCGTTACTGGGCGAGAAACCACATCGGATGGTCACACCTCCGCCATGCTGATCCCAATCAGGGCCACCGTGCCGCTGCCGAACTGGAACGCCGTGGACACCTGACGGGCCTCATCACGCAGAACGTTGACCGGCTCCACCAGGACGCCGGCAGCGTCAATGTTGTGGACCTCCATGGCCGATACGACCAGATAGTGTGCCTGGACTGCGGCCGGACCTACTCCCGCCGCCTGCTGGCAGGAATGCTGGAGGAGTTGAACCCCGGATTCCTTGATCGGGCGAAACAATCAGGCCTGGTGGAAATGGCGCCGGATGCCGACTCAACCGTTGAGGACCAGGCCCTGATCGGCAGCTTCGTTGTTGCTGTTTGCCCCGCCTGCGGAGGAACACTGAAACCGGACTTCGTGTACTTCGGGGAGAACGTGCCCAAGGACAGGGTTGAGACGTCGTACCGGATGGTTGACGAGGCCGCGGCACTGGTGGTCGCGGGATCGTCCCTCACGGTAATGAGCGGTCTCCGGTTTGTCAGGCACGCGGCGAAGGACGGCAAACCGGTGGTCATTATCAACCGGGGGGCCACGCGGGGGGACGACAAGGCCACCGTCAAGCTTGAAGCTGGCGTCAGCGAATCGTTGACCTGGCTCGCCGCGGAGCTGCCGCCGATATAACCGGGCAGCGGCACGGGCAGAGCGGGCGCGTCGATTCGCAATTTATGTCCGGCGTCGGGTAGAGTCTATGTTCGTTGGTCAGGGCGCAGCAGCTCCTGATCCGGCAATAATGGGTCTTTAGCTCAGCTGGTAGAGCGCCACGTTTACACCGTGGATGTCATCGGTTCGATCCCGGTAGGACCCACAGTGAAACCCCGCAGTTTGCGCCTTCAGGCGGAAGCTGTGGGGTTTTTTGCTGCCCAAGGTCCTGCTGCCCGGATTTACCGCCTGTTTCCCGGCCGGGCTTGAATGTCGGCCCCCTGCCATAGCTTGCAGGCATGGAACACGTGATTGTGAGGACAGGCACCGATGGCAGGCCGACGGCGGTGCTCAGCAATGGCAGGGAATGGGCCGTGGGTGCCGAACCGGTGAGGTGGTTCGAACGGGTCAACTGGTGGGAGACGCGCCGCCGGATGCCCAGGGGGCTTAGCCGGGTGGACGTCGAGGTCCTCCAGCTCCAGGTCCGGCTGGGGAGGAACGCGGGGTCGGCGCTCACCACCATGCTCCTGGAAAGGGACGGGCTGGGCGGAAGCTGGCGGCTGCGGGAGTCAGTTGCAGATGCTGCCTAGGGGAGGCCCGCCCGCCGGAACAGGCCTGTCAGGGCAATGGAAAACCCTCCACCGCGACTATTGGGGGATGCCGCGGTGGAGGGCCTGAGTTGAATATACCGTGAACTTACGGAAACAAAAAGTCGTTTCCTGCTGTGTCACGCACCAACCGCCGTGAGTTTGGAATGCCACAGCGGTTCAATACTCCCGCCGTGGACCGGGGTCAGCGGTGCACAGGGATAAAAACCCGGGGCTGTTCCGTCCAGGTGTCTGACATCTGGGACATGGTCCGCCGCATGATTTTGTCGGAGGCCTCGCGGGCAGCACTGGCGTCGCCCCGGGCAATTGCCTCTGCCACGTCTACGTGCCACTGCAGTGCTGCCTCGTGCGGATGGTCGGGCATCAGTCCATGCACGGTCCGGCCGGTCAGGGTCTCGGCTACCTGCCCCGAGAGGTTCGCAAACATCTCGTTGCCGGATCCGGAGAGCAGCAATGAATGGAACTGGATATCCAGCTCAAGGAAGCGTGGCACTTCCCCCCTGTGGCCGGCGTCGCGCATTGCATGGGCAACATCCACAAGCTCCAGCCGCAGCGGCGCGGGGGCGTTCTGCGCGGCAAGTTCGGCAGCGGCCGGTTCCACGGCCGACCTCAGCTCTGCCAGGGACCGCAGCTGCGCACCGCGTGCCTTGCTGGCGAGCCGCCAGCGGATGACCTGCGGGTCGAAGGGGTTCCAGCGGTTTGGCGGCAGGACCCGGATTCCCACCCGCTTGGTGGTTTCCACCAGCCCAAGGGATTGCAGCACCCGGACGGCCTCGCGGATGACCGAACGCGAAACCTTGAGTTCATCCTCAAGTTTTTCGGCAAGCATGATGTGGCCTGCAGGAAGGTCGCCCGAGATGATGCGCGTGCCCAGGTTCTCAATGGCACGGTGGTGCAGGCTGCTGGTCATGCAGCTAAGCCTAGTGGGAACAGGTGCGCCTGGAAGCAGCCGTCCTTGACTGGCAGCGACACAAACTGTTCCATTACGTGGGCGTTACTTTCCTGTGACTTCATGAATATATATGCTTTATTCAGACCCTTGGTCTGCAACGGACTTCCGCGCACCGGGAGCCACTGCATATCCATCGCACAGTATGAATTGGAGTTTTGATGTCTGCACACATCGGTGTCACCGGCCTCGCAGTGATGGGCGCCAACCTGGCCCGCAACCTCGCCCGGAACGGCTTCACGGTCGCCCTGCACAACCGCTCAGTCGAAAAGACGGACGCCCTGCTGGCCAAGCACGGAACGGATGGCGACTTCATCCGCACCGAAAGCCTGCAGGAGCTGGTGGACTCCCTCGAGAAACCGCGCCGGGTGCTCATCATGGTGAAGGCCGGCAAGCCGGTTGACTCCGTGATCGAGCAGCTGGAACCCCTCCTGGAACCCGGCGACATCATCATCGACGCCGGAAACTCCCACTACGAGGACACCCGCCGCCGTGAGGCCGCCCTCGCCAAGAAGGACCTGCACTTCGTGGGCGTCGGCGTTTCCGGTGGTGAGGAAGGTGCCCTCAACGGACCCTCCATCATGCCCGGCGGTTCCAAGGAGTCCTACAAGGCGCTGGGCCCGCTGCTCGAGAAGATCTCCGCAAAGGTCGACGGCGAGCCCTGCTGCGCCTGGGTGGGCACCGACGGCGCCGGCCACTTCGTCAAGATGGTCCACAACGGCATCGAATACGCCGACATGCAGGTCATCGGCGAAGCCTTCGACCTGCTCCGTTCCGGTGCCGGCATCGAACCCGCCGAGCAGGCCAAGATCTTCACCGACTGGAACAAGGGCGAGCTGTCCTCCTTCCTGATCGAGATCTCCGCCGAGGTCCTGGGCCACGTGGATGCCAAGACCGGCAAGCCGTTCGTGGACGTCTTAGTGGACGCCGCAGGCCAGAAGGGCACCGGCCGCTGGACCGTCATCTCCGCCCTGGAACTGGGTTCCCCGGTCTCCGGCATCGCCGAATCCGTGTTCGCCCGTGCGCTCTCCTCCCAGGCCGGCCAGCGCAAGCTGGGCCAGGAACTGCTGGCAGGCCACGAGGCCGACGTCGAAATCCCTGAAACGTTCGTTGAGGACGTCCGCCAGGCGCTCTACGCCTCCAAGCTGGTTTCCTACGCCCAGGGCCTGGACATGCTCACCTCGGCAGCCAAGGAATACAACTGGGACCTGAAGCTGGACGAGATCGCCTCGCTGTGGCGGGCCGGCTGCATCATCCGCGCCGAACTGCTCAAGGACATCACCAAGGCCTACGCCGCTGAGGAGAAGCCGGCCAACCTGCTGTTCGCTCCGGCGTTCACGGAAGCCATCGCCGGCGCCCTTCCCGCCTGGCGCCGCGTGGTGGCCACGGCTGTCCAGCTGGGAATCCCGGTTCCGGTCTTCTCCTCCTCACTGGCCTACTACGACGGCCTGCGCCGCAAGCGCGTCGCCGCAGCCCTCATCCAGGGCCAGCGCGACCTGTTCGGTGCCCACACCTACGGCCGCGTCGATGCCGAAGGCACGTTCCACACGCTGTGGGGCGAGGACAAGTCCGAAATCGAAGCGGTAGACACCCACTAGTTCCACCACAAAGCAGAAAAGGCGGGCGGTTTCCGGTGATCCGGGAACTGCCCGCCTTTTCTGCTTGCGCTGCTTTTACTGGACGGCCCAGAGACCGGCCCTAACCGTCAAATGCGGTATTCGATGTCGTATTCCGCCGGGTCTACCGCAGGCTTGGTTTCGCGCTGGGCGTCACGGTGGCGCCACTTCGCCGGAACGCCGGTGACGATCGATTCCGGCGGGGCGTCCTTGACCACCACGGCGTTGGCGCCGACGGCACTGTCCCTGCCGATGGTGATCGGCCCCAGGATCTTTGCACCGGCGCCAATGGTCACGCGGTCGCCGATGGTGGGGTGGCGCTTGATCCGTGCGAGTGACCGGCCGCCGAGGGTGACCCCGTGGTAGATCATCACATCTTCACCGATTTCCGCGGTCTCCCCGATGACCACGCCCATTCCGTGATCTATGAAGAAGCGGCGGCCGATGGTGGCGCCCGGATGGATCTCGATCCCGGTCAGGAAACGGCCCAGCTGCGAGAGCAGCCGCGCCGGGAAACGCAGGCCCGGGTTTTGCCACAGGCGGTGCGTCAGCCGGTGGATCCAGATGGCATGCAGCCCGGAGTATGCGAAAAGGTTCTCGAAAGAACCTCGAGCCGCCGGGTCGTGGGACCGGGCGGCGTCGAGGTCTTCCTTTAGTCTTGCGAAAAAGCCCACAGAGTTCTTTCTACAGGAAACGGGCGAAGAGCGGCCTGATCAGCCGCGGATGTCGTCATAGAGCACGGTGGAGATGTAACGCTCACCGAAGTCGCAGACGATGGCGACAATCAGCTTGCCCGCGTTTTCGGGGCGCTTCGCCAGCTCCAGTGCGCCCCAGACGATGGCGCCGGAGGAGATGCCGCCGAGGATGCCTTCCTTGACGCCGAGATCGCGCGCCACGCGGACGGAGTCCTCGAGAGTTGCGTCCAGGACCTCGTCGTACACGTTCGTGTCCAGGATTTCGGGCACGAAGTTGGCCCCGATGCCCTGGATCTTGTGAGGGCCGGGTGCGCCGCCGTTGAGGATTGCGGAGTCCTTGGGTTCGATCGCCACGATCCGGACGCCGGGCTTGCGCTCCTTCAGGACCTGGCCGACGCCGGTGACGGTTCCGCCAGTGCCGACGCCCGCAACGAAGATGTCCACGGCGCCGTCGGTGTCGGCCCAGATTTCCTCCGCCGTGGTGGTGCGGTGGATCTCAGGGTTGGCCTCGTTGGCGAACTGCTGGGCCCAGATGGAGTTTTCCGTGTTGGCCACGATTTCCTGGGCCTTTTCCACGGCGCCGCGCATACCCTCTGAGCCGGGGGTCAGGACGATCTCCGCACCAAAGGCGCGCAGCATGACGCGGCGCTCGGTGGACATGGTCTCCGGCATGGTCAGGATGACCTTGTAGCCGCGGGCCGCACCCACCATGGCCAGGGCGATGCCGGTGTTACCGGAGGTCCCTTCAACAATGGTCCCGCCGGGCTTCAATGCACCCGACTTCTCCGCGGCGTCGACGATTGCCACACCGATACGGTCCTTGACGCTGTTGGCCGGGTTGTAGAACTCAAGCTTGACGGCGACGGTGGCATCCAGCCCCTCGCTGAGCCGGTTGAGCTTGACCAGCGGGGTGCCGCCGACCAGCTGGGTCACATCGTCATAGATCCGTGCCATGTACATACGCCTATCTCTGAGGGGTGAATACTGAGGTCAGCCTAACGAGGCCGCGTAACGGGGGCTAAGCGTTAAGCCATGCAGAGTAATATTTCCTGGCCTTGGCGAGCTTGGGGTTGATGATCACCTGGCAGTACCCCTGCTCGGGATGCTTGGCGTAGTAGTTCTGGTGGAAGTCCTCCGCCACGTGGAAGCGGGGCAGCCGGCTGACCTCTGTGACGATCGGATGGGCCCACAGCGACTGGTTGCGGTCAATCGCTTCCTCGAAAAGGATCTTCTCCTCGGTGGTCTCGTAGAACATCGAGGAACGGTATTGGGTGCCCACGTCGTAGCCCTGGCGGTTCAGCGTCGTGGGATCGTGCAGGGCAAAGAACATGTCAAGGACCACCTCTTCCGGGATGATCTCCTCGTCGAAGGTCACAGCCACCACCTCGGCGTGCCCGGTGGTGCCGTTGCACACGGAGTAATAGTCGGGGTTGGGATCGTGGCCGCCCGTGTAGCCGGACACCACAGCGCTGACACCCTTGGTCTTCTGGTAGACAGCGTCGAGGCACCAGAAGCAGCCTCCGCCTAAAACAAAAGTTTTCATGACCTCTTCAATGGTTGGGGGCGCCGGATGATTCCCCGGGCGCCCCGGGCGCCGCCTGTCAACGTGCGGCGCGGAGGACGCGATGGGGTAAAACTAAGAGTATGGAACCTGTGGACACCGACGTTACCGGCCCTGAGAATCACGACGGCGGGCCTCGCGGCGGCGAGGCCCCTTCCGGCAAAGAGGCGGCCGGCAAGGATGCGGCGGCCGGGCAGCCCCAGGGCCCCACTTTGGGCGAGATGCTCCTGGCCGTGGATGAACTGTGGCCCGAGTCCCTGGCGGAGAACTGGGACGAGGTGGGGCTGGTGGCGGGACACCCGTCGGCTCCTGTCACGAGGGTCATGTTTGCCGTGGACCCCACCCTGGAAGTCATCGAAGAAGCCGTGGAGTGGGGTGCCGAACTCCTGATCACCCACCATCCGCTGCTGTTGAAGGGTGTCACCTCAGTCGCTGCCACCACCCCCAAAGGCCGGGCCGTCCACCGGTTGATCGAGTCCGGCACAGCCTTGCTGACCGTCCACACCAACGGTGATTCCGCCGTCGGGGGCGTTTCCGATGTCCTGGCCGACGCCCTGGGCCTGCAGGACGCGGCCCCGCTCACGGTGGCGGCAAACGGACTGCCCGAGGAGGGTATCGGGCGGGTAGGGGACCTGCCGGAAGCCATGAGCCTGGGGGACTTCGCTGCCCGGGTGTTTGGCATTCTGCCTTCCGTGGCAGGGGGAGTGCGGGTATCCGGCGACAAGGACGGCCTGGTGCGGCGCATTGCCGTCTGCGGCGGCGCGGGTGACTCGCTCTTCAACGAGGTCCGGGCCAGCAACGCCGACGTCTACGTCACCGCGGACCTCCGCCACCATCCGGCGTCGGAAGCAAGGGAGGCCGCCCTGAACGGCAGGCCCTACCTGATTGACGTTTCGCACTTCGCCAGCGAGTGGCTGTGGCTGCCGGCTGCGGCAGCCGCGCTGGGCAATGTCCTCGCCGACCAGGGCCATGACGTCGAAATCCAGGTCAGCACCACCAACAGCGATCCCTGGGACTTCATCCTGACTCCGGGTTGAGCCCGGAGCCGTTGGGGCCACGGCGAGGCAGGGGAGCAGGGCAGGCGCTAGAGTCTAGGAAGCGCCGTCCAGGCGCCCGGCTCCGGCCGGAAGGGACCAAGCGGAGGTAACAGTGGCGAAGGCAGCACCGGCGGAACAGTTGAAGTTGCTTGGACTGCAGGGGCTGGATGCCAAGTTGAAGTCGCTTGCAAACCGCCGCCGCTCGCTGGAAACCGATCCGCGCATCAAGGACCTCGAAGCCGCCCTTTCCGTCGCCAACGGTGAGCTGGGAGCCGCGAAAGTGGCCGTCCACGACGCCGAAGCCGAACTCAAGCGCGCCGAGGCGGACGTGGAACAGGTTGCCTCGCGCATCCAGCGGGATGAGGCACGGCTGAACAGCGGCACCGGACTGTCCAAGGACCTGGTGGCCCTCCAGAAGGACATCGCCTCGCTCAACAAGCGGCGCTCCGACCTGGAGGACATTGAACTCGAGGTGATGGAGCGCCTTGATTCCCTGCGGGCCACCCAGGCCCGGCAGCAGGGGATTGTGGACGACATCCAGGGATCGTTCGGCACCATTCGCGCCGAGCTGGACGCGGAACTGGCCGTCGTGGAGGCGGAAGCGGGCGGCCTCCGCGCACAGCGCACCGAATTCGCCGCCGGCCTCGATGCCGGCCTGCTGGCCGTCTACGAAAAGACTCTGGCCAGGCGCGGAGTGGGCGCAGCCCGGCTGTTCCATGGCACGTCCGAGGCGTCCGGCATGAAGCTGAGCCCCGGCGACCTTGCCGAGATCAAAGCCGCAGCAGCCGACGACATCGTCTTCTGCCCGGACTCCGGCGCCATCCTGGTCCGCTCCGAAGAGTGGGCCTGACTAAGTAAGTAGCGCTAAGTGTCGTTTTGGCGGCTCATAACGACACTTAGCGCTACTTACTTGGGAAGGGGCGGGGGAATCAGCCCGGCAGGATGATGTTCAGGGCGTGCGGTTTCCGGGCTGAACCTTCAACCAGTTCCGCGGCCCACAGTTCCCGCGTGGCCTTCAGGAGTTCCGACGGCGTTGCCGGGGCCTTACCGCGCCGCACCAGCAGGTGCCGGGCCAGTTCGCCCCGGGTGTGCTTGGCGAAGTGGCTCACCACCTTGCGGACCCCGTTCACCTCGGTGAAAACGTTGACGGACACGGTCTGGGCAGCGGGCGGCGCCCACGCCGCTGCATAGGTGCTTGAGCGGCAGTCCACCAGCAATTGCCCCTCCACCGCTCCGGCAAGGGCATCGGTGAGCTGAGGCTTCCAGAACGAGGCGAGGCGGCCGACGTCGGGCAGTGCTGTCCCCATGGACAGCCGGTAGGCGGGCACGCTGTCACCAAAACGGATCGCACCCCAGAGCGCGGAAACCACCAGCACGGACTCGACCGCCTTGCGGCGCTGCACAGCCGAGAGGGTTTTGTAGCCCAGGGCGTCATAAAGCACCCCTGAATAGATTTGGTGGGCGGGCGCCGCCGGCTCGTCATGAAGCCGCGTGTTGCGATCGACGTCATCCTTCAGTGACGCCCCCACACCCAGCAACGCGAGCGCGTCCTCGTGTGCGCTCACCGTTCCCAGCGCGTCCAGCACCTTGGCACGGCAGGAGTTCAACTCCGGGAAGCTCAGGGAAGGCCAGTCGACGGCGGATCCGCGGGCGGCGGGTGTCTTGCCTTCAGAAGGGGGAAGCAGAATCAGCACCGTCCGATCCTACCGGCGGCGGGAAAGGGTCAGCCCGCCGGTAGACTGGGGGTTGGATGGGTTGACCAGGCGGCCGCGCGTCACGCAAGTGGCTCGAGGAACGTCCGGGCTCCGCAGGGCAGGGTGGTGGGTAACGCCCACTCGGGGTAACCCGCAGGCCAGTGCCACAGAGAACAGACCGCCTGGATCGCGCCGGTTTGAAAGCGGCACGAACCAGGTAAGGGTGAAACGGTGGTGTAAGAGACCACCAGCTTCCCGGGTGACCGGGAAGGCTAGGTAAACCCCACCCGGAGCAAGGCCAGACAGGGCACGTTTGAGGGCTGCCCGCCCGAGTGTCCGGGTAGGCCGCTGGAGGGCGCCGGCAACGGCGTTCGTAGATGGATGGCCGCTACTCCCGTTCCGGTAACGGAACGGGAGCACAGAACCCGGCGTATCGGTCAACCCATCCATCCACACCGGTTTGACCTTGGACGATGTGTTGGGGATCCTGAACCGTGCCCGCAAATCAAGACCCGGTAGACAACTCCGGCGCTCCCGCTCCGCAGCCAGTCCCCGGACGCAGCCAACAGGCTGTTGCCCTGGCCGGTTTCTTTTCGCTCTCGCTGGCCGCATGGGCCGCGGCGTCGGTCCCCATCATCCTGCATTCCGGCGGCTGGTTCGCCGAGTCCGCCAAGGCCCCCTGGATGCCGCCCGGGTGGATGTTCAGGAGCATGTGGATGCTGCTGTACGCCGCGGTTGCCGTGGCCGCCTGGCTGGTATGGCGCAAAGGCGCCCTCACAGGAGGCACCCTGGCGGGCTACCTCAGCCAGTTGGTACTCAACGCCGCATGGCCGCTGGCCTTTTTCGGACTCTTTCCCGTGTTTGGCGGTGCGTCGCTCTGGGCGGCTTTCCTGGTGATCGCGGCCCTTGGGGCCTCGGTTGCCTTCCTCATCCTGCGGTTCGGTCCGGTCAGCCCGGCCGCAGGCCTGTTGATGCTTCCGTATCTGTCCTGGGTGGTTTTTTCATCCAGCCTCAATCTCTATTCGGCCATCCACAACTGACAGGTCCGCTGCGGCGGACTTCCCTGTGAGTGATTTCACTCGATCCGGGCCGAATTACTGACGCCAGCCAAATTAGAATGGATGCGGACGCAGGAGTTCTTCCGCCGGAGTTGCGTTCGCAGCCGGCGGTTTTTCTTTGCGTGTGATCCAGGCGCCCGGGGGCAGACCCCCGCGGGCGCAGGGGCCCCTGCACGACATGTGGTGGCCGACAACCGTGTACGAGGACGTACACGGCTGAACCGAGGAAGGTATTTCTGTGAGCCAGACGTCAGATTCTTGTCTTGATACGTGGATGGGCCGCGAGGCCCTCGCCGAGGCCATGATTCCGGTGATCGGCCGGCTGTACCGCGAAAACAACGTGGTCACCAGCATCCACGGCCGGAGTTTGATCAACAAGTCCACCATGAACATCCTCAAGGCGCACCGCTTTGCGCGCCGCATGAGCAAGGACGAACTGCTGCTGGAGGAGACCGCCCCGCTCCTGAACACCCTGGCCAACCTGGAGCTCGGCGCGGCAGCGATCGACATCGCACGGCTGAACCAGAAGTTCAAGGAAGAGGGCAACGGCGCCACCCTTGAAGAATTCCTCCGTGCTGAACTGGCCGACGTCGTAGGCAAACGCGGCGGCGATGACCGCACCAGCACCGATGTGGTGCTTTACGGCTTCGGCCGGATCGGCCGGCTCCTGGCCCGCCTCCTGATCGAAAAGGCCGGCGGCGGCCACGGTCTCCGGCTTCGCGCCATCGTCGTACGCAAGGGCTCGGACAACGACCTCTCCAAGCGCGCCAGCCTGCTGCGCCGCGACTCCGTGCACGGTTCCTTTGAAGGCACCATCCGGATTGACGAGGAAGCCAACACCATCACGGCCAACGGCGTCCAGGTGCAGGTCATCTACTCGGACAACCCGGCCACCATCGACTACACCGCCTACGGCATCAGCAACGCCCTGGTGGTGGACAACACCGGGCGCTGGCGTGACGCGGAAGGCCTCTCCCAGCACCTGCAGAGCAAGGGCGTTGCACGGGTCCTCCTGACTGCCCCCGGCAAGGGCGACCTGAAGAACATTGTGCACGGCATCAACCAGGGCACCATCGAGGACACGGACCAGATTGTGTCCGCAGCGTCCTGCACCACCAACGCCATCACACCGGTGCTCAAGGCCATCAACGACAAGTTCGGTGTGGTCCACGGGCACGTGGAGACCGTCCACTCCTTCACCAATGACCAGAACCTGATTGACAACTTCCACAAGGGCGACCGCCGTGGCCGGTCGGCAGCACTGAACATGGTGATTACGGAGACCGGCGCCGCCAAGGCAGTGGCAAAGGCCCTCCCCGAACTGCTGGGCAAGCTGACCGGCAGCTCCATCCGCGTCCCCACCCCGGACGTGTCCCTCGCCATCCTGAACCTGAGCCTCGAGAACGGGACCACCAAGGACGAGGTCAACAACTACCTGCGGGAGATGTCCCTGCACTCGGACCTGCGCAAGCAGATCGACTACATCGACTCACCCGAAGTGGTGTCCACCGACTTCGTCGGTTCCCGCCGTGCGGGCATCGTTGACGGCCTTGCCACAATCTCCAACGAGAAGAACCTGGTGCTCTACGTCTGGTACGACAACGAGTTCGGTTACAGCTGCCAGGTGGTCCGCGTCATGGAGGAGATGGCCGGCGTGAACCCGCCGTCGTTCCCGGCAAAGGAAACTGCAGCGGCCCTCGCAGCGATCGCCGTTTAGGCATCCGCCCAGGGTCTCCCGATTTCCCGGCTGGTGGTGCTGGAATCAGCCGGGAAACGGGACCACACTGGTGGAATGGAAAATGATTCGACGCTCCAGCACGAAACAACCCTTGAGCACGCCCTCGACGTCGCCAAAGCCAACCACAAGGAGGCTGTCCGGCTGCTTGAGGGCGCCCGCGCCGCCCACAAAACGGGCGACGTCGGAGAGAACCGGGTCCGCCAGCTCGAAGGGCTGCTGGTTATAGCCGAGGAAGACCTTCGAAGGGTGATGCGGGAGCAGTAAACCCCGCCGGTGTGACCTTCCACTCTCCCTCCACACTGTGGATATCAGCGGGGGTTTCGGACGGGTGACCTAGGCTCTTCTGGTGCATGAGAGTACCGCAAAGCCAGGAACCCCATGACCGTGAGCTGGTCCTCCTATCGACGGGCGCGCCGGCGTTCACGCCAGGCGTGGGGAATCCTGGCAGCAGCTGCAGTGTCGGCCTTGGCGGCACTGTCCTGGTTCTTTACCGCAGGACAGTTTGCCGCGGCGGAGCCCGCAATTTCCGGCCCCACTGAAGCTCCTGTTTTTGATCCCGCGTGGATGAAACCTGTTAAGCCTGTGCACCCGGTGCCCGCAGGTTCTGCCCTCGCCGCACTGGACGGACTGGCCGTCAAGGGACGCGCCGCCGCGTCGGACTACAGCCGGGACGCCTACGGCCAGGCCTGGCAGGACGTGGACCGGAACGGCTGCGATACCCGCAACGACATCCTGCGCCGCGACCTCACCGCCGTAGTACTGACGGAAGGCTCCGGATGCCGGGTGGCGGCCGGTTCGTTCCATGAGCCCTACACCGGGCAGTTTGTGGACTTCCGCCGTGGCTCAGACAGCAGCCGGGCGGTCCAGATAGACCATGTGGTTGCCCTCGGCGATGCCTGGCAGAAAGGCGCGCAGGCGCTGACGGCGGGGGAGCGCCAGAGCCTCGCCAACGATCCGCTCAACCTTATCGCCGCCGACGGTCCCGCCAACCAGCAGAAGGGCGCCGGCGACGCCGCCACCTGGCTTCCTAAAAACAAGTCGATCCGCTGCCACTATGTGGCGCGCCAGATTTCAGTGAAGGCCGCCTACGGCCTGTGGGTCACCGAGGCGGAGAGGGATGCCATGAAGCGCGTCCTGGGTTCCTGCCCCGGCCAGCAGACTGTTGCCGCCCGCTGAGCCAGAACCAGGCTGTACCGCGTTCGACGCAAGCGTGGCTGCCGCCGGGCCCTGGCATTCGGGCAGCGCCCACCGTCGGGCCTGGTTGTCCTGACCGGAGACGTTGATTGAGTTACTCATTCGCCCCGACCGTGCACCGGTCTGGCGTTTGCCGGGGGTTCTCCGACCTCGTGGATGGCGTGGCCGCCGCAAGCCGTCTTGGTTACGCTGGCTCGCTCGATGCCCGAGACGGTGAACCATCGCATTGCGTTGCGCAGCCGGCACCACCCAACCAGGTAGCACTGGCCGTTGGTGGAGGCGAACAGCACCGGCTCAACGTCGCGGGTGGTCGTGGTCCCGTCTCTCGACGTGTAGCGAATGCGGATCACCCGCTGCTCGGCCATCGCCTCATCCAGTGCCGACTTGATTGCGCGCGAAGAGGAGGGAAGCGCGTTGACCCAGACGCGGTGGGCCAGCTCGTCGGCTCGTGCTCGGGTTTTGGGATCGAGGACGTCCAGGATCTTCTGGACACCGGCTGCTGCCAGATCGGCGGAGGGGGCATCGGGCGCAGCGGACACGGCTGCCATGAGCGCCACGGCCTGCGCTGGGGACAGGCTGACAGGCGGCAGGGATGCGCCCATAGCCAATCCGTAGCCACCGCCCGGACCTGGGCGAGACCATATGGGCGCACCGCTGTTCTCTAACGCATCGAGGTCTCTCTTGATTGTGCGCACGGATACCTCAAATTCTCTCGCCAACCGTTCGGCGGAAACCCCTCGCGTGCCGCTGCGGCGCAGCATCTCGGATAGAGCATGGAGCCGTTCGACTCGCTTCACAGTTCAAGCCCCGGCGAATTCATGACATAAATAGTGACATACCGTTGTCCGTAGTGCCTGCGAGGGTATTGACATGACAACTACTACAAGCAGTCCGATTATTATTCTCATCGCGGGCCACTGGCTGGGCGCTTGGGCATGGGACGAAGTGCTTGAACGCCTGACAACCGACCACTCTCGTGCAACCGCGATGACACTGCCCGGTCTCGACGTGGACGATCCCGAGCGTGCGGCGAAGACTCTCGACGATCAAGCCGCAGCGGTCCTGGACGTCCTCACTCAACTCGGGGCCTCGGAGGATCAGCCAGCAACTCTCGTCGCTCACAGCGGGGCGAACGCCCCGGTCAGTCTCGTCCTTGACCGACACCCTGAGCTTGTCCATCGAGTGGTGTGGGTCGACTCCGGCCCTGTGGTGACGGGAAGCGCCTTCGGCCCGGACATCCCGGAGGAGTTGGAGGAGCTTCCGCTGCCGTCCCTCGACGTCCTCGCACAGCAGGCGAGCCTTGAAGGCCTGAGCACAGAGGTCCTCGAGCGTTTTCGGGCCCGGGCCGTCCCTGAGCCCGGCGCCGTGCTTCGTCAGCCCGTCGAGCTCACGAACGATGCCCGCCGCAAGGTCCGGACCACACTCGTGTGCTGCTCGATCCCGAGCGCGCAGGTGCTGGAGCTGGCCCGCGCAGGCCATGCCATGTTTGCCGAAGTCGCGAACATCGAGCACCTCGACGTCATTGACCTCCCGACGGGGCATTGGCCTATGTGGAGCCGTCCCCGCGACCTCGCCAAGGCCATTCGGTCAGCGGCTTCTCGAACCAACTGAACTGCACATACAGCCTGAAGGGGTCAGCCGAATTGAAGTGCACCCCACAATGCCCTGGCCCCTCGGCGAACAACAAACCAGCGTGAAGCGCTTCCACCGCACCTGGGCGACGGCGGGGCCTATGCCCGCTGCTATACCTCCGAGGCTGATCGTCGTGGAGAGCTACATGGCTGGCTGCACCACTACAACCATCACCGACCCAACACCGCATGCGGCAGCCAGTCGCCCTGCTCACGATTGATCAACGTGTCCGGTCATTGCACCTAGTGGCCGAAAGGGTCCGGATCCACTCCGGGCATCCAGGTCAGGCCGGGAACGCCCCAGCCGTTCTTTTTCGCCAGCTTCTTGGCTTTGCGCGCATAGCGGTCCATGAGCCGGTTGACGTACAGCTTGCCGTCCAGGTGGTCATATTCGTGCTGGATCACGCGGGCAAACCAGCCCGTCGCCTCGAATTTGACCGGCTGCCCGAATCCGTCAAACCCTTCAACGCGCGCCCATTCGGCGCGCTTGAGCGGGTACTGTCCGCTGGGAAAGGACAGGCACCCTTCTTCTTCCTCGTCAGGATCCGGAACAGCGCCGGAAATCTTAGACAGGGTCAGGACGGGGTTGACCACCACGCCGGTGGGGGGAGCGCCGTCGTCGTTGGCGTATTTGTACACGAAGATCCTTTTGCCGACCCCTACCTGGGGTGCCGCCAGGCCCACGCCGTTGGCGGCGTCGTTCGTTTCGAACATGTCAGCTATCAGGGTGCGCAGTTCGTCGTCGAATACTTCCACCTCGGAAGCCCGGCGGTGCAGTACGGGTTCTCCCCAGATGGTGATTGGCAGAACGGTCATCTTCAGGTGGTCCTTCGGCGGTGTTTCGTGCAAAAGAAAGTGTGCACAGCAGTGAAAAAAGAAGGAGGCCGCACCGGATATCCGGTGCGGCCTCCTTGGAGGACGGCTGCACATACCGTCCCGTGAGGGTGAGCTACGGGGGTTGAACCCGCGACCTCCTGGACCACAACCAGGCGCTCTGCCAACTGAGCTAAGCCCACCATGTGCCTGCAGATTTACCGGCGGACCGGCCCTCTGGAAAGGCAACTCATATAGCTTACCTGCTGTTCAGGGGTGCTTTGTCCACTTTTGCCGATTTCGCGGAAAAAACCGCGAAAGGTGGCGCAGATTACGCTTCCGGCTGCCGGTCGTTGGCCGCCGTGATGCGCTTCGCGATCCGCTGCGCTGTGGCGCTGTCCGGTCCCGGGGAGGGCACGAACACAGCCTCTCGGTAATAGCGGAGCTCATCAATGGAGTCCTTGATGTCCCCCAGGGCGCGGTGCCCGCCCTTCTTCGCCGGCGACTGAAAGTAGGCCCGGGCGAACCAGCGGCGTGAAAGCTCCTTGATGGTGCTGACGTCAATGACCCTGTAGTGCAGGTGCTCCACCACTGCGGGCATGTCGCGGGACAGGAACACCCGGTCAGTCCCCACGGAGTTGCCGCCCAGCGGTGCCTTGCGGGGGTCCGGGACCCATGTGGAGATGTACTCCATGACCGCGGCTTCGGCCTCGGCCATTGTCTTGCCGTGGGGGAGCTCCTTAAGGAGCCCGGACTTCGTGTGCATGTCCCGGACAAAGTCGTTCATCTGGGCCACTGCAGCATCATCTGGCTTGATGACCACATCGACGCCGTCGCCAAGGATGTTCAGTTCCGAATCGGTGACCAGGGCCGCCACCTCGATCAGGGCATCGTTCTTGATGTCCAGACCTGTCATTTCACAGTCGATCCAGACGATTCGTTCGTTAGATATAGGCACCGGACCAGCCTACCGTTTCACCTCCCGGCCACCGGCCGGTGCTAGGATTTCGGAGACGCGGCGGGTCGTGCCGCGCCCGTGGTGACGCGCCCCGGCCGGTTCCATCCCGCCTGGCGGAACCGCAAACGAGAAAGATTGGACGTTCCTGAGATGACGGCGCCTGTGCCTGCGACGAGGGAGACGGCGGCCGCCGCTACTGCCGCAGCGGGCGGTGCGGAAGTGGATAATCCCCGTTCCCCGCTTCTTGCCGGATTCGTGGGATCCATGTTCATGCTGATCGGATCCCTGGGCGTGGGCTGGCTGGCGCCGGTTTCGGAACTCCGCCGGATGCCGTTGTTCATCTGGATGCGTGCTGAAGCTGCCGGCGTTGCCCTCTCAATCATCCTGCTTGCTGTCGGCGGCATGCTCCTGGTGCGGGCGTGGCTCAGGCTCGGGCAGAGGGTCCGGGTGTGGGGCGACGAGGCACGCAAAGCTACCCTGATGGCCGTCGTGGCATGGGGGCTGCCCATGATGTTCAGCGTGCCCCTCTTCAGCCGGGACGTCTACGCCTACATCGGGCAGGGCAGGCTCATGGTGGAGGGCTTCAACCCCTACGAGAACGGCATCTCGGCACTGTCCAACTACTTCCAACTGGGCGCGGACAAGATGTGGACCGAAGCCCCCGTTCCTTACGGCCAGTTGTTCCTGTGGATTGAGCAGTTCGTCGTCTGGTCCACCAACGTCCAGCCCGAGGCGAGCGTGATGCTATTCCGGCTGGTGGCGCTGGCGGGAGTGGTCCTGTGCGTTATCTACGTTCCCAAGCTCGCGGAACTGCACGGAGTCAACCCGCACCGCGCCCTGTGGCTCACCGCCGCGAACCCGCTGTTCCTGACGAACTTCATCGCCAGCGTCCACAATGACGCACTGATGATCGGACTGGCACTGGCCGGCCTCTACTACTCCGCCACGCACAGGGTTGTCCGCGGTGTTGTCCTGGTAACCCTCTCCATCGCGGTGAAGCCCATCACCATCGTGTTCCTGCCGTTCATTGGGCTCCTGTGGGCGGGCAAGGATGCCGGCTGGCTCCGGAAGTTCACGTTCTGGGGCCTGACGGCAGCGCTGAGCCTGGGCATCCTGGCCGCGATGAGCCTGGTCAACGGTTTCGGCTTCGGCTGGATCAACGGACTCTCCGCGCCAGGAAGCATCTCCATCTGGTACGCGCCCGTGGGGCTGATCGGCATGGTGGTCGCCTCGCTGGCCAACTCGTTCGGACTCGACGGCGCCACCCTGGCAGGCTTTGTGTCCGACGCCGGGAAGCTGCTGGCCGTAGGCGTCATCGCCTGGCAGATCTTCCGCGGGGACCATGACAGGCTGATACGCCGCCTCACCCTTGCCTTTGCTGCTGTGGTCCTGCTGGCTCCCATGATCCAGTCCTGGTACGTCGTCTGGCTGATACCGCTCTTCGCCGTGACCGGCATCAGGAACGACTGGCAGGTCAAAGCGCTCTACTTTGTTGTCTCCTTCTTCATGATCTATGCCATCTCGGACCAGCTCGAAGTCTTCCCCTACCTGCAGACCGAGGACCTGGGATTCGCGCTCGCCCTGGCCCGCGTGGCTGCTGCGGTGACCGGCCTGCTGTTCGGCCTGTACCTGATCTTCTGGGATCCCCGCACCCGCCGGCTGTTCCGCAAGACGCACGGGAACGTCGTCGAACGCCCCGTCATCTAACCTGCGCCAGATGTCGGACCGCCTCCCTGCGGGTCAGCGGACTCATGGCTGCTGCGTGTCCAGCCACAAACGCGGCAACCCACCCAGCGTCCGTTTTGCCGTACTCGCGCAGTGCCCAGCCAATGGCCTTCCGGATGAAGAACTCCGGGTCCGCCAGGTTCGCTTCCACAACTCGCGTCAGCAGCACGGAATCAGTTGCGGCCTTCGCCTTGAGCTGCGACAGAATGGCGGCCCGCCGGATCCAGAAATCCGGATCGGTGCTCCAGCGGAGCAGCACCCCCGTCATCTCCGCCCGGTTGGCCTGGAGAAGTCCGCACAGCCGTCCCGCCGTGCCGTCCACAAAATCCCACCAGGCGCCACTGCGGACGAATTCCTCGTAGACAGGCAGCATCGCCATGTCCCCGGCAACCAGGCCGTTGGCCGTCAGGTCGATTGCTGCATACCGTTCCTCCCGCGAAGCTGCGCCGCGCCACAGCTCCAGGGCCGTGGCACGGAGCTGGTCCGCCGACTCGAAGGGGGCCCCGGCCGCCCCAGCTGACGCAATACGGCGCACCTCGGGCACGCGCACTCCGAGGCAGGGCATTGTGGACTTCATGTAGGCCATTGCGCCGGCCCCCCGTACGGGATCGGCCCTTTCCTGCAGTGCCGTGCGGATGGCAGAGAGCACCCGGACATTCACCGCGTCCCCGTGGTTCATGATGCAACTTTAGCCAGCACGGGGGAGTAGCAGCAGGCGCGCCGTTCCTGCAGGGGGATACTGCGCAGGAGGAGAACTGCGCTACGCTGGTTAGCGCTAACAAAAATGTCCCTGCCAAGAGGATTTCCATGCCATCCACGGAACACAGCATCGCGAGCGGCCCCTACACTGCGCTGGTCACATCCCGCGGGGGCGCGTTGCGGGAGCTGCGGCACCATGGACGGGACCTCGTGGTGGGCTTTGGCCCGGAGGGACGCATCCCCGACTACCGCGGAGTCATTTGTGTGCCGTGGCCCAACCGGCTGGCCGACGGCAGGTACACCTACGACGGCAAGGAATTCGAAGCCGTGATCAACGAGCCCGAGCGGGGCTCCGCACTGCACGGGCTCGCCACCGGGCAGGACTGGGAGCTTCGGCAGGCAACTGCGGACTCGGTGGTGCTGGCTTGCAGGGTCAGCGCCGGCCCGGACTACCCGTCCGACCTGGAGGTCTCCGTTACCTATTCGCTGGGTCCTGACGGGCTGCGCAGCACGGTGAGCACGGTGAATGTTGGACAGGCCGCCGCCCCTTACGGAGTGTGCCCCCATCCGTATCTGGTAGCAGGGCAAGGGAAGCTGGATGACTGGACCCTTGAACTGCCGGCACGCGAATTCCTGGAAGTGACGCCCGACCGGCTCCTCCCGACAGGCATGAAGAGCGTGGAGCGGCACGAATTCGACTACCGCAGCCCCCGCCGGCTTGGTTCCTTGAAGATCGATCACGCTTTCACGGGGATCTCCCGCGATGAACAGGGGGCGGCCCGCGTCCGGGTGCAGGATCCGGCTGGAACGGGCGTGGAACTGGAATGGGGTGCCGAGTGGCCATGGGTGCAGATCCACACCGCTGACAAACCCGTGGGGCCGGACCGCTTGGGACTGGCCGTCGAGCCCATGACCTGCCCGCCGGACGCCTTCAACTCAGGCACTGACCTCCTCCACCTCAAGGCCGGGGAGTCGCATACGGCGTCCTGGACCATCCGGGCACTCGGCTAGTCCGGACTGCCCGCAGCAGAAGGCCTGGAGGTCCAGCCCGCGCGGTCCAGCCACGCGGCGCACAATTGTGCCCACTGGTCCGGCCCGGGTTCCTCCGCCGCGAGGCCAAGGCCATGGCGCCCGCGGGGAAAGACGTGCAGTTCAGCCGGAACACCGGCACGCATGAGTGCCCCGGCGTAGTCCAGGCTGTGGCTGACCGGGACGGCCGCATCATCCGCCGTGTGCCAGACGAACGCCGGAGGGGTTGCGGCGCTCACGTTCCGTTCGGCGGAGAGTTCTTCGAGAAGGTCCGACGACGGCGCGCTGCCAAGGAGGTTGTCCACCGACCCCTGGTGCACGGACTGCGTATAGGAGACTACGGGGTAGCACAGCACGGTTAGGTCCGGGACAGCTTCCTGCACGTCCAGGCGGGCGCTTCCGGTTGACGTAGACGTCGACAGCGTGGCGGCAAGGTGCCCGCCGGCGGAAAAGCCGAGGACGCCCACGCGGCCCGGATCCACTGCGAGGCCGTGGGCTCCGTTGCGGATGTGCAGCATGGCCTCCTTGGCGTCCTCCAAGGGTGCCGGGTGCCGGTCAGGTGCCACGCGGTACCTCAGCACGAACGCGTGGATACCCAGGGCGGCGAGCCACTCGCCCACAGGCTCGGCCTCGTGGTCGGCCTGGCGGGCATAGCCGCCGCCGGGCAGGACCAGGATGGCCGGACTTGTTCCTTTCGCACCCCGGCTTCCGGCCGGGTGATGCGCAGGAATGCTCGTCAGTGCGGACTTCATTCCTAGGCCACCGCCTCGGTGCTGCGCCGAAGCGTCACTTCACCGGTGACGGTCGGCTGCTCTCCGTCCTCGTCCGCATCGCTGTCGCCGGACATGCGGCCCGTAGCCCGGGTTGCAAGCCGGCCGATTTCCTCCAGCGGCAGCCGTACGGTGGATAGTGCCGGGCGGAAGTCCCGCAGCGTTTCGATGTCGTCGAAGCCGGCAATGGTGGCGTCCCTGGGTATCCGCAGCCCTTCAGCGCGCAGTGCCGCCGAGGCGCCGATGGCCATGACGTCATTAACGGCGAAGATGCACAGCTTGGGGGCGGCGGCTTCTCCGCCCCCGGACGCGCCGGACTTGATCCTGGCCGCCAGCTGGAGGCCGGCGTCATAGCCGCCCGCGCGGTTGAATGCCGTGCGCAGGATCTCGGCGGGTGCGCGGCCTGCCCGGGCCAGGCCTTCCTGGAAGCCACGGATCCGGTCGTCGGAGGTGAGGAGGCCTTCCGGGCCGCCGATGATGACGAAATCTCCGTCCCAGCCGGCAGCGAGTTCAACTGCCAGGGCCCCCGCGAGCTCCTGGTTGGGCACAGCCACCACGTGGTAGCCCTCAGGAGCGGTCGCGCCGACCACAGGGTGTCCCACGACGGCCACCCGGCCGCCGTTGCGGCAGTACCGGTCAAGCTCCGCCGCCAGTTCAGTGTTGTCGTCCCGGTCCTCGGTCCGGCACGAGCGGGATCCCGCAATGACGATCGAGTCGGCACGCCGGGCGGCGAACGCTGCAACGGCTTCGCGCTCCTCGCCGGGGGCCCCGCCGGTGGTGGCCAGGAGCACCATCTTGCGCTGCTCCCGGGCCGCAGCCTGGACGCCCCTGGCTATGGCTGCGAAATAGGGGTCGGCGATGTCGTGGACAATCAGGCCGATGAGGCCCGAGCTGGACTTCGCAAGCCCCTGGGCCTGGGCATTGGGAATGTACCCCAGGGATTCGGCCGCCTGGCGCACCCGGTCCGCGATGTCCTTGCCCGGCTTGCGCGCCGAGCCGTTCAATACCCGGGACGCGGTGGCGGGGGAGACTCCGGCCAGCCGGGCCACCTCGGTAAGGGTACTTGCAGCCACGGGAACTCCTGGATAACGGGGGCCAATAAGGGGTCACCACATTATGGCAGTTTCAAGTTCTTCCGGAAAGCGCTTGCCAACCGTTATCCCCGCAGTGCATCATTGACGTAGTGGGAATGCGCTTTCCCAGACCAGCTTGAGTACAACTGCTCACTCACCGTGGAGGACACATGGGCTTCGAAACAAAAACCATCCGCATCGCCATGAACGGCATCACCGGACGGATGGGCTACCGCCAGCACCTGCTGCGGTCCATCCTTCCCATCCGCGATGCTGGTGGATTCACCCTGGAAGACGGCACCCGCATCCAGGTCGAACCCATCCTCGTGGGCCGGAACGAAGCCAAGATCCGCGAACTCGCCGAAAAGCACAAGGTCGCTGAATGGACCACGGATCTGGAAGCGGTCATCAACGATCCCACCGTGGACGTCATCTTCGACGCCTCCATGACCAGCCTCCGCGCAGCCACCCTGAAAAAGGCAATGCTCGCCGGAAAGCACATCTTCACCGAGAAGCCCACGGCGGAAACCCTTGAAGAGGCCATCGAACTTGCCCGCATCGGTAAGGAAGCCGGCGTCACGGCTGGCGTCGTCCATGACAAGCTTTACCTGCCCGGCCTGGTCAAGCTGCGCCGCCTGGTGGACGAAGGCTTCTTCGGCCGCATCCTTTCCATCCGCGGGGAGTTCGGCTACTGGGTCTTCGAAGGCGACATCCAGGCCGCGCAGCGCCCCTCCTGGAACTACCGCAAGGAAGACGGCGGTGGAATGACCACTGACATGTTCTGCCACTGGAACTACGTCCTCGAGGGCATCATCGGCAAGGTCAAGAGCGTCAACGCCAAGACCGCCACCCACATCCCGGCGCGCTGGGACGAAGCCGGCAAGGAATACACAGCCACGGCGGATGACGCCTCCTACGGCATCTTCGAGCTTGAGACCCCGGGCGGCGACGACGTCATCGGCCAGATCAACTCGTCCTGGGCGGTGCGCGTTTACCGTGACGAACTGGTGGAATTCCAGGTTGATGGAACGCACGGCTCCGCCGTCGCGGGCCTGAACAAGTGTGTTGCCCAGCAGCGCGCCCACACCCCCAAGCCGGTGTGGAACCCGGACCTGCCCGTCACCGAGTCCTTCCGCGACCAGTGGCAGGAAGTTCCCGCGAACGCTGAGCTGGACAACGGCTTCAAACTGCAGTGGGAAGAGTTCCTCCGCGACGTCGTGGCCGGCCGCGAGCACCGCTTCGGCCTGCTGTCCGCCGCCCGCGGCGTCCAGCTCGCTGAACTCGGCCTGAAGTCCAACGACGAACGCCGCACCCTCGACATCCCGGAGATCACCCTCTAATGACTTCGCTCATCCTCCCCTCCAGCGACGGCGGCACCCGCGAGTACCGGCTGCAGGGCGGTACCTCCTGGGCGCGTCCCACCGCCCCGCTGACTGCCCGGCGCGCCTACGCCGCCGCCCACGTCATCCCCGAAGTCCTCGCGGACAACACTCCCGGCGCTCCCGCCCGGCTCGACTGGGACGCCACCATGGCCTACCGCCACGAACTGTGGTCCTACGGGCTCGGCGTCGCGGACGCCATGGACACCGCCCAGCGGGGCATGGGCCTGGACTGGGCAGCCACCCAGCAGCTCATCAAGCGCACCGGCGTCGAGGCTGCTTCGGTGGTCTCATCCGGAAATGCGGCGACAGCCGGGAAGTCAGTCCGGGACCTGGTTTCCTGCGGCGCCGGCACCGACCAGCTGGACATCGACTCCCTGCCCGTGGGCGAAGCCGGCCTTAAGGCAGTCCTTGAGGCTTACCGCGAGCAGATTGCAGTTATCAGCGAAGCAGGGCCAAAGGTCATCCTCATGGCATCGCGTGCCCTGGCCAAGGTGGCCAGCGGCCCCGAGGACTACCTGAACGTGTACTCCACCCTGCTGCGGGAAGTGGACCAGCCGGTGATCCTGCACTGGCTGGGCACCATGTTCGATCCCGCCCTCGCAGGATACTGGGGTTCGGATGATGTGGCTGCTGCCACTGAAACCTTCCTGGGCCTCATCAAGGACAACGCGGACAAGGTGGACGGCGTCAAAGTCTCGCTGCTGGACGCCAGCCACGAGGTTGCCCTGCGCGCCGCGCTTCCTGAGGGCGTCCGTCTCTACACCGGCGACGACTTCAACTACCCGGAACTGATCGACGGCGACGGCACGCACCACTCGGACGCCCTGCTGGGCATCTTCGCAGCCATCTACCCGGCCGCCTCGGTGGCGCTGCAGAACTACGACGCCGGAAACGCCGCCAAGGCGCGCGAAATCCTGGACTCCACACGGGAACTGGGCAAGCACATCTTCAGCGCCCCCACGTTCTACTACAAGACCGGCATCGCCTTTATGTCCTGGCTCAACGGCAAGCAGCCCGGCTTCCAGATGGTGGGCGGCCTGCATTCCGGCCGTTCCGTGTGCCACCTCGCCAGGACCTTCGAGCTGGCGGACCAGGCCGGCCTGCTGCGGGACCCCGCACTGGCTGCGTTCCGGATGTCCGACTACCTGCGGATCAACGGGGTGGGCGTGTGACCATCTATCCAGACTTCGCGCGCCTCTCCATCAACAGCGCCACCACCAAGAAGTGGACCCTTGCCGAGGTGGTGGAGGGCTGTGTCAAAGCCGGCATCCCCGCCATTGGGCCCTGGCGGGACCGCGTGGAGGAAGCCGGCCTGGACAAGGCGGCGCGCCTGATCAAGGACGCCGGCCTTCGAGTTTCTTCCCTGTGCCGGGGCGGGTTCCTCACCGCACCTGACGCCGAGGGGCAGGCCGCGGCACTGGCGGACAACCGGGCCGCCATCCTCGAAGCCGTCGCGCTGGACACACGGGAACTGTTCCTGGTGGTCGGCGGGCTGGCTCCGGGGGAGAAGGACGTGGTGGCTGCACGCCGGCGGGTCGCGGACCGCCTGGCCGATCTGGTTCCCTTTGCAGAGAAGAACGGGGTCCGCCTGGTCCTGGAGCCGCTGCACCCGATGTACGCCGCGGACCGCGCCCTGATCTCCACCCTGGGCCAGGCGCTGGACCTTGCGGCGCCGTTCGACGCCTCCACGGTGGGTGTCGCCGTCGACACTTTCCACGTCTGGTGGGATCCGGAACTCAAGGCGCAGATTGAACGCGCCGGCCGGGAGAACCGCATCGCTTCCTACCAGGTGTGCGACTTCAACATGCCCATCGCCGCCGATCCGCTGCTGTCCCGCGGATACATGGGCGACGGCGTGGTGGACTTCGCCACCATCGGCACCTGGGTGCGCGACGCCGGCTACACCGGTGACATCGAAGTCGAAATCTTCAATCAGGAGATCTGGGACACGGACGGCAACACGGTCCTGTCCACAGTGAAGGATCGCTACGCGGAGCTTGTCCTCCCATACGCCTGACACGCTCTGGATCTCCTGTCCAGACCGCGGGCTCCTGCTAACGTCACGGCAGGAGCCTGCGCCCCACCAAAAAGACCCGGACCGCGTGTGCGGTCCGGGTCTTTTCCTGCCTCGGGTCCCTAGGCGTACATCGAGGCGTACCGGCGGTACCGGGCAAGCACGCCCGCGTCGTCCTTGCCCGCGGGGAGGTCGACGGCGTCAAGCGCCCACTGCGGGAAGTGTCCGGTAAGCGCCCCTGCGGCCTGGCGGGCGGCGCCGTCGGCCACGTACTCGCCGGGGCACGGCACGGTGATGTTGATTCCCAGCAGCTGTGCCGCCGCCTGCTGGACGGCTGTTGACTGGGCGCCGCCGCCCACCAGGATGATCCGCCGTGCCTCCACCCCCTGGTCCTGGAGGGCTGCCAGTCCGTCCGCCAGGGAGCACACAACGCCTTCGACGGCGGCGCGCGCCAGGTTGGCAGGCGTATAGTTCCCGCGGGTAATGCCGTGCAGTGAGCCGGTAGCATCCGGCAGGTTGGGGGTGCGCTCGCCATCGAAATAGGGCACCAGGGTCAGGCCGCCCGCGCCGCTTTCGGCGGACAGCGCCAGCTCGTTGAACTCCCCGATGCTGACGTCCAGCAGTGAAGCGGTCGCATCAAAAATGCGGGTGGCATTCAGCGTGCACACCAGCGGGAGGTAGTGTCCTGCGGCGTCGGCGAACCCGGCCACCAGCCCGGACGGGTCGGCGGCCGGCGTGCCGGACACGGCAAAGACCGTACCGGAGGTGCCCAGCGACATCACCACATCGCCCACGCCGGCGCCGGCGCCCAGTGCCGCTGCCGCGTTGTCCCCGGCACCCGCGGCCACGAGGACGCCTGAGGAAGCTTTGCCTGCCACGTCCAGGGGGCCCAGGACGTCGGGAAGGTGCGGAACATGCCCCAGCGACGACTTCAGGGCCTCCGGCAGGTAGGTGCCCGCCGCCGTCGAGTAGTAGCCCGTCCCGGAAGCGTCCGAACGGTCCGTAGTCAGGGCCTCGAGGTTCCCGGGTCCGCTGCCGGGGCCGTGGCCCAACAGCCGCCAGGTCAGCCAGTCGTGGGGCAGGCAGACGGCCGCTGTCTTCGCCGCGTTGTCCGGCTCATTCACTGCCAGCCAATGCAGCTTGGTCAGCGTCAGCGACGCTACCGGGACGGTGCCCGTGGCGCCGGCCCAGTAGCGGGCGCCGGCGGCAGCGTCGCCGCCGCCCGCGGTGCTGATCAGTTCCATCGCCGCGCCGGCGCTCCGCGTGTCGTTCCACAGGAGCGCAGGCCTGACCACCCCGCCGTCGCTGTCCAGGCAGACCATGCCGTGCTGTTGGCCCCCGACGGAAACAGCTGCCACGTCCTCGAGGCCACCGGCCGCTGCCACTGCCTCCTGAAGGGCCGTCCACCAGTGGTCGGGGTGGACTTCGGTGCCCTCAGGGTGGCTGGCACGGCCCTGGCGGACAAGTGCTCCGGTGTCCGCGTCACGGATCACCACTTTGCAGGACTGGGTGGAGCTGTCGATGCCTGCTACGAGTGCCATATTCCTAGCGGGCGTTGAGGAGGTGTTCGATGGCGAGCTGGTTAAGGCGGACGAACGCGAAGGAGCGTTCGGCTGCCTTGTCGGCGTCGAAATCCTCAAAGGCTGTGGTGTCGGCCAGCAGGTCGGCGGTGGTTTCGCCGGCGGCCAGGGTGGGCTCGCCGAGCTCGAAGACGCCGGAGGCGGTGAGGGCTTCCTGGACCTGGGGATCGGCGCGGAAGGCCAGGGCGCGTTCCTTGAGCAGGAGGTACATGGACATGTTGGACTTCGCGGATTCCCAGACGCCGTCGTAGCCGTCGGTGCGGGAGGGCTTGTAGTCGAAGTGGCGCGGGCCGTCGTAGCGGGGTCCGCCGCCCGGGAAACCGTTCTCGAGGAGGTCCACGGTGAAGAAGGCGCTGGTGAGGTCGCCGTGGCCGAACACGAGGTCCTGGTCGTACTTGATGCCGCGCTGGCCGTTGAGGTCGATGTGGAAGAGCTTGCCGGCCCACAGGGCCTGGGCGATGCCGTGGGTGAAGTTCAGTCCGGCCATCTGCTCGTGCCCGGTTTCGGGGTTCAGGCCCACGATGTCGCCGTGTTCGAGCTGGGCGATGAACGCCAGGCCGTGCCCGACGGTGGGGAGGAAGATGTCGCCGCGGGGCTCGTTGGGCTTGGGTTCGAGGGCGATGCGCAGGTTGTAGCCCTTGTCCTTGATGTAGGCGGCGGCGGTGTCCACGCCTTCCTTCATCCGGTCCAGGGCTGCGGAGAGGTCCTTGGAACCGTCGTATTCGCTGCCTTCACGCCCGCCCCACATCACGAAGGTTTCGGCGCCGAACTCTGCAGCGGAGTCGATGTTGCGCAGCACCTTGGACAGGGCGAAGCGGCGGATGGAGCGGTCGTTGGAGGTGAAGCCGCCGTCCTTGAACACCGGGTGGCTGAACAGGTTGGTGGTCACCATCGGAACCTTCAGTCCGGTCTCGGCAAGGGCTGCCTTGAAGTTCTTCAGGATCAGCTCCCGCTCCGACGCCGTGGCATCGAAGGGCACCAGGTCGTTGTCGTGGAAGGTGATGCCGTAGGCGCCGAGTTCGGCCAGCCGGTGCACGGCCTCCACGGGGTCCAGGGCTTCGCGGGTGGCGACGCCGAACGGATCGGCGCCCGTCCAGCCAACGGTCCAGAGGCCGAAGGTGAACTTGTCAGCGGGAGTCGGGGAGAGAGTCATGATGCGTCCTTGCAGTCAGGTTGCCGCTGTTTGGGCAAGTTAGTTTATCGCTTGAACTATATAAGCGTGATTACGCTAGGGTCAAGAGGGGCCGAAGGAACGGTCCCGGTTCGAACCCAAGGAGAGCGGCCATGGCGAGTACCGCACCTGCTACTGCACCGTTGGATGCCGGGACGCCGGGAAACATGGCGGACGTACGGCGGAGCAACCTCGCCCTGGTCCTGGGCAGGGTGGTGCAATCACCCGCCGGATTCCACCTGACGCGGGCCCAGCTTGCCGCGGCCACGGGGCTGACAAAAGCATCCGTTTCGAGCATCGTCCTTGATCTCCTGGACGCCGGCATCCTCCGCGAAGTCGGCCTGAGCAGGCAGGGGGAGCGGGGCCGGCCGGGGGTGGGGCTGGAACTGAATCCGTCGCGGGGCGTCATGGGTATGGAAATCAACGTCGACTACATTGCCGCGGGCGTGACGAGCCTTTCCGGGGAGCTCGTGGTGAAAGAGGTCCGGGAACGGGACAACCGTGACAGTGCAAGCGGCGCCGTGATGTCCGCCCTCGCCGCCCTGGCCTTGGGGGTGCGGCAAGCGGCTTCTGCCCTGGGTGTTGACGTTCTGGGTGGAGGTCTGGCCGTCCCCGGACTTGTTGAGGCCGGCAGTTCGACTGTCACCGTGGCCCCCAACCTGGGCTGGGTGGACACAAAGCTGGATGTGGCCCGGTTGCTTCCCGGCGTGCCGCTGGGGGTTTCCCTCTTCAACGAGGCGAATGCCGCCGCGCTCGCAGAGCTTGCCCACAGCCCCCACGGGCGGGACTTCCTGTTCATCTCGGGCGAAGTTGGCGTCGGCGGCGGGCTCGTCCTGAATTCGGAGCTTTTCACTGGCCCTGAAGGCAACGCGGGGGAGGTGGGCCACATCGTGGTGGACCCCGAGGGTACGCCCTGTTCCTGCGGCGGGACGGGGTGCCTGGAGACGATTGCGGGCCAGGACGCGATATTTTCTGCTGCCGGAATCACCGTCAAGGGCCGGACCAGGACCGAAAGCATGGCGGACCTGCTGGGCGCCCTGGCCGCCGGCAGTCCCGCCGCGCTGACGGCCGTCCAGCGGGCGGGGAGGGCGCTGGGGGTTGCCGTGGCATCGGCGTCCCGGGTGGTCAATGTCCGCGCCGTGGTGCTCGGAGGGCACTTCGCCGTCCTTGACCAGTGGTTGCACGGCCCGCTTCTGGAAAGCCTGGCGAAGTACGCGCCCGGTGCGCTTCCCCCCGAACACGTCATCACGTCCACGGTGGGGGATGCCGGGGCGCTCCTGGGGGCGGCCGGCAGCGTGGTCCGGTCGCTGGTGGAGGCACCGTACCGGCTGCAGGCCTGACGCGCACCCCGCTGACCTTGCGCTTGGTGCTGCCTTGCCGCCGATGTTCCGGGGGGCAGAAGTGATGGGGCACTGGTGAAAATGCGAAACACCCCGGTTCGTGAACCGGGGTGTATCCGTTTGGTGCCCCAGGAGGGAATCGAACCCCCGACCGGCGGATTAGAAGGCCGCTGCTCTATCCCCTGAGCTACTGAGGCATTGCTTCCGGAACTGATCTCCGGCGCCTCAAAAAGTTTACATTGCCCAGAGTCCCGGCATGGTCAACCACCGCCGGCCGGCCGACTTTTCCACCACAGGCGGGAATAGGGCCGGGTTGTCCACATAGGCGGGCCACGCCATCGATCCCGGACAGGGGCGCGGGCGATGCTGGTCCTGCCTGCTAGGGCATCACTCATGAAGACAGGACGTAAAGATGAGCGACACCATAACGATCCGGGGTTTCGTTGCCACCGAGATCAAAAGCGGAACAACACCAGGGGGAGTGGCCACCGCTTCTTTCCGGATTGGGTCCACCTCGCGGCGGCGTGACAAGGAAACAGGCGCCTGGATGGACGGCCACACCAACTGGTTCCTGGTTCAGGGCTATCGCCACCTGGCGGGAAGCATCGGCTGCAGCATCCGGAAGGGACAGCCCGTCATAGTGGTCGGCAGGCTGAAAATCCGCAGCTGGGAAAGGGACGGCCGGGTCTACTACTCACACACCATTGATGCCGACGCCGTGGGTCACGATCTCACGTGGGGCACGGCCAACTTCATCCGTTCCTCTGCCAAGCCGATCCTCTCGCTCGTGGAGCACGAGCCTCCCCTCTCCGAGGGCGAGCACCGTCCGGCGGACGGACCGTTCGACGAACCTGAAGACGGTGACGAAGTCCTGGACGGCGGCGCGGATCCGGCGGCTGCCTACATCGAGGACCCCAACGGCGACATCGTTGCGCTGGACCTGGAAACGGGGGAGCTCGCCGAATCCGGAGTGTAGGAGAGCTGTTGCTGTCGCTTCCATGGCTGCCTTTGCGGGCAGGACCACGGCACCCCCGGCCGTGTCCTGCCCGTCGAGGTTGTTCCCGTCCTGGTTGCGAAGGAGGTTTACCACCTCGTGGCAGAATGGCTGCATGCGGCTTATCCTCCACTCCCGGCAGATTGTCACGGCGGGGGAACCGCAGGTTGCCCGCGCCGGTTCAAGGAAACCTGCCCGGTTGTCACCGCAGTGCCCCGCCCGCCGCCTGCTGGCTGCGCTGTCAGTCGCCGCCCTGGCCGGATCCCTGGCGGGCTGCGTCGGCGGGACGCCTTCTGTCAGCGCCCCCGGTTCAGCAGCGCCTAAAGTTGCGGAGCCAGGAAGCGCACCGTCACAGCCTGCCGGCTCAGCTGACGCAGGTCAGACGGGCCCCGGCACGCCCGGGCCGCAAGCCGCAGGACCCCTGGCGGATACCTCCGGGGCCGCCTCGAACGACTCCGCTGCAGCCGCCGCCACGGAAACTGTCCGGCAGACCGTCACTGACGCGCTGGGCAGACTGGCGGCGGGAACGCCCAAACCGGCCACTGCCCAGGTGAGCGATGCACTGACGGGAGCGGGCATTGCACCGGGGGTACTTGAAGTGTCGCAGAGCCGGACACCCACAGGGCTGGAAGCAGATGCCATCGAGGCGGCAGTGCTCCAAGGGCGTGACTGCGTGATCGGCCAGGTCCGCGACGGTGCCGTGGCAGTGACCGTCCTGCCAGTCCTGGCCAGCGGCAAGTGCTTTGTAGGCACCTGAGCCTGCCGCGCGGAATGTGAGATATGCCTGCCAACCCACTAGATTTGGAACCATGGCGGAATTTATCTACACAATGACCAAGGCCCGCAAAGCCGTTGGCGAAAAACTTATTCTTGACGACGTAAGCATGTCCTTCTTCCCTGGCGCCAAGATCGGCGTCGTGGGCCCGAACGGTGCCGGTAAGTCCACCATCCTCAAGATCATGGCTGGACTGGACACCCCCTCCAACGGTGAGGCCCGGCTGAGCCCCGGCTACAGCGTGGGTATCCTGCTGCAGGAGCCCCCGCTCAATGAAGAAAAAACCGTCCTGGGCAACGTCCAGGAAGGCGTGGGCGAGATCTACGGCAAGATCCAGCGGTTCAACGAAATCTCCGAGGAAATGGCCAGCCCCGACGCTGACTACGACACTCTCCTCGAGGAAATGGGACAGCTGCAGGAAGCCATCGACGCCGCGGAAGCCTGGGACCTGGACTCCCAGCTGGAGCAGGCAATGGATGCCCTCCGCTGCCCCCCGGCGGATGCCGACGTCACCAACCTCTCCGGTGGTGAGCGCCGCCGTGTTGCCCTGTGCAAGCTGCTGCTGCAGAAGCCTGACCTCCTGCTGCTGGACGAGCCCACCAACCACCTTGACGCAGAGAGCGTGCTGTGGCTCGAGCAGCACCTCTCCTCCTACGCGGGTGCCGTCCTGGCCGTCACCCACGACCGGTACTTCCTGGACCACGTGGCCGAATGGATCGCCGAAGTGGACCGCGGTCACCTGTACCCCTACGAGGGCAACTACTCCACGTACCTGGAGAAGAAGCGTGCCCGCCTGGAAGTCCAGGGCAAGAAGGACGCCAAGCAGGCCAAGCGCCTCAGCGAGGAACTGGAATGGGTCCGCTCCAACGCCAAGGGCCGCCAGACCAAGTCCAAGGCCCGCCTGGCCCGCTATGAGGAAATGGCCGCAGAAGCGGACCGCACCCGCAAGCTGGACTTCGAAGAGATCCAGATCCCGCCGGGACCCCGCCTGGGCGGCCTGGTGCTGGAAGCCAAGAACCTCCAAAAGGGTTTCGAGGACCGCACCCTGATCGACGGACTGTCCTTCAGCCTGCCCCGCAACGGCATCGTGGGCGTCATCGGCCCCAACGGCGTCGGCAAGACCACGCTCTTCAAGACCATCGTGGGGCTGGAGCCGCTCGACGGCGGAGATCTCAAGATTGGCGACTCGGTCAAGATTTCCTATGCGGACCAGAGCCGCGGCGGCATCGACCCCAACAAGACCCTGTGGGAGGTCGTCTCCGACGGACTCGACTTCATCCAGGTGGGCCAGGTCGAAATGCCGTCCCGCGCCTACGTTGCCGCTTTCGGCTTCAAGGGCCCGGACCAGCAGAAGAAGGCCGGCGTGCTCTCCGGTGGTGAGCGCAACCGCCTGAACCTGGCGCTGACCCTCAAACAGGGCGGCAACCTGCTGCTCCTCGATGAGCCCACCAACGACCTCGACGTCGAAACCCTCAGCAGCCTGGAGAATGCCCTGCTCGAGTTCCCCGGCTGCGCCGTGGTGGTTTCTCACGACCGCTGGTTCCTGGACCGGGTGGCCACGCACATCCTGGCCTACGAAGGTGACGAGGAGAACCCCTCCAAGTGGTACTGGTTCGAGGGCAACTTCGAATCCTACGAGGAGAACAAGGTGGAACGCCTCGGCCCGGATGCCGCCAAGCCGCACCGCGTCACGCACCGTCGCCTCACCCGCGACTGACAGGCGGCGGGATACAAGGGGCAACACTCCACCAACAGCGCAGAACAGGCCGGCACCCAGTGGGTGCCGGCCTGCTTTGCGTCAAACGCCCCGGGGGCGGTGTTTCCGGTCAGTCCCGCCCGGCTTTGCGGATCTGGTGCTCCATCACCTTGGACTGGAAGGCGCCCACCACCTTGTTCTTCAGGTCCGTGGGCACCCGGACCATGCCCTCCTGCGCCACGGACGCCACGTGCTGGCCGGCCTGGTTGAAGATCTTGCCCGTCGCCAGGCCGCGGGCGCCCTGCGCGCTCGGTGATTCCTGGACATACAGGAGCCACTCGTCCACGCGGGCAGGGCGGTGCCACCACATCGCGTGGTCGAGGCTGGCCACGTTCATTCCGGGGGTAATCCAGCTCAAGCCGTGGCGCCGCAGGATGGACTCAAGGAGCGTGTAGTCGCTGGCGTACGCCAGCGCCGCCCGGTGCAGGTTGGGGTTGTCCGGCATCGGCCCGAAGGTCTTCATCCACACCGCATTGCGGGCTTCCCGCTTGCCCTTCGCGGAGACGTACAGCGGCGGATCCACATGCCTGATGTCGAAGGGGCGCTCGTAGGCCCAGTGCCGCGCCACGGGGTGGTCGAACTTTCCCAGCAGGTCAGCGGTACTGGGCAGCGACTCGGGGTCCGGAATGCCACTGGGCATCGTGGCCTGGTGCTCAATCCCCTCGTCCTCCCCCTGGAAGGAGGCGATCATCGACAGGATGGGCGTGCCTTCCTGGTAGGCGTGGACCCGGCGTGCTGAAAAAGACCTGCCGTCCCGGAGGCGCTGGACCCCAAAGGTGATGGGCTTGTTGGCGTCGCCCGGCCGAAGGAAGTAGCCGTGCATGGAGTGCACAAAGCGGTCAGGGGCAACAGTCCTGATGGATGCGATGAGCGACTGGGCCAGCACCTGGCCGCCGAACACCCGGTGGTGGGGCTGCTGCTGGGAAGGTCCGAGGAAGATGTCCTCATCCGTCCGCGCCCCCTCCAGCTCACCAAGGTCGAGGAGGGAGATGAGCGATGAGGTGGGATCTTCGCTGGGGAGCGCCAGCAGTCCGGCGTCGGCTTCAGTCATGGTTCGACTCTAGACGGCACCCCGGGACTGCTCAACAAAGCCCCAGCCGGTAGTGTTCTTGGTGTGTCTGATCTCCTCACCTCGTCCTTCCGTTTTGCCGACTCCCAGGATCTCGCCGATCTGAAGACCTTCGCCACGCGGGCCAAGGCCATTGACGACGGCGCCATCCGGCTTCAGGGGGCAGGTTCCGTCCTGGCCGCGTATGTGTGCGTGCTCCGGCCGAGGCTTTTGGGCGAATCGACCCCGACGATCCTGGGGCTGCGCACCATGGCCCTGGCGGAAGCCTCGGCGACGGATGTGACCGTGGCATTGTCCGCTGTCTTGGACCGATTGGCCCGCGCCGGCCAGGACGACGTCGAACTTCCCGTGCCGCCGTCCACCGTCAGCGAGTCCTGGACGGGCGTGGGCGCTCCGCGGAGCGGGTGGGAGCTGATCGGCTCCCGGCCCGATGCGGAACTGCGGGCGGCGGCCGAAGCAGGCATTGCCGAAGTGGCTGGAATCGTGCCGGACAAGCCCGGCGCACTGATCGTTAACAACGCCCGCGCTGCGGTGTGGGGCCGGGAACTCGATGCGTCAGGGCTGCCAGCCGGAGCGGCTTTCGCCGCACTGGCCTTGGGATTCCTCGCCGATGGCGACCAGAAGCTTTACCGGGCCGGCCGCTGGTTCCGCCTCACGGGCAGCCGCGGCCACGTACTGGCGCGGACCGGAAGCGGACTTCTTTAACCGCCGGTTACGGCGTTATCAGTCAGGATGCCGAGGGGCTGTTCACCATGGATAGTGCAGCCCGTTCCATGTAGTCCCACAGGGTGCCCTCGTACAGCGGCGGAAGTTCCAGGGCGTCCACAGCCGTCCGCATGTGGAAGAGCCAGCGGTCCTTGGCCTCAGGCGTCACCTTGAACGGCATATGGCGCATGCGTAGCCGCGGGTGGCCGCGTTCCTCCCCGTAGGTGGTGGGCCCGCCCCAATACTGCTCAAGGAACATCAGGAAGCGGCGCTTCGCCGGTGCAAGGTCCTCCTCGGGGTACATCGGCCGCAGCAGGGGATCCGTTGCCACCCCGTCGTAGAAGACGTCGATCAGCTTCACGAAAGTGTCGTGCCCGCCCACGGCATCATAGAAGTTGTCGGTATAGCCGGGCTTGCTGAACGGATCGTTCTGCATTAACTGCGGCCGCTGCGGTTCGATGGGGATGGTCATCGCTATTCTCCGGCTTTCTGCTCGGTCTTAGTGTTCTCAGCGCCGTGGTCAGAGCCCTGGTCCGTGGTGCCGTCCGGCGACTCGTGCAGGGGCACGTACGTTCCCTGGGAGCGGTTGCCTACCCGCAGGATCTCGCCGTTGCGCAGGTACCAGATGGCGCCGTCGTCGGACCGGACGCGGGTGATCCGCAGCCCCATGGATTCCACCACGCCTACCACCTCGCTGGTTTCGATCACGTCGCCGATACCGAACTGGTCTTCAATGGTAATGAAAATACCTGCCAGGAAGTCGCGGATCAGCTGCTGTGCGCCGAAGCCGATGGCCACACCCAGGATGCCAACGCTGGTCAGCAGGGGCGCGATGTTGATGTCCAAATTCTGCAGGACGTACATGCCGGTGATGACCACCACCAGCACTCCCACGATGCTGTTCAGCAGTGAACCGATGGTTTCTGCACGCTGTACGCGCCGTTCATGGTCCAGCGCCCTGAAGGCGGGGGCGGCCCACCTGAAGGTGGGTTTCTTGAAGAAGTTGCTGCCTGCCGCCACGCGCCTGGTGATACGGGAGATGACGAAGGTGGCCACCAGCCAGATGGCAACGCCGACGCCGAGGCTGATCACGATGCCGGTGACGCTGATGCCGTCCGGCTCGCTGGCGGCGGAAGGAAGGATGGACAACGTGCTGACCATAAGGGGGTGGTACTCCTGCTGTTGTTCGGCTGTGCCGGGAAGGGGGTGCCGTGCTGCCGGTTACGCCCGGCGCGGACGGCTCTGTTCTCCTTCAACACTATCGCCGTAGCCTCTCATCATGCGCATCCTTGTCCTCGGGGGAACGGCCTTCCTCTCCGCAGAAATCGTCCGGAGCGCCGTGGCGGACGGGCATGACGTCACCTGCCTGGCCCGCGGTTCCGCGGCTGTTCCACCCCGGGGTGCATCCTGGCTCAGGGCGGACCGTTCACTGGGCGCCGACGCCTATGCCGGCGCCACGGGGGACTGGGACGCCGTGGTCGACGTCGCCCGCGACCCCGTGCCTGCCACCGAGGCGCTTGAGGCACTCGCAGACCGTGCAGCGCACTGGACGTTCGTCTCCAGTTGCTCCGTTTATGAAGATGCTTCGGTTTCTGGTGCGGACGAGGACGCTCCCCTCCTGCCTGCGCTCCCGGCCGGCACTCCGTCCACGCCGGACACGTACGGCGAATCCAAGGTGGCCATCGAGGAAGCAACCATGCGGGCCACGGGCGGGAAAGCCCACCTGTGCCGTGCCGGCCTGATCGGCGGCCCGGGGGACAGTTCGGACCGCTACGGTTACTGGCCTGCACGGTTCGCCCGGCACAGCCGGCCGGTCATCGTGCCCGCCATTGACAACAGCCCCACCCAGGTCGTCGACGTCCGCGACCTCGCAGCCTGGATCCTGCGCGCAGCCGGGGACGGCGTGACCGGGGCGCTGAACGCCGTGGGAAACCAGGTGCCTTTCGGGAAACTTATTGCCGCTTCCCGGGAGGCTGCGAGCCACCGCGGCGGGATCCTTCCGGCGGAGGAGACGTGGCTGGCGGAGCACGGCGTCAACTACTGGGCGGGCCCGGATTCTCTGCCGCTGTGGCTCCCGCCAGGGCACGATGGCTTCATGGCCCGAAGCAACAGCGCAGCCCTTGCCCGGGGCCTGCAGCTCCGGCCCTGGCAGGAGACGCTGACTGACACGTTGGCGGACGAACGCGCCCGGGGAGTCGACCGGCCGCGGAAGGCCGGCCTTGCGCCGGAGACCGAGGCGCGGCTGGCCAAGAAGCTGCCTCGGAGCCTTTGAGTCCGCCCGCCCCAACTAGGTAGCAGTAAGTGTCGTTCTGAGCCCTGAAAACGACACTTAGCGCTACCTGGTTGGGCCATCAGGCCGTTAGCGTGACGGGTTCATGTCCCACCGGGAAGTTCACGCTGCGGGCAATGAAGCACACCTGGTTCGCCTCATGGTGCAGCCGTTCGGCCAGCTCCACATGCGCCGGATCCGCCACCGTAACCGTCGGGCGCAGCGTGACACTCTCAAACTGGCCGCTGCCATCCCGGTTCAGCTTCAGCATCCCGGACGCCTCGTCGCGGTAGTCCGTGACCACCACACCGTGCTTCACAGCCACGTGCAGGTAGGAGAGCATATGGCACTGGGCCAGGGCAGCAAGGAGCAGCTGCTCCGGGTTGTAGCGCTCCTTGTCCCCGTGGAACGTGGGGTCCGCTGAGCCTTTCAGGACCGGCAGCCCCGGAATAAGGATGTCGTGGTCCCGGGAATAACCCCGGTAGGACGACGTCCCCTCACCCGAATTGCCCGTCCACTGGACGGTCAGCTTGTACCGGTGCTCACTGAGTCCCATCCCGGGCTCCTATGCTTCGTCCGGGAGGACATCAGCGGCGCGGGCGCGCAGTGCCCGGGCAACGCCGTCGCGGTTTTCCAGCATCATCCGCCGCAGCGCGGCGCTTGCCGGCGGAAGCGCCGCCAGGAAGCCGTCCGTGCGGTCGATGGTCGCCTGGGTGGTCAGCAGCGCCGGGTAGAGTCCGACGACGATCTGCTGGGCCAGTGCGTGGGTGCGGGTTTCGACGATGCCCGGCACGGCCTCGAAGTACTTTTCGGCGTACGGCTCCAGCAGGGTGCGGTCCAGTACCCGCATGAAGCCGGTCACGGCTGAACCCTGGAGAGCGTTGGACAGCTCGCCCTTGACCACGATGGAGTCCCAGGCCGCTGCCTTGGCTTCGGGGGTGGGGATGGCAGCCTTGGCGAGGGCCGCGGCATTCTGGCCGCTGGACGTGTTGTCGCGCTGGAGTTCGGTGTCAATGCCCTCCTGGCCGAGGCGTCCGCCGGCCACCAGGGAGGCCACCAGTTCCCAGCGCAGGTCCTGGTCCACGGCCAGCCCCTCCAGGGTGGCCGAACCGTCCAGGAGCCCCGCCACCCTGTCCAGCTGGGACCCGCTGCGGGCCAGCAGTGCGAAGGACTTGACGAACTGCAGCTGGGCGTCGGATCCGCCGGCCACCCCGGACGCCAGGTCCCACAGCCGGTCCGCGGCTGCCACCGCGGTGGCCTCGCGGTGCTTCTCCGCAACGTAGAAATTCAGGGTGGTGGCCAGCTGGCGGAGCTGGACCAGGATCACGGAAGAGTCAGACTCTGCCGCCACATTGGCGAGGACCAGGTCAACGTACCGCCGCGCCGGTGTCTCGCCGTCGCGGGCGGCGTCCCAGGCCGAGTTCCAGACCAGGGTCCGCGGCAGGCTCTGGCTGAAGTCCTTCAGGTGGGCCGTGGCCGTTGCCAGGGACTTTTCGTCCAGCCGGACCTTGGCGTAGGCGAGGTCGTCATCGTTGACCAGGATCAGGTCCGGCCGGGCAAGCCCCACCAGCGCGGGCACCTCGGTGCGTCCGCCGTCGACATCCAGCTCCTCGCGGTGCACCCGCTCAAGCTTGCCGGCCCCGCTGAGGTTGTAGAAGCCCACCGCCAGGCGGTGCGGCCGAATCGTGGGCCACTCCTCAACCGCAGACTGCACAATCGCGAAGGACGTGAGCACGCCGCCGCCGTCCACTTCAAGCTCCGGCTTCAGGGTGTTCACCCCGGCGGTTTCCAGCCACTGCCGGCCCCAGTCGTCAAGGTCGCGGCCGCTGGCCTTCTCCAGTTCCACCAGGAGGTCGCCCAGCTCGGTGTTCTGCCAGGAATGCTTGGCAAAGTACTCACGCACCCCGGCCATGAACTGTTCCGGGCCAACCCATGCCACCAGCTGGCGGAGGACGGAGGCGCCCTTGGCGTAGGTGATGCCGTCAAAGTTGACCTCGACGTCCTGGAGATCGTTGATCTCGGCAAAGATCGGGTGCGTGGTGGGCAGCTGGTCCTGGCGGTAGGCCCAGGACTTCTCCACGGAGGCGAAGGTGGTCCACGCGCTGGTGAAGGACGTCGCCTCCACCGCCGCGAGGTGGGACATGTACTCGGCAAAGGACTCGTTCAGCCACAGGTCGTTCCACCAGCGCATGGTCACCAGGTCCCCGAACCACATGTGGGCGAGCTCGTGGAGGACCGTGATGGCACGGCGTTCGATCTGGGCTTCCGTGACCTTGCTGCGGAAGACGTAGCCTTCAAGGATGGTCACCGCTCCGGCATTTTCCATGGCGCCGGCGTTGAACTCCGGAACAAACAGCTGGTCGTACTTCTCGAACGGGTACGGGCAGCCGAACTGCGCCTCGAAGAATGCGAAGCCCTGGCGGGTGAGCTCGAAGATGTTGTCGGCGTCGAGGTACTGCATCAGCGACTTCCGGGCGAAGACGCCCAGCGGAATAGTCCGGCCGTCGGAGCTCACCACGCCGCTGCGCACGGACTGGTAGGGACCTGCAATCAGTGCCGTGACGTATGAGGACAGCCTCGGTGTGGGGGAGAAAGACCAGACGGAACGGGCGCCGCCGTCGTCCCCGGGCGTGGTCTCCAGGGGTGCGGGCGTGGGGGAGTTGGAGATGACGTCCCAATGCGAGGGCGCAGTAACCGTGAAGGTGAACGCCGCCTTCAGGTCGGGCTGTTCGAACACAGCGAACATCCGGCGGGAGTCCGGAACCTCGAACTGTGTGTACAGGTAGACCTCGTTGTCCACCGGGTCCACGAAGCGGTGCAGTCCCTCACCGGTGTTCATATACGGCGCATCGGCCACGACAGTGAGCTCGTTCTGCTCCCCGAGGTCCGGCAGCTGGATTCGGACGCCGTCCGCCACGGTGGCCGGATCCAGGCTCCGGCCGTTCAGGGTGACGCTGTGGACGGCGGAGGTGACGGCGTCAATGAAAGTGGAGGATCCGGGCCTGGCGCTGAACTTCACGGTGGTGGTGCTGCCGAAGACGTTTCCACCGCGGGTCAGGTCCAGGCTGACCTCGTAGGACTCGACGGAGATCAGTTTGGCACGTTCATTGGCTTCAACTCGCGTGAGATTCATACCTGGCACAGGGCCCTCCAGAAAGATTGCGTCTGCCGGCTGGCGGTGCCCAGCGGCGGCACTGCTCATTCTTGCATTCCTTCACCCCCGGAAACGTAGCGCGGCTCACAGCGGACGGGGAAAGATGCAGGACGCCAGGCGCCTGCGGCCGGAGTAGCGTTGGATCATGGGCAAGCTTAGGGATTCGGTGGACGCCAGGGCGCTGCGCTTCGCCGCAGGGTTTCCGGTGGTCCTTGCCGCCGGTTTTGTGGTGTGCGCCTTCCTGATCCGGCCGGACCTTCCCGAGCCGCTCGCGATCCGGTGGACGGACGACGGCGGCGCGGCCTTCGCGCCCTTCGGCACCTATGTGGGCGTGGGAGCGGCGGCGATCGTGGCGGCGGGCTGGCTGGTCCTCTCCCAGGCTGTGACCCTCAACAGGCCTGCAATCATGCGCCGGATCATGATGGGTGCCGGACTGTTCCTCAGCCTTTTTGTCACCAGCGTCGTCGCTGCCGGCCTGGTGGGGCAGGCAGGATTGGCAGACGCCCGGGAATCCCACGTGGACATGACGGTCCTCGCCCTCGGAAGCGGTGCGGCCGTATCGCTGGGCGTCATCATCGCCTTCGTTTTCAAGGCCGACCAGCAGTGGTCGCTCGACGATGACCGCGCGCTCCAGCTCGCCCTCGCCAGGGAAGCGGACCCGGACCTGGCGCGGGACAGCATCCGCCTCTGGGTGCACGCCCGCAGCTCAGTCTTCATCATGATCGCCATAGCGTCGCTGTTTCCCTCCGCGTTAATTACGGTCGCCGTGCCCTGGCTTGGGATGCTCCTGGTGCTCCTCGCCGTGGTGGGCGCCGCCTTCCTGTTCGCCCGGATCAAAGCCGACCGGCAGGGCCTGAAGGTCCTCCTGGCCGGCATCGTGCCGGTCATGAACGTGCCGGCGGGAGCCATCTCCGGCGCCACCGCGGCAGATGTGAAGGCTGCAGACTATGGCGGGTGGGGCTACCGGCACCACGGCGGAACCTCAGCCATGCTCGTCAGCAGCGGTCCCGCCGTCGTCGTCAGCAAAACTGACGGCCAGCGGCTCGCGGTGAGCGGCGGCAGCCCGGCTTCCGCTGCCAGGCTGGCTGAGGTTTTGACCCGTGTCGCCGCGAGGGCCCGCCGCGGAGGGGGCGGCCAGCCCCCAGCCGCCCAGCCGGAGTCCTAGTATCCTTGACCCTGTTGTCCTGACCCTGGCCTGCGCCGTCCCGGCCGGCTGCCGGCGCCCCAACCGAACGGATTCTGCTCGTGACTTCTTCCCCTGCCTTCCCGCGGGTCCATATCGCCACCGACCACGCAGGCATGGAGCTCAGCGCCCACCTGGTGCAGCACCTGTCCGCCAAGGGATACGAGGTGGTGGACCACGGTCCCAAGGCCTACGACGCGCAGGATGACTACCCGTCGTTCTGCATTAACGCCGCCCTTGCGGTGGTTGCGGACCAGCAGGCAGGGGTCCACGCCCTGGGCATCGTGCTGGGCGGATCAGGCAACGGTGAGCAGATTGCCGCCAACAAGGTCAAAGGCGTTCGTGCCGCACTGGCCTGGAACCACTCCACAGCAGTCCTGGCGCGCGAGCACAACGATGCCAACGTTGTTGCCGTTGGCGGCCGCCAGCACACCGTGGAGGAAGCAACCGAGCTTGTTGAAGCCTTCCTGACGGAGCCTTTCAGCAACGACGAACGGCACGTGCGCCGCATCGGCAAGATCGCCGCCTACGAATCAACCGGCGAGGTCATCGAGTAGTGCCTGAAGGGCATTCCGTCCGCAGGCTGGCGCGGCAGTTCGGGGACGTCTTCGGCGGCCGGAGGCTCAGTGTGTCCAGCCCGCAGGGCAGGTTCAGCGCAGGTGCCGCGCTGCTGGACGGGCACACGCTCCTCGCGGCCGAAGCGCACGGCAAGCACCTTTTCCTGCACTTCGACAATGCCCTGGTGCTGCATGTGCACCTTGGGCTGTACGGGGCCTGGAGCTTCGGCGGCGACAGCACTTTCGCCGGATCTTCCAGCATCGGAGCGCCGCGCCGCGTGGGGGAGCAGGAAACCTTCGCGGAAGGAAACGACGACGGCGACGCCTCCTATGCCGGACCGCCGGCGCCGGTGGGCGCCGTCCGGGTCAGGCTTGCCGCCACGAACGGCTGGGCCGACCTGAGGGGTGCCACCACCTGCGAAACCATCACCCTGGCTGAGACTGACATGGTGCGGGCACGGCTGGGGCCGGACCCGTTGGTAAACCGCCGGGGCGACGCCGGCCGGTTTGCCGCCAACCTCCAAGGCCGCAAGGCACCCGTGGCCGCGCTCCTGATGGACCAGAAGATCATCGCGGGCGTGGGCAACGTCTACCGTGCGGAAGTCCTGTTCCGGCGCCGGCTGGACCCCTGGCTGCCGGGCAGCAACCTTGCTGACAACGAGGCACGGAAGCTGTGGCGCGACGTCGTCTCCGTGATGAACGACGGCGTCTCCGACGGCAGGATCATCACCACGACGCCCAAGTACTGGACGGGAAACGGCAAGGCGGCCAGACCCGCGGCCGAAACCGCCGCACTGAAAAGCGGCACCTTTCCCGCCCGGGACAACGCGCATTTTGTGTACAAGCGTGACGGATTGCCCTGCCGGGTCTGCGGGACCACAGTGCTGGCCGCAGAACTGGTGGGCCGCAAGCTGTACTGGTGCCCTTCCTGCCAGACCTGAACACGGCGCCGGTGGTTCAGGGGCGAACCGGACTGGGACACTTCGACACGGACACGCCGTCCGCCGCTGTGGATTTGCGGCCCGTGCGCCGTCAAAGCGCCCCACGAAGGCTTGCCGGTGCCGGCGTCCCGCGGAATAAACGACAAAGGCCCCTCAACTGAGGGGCCTTTGCGTGTCCGGAGGGGACGACGGGAATCGAACCCGCGTAATCAGTTTGGAAGACTGAGGCTTTACCATTAAGCTACGTCCCCGGAAGAAGCTGCGTCTGCAACATTAGCAGGCCTGCGACTTCGGGCTGGCTGTTCAAGCCGGATACAACTAAACCTAATCCATGGCCTACGTGTCAAATGTGCAAACTCGGCGCGTATGACCGTAGACTTGCCTGTGCACTTACGGGGTGTAGCTCAGCTTGGCTAGAGCGCCTGCTTTGGGAGCAGGAAGTCGCAGGTTCAAATCCTGTCACCCCGACTCTGCGGCCCGGACCTGTTGGCCTGGACAAAACATTGCGTTTGCAGAAACCCATCCCACAAACCCAGGAGTACTTAGACCGTGAAGAGCGCTGTCGAGAACCTCACCCCCACGCGGGTCAAGCTCAATGTTGAGGTCCCCTTTGAGGAATTGAAGCCCAGCATCGACTCGGCCTACAAGACCGTTGCTTCGCAGATCCAGGTCCCTGGCTTCCGTAAGGGCAAGGTACCGGCAAAGCTCATCGACCAGCGCGTTGGCCGCGGCTACGTCCTGGAGACTGCCATCAACGAAGGCCTCAACGGCTGGTACCAGGCTGCCGTGCAGGAATCCGGCATCCGCCCCCTGAGCCGTCCCGAGGTTGAGATCACCGAGGTTCCGGACCCGTCGGCTACCGACGGCGGACTGAAGTTCGCTGCCGAGGTGGACGTCCGCCCCGAGATCGAACTCCCGGACTACGCCGGCATCAAGGTTGAGGTTGCAGCCGCCGAGTCGTCCGAAGAAGACGTGGACAAGGCCCTCGACGAACTGCGCGGCCGCTTCGGCACGCTCAAGTCGGTAGAGCGCCCCGCTGCCGACGGTGACTTCCTCACCATCGACATCACCGCCACCATCGACGGCGAAGAGGTCGACTCCGCCGCCGGCCTGTCCTACCAGGTTGGTGCCGGCACCATGCTCGACGGACTCGACGAAGCCGTCACTGGCCTCAGCGCCGATGAGGATGCCATCTTTAACACCACCCTGGTGGGCGGTGACCACGCCGGTGAAGAGGCCCAGGTCAAGGTTGTTGTGAAGGCCGTCAAGGAGCGCGAACTCCCCGAGGCGAACGACGACTTCGCCCAGCTCGCTTCCGAGTTCGACACCCTGGCCGAACTCCGTGAAGACCTTGCCAAGCAGGCCGCCGACTCCAAGGTAGTGGAGCAGGGCGTCGAGGCCCGGGACAAGGTCCTGGACAAGCTCGTCGAGCTCGTTGAGGTTCCCGTTCCGGATTCCGTGGTCGAGGAGCAGCTCGAGGCCCACTTCAAGGAGGGCAACGGACACGGTGAAGGCGAGCACGACACCGAGGAGCACCGCGAAGAGGTCCGCGCCAACACGGCCCGTGCTTTCCAGAACGAAATCATCCTCGACGCCATTGCCGAGAAAGAAGAAGTCAACGTCAGCCAGAACGAGCTGATCGACTACATCGTCACCACGGCAAGCCAGTACGGCATGGACCCGAACCAGTTCGCCCAGATCATCGACCAGAGCGGCCAGGTGCCCATGATGGTCTCCGAGGTCCGCCGCCGCAAGGCGCTGGCTGTTGTCCTCGGCCAGGCCGAGGTCACCGACACCGAGGGCAAGGCCGTTGACCTCAGCGACTTCGTGCGCCCCGGCGGTGAAGAGGAAGCTCCCGCAGCCGAGGCAGTGGAAGCTGAAACCGAAGAGACCGCCGCTGACGAAGACAAGGCAGAGGCCAAGGCCTAGGCTTCAGGACGCACCGCCAAAGGGCCCCCGGATCACTCGATCCGGGGGCCCTTTGAGTTAAGATCCGGCCGCTGCCGGGACTGCCCGGCCGATCGTGCGCCGTCAGCGAACAGCCGCGGGTGTGCGAACAAAACGCCGGTGAAACCGGTTAGTGTCCAAGTAGTGATTTTCAGTGATGTCACCGTCACCAGCGAGAGGTTAGTACATATGTCACAGCACCCAGAGTCCCCCCGGATGGCGACTGTCGATCCTGCAGCCCAGGACAACTACATCTACAACCGGCTCCTCAAAGAGCGGATCATCTGGCTCGGCTCAGAGGTGCGTGACGACAACGCCAATGCCATCTGCTCGCAGCTGCTGCTCCTGTCCGCGGAGAACCCGGAAAAGGACATCTACCTTTACATCAACTCACCGGGCGGCTCCGTGACCGCCGGCATGGCCATCTACGACACCATGCAGTTCATCCCGAACGACGTCGTGACGGTTGCCACCGGCCTGGCCGCATCCATGGGACAGTTCCTGCTCTCGTCCGGCACCAAGGGGAAGCGCTACGCCACCCCGAACGCCCGCGTCCTGATGCACCAGCCCTCCGGCGGCATCGGCGGCACCGCCTCTGACATCAAGATCCAGGCAGAACTCATCCTGCACATGAAGAAGGTCATGGCCGAGCTGACTGCCGATCAGACCGGGCAGACCGTTGAAACCATCCTCAAGGACAACGACCGTGACAAGTGGTTCACGGCAACCGAGGCGCTCGAGTACGGCTTCTTCGACAAGATTGCCGCCCACGCCGGCTCCGTCTCCGGCGGTGGCGGAACCGCAAGCGGTTCCTCCGGCGAGTCAGCCTCCGAGAAGTAACCCGGCACTTAGAACACTTAGATCAGGAGCACCAAAAATGACCTACAACTTCGGATCGACTGCCGGCAATCTTCCGACCAGCCGCTACGTCCTGCCCCAGTTCGAAGAGCGCACGCCATACGGCTTCAAGCGCCAGGATCCCTACACCAAGCTCTTCGAGGACCGCATCATCTTCCTCGGTGTCCAGGTGGACGACGCCTCCGCTGATGACGTTATGGCCCAGCTGCTGGTCCTCGAGTCCACCGACCCGGACCGCGACATCACCCTGTACATCAACTCGCCGGGCGGTTCCTTCACGGCCATGACGGCGATCTACGACACCATGCAGTACATCCGTCCGGAGATCCAGACGGTGTGCCTGGGCCAGGCTGCAAGCGCCGCAGCGGTCCTGCTGGCGGCGGGTACTCCCGGCAAGCGCCTTGCCCTGCCCAACGCCCGGGTCCTGATCCACCAGCCTGCCCTGTCCGGCGGCCAGGGCGGCCAGGCCTCGGACCTCGAAATCCAGGCCGCCGAGGTCATGCGCATGCGCTCCTGGCTCGAGGACACCCTCGCCCACCACTCTGGACGGACGTCGGAGCAGGTCAACAACGACATCGAGCGCGACAAGATCCTCACGGCTGCGGAAGCGCAGTCCTACGGCCTGATCGACCAGGTCCTCGATTCACGCAAGATCAAACCGCAGGCAATCACCAGGTAGCGGTAAAGTAAAGGGCCGGTGGGGCCAATCAATTGGCCCCACCGGCCTTTTCCTTCCACCTTGGGAAGCGAATGTGACCTAGAGTGGATGTTGTCACAACCGGTCCATGCAGGCTGGTGAAGATTCCAGCAACGGTGCAAGGCTGCCTGGCAGCAAGATACTAAGGGGTTCACATATGGCTCGGATTGGCGAGAGCACGGATCTGCTGAAGTGCTCTTTCTGCGGAAAGAGCCAGAAGCAGGTGCGCAAGCTCATTGCCGGGCCCGGTGTCTACATCTGCGATGAATGCATTGAGCTCTGCAACGAGATCATCGAAGAGGAACTCGCGGAAGTTGCCGATCTGGGGAGCTTCGAACTCCCCAAGCCCCGCGAGATCTTTGATTTCCTGCAGGAATACGTCATCGGCCAGGAACCCGCAAAGCGCTCCCTCGCCGTCGCCGTGTACAACCACTACAAGCGCATCCAGGCAGGGCATGCACCCAAGTCCGGAAGCCTTGCTGATGGCGGGCATCATGACGACGTCGAAATCGCCAAGTCCAACATCCTCCTGATCGGGCCCACGGGATGCGGCAAGACCTACCTGGCCCAGACCCTCGCACGGCGGCTGAACGTCCCGTTCGCCGTCGCCGATGCCACGGCGCTGACCGAGGCCGGCTACGTGGGCGAGGACGTGGAGAACATCCTCCTCAAGCTCATCCAGGCCGCTGACTACGACGTCAAGAAGGCCGAGCAGGGCATTATCTACATCGATGAGATCGACAAGATTTCTCGCAAGAGCGAAAACCCCTCCATTACCCGGGACGTCTCGGGCGAGGGCGTCCAGCAGGCGCTGCTGAAGATCCTTGAGGGGACTGTTGCCTCCGTTCCTCCCCAGGGCGGCAGGAAGCACCCGCACCAGGAATTTATCCAGATCGACACCACCAACGTGCTGTTCATCGTTGCAGGCGCCTTCGCGGGCCTCGAGGAGATCATTGGATCCAGGTCCGGACGGAAGGGCATCGGCTTCGGAGCCCCCCTCAACGAGGCCAGCAAGAAGGTGGACTCCTATGGTGAGGTGATGCCGGAGGACCTGCTGAAGTTCGGCCTCATTCCCGAATTCATCGGGCGGCTGCCCGTGATCACCACCGTGTCCAACCTGGACCGAGATGCCCTGATCCAGATCCTGTCCACGCCCAAGAACGCCCTGGTGAAGCAGTACCAGAAGATGTTCCAGATAGACGGCGTTGAACTGGTGTTTGACGACACCGCGCTGGACGCCATCGCCGAGCAGGCGCTGGAGCGGGGGACGGGTGCCCGGGGGCTGCGCGCCATCATGGAGGAAGTACTCCTGCCCGTGATGTTCGATCTCCCCAGCCGCGAAGACGTTGCCAGCGTTATCATCACGGAGGACGTTGTCCTGAAAGGTGCCGAACCAACCATCGTTCCGCACGTCACCAAACGCCGTAAGTCCGCCTGATTCGTCTGTACGGTCTGTCCCGGCATGGTTGGTCCAAGCCGGCTTGTCCCGGCACAGCGCCGTCACCCGCACTAACCCCGAACACGACGTGGCATTTACCGCGCCACGGAGACCAGCGAAGGAATGCCCCATGACTGAGCCCGTGAAGAACAAGGCCGATTTCTGGTTCGATCCGCTGTGCCCCTTCGCCTGGATCACTTCCCGCTGGATCGGCGAAGTGGAAGGCGTCCGCGACATCGAAACGGCGTGGCACGTCATGAGCCTGGCGGTCCTCAACGAGGGCCGCGACCTTGAACCCGGCTACCGCGAGTCCATGGACAACGCCTGGGGCCTTGTCCGTGTGATCATTGCAGCGCAGCAGCAGCATGGCGATGCAACAGTCAAGGCGCTCTACGATGCCATGGGCTCATTGATCCACGAAGCCGGCGAGCAGGACCGTGACGTGGTCATCACCAAGGCGCTTGCGGACTGCGGGCTTCCGGCCACCCTTGCCGCGGCAGCCTCCACCGACGCCTTCGACAACCAACTCAGGGCAAGCCACCAGGAGGGCATCTCGCTGGTGGGCCAGGACGTCGGAACTCCCGTGGTGGCCTTCAACGGAACCGCGTTCTTCGGTCCCGTACTCACCAGGATTCCCCGCGGCGAGGAGGCCGGCAGGCTGTGGGACGCCACCACAGCGATTGCTGCGTACCCGCACTTCTTTGAGCTCAAGCGCAGCCGCACCGAGCGGCCGGAGTTCACCTAGGACTGAGCCCGCCGGCATCACCGGCCTGGCACCAGGAGCCCCGGTAGAACTACTTGGTTGTAGTTCCACCGGGGCTCTTGCGCTTGCCGGTGGGCAGGACAACAATGGAGCTTACCCACTTCGAAAGAAGAGGGACGCAGGAACCAAAGATTCAGTGATATGTCATCCGACGCAGCCATCGGCAAAGTCAGATGCAAGCTACCAGTGACGTGGTAGGAAGACCTGAAGATCAGCGGATCCTGCCAGACCATCAAGACGTCACCGGATGGCCGAAAAGTCGAAGCCCCACCAACGGCAAAACGCTGATGGGGCTTCCCCTTTGCCCTGAAACAGGGCCGGCCGGAACAGGGCAGGACTGCGGCTACGCTTTCGCCGGCTCTTCCGTGGCAGCAAGTGCCACGTCGCTGACGCTCAGCTCGCCCTCGCCGGCCACCAGGATGATCTCGCGCGCGTTGGAGGCTGCCTTCAGGTCAGCCAGGCCTGCCTGCAGCTGCGCGGTCAATGCTTCCGGCGCCGTGATGGTCGCGGTAAGGACCTCGGTGCGCTGCTTGACCTTCGCTTCGGACTTGGCTTTGCGGACGCCGCTGAGGGCCACCCCAACCGTTGCGAGCATGGTGGTGTCGCCGCCCGGGATATCCAGCGGTGCGGGCCACTGGGCACGGTGGACGGAGCCCTTGCGCCACCAGCTCCACACCTCTTCGGTGGCGAAGGGCAGGAAGGGCGCAAAGAGCCGCAGCAGGGCATCCAGGGTGGTGGCCAGTGCTGCCAGCACCGAAGCCTGCTCGGCCTCACCAGCGGCGCCGTAGGCCCGGTCCTTGATCAGCTCCACATAGTCATCCGTGAACTGCCAGAAGAAGCTTTCCGTGATCTGCAGCGCCCGTGCGTAGTCGTAGTTGTCAAAGGCCCTGGTGGCCTGGGCCACCACCTCCGACAGCTGCGCCAGGACCGCCCGGTCCAGCGGATTGGTCAGGACGGAAAGGTCGGCGGACAGCACGGAGTCTTCCGTGGCGCCCAGGTTCAGCACGAACTTGGACGCGTTCAGCAGTTTGATGGCCAGGCGCCGGCCGATCTTCATCTGCGCAATCTCGTAGGCCGTATCGGCTCCGAGCTTCGCGGAGGCCGCCCAGTAGCGGACAGCATCCGAACCGTACTCCTCCAGCACGTCGGTGGGTACCACCACGTTGCCCTTGGACTTGGACATCTTCTTGCGGTCGGGGTCCAGGATCCAGCCGGAGATGGCCGCGTGCTTCCACGGCGCACTGTTCTCCAGGGCGTCCGCGCGGACCACGGAGGAAAAGAGCCAGGTCCGGATGATGTCGTGACCCTGGGGGCGTACGTCAAAGGGGAAGACCTTGCCAAAGAGGTCCTCATCGCGCTTCCAGCCGCCCACGATCTTGGGCGTCAGGGAGGACGTGGCCCACGTGTCCAGGATGTCCGCGTCGCCGGTGAAGCCGCCGGGAACGTCGCGCTGGGATTCGTCGAACCCGGGAGCGGCGTCCGCTGCCGGATCCACGGGCAGCTGTGCGTCGGACGGGACGATAGGGGAGTCGTAGTCCGGGTTGCCGTCGGCATCCAGCGGGTACCAGACCGGGATGGGCACGCCGAAGAAGCGCTGGCGGGACACCAGCCAATCGCCGTTGAGGCCGGCAATCCAGTTCTCGTAACGCGAGCGCATGAAAGCGGGGTGGAAGTCGATCTCATGCCCGCGTGCGATCAGCCGTTCGCGGCGCTCCTCGTCCCGGCCGCCGTTTCGGATGTACCACTGGCGGGAGGTAACTACTTCAAGGGGCTTGTCGCCCTTTTCGTAGAAGTTCACGGGGTGCATGATCTTCTTGGGCTCGCCGTCGAGCAGTTCGGCGGCGGTAAGGAGCTTCACCACCTCTTCCTTTGCGCTGAAGACGGTCTTGCCTGCAATAGCGGCGAAGGCTTCGCGGCCGATGTCGGTGGTGATCCATTCGGGAGCTTCGCTGACGATCCGTCCGTCGCGGCCCACAATGGCCCGGGTGGGCAGCTGCAGTTCGCGCCACCAGGTGACGTCGGTCAGGTCGCCGAACGTGCACACCATGGCGATGCCGGAGCCCTTGTCCGCCTTCGCGAGCGGATGGGCCTTGACCTCAACCTCCACGCCGAACAGGGGGGACGTGACCTTCTTGCCGAACAGCGGCTGGTACCGTTCGTCGTCGGGATTCGCCACCAGCGCGGCGCAGGCCGCCAGCAGTTCCGGACGGGTGGTCTCGATGTAGATCTTCTCCCCGTCCTCGGTGAAGAACGGGTAGCGGTAGTAGGCGCCGGGCATCTCGCGGTCCTCGAGTTCTGCCTGCGCCACGGCGGTCCGGAACGTGACGTCCCAGAGCGTGGGTGCTTCCGCCATGTAGGCGTCGCCCGCGGCCAGGTTGGCCAGGAAGGCGCGCTGCGAGACTGCCCGCGAGTTGTCGTCGATGGTGCGGTAGGTGAGCTCCCAGTCAACGGACAGGCCAAGGGTCTGGAAAAGGTTCTCGAAGACCTTCTCGTCCTCAACGGCCAGCTCTTCACACAGTTCGATGAAGTTCCGGCGGGAGACGACGTCGAAGTCCCGCTGGTTCTTCGCGGGCTGCGCCGGCGGCCGGTAGTCAGGGTTGTACGGGATGGAGGGGTCGCAGCGGACGCCGTAGAAGTTCTGCACCCGGCGTTCGGTGGGCAGGCCGTTGTCGTCCCAGCCCATCGGATAGAAGACGTTCTTGCCGGTCATCCGCTGGTAGCGTGCCAGCACGTCGGTCTGCGTGTAGGAGAACATGTGCCCCACGTGGAGCGATCCGGACGCGGTGGGAGGGGGAGTGTCGATCGAGTAGACCTGGTCCCGGGTGGTCTCCCGGTCGAACTTGTAGGTCCCCTCGGCCAGCCACCGCTGCGTGAGGGCAGCTTCGAGGCCTTCGAGGGCCGGCTTGTCCGGAACGTTGATGGGGGCGGTGGTGGGCGTGTCTGTACCCTGCGTGTCTTCAGCCATGTGGCAATTGTTTCATGTCCGGGCCTGTCCGCCCGCCCGCCGCGGTGCCGGCGCCCACTTCCCATGGGCGGCAGGGCGGCGTCGTCCCTCCCGCCTTCCCGCTATGGTGGTGCCATGATTGACGTTTCGCAGAAGAAGGCAGCTTTGGTGACCGGCGCGAGCAGCGGAATCGGTGAGGCCACGGTCCGCGCCCTGGCGGCGGACGGCTGGAAGGTGTTTGCCGTGGCCCGCCGCGCAGACCGCCTGGCCGAACTGGAGAAGGAGACCGGCGCCGTCGCGCTCCCCGCCGACATTTCCGAGGACGACGACGTGTCCCGGCTTGTGTCGCAGGTAACCGAAGCGGGGGGAATCGACACGCTGGTCAACATCGCCGGCGGCGCCAGAGGCGCGGATACCATCGGCTCCGCCAGCACGGGGGACTGGGAGTGGATGTACCGGGTGAACGTGCTGGGCACCATGAAACTCATCAAGGCGTTCCTGCCGATGCTGCGGGCCAACGGCGAAGGGACAATTTTGAACCTGACCTCCACCGCCGGGCTGGCGGCATACGAGGGCGGTGGCGGCTACAACGCGGCGAAGTTCGCCCAGCGTGCGCTGACGGAGGCACTGCGGCTGGAGGAAGCCGAGCACAACGTCCGCGTGATCGAGGTGGCCCCCGGGCTGGTCCAGACCGAGGAGTTCGCCCTGAACCGGCTTGGTGACCGGCAGGCAGCGGACAAGGTCTACCAGGGGGTGGAGAAGCCGCTCACGGCCAGTGACGTCGCCGACGTGGTCCGCTATGCGGTCACTGCTCCGCACCACGTCAACCTGGACCAGATCGTTGTCCGGCCGGTGGCGCAGGCCTCAAACTACAAGCTCATCCGCAAGGGCTAGCACCTACAACAGGACCAGGCGCGCTACCACCGCGGCATGGTCCGTTCCCGGGAGCGTGACGACGTCAAAGTCCAGTACCTCAATCCCGGGGGTGACCAGGACATGGTCGATGGCCACGAAAGCCGGCGCCGGCGAATTCACGGGCCAGGTGGGGGCCAGGCCCTTCCCGGTCACCTCGGCGGCGTCGGAAAGCCCCGTGGACAGGAGATTCCTGAACTCACCGTGGTCCGCGCTCGCGTTGAAGTCGCCCAGCAGGATGGCAGGCTGGCTGTCCGGCAGTACCTGCCACAGTTCGCCGAGCAGCCGGAGCTCGGCCCGCCACGACGCAATATGTCCCCGGCGCGGTGAATCGACGTGGACGGCGGTCAGGTGCACTGGCCCGGCGGCGCTGGGAAAGCTGGCCACGGCGCGGCTCTGGTGGAACGCCGAACCTGGCACACGATCCACCTGCTGGAGGGGGAACCGCGAGAAAAGGGCGCTTCCTATCTTGTCCCAGGCCACATCTGTGGCGCGGAACGGCAGCAGGGATGCCAGCCCTGCCCTATCGAGCGCCTTCAGGCCGGCGGGCGCAAGCTCCGGCAGGGCCAAAACATCTACGTTGCGGCTCCTGATCTCTGCAAGCAGGGCACCGGGGTCGATTCCGGTGTAGCCCACGTTCACCGCCATGACTGTCACCACCGGCCCCCGGGCCTGGTCCGCGGACCGGGCAGGGGACTGGACGTTTGCCGGCTGCACGTTTCCGGACGGCGGCCCGGCCAGAGTGTCAGGAGGCAGTACCCGGTCCAACACCCAGTTGAGCTGGACGGCGAGCAGCGCCGCCACGAGGGCAGCGGACACGGTCCTGAGGGGTCCAGCGTTCCGGAAGAGGGCGACGACGGCGGCAGCAAGCGCCGCCGTCGTTGATATCAGCCCCGCGGGAAAGAGGGCCAGCAACTGGATCCAGGGGGTGCCGACATCCCACGGAACCATGCGCAGGAACACCAGCGCAGCACCCGGCACGGCCAGGAAAACGGCGGCAGCCGACCACCGGGACCGAGGCCGGCGAGGTTCCCCGCCGCGCACCCCGGCCCCGTACTCTCGCATAGGTTCTATTATTGGTGGCCCGGCCCCGGAAATAGTAGACTCAAAAAGGCTATGACCCGGCAATCACCGGTGAGCTTCCGGAAGAACACGCGGACCCGGTCTAACGACAGGGGGCACGCGCCAGTAGAACCGGACGGGTAAGCCCGTCACAGCAGTAATGAGTGGCCGTCGCGGCACACGTTCCCCCGGGAAGCGTGCAACGCCGGTAAGTGAGGTGGTACCGCGGTGAGCGTGGAGTCCGGACGGACACCACAGGATCCGTCCTCGCATCCTGAACGGAACAGAAGGCGCAAGCCGGCAGTTCGCCAAGCTCAACCCAGGATGTCGACATGTCGTATTACCCCAAGGCCTCAGCCTCCACCGGCCCTTCGTCCACCGGCGGTGCCGCCGTTTCCGCCTCCGTGAAGTTCCCGGAGATCGAAGAGCGCATCCTGAAGTATTGGGACCAGGACGGCACCTTCCAGGCCAGTATCGACCAGCGGAGCGCGGACGCCCCGGGCGGCGAGCCCGGAAGTAACGAGTTCGTCTTCTACGACGGCCCGCCCTTCGCCAACGGCCTGCCCCACTACGGGCACCTCCTCACCGGCTACGCCAAGGACCTGGTGGGCCGCTACCAGACCCAGCGCGGGAAGCGCGTAGAGCGCCGGTTCGGCTGGGACACCCACGGCCTGCCCGCCGAGCTGGAAGCCATGAAGCAGCTGGGAATGACGGACAAGACCCAGATCGAAGCCATGGGCATCGACAAGTTCAACGACGCCTGCCGTGCCTCGGTGATGAAGTACGCCGACGAGTGGAAGAGCTACGTCACCCGACAGGCGCGGTGGGTGGACTTCGACAACGACTACAAGACCCTCAACGTGGAGTACATGGAGTCCGTGCTCTGGGCGTTCAAGCAGCTGCACGAGAAGGGCCTGACCTACAACGGCTACCGGGTCCTGCCGTACTGCTGGAAGGACGAGACGCCGCTGTCCAACCATGAGCTGCGCATGGACGACGACGTCTACAAGAACCGCCAGGACCAGACGGTCACGGTGACCTTCCCCATTACGGCAGGGGAGTCGGACCTGTCCCGGCAGCTTGCCGGTGTCCAGGCCCTCGCCTGGACCACGACGCCCTGGACGCTGCCCACCAACGCGGCGCTCGCCGTCGGCCCTTCCATCACGTACGCCGTGCTGCCGGCCGGCCCCAACGGAATCAAGGCCGCCGCCGCGGACGCTCCCGTCTCGGGCAGCTTCCTGCTGGCCGCGGACCTCGTGGGCAACTACGCGAAGGACCTCGGCTACGACGATTTCGAGGCCGCCCAGGCCGCTGTTGTTTCCACGCACACCGGCGCCGAGCTGGAAGGCCTGGCGTACCAGCCGCTGTGGAGCGATTTCGCGGACAACGAAAAGTACGGCATGGAGAACGCCTGGCGCTTCCTGGTTGCCGATTACGTCACTACAACGGACGGCACCGGCATCGTGCACCAGGCTCCGGCCTACGGCGAGGACGACCAGAAAGTCTGCGAGGAAGCCGGTATCCCGGTGGTCCTCTCCGTGGACGAGGGCGCCAAGTTCCTCCCGCTCTTCAAGCACGGCGACCTGCACGACATCGTGGGCCTGCAGGTATTCGAGGCCAACAAGCCCATCACCCAGGTTCTGCGCGCCCAGGGCCGCCTGGTACGCCAGGCCAGCTACGAGCACAGCTACCCGCACTGCTGGCGCTGCCGCAACCCGCTGATCTACCGCGCCGTGTCCTCCTGGTACGTGGAAGTCACCAAGTTCAAGGACCGGATGTCCGAACTGAACCAGGAGATCAACTGGATCCCCGGCAACGTCAAGGACGGCCAGTTCGGCAAGTGGCTGGAGAACGCCCGCGACTGGTCCATCAGCCGCAACCGCTACTGGGGCAGCCCCATCCCGGTGTGGCAGTCCAGCGACCCCGAATACCCCCGCACCGACGTCTACGGCTCGCTCGCCGAGATCGAGGCGGACTTCGGTCGCCTGCCGCTGAACAAGGACGGCCAGGTGGACCTGCACCGTCCGTTCATCGATGAACTCACCCGGCCCAACCCGGACGATCCCCGCACCCCCGAAGAGGGCCAGTCCGTCATGCGGCGCGTGGAGGATGTCCTGGACGTCTGGTTCGATTCCGGCTCCATGCCCTACGGCCAGGTGCACTACCCGTTCCAGAACGAAGCCTGGTTCGATACCCACAACCCTGCGGACTTCATCGTGGAGTACATCGGGCAGACCCGCGGCTGGTTCTACATGCTCCACATCCTCTCCACGGCCCTGTTCGACCGGCCGGCGTTCCGCAACGTCATCAGCCACGGCATCGTGCTGGGCTCGGACGGGCAGAAGATGTCCAAGAGCCTGCGGAACTACCCGGACGTCTCCGAGGTGCTGGACCGCGACGGCTCGGATGCCATGCGGTGGTTCCTGATGTCCAGCCCCATCCTGCGCGGCGGCAACCTGGTGGTCACCGAGCAGGGAATCCGCGACGGCGTCCGCCAGGTCATCCTGCCGCTCTGGAATGTGTACAGCTTCTTTACGCTGTATACCAACGCCGCGGCCGGCGGCTCAGGCTACGATGCCAGGCTGCGCTACGACGGCTACGCCGACACGCTGGACCAGTACCTGCTGGCCAACACCGGCGAACTGGTCGGCACCATGACCGAACGGCTGGACGACTATGACATCTCAGGTGCCTGCGATGCCCTCCGCAGCTACCTGGACATGCTGACCAACTGGTACGTCCGCCGGAGCCGCCAGCGGTTCTTCGACGAGGACCAGGACGCCTTTGATGCGCTGTACACCGCACTGGAGACGGTGTCCCGCGCAGCGGCTTCCCTGCTGCCGCTGGTGTCCGAGGAGATCTGGCGCGGACTCACCGGCGGACGTTCCGTGCACCTGGCAGACTGGCCGGACGCTGCGCTGTTCCCCGCCAACCCGGACCTGGTCCAGGCGATGGACAAGGTCCAGCAGATCTGCTCCACGGGCTCCTCGCTCCGCAAGGCTGCAAACCTCCGCGTCCGCCTCCCGCTGCAGGAACTGACGGTCGTGGCACCCGGCGCCGATGCGCTGGAAGGTTTTGCCGCCGTCGTCGCAGATGAGCTGAACCTCCGCTCCGTCAGGCTGCTGGATGCTGCCACGGCCGCGCCGGAAGAGTTCGGGATCCAGCAGAAGCTCGTGGTCAACGCCCGGGCCGCCGGGCCGCGCCTGGGGAAGAACGTCCAGCAGGCCATCAAGGGTTCCAAGTCGGGCGACTGGTCGGTGTCCGATGCAGGCGTAGTGACCGCGGGCGGCCTGGAGCTGGAGCCGCAGGAGTACACGCTGGAAACCGTCGTGGCAGAGTCGGACGGCGGTGCTGCCGCTGCCACCAAGGCAGTGGCGGTCCTGCCCGGCGGCGGGTTCGTGGTCCTCAACACCGAGGTCACTCCTGAGCTCGAGGCGGAAGGCCTGGCCCGCGACATGGTCCGTGCCATCCAGCAGGCGCGCAAGGACGCCGGACTCAATGTCAGCGACCGGATCCGGACCACCGTGACCGCACAGCAGAACGTCGTCGACGCCCTGCTGGCCAACGCCGGCCTGGTGAAGGGCGAGACCCTGTCCGTGGAACTCACGGCGGAACTTGGGGACGCCGCAGAGCCGGCCGTCGCCGTCGAAAAAGTAGAGGCCTGATCCATGACTGACGAATTTTCCGTAGAGAGCGTCTACGCCGAGCTGCTGGGCCGGGCGCCGGAAAACAAGATGGAGCCGCGGCTGGCCCCGTTGTTCCGGGCGATGGATGTGCTGGGCGAGCCGAACAAGGCGTTCCCGATCATCCACGTCACCGGGACCAACGGCAAGACCTCCACCGCCCGCATGATCGAATCCGTCCTGCGGGCCCATGGCCTGAGCACCGGACGGTACACGAGCCCGCACCTGTCCACGGTCACGGAGCGGATCAGTATCGACGGGCACCCGGTCCCCGACGAGACCTTCGTGCGCATCTGGGACGAAATCCGCCCCTACCTGCAGATCGTCGACTCCGAGCTCGAGGCTGCAGGCGAACCGCGGCTCACGTACTTCGAATGCCTCACCATCCTGGGCTTCGCCATCTTCGCGGACCAACCTGTCAACGTGGCCGTGATCGAGGTTGGCCTCGGCGGCATCACGGACGCCACCAACGTGGGGGACGGGCAGGTTTCCGTGATCACCCCCATCTCGCTGGACCACACGGACCTGCTGGGAGACACCACGGAGGACATCGCGTACGAAAAGGCCGGCATCATCAAGCCCGGCGGCTACCTCATCAGTGCCGCCCAGCCGCTGGACGCCGCGCAGGTCCTGCTGGACAAGGCCAAGGACGTGGGGGTGCCCTTCCGCTTCGAAGGTGTGGAATTCGGCGTCGAATCCCGGACCGTGGCAGTGGGCGGACAGGTGGTGAGCATCCAGGGCATTGCCGGCCGCTACCCGGAACTGCTGGTCCCGCTGCACGGCGCCCACCAGGCGCAGAATGCGGCGGTGGCAGTGGCGGCTCTCGAAGCCTTCTTCGGAGGAGAAAAGGAACTCGACTTCGAGGTGCTCCAGGAAGGCTTCTCGAATGTCACGTCGCCGGGCCGCCTTGAGGTGGTGCGGACAGCTCCCACCATCGTGGTGGACGCTGCCCACAACCCGGACGGCATCAAGGCCTCCGCAGCCGCCCTGCAGGAAGCCTTCACCTTCACCCGGCTTGTCCCGGTGGTCGGAGTGCTCAAGGAGAAGGACGCCGAAGAGATCCTCCGCCAGCTCAAGGAGTCCCTCGGCGGGATGGCGGAGGAGTTCTGCTTCACGCAGTCGAACTCCCCGCGCGCCGTGCCGGCTGCTGAGCTGGCTGAACTGGCGGTTGAGCTTGGCTTCGGCGAAGACAACGTGCACATTGCCGAAAAGCTCGACGACGCCCTGGAATGGGCGGTGGAACGCGCCGAAGCCAATGACGATCTCTCAGGCGGAGTGCTGGTCACAGGCTCCATCACGCTCGTGGCCGAGGCACGGATCCTGCTCGGAAAGACGGAGGCCTGAGTCCATGGCCAAGTTGACCAAAGCGCAGCGCGAGTGGCGGCCGGGCATGCCCAAGAAGCGCCGTTCCACCAAGGTGATGTTCGCTTCCACGGTCCTGCTGCTGGAAGCCTTCGTGATGTTCTTCGCCACCCTGGCGGTGTTCGGCCTGCGGCGGGGGGAGTTCCCGCCGGCGGTCATCCTGGGGGTGGGGATTGCATTGTGCGTGGTGATGATCGTTGCGTGCGCCTTCCTCACCAAGCCCTGGGGCATCGGGCTGGGCTGGATCCTGCAGCTGGTCCTGATCCTCACCGGGATCTTCGAGCCGGCCATGTTCCTGGTGGGCGCCCTGTTCGCGGCGGCGTGGTGGTATGGCATCCGCACCGGAATCCGGCTGGACCGGGAGGCCGCGGAACGGGCCCGCGAACAGGCTGCCTGGGAAGCCGCCCATCCGGATGGGGCGGAGCCCGGCCAGCAGCCGCAGTCCCCGTAGACTTGACCCCGAAACCCCTTACCAACGCATTGGAGCAGTTGTGACTACTGAGCGCACCCTCGTCCTGATCAAGCCCGACGGCGTCGCCCGCAACCTGACCGGCGCCATCCTGGCCCGGATCGAAGCCAAGGGCTACACCCTGGCGGAACTGAAGAAGGTTGACGCCTCACGCGAACTCCTGGAGCAGCACTACGAGGAGCACGTGGGCAAGCCCTTCTACGAGCCCCTCGTGGACTTCATGCTTTCCGGACCCGTGGTGGCGGCCATCTTCGAGGGCCACCGTGTCATCGAGGGCTTCCGGTCGCTGGCCGGCACCACCGACCCCACCACTGCTGCCCCCGGCACCATCCGCGGCGACTTCGGCCGCGACTGGGGCCTGAAGGTCCAGCAGAACCTGGTCCACGGCTCCGACTCCGCCGAATCCGCCGGGCGCGAGATCAAGATCTGGTTCCAGGGCTGACCGCCCAGGGACAGCAAAATGCCCCTGGTTCTTCGGAACCAGGGGCATTTTTTGTCAGCAGGCCTAGAAGCCTGAGGTTCCGGCGAACACCTGGATGAAGGCGAAGAAGATGGTGGCGATGACGGCCACATACAGCAGGGCGGTGATGATCCAGCCGGAGTCACCCAGGATGCGGGCGGCGTTGGCAGGGGCGGGAATGACCCCGGCGCTGACGTTGCGGATGGTCACCCAGACAAAGAGCGGAATCATGGCCGCCCAGACAACCATGCAGAACGGGCACAGAATGTGGATGGCGTAGAGGGCCTGGGACCACAGCCACACCACGAACGCGAAACCGAGCGTGACGCCGGCCTGCAGGCCCAGCCAGTACCACCGGGCGAAACTGGCGCCGGCCAGCAGTGACGTACCCACGGTGATGGTAATGGCGAAGGCAACGATGCCAATGAACATATTCGGGAAACCAAACAGCGAGCTTTGCCACGTCTGCATCACCTGGCCGCAGGAGATCCACGGGTTCACGTCGCACACCGTGGTGTGGTTGGGGTCCTTGAGGACCTCCAGTTTCTCCAGCACCAGTGCTCCGGAGGCCAGCCAGCCGATCACACCGGTAATGACCATCAGCCAGCCGAGCGGCCGGTCACGGGTCATCGGCGGGCGGGATACGGCTGCACTGCTGTCCGGATCCGCAGTCCGTTCCGGCGCGTGGGTGCCGCTCAAGGGGGAGATGCTGGGCATTGGCAAGGCGTCCTTTTCATCGGGTGGTCCTTGCCCGATTGTAACGCCGGACGCTGGAAAGACCTCCCAGGAAAGGGAACAAGTGCTCCTGCTTCCGCCGTTGAATAGCCGGGGTATGAGAGAATGAACGTGGCTGGAACCCGATCCACATTCGGACTCCGGTCCGGCAGCTTGTTCGCAAGACCGCCAATGATGAGCAGCGCAGGCTTTGGATTCTTCGATCCGAACTCCGCAACTCCATTGGACGGCACCTGGTTGTGGCACGTTGAACAACGGGTTTCAGAACATCCTGCCGGCCCCCACGGGCTGCCGCACCCCACTGCCGGTGCGAACCTGGGGGTATCCACGTGACTTCTGTCAACGCCTGCGGGTTTTGACAATATGTGCCCCAATGGGTGCCGGATGTGGCGGTACGTCAGGGGCAGGAGTGTTGCCACATATGGATAATGAACAAGTTTTAGCCGTTAATGATGAAGCAGCGGCCACGGATGCCGACTCCGCGCCGAAGAAGGCCACGAGGACCCGGCGGAAAGCCGCTCCGAAAACCGGCGAGGCCGTGACCGCTGACGCTGCCCCCGATGCTGTCACCGCAGAGGCCGGGGCCGCAGAAGCCGGGGTGGCCGAGGCCAAGGCGCCCGCCCGCCGGAGCCGTTCGCGGAAGAAAGTCGAGACCGCCGAGCCTCTTCCGGTCTTTGCTGCCGAGGCCGGCGCTGAAGCCGGGATCACCAACAACGCCAACGACGACGGCACGCAGCAGGCGCCTGCAGCTGAGCCTTCAGCGGTAGCCGCGGAAGAATCAAAGCCTGTCCGGCGCCGCCGGGTTGCCACCCGCAAGACGTCCGCCCCGGCCGTCGTCGAAGCAGAGGAACCGCCGGCAGGGACGGCCGCACCTGCCGAGTCCGCACCCACCGAGACCGTTTCGGCCGAGCCCGCTTCAGCTGAGCCCGTACCCGCGGCGCCCGGCACCGCTGCTCCGGCCGCTGCCGATGCGCCCGCCGGCACTGAACCCGTAACAAAGGCTGCAGCCCAGGCGCCCGCCGCCAAAGCCACCAGCGGTTCCGCGCAGCCCACGTCCGCCGTCGAGCCTTCCGGCGAAGGCGGGGCCAACTCTTCTGCAGAGCCCGAGGCCGGGGCTTCAGCCCCCGCCAGTCCGTTCGGGTCCCTGTTCATGGAACCGGGTTCCCCCACCTCGGTGCTTTTCCAGGCCCCGGACCTCAGCACAGTGGTCCGGCCGGCCCCGGTCCCGGTCCCGGTCCCCGCAGAGGATGCCGAGGCTGACGACGCCGAGGACGAGTCTGACGATGCCGGCAACCGCCGGAGGCGCCGCGGCCGCGGCCGCCGTGGCCGCAGCAGGGCGGGCGAGCGCGACGGTGAAGATGCAGACAGCGCCGCTGCCGCAGACAGTGACGCCGCCGAGGACGCTGATGAGGACTCCGCCGGGCAGGCCGAAGAAGGCGTGACCTCCCGCCGTCGCCGTCGCCGCCGCCGTGGCGACCAGGACCTCGAACTGACAGGCGGGGAAGACGACGATCCGCCCAACACGGTCACCCGGGTCCGCGCCCCGCGCGCCGTGAGCGAACCGGCCGTGAACAACCGCGTCACCAGCGTCAAGGGCTCCACCCGGCTGGAAGCCAAGAAGCAGCGCCGCCGCGAATCACGCGATACCGGCCGCCGCCGCACCGTCATTACCGAAGCCGAGTTCCTGGCACGCCGGGAATCCGTGGACCGGCAGATGATCGTCCGCCAGCGCGACGACAGAATCCAGATCGCTGTCCTCGAAGACGGCGTCCTGGCCGAGCACTTCGTGTCCAAGACCCAGCAGGACTCCCTGATCGGCAACGTGTACCTGGGCAAGGTCCAGAACGTCCTGCCGTCCATGGAAGCTGCCTTCGTGGACATCGGGCGCGGCCGCAACGCCGTGCTGTACGCCGGTGAGGTGAACTGGGAGGCCGTCAACCTTGAGGGCAAGCAGCGCCGCATCGAGAACGCACTGAAGTCCGGCGACACCGTCCTGGTCCAGGTGACCAAGGATCCGGTGGGCCACAAGGGCGCACGCCTGACCAGCCAGGTCTCCCTGCCCGGCCGCTACCTGGTCTACGTCCCCGGCGGCTCCATGACGGGCATCTCCCGGAAGCTGCCCGACGTCGAACGCAACCGCCTGAAGCGGATCCTCAAGGACCGCCTTCCCGAGCACGCCGGCGTGATTGTCCGTACGGCTGCGGAGGGTGCTTCCGAGGAAGAGCTGACGCACGACATCAACCGGCTGCGTGCCCAGTGGGAGGGCATCGAAAGCCAGTCGAAGTCCACTAAGATCCTTGCCCCGGAGCTCCTGTACGGCGAACCGGACCTCACCATCAAGGTGGTCCGCGACGTCTTCAACGAGGACTTCTCCAAGCTGATCGTTTCCGGCGAGGAAGCCTGGGACACCATCGAGGCGTACGTCACCTACGTTGCCCCGGACCTCGTGGGCAGGCTTGAGAAGTGGACCAAGGACCAGGACATCTTCAGTGCCTGGCGGATTGATGAGCAGATCCACAAGGCCCTGGAGCGGAAGGTCTTCCTGCCCTCCGGCGGCTCTCTGGTGATCGACCGGACCGAAGCCATGACCGTGGTGGACGTCAACACCGGCAAGTTCACCGGCAGCGGCGGCAACCTGGAAGAAACAGTCACCAAGAACAACCTGGAAGCTGCAGAGGAAGTAGTTCGGCAGCTCCGCCTCCGCGACATCGGCGGCATCATCGTCATCGACTTCATCGACATGGTCCTCGAGTCCAACCGGGACCTGGTCCTGCGGCGCATGGTGGAGTGCCTGGGCCGTGACCGCACCAAGCACCAGGTTGCGGAAGTCACCTCGCTGGGCCTGGTGCAGATGACCCGTAAGCGGATGGGCACGGGGCTCCTCGAGGTGTTCGGCGAGCAGTGCGAGGCCTGCGCCGGCCGCGGCGTGGTCACCCACGATGACCCGGTGGAACACCGCCGCGCCAACATTGTGGCTGCCGAGCATCACGTGCAGCGTGCCGAGCACCGCCCGGAAGCACGCGCCGAGGGCAACCGCGTCGAGGCGCAGCGCACGGACAGCAGCCAGCCCGGTGCCCGTACTACTGACCGGAAGCGCCGCCGCGGCCGCGGCGGCCAGCAGCCGGAGGCCGCCCCGGCAGCTGCCGTCCACGTCCACACGGTCCACCCTGATCCGACGGACGCCGAGCGGCATGCGAAAGCGGAGGCCACCAGGCTGGCCCTTGCCAACATCGCGGCGGCTGCCCATGCGGCCCACCTGCATGACGATGAGTTGGCTGCCGCCAGGCAGGCAACGCAGGCCCAGCCTGCAGTGCTGGCAGAAACGGAGAAGCACGACGGCGATGCGTCCAGGCCCGCGGCCGTCCTGACCTTTGGCGGGGAAAAAGTAGTCCTGCCCTTCGTGGAGCAAGCAGAGGAGCAGCAGCCAAAGCCTGCCCTCACCCTGGACCGCCTGGCCGCGGCCTTCGCCCACCTGGGCGAGCCCGCTCCGGCAGCCGACATGCCGGCCGAAACGCCGGCAGGGCAGCCGGCACAGCGCAGGGCGGAAGAGGCTCCCCGGCAGGCTCCAGCCCCTGAGCTGACGCCCGAGCCGGAGCAGGCCCGGGAACAGCGGGAACCGGCAGCCGTCCAGCCGCAGCAGCGGCCGGTGGCTGCCGCAGCGGAGAAGGACTACTCCGACCACACCCTGGAGCAGTCACGCCCGCGCAGGGCACGCCGGAACCGCAGTGCCAGCCGCGCCCAGGGAGCAGCCAACGAGACCTCGGTCCAGCAGCACGAGAAGGTTCCAGCCCCCGCGGCCGGGCATTCCCACGCCGCCAAGGCCCCGGGAGCGGACCAGGCGGGTGCTTCAAAACCGGCCGGTGACAAGCCGTCGAACGCGCCGATTATCCTCGGCGTCGGGGTCCCTGCCTCGGAGCTCTAGGAACCGGACTCCAGGAACGGAATCTCCAGGGACCTGAGCTCCAGGAATCCGGAGCCCAGGGCAAGCATTGACCGGGTGCCCGGCCAGCCACAGTCAGTGGCCGGCCGGGCATCCGTCATTTAAGGGGCGTTCCGCGACGCTATTGAATGCCCCCATTGAACACGCGCCTTCCATCCCGCTGCGGCCGCACTGTGTCACCTTCACGCAGTGCACCGCAAAAAAGCTAGGCTGGGGAACCGACACGGGGTGCCGCGCAGAGAGCCGGCTGAGATCCAGACCCGTTGAACCTGTCCGGCTAGCACCGGCGAAGGGATGTCTCTTGTCTTCCACCCTTGCAATGACCACTGCCACCATCCAGGGCACCCCTGCACCCGCTTCCGGGCCTGCTACTGCTTCTGCGCCTGCGGCCCCCGCCCGCCTGTACCGCGACGTGCCCCGGGTCCTTTCCATTGCCGGATCCGATCCTTCCGGCGGGGCCGGCATCCAGGCGGACCTGAAAAGCATCGCCGCCCACGGCGGTTACGGAATGGCCGCCGTCACCGCCCTCACCGCGCAGAACACCCGCGGCGTGCGCGGCGTCCACGTTCCCCCCGCCGCCTTCCTCACCCAGCAGCTCGATGCCCTCAGTGACGACATCAGCATCGACGCCGTGAAAATCGGAATGCTGGGCGATGCCGGGGTGATCGAAGCCGTCCGTGCGTGGCTCGAAAAGGTGCGTCCCGCCGTCGTGGTCCTGGACCCTGTCATGGTGGCCACCAGCGGCGACCGGCTCCTCCAGGAATCCGCCGAAGCCGCGCTTCGCGGCCTGCTGCCACTGGCGCACCTCATCACGCCCAACCTGGCTGAACTCGCCATGCTCGTGGGCGGCGACGTGCAGGAAACCTGGGAAGGTGCACTGGAGCAGGGCCGTAACCTTTCCGCCGCCACGGGAGCCACGGTGCTGGTCAAGGGCGGGCACCTCGTAGGGGACGAATGCCCCGACGCCCTCATTAACACCGCCGGCCTGTTGTCCCGGGACGTGGTGGTGGTTCCCGGACAGCGGGTGTCAACAGTGAACAGCCACGGCACCGGATGCTCCCTGTCGGCGGCCATGGCCACGGTCCAGGCGCGGCTGGGGGACTGGGAAGCAGCCCTGCGTGAGGTCAAGCCCTGGCTCGCCGGCGCGCTGGAGGCCTCGGGAACCCTGGAGGTGGGGACGGGCGCCGGACCTGTGCACCACTTCCACCACGTGCCGGCGGTGCGCGGGGAGGGGAGCTTCGCGGCGCAGCTCTGGGCGGACGCAGAAAAGGACCTCGAGGACATCTACGCACTGGACTTCATCCGCGGCCTGGTTTCCGGCAGCCTGCCGGAGGAGGAGTTTGCCTACTACCTCGCCCAGGACGCCATCTACCTCAACGGTTACTCGCGGGTGCTCGCGCGGGCAAGTGCCCTGGCCCCCTCAGAGGAGGAGCAGCTCTTCTGGGCACGTTCCGCGGCGCAATGCCTGGAAGTGGAGTCTGAACTGCACCGCTCCTGGCTCAGTACACGGACCGTTGAACCGCAGCTGGGACCCGTGACCAAGTCATACGTGGACCACCTGGCCGCGGCATCGGCGTCGGGCAGTTACGCCGTGCTGGCGGCAGCGGTCCTGCCCTGCTTCTGGTTGTACGCCGAGGTGGGCAAAACGCTCCACGCCGAGTTCGTGGCTGCCGGGGAACCAGCCGGCCACCCCTACGCCGAGTGGCTGCGCACGTACGCGGATGAGGACTTCGCTGCCGCCACCCGCAGGGCGGTTGCCACTGTGGACGGGGCCGGCCGCAGCGCCTCCGCAGGGGACCGGGCTGCGATGGTGACGGCGTTCAGGCAGTCCTGCCGCCTCGAAGTAGACTTCTTCGACGCGCCGCGCCTTCATTCCTGACGCATGGTGGAGCGTACCGCCGGTACTATGGTGGGGCACAGGTAAGGGTGCGGACCTGGGCTGTGGTTCCTATCACAGACAACCCGCCGGAACCAGCCTCATTTGCGGCCGAAGCCAAAACTAGCGTATTCTAGATCTTCGGTGCTTACGCCAACACTTGGGTTATGACCCCACGGCGTTGAGGCACAGCGAGAGCCCACCCAATTATGGAACCGGGTTCCGCACGCAAATTTGTAATAAACGTCGAGAGAAGTGAGTTCCCAAGTGGTGTACGCGATTGTCCGCGCAGGCGGCCGCCAAGAGAAGGTTTCCGTTGGAGACTTCGTTACCCTGAACCGCGTCGCCGGTGGAGCTGGCAGCACCATTCAGCTGCCCGCACTGCTCCTGGTTGACGGTGACAAGGTCACCTCCGCCGCTGCTGACCTGGCCAAGGTAACTGTTACGGCTGAGATCCTCCAGGACCTCCGTGGTCCTAAGATTGTGATCCAGAAGTTCAAGAACAAGACCGGTTACAAGAAGCGCCAGGGTCACCGCCAGGAACTGACCAAGGTCAAGATCACTGGTATCAAGTAACCTTCCGTTACTGTTCAGGTTTTTCAGCAGATTCCCCAGAATTTAGAGGCAGGCATTTCAGATGGCACATAAAAAGGGCGCGAGCTCCACTCGCAACGGTCGTGACTCCAACGCACAGTACCTTGGCGTCAAGCGCTTCGGTGGCCAGGTAGTTTCCGCCGGCGAGATCATCGTCCGCCAGCGCGGCACCCACTTCCACCCGGGCGCCGGCGTTGGCCGTGGCGGCGACGACACCCTGTTCGCACTGACCCCGGGCGCCGTTGAATTCGGTACCCGCCGCGGTCGTCGCGTCGTCAACATCGTTGCTGCTGCAGCTGCAGAGTAACAACCAGATCTGAAGCGGTGGAGCGGGCCATATGGTCCGCTCCACTGTTCTTTTAACCGCATTACAATCATCTTGGCGCCCCGGGCGTCCAGGAAACAGCACTGAGGAGATCCACGTGGCCAGCTTTGTAGACCGGGTAGTACTGCACGTATCCGGCGGTACCGGCGGCCACGGGTGCGTCTCCGTCCACCGTGAGAAGTTCAAGCCCCTGGGAGGGCCCGACGGCGGCAACGGCGGCAACGGCGGCGACGTGATCCTTCGCGTGGACCACCAGACCACCACGCTCCTGGACTACCACCACGCACCCCACCGCCATGCCACCAACGGCGGCCCCGGCATGGGCGACTGGCGCGGCGGCAAGAACGGCGAGACGCTCATCCTTCCCGTCCCTGACGGCACCGTGGTCAAGTCCAAGGACGGCACGGTCCTCGCGGACCTCGTCGGCGAGGGCACCGAATATGTTGCGGCGGCCGGCGGCATCGGCGGCCTGGGCAACGCCGCGCTTTCCTCCCAGAAGCGCCGCGCGCCCGGGTTTGCGCTGCTCGGCATCGAAGGCGAATCCAGCGACATCGTCCTGGAACTGAAGTCCATTGCGGACATCGCCCTGGTAGGTTTCCCGTCCGCCGGAAAATCGAGCCTCATCGCCGCCATGTCCGCGGCCCGTCCAAAGATCGCGGACTATCCGTTCACCACATTGGTACCGAACCTTGGCGTTGTGCAGGCCGGCGACGTCCGCTTCACCATTGCCGACGTGCCCGGGCTGATTGAAGGCGCCAGCGAAGGCAAGGGGCTGGGCCACCACTTCCTGCGCCACGTGGAGCGCTGTGCGGCCCTGGTCCACGTCCTGGACTGCGGCACCCTCGAGGCGGACCGCGATCCCCTCTCAGACCTGGCCGTCATTGAGGCCGAACTGGAAAAGTACGCCGTGGACATGAGCTACGCAGGCCAGGACGGCGAAGTTGTTCCGCTGAACCACCGCCCCCGCCTGGTGGCCCTGAACAAGGTGGACCTCCCCGACGGCAAGGACATGGCTGAATTCGTCCGCCCGGAACTTGAGTCCCGCGGCTACCGGGTCTTCGAAATCTCCGCAACCAGCCACGAGGGCCTGCGCCAGCTGGGCTTCGCAATGGCCGAAATCGTGCAGGCAGCCCGGGACGCGGTGGCAGCGGCGCCGCCCAAGGTCCAGCCTGTGGTCATCAAGCCCCGCGCCGTCAACGAAACCGGCTTCCGGATCCGCCGGGAGGAGAAGGGCCTTGAGCCGCTGTTCCGCGTGCTGGGCGAAAAGCCGGTGCGCTGGGTCAAGCAGACCGACTTCACCAACGAGGAAGCCATCGGCTACCTGGCCGACCGCCTGGCCAAGCTCGGTGTGGAAACGGAACTGTTCAAGCAGGGCGCCAAGCCCGGCGACACCGTTGTTATCGGCGAGGACGACGGCGTCGTCTTCGACTGGGAGCCCACCATGATGGCAGGAGCCGAACTGCTGGCCTCGCCACGCGGTACGGACGTCCGTTTTGCGGACATCGGCGACCGCCCCACCCGTGGCCAGAAACGTGACGAGCAGCAGGAACGCAAGGACGCCAAGGCCGCTGCCCGCGCCGAACTCGAAGCGGAGCGCAAGGCAGGCATCTGGACCGAATCCGTGAGCAGCCGCAGGGTTGCCAAGCCGCTCAAGGAGAGTGGACTGGGCGCAGACGATGACATCTAGGGCTGCGTCCGCGGAACCGCTGGCGCGGTCCGTGGACAGGAGCGTGCTGGCCAACGCGCACCGGATCGTGGTGAAGGTGGGCTCGTCGTCGCTGACCAGCATCAAGGGCGGCATCTCGGAAGAGTCGCTGACCGCCCTCGCCGACGCACTGGCCGCCAAGCGCAACACCGGGACAGAGATCATCCTGGTTTCTTCCGGTGCCATCGCGGCGGGCCTCGCACCGCTGGGCCTGGCCAAGCGGCCCCGCGACCTCGCCACCCAGCAGGCGGCCGCCAGCGTGGGGCAGGGCCTGCTGATGGCCCGCTACACCCAGGCCTTCGGGGCCCACGGCGTGACGGTCAGCCAGGTGCTCCTCACCGCCGAAGACCTGATGCGCCGCAGCCAGCACACCAATGCGTTCCGCGCCCTTAACCGGCTGCTCAGCCTCGGCGTGGTCCCGGTGGTCAACGAAAACGACACTGTAGCCACGCATGAAATCCGCTTCGGAGACAACGACCGGCTCGCTGCCCTCGTGGCCCACCTGGTCCGCGCGGACGCGCTGGTCCTGCTGTCCGACGTCGACTCCCTCTACGACGGCCCGCCGTCCCTTGGCGCGAAGCGGATCCCGCTTGTGGAAGGGGCACACGACCTGGACGGTGTCTCCATTGGCAAGACCGGCAAGGCCGGCGTCGGCACCGGCGGCATGCTCACCAAGGTGGAGGCAGCGTCCATGGCGGCTGGATCCGGCATCCACGCCCTGGTGACTTCCACGCCCAACGCCGCCGCGGCCCTCAACGGCGAGGACGTGGGCACCTGGTTCACGGTCAGTGGTGCCCGTAAGCCTGTCCGCCTTCTCTGGCTGGCGCACGTGGCATCTGTCCAGGGACGGCTCGTGCTTGACGACGGCGCCGTGAAGGCCATCCGCCACCACCGCACATCACTCCTGCCTGCCGGTATTTCTGCGGTCCACGGTGATTTTGAAGCGGGCGACGCCGTGGAGATAGCAGGTGCCGACGGTGCGGTGGTTGCGCGCGGACTGGTGAACTACTCGTCCGCGGAGCTGCCCCAGATGCTGGGCCGGTCCACCCGGGACCTCGGTGAAGCGCTGGGCAGCGGCTATGACCGTGAAGTTGTTCATGTTGACGACCTGGTGCTGGTCTGAGCTTCCGGCTCGCCTAAACTTGGAACATGACTGAGGCCCTGATCCACAAGACTGCCGAAAATTCCGGAGACACCGCTGCCGCCACGCAGCCCGTTGAGTCATCGGCAGTCCCGGCTGACGTTCCGCTGTCATCCGGCGACGTTGAGGCAGCAGTGCACGCCATCGCCGACCGTTCCCGCCACGCGGCGCGGCGGATGGCCATGGCCAACCGGGCATGGAAGGACCGTGCCCTCCGGGCAGTAGGCACGGCCCTGAAGGAGAGCACGGAATCCATCCTCACCGCCAACGCCATGGACGTGGCAGCAGGAAAGGCCAACGGCACCTCCGCTGCCATGCTGGACCGCCTCACCCTGACGGAAACCCGCATCGCGGGCCTCGTGGCGGCTCTGGAAAACCTGGCCAACCTGCCTGATCCCGTAGGCAACGTTGTGCGCGGACAGACGCTGCCCAACGGCCTGCGCCTCCGCCAGGTGAACGTACCCATGGGCGTGGTGGCGGCCATCTACGAGGCACGCCCGAATGTCACGGTGGATATTGCGGGCCTGGCTCTCAAGAGCGGCAACGCCGTGATCCTGCGCGGCGGCAGCGCCGCGCAGGCCACTAACGAGGTGCTGGTACGGGTGCTGCGCGAAGCCTTGGAGTCCGTGGGTCTGCCTGCCGACGCCGTCCAAACAGTTGACCAGTACGGGCGCGCCGGTGCCAACGTCCTGATGAAGGCCCGCGGCAGGGTGGACGTACTTATTCCCCGCGGCGGGCGCGAGCTGATCCAGGCCGTCGTCACCAACTCCGCCGTTCCCGTGATCGAGACGGGGGAGGGGAACGTGCACATCTTCATCGACGAGTCGGCCAGCGAGGACATGGCGGTGGAAATCCTCCTGAACGCCAAGACGCAACGGCCCAGCGTCTGCAACACGGTGGAGACGCTCCTGGTCCACTCCGGTTCACGCGTGCTTCCGGCCGTGGCGGCCGCCCTGCGGAAGGCCGGCGTCAGGCTGCACACCGATGAGCGCACCCGTGCCGCCCTCCCTGCCTCCATCGAGTCGGAACCGGCCACCGACGAGGACTGGGGCACCGAGTACATGGACCTCGACCTTGCGGTTGCCATGGTGGACAACCTCGACGAGGCAGTCCGGCACATCCGCACGTGGTCCACCGGCCACACCGAGGCCATCCTCACCAATGACCTGTCCAACGCCGAGCGTTTCATCGCTGAGGTGGATTCCGCGGCCGTCATTGTTAATGCGTCCACCCGGTTTACCGACGGCGGGGAGTTGGGGCTGGGTGCCGAGGTGGGCATTTCCACCCAGAAACTGCACGCCCGCGGACCCATGGGGCTGACCGAACTCACCACCACGAAGTGGATCGTGCAGGGCGAGGGCCAGGTGCGCGGGTAGCGCACGGTAACATAGACCAGAAGCCAAAAACGGCGGAGCTTTCCGCTGCCACAATCGTTTGAGCCCAAGGGGAGAACATGCTGTTCCAGCAGATTGCAACGTCCATCGCCGAAGGCGAAGAACACGAACTCGCGCCGCTGTGGGCCGAGCCGTGGGTCTTCGGTGTGGTCATCTTCGCCATCCTGCTGGTCATGATGTTCATCACGCTGTCCTACTCCAACCTGGGCAACCGCCACACGGTCACCGAGGAGCATGCGGATCCGCACCGCCAGCACCCGAACAAGCACGATCACGGGCAGGGCCACTAACATTTCCCGCGTTTTGCACCGCTCGGGTGCCAGCGGCAGGCTGCGGCTGGGCGTGATGGGCGGGACCTTCGATCCCATCCACCACGGCCACCTGGTGGCTGCCAGCGAGGTGGCGGCGGAGTTTGATCTGGACGAGGTGGTTTTCGTCCCCACCGGCCAGCCATGGCAGAAGTCGCACAAGCACGTCAGCGAGCCCGAGCACCGCTACCTGATGACCGTCATCGCCACGGCGTCCAACCCGCGCTTTACGGTCAGCAGGGTTGACGTCGACCGGCCAGGTCCCACGTACACCATCGATACCCTCCGCGACCTCCGGGCCCAGCGCCCTGACGCCGACCTCTTCTTCATCACCGGGGCGGACGCCCTGGCGCAGATCCTCTCCTGGAAGGACATCGACGAGCTGTGGTCCCTGGCCCATTTCGTCGGGGTCACCCGGCCCGGGCATGTCCTGGACGGCATGGGACGCGATGACGTCAGCCTCCTGGAGGTGCCGGCAATGGCCATCTCCTCGACGGACTGCCGTGCGCGCGTGGCCGCGAACCATCCGGTCTGGTACCTGGTACCGGACGGCGTTGTCCAGTACATCGCCAAGTATGGCCTGTACGAAGAGGCCGCGGAAGCCGATGCCCCACCGTCCCTAGCACGTGAACCAGCCAGTACTGAATGAGTTCTCAATGAGTCAGGAACAGCCCCCCATCCGCAGCCGCCGGGAACTCCGGAAGGCCAGGGACGCCCAGCAGGAGTCTGCTTCCAAGGGCACGGAGCAGCTCCAGCCTGCCCTAAAGACGGATGGTGCTGCGCCGGTTGCTGCTGCCCCCTCGGGACCTGGTGCCCCCTCGGGATCTGGTGCCGCCGGAACGGCCGCAGGGCAGGTCAACAGCCAGCGGTCATCCCAGATCCGGGCGCGGGACCGCGCAGCCCTTCGCGCCATCAAGGAACTGGAGGAAAAAGAAGGCCAGCTCTCCGCGGGTGGTCCTCCCACCCGGCGGCAGCTCCGCCTCCAGCAGCTCAAGGAACAGGCGCTGACTGCGGCCAACCCTATTGTGCCCCCGTCTTCCGTCCCGCCGGTTTCCGTTCCGCTGGCTTCCACTTCGCAGGCTTCCACTCCTCAGGGTCCAGCGGAGGGGCCCCGGAACGGTGGCAGCCAAAAGGACAGCGGCCACAAAGACAGTCACAGCGGCAGCAGCCAGGGCAGCGGCCCGTCTGCCGGCGCGAAGAACACTGGCGCGGGGGAGCAGGCCCGTCAGGGCGCGACAGCCACCCCCGGCGTAAAGCCCGGCCCCCCGGCCGCCGAGGGCATGACCGTAGAACAGGCGCTGGCAGCCCGATCCCTGCTCGCGGAGCAGGCCAAAAACCAGATCGCCAAAATGGAGCACATCGCTTCCCTGGATCCCGAAGCGGTTGATCCGGAAATCCTGGCTGAGCAAATTGCCCTGGCGGAGCGTGCGGCGGTCATGAACCGCCGGGCCATGGCCAAGCAGAAGCTGGCCGAGCAGGCCGGGGCCCCCGCGGTTCCGGCGGCCCCTCCAACAAATCCCGCCCAGGGACTTCCGCGGGATGCCGGAAAACGTCCCGGGGACGCCGGCAAGAAGGACCAGGCCGGAAAGCCGGCGGCCGGACAGCGGCCTGCGCCCTCCACTGCCAACAACCTGGCAATGGTCACGCCGCTGGAGTTCGTGCAGGTCCCCGGCATCGACCGGCCCGTCATGAAGCCGCCCGCAACCTCGCATGTACCGGTCACCACACGCCCGGGAACCAAGGTCACGCCTTCCGGTACCAAGAAGCGGCGATCGCCAGGCCCCCAGCGCACTGCCCCTGCTGATGCCGGACCCGGCCGCTCGCAGGTGATCGCGAGGGCTGAAGCTGCTGCCCGGGCCGCGGAGCTCCCGCAGGTGGCAGTGACTGAAGATCGCCAGGGAGACGACCTCTTCGAGGACCTGCCGCGCATCCCCGCCTCGTCCGCCCACGGCCTGGATCCCTTGGACGCAGCCACGGCGGGACTTGCCCGGGCGAACAGGACCAGGGTCCTGCAGTTCCTGGTCCTGGCATTCGGCATCGTGGCCCTGGTCTCGGGCACCATCCTGATGATCAACGGCATGTCCCGCTGATCACCAACAGCCGGCCGGCAACGGACGGCCCCCCGCATATTTAACTAACAAGGAGTCACGTGACTGCATCAGAATCGTCCATCACCATAGCCCGCGCCGCCGCTCGGGCAGCCGCGGACAAGATTGCCCAGGATATTGTTGCCCTGGACGTCAGCGAGCGGCTGGCCCTGGCCGACGTTTTCCTCATCGCCTCGGCACCCAGCGAACGCCAGGTCAACGCCATTGTTGACGGTATTGAGGAAGAACTCGCCAAGCAGGACCTGCGGCCCGTCCGGCGTGAAGGCCGCTCCGGTGGCCGCTGGGTGCTCCTCGACTACTCGGACATTGTCATCCACGTCCAGCATGAGGAGGACCGGGTGTTCTATGCCCTGGAACGCCTCTGGAAGGACTGCCCCGTGGTGGACCTGCAGCTCGGGGACGACGCGTCGGCCAAAGCCACCGCCGGGTCCGAGACCGAATAAATCCGCGGAATCGCGCGGAATATGCCCGATTTGGAATTTTCGGAATTGCTGTTCTAAGATATTTGAGTTGCTTCGGGGAAAGCCGAAAAAGCTCGAAAGGGCAGCAATAGTTCGGGGCTGTGGCGCAGCTGGTAGCGCACCTGCATGGCATGCAGGGGGTCAGGGGTTCGAGTCCCCTCAGCTCCACCGAATGATCCGCCGGAATCACTGTGATTCCGGCGGATTTTTTTGTTCGTTGTGCCCGCGGACCCAGCCGGCAGACCCACACGGAGCGCAGCCCGGGACGCGCCACCACGATTGGCGTGCGGGGCGAAAGTGCATTAAGCTGAACGGGTTGCTTCGGGAGTTACTCCTAAAGCGGCACGTCCGGGGCTGTGGCGCAGCTGGTAGCGCACCTGCATGGCATGCAGGGGGTCAGGGGTTCGAGTCCCCTCAGCTCCACCGGTAAGCATCCTGCAACAAGCCGGAAGGCACAGGAACATCGGAAGGGACGGTCCCCATCGGGACCGTCCCTTCGGCGTTAAGCGGTTTCCTTTCAGAGCCAGGCTGTCCGCCGCAGCGGGGGCTGTTCACCACCCGGCCGCTGAACCAGGACCTGGTTGACACCCGTCAGGCCGCCCTCAAAGCCAAGCGCGCTGGAAGCCATATACAACCGCCAGACCCGCGCCCTGCCCAGGCTGGTCAGCTTCGCGGCGTGGTCCCAGTTAGCCTCCAGCCGGCTGACCCAGGCACGCAGGGTCAACGCATAGTGCCGCCGCAGCGCCTGCACATCCAGGACCTCGAATCCGGTGGCCTCCAGGGCGGTCACCATCTCGCCAAGGCTGATCATCTCCCCGTCCGGAAACACGTAGCGCGGAATAAACGAATCAGGATCCGGCTTGGTGCGCCCGGCGTTCCAGGAAATCGCGTGGTTCAGCAGCCGCCCGCCAGGCCTGAGCAGGCTGAACAAAGCGGCCGCATAGGCCGGCATCTGCTCCCTGCCCACATGTTCGGACATCCCGATGGAGCTGATGGCATCGAACGGTCCGTCCCCGACATCCCGGTAGTCCTGGACCCGGATGTCCACCCGCTCGGTCAGGCCGGCCTCGGCGGCCCGCTTGCGTGCAAGGTTCGCCTGCTCGGTGGACAGGGTGATGCCCACAACTGTTGCGCCGTACTTTCCGGCCGCATGGAGCGCGAAACTTCCCCAGCCGCAGCCAACGTCCAGCACCCGCATTCCCGGCCGCAGGCCCAGCTTCCGGCACACCAGGTCGAGTTTCTCCTCCTGGGCTTCGTCGAGGCCGGCGGCGAGCCGGTTCCCGGTTTCCGCGGATTCCGTGCCGCTGCTGCCCTCCGGCCAGACCGCGCATGAGTAGACCATGGACTGCCCCAGCACCAGGGCGTAGAAATCGTTGCCCACATCGTAGTGGTGGGAGATGGCTGCCGAGTCGCGCCGGCGCGAATGGAGCCTGCCTTTCCCCACCTTTGCCTCCTCGGGCGGGGGCGCCGGCTGGGGGCCAACCGCGCCCAGCCGGACGGCCGTGCGCAGCAGTGTCCACATTCCCCCGGCCGTGGGCCGCCGGAACGGACCGGGCTCCGCGAACTTCCCCGCTGAACTCAAGGCAGTGAAGGCAGCGAAGATGTTCCCGGGGGAGTCGATATCTCCCGCCACGTAGGCCCGGCTCAAGCCAAGCTGGCCCGGGGACCACAGGATCCGGCGGAGGGCGCGGCGGGAATGGAACTCCAGCACAGGTGCACCCTCCGGCCCTGCCTCTGATCCGTCCCAGGCCCGCAGACGCAACGGTATCTCTTCGGTACCCAGCACAACTGACAGGGCCTGGGCCAGGCGCGCTGCATGTCCTTTGCTTGTGGTCATGGTGGTCCTCCCGTCTCCATGGGCCAAGACTAAGGCCGGGACGCGCCCCGCGACTATCATGGGGGAGTGAATTCCGCCCGAGCCGACGTCGTGGTCATTGGCGCAGGCCAGGCGGGGCTCTCGGCCGCGTACCACCTTCAACGCCGCGGCGTGGACCACGTAATCCTCGACGCCGAGGACGGTCCCGGAGGTGCCTGGCGGCACCGGTGGAAGAGCCTGCGGATGGAAACGGTCAACGGCATCAGTGATCTGCCCGGCATAGCCAAGCCTGCCGTGGATCCGCGGGAACCCAGCTCGGAATTCCTGGCGCGCTACTTCCGCGACTACGAAAAGGAACTGGGGCTGTCCGTTCGCCGGCCCGTGAAGGTCCACTCGGTCAGCCGGGAGGACGCGGACCCCGCCGGCCGGCTGGGGATCGCCACGTCGGACGGCGACTGGACAGCCAGGGCCGTCATCAACGCCACCGGCACCTGGACCCGCCCGTTCTGGCCCATCTACCCCGGGCAGTCCACCTTCCGCGGACGCCAGCTCCTCGTGGCGGACTACGTTTCTGCGGAGGCTTTCGTCGGACAGCATGTGATCGTGGTGGGCGGCGGCATCTCGGCCGTGGGCCTCCTTGACGAGATTTCGCGCGTCACCAGCACCAGCTGGTTCACCCGCAGGGAACCGGTGTGGCGGGATGAGGAGTTCGACGCCAAGGCGGGACACGACGCGGTGGCCCTGGTGGAGGAACGGGTCCGCAGGGGCCTGCCGCCGCAGAGCGTGGTGTCGGTGACCGGCCTGATCCGGACGCCTGCACTCAAAGCGGCGGCGGCCAGAGGCGCCCTGGACCGGCAGCCGATGTTCACCTCCATCGAGCCCGGCGGCGTCAGGCTCGCTGACGGAGGTTTCCAGCCGGCAGGCGCGATCCTCTGGGCCACCGGTTTCCGTGCGGAGCTGGAGCATCTCGCGCCGCTGCACCTGAGGGGACCCGGCGGCGGAATAGCGATGGACGGAACCCAGGTAGCCGCGGAACCCCGCGTACACCTGGTAGGTTACGGGCCGTCGTCGTCCACTATCGGGGCCAACCGGGCGGGCCGCGCCGCCGTGGCGGCCATCCTGAAACTCCCCGGGATCAGTCCGGCGGCAACACCAGCAAGTTGGGGCTGACGGCCGGGGCATGGTCCGTGCCCGGTCCAGGCACTGAAGCAAACGCACACATCAAACGCACAACGGAAGCGGCAGGAACACTTGGCATCAGACACACTTGAGGACGTCTTCAGCGCACTTCGGCGGAGGCCGGATGTGGAAGCGCCCAACCTGCAGGCGTGGGACGCCACGGACCGGCTCCTGCTGGAGACAGCTGCGGAACTCGTGCCTGGCGGAAGCGCGGTTGCCGTCATCGGGGACCGGTACGGGGCCCTGACCCTCGGCGCCCTGGCCACACTCAGCCCGGCTTCGGTGCGCGTGCACCAGGACCTGATCACCGGAGAACGCGCCCTGCAGCTCAACGCGGCCGCACTTCGCCAGGCCGCCCCGGTGCCGGACACCACAGCAGGAATGCCCGACGGCGGCGCCGGGAACCAGCCTGGCTTCACGCAGGTGCCGCTCGGGCCGGAGCTTCTCGCAGGCGCCCAAGCGGTGCTTTTGCAGCTGCCCAAGACCCTGGCGGAACTGGATGAAGTTGCTGCCGCCGTGGCCCACTATGCCGCACCGGACGTCACGCTGCTCGCGGGCGGGCGGGTCAAGCACATGTCGCTCGGCATGAACGCCGTGCTGGAACGGCACTTCCGCACGGTCCGGCCCCAGCTTGCCCGGCAGAAGTCCCGCGTGATCCTGGCGGATGGGCCGCAGGGGAGCGGGGAGCAGGAACGCTATCCCGTTGTCGAACACCTCGCTGAACTGGACCTCAAGGTCGCCGCCCATGGTGCCGTGTTCGCAGGCACCAAACTGGACATTGGCACCCGGTTCCTGCTGACGTTCCTTCCCTCCATGACGGCGGCCCGGCACGCCGTCGACCTCGGCTGCGGCACCGGGATCCTTGCCGCCATGTACGCCCGGCAGCACCCCGGTTCGCAGGTTACCGCCACGGACCAGTCCGCCGCCGCCGTGGCCTCCGCGCAGGCCACGGCGGAGGCCAACGGCCTGGCGGAGCGCATCACGGTCCTGCAGGACGACGCCCTGAGCACCATGGCGGACGGCAGCGTGGACCTGGTCCTGCTCAACCCGCCGTTCCACGTTGGTGCGGGCGTCCATGCCGGAGCAGGCCTGAAAATGATTGAAGCCGCAGGCAGGGTCCTCGCCCCGAACGGAGAACTGTGGACGGTCTTCAATCGCCACCTGCCCTACCTGCCGGCCCTTGAGCGGCACGTCGGGGCAACCGTGGTGAAGGGCCGGAACCCCAAGTTCACGGTGACCTTGAGCACCCGCCGCGGCACGGGCGCAGCAGGGGCCTGAGCCGTGGCCTGCAGCCTGCCGGGCAGCCCCGCCTTCGCTGCCAAGCCAGCGCGCTGTGGCCGCGCCGCGCCGTCGCGCCGTCCTATGGGTCTGTGACCACGCGTAACGTACGATTCAAGCATCACCATATGTACGTGGCCGAAGACGTTTAGGGGACGCTGTGACTGAGATCCGCCAATCCTCACCGAGGCGCGGAACCAACCTGCCCAAAATGGGGGACTTCAACCTCACGGTGATCCTGGACGCCATCCGCAGGTCCTCGGGAGGCCTCAGCCGCGTGGAACTTGCCCAGATTGTGGGCCTGTCGCCGCAGACCATCTCCAACATCTCACGGCGCCTCCTGGACCAGAACCTGATCGTGGAGGCCGGCAAGGAAGGCAGCGGCCCGGGCAAGCCGCGCACCATCCTCCGGCTAAACCCCGGCGGTGTGTTCGCCCTCGGAGTCCACCTCGATCCCGCGGTGACCACATTCGTGGTGCTGGACCTCGTGGGCTCGGTGGTGCGGCATTCCCGGATCAAAACCCCCGGGGGCAACGACCCCTCGGCGGTCATCACCACCATTGCGGACGAGATCGACCAGCTGGTGGAGGAATCCGGCGTGGACCGGGAGCGGATTGCCGGCCTCGGAGTCGCCGCGCCGGGGCCCATCGACCTGGACAACGGCACGGTGGTGGATCCGCCGCTGCTGCCCGGCTGGGACAGGGTGGAACTGCGCAGCGCGCTTTCCGAAGCCACCGGATATTCGGTCCTGGTGGACAAGGACGTCACCAGCGCGGCCGTAGCGGAAACCTGGGCCGGCGGCCCGAGTGGCTCCGGCAGCTTCATCTTTATGTACATGGGCACCGGCATCGGCTGCGGCATTGTCCTCAATGATGAGGTGATCCGGGGAACCTCCGGAAATGCCGGCGAGATCGGCCATATCATTGTGGACCCGGACGGCGCCCCTTGTGACTGCGGCCTGCGCGGCTGCGTGAAATCCACCTGCATCCCGCAGGTGCTGGTAGCCGAAGCGGAAGATGCCGGCATCCTGGACGGCTCCCGTTCAGGCAACAGCGGAGCGGAAATCCAGCAGAGCTTTTCCCGGTTGTGCGACCTCGCGGACCAGGGCAACGAACAGGCCCTTGCCATCATCGATCGGTCCGCGGTGCGCGTGGCCCGGGCGGTAGCCGTGGTGACCAACACGCTGGACGTTGAACGGGTGGTGTTTGGCGGGCCGTTCTGGAGCCGCCTGGCAGACCGCTACCTCGAGAAGGTCCCGGCGCTGCTGGATGCCCACAGCGACACCCGGCTCATCCATCCCATCGAGGTTGTGGGCACCGGGGTGGGGGATGACGTCGGCGCCATCGGGGCGGCTTCCCTGGTCCTGGAACATACGCTGGCCCCGCGGGCCCAGCGCCTCCTCCTCGAGAGCTGACCCAACGGGCTGCGCGCAGCGCCTTGCCTGCCGCAGTACGTCCATCTAGCATGTGCATACTGTGCGGTTTGGGGCCCGCCAACAACAGGGCCGCCGCCATCGACCGAATGGAGCGCCATGCGTCGCCGGGCCCTGAAGACCATGTCCCTGATTGCCGCGGCAACGGTTGTCCTGGCGGCCTGCAGCCCGGGCGACCCCGGCGCCTCGTCCAAAACCCTGAAAGTCGCCTACCAGAAGACGGACTCGTTCACCGCCCTGGACACCATGCTCCAGGCAGCCAAACAGGAGTTTGAGGCGGCAAACCAGGGAGTCACCGTTGACCTGCAGCCCATCCAGGCCAACGACGACGACTACGGGACAAAACTGGCCCTTGCCCTGCGCTCGCCGTCCACGGCGCCTGACATTTTTTACGAGGACACGTTCAAAGTCCGCTCCGACGTGGACGCCGGCTACCTCCTGAAGCTGGACAGCTACCTTGAGGGCTGGGAGGAATGGGACACGTTCGACGACGGCGCCAAGGCGGCAGGGCGGGCGGACGACGGCGGGACGTACGCAGTGCCCCTGGGCACCGACACCCGCGCCATCTGGTACAACCGGAAAGTCCTGGAAGCTGCCGGGGTCACCCTTCCCTGGGAGCCGCGCAGCTGGCAGGACATCCTGGACACGGCAAGGAAGATCAAGGCCAACGATCCCACCGTCATCCCGTTCAACATGTACGCCGGCAAGGGAACCGGCGAGGGAACCGTCATGCAAAGCTTCTACGAGCTGCTGTACGGCACGGGATCCTCGCTCTATGACGAAGAGACCGGGAAATGGGTGGTGGGTTCGGCCGGCTTCCAGGACTCGCTGGCCTTCCTCAAGACCCTTTATGACGAACAGCTGGCCGTTTCTCCAGCCGAGGCCCTCGATGCCAACGTGTGGAAGAAAGTGTTCGGTGAGTGGCTCCCCAACGCAAAGATGGGCGCCACCGTTGAAGGCTCCTACGCGCCGTCGTTCTGGCAGGACGGCGGAAGCTATGAGTGGCCGGGCTACGAACAGGACATCGGCGTTGCCCCTTTCCCCACCCAGCACGGCCAGGCCCCGGGGGCTGTGAGCATGTCCGGCGGCTGGACGCTGGCACTCGGGGCGGAGTCCAAGGAGCCTGAGCTGGCGTTCAGCTTCCTGACCACTGCGCTCAACGAAGAGAACTCCCTCAGCTTTACCGTGGAAAGCTCGCAGATTGCCGTCCGGAAGGACGTGGCCGCCGACCCAGGGTACCTCGACGCCAACCCGTTCGTCAGGGATGTTTCCGCGCTCGTTTCGGTGACGAAGTACCGCCCGGCAACTGCCGACTACCCCCGGATTTCCGCGGCTGTCCAGGAAGCCACCGAGGCCGTTATCACCGGCAGCAGGTCGCCCCAGGAGGCGGCTGCGGACTATGATGCCGCGGTGACGGACATCGTGGGTGCCGCCAAGACCGTCCGGAAGTAGCGGGTGCGCTCTCCAGCCACGGCACGGCAACTGCTCCGTTACCTTCCGGTCCTTCCTGCTGTCCTGCTCCTCCTTGTCTTCCTGGCCGGCCCCGTGCTCTGGGCCTTCCACGCATCCCTCACTGACGCCGGCCTCACCGGCCGCAGTGCCCGCAATCCTTCATGGGTGGGGCTGGAGAACTACCAGCGGCTGCTGGCGGACCCGGTGTTTCCGCTGTCCGTCCTCCTCACGGTGGTGTTCGTGGCCGGGTCGGCCGTGCTGGGCCAGAACCTGCTGGGCCTCACGCTGGCCGTGCTGATGCGACGGGCACGGCCGCTGGTGTCCGCCGTCGTGGGCACCACCGTGGTGGCCGCCTGGGTGCTGCCGGAAATCGTGGCCGCCTTCGCCGCCTACGCCTACTTCAGCGGGGACGGCACCCTGAACCAGCTGCTGGGCGGCCTGGGACTTGTCCGGCAGGACTGGTTGTACGCCTTTCCCATGGTGGCCGTGATGCTTGCCAACATGTGGCGGGGGACAGCCTTTTCCATGCTGGTGTACCGGGCCGCATTGAATGAGGTTCCGGCGGAGGTGACCGAGGCGGCCCAGATGGATGGCGCCCGCGGCTGGCAGCGGTTCGCGTTCATTACGCTGCCGATGATCCGGGGGAGCATCACCACCAACCTGATGCTGATTACGCTGCAGACCCTCGCCGTCTTTACCCTCGTCTGGGTGATGACCGCGGGCGGCCCGGCCAACGCCAGCACCACCTTGCCTGTCCTTGCTTACCAGGAGGCCTTCAAGTTCGGAGATATCGGCTATGGGACGGCCGTGGCTTCGGTGCTGATCCTGATCGGCGCCGCCTTTGGGCTGGGGTACGTACGGCTGCTCCGGGAGCCCCGGCCATGACCGCCACCGCCAGGACGCTGGGCAGCCTTCCGCTCCGGCCTGCCGCACCCGGGCGGCGCCGCGCCAGCAGCACTCCGGCTGACCTTGCGCTGCTGCTGATTGGCGCCTGCTTCCTGCTGCCCCTGCTCTGGCTCATCCTGGCTTCGCTGGACGCCGAAGCCGGACATGAGCTGAAGCTTCCGGACCGGGCCGGCCTGGACAACTTCGCCGCAGTGCTGACGCCGGAGCTGCTGCTCCGGCCACTGTGGAACAGTGTGCTGCTCTCCGGGGGGACGGCCACGGTCACGGTTGTGGCGGCGGTACTGGCGGCCTACCCGCTGTCCCGCTACCGGTCCAGGTTCAACCGGCCCTTCATGTACACCGTCCTTTTTGGGACCTGCCTGCCCATCACGGCGATCATGGTCCCCGTGTATGGGCTCTTCGTCCAGCTTGAACTGCTCGATTCAATGGCGGCCACCATCTTCTTTATGGCCACCACCACCTTGCCCATGGCCATCTGGATGACCCGGAACTTCATGGAGGGCGTGCCAGTGTCGCTGGAAGAAGCAGCCTGGGTGGATGGTGCATCGCGGATGACGGCCCTGCGGACCATTGTCCTGCCGCTGATGAAGCAGGGGCTGGGCGTGGTGTTCATCTTTGTGTTCATCCAGGCCTGGGGCAACTTCTTTGTCCCGTTCGTGCTGCTCCTCTCGGAGGCAAGGCAACCCGCCGCGGTGTCAATCTTCAGCTTCTTTGGACAGCACGGTGCAGTGGCTTACGGCCAGTTGGCCGCATTCTCCATTCTGTATTCGCTGCCGGTCCTGGTTCTCTACGTCATCGTGGCGAGGGGCGGCAGCGGGTCCTTTGCCCTGTCCGGAGCCGTGCGGGGATGAACCGGCACCGCGGCCGGCGCCGGAAGCGCAGGGGAACCGGTCTCAGTCGATGTCCTCCACGACCACTCCGAACGGAATGGAATCGTCGAGGTGGGCCTGGTGGCCGGTGGAGCCCGGGTTGTAGACCACCCGAACGCCGTGGAGCCTGTCCGCCGCGGACTGCTGCAGGACGGGCTTGACGGTGCTGATGAACATCTCGCTTTTGTCGGCGAGAAACTCCTTGTAACTGGCTGGAAGCTCGCTCATGCCAAAAGGATAGACCTGGCAACGGCTGATGGGGAGGGGTCCCCATTGTCCACAATGCCGGGGCGGTCTTGGATAGGATGGCGGGCGGAGTGCAGCCGGCCGGCAGCCACGCGTAGTTCAGCCACCAGGGGGAAAATCCAGTGCTTTCGACCAGTGCTTCCGCGAGAATCGAACCGTCGGAACTGGCCCGGGCACAGCAGGTGGCAGCGAACATTGCCGCCAGCTTTGATGCGAAGGTGGTGGGGCAGTCCCGGCTGCGGGAATCGCTGCTGGTGGGACTGCTGACCGGCGGGCATATCCTCCTGGAAAGCGTCCCGGGCCTTGCCAAGACCACGGCCGCCCAGGCCGTTGCAGAGGCAGTAAGCGCCGATTTCCGGCGGATCCAGTGCACCCCGGACCTGCTGCCCAGCGACATTGTGGGAACCCAGATCTACGACGCCGCCAACGGCACGTTCGTCACGCAGCTGGGCCCGGTCCACGCCAACATTGTGCTCCTGGACGAGATCAACCGTTCCAGCGCCAAAACGCAGAGCGCCATGCTTGAAGCGATGCAGGAACGCCAGACCTCCATCGGCGGCCAGGAGTACCGGCTGCCCTCGCCCTTCCTGGTCCTGGCCACCCAGAACCCCATCGAGCAGGAGGGCACCTACCAGCTGCCGGAAGCCCAGATGGACCGGTTCATGCTGAAGGACGTGCTGGACTATCCGTCCCCGGCGGAGGAAGCCGAGATCATCAGGCGCATCGATGCCGGGGTGTACACGCCGGAGCAGGTGCCGGCCGCGGCCGCCTCCCTGGAGGCCGTCACCGCCGCCCAGGCACTGGTCCGGCGTGTGTACATCGATCCCGCCGTGATCAACTACATCGTGGGCCTGGTCTTCGTCACCAGGAACGCCCACCAGTACATCGATTCCCGGCTGGCCGGCTTCATCGAGTTCGGCGCCAGCCCCCGGGCCAGCATCGCCTTCAGCCAGGCCGCGCGCGCGGTTGCACTGCTGAACGGCAGGGACCACGTTATTCCCGAGGACGTCAAAACGCTGGCCCACCGGGTACTGCGCCACCGCCTGATCCTGAACTTCGACGCAGTGGCGGAACAAGTGCGGGTGGAAACGGTGATTGACGCCGTCGTCGCTGCCGTCCAGACGCCCTGAGGCCGGCGTGACCAGCCTCCTCCAGCGGGTGAAGTCGGACATGGCCATCTTCGCCCACCGCAAAGCCCGCGGCATGCTTGACGGCGAATACGGCTCGGTGTTCCGCGGCCGCAGCCTGGACTTCGATGACCTCCGCGCCTACATCCCGGGGGACGAGGTCCGCGACATTGACTGGAAGGCATCGGCACGGCACGGTTCACCGCTGATCAGGCGTTACGTTGCGGTCCGCCGGCAGACAGTGCTCCTGGTCACCGACACCGGCCGCAACATGGCCGCGGCGGCCCGCAGCGGGGAAACGAAAAAGGACATCGCGGTGATGGCACTGGGCGTCATGGGGTACCTTGCCCACCGGCACGGTGACGTGGTGGGACTGGTGTCCGGCGATTCCGGGGGCACGACGGCGTTGCCCGCCAAGGGCGGCGAGGCCCACCTGGAACGCCTCCTCCGGCGGGTGGATTCTGCAGCAACACTGAACGCCGCGCCCAGCAGGATCGAAGACCAGCTGGAGCACGTGGCGCGGACCATCAAAGGCCGCAACCTGCTGTTCGTCGTCGCCGATGAGGTGGCGGCGAGCCCGGCCACCAGCCAGCTGCTGCGCCGCCTTCAGGCCCAGCACGAGATCCTCTGGCTTACGGTCAGGGACGCCGGACTGGTCCCGGACGCACCCCTCCTGCCGCCGGACCAGGTTCCGGACTCCTACAGCGTCTCCGGCTCCTACCCGCTTCTTGCACACCTTGGCAGGGACCCGGCGGTCGCCTCTGCCTATGCCACCGCCGTCGCCGATCGCGACGCCGGCCGGAAAGCCATGCTGCGCCAGGCCGGTATCACGGAGGGCGAGGTGGCGGGCAGCCGGGACGTGGTCACCGCGCTGTTCGCCCTCCTGGAAAGGCACCGCCGTGCAGGCTGACCCCGGGTTCTACGGCCCCCTGCAGTATGGCCCGGCATGGATGTGGTCCGGCGTGGCGCTGCTGGTCCTGGTGGCCGCCTGGTATGGCTTCGTGCTTGCAGCCACGCGCAGGCCGCGGGAGGCGCACGGCATCCCGCGGCCTGCCCAGCTGACGGACCTGGCAGCCCTCAAGGCGGCGTACCTGCAGCGGATCGATGATGTGGAACGGGATGCTGCCGCCGGAACGCGGAGCGCCCGCGACTCCCACCAGGAAATCAGCCTCCTGCTGAGGAAGTTCGTCCGCGACGCCACCGGAGTGGACGCGCCCCGCATGACGCAGGCGGACCTGGCCGGGCATCCCCTTCCAGCGGCCGCGGCCGCCGTCGGCGCGCTGTACCCGGCCGCGTTCGGCCCCGACCCCGTTCCCTCCGTAGCCTCGTCCGCTGCCGCAGCCCGAACGGCGGTGCAGGCATGGAACTGATGTGGTGGTGGCTGCTTCCCCCCGCCGCGGTGGCGGCAGGCGCAGCCTGGTGGGCAGCCAAACGGACGGACAGCACAGCCAACGCACGACGGCGTCCGGTGGCCCATGCGGACCGGCTCACCCTCCTCCAGGAATACCAGGCTGCCCTGCGGCGGCACCGCCGCTGGCTTGCGGCGGCTCTGCTCGCCTGTGCCGCGCTGCTCGCCTCCACGGCGGTGGCAGCAGCCCGGCCCGTCGGCGTGACAACCACGCGGCCCGAACAGCACAACCGGGACATCATGCTGTGCCTGGACACCTCGGGGTCCATGAGCAGCGCCGACGCCGCGGTGGTGGATGTCTTCGCCGAACTCGCGGCGGAGTTCGACGGCGAACGGATCGGCCTCACCATCTTTGACAGCGCGGCCATCCAGGTATTTCCGCTGACCGACGACTACCACTACGCCCGGGAGCAGCTGAAGCAGGCGCGGGACGCGTTCGACGGCAAGCCCGGCAGTTCCGGATTCCTGGACGGAACGTGGAGCGGCCGGGGCTCCTCCCTGATCGGGGACGGCCTGGCATCCTGCCTCAACAGCTTCCCGCGCGCCGCCGGCCAGGCTGGGAACCGGAATCCCGGCGGTACCCAGGACCCTGCCGCCACCCAGGACTCCGCCCAGCCGCCGCGCTCGCGGTCTGTGATCCTGGCGACGGACAACTTCCTCTCCGGGGAGCCCATCATGACCCTTGACGAAGCCGCAGCCCTGGCTCGGGAAAGAGCGGTGCACGTCTACGCGCTCAATCCCGGGGACCTCGACTACGGCGCCGGCCCGGACCAGCCAGGAGCGCAGCTGCGGGCCGCGGCAGAGTCCACCGGCGGGGCCTACTACGCGCTGGACAGCCCCGAGGCCGTGCCGGGCGTGGTGCGGGGCGTTGAGGAAACGGAAAAAACAGCGCTCAGCGGCGCCCCGCGCGCAGTTGTCTCGGATGAGCCGGGCCTGCCGCTGGCCGCTGCCCTCCTGTCCGGGCTGGTCCTGGCGGTTGCAGGCTGGCGGTTGCGGCCATGACCCTCCAACCGGTGCTGCCCTGGTGGCTGCTTCTTCCCCTCGCCGCTGCCGCCCTGGCCTTCCTGGGATGGCAGCTGTACCGCGGGCCGCGGAACAGCCGGCAGCAGCGCGGGGGATCGAGCCGCCGTGCCGGGGTTCGGCAGGCCCTGCTGGTCCTGTTGCTGGTGGGGGCTGCGCTGCGCCCAGGCCTGCCGGGAGGAACCGCCCAGGCGGCCTCGGCCGAACTGAACGTGTTCTTCGTAGTGGACACCACCACCAGCATGGTGGCGGAGGACTACGGCAACGCGGAACCAAGGATGGCGGGGGTACGGCAGGACATCGCGGCCATTGCCCAAGAACTGCCCGGTGCCCGGTTCTCCGTGATCACCTTCGACACCACGGCCCATGTGAGGATGCCCCTGACCACCGATACGCTGGCGCTCGAAACCATCACGTCCGTCCTCGAGCCGCAGGTGACCGCCTATGCCAAGGGAAGCAGCATCACGGCGGCCCGCCAGGTGTTGTCCGAACGCCTTACCCTTGCCCGGCAGAGCCACCCCGGGCGGCCCCGGCTCGTGTTCTACCTCGGCGACGGCGAACAGACCAGCGCGAAAGCACCGGAGCCGATGGACCTTGATGATGGCCTGGTGGCCGGGGGAGCGGTGCTGGGCTACGGCACTGCCGGCGGCGGCAGGATGCGGGAGAACACCGGGGAGGATTACGACGACGGTTCCACAGGACGTGGGGACGCCCCCTATCTCCGGGACAGCAGCGGTGATGGCGCCGGGTATGCTCTTTCCAGGATTGATGAAGGCCGGCTCCAGCAGATCGCGGGGCAGCTGGGCGTGCCATACATGCACCGGTCAGCCGGGAACCCCGCCGCCCCGATGCTGCAGGACGGCCGCCCCGCCACCCTGGACGCCGGCGCCCTCACGAACGCCGGCCAGGACGGCTCCCTGGCCGCACGGACCGAGCTTTACTGGGTTCCGGCAGCAGGGGCCTTTGTCCTTGGCCTGGGGGAGCTGGTCCTGCTCCTCCGCCAGCTCCGCGAACTCCGCAGCATACCGTTGGCCCCTCCTTCACGCACAGCTCCTTCACGCACTGCTCCTGCGGCCGCCGGGCGCTCCAGCGACCAAAAATCCAGCGGCAACAAGGCGGTGATCCGATGACGTCCGCCAAGCATGGCGCGGACCACCGGGCAACAAGGCGGCGCCTCCTGGCCTGGTCGGCAGTACCGGTGATCCTCATTCTGTGTGTTGCGGCCAAACTCCTGAGCCTTGGCCTGCTGGGAGCACGTGCAGCCAGCGCCTATGAAGCGAACGATGCCGCATCGGTCCGGTCCGCGGCGGAAGCACTCCACGTCGTGAACCTCGTCGAGCCGCACAAGGCGCCCTTCGCGGCCGGGGACGCGGACGTCCTTTCCGGGGACTTCGCCGCCGCCAGGCTCCGGTTTGAGGAGGCACTGGGCCTCGTCCCGCCCCGCCAATCCGGATCGGCCGGTGCCTGCGTTATCAGGGTGAACCTGGTCCTGGCCATTGAGCGGCTCGGCGACGAAAAACTCGGTGCGGAGGACCCGGCCGCGGCCGCCCTGTTCGAGGAAGCGCTCGCTGCCGTCGCAGCGGCGCCGGACGACTGTTTTTCCGACCAGCTTCCGGCGGATACGGGCGACAGGCTGGCCGGAGCAGAAGCGCGGCTGCAGGAAAAACTCGCCGAAACCCGCCAGGAGCAGGAGCAGGAGCAGGAGCAGGAGCAGGAACAGGATCAGGAGGCCGGGCAGGAGGAAAGCCCCGGGGAGGACAGCCAGGATTCCGCCCAGCAAAGCAAGCTCGATCAACTGGAAGACAGTGCCCGGCAGGCCCAGCGTGAACGCAACAGCGGACGCGAAAGGGAGGACTACCTGGACGACTCCGGGGACTCTGCCGGCACCGACCGGCCATGGTAGGGCACCGGCTCGAACAAAATTCCGTGGAGACGAGCTGCAGGCCGTAAAACTGCGTCTTAATTCGGGCCCAACTTGAAAGCGGTACCTGCCGCCCATAGAGTCTTATACAAGTTACCGAGGTAACGTGTCAGCGATCCTCCTTGCGGAGGGTGTGGGTGCCCCCATGTGGGCCTGACATTTGCTCACGGAGAACTTCAATCCAGGCGTAACAGTCGCGGCTGCGTCCTGTGGAGTTCTTCCGTGTTCCCCAAACTCAAATTCATTGCCGGTCCGCCGTCGCATACGACGCCAGCCCCAATGGCCCAAAGCCAAGGATGCAAATGTCTCCACCAAGCCTTATTGACACACACCCGAATCTTTCCGACACCGCTCCGGTGGCGCTCTCCTACGAGCTTTTCCCGCCCCGTTCGCCGGCTGCCGCGGAAACCCTCTGGACCACCATCCGGGAACTGGAAACCACCGCACCGGACTACGTTTCCGTCACCTATGGTGCCAGCGGCTCAAACCGGGACACCGCCGTCGAACTCATCAACCGGCTCCTGCTGGAAACCACCCTCCGGCCGCTGGCGCACCTGACGTGCGTGGGCAACACGCCCCAGGAACTGGCAGGGATCATCGGTGAACTGCTGGACACCGGGGTGCGCGGGATCCTGGCGCTCCGCGGCGACCTGCCCAAGGACGGCGCGGCGCCGGTTGCCGGTTCGCTCCGGTACGCCCAGGACCTGATCGAGCTGATCCGCCGCGTTGAGCAGCGCCGTTCGGCACTGCTCTGCGCCGGCAAGATCGCGGTTGGCGTGGCGGCGTATCCCACCCGCCACCCGGAGTCGCCCAGCGAGGCGCACGACGTCGAGGTGCTGCTTGCCAAGCAGCGTTCCGGTGCGGATTTTGCCATCACGCAGGTCTTTTTCCACACGGATCAGTATGCGGACCTCCTCACCAGGGCACGCCGTGCCGGGGTCACCATCCCGATCATTCCGGGGGTCATGCCCCTCACCAGCCTCCGGCGCGTCAGGCGCCTCGGCGAACTGACCGGTGTGGAGCCCGCTCCTGAGCTGCTGGAACGCCTGGCGTCAGCGGACAACGACCTTGAACGGCTGCGCATTGGTGTCGATGCCACGGTGGACCTTGCCAACGCAGCCCTGCTGGCCGGCGCACCCGGCATCCACATTTACACCTTCAATGAGCACCAGAGTGCCCTGGAGTTGCTGGACAAGCTGGCCCTTCCGCGGCGCACCCATTCCGGCATCCGCCCGGACGCAGCAGCCCGCCAGCTCGCCAGCTGACGCACTCCTTTCTCCATTGCTTCTTCCGCCTCAGAGCGGACCTGTACCCAACTCTTAGGATTTCCCATGTCTAAAAACACCACGCCCAACCACACTCCGTTCCCCGCTGCATCCATCTTGGGCTACCCACGCATCGGTCGCCGCCGCGAGCTCAAAAAGGCTGTCGAAGCCTACTGGGCAGGAAAGATCGACGCCGCCGCCCTGGACGCCGCCGCCAAGGACATCCAGCTGGCCATCGCCAACCGCCTGCAGGAACTCGGCCTCATTGAACCCGCCGCAGTGCCGGGCACCTTCTCCTACTACGACCAGGTCCTGGACACCACTGCCCACCTCGGCGCCGTCCCCGCCCGTTTCGGCAAGCTCCTCAACGGCCAGGGGCAGCTGGACCTCGACGGCTACTTCACCCTGGCCCGCGGCACCAAGGACCAGCAGCCGCTCGAAATGACCAAGTGGTTCGACACCAACTACCACTACCTGGTCCCGGAGATCGGACCGGAAACAGAGTTCACCCTCGCCTCCACCGCCAAGGTTGACGAGTTCGCGTTCGCACTGGCCAACGGCATCGAGACCCGCCCCTACATCGTGGGCCCTGTCACGTACCTGCTCCTGTCCAAGGCTTCCGACGGCGCACCCGCCGGGTTCGCGCCGCTGTCCCGCCTCGAGGACATCCTGCCCGTCTACGTCCAGCTCCTGGAGAAGCTCTCCGCCGCGGGCGCCAGCTGGGTCCAGCTCGACGAGCCCGCCCTGGTGGTGGACCAGGACACCCCGGCCGGCGAGGTGGAGGCCGCCGTGGCCCGTGCCTACGAGGTCCTCACCGCCGCGGCTAACCGCCCGCAGATCCTCGTCTCAACCCCGTACGGTTCGCTGGACGGCCAGCTCGGCACCCTCGCTGCCACCAACATCGACGCCCTCCACATCGATGTCTTCAAGGGCACTGTTCCCTCCGCCGCGGCACTCGCCGGCCTGGGCAACAAGACCCTGGTTGCCGGCGTCGTGGACGGCCACAACATCTGGCGCAACGACCTCGCCGCGTCGGCCGCCAAGCTGGACGCCCTGAAGGCAGCAGCCGGCAGGGTCGCCGTCTCCACCTCCACCTCCACCCAGCACGTCCCGCACGATGTTGCCGAGGAGACCCAGCTCTCCGAGCAGCTCCGCAGCTGGCTGGCGTTCTCGGACCAGAAGGCCGTCGAGGTGAAGACCCTCGCGTCCTACCTGGCCGATCCCGCCTCCGCCCAGGCGGCCATCGGCGAGGCAACGGCCGTGATCGCCTTCCGCGCCACCGCAGAAGGCGTGCGCCGCTCCGACGTCCGCGCACGCACCGAAGCGCTGACCGCAGCCGACTTCACCCGCTCGCCCTACGAAGTCCGCGAAGCCGCACAGGAAGAGGCGCTGCACCTGCCGCCGCTGCCCACCACCACCATCGGATCCTTCCCGCAGACCTCCGAGATCAGGTCGGCGCGCGCCCGCAACAACAAGGGTGACCTCACCGGCGGGCAGTACGAAAAGCTCATGAAGGACGAGATCAAGCGCGTTGTTGAGCTGCAGGAAGAGCTTGGCTACGACGTCCTGGTGCACGGCGAGCCCGAGCGCAACGACATGGTCCAGTACTTCGCCGAGAACCTCGAAGGCTTCGACGTCACGGTCCACGGCTGGGTCCAGTCCTACGGCTCACGCTGCACCCGTCCGTCCATCCTGTGGGGCGACGTCACCCGCAGTGCCCCGATCACGGTTGAGTGGGCAAAGTACGCGCAGTCCCTGACCAGCAAGCCGATGAAGGGCATGCTCACCGGCCCGGTCACTATCCTGGCCTGGTCCTTCGTCCGTGACGACCAGCCCCTGGGCGAGACCGCCAACCAGGTTGGCCTGGCACTGCGTGACGAAATCGCAGACCTCGAAGCTGCCGGCATCAAGGTCATCCAGGTGGACGAGCCCGCACTGCGCGAACTCCTCCCGCTGCGTAAGGCCAGCCACGCCGATTACCTGAAGTGGTCCGTGGACTCCTTCCGCCTGGCCACCGCCGGCGCTGCCGACGCCACCCAGATCCACACCCACCTCTGCTACTCCGAGTTCGGCGTGATCATCGATGCGATCGACGGACTGGATGCGGACGTCACGTCCATCGAGGCCGCACGGTCCCGCATGGAGGTTGTCCACGACCTCGAGTCCCACGGCTTCGGCCGCGGCGTTGGCCCGGGCGTCTACGACATCCACTCACCGCGTGTGCCGGGCGAGGCAGAGGTGACCGAACTCCTGGCCACCGCCGTCAAGCACGTTCCGTCCCGCCAGCTCTGGGTGAACCCGGACTGCGGCCTGAAGACCCGCGGCTATGCCGAGACCGAGGATTCCCTGCGGAACCTGGTCAAGGCAACCCAGGCGGTCCGCGCCGACCTGCTGCAGGCGGCCAAGCAGTAGCAGCGCATTAGGCAGAAGCGGCGGCTGCTCACCTTAGGTGGGCAGCCGCCGTCGCAAATAACCATCGAGTGCTCCGTACCTGCCGTTATGGACGCTCAAAACGGCAGGTACGGAGCACTCGATTCAGGACTCCCAGACGATCTCGTCGTCCACCACGCCGTCCTCGTCGGCTGACGCCACGAGGACCTCATCGGTGAAGTGCTCGCCCAGGGTGAAGTCGAGGACGAAGTAGCGCTCGGGCTGGCCGGGATAGATGCCCACGTGGCCCAGCTTCAGGGCTTTGAGGAAGACTTCGTTGGTGAGCTGGCTGCGGTCGGTGACGCCGAAGACCTTTTGCAGGTGTTCGTCCTTGAGGGCGTTGCAGTGGAAGTGCAGGTATTCCTGGGGGCTGGTGCCTTCCTGCTCCAGCTCCTCGGCGATCATGTCCCGGACCTCGTCAACGAGTTCGGGCAGGAACCGCAGGCGGTAGTCCACTTTCCGGATAGCGGCTTCATCGAAGTGGTCGTGCGCCGTGATGTTGAGGTCGAGTTCCAGCGGATGCCCGCGAAGTTCGTGCTTCGCGGCCACTAAGTGATCTTTGCCGTGGTTGAGTTCGATCTCTCCGAAGTGCCGGCTCGCTACCTTGCTCATAGTTTCAACATAGACCCGAACAGCGGCGCATTCCAGCATTCAGGCCTAATTCACGGCCGTGCGCATTCCGGCGAGTGTCTCGGCCAGGAGGTCCACGAAGAGCTGGACCCGTGCGGTTTTCCTGTCATTGATAATGAGGGCAAAGACGTTCCTGGCCAGCCGGATCTCCGGAACATCCAGCACCACAACACCGGCCGGTTTGTTCCGCAGCGCGAGTTCCGGAACCAGGGCCGCTCCCAGTCCTGCGGCCGCCATCTCCAGGCTGGCGTGGAAGTCGTCGCTGTGGGCCACTACGCGCGGATGGAGGTTGCAGCCGGCGAAGAGCCGCTCGATCACCATGGCGTCGCTGGTTCCCGGATGGTGCATGATCCACGGCATTTCGGAGAGGTGGTCGGCGGCGACCTTTGCGTCACTGCGGAAGCCCCAGCCGGCGGGCAGCACCACCCGGAAGTCGTCGTCGCCAATCCATTGCCGGTTAATCGTGTTGGGCCACGCGAAACCCGTCTGCCCCACCTGGAAAACCACGGCGAGGTCCAGTTCGCCGCCGGTGCGCAGCCCCTGGATGGTCTGCCCGGGTTCAGCGACAGACACTTTGAGGTCGATTCCCAGCTTCTTCCACGCCGGGTTCTTCAGGATCCTCGGCAGGACGTACGTGGCCAGGCTGGGGAAGATCCCCAGCCGGAGTTCCTGGTTGGCCGAATCCTGTGTTTTGGAGGCGGCAGCCATCAGTGCCTCGATGTCTGTCAGCACCTTGGCGGCGTGCCGGGTCATGACGACGGCGGCTTCCGTGGGCACCACGCTGCGTGCCGAGCGCTGGAACAGCACGACGCCGGTGTCCCGTTCCAGGGCGGACATCTGTTGGGAGACGGCTGAGGCCGTATAGCCCAACGTGGCGGCCGCGGCCGCAAAGGAGCCGAGCCGGGTGACCTCCAGAAGGGTCTTCAGGTGTACCGGGTTTACCACCTGCCCACAGTACTCCGCCGCCCGGCGCTGAAGAAGTTGCCCGGCGCGGCACCCATCCGCTGGCACGGCGGCGCCGAATTGCCCTCTAGCATTGGCAAATGTCCAGCAGAGGAGCATGCATTGTCACCTGACCCAGCAGTAACCGGAGGCGGGCGACGGCGGGTGGCCGTCATCGGCAGCGGCGTGGCCGGCCTGACCGCGGCCTACGTCCTTAACAGGCAGGACGACGTCACGCTGTTCGAAGCCGATTCGCGGCTGGGAGGGCACGCCCACACGCATGACTTGCCGCAGGCGGACGGCTCCACCATCGGTGTTGACACCGGCTTCATTGTCCACAACACACGGACCTATCCCACGCTGCTGCGGCTCTTCGCGGAACTCGAGGTGGAGACGCAGGACTCCGAGATGAGCATGTCCGTCCGGTGTGACGGCTGCGGGCTGGAGTATGCAGGGGCCCGCGAGGGCGGACGCGGCATCATTGCCCGGCCGTCAAGCCTGCTGCGCGGCCGCTACCTGCTGATGCTGCTGGAAGTGACACGCTTCTACCGCAAGGCGCGGGCGCTGCTGGAGACGGCACCGGTTTCCTCGGTCACCCCGGATCCCGAGGTTCCCGAACCCACCCTTGGCGAGTTCCTGGAACGCGAAAAGTTCAGTCCCTACTTCGTTTCGCACTTCATGACCCCGGTAGTCAGCGCCGTGTGGTCCTGCGACCCCACTACCGCGCTGGCCTACCCGGCGCGGTACCTCTTCACCTTCCTGGGCCATCACGGCCTGCTTGGCGTCAAGGGCTCCCCGCAGTGGCGTACCGTCACCGGCGGTTCCGCTAGGTACGTCGAGAAACTGACAGCCACGTTGGCGGACGTCCGGCTGGAAACGCCCGTGACCGCCATCCGGCGCCATCCCGACGGCGTGGAGATCACCACTGAACGCGGGACGGAAGGCTTCGCCGCCGTCGTCATCGCCACCCACCCGGCCCAGGCACTGGGCTTCCTCGCCGACGCCACCCCGGCCGAGAAGGAGGCGCTGGGCGGCATGCCGTACTCGGTCAACCACACTGTGTTCCACCAGGATCCGGCCGTCCTGCCCTCCGCGGACAACGCCAGGGCGTCCTGGAACTACCGCCTTCCCTCCTGCGAAGCCCGGCCGGACAAAGTCCTTGTCAGCTATGACCTCACCCGGCTGCAGCGGCTCAGCCCGGCGGACGGCAAGCCGTACCTGGTGAGCCTGGGGGAGTCTGAACTGATCGCGGATGATCGGGTCCTGGAGCGGATGGTGTACGAGCACCCGCAGTACACGCCCGAATCGCTGCGGGCCCAGCAGTCGATCGCCGGTCTCAGTGACAACAGGATCGCGTACGCCGGCGCCTACCTGGGCTGGGGTTTCCATGAGGACGGCGCACTCTCCGGGGTGCGGGCGGCCGAGGCGCTTGGCCGCTCTTGGCTGGCCGCCGAGCCTGCTGACCAGGTTGAGTCCGGGGACGGCGGGGAACGGGAGCTGCTTTCCGCGGCTGAGCCGGCATGACCATTGAGGCAGCGATCTACCGCACGGCCATTTCGCATGTGCGCCGCACGCCGCTGAAGAACGCCTTCACCTACCGCAGCTACTCGTGGTTTGTTGACGTGGACCAGCTGCCCCGCCTCCCGTTCCTGCTCCGCCCGCTGGCCGTGTTCCGGTCCGGTGACCACCTGGGGGACCCCGGCGCCAGCATCAGGAGCAACGTGGAGCGGTTCCTGCGCACCCAGGGCATAGAGCCCGACGGCGGCGCGATCCACATGCTGACCAGCGCCAGGGTTTTCGGCTACGTTTTCAACCCCCTGACGCTGTTCTGGTGCTACCGGACCAACGGCGAACTTGAGTGCGTGGTGGCCGAAGTCCACAACACGTACGGGGAGCGGCACTGTTACCTGCTGCAGACGGATGCGGCGGGCCGCGCCTCGGTGCCGAAGGCGTTCTACGTTTCGCCGTTCAACGATGTGGACGGGCAGTACCGCATGAAGCTGCCCGCGCCGGGGGAGCGGCTCGGGGTGTCCATCGTGCTGGAGCGCGAGGGCCACCGGCCTTTCGTGGCGTCCATGGACGGCACGCGCCGGTCCGCCACGCTCCGGAACATCCTGGCGGCGGCGGTTGCCGTACCTGCCGCGCCACTGCTGGTTTCCGCACTCATCAGGGTGCAGGGCATTACACTCTGGGCAAGACGCCTGCCGGTTGTCGCCCGACCACACCACCCCTCACAGGAGGCAGTTCAATGACAATGACGGACGACAACCAGGCAACTGCATCCACCGGAGGCAAGGCGCAGCGCAAGACGCTGGAGGATGCTGCCACGCCGTATGCCGCAACGTGGACGGCAACCGGGGTGCCGGCGTCGCCCGCAACCATCGATCCGGACCTGTGGCCGGAAGTTGCGCAGCCGCCGTCGGGAGCCAAAGCAGCGGTGGCCGGAAAAGCTGCCGGCCTCCTCTTTAGGGGGGCCGTGAAGCGGTTGCCCCTGCGCGTGGAGTACCCCGACGGCACCGTGCTTGGCACGGGCGGCCCGGACGCGCCGGTGATGACTATGGTCCGGCCGCACGCATTTGAAGCCCGGATCGGCGACAACGGGCTGATCGGGCTGGGCGAGTCCTTCATGGCCGGGGACTGGGAAGCCAGCGACCTCGCAGGAGTGCTGGAGGTCTTCGCCGCCTCGGTGGACACGCTCATTCCCACGCCGCTGCAGAAGCTGCGCGCGCTGTACCTGCCGCGCACGCCCCGGCAGGAACGGAACGCCGAGCAGAACACCCGCAGCAACATCTCCCGGCACTACGACCTGTCCAACGACCTGTTCTCCAACTTCCTCGACTCCACCATGAGTTACTCGTCGGCCCTGTTTCCGCTTACCGCTGAACCCCTGGCTTCTGTTGGCTGGGAGGCGCTGGCGGAAGCGCAGCAGGCGAAGATCGACAGGCTGCTGGACAAGGCCGGCGTCGGTGCCGGCACCCGGCTCTTGGAAATCGGCACCGGCTGGGGTGAACTGGCACTGCGGGCAGCAGCCCGCGGCGCCACCGTCTACAGCGTCACCCTGTCCAGCGAACAGCAGGCCCTCGCGCAGGAACGCATTGCGGCTGCCGGCTACGCGGACAAGGTCACCGTGGCCCTGCAGGATTACCGGGCTGTTGAGGGGGAGTACGACGCCGTTGTCTCGGTGGAGATGATCGAGGCTGTGGGCTACGAGTACTGGCCCATTTACTTCCAGACCATCGACCGGGTGCTGGCACCCGGCGGCAAGGTGGCCATCCAGGCCATCACCATGCCGCACGGCCGCATGCTCGCCACCCGGAACGCCTACACCTGGGTCCACAAGTACATTTTCCCCGGCGGCTTCCTGCCCTCCGTCCGCGCCATCGAGAGCATCACCCAGCAGCACACCACGCTGCGGGTGCGCGAGAGGATGGGCATGGGGGACCATTACGCCGCCACCCTGCGGCTCTGGGAGGAACGGTTCCTTGAGCGGTCCCGGGAGGTGGGGGAGCTGGGCTTTGACGCGGTGTTCCAGCGGATGTGGCTGTTCTACCTGTGCTACTCGCGGGCAGGGTTCCAGTCCGGCTACCTGGACGTGCAGCAGGTGGTGCTGGACCGCCGGGAGGCGCAGCTGTAACAGCGGTGCCGCGTGTTGCCCGCCGCACCTGCACGGGTAGGATTCTTTGCGGCGTGCCGCCAGGCCCGCTAACTGGCGGTTCCAGCGGCAAGGACGGTTATGACGATGAAGGCCACGCGTAAGGCGTCCGGCGCCGCCGGAAACGCAGCGGCTCCCCAGCCAGGGATGCACTGGGGTGAACGCCCCTGGACTGCTTCGTACGGGCCAGGGGTGCCCGCCGCCCCGGTGCTCCCGGAGGATTCGCTGGTGGACCTCGTGGATCAGTCGGTGCGCAGGTACGGGAACAAGACCGCCCTGGAATTCTTTGGAGCCCGGACCAGCTACCGCGAGCTCGGAACACTCATCAGCCGGGCAGCGGCGGGCCTGAAGAAGCTGGGTGTCAAACCCGGTGACAGGGTTGCCCTGGTCATGCCGAACTGCCCCCAGCACGTCATAGCGTTCCATGCGGTGCTGCGCCTCGGTGCCGTGGTGGTCGAGCACAACCCCCTCTACACGGACCGCGAACTGCGTCACCTGTTTGAGGACCACGCGGCCGTCGTCGCAATCGTATGGGACAAGGCCGTGGAGCGGGTCCGCCAGCTGCCGGCGGACGTCGGGCTCCGCACTATCGTTTCCGTGGAGCTAATCCCCGCTATGCCGTTGCTGCAGCGGGTGGCGCTGCGGTTCCCGGTTCCCGCGGCCCGCAAAGCCCGTGCCGCCCTGACCGTTGGCAAGGACCACGCGAAAGGCAGCGCCGCTCCTGCCCTGCGGCCCGTGTTGTCATGGCGGCAGCTCCTGGAAAACGGCGCTCTCCGGAAGAAGCATCCCCGCCCGGCGGCGGCGGACCTCGCCGTCGTGCAGTACACCTCCGGGACCACCGGCTCACCCAAGGGCGCCATGCTGAGTCACGCCAACCTGCAGGCCAACGCTGCGCAGGGCCGGGCCTGGGTGCCCGGGCTCAAGGATGGCCGGGAAACCGTCTACGCAGTGCTGCCGCTGTTCCACGCGTACGGACTGACGCTGTGCATGACCTTCGCGCTGAGTATCGGGGCGAAGCTGGTCCTGTTCCCCAAATTCGACGTCGACCTTGTACTCAAGGCGTTCAGGAAGTCCCCGGCGACGTTCCTGCCGGCGGTGCCGCCGATCTACGACCGGATTGCCGCCGCGGCGGCGGAACGGGGCATTGGGCTGGAAAGCATTCGTTTTTCGATCTCCGGGGCCATGAACCTGCCGGCGGCGACGGTAGAGACGTGGGAGAAAGCCACCGGCGGCTACCTGATCGAGGGCTACGGGCTGACCGAAACCTCTCCCATCGCCATCGGCAACCCGTTCGGTCCCACCCGCAAACCAGGCACCGTGGGAGTACCGTTTCCGCTGACCGACATCCGGGTGGTGGACCCCCGCAACGTGGCGCTGGACCGGGCCCCGGGTGAGGAGGGGGAGCTCCTGATCCGCGGCCCCCAGGTGTTCAACGGATACTGGAACCGGCCAGAGGAGACCGAGGACGCCCTGCTCGACGGCGGCTGGTTCCGTACCGGCGACATCGTCTCCGTGGACGATGACCACTTCGTCACCATCCGGGACCGGATCAAGGAACTGATCATCACCGGCGGCTTCAACGTTTCGCCGAGCGAGGTGGAGGAGGTTCTCGCCACCTTTGCGGATGTTGCGGAGGTCTCGGTGGTGGGGCTGCCGCGCGGCGGAGGCGGCGAGGATGTGGTGGCCGCGGTGGTCCCGGTTCCGGGCACCACCGTCGATCCCGACGCACTCCTGTCTTTTGCACGGGAACACCTCACCGCCTACAAGGTGCCGCGCCGGGTGGTCATTCTGGACTCGCTGCCACGCTCACTCATTGGCAAGGTCCTGCGCCGGGAGATCCGGGACAACCTCCTGGCGCGGGGCTGAACTGGCGCACTCCTGTCAACGCCTGCCGCTGCCGGAATTGAGCCGGGCAATTGACGCGGACAGCACGGTGGCAAACCCGCACCATGCGGCGTAGGGGCCGAGGGCTGCTCCGGCGGGGGGGTTCAAGCGGTATGTGCGCCGCACCAGGTCCGCGCTGCTGGCCGCCAGCAATGCCGCTTCCGCTGCTGCGAGCCAGGGCCGGCGGGAGCGCCAGAACAGCCAGCTCCAGGTGGCATTGAGGACAAGGTTTGCCGCGAGGGCGCCCTGGTAGGCGCGGACCTCCGGTCGGTTGCCCTTGCTGTTTGTCGAGGTAGTCCCGGCTGCGGTGCTGTCCCGCCCGGCCGCAACATCTTTTGTGGCGGCGCTGTCCAGGGCGACGGCGGAACTCACTGCAAGGTCCGCGTACAAGGCCGTCCACACGACAGGGAAGGCAATCGCCGGCGGCTGCCACCCGGGCTTCCGCAGCCGAAGGTACCAGCTGCTGTTCGGGTCGGTCGCTGCTCCGCCCGCAGCAGCAGTCGCTACGGTTGCGGCCGTGGACCATGCCAGTGTGGTGAGTTTCATCGTCGTGCCCTCTCTATCGGTCCTGATTGCCCTACCAGTCCTTATTGCGGTTCCCGCCGCTGGGGCCGTCCCGGCCCGTGCGCTACCCGGGAAAGCTGCTCCTGCACCCTTTGATGCTACGGCTCCGGCAGCCAGCCGTCCTGGGCCGAATGGATCACTACATGCAGTGATTCTTGACTCTTCTTTGGCGGGAGCCGGCACTATCCGACACGCCGTCTTTTCCCCGACACGCTGGGTGAAAAATGTGGCTAAGTACTCCACAGGGTGTGGACTTCGTCCACAAAAACAGCGGGATTCCGGACATTTTGGAGGCACCTGCCTGTGGATTAAAAGTGCATTAAATGACATACTTGTAATACATCATCTTGGGGTTCCAAAGAGGCGTCTGCACTAGATGTAGTATCTAGGTACAGCTTGGGCGGGGACACCGGACCAGCAAGTTTTCCAGAAAAGGGGACAGGAACCATGACCGTAACGGTTTACACAAAGCCTGCTTGTGTTCAGTGCAACGCCACCTACCGGGCGCTCGACAAAAAGGGCATCACCTACCAGAGCGTTGACATCTCCCAGGACGCCGAGGCCCTCGAGCGCCTGAAGTCACTGGGCTACATGCAGGCTCCCGTTGTGGTCACGGACCAGGACCACTGGTCAGGTTTCCGTCCGGACAAGATCGAGGAACTGGCTCTCTCCGCCGTTTCCTCCGTGGCATAAGTACCCTTTCCCTGCCGGGAACCAACAACCAGCCGAGGTGACTTCAACGGCAGCGCCAGCAGTCCAGGATTTCTACGCGGCTCAGCGTGTGGATTCTTCCGGGCCGGTCCCGCCGGTAGCCACAGGCAGCCGGCTCATCTACTTTTCCTCGGCATCCGAGAACACCAGCCGCTTTGTCTCGAAGCTTGGCCGTGAGGTGGCCCGGATCCCGCTCTTAGCCAAGGACGCACCCCTCCTCGCCACCCGGCCGTTCGTGCTGGTGGTGCCCACCTACGGAGGCACCGGGGGAGAGGGGTCCGTTCCCAAGCAGGTCATCCGGTTCCTGAACAACCCGCAGAACAGGGAGCTTCTGCGCGGTGTTATTGGGGCCGGCAACACCAACTTCGGGGACAACTACTGCATGGCGGGGGACATCATCGCCGCCAAGTGCGGGGTACCGCACCTCTACCGCTTCGAATTAATGGGCACGCCAGAAGACGTGGCCCGCGTAAACAATGGATTGGACACGTTTTGGACACGACTGTCGCAGACACAGAAGTAACCAGGGCCGAGAAGCCCGAGATGCCCGCAGCGTACAAGGGCCTGGGCTACCACGAGCTCAACGCGATGCTGAACCTGTACGGCCCCAATGGCGAGATCCAGTTCGAGGCCGACCGTGAGGCTGCGCACCAGTACTTCCTGCAGCACGTCAACAACAACACCGTGTTCTTCCACGACCTGGAAGAGAAGCTCGAGTACCTGGTCAAGAACGACTACTACGAGCGCGAAACGCTGGACCAGTACACGATGAACTTCATCCGTGAGCTGTTCAACCGCGCATACAAGAAGAAGTTCCGCTTCGAGACCTTCCTGGGCGCGTTCAAGTTCTACACGTCCTACACGTTGAAGACGTTCGACGGCAAGCGTTTCCTGGAGCGCTATGAGGACCGCGTCTGCATGGTTGCCCTGCACCTGGCCCGCGGCAACGAGCAGCTTGCCCTGCAGATGGTGGATGAGATCATCGAAGGCCGTTTCCAGCCGGCCACCCCCACGTTCCTGAACGCCGGCAAGAAGCAGCGCGGTGAGCTGGTCTCCTGCTTCCTGCTCCGCATCGAAGACAACATGGAGTCGATCGGCCGCTCCATCAACTCCGCCCTGCAGCTGTCCAAGCGCGGCGGCGGCGTGGCCTTCGCGCTGACCAACATCCGCGAGGTGGGCGCGCCCATCAAGCAGATCGAGAACCAGTCCTCCGGCGTCATCCCCGTGATGAAGCTCCTCGAAGACAGCTTCTCCTACGCCAACCAGCTTGGTGCCCGCCAGGGTGCCGGTGCGGTGTACCTGCATGCGCACCACCCGGACATCTACCGGTTCCTGGATACCAAGCGCGAGAACGCGGACGAGAAGATCCGCATCAAGACCCTCTCGCTCGGCGTCGTGATTCCGGACATCACGTTCGAGCTGGCCAAGCGGGACGAGGACATGTACCTGTTCTCCCCGTACGACGTCGAACGCGTCTACGGCATGCCGTTCTCCGACGTCTCGGTCACCGAGAAGTACTACGAGATGGTGGACGATTCCCGGATCAAGAAGACCAAGATCAAGGCGCGAGAGTTCTTCCAGACCCTCGCCGAGATCCAGTTCGAATCCGGGTACCCGTACATCATGTTCGAGGACACCGTGAACCGGGCCAACCCGATCGACGGCAAGATCATCATGTCCAACCTGTGCTCGGAAATCCTCCAGGTCTCCCAGCCCACCACGTACAACGATGACCTGTCCTACGACGACACCGGCAAGGACATCTCCTGCAACCTGGGCTCGCTGAACATCGCGAAGACCATGGACTCGCCGGACTTCGGGCTGACCATCGAGACGGCCATCCGCTCGCTCTCGGCAGTGTCCGACATGTCCAACATCACCTCGGTGCCGTCCATCGCCAAGGGCAACGACCAGAGCCACGCCATCGGCCTGGGCCAGATGAACCTGCACGGCTACCTGGCGCGTGAGCGGGTCCACTACGGTTCCGAAGAGGGCCTGGACTTCACCAACATCTACTTCTACTCGGTGGTGTACCACGCGGTCCGCGCCTCCAACCTGCTGGCCATCGAGACCGGCCAGACCTTCGGCGGCTTCGAGAAGTCCAAGTACGCCTCCGGCGAGTTCTTCGACAAGTACACGGAGCAGGAATGGCTGCCGCAGACTGAAAAGGTTGCGGAGCTGTTCAAGAACGTGCACATCCCCACGCAGGCTGACTGGCTGGCGCTGAAGGCTTCCGTCATGGAGCACGGCATCTACAACCAGAACCTGCAGGCTGTCCCGCCCACCGGTTCGATCTCCTACATCAACAACTCCACCTCCTCGATCCACCCGGTGGCGTCCAAGATTGAGATCCGCAAGGAAGGCAAGCTGGGCCGCGTGTACTACCCGGCGCCGTACCTCACCAACGACAACCTGGAGTACTACCAGGACGCGTACGAGATCGGTTACGAGAAGGTTATCGACACCTACGCTGCTGCAACGCAGCACGTGGACCAGGGCCTGTCCCTGACGCTGTTCTTCAAGGACACCGCCACCACGCGCGACATCAACAAGGCCCAGATCTACGCCTGGAAGAAGGGCATCAAGACCATCTACTACATCCGTCTCCGCCAGCTCGCGCTGGAAGGGACGGAGGTTGAGGGCTGCGTTTCCTGCATGCTTTAGTCTTCAACTAAATGTGCCAGTACGACGGCGGGTGCCCGCCCGCCGTCGTACGCTTTAACTTAGAGAAAACCACCCAACGCTTAGGGGATGACATGACCGAGAAGGTCAAGCTGCTTAGCCACGTCGAGGCCATCAACTGGAACCGCATCCAGGACGACAAGGACGTGGACGTCTGGAACCGACTGGTCAACAACTTCTGGCTGCCGGAGAAGGTGCCGCTGTCCAATGACGTCCAGTCGTGGAACACGCTGACGCCGGCGGAGCAGCAGCTCACCATGCGCGTGTTCACGGGCCTCACCCTGCTGGACACTGTGCAGGCAACTGTCGGCGCTGTCAGCCTCATCCCTGATGCCCTGACTCCTCACGAGGAAGCCGTCTACACGAACATCGCGTTCATGGAATCGGTGCACGCCAAGAGCTACTCCTCCATCTTCTCCACGCTGGCCTCCACCAAGGAGATCGACGAGGCATTCCGCTGGTCCACCGAGAACGAGAACCTTCAGAAGAAGGCCCAGATCGTCATGGACTACTACCAGGGCGACGACCCCCTGAAGCGGAAGGTGGCCTCCACCCTGCTGGAGAGCTTCCTGTTCTACTCGGGCTTCTACCTGCCCATGTACTGGTCATCACGCGCCAAGCTGACGAACACGGCTGACCTGATCCGCCTGATCATCCGCGATGAGGCAGTGCACGGCTACTACATCGGCTACAAGTTCCAGCGTGGCCTGGAAGCCGTTTCCCCGGAGCGCCGCCAGGAAATCAAGGACTACACGTTCGAACTGCTCTTCGAGCTGTACGAGAACGAAGTCCAGTACACGCACGATCTTTACGACGGTGTTGGCCTGGCCGAGGACGTCAAGAAGTTCCTGCACTACAACGCCAACAAGGCCCTGATGAACCTGGGCTACGAGGCCATGTTCCCGGCGTCTGTCACCGACGTGAACCCGGCCATCCTCTCGGCACTGTCGCCCAACGCTGACGAGAACCACGACTTCTTCTCGGGGTCAGGTTCGTCGTACGTGATCGGCAAGGCCGTCAACACTGAGGATGAGGACTGGGACTTCTAAGAGTTTCCGTCTGAGTCCCGCCCGACCGAAGGGCTGGTCAAGGCCCGGACCCGCGTGATCCGCGGGTTCGGGCCTCTTTCGTGCCCTGTTTTGCAGAAGCTGCGGTTCCTGCTCAGAACAGCGGCCAGGGCACCGCCGACATCTGACCGCTTGGAGCGGGGAACCGACCCGCCGAGCGCAACCGGGCACAGCGCGCAGCGAGCGACGCAATTTCTTCGGCGCTGAGCAGGTCAGCAAGGTTTCGGCCCAGCTCACCGTCCAGTCCTGCGCTGACGCGGTCGATGCCCTCAAGTTCGTCGCCCGTCAGGGCGTCTCCCAGCCACCCCCACAGCACCGTGCGCAGCTTGTGGTCGCGGTGAAAGGTAAGCCCGTGGTCCACGCCGTGCCGGTGTCCGTCCGTCATGGCAAGGATGTGGTCGCCTTTGCGGTCTGCGTTGTTCACGACGACGTCGAATACCGCCATGCGTCTGAGCGCCGGAGAGTCCTCGTGTATGAGCGCGACCATTCGTCCGGTCTCATCCTGACCTTCGAGGACGTGTTTCCACCCGATCTCCGGTACGTCATCCGACGCAATGAGGTCCACCGCGTTCTGGTCGGGGTCTCTCTCCTGCCACAGCTGCACCATCCCTTCGCCTAACGGACCGTCGCGCAGCCAGGTGCGGGGCACCACGTTCCAGCCGAGGACCTCCGAGACCAGGTAGGCGGCAACCTCCCGGTGGGCAAGGACGCCGTCGGGAAAATCCCACAGCGGTTTCTCGCCGGCTATCGGCTTGTAGACAACCGTGGTGTCGCCGATGCTGCCCACGAAGGTTGCGTTCGACGCCGTCGTAATGCGCCCGGTGAGCGTCAGCTCGGCCGTCACCAGGTCCGGCGCCGGCATCACGCCTCGGGCAAAGTGCAGACGTGCCCGTCGGCGTCTACGGGGTAACCGCAGACCGGGCACGCGGGACGCCCGGCGCCCACAACCTCCCGCGTGCGCTTAGCAAATGCGCGGGCGGTGCCAACGGGCATCCGCACCAGCAGCATTTCGGGCACCTCGGCGTCATCCTCATCTGGTGCTTCGTCGTCACTATCAGCGTCGACATCGGTGATCGGGTAGGCCTCGATCACGACCTGCGCCGTCGTCGGGTCCCACCCTAAGCCCATGGCGCCGGTCCGAAACTGCTCCTCAACGGCCTCAAGCTCGTCATTGTCAACCAGTTCAATGGGAGTGCTGGTGGGAACGCTGTGAGGGTTGCCCTCGACGGTGAGAAGCTGGTCGAGGATTTCGTCGATCTTCTCCGCGAGCAGGGCCGACTGCTGCTTCTCCATGGCGATACTGACGATCTGGTTCCCTGCCCGCACCTGCAGGTAGAACGTCCGTGCCCCCGGAAGGCCAATGGTGCCGACGACGACCCGATCAGGCCAGTCGAACTCATGAACACGTGTAGGCATAAGAGCATTTTAGGCACAGGCGCCTCATGGCGCCTGTTGCCCTGCACCGCCGCCCACCGGCGCGTCGGCAGGGAGGATGCTGTTCGACAGCCACGACAGGTCCCCGGCATCGGTGTTGGTTGCGTAAACGCTGGGCCGAGTGGCGCTGTAGTGCACGATCGATACCGAGGCAGGGCCCACGTTAATGCGCTGGAACAGGTCAAGGTGCATGCCCAGCGCGTCGGCAACGATTGATTTGATGACGTCACCGTGACTCACCGCCACCCATACGGCTCCTGGCCCGTACTCGGCTTCGAAGGCTGCATCGTGGCGTCGAATAGCTGCTACCGCTCGAGCCTGCATCCCGGCCATGGATTCACCGCCGGGAAAGATGACGGCGGACGGCTGCGATTGCACAGCCGACCACAGATCTTCGGTTGCGAGATCACTGAGCGTACGGCCCTGCCATTGGCCGTAATCGCACTCCGTAAGATCGGGTTCCAACGGCGCGTACGGAGTGCCGGCCTGGCGATCGAGGATGAGCTGGGCGGTTTGCTGACAACGCTCGAGAGGGCTCGATACCACCCCAACTACGGGCACTGCCGCGAGACGCTCTCCGGTCAGAGCCGCCTGCTCGCGCCCAACCTGGTCCAGGCTGACACCGGCAGCCCGGCCGGCCAGCAGTCCAGTGGCATTGGCTGTGGTGCGGCCGTGCCGCACGAGGATAACTGTCGCCATCCACCCAGCCTATCCACCCGCTCGATGGCAGTGGCCACCTAGGCCCATGAAAATCTGCCGGTCACAGGCCACTCACGGTGATCGTTCACCTGCTCGGCGAGCACCGAGCCGTCCTCAGCGAGGGCGCGCAGAGTGATATGGCTTGGTACCGGACCAAGGATGAAGGTGAACCGCCAGGTGTCCTCGCCCTTCCTGCTGCCGATGTAGCGGCAGCCTATGGCTGGAAGGCGTTGGCCGGTCACATTCGAAAAACAAGCGTTCTCGGTGCAGCGTCCCATCAATACGGATACTGTGATTTCACCACGTGTATGCGTGACCTGGGAGCAGCGGGCAGGGTTGTAATGAGCTGGCAGAACCGCCCGCGACCCAAGGAATTTCATGAACGTGTTCACCTTCCAGCCGACAGGCATCTTCCAGTGGTAACCGGAACCTCCCACTCGAAGCTGCGTCGGAAGAGGATCCGGCATCCGCGGTTCACAATAGGGGAGAGGGTGAGCTTTCTGGACGCCGGCCTTTCCGGCACGGGCGTCGTGGATGCCATGACGGGCGACTACTCCATTGTCTGGATCTGGGCTGACGGCGGTCTTGGCCGGCGAATGTTCTTCCAAGGCTGCGGCAGTATCATCTCGTCCCTTGAGGACCGGCCGGAGTGAGCAGTGGGACGTTACCGTCCGCCTTCATCTGCTGCAGGGACAGGCCAGCTGTTGCTGGCCAACAAAAAAGTACAACCACCTGCCGCCTATCCGTCGCTCCCATGGGCGCGCCAACTCTTGCCGGTCAGGCTGGCTGCCAACTCACCGGGAGTGCCTTCACCCCGTAGACGATAGTGCTGTCCATTCGTTCCAGATGCGCTCCTGGAACCAGGGAAAGCCCGGGAAAACGGGACAGCAGGGCACCCAGCGCAATCCTGGCTTCGAGCCGGGCAAGGGGCGCGCCAAGGCAAAAGTGAACGCCGTGGCCGAATGCCAGGTGCCTGTTCTGGCCGCGGTCTATGTCGAACTCGGCAGGCCGCTGAAACTGCCGCTCGTCGCGGTTGGCGGAGCCTATCCAAGCCACGACCGGTGCGCCGGCGGGAATCACTTCGTCTCCCAAGGCTGCCTCCGCGACAGTCATTCGATACATGGACTGGACCGGCGATCGAAAACGCAGCACCTCTTCGATGGTCTGGGGCAGCAGGGCGGGTTCCCTCAGCAGGCGGTCCATGGTGCCGGGGTTCTCAGCCAGGCACAAAACAGCGTTGCCGATCAGATTGGTGGTGGTCTCATTGCCTGCGACGAGCAGCAAAGCGCAAAAACCGAGCAGTTCCGGCACCGTCAGTTTTTGGCCGTCAATCTCCGCTGCCAGCAGGGTGCTGATCAGGTCATGTCCCGGCTGGCTCCTGCGTTGGTCGATCAGGGCCAGGAAGTACTGCGTCATCTCCATGTTTGCGGCGATGTGATTCTCGCTGGCCGACCCGGTCCGTGTTTGGCTGACGATCACATCGGACCACTGTTTGAAGCGCTCACGGTCCTGCGCGGGGATCCCCATGAGTTCGGAGATCACTATGACAGGCAACGGGTACGCCAGTTCCTTAATCAGGTCTGCGCTGCCGCGGTCCGCGATTCCCTCCAGTAGCTCGTCCGTGAGCCCGGCGATGCGGGGCGCCAGCGCATCCACGGCTTTGGGCGTAAAAGCCTGGGTGACCAGGGAGCGTAGCTGCCGGTGCCTTGGAGGATCGGTGGCGATCAGGCTCGAGGAAAACAGTTGGCCGGTCCCCGATGCATCGTCACCTCCCATGTGCGACGAGAAGGTTGAATATTCGGACAAAGCCCGCTGAACGTCGTCGTGCCGGAAGACGTGCCAACTGCCAGATTGTTCGTCGTAATAGACAGGGGCTGTTTCGCGCATTCGTGCGTAGTAGGGGAAAGGGTCGAGCTGATATTCAGGGGACGCACTGAAATCCATGGCTGGCCTCTCTGCTCGCCCGGGCTCTGCCGATTGAGCGCTGAACCCTGATTTTAGCCAGTGCGTGCTCCCGGGTCACTAGCAGGCGGCCGCGGTTGGTTCTGGATCCGCTGTTACCGGTGGATGCGCTCCCGCCAGTCTGCCGGTACCTTGTCTGGCGGTGCAGGTGAGGGCTGCTCCGGTGGCCTGGACTCAGGATCCGGAAGCCGCGGACCACGGAAGAACTTCTTTGTGGTGTGGTTGTAGAACCAGTCCTCCCCGGGTTCAAAGGACCTCATGACCGGGTGTCCGGCGGTGCGCGCGTGGGCACTGGCGTGCTGGGAGGGTGATGAATCGCAGCATCCGATGTGGCCGCACTGGGCGCAGCGACGAAGATGCAGCCACCATCCCGGGCCGTCACCGCTGAGGCACTCCAGACACCCCGTTCCACTGGGTGTGGCGGTAAGGCTGATTCCCGGGATAGGGCGGTCCTCCATGGGGTCCTCCACTTCCATCGCTCCGGTCCCGTTCAAGTCGTCCTGCCAGCCCTCCGTCGGGAGCCATTCTGGCAGAATCTCTGCATCTTTGGAATGGCGGAATCCAGGCGGCCAGCGGGGTTCGATATAACCCCGGCCCCGGTAAAGAAGGACCAAAACAGCACCCCTTGTCGCTTGTGTCCTACCGCGAGTATCGTGAGCGCCACCGAACCATTGAACCGGAAAGACGGCGGCCATGGAGCACTCGGTTCCGATCATGCTGATTGCCACCACAGACTCGGACTCACGGCGCATTCTCGGAGATGAGTTACGCCGACGCTACGGTGCCGATTACGAGGTAGTGGCCTGCGAGGGACACGCCCACGGGCGGGCGGTGCTTGAGGGACTCCGGCGCTGGAATCGCCCGGTCGCGCTCATACTCGGATGCTACGGACCGGCGGATCGCGGTGGCCTTGATTTCCTGCGTCGTGCCTATGGCTTTCACCCGGCCGCAAAACGTGCAGTTGTGGTGACTTGGGGTGACTTCGCCAGCGCCCCCACTGTATTCCGGGCGATCGGGCAGGGGTACGCGGAGCTGCTGATCATACGACCCGAACGAGCGCGCGACGAAGAATTCCACGGGGCGATCACTGACGCCCTTGACGACTGGCACCTGGCACAGGGCGTCGGGTTCGAGGCGGTCCGGCTGATCGGGGAGGTTGGCGACGAGAGGACCCATTGGCTGCGCGATTCCTTGAGCCGAAACCACATCCCGGTGGGCTTCCACGCTGCCGGGTCCGAGACCGCGGAAAGGACGCTGGAGAGCCTGGGCCTGCGCGACCCCAGGCTGCCGGTTCTGGTGCTGGAGTTCACCACTTCACCAATTGTCCTCCAGAACCCCAGTGACCTGGAGATCGCCGAAGCGATGGGCGTGACGCGACCGCCACCGGCGGACAAGATCTTTGATGTGGTTGTGGTGGGAGCCGGTCCCTCCGGTCTTGCGGCCGCTGTATACGCCTCCTCGGAGGGCCTCGCCACCATGGTGGTGGAGGGAGAAGCTGTTGGGGGCCAGGCCGGCACCAGTTCCTTGATCCGCAACTACCCTGGCTTCTCCCGCGGTGTCAGCGGCGCCCACCTGGCCTACCGCTCGTTTCACCAGGCCTGGACTTTGGGCACGGACTTCCTGTTCTTGCGGAAGGTGGAGGGCCTCGGCGCGGACGGAGCACTGTATTCTGTGTCGATTTCCGATGGCAGCGTGGTGCGGTGCCGCACAGTGGTGGTGGCCACCGGCGTGGACTACCGCCGCATAGGCATACCCCAAGTAGAGGATCTGGTGGGCAGGGGCGTCTTCTACGGGGCCACTGTCTCCGAGGCACCGTCGATGGCCGGAAAGTACGTCTGTGTTGTGGGCGGCGGCAACTCGGCCGGACAGGCTGTCCTGCACCTTGCGAAATTTGCGAAGAAGGTGACGCTGCTGGTGCGTGGACCCACTCTGTCGGTGAGCATGTCGGAATACCTCATCTCCCAACTGGAGGCCACCAGGAACGTTGCGATCCGCTATGGCACCGTGATCATGGGTGCCCGCGACCGGGACGGATTCCTTGCCGCGGTCAAGGTCGCCGCACCCGGAGCCCCCGACTCAACGCCGAGCGAGGAGATCGAAGCCGGCGGTTTATTCGTGCTCATCGGTTCGGTGCCGCGGACCTCCTGGCTGCCCGACACCGTAGAGCGTGACCAGGCCGGTTTCCTCCGCACCGGCGCCAACCGGGAGGTGAATGACGCCGGGTCCATCAGGCCCGGCAGGCATCCACTGGCCCTGGAAACCAGCATGCCCGGCATCTTCGCGATCGGCGACGTGCGGGCCGGTTCGATCAAAAGGGTGGCTACTGCCGTCGGGGACGGGGCCACCGTGGTCTCGATGCTCCACACCTACCTGGCCGAGCACCCCCTGCCCGCCTTTCCCCCGGGTGGGGTGGCAGTACCCGAGGAGCTGCCCGGTGATGCCCGCTTCAGCTGAGGTCACACCGTTGATTCCGGCGATGCGGCTGCTGCTCTACGTCGCTGCATTCCTCGTGTTCCTTGCCGGGCTGGTGCTGTTCGTGTTTCCGCTACGGACTGCGGAATGGTTCGCGTGGACAGTCAATCCGCCCATGACCGCCGTCTTCCTCGGGGCCGCATACTGGTCGGCCGCCGGCTTGGAGATAGCGGGCGCCCGCTCAGCGAGTTGGGAGTCAGCGAGGCTGGCAGTCTGGCCCGTGTTCGTCTTCACCACGCTGACTCTCGGAGTCACGCTGCTTCATCTCGATCGTTTTCACTTGTCGCCGGACACTGGCGCACTTGCCCAGGTGGCCACCTGGGCTTGGTTGGCAATTTATGCCACCGTGCCCGTGGCGATGCTCGTGATCAGCTGGTTGCAGAACCGCTCCCGGCGTCCTGCTCTAACGTCCGTGACGCCGCGACGGCCGGTGCTGCCCCCTGCGCTCCGGCTGCTTATGGTGGGAATCGCCGGGGTACTGCTGTTATACGGCGTGGCGCTTTTGGCGGTGCCTACTTACGCCGCGACGTGGTGGCCGTGGACGCTGTCCGAGCTGACGGCGAGGGCCATCGGAGCGTGGCTGGTCGGCCTGGGATGGTCCGCTGCGCAGGGCCAGTCCAGCGCCGATCTCCGCGCCGTCCGCCCCGTGGCCCTGACCTCCATTGCCTTTGTCATTCTGCAGGCGCTCGCCCTGCTGCGGTATGGAGGTGCCCTGACATGGCCAAGCGCACCGGTGATCGGCTTCATCACCGTACTGCTTGCCATTGGAATCGCAGGTGGATGGGCGCTCGCCTTATCCCGATCGCCAGGCGCCCGAACCGGAGTTAGCTGAGCGGGCTTTCCGCATAGCCATAGTCCTTCTGCGCCTCCCGCTCAGCGCGCTGTTTGATGCCCAACAGCATCGCGCGATCCATGACCAGGTAAGCCGGCTGCAGCAGGAAGTCCATGAAGCGCAGCGCTGCGGGCCGGCCCGGGCCGCTGCGTGTCCGCAGCAGCAGCCGCGTCCCGCCGTCGTCCGCTTCGTGGAGGATGAACTGCCACGTTCCGGTGACCGTGCCCGGCGGCGCGCCAGGGCTTGCGTCGAGAACGAGGTGCCGGCCGCTCTCCAGCTCCACTACCCGGGGCCCCATGCGCCCTCCGGGGTAACGGGCGGGCGTGAAGGCAATAATGTCGCCTACTGCGAGGTCCTGCCACTCCGGGTGGATCCTATCTGCGTTGGTTACGCCCAAATGGAGCAGTCCGTTCTCAACCCACGTGTACGAGTACAGTCCGGCCCGGTCAACCCCCATCTGCACCAGCCAGGGCCATACCTGCGCTGGCGGCGCGGAGATGGTCACTGCCATTGTCTGCACGGAGTCGGGTTCAGGGATCAGGTGATCCCCTGGAAGCGGCATACCCGCCTCTGACCCGGCAGCACCCCACCTACCTAAAAGACGGGGCAGCACGACGTGGGTAAGGACACCGACAGCCATTGCGGTCCCGATGGCTCCCGGAACCCAACGCCCCGGAATGCGGGCCGTTCTGCGGTGGTCCGCGGTTCGAAGTGAAAGCATCTTCCTGTCTCCTGAGGTAAGTGTCCGGGCATCCTACGGAACCTGTGCACACCGCCACGGAAATCCTGGATGCCATGACATTACGGCCCGGCCGGCCCGGCCCCCAGAGCCCAAGGTCCCTTGGAACTGACACGGCTGCCAGCGGTGCAGATGCAGCACGGCAACATCCCCACGTGCCGGATCAAAAGTTTTGGTCTGGGACCTGCATCTCCCCAGGTGGGATGACTTAGTATCGAACTCACTTCGAAACCGGCTTATTCGATGTCATCTCGATGTGGACCCAGGAAGCGAACCGGGGCGCCTGCCGTTTGGGGCGTCCAGGTCCTGGCCCGCACTAATCCTGGGGGAGCCTGATGGTGCAGCACCGACCGCACAAGCATGACTGTACTGTCCACACCACTGATCTTTTGCACCGTCTGGGACTCCTCAGGCCGTGCATTGCAGGGGAGGATCTCAGACCGGTTGGTGCGGTGGAGTTGGCGGACTGGATCGATGTGGAGCTCGAGACCGAACCCGAGATTGCCGGCCATAGCTGGCAGGTGGGACTGGGCGATGAAGTTGGCCTGCTTGTCCGCCCCGACCATGACGATCTGGCCGAACTCTTGGGTGGGCAGGCCGGCGTCCGCTCGGTTGTACAGCTCGACCGGGAGGTGTTCGCCGTTGCCGCGCCCCGGTTGTGCGCTGATGGATTGCGCGCAGCCGTGATGCAGGCTGTCGCAGCTGCCAACGTGAGGGCGCATGACCCCTATTTCGCGGACCAGCCGGACACCTCAGCCACTGCGTCCCATCCGCCGCAGTCAGTGGAACCTGAAGAGGACGATGACCTGTGCCGGCTGGTTTCCGGGGACGCCGCCAGCGATGGCAGGCGGGTTCAAGTGTGGGTCAACATGAACGGCATCCTTATCCTGCCCGCCGGAACCATTCCGCATGGTCCGTTGGACCAGGGCGAAAACCCCCGCTTTCAGCGCGCCACCGTGACGTCGGCGCGTGCAGTCAGGCTTGCAAAGCAACACGCAGGGCGATGGATCCCGTACGCCTACCTCGACAATGTCCGACTCCGCCGGCCCGGGCTGGTACGCCGCCGGTGGTCAGCCACTGTTGTGGAGCGGGACGGCTTTTCTGTCCCCCTGAGCTGGCGGGGAACGCGTCCACACGCGCTGTTGCTCTGGGGGTACGTCGTCGCCCGGCGCGGACTTGGCGCAGCGGACGGGCTGCCCTAGAAGGGACGTAGCAGGAGGCTGCGAGGTCTTGGCTAAGGCACCAAATTCACGCTCCCGCAAGAAGGGCTCAACGTTGGGCAAATATTCGGGAAGCATTCAGGATCAGGGCCCTTTGCGGCTGTTTTTCGATCTCTTCCCGATCTACGCTGTCCAGCATCCGAAAGTTTGGGAGACGGCCATGAGCGCTGATGCCACACCACTGCAGTTGGGCGAGCGGGTTCCCGGGCAGGCAGTGATCGAAGAGTTGATGGCGCTCCAAAGCCGCGTTCCGCCCCGTAAATGGCTGCAGCGGGTGTTTGGTGCCAGCCCGCTCAGACCGGAAACCATAACGTGGTACAAGGGGGCGCTCGGCGAGATCGCCGTCGGGCGAATCCTTGAGGGGCTCGGCCCCGAGTGGCTGGTCTTGCATGCAGTACCGGTGGGCACAGGCTCCGCGGATATAGACCACGTGCTGGTAGGGCCGGCGGGAGTTTTTACTTTGAACACCAAGAACCACTCCGGCCAGCCTGTCTGGGTGGCCGGGCGGGCACTCCTGGTTGCGGGAAAGAGGACGCGGCACCTTCTTTGCTCTGCGCACGAAGCCGCCCGGGCAGCAAAGCTTCTGAGCACCGCGGCTGGCTTCCATGTCGAGGTGACCGGCGTCGTCGTCATCGTCAACCCGAAGAAGTTAACCATCAAAGCGCGGCCCGAGCGCGTGGCTGTGGTGAGGGAGGCGCGGCTCCTTGCCTGGCTGCGCCAGTTGCAGCCCGTGCTGGGTACGGAGCAGGTGGCACAGATCGCGCAGGCGGCCGTTCAGCCGGGGACCTGGTGCCGGCAGCCTCCTGCCATGACCGATCTGCCGGCCCTTCAACGCAGCTTTACTTCCCTCCGGCTGCTTGTGGACCAGGCACGACGGCGGCAGGCAGCCTGGGCGTTGAGCGTTCCGGCAGTCGGGTTCGTGATCCTGGCTAACAGCGCGCAATGGGGCGCAGCAATCCTTCAGGGGCTCGGCGGTCGCTGAACTGGCCGGGACGTTTGGCCTCTGGAACCGGCAGGGGAGTGACGGACATACTTGGGTGATGCAAGCCCACCTGCGTTGGAGCATAGTGATCGCAGCGTCCGTTGCGATCACAACGTATGCCCGGTACGTGCGTCCTTGGCAGCTCCACTGGGGCGCCATGCCGGAAGAGGTCGCGCGGTCTTTGCCCGGCGACGACCTCGTGCCGAGGCCAACGTTCAACGCCACGCGGGTCATCACGGTTGGCGCGCCACCGGAGCGGATCTGGCCGTGGCTGGTCCAGGCCGGACTCACCCGGGCCGGCTGGTACAGCTACGACATCCTCGACAACCTGGGCCGCCCCAGCGCCCGGCGAATCATTCCGGAACTCCAGAACCTCGCCGTGGGCGACATCGTGCCAATGAGTCCCGACGGCAAGCACGGCATGCCAGTACAGGCGATCGACGCGCCTAGGTCCATGATCTGGGGTACGCCCGGTGACACCACCTGGACGTGGCAACTCGACCCTTGTTCGGACGGTTCAACGCGGTTAATCAGCCGCGTTCGTTCTCGGTACCGGTGGCTCTCACCCACCATCGCCTTCTCTCTTCTTCTTGAGTTCGGCGACTTCTGGATGATGCGCAAAATGCTGCTGAACCTCCGCGACCGGGCTGAATCAATCGGCTCTGGATCATGAGGTACACCAGGTCTAGATTGGTGCTTGGCTTATGCAGCGGGCCCGCCACAGCGAAACGAGGAGGGGACCATGAGCCCCACGCCAAAACAACCGATCACAGATGACAGCATCCAAGTCCGGCAGGTCAACCATTACCAGTTCAGCTGGGTGGCCGGAGACGCAGGAAAGCCTGGTACGTGGACCCTTCAGCTGGTCCTCGACCAAGGGGCCTGGGAAGAAGTGCTCACGCTCGACGCCGAAGATGCCGAGGTCCTCCATGGCCTCCTGAAACGGTCAGACACCGTCTACTACGATGTGCGGCGGCGGACCCTGATGTTTGGAACCACACAAGCTGGGCAGTGATGAGCCCAGCGCTTGTTGCCCTGCCGGTGGGATTCGAACGGTTCCACCGGCGGGACTTCATTCACTACCAACTCAACCGCGCACATGCGCTGGGCTTCGCCGACCGGGATGAGCTGCTCAGCGCCGCACCACACGTGCGGGGGATGGATGACTGCGCGGCCGTGTTCGAGACCTTGTCCAACCGGGCCGCAGCAGAGGACCGGCACCGGCAGGCGGCGGGTTACGCGAGGATCGCGGAGTTCTTCACACCACCACGGTCAGTGGAGAAAACGGACCGCTACCGCCGCTACCTGCAGCTCTTCGACACGGCATTCGGTGCTGGACTGACACGTCACAACATCCCCTACGGCGGGGCGTCGCTGCCGGCCTATTCGCTTCCGGCGTCCGGCCCACGAAACGGCGGCACGGTGCTGCTGCACGGCGGGTTCGACTCCCTGATCGAGGAGTTCTTCCCCATCTGCCAAAGGATCGCGGCCGCAGGTTTCACCGTGGTTGCCTTCGAGGGGCCGGGCCAAGGCCGTGCGCGGACGTTAAACGGACTCACCTTCGACCACGACTGGGAAAAGCCGGTTGGGGCGGTGTTGGACAACTTCCGGCTGGACCAGGCTGCCCTGGTGGGAATCTCGATGGGCGGTTACTGGGCATTGCGTGCCGCAGGACGCGAGCCCCGGATCCACCGTGTCGTGGCCTGGCCACCGGTTTACGACTGGCTTTACAGGGTGCCACGCGTGGCGCGCGGCCCGATCCATGCCATGGTGCGACACCGCGGCTTCATGCGGTGGAGCGTGCGGACCCGGGCCCGGCTGTTTCCCACCCTGCGTGTTGTGGTGGACCAGGTCCTGTACATGCTCGACAAAGACGATCCGGCAGACGTCGCCGATTGGTTCCTGGGCATGAACGCCACACACCTGGACAGCGGCCGGGTGAACCAGGACGTGCTGCTGATGTGCGGCGAACACGACGCCTTCCAACCGCCAGCACTGGCCAGGGCCCAGGCAAAGGCGCTCGTGGCCGCCCGAAGCGTCACCACGCGGATGTTCACGCGGGCCGAGCACGCGGACCAGCACTGCCAGATGGGGAACCTGGAGCTCGCGTGCGCGGTGCTGACCACCTGGCTGCAGGCTGCCGACACGAGCTCCACCGAGACGTCCCCAGCCTGAGGGCAGGTGGTCCCGGCAGCCGGGACCACCGGCGGGTGTCAGCGTCCGACGACGTCGAGCGCCACGAGGTGCGCGCCCCCACCTTCGGCGAACACCGCCAGGGCCGTGCTCTCCTCCGCGGGGAACACAAGGTCCGTGATGGTGGCGAGCCCGTCCTGGGCGAAGACCTCCACGGAGCAGCGGTCCAGATGGACAGACAATCGAAGGCGGCCATCCCGCAGCGGTACGGCGACGGCTTCAACGGAAGGGAAGGCCGCATGGAAATCTACCTGCCCCGACTCCCGCCGGTCGAGGCGAAGGATGCCGTCCGCAACGTCGTAGCTGATGACGGTGCGTTCGGCTTCGCCGGCCCGGACCACCACCCCCACACGGGTTGCTGTACCCGGCTCGAATACAACGTCCATCCGCGCCACGGCGGCCGCCACCGGCAGTTCCTGAACGCCGGGTTCGAGGGCCTGCGGACCCAGGCTGAAGCTCGGGGATTCCTGCCCTGCAAACGGGTCAATGGCCGTTTGCCGAAGCACCATTTTCCCGCCGTCAGCCCGTGCCAGCGAGACCTCCCGCGGCAGCGACATCGCACTGCGCCAGTGGCCGGTGGGAGTGGAGCCGGCATAGTCCCAGTTGTTCATCCAGCCGATCATGATCCGCCGGCCGTCAGCGACCCCGCTGAAGGAGACCGCGGCGTAGTAGTCGCGTCCCCAGTCCAGCCAGCCGTACTCACGCATCCGGCTGCCGTCCTGTTGCAGGCCCTCGGTAACCGTCGACCCGGAACGGAACTCCACGCCGTCGAACGCGCCCAGGAAGTACTGCCCGGCCGAGCCGCCGGCAATGCCGCCCGGGTTGATGTTGACGATGAGGACCCACCTGGTTTCCTCCGGGTTGCCGTCCACCGGCAGCTCGAACAGGTCCGGGCACTCCCAGACCCCGCCGGTGGCGTTGGCAGGTCCGAACGTGCTGAGGTGCTCCCAGTTTTTAAGGTCCGCCGACTTGTACAGCACCACCTGGCGCTGCACCGCCTCAACGGCAACCAACACCCAGTAACTGCCGGCACCGCCGTCGTACCAAAAAACCTTCGGGTCCCGGAAGTCCGCGGACGCGCGGTCCAGGACCGGGTTGCCGGAGTACTTGGTCCAGGTGGTGCCCTCGTCGAGGCTGTACGCCAGCGACTGCGCCTGCCGGCCGGCCAGCGGCGAAGCGTCACTGTAGGCGCTGGTGTAAATGGCAACCAGTGGAGGATTGCCGGCGGAGCCGAACCCGCTGGTGTTGTGCTCGTCAAACACGGCCGAGCCGGAGAAGATGGCCTCACGCTCGTCACACGGGATGGCCACCGGCTGCTCTTCCCAATGGAGCAGGTCCGGGGAAATTGCGTGGCCCCAGGACATGTTGCCCCAGTACGGGCCGAAGGGGTTGTGTTGGTAGAAGAGGTGGTAGGTGCCGTTGAGGTACACCAGCCCGTTGGGATCGTTCAGCCAGTTGCGTTCGGCGGTGAAGTGGAACTCCGGCCGGTAACGGTCCGCGGCGGGACGGGCAGGGGCGGCGGCACGCGCGGTGGGAGCGGAAGGTGCGCCTGGCGCCGTCGTCAATGAATTCACGGTCAGCCCTTCACGCCGCTGGAGGCGATGCTGTTGACGAACGAACGCTGGAAGGCGATGAAGAGCACTACCACCGGAACCGTGATGAGGGACGCGTACGCCATCACCTCACCCCACGAGACGTTCAACTGGAAGAAGTACTGGATGCCGATCATCACCGGACGCAGCTCCTCCGACTGGACAACCATCAGCGGCCAGAGGTAGGAGTTCCAGGCCGGGAGGAAGGTCAGGATCGCCACGGTGGCGGTGGCCGGGCCGGACAGCGGCATGACCACCTGGCGGTAGATCTTGAACCAGCCGGCGCCGTCGATGCGCGCGGCCTCGTCCAGCTCTTTGGGAATGGACTCGAAGTACTGGTGGAACAGGTAGATGGAGAAGGCATTGGCGATGAACGGAATGATCTGGACCTGGTACGTGTCCAGCCAGCCCTTGGAGAATTCGAGGCTGAAGCCGTTCAGTTCAAAGTAGGGGAGCTGGTTGACCCACCACACCAGCGGCAGGGCCAGGGTCTGGAACGGCACAATCAGCGTGGCCAGGATCGCGGTGAACACAATCTTCTTGCCGCGGACCTGCATGCGGGACAGGGCGAAGGCGCAGAGGCTGTTGACGAAGATGCCCAGGATGACCGTGACGGCTGAGACGCCCACAGAGTTGAGCAGGAATCGTGCGGCCGGGACGCGGTCGAACACGGCTGCGTAGTTGTCGAAGGAGATGTTGCCTACCGGCAGGAACGCGGCCAGGGAGGACATATCGCCGAAGATCTGCTGGTCCGGCTTCAGCGAGGACACCAGCATAAAGACGATGGGGAACGCGGCGACGACGGCGAAGAGGATGCGCACCAGCATGGTGCCCGCGTCTTTCAGGAACAGTTGGTTTTTCATGTCAGTCTTTCTCCCGCGTGAGGTGGCGCTGCACCGCGGAGACGATCAGGACGAGGACGAAGAACACCAGCGAGATCGCGGAGGCGTAGGAGGTTTCCTGCTGCCGGTAGCCGGACTGGACCGCCTCGTAAATGATGGTGGTGGTCGAGTCCATCGGACCGCCCTGGGTCATCACGCTGATCTGGTCGAAGAGGCCAAGGGCCTGGATAGTGATGGTCACGAGGACCAGGCTGCGGGTGTGGAAGAGGCCCGGCCAGGTGACGTAGCGGAACTGCTGCCAGCGGCTGGTGCCGTCCAGCTGCGACGCCTCGTACAGTTCGCCGGAGATGCCCTGGAGCCCGGCAAGCCAGATGATCATGTGGAAGCCGGCTGCCTGCCAGATGGACAGGATGATGATGGCAGGCATAGCCGTGTTCGGGTCACCGAGCCAGTCCGGGCCGTCGATGAGGCCGAAGCTGACCGCGGAGAGGATCTCGTTGATCAGGCCGTCCTTGCGGTACATGAACAGCCACAGCAGCGACACCACCACCATGGAGGTGACCACGGGCAGGAAGTACACGGTGCGGAAGAAATTCACGCCCCGGAACTTCTTGTTGATCAACAGCGCCATCACCAGTGCCAGGCCGGACTGCACCGGAACAATGACCACCGTGAAATAGGCGACGTTGAGCAGGGCCCGGTAGAACGTGGGGTCCGAGAAGAGGCGGGCGAAGTTGTCCACGCCCACGAACTCGACGGGACGCGGCGAGATGAGCCGGGCGTTGGTGAAGGCGAGGCCGAAGCCGAGGATGGCCGGGATGAAGATGAAGGACAGCAGCAGCACTGCAGCCGGGGCGATCATGCCCCAGCCGCTGAGCTGCTCGCGGCGGAAGCCAGGGCGGCTGTGGGTCTTGGGGGCCTTGCCTTTCGCGTTCGACGGCGGCAGGGCGGTTTCCGGGGTGGCAGGACGTGGGCGTGTGGGAAGGGGAACAGTAGCCATGGGGGTCTCCGTAGGTCGGGCGGCCGGATGGCTGCGGCACGTTGCGCCGCAGCCATCCGGCGTGCTCCGGCTAGTTCTTGTAGCCGCCGTTGGACTTGATGTTGGCGTCGATCGCCTTCACGGCGCTGTCCAGCGTGGACTGGGGGTCGGCCCCGTTCAGGATGTCCTGCGTGGCCTTGCCGAATTCGGTGGCGATGAAGGGGTAGGCGGGAGTTTCAGGGCGCATGACTGCGTATTCCCGGGAGAAGTCCATGAAGATCCGGTTGGCACCGCCCTCGGCAAAGCTGGGGATCTGGGCCGCAGCCTCCTCGCTGGCCGGAATGGCACCCGTGGCCTTGGCAACCGCGGCGATGTTCTCCGGCTTCAGTGAATAGGCCAGGTAGTCCATGGCTGCCCCGGTATCGCTGCAGCCGCTGGTGACGCCCCACTGCCAGGAGGCGCCGCCGATCTTCGGGCCTTCGCCGAGGTCAACCGGCGGCATGACCACCAGGTCATCACCGAGGGCCTCCTTGGCCTTGTCCGCAGCCCACGAACCGGTGTACACGATGGCGCTCTTGTTGTTCAGGAAATCCTGGGTGGAGTCCTTGCCGCTCTTCTTGGCCATGAAGCCCCCGTCGGCCAGTCCGCGGAACCAGTTGGCCCACTGCACGGCTTCGTCGCCGTTCAGTTCACCATCCGCACTCTGGAAGCCGTCCCGGTTGACCAGGTCTCCGCCGAAGGACTGCAGGAAGGGGGAGTAGGCGTAGGGGAGCCACTCACCGGTGCCGGCCGTGCCGAGGTCCAGCGGGTGCTCCCACTTGCCGAGGGCCTTGAGCTTGGTGAGGGCGTCCTGGAACTCTTCCTTGGTCCAGGGCTGCTCCATGGTGGCAGCCCGGACGCCGGCCGCCTCCAGGTCTGAGGCGCGGGCCATCATGGCCAGGGCCACGTCGTAGTAGCCCACGGCGTAGGGCTTCCCGTCCCATTCAGCCACGGTGCTTGGGAGGTGCTTGGACAGGTCCGTGTCCAGTTCGAGGGGCTCCAGGTACCCGGCCCAGGCCCAGTTGGGGACGTTGGGGCCGTCGATGTCCACAATGCAGGGGAGGTTGCCGGCGGCGGCCGCCGAGACCACGGAGTCGTTGTAGGAGTCCTGGGGGAAGGCCTGGACTTTGATCTTCACTTTGTCCTGGCTGCCGTTGTAGGAATCGACGATCCCCTGCACCGCGGCCAGTTCTTCCGGGTTGCCGGCGTTGTGGGTCCACAGGGCAATTTCGCCGGATCCTTCGGTGGAAGAGGAGGCGCTGCCCTTGCCGCAGCCGGCGAGGGTGGCGGTGAGGGCGGCAGCGGCTATGCTGGTCGCCAGGATCCTGGTGAGCTTCTTGTTCATGGTTCGGTCTTTCTGCTTGGACAGGGTGGAGGGATTGATTGGGTCCTGCAGGGAACGCGGCCGCTGCAACGGCTGCGTTCCCGTTTTCGTGGGAGATGTGGATGCGGTGGAGAGTGGCCGCGCCAGTAGCTGGGCCGGCGCTGCCGGTCAGCCCTTGGGCGGAGCGACAGACTCCCGCTCAACAAGCGGGCAGGGGATCTTTTCGTGTAACCGGGGCGCTTCGGGGTTTTCGAGTTCGTTGAGGAGCTTCAGGACAGCCCATCTGCCCATCTCGTAGTGGGGGAGTGCCATGGTGGACAGGCCCGGCCAGAGCCCATCGGCGATGAGCTCAAGGTTGTCCACGCCGACCACCGAGACATCCTCAGGGACGCGAAGGCCGAGGTGGCCGGCGGCCTGGTAGGCGCCCATGGCCATCTGGTCGTTGAAGCAGAACAGTGCTGTGGGACGCTCCTTCCTGGACAGCAGCTCCAGCGCCGCTTCCCGGCCTCCCGTTGTGCTGGGATGGCCCGCAACAAGGAACTCCGCCGGCAGATGCAGGCCGTGGCGGTCCAGGCCTGCCCGGAATCCTGCGAGCCGCCCGTGGGCAGCGGGAATATCGTCCTCGTTGTTGATCATGGCGATGTTGCGGTGCCCCGCCGTGACCAGCAGCTCGGCGGCAGAATCACCGGCGCCGAACTCGTCCGGCACCACGGAGGAAAGCCCGGGGTTGTCCGGGGTGGCATCCAGCACGATGGTGGGCACTGCCCGGAGCTCCTCCGGGACGGATACCTGCTGGTTGAACATGCGCGCGAAGATAATGCCGTCCACCTGGTGCTGCTGCAGTGCCCGGATTTCCTGGAGTTCGAGTTCGTTGTCGAGGCCGGAGTTGACCACCATCAGGAGGTGCCCGTGTTCGGAAGCGGCGTCCTGTGCACCCTGGATCATGGCACCGGCAAAAGGGGTGGTGGTGATTTCGTCGCTGACAAGGCCAAGGATCTGGGAGCGCTGGTTGCGCAGCCCGCTTGCCAGCCGGTTAGGGGCGTAGCCGAGGTCGCCGGCCACGGCCTTGATGTGCTCCACAGTCCGGGCGTTGACCCGGGAGCTGTGCGCTTCGCTCAGGGCGTGCGACACAGTGGTCACGGAGACGCCTGCGGCCTTGGCCACGTCCCTGATGTTTACCTTTGTCGCCATTGACTTCGTTCCTTTGCAAAACGTTTTGTATGTTGCTTGCATCACTATATGCAAAACGTTTTGCAGCCGTCAAGCCTTTGTGGCGAATGTGGCTGCCGGCATCTCCGTGCCGCCGGGTCGAAGCGTCTCCCAATCCGGAGGACTCCCGCCCAGCCTTCTCTGCAGAAGCTTCCCTTGACAGGCGTGCGGACAGGGGACTCTCATCAAGGAAGAACGTGAACCAGAGAGGGGGTGGCGGCTGTGCCTGCCATCCAAACTACCCCGGCAAAGCAGTCCCGGCTCCGGACCGGAGCAGCCCTGATGGCTCTCGCCGGGCTGGCCTTCGTGGGGTACGCCGCAGCTTTCCTGGCACTCAACTTTTCGGGCGCCTTCCTGGAGCTGGGCATCGGTCCCGAACAGGTGGACATGGGCATGGCGGAGGTCCAGGCGTTCAGCCCCCAGCTGTATCACTACATCAGCCACCTGCACATTGCGCTCAGCGGCTTCATCGCTGCCACCGGGCTGGCTATCGCAGCCTTGTCCTGGTTCGGGGTGCGGCGGGGGGAACGGTGGGCCTTCGCCGCAACAGTCACCGTCACGGCAGTCAGCCTCGCAGTCTCTGTCCCGGCGCATTACCCTTGGGGCCTGGCAACGCTTGGACACCTCGGCCCGGTCTACGTCGCTGTCCTCATATTCCTGGCAGGAGCCGCCATGGCCTACAGCGGAATGCGGGTCCCAGCGGCTGGAAGGAGCTGACAGGCGGTCTTTGTGCCCTGCGCAGGGACGCCCCTGGCGTGCAACACTTTGCGCATGAGCAGTCCTCGCAAGTTGGTTTCCCCGGCGGAGCATCACGCTGGACCTGGCAGCGCCCTGCATCCCGACAGCCCGTGGGTTAGGGCGGTCCGGCTGCTGGTGGGCGCGTTCGTGCTCGCCGCCCTCGTGCAGAAGACCTACGACGCAACCCTGCCGGGCAACGACGTCGACGTCGTCCAGCTGTATTCGGAATTCACCGTCCAGGCGAACCTTGGACTCGGGCTCCTGCTTATCGCATCGGCGGCATGGCCGGCGGCCAGGTTTCCGCGGTGGTGGGACCACCTCTTCGGCGCGTTTGTCCTCTACCTGGTGATGACGGGACTCATCTACATTGTCCTCGTGGCGCCGCCGGACGAACCATGGTGGAGCTGGGACCTGTACTGGCCTCAGATGGCCCACCACCGCCTGGCCCCGCTTTACGTTGTGCTCGACTGGCTCCTGGTCACGAGGACAGTCCGTGGTCCCTGGTGGCGGCCCCTGGCGTGGCTTGCCTACCCGGTGGCCTTCCTCATCTTTTCCTGGGCACGGGGTTCGATCGACGGCTGGTACGTCTACGATTTCCTGGATCCCACCCTTGGGGGCGGCTGGCCTGCTGCCCTGGCGTCCATAGCCCAGGTCCTGGTGGCTTTCCTGGTGATCGCGGCCCTGGTGCATCTTTCCGGCAACGCGCGCGCCGCTCTCGCCTTCAGGCGGGCGCGGCGCTAACGCCCGGCAACCTAGACCTGGGGCTCCTGCCGGTATATCCCCGGTCCTTCAAGTATCTTCCTCGCATCTTCCTGGGCATGGAGGGCAAAGTCGCTGACCACCTCGCCCCTCAGGTGGCCGGAGGCTGAGATGATGTGCCGGAGCTCCGACACGGTGCGCGGCGGGCCGGCGCTGGGGTGTGCCAGGGCGTGGCAATTGGGGCACAGCGGCACGAGGTCGGCAACGGGGTCCAGCTGGTACCCGCTCCCCAGCATCTCCGGCGGCACCACGTGGTGGATATCAATGGACCCGGAACCGGCGTCGCCATAAAAGGCTTCGAAGGAGAAACCGCAGGCAGCGCAGGACGTTCCATGGAACGCCAGGCACACCCGGCGTGCGTCAGGGTTCCGCTCATGGCGGTTCATGTCGATAGTGCTGACGGCGTCCGGCGGGAGGGTGCCCGAAACAATGTGTGGAGGACCGGTGGCCGCAGGCCCGAGGTCCCGCCACAGACGGCGGATGCCGGGCACCGCGTGACCAGGAACGGCAACGCCTAGGCGGTTCATTGTGTCACTCCAGGCAATCCCGGGGACTGCTGCGCGGAGCGTGTCCTGACGGATCTGCTCACCGAGGGGAAGCAGTGCGTCGAACAGCACGCTGACGTGCCAGGCCGCGGCGCCGCCGTCGTCGGGAAGCGCCTGGTACGGCTCGGACACCACCATCCCATGGCCGATCAGCCCGGTGCCGGCGTCGCTGCGGCCCTGGACGAAAAGCCAGGCTTCAGTTCCTGCCGGGACGTTGAGTGGCCGGCTGCCACTCCAGCGCCGCAGGAATTTGCCGGACTCCGCCACAAGCCCGACGGCGGCGTGGTAGTCCCAGGGGTCGGATCCGGTTGGGTCCCATCCAAGAATTACTGCAGCCACTACTCACCCAATCCAGCACCCACGTGCGTTGGCCTTCTCAGCCTGCAAAACGAAACCTAGATGGGTTCCCTGGCCAGCGCCTTGGTCCTGGCCGGTGTTTCGCGGCCGAGGCGCTGGTCGAGCGTGACGCGCAGCCTGGCAGCAGCCACCTGGACGCGATGCTCGGCAGGAGTGGCTTTCTTCGGGGCCGGCTTGGCGGTGGCGCTCCGCGGAGTATGGACGAACCGGTGTTCAGACGATGCTGCGCTCATGGTCCAACCTCCTTGGTAGTGTCTTCACCCGTGGTTCCATTCTCGCCTATGTTGCCGCCGGCGTCCACGAACGCCGTCTCCTGGTCCGCCCCGGTGCCCTGCCCGTCGTCGTCCGCGTTTTCCTCGCCCCACACGCTCTTCCAGGCGATGTCGAACAACTCAAGCTCTTCGTTGCGGGCCAGTTCGCTGCGCGCCAGGACTTCCAGGGTTGCCAGTCCCAGGGCCTTTGTCCCTTCGTCCTGGTCCAGTGCCCGGTCCAGGGCCCACTGCGTCCGGCGCCACCATTCCGCACGGCTGTCGGCCTCGGTTTTTTGCAGCAGGGCATGGGCGTCCGCTTCCCGCTTCTGCTCCAGCGCAGTGGCATCGGCAGCAGTGCGCTGTTTGAGCGTTCGCCAATTGATGTAGAACGCCAGCAGGGCAGCGATGAGGACGGCCAGGGGACCCAGGCCGGCAAGGATGACCCACCAGTCAGCCGGTCCCGAATGGACGACGACGTCGAGCGGGCTTGGGGAGGGGGCAGGGGTCACTGGACCAGCATAGGCCGCGGTGCGGCTGTCAGCCGGTCGGATGCCCCCGTGCCGTGCCCGTCAGGCGGTGATGACCACCTTCAGTGCGTTGGTCTCCGCTGCCCGGGCGAAAGTGTCGTAAGCGTCCATGAACTGCTCAAAGCGGAAATGGTGGGTGGCGAACTTTTCTGCGGGCAGCTTCTTCTGCGCAACGAGTTTCAGGAGCATCGGCGTGGTGTTGGCGTTAACCAGGCCCATGCTGATGTTGATGTTCTGGATCCAGAGGTTCTCCAGGTGCAGTTCCACCGGTTTGCCGTGCACGCCAACATTGGCAACTGTGCCGCCGGGCCGGACAATATCGGTGCACATGCTGAACGTGGCTGGAATGCCCACGGCCTCAATGGCAACATCCACGCCCTGCCCGTCCGTATGGGACAGTACCTGGTCCTTCCAGTCGGAATCACCCGACAGGACAACGTGTGTAGCCCCGAAGGCGCGGGATTGCTCCAGGCGGTTCCGGTCAAGGTCTATGGCGATGATGGTGGCCGCCCCGTAGAGCCCCGCAGTGGCAATCGCTGCCAGCCCAACCGGGCCTGCTCCCACCACGGCCACAGTGTCCCCTGGCTTCACGCGGCCGTACTGGACCCCGATTTCGAAGCCCGTGGGGAGGATGTCCGAGAGCATGACGGCCTGTTCGTCGGTGACCCCCTCAGGGAGGAGATGAAGGGAGTTTTCCGCATAGGGAACGCGGACGTATTCGGCCTGGGTGCCGTCTATGAGGTGGCCAAAGACCCAGCCGATTCCTGATGCGCCTTCGTCCCCCAGGCAATGGGAATAGAGCCCGGTTTTGCAGTTGGCGCAGTGGCCGCAGGACTTGATGCAGGAAATGATCACCCGGTCGCCAGGTTTCAGTGTGGTGACGGAGGACCCCACCTCGGTGATTGTTCCCACGCCTTCGTGGCCCAGGATCCGTCCCTCCTGGACTGCCGGCACATCACCCTTGAGGATGTGCAGGTCCGTTCCGCAGATGGTGGTGGTGTCCACCTTGACGATGGCGTCGCTGGGATTGATGATCGACGGATCCGGCACATCGGTCCAGGATTTCTTCCCGGGCCCGCCGTACACAATTGCCTTCATAACTGCTCCTTGCTGGTCGGCGAGCGGGTTGTTCCCGGACGGCTGCGTCAACCTCAAGGATGGAGGAGGGCCCCGGGATCGATAAGGGTCCTAGGTCCCGGTGGCCAAGAATATGCCGTCGCGGGGTGTCAGTCTTCCTGCAGTTTCTCGGCGAGCATCACAATGATTCCGCTGGGGCCGCGGAGGTACGTGAGCTTATAGGCATCGGCGTAGGTCGCCACCCCCCGCAGCGGTCGGCATCCGTGCTTGGCGGCTACCTCAAGGGCTTCGTCCAGGTTGTCCACCGAGAAGGCAACGCGGTGCATGCCAATGTCGTTGGGGCGGGTTGGGGCCGTTTCATTCGCTTTGGGGTGGATGTATTCAAAGAGCTCAAGTTGACCATGGCCGTCTGGCGTCTCGAGCATCGCAATCTTGGCGTGGTTGCCATCCAGTCCTACGGCAGTTTCTGTCCACTCGCCGCTGACAGTGTCACGGCCAACCACAGTGAGCCCGAGGTCGGTAAAAAAGGCGATTGCTGCTTCAAGGTCGCGGACGGCGATGCCGACATTCTCGAATTTGATGGCCATGGGTATTCCTCAGCGTGCTGTTGAAAGAAGTTCCAGATCCGGGATGGGGTCCGTGCGTAGCCGTGCATGCGTCTCCACATCGAACCGTTCGCCACCGTACTGCAACTTCTGGCGCTCAAGGCCCTCGGGGATGAATCCGGCGCGGGTAGCTACTTTGCAGGACGCCGGGTTGTTGACTCGATGTCCAAGTTCGAGGCGGAAGAGGCCGTCGTTGAAAGCTTCGGCAGCTACCGTGGCAAGGGCACGGGATGCATAACCGCGGCCGCGAGCAGGGGATGTGAGCCAGTAAAACGCCCAGGCAGTTCCATGGCGTTGCTCTATGGCGGACAGTCCGACATTGCCCACAGCTAAATCGCCAATACTTATGGCCCAATTGCGCCCGGATTCACTGAAGGAAAAATGCTTGCCGATATAGTCACGCGCGGAGTCAACCGTGGAAAGGTCAGCGCCACCGAACTGTGTGTGTAAATCCGGGTTCTCTCCGTACGCGGCGCACAGCGCCGGAGCATCTTCAGATGTCCATAGACGAAGTTCGATGGTCATGGCTCCCATCGTGCCCGATGAACCAATCCAGCTACGAACAGTGCTCCCATGAGGTTCATTGTTCTTCCCTGATGCGGGCGGTTGTGCCGCGGCGTGAAATGAGGACCGGGCCACGTGCGTGGTGCAGGACAGCATGGGCGGTGGAACCTATCGTCTCCCTGAGGAGCCCCTGGCCCTTGGTGCCCACGACCAGCATCCGTGCACCTTCCGAGGCTTTGAGGATGGCATGGGCCACTGACGTATCGGTGAGCACCTTTCCCTCGACAGGAACGGCTGGGGCCAGGGTGCGGGCACGGCCGAGGGCAGAACTGAGGACATCCCCGGCGGCAGCTTCGGCGCCGGGCATTTGCCGATGCCCGAATCCTGGCGGTGTGTGCTGGACGTGGACGACGGTGAGGCCCGTCGCCCAGGCCGAGGCGAGTTCACAGGCTTCCTCCAGCGCCGTGGGGGACCCCGTTCCGTCCACCGCGACGACGACGGGCCCGCCAGGGTGAAGATCTGGCCTTATCACTGCGACCGGGCACGCTGCGGTGGCCGCCAGTTCCAGGCTCACGGACCCCACCAGCAGGCCCAGGAACCCGCCCAAGCCCCGGCTGCCGACGACGATCATCTCCTCCCCGGAAGAGATCTCGGCGAGGTACGACGCTGGCAGTCCGTGCAACAGGGTGCCTTCAACCTTCAGCCCGGGTGCCGCTGCTTCGGCACGGGCGATCCCCTCCTGGAGAATTTCCTGCGCCGCCCGCTCCAGCCCGCTGTCCGCAACACCAGGAACGGGGCCGAGGTTCCTGGTCAGCAGCGGCCAGAGGGAGCAGTGCACCACAAGAAGGGGGCGGTTGCGCAGCTGCGCCTGCTCCGCCGCCCAATGGATGGCGGTTGCAGCTTCAGCCGAACCGTCATAGCCGGCAACGATGGACCTTGAATCCTGCATAGCTTCTGCGCTCCTGGTCAGGGGACTTTCGGCACTGTGGTGACTTCTTCTGGCACTGCATGATGATGGCGGGGGTTCCTGTGTAACCGCTCATCCAAGCAGAGCACCACACAGCAGCGGGAAGCAACACGTGCTGAGGATTGAGGAGCACCCATGGTTGTGTGGCAGGAAAACATCACACCGGGCCGGTTCGAGGGCCAGGCCGTCATCGTCACCGGCGCGGCCTCCGGGATAGGACGCGCATCTGCCGTGCGCGTTGCCCGCGAAGGCGGCCGGGTAATTGCCACCGACATGAGCGGGGAGGGGCTGGACAAGCTGGTGGCCGACTACGCGGAGCTTGGGTTCGTGTACACCGTCTCCAAACACGCCCTGATCGGCCTGACCCGCAGCTCGGCAGTCATGTACGGGCGCCGCGGCATCCGGGTCAATGCAGTAGCCCCCGGCGGCACCAGGACCAACATCCACGCGGAATTCAAGTCCCAGCTTGGCGCCGAGGTCCTTGGCCCCCTGCTCCAGGCAAACGTGCCGCCCATCGCGGAGGCCGGGGAAGTCGCCGCCGGGATCACCTTCCTTCTCAGCCGGGACGGTTCCAACATCAATGGCGTAGTGCTTCCCTCCGACAACGGATGGAACGCCGTGTGAGCGCGCAGGGGAGCAAAAGGTTGACTCAGATGAACACCGCAGTGCAGAGGTTTGTGGGCCTGCTGCTGGTTCTGGCAGCGCTGCTGCCGGCCGGAGCAGCGGTTGCCTTCGCTGATCCGCCGGTGTCTGTGCAAGTGGAGGACACTGCCGGGGTCCTGGACCGGAATAAGCTTGTACCTGCCCTGGAGGGGATTGACTTCTACGAGCCCACGCGGGTTGCCATCTACACCTACAACGGCAGGACCGAGGACAACCTCAACGAAGAGGTCCTGAGGATTGCCCGGAGTGAGCATCCGGAGTGGATCAGCGCGGACGGGCAGAAGTGGGCCGATGGGCTCTTCATTTTTGCCCTTGACCCGGTGGGCCGCCAGGTTGGAACCTACATGGGCGAAGACCGGAAGGTGTCCCTTGAGCAGCGGAACGACATCCAGGACGCGGCCAAGGATCTCCTCCAAGACGCTCAGTGGACGGACGGAACCGTCGCGGGGGTCCGCCGTGCGGCCGAGCTCATCAACCAGCCGTGGTACCGGTCCGCAGCCTTCCTGATCACTGCCTGGGTGACCGCAGGAACAGCAGCACTGGGTGCCGCCGCCTGGATCATCGTGCGGGCCGTTACCAGGTCCTCCAGCCGGAAAGAGATTGAGCGTGGTGACCAAAGCTACGCCAATGTCAGCATGGACCTTGAAGTGACAGAGCTGAACGCGGGCACCATTCCCGAAGCCTCCCGGTATGGTGGCCACGTCCTTGAGAAGCACCGCACTTTCCTGAACCGGTACAACGCCGCCAGCGGGCTCTCCAACAAAGTGCACGCGCTGTCCGGACGCGAGCTCGGCCGGCGCAAGAATCTCAAGCTCGCCCGGGAATACGCAGACGCAGCCTCGGAGCTTGACGCCCTGGACGACGTCATCGCCGACACCAACGCCCTCCTCAACAAGGCCGGCACGTGGCCTACCGCGTGGGACCGTCAACTCGCCCCTTTCCGCAAGGATCTCGCCGGGCTGGAGCAACTCCTCACCAAGCGCCACGGGCAGGGGGACGCGGCTACCGCGGCGGCCTTGCGGTCCTTCCGGGAGCAGAGCCTCCGGGACATAGAACAGTGGACGGCGGAGCTCGCCGAGGAAAAAATCAGCCCCGAAAAGGCGCTCGACCGCCTCTACGACGCCCGGTCCCGGCTGGCCGTGCTCCTGGAAAACCATGCCCAGACAGTCATTGAGGGATTCGCGAAGAACGAACGCGAAGCGCAGCTGATGCGCAAGGAGATGGAGGCGGCCCAGGACGGACTCAACCACAAGCGCCGGCGTAGCTACGAGCCAAGCATCCTGGGCACCGTATATCCGTCTTACCACTTCTTCTCCGTGGCCACCTTCAACTCCGGGCTCAATACGGGAGTCAGCAGCGTCAGCTCCGCCAGGGGCGGAGGCGGCAGCACCACCGGTTACGGAAGCAGCGGCGGGAGTTTTTCCGGCTCGGGCAGTTCGTCCAGTTTCTGAACGCGGGCATGGGCCGGACATCAGGACTCACAACGGCCGGCTGAGGCTCCGCTGCAGCAGGAACGACCCGAGCGCCAGAAGTACCAGTGCCATCGCGGCGAGGACGCCGAGCTGCGGAAGGATATCCGCCAGGGTCCCGTCATGCCGTTGGATATCCGCGAAAGCATCGTACGCCCAGCGGTGCGGCGTCGCCCGGGACACTGCCTGCAGCGTCTCGGAGAAGAACTCCGGCGGCACCATGGAACCGCCCAGCCCTGCCAGCACCAAACCCAGGCCCACCCCCACACCGGACGCGGCGGCGTCGTTATCCATCACCGAGCCAACCACCATTGCTGCTGCGGCCGAGACGGCGCAGAAGAACGCCAAAATTATCCCCGCTGGCAGCGGGTCTCCCCAGTCAACGCCGAACAGCAACGCCGTTCCAAGCATGATGTAACCGCCCTGGACGGCCGCAATGCCAAACCGCCCCAGCGCCTGGCCTGCGAGCGCCTGCCAGCTTGAAACGGGGCCCGCCATGACGCGGGCTATGACTCCTAAACGCCGGGCTTTGATCAGGGTGGCGGCACCCGTGAGTGAACTCAGGAAGACAAACAGCAGGAGCTGCTGCGCGGCACCCAGGTCGAACCGGCCCAGTCCTTGGAAGACCTGCGTGGCGTCGTTGGTGTCCACCAGCTCCACCCGGGGTTGCTGCACGGATTCCTTCGCCTGCTCCAACGCGGTTGCCGCTTCCGGCGCGCCCACTCCCGCTGATTCGAGAAGGGACCGTTGCCTTCGTTCCGTGCTCACGGCCTGGATGGAGGCCCGTACCTCCTGGAGCACGGCCTGTGCGGCTGATTGCGAAGCCATGAGCACCTCAAGGTCAGCCGGCTGGCCGGCTGCGAAAGCCGCGGAGTCGTCGTCGCTGATGAAGATCCCGACGTCGGCTCTTCCCCGGCTGAGCTGGTCGCGCACCGCCGCGGCTCCGGCGGAGGACACCTGGACACCGTCTTCCTTCAATTGCTCCGAAAGGGCCTTCGCCAACCCGGTGCCTGAACCACCGGACAGGGCAACGCGTGCCTGGCCGCTGTTGGCTCCGAACTGGGAGCCCAGCAGCAGGATCAGCAGGAGGGGAAAGATGAAGACGAAGAAGATGTTGGACCTGTCCCGCAGGAAGAGCCTTACCTCGACGATGGCGATTCCAAAGATGCTTCTCATGCCCGGACACCCCTGTCCGGGAGCAGGCGGGACGCCAGGGTGGACACGGCGGCGAAGCCCAGCATGATGGCGAGGGGGGTGGCGACGTCAGCGATTCCGCCTCCGCCGGCGGTGATGCCCAAGCCGCGGATGAAGGCGGCAATGGGGTTTAGGTCCATCAACGTGGCCAGGAACCCCGAGGCTTCGATGGGGAAGAACGCTCCGCCGGCAATGCCCAGCAGCATGGCTACGATGGACTGGGCGATGTTGGCCTGTTCCGCGCTGCGGACCAGGCGGGCAACGATGAACGTCAGGCTCGTGGCGGCCGCGGCCACAGCCAGGACAAGGAGTGCCACCACAGCCGGTGAGCCGAAGGAGACACCAAACAGCACGCTGCCGGCAGTGAGTAGGACTGTTGTTGCAACCACGCCAAGGATGAATCCCACAAGGGCTTTCGCAGAAATGATCGTCCCGGGAGTCACCGGGGCTGCCTGCAGCCTGGAGAGCGTGCCCTCCTCCCTCTCCGCCAGGAGTCCCAGGACCCCGAAGCCGACGGTGAAGAGCAGGAAGAGCCCGGCCTGGCCCGCCACCAGCGTTCCCTTCAGTGAGAGCTGCCCGGCCGACGCCTGGCCTTCAGATAATGTCAGGGCAGGCGTGCCTGCAGCGGCCTGCTGGGCAAGTCCGCCGAGGACGTCGTGGGGGAGACCGGCGATATTCCCTGCCTCTGCCGTCACCGTGCCCGCCGAGAACTGCTCCAGGAGACCGTCCACCACGGAAATCAGGACGTCGGTTTCAAGGCCGGCCGAATCCCCTTCAACGACCTGGACTGAAAGCGCCTGTCCGGACGTCACTGCGGCCGTGAATTCCGCCGGCAGGATAATGCCAAGGTCGGCTCCGGTGGCTTTAGTTTCCCGGCTGACATCGCCGGCAGCGACCTTCCGGACGGTCACGTCCATGATGGGCAGTGACTCCACCGCTTCCAGGAGTGCGTCGCCAAGCTGCCCGCTGTCTTCCGAGCTGGCAATGACGACGGCGGGCTTCAGGGTGGCGCTCCCGCTGTCGAAGCCGCCGAAGGACAGATTCAGGACTGCCATGAGTGCCAGGGGGACAAGGAGGGAGAAGATCACAACGGATTTGTCGCGGATCCGCTGCCGGAGGTCGTTGGCGACCATCGTCCACAGTCCGCGCACGTCAGTCCCGCAGGGCTTTGCCGGTCAGGTGCAGGAAGACGGATTCAAGATCGGGCCGGACGATCTCCACGGAGCTCAACGCCATCCCCGCTCCGCCCGCTTCGGCCACAATGGGGGCGAGGAGGCCCGGGCCGTTGTGCACCGTGAGCGTCAGGCCCGATGCGTCGCCGTCGACATGCTGTACGCCCGGAAGCCGCCGCAGCGCCGTGGCAGCGGCACCGGTGTTTCCGCTCCCGTGCAGGTCGATGCGGTCCACCCCTCCGGTCAGCTCCACCAGTTCACCCCTGGTGCCCTCCGCCTGGATCCGCCCTTCGTCGATGATGGCTATCCGGTCGCACAGGCGTTCCGCTTCTTCCATGTAATGGGTGGTGTAGAGAACAGCCATGCCCTCCGTGGCAAGCCCTTCCACCGATTCCAATATCGAGTTCCGGGACTGGGGGTCCACTCCTACCGTTGGTTCGTCCAGGATCAGCAGGGTTGGCCGGTGCAACAGTCCGATGCCGATATTGAGCCGGCGTTTCATCCCGCCTGAAAACTTCTTGGTTTGCTCGCCCGCCCGGTCCGCAAGGCCAATGAGCTCCAGGACGTCCCCGGTGCGATGTTTCAGTTCCTTGCCGTGAAGGCCCTGGAGCCGGCCGAAGAACAGGAGGTTTTCCTTCGCCGTCAGGTCAGGGTAGATGGCGAGTTCCTGCGGGACCAGGCCAATGTGGCCTTTCACCCGCGTGCTCGCCGGAGTCATTGCCGAACCGGCCAGCTCGATGGATCCCGCGTCTGCGGGAATCAGCCCGGACACCATGGAAATGATGGTGGTCTTGCCTGCGCCGTTAGGGCCCAGCAGCCCGTACGTTTCACCGGCGCCGATATGAAAGGAGACATCGTCGACGACGGTGTGGGCACCATAGTGCTTGACCAGGCCTTTGACGCCCAGAACCTGGGCCCGGTGCGTCTGGACGTCAGCCGTCACGGGCGCAACGCATTTCTACGCTGCACCGAGCGACTTTTCCTTGTTCGGCATGTACGGGCGGACCCGGTGCGGGCGCCTGGGAGTCCTGGCCTTTGCCAGTCCGGGCGCAGGAGCGAGGTCACTGATCAAACCCGTACCGGCACACTCACGGACATCCTCGATAGCGGCGGCAGCCTGGTACTTGTCCCGGTACTGCCCGGAGACTGCCAGCACAGTTCCATCCGGCGCAACAAGCCTGAACCTGATCCGCGAATCCTCATCGGCAAACAGCTCGAACGTTCCCGCCATAATTTTGCGCTCCCTTAAGCATCTTGCCTCCAACTGTGTGTGGAGCGCATCTGCCCGCTGACATCCGGTGCAGCAGCCCAGACACGATCCCCAGCCATAGTGCATGTTTCGGGCTGTCACCCACTCTGCCAGAGAGCGCAGCTGTGCATTAGGGGCCAAAGTCCCGTAACGGCAATTCGTTGGATGGCGGACGGGAGTGCAGGAATAAGTGAACGTCCTGCCGGTACCGCCGTGAGCGGTAGTGCCTCTGGACCCGTTTCCGTATGACGGCATGACCTAAGTCTCTAGTGGGGCCAGGTGGCCGCTCCTAGGCTGGTTTGCATGGAACAAAAGCTGCAGATCGAGTTGGAGGATGCCGCGTCCAGTTCCTGGTGGGCCCGCATCCTGTACACCCTGGGGTCACAGTACGGGCGGACCCAGCTGAGGTTTGTGGGGAAGACGGACGACAACCGCAGGCTCTATGTCAGCGACACGTTCTCCGGCCCTCCACTGGGGGCCACCCCGCCGGAAGAACAGTGGGCCCCGGGGATGGAAGGGAGTCTCGCTGAGCTCCGCCAGCAGATAGCAAGGGATGGGTGGTCGGAGGCCAGCCGTGGCCAAAGACCCTGGGAGCTGACTTTCAGGCGCAGCGGCGGAGGAAGCTAGGCCGCCTGCCCTGCGTCGGGTACCGGTTCCCCGCCGGACTTCAGTTCCGCAGCGATTTCATTCGCCCCGGTGTCGATGGCGTCCCAATCGCGGAAATCACCGGGCGGCAAGGCTTCCTTTGATGCGGGAGCGAGCCGGATCATGCGTTCGGCGATGCCGGCTGTCGCGCCGTGGCGGGTTGCATAGGCAACGAGGATTCTCACAGGACCTCCTGGGGCCGGGCAGTCATGCGAAGGGCCAGATGACCCGTGTCTGCCACTTTGCGGGGTCGGGTTCCGTTTCGGGGTCGCTCAGGTAGTACTCCCACATGATGTCCCCCGGGGTGAGGCCTTCCGCCTGCATCTGGCCCAGAACCGCGTTGTAGGTGTTTTCCAGGGTGTCATAGGGCCCGGTATGCATGGCCTCAAGGGCTTCAGTTTCCGGCAGCGTCCCGCCGGCCACTCCATCGGCGTCCCTGAAGTTCCCGGCCATGGGAAAGCCGGCTTCCACGTCAATGGTCTCGCCCGGCTTTCCCCGGTAAAGCGCGAAAGGAGGGCCGGCGGGGGCCGCACCCTGCTTCTGGGCTGCTGCCATGACCGTCCCGAAGGCCCTGCCGAAGAAATCCGTCAGTGCGTCCATCCGAACGCGTTCACGGACGACGGCGACCGGCTGCTCAGGGAGGTGTACTTTCCTAGGGTACGCGCCAGAGTCATTCATAGCTCCAGCCTGCGCCGCCGGCACCGGGCCTGACAGGGCCTAAGGACTCTAAACCGTCCCACCCGCGCAGCGGTCAGGCCCGCGCACTCAGCCGGCAGCCTCATATGCCTGGCGCATCCACTGCTCCACATCGCCGTCGAGTTGGCTGATGTCCAAAAGTTCAAGGTGATGCATCCAGGTCCCGCGGGCAGGGTGCGCTGTCTCCTTGAACCGGGGCGAGGCGATCTCAAACGGAAGCGCCAGCGACAGCACAACAGGAACATCGGACCTGACGTACATGCCGGGACGCCAAAGATACGCAAAGCCCCGCCGGCGGCGGAACGAGACCTGGCTTCTGGACACGCGGACCGTCATGGGGCCTATGCCGGACGCCATGCGTTCTGCCGCATCGTAGATGCCGCGGGCAGTGCCGGAACCCTCAAAGAAGCGGTCAACAGTCCAGGGTTCGCCGCCCTCCACCGGAACGGCTGTGGCTACTCGAGCCCTGCGCGGGTGGCTTCGTTCAACGGTGTCTGCCAGGTGCCGGTGGCTGACAGGGTGAACCTCCGGCCCGTCACCGACTGCGGAATGATCCTGATGAGGTGGTCCTGCCCAACGCCCTGCCAGGGAAAGAGCCCCCGGCGTGTCTCGTTCAGGGCGGGGGACGCGGCGTCGTCCTGGACAGCCTCGCCTTTGACCACAACACTCCAGGCCAGGCCAAACTCGGCACTGACACTGTCCGCTTCCAGCGCGACCATCGAGTTCGCCTCAATGGCCTGCAGCTTTGTTCCGCTGCCCGTCCGGAAGACCAGGCCCTCGCCGTCACGCTTGAAACTCACCGGGAACACGTCGGGCTGTCCGTCGACGACGACGCCAAGCCGTCCAATACTCGTTTGTTCCAGCAGTCTCCAGCACTCGTCGGAGTCGAGGATTTCTGCTTCAGGAGCGATTTTCTTGTCGGTCATGCCCAGATCCTAAGGCGCGGGCCGCATCCCTGACAGGGCCCAAAGACCTTTGACCTGGCCGCCGCCCCTGGCCGTTTCCGGGGGCGGGCCCGGGCCTAAATGCCCTAGCGGTCCCGGCGGGGCGGCAGTATTTTCAGCTGTATGCGCAATAACTCACCGGAACGGGACGCCCCATCCGCAGTGGAAGTCCTGGGCCCCAACGACTGCTGGGATCTCCTGCGCGGGGTTTCGGTGGGCCACCTGGCCGTCCTGGTGGACGGCCATCCGGAGATTTTCCCCGTGAACTACAAGGTGGATCATGGATCGGTGGTCTTCCGCACTGGAGAAGGAACAAAGCTTCACGCCGCGGCCCAGCCCACCGCCGTCGCCCTTGAAGCGGACGGCACTGACCAGGACAAACGAACCGCCTGGAGCGTCCTGGTGAAGGGCCACGCCGAGGTCCTTGAGCCCTCACCGGAGCTGATGACCGGTGCCGGCCTCACCCTGTTCCCCTGGCAGGCAGGCCACAAGGACCAGTTCGTGCGGATTGTCCCGACGGCGGTAAGCGGCCGGCGCTTCACCGTAACCTCCCCGCTGACCTGGTGGAGCCATCTGGATGATCCTACGCGGGCGGGCCTTGCCTGAGGGAAAGCCGGCAGCCCCGCCCGGCACCCCCGTACCGCCGCAGCCGGCGGCCGGCCCCGAGGAACCCGGCACGTCGCTCCCGGGCCGCGCCTCCGCGCTGATCCGTCAGTACCCCCTGGTGGCACTGACGTGCCTGATGCTCGCCGTCACCGGGATCATGCTGCAGTCCGGACTGGAACAGCCCGCCCGGCTCGGCGCGTCCGTGTACGCCGCCGTCGTCGCCGTCATCCGTGCGGTGGCGATGTTCCGCTCGCTCCGCGAGGGCCGCTGGGGGATCGACGTCCTGGCGCTGATGGCGATTGCCAGCACCGTGTGGGTGGGGGAGTACCTTGCCGCCCTCGTGGTGATCCTCATGCTCTCCGGCGGGGAAGCGCTCGAAACCTTCGCCCAGGGACGGGCAGCACGTGAACTGAAGTCCCTGCTGGACAGGGCTCCCCGCTTCGCCCACCGGGAGGCTGCCGGATCAGTCCTGGAAGAAACACCCGTGGGCGAGGTGGTTCCCGGCGACGTGCTGGTGGTGCGCCCCTCCGAGCTGGTCCCGGTGGACGGGGAGCTCCTGTCAGACGCCGCGAGCATGGATGAATCGTCGCTGACGGGGGAGAGCCTGCCCGTGGAGCGGGTCCGGGGGGATCTCCTGCTCAGCGGCTCCGTCAACGGCGAGACGGCCATCAGGATGCGGGCGGCCGCCACAGCCAAGGATTCACAGTACAGCCGCATCATCGCCCTGGTGGAGGAGGCAGCGTCCAGCCGGGCCCCGGTGGTCCGCCTGGCCGACCGGTACGCAGTTCCCTTTACCGCGCTGGCGATCCTCATGGCCGGAACTGCCTGGGCCCTGTCGGGGGATCCCGTGCGCATCGCCCAGGTCCTGGTGGTGGCAACACCCTGCCCGCTCCTGATCGCCGCGCCCGTGGCGTTCCTCGCCGGCACCAGCCAGGCAGCCCACAGGGGCATCATCATCAAGAACTCCGGGACCCTTGAGCAGCTGGCCAAAGCCAGGTCCGCGGTCTTCGACAAGACCGGAACGCTGACCTCCGGACGGCCCGTCCTGGACACGGTCCAGGTTGCACAGGACCCGGGAACAGGCCCAGGTGCTCTGATGGGGGCCGGGCGGATCCTGCAGCTCGCCGCCTCAGCCGAGCAGTACTCCTCGCATGTCCTGGCGGCCTCTGTCATCGAAGCCGCCGCGCAGCGCAACCTTGAACTCCTTCCCGTCACCCGGGCCACAGAACATGCCACGCAGGGCGTGGAAACCGTATGCGGCGGGGACACTGTGGTGGTGGGCAAGGCGGGTCTGGTCCGGAACTCATCCGCGGGCTTCCGGGAAGCCGCCCTCCACAGCGGCCAACTGGCCATCTATGTGGCCGTGAACGGCAACTATGCCGGAGCCCTGATCATGAAAGACCCGCTGCGCGCCGACGCCGGCGAAACCCTCGCCCGGCTGCACTCGCTGGGGGTCCGGCACACCATGCTCCTGACCGGCGACGCCCACGGGACCGCGGCCCACATCGCCGAGGAGGCCGGCATCCGGCATGTGCAGGCTGACTGCCTGCCGGAGGACAAGGTCAACGCGGTGGCAGCCGTGCGGGAGCGGCCCGTCATCATGGTGGGCGACGGCGTCAATGACGCCCCCGTCCTGGCCGCCGCGGATGTGGGCATTGCGATGGGGGCCAAAGGCGCCACCGCCGCGAGTGAGTCGGCGGACGTCGTGATCATGCTCGACGACCTGTCCAAAGTGGCCGTGGCGGTCGAAATCGGGAAGCGCACGGTAGCGGTGGCCCTGGTGAGCATCTGGACAGGAATAGGCCTGAGCATCGGCCTGATGGCCGTGGCCATGACAGGCTACATTCCAGCGGTCGCCGGTGCCCTCCTGCAGGAACTCGTGGACCTTGCCACGATCCTGAACGGGCTGAGGGCGCTGCACGGGGCCAGGCCGCGGAAACCCACGGGCCGGGGCTGAACCGGAAGCCACCGGCGTGACCTTCGGCCCTTCCGCCGTCCGCCCGCAGTGGCGAATGTGGTGGGTATGAACGCAGAAACAGTGTCCAAGCCTGTGATCGTGGGCGTCGACGGTTCCGAATATTCCTCCGCCGCCCTGCGGTACGCCGGAACCCTCGCCGCACGCCTGGGTGCGCGGCTGGAGGTCATTACCTGCATCGGCATGCCCGATTACCTGGTGGTGGCCCACCTCGAAAGCGGTGAGCACCCATTGACCGCACGGCTGGAGGAGACCGCCGCCCGCCTGGTGGAGGACGCCCTGGGACGGGCCTTCACCGGTGACCGGCCGCAGAACATCGACGTCACCGTCAAGTTCGGGCCGCCCGGCAAAGTCCTCGTGGAAGAGAGCCGGCGGGCGCAGCTGCTGGTTGTCGGCCGGCACGGTGAAGGAGGATTCCTCGGCACGTCCATGGGCTCGGTGAGCAAGGCCTGCGCAGCTCATTCCGTGTGCCCGGTGCTCCTGGTGGGCCAGGAGGCGGACGACGTGCCATGACAGCGGCGGGCCTGACCTCGGGCCAGGCTGCGGAACTCCTGAAGCAGGCAGGGCCGAACATTCTCCCTGCCGAAAAGCCCGTACCGCAGTGGCGGAAACTCTGGGGGGAGCTGACGCACTTCTTTGCCCTCATGCTGTGGTGCGCGGCAGCCCTGGCCTTCCTCGCTGACCTGCCGCAGCTCGGCGTGGCGATCATCGTCGTCGTTCTTGTCAACGGGATCTTTGCCCACATCCAGCAGGAACGGGCCCAGCACGCCGCGGAAAGGTTGCGCGGGCTGCTGCCGGCAGACGTCATGGTGCGGCGGGACGGACGCGTCCGCAAGGTCCACGCCAGCGAACTGGTGGTCTCCGACGCCGTGCTCCTGACGGCCGGCGACCGCATCCCCGCAGACGTCCTCCTGGCCACGGCACAAGCCTGCGCCGTGGACGAATCGATGCTGACCGGCGAAAGCGATCCGGTGCCTAAAACTGCCGGCGACTCCGCCTGGGCCGGGACATTCCTGGTCAACGGCGACGCCGAGGCCACTGTCACGGCCACCGGTGGCCGGACACGACTGGCCGGGATCTCCGCCCTCACCAGCGGCGCGGTTCCGCCGCCCACCCCACTGTCCCTGGAGCTGCGCCGGATTGTCCGGGTGGTGGCATCCGTTGCCCTGGGGATCGCGGCCCTGTTCTTCCTGGTGTCCCTGCTGGTGGGAATCGAATGGCGCGATTCCTTCCTGTTCGCCATTGGTGTCGCCGTCGCGCTTGTCCCCGAGGGCCTGCTGCCCACAGTGACGCTGTCCCTGGCGATGGGCGCGCAGCGGATGGCCTCCCGCAACGCGCTGGTCCGCAACCTCGAGGCGGTGGAAACCCTCGGTTCCACCACCTTCATCTGCACCGACAAGACCGGAACCCTCACGCAGAACCGGATGAACGCCGTCGAAGTTTTCACGTCCGGCGGCTCGGTCCACATAGCGGGCGAGGGGTACAACCCGGAGGGCACCGTCCAGGGGGACGGGCAGGAGAAGGCCGCTGAAACTGCGCTCGCGGCGCTCGCCGCCTCGCAGGGCCGGGCCGAACTGCATGACGGGCAATGGCGGGCATTGGGCGACCCCATGGAAGCCGCCATCGACGTGCTGGCGCGGCGCATGGGCGGGGAGGCGGATTCCCGCATGGCGCCTTCGCGCCGTTTAGCCTTTGATCCTTCACGACGGCGGGAATCGGCGATCGTAGGGCAGGACCTTTTCTGCAAGGGCGCCCCTGAGGCAGTCCTTCCGCTGTGCAGCGGCGCCGACGGCCAGGTGGCGGACCAGGTCCAGCTGATGGCTTCCCGTGGACTCCGTGTTATCGCGGTGGCCCGGAGGCGGCTCGATGGGCCGCCCGGCGCCTGGGAGTCCCGCCCTTCCGGGGACATCGAACGCGGCATGGAGCTGCTGGGACTGATCGGGCTCCATGACCCGCCGCGGCCGGACGTGGGCGATGTCATCCGGACTGCCCGCACGGCAGGGCTCAAACTCGCCATGATCACCGGCGACCATCCTGCGACCGCAGCGGCAATTGCCCGTGAGATCGGGCTGATGGGGGCGCCGGAATTCGTCCTGGAGGGCTCGGACCTCCCCGAGGATGAACAGCTGCTGGGGGCGCTCCTGGACCGGGACGGGGTAGTGGTGAGCAGGGTATCCCCGGAGCAGAAACTCCGGGTTGCCAAGGCCCTGCAGTCCCGCGGCCATGTGGTGGCCATGACGGGCGACGGCGTCAACGACGGTCCGGCCCTCCGTGAGGCCGACATTGGGGTGGCCATGGGATTGAGCGGCACCGACGTTGCGCGCGAAGCGGCCGACCTGGTGCTCCTTGACGACCACTTCGCGACGATCGTGGCAGCTATAGAGCAGGGCAGGGCCACCTACTCGAACATCCACCGGTTCCTGACCTACCACCTCACCGACAACGTGGCGGAGCTGACCCCCTTCGTGGTCTGGGCCCTCTCGGGCGGCCAGTTCCCGCTTGCCCTGGGCGTCCTGCAGATCCTTGCCCTGGACATCGGTACTGACCTGTTGCCTGCCCTGGCCCTCGGTGCCGAGCCGCCCGGCAAGCATGTGCTGTCCCGGCCGCCGGAGCGGCGGCACCTGATGGACCGGCAGCTGATGGTGCGGGTCTTCTGCGTCCTGGGCCCGGTAGAGGCCCTTGTTGAGATGACCGCGTTTTCCCTTGTGCTCTTCGGCGGCGGCTGGACCCGGGGTGAGCCGCCGGATCCCGGACTTGTCATGGCGGCGTCAGGGGCTGCTTTCACAGCGGTGGTCTTGGGCCAGCTGGCCAACGCCTACGCCTGCCGGAGTGCCACCACGCCGCCGTGGAGGCTGGGGTGGGGCTCCAACAAGCTCCTGGCGTGGGCCGTCCTGGCCGAACTGGCCGTGCTCGCAGCGTGTTTGTACGTGCCGCAGCTCGCCGCCCTGCTGGGCCAGGCCCCGCCGCCGGCGTCCGGTTTTCTCGTGGCCGCCATGGCAATACCGGCGGTCCTGGCGGCGGACTGGGCCTACAAGGCTTTCAGGGGCCGCAGCGCCCGGTAAGCAGAACCGAGTGACTTTGGCCGGTGGTCCTGTACCTGTGGTTTTGGCCGGTGGCCGGTGGCCCTGTCCTGGGGCCTGCGGGTGCTCGGGACCAAAGACTCTGCCCGGCCTTTCAGGCACGGCCCAGAATCGAGGCATGACTGCTCCCGCTACGTCCCCGGCCGATGTCCACGTCAAGTGGTTCGAGGACACCGGGATCGGGGACATCGCGTCCGTGGGAGGAAAGAACGCGTCACTGGGCGAGTTGAGCCGCTCCCTGCAGTCCGCCGGCGTAAGGGTTCCCGACGGGTTTGCCACTACCGCCAGCGCGTACCGCGCCTTCCTGGCTTCCAACGCCCTGGAGCCGCGCATTAGGACGTACATCGAGGAGTACCGGGCCGGACGCGCAACGCTGCGCCAGGCGGGAGCGGCAATCCGGGAGCTGTTCTTGTCAGCAACGTTCCCGGACAGCATCGGCGAGGCGATCCAGGAGCGCTATCTGCTCCTGTCCCGCCGCGCGGGCCAGCACGAGGTGTCCGTTGCAGTCCGCAGCAGCGCCACAGCCGAGGACCTGCCGGACGCCAGCTTTGCGGGCCAGCAGGAGACATTCCTCAATGTGGCGGGGGAGCGGGCCGTCCTCGAAGCGTGCCGGAACTGCTATGCCTCGCTGTTCACTGACCGCGCCATCAGCTACCGCGAAATGAAGGGCTACGACCACCTCGACGTGGCCCTGTCCGTGGGCGTCCAGCGCATGGTCCGCTCGGACCTCGGCGCCTCCGGTGTCATGTTCTCCATCGACACCGAGTCCGGCTTCCCGGAGGCTGTGCTCATCAGCGCGGCGTGGGGCCTCGGTGAGACCGTTGTCCAGGGGACCATCAATCCGGACAAATACCAGGTGTTCAAGCCGCTGCTCTCCGACGAGCGCTTCAGCCCCGTGATCGAGAGGGAACGGGGCGCCAAGGAACGCAAAATGGTTTACAGCCACGGGGGCAACGCGCGGACCCGGATGGTGGAGACCACCGAACGGGAGCAGGGTTCCCTGGTGCTGTCCGACGACGAAGTGCTTCTGCTGGCACGCTGGGCGAAAGCCGTGGAAGACCACTACGGGCGGCCCATGGACATGGAGTGGGCCAAAGACGGCGTGACGGGGGAACTGTTCATGGTTCAGGCGAGGCCGGAAACGGTGCAGGCCCAGCGCAGCAGCACCTCCTTCCGGACGTACCATCTCCGGCAGCAGGGCAGGCTGCTGACGGCGGGGGCCGCCATCGGGGATGCCATCGCCGGCGGGCAGGCCTGCGTCATCCGGGACGCCAAGGACATCGAATCGTTCGTGGACGGTTCCGTGCTGGTGACCAGGATGACGGACCCGGACTGGGTCCCGGTCATGAAGCGGGCAGCCGGCATCGTCACTGACCACGGCGGCCCTACCAGCCACGCAGCGATCGTCAGCCGGGAACTCGGCGTGCCCGCCGTCGTCGGAACCCGGAACGCGACGGAAGCCGTGCCCGATGGCGCCCCCATCACCCTGTCCTGCGCCGAAGGCGAGGAAGGCCGCGTCTACGAGGGGTTGCTGGAGTTTAGCGTGGAAGAAGTGGACCTCGAGGCCCTTCCCGCCACCCGCACTGACGTGATGGTGAACATCGGCAGTCCTGCCGCAGCCTTCAAATGGTGGCGGCTGCCGGCAGCGGGCGTGGGCCTCGCGAGGATGGAATTCATCATCAACAACCTCATCCGCATCCATCCCATGGCCCTGGTCCACCCTGAAAAAGTGACAGACCCGGAGGAAGCCGCGCTCATCCGGAAGCTCACCAGCGGCTACAGCGACCCCACGGAGTACTTCGTTGACGTGCTGGCCACCGGGATCGCCAAAATAGCGGCGCCCTTCCACCCCAAACCGGTGATCGTCCGGCTCAGCGATTTCAAGAGCAACGAGTACAGCCACCTGATCGGCGGCGGGTTCTTTGAACGTCCGGAAGAGAACCCCATGCTGGGCTTCCGCGGAGCCTCGCGCTACTACAGCGATCACTACCGGGAAGGCTTCGCCCTCGAATGCAAAGCCCTCAAACGGGTACGCGAAGAAGTGGGCTTCTCCAACATCATCGTTATGGTCCCGTTCTGCCGGACCGTCCGGGAAGCGGACCTGGTCATCGAAGCGATGGCCGGCCAGGGACTGGTGCGCGGCAGTGCCGGGCTGCAGCTCTACATGATGTGCGAAATACCCTCGAACGTGGTGCTGGCGGAGCAGTTCGCCGAGCGCTTCGACGGGTTCTCCATAGGCTCCAATGACCTGACCCAGCTGGTCCTGGGGGTGGACCGCGATTCCGAACAGCTTGCCGGGCTGTTCGATGAAAGGGACCCTGCCGTCAGCGCCATGATTGCCCAGGCCATCGACAAGGCGCACGCCGCGGGCATCAAGATCGGCATCTGCGGGCAGGGGCCCAGCAACCACCCCGATCTTGCCGAATTCCTGATCGGCCGCGGCATAGACTCAATCTCGCTGAACCCGGACACCTACGTGAAGACCCTTCCCGTCATTGCAGCGGCCGAGCAGCGGCTGGCCAGACAGGCCTAACGGCACTGTCAACCGCGGGCGGCCTGCTGGTATCCCTGACATATGACCGCGTCCTCACCCACTGCCGCAGCCGCCAAGCCGCCCTTTGACGCCGTCATTTTCGATCTGGACGGGGTGGTGACCAACACGGCGCTGGTCCATCAGGCGGCTTGGCGGGAGGCCTTCGAACACATCCTGCAGGACCCCAGGGTGCCGGACACCGCCGACCGTTCACCCCTGTCCAAAGCCGACTACCGCACCTACATCGACGGCCTTCCCAGGGAGGAGGGTGTGCTGAAGTTCCTTGCGTCAAGAGGAGTGAAAGTGGACAAGGGGTTGGACGGTGATGAGCCCGGCACCTGGACAGCGTTCGGCCTTGGTGCCCTGAAGAACCGGCTCTTCCAGGAGCGGCTCAAGCGGGACGGTGTCCAGAGCTATCCGGGAACGGTTCAGCTGCTGCAAAGGCTTTCCGACGCCGGGGTCCCCACCGGAGTGGTCACGTCCAGCCGCAATGCGTCCTCCGTCCTGGACGCCGCCGGAATTCCGGATCTTTTCGGCGTCATCCTGGACGGGACTGCTGCAGCCAACCTTGGCCTCCGGGGGAAGCCCGCCCCTGACGTCTTCCTGGCGGCCGCGTTCCGGCTCGGGGTATCGCCGTCCCACTCCGTGGTCATCGAGGATTCAGTGGCAGGGGTCCTTGCAGCCCACAGGGGCGGGTTCGGCCTGGTGGTGGGCATCGACCGCAGCGGAACCCGGCGGGAGCTCGAAGCCGCCGGTGCCGGCACAGTCCTCAACGACGTCCGTGAACTGGACCTGGGACTCGTCCTTGCTGATCCCTGGCAGCTCGTCTATGAGGGCTTCGACGCCGGACACGAGGGACACCGGGAAGCGCTGACCACCCTTGGCAATGGCTACCTGGCCGTCCGGGGTGCGTCCCCGGAGGGCGGCGGAAGCATCCGGTATGCCGGCATGTACCTGGCTGGAGTCTTCAACCGCTTGGCCGCCGAAGTTGCCGGTGAGGTGCTCGTGGAAGAACACATGGTCAACGCGCCTGACTGCCTTTCCCTGGACCTGCGGATGCCGGACGGGCGGTGGTGGTCGGAAGGAGGCCTGGCGGTTGTCCGCGAGCGCCGCACCCTGGATCTCCAGCGTGCGGTTCTGGAACGGCGGCTCCTGCTGGAAGCCGGGGACAAGCGGCGGATGGAAATCGTCCAAGCCAGGTTCGTGTCCATGGCCGAGCCCCACCTGCTGTGCCTTGAAACGAAGATCACGCCCTTGGGCTGGAGCGGTGCCGTGGAGATGCGCAGCGGCGTCACCACGGGCGTCACCAACTCGAATGTCCCCGAACCGGCCTCCAGCCCGGGGGTTCACCTTGTTGACCGGACCATGGACGGCGGCTTCAGGCAGCCGGCCCCGGACGACGTTTCCGTCATCGAGGCCGAGACAACCCAGAGCCTGATCCGGATAGCCGTGGCGTTCCGCACCAGCGTGGGGGGACCAGGCAGCGGCGGAACGGGTGCAGGGAAGCCCGGCAGCATCGGCCCCTTCCACTTCCGGACATTCCAGGTGGCCCTGGCTGACGGAGCTGCAGCACGAATCAGCAAGACCGTTGCGGTGGTGACATCCCGTGACCGGGCGATAGCCTCCCCGGCCTCAGCCGCCGTGGCCGTGCTGGCCCGCGCCGGCGGGGACATCGACGCCCTCCTGACCGCACACCAGGATGCATGGCGGAACGAACTCCATCCGTTCCTGGTGGACATCGAGGCTCCGGTGCAGGTGCGCCTGGTCCTTAACCTCCACATCTTCCATCTTCTGCAGACCCTCACCCGCCACACGGCGGAACTCGACGCCGGGGTCACCGCCCGGGGGCTCCACGGCGAGGGGTACCGCGGCCATGTCTTTTGGGACGAATTGTTTGTCCTGCCGCTCCTGACCACACGGACGCCGGATGTTGCCCGCTCCCTCATCGAATACCGGTGGCGGAGGCTTCCGGCAGCGCGCCACGCGGCAGCGGTCCAGGGACTGTCCGGGGCGCAGTTTCCCTGGCAAAGCGGTAGCGACGGTACTGAAGAAACCCCCAAGTGGCTTTACAACGACAGATCCGGCAGGTGGGTGAAGGACCACTCGCACATGCAGCTGCACTCCGGGCTGGCTGTGGCCTTCAACGTCTGGCAGTATTTCCAGGCCACCAGCGACAAAGCCTGGCTCCTCCGCAAGGGCGCCGAACTGGTGGTGGACGTTGCCCGGTTCTTCGCATCGCGGGCCGGGCACAGCCAGGACACCGGGCGGTACCACATCCGCGGTGTCGTCGGGCCAGATGAATATCACACGGGATATCCGGGCAGAACGGATCCCGGCCTGGACGACAACGCCTACACCAACGCCTTGGCTGCCTGGGTCTGCCTTCGGGCTGCGGAGATCATCGGCATCTTCCACGGGAACGAACTCGCCGGCCTGATGGAGAGGCTCGGCATCACCGGTGAGGAGGCAGCCGGCTGGGAGCAGGTGGGCAGGGCCATGTTCATCCCGTTCCACACGGACGGCGTCATCAGCCAGTTTGCCGGTTACGAGGAGCTCGACGAACTCGACTGGGAACGGTACCGGGAAACCTATGACAGCATCGAGCGGCTCGACCTGATCCTGGAAGCAGAGGGGGACGAAACCAACCGGTACAAGCTTGCCAAGCAGGCCGACGTCCTGATGCTGCCTTACCTGCTGGGCCATGAAGGTGTGATCGCCCTGCTCCAGGAACTGGGATACGCGTTTACGGGAGACCAGTTGAACCGGACCATCGAGTATTACCTCGCACGGACCGCCCATGGGTCCACCTTGAGCCGGGTTGCCCACGCTTCCGTGCTGGCCGCGCTGGACGCCGACCGCGCCTGGGACAGCTTCCGGGAAGCGCTCGACGCCGACCTCGACGATACCCAGCACGGCACCACACACACGGGCATCCACCTGGGGGCCATGGCTGGAAGCATCGACGTCATTCAACGCAGTTTTGCCGGACTGAGGCTCAGCGGCGACGCACTCGTCTTCGCTCCCAACCTGCCCACCGGCCTCCGGTCCGTCGCCTTCAGGGTCCGGTACCGCGGACATTACCTGAACGTCGAACTCAAGGACGGGCGCATGAGGATTGCCTCGGCGGCTGGGGACGCTGAACCCATCAGCGTGCGCGTCAATGGCAGGAAGGCTGGACTCGCGGCCGGCCAGGTCAGGACATTCCGGCTGCCCATGCCGGTGGAGGGATCAGCCGCATCATGAAGAAACTCGGAATCCTGACAAGCGGTGGGGACTGCCCCGGTGTCAACGCAGTCATCCGCGGAGCCGTGCTGGGTGGTGAGGTTGTCCATGGATACGGGTTCATGGGGTTCCGCGACGGCTGGCGGGGAGTCCTGGAACAGGATGTGGTTCCTTTGCCCCGGCGGAGCGTCCGCGGCATATCCCGGCTCGGCGGGACCATCCTGGGAACATCCCGCACCAATCCGCTGGCGGGCGGCGGAACCGACGCGGTGCGGGAAAGCATGCGGCGCAATGGCCTGGCGGGCCTGATCGCCATTGGCGGGGAGGGGACGCTCGCCGCGGCGAAAGCGCTGTGCGACCAGGGCGTCAACGTGGTGGGTGTTCCCAAGACGATCGATAACGATCTTGGGGCGACGGACTATACATTTGGGTTTGATTCCGCCGTCCAGACAGCCACTGAAGCCATTGACAGGCTGAGGACCACAGGGGAGTCGCACCACCGGTGCATGATCGCGGAGGTCATGGGCCGGAATGCCGGCTGGATCGCCCTGCACTCGGGGATGGCCTCGGGCGCCCACGCCATCCTCATCCCGGAGCACCCGGTGTCCCTGGACCAGATCTCCACGTGGGTGCTGTCAGCACGGGACCGCGGTCGGGCGCCCCTGGTGGTGGTGGCCGAAGCTTTTGCACCGGAGGGGCAGGAGACACCCTATGCGCCCCGTGGGCTCGATACCTTTGGCCGGCCCCGTCTTGGAGGCATTGGCCGGCTTCTGGAGCAGCAGCTGCAGCAAACCACCGGGATAGAGACGCGGGCCACCGTCCTGGGCCATATCCAGCGCGGCGGGGAGCCCACCGCCTATGACCGCGTCCTTGCCACGCGGCTGGGGCTGGCGGCCATCGAAGCGGCGGCCAGCGGCGCGTGGGGGACTATGGTGTCCCTCCGCGGAACGGACATCGTCACCGTGGGCCTGGAGCTTGCGCTCGGAAGCCTGAAGGTGGTTCCCGAGGCCCGGTACAAAGAGGCAGCAGTCCTGTTCGGCTGAAGGCACTGGTGCTGACCAGACCCTGCTGGCAGGCCACATCCGGCTGACAGGACACCTGGGTGGCATGACCGTGCCTGGCCCCGGAGGACCAGGCACAAACCGTCAGCCCCTGCTGATCGGGATCTTCGACGCCGAGGCCACCTCTTGCTGGTCCGGGAGGGGAGCGCGGACTTCCAGGACGCCGTCCTTGTAGGAAGCGGTGACGTCACCCTGCTGCACTCCGCTGGGAAGGGGGAGCCGCCGGACGAAGGAACCGTAGCGGAATTCGGACCGGTAGCTGTCCTTGTCCTTGTGTTCCGTTTTCTCCTGCCGCTCGGCCCTGATGGACAGGACGCCGTCGGTCACGGTCACGTCCACATCTTTTTCCGGGTCGATTCCGGGCAGCTCCGCCCGCACCACCAGGGTGTTGCCGTCCACCATTTCCTCCACCCGGATGGCGGACGATCCCATCTCTCCTTCGAAGAGCCGTTCGATCACATCCATGGGGGAGCGGCGTGAATCAAACCACTTCATCAGGTCAGTCATTGTTGCCTCCTGCTCATTGTGAGCCGGGCTGACGCATCACCCGGCATTAACACCATCCGCCCCCTGCAGGTGCTGTTCCAGAGTCCAAGGTCCCACCCTGGCTTCACGCTTTTTCAGGGCGGACCCGCAGGACGGCGGAACCGGTAACCCTGTCCGCAGCGAGATCGCCGAGGGCCGTGTCCGCGTCTTCGAACGGGTACGCGGTTGTGGTTGGTGCCAGCGGAATCCGGGCCGCGAGCGCAAGGAACTCATGCCCGTCAGCGCGCGTGTTGGCTGTGACGCTGCGCACCTGGCGCTCGTAGAACAGGTGGGCGTCGTAGTTCAGGGCTGGTATGTCGGTGAGGTGGATGCCGGCGATCGCGAGTGTTCCGCCGCGGTCAAGGGCGGCGAGCGCGGCCGGCACCAGGTTCCCCACAGGGGCGAAAAGAATCGCGGAATCAAGCGGCACCGGTGGATTGTCATATGCGCCCCCGGCATACTCAGCCCCCAGGTCCCGGGCAAGGGCACGGGCCTCCTCAGACCGGGTCATGACAAAAACGGATGCCCCCTGGTACATCGCCATCTGCGCGGTCAGGTGGGCGGAACTGCCGAAACCGTAGATACCTAGGCGCCCCCCAGCCGGCAGGTTGGCGCGCTTCAGCGCACGGTAGCCGATAATGCCCGAGCACAGCAGCGGCGCCGCCTGTTCATCGGTGAAGACCTCCGGAATGAGGTAGGCAAAGTCCTGGGAGACGGTGAGTTTTTCGGCGTAGCCGCCGTCCTTGTCCCATCCGGTGAAGACGGGTGCCGAGCACAGGTTTTCGTCCCCCCGGCGGCAATATGGGCACGTGCCGCAGACGCCGCCCAGCCACGCTACGCCTACCCTGTCGCCCGGCGCGAACCGGGAGGCACCCGGGCCCGTTTCCACCACCACGCCCACCGCCTCGTGGCCCGGGACAACTCCAGGACGGCGTGGTTGCAGGTCCCCTTCGGCCAGATGCAGGTCGGTCCGGCAGATTCCGCAGACACTCACGTCCACCAGGAGTTCATTTGCCGCGGGCCTGGGGTCTTCGCGGATGCCCTTGACCAGGGGCCGGCCGGACACGGGGCCGGGCTGGCCCACCCACCATGCGAGCATCTTTTCCTCCTTCTGCCGGCTCTTTCAACATTGGCCGGGTTGGGCTGTCCCGCCCAGAGCCGAAGGTCACCGTGATCTTCAGTCCGCCGAGCGGCCGGCGAGCCGCCGCTGGAAGTACCGGATTGCTTCGATGATGAGGCTGCCAGCCACGGCCACCGTGACCGAAGCGGCCAGGAGGTCCGTGGGCGGCCAGTCCAGCCGGAAGAATTCTTTTGCCGGGGGCACGGTGAACAGGAGCGCCAGGCCTGCGTACATGCCCGCCAGAATGAGGGTCTTCATCCAGTTGAGCGGCCGGGATGCGGTCACGAGGATCCAGGAGGCCACCAGGGCCAAGGTGATGACGGCGGCAGACTGCGTGGCCTCGGCACTGCCCGGTGCGGCGAAGCGCGCGTACATGCTGACAGCCAGCACACACAGGGCGCCGCACAATCCTGCCGGTACCGAGAAGGCCAGGGAGCGCTTCAGGAATCCGGGCTCATAACGTTGCGCACTGGGCTGCAGCGCCAGGAAGAATGCCGGCAGGCCGATGGTCAGTCCGTCAAGGACGGACATCTGGCGCGGGAGGAACGGAAAGGACCACAGGAGCAGGGCAAAAGTCAACGAGATGACCGTGATGTAGACGGTCTTGCTGAGGAACACCATGGAAACCCGCTCGATGTTGCTGATGGCCCTGCGGCCCTCGGCAACAACGGCCGGCAACCTGTCGAAGCGCCCGTCCAGCAGGACCAGCCGGGCTACTGCCTTGGTTGCCGGCGACGCTGTGTCCATGGCAATGCCCAGATCGGCTTCCTTGAGTGCAAGGACATCGTTCACCCCGTCGCCGGTCATGGCCACCGTGTGCCCGCGCCGCTTCAGCGCCTGGACCATGTCCCTCTTCTGGGAAGGCGTCACGCTTCCAAAAACGTGATGGTTCTCCACCGTCTCCTCCAGCAGCACCGGGTCCGTGGGCAGTTTCCTGGCGTCGTAGGCCCCGCCCGTTCCGACGCCCACCGCCCGCGCGAGCACCGCCACCGTGCGGGGGTCGTCACCGGAGATGATCTTCAGCGCAACCCCCTGCTGCCGGAAGTAGGCGAGGGTACGTGGTGCTTCCTTCCGGATATCCTCGCGGAAGGTCAGCAGCACCACCGGAACGAGGTCAGCGGGCAGTGCGCCGTCTTTCGCAGACGCCGGCAGGGGCCCGGGCATGTGCGCGAATGCCAGCGTCCGCAGGCCGGTGGAGGCCAGCGCCGCGGCGCTCCGGCGTGCGGAGGCACCGGCGGACGAGTCCGGCAGCACGAAATCGGGGGCCCCAAGGACCCAGGTGCCGGCAGCCGGCGAGCCCGGCGGGAACGTCACTGAGCTCCACTTCAGGGCGGAGGTAAACGGCACGGATGACGCTTCCGGCAAAACGTCGGCCGCGGGAAAAGCGTCGCCGATGGCCTTGGCGGTGGTACTGGCCTCCTCCTTGGCGCCGAACCATTCAAGGGCCTTCCGCCACCCCTCGGCCGGTGGGACACCGGCGTCGTGCACGGCGTCGAATGTCATGGCGCCGGAAGACAGGGTGCCGGTCTTGTCGAGGCACAGGACATCCACCCTTGCCAGTACCTCAACGGCAGCAAGCTCCTGGACCAGGACCATGTGGCCGGCCAGCCGGATCCCGCCAACGGCAAAAGCCACGCTGGTGAGCAGGACCAGGCCGAGGGGAATCATCGACATGATGCTGGCCACCACGCCCACTGCAGCAGGTATCCACCGGTCGGAACTGAAGGCCACCGCCCAGCCGCCGGCGTCTTGGACCTGGGCATGGGTCACCAGCACTGCAGTGGGCAGGAGCAGCCAGGTGATGACGCGAAGGACCCGGTCCAGGCCGGCGCGTATCTCGGACGTGACCAGGGAAAACCGCCTGGCCTCAGCGGTCAGCTTGAAGGCGAACGTATCCGGTCCCACCCGGACCACCACCGCCCGCCCGCTTCCTGCCATGACCAGTGATCCGGACAGGAGCTCCGCTCCCGGTTGCTTGGACACAGGCGCCGACTCACCGGTCAAAAAGGATTCATCTGCCTCCACGTACCCGCCGTCCAGGAGCCGCACGTCAGCGGCGACCTGCTCACCGGCGCTGAGCAGGACGATGTCATCCGGAACCAGGGCCTCCGCCGGGACCAGCCGGGTGCTGCCGTCCCGGATGACCCTGCTCTGTGCCGCGTGGAGTATGGCCAGCCTGTCCAGGGACTGCTTGGCGCGGTATTCCTGGACGATTCCGATCAGGGAATTCCCCAGCGCCGAGAAGCCGAAGAGCGCGTCCCGCCACTGGTCCAGCACCAGCAGCAGGACAAAGCAGCCCGCCACGATGGCGTTGAAGAGGGTCAGGACGTTCGCCCGGACAATGTCCCACACACTGCGGCTTGTTGCTCCAGGGATGCTGTTGATCTGTCCCGCGTTGGTCCGTGCCAGGACCTCGGCGGAGCTGAGTCCGTCCAGCCCCGGCTGTCCCGCGGGGGCGCCGGAAGCCACGTAATGTCCGGTACTTTCCCCTGCTTCAAACATCACGTGGAGCGCGCAGCCCGCCCGTCATGTGTCATGCCGGGACTTCTTGAGCCGGGTGATGACCGTGGGGCAGGGCGGCTGGGTCAGGACGCCGTGAGCGGTCGATCCGAGCAGAAGCCGGCCGAAGCTTCCCCTGCCCCGGCTGCCCAGGACCAGCATCCTGGCGTTCGCGGCTGCCCGGACCAGGGCGTCCGCAGGTTCCATGACGGTTTCCAGGACTCCGTGGACCATAAGTCCGGGGTAGTCCTGGCGGAGCCCCGCCACAGTTTCGGACAGGACAACCTGTTCCTCTTCCACCACATGTCCGGCGAAGCTGCTGGACGGGAGGCCCGCTTTGATCCACCGGTTGGGGCCAGTGAACGCGTACAGGACGGTGAGTTCCTCGCCCAGTGCATCAGCCTCGGCCGCGGCGAAGGCCACGGCCTGCGTGGACTCCCTCGACCCGTCCACGCCCACCACCACACCCTGCCCGCTGCTCTGGCCCGTCCCGATCACGGCTACCGGGGATTCGGCCGCGGCAGCTGCCTGGAGGGCGCGGTCGGTCAGCGCACCGCGGGAGTGGCCGCTGCTGCCCAGGACCAGCATCGAAGCGTTCTCCGAGTACTTGCCAAGGGATGCCCCAACGCTTCCTTCCAGCAGCTCGAGAGAAACCTGAAGGTCCGGTTCAGCGCTGTGCACCGTTTCTCCGGCTTCTTTCAGCGCGTCCATCGCAGACTGGCGCAGGACGTCGATATAGGGGAGCGCTTCAATCCTTTCGCCCGCCATCCAGCGGTCGTCGAGGACATGCAGGACCGCCAACGGCACCTTTTGCCTTCGGGCACGGGCCGCTGCCCACAGCAGGGCTGCCTTGGAAGGGGCGGAGTCGGCGATGCCGACGGCGACGGGCTTGTGTGCGTCCATTGGTGACCTTCCGTGGTGCTGCTGTAGCTGACAGTCTTTAGTGCCGGACAGGGCCTCAGGCCCTGTCCGGCGGTTCCTGCGGGGCCCACCACCGGGTTGGCGGGGTAATGACGAATCTCCTCCCGGTGATTTCCTCGGGCGTCACCCGGACAAGGCTGTCCTTGGGGCCGGCCTGCCAGGGAGACAAACCTGCGTCTGAGGCATCCTGTAAATCTTCGGTATCGTCCACTACGGCAGCGTGCCCCTTTACCACCACGCTCCATGCAATGGTCCCGTACTGGTTCAGCCCGTCGGCCTCCAGGGACACTGCCTTGCGGCCCGCCACTGCGTCCATCTTCGTTCCCGGCCCGGTCCGAATCAGCAGGGTGCCGTTGCTGGGCACGAAGTTGACCGGGAAGATCTCCACCGTGTCGCCGCGGGTAAAGGCCATCCTGCACACCGACGTTGACCGCAGGTATCTCCAGCAGTCATGCACGCCAAGGTTTTCGGGTTCCGGTTCTGTTGCAGCTCTGTCCATGGCCGTAGCCTAGGCCGCGGAGCGGGGCGGGGCTAGGGAAGAAGGTCCTGACGCATGCCATCCTGGTGGCAGCTGATATCCGGCGTTCCATAAGAGGGGCATTTCAGACCTTGACTTACTCTCCTAGACTGGTGCCGGGACGTCGCTTCGTACTCAGGCGGAAGCGGCGTTGCCGGGGGAACCACTTCCCGGACGCGTGCAACACCGCTGAGGGCCCGCAACGACGCAGGCACTCTCCACAGGAGGTCGGACATGAGCACTGAGCCGTGGAGCTCTCCGATGAAAGAACGGGCCGAAGACCTCCTGCGGGACTTTGTTGCCCGCGCAGATGAGCTGCTGCAAACCCAGGAACGAATGAACGGCCTGCTTGCCGCCGTCGTCGCCCTGGCCCAGGATTTGAGCCTCGAAGCCGTGCTGGACCGCCTGGTGCGGTCAGCCTGTGACCTTGTGGGCGCGAAGTACGGCGCGATGGGTGTGATTGCGGAGGACCGCAGCCTGAGCCACTTCATCACTGTGGGAGTCGATGACGAGGACATCAGGTCCATCGGGGATCTGCCTACAGGGCACGGCGTCCTGGGACACCTGATCCGGGAGCCGCGGCCGCTCAGGCTGCACGATCTCGGCCGGCATCCCATGGCCTCAGGGTTTCCCCCCAACCATCCACCGATGAACACCTTTCTGGGGGTGCCGGTCCGTGTCCGGGACGAAGTGTATGGGAACCTCTACCTGACGGAAAAGGACGGCGGACAGGACTTCACCCCGGAGGATGAGGACCTTGCCGTGGCCCTGGCCGCTGCCGCCGGTGTAGCGATTCAGAATGCCCGCCTCTTCGAAGAAAGCAAGCAGCGCCAGAAATGGCTGGAGGCAGGGATGGAACTCAGCAGCCGGCTTATCATGGCGCCGCATCCAAGGGACTCGGACAACCTTGACCTGGTGGCCGAGACGGCTTTGAGGGTGTCGGATTCCGCGCTTGCCGTGATTGCCGTTCCGGCTGGTGACGGTGTCCTGCGGTGCAGGTCCTCCCTGGGGGTCCAGGGCCTGCATGCCGGGCAGGAAATAGGTGCCTCTGACGCCGTCTCCGGAGTCATCGAGACGGGCGAATCACGCGTGGTACGGGATCCCCAGCAGGTGTTCGGTGACGAGGTGGCGGAAAAGCTGGGTTCGGTGCTGGTGTGCCCCATCGGCCACAGCAACAGTGACAACGGCGTGTTGCTCCTGGCGCGTCCGCAGGGCTCAACTGCCTACAGTCAGGCCGAAGCGGAGTCCAGTTCGATTTTCGGGAGCAGGATCGGGCTGGCACTCGACCTTGCCCGTGTCCACGCCCTTCGTGAACAAAACCTCCTGTTCACGGACCGGGAGCGGATTGCCCGCGATCTGCACGATCTGGTGATCCAGCGGCTCTTCGCCTCCGGATTGAGTATCCAGAGCCTTCGCCGCTACACACTGGACCCCATAGCGCACGAACGCATCGCCACGGTCACGTCCGAACTGGACGACACCATCCGTAAGCTGCGGGACACCATCTATTCCCTGCGGACCGGAGAGGAAAACCGTGAACCGCTAACCAGCCGCATCCTGGGCGTGGTCCAGGACAACTCGCGCAGCTATCCCGTGGAACCCAAAGTGGCCTTTACCGGTCCCGTGGACGCAGTCCGGGAGAACGTTGCCAGCCATCTGCTGTCCGTTCTTTCCGAGGGACTGAGCAACGCCGCGCGGCACTCCGGCGCGGAGGAGATACGTGTTGCCGTGTCCGTCACCCAAAAGCAGGTTGAACTGGTGATCCAGGACAACGGATGCGGTTTTGAGGAACCCGCCCGGGTGAGTGGCCTGGGCAATATGCGGCACCGGGCAGAAATGCTGGGCGGCAGCTGCACCATCCGGAGCGCGCCAAGGGAAGGCACCCGGATTACATGGACCGCCCAGCGTTTGTAACGGAACCGGACAACTGCCCGCCCGGGCGCCTGGCCCTGGCGTCGGCCGGCAGTTGCGGGTCCATGGGACAGGCTACTGCCCGTCCTGGGTGTTCCGCGTGACGTACACGGCGGCCTGTGTCCTCCGCTCGAAGCCCAGCTTCGCCAGGATGGATGACACGTAGTTCTTTACGGTTTTCTCGGCCAGGAAGAGTTCCTCTCCGATCTGGCGGTTCGTCATGCCCTGCCCGATCAGCGTCAGGACCTTCTTCTCCTGGGCACTGAGGGCATCCAGCCGCGGGTCCGTTGGAGCCTTTGAAAGCCCGGCGATGATCCGCTCCCTGACTCCGGGCTCAAACAGGGACTCGCCGGCGGCAGCCTTGCGGATTCCGGCGAGGAGGTCGTCGCTCCTGATCTGCTTGAGGATGTACCCGGATGCTCCTGCCAGGACGGCGCCGCGGATGGCCTGCTCGTCGTCGTAGCTTGTCAGGATCAGGCAATGTAGGCGGGGGTCCAGCGAGCGCACGTCCCGGCATACCTCGATGCCGGTGCCGTCCGGGAGCCGTCCGTCCAGGATCGCGATATCAGGCTGCAGCGCCGGAATGCGGCGCGTAGCTTCCGCCGCGGATCCGCTTTCCCCGACCACTTCGAACCCTTCGCCCTCAAGCAGGTCCTTCAGGCCCTGCCTGACAAGCTCGTGGTCATCGAGAATGAACACGCGAAGCGGCTCCTGGGGATTTGCAGCCCCTTCCGGGCCTGACTCATGCGTTTGCACCCTATGCTCCCAATTGTCTTGAGGACTATGCCTGCACTGCTGTGCCGGCAGCCCGTGCCAGGGGCCTAGTCCCATCTTTCCTTCCGCGCGGGCCCGCCGGAAGGGACCAAAGTCTGGAGTCCTGATCATATAACCGCCGCCCGTCACCGGCGGCTGTCCTCTGCCGGGCAGGGCCGCGGCCGTCCGGTGACTTTCGGCCCTATCCCACTGCCCGGACTCTGTACAGTCTGGGAGCAGACCGAAGAGAACGGAGCCTCATGGACGCCCCCGGGCAGCACCCCAGGATTGTTGTAGGCGTGGACGGTTCCGACGCCTCGATCGCGGCCCTTCGTACAGCGGGGGCTTTGGCCGGCCCCCTGGGAGCAACGGTGGAAGCCTGGGCATGCTGGGACGTGCCTCCCGGCTATGGGCTTTACCTCGTGGTTGGCATAGAAGGCTTCGAATACGCCGCCAAGCAGTCACTGGAGCAGGCCCTTGCGGACGCTTTCGGTAAGGAACTGCCGGCATTTGTCCATCCGCGGCTGGTGCGGGGGAAAGCCAGCGAGCAATTGATCGAGGGGAGCCGGAACGCATCCCTCCTCATCGTGGGTCGGCGCGGGCACGGCAGCCTGGTGCTGGGTTCGGTGAGTTCGGCGTGCGTCAGCCACGCCCACTGCCCGGTCCTGGTGGTCCACGCCCCGGACGAAGCCACGCACGTAAAAGCGACGACGGGCAGTAAGTCCGGGTAGTCAGTGATGGTGCGTGCCGTCGTCGTGCGTTCCGCCGTGGTGGTCCGCGCCCTCTCCGGTCAGTTCGTGCAGCCCCTGCACTGACTCGGCAAGGGACATGTCCGGGGACTGGACAATGAAAGGCATCAGGAGTCGGTTTTCCTTGTCCAGGTGCAGGGCAAACAACCGCTGGATGGCAGAGCCGGCCACGGCGGCGGCAAGTCCGCTGGAGGTGCGCAGTTCTTCCACGAGATCGACAATCACACGGTGTTCGGCAAGCATCCCCTCCACCAGGAGCCTTCCCTCGGGTGTGGCGTGCGGTCCACCGTACAGGGGGCCCTCTTCGGCCAGGGCGTGGGGGATAAGGCGGGTGTCGCACCAGTCCAGAAGCGAGGCCTGCACTGTTTCCTCGGCAGCAGCATCACGTGCCTCCACGGCTTCCATCAGGAGTGCCACAAGCCCGTTCAGATGTTTGAGCATGTGCGCATGATGTCTTTCAACCGATTGAAGTGCTTCTGCCTCGGCGGCAGCGTCCTTGGCCTGGTTCATAGTCCTTTTCCTTTCCGAGGGTTTCGCAGGCCGGTGCGTGCAGAGTGCCCGGCAGCGTCCCGCCTGGTCGTTGCGTTAAGTATGGGCAGCGGGACCGGGCGGGTGGCAGAGCCATTGGTCCCCTACGCTGGGAAGGTGGCTGCTGAGGGATCTGTTGCGACGCGCAGAAACACGTTCCTTGCCCGTTGGGTGGGGTGGGTGGGCTTTGGCGAGACCCTGGGATTCCTTGCACCTGCAACCGCCCAGTTTGTTTCCGCTACTGTGTGGCCAACAGCGGCGGTGCCGCTCCTGGTGCTTGCGGGCTTTGTTGAGGGTGCCGTCCTGGGGTGGTTCCAGGTGCGGGTTCTCAGGACCAGGCTCCCCGCCGTTTCCGTCCGGCGCTGGGTCCTGCTGACCGCAGCCGCAGCTGCTGTTGCCTGGACGGTGGGCCTGTTGTCCTTCAGCAACGAGTCCTGGCAGGGGTGGCCGGCAGCAGCCCAACTAGTTACGGGAACCGGGGCCGCAACGGTGCTCCTGGTCTCGATCGGAGTGGCGCAATGGGTCGAACTGCGCCGCCACGTCCCGCGGGCCTGGCGGTGGATCGCCGGAAGCGCCGCCGCCTGGGCCCTGGGACTGGGCATCTTCATGGCAGTTGCGACTCCGCTCTGGCAGCCTGGCCAGGACCTGTGGCTCACAGCCGCCATTGGGATAGGATCGGCGGTCCTGATGGCAGAGGCCATGGCCGCAGTGACCGGCCTGGTGCTGCTCCGGCTCCTGCCAAAGCCGTGAGGACGCTGTCCAGTTTCGGCATGGCCCTGTTGCGGCAAGGTCCTGGAACGCCGGACCTGCCTAGAACGAGTGGCGCCGGAAGCGCTTGTCCACTGCCACAACGAGTGAAGCCAGCACGGCGATGCCCAGGATCCGCAGCCAGGTCTCCGCGCCGATGGGGGCCGTGTGGAAGAGTTCGTTCATTACGGGGGAGTAGGTGATGGCCAGCTGGCCGGCCGCCTGCACCAGGACGCCCAGGATCACCCAGCGGTTGCTGAAGAAGCCGATCCGCCAGACAGACCGCGTGAGGGAACGGCAGCTGAAGAGGTAGAACAGTTCCACCGCCACAAAGACGTTCACCGCGGCTGTCCGGGCCTCGGCAAGGGACGCGCCACCGGCCAGTTCGAGTTCGAAAATCCACCAGGTGCCTGCCACGAGCAGGGTGGATACCAGCAGGATCCGGAGGGTGAGGGTCCAGGTCAGGAGCGGCCGGCCGGGGGCCCGGGGAGGGCGGGACATGAGGCCCGGCTCCTTCGGTTCGAAGGCCAGCATCAGGCCCAGGCACACAGCGGTGGTCATATTGATCCAGAGAATCTGTGTGGGCAGGACAGGCAGTGTTGCTCCGGCCAGGATCGCTACGAGGATCACCAGGCCTTCCCCCATATTGGTGGGCAGGGTCCAGACGATGAACTTAGTCAGGTTGTCAAAGACGTTCCGGCCTTCCTCAACAGCCGCCTCAATCGTGGCGAAGTCGTCGTCGGTCAGGACGATATCCGAGGCCTCCTTCGCCACTTCCGTCCCCGACCGTCCCATGGCGATACCTACGTTCGCCTGGCGCAGTGCCGGCGCATCGTTGACGCCGTCCCCCGTCATGGCCACCACGTGGCCGCGGGACTGCAGGGCCCCGATAAGTCGGAGCTTCTGCTCCGGCGACACCCGCGCGAAGACGGTTGCCCGCTCCACCGCATCCGGCAGCTGGGCGGCGGGAATCGCGTCCACCTCCGCTCCGGTCAGCGCCGTCCCGTCCGCCCGGTCCGCGGTGATGCCCACGGCCCCGGCGATGGTGGCGGCCGTTCCCACGTGGTCCCCGGTGATCATCTTGACGGCCACCCCCGCCTGGTGGCAGGCACGTACTGCCGCCGCTGCTGCCTCCCGCGGCGGATCGAACATCGCCTGGAGCCCCGTCAGCGTCATCTGCCCGTGCAGGTTTGCTTCAGAGAGAACGCCGCCGGCAGGCAGGTGCATCATGGCAGTCGCCAGGACCCTCAAGCCGGTGCCGGCAAACCGGTGCGCAACCTCCAGGACAACGTGCTTGTTGAGGTGTCCGTTGACGCCGTGGCTGTCCATCTGCCAGGCGCACAGCTCCAGCACCCGTTCCACGGCGCCCTTCACCAACACGGTGTCCTGCCCGGTGCCGCCGCCGTCCGGGAGCCGGGGGGAGTGGAAGGTGGCCATGTATTGGCGCTCCGATGTGAACGGAAGTGCGCCATGGCGCGGAGTGGCGGCGAGGAACTGCGCCGTGTCCACGCCGCCCTTGCCGGCGGCCACCAGCATCGCTGCCTCCGTGGGATCCCCCTGGACCTGCCAGGCGTCCCCTTCCCTGATCACCTTCGCGTCATTGCAGGCGCCGCCCGCCAGCAGGGACCAGTGCAGCGCAACGTCCTGCGCCGCCGTCGTCGCCGCTCCACCCTTGGCTTCCGCGGCGCCGCGGACACCCGCACCTGCGGGAAGGACGCGGCCCTCCGGACCGTAGCCCGAGCCTGTCACGTCGTAGGAGCCAGCCGGAGTCCAGAGGCCCCGCACCGTCATCTGGTTTTCGGTGAACGTGCCGGTCTTGTCGGAGCAGATCACCGTGGTGCTGCCTAACGTCTCAACAACCGGCAGCCGGCGCACCACCGCGCGCCGCCGGGCCATCCGGCGGACGCCGATGGCGAGCGTTACGGTGACTGCCGCGGGAAGGCCTTCCGGGATCGCCCCCACCGCCAGCGCGACGGCGGCAGTGAACATCTGGGCGGGCTGCTGGCCGCGTGACACGCCGGCAAGGAATGCAACGGCGGCCAGGGCAAGGATGGCCACCGTCAGCGTCATGCTGAAGTGCGCCAGCTTTTGGGTCAGCGGGGTGGCAATTTGCTGCACCGAGCCCATCAGCCGGTGGATTTCACCGAGCTCCGTCTCGCCGCCGATAGCGACGACGACCCCGGCACCGGTGCCGGCCGTCACCAGGGTGCCGCTGTAGACCATGTTCCGGCGGTCCGCCACCGGTGTCGTCGAGGGAAGGACCACCTCGTCCTTTGCCACTGCTTCGGACTCGCCTGTCAGTGCGGATTCGTCCGCCCGCAGGCCGGACAGCCGGACCAGCCGAAGGTCCGCCGGGACCTTGTCGCCGGCCTCGAGCAGGACAAGGTCTCCGGGGACGAGGTCCTCTGAGGGAACCTCCAGCCTTTGCCCGTCCCTGACCACCACTGCACGCGTGCGGACCAGGGAGTGGAGCGCATCGAGGGCGGCCTCTGCCCGGACTTCCTGGACAAAGCCAATCACCGTGTTCACCAGGACGACGGCCAGGATGACCCCCGAATCCAGGTACTCACCAAGGAACAACGTGACGGCTGCCGCGGCCAGCAGCACGTATACCAGCGGGTTGTTGAACTGCCGCGCGAGTTTCCTGAACACACCCCCGCCGCGTGAGCGCGGAAGGACGTTGGCGCCGAACTGGACCTGGCGGCGGGCCACCTCCGCGGACGCGAGGCCCTGCACGTGGTCCGTCCCCAGCAGCAGGACCACCTCATGCAGGGGGAGCCCGTGGTGTGCGGGTTCAGCCGTTGCGTTGGCGGCCGGAGCCGGACGTCTGCCGGTGGTTCTTGCCTGCCTTGTCTTCTCCATTACTGGCCCTTCCGGTCCTAAGGGGCCAGCAGCGCGTCAAGGGTGGCGAAGCCGTACCCGGCGGCGCTGATGCGGTCGATGATGGCTGGCAGGGCGTCGGCGTCAAGCGTGGAACCGTCGTCGGGATTCGAACCGATGTGCATGAGGACAATTTCGCCTGGCTGCAGGGCGGCCAGCGTGCGGTCCGCCACGGTTTGGGCGGTGACGCCGCCACTGGTGCCTTTCCACCCCAGGGTGTCTACGGTCCACCGGACCGCAACGTAGCCGAGGCCGTTGACAGCGGCGATGGTGCGGGCATCCCTTTCACCGAACGGGAAGCGGAACAGCGGGCGCGGATCGGCCCCGGCTGCCAGGATGGTGTGTTCCGCTCCCCGGACCTGCTGGGCAATCTGAGTGCCGTCCAGTCCGTTGAAACCAGGATGGGTCATGGAGTGGTTAGCCACCCGGTGCCCCGCTGAGGCGATCTGCCCCACCCCGCCGGGATTGGCCTCCACCCAGTTGCCGGTGAGGAAGAACGTGCCCGTGACCCCCTTGGCTGACAGGGTGGACAGGATCTTCGGCAGTCCCGCCGCGTTGGCGCCGGCGTCAAAAGTCAGAGCCACCACGCTACCCGCGTTCGGAATGACCGTGAGGTCCTGGTTCAGGAGCGCGGAAGGGAACGGCGACGCCGGCGGCACAGGATCCGGCGCAGGGCCGGGTCCTGGGTCGGGCGCGGGCGGCAACGGGAGCGGGACGGGAGGCACAATGGCGGGTGGCTGGACAGGGTTCTGCCCTGCCTCCGGTGTGTCCGTCGATGCCTCCACAGGCTGGGATGGGGAGGGCGGGGCGCTGGAGGCCGCCGGGTCGGGGCTGGGGCTGGTGGACGCGGCCGCAGAGGGGGAGGGCGCGGGCGGCTGAGGAGGACTTGCCGCCGGTTCCCGCAGCAGCACGGCAAGAACGATGGCCAGCACAATCAGGGCGAGCACGACGGCGGTAGCCGCCATCCGTCGTCGTGCGTCACCTCGCAGCGGCTCCGTCAACGGACTGGGCCCGCCGTGGTCCCGGCCACGTGGACCTCCTTCAGGATGTCTCCGGGCGTGCTTCCGGGGTGTGGACCACCAGCACGGGACAGTGGGCGTGGGCTACCAAGGCTGAGCTGACCGAGCCCAGCAGCAGCCCGCCAAAACCACCGTGCCCGCGGCGTCCCACCACCACCATGTCCGCATCGCGGCTGGCGTCGATGAGCGAATCCCGTGGGTGGCCGCGGATCAGGCTGGGAAGAACGTTCGACGGCGTTTCGTCACCGAACGCTGTTGTGAGCGCCTCGTCGAGGATCTCCCCGGCGCGCTCCTCGAAGCCTTCGATGCCCATCATTACGTAGCCCGCGTAGACCTGCGGGTAATCCCAGTAGGCGTTGGCCAGCACCTTCGCGCCCAGCGGAGTTGCCAGGCGCTGGGCCTGCCGCAAGGCCTCGATGGATGGCTCCGAGCCGTCGACACCCACAAGGATCCGGGCAAATGGTGCTCCAGCAGTACTCATCTCAGCTCCTCAGGTGACCCGTGCGGTCCTTCGTCCATGGTGTCCCGGCGGGACACCGGGAGGTAGGGCCGAAAGTCACTGCAGGGGCCGCCGGCAGGTTGCAGGAGCCACCGGCAGGTTATGGGAGATTCGATGGTGGCTCCTGTACAGGTGGTTCACGGCGCGTTGGTTCCTGGCGCGTTAGTTCCTGCTGCGGTGGTTCCATCACCGCCGGCGGCGCTTCAGCGGGTCCCTGGTCAAGCCGGAACGGCGGGTATTCATCGCGCATCAGGGCGGTGTAGGTCATGACGCGGTAGATCCAGCGGTTGATGCCGAGGATGAAATCGAACAGCGGCCGCAGGTACCGCCCGGTGAACAGAAGAGCCACCACGGCCACCAGGACGAGCAGGCCCAGCAGGGACGGGCCCGTTGCACGCTCATAGGTGGTGCCCAGGTCATCGGCTTCTGCCTCCCAGGTCCAGGTGGCTCCGGACAGGGCGGCGACAATCAGCAAATGCGGAAGGGACAGGAGCCACCACTTCACCAGGACAAGCCCGCGGGAGAGCCGCTCCGGGTAGTCCACTTCGAAGTCCGCCGGATAATCGGTGCGTGCCAGGGTGAAGGGCGGGTAGCGGTCCGTGCCCGCGGCGGCGTAGGCGTAAAACGCCACCCGCCAGTTCCAGCGCAGAACTCCCACGTTGAAGTCGAACAGGGGCCGCGGGTAGCGGCCGGTAAACAGGATGGCGAAGCCTGCCACGATCGTGGTCACGAGGAACGCAAACCACAGGAAGACCAGGACGATGAAGTGGGGGATGGCCAGGAACCATTTGACCAGCCACATCGCGCGGGACAGCGCCGGGTCAAGCTCACCGAAGAGCCGGGCAGGGTAGGGCGCGCGGTCTGACCGGTCTGCGGCGCCGGGCTGGGACGACGGCGGGACCCCTGGAACTGCGGCTCCCGGCATGCCCGGCGCTGCTTGGGCACCGGGGGCTGATGTTCCGGGAACTCCTCCTGCATACCCGGGTGGCGGTTCATGTCCGGGGAGTGGGGCGTACCCCGCCGCATAGCCGGGCTGTGTGCCATATCCCGGCGCGTAACCCGGTGGCGGTCCGTACCCGGGTGGCGGCGCGGCAGGCCCCCGTGGATGCTGCCGCGCGTGCCGGCCGAGCCCTATGGCGCCCAGGACCAGCAGGGGGATCCCCAGTGCCAGCGCAACGGCCCCTCCCACCAGCAGCCCTGTGGCCGCCGGCATGATCAGGTCCGAGCGGAAGCCCGCCTGCACTTCGGCATCCACGCCAAGGCTGCCGTCGGCGTTCATGATGACTATTGCCCAGCTGCCGGCGGCCAGGTCCCACGTAAGCTCCTGTTCGCCGGGGCCGGAGGCGGAAGCGCTCCAGAACGTTTGCTCAGCAGGAGGTGCGGGCGTGCCGGTGCCTGGAATGTCACGGTATTCGGCCCGGAAGGGCCTGCTGTCCACTTCAAGCAGTTCCGAATGATGCACGCCCGAAAGGTACCGCTCTACGTCGTCCTGCGGGGCAACCCCTATGAAGATTTCCTTGCCTGGGTCCGCGGACGTGGCCCGCAGCCTCAGCGTCCCGACGTCGAAGGGCAGGCGCGGCGGGATGCCCTCGCCTACGGCATCAAGCCGGGGCGAGGTCAGGGCGTGGGACCCAACGGCCAGGCGGGCGGTGCCTGACGTGAGGTATCCGTCTCCCTGTGCGGATCCCACCACCGAGGCCACCGCCCCTCCGGCCAGCGTGGCGAGGCCAACCATCGAGATGAGGATCCCGAGGATGAGCATTATTACTGAAGCAGTCTTCTTCATGGTGCCAACCCGGAATCCTAGGAGGAGGGAACAGCTAATGAGCAGGAGAAGCGGGAGGCCCGGTATGGCCTAGTTTTTGTTCTTGCTGGCCTGGATCCGGGTGATGACGGTAGGGCAGGGCAGGTGCCTGAGTACGCCATGGGCCGTGGATCCCAGGAGGAGCCGCTGGATGGCGCCCCTGCCGCGGTTGCCCACCACAAGCATCCTGGCGTTCATGGCGGCATCCACAAGGGCTTCAACCGGACCCCTTTCGGTTTCCAGCACCTGGTGAACCTGCAGGCCCGGATAGTCCTCCTTGAGCCCGGCCACCGTCTCCGCCAGGACAAGGCGCTCCTCGTCGGCAATGAGCTCCGCGAGGCTGGTGGATGTCAGGCCGGCATCCACCACGCGGTCCGGGGCGATGATGGCATACACCACGGTCAGTTCATCACCTTCCCGGTCCGCCTCTGCTGCGGCGAAAGCCACGGCCTGCGTGGCTTCCTTTGAACCGTCAACACCCACCACCACGCCGGAGCGGCCCTCCAGGTCCTGCGTTCCCACCACAGCCACCGGAACCTTCGAAGAGGCTGCAACCTGGAGGGCCCGGTCGGCCAGCGAACCGCCCAGGTGGCCGGTGCCTGAGCCGATGACCAGCATGGACGCCTTGGCCGAGTACTTCGCAAGCGAACGTCCTATGCCTCCGGTGAGGAGCCGGGTGGTAATGGCGATGGGGAACGCGTCCCGGACGCGTCCGGCCGCCGTCTGCAGGAGCCGGTCACCGGCCTCTTCCATGACGCCGATCCAGGGGTACGGCTCTGCCACCCACCTGTCATCCACAACGTGGAGGACCACCAGGGGCAAACCTGCCCGCTCCGCCCGCCGTGCAGCCCACAGCACCGCCGCCTGGCTCTGCGGTGACTCGTTGGTGGCGACGGCGATTGGTTTACGCGTTGTCATGGCCTGATCTCCTGGTTCGCGCGGGCGTGGTCACTTACAAGACTGGCCCCGCGCCCACGGCAGACATAGGGCCAAAGGTCACGGCAAATACGGTTGTGGAAACGCTGACAACGGAGGAGCACGCCGAGGACCCGGAGCAGGCTCCTGGTGGACCAGTTGCGGAGACGTTAGCCAACGCCACCATGTGGTCAGTAGGCTTACTATTGTTACTCCAGCGGTCCACGAGAAAGGCATCACCATGACGGAACAGAACCTTCCCGACGAGGGGCTTGAAGTTGTCCAGGATGACGACGTGCTCCTTGATGAGACTCCCGGTGCGGCTTCCTCCCTTGAACTCGACCCTGTGCATGGCGAGCCGGACAGCTACCCGGGCGCGGCAGAGAACAATCCGGACCGCTGGCAGGAGGATCCGTTGATCCAGGATGAGTCGGTTGCCGACGCCGAGTTTGGCGAAGCCGCTGCGAGTGATGCTGAGGAAACTTTCGGCGGGTCACCGCTCAGTGAATTCGAACCCGACGACTTGGAGCGTTGAGGAACACGAAAGTATGTAAGCCGGGCAGGTTAATCCGGGGGACGTAAGACTCTGGCTCGGGGCGGCCTTCTGCGGGGATAGTTGAGTAAGGGCCGGCAGTGGGCGAGAGGAGCAGCGATGATGTACTGGGACGGGAACATGGGCGCCTGGGGATTCGTCCTGATGGTGGTGAGCTTCATCCTGTTCTGGGGCGCAATCATCGCTGCCATTGTGCTTTTTGCCCGCTCCATGTCCCCGGGCCACCGCGGGCGGGCGAGCAACGGGCCCGGCGGAAGCGTTGCGGAGGACCTGCTTGCCGAACGCTTCGCCCGCGGCGACATAGACGAGACAGAGTACACAGCACGGGTGGCGGCGCTACGCCGCGCGCGCGGAGCCTAGGCATCGGGCTCCCACTCTCTGGACGTCGGCCATGGACCTTCGGATCGTGTCCCGGGTGCTGTTCCTCCGGGCTGCCTGGCGAAGGCGGGACCACTGGGACGCCACGAAAATCGCCGCTCACCAGGACCACGCGCTGAAGGAACTGCGCCGCGCAGCCTATGCGGGTTCAGCATTCTACCGGCGGCATCATGCCGGGCTGCAGGAGGCACCCTTTGACCAGTTGCCTCCCGTCACCAAAGCAGACCTCATGAGCCACTTCGACGAGGCCGTCACCACACCGGACCTGAAGCTGGCGGAAGTGGAGCAGCATCTCCGGTCGCTGGCCGCGGAAGACGGTGACCCCGGCGTGCCCTGGAGGGGACGCTGGTGGGCCGCAGCGACGGCCGGGAGCGCGGGCCCGCGGGGCACCTTCGTCTGGAACCGTTCTGAGTGGGCAACCGTCCTGGCCTCCTACGCCCGGGCAAACGACTGGGCAGGGATCCAGGCCGGACTGGGCCGTCCACTGAAAGTGGCGCTGGTCTCGTCCCGCGTCCCCACGCACCAGTCCGCCGTCGTCGCAGCGTCACTGCGCTCCGGGCTGGTCCCCACGCTCCGCCTGGATGCGGCAGCACCAATCGGCGTGACTGTTGACGCGCTGAACAGGTTCCAGCCCCGGGCACTGGTTGGTTACGCCTCAGCCCTGGGCCCCCTGGCTGTGGAGCAGTTGGCCGGTCGCCTGAAAATCTCGCCGCAGGCTGTGATGTCAGCCTCTGAGGTGCTCACGCCCCTCGCCGCCCAGGAACTGGCGAACGCCTGGGGGAGTGCACCGGTCGATGTGTACGCTGCCACGGAAACGGCCGGCATCGCCTCGCCGTGTGGCTACCGGAACCGCCACCTCTACGAGGACCTGCTGATCGTCGAACCCGTGGACCAGGGCGGGAACCCGGTGCCGCGGGGGACAACGGGGGCTAAGGTGCTGGTCACGGTCCTGTTCTCGCGGACTCTTCCACTCATCCGGTATGAAATGTCGGACACCGTGAGGCTGGGCGGCCGGGGCTGTCCGTGTGGACGCTCCTTCACCTTGCTGGAGGACATCGAAGGGCGGATCGAGGATGTCCTGGACCTGCCGGGGACTGCGGGTCCGGTCAGGATCCACCCCATCGTGTTCCACCACGTGCTGGACCAGGCTGCTGCCGGTGGATGGCAGGTGGTCCAGGAACCGGCAGGGCTGCGTGTCCTGCTTGTGGGCCTTGCAGCGGGAAATACAGTCCAGGGGGTCCAGGCTGCGGTAGCCGGCGCGCTCCACGCGGCAGGCGTCGTCGGGACACCCGTGGAAGTGGGCGTGGTGGACCAACTTGAACGGACACCACTGGGCAAGGCACCCTTCGTCCGCCGGCTTCGCCGCTAAGCCTTCCCGCCCAAGGCGGTTTCCTTCACTGGAAGTCGGCCTGCCAGAGGTCCGGGCCGAACACTTCGTACTGGATGTCCTTCGGCTGAACGCCCTTGGAGATGAGGCTGCTCCGCACGGACTGGAGGAAGGGCAGCGGCCCGCAGAGATAGTACTCGGCGTCGAGCGGGAGTTCGACGGCGTTCACGTCCATGAATCCGGTAAAGCTGGAAGGGTCGGAGTCCTGGTCCTGGTTGAGGAACCAGGTGTGCATGGTGCCGTCGGACAGCAGTTCCAGGTCCTGGGTGACCTGCCGGCGCAGGGGAAACGATCCCGGGCTGTCATCCGCGTGCAGGAGCATTACCTGTCGCTGGCTGCCGGCTTTCACCAGGTGCGAGAGCATGCCGGCCATCGGCGTCACCCCGATCCCCGCACTGGCCATGACCACCGGCCTGTCCGTGTACTCCAGCACTACATCCCCGAAGGGGGCTGAGAGCACCACCTCGTCGCCTACTTTGACGTCGTGGTGCAGGAGGTTGGACATTTCGCCGTCGGGAGTTCCCTGCCCGTGCACCCGCTTGACGGCGAAGTGGCGGTGCTTGCCGTCGTCGGCGCGGGTAAGGCTGTACTGCCGCGGCTGGTGGACGCCGTCCTTCATCCGCATCTTGATGGTCACGTACTGTCCCGGCAGGGAAGGCTTCACCTCCCTCTCGTCGACGCGCTCCACAACGAAAGTGACGACGTCGTCCGTCTCCTGGATGCGCTCAGCCACCCGCCAGGTGCGCCAGATGGTCTCCGAGGACAAGTGCACAGCGTTGTACAGCCCCCGTTCCTGGTTGATCAGCATGTTGCCCATCAGCCAGTAGACCTCGTCCCATGCGGCGGCTACTTCCGGCGTTACAGCCTCGCCGAGCACGTCAACGATGGCCCAGAACAAGTGCTCGTGGACGATCTGGTACTGGTCAGGGCTCAATCCCAGCGAGACATGCTTGTGGGCAACCCTGGACAGCAGGTGGTCAGGCAACTGGTCCGGTTTCTCCACGAGGTACCGGGCAAACGCTGCGATGGATCCCGCCAGCGCCTGCTGCTGCCGGCCGTCAGCCTGGTTGCCCCGGTTGAACAGGCCGTCCAGCAGGTCCGGCCGTGCCTCGAACATGTGCTGGTAGAACCGCTTGGCGATCTCTTGGATGTTTTCCCCGACCACAGGCAGCGTTGCCTTGATCACGGGGAGGGAGGTGTCTGAAAGCATGATGGTTACCTTCCGGATAACGGGTTCCCGGGCGGCGGGAGGTGGCCTATGGCGTGCCAATTTAGCAGCCGTACCAGCCCGCCGATAGGGGCAACCGCCCCTATTCCCGGGCTCCCAGGCCGAGCTTCGGACTTCACATGACGGCGCGGATGTTTGGCTAATCCCCTCGACCTGCGGCCAAACTACGCTAAAATCATAAGCAGGCTGATGAATATCGGTTGGCAGGATCACTACTGAAGGAGTTTCACATGAACTTGGGAAGCATGATCAAAAATGCCGCTGGACGATTCGCAGGCAGGACGGGGACCGGCGGGACTGCCCGCGGGACCGGTCTGAATGCCACCGGCCGGACGCCCGGCACCACGGGTGCCGCAGGTGCCAGGCCGGGCGGCGTAGCCGGCAGGATCATGGGAATCCTCCGGCGGCGCTAAGCCGCCGCCGCAACCAACAAAGCAGGTACCGGATCTTCCGGCACCTGCTTTTTGGCCCTTAACTACAATGCGCGAGCTCGTCGTCCTCGGCACCGCGTCCCAGGTTCCCACCCGGACCCGGAACCACAATGGCTACCTCCTGCGCTGGGACGGCGAGGGCCTGCTTTTCGACCCGGGCGAGGGAACGCAACGCCAAATGATCCACGCCGGGGTGTCAGCGAACATGATCACCCGCATCTGCCTCACACACGTCCACGGAGACCACTGCTTGGGTCTGCCGGGGGTGCTCTCGCGCATGGCCCTCGATGCCGTGCCCCACCCGGTCCATCTCCACTTCCCATCCTCCGGCGAGGACGTGGTGCGGGCCCTTGTATCCGTCAGCACACCGGGTATCGACCTCAGGCTGCACCCGCACGGAGAAGGTGGAACCGTAGCCGAGGGCCTGGCGGTCCGGCCCCTCAAGCACCGCATAGAAACCTACGGCTACCGGCTGGTCGAACCGGACGGCCGGACCCTGCTGCCGGAACGCCTGCAGGCAGCGGGGATATCCGGACCGGACGCAGGGCGCCTGCAGCGCCAAGGGAGCCTGGGCGGCGTGCGGCTTAATGACGTCAGCGTCGCCCGGCCGGGCCAGCGTTTCGCCTTCGTGATGGACACGGCGCCCTGTCCGGGCGCAGAGGAACTGGCCGACGGCGTCGACCTCCTCGTCGCAGAGTCGACCTTCGCCGACGACGACGCGGGGCTGGCCGGCCAGTATCGCCACCTCACAGCGGGGCAGGCGGGAAAGCTGGCGGCACATTCCGGCGCGCGCACCCTGGTGCTCACGCACTTCTCCGCACGGTACGGCGACGACGCCACACTGCTCTCGGCCCAGGCCCGCGCCCGTGCGGGGACTGCTGCGGTCATCGCGGCTGAGGACCTGCAGCGCATCCCCTTCCCCCGGCGGCGGCGCTGGCCCCAAGGTGCCGCAGATCGGCGTGGGCCATTCGATGCATCAATGCCAAACCCCTCATTCAGCCAAGTCAGCCATGGAGGCCACTCGTGAGTGCAGCTTCAGAAGAAGTGTCAGACGTTACCGCGCATGGCAAGGAGCCCACGCTCAAGAGAGTGCTGGGACCCAAGCTCCTCCTGCTGTTCATCGTGGGGGACATCCTCGGCGCCGGCGTCTACGCGGTGACCGGAACCATGGCAGGCACCGTGGGGGGAATCGTCTGGCTGCCGTTCCTGCTGGCCTTCGTGGTGGCCACGCTTACCGCCTTCTCCTACCTCGAACTGGTTACGCAGTATCCACAGGCGGCGGGTGCCGCGCTGTACACGCATAAGGCGTTCGGGATCCACTTCGTCACCTTCCTGGTGGCCTTTGCGGTCGTCTGCTCAGGAATCACCAGCGCGTCCACGTCTGCGAACGTCCTGGCCCAGAACTTTTTTGGCGGCCTTGAGATCAACGGCTGGATGGGCAAACCCGGGCAGGGCGTGATTACCGCGGTCGCCCTCGGATTCATGCTCCTCCTGGCTGCCATCAACCTGCGTGGCGTGGGGGAGAGCGTCAAGTTCAATGTTGTGCTCACGGTGGTGGAGATGGCAGCACTGTGCATCGTGATCGGCGTCGGGTTCTTTGTCATGGCCCAGGGGACGGGAAACCCGGGCGAGATCTTTGTCTTCAACGACTCCCAGGACAAGGGATTGTTCCTGGCCGTCACCGCAGCCACCTCCATCGCATTTTTTGCCATGGTGGGATTCGAGGACTCGGTGAACATGGTGGAAGAGACCCAGAATCCCGAGAAGATCTTTCCCCGCACCATGCTCACCGGCCTGGGCATAGCAGTACTGCTGTACATGCTGGTGGCGGTGTCCGTGGTGAGCGTCCTCTCGCCCACCGAACTTGAGGGCATCCGGGAAGCTGAAGGCGCCGCCCTGCTGGAAGTGGTTCACAAGGGCTCACCGGACTTCCCGATCGACAGGGTCTTCCCCTTCCTGGCGGTCTTTGCAGTCGCCAACACCGCACTGATCAACATGCTGATGGCCAGCCGGCTGATTTACGGCATGGCCCGCCAGCACGTCCTGCCCGGCGCTTTGGGGAAAGTCCTTCCGGTCCGGCGGACCCCGTGGGCAGGAATCGCCTTCTCCACTGTCCTGGCTCTGGGGCTCATCCTGTATGTCACCAGTGATCCCGAAAGCAACATTGTGGCCAACTTGTCCGGCACCACCGCCTTCCTGCTGCTGTGTGTCTTCACGGTGGTCAACGTGGCCTGCGTGGTGCTGCGCCGCAAGCGGGATCCCCACCGAAAGGTGTTCTTCACGTCCCCCGGCCAGCTTCCGCTCGTTGCCGCCGCCCTGTGCGCTTTCCTCGCCGGCCCCTGGGTGGGCAGGAACATCATCCAGTACCAGATCGCCGGCGGACTGATGGCCATTGGGGTAATCCTGTGGCTCATCACCTGGCTGATAAACCGCAGAACCAACGACGGCGATAGGGTTGATTCATGACTGCAGCAGCAGAATCAACTGTCACCTTCGAAGGCCTTTTCGCCAGTGAACTCCCGGAACTCGCCGTTCCCTGGCAGGCCGAGGAAGCGCCGGAACCCGGCCTTCTTGTTCTCAACGATGTCCTGGCCGGCGAACTGGGACTTGCCCCCGAATACCTCCGGACCCCCGAAGGCGTGCGGCTCCTCCTGGGGAACCACGTTCCGGCCGGTGCCACCCCGGTTGCCCAGGCGTACGCCGGGCATCAGTTCGGCGGTTACTCGCCGCTGCTCGGCGACGGCCGGGCGCTCCTGCTCGGCGAACTCCTGGACGCCGGCGGGCGCCTGCGGGACGTGCACCTCAAAGGCTCCGGCCGCACACCCTTCGCCCGGGCAGGCGACGGCCGCGCCGTCGTCGGGCCTATGCTGCGCGAATACCTGGTGAGCGAGGCAATGCACGCCTTGAACATTCCCACCACGCGGGCCTTGGCCGTTGTGGCCACAGGACGCCCGGTGCGACGGGACACGATGCTCCCGGGTGCCGTCCTCGCGCGGGTGGCCAGCAGCCATCTCCGGGTGGGCAGTTTCCAATATGCCCGGGCCACGGACAACATGGAGCTCCTGCGCCGGCTGGCGGATCACGCCATCAGCAGGCACTACCCGGCCGCAGCGCAGGCTGAAAATCCCTACCTTGAACTGTTCGCCTCGGTGGTGGCCGCCCAGGCCGGGCTGGTGGCCCGGTGGATGCTGGTGGGGTTTGTGCACGGCGTCATGAACACGGACAACATGACCATTTCCGGCGAAACCATTGACTACGGCCCCTGCGCCTTTATGGACGCCTTCAACCCCGGGGCCGTATACAGCTCCATTGACGTCGGCGGCCGCTACGCCTACGCAAACCAGCCGGTGGTGGCCGAGTGGAACCTGGCGCGGCTGGCGGAGGCCATGCTGCCGCTCTTCCACGAGGACCAGGAACAGGCAGTCGCCCCCGCCGTGGAGGCGCTGGGGAAGTTCCGCAGCCAGTACAGCGACGCCTGGTTCAACGGCATGAAGGCAAAGCTTGGCATCGCAGGTGGGCCGGCCGGAAGCAAGGAGGGGGACGAAGCATCGGAGCTGGTGGACGGGGTGATCGGCCTGCTGAAGGACGGACCTGTCGATTACACACAGTTCTTCCGGAGCCTCGCCCAGGCGGCCAGCGGAAATACCAGGCCGGCGCGGGGCATGGTTCTGGATCTCGCCGCGTTTGATGCTTGGGCTGAGCGCTGGGCTCGCCTGAAGCCCGATGCCGGTCTGATGGACAGCGTCAACCCGGTGTACATTCCCCGGAACCACCTGGTGGAGGAAGCCCTGGCGGCGGCCACGGAGGGGGACATGGGCCCATTCAACCGCCTCCTGGAGGTGGTGAGGTCCCCGTTCCGGGAACGCCAGGGGCTGGAGCGCTACACCGAGGGGCCGCCGGAAGACTTCGGCACCTACCGGACTTTCTGCGGTACCTGACCCGGGGCGGCGCTGGGCTCCGGACGGGTCAGGAAGAAAAACTTAGGAAACCAGACAAGGGCGGCAGCCGGGAGAACCCGACTGCCGCCCTTGTCTGGAGTGGCCTGGCCCTTACGGGCCAGCTGCACCTGTGTCCGTGGTGACTATGCCACGCGGACGAAGGAAGCGCCGCTGAGCCAGCTGATGGAGTGAACCTCGGTCTGGTTGCCGTTCACGCCGCCGCTGACAACCTGGCCGTCGCCGGCGTATACGCCCACGTGGCCGGCGGTGATCACCAGGTCGCCGGGAGCGGGGCTGCCCACGGGGGTGCCGTACTGGTAGAACTGGCCGGGGGCGAGGTCGCCAACCGACTTGCCGACAGTGCGCAGTGCCTTCTCCACCATGGCGGTGCAGTCCTGGATCTGGCCCAGCTGGCCGTAGGCGTTGGCCAAGATGGCCGCTCCTGCACCGCTGCCCGTGGCTGCAACCGGAGCTGACGCGTAGGACATGTTCATTCCGGTGTTCGCCGGGGTGGTAACAGCAGCGGTCTGGACCGGAGCCGGTGCCGGTGCTGCAGCCGGGGCAACGTAGGCTGCGGCCGGGGCAGCGGCTGCGGAACCGGCGGCAGGAATCTGGATCTGGTCACCGGGGAAGATGATCGTGGAGACCGAAAGCCCGTTGGCCGACAGGACGTCATTCAGGCTGACGCCGTGGAGCGACGCAATGGCACCAAGGGTGTCGCCCGATACAACCGTGTGGACGTTGCCGGCTGCTGCGGCGGGGGCTGCGACTGCTGCAGCAGGGGCGGCGGAAGCCTGGACGCTAGCGGTCTCGGTGGTGTCCGGACCGTTCACACCGGCGTGAGCCGGGGCGCCTACGCCGAAGGCAATGCCGGAGGCTGCTGCTACGGCGAGAGCCGGACGGCCCAGGGACTTGGCCGAAACAGCCAGCCCTTCGATCGCGATGGAGCGGGCCGGGGTTGCGCGGTGACGGGCAGTGGTGGAATTTTTTGACACAGTTGATCGCCTCTCCCATGCCTGCGGGGTGAGCTGTCGGGTTCGGGTTGGAGATACCCGGCCGGTAACACGTCCGAATGGAACGGACGCGCTATCGACTTAACCCCAAGGCCTTCAAAGGCCGCGGAAACTTGGTTCCCCCGTCCCTGCCAGCTGGAAAGCGTTGGTTCCCGGGTCAGTGGCAGGGCTCGGCATTCTGACGGGGAATGTCCCGTCTGGGAGGGACACCTGAAGACCATAACCCGACTTAGCACCCATTGTCACACTTGGATAACATGCGAGGCGATTCTCTCGGTTTCGCTATCGACTGGATTTCGTGTGCCACAGCGCAACAAAGGCGAAGGACAGGCGCGCCGATTTAGCAGGGCATGTTGTTTATCACAAAGCGATTAAGGACAAGCAAAGATCGCCGGGGGGCCTTGTCCGGAGGTGGGCGGGGGAGGAGTATGTTCGGCACCCCGAGGAGGCACTGTGACGCAGCTTGGCAAGTATGAGAAGTACCTGATTGAGGAATTCTTTGACGACTACCGGTCCGGCGCACTGAGCCAGCGGACCTTCACCCGGCGGGTTGCCTTCATTACCGGCAGCATGGCAGCAGCGTCAGCGGCGATGCTGCTGGTGGGCTGCACCCCCAGCGAGGTGCCACGGAGCACCGACCCCATGCCCACCCCGGAACCGTCCCCGACGTCCGCTGCCGGGACTGCGGGGTCGGGAGCGGTCCCCGGGGCCAAGAGCCCGCTCTCTGTTCCGGAGGGGGCGCCAGGATTGACGACGGCGTCCGTCCAGTTTCCCTCCGGCGGCGCCTCCGTCAGTGCCTACCTGGCCAGGCCGGAGCAGGACGGGCGCAGTCCTGCCGTGCTGATCTGCCATGAGAACCGCGGACTGACGCCCCACATCGAAGACGTGGCCCGCCGCTTCGCGAAGGAGGGGTACGCCGCCCTCGCGCTTGACCTGCTCAGCCGTGAAGGCGGGACGGCCGGAATGGACCGCGACGCCGTACCCGGTGCCCTCACCCAGGCCGGCGCCCCGCGGCACGTGGCCGACTTCGCAGCAGCCCTGGAGTATCTCCAGGACCAGGACTTCGTGGACGGCGGCCGCATCGCCATGACCGGCTACTGCTTCGGCGGCGGCATAACCTGGCAGGCGGCCGCCGAACTGGACGGCTTGAAAGCAACCGCGGCGTTTTACGGGCCCGCCCCTGACCTCGCCAAAGTACCGGACATCAAGGCGGCCGTATTCGGGGTCTACGCTGAACTCGATCAACGTATCACCGGCCCCATGCCTGCGCTCAAGGATGCGCTGGCAGCCTCCGGTGCGGTCCACCAGCTCACGGTCTACCCCGGCGTGGACCATGCCTTCCACAACGACACCGGCGACCGCTACAACGAAGCCCAGGCTACGGCCGCGTGGAACGACACCCTCGCCTGGTTCGTCCAGCATCTGTAAGGGACCAGCACCTGCAAAAGACGAGTGTTCCGGACCTTTCCGTAAAAGCAACTGTCTCCGGTCCATAACGATGTAGAAACGTCCTCCTTCAACCTGAGGGTGAAGGCGGTAAGCTTCCCGACTATGTCCCGGTTCGTTACCAAACCCAGGGCGCTGCTGCCCGCGGCGCTTCTTTCGTGCGCTCTGGCAGGAACTTTCTGGCTGGCACCGGCGGGCGCTGCGGAGGATCCGCCTGGCGGTTACCCCTCCTGGGAGGAGGTGCAGGACGCAAAGGAGAGCGAGGCCGGGAAAGCCGCGGAAATTGCCAGGATCGATGGTTTGCTGTCCAGCCTCAAGGACCAGTCTGAGGCCGCCGGCTCCGCCGCGGTGGAGGCAGCGGCGGAGTATGCGGTGACGGATGCGGCTTTGCAGGCTGCCACTGCAAGGGTGGAAGCCCTGACGGCCCAGGCCTCTCAGGCTGACTCTGAGCTGGTCCGGCACAGGAAAGAGCTCGGTGCGCTGGCGGCCCAGTCATACAAAACCGGTGGTACGAACATGGGGTTCTTTGTTGCCCTTGACGCTGTCCAGGGCAACACCGTGCACGGGCTCAATGTGGTGCAGATCGTGGGGGACAAGACCGCCGCCCTCGTGCACAAGGCGTCGGCGGCAGGGAAGATCGCAGCTGCATTGACTGCCCAGGAACAGGCTGCCAAGGATGAGCGCGGACGGCTGGCCCTCGAAGCGGAAGCCCGGCTCGGAGCGGCCCGCTCGGCCCACGACGCCGTGGCCCGCCAGGCGGCGGAGGAAAAGCAACGCAGCGGGCAGTTAACAGCGCAGTTGGCGTCGCTCAAAGGCACGACGGCGGAGGTGGAGAACGCCTACCGGCAAGGCCAGGCGGCGCTGGCCGCCTACGAGGCATCCCAGGCGGCCAAGCGTGCTGCTG
>NZ_LWLP01000001.1:2486289-2527990 GCF_001641125.1 Arthrobacter sp. OY3WO11 | reverse complement strand
CCCGGCCAACCCATCTCCCGCGCCGGCCCCCGCACCGCCAAACCCGCCGCCCGTCGTCGTGCCTTCCCTCCCCGGCGGCGCGGTCAATGACCCGGCAGGAGCCAAAAGCTATGCCTCCACCAGGTTGGGCGCCCACGGCTGGGGCCAGGACCAGTTCCTCTGCCTGGCCCAGCTGTGGACCAAGGAATCGAACTGGCTGACCACCGCCACCAACCCCTATTCCGGCGCCTACGGAATCGCGCAGGCCCTGCCGCCCGGCAAGTACTCAAGTGCCGGCGCCGACTGGCTTACCAGCTACCGGACGCAGATCGACTGGGGGCTCGGCTACATCAGGGAGCGTTACGGCTCGCCCTGCGCCGCCTGGAACCATTCCATGGCAAAGAACTGGTACTGACCCCGCGTAGGCTTTTCCCATGCCCGACTATGAACGCTTCCGGATGCTGCTTGAGGAGGAGCGGGAACGGAAGGTGGCCCTGCTTCCGGCCCTCCGCGCGGATATCGCCTCCGCCAACTCGGCGCGCCAGGACTCGAACGTGGACGACGAACACGACCCGGAAGGCTCCACTATCGCATTCGAGCTGTCCCAGGCGTCGGCCCTGCTGAAGCAAAGCAGTGCGGGGCTGGACCAGGTTGACGCCGCGCTGGCCAGGATTGCCGCCGGCACGTACGGGACCTGCGCTGTGTGCGGGGAAGCCATCGCCGAAGGCAGGCTGGAGGCGCGCCCCTGGACCCCGTTCTGCATCCGCCACGCGTCGGCAGGCCGCAGCCGGTGAGCAGCCCCTTGGACCAGGTGGCCGCTGCTGCAGGATTCATTGACCGCACGCTGCAGAATGAGGGCGCCTGGTACCGGGCGGACGACGTCGAGGGCAGGCTGGGCGGCAAGCTCTCCTCTTACGGCTCGTCGGTGGGCGCGGTCCGCGGAACCGTCCGCGACGCCCTGCGGAAGTACAACGACCTCGATCACGACGCCGTTGTGCAGCTGGCATCCGCCCTGTGGGGCCAGCCCCGGCCAGGTTCCAGGGCCGTTTTTGAGCGCCGGCTCGCCGCTGTTGTGCTGCTGCAATCCAACAGGGCACTCCTGCGCCACTCGGACCTGACCCGCATTGAGGGCTTCCTGCGGTCTGCCGGGACCCGGGAACTGACCGAACCGCTGCTGGCCGATGTCGTGGCGCCGTTCCTGGCGCGGCTCGGCGGACGGGACCGGCAGCGCGCAGATGTTGTCCTGGCCCGATGGCGGACGGACTCCGACAGCCAGCTGCGCGCCGCCGCCGCATTCATCCACCAGCAAGCCGCCCCCGAAGCCCCACCACAAGGAGACACCCATGAACGATCCCTATAACCTTGACCGGTTCGTTGCTGCGCAGGAGAGCGGCGGCGCTTACGATCAGGCCCTGTCAGAACTGCAGCTGGGCAGGAAGTCCGGCCACTGGATGTGGTTCATCTTTCCGCAGATCGCAGGCCTGGGGCACAGTGAGATGTCCCGCCGGTACGCCATCAGCTCCCTGGCTGAAGCACGGGAATACCTGGCCCACCCGGTGCTGGGACCAAGGCTGCTCGAGTCCGCCCTTGCCGTCACCAATCACTCAGGCGTCCCGGCGGAGGACATCTTCGGGGGGATCGACGCCCGGAAGCTGCACTCCTCCGTGACGCTGTTCCTCCGGGCAGCCCCGGGGGAGACGGTGTTCAAAACGGTCCTGGCCCAGTTCTTCGATGGACAGCCCGACGCCGCCACTGACGAGCTGTTGGCTGAGACGGACAAAGAATAGGCGCCGAACTTTAACAGCCGACGGCGGTGCCTTGCGCACCATGCGCCAGGCACCGCCGTCGGCCGTTTGTCTTTGGAGCCTTGGGCTACGGCGTGGGGCTGCCGCCGTTGACGTTCAGTGTTTCGCCCACAACATAGCTGGACTCCGGCGAGGCGAGGAAGACGTAGGCGGGGGCGAGCTCCGCCGGCTGGCCGGCCCGGCCCAGCGGCGTCGACTGCCCGAACTCCGGCAGCTCCTCCTTCGGCTGGCCGCTGCTGACCTGCAGCGGGGTCCAGATGGGACCCGGCGCCACCGCATTGACGCGGATGCCCTTAGGTGCGAGCTGCTGGGCCAGGCCCTTCGTGAAGTTGTTGATACTGGCCTTGGTGGTGGCGTAATCCACCAGCGTCGGAGACGGATTGTAAGCCTGGATGGACGTGGTGTTGATGATGGTGGATCCGGCCGGCATATGGGGGAGCGCTGCCTTGATCAGCCAGAACATCGCGTACACATTGGTCTTCACGGTGTGGTCGAACTGCTCATCGGTGATGTCGGCGAGGTCCTCCTGCGCCACCTGCTTCCCGGCGTTGTTGACCAGGATGTCGATGCTGCCCAGCACCGCCACGGCTGTGTCCACCACGTCGCGGCACACGGACGCGTCCTTGAGGTCGCCCGGGACCTTGACGGCCTTGCGCCCGGCAGCCTCGATGAGGCCCGCAATGCGCGCGGCGTCCTCCTCCTCTTCCGGAAGGTAGGACAGGACGACGTCGGCCCCCTCTCGTGCGAAGGCGATCGCCGTTGCCGCACCAATGCCGGAGTCCGCGCCGGTGACGATCGCCTTGCGCCCTTCCAGCCGGCCGGTACCGCGGTAGGTCTCCTCGCCCAGGTCGGCCTTGGGTGCCAGCTCCGCGTCCAGTCCCGGCTCGGGCTGGTGCTGCTTCGGCGGCGAAATCTTTTCGTACGCGGTGACCGGATTGCGGAAGGTGTACTGGTCTGTCATGGCTGTCCTCCTGATGCTCGGATGAACGTGAAAAAGCTAAGTATGCTTACCGTTCCAGCCTAGGCATCAAATGTCTCCCTTGCCAACCCGGGTCAATCCCGGCGGACCTCGTGAAGCCGGACGTCCCCCAGCGTTCCGGAATCCACCGTGGCCGTCATGAACGTGCAGGCCGGCTGCCGTCGGCGGTCAGTTGGCGACCCCGGATTAAGCAGCCGCAGCCCACGCGGCGTGGTGGTGTCCCATGGGATGTGGCTGTGGCCGAAAACCAGGACGTCCGCCTCCGGGTACAGCGCCTCGCACCGGGCCTCGCGCCCTTTGGCCTGCCCGGTCTCGTGAACCATGGCAAAGCGGACGCCTTCCAGCGTGATCTCCGCCGTTTCCGGAAGGCTCCGGCGCAGCTCCGGTCCGTCATTGTTACCGTAGACGCCCACCAGCAGGCGGCTCCGCCTATGGAATTCCTCCAGGTGGGAGCCCGACACCCAGTCGCCAGCGTGAAAGACCACGTCGGCGCTTTCGACGGCGGACCACACCTGTGCAGGAAGATCGCGGGCGCGCTTGGGGACATGGGTATCGGCGACCAGGACGAGATTTAGTGGCATGGGAAAAATCCTGCCATGCCCGCCTGGTTCCCGCGGACCCGCCTATGACCTTCTCCAGCGCGCCTTTCCGGCCGGTGTTCCCATTCGCCCTTTTCCCTGCGGGCAGCCAGTCGTACTCTGGGCTCGGAGGTGATTGCCATGGAGGCAACGCAGGGCGACCGCATCATCGTGCACGGCAGGACTGTGGGGGCGGCGGACCGGCATGGAGTGATACTTGAGGTGCGCGGCCAGGGCGGAACGCCGCCCTACCGCGTCCGCTTTGATGACGGACACGAGACCATCATGTACCCCGGCGGTGATTTCGCCGTCGAGCGCGGTACAGCGAACCAGGCCTGACCGGGGCAGCGGATCGGGGGGTGCAGCCCACCCGCTGCACCTGTCAGACTGGAGCGATGGATCACTTTCCGGCGTCCACCGCGTCCTCTGCCCCTCCCGTCCGTACCGGTCCCAGGGACCCCGGCGACGCCTGGGTCGAGGGAAGCCGCGGGCGCTTCTGGGGGCGCTTCGGGGCGGCCGGAGTGCTGGCCTACGATCCCGGCAAGGGGGTGCTGCTGCAGCACCGTGCCGTATGGAGCCACAACGGCGGAACATGGGGCCTGCCCGGCGGCGCACTCCATGAGGGCGAAGAGCCCGTCAAGGGCGCGCTCCGGGAAGCCTATGAGGAAGCCGCCGTGCCCGCGGACAATGTGGAGGTGCTCTTTACGTCCCTGCTGGACGTGGGGTACTGGACCTACACCACGGTTGTGGTGCTGGTGAGGGAGCCTTTTGACCCCGTGATCAGCGATCCCGAAAGCCTGGAGCTCCGGTGGGTCCCGCTGCCCGAGGTGGCCGGACTGGAACTGCACCCCGGGTTCGAAGCGTCCTGGCCGGACCTCCGTGCAAGGCTTGAGTCCTAGTAGTCCGGGCCGTACTCCGCTGTGACCAGGATGGGGAGGTGGTCTGAATTGCCCCGCGGCAGGGTCTCCACGCTTTCGATATCCAGGCCCAGTGACGTCGCGAAATCGAAGTGGCCCTTGAACACCTTGTACCGGGTGTAGGTGCGCCGGTTGCTCAGGGAGAGTGCATAGCCCGAGTTTTTCATGTGCAGGTCAAGGTTCTTGGTGAAGAACGGGTAGTTGAAATCGCCCACCATCAGGGTCATCAGGCCCTTGCCCATGCTCAGCAGCTCAGCGTGGGCCGCGTGGATCTGCTTGCGCCGCAGCGAGTTGGACGCGGTGAGCGGGGCTGCGTGGAACGAGCCGATCACCAGTTCATGCTGCGTTTCGTTGTCCATGACCCGGGTACCGATCAGCCGCTCATGGGCCGGGGCAAGGACGCGGTCATGCATCGACTTCTTCAGGGCGAAGGACTGGGTGTCCAGGGCGGTGAAGCGGCTGGTGCGGTAGTAGATGGCCAGCCCCAGCCGGTTGCCTTTGGTGGCATCGGCCAGATGCAGCGGCCCCAGGGTTTCGGGAAGATCGCTGGAATCCACCTCCTGGAGGCAGAGCGCATCAATGTCATGGTTCCGCGCCAGGGCGAGGAGTTCGCCACTCGCTTTGTGCTTGCGGAGGTTGTAGCTGATGACGCGCATGGAACACCTCTTCCGAGGGTTGCTGACAGGACCAGTTCCTGAGTCTAGTCGGATGGATACTGCTAGTGGCCAACATTTCGCCGCGTCCCTTCCGGTGGAATGCCTTGGCCCGTGTCCGGCGGAGCGGCGGCGCCGGCGCAGATAGAGTTAAGGCCGATTCACTGGAACTGCAAAGGGGTTCAACGTTGAGCGCAGAGCTGCCTGAACTGGCTGAAGGAAACTTCTACTACCTGAACCTGGGCGGAGGTCGTTTCCGTTCCACCATCCATGCCCAGGGTGCCTGGAACGTCCACGAGCAGCACATGGCGCCGGCGTCGGGCCTGCTGGCGGACAGCCTGGAACGCCATGACCCGCGGCCGGACATGCGGATGGCGCGGATCAGCTACGAGATCCTCGGCCTCATCCCGGGCGGCGAATTCCAGATCGCGGCCGCCACCCTCCGGCCCGGAAAGACCATCGAACTCCTGCAGGCCGAGCTGGTGGCGGGCGGGCGGACCGCCATCCGTGCCACCGCCTGGCGGCTGGCTACCAGTGATACAACACCGGTAGCCGCCATCGAGGACACCCCCATTCCCGGTCCGGAAGACTGCAAGCCGTACGACGGCGCGTCCGTGTGGCCCGGCGGCTACATCCGCTCTCTGGAAATGCGCGTTGCGGAAGGGCACCGGCCCGGGGCCGGAAAGGTCTGGCTTCGTACGGAACACCCCCTGACGGACCGCGCGGACAGCGGTGCCCTGGCCAGGCTCATGGGCATGGTGGACACGGCCAACGGCATCGCGGCCCGGGTTCCGCCCGGGAAGGACAGCTACTCCTTTCCCAACCTTGACCTGCAGATCCACATGTACCGCCGGCCCGAAGGGGAGTGGCTGGGCCTGGACAACGCTGTCTCGTTCGGCGGGGACGGAATAGGGCTGACCTCCACCGTTCTGCACGACCTCCAGGGGCCGTTCGGGCGCGCGGAGCAGATCCTCACGCTCCGAAAGACCTGACGGGACCGCCGGGTGCGGAGCCCTGCGTGTTCATGAATGCTCGTGACCGCCTGCAGAAGGCTGCCCGATACATCCCGGGCTCGAGGGCGCCTTGCGCTTCGGGATCGCAGTCTGCGTTGCCGGGTTCGTCGTCGAAGACAGGACTGTTCTGGGTCAGTCGCCCGAGTCTGTCCAGCGTTGTGATGACCAGGGTGTCCCATCGATCAGCGCCTCGAGTGCCTGCTGATGTGGGGTCGTGAAGCTCCCACTCAAGACGTACCGTGAACAATGTGGTGGTCATCGTGGCGGACGCCGAACGTCAGAAGATCCACCTGCTCTCGATTAGTGGACCGCTGCCGGGTCGAGATACTGCAGTCTCACAACTAATGAGTGATATGCCGGGCGAGTTCAGGTGGTGAGTGCAACACCCTGAATTCTGTGGGGTGTCGTCGATGGGTAGGCCGTGGTCGCCGTTAAGTGTTCGACTAGCGTTCTGGGAAGGGCTGGATGCCGGGCTGTCGGTAGCCGTGGCGGCGCAGGCCGCGGGGGTGTCGCGTCCGACCGCATACCGGTGGTTGAGCGACCATCAGAAGGTGTTGCCATCGCCCGTTCCGAATTTCAGTGTGCCCCGTGCAGGGCTTTTGTCGTTGCGTGAACGGGAAGAGATCGGCTTCCAGCTCGCCCAGGGCCATGGAGTCCGTCATATCGCCGCCATTCTGGGCCGGGCTCCGTCCACAATCAGCCGGGAGATCGCGAGGAACCGCGTCAGTGACCGGTATTCGCCATCGCTCGTACAGGAGCAAACGTGGGCTCGTGCCCGCAGGCCGAAGCCGCGGAAGCTGGACGGGTTAGCCTTACGGGACCAGGTCACGACGATGCTCACCGACCGGTTCAGCCCGGAACAGGTCGCTGGCCGACTGAAGGTGGAGCATCCGGAGAATCCGGAGATGCAGGTGTCACACGAAACGATCTATCAGGCCCTCTACGTCCAGGGCCGCGGATCCTTGTGCCTGGAAGTTGCGACGGCGCTCCGGTCCGGACGGGTGCGTCGGCGGCCGCAAAGGCCGGAAGGTCCTCGCCCGCAACGGTTCCAGGAAATGGTGATGATCTCTGACCGGCCAGCCGAGGTCGAGGACCGCGCCGTTCCCGGCCATTGGGAAGGGGACTTAATCATCGGTTCAACGGCATCGAAATCCGCGATCGGGACCCTCGTTGAACGCACTAGCGGATACGTGATGTTGCTGCATCTGGCTGAGGACCACACCGCCCGCACCGTCGCCGCCGCCATGATCACCGCGATGAATACCCTCCCCGAGCAGCTGCGCCGTTCGACGACCTGGGATCAAGGAGCGGAGATGTCGCGGCATCAGGAGATCACTATGGCTACCGGCATGCCGATCTATTTCTGTGAGCCACATTCACCCTGGCAGCGCGGCAGCAACGAAAACACCAACGGCCTCCTTCGTCAGTACTTCCCGAAAAGCACCGACCTGTCTTTCCATGGGCCTGGAATCCTCGAGAACGTCGCCGCGGAACTCAACCGCCGGCCACGCAAACGACACGGCTACCGAACGCCCGCAGAAGTCCTCGCCGAGCTAATCTCGAACCCAGTCAACTAAATCCGGTGTTGCAGGCACCACTGGAATTCGCCCCGATTCAGCCAGCGGGGTCTGCGACATAGTAATGAGAATCGCCGGCCGCGGTGGAAGTCGCGGTAGATCACGCGAATCAAGACCTTGCCGGCCTGGCGTTGTTCGGCGGGCGTGAGACGCATCATAAGCCAAGGAATTCGAGGCAATTCGGTGTGTAGCGTTTAGGGCACCTTCACCGGGCAGTTTTGCGGGCGGGTCTTATGGGAATCATCGAGTGCCCGGATGACGCTGTGACTTTCGGCAATAAGTGGCGGTGTTTTCGCGGCGCTATTTGGCGCATGGAGCCACTGCACAAGGGGATCACTCTCCGGACGGCTGATGCCATCATCTATACCTCGGCACGTCTTTCCGGATTCAAGCGAGGTAGGAACCCTTTGTGGCTTAACGACACACGGCCGGAATTTCATCAAGCGAGCCAGTGTCGGCATTGCCCCTGCCGCCAGGCTGATATTCGCACCACTCTTCAATAAAGTTCTGTGAAGCAACCCAAACAACCGGGGCGGATGCTGCTGCAACGAGGATGATGGACAAGCCTGCCCATACCCAGGTCCTACGCGCGGTGATACTTCGTCGCATCATCACGAACGCCACTAAGGCAGCTATGAAGACTGCCAAAACGACGCTGACTTGCAGCGCCTGGTTCAACGTAGCCCCGGCTCCGGTGAGCAGGGACATGATTGTTGCCCCGGCAATAAGAGTGGCTGGAATCGCCGGCAGAACTGCCACCGAGCAGAAGATCGTAGCCAAGACCACGGCTAGGCGTGGCCGATAAGGGGTTACCCCAGCAAAATCGACGTTCAATATTTCCCCCAAATGTTCGTTGACCGACGCTACCAGAGCACCGCCCACCCTCCATGTTTCGTATAAGCAATCGAATCGTCCCGTAAGCCGGTTGCCTGTCGGGCGAAAGGTGCCCGATAAGGGACCGTCTAACGGGACACTTGCGGGACAGACCCCTTACGCGACAGCCACGGTTTTGAATCCGTCCCCCGAACGCCGATGCATTCTGATGTGCGACCTTGCTCAGAGGATGTCTCGGCTGACCGCTGCTACTTGCCGCCGAATCCTCAGGGAATGATTCAATGAGCGGATGAAGGAACCTTGGTTCAAAGATCCCCTACTGCTGCGTTCGATCCCTCTAAGTGCCCGGCCTTCCGCTCAGCGGACAATGAAAGTCTTGGATCCACCCGAAATTGGTACCTCTCCCCGCCTAATTCAGGACACGAACTGGCACGTGGCCGATAGCCCGGAAATTTATGTCGCGGGCGAGCTGGTGCAGATTCCGTACCGCATCCACTACTCCTGGCCCGAACAGGAGGTGAGGTCGCAACTCACACCTGATGAGCAGCTAGTCCTTGCTTGTTGGATGACAAGGCACCACGATGGGCGGGTACGGCAAGAAGCTCTGTCCCTGATCCTCGCTTCAGAAGACTCTTGGCCCATCCCCTTCGTAGTTCAACTCTGTGGAGAGTACGTCATCGAGGTTGGAGAAGAAGTGTATGCCTTCCTGAAACGCGAACTGCCGGAAAGGCCGGGTCTCCAGCAGGCTTATAAACAGTTCGTGAATGGAAACCCCGAATTCTTCAGCCTCACCGAGCAAAGGGCGATGAGCTACTGGCTGGACGACTATCAAACGAAAATGCCGCAGGATGACTACCCTCAGTTAGCAGCCCTGAAGATTCTGGCGCATCTGATGCCCTGACCCTACCTCTTTCGTCTCGCCGAGGGTTCCTCAAACGCGTTGAAGCGTCGCGGTCGGCCACCGCTAACGGGACAGTTTGCGGGACGGGCCCCTTACGGGCCCTTGGCCTGGCATTAGGATCCCGACTAGCCTTCTCGCCTAAGCGACGGGGTAATAGGATTTGCCCATCACCGAATCGGGGGAGATCCATGGGTAATGACTCGAACACTTTCACGATCGACTTGCCCGAGATGCGAAAATACAAAACGCTGGACGTTTCGTGGCGATTACTCTTTCTAGTCTTCTGGATCCTGTCGCTCGTTTTATCATTCGGAAACATCGAGGTTCCCCGAGAGATCAGCTTCGCCATCATGGGGGTAGCCCTCGTTCTCACCGCTGGGTTCGCGTTCTATGCATCCCGTAAGCAGAAACTGCTTCGGCCTCTTATCAACCGCAGATTTGGAGAAGAATTCAGCACCAAGACGGGGCACGCGTACCCCGAGAACATCGACATCTTGGCAGTCAAACAAACCATAGCCGTCAGGAAAGATGACGGTTCTGTCCTCCTGTGGGGAGTGAACCGCTCGATTGGCAGTGTCATGGTCACTCCCGTTACACAAGCATGAGGAGCAAAGAGCCCTCTCAAAGCAGCGCGGACAGAGCCACGAAAGCTGACACCCAGCAGGCCAGCTGGCCGGCCCCGTCGTCCCACTGAAAGTTCCTCTAACGCGCAGAAGCTTCGCCGGTCGGCCACTCTAAGGGGACAGTTACCAGCCCTAGTCACTACCCGTGATTCACCGGCATCGGCTTGGTTTGGCGAGCTGCGGAATTTATCCGGCTAGTTGACTTATTGACAACTGGGCTGCTGGCGGCTGCACTTAGGCATGGCATCTCAAGAGACTGAGGGGAAGCTCCGGATCGCGGACGCTCTGGTAGTCATAGCTCTCGCCGTAGTTTCCTTCCTAGCGATTTGGCGAACGGCGCCGGAGGCGCTGGCCGGGGTTCTTCAAAGCCTCATGCCTGCTTTGCTGGTTGTTTTGGGCGGAGTGATTTTGATCGGGAAAACCCGAGCCGGGAGGTTGGTGAGGACCCGCCGACGGTGGAAATACTTCGCGCTCATGGGGGTCGCCGTAGCCCTCATCATCGTTACTGTCGCGCTCACTTCTGTCAGCCCAGAGCGCCCCGGCGGCAACCTAGCTCTCGGGTTGTTTCCCGCCATCCTAGGTTTGTTCGTTGCCCAGCTTTATGAGCCGGAGGAGAGCGTTCATTTTAGGGCGGCCGACCTCAGCGATCGTGATGCCAAAACCTGGGCAAGGATTGCCGTGTTGCCGGCAGTCGTAGGGATCGTTCTAGGCTGTATCGCCGGCGTTACAGTAGCGGCAGGCGACACCAGCACGGGCTTTTTGCTCCTGCCGATTGCCATACTTTTCTTGGTCTTCGCTACGGCCATCTGGATAATGCTCAAGTCGAGGAACCGGCAACTGAGGGCAAAACCGTAGGCTCCCGTAGTGGTCGCATGCGAACACTACGTCACCCTGCGGGGCCACGCTGACGACCAAGGCATCGTCCCGTAGAGGGTTCCCCAAACGAGGCGTAGAAGCGTCGCGGCCAGCCACCGGCTTACGGGCGGTCGGTGCAGCCAAGTAGGACCTACCATCGAAGAGTGACAGAAGAACAGGTCAAAACGCTTCGACGACGGTATTCGGGCCATGACTGGACTCCAATCAGCATCGGCTGCTCTGGCGCACTGGTTTATAGGCTGGACGGAGCCACCGACCTGTTTGTAAAGCTTGGCGGCCTGACAAATAGACACGACGCCGGGTACGACCTAGGCGCCGAGGCTGAGCGTCTGCGTTGGCTTGCGAAGGTTGGGATTCCTACGCCGGAGGTCGTCGAGTACGACGTCTCTGACGACTGCGCCTGGTTAGTCACCACGGCAGTGCCCGGCCGCTCCGGCGCCGAACACTGGCCGGCCGACCAGCGCATTAACGTGATCGACGCACTAGCCGACTTCACCCGCACGCTGCATGACCTTCCGATCGAGGATTGTCCCTACGAACGGAACCTCGCTGTCATCATGCCCGCCGCCGAACATGCAGTTCGGCAGCATTTGGTTGATCTGGACCGGCTGGACCCCGCATATGTGGGTTGGACACCGCAACAACTCCTCGATGAGCTTTTTGCCACCGTTCCCACCTCCGAAGACTTAGTTGTCTGCCACGGTGATCTCTGCCTGCCGAACGTACTGCTCGACCCCGACACGTTCACGGTTACAGGGCTCGTCGACGTCGGTCGCCTAGGGATGGCCGACCAGTATTCCGACCTCGCCCTGGCCACCCGGAGCATCACCAGCGCCCAGAACCCCCAGTACGGCGTACACCACGCCGAGCGGTACCTCACCCGTTACGGCATAGAACAGGCCGACACCAACCGCGTCACCTTTTACCGGCTCCTTGACCAGTTCTTTTAGCAATGAAGGGGTCCCCGCCCGTAGCGTCGGATGAGGGATCCCTTTGCGGTCTGCTCATTCCACCAATAGTGCTGTGAAAACGCACCATTTATCGCTGAAAGTCACCAACTACTCAGCTCTAACAAAACTGTCCCGTAGAGGGTTCTCGAACGGGACACCACAGCTGGTCTAACGTTGCTCGCGGCTTCGCCGTCGGATGCCGATCTCCACAGGCGTGCCGAAGGTCCTGGGTTTAGACAGCAGAGCGATTTGATTAAGTCCCGTTATGAATGGCCAGGTAGAAGTTTTCCGCGGCTCTCCATCGGAGCAACAACGGCGGCTACTGCGGCGGTCAGGGCTGGTACGTAGAACCAGCCGATGCTTGCGGAGCCGATAACTACAAAGACGGCGAGAGCAACAGTTGTCGCGACAGAGACTTGTATCCGTGCACGTCCTCGGAGCAGGAGAGGTATAGCGGTCAGGACTATGGGGATGAGCAACGGCACGAAAATAGATGGTCCTACTGTCTCAAGCAGAGTGGAATGGCTTACCTGCCCTGGCGCGCCTTCCGTTAGTTCGACCTTGGTGTACATGGGAACTATTAAAAGGACCAAGGACGCAGCTACCGTGAGCGAGACAGCAATGACCTGGCGGACGTTCTTCGGATCCGGACGGCGTTCCATGTGTCTCCCCAAATGCAGCTCTATAGCTCAACGAAAGCACGGCTAGACAGATTCCACTAGAGGATTAATCACGCTGGGAAAAGAACGTCCCGTTGAAGGTTCCCTCTACGGGGCGGATTCGTTCATGATGTTAGGCGTGCTTCGTAAGCCGCGTTTCGGGCAATGTGGCTGAGCCCTAGCTGCAGTGTGGGTGCGGGGTCGATGTGGCAGTACATCTCTATGCCGGTGTCGCTCACTTTCCAGAGAGAGGACGCCAGCCCCGACGGGAGGGCGGTTGCATCGGCCGGCGGACCATATCGTGCTTGAAGCCGCTCATAAATCGAAGGGTACGCCGTCACGGCTGCGGCTCCGCTGGGGGAAGAATCTTCGTAAAGGAAAAGGTTGATGCTGAAGAGTTCGGCTTTGTAGGACATCCAAGAAGCGGCAGACGCAGCCAGGTCAGGACTACGTAAATCCCCTCTTAGGACTTCTGGAGAATCGAAATTCCGTGAATGTCCCGCGGCTGGGTGGAGGCCCAGCCTGGGAAAGTAGTTGCCTAGATCCTCGACGCCAGTGGGCCAATCTAAAGTGACAACGCGATCAATAAAGGCCACCACAGATTCCGCACTCGGAACGAGAAGGACGCCAGGAGTCTTTGCCATGCAAACACCATACGCACGCTGCCCACACACGTCTGAAGCGGGCTTGCAGGGTGTCTGCATGATCACCCTGACACGGTGTCCCGTAAAGGGTTCCCCAAACGAGGCGTAGAAACGTCGCGATCCAGCTGCACCCTCTCTTAAGAATTTGGTCACCCACCGCTGCGGGCTAGGGATACCCGCAGCTCTTTCCCCCGCCCCTAGAGTGCGGCTACGCTCTAGCCATGGAACCCGGCAGGCCACGCAGCGCTTGGCTGCGAATGACGGACAATATGGGCCTGACCGAGCCAGGTAAGAAACCGCCGAGTCAAAGCCCACGTGTTCTCTTGTTTTTCACCGTGTTGTGGTCGCTCTCTACAGTCGTTTGGACCATTCAAGTTGTCCGTGACATTTCGAGTGGGACCCCGGACTATCTGATGAAGGTCGTCCTGGCAGTTTCCTTCCTCCTTCTTGCCATTGCTTCTTACATGATGTGGCGAAAGTCCAAGAGGTCAGCGGAGTCCAGATGATCTTCGACGTCCCGCTGAAGGTTCCTCTACCGGGCGCCGCACCCGGTCACCAGAAGTATTCTGGGGGCTGAAGCTACGGTTTCACGGTTCTTGCTGTTCAGCTCAAAGGAGATGCCGAGATGGTTGAACGCCAGATGCTGACTGTTCCCGATCTTGTGGGACAGCCTGTGCATATTGCACAGGAGATGGCGGCGGACGTTGGGTTCGGTCTCGCAGCCGGGGACCCCGACGGGCCGGGGCTCCGTTCGCGTACCTGGCCGGGGCTGTTCTGGGTGACCTCCCAAGACCCGACCGCAGGATCGTTCCTTGAGCCGGGGAGCCAAATTAGAATCACTTTCGTTCAGGACGGTCAAGCCCGAAGCGGCATGCCGGAGCAGGCGGGCGGGCCGAAACCCTCATTGCAGCGTCATGCGGAGGCTGAAGAGAACGAGTGAGATGTCCGGTAAGGGCTGCCCCTCCACAAAACTGTCCCGTAGAGGGTTCGGCTAATGGGTCATCGGTCCTCACGATTCAACGTAAGGCGAGCAGCTAAATCTTCCGTGCGTTCGGTTGGCCGAGACATAGACTCACCTGAGAAACTACAAATTGGGGGATGTGATGTTCGGCAAGAAGCGCGCGTGCGGGATGTGCGGGGAAACTCTGGCGGTCCACGATAGAGATGTCCGGTTCCGTCTCCCGGATCCAGTGCTGGAGAGCCCTGAACAGCACCGGGTCGAGGACAGCTGGCTCAGCGACCCGGACCCCAACAGGGCCACGCTCATGCAGATCCCGAATATCAGTCCTTTCGTCCGTGCCCTGCTTCCGATCAAGTTGTTAGGCGGGCACGAGTTCCGGTTTGGGGTCTGGATCGCTATCCACCCCGATGACCTCCAGCGCGCCTGCAGGGTCTGGAACGCGCCCGAGTACGCCGACCTAAAACTCACTGGGTACTTAGCCAATAGGATCCAGCCTTGGGACCTCTTTGCCGTGCCAGTAAATCTGGCTGTCCTAAACGTAAACCAGACTCCATATTGTGTCTCCAGCTCGAACCAGGAGCTGAACGACGTGCTCACGAGGGAGTGGCCACACGACATTTTGGCGTCGCTGCCGTCATGAACCAACTGAGCACCCGCCGTCCGTGGCCGTTCGCCGCGGTGTGCATCATGGTCCCCGCACTCACCCTTCTGGTGTTCAGCCTGAGAGATCCTCTGATTCAGCTGCTGCCTTGGTACGCGACGACGTACGTGCTGGTCGGGTTGTGCATCTTCGGCCCCCGGCAAACTCCCATCACTGCGGCAGGCCGTGGCGTTCCTGCTTCCCGGCGCCCTGCTCGTGCCGTTAGCACTGCTGAACGTAGGCTTCTGGGCAGGTGGCTGGCTGCTCGGTCTCCCAGCGTGGGCGCTGCTCATGAACATGTGGACGCCGGCGAATCCGCTCCGGGCGGTGGACGTACTGAAATTCCTTGGGCTTCTACTGCTGGGCCTGGCCGTCTTCACGATCAACATCATCTGGGTGGTCTTCACCCTCGGCCTGTTTCTGCTCCCGATCATCCCCCTGGCCCTCTGGCCTACCCCGAGTACCGAGCCAAGCCGCTGCAGGCGGCCATGGAAGTCCTCCTGGCCGTGGCCGCCGTCGTGATTGCCTTTGCCATTCCCACCCCCGAAGGGTCATGGTCCTCGCCATGGACGTATGCGGGCGGGGCCACGACGGCAGGTCTCTTCATCACATATTGGGCCTGGAGGCTCCCCCGCCGCTCGCAGCGCCGGCAACTCAATGACGGAGCTCTCGTCTAGCCTGCGGTCTTTCAAGGGGGGAATGGTCAGTGCCATGTACTCAATGCCTTGTGTCCCGAAGAGGGTTCCTCAAACGCGGCGGAGAAGCATTGCGGTCGTAAGGTGCGTAGAAGCGTCGCGGCCAGCCACCGGCTTACGGGCGGAGAGGCAAAGTCGGGTCCAGAAATTTATGGAGGCGTAAGATCAACTCCACGGCTGGCTCATCGCGATGGCGAAAGAGGTTCGGCAGACCATGAACGACGATATGAAGACCGGCCAGGGAAAGAAGCCCTGGTTTCCATCAGTGGCAGGCGTCATCGGCGGACTTGTCCCTGGAGTTGTGGCACTGTTCAACCAAGTATCTTCACCGTTCTGGATCACGTTCAACCTCGTTGTAATCGTGTTGGCCCTTGGGTTCGCCGCCGCCAATGTCATTGGGCTGGCCGTCGTCAAGTACCGGAGTTCATCAAACCCAGACGCTTACGATCGCTAAGGCGAGGGCCTCTCGATGGAGCTGGCGCTGCTCCCTGTCCGCTGCGGGATCCTCTACTGGGCCCCGTCTTTATACGACTACGGCTTCGAAATGCTTCGAAACGGATTACGTCTCGTCTTTGATTCTTTAAGCTGACCGATAGGCAAACATCACTTTGGAGGACCACATGGAGCCCGACTGGACGTTCCGCATTGATGACGAAAGCGCTAGGTACTCCGTTCCTCCCGCGGAGATCCGCCTACCTCTGGAAGCAGCGGTCGCTAAGCTGCGGGAAACTACCGAAGCAAGCAGAGCTGCTGCCCTAGAACTTGGCGAAGAGATCAGGTCTTCAAGTCAGGCCGGCTACGGCGTGGGCTGGATACTCGAGGCAAGTGGCCTCAACAGCGCCGATTTAGAGCGCGTTCTCCGTGGGGAAGCACTTTTCTGATTCCTCCGCGGATGATCCTCAAAAGCTGAGCGTGTCCGCTCAAGGATCCCCTTGTGGTCTGCCCGTCCACACAAAAAACTGTCTCGTAGAGCGTTCCTTCATAGACACTGGACAACCCTGAACACGACTATTTCCCCCGCCACGGCTATCGCTGCCCTGCTGCCTACTGGATGCTCATCATCCGTTCCCCAGACACCACCCTCACCGCTACACCGCCCAGGAGCCCCAGCCAGACGATGGTCCCGAGTCCATTCCCTGTGCCACCAATGAGGCAGACGCGACGGCAGAATTCGCGACTGCCAACGCGAATGCGCCGTCGGCAGGCAAAAATTAATTCTGTGATTGAAACCCAGCTAGGCAGGATACGTATCGACACGAGTGTCGCTGACCTGCGCGGTAGGCTCCAAATGATCTAATACTCGGCACTATAGAGAGTTGGCAGTATGCATAAGACTCCTTGGATTCTCGGCCCCTCGGGCAAGAAAGCATGGCAGGACAAGGAAGAGCCCCTGGGAGCTATCCCCTCAACCCGAATCAGAACTTGGCCGGCACGTTTTCCAAACCTCGAATCACTAGAGGGACTGGGACGAACCGCGCAACAAGTGAGTGGCGTAGCCTCATCTTTTCTCGTGCAAGGTCAGACAATGACGGTCCCGGAGATCGCGCAGCTGCCCGATTTTCAGCGTCAGCACATCCAAGTCGTCTCAGGGGTTTTTACTATTCACGTTCAGGGGCCAGCCAGAGACAGGAAGACAGGCCAGCGAAAGGGTTACATGGTCGTTCATTTTGCTGGCAGCAATGGGAGGGCTGTTCGTGACAACACTCGGGAGATAGAACGCTACGTAGAAGAAGCGATGGTACCCTTCAGCCGATTGGCAATGGTCATGAAGAAGGGCCCCGTCATCAGCCAGGAGCGGCTTGGAGAACAGAAGGCAAGGAAATTTGCCATTCAAGTTGCGACCATAAGCACTTTTGCTGGCGGCGTCGCTGGTGCGCTTGCTGGAGTTGTAACCGGAAAGTAAAAGGGCCAAGCGGGCGATACTAAGAGGACTCCAGCGCCACAGATCAAGGTTGATGCTCATGCTCAAGGGTCAAAGAGCTATCCCGTGGTTCGGCAACGGTCCACAAACTGTCGCGTTGAGGGTTCCCCTCAAGGACAAGTTACTGTCAAGCAAACTGTCAGCAGTCTCCCGGAGATAGTGCCTGCGCCGCCTGCCGGAGGTTGTTGGGCCGCCAGCTCAGGGGCCGCTGCCCAGCCGATCACGCGCGCAACTTACAAGGGCGGACAAATCGAGCCCGTAGGTCGGCCCTTCGCCTGTACCGTACTCCTCGAGTCGGGCCGCACCGCGCTCGAAGAGCCGGAGCGCGCCAACCCTGTTCCCCCGGGCGGCGTGGGTGAGCGCGACGCAGATCTGGGCGAGACCCTGCCAAAGGTTGCGTTCTTGGGAAGGCCCAGCTTTCCATCGGGCCTCAAGTACCTCATGTGCGGCGAAGGGCCTGCCCGCTTCGACCAGGCTCCTGGCCGAGACCAACGTCTCCACCGGTGGCAGCGGCTCCTCGGAGACCGGCTCCACGCCGGCGCTTCCGTACGGCAGCGGCCGTCCAAGAGCGTCACGTGGCCGGGCCTGCCGCGGGCGCCTTGAAGCATCCCGATCCCGGTCGCCGATCATTGCAGTTTCCGCTCTGAGCGTCCTTGGACCTTAGGAACCTTCATCCGCCCAATGCTATAGCTCGCCCCTTCGAACCGAGCCTGCCCTTCGCCCGGGCCACATGCTTTGAATTCTTGGTGTGCGCTCAAGGATCGTTCAGTAGGCACTTTTGTCCGCAGGCGGTCCTCAGTCACCGGGCAGCAAAACTTTAAATCAATTCGATAGCAATACTTGTTTCTAGGGTTACCGTGAATAGGTGCCCCGTCTCCTGCGCGCGCCTTTGCTGCCGCTTCTACTCATGGCCACTTCTTCTCTGACGGCCTGCTACACGCCGTCGTGTTCCGCGTCGCTGGAACCGAACATCCTCACGCTTGATTTCTCGGCGATTGGGCGACCCGCTGATGACCTGGAATTCGAAATTGACTGTCCGGGTAAGAGCGAGTGCTTTGAGAAGTCGGCGGGGGCTCGATTCGACGCTGCCACCCAAAATGCAGTCGAGGTGTGGCCTGGGATCAGCAACGTCCACATGGTTGTGTATGAGAAGGGCGGGGAGTCCGCAATTCTTGAGAAGGCCTTTGATCCGGTCCCGTGGGATCCGCCCACCAAGCCCAACAGCTGTCCGGTACCAGGCAAAGCGGTGCTGAAGCTTTAAGACCTCCGGCTCATATCGCCCGGCAAGTATGCAGGAGCGAGGAGCAAGGATACACGCGTTCTTCCAGTTTTAGGTAGGCCGCCCGGAAGAGGATCCCCTTACGGGACAGCTGAATTCCTGTGTCTACTAAGAAAACGACGGTGGGCTCCCTGCGGAAAGTGGGATGAGGTTGGGCTCGAATCCGAGCGAGACCATTTTGCGTTGGAGGCGTTTCTTGGCGCGTTCGGTGTAGCAGCGTGTGTTGGAGTGCGACTACGGCACGCAGGACGCCGGCATGGGACTGACTGCGACGGTATTTCACGGCGAGATCCGTGGTTTTTGATCTGGACACGGCCAGCGCTGCGATTCCCTGTGCCGGTTTAAGATAGTGGTCGCCGGGTCGGGTTTGAGTGGACTTCAGATGGCCCGCAGTGTCAAAGACGCTCATGTCCACGCCGGCTTCAGCGATGATGACGTTAGCGACATTCATCGAAATCCCAGGGACGGTCATCAGCAGCTCCCGAGGCAAGGAAAGGGTTCCGTCACCCTGTCGATGCGGGTGTTGAGGGCCGCGAGGGTCGCCTCGATCTGATAGATGCGGTCCAAATGTAGCTGCAGCATGAACGCGTGGTGGTCGGTGAAGCGGCCAGTGAGGGCTTCGACCAGCGCCGCAGATTTTCGGCGCATCGAGGCGTGCGCCAGCGAAGCTAAGGCCTGCGGGTCACGTTCTCCGGATACGAGAGCGTCGAGGATATTGTGGGCCGGTTGGGTGCCCAGCGTGCTGACGACTGAGGACAATTTGATGCTTGAGTCCTTCAGCGCTTTTTCCAGCCGTGAGAATTCGCGGGTGCGCTCATGGGTCAGATTTGATCGACTGCGGGTCAAATCCCGCAACTGACGGTTCGGCTCGGGCGGCACGAAACTGGCCCCCGGCAAATTATGGGCGGCAAGCTCCGCCAGCCACGTCGCGTCTGAAACATCGCTCTTCCGCCCGGGGATATTCCGCGCCGCTTTAGCATTAACCAGTTGCACGTTCAGCGACTCCGCGAGCAGGAAGTAGAACGGTTTCCAGTAGTCGCCGGTGGCCTCCATTACGACCACCGTCACCGCGGCTGCCTCAAGGTCGCGGCGCAGACGCATGATCTCATTTGTCGTCGCCCCATACGTGGCCACTGTCCTACTGGACGTTCTTGCCCGCGTTCCAGGTATCCGGATGCAGACCTTCGCATCACGTTTGGAGATATCCATTCCCGCGGCACGCTCGTGCACGATATCCACCCTGTACTCCTCGTATCCGGTCTAACAACACCACCGGCTGGCGGTGTCAGGTGCCGCGGAAAGGGCGGGGAGATGATTCAGGAATCTACTAAACGGGCTCATCAAACCCCCGGCTACTGGGCTGGCGGCACCAATCCACGGTTCCCGTGGAAGCCCTCCACACCATGGTCATAAACAGGCTCAGAGCACTAAGACAAGCGGCGTTGACCGAGGCACCGTCATCATCCGTCGCTAAGCAAGCCAGCCAAGGCCGTCTCTCAAGTTACGACGCCGCGGAGCGGCTCCGCAGCTCATAACCTCAGCGCTTCGAAACCCTAGGGTTTTGAGACTCCAGGAGTCAGATGGCCGCGTGGTCAGGCCCGAGGCCCATGGTGTTAATAGCTGACGGGCATCCTGAGGGTGTAGGGCTCTTCCATGGTTTTGATCTCCTCGTCTGTCAGGTGGATGTCAAGGGCTGCGACGGCATCGGGGAGGTGGTGTTCCTTGGTGGCACCGACGATCGGTGCGGTTACACGGGGTTGTTCAGTACCCAGGCGAGGGCGACGTGCGCCATGGGGATTCCGCGTTCTTCTGCGATCTCTTGAACTGCATCGGCAATCGGTTTATCGGCGTCGCTGAAGCTGCGCTCGGCTACGGGGTCGTTGGCGGACCGTGCGGTGTTCCCGCCCCAGGGGCGGGCGAGTCGTCCTTTGGCAAGCGGGCTGTAGGGGATGCTGCCGACGCCGTGGTCGGTGAGGAGTCCGGCGCGGCTCTCATCATCGGGGCGTCCCTCGCAGGGCTCATGACTGCTCTGACGCTCGCCAGGACGGTCTCCGGCACCACCACCACAGCACTGCTCGACTACGAGAACGCAAGACTCCGCAGCGCCAGGAACCTGGTGCAATCAGGACAAGGCTTCAGCCGCTCTTCCGCCCGCCGCGCAGCCTAAACCAATGCACGTACTTTCCGGTCACCCAAACAGCCAGACATACCGAATCCTGCAGAGTCTCCGGAGCCATGTACTACCTGCGTCCACTAACTTCCGCGTCCCTAATCGCCAGGGATACGAGGCGGACGCACGCGCACGGATTCCGTCCCTTGACTCGAAGCACCACCTAGCGGTGACTGAACGCAGCCGAACAGCGGCAACACCGCCGGGTCAGTGGGATGTATCGTTGAGTATCGTTGTATATCGTTGGCGGTTTTCAAAGGAGATCATCATGCGTGGTTCATACCCGGCAGCCGGATTCGGCGGGAGCAACATCGACGGCATGTGGCAGGCCGTCGAGGAGCTGCGCTCACGGTTCGAAAAGCGCGCTGGAACCCGCGCCGGCAAGGGTGAGGTGCGGTCCGCGGTGCTGGCGCTCCTCGCTGAGCGGCCGATGCACGGCTACCAGATCATCCGCGAGATCGAAGAGCGCAGCGGCGGCAGCTGGAAGCCTAGCGCTGGCTCCGTCTACCCGACTTTGCAGCTGCTCGCGGACGAGGGAACCATCAGTGCTGAGGAGTCCAACGGCCGCAAGATCTATTCGCTGACCGAGGCCGGCCGCGAGGAAGTTGCGCAGGACCACGGAGCAACGCCCTGGGACTCTCCTGGTTCCCATGCCGGCGGGTTTGCATCCCTGCCCAAAGCGGGGGTGGAGCTCGCTCAGGCTGCAGCCCAGGTGGGCCGTACTGGCTCGCCGGACCAGGTGCAGCAGGCTGTGGCAGTGCTCGACGACGCACGGCGCCGGCTCTACGCGATCCTCGCCCAGGATTGACGCGGGTGGCGTCTGTCCGCCTGCATCGGGCCGCTTCGGCCACCGGCGCCGGAGACACCCGTGCCCGCTACCGCCGCATCCTGCGCTTTGCCGCCTGGAACCTGGCGGTGACGTGGTGGTTTGAACTGTTCCTCCCGCGGATCGGACTTGCCCGGGTCGCGGAGCGTACGCGGCCGCGAAGGATGCAGCGTTTCGCCCGGCGCTTCCACGGACTGGCCGTGGAGCTGGGCGGCTTGATGATCAAGGTAGGACAGTTTCTTTCTTCCAGGCTCGATATTCTGCCGCCCGAAATCACCAGGGAGCTTGAGGGGCTCCAGGACGAGGTGCCCCCGGTTCCGTTTCCTGCGATCCGCGCTTTGGCCGAGGAGGAGTTGGGCGCTCCGCTGGACCTGGTGTTCGCTTTCGTGGAGGAGGCGCCAATCGCTGCCGCGTCCCTGGGACAGGCGCACCGGGCACGCCTTCGTGCAACGGATGCGGCCGACACCGGGTTCACCGACGTGGTGCTCAAGGTGCAGCGTCCGGGCATTGACGCGATTGTCGACGTCGACCTTGCAGCGCTGCGGAAGGTAGGCAGTTGGCTCAGCCGCATTCGCCTGGTGTCCAGCCGCGCCAATATGCCGGCCCTGGTGGAGGAATTTGCGCAGACAAGCTTCGAGGAGATCGACTACCTGCACGAGGCGGCAAACTCCGAACGCTTCGCCGTGGATTTTTCCGACGACGGCAGGGTCTGCGTGCCTGGCATTGCCTGGGAGCGGAGCACCCGCCGCGTACTTACCCTTGAAGACGTCACCGCCATCAAGATCACGGAGGCCGGGGCACTCCGGGCGGCTGGCATCGATCCGGCCGAGGTGGCTCCGGTGTTCGCCTCCGTCATGTTCGACCAGATGTTCACCAACGGCTTCTTCCACGCCGACCCGCACCCGGGGAACATCTTCGTCACTCCCGTCGCCGCGGCGGCCGGCGACCGCCCGTGGAAACTGACGTTCATCGATTTCGGCATGATGGGCGAAATTACCTCCTCCACCCGCAGCGGACTCCGGAAGCTGCTGATTGCTGCCGCCGCGCGTGACGGCAGGGGGCTGGTGGCGGCGATCAACGACGTCGGCGTGCTGGCGCCGTCAGCCGACACGGTGGAGATGGAGCGTGCCATGACGCACCTCTTCGCCCGCTTCGGCGGGATGGGGTTCGCCGAGCTCCGGGAAGTTGATCCGAGGGAGTTCCGCGACTTCGCGGTGGAGTTCGGCGACGTCGTCCGCTCGCTGCCGTTCCAGCTCCCGGAAAATTTCCTGCTCATCATCCGGGCGATGTCGCTGACCTCCGGGGTGTGCAGCTCGCTCGATGAGCGCTTCAACCTCTGGGATTCCGTGGAACCGTACGCAGCCCGGCTCCTGCGCGACGAGCGCGGCAACATCGTCGAGGACGTGGCCCAGCAGGCCTTGGACGCCGCAGCGACCGCGCTGCGACTGCCGAAACGCCTGGACGCGCTGGCCGGACGGCTCGAGGAAGGCTCGCTGGCCGTCGCCAATCCCCGTCTTGAACGGCAGATCGCCCGGCTGGACCGCTCCACCCGGCGCTCGGCTTCTGCCCTGGTGTTTGCCGCCCTGCTCATCGCCGGCGCCATCGTACGGGCTGACGACGCCGTCCTGGGCGGCGTCCTTATGGCCGGTTCGGTGCTCCCGCTGTTGCACGGGATGTGGGCAGGCCGGCGCGGCCTCTGACCGGGAAGCGGTCAGGCTGCAGCCGTTTACGGCGAGCGTCAGCTCCGGGCGTGGAAAACCAGCCAGCCTGCGAGGGTTGACAGGCCTGTCAGCACGGCGCCCCACAGCATGTCCACGACGATCAGCTGCAGCGGCCACACCTTAAGGGTGGCTGCGTTGGTGAGGTCGTAGGTGGCGTAGGCGAAGGCGCCCAGGGCCGCACCGTAACCCAGGGCTGTGAGCCAGCTGCCGCCGTCGAGCGCGGGCCGCAGCGCAAAGAACACAATTCCGGCGATGTAAATGACGTAGAACGCCACGGCGTACCCTAGGTGTGGTTTGTCCGCCAGCAGCTCGCCGATGTGGCTGCGGTAAAAGGGGTTCATCAGCTTGAGCCAGACGGCGTCGATCGCTGCGAAAGCGGCGGCGACAACGAGGAATTGCAGAATGACCATAAGGGAGCTTAGCAATATGAACGACGGCGGTCCGGGGCCCCGTGCGCTGACGGTGGTGCGGCAGGAACAGACGCTGGGCGCCGGCCGGGACCTGGAGTTCGGCCTGGAACTGCTGGCCAGGGCCAAAAGCGGGGACATCGGTCCCACGCTGCGGCTGTACCGGCCCGCCCCCACGGTCGCGTTCGGCCAGCGTGACACCCGCCTGCCGGGATTCGACGCCGCCGCGCGGGCGTGCCGTGCCAACGGCTTCGAACCCTTGGTCCGCCGGGCAGGAGGCCGGGCGGCCGCCTACCACGAGGGAACCCTGGTGGTGGACCACATTGAACCCGATCCGGATGCCATCGCCGGTTCCAAGACCAGGTTCGGGTACTTCGGGGAGCTGTTTGCGGACGCCCTGCGCCGGGTCGGAGTGCAGGCGGCCGTCGGCGAGATTCCCGGGGAATACTGCCCCGGCGAGTTCAGCGTGCACGGCACGGACCCGGCCGACGGCGCGCACCGGGTGAAACTGGTGGGCACCGCCCAGCGCGTGGTGGCAGGCGGCTGGCTGTTCAGTTCGGTGATCGTGGTGGAAAACTCGGCGCCGATCCGCAAAGTGCTGACCGACAGCTACGCCGCCCTGGGGCTGGACTGGGACCCTGCCACGGCAGGGGCGGTGGACGACCTTGTACCTGGCGTGGACGTCGCAGCGGTGGAGGAAGCTCTGCTTTCCGTGTATGCCGGCCGTGCCACCCTGGAAAGCGCTTCGATCAGCAGCCTGGGGGTATGATCCGCCCCTTTTTTGCCAGGCAAGCAAACGGGACCAACATATTGAAATGTTGGTCCCGTTGTGAAATGGCTAGGCTGCGAGGCGCTGCTTGACCTCGGCGGCGGAAGGGTTGGTTGCAGCGGTGCCGTCCGGGAAGAGGACGGTGGGTACGGTCTGGTTTCCACCGTTCAGCTGCTCCACGAGTTCGGCGGTGCCTTCCACTTCCTCGATGTTGATCTCGGTGTAGCCAATGCCCTGGGCATCAAGCTGCTTCTTCAGCCGGTTGCAGTAGCCGCACCAGGTGGTGGAAAACATGGTGATAGTGCCGGATTCGGGAGTGAAGTCCACGGAGCTCTCCTCTGTGCTTGATAACGGTTTCGTTCCTGTAACGGTAGCGTGCGGCCCGGTATTCCCCACTTCCGAGCCCTGCCGGACCCCCGTGGATGACAGCTCCTGCCGCCGATGGCATGCTGGAGCCATGTGTGGACGTTACGTAATGGCACGCGCCGTGGGGGACCTCCTTGCCGAGTTCGACGCCGAACTTGAGGACGAGGTCAGCATCCCGGCGTCGTGGAATGTGGCGCCGACGGACGACGTCCCCATTGTCCTGGAACGCCTGGTGGACGGCGAGTCCGGGAACAAGCATGTCCGCCAGCTCCATGTGGCCCGCTGGGGACTGGTCCCGTCATGGGCCAAGGACCCGGGCATCGGATCCCGGATGATCAACGCCCGCAGCGAGTCCGTCCTTGAGAAGCCGGCGTTCCGGAAAGCCATCCAGTCACGCCGCTGCGCTGTCCCGGCAGACGGCTACTACGAGTGGAAGCAGGGGCCGGGTAAGTCCAAGCAGCCCTACTACGTGCACCCGGGCGTTGGCCATGGCCTGGTGTTCGCGGGGCTCTATGAGTGGTGGAAGGATCCCTCCTGGCCAGCAGGGGAGCCGGGTGGGTGGCTGCTCTCAACGTCCATCCTGACCGCTGACACGCCCCCGCCGGGCAGCGAGTCCACGGTGTTTGGAAAACTCACGGCACTCCATGACCGGGTCCCCCTTCCCATGGACAAAGCCACGATGCAGGCCTGGCTGGATCCCCAGGCCGACGATCCGGCCGGACTGGTGGACCTGGTACGGGCAGGGGTCAAGGACGTGGCCGCTGACTGGCATGTGGAATCCGTAGGGAAAGACGTCGGCAACGTCAGGAACAACGGGCCCGAACTGATCCGGCCCGTGGAAGCACTCTTCTAGCAGCCTGCCTTTAGCAGCCCGGACCAAACCCGCGGAAGGGCTAAACGGTGACCGCGCCGTCGTCGTCCACTGCCCAGGTGGGGTTGTATGCCACTTCCCAGCGGAAACCGTCCGGGTCCGCGAAGTAGCCGCTGTAGCCGCCCCATGGCTGGGTGATGGGCTCGGCGATGATCTCCGCCCCCGCGGCGGCAGCCTCCTCCATGACGCGGTCCACGTCCTCAGTGCCGGGAAGGTTGTGGCTCAGCGTGATGCAGGGGACACCTCCGGTTGCGGTGACACCGGCGTCTGCCTGCATCTGGCGCACATCCCACAGGGACAGCACCAGCCCGTGGTTCACCTGGATGAACACCACGTCACCGGGAAGTTCACGGTGCACGGGCCAACCAAGCCCGTCAACGTAGAAGGCCCGGGACGCGGCAACACTGCGGACGCCCAGCGAAATGAAGTCGACTCTTGGCTGCATGCTTCGATACTGTCAGACGATGGCGACAATTCAAGGAAACGATAGAGATGCTTTGGCCGACAAGGAACAGCTCGCTGCCGTCCGGGTTGCTGTTGACGAAGTGGATGAACAGATCGTCACCCTCATCGCCCGCCGCGAACGGCTGATCCGTATTGCCGGGACGCTCAAGGGCGACGACGCCGAGGTCCGTGCGCCCGGCCGGGTGGAGCGGATCATTGAGCACGTCCGCTCAGCCGCGGAAAAGAAGGACATTGACCCGGACATCGTCGAGTCAACGTACCGGGCCATGATTTCCGGTTTTATCGAACTGGAACTGAAGGTCCACAAAGAGAACAGCTGATCTGCCGCTGTTAGGCCATACTTACAGGTTTTCCTCTACGGGGACGCCGTGCTGGTACTCCCTGCCCTCCGCCTCGCTGAAGGCTGACATGAGGTGCCCCTTGCCCAGCCCGTTCAGGGCGGCGAGGGGAAAGCTGCCGGTGATGGTGTTCTCTGAATGGGTTACCCCGGACAGGTCGTAGTCTTCCTCGACTCCCTGTTCGCGGTTGAAGGAATAGAAGGCAATGGCCTTCCCGTTCATGAACTCAATACACAGCCTCCGCTGCGAGGAATAGTCGGGGGTGGCCCCCATCAGCCCCACCACATACGCACCGGAAACCGGGATGGTGCCGTCAATATCGAACGTGGCCACCACGGTGGAATCCTGGGTTGTGATGCTTGCCTGCTTCAGAAGTGCGTCTTGGGTTTTCATGGCACAATCCTGCTCCCTGGCGATCGGTCCGTCCACCCTTCCTGTCCAATCTCTTGTCCCTCCCGCAGCCCATCTATGCTCCCGTTCAGAGCAGGGGTAGACTGGCTGTATTCGAATATGTGTTCGAATACTTTCAGCTACGTCCACTCCGGGAGGCGCCATGGGTATGTTCAGCGAATCCGTGGATGTCGACTGCACTGCTGACGGCGAACCCCGCGGCCTGCTGTGGGCAGGGCAGTCCTATACTGTCTGCACTGAACCGGTGCGCTGGTACGAACGCCGGCAATGGTGGGCTGAAGAGACCCGTGCACCGCTGGGCAGCGGACCCGGAGTGGTGGACCATGAGATCTGGCGCGTCCAGGTGCTTCCTTCCACTCCAGTGCGAGGTACTGAAACCGCGGAGGAGCCGCTGACCCTGGACCTCACCCGGCATATCCGCAGCGGCCGGTGGCGGCTCCTGCGCATCCATGACGCACTCCGGCCCAGGACAGCATGAGTTTCACCCATCTTCACGTTTCCACCGCATTCAGCGCCCACTACGGTGTTTCCTGGCCCGAGGAACTGGCGCAGGCCGCCGCCGCTGACGGCGCAACCGCGCTCGCCTGTACAGACAGGGACGGGCTGTACGGAACCATCAAGCACCTCAAGGCATGCATGGCAGCAGGCATCGATCCCATTGTTGGGGTTGACCTTGCGGTATTTGACGACGACGGCGACCACCGCACGCAGCTGGCGGGCAGGGTGGTGGTACTGGCCCGGGGCCACAACAACGGGGCAGGCTACCGCGCCCTCTGCAGGCTGATCTCCGATGCCCACGCCCGCACCACGGGAAAAGCCGGGGGAGCGGTCCCGGTAGCGGTCACCCGGGCCGAGCTGGCTTCCCGCACCCTTGATCCTCAAACCCTCAAACCGGTCTTGACTGTCCTGCTCGGGCCTGATTCCGACGTCGGACGGGCCATGGGAGGGCGCCGCTACCTCCGCCCCCGCACCCTTTTCAAGCAATGGCTGGATGCAATGCCCGCAGGCACGCTGGTGGCCGAGATCGTGTCCCAGCTCAGCGCCCCGGGAAAGCCTTTGAGTACCGCCCACGCCGTCCGGATGCTCAAGCTTGCCGAAGAGCATCAGGTTCCGGCTGTCCTGACCAACGCCGTGAGGTACTGCGCCGCAGACGGCGCCCCCACCGCCGATGTTCTCGACTCGGCCCGCACCTTGAAATCCCTCCCTGAGCTCGCGGATGAACCGCTGCTGCAGCCAACCGGCCAGGGATGGCTCAAGTCTTCCCAGGAAATGCTCCGGCTGGGCAAAGAGATCATTTCAGCGGCAGGGTATGGTGCCGCGGACCTGAAACAGCTGATGGCGCAGACCGAGGCGCTCGCGGACCGCTGCCGGATAGATCCGGAAACGGATATGGGCTGGAAGCAGCCGGTAGTGCCCGAAGCCTCAGTCATAGGGATCAGCCAGGATCCACACATCGAACTGGTGCAGCGGTGCCAGGCCGGTATCAGCCGCCGCTTTCCGGGAATCACCGGGGCTGCCGGAGAGAGGATGCTCTCCCGCCTCAACCATGAACTGGGCATCATCCGCAACCTGGGTTTTTCCTCCTACTTCCTGACAGTCGCCGAGGTGTCACGCATGATCCAGGAGATGGGGGTGCGTGCGGCAGCCAGGGGATCAGGCGCCTCCAGCCTGGTCAATTACCTGATTGATGTCAGCCAGGTGAACCCCTTGCAGCACGACCTCATCTTTGAACGGTTCCTTTCGAGGGACCGCGCCACCCTTCCGGACATCGATATTGACGTTGAAAGCGCTGAGCGGCACAACGTCTACCACCGCATCTTCAAGCGTTTCGGTTCCGAGCGGGTCACTTTGATGAGCATGCAAAACGGGTACCGGGCCAGGGGCGCCGTCCGGGATGCCGGTATGGCGCTGGGCATGGACGGCGACGAGGTGGGGGAAATCGCCAAGCAGTTGTGGCGTTTTTCTGCCCGGAAATTCCGTGAGGCGCTTCAGGAAAAACCTGAACTCCGGGAATTCGCCGGCCGGGTGGAACAACGGGAAATGGACGGCAACCAGCAGCTTGACCTGCTGGTTGACCTGACCGAACGGCTTGACCGGCTGCCCCGCCATATTTCCATGCATCCGTGTGGCGTCATCCTTGGTGACGCTAGCCTCCTGGACCGCACCCCGGTACAGCCCAGCGGGCTGGGCCTGCCCATGAGCCAGTTCGATAAGCACGACATGGATCCCATGGGCATGCTCAAGCTGGACGTCCTGGGAGTCCGCATGCAGAGTGCCATGGCTTTTGCCGTCCGTGAAGTCATCCGCATCCACCCGTCCAAGAGTGAGGTGGTGGCTGCCGGCCGGCATTCTTCCGGTCCGGGCGGTACGGGTCCTGACTACATTGCGGAGAATGGCCATATCGACCTGAATGCCGTTCCCCTTGATGACGAGGCGACCTTTGAACTCATCAGAAGCACCCACACCCTGGGCTGTTTCCAGATTGAATCACCCGGCCAGCGTGAACTGATTGGCAAGATGGCGCCCCGGGAATTCAATGACCTCATCATCGATATCTCGCTGTTCCGTCCAGGCCCCATGAAGTCGGACATGGTCCGGCCCTTCCTGGAACACCGTCACGGCTTCGCGCCCGAGGTCTATCCGCATCCGGACCTGAAACCCGTGCTGGCGGAAACCCACGGCGTCACTGTGTTCCACGAACAGATACTGCGGACCTTTGATGTCATGACTGGCTGCGGCCTGGCCCGGGCGGACGAATTCCGCCGCGCCCTGGGAAATGAGGCACTCGAACTGGGGGTGGAGGAATTCTTCCGTAAAGCTGCCCGCATCAAGGGCTATCCGCCAGAAGTTGTGGACAACGTCTGGGGCACGCTGAAGGCCTTCGGAAGTTTTGGCTTCTGCAAAGCACACGGTGCCGCCTTTGCCGTGCCCACCTACCAGTCGGCCTGGCTAAAAGCCCATCATCCGGAAGCGTTCCTTGCCGGGCTGTGGGAACACGATCCAGGCATGTACCCGAAGAGGCTTCTAGTGGCTGAAGCCCGGCGGCTTGGCATCCCCATCCTTCCCCTGGACATTAACCGCAGCAAGGGCGAGTACCGGGTGGAAAGGATTGAAACCGGCAATGATGCAGGAAAACTGGGTATCAGGCTGAGCCTCAACGGCATCTACGGGCTTTCCGCAACAGAACTCAAGCGGATCGTCGCCGGCCAGCCCTATGACTCCCTGGCAGACCTGAGGGCACGGTCAAGGGTCAGCAAACCCAACATCAAGCGATTGGCCCAGCTGGGGGCATTTGATTCCCTTCATCGTGAGGCGGGCGGCACGGCTAACCGGGCAGACCTTGTCCACCACCTGCAGCAGATCCAGGGTTCCAGCAGCGGGCGGAAAGGCGTGGAAGTCCTTGAGGGCCAGCTGTCCCTTCCCCTGGGTGATGTTGAACTGCGCAATGTTAAACCAGGGCTCCCGTCGCCAACACTGGTGGAAAACGTCCGAGCCGAACTGGACCTGATGGCAGTTGACGTCAGCAGCCACCTGATGGACAGCCATCGGCCAATGCTGGACAGGCTGGGTGTCATCACGGCGGACAAACTCCTTGGCCTGCGCAACGGGACGGAAGTCCTGGTGGCCGGGGTGCGGGTGGCAACCCAGACACCGCCCATGAGGGGCGGGAGGAGGGTGGTCTTCATCAGTATCGACGACGGCACCGGCTGCATAGATTCGGTCTTCTTCCATGAAGCCCAGGAAAAAGCAGGAATGCTCCTGTTCGGCACCAGGCTGATGCTGATCCGCGGGACCACCAGGCGTACCGGGCCGCGGGGGATCAGCCTGAGCGCCAGCATGGCCTGGGACCTTGGCAGGACGGATACCCTGCCCTTCCCGGACTCCCGTCTGCAGGAACCGGACGCCCCGCATCCGCTGGATGGAATCACCAGGAGCCTCGCCATCACGGGATTCAGCGGCTGACCCTTCCGTGCGCCGCGTTGGTCGGGCCTGAGCGGAACCGATAGCATTGACGATGGCTGGCTGTGGTCCCCGTATGCCACAAGCTATGAAGCCTTAACTTTGAATAGGAGACACCCGTGTCAGATGCCCAGCAGATCACCCTTCTCGTCGATGGCGAAGAGACCAAGGTGACTACCGGGACAACCGGTGCGGAACTCTTCTTTGAGCGCCGTGATGTTGTTGTAGCCCGCGTCAACGGCGAGCTGAAGGACCTGGACCAGGAACTCCCGGAAGGCGCCGACGTCGAAGGCGTCACCATTGACTCGCCCGACGGCCTTAACGTCCTCCGCCACTCCACCGCCCACGTCATGGCCCAGGCTGTCCAGCAGCTGCGCCCCGACGCCAAGCTGGGCATCGGCCCGTACATCACTGACGGTTTCTACTTCGACTTCGATGTCGCCGAACCGTTCACCCCCGAGGACCTCAAGACCCTCGAAAAGATGATGCAGAAAATCATCAACCAGAACCAGAAGTTCGTCCGCCGCGTGGTGCGCGAGGACGAAGCCCGTGAAGCCATGAAGAACGAGCCATACAAGCTCGAACTGCTGGGCAAGAAGAATGAGGCCGCCGAGGCAGGCGAAGGCGTGAACGTGGAAGTCGGCGCCGGCGACATCACCATCTACGACAACGTTGAGCGCAAGGAAGGGACCACCGTCTGGTGCGATCTCTGCCGCGGCCCGCACCTGCCCAACACCAAGCTCATCTCCAATGCCTTTGCCCTCACCCGCTCGTCCTCCGCGTACTGGCTGGGCGACCAGAAGAACCAGCAGCTGCAGCGCATCTACGGCACGGCCTGGCCCACCAAGGACGCCCTCAAGGCCTACCAGGAACGCATCGCAGAGGCCGAACGCCGCGACCACCGCAAGCTCGGCTCGGAACTGGACCTCTTCTCCTTCCCGGATGAACTCGGCTCAGGCCTCCCCGTCTTCCACCCCAAGGGCGGCATCATCCGCAAGGAGATGGAGGACTACTCGCGCCAGCGCCACGTCGAGGCCGGCTACGAGTTCGTCTACACCCCGCACATCACCAAGGGTCATCTGTACGAGGTCTCAGGGCACCTGGACTGGTACAAGGACGGCATGTTCCCGGCCATGCGCGTGGATGAGGAACTCAACGCAGACGGTACTGTCCGGAAGCCTGCCCAGGACTACTACCTGAAGCCGATGAACTGCCCCATGCACAACCTGATCTTCCGTTCGCGGGGACGGTCCTACCGTGAACTGCCGCTGCGGCTCTTCGAATTCGGCGCTGTATACCGCTACGAAAAGTCCGGTGTGGTGCACGGCTTGACCCGCGTCCGCGGCATGACACAGGACGACGCCCACATCTACTGCACCCGCGAGCAGATGAAGGACGAACTCACCAAGACCCTGACGTTCGTGCTGGACCTCCTGAAGGACTACGGCCTGAACGACTTCTACCTGGAGCTCTCCACCAAGGACCCGGAGAAGTTCGTCGGCGAGGACGCGGCCTGGGAAGAAGCCACGCGCACCCTCGCCGAAGTGGCCGAAGAGTCCGGCCTGGAACTGGTCGCGGATCCGGGTGGCGCTGCCTTCTACGGCCCCAAGATCTCCGTGCAGGCGAAGGACGCCCTTGGCCGCACCTGGCAGATGTCCACCATCCAGCTGGACTTCAACCTGCCCGAGCGGTTCGAGCTCGAGTTCCAGGCCGCTGACGGCAGCCGCCAGCGTCCCGTGATGATCCACCGTGCCCTGTTCGGATCGATCGAGCGCTTCATGGGCGTCCTCACCGAGCACTACGCCGGCGCCTTCCCCGCGTGGCTTGCACCGGTCCAGGTGGTGGGCATTCCGGTTGCCGAGACCTTCAACGAGTACATGTTCGACGTCGTCGACCAGTTAAAGGCCGCAGGCATCCGCGCGGAAGTGGACACCTCCTCGGACCGGTTCCCCAAGAAGATCCGCACGGCCAGCAAGGACAAGATTCCGTTCGTTCTGATTGCCGGCGGTGACGATGCCGAAGCAGGCGCCGTTTCGTTCCGCTTCCGCGATGGAAGCCAGGACAACGGCGTGCCGGTGGCAGAGGCAGTCAAGCGGATCACGGAAGCCGTCCGTAACCGGACCAGCTAGCGGAAACGGAACAGCACCGTGCAGGAGAACACAGGCGCAGGGTATCCAGGAGATGCCGGCGTTACCGACGACTTTGACCTCGCCGGTGTCCCGGACGCCTTCCAGCGCCTGTGGACTCCGCACCGCATGGCGTACATCAAGGGCGGGCAGCACCAGTTCAAGAACGAAAATGACTGCCCCTTCTGCATCGGCCCCGGACGGACTGACGAGGAAGCACTCATCGTCTACCGCGGAAAGACCTGCTACGTGGTGCTAAACCTGTTTCCCTACAACCCCGGGCATCTCCTGGTGTGCCCTTACCGGCACATCCCGGACTACACCGACCTGACACTCGATGAGACGGCGGAGTTTGCGGACCTTACCCAGACGGCCATGCGGGTGCTGCGGAAAGTGGCCAATCCGGGCGGCTTCAACCTGGGCATGAACCAAGGGGTTGTTGGCGGGGCCGGCATCGCCGCGCACCTCCACCAGCACATTGTTCCCCGGTGGGGCGGCGACGGGAACTTCTTCCCCATCATCGCCCAGACCAAGGCCATCACGCAGACCCTCGACGAGGTACGCCAGCAGGTGGCCGACGCCTGGCCCGGGGAGACGGATGCTGAATAGGCACGCACGCGGATTCTTCACCGCGCTGTTCACCCCGCTTGCCCGCTGGCTCCTCAAAATCGGAATTTCGCCGGATGCAGTAACGGTCATCGGCACCGCCGGTGTGGTGGTGGGCGCGCTGGTGTTCTACCCGTTCGGCCAGTTGTGGTGGGGAACCCTGTTCATCACGGCGTTCATCTTCTCCGACGTCCTGGACGGAATCATGGCCAGGATGCGGGAGGTGGGCAGCCGCTGGGGGAACTTCCTTGACTCCACCCTCGACCGGATTGCCGACGGCGCCCTCTTCGCAGGCCTGGCTGTCTGGTTCTTTACCGGCGGGGCCAACGTCCCCATCGCTGTGGCAGCCATGGTGTGCCTTGTCCTGGGCATGGTGGTTTCCTATGCCCGCGCCAAGGCGGAGTCGTTGGGATTCACTGCCAATACCGGCATCGCTGAACGGGCGGAGCGCCTCGTCTCAGTACTGGTTGTCACCGGATTCACCGGCCTTGGGCTCCCTGAGGTGGTCCTGCTGGTGACGCTCCTGCTCCTTGCCGTGGCCAGCTTCATCACGGTGGTCCAGCGCGTGGTCTCCGTACGCCGCCAGGCCCTTGCGGAACCGTCACCGGCCGATTAACGCGAATTAAGCCGGCCGGCCGCGGTGAGACTAGTATTAGGACTGCCCGGTCAATGGATCCGGCAACCCGGTGTGTGTACACGTGGCATCTCCGTGCCGCCCTGCACGACCGGCGAAGGTCATCTATCTACCCATAGGGGTTTTTGTGTCTACACCTGATGTAAGCAGCGAGGCCGGTACGTCCGCGAACAGCGTCACGGGCAGCAACCGCGTAAAGCGGGGCATGGCTGAGATGCTCAAGGGCGGCGTCATCATGGACGTCGTCAACGTCGAGCAGGCCCGCATCGCCGAAGACGCCGGTGCCGTTGCTGTGATGGCGCTGGAACGCGTTCCGGCCGATATCCGCGCCCAGGGCGGCGTGTCCCGCATGTCCGATCCCGACATGATCGACAAGATCATCGACGCCGTCTCCGTGCCGGTTATGGCCAAGGCCCGGATCGGACACTTCGTCGAGGCGCAGGTCCTGCAGTCCCTCGGCGTGGACTACATTGACGAGTCCGAGGTCCTGACCCCGGCCGACTACGTCAACCACATCGACAAGTGGAACTTCAAGGTTCCCTTCGTCTGCGGTGCCACCAACCTGGGTGAGGCGCTGCGCCGCATCAACGAGGGCGCGGCGATGATCCGCTCCAAGGGCGAGGCCGGCACCGGCGATGTCTCCAATGCGACCGGTCACATGCGCCAGATCCGCTCCGAGATCGCCAAGCTGGCAGCCCTGCCCGAGGACGAGCTGTATGTTGCTGCCAAGGAACTGCAGGCCCCGTACGAACTGGTCAAGGAAGTTGCCGCTGCCGGCAAGCTTCCGGTGGTGCTGTTCACCGCCGGCGGCATCGCCACCCCGGCCGACGCCGCCATGATGATGCAGCTCGGCGCTGACGGCGTGTTCGTTGGTTCCGGTATCTTCAAGTCCGGCAACCCCGCCCAGCGCGCCGCCGCCGTCGTCAAGGCCACCACCTTCTACGACGACCCCGATGTCATCGCCAAGGCCTCCCGCGGCCTCGGCGAAGCCATGGTGGGCATCAACGTCGACGAGATCCCCCAGCCGCACCGCCTCGCCGAACGCGGCTGGTAGTCCTCTGCCTTTGGTCGCTTTGGGGGCGCCGGACGGCGTCATCCTCGGCGCGCTATTCCCCGCGCGTAGTTGGCAGCTGAGTAGCTGGTTCCGGCGCGGGGGCCCTTTTACGCGCGCTGCCGGATAACACCGTCCCTCGCCAGGGTGCGTTGGCTAAAGAAGTACGACGCCGGTTCCTCACCTTCTCTTGGTGGGGGACCGGCGTCGTACTTCTTTAAGTGGGGTGGGGTAGGGAGCTCGGCTATTCCAGGCCGCGGCGTTTCAGCAGGGGCTCCAGGGCGGCTTCGCGGCCGCGGAGGATGCGGAAAGATTCCAGCGGGTCGCGGCTGTTACCCCGGGAGAGGAGCTCCTGGCGGAAACGGTCGCCGTTCGCCCGGGTAAGCCCGCCGTTCTCGGTGAACCAGTCCACCGTCTCCGCATCCAGGACCTCGCTCCAGATGTAGGAGTAATAGCCGGCCGCGTACCCCGCACCGGCAAAGACATGCTGGAAATAGCCGGTCCGGTAGCGCGGCGGAATCAAGGCGTGGGCGATGCCGGCGGCGGCCAGGGCCTTGTCTTCAAACGCAACCGCGTCTTCGGGAACCTCGCTGCCGTCCAGGACGTGCCAGGCCAGGTCCAGCAGTGCTGCCCCAAGATACTCGGTGGTGGCAAAGCCTTCACCCCACAGCCGTGAAGCGTCCAGTTTCGATACCACCTCCTGCGGAAGCGGCTCGCCCGTCACATGGTGGCGCGCATAATTCTGCAGCACGTCGGGCCACATAATCCACATCTCGTTGACCTGGGACGGGTATTCCACGAAGTCGCGGGGGACGGAAGTCCCGGAAAACCGGGGATAGGTCACGTTGGACAACAGCCCGTGCAGGGCGTGGCCGAACTCATGGAAGGTGGTCCGCAGCTCGTCCAGCGTCAGGAGCGTCGGTTCACCCGCAGGCGGCTTGGAGATGTTCAGGTTGTTGATGACCACCGGCTTAGTTCCCAGCAGCGCCGACTGTTCCACCAGGGAGTTCATCCAGGCTCCACCCCGCTTGGATTCACGGGTGTAGTAGTCTCCCAGGAACAGCCCGAGCCCCATGCCGTCCTCGTCGCGGACTTCCCAGACGCGGACATCGGGGTGGTAGCCGGCAAGGTCCTTCCGCTCGTGGAAGGTGATGCCGAAAAGGGACGTTGCGGCAAAGAAAACGCCGTCCGTCAGCACTCGGTCCAGCTCGAAATAGGGACGGAGTGCCTGTTCATCAATGTCGTAGCGTTCCCGCCGGACCTTGGCGGAGTAAAAGGCCCAGTCCCAGGCCTCCAGCGGATGGCCCGCGGCCTCGGCCAATGCCGCGGCTTCGGCGTCGGCGTTCCGCACCGCTGCCGGTGCCATGCGGTTCAGCATGGACTGGACCCCTCCGAAATCTGGGGCAGTCTGCCGGTCCACCACCAGTTCGGCATAATTCGCGAAGCCCAGGAGCACTGCTTTTTCGGCGCGAAGCCGCGCCATCGACGTGGCCAAATCCAGCACGTCGAGGCTACCGCCCCCGCTGCCCCGGGCCACCGACGCTTCAAACAGCTGGCGTCGGACTTCGCGGTTTTCGAGGGCGGCCAGGGCCGGCTGGTTAGTCGGCTGGATCAGAGTCAGCAGGAATTTGCCGTCATGTCCGGCGGTGCGGGCAGCCTCCGCGGCGGCGGCGATGTCATCGGCAGGCAGTCCCGCCAGCTCGTGCGCGTGGTCCAGCAGCAGCGCGGCAGATTTCATTCCTTCCTTCACGCGCTGTCCAAACTCGGTGCCCAGGCGGGAGAGCTCGGCGTTAACCTCCTTGAGTCTTTCCCGTTCCGGTCCTTCCAGCTGGATGCCGGACTGCCGGAATTCCTTCAGGTACTCCTCAACAAGCCGCGCGGACTCGGCATCGCAGCCAGAGGTGTCGATGGCGGCGAAGCGCTCGAACAATGCCCGGTTGAGGTAGACGTGGTCCTGGTGCGCGGAGAGCAGCGGTGACAGCGCCGTTTCCAGGTCCCGGATCTCCTGGGATGCATCGGCGGAAACGAGCGTGAAGAAGGATGCAGCGGCGCGGTCCAAAAGCCTGCCGGAGCGTTCCATCGCCACTGCCGTGTTATCGAAAGTGGCAGGGGCGGCGTCCTCAACGATGGCCTGGATCTCAGCCAGGTGCTCTGCGAGACCAGCCCGGACGGCGTCTTCATAATCGGCGGTGGTGATCTCTGCGAAGGGCGGAAGTCCGTAGGGCAGGGGACTGGGTGCCATAAGGGGGTTGGTCATGAAGTAAAACCTTTCACAGCAGGGCACGCATCTCAATGTGAGCCACGCCACCGGATGCTTTCCGGAACCTACCCTTTCTGCGGTCTCTCCCCAGCGGTCAGCGCGGACGGCGTGCGGCGTGTTCCCGTGCCAGTTCCGCGTACTTGTCATCGGGGTGGCCCGGAACAAAGCTGCCGTACTTGCGCTCCGCTGCCGTGCGGATCAGGAAGTCCGCGATGGCCGGATTCTTGGGCAGCAGGGAGCCGTGCAGGTAGCTGGCCACGATATTGCGGTAGCGGGCACCCTCGTGGCCGTCACTGCTGTTGTTGCCCATGCCCTTCGGGGTGGAGCCCAAAGGCCGCACGCCGCTGCCCAGGGTTGTCTGGCCGCTGTGGTTCTCATAGCCGAGCACTTCCCCGAACTCCGGTGTGGCAACCTTGACGTTGCCAATCAGCCTCTCCTCGGTGCCGTGTGTCTCGACGTCGAGGATGCCGATGCCCGGGATCACGGCGCCGGTGCGGGTCTTGAAGAAGTGACCGAAGAGCTGGTACAGCCCGCAGATGACGAGCATCGGTGCACCGTCCTCCGCCAGGTTCTTCAGCACCCCGGCCCGGGCCTGCAGGTCGTCCTGGATGACCAGTTGGCCGCTGTCCTGGCCGCCGCCGCCCACAATGATGTGCACGTCCTCCGGGAACGGATCACCCACGTTGTACTCGAGCAGCTCCGGGGTGTAGCCGTGCCAGCTGATGCGCTGCTGGAGGACCAGGGCGTTGCCCCAGTCGCCGTAGATGTTCATGTCGCGGGGGTACAGCTGTACCACTCGGAGGGTGCCTTTGCCCGCAGGGTTTTCCATTGCGGGATCAGCGCCTGCCTGGCTCAAGAGACAACCTCCACGGTGGTGATTTTTGACAGCTCGCGGCGGATCGCCAGCATGGCCGTGTATGTGCAGAAGATGCGCTTGGGCTTTCCCTGGGCTTCCCTGATGAAGGCCGCAAGCGCCGGTGTGATGTCCGGCTCCACGTTGCCGATGCGGACGTCGTCATATTGCAGCCGCAGTGCCATGTCGTAGGCCCGTGAGCCGGTGAGCTGGTCCACCCCGCCTTCGCGCAGGGACTCGAATTCCACGTCCCACAGCCAGGACATGTCCCGGCCGTCCGCGTAGTTGTCGTTGATGGCGATCATGGTGGCATAGCCGCCGGCGGGGAACGACTTCAGCCCCAGCCGGAAGCCACTGGGATTCTTGACCAGGACCAGGTCCAGGGGCTTGCCGTCAACGGTGAGGCTTTCCCCTCGTCCGAAGGCCGGGGCAACGCGGGACAGCGCCTCGAGGAGGGTGTCATGGTTGGCCGTGGCGGCGCCGCTGCCGCAGATGCTGCGCGCCAGCGTCAGCGCCGCGGCCGCGTTGAAGATGTTGTAGACACCCCGGAGCTTCATGCCCGTGGTGACCGTGCCGCCGTCGTACTCAAACTCAGCGGTGTCCGCGCCGACCTTGCGGAGTACGACGTCGGCGGCAGGCTTCTCCGGCAGGCCCGCCGGAGCGGGACTTCCTGGAGCGGTCCGCATGTCGTCGTCGTTGGGGAAGGTGCTCAGGAGCGAATCGTCCAGGCCGAAGTATTTGACGTCCTGTCCGGTGAGGGTTTCGGCAATCCGGGCAACCCTGGGGTCTTCGCGGTTCAGCACCACCGTTCCGGTGGTCTTCGCTGCGATGTGCTGGAGGAGCTGGGCTGTCTTGTCGATTTCGCCGAACCGGTCCAGCTGGTCACGGAGGACGTTCAGCAGGAGGCAGTAGCGCGGCGGGACGCTGTTGACGAAGTGCACGGCGTGGGCTTCGTCCAGTTCCAGCACGGCAACGTCCGCATCCAGCCGGCCGCGCCAGTCCACTTCGCCGAGCAGGGCGGCAGCCACGCCGCGGGTGAAGTTGCTGCCAGTGCGGTTGGTAAAGACCTTCAGGCCTTGGCTTTCCAGCAGTTCCACCACCATTTTAGTGGTGGTGGTTTTGCCGTTGGTGCCGCTGACCACCGCCACACCGTGGGGGAGGGTGCTGAGTGTCCGCCGCATGAAGCCCGGGTCGATTTTTTCAACCACCAGCCCGGGCAGGGCGGACCCGCCGCCCCGAAGCCGGGACACCCGGCGGACCAGTTTGCCGAGCGGAACACTGAAGTAGAGCATGTTTTGAATATATCCCAGCAACGGCATGCAACCGCCGTCGGCGCCACCCCGGCCGGTCTCCGCGGAGGGCGAACCCGTATGCTGGATGGATGACAAATTCCCTTTCGGCTGCTTCTGCGCGCCCGGGTTCAGGCCTTCGGATTGGCGTGCTGGCGCTCCAGGGCGATTTCCGCGAGCACCTGCGGGCCATCGAAGCCGCCGGTGCCGTGGCCGTGGGCATCCGCCGGCCCAAGGAACTTGACGGCCTGGACGGGCTGGTCATTCCCGGCGGCGAATCCACCGCGATTGACAAACTTGCCCGTGCCTTTGAACTGGCCGAACCGCTGCGGGAGCGCATCGCCGAAGGCCTGCCGGTCTATGGCTCATGTGCAGGGATGATCCTGCTTGCCAACGACATTGCCGATCCCGCGACGGACCTGTCCGGGGCTCCGCAGCAAACCTTCGGGGGACTGGACATCACGGTCCGCCGTAACGCCTTCGGCCGGCAGCGTGAGTCCTTTGAAACCGACCTTGACTTCAAGGGCCTGGATTTCAGCGCCACCGCGTCCGGTGTTGCGCCTGTCCACGCCGTCTTCATCCGCGGGCCGTGGGTGGAACGGGTTGGTCCCGGCGTCGAAATCCTCGCCCAGGTTGAGCCCGCCGACCCGGAGCACGCGTCCCACGCCGTACCGCTGCCGGGGACGGCTAGAATTGTTGCAGTGCGTTCCGGCCACCTGCTGGCCACCTCCTTCCACCCGGAAGTGACTGGGGAGAAACGCGTACACGAACTTTTTATCCGCATGATCAGAGGAGAAGCGTAAAGCATGTCAGGCCACTCCAAATGGGCAACGACCAAGCACAAGAAGGCCATCCTCGACAGCCGCCGCGCCAAGTCGTTTGCCAAGCTGATCAAGAACATTGAAGTTGCGGCGCGCATGGGCGGCCCGGACCTGCAGGGCAACCCGGGCCTGGAACTCGCCGTCACCAAGGCCAAGAAGACCTCCGTCCCGGCAGACAACATCGACCGTGCCATCAAGCGCGGCGCCGGGCTCACCGGTGAAGTGGTCGACTACACCGAGATCATGTACGAATGCCGCGGCCCGCAGGGTTCCGCGCTGCTGATCGAGTGCCTCACGGACAACAAGAACCGTGCTGCCTCGGAGGTGCGCCTTGCCATCTCCCGCAACGGCGGCACCATCGCCGATCCCGGGTCGGTGAGCTACCTGTTCAGCCGCAAGGGCGTTGTGACCCTGCCCAAGAAGGACCTGACCGAGGACGACGTCCTGATGGCTGTCCTGGACGCCGGTGCCGAGGAAGTCAAGGACAACGGCGACACCTTTGAGATCCACTCGGACCCCAAGGACCTCCAGGCCGTCCGCGACGCCCTGAAGGACGCGGGCATCGAGTACGACACTGACGAGGCGGAATTCGTTCCGTCCATGGAAGTGCCGCTGGACCTGGAAGCCGCAAAGAAGTTCATGAAGCTCGTTGACGCCCTGGAGGAACTCGACGACGTCCAGAACGTCTACAGCAACGCCGACCTCAGCGACGACGTCCAGGCCGCCCTGGACTCTGAGTGACGCTCCGCCTGCCTGCCGGGCGTCTGCACCTGTGACGCTGCGCGTCCTGGGAGTGGATCCCGGCCTGACCCGTTGCGGGATCGGCGTTGTGGACGTCGAGCGGAACAGGCAGGCCACCATGGTTGCCTATGGCGTGGTGGGAACGTCGCCTGAGGACACCCTGGACCAGAGGCTGCTGGTGATCGCCCTCGCCATCGATGAGTGGCTTGACCGACACGAGCCCCACGTCCTCGCGGTCGAGCGGGTCTTTTCCCAGCTCAACGTCAGTACGGTGATGGGCGTGGCCCAGGCATCCGGGGTGGTGATCGCCGCAGCGGCCCGGCGGGGGATCCCGGTGGCGCTGCATACGCCGTCGGAAGTCAAAGCTGCCGTCACCGGCAGCGGTACCTCGAACAAGGATGCGGTGACCAAGCTCGTCACCAAGATCCTCGCGCCTTGACGCACCGCCGCGGCCTGCGGACGCCGCCGACGCCCTGGCGCTGGCCATCACCCACGCCTGGCGGGCGGGCAGCGGCGCCGCCGTTGCTACCAC
>NZ_LWLP01000001.1:2156714-2486251 GCF_001641125.1 Arthrobacter sp. OY3WO11 | reverse complement strand
TGTGTGCCCTTGCCTCCCACGACTACCGGCCCGGGCAGTTCGTCCCTGACCCCGGCCCAGCGGGCCTGGGCGGAGGCCGAGGCAAAGGCGCGCCGCGCCCGCTGAATGCCCTGGCCGCTTGCTAGGGTATTCGTAGATATGTTCGGATAGCCGGTCCTGCTCCCTGGAGCCCGGCAAGACACCAGGAGCCAGGCCTTGATCAGTTTCCTTCGCGGAACGGTAGCGCATGTGGGTCTTTCCACTGCCGTGATTGACCTCAACGGGGCGGGCATGAGCGTCAACGCCACACCCCAGACCCTCAGCAGGCTGCGCACCGGCGAGGAAGGCCAGCTTTTCACCTCCCTGATCGTCCGGGAGGATTCGCTCACGCTCTTTGGTTTCGCGTCCGACGACGAGCGGGAAGTTTTCGATGTCCTCCTCAGTGTGAGCGGGGTGGGGCCGCGCCTGGCCCTGGCCGTCCTGGCGGTCCACGAACCGGAGGCGATCCGGGTGGCGGCGCACACCGGGGACAGCAAGACGTTCACGAAGGTTCCCGGCATCGGTCCCAAAGTCGCAGGGCGGATTGTGCTGGAGCTGGCGGGAAAGCTGGTTCCGCACGGCACGGCAGGTACGGCCGCGGCGTCCACTCCGGCCGAGGCCGCCTGGAAACCGCAGGTGGTGGCTGCCATGACGAGCCTGGGCTGGTCCGAAAAGGACGCCTCCTCCAGCATCGAGAAAGCACTGGCGGACGAGCCCGAGGTCTCGTTCCGCGGCAACGTGCCGGAGATCCTGCGGACCACGCTCCGGTGGCTGGGGCAGGACGGTGCACGGGCCGGCAACCGCGTAGGCAGCCGTGGCTGAACCGTCACTGGTGGCCGCGGGGGAGGAGCCTGAGGAGCGGGCCATCGAGGCGGCGCTCCGGCCCAAGAACCTGGATGACTTCGTGGGCCAGCACCGGGTGCGGAAACAGCTGTCGCTGGTGCTCCAGGCCTCCCGGATGCGCGGGCGCAGCGCTGACCACGTGCTCTTCTCCGGCCCGCCGGGGCTGGGCAAGACAACCCTCGCCATGATCGTTGCGTCCGAAATGAGCGCGCCCCTGCGGATCAGCAGCGGCCCTGCCATCCAGCACGCGGGGGACCTCGCTGCCATCCTTTCCTCCCTTTCCGAGGGCGAAGTCCTGTTCCTGGATGAAATCCACCGGATGTCCAGGCCGGCCGAAGAGATGCTGTATATGGCCATGGAGGATTTCCGGGTAGACATCGTGGTGGGCAAGGGCGCCGGTGCCACGGCAATTCCGCTCGAACTGCCGCCCTTCACCCTGGTGGGCGCCACCACCCGCGCGGGCCTGCTGCCGGGACCCCTCCGGGACCGGTTCGGCTTCACCGGCCACCTCGAGTTCTACTCCGTGCCCGAGCTGGAACTCGTGCTCCGGCGCTCCGCCGGCCTGCTGGACCTCAAGGTCAACTCGGCCGGATTCTCCGAAATCGCCGGGCGCTCCCGCGGCACCCCGCGCATTGCCAACCGGCTGCTGCGGCGTGTCCGGGACTGGGCCCTGGTTCACGGAATCGACCAGATCGATGCCAGGGCGGCGTCCGCTGCGCTAGACATGTATGAGGTGGACAAGAAGGGCCTGGACCGGCTTGACCGCGCAGTCCTCGAAGCCCTGATCACCAAGTTCGGCGGCGGGCCGGTGGGACTCTCCACGCTGGCCATCGCCGTCGGTGAAGAGACCGAAACCGTGGAAACTGTGGCGGAGCCTTTCCTGGTCCGGGAGGGCCTCCTGGGCCGCACCCCGCGTGGCCGTATTGCCATGGCTCCGGCCTGGACCCACCTTGGCTATGCCATTCCGTCGGGCGTCTTTGCCCAGGAGCAGCTGGACCTGTTCGAGTCGGCTGAAGACGACGCCTAAGCCCGCGCTGACTGGCCCCGAAAGCCAATAGCAGGCTCCGTTCAGCTTTTCCCTTTAGACTGGTATGACGCTCGGCACGTTCGGGTCTTTGTTCCGCGGGTGGCACTGGCCTCATGCGTGGCTGGGGAAGGAACCCGACAGGCTTATGCCTGCCTGACCGTCCTGCCCCGGCCGGAGCGAAGCCGATGTTGCTGGAAAATCAGCTATGCAAATAAAGGACGGAATTCCCCTTGGATCCAATGTCAATTCTCCTGTTCGTCATGCTCGGTGTGTTCATCTTCATGATGTTCCGCCGCAACAAGAAGACGCAGCAGCAGCAGGCGGAGCTCCAGTCGAAGTTCGGCCCGGGCGTAGACGTCATGACCAGCTTCGGCCTTTTCGGCCGCATCGTTGACATCGACGACGAGGAAAACAAGGTCACGCTGGAGCTGTCCCCGGGCAACCTCGCCACTGTCCACCGCCAGGCCGTGACCAAGATCGTGGAGCCCGCAGCGGTTCCGGCGGCTGACGCCCCGGCTGTCCCGGACGATGCGTCGTCGCTGACCGCGCAGGAGACCGGCAGCTCCGCAACGCCGCTCGAAACACCGGACGAAACCCTCAAGCGCCTCAATGACGAGGGCAAGAAGGACAACTAGTCCCCGCTGCTTCCACAACACCTCTACCGCTGCGGACCACCGCCGGTGCAAGCATCAGCAGGCACCGGCGGTTCCTCCGTGAATAAGAGAAAGATCGACAATGGCACGAACTGGCCCCAAAAAACCAGGCCTCAGGGTCCTGGTCTGGCTCGGTGTACTCCTCGCCACACTCACTGCCGTCCTGGCCGGCGGCACCCTTGCCGGGCAGGCAAGCTGGGCGCCCAAGCTGGCGCTCGACCTCGAAGGCGGCACCCAGATGATCCTGGCGCCGAAGGTCGAGGGCGGTTCGGACATCAACGAGGAACAGCTCAACCAGGCCGTGGCGATCATCCGCCAGCGCGTTGACGGTTCAGGTGTCGCCGAAGCAGAGATCAGCACCCAGTCCGGGCGCAATGTGGTGGTCAGCCTTCCCGGCACCCCCTCCAGCCAGACGCGCGACCTGATCCAGGCCTCCGCCGACATGAACTTCCGGCCCGTGCTGCTCGCCGGCGCCGGCGCACCCGTCCCGGAGGAGCAGCGGGCGCCTGAGGACCAGTTGCCCAAGCCGACGGCTGAACCCGCCAACAGCAGCGACATCAACTGGATCACTCCGGAGATCTACCGCGAGTTTGAAACCCTGGACTGCGACAACCCGGCCCAGGACGAGCGGGAGCGGTCAGATCCGGCCAAGCCGTTGGTGACCTGCGAGCCTGCTTCCGACACGAATCCTGCGATCAAGTACATCCTGGGTCCCGTTGAGGTCAAGGGCAGCAACATCGTCACCTCGTCCTTCCAGCTCCAGCAGGGTGCACAGGGTGCCGTCACCAACGACTGGGCAGTCAACATCCAGTTCGACGACGAAGGCACGGCAAGGTTCAAAGAGGTCACCGAACGCCTGAACCAGTTCTACGTTGCCGCCGGCGGCGACGCGGGTAACGACCCCAAGGCCCAGTTCGCCATTGTTCTGGATGACCAGGTCATCTCCGCGCCCCGGTCCCTCGCAGTCATCACCGACGGCCGCCCGCAGATCACCGGCGGGTTCACCGAGCAAAGCGCCAAGGCCCTGTCCGACCAGCTCCGCTTCGGTGCCCTGCCCATCAGCTTCGAGATCCAGAGCGAGCAGCAGATTTCGGCCACCCTTGGCGGTGAGCAGCTCCGCATGGGCCTCCTGGCGGGCATTATCGGCCTCCTGCTTGTGGTGGTCTACTCCCTGTTTCAGTACCGGGCACTCGGCTTCGTGACCATCGCGTCACTGGTGGTCGCCGGCATCCTGACGTATCTCGCCATCGCCATCCTGGGCTGGACCGAGAACTACCGGCTGTCCCTGGCCGGCGTGGCGGGCCTCATCGTGGCAATCGGACAGACAGCCGACTCCTTCATCGTCTACTTCGAGCGGATCCGGGACGAGCTCCGTGAAGGGCGCGGCCTGGTCTCCGCCGTCGAAAACGGCTGGAAGCGGGCCAAGCGGACCGTGCTGGCGTCCAAGGCCGTCAACCTGCTGGCCGCGCTGGTCCTCTACTTCGTGGCTGTAGGCAACGTCCGCGGATTCGCGTTCACGCTGGGCTTGACCGCTATCGCCGACCTCATTGTGGTGTTCATGTTCACGCACCCGACGCTGCAGATGCTGGCGCGCACCCGGTTCTTCGGCGAGGGCCACCGGCTGTCCGGCCTTGATCCGAAACGGCTCGGAGCCGTGCCGCTGTACCGCGGTGCCGGCCGCGTCCGTACCCCGGCAGACAAGCCTGCCGGGGTCCGGACCAAGAACGCCGGTGCCGCCGCCGAAGCGGAACGCAGGATGACCATCGCCGAACGCCGCCTGGCGGAGAAGCAGGAGCAGCTCACGGGCTCCTCGAAGTCCTCAGCGAAGGAGAACAAGTAATGTCAGGCTTCGCCAACTTCGGCAACGAGCTCTACACCGGAAAGCGCTCCTACAACTTTGTGGGTGCCAAGAAACTCTGGTTCATCATCGCGGCGGTGGCGGTTATCCTCTCCATCATCATTCCGGTGGCCAAGGGCGGCTTCAACCTCGGCATCGAGTTCCGCGGCGGGTCCGAATTCACGGTCTCCAACGTGCAGACCACCGATGCGGCGCTGGGGGAAAAGGCCGTTACTGACGTGGTTCAGGGCAGTGTGCCGCGCGTGGCGAACGTCGCCGGCACCACCATGCGGATCCAGACGGACAAACTGACCGATGATGAGACGCTCCGCATCAAGGAGGGACTCACAAGCGCGTACGGCGTCACCGACAATGAGGTGACCTCGACGTTCGTCGGACCGACATGGGGAGCCGACGTCACCAAGCAGGCCCTGATCGGCCTGGTGGTGTTCGTCCTCCTCGCGGCAGTGCTGATGGCACTGTACTTCCGCACGTGGAAGATGTCCCTCTCGGCCATCGCGGGTATGGCGGTGACGATGTTCATCACCGCAGGCGTCTACGCCCTCAGCGACTTTGAGGTCACTCCGTCCGCCATCATCGGGTTCCTGACCGTGCTCAGCTACTCCCTCTATGACACGGTGGTGGTTTTCGACAAGATCCGGGAGAACACTGCCGACCTGGACGCGTCAACCCGGCGCACGTTCGCCGAGGAAGTCAACCTCGCCGTGAACCAGACCCTCGTCAGGTCGATCAACACCATGATGGTGGCGATCCTCCCCGTGGGAGCGATTCTGTTCATCGGTGCCGGCCTGCTGGGGGCAGGTACGCTGCGCGACCTTTCACTGGCACTGTTTGTCGGGATCCTGATCGGCACGGCGGCTACTATCTTTGTGGCAGCCCCGCTGTATGCCTGGCTGCGCCAGAACGAGCCCGACCTCGCCAGGCAGGCGAAGCGGGTTGAGCACCGGCGTGCCGGCACCGGGTCCGGCTCCTCAGCCGTGGAAACAGCCCCGGCATAATCCGGGCGCCCGCGGGCCGGCCAGCGTCAGATGCCTGACGCCGGCCGGCCCGTCCGTGTTTAAGGCGCCGGTTATAAATCTCACCGCCGCGGGGAATAGACTGAAGTAATTAAAACGGTGGTGAGGGGTACTTCATTGGAAGAGCGTTCGGCGTCAGCGCCAGCGGCACAAGGGGACAAGAGTGCTGCCAACGGTACGCAGGCCGGGGTGGCCTCGTCCGCGCGCCCTGGCCCGCTGGTTCCCGTCGACAACTCCGGCTCCCGCGCCACCTTTCCCGGCCGCAGGGAGCGCACACGTTCCAGGCTCGCCCGGCTGACGGGGCGCAGCACGGCGACGTACTCACCCATCCTTGAGCCCCTGCTGAGGACCGTCCGGGCCAACAACCCCAAAGAGGACTTCGACCTCATCCAGCGGGCCTTCGACGTCGCGGAACAAAGCCACCGCGGGCAGAAGCGCAAGAGCGGCGATCCGTACATCACGCATCCCGTGGCCGTGGCCACCATCCTCGCCGAACTCGGGCTGAGCGGAACCACCCTGGCCGCTGCTTTGCTGCATGACACGGTGGAGGACACGCCGTACACCCTGGCCGACCTGAAACGGGACTTTGGCCCAGAAGTGGCCATGCTCGTTGACGGCGTGACCAAGCTGGACAAGGTCAGCTTCGGTGAGGCTGCCCAGTCCGAGACCGTCCGCAAAATGGTTGTGGCCATGGCCAAGGACATCCGTGTCCTGATGATCAAACTGGCGGACCGGCTGCATAACGCGAGGACCTGGCGGTTCGTTTCCGCTGAATCGTCCGCCCGGAAGGCACGGGAGACGCTGGAGATATTCGCCCCCCTGGCGCACAGGCTGGGCATGAACACCATCAAGTGGGAGCTGGAGGATCTCTCCTTCGCCGCGCTCTACCCGAAGGTTTATGAAGAGATCGTCCGGATGGTGGGGGACAGGACCCCCGAGCGGGAGAAGAGCCTGAGCGTCATCCGCGACCAGATCACCGACGACCTCCGTACCGCCAAGATCAAGGCCACCATTACCGGCCGCCCCAAGCATTATTACTCCATCTACCAGAAGATGATCGTCCGCGATAAGGACTTCGACGACATCAACGACCTCATGGGGGTCCGTGTCCTGGTGGACTCCGTCCGTGACTGCTACGCCGCTCTGGGCACCATGCACTCGCGCTGGAACCCGCTGCCCGGCAGGTTCAAGGACTACATCGCGATGCCCAAGTTCAACATGTACCAGTCGCTGCACACCACGGTGATCGGGCCCGGCGGCAAGCCGGTCGAAATCCAGATCCGCACCCATGAGATGCACCGCCGCGCCGAGTACGGTGTGGCTGCGCACTGGAAGTACAAGGACCAGCCCAACCGGACCGCGGTTGGCCCCGGAAGCCCCCGCGACGGCGACATGGGCTGGCTGCGATCCCTGGTGGACTGGCAGCAGGAAACTTCGGATCCGGGTGAGTTCCTGGACTCGCTCCGCTTCGAAATTAACGCGCGGGAAGTTTTCGTCTTCACCCCCAAGGGCGAAGTCATGGCGCTGCCCGCCGGTTCCACTCCCGTGGACTTCGCTTATGCAGTCCACACCGAGGTCGGCCACCGGACCATCGGTGCCCGGGTCAACGGAAAGCTTGTTCCGCTCAACAGCGAACTCAACCACGGCGACTGGGTGGAGATCTTCACTTCCAAGGCCGAAGGTGCCGGGCCCAGCCAGGACTGGCAGCACTTCGTCAAGAGTGCGCGGGCACGGAACAAGATCCGCCAGTGGTTCAGCAAGGAACGCCGGGAAGAGGCGATTGACCGCGGAAAGGAACTGCTGACCCGTGCAATGCGGAAGCAGAACCTTCCGCTGCAGCGCCTGATGACCCACGAGGCCCTCGCGGCGGTGGCAGAAGAGTTCAAGTACGTTGACATTTCGGGCCTCTACGCCGGAGTGGGTGACGGGCATACGTCAGCCCAGTCGGTCATGGAAAAGCTGGTCGAAAGCCTCGGGGGCAATGAGAGCGCCGACGACGACATTGCCGAAGTCAGCATCCCCACCCAGGTCACCAAAGCCCGTTTCTCCGACTCTGGCGTGGTGGTCCGGGGCGTCGGCGACGTCTGGGTCAAGCTGGCCCGCTGTTGCACGCCTGTCCCCCCGGACCCCATCCTCGGTTTCGTGACCAGGGGCTCGGGAGTCTCCGTGCACAGGACGGACTGCACCAACATCTCGGACCTCAAGGACCAGCCCGACCGCATCGTGGACGTGGAGTGGGCGCCAACGCAGTCCAGCGTTTTCCTGGTTGAGATCCAGGTGGAAGCGCTGGACCGCAAGTCGCTGCTGTCCGACGTCACCCGCGTCCTGTCCGAGAACCATGTGAACATCCTGGCAGCCAGCGTGCACACCTCCACGGACCGGGTGGCGATCTCAAAGTTTGCCTTCGAAATGGGTGACCCCAAGTACCTGAGCCACGTCCTCAGCGCTGTCCGCAGGATCGACGGCGTGTTCGACGTTTACCGGACCACCGGCAACAAGCGCCGGAGCTAGCGCGGCGAGTTTTTCCAGGGCGGCCCGTTTGTGGGGCACGCGGGGCGTCGCCTCTATGGCAAGGACGAGCAGGCGCAGCCGCACGTCCTTTTGGGGGCGCGCCAGTAAACCCTCCAGTGCGGGGATGGCCCTGCCGGCGTCCACGTGCAGGGCAATGTCCAGTGCGGTCCGCAGCGGGCTGGAGACCATCAGGCCGCCGAGGCTGACCACGTCGAACGGGCCAAGCTTCACCTCGTGAAGGGTGCAGCCCCGGGTGTTCCTGAGGCTTGAAACCCTTCGTTTGGCGTCCACCAGCAGCGCAAGCCTGTCCGGCTCTGCCGCGCAGCCGTAGATCCAGGCGGCTGTCATGCGGCCGGCAACCACCCTTTGCCTGACCGACAACGGTACCGCCCCGGCCGCCGCCCGTGCGCGCAGCTGCGGGGACGCGGCCACTCCGGGCAGCGTATAGCCGCGGTGGTGCAGCCGGTCCAGGAGGCCGTCCGCGGCGAGGGCCTGCAGCTCGGGCGTGGCGAAGGGCATGTCCGGGACGTAGAGCTCCGGGAAACGTTGTGTTGCTGCCTCTGCTGCGGCGGGATGGTCATTGCCCGGGGGAGCCGAAGGAATCGCCATTCGTCCATCCTGCCGCGCAGGCCCTTAACGGGGACAGGCCCGGTCCGGTTATGTGGATAACCGGACCGGGCCTGCACCGGACGCCGGCCTGCGAAGCAGGCAGACGAGCCGGAGGATGGCTTAGGAAAGTTCGCTGGCGGAGCGCTGGATCTGGTCCAGCCAGGCCTGGCGAGCCTCAAGGGCTTCCTGGGCCGCCTTGATCTTGCGCTGGTCGCCGGTTTTCTCTGCCTTGGCAAGATCGTCCTGAAGGCTTGCGATCGCCGATTCCAGCTGGGACAGGGCACTGTTGGTGCGCGCCTTCCGCTCCGGGTTGGAGCGCTGCCACTGCTCTTCCTCAGCGTTGCGGACGGCATCCTCAACCTTGCGGAGCCCGGCTTCGATCCGGCCCATATCGCCGCGCGGGACCTTGCCTGCTTCTTCCCAACGGTCACGGACGGACTGCAGTGCCTTCTTGGCCGCGGCAAGGTCTTTGACCGGAAGGATGGCGTTGGCCTCCAGAAGGAGGGCCTCCTTGACGGTGAGATTGGCAGCGTATTCCTGGTCAATCTCTTCGTTGGCAGCCTGGCGGTTCGTGAAGAACACATCCTGTGCCGCGCGGAAACGGGCCCAGAGTGCGTCGTCGTCCTTGCGGCTGGCGCGCGGTGATGCCTTCCACTGGTCCATCAGCCTGCGGTACTCACCGGCGGCAAAACCCCAGTCGGTGGAGGTTGACAGTGCTTCGGCCTCGGCGATCAGCTTTTCCTTGGCGGACTTGGCCGCGGAGTTGTTGCTGTCCAGCTGGGAGAAGTAGGCGCGGCGGTGGCGGTCGAAGACGGTGCGCGCTGCGCGGAACCTCTTCCAGAGGGTGTCCTCGTTGCTGCGGCCCAGGCGCACGCCGCTCTTCTGCGCTGCTTTCCAGCTCTCGAAGAGTTCGTTCATGCGGGCGCTGGAGGTCTTCCACTGCGTCTGTGCCGGATCCTGGCCGGAGATCTGCTCGGCTTCGGCAACAATTGCCTCGCGGGCTGCCAGTTCGGACGCACGGACGGCGTCGTGCTCAGCCTTTTCGGCCTTCTCCAGCTCGCCGATCTGTTCGGCAAGCTTGTCCAGCCGCGCCTCGGCTGCCCGCAGGTCGCCCACCATGTTCCGTTCCGCGAGCTGCTCACGCAGATGGGTGACGGTTTTCTGCATGTCCGTGCTGGGTGCCCTGGAGCTGACGCGCTGTTCGAGCAGAACAATCTGGGCCACGACGTCGTCATATTTGCGCGCAAAGTAGGCGAGGGCTTCGTCGTCGCTAACGCCCGGGTACTGCCCTACGGCGTGCTCGCTGCCGTCAATGGTGAGGAACACATGCCCGTCGCCTTCGACCCGGCCCCACTTTGAGGCCTCGGCCAGAGAGGTGGCAGGTGCTGCCGGAACAGCCGTTGCCGCCGGAGCGGTTGCTGCAGGCTTGGGGCGGGAAGCGAACGCGGCCGGGGACGGAGCTGCTGACCGGGGGGAAGGTGCCGGTGAGGGTGTCGGTGCAGTTGCCGGTGCGGGGGCAGCAGCGGAAGCATCATCAGCGGGAGTCTCTTCCACGGGAGCCGAAGGCTCTTCCTCGCTTGCGGCAGGTTGTTCTGCGGCTGCCCCGGCTTCAGGAGCTTCCACCGCCGTGGTACCGGATGCCTCAGTTCCTGCGCCATCCGCCGCGGGGGCCGCCGCTTCGGTCAGGTCTGTTGCTGTTTCGTCGGATTTCTGACTGTCTGTCACCGCTAAAAGTCTTTCGCTTGGAGGGAAATACTCACGTACTGCACCGCGGCCGTGCCGGCCGGGCTCCTACTTCAGAGAAAATGAGTCTATCGTGACTGGTTCAACGGGCGCGCCGTCCGTGTCGCTGCTGCCCGGCGTGATTCCGGCGGCAGCCAGGTTGGTCACTACGTCCAGCCCCGATGTCACCTTCCCCACCACGGTGTAGCCGCCGGCGGTGTCCGCCGGGATGACCGTGTCTTTGTAGACAATGAAGAACTGGGTGCCGTTTCCGTATGCGTTGTTGCCCGTACGGGCCACTGCGATGGTGCCGGCCGGATAGGCATTGTCCGCGGGCGTGTTTTCCAAAGGACCCCAGGTGTAGTCAGGGTCTCCCTGGCCGTCGCCGGTGGGGGAGCCGCACTGAAGGACGCCGAAGGTCTCCCCGGTGGTCAGGCGGTGGCAGGTCTTGCCGCTGAAATAGCCCTCGTCGCTGAGCGATTTGAACACCGCGGTTGCCTGCGGAGCATCCGTCCCGTTCAGCTCCACGCCCAGCGGGCTGGCGTTCAGGATGAGCTCGCCGGTGAAGGTCTGGCCTGCGGCGGTGTCCGCGGCGGGGATGTTGGGCCCGTTGGTTGCCTGCGCGGACGGGCTTGCGGACGGCTCGGCAGACGCGGACGGGCTGCTCAGTCCAGCCTCTGCTGCAGCGTACTCGTCCTGTGAGGGATTGCCGGCAAAGGCAGTGAGCTGGAGGACGACGGCGAGGACAACTGCGGCCCCTCCGGCACCGGCGGCGATGAGGTTGTCGCGCTTGCGCCGGCTTTCCTGGTCCCGGCGCATGGCCCGCTTGGCTTCCATCTGCTGAATGCGCCGTCTGGTTTCGCGGGCACTGCGTGAACTGGCCGCCAAGGGTCCTCCTCATAGTCGGGCTGCTGCACGGCATGGCTGTGGGCCGCCTGCGCAGGTGTCTGGCCGCCGGGCCCTGCCGGTCCGCCGCATTAGAGATGCCGGTGGAAGACGACATAAACTGACTGCCGCACATAGTTTATGCATGACTGGCTGGAGTGCCGCCGTCGTCATCCCGTTTCGGGCCGATTGCCGCGCACGTCCCTGCCGCCGTTCACCAAGAGGAGAAACTCCACCATGGCACGCACCGCCTCCCTGTCCGGATTCCCCGAGTGGCTTCCCGAGGAGCGGCTGGTGGAGCTCCATGTGTTGGATACCCTGCGCCGGGTGTTCGAGCTGCACGGGTTCTCCTCCATTGAAACGCGGGCCGTGGAAACGGTTGGCCAGTTGCTGCGCAAGGGGGAAATCGATAAAGAGGTGTACGGGCTCAGCCGCCTCCAGGAGGACGAAGGTGAGGCGAAGGGCAAAGCCGACCCGCACGCACTTGCCCTGCACTTCGACCTGACTGTTCCCTTTGCCCGCTACGTCGTCGAAAATGCCGGCTACCTGGCGTTCCCTTTCCGGCGCTACCAGATCCAGAAGGTGTGGCGCGGCGAACGCCCGCAGGAAGGCCGTGCCCGGGAATTCACCCAGGCGGACATCGACGTGGTGGGCGACGGCGAGCTGCCGTTCCGCTACGACGTCGAGATCGCACTGGTGATCGCCGAGGCGCTCAGCGCCCTTCCCATTCCGGACTTCCGCCTCCGCATCAACAACCGGAAGCTCGCCGAGGGCTTCTACCGCGGTATCGGCCTGGATGACACTGCCGGCGTGCTGCGGAGCATCGACAAACTCGAGAAGATCGGCCCCGCGAAAGTCGCGGAACTGTTGAAATCCGAACTGGGCGCCACGGACGACCAGGCACAGAAAGCCCTGCAACTGGCCGGAATCCGCACCGAGGACACCTCCTTCGTGGCCCAGGTCCGGGCGCTGGGGGTCAGCAATGATTTGCTTGACGAGGGCCTCAGCGAGCTTGAACAGGTCATTGACGCGGCCGTCCAGCGTGCCCCGGGCAAGGTGGTGGCTGACCTCAGCATTGCCCGCGGCCTGGACTATTACACCGGAACTGTGGTGGAGACCGTCCTGGTTGGCCACGAACAGCTGGGCTCAATCTGCTCAGGCGGCCGGTATGACGCGCTGGCGTCGAAGGGAAACCGGAAGTTCCCGGGCGTCGGACTTTCCATCGGCGTCACCCGGCTGGTGTCCCGCATCCTGAGCCAGGACCTGGCCAAGGCCTCACGGTCGGTTCCCACTGCCGTGCTTGTGGCCCTGACGCACGATGACAGCTGGGACGCTGCGCAGGACGTGGCCGCCCAGTTGCGCAGCCGCGGCATTCCCACCGAAGTGGCGGCGAAGGCGGAAAAGTTCGGCAAGCAGATCAAGTTCGCTGACCGGCGGGGCATCCCGTTTGTCTGGTTCACGGACGACGACGGCACGCACCAGGTCAAGGACATCCGGACCGGCGAGCAGGTAGTCGCAGCCCCGGAGACCTGGACGCCGCCGGCCGAAGACCTGGCAGTCCAGGTGTCCACGGCGGCAGAACCGGCTGCAGCAGCCGTTTAGCTGCACTGCACCCTCGGCGCAGCGCCGCCGTCGTGGGGCACTATGGCACAGACCCGCCGTCGATTCTTCCGCAGACGGCTTGTGGGCCGACCAATGTGCCCCGCGGCGGTCCCGCTCCGCGCGGTGGGGCCGCGCTAATGCCGCAGCCGCAGGACCAGCCACCGCCCGGCCACTCCGGCTGCCAGCACCGCCACCATGGTCAGGACCGACGCCGGCGGCAGGGTGAAGGCCAGCAGCAGGCAGGCTGCGAAACCGACGGCGTTCAGCCACTTGGGTGCGTAGCCGGGATGTGCCGCCAGGGTGTACGCAGAGGCGTTGGCCACGGCGTAGTAAATCAGCACGCCAAAGCTGGAGAAGCCCACCACCGTCATAACGTCCGTGGTGAGAAGAAGCAGGATGACGACGGCGGCCACCGCCAGTTCGGCAACATACGGCACGGTGTGCTTTCCACCCACCTTCGCCAGGGGCGCGGGCAGGTCGCGTTCCCGTGCCATGGCCAGGGTGGTCCGCCCAACACCCGTGATCAGTGCCAGCAGGGCTCCCAGGCAGGCAGCGGCGGCGCCCACCTGCACCAACGGTGCGCCGCTTTCAAACCGTGACTGCAGCACCGCGTCCAGCAGCGGCGTCCGCGTGGCGGCGAGCCGGCCGCCGGGAAGGTGGTTCAGCAGGAGCAGCGACAGGGTCAGGTAGATGGCGAACGCAGCAGCCAGGGCGGCGAGGATTGCGCGCGGGATGGCCCGGGCAGGATCCTTGACCTCCTCACCCAGCGTGGCGATCCGCGCGTAACCGGCAAAGGCAAAGAACATCAGCCCAGCAGCCGGCAGTACCCCGCCCAGGGAAGAATCGCCCGCGGGCCCGCCCGCACCGGGGCCGGGATGGGGACCCACGGCTGCGGCCACAGCCACGAAGGCGAGGGTGGCCACAACGATGCACAGCAGGATCCGCGTCAGCAGGGCCGTACGCGTTATGCCCAGCAGGTTGACGCCGGTGAGGACAACCACGGCCGCCACGGCCGCCGGCACTGCGTAGCCGGGCCAGGCGTAACTGCCGAAGGTCAGTGCCATGGCGGCGCAGGACGCAGTCTTACCGGTGACAAAGCCCCAGCCGGCAACGAATCCAGGCCACTCGCCCAACTGTTCGCGGCCATAAACGTACGTCCCGCCGCTGGTGGGGTACTTTGCGGCGAGGGCAGCCGAAGCCACCGCGTTGCAGTAGGCAACTGCCCCGGCGATGACCACCGACAGGGCCAGCAGCTGGCCCGCCAGTGCGGCCGCCGGCGCGAAGACAACAAATACCCCTGCGCCCAGCATCGAGCCCAGTCCGATGGCCGTGGCGTCAAACGTGCCTAGCCTGCGGTGAAGTTGCTGGTGTGCGCTCATGCGGTGGCAGTCCCTTTGCAGCGGGTAAACTCGAACGGGATCGTTCCCGTAACGATCCTATTTAACTTCCCGATCGACTTCCCGCCGTAACCCCGCAGAAAGGCGTGCTGTGCTGCGCACACATGACCTCGGATCCCTTCGTTCCGAGCACATTGGACAAACCGTAACCCTGGCCGGCTGGGTTGGCCGCCGCCGTGATCACGGTGGTGTGGCCTTCGTGGACCTGCGTGATGCTTCCGGTGTGGCACAGGTGGTGGTCCGCGAGGAAGAAGTCTTCCACGGCCTGCGCAACGAGTATGTCCTGCAGATCATCGGCACCGTTTCCAAGCGGCCGGAGGGCAATGAGAACCCCGCCCTGGCCACCGGCGAGATCGAGGTTATGGCCGAAAAGGTCACCATCCTCAACACCTCGGACCCCCTTCCGTTCCAGATCGACGAGCACGTCGAGGTGGGCGAGGAAGCACGCCTGAAGCACCGCTACCTGGACCTCCGCCGTCCAGGCCCCGCCCGCAACCTGCGCCTGCGCTCCGAAGCCAACCGCGTGGCCCGTGAACTGCTGCACCAGGACGGCTTCGTGGAGGTTGAGACCCCCACGCTGACGCGGTCAACGCCTGAGGGCGCCCGTGACTTCGTTGTGCCGGCACGCCTGGCGCCGGGCTCCTGGTATGCGCTGCCGCAGTCACCCCAGCTGTTCAAGCAGCTCCTGCAGGTGGGCGGCTTCGAGAAGTACTACCAGATTGCCCGCTGCTACCGCGACGAGGATTTCCGCGCGGACCGCCAGCCGGAGTTCACGCAGCTGGACATCGAAGCGAGCTTCGTGGAGCAGGACGACATCATCGCCCTGGGCGAGAACATCGTCAAGGCACTGTGGAAGCTCATCGACGTCGAGATTCCGACGCCCATCCAGCGCATCACGTACCACGACGCCATGGCACGCTTCGGCTCGGACAAGCCGGACCTCCGTTTCGGCGTGGAGCTCACGCAGCTGACTGAATTCTTCAAGGACACCAACTTCGGTGTGTTCAAGGCCCCCTACGTCGGTGCCGTGGTGATGCCGGGCGGCGCCTCGCAGCCGCGCCGGACCCTGGATGGCTGGCAGGAGTTCGCCAAGCAGCGCGGGCACAAGGGATTGGCCTACGTCCTTTTCAAGGAAGACGGCGAACTGGCCGGCCCCGTGGCCAAGAACCTCACTGAGGCGGAACGTGCAGGCCTGGCGGATGCCGTGGGGGCCAAGCCGGGCGACTGCATCTTCTTCGCCGCCGGAGACAAGTCCTCTGCGCGCGCCCTGCTGGGCGCTGCCCGTGTTGAAATCGGCCACCGCACCGGCCTGATCAACCCGGATGACTGGGCCTTCTGCTGGGTGGTGGATGCGCCGATGTTTGAGCCCGCAGCAGCAGCTGTGGCTTCCGGCGATGTGGCTGTCGGCGCCGGCCAGTGGACCGCCGTGCACCACGCGTTCACGTCCCCCAAGCCTGAGTTCATGGACAGCTTCGACACGGACCCGGAATCGGCGCTGGCATACGCCTACGACATCGTCTGCAACGGCAACGAAATCGGCGGCGGCTCCATCCGTATCCACCAGGGCGACGTCCAGGAACGGGTCTTCGAAGTAATGGGCCTCTCCCACCAGGACGCGCAGGAGAAGTTCGGCTTCCTGCTGGAAGGCTTCAAATTCGGTGCACCTCCGCACGGCGGCATCGCCTTCGGCTGGGACCGCGTCGTGGCGCTGCTGTCCGGCGTGGATTCGATCCGCGACGTCATCGCCTTCCCCAAGACCGGCAACGGCTACGACCCCCTGACCGCGGCCCCGGCTCCCATCACGCCGCAGCAGCGCAAGGAAGCCGGTGTTGACTTCAAGCCTGAGGCCAAGAAGCCGGAAGAGGGCAAGTAGGCAGTATCCGTTTGACGTGAAGGCCCTCCTGGAAATGGGGGGCCTTCACGTCTCTCCGAAATCAGGAGTCCCGTGGCCCTCAACCGTTCGAGCCAACCCGCCCGCACCTACGAGGCGCTCATGGATGCTGCCTGGCCCGCCCCCGAACGCCTCGACGTGGGGGAGTGGGTCCTCCGGGCTGCGGACGGCGTCACGCAGCGGGCCAACTCGGTGTGGCCGCGGGACCCCGCGCTCAAGCCGCAGGAGGCTTTGTTGGAGGCTGCGCGGTGGTACCGGATGCGGCGTCTTCCCTTGATCTTCCAAGTTGCGGACACGGCCGCCAACTCGGGGCTGAACCACTTCCTGGACGCCCAGGGCTTCACCCGGCAGTCCGAAACGCTGATCATGGCCCGGCCTGCCGGGCCCCAGGGCGGGCATCCGGCGGTCGCTGGGGTGGAGATCCTTGATGAGCCCAACGAGGAGTGGCTGCACCTTTGGTGGAGCGTGGACGGCCGGGGCGGTGGTCAGGCGCGGGAGACAGCGCGCTTGATCGTGACGGGGTGCCCAGCGCTGTATGCCCTCGCCAGGGACGACGACGGCGTCCCGGCCGCCGTCGGGCGCCTCGCCCTGGTTGGCGCCACGGGAGGTATCTATTGCATGGCGACGTCGCCTGCGCACCGCAGGCGGGGCTACGCAGCAGCAGTGCTCCAGGCGCTCCTGTCCGCGGGGAACGCGCGGAACGTGGAAAGCTTCTGGCTGCTGGTCACTGCCGCCAATGCCGGCGCCCGGGAGCTCTACCAGCAGGCAGGGTTCGAGGAAGCGGGCCGCTATCTCTACCGCCAGGAGCGGCCCCGCCGGGCGCTGACCGGCTGCTGACTAGGAGGCGTCGGTGACCTGGATCCGCACGGCACACGAATCCGCGGCGGCTTTCCGCAGCACTGCAGCCTTGGGATCCGGGACGTCAAGGTAGGCAAGCCGGGGCATAGCGGCAAAGCCCTTCAGGACAGGGTGTTGAAGGACCAGGCCCGCCAGGGCCCTGTCACCCCCGGGAACCACGTATTCAAAAGGTTCACCGCTGAAGATGCGTGCGGCCTGTTCCGCAACAGCCTCCACCAGGGCGTCCGCCTGGTTGCTCCGCCGCCGGGCGAACCGCTGCTGCGACTGTCCGCCCGCGGCCGTCCGGGACTGCACATACGTGGATCCCACCTTCGACGCGAGGGCCTGCCCCTCACTGACCACCGCCACGCCGTAGCCTCCGCGCCTGGCCAGCAGCAGGCCCAGCCGCCGCGGCTGCGACGCCAGGGAGGCAAGCCGCTCGAGGGGATCCGCGCCACGGCCTGGCCGGCCGTCGGCCGGCCAGGGAGGCTGCAGGAGGGCTTCGGCGCCGTCCGCGGCCAGCAGGCGGAGGCCGTCGTCGTCATCTTTCAGCTGGTATCCGCCGTGCGCCGCGCCAAACCTTTCCGCCCATCCGGCCAACCGGCTGCCGGGGATGAAAGCGGTGCGCACGGAGGCCGGCCTGGTTCCGCCGGTGGTGCGAGCGGACATGGGATGTTCCTTTACTGGCTGGCCGGACTCCCGGGCGAAATCCGGAAGTGAACTGGAAGTAGCCTATCTATGTGGAAGATCTCTTCGGGCACGGCCGCGGCAATGATGATGACGACGACGGCTCCGTAGCCCTCGGCCGGACTGCAGGGCCAGGGGCCAACGCTTCCCCCCGTGGCCCGCTCGCCGTCCGGATGCGTCCCCGCACCCTTGACGAGGTGGTGGGCCAGCAGCACCTCCTGGGACAGGGTTCGCCCCTGCGCCAGTTGGCCGCCGGAGCCGGTGCAGACACAACAGGCCCTGCGGGCCCCACCTCGCTCATCCTCTGGGGCCCCCCGGGAACCGGCAAAACGACCCTCGCCCACGTGATTGCCCGCGGACGGGGCAGGAAGTTCGTGGAGCTCTCCGCCATTACTGCCGGCGTCAAGGACGTGCGGCGCGTCATGGACGAGGCCCTGACGGCCCGCGACCTCTACAAGACCACCACCGTCCTGTTCCTGGACGAGATCCACCGCTTCAACAAGGCCCAGCAGGACGCCCTGCTGCCGGGGGTCGAAAACCGCTGGGTGGTGCTGGTTGCCGCCACCACCGAGAATCCGTCGTTTTCCGTGGTGTCACCGCTGCTGTCCCGCTCGCTGCTGCTGACGCTCCGTCCGCTGACGGACGCTGACATTGAAGGACTGATCCAGCGCGCCGTCGCCGATCCCCGCGGGCTGAACGGGAAAGTAGGCCTCAGTGAGGAAGCACTCGACCACCTTGTACGGCTTTCCGGAGGCGATGCGCGCCGTGCCCTGACGGCATTGGAGGCAGCCGCCGGCGTTGCGTTCGGGGATGCCGACGATGCCGGGGACGGGCCCGTCGCCGTCGAACTTAAACACACCGAGCGTGCCCTGGACGTTGCCGCCGTTCGGTACGACCGTGCCGGCGACCAGCACTATGACGTCATCAGCGCCTTCATCAAGTCCATCCGCGGCTCCGACGTCGACGCCGCCCTGCACTACCTGGCCCGCATGCTCGAGGCGGGGGAGGACCCGCGCTTCATCGCCCGGCGGATCGTGATCTCAGCAGCCGAAGACGTGGGAATGGCGGATCCCACAGCCCTGCACACGGCCGTGGCCGCGGCGCAGGCGGTGCAGCTGATCGGCATGCCCGAGGGCCGGATCATCCTGGCCGAGGCCGTGGTGCACCTCGCCACCGCCCCCAAGTCCAACGCCGCCTATATGGGGATCAACAAAGCCATCGCCGATGTCCGCGCAGGGATGGGGAACGGCATTCCGGCGCACCTGAGGGACGCCCACTACCCGGGGTCCAAGCAGCTGGGGCACGGCCTCGGCTACAAATACGCCCACGACGCCCCGCACGGCGTGGCTGCCCAGCAATACCCGCCGGATGACCTGGTGGGGAAGGACTACTACCAGCCCACGGCCAACGGCGCCGAGCGGGACATTGCCACGCGGCTGGAGCGGCTCCGCAGGATTGTCCGGGGCAAGTGACTGCCGTGGTAAGGTAGATGTTTGTCTGGCAAGGCACGGACGCACAATCTCCCCAATTCACGTTGAGAAGGTTATGCCCTGCGCCCAGTAGCAAAAGGCAGCGGTTGGCCGATGCTCTCCATCGTGGAGGCCAGTAACACTGACACACCGCAGATATTGGAAGGACACAAGTGGCTAACAACACTCGTGCTCGCCGTCAGGCCCGCCTCTCGCGGTCCCTCGGCATCGCTCTGACCCCCAAGGCCGCCAAGTACATGGAGCGCCGCCCGTACGGCCCCGGTGAGCATGGCCGTGCCCGCAAGAAGCAGGACTCCGACTACGCCGTACGTCTGCGCGAAAAGCAGCGCCTGCGCGCCCAGTACGGCATCCGCGAAGCACAGATGACCCGTGCCTTCGAAGAAGCCCGCCGCACCAAGGGCCTGACCGGTGAGAACCTCATCGAGCTGCTCGAAATGCGCCTTGACGCCCTGGTCCTGCGTGCCGGCTTCGCCCGCACCATCGCCCAGGCCCGCCAGCTGGTTGTGCACCGCCACATCATGGTTGACGGCGTCCGCGTTGACCGCCCGTCGTTCCGCGTCGGCGAGGGCCAGCTGGTCCACGTCCACAGCCGCAGCGAGACCATGGTTCCGCTCCAGGTTGCAGCAGCCGGCGCCCACCGCGATGTCCTGCCTGCCGTCCCGGCATACCTGGACGTCAAGCTGGAAGCCCTGCAGGCACGCCTGGTCCGCCGCCCCAAGCGCTCCGAGGTCCCCGTGACCTGCGAGGAGCAGCTGGTCGTCGAATTCTACGCACGCTAAATTCCAGCAGCGTATCCAAAGAAGCCCGTGGCAAGCGCCGCGGGCTTCTTTGTATGTAAGGTACTTGGGGGACATCTGCGGAATGCGCTTCAGGCGCACCCGCCGGGATGCAACCGAACCACAGAATTTCGAGGAGATGAACGTCTATGTCTGGTGGCGATATTGCCGGCCTGATCGCTGCCGGGGTGTTTGCAGTCCTGGTGCTGCTGCTCGCGGTGCCCATCCTTAAGCTGGGCCGCGTCCTGGACGAGGTTCGCACCTCCATACGGTCCCTGAGCGACGGCGCCACGCCGCTCATGGACGAAGTCACCGCCACCGTCTCCACCACCAACCAGCAGTTGAAGAAAGTGGACGGCATCTCGTCCAACGTTTCGGACGCGTCCGCAAACCTTTCCGCCCTGTCCTCCCTTGTGGCCGCCACCGTAGGGTCGCCGCTGATCAAGGTGGCAGCTTTCAGCTACGGTGTCCGTACCGCGCTGGCCGGGCGCAAGAAACCCGCCGCCGGCCGCCGCAGCCGCTAGATTCCGGGAGAAGAGAATGAAACGATTTATCTGGATGGGAATCGGCGTGGCGATCGGAGTGATCGCTTTCCGCAAGGTGACCGAAGTGCAGGCCAGTATGCAGTCGACGTTGGGCCCGGAGGGCCTCAACCGTTCCGTGAACCGCCTTGCCGACGGTGTCTACGACTTTGCCGACGCCGTCCGTGCAGGAATGCGCGAGCGGGAAACCGACCTCCGGTCTGCCCTCGGCGTCGAATCGGCAGACCTGGTCCGCCGCTGACCACCCTGCTGACCGGCACCATACGTCAGAACCACACCGGCACCACACGTTAGAACCACACCGGCGGGCACCGTTCACAACGGGACCGCCAAGCGAAAGAACCTCCGCGACTTACAGTGCGCGGAGCAAGAAGGGTAAGTACACAGCTCATGAAGTCGCAGGAGATCACAAAGCGCTGGGTGGACTTTTTTGTCAGCAAGGGCCACACCGCGGTTCCCTCCGCATCGCTGGTCTCCAGCGACCCCTCGCTGCTGTTCACAGTTGCCGGCATGGTGCCGTTCATTCCCTACCTGACCGCCAGGGAGGAAGCACCCTACTCGCGCGCCGTCAGCGTGCAGAAGTGCATCCGTACCGGTGACATCGAGGAAGTCGGCAAGACTGCCCGCCACGGAACGTTCTTCCAGATGTGCGGCAACTTTTCCTTCGGTGACTACTTCAAGGAAGACGCCATCAAGTTCGCCTGGGAGCTGCTGACCACGGGCGTGGACGACGGCGGCTACGGGCTGGCTCCCGAGCGGCTGTGGGTGACGGTGTACGAAGAGGACGACGAAGCCAAGGACCTGTGGCTCAAGAACACCGGAGTTCCTGCCGAGCGCATCCAGAAGATGGGAAAGTCGGACAACTACTGGCACACCGGCCAGCCGGGCCCTGCCGGTCCCTGCTCCGAGATCTATTACGACCGCGGCCCCCAGTACGGTGTTGAGGGCGGCCCGCTGGCTGACGAGACCCGCTACATCGAGATCTGGAACCTTGTGTTCATGCAGTACCAGATCGAAAATGTCCGTTCGAAGGAAGACTTCGACGTCGTGGGCGAGCTGCCCAAGCGCAACATCGACACCGGCCTGGGCATGGAGCGCCTGGCCATGATCCTCCAGGGTGTCGAGAACATGTACGAGACGGACCAGGTCCGCCCCGTCATCGACAAGGCTGCCGAACTTTCCGGCAAGGAATACACGTCCGCCGAGACCGATGAGGATCCCCACCACACGGACGATGTCCGGATGCGTGTGGTCGCCGACCACATCCGGTCAGCCCTGATGCTGATCTCCGACGGCGTGACCCCCTCCAACGAGGGCCGCGGCTATGTCCTGCGCCGGCTCATCCGCCGTGCCGTCCGTTCCATGCGCCTCCTCGGTGTTGAACAGGCCTGCCTGCCCGAACTCCTTCCCGCCTCACGCGACGCCATGAAGGGCGTCTACCCTGTGGTGGACACGGACTTCGCCCGGATCAGCCGCATTGCGTACGCCGAAGAGAAGGCCTTCCTGCGGACCATCGCCTCCGGAACCGCACGCCTTGAGGACGCCGTCAAGGAATCCAAGGCCGCCAACAAGCCGCTGTCCGGGGCCGATGCCTTCGCGCTGCACGACACCTACGGTTTCCCCATCGACCTGACCTTGGAAATGGCCGAGGAAGCCGGGCTCAATGTGGATGAGGCTGCCTTCCGCAGCCTCATGCAGGAACAGCGCCAGCGCGCCCAGGCCGATGCCAAGGGCAAGAAGGGCGGCCACGCGGACCTCAGTGCCTTCCAGGACATCCTGGCCCAGGGTGAGACGGTCTTCACCGGGTACACCGAGCTCGACGGCGAGTCCCGCGTCCGCGGCATCCTCACCGGCGGACGTGCGGTCCAGCAGGCATCCAACGGCGATGAAATCGAACTGGTGCTCTCCGAAACGCCCTTCTACGCCGAGGCAGGCGGCCAGGCCGCCGATACCGGCCTGATCACCGGCGACGGGTTCGTTGTTGAGGTGCTCGACGTCCAGCGCCCGCTGAAAGGCCTAAGCGTCCACAAGGCGATTGTCCGCGAAGGCGAAATCGGGGCTGACTCCCTGGTCCGCGCCGCCGTCGACCGTGAACGCCGGCACGCCGCTGAACAGGCCCACACCGGCACGCACATCGTGCACGCCGCGCTCCACCAGATTCTTGGCCCCGAGGCCACCCAGCGCGGTTCCTTCAACAAGGCCGGCTACCTGCGATTTGACTTCGCCTGGGGCGAAGGCCTGAGCACGGCCACGCGCTCCGAAATTGAGGAAGTGTCCAACCTGGCCATCCGGAACAACTTCCGGGTGGAAACCAAGGTGATGGGCCTGGCCGAAGCCAAGGCCCTCGGCGCCATGGCCCTGTTCGGCGAGAACTACGGCAGCGAAGTCCGCGTAGTGGAGATCGACGGCGCGTGGTCCCGCGAGCTCTGCGGCGGCACGCACGTGTCGAACACCTCCTTGATCGGGAGCCTTTCACTCTTGGGCGAGCAGTCCGTTGGGTCGGGTAACCGGCGTGTGGAGGCCTTCGTGGGCATGGACGCATTCCGCCACCTGGCGGCCGAACGCGCCCTCGTGACCGAACTGACGGACATGCTCAAAGTCCCGTCAGGACAGCTGGCCGACCGGATCGCCGCCACGCTTGCAAAGCTGAAGGCGACAGAGAAGGAACTGGACCGCCTCCGCAAGGAGCAGCTGGCAGCCGCTGCTGCCCAGCTGGTCAGCAGTGCCAAGGATGCCTCCGGTGTCAGTGTCATCGCCCACGATGCAGGCCAGGTCAGCGGCGCTGACGATCTGCGCGGCCTGGCCCTGGACCTCCGGAACCGCCTCGGCTCCGCAGCGGCAACTGTGGCAGTAGCCGGCGTCGCCAACGACCGCCCCGTCATCCTGGTGGCCACCAATGAGGCCGCCCGGGAAGCCGGGGTGAAGGCAGGAGCCCTGGTGCGCCTTGCCGCAAAGGTCCTTGGCGGAGGCGGCGGAGGCAAGGACGACGTCGCCCAGGGCGGCGGCACGGACGCCGGCCAGGTTGGCCCGGCCCTCACAGCCGTCGTCGACGCCATTTCGCGGCGCTAATCCTCCGATGACAGATCCTGCTGCTGCCGGCGACTACCCCCAGGGCATTAAACTGGGGGTGGACGTCGGCACCGTCCGGGTGGGGGTTGCCATCTGCGACCGCGATTCCATCCTGGCGACGCCCTACAAGACACTGGACCGCAACGCCAGGAAGAACTCAGACGTCCGGGTCATTGCCAACCTGGTCCAGGAACTTGGCGCCGTGCAGGTGTTTGTGGGCCTGCCACGCACCATGAAGGGTGAGGAACGGGCCTCTGCCATGATGGCCACGGATTACGCCCACCTGCTGGTTGGCGAGCTCGCGGCCCGGGACCTGGCGGTGCCGGTGAACTTGGTGGATGAACGGCTGAGCAGTGTCAGCGCCCACCGCAGCCTGTACGAAGCTGGCATGAGCAGCAGGAACCACCGTAAAGTAGTTGATCAGGTCGCGGCGGCAGGGATCCTTCAGCACGCCATCGACATGCAGAAAGCCAGGGGAGCGGACGTCGGCTCACGCGTGACGGCGCCACCCCCTTCCGTGGACATGGGAGGCAGCGGGCCGGAAACGGTGCCCGCCGCACCCGGCGATACGGACCGATCTTCAGATAATGGAAGGCACCAGTGAGCCCTGCCAACATTGACGACTCTTCCAGCCCTCTGGACGCGGGGGCAGGAAGGCCGCTGACCCGCAAGGAACTCCGCGCACGGGAAAAGACCCTCAACACCGGAGGCCACGATGCCGTTCCGGAGCAGGCATACGAGACCGGCCACGACATTCCACCACTGCCCGCGGAACCCCCCGCGGACGCAGAAGCAGACCCCCGGCGTCAGGATGAAGCATTGCGTGAAGAACAGGCACCGCAGGACCGGGTGGAAGAGCCCAGGATTCCGGCTGCTCCTGCCGCCCCGCCGTCCATCCAGGATGACTCCCACGAACCTGCCCAGCACGATTCCTGGGAGCCGGCCCTTGCAGGGCACCAGCACGCGGCGGGCGTGCGCTATAACAACGAACCCCACTACGAAGAACCCGGCTACACCGACGGGCACGGCTATGCGGACGGCGTGCACCAGCACGATGGGCACTACGGCGGGACGCACTATGGGGACGGGCACGACGACGGGACCCACTATGAAGATGGGCACGACGACGCTGCACACCACCACGAACTCCTTCCCGCCTCGGCAGCCGCAACCGTCGTGGCCAAGCCCTCGAAGAAGGTGCGCCGGCGCCGGCGGCTCCTGGCGCTCTTCCTGACCCTTGCCGTCTTCGTCACGGCCGTCGCCGTCGGAGCGCAGTTCCTCAAGCCGCTGCTTGGCAGCGACAAGCCCGGCGACTTCCCGGGACCTGGTTCGGGCGAAGTGGTTGTCACCGTCGAAAACGGTGAAGGCACCGGTTCGGTTGCCTCGAAGCTGGAAAACGAGGGGGTGGTGGCCAACGCCGACACGTTCCTCCAGAGCTTCAACGCATCCGGCGGCATCCTTTCCCCGGGTGACTACACGTTCAAGTCGGAGATGAAAAACTCCGACGCCGTGAACGTCCTCCTGGGCAAGGACCAAACCAAGGTCATCTACTTCGCCCTCAGCGCCGGACTGCGCATTGGGGAGTCCCTGCAGGCGATATCGCAGGGGTCCGGAATTGCGTTCCAGGACCTGCAGGCCCTCAGCAACGAGCCGGGCCAGTTTGGTCTTCCCGCCAACGCCAAAAACCTCGAGGGGTACCTGGCGCCGGGGGAGCACCGCTTCCCCCTTGGCACTCCCGCAAAGGACATCCTCCAGTCCCTGGTCAAGATCACGACTGACGAACTTGTGTCGCAGGGCATCACGGACCCTGCCAAACAGTACGAGGCCGTGATCGTCGCCAGCATTGTCCAGGCCGAGGGCGGTCAGGCGGAGTATGGGGACGTGGCAGGTGCCATCTACAACCGGCTCAAGCCCAACGACCAGACCGGAGGTTTCCTGCAGGTGGACTCCGCCGTGACCTATGGCCTGGGCACCAAGAGCTACAACTTCACTGATGAACAGCGCCAGGACAAGTCCAACCCGTACAACACGTATGCGAATCCCGGGCTGCCGCCAGGACCCATCGGCTCCCCGGGAAAGACCGCGATCGACGCTGCCGCCAAGCCCAAGACGAACGACTACCTGTACTGGGTGACCATCAACCTGGACACGAAGGAGACCAAGTTCTCCCGGACGCTTGAAGAGCACAACGGCTACGTGGAGCAGTACAACGCCTGGTGCACGGCAAACGTCGGACGCTGCACGTGAGCCTTCGGGCTGCCGTCCTGGGCCATCCGATAAGCCACTCGAAGTCCCCGGCGCTGCATCTGGCTGCCTACAGCCGGCTGGGGATCGGGATCAGCTACACGGCAATCGACGTCACGGAACAGCTGCTGCCGTCCCTGATGGGGCAGATCCGCGATCAGCCGGGCTGGCGCGGCCTCTCGGTCACAATGCCCTTGAAGACGGCGATGCTCGGGCAGGTGGACGAAGTCCGCGGTGTTGCCAGGACACTGGGCGTAGTCAACACCGTCTCGTTTGAGGAGCACGGCGGCACCCGGCGCACCATTGGCTCCAATACCGATGTTGCCGGCATCGTCAATGCACTGCAGCACGCGGGTGCCGGCGCGGCCCCGGCCGCTGTGATCCTTGGGGGAGGGGGAACTGCGGCCTCGGCCGTCGCTGCCCTCAAGGACCTCGGGGCCAGCCAGGCCAAGGTCTTTGTCCGCGATACGTCCCGGACCGCCGATGTCCGCGCCGCCGCCGAAAGCCTGGCCTTCTCCTTGGAGATCCGCACCCTGGCGGAGGCGGCCCGTCCCACTGCAGCGGCCGACGTCGTCATCTCCACCCTCCCGCCGCGTGCAGCGGACGGACTGGCTTCTGAACTGGCTTCCCTCAAGACCAGCCTGCCCGGGGTCCTGCTGGACGTTGCCTATGATCCGTGGCCCAGCCTGCTGGCCTCCGTGTGGCAGGCCGGGGGCGGAACCGTGGTGCCAGGACTGGAAATGCTCCTGTACCAGGCGGTGGAGCAGGTGCGCCTTTTCACCCGCCGGGACGAAGACGTTAATGCAGCTGTCATAGATGTGATGTGTGACGCAGTCGGCCTTCCCCGACGGGCGTTGTGACCGCCATACATGGCAGGATGGAAATTATGTTGCGTTGGTTGACTGCCGGTGAATCCCATGGTCCGGCTCTGATGGGAATTATTGAAGGCGTCCCCGCCGGTGTGGAAATCACCAGCGGGCATATCGCAGACTCGTTGGCCCGCCGCCGCCTTGGCTACGGACGCGGAGCGCGCATGAAGTTCGAGCAGGACGCCGTGACCATTCTGGGCGGCGTCCGCCACGGCCTGACGCAGGGCGGACCCGTGGCCATCCAGGTGGGCAACACCGAATGGCCCAAGTGGGAGCAGATCATGTCTGCAGACCCGGTGGATCCGGCAATTCTTGCGGACCAGGCCCGGAACGCGCCGTTGACCCGTCCCCGTCCCGGCCACGCGGACTTCACCGGCATGCAGAAGTACGGCTTTGACGAGGCCCGCCCCGTCCTGGAGCGCGCCAGCGCACGCGAAACAGCAACACGGGTGGCCATGGGCACCGTGGCTGCACAGTTCCTGAAGCACCTCGGCATCGAGCTGGTCAGCCACACCGTCAGCATCGCCAGCGTCACGGTTCCGGAAGGACGCCCGCTGCCCGCTCCGGCCGACGTCATTGCGCTTGATGCCGACCCGCTGCGCTGCTTCGACCGGGAAACCTCGGACGCCATGGTGGCGGAAGTCGACGCGGCGCACAAGGAAGGCGAAACCCTTGGCGGCGTGGTGGAGGTCCTTGCCTACGGGCTTCCGCCGGGACTGGGCAGTTACGTTCACTGGGACCGGCGGCTTGATTCCCGCCTTGCCGCGGCCCTGATGGGAATCCAGGCCATCAAGGGCGTGGAGGTCGGTGACGGCTTCCTGACCGCGTCGCGCCGCGGCTCTGCTGCCCACGACGAAATCGTCAGGGACGCCGACGGCCGGATCGTCCGTACCAGCAACCGCGCCGGCGGCATCGAAGGCGGCATGAGCATCGGTGACGTCCTGCGTGTCCGCGCAGCCATGAAGCCCATTGCCACCGTCCCGCGCGCCTTGAAGACCATCGACGTCAGCACGGGTGAGCCCGCCAAGGCGCACCACCAGCGTTCGGACGTGTGTGCTGTTCCCGCTGCCGGAGTCGTAGCCGAAGCCATGGTTGCCCTGGTGCTGGCCGAGGCAGTCACCGAGAAGTTCGGCGGCGACTCGGTGGCCGAAACCGCACGGAACATCAAGGGTTACCTGGACAACATTCCGGCGTCCCTGGACTCGATTGGCCAGTAAGTGCCCCATCGCAGCAAAACCGGCCCCGCAGGGCGGCCCATCGTCCTGATCGGGCCCATGGCGGTCGGGAAATCGGCCATAGGGCAGCAGTTGGCACTCCAGCTCGGAGTTCCCTTCGTGGATACGGACGCTGTTATCGTTGCAGGGCACGGATCCATAGCGGACATCTTTGCCGGCCGCGGCGAGCACGCGTTCCGTGAGATCGAAGCACGTACAGTCGCTGCCGTCGTCGAAGCGGCAGACGATACGGTCACCGTCATCTCCCTGGGCGGCGGTGCGGTGCTGGACTCCGGGACGCAGCAGCTGGTCAGCCGCTGCACCGTTGTGTACCTCGAATGCGATGCACAAACTGTCGCCGGCCGCATTGCCCGCAACTCCGGGCGCCCGCTGCTGGCCGGGGACGCAATGGGCCGCTGGACGGCCATGTTCGCCACCCGCAAGCCGGTCTACGAGCGGCTTGCAGACATCACCCTGGACGTGCGCCACGGCTCGGTTTCCGAGCTGGGCGGCCGGCTCGAAGCAGCACTGCGCGATTACGCAGCTGCCAAACAGGAAGTTGAAAAGTGAGCACCGAATCAACAGTCATAAGCGTCACCGGCGGTTCCGCCGCTGAGAACTACGACGTCGTCGTCGGCCGGGGGCTGCTCGGTGACCTGCCCGGATTGCTGGGGGAACGCGTCCGCCGCGTGCTCGTGATCCACCCGCGTGCGCTGCGGCTGACCGGTGACACCGTCCGCGACGAACTGGCAGCAGCCGGATTCACCTCCCTGACCGCGGAAATCCCGGACGCTGAAGAAGGCAAGCACATCCAGGTGGCCGCCTTCTGCTGGCAGGTCCTTGGGCAGAACGACTTCACCCGCTCCGACGCCATTGTCGCCGTCGGGGGAGGCGCGGTGACAGACCTCGCCGGCTTCGTCGCCGCCACGTGGCTGCGCGGCGTCAAGGTCATCCACATGCCCACCAGCCTGCTCGGCATGGTGGACGCGTCCGTGGGCGGGAAGACCGGAATCAACACCGCCGAGGGCAAGAACCTCGTGGGCGCCTTCCACCCTCCGGCCGCGGTACTGGCCGACTTGGACACCCTGGAAACGCTGCCGCGGAACGAAATGATCTCCGGCATGGCGGAAGTCATCAAGTGCGGTTTCATCGCTGATCCCGCCATCCTCGACCTCGTGGAAAAGGACCCGACGGCGGTGGCGGATCCCCAGTCCGACGTCCTCCGGGAACTGATCGAACGTGCCATCGCCGTCAAAGCCAAAGTGGTCTCCGAGGACCTAAAGGAATCAGGGCTGCGGGAAGTCCTGAACTACGGGCACACCTTGGGCCACGCCATCGAACTGGTTGAGCGGTATTCCTGGCGCCACGGTGCGGCCGTCTCGGTGGGCATGATGTTCGCCGCCGAACTTGCCCGCAGTGTGGGGCGCCTGAGCGATGCCGACGCCGACAGGCACCGGAGCATCCTCGAGAGCCTGGGGCTTCCGGTCACGTATCGGCGGGACCGCTGGCAGGGGCTGCTGGACGGGATGCGCCGGGACAAGAAGTCGCGCGGAGACCTGCTGCGGTTCGTCGTCCTGGACGGCGTGGCCAAGCCGGGGATCCTCGATGTCCCGGACACCTCGCTGTTATTCGCGGCCTACCAGGAAATTGCCTCCTGATGCAGGGCGACATGAGCGGAACAGCAGACTGGCCGGATGCGGGTTTCCCGGGGATCCGGATCAACCCTGAGTCGCTGCTGCCGGAAATCGTGAACCAGGACGCCTGCCGCGAGGCGCTGGCAGTATCTACGGATCCCGCTGACCACATCTTCGTGCTCCTGGTGGAAGGACATGCGTCCGAGGCCGCTGAGCTGCTTGCCGAAGCCCGTTTCAAGGATCCGGAATCCTTCCGTCTGCGTACTTTCGAGGCTGAAGTCCTCCGCGTCTCCAACCGCCTGGACCGGGCCGTCGAACTGTTCCGCCAGCTCCTTGCCGAGGTGCAGGGAACGCCGCGGGAGGCCCTCGTGTGGCAGTTCCTGGGCAAGACCCAATACAGTGCCGGGCAGATGTCCGCAGCGGTTGAATCCTTTGCGCGGGCACTGGACCTTCGGGTGGCCCAGTCCGCAGATGCTGCCCAGATCTACTCGTCCACAGTGGCGCTGCAGCGTGCGCGGGACGTGCTGGAGCTCGCCTGCTGACGCTGCCTGCAGTCCGGCTGGAGGGCGGGGCCGAAAGATGCCCGGAATTTACCGGTAGAATAGTTCTTGAATTTTTAACCACCCGATTTTTGACAAACACGCGCTGGCAGTCCGTTTGGCCTGTCTGCCCGGCATACACCGTCTGACCACGCGACCAGACAGAGAAACCAGAGGAAACAGTGGCAACCACTAACGACATCAAGAACGGAACGGTCCTCAAGCTTGAGGGCCAGCTCTGGAACATCATCGAATTCCAGCACGTCAAGCCTGGCAAGGGCGGTGCGTTCGTCCGCACCAAGATGCGCAACGTGATGTCCGGCAAGGTTGTGGACAAGACGTTCAACGCCGGGCTCAAGATCGAGACCGCCACCGTGGACCGCCGCGACTACCAGTACCTGTACCAGGACGGTGCGGACTTCGTGTTCATGGACACCTCCGACTACGACCAGATCACGGTCTCCGGCGCCACCGTGGGCGACGCCACCAACTTCATGCTCGAGAACCAGATGGTGAACATCGCCATCCACGAGGGCAATCCGCTGTACATCGAACTGCCCCCGAGCGTTGTCCTCGAAATCACCTACACCGAGCCGGGCCTGCAGGGCGACCGCTCCTCCGCCGGCACCAAGCCCGCAACCCTGGAGACGGGCTACGAGATCCAGGTCCCGCTGTTCATCGAGAACAACACCAAGGTCAAGGTGGACACCCGCGATGGCAGCTACCTGGGCAGGGTCACCGAGTAGTGAGTGCCCGCGGTAAAGCCCGTAACAGGGCACTGGATGTTCTCTTCGAAGCCGAGCAGCGCTCGGTTTCGGCTTTTGACGTGATCCGCTCGCGGCGCGAAAAGACTGACCAGGTGGTTAATCCCTACACCATCGAAATCGTGGAGGGCGTTGTCTCCCACCAGGCAGCCATCGACGAGTTCCTGGAGACGTACTCCCAGGGCTGGAGCCTGGAGCGGATGCCCTCCGTGGACCGCATCATCCTGCGCATCGGCACGTGGGAGCTGCTGTACAACGACGACGTCCCGGACGGCGTCGCGGTCAGCGAAGCTGTAGCGCTGGCGAAGACCCTGTCCACTGACGAATCACCGCAGTTCATCAACGGCCTGCTGGGCCGCCTGCAGCAGCTGAAGCCGTCGCTGCTCGCCTGAGTATCAGCAACACACGGCAACACCAGAAGGACCGGCCGCCACGGATGTGGAGGCCGGTCCTTCTCCCGTTAAGGTCCGAATGGTTGGGACTGCGGTCTGTTCAGTGCGCGATGGCGGCCCGCAGGGCCAGGATGCGCTGCAGCTGCTGCCGCTCCTCAGCCTGGTGCAGCTGCACGTCACGGCCGCTCAGGATCCGCTGGCGCGTGTTGGCCAGCCGGGTGGCGGCCTTCAGGAATTCCTTCATCTGCCGTTTCCTGCCATAGCTCCCAGCCCAGTTCAGGGCAGTGCGCCGGCCGCCAAGGGTGGCCATCAGCTCCACCTCCGCCGGCGTGAACCAGCCAGCTGCTGAATACTCCAGCAGGCGCTGTCGGGTCAGGCGTTTTTCCGCCACCCGCAACAGGATGATGCCGCCTACGGCGAGGAAAAAGATGGGCACCTGGACCATGAGGTACTCCGCCAGGAAGCCCTGCCCCATGCTGTTCCAGCGATTGTGCAGGAACATGGCCGGCAGCAGCCCCACAAAGAAGGCTGCCACCGAGGCACCCGCATGCCAGCGCCGGGCCGCGAACCCCATCACCAGGCCCGTGGTGCCTGTGAAGATGGCGTGCGCAAAGGGCGACATGACGCCCCGGAGGAAGAAGACCTGGGCAAAGTCGCTGGCAGGATCCGCGGACTCCGCAACGGCCCGGCCGAAGTACAGAATGTTCTCCGTAAAAGCGAAACCCCCAGCGATGGTGAACGCAAAAACCACACCATCCACCGGACCGTCAAAGTGCTTCCTTGCCATGAGAAGGAGTATCAGCAGCCCCAGGGACTTTGCGAACTCCTCCACGATTGGCGCCTGCACCGTGGCCATGTAGGCCTGAAGGTCGGCCTCGTCTGAAAACTGGAACGCCAGGACAAAGAACGGCTGGATCAGCAGGGTCACTGCAATGGATACCGCAGCGCCCCAAGTAAAAGCGAAGAAGAGGAGCCGCTTCGGTTCAGGTTCCCACTTGTCGATGATGTGCACGGCCAGGAGAACCACAGAGAGCGGCACCAGGGACGCGAGGAATCCCACCAGGAACCCGGCCGGCCCGGTGTTGGACAGCAGGAACGGGACCACCAGGAACAGGCTGAGGAAGGCAAGGGTGCTCCCGCCGACCGTCAACCCCACCAGGCCGCTGCGGGAGCGCCCGGCCTTCATCACGGCTCCCTGGACCTGCGGCGGCACTACCGTGTCCACTGGCCTGCCAACGTGTCCCGGCGCCGGGCGGTAGTTCCCCGGCTCCACGTGTCCCATCCAGCTGGGGTTGGCTTCCCCTGGGAGCGGCGCAGTTCCCCGCAGCCGGTGATCGTCGGGTGGCCCGGAGGCAGGGTGTCGCGGATTCGTCGGCATAACGACAGCCTAGGTGCGGGCCGCTGCGCCTCCAAGGACAGCGGCGCCTGGCCGCTGCAGTGTGATCAGTACCGCGTCCTCCCGGCACGGGCTCCCGGAAACCCGTGTGGTAATTTTGAAACGCACATAATCCTTTTTTAATTCCGTCCTGTGAGGCGGGGAAAGGGGAGACGAGCGTTGACTTCTGTCACCAGCGCACCGGTTCCAGCCAGGGTTGTCCTCAGCCAGGCGGACATTGACCGGGCCCTCACTCGTATCGCCCATGAGATCCTTGAAGCCAACAAGGGATCCCAGGACCTCGTCCTGCTGGGCATCCCGCGCCGCGGTTACCCGCTGGCATTGCGCCTAGCCGAAAAAATTGCCGCCGCGGACAGCACTGTTGATGCCGCCGCCATCGTTGGCCAGCTGGATGTCACAATGTTCCGCGATGACCTCTCCCACCAGGGGACAAGGCCGCCGTACCCCACCAAGCTGCCCCGGACGGGCATCGACAACAAGGTGGTTGTCCTCATTGACGACGTCCTGTACTCCGGCCGCACCATCCGCGCCGCCCTTGACGCCCTCATCGACCTCGGCCGTCCGCGTATTGTCCGGCTCGCTGTGCTGATCGACCGCGGCCACCGCGAACTCCCCATCCGCGCTGACCACGTGGGCAAGAACCTGCCAACATCATCGGCAGAAAAGGTCCGGGTCCGGCTGGCTGAAACCGACACTGCCCCTGGCGGATCGCCGGTCAACGAGGTAGTTATCGAGGGCCGTTCATGAAGCACCTGCTCTCCACCGAAAACCTCAGCCTGGCCAATGCAATCCGCATCCTGGACACCGCCGAGGAGATGGCAGCGGTAGGCGACCGCGAGGTCAAGAAGCTCCCGGCGCTCCGCGGCCGCACCGTGGTGAATCTCTTCTTCGAGGACTCCACCCGCACCCGGATCTCCTTCGAGGCCGCCGCCAAGCGGCTCAGTGCGGATGTCATCAACTTCGCTGCCAGAGGCTCCTCGGTGTCCAAGGGTGAGTCCCTCAAGGACACCGCCCAGACGCTGTCCGCCATGGGGGCGGACGCCGTCGTTATCCGTCACTGGGCCTCCGGCGCACCGCACCGCCTCGCAGCCACGGACTGGATTGATGCTGCCGTGATCAACGCTGGCGACGGCACGCACGAACACCCCACCCAGGCACTGTTGGATGCGTTCACGATGCGCCGGCACTGGGCGCGCCTGGCCGGCACCGGCTCCGAAGGCGCAGACCTCAAGGGCATGCGCGTGGCCATTGCCGGTGATGTCCTGCACTCCAGGGTTGCCCGCTCCAACGTCTGGCTGCTCCGCACCCTCGGAGCGGAAGTTACCTTGGTGGCGCCGCCCACGCTGCTTCCCATCGGCGTCGAAAAGTGGCCCTGCAAAATCAGCTACAACATGGACGAAACGCTCGAGCAGGGCGTAGACGCCGTCATGATGCTGCGCGTCCAGGGCGAGCGCATGAACGCATCCTTCTTCCCCAGCACCCGTGAGTACTCCCGGCGGTGGGGGTTCGATGACAACCGCCTGAAAGCCCTGGACACACTGGGCATGAAGGACACCATCATCATGCATCCCGGCCCCATGAACCGTGGCCTGGAGATTTCCGCGGCTGCCGCCGACTCACCCCGATCCACCGTGCTGGCCCAGGTCCGCAACGGCGTCTCGGTGCGGATGGCCGCCCTGTACCTGCTGCTTTCGGGGGACACCCGTGAACCAGCCGCCACCCCCGCCCTGGCGTACGCCGGCACCCATTCCACCAAGGAGAGCAACTGATGGCAGCCAATACCGGAACCTACCTGATCCGCGGCGCGTCGATCCTGGGCGGCGAACCGGCGGACCTGCTGATCCGCGACGGCGTCATCGCCGAAACCGGAACGGGCCTTTCTGCCGAAGACAGGGCGGAGGACGTCACCGTCATCGACGCCTCCGGCCTGGTTGCCCTGCCCGGCATGGTGGACGTGCACACGCACCTCCGCGAGCCCGGCCGCGAGGACGCCGAAACCGTGGAGACGGGTACCCGAGCGGCGGCCCTGGGCGGCTACACCGCCGTGCATGCCATGGCCAACAGCACGCCCGTGGCAGACACTGCGGGCGTTGTGGAGCAGGTCTACACCCTCGGCCGGACAGCGGGCTGGGTGGACGTGCGCCCGGTCGGTGCGGTCACCGTGGGCCTGGCGGGCGAGCAGCTGGCCGAACTGGGCGCCATGGCCGATTCCCGCGCACGCGTCCGCATGTTCTCCGACGACGGCATCTGCGTCCACGATCCCGTGCTGATGCGCCGTGCGCTGGAGTACGTCAAGGCGTTCGACGGCGTGGTGGCCCAGCACGCGCAGGAGCCGCGCCTTACGGCCGGCGCCCAGATGAACGAGGGCGAGGTGTCCGCGGTACTCGGCCTTGCCGGCTGGCCCGCCGTTGCCGAGGAAAGCATCATTGCCCGCGACGTCCTGCTGGCGCAGCACGTCGGTTCCCGGCTGCATGTCTGCCACGTCTCCACCGCCGGTTCCGTGGAAATCATCCGCTGGGCCAAGGAACGGGGGATCAACGTCACGGCGGAGGTTACCCCGCACCACCTGCTGCTGACCGACGACCTGGTCCGCAGCTACGACCCCGTCTTCAAGGTCAACCCGCCGCTGCGCACCGATGCGGACGTCCAGGCGCTGCGCGCCGGTCTGGCGGATGGCACCATCGACGTCGTGGGTACGGACCACGCCCCGCACCCCAGCGAGCACAAGGAGTGCGAGTGGGCGCAGGCGGCCATGGGCATGACGGGGCTGGAAACCGCCCTCTCGGTGGTCCAGCACACCATGATCGAAACCGGCCTCATGACGTGGGCGGACTTCGCCCGCGTCACCTCCACCGCTGCGGCGAAGATCGGGCGGCTGGCTGACCAGGGCCGGCCGCTGGAGGCGGGGGAGCCCGCGAACGTCATCCTGGTGGATCCGGCTGCCCGCTGGACTGTTGATCCGTTCCGCATGGCCACCATGGGCCGGAATTCGCCGTTCAAGGGAAGGGAGCTGCCCGGCAAGGTGGTGGCCACGTTCTTCAAGGGGCACCCCACCGTCCTTGACGGTGAACTCAACACGCCATACCCCTACGCCGACTCAACCGCAGGCGTCGCCTGATGGACAAAATCCTTCCGGGACTGGCGATGCTGGCGATCATCGCCGTCGTATTTGTCCTCCTCGCCATCGGCTGGCGCAGCAGGCTCCGCCGCCAGTCCGACGTCGGCCAGCTGCCTCCGGTGCCCGCCAAACCTGGCGAGCCGCTGGCCAGTGCCGAAGGGCAGTACGTGGCCACCACCACCGCGGGCGACTGGCTGGACCGGATCGCGGTGCACGGCCTGGGCATCAGGACCACCTCAACCCTCGAGGTGTATCCGCACGGCGTCCTTTTCGACCGGTCGGGGGCTCCCGCCCTCTTCATCCCGGCCGCGTCACTCACCGGCGTCCGGCAGGACAGCGGCATGGCAGGTAAGTTCGTGGAAAAGGACGGACTCCTGGTCCTGGCCTGGGTACACGGCAGCCACGAACTGGACTCCGGCTTCCGCACCCGCCGTGCGGCGGACAAGGACCGGCTCTTCGAAGCACTTCAGGAATTGATTTCTTCAGCCCCGGCGGCTGACGCCAACAGTGGAAAGTAAGACAGTGACAACAAACACAGCAGTAAACGCCCCAGTTACCGCCCCGGCTGCGCTCGTGCTCGAAGACGGCCGCATTTTCCGGGGAAGCAGCTACGGCGCCACCGGAACTGCCCTCGGGGAAGCAGTCTTCGCCACCGGTATGACCGGCTACCAGGAAACCATCACGGACCCCTCCTACGCACACCAGCTCGTGGTCCAGACGGCGCCGCACATCGGCAACACCGGCGTGAACCGCGAGGACGCCGAGTCCCGCCGCATCTGGGTTGCGGGCTACATTGTCCGCGACGCCGCCCGCCGACCCTCCAACTGGCGCTCCGAGCGCTCACTGGATGAGGAACTGGTGGAGCAGGGAATCGTCGGAATCCAGGGCGTGGACACCCGCGCAATTACCCGGCACCTGCGCGAGCACAAGACCATGCGCGCCGGCATCTTCTCCGGGGAGGCTGCCCAGGCCACGGACAAGGAACTGGTCGACGCCGTCCTGGCCAGCGCCCCCATGGAGGGCTCCCGGCTGGCGGAGGAAGTCAGCGTTGACGAGGCCTACGTGGTGGAGCCGAAGGACCACGGCTGGGAGGGCGAGCCCCGCTTCACCATCGCGGCGATCGACCTTGGCATCAAGGCAATGACTCCCGTCCGGTTCGCCGAGCGCGGCGTCCGCGTCCACGTGCTGCCCGCCACCGCCACCCTGGAGGACGTGAAGGCCGTCAACCCCGATGGCTTCTTTATGTCCAACGGCCCCGGCGACCCCGCCACGGCAGACGCCCAGGTCAAGCTGCTGCGCTCCGTCCTGGACGAGAAGCTGCCCTACTTCGGCATCTGCTTCGGCAACCAGATCCTGGGCCGCGCACTGGGCTTCGGCACGTACAAGCTCCGCTACGGCCACCGCGGCATCAACCAGCCCGTCATGGACCGCCGCACCGGCAAGGTGGAGATCACCTCCCAGAACCACGGCTTTGCCGTGGACGCACCGCTCGACGGCGCCACGCAGGCTCCCGAAGCACGGTACGGCCGCGTGGAGGTCAGCCACGTCAGCCTGAACGACGACGTCGTGGAAGGGCTCGCCTGCCTGGACATCCCCGCATTCTCCGTGCAGTACCACCCCGAGGCCGCGGCCGGCCCGCACGACGCCGCCTACCTGTTCGACCGCTTCATCGAGCTGATGGAGGGCACCCGGGACGGCAGGACCGCGAACCTGTCCAAGGAGCCCGTGGACGCCGCGCACCCCGCGCAGGCGGACAACACAGGCGCAGGCCCGGCAACGCCGAAAAATTCCGACAACAAGACTGAGGACAAGAAGTAATGCCGAAACGTACAGATCTCAAGAGCGTCCTCGTCATTGGTTCCGGCCCGATCGTCATCGGCCAGGCCGCCGAGTTCGACTACTCCGGAACCCAGGCGCTGCGCGTCCTCAAGGAGGAAGGCCTGCGGGTCATCCTGGTCAACTCGAATCCGGCCACCATCATGACCGACCCCGAGTTCGCCGATGCCACCTACATCGAACCCATCACCCCCGAGGTGGTGGAGAAGATCATCGCCAAGGAACGCCCGGACGCCGTCCTGCCCACCCTGGGCGGACAGACCGCGCTGAACACCGCCATCGCCCTGGACAAGAACGGTGTGCTCGAGAAGTACAACGTGGAACTCATCGGCGCCAACATCGCCGCCATTGAACTCGGTGAGGACCGCGAAAAGTTCAAGGGCGTGGTGGAACGCTGCGGCGCCGAGTCCGCCCGCAGCCACATCATCCACACCATGGACGAGGCCCTGAAAGCCGCCGAAGACCTCAGCTACCCCATGGTGGTCCGGCCCTCCTTTACCATGGGCGGCCTGGGCTCCGGCCTCGCCTACAACGAGGACGATCTCCGCCGCATCGTGGGCCAGGGCCTGCAGTACAGCCCCACCAGCGAGGTGCTGCTCGAAGAGAGCATCCTCGGCTGGAAGGAATACGAGCTCGAGATGATGCGGGACAAGAACGACAACGTCGTGGTGGTCTGCTCCATCGAGAACTTCGATCCCGTAGGCGTCCACACCGGCGACTCCATCACCGTGGCGCCCGCCCTCACCCTGACGGACCGCGAATACCAGCGGCTGCGCGACATCTCCATCGCCGTCATCCGTGAAGTGGGCGTGGACACCGGCGGCTGCAACATCCAGTTCGCCATCGACCCCGCCACCGGCCGCGTGGTGGTCATCGAAATGAACCCCCGCGTCTCCCGCTCCTCGGCGCTGGCTTCCAAGGCCACCGGGTTTGCCATCGCCAAGATCGCCACGAAGCTCTCCCTGGGCTACACGCTGGACGAGATCCCCAACGACATCACCCAGAAGACCCCGGCGTCCTTCGAACCCACCTTGGACTATGTTGTGGTCAAGGTGCCGCGGTTCGCGTTCGAGAAGTTCCCGGCTGCTGACAACACGCTGACCACCACCATGAAGTCGGTGGGTGAGGCCATGGCCATGGGCCGCAACTTCACCGAAGCCCTGCAGAAGGCCCTGCGCTCTTTGGAGCAGAAGGGCTCGCAGCTGGACTTCAGCTCTGTTCCCGAATGGGAAGTGCCGGAGCTCATCGAAAAGGCAAAGCGCCCGACGACGGAACGCCTGCACCAGGTGCAGCGCGCCCTCCTCGGGGGCGCCAGCGTGGAGGACCTCTTCGAGGCCACCAAGATCGACCCCTGGTTCCTGGACCAGCTCCAGCTGCTCAACGAGATCTCCCGCGAAATCCGCCAGGCCGGTGCGCTGACGGCTGACATGCTGAAGCGCGCCAAGCGCCACGGCTTCTCCGATGAGCAGATCGGTGCCCTGACGCACAACTCCGAGGCCGTGGTCCGCGGCGTCCGCCAGGCATTGGGCATCCGCCCGGTCTACAAGACCGTGGACACCTGCGCAGCGGAATTCGCCGCCTACACGCCGTACCACTACTCGGCGTACGACGAGGAGGACGAGGTTGCGCTGCACTCCAAGCCGTCCATCCTGATCCTCGGCTCCGGCCCCAACCGGATCGGCCAGGGCATCGAGTTCGACTACTCCTGCGTCCACGCCTCCATGGCACTGCGCAAGGCCGGCTACGAGACCGTGATGGTCAACTGCAACCCGGAGACCGTCTCCACCGACTACGACATCTCCACCCGCTTGTACTTCGAGCCGCTGACGCTGGAGGACGTGTTGGAGGTCATCGCCGCGGAGGAACGCACCGGCGGCGTGATGGGCGTGTTCGTCCAGCTCGGCGGCCAGACCCCCCTTAAGCTGGCCCAGCAGCTGGCAGATGCCGGTGTTCCCATCCTCGGAACGTCCCCGGAGGCCATCGACCTCGCCGAGCACCGCGGCATGTTCTCCCGCGTCCTGGACAAGGCGGGCCTGATCTCCCCGAAGAACGGCACCGCCGTGTCCTTCGAGGATGCCAAGAAGATCGCCGACGAAATCGGCTACCCGGTCCTGGTCCGCCCGTCCTACGTGCTGGGCGGCCGCGGCATGGAGATCGTCTATGACGAGCCCAACCTGTCCCGCTACATCGCCAACGCCACGGAAATCACCCCGGACCACCCGGTGCTGATCGACCGCTTCCTGGAGGACGCCGTCGAAATCGACGTCGACGCCCTCTTCGACGGCACCGACATGTACCTGGGCGGCATCATGGAACACATCGAGGAAGCCGGCATCCACTCCGGCGACTCCGCGTGCGTCCTGCCGCCCATCACCCTGGGCACCAACGTGCTGGAGCGGGTTCGGACGGCGACGCGCGCCATCGCCGAGGGCGTGGGCGTCCGCGGGCTCATCAACATCCAGTTCGCCCTGGCCTCCGACGTCCTGTACGTGCTGGAGGCAAACCCGCGCGCGTCCCGCACCGTGCCGTTCGTCTCCAAGGCGACCGGTGTGCAGATGGCCAAAGCGGCTGCCCTGATCGGCACCGGCGTGACCATCGGACAGCTCCGCAGCGCCTACAAGATGCTGCCCGAGGTGGGCGACGGGTCCACGCTTCCGCTGGATGCCCCGGTGTCCGTCAAGGAGGCAGTCCTGCCGTTCAGCCGCTTCCGCACCCTGGAGGGCAAGGTGGTTGACTCACTGCTCGGCCCGGAAATGCGCTCCACCGGCGAGGTCATGGGCATCGACAAGCACTTCGACACCGCATTCGCCAAGAGCCAGGCAGCCGCGAACAACGCGCTGCCCACCGAGGGCAAGATCTTTGTCTCCGTGGCCAACCGCGACAAGCGCTCCGTGATCATGGGCGTGAAGCGGCTCTCCGACCTGGGCTTCGAAATCGTATCCACCGGTGGCACCGCGGACGTCCTGCGCCGCAACGGCATCCAGGCCACCCCTGTCCGCAAGGTGGCAGAGGGCAGCAGCGCCGAGGGCGAAGGCACCATCGCAGACCTCGTCATCGCCGGCGAGATCGACATGGTCTTCAACACCCCGTCCGGCGGGGAGGCCCGCAGCGACGGCTACGAACTGCGCGCAGCGGCCACCTCCATCGGCATTCCCTGCATCACCACGGTGGCGGAGTTCAACGCCGCCGTGCAGGCCATCGAGGCGATGCGGACCTACGAATGGTCCGTCACCAGCCTGCAGGAGCACGCCGCATCCTTGGCAGAGTCTCAAAAAGCAGCGTCCCAGAAGGCGGCACTGCAGCGTGCCTGAGCAGGCAGTGCCGTCCGCTGACGCACCCGGCCGGGAGTCTTTCGGCTCCCGGCTGGGTGCCGCCATGGCCGCCCGCGGCCCCCTGTGCGTGGGTATCGACCCACACCCTGCCTTGTTGAAGGGGTGGGGGCTTGACGACGACGCCGGCGGGCTGAGGCGCTTCTCGCTGACAGTTCTGGAGGCCGTGGGTTCGCTCGCTGCCGCCATCAAGCCCCAGGTGGCGCTGTACGAACGCCATGGCTCCGCCGGAATGGCTGTCCTTGAGGAGCTTCTTGCCGAAGCCCGCGATGAGAACGTACTCACCATCGCCGATGCCAAGCGCGGTGACATCGGCTCCACCATGGCGGCCTACGCCGACGCCTGGCTCGGGGACGATTCCCCCCTCGCGGCGGACTCGGTGACGCTTAGCCCTTACCTTGGCTTCGAGTCGCTGCGCCCCGCGCTGGACCTGGCGGCCGAGACCGGCCGCGGCGTTTTCGTCCTTGCGCTCACGTCCAACCCAGAGGGCGCCTCCGTCCAGCACGTCGGGGGAGCGGACTCCGTGGCCCGCAGGATCACGCAGTCGGCCGCGGCGGAAAACCGCCGCTACCAGGGGCCCCTCGGCTCCGTGGGCCTGGTGGTGGGTGCAACCGTGGGGTCGGCCCTGTCCGAACTGGACCTTGACCTGGCCGCCGTGCGCGGACCGCTCCTGGCTCCGGGCCTTGGAGCGCAGGGGGCCACGCCTGCCGGCCTCCGCGCCACTTTCGGCGCCGCCTACCCGCAGGTCCTCGGCACCTCGAGCAGGGACATCCTGTCCGCCGGGCCGGAGCAGCGCGGCCTGCGGGACGCGGCGCAACGGACGCTGGACGGACTCCGCGGCGAATAGTGTCCGTTTCACCGGATGCATTGATTCGGGCAGCACCAAAGGGTAGTTTCAGGACAGGTCCAAGGGCGGTCGCCCGTGGACCCGTCCACCGAATCCGGGGGTGTGCACCATGGTCCTGCGGCCGTTATCCGCATCGGAACGGGCTGAGGCCCTGAACAAGGCAGCAGCAGCCAGGGCCACCCGTGCGGCGGCCAAGGAAAGCCTCAAGAACGGCGAGAGGTCTGCCGCGGACATCATCAGCTCCGCGCTGCAGGACGATGCCCTGGCCCGCATGAGGGTCTCCGAACTCCTTGAGGCCCTTCCCGGCATCGGCAAGGTGCGGGCTGCGGCCATCATGCAGCAGCTGGGGATCGCGGCGTCCCGCAGGGTCCGCGGCCTGGGCATCCACCAGCGCCGCGCGCTGGTAGATTTTATAGACGAGAGTTAGGGCGGGCCGGAAGCCCGCCTATCCCAAACCCCGGCAAAGGAATACGTGAGCAAGAAACCTGGACTGACAGTCCTCGCTGGTCCGACGGCTGTTGGCAAAGGCACCGTGTCCACTTACATCCGCGACAACTATCCCGAGGTGTGGCTGTCCGTGTCCGCCACCACCCGCGCGCCCCGTCCCGGCGAGCAGGACGGCGTCCACTACTTCTTCAAGTCCAAGGAAGAGTTCGAGCAGCTCGTAGCTGACGGGGAGCTCCTGGAATGGGCCGTGGTCCACGGGCAGAACACGTACGGGACCCTGAAAAGCACCGTCAACCAGGCCATCGCCGAGGGCCGGTCCGTGCTCCTGGAAATCGACCTTCAGGGTGCCCGGCAGGTGAAGGCCGCCGTTCCAGATGCACAGTTTGTCTTCCTGGCTCCGCCCAGCTGGGACGAAATGGTCCGCCGCCTGGTGGGCCGCGGCACGGAAACCCCGGAGGAACAGCAGCGTCGGCTGGAAACCGCTAAACTGGAACTTGCTGCTGAACCGGAGTTCGACTACACCGTCATCAATGACGACGTTCGCCGGGCAGCGGACGAGCTTGTTTCACTCATGGGGCTGACCCCGCACCCGCATGGAGCGCCGGAACCGTCAGCCCGCTAGAACTTTGGAGAATTCGTGTCCACGAACCTTGAAGGCATCATCAACCCGCCGATCGACTCGCTGCTCAAGGCAGCCGATTCCAAGTACGGCCTGGTGATTTTCGGTGCCAAGCGTGCTCGTCAGATCAACGCTTACTACGCCCAGCTGCATGAGGGCCTTTTCGAATACGTCGGCCCGCTGGTTGACACCAAGCTGAACGAGAAGTCGCTGTCCATCGCCCTGCGCGAGATCAACGAGGGCAAGCTGGTTTCCACGCCGATCGAAGCTGCAGAGTAAAACTGCCGCCGAACTGACTTGCTGTTGACGGAGGTCACGTGCGCATAGTCCTCGGAGTCGGGGGAGGGATTGCCGCCTACAAGGTGGCATCGCTCCTCCGGCTTTTTACTGAAGCCGGCCACAACGTCACGGTGATCCCCACCGAGGCGTCCACCCGGTTCGTTGGCACTGCCACGTGGGAGGCGCTGTCCGGAAACCCGGTCAGCAACAGCGTCTTCGACGACGTCCACCAGGTCAACCACGTCCGTCTGGGCCATGAGGCTGACCTGATTGTCATCGCCCCGGCCACCGCTGACCTCCTGGCCAAGGCAGCCACCGGACAGGCCGGGGACCTGCTGACCAACACCCTGCTGATGGCCCGCGGCCCTGTCCTGTTCGCTCCCGCCATGCACACTGAGATGTGGCAGCACGCGGCAACCCGGGCCAACGTCGAAACGTTGCGCAGCCGCGGTGCGGCCGTCCTGGAACCCGCCAGCGGCAGGCTTACGGGCGCCGATTCCGGGCCGGGCAGGCTCCCCGAACCGGAAGCCATTTTTGATGCCGCCATGGCCCTGGTGCAGGGGCAGTCCGATTTCCAGCTGCCGCTGGCCGGACGCACCGTCACCATCAGCGCCGGCGGAACCCGCGAACCCCTGGATCCGGTGCGCTTCCTTGGCAACAGGTCCTCCGGGAAGCAGGGAGTCGCCCTCGCCGTCGCAGCCCGCAACGCCGGCGCAACCGTCCGCTTGCTGGCAGCCCACATGGACGTTCCCCCGCCGGCCGGCGTCGAGGTGGTGCCCCTGGAGACGGCCCTGCAGCTGCGGGAAGCCGCCCTTGCGGCGGCAGCTGACTCCGACGTCGTCATCATGTCCGCGGCGGTGGCCGACTTCCGCCCCGCGGCCGTCTCCGACACCAAGATCAAGAAGCGCGACGACCGGGACGATCCCGTCATCACGCTGGTCCGCAACCCGGACATCCTGCACGAACTTGTGGAACTCCGGAACAGTGCCGCCCCGCGCGGGCGGCAGCAGCTGATTGTCGGTTTTGCGGCTGAGACCGGAGACGGCGACGGTGATGTCCTGGCGCATGCCCGGGCGAAGCTGCAGCGCAAGGGCTGCGACCTCCTGGTGGTCAACCACGTGGGAACGGACAAGGTCTTCGGGCAGGACACCAATTCCGTTGTCATCCTGGCCCGCTCGGGCTCCGAACCACAGGAGGCGTCCGGAACCAAGACGGAAGTTTCGGCAGCCATCATCAGCCGGATCTCCGATGAACTGAACTCCGTTTCGCCCCGCGCCTGAGTGTTTCAGGCCACGTTTGCTTAGCACGGAGACATCTCCCGAGGTCTCCTGGCGGGTGTCCGTATTCCAACCAGTAAGGTAGTTGAGTGACTTTACCGCTGCACCTTCCCCACACGTCCGGGGCCACGCCCAACGCGCTCCGGCTCTTCACTTCCGAGTCGGTTACCGAGGGCCATCCGGACAAGATCTGCGACCAGATCAGTGACGCCATCCTGGACGCGCTGCTGGCTGCGGACCCGGAATCGCGGGTAGCGGTGGAAACCATGGCCACCACAGGCCTGGTCCACGTTGCAGGCGAGGTCACCACTGATGCCTACGTGGAGATCCCGCAGATTGTTCGCGAAACCATCCTGGGCATCGGCTACGATTCCTCGGCCAACGGTTTCGACGGCGCCCGCTGTGGAGTGTCCGTGTCCATCGGCCAGCAGTCCAACGACATTGCCGGCGGCGTGTTCAACTCGCTGGAAGCCCGCGAAGGACGGCAGGAGGACGACTACGACCTCCAGGGCGCCGGCGACCAGGGCCTGATGTTCGGCTACGCCAGCGACGAAACGCCTTCCTACATGCCGCTGCCCATCTGGCTTGCGCACCGGCTGTCCGAGCGGCTCACCGAAGTCCGCAAATCGGGCGAGCTGGCCTACCTTCGCCCGGACGGCAAGACCCAGGTGACGGTCGGCTACGACAAGGACGTCCCGGTCTCCGTGGAAACCGTGGTCATCAGCAGCCAGCACGCCGAAGGCGCAAGCCTGGACCAGCTCCGCGCGGACCTCGCCTCCGTGGTCATCAAGCCGGTGCTGGCAGGGGCCAACCTCGACCTCTCCCGCGTCCGCAACATCCTGAACCCTGCCGGCGAGTTCGTGATCGGCGGCCCCGTTGGTGATGCCGGCCTGACCGGGCGCAAGATTATCGTTGACACCTACGGCGGCATGGCCCGGCACGGCGGCGGTGCCTTCTCGGGCAAGGACCCCTCCAAGGTTGACCGCTCTGCCGCGTACGCAATGCGCTGGGTTGCCAAGAACGTGGTTGCCGCGGGGCTGGCCAAGCGTGCAGAAATCCAGATTGCCTACGCCATCGGCCAGGCCCGTCCCGTGGGCACCTACGTGGAAACGTTCGGCACGGAAACGGTGGACCCGGCCCGCATCAGCGCCGCCATCGCGGAGATTTTCGACCTTCGTCCCCGCGCCATCATCGACGCACTGGACCTGAAACGGCCCATCTACGCCAAGACCGCCGCCCACGGCCACTTCGGCCGCGACGAGCCGGACTTCACCTGGGAGCGGCTGGACCGCGTGGATGACCTGAAGGCATTCTTCAACGCTTAGGCCCCTGGGTGCAGGCCTGCTCCCGGCCTTTAGTCTTTGCCTGCCATCTTTGCCTGTATTTTTGGCTTTATTTGCCTCCGGCAACATGTCAGTGCCCCGTGCTTGGCTGGGCTTGTCCATCCGGGAGCCGAAGGGAGGTTACTGCCATCGCTGCTGACAGCCCTGTCCAGGCGTCCCTGGACCTCCCCGGCGCCGTGCAGCCGTCACTGCTGCAGGGCTTTCCGTCCACCGCACGGCCCGCCGGGCCGCAGCTGGCCAGGCATCTGCCCGTGGCCAAGGTCCTGGTGGAATCCTCCTTGCCACACCTGGACCGGCTCTTCGATTACGGGGTTCCGGACACCCTCGACCATGCCGCCAGGCCGGGCGTCAGGGTCAAGGTCAAGTTCAACGGCCAGGATCTCAACGGGTTCCTGATGGAACGCGTGGCGGAATCCGACGCCGGACACACACTGGTTCCGTTGGCGAAGGTTGTGTCCCCGGTGTCCGTGCTGACGCCCGCCGTCCGGGAGCTGGTTTCCTCCGTCGCCGCACGCTACGCCGGTACCCTCAGCGACGTCCTCCGGGTCGCCGTCCCGCCCAGGGTGGCCAGGCTGGAAAAGGAGTTGGCGGTGGAGCCGGAGGCACAGGAAGTTCCGAACCAGGCAGAACCAGGCGGGGCCACATCCCTGCAGGCGGGTCCCGCGCAGGACGCCCTGCCGGGTGCCTGGGCGGCCTACCATAGCGGACAGGCCTTCCTGCACCACCTTGCCGGTGGCGGTTCGCCCAGGGCCGTGCTGAACCCGCTGCAGGGTTTTGGTCCAGGAGGATGGCCCCAGCTGCTGGCGGAAGCCGTAGCCGCAGCGTACGCCGCAGGGCGCGGCGCGGTGGTGGTAGTGCCCGATTACCGCGACCTTGACCGCCTTGAAGAAGCGCTCCGCGGCCTGGTGCCCGAAGACGCAGTTGCCCGGCTGACGGCCGACGACGGTCCCACCCCGCGCTACCGGAATTTCCTTCGGCTCCTGGCGGGGACTGCCCGGGTTGCCATCGGTACCAGGTCCGCAGCCTTTGCCCCTGTCCGGGACCTGGGCCTGGTGGCCTGCTGGGACGACGGCGACGACCTCCACATCGAGCAACGCGCCCCCTATGCGCATGCACGCGAGGTGCTGCTCCTGCGGGCCGAACAGGAAGATGCCGCCTGCCTCCTTGCAGGCCACTCCCGAAGCACTGAAGCCCAGCGGCTGGTAGGGGCGGGTTGGGCACGTGCTGTCGAAGCCGGGCGCCCTGACGTTCGGAGGACGGTGCCGCGCATCGTCAATACTGCTGACAGCTTTGAACAGGAGCGGGATCCGCTGGCCAGGATTGCCCGCCTGCCCGGCGCCGCGTGGCGGGCCGCCAAGGAGGGGCTGGAGCGCGGACCGGTCCTGGTCCAGGTGGCCCGGGCCGGTTATGCGCCGTCGCTGGCCTGTGAGATGTGCCGCGAGCCGGCGCGCTGCGGCAGCTGCCAAGGACCACTGGCCGTGGCAGGAGCCAGCGGCACGTCCGCCATGCCCCAATGCCGCTGGTGCTCCACCCCGGCGCCGGACTGGCACTGCGTGCACTGCGGCGGCAAGCGCCTGCGCAAGGGTGCCACCGGAGTCATCAGGACAGCTGAGGAACTCGGCCGCGCCTTTCCGGGAAAGACCGTCATTACTTCCTCGGGAGACCAGGTAAAGGCTGCGGTGGGTCCGGGCAAGGCGCTGGTGGTGGCCACGGTGGGTGCCGAACCCGTGGCGGACGGGGGATACGCGGCAGCACTGCTCCTGGACGGTGATTCCCTCCTGCGCCGGGAGACACTGCGCGCCGGCGAGGATACTGTGCGGCGGTGGTTCAATGCCGCCGCGCTGGTGCGTCCGGCAGCAGACGGCGGGCTGGTGGTGGTCACCGCCGCGGACACAGCTGCCGTGGGTGCCCTGCTCCGCTGGGACCCTGCCGGTTATGCGGAGCGGGAACTCTCCCTGCGGATGGAACTGCAGCTTCCCCCCGCGGTCCGCATCGCCTCCGTTACCGGGCCGCGCGCCGCCGTCGAACATTACACCGCTGCCGTGGCAGCTGAACTTGCCTCCGGGGGGATCACCTTGCGGACCGCCGGTCCCGCACCCGTGGTGCTCAGCGGTCCGCCGTCGCCCCGCCGGTCGGCGGAGGACGTGCGCACCCTGTTCTTCTTCCCCTATGGACAGGCTGCCGCTGTCACCCGAGTCCTGCGGGTCACCAGGGCTGCTGTTGCTGCAAAACGCTCCAGCGAACCCTTCCAGCTCCGGCTGGACGGCATCGACGTGCTCTAGCGGTGGTCCGTTAGCGCCGGCGCCGGACCACGATTTCGTGTGCCACATCAACCAGCTGGCGGGCGGACTCGTCCCAGCTGAACTCCCGGGCACGCGCAACGCAGCGCCGCGACAACTCCTCCCAGTGCCCGTTGTCCTGGAGCGTGTGCACGGCATCGGCAAACTGCTCGGGGGACTCCGGGTCAACGTAGAGGGCGGCGTCGCCGCCTACTTCCCGGAAGATGGGGATGTCGCTGGCAATAACAGGGGTGCCGAGCGCCATGGCCTCCACCAGGGGAAGCCCATAGCCTTCAGCCCGGGACAGGCTGACCAGCGCCGCAGCCGAGCGCAGGAACGCGTGATATTCCTCGTCCGTGACACCGTTGTGGAACACCACGTGCGCCCCTGGAGGAACCAGGCGTTCCAGTTCCGCGCGGCGTTGGGGCGTGATGCGGCTGAGCAGGTGGAGGGTGTAGCCGGGCAGGCCCGCCATCCCCGCCACCATGGTTTCCACGTTCTTGTACGGCATGAAAGAGCCCATGTAGACGAGCGCGCGGTCCGCACCGGCGCCAGCGGGCCGGGGTCCGTGCTCCTGCTCCGGTTGGGGGGCATTGCTGATGATCCGCACGGGACGGCGGGTCAGACGGTACTTCGCAATCAGCGCTTCGGTGGTGCGGCTGATGGTGGCCACGGTGTCGGCCCGGTTCAGGAGCAGGCGCTGGGGCCAAAAAGCCTTGTGGTAGAGCCGCCACAGGAGCCGTACCGGTGCCGGCAGGAATCCCGGCGGGGCCGGGTGCTCGTAATAGATGAGGTCGTGGAGCGTCAGGACCAGGCCGTACTTGCGGCCCCAGGTGCCCATCGTCTGCATGGGGCACACCACCACGTCAGCGCCCAGCCTGTTAATGGTGCGCGCCACGAACAGTTCCCTCGGCGACAACGGGCTGCTGATCAGCGTGTAGGGAACATCCGGGAGCAGGGGGAGCTGCCGTACGTCCGAGACCAGCATCGAAACGTCCGCGATTTTCGCGGTGGCTGCGATCAGGCTTGCCCCGTAGCGGCTGATGCCGTCGTGGTGGTCGGTCCGGGTAAAACGTGCGTCGATGACAATCTTCACGCGGGGTGGTCCTTAAGGAAGCTGCGGATGAACGAGGCTGCCGGTTCGGGGGTTTCGTAATGGATGAGGTGTCCGACGCCGGGAATCACCTTGAGTTCGCCGTCCGGCAGCAGCGCAGCCAGGCGGCGCTGGTCGGGGAGGAGTGCGATCTCATCCTTTTCGCCGGCGATCAGCAGCACCGGAAGGGTGAGCCGGCCGGCCACCTCGGCCACGTGGCTGCTGACCGACGCGGTAAAGGACTCAAGGAGGCTGTCACGGCTGGCGAAAGCGCTGAAGTAGGCGTTGTGCTGATCGTGGATGAAACGGCGCAGGTCCCTGTCGGCTGTCTTGGCCATGGTTTCACTCATGACCCGGACAATCAGCGGGCTCCGCAGCAAAGCCAGTCCCAGCTGCCGGGGAAGGCGCGCGGCAAGCCGGTAGTAGAGGACCGCGAGCCGGGTCATCACACCCTTCGTCCCCTCGAGGGCGGGTGCCGCGATCGGGTTGATGAGGATCAGCGGGTTGACGGTTCCCGGGTGGTCGGCGACGAAGTGCGCGGCAATGATGGACCCGAAGGAGTGGCCCAGCAGGACCGTCTCCGGGCCCAGGCCGAGGGCTGCCATGAATCCTGTGATGAACGAGCCGTACCGCTCCACCGAATGCGGGCCGGACGTGAACGCTTCCGAGTCGCCGAATCCGGGCAGGTCCGGCATGATGATGCGCATTTCGGGAAGCTGGTCTGCCACGCGCAGGAGTCCGTGATGGTCTCCGCGGAAGCCATGGATCACCAGGATGGTCCGCGTTTCCGGGCCGGCATGCAGCGGTTCGTAGGTCCAGAAGGCAACCTTGCCGCCGTCGATCTCCACCGATGAGGACGACGTGCGGGCCGCAAGTCCGTGGCTGAAGTAGGCGGGCGAGGCGGGCCCGGGGTGTGCTGTGGTCATCTGTGCGGCCTTAGTTGACGTGGTCGGGGTGCGAGCCGGTGCGGTGCCCCCGGTCGAGCCCTGCGATCGCAGTCATGTCCCGGTCCGAGAGCTCGAAGTCGAAGATGTTGAGGTTTTCCCGGATGCGGGCCTCTGTGCTGGCTTTGGGGATGGCGATGTTGCCCAGTTGCATGTGCCAGCGCAGGATCACCTGGGCAGGGGTCTTGCCGTGCTCAGAGGCGCAGGCGTGGACCACGGGATCTGCGAGGACCTGGCCGCGGCCCAGCGGGCTCCATGCCTCCGTCCTGATGCCCAGCCCGCCATGCAGCGTGCGCAGTTCCGCCTGCTGCAGCCACGGGTGCAGCTCGATCTGGTTGACGGCGGGAACCACCTCTGCGGTTTGGAGCAGCCGGTCAAGATGGGACGGCTGGAAGTTGCTGACGCCGATGGCCCGGACCTTCCCTTCCCGGTACAGGGTCTCCAGGGCCCGGTATGTATCGGGAAAAAGCCCGCGCCTGGCGCAGGGCCAGTGGATGAGGTACATGTCCACGTAATCGAGGCCGAGGTTGACCATGGAGTCGTCGAAGGCCCGCAGCGTGGCGTCGTAGCCGTGATGGTCGTTCCATACTTTGGTGGTGATGAACACGTCTTCCCTGGACAGGGAGGGGAAAAGTTCACCCGATCCGCCGCTGCCGGCATCCCCGCCCAGCTGGGAACTGAGCCCGCGGGCCACGCCGGTTTCGTTGCCGTACATGGCGGCGGTGTCGAAGTGGCGGTAGCCGGCGGCGAGCGCGGTGGCAACGAGCCCTTCCGCGTCCGCGGCCGGGACCTTGTACAGTCCAAAGCCGAGTTGGTGGATCAGCACGCCGTTGTTCAGGCTGAGCCGCGGTGAGGTTCTCATAGCCACGACTCTACCCATTGGCTGCCGGGAGGCCCTCGTAATCCACCAGGCGCCGCGCGGTGGCCTCATCCAGGATCAGGTCGGTGGCCAGGCCGGCGGCCAGGGCGCCGCGGAGCCCCTTGATCTTGGAGACACCGGACACCACGCAGATCCTCCGACGGACCTGGCGCAGCTCTGCCAGGGCCGGCCCCGTGGACCTTTCGTTGAGGATGATTCCGTCGGAGGATCCGTCGCCCCGGAAGAAGACAGTGGCAACGTCACCCACTACGTCGGATGTGGCCAGGATGTTGAGGTCGGTCTCGTCCAGGTACCCTCCGGCGTAGACATGGCTGGGGTAGTCCGCGTCCACGGAACCCACACCGAAGATGGCGATGCTCATCTTCGCCTGGAGTTCCAGGATCCGTTGAACGCTGCGCTCATTCCACATGGCGGTTTTTGTGGCGGCATGGTCAAAAAAGGCCGGTACGGGGAACTGCTCCACCCTGGCCCCGTAGGCGCTTCCGAACCGCCGCATGATGTCGCTGGCGTACGTAATGCCGGTGGTGTGCATGTTGCCCGCGCCGTTCAACTGCACGATCACGCTGTCGTGGGTGATCTTGCGGGTGAGGTGGCGGCTGACGGCGCTCAGGGTGGATCCCCAGGCCACCCCGATGATTGCATTGGAGTCCACCACGGGCCCGATGGTGCGCGCTGCCTGCATGGCCACCCGGTCCAGCGTTTCAGCTTCATTCAGTGTTTCCAGGACCGGCACCACGTGCACATCCACGCCGTAGCGCTGCCGGATCCTGCCTTCAAGCTCCGGTCCGGTGTCCAAGGGGTTGCGGATCTGGATCTGCACCAGTCCGGATTCGCGTGCGGAGGACAGGAGCCGGGAAACGGTGGACCTGGAGGTCCGCAGCTCCCGGGCTATCGCATCCATGGTCAGGTCCTGCAGGTAATACATTTGTGCAGCTCGCAGGGCTTCAGAGTGCCTTGACGGGTCCATTACCGCTCCCTCGTGCACGTTTGTGCATAGTGCTTGACTCCATTTTCCATTAGTCCAAAGAATAGTGGAGAACGGCGGGCCCGCCCACTGGGGTGCCCGCGCCACACAAAGCCCAAGGGAGTCGTTTTGGGACCCAAGGATTTAACCGGCCGACCTTCTGCAACACCTGCAGAGAAGCCGGGAGCTGAGCGCAGTTCAGTCCACCATCTGCGGCGCCGCCCGCATGCAAAGGTGCTGGTGGTAGGCGGCGGCATCAACGGTGTAGGTACTTTCCGTGACCTCGCCCTGCAGGGCGTGGACGTTGCCCTCGTGGAACGCGGCGACTACTGCCAGGGAGCCAGCGGCGCGTCCTCCCACATGATCCACGGCGGCATCCGCTACCTCGAAAACGGCGAATTCCGCCTGGTCCAGGAATCAGTCGTGGAGCGCAACCGGCTGCTGCGCATCGCTCCGCACTACGTGAAGCCGCTGCAGACCACCATTCCCATCTTCAGCACCTTCTCCGGCGTGCTCTCCGCACCCCTCCGCTTCCTGACGCACAAGCAGCAGGGCAAGCCCAAGGAACGCGGCGCCTTCCTCATCAAGCTCGGCCTCAGCCTCTACGATTCGTTCTCCCGCGACGGCGGCACGGTCCCGCGGCACCAGTTCCGCAGCGGCCGGCGGGCCCGCGCGGAACTGCCCGCACTCCGCCCGGACGTCAAGTACACCGCCACCTACTTTGACGCGTCCGTGCACAACCCGGAGCGCTTGACGCTGGACGTCCTCCAGGACGGGGAGAAAGCCGGCCGGGCGGCCGTGGGCGAAGGTAACGCCCAGGGTTTCACGGCCCGCGCCAGCAACTATGTTTCACTGCAGTCCATGACCGGCAAGCCCAATCCGGGCACCGGCAGGGGAAGCACTGTCCGGCTGCGGGATGAACTGACGGGCGAGGAATTCGATTTCACTGCGGACGTCATTGTGAACACCACGGGCGCCTGGGTGGACCTTACCAACGAAGCAATGGGCACTGCCTCCACCTTTATGGGCGGCACCAAGGGCTCCCATATCGTGCTGGACAACCCGGCGCTCCTGGAAGCCTGCCGCGGCCGGGAAATCTTCTTCGAGCACACGGACGGACGGATCGTCCTGATCTATCCCATGGGGGACCGGGTCCTGGTGGGCACCACTGATGTGGACGCGAACATGGCAGAGGATGCCGTCTGCACAGATGAGGAAATCGAGTATTTCTTCGACCTGATCGGCCACGTCTTCCCGGACCTCCCCGTCACGCGTGAACAGATCGTCTACACCTTTTCCGGCGTGCGGCCGCTGCCGCGCCACGATGCCACCCAGCCCGGCTTCGTTTCGCGCGACTACCGCATCGAGCGCCGCGAACCGGGGCAGGACGGGAACGGAAAGGGCGCCGTAGTGCTGAGCCTGGTAGGCGGCAAATGGACCACCTTCCGTGCCCTCGCCGAACACATGACCAACGACGTGCTGGCCGAGATCGGAATGGGCCGCAAAGTCTCCACCGCACAGCTCCCCATCGGCGGCGGCGCAGGCTTTCCCGCTGATGAGCCCGGCGTGCAGAAGTGGATCAAGGCGCACATGGCTTCCGGCCGTGACGCCGACCGTACCGCGGTACTCCTGACCAGGTACGGGACCCGTGCCGAGGCCGTCATGGAGCACCTCGACGCCGGACCTGACAGGCTGCTGCACTCCACCCGCGAACTGAGCGTCCGTGAACTTGAGTTCATGGCCGCCCACGAGCAGGTGGGGCACCTGGTGGACGTCCTCATCCGCCGGACCTCCCTGGCATTCAGGGGCCTGGTGACGGGCGAACTGCTGAACGAAGTGGCAGATGTGCTGGCGGTTCCCCTTGGCTGGAACGCCGAGGTCCGCGCAGCGGAAATCAAGCACGCGCAGGACGTGCTGCAAAGGTTCCACCGTGTAGAAACCCACAGCCTGGTCGCCTAGCACCCGGCTGCCGGCCGGGGCGGCAACCCGCCCCGGCCCACGGTCCTTCAACCCGCGAAGGACCTCCATCAGAAAATAAGGAGTCAAAGATGTCTCTTGGAATAGTTTTCCTTTCCGAAGTATTCGGAACGGCGATGCTCACCCTCCTGGGTTGCGGCGTCGTCGCCAACGTTGCCCTACGGGGGACAAAAGGCAACAGCGGTGGGTTCCTGATGGTCACATGGGGATGGGGCATCGCTGTCTTTGCCGGCGTCTTCGTTGCCGCGAAATCCGGTGCCCACCTGAATCCGGCCGTAACGCTCGGGCTGCTGGTCAACGGAAAAGCCGAATACGCGCCGGGCGTGCCGGTGGACTTCGCCTCGACGCTCACGTACTTCGGCGGCGAACTGCTGGGTGCCTTCCTCGGCGCGGTGGTGTGCTGGCTCGCGTACAAGCAGCACTTTGACGCGGAGCCGGAGGTTGCCAGCAAACTCGGCGTCTTCTCAACCGGGCCCGCCATCCGGTCCACCCCCTGGAACCTGGTCACCGAGATCATCGGCACATTCGTCCTGGTATTCGTCATCCTCACTTTCGGCGGAACCCCCTCAGGCCTGGGCCCGCTCGCCGTCGCACTGCTCGTCGTCGGCATCGGCGTGTCCCTCGGCGGCCCCACCGGTTACGCCATCAACCCGGCCCGCGACCTCGGTCCGCGCATTGCCCACGCCCTGCTGCCCATCAAGGGCAAGGGCTCCAGCGACTGGGGATACTCCTGGATCCCGGTGTTAGGCCCGCTGGTAGGCGGTGCCCTTGCCGGCATCGTGGCCAACCTCGCGCCCATCATCGTTACCGCCGCAGCCTGACCCACTAGCAAACACTGCCCAACGCACCGATACAGACAAGGACGTCCATCATGAACCAGTACGTAATCGCCATCGACCAGGGAACCACCAGCACCCGGGCAATCATCTTCGACCACAGCGGGAGCATCGTGTCCTCGGGCCAGATGGAACACGAACAGATCTTCCCGCAGGCCGGCTGGGTGGAGCACAATGCCGCCGAAATCTGGAACAACACCCGGGAGGTCATTGCCTCCGCACTGTCAAAGGCGAACCTGACACGGCACGACATTGCCGCCGTCGGCATTACCAACCAGCGCGAAACTGCCGTGGTGTGGGACAAGACCACAGGTGAGGCCGTCTACAACGCCATCGTCTGGCAGGACACCCGTACCCAGGACATTGTGGACGAGCTGGCCAGGGACGGCGGGGCGGACCGCTTCAAGCAAAAAGTGGGTTTGCCGCTGGCCACCTACTTCTCCGGAACCAAGATCAAGTGGATCCTCGACAACGTGGAGGGTGCCAGGGCCAAAGCCGAGGCCGGTGACCTGGTGTTCGGCAACACCGACTCCTGGGTCCTGTGGAACCTGACCGGCGGCGTCAACGGTGGAGTCCACGTCACCGACGTCACCAACGCCTCACGCACGCTGTTCATGGATTTGGAAACCCTGCAATGGGACGACGAGATCCTTGGCATCTTCGGTGTTCCCCGGACCATGATGCCGGAGATCAAGTCCTCATCGGAGGTGTACGGCACCGTGCACACCTCCCAGCTCCTGCGGGAAGTTCCCGTGGCCGGCATCCTCGGCGACCAGCAGGCGGCCACGTTCGGCCAGGCTGCCTTCGAGGCCGGCGAGGCCAAGAACACGTACGGCACGGGCTGCTTCCTGATCTTCAACACCGGCGAGGAGATCGTCCATTCCAAGAACGGGCTGCTGACGACTGTCGGCTACAAGCTCGGCGATGCTGCGCCGCACTACGCCCTGGAAGGCTCCATCGCCGTCACCGGCTCGCTCATCCAGTGGCTTCGGGACAACCTGGGAATGATCAGCAGCGCACCCGAGGTGGAAACCCTCGCCGCGTCCGTGAAGGACAACGGCGGCGTGTACATCGTGCCCGCCTTCTCCGGGCTCTTCGCACCGTACTGGCGTTCGGATGCACGCGGCGCGATCGTTGGGCTGACGCGGTTCGTGAACAAGAACCATATCGCCCGTGCCGCGCTGGAAGCCACCGCCTTCCAGACCCGGGAGGTGCTGGACGCCGTGAACGCGGACTCGGGCGTTCCGCTCACCGAGCTGAAGGTCGACGGCGGCATGGTGGCCAATGATGCGCTGATGCAGTTCCAGGCGGACATCCTGGGCGTTCCTGTTATCCGGCCAAAGGTTGTGGAGACCACCGCCCTCGGGGCGGCCTACGCGGCCGGCCTGGCCGTCGGCTTCTGGAAGGACCTGGGGGAATGCTCGGCCAACTGGTCCGAGGACAAGCGCTGGGAGCCGCAGATGGACCAGGCGGAGCAGGACCGCCAGCTGCGCCTGTGGAAGAAGGCCGTCACCAAGTCCATGGACTGGGTCGACGAGGACGTGAGGTAGACCAGAGCTGCCCCAAGAGGGGCCGGTGACTCCCGCCCGCCCGCTTCGCGGTGCCCACCACACCATGGCGGGGAGTCACCGGCCCCTCTTCCGTTTAACTGCCACCTCAGCCGCTTGTTTGCGACCTGGTGCTGTATGGGTGCGCTAAAGTGGTTGCATGCGTGCGATCCTTCTGCTTAGCCAGCCGCCCGGTATCCGAAACAACGGATAGCGTGCGGCAGCCCCTCCATGGCGAGGGGCTTTTGTGTGTCCGGGAGCATTTCCCGGTGGCAGCAGGGGGATCAGGCCGTTATGGCAGCACAGATGCCGTAACAGAACAGAAGAGGGCAGCAGTGGGCGTTCAGCCGGAGACAGAGACCGGAACAGCAGCAACAGTGTCAGCGGACGTGCCCGAGGAGGGCACCTACAGCTTCGCGGCGATGGAGGCCAAGTGGCCGCAGGTGTGGGAAGACCTTAAGGTCTTCACGCCCGTCGACGACGGGTCACGCGAGCGCCGCTACGTGCTGGACATGTTCCCCTACCCTTCCGGTGACCTGCACATGGGCCACGCGGAAGCGTTCGCCATGGGCGACGTCGTGGCCCGCTACCTGCGCCAGAAAGGCTACGACGTCCTCCACCCGATCGGCTGGGACTCCTTTGGCCTGCCCGCCGAAAACGCCGCGATCAAGCGCAATGCCCACCCCAGCGAGTGGACCTACGCCAACATCGACACCCAGGCGGCGTCGTTCAAGCGGTACGCCATCTCGGCCGACTGGTCCCGGCGGCTGCACACCTCGGACCCGGAGTACTACCGCTGGACGCAGTGGCTGTTCAAGCGGTTCTACGAGCGCGGCCTGGCCTACCGGAAGAACTCCCCGGTCAACTGGTGCCCCAAGGACCAGACCGTCCTGGCCAACGAACAGGTTGTCAACGGGGCCTGCGAGCGCTGTGGCACCACCGTCACCAAGAAGTCCCTTAACCAGTGGTACTTCAAGATCACCGAGTACGCGGACCGCCTGCTCGATGACATGGAGCAGCTGCGGGGGCACTGGCCGGAGCGCGTGCTGGCAATGCAGAAGAACTGGATCGGACGGTCCGAAGGCGCGCACGTCAACTTTGTGATCGAGGCCGACGGCGGCAGGCCCGCCAAGGAGGTCACAGTCTTCACCACCCGCCCGGACACCCTGTACGGCGCAACGTTCTTTGTGGTGGCCGCAGACGCGCCGCTCGCCGTCGAACTCGTCACCGACGAGCACGCCGCAGCCCTGGACGACTACCGCGAACAGGTCAAGGCGCTCTCCGAGATTGAACGCCAGTCCACCGAACGCGAAAAGACGGGCGTCTTCACCGGCCGGTACGCCGTCAACCCCCTGAACGGCGAGAAGCTGCCGGTGTGGGCAGCGGACTACGTCCTGGCCGACTACGGTACCGGTGCCATCATGGCCGTGCCAGCCCACGACCAGCGCGACCTGGACTTCGCCCGGAAGTTCGATCTCCCCGTGCGGGCCGTCCTGGACACCGGCGAGGAAGACCCCGCCGTGTCCGGTACCGCCACGGCAGGGGAGGGGACCCTGATCAATTCCGGCGACCTCGACGGCCTGCCCAAGGCCGAGGCCATCCCGGCCGCGATCGCCACGCTGGAGAAGCAGGGCACGGGCGAAAAGTTCGTGAACTTCCGGCTGCGGGACTGGCTGCTGAGCCGCCAGCGTTTCTGGGGTACTCCCATCCCGATCATCCACTGCCCGTCCTGCGGCGAGGTTCCGGTCCCGGACGAGCAGTTGCCCGTAACACTGCCGTCCGACCTGCGCGGTGAGGACCTCTCGCCGAAGGGCACTTCGCCCCTGGCCGCGGCCGAGGCCTGGGTCAACGTCGACTGCCCCACCTGCCACGGCCCGGCCAAGCGCGACACGGACACCATGGACACCTTCGTGGACTCGTCCTGGTACTTCCTCCGCTTTGTCTCCCCCCACTACACCGAGGGCCCCTTCGATCCGCAGAAGATCAACGACTGGATGCCGGTGGGCCAGTACGTCGGCGGCGTGGAGCACGCCATCCTGCACCTGCTGTACGCCCGGTTCTTCACCAAGGTCATCAACGACCTCGGCCTGATCGAAGCCAACGAGCCCTTCACCGCACTGCTCAACCAGGGCCAGGTCCTCAACGGCGGCAAGGCGATGAGCAAGTCGCTGGGCAATGGCGTGGACCTCGGTGAGCAGCTGGACAAGTACGGCGTGGACGCCGTGCGCCTGACCATGATCTTCGCCTCCCCGCCGGAGGACGACGTCGACTGGGCGGACGTCTCGCCGTCGGGCTCCGCAAAGTTCCTGGCCCGGGCCTGGCGCCTCGCCCAGGACGTGGCCAGCGAACCAGGCGTCGACGTCACCGCCGGCGACCGCGCCCTGCGTTCCGTCACGCACCGGACCATTGCCGATGCCGCCGAACTCCTGGACGCCAACAAGTTCAACGTGGTGGTGGCCAAGCTGATGGAGCTGGTCAACGCCACCCGCAAGGCCATCGACTCAGGGGCGGGCGGAACTGACCCGGCGGTCCGTGAGGCGGCAGAGGCGGTTGCCGTGATCCTGAGCCTGTTCGCCCCGTACACGGCCGAGGACATGTGGAACGTGCTGGGGCACCCTGCCTCGGTGGCCAATGCGGGCTGGCCGGCGCACGACGAGTCCTTGCTCGTGCAGGACACCGTCACCGCCGTCGTCCAGGTGCAGGGCAAAGTGCGTGACAGGCTGGAGGTTCCCCCCTCCGTGACAGAGAACGAGCTGCGGGAGCTGGCGCTGGCCTCGGAGAATGTCCAGCGCGCCCTCGACGGCCGCGGCATCCGCACCGTCATTGTCCGCGCCCCTAAACTGGTCAACATCGTCCCGGCCTAGGCCGGGCCAGGCCGCCGGTATCCTCCGGCGGCCTGCTGTGACCCCAGGAGGCCCCCTTGCCCGACCGTGACGCCGCCTGGCCCCGGGTCCGTGCACGCCTGCTGGCACGCCGCCGCGTGCAGGAACCCCCTGCAACCCAGGCTGCCGCCGTCGTACGTACCGCCGTGGTGACCGACTCCGCGGCGGCGCTGCCGGCCGACTGGACCGCCGGACTCAGCGGTGACGGACGGCTGACCGTGATACCCATGCCCGTAATGGTGGGGGAGGAGATCTACGGTGAAGGCGAAGACGACATCTCCGAGACCATTGCCCTGGCGCTGGCGAGCGGAACGTCCGTGAAGACCTCGCGGCCGTCACCCGGCCAGTTCGAGCAGGCCTACCGCTCGGCCCAGCAACGGGGTTTCGAGGCGGTGGTGTCTGTCCACATCTCCGGTGAATTGTCGGGGACGGCGGATGCGGCCAGGCTGGCAGCGGCCCGTGTCGGCATCCCGGTGGAGGTGGTCGATTCCCGCACCGTCGGGATGGCACAGGGCATGGCGGTCCAGGCAGGCGTCCGGGCCGCGGCCGAGGGCGGGGACGCAGCCACTGTTGCCGCTGCCGCGGCGGAACAGGCAGCGCAGACCAAAGTGTATTTCTACGTTCCCAGCCTGGAGCAGCTCCGCCGCGGGGGCCGCATCGGTCCCGCGGCGTCCCTACTGGGCACCATGCTGGCCATCAAGCCCATCCTGGCGGTGGACGGCGGGAAGATCGTACCGCTGGAAAAGGTGCGGTCGGCAGCAAAGGCTGTCGCCCGCCTGGAAGAGATTGTTGCCACCGACGCCGGAGCCCGTCCCGCCCGTGCCGTCCGCCTTGCCGTCCACCACTTCGGCAACCCTGAAGAGGCTCAAAGCCTGGCTGAACGGTTGGCGCGCGCATTGCCGCAGTGCCCCCCGGCCCAGGCCAGCTCCCTCCCGGCGGTACTGGCTGCCCACGCAGGGCTGGGCGTCCTGGCTGTCATTGTGGGGGAGGAGCCGGCGGACAGCCGATCGGCCACATAACGGGTACCGGTCCTGCGGCTGGCCACGGCGGCCGTGCCGGACTAGGGCCTTGCTTCGGCAAGAGCCTTGTTGAAGCTCTGGATTGCCTGATCGATCGTTTCCTCCAGCGCGGTTGGCTCGCTTTGCAGCCCCGTGATGAGCCGGTCCATGTCGCGCAAGCGGCACGCTCCAGGAGCCGCTTCTCGGTTGAAATGCTTCCCGTAGTACACGGCGAAATCCCAGTCGCTGGAGCGGCCGTGGTGCCGGTCGCCCGGGAACCTCCGAGAGTTACCGCAAGAACTCCGGGAATAGCAGCCAGGTGATCGGCCATATAGTCAACGAACACCAACTCGTCCAAGGTAACCGCCCCCCCCGAAATGACTTGTGGAAACACCCCGTGGGGAACTTCCATTAGGCTCTGAACATGGAGGTTCGGGACTCGCTGGGAAATTCGACCGTGGACATCAACCAGGAGCTTAGTCAGCGGCGGGGCTGGATTCTGACAATCGCCGTCGGGTTCGCCCTGCACATACTGAGTTTTGTTATTGGGATGAAGACAGTGGGGCCGCTGTGCGGCAGCCCGCTGCTTCCGCAAAGCAGTGCTGCTGAAGAGGCCGACATCCAGATGCGGACTACCGGGCTGGCGGCGGAGTGCTACCGGAACATCGATGCCGCTTGGGTGCCGGTGTGGATTTTGATGGCGCTGGGAATCGGCTTGGTCCTGACGGGGGTGGTCGTCAGGATCGTGGGTATCCGCCGGTCACTCGCAAATCCGGGAAGTTGACCGGGGCTGAGCAGCAGTAAGCGTAGTGCTTTGGCTCTGCGGCCCCAAGCGGCAGTTCTGACCCAAGAACCGCCTGCGCAAGACCGGGATGGCCCGGTGCTCACCCACCGATCCGGCAGGGAAGCTGAGGGAGAAACTGAACACCGGAAGGCTGGATCGGGCTGCCCGAGAACTACGAGAGTATTGGCCAGTGACTGATGTCTATTTGAGCGGACAGCTCGTGTGCCGTAACAACGACGAGGTTGCCATCGTCGTTCAGCATCTCGACCGGCACGTCACGCTAACTCGGGCTGAACCCGGCTGTGTCTCCTTCAGCGTGACGCCTACTGGAGACCCCCTGGTGTGGCAGGTCGACGAACATTTCAGCAACCCCGATGCTTTCAGGCTTCACCAGGACCGGGTGGCGGGCAGCATCTGGGGGCGGGCCACGGCTGGGATCGAACGCCGCTACACCATTGTGGGGCTTTAAGTCTCCCCCTCAAGCGTCTTGAGCCCTATATTCCCTAGCTGGAGGTAACGTCACGGAGGTGGGGACGACAAAAACGGGCTATAACCAACGCGAGGCCGAATCAATGGTCGAAAGGCGAATGCAGGTCATCTTGCCTTGCTGACCTGGTGCTCAATACCGCAGGAGTCTTTTGGGCTGTGTGGGCCGCGGGGGATGGTGTCGACTCCGGGATTGGCCTGGTCTACTTCCTCTTCAGCGTCACTTTCCCCGCAGCCCTTGCCACTATCGCCCTCGGCGTTGTCAGTCTCGTCCGTCGCCGGGGCCGCATTCCGGGCACCAGCGCCCTTACTATCACCTCCGGTGTCCTGATCTGGTTCGTTTACGGCTTCCTGGAGTCGCAGGTGTTCTGAAAGGCCCTGTGATGTGCCGGCATCTTTGGGGAATTCTTGCTGCGTCCTATACGTTGCAGGACCGGTAACACCAGATCAAAAGAGTAAGGAGATGCACTTCCGTGGCAACCGATTACGACGAACTGCGCACCGACGTCAAGGAGTCCCAGGAAAGCTCGCTGGAGGCCCTGAAGACTACTAAAGCACCCGATGCGAAGTCGGTGGTCCAGGAGCTCGACGAAGTTGACACCCTTGACGGCCTGACGCCTGGTGGCGAGTTCATTGCCGAAGAGCTCGTTGTACAGGTCATTCCCCAGGCTGACGATGAGTTCACCTGTTACTCCTGCTTCCTGGTCCGACACCGTTCGCAGAAGGCGCGCGAGAAGGACGGCCATGCCTACTGCGTCGAATGTGAGGGCTGAGCAGTTCTGGCCGGCTGTCCCGGAACCGGGCGAGATGTTGGAGATAGGCTGACTGGCTAATTCTTCAGACAGAGCATCTGGCTCCACCGCAGAACAGGGGGAGCGTCGAAGAGGCTCGGTATATCAGATCTACGCCAAGCGGAAACGTTCGTTAGAGCAGGACATTCTCATCGCGACTACCGCCGTACTTGATGCCAGCCAGGGTCTCCAGCGCCTTCAGGGACGTTCCCATCCGCTCATGGGCAGCCTTCGCGGAAGCGGCTGTGGCCGCCTGATGTTCGCGTAGTTCCTTCACTGTGCTGTCGAGCATCCCGGCAGTAGGCGGAAGCGGTTCGGGCGCCGGATGGGTAATGAAACCGGCCAGCGAGTTCAGCGCTGTCATGACTGCCGACGCCGCCGCGGCGTCAGCCCGAGGGAGCAGTGCAGCCCTGGCCCGCTGAATTCGTTCGATCAAATGGGAAGTGTAAACAAGGTCGTCGCCGTCCGCTTCACCCATGTAGACGAGCTTGTCCCCGTTCACCAACGCTACTTGCTGGGCCCATACAAGCCAGCGTTGATGGCGGGTGCCTCTGATCCTGGCTGTAATCATCCCGGCCAACGCGACAGCGGGCAAAAGCCCAAACATGTACCCGAAGAAGAGCCATGGCGGGAGCGTGTTGAGCCATCCCGGGGAGAACATCCCGGAGAGGATATTGGCCGCTACCAGCATGAGTCCCAGCGCTGCGGCAGTCAGGGTTCCCCAGTTCCAGCCGTTCTCGTCGGGCACAGGTTCTGTGACTCCGGCCGCCTCTGCGGCGGACAACCCGGCGTTCAACATCGGTACCACTGCTGTTTCCTTCAGCGGGATTTCCGGGTTCAGCGCTGCGTAGACAATAACCGGCGGTAGCGCCTCAACTGCTGGGCCTGGCTTACTCATGGGGTCCTTCGGATCCGGTGGTGCCCGTAGCGTCAGGACAGATCGGCCCCCACGCGATGACTGCTGGGCCCGAGTCTAGCGATCAACAGCTCGTCTTGATGGGAGCCGCGCAGCCGATAGGCCCGTGCGTCTCGGCGCGGGCCTTTCCACATAACAAGCATTTGCCCTGTCGCCTCCGCCGAGTGGTCCCTAGCGTGAAGCTATGTCACGCCGGGACGCTGGAGAAGCAGGTCATTCGGCGCGCCATGCCAGGACCAGGCTGCAGGCAGCCCTCGGCGAGGCGCCGTCCGGCCTGTTGCTGGACACCGACGGGAATCAGCTCTTCGAGTACAAGGGCGCCGGGGGCTCCGATCCGGACGCTTCCCGCGTGGTGCTGACCGGTGAAACCGGACAGAACCCAGATCCCGCGTCCTCTGCGGTTGGGCCGGCGCTCCGTTGGCGGTTGGGCCCCCGCCTGGCGGTTCTTCTCGGCATCCTTGCTGTCGCTGCGGCGGCGTGGTTCTGGTGGCAGGCGGCAGCGGGCGGGCCGGAGATCCTCCCGCTCAGCGGCGTCAGCCCCGGCAGCCCTGCCGCTGACCCTTCAGCCGAGGCCACCGCTACGAGCAACGAGGGAAGCGGTGGCCACCCCGCGCCGGAGAGTGAAGACACGGGATCTGGACCCGCCGCAGAGGTGGTGGTCCATGTTGCCGGAGCCGTGACCAGCCCCGGAGTGGTGCAGCTGCCGGCGGGAAGCAGGGTGCACCAGGCCATCACAGCTGCCGGAGGTGCAATCCCCGGCGCGGACCTCAACCGGCTGAACCTGGCCGTCGTGGTGGAGGACGGACAAAAGATCCACGTCCCGCGGGACGGCGAGGAGTTACCGGCAGCAGGTACTGGTGGCGCACGTCCGGAACTAGGCACCGGAAGTGCGGCCGATGCAGGGAACGCCGGGGACCCTGCGGGAGCGAAAATCAACCTCAACACGGCCGGTGTGGAGGAACTGGATGCCTTGCCGAAGGTCGGGCCGGTGCTTGCCCAACGCATCGTGGACTGGACGATTATCTTTCAAGGTGCGTAAAACAGCAGTCGCAGCAGCATCAGAAGGGCTCCTTATTCCCAGCAGCACCGCCATGAGCTAGTTGGCGGCGCGGTACGGCTGTATGTGACTAAGATCACACTGCAAAGCAGGAGTATCCCAGAATTATCCGCACGGGTTGGCGGTTGTAACTAGTCCAGTTGAAAGGAGGTGCCATCCGGTGACCCGCATCCTCAAGCCCCCAACCTGAGCCCAACCCACTCAAGTAAGGACAAAACCAATGAGAAGTTACCAGCAACACCTGTCGCAGTTCCACTGCAACGCGCGCATTATCCTTGACCAGCTCAACACGGTCGCTGCCAACCGGGGAGTCATCAAACCCGGCACCTGCCAGCTCCTGGTCAAGGCGCTCGGACACGGCGATTGCAGATGCCCGAAGCCCCACGCCGAAGACGCTCTCCGGGAGTGGGTTACTTACCCTATCGGCCCAGTGAAGTTCATCGACGGCCTCATCGTGCCGGAGGTGCAAAGCTGTGAAGCACGACAGCACCACTTCTTTGGCGGTGGCTCTCTCGACGATCGGCGCAACCACATCATCTCGGTAATCTTGAATATTGAGACTGAGAAAAAGAAAGCGTCAAACTACCGTCGCGGTTGGGGCCTCGGAACATACCGCACCACGAAAGAGGAACAGTTGCTGTGGCCGCTAGCCCAGGCATTGGCCGCCGAACTGATGAGTGGTGGAGACGATGAACCCGCTGAGGCGGAGTTCAATTTTGAATTGGCAGAGCTTGACCTGTGCGACGACGAGGAAGCAGTTTAGTTAGCTTTCCTTCATCGCCCGTTACCCCAAGAGGGGTGGCGGGCTTATTACTTTAAACGGCATTGTTAATCTAACTTCAAACAGATTCAGACCAGAACACCGACTTTATTTGAATAGCCATGCTCTCTCCCGGCTCGGAGAATTAGAGGTGTAAACACCGGCGGAAATACCCCCGGTGAACACCAAAGGAGAGAGCAATGAGCAACGAATACAACCTCCAACAGCGGCAGAGCAACGGACTGGCCCAGCAGCGCAGTTACCCGGCCGATATCATCCCCACCACCACGGCGGCCACCTACGAGATGAACCTGGCTTGGACGGCCCGCTACCGGCAGCGTCAAGGGGGTGTACTCGTCACGGAGGCCATTGAAATCATGGCCGAGGTTGACCGCAAGGTGGATGAGGCAGTGATGGCCCGTCCCCGCATCGAGCAAGCGGCTCTCCTCTTTGAGTCCACGCTAATGATGAACATGGCTCAAATTCAGGATCGATACATGAAGGGCTATCGCTGATGTGGGCCATACCGCTGATTGTGATTGTTGTCCTCATCAAGCTGGCTGAGGGGGCAGAGCAAAACCCTGGTGCAGCTGTAGTGGTCGCCCTGATCGTAGGAGCCGTAATCTTCGCCGCTCGGTTAATGGACCCGCCGGACAACCCGCAACCCCAGAGCGAGCCGGCGAGGTATCGCCAGGCCAAGCGGGAACTACGAAAGGCCAAGTCTGACACCGAGTTCGAGCTGCGCTGGCTGCTCTTCCAGGACAGCGAGCGGGACTGGTTTCGATGAAGTACATGCGGGAGGTGCGGTCAGCCCTTTTCATAGCGTTGGCCGTCTTCCTGGCCATGCAAATCCTGCTGGCGGTCCTTCAGCCGTATCTCATCTATATCCTCATCGGGCTCGTGCTGACGGTGGTGGGGATGGTGCTGTATGGACGGGCCACCAGGTTGTGATTGATGAGCTGGTAAGGGGCCTGGGCATCATGTGGCATCACTCCGTACTACAGCCACGCTTCACTTCCCAAACACGGTCGAGGGTCGCTACTCTTCTTCGCTGCGCCTTCCGCCCCTTATCAGCCAATCAAAATGAATAGAGGCCGCGGGAACGGCTCTCTAAAGGCAACGACTAGGCTGCTTTTCCTATTATGCGCCGCTATCGAAATTCTGCAAGCATGAGCGCATCATGCATTTATGGAGCAGCAATTACAATCCGCTTTCACCCTCACCGTTATTACCTTTAGCGAATTTGCAGTCTTAGGATTCGGTCTTGTCGGAGGTGTCTTTTTAATCATGAGCGCCGCACAGCAGCTGGCTGACCGCCAGCGCCGCACTTACGAGATTTTCTTCCCGTCCACGATGGGCCACGAGCAAGTGATGGCCTTTATCCGTTCCCTGTCGGGCCTTCCCAAGCCGAAGTTCATGCAGCCCATTTACGCCGTGAGCTTCGAGCGCTACGCCGACGAAAAGGGGGAGCGCTTTTTCCTACATACGCCAGGCCGCATCGCTGCCCGCTTAGATGAGTTGTTCTACGAGCACATCGACGGCTCCATGGAAAAAATCGAACTAGGGGACGACCCGATCGTCACAACGAAGTGGCAAGCAGCTACGGAGTTGGCCATGCCTACTACGAGCCTGTTCAAGTCGCTCCGCATCCTCGACGTGCAGGGAACCTCGCATAGCATGAACGCCCAATTCAAAAGCCTGAATACCGGCGAAGCTACCGTCCTACAGTGGTGTCTGTTTCCTCAGCGTCCTAGAGCCTCTGAGAGCGCCGACAAGGACAAAGTGGCCGACCATACCTTTTCAGCCATTGCGAGGCTTGGAGCGACCGGAGAATACGCCCAGGGCATGGTGAAAGACCTGTCGTCCGTCTTCAAGTCCGTGGAGGCTCCGCAAGCCCGATTCCAGCGCCGCCTCATGCCGAACGTGGGGGAGCGTATCAATCTGCGGGCCAGTACTGCCGGCTTCCCCATCCTCATCAACGCCAAAGAGTTCTCCGCCCTCATGGGCTGGCCCTTGAACGGTTCCGGCTCCAAGCGGGCTAAGCGCATCGCCCCCACGGTGGTGCATGACAGCGAAGGCATCGTCATCGGCACGAGCAATACGCCGAAGATGCAGAACCGACGTGTGGCGATACCGGAATCCGGCCTAACAGTTCACACTTCCATCCTCGGCGGGACTGGCAGCGGCAAGAGCGTACTCATGCAAAACGCCGCTATCCAGATGGTCGACCGGAATATGGGCTTGGTACTAATCGAACCAAAGGGTGATTTAGCCCGCGACATCTTGAGAGCCCTGCCCCTGCATCGGATTAGGGACATCATCTGGCTCGACCCGCTGGATACTGACCGGCCAATCGGGCTGAATGTTTTGGCAGGTGGCGACCCGGAACGCACGACCTCGCATGTCATCGGCATGTTCAAGAACCTCTCGGGTGATACCTGGTCGGCACAGCTCCAGCGCGTCCTCCGGAACGCCGTCATGACCGCGGCCCTCAACAAGCTCACGCTCTACGACGTGAAGCAACTCCTGGTGAACAAGGAGTATCGCAACGCCCAGGTGCGCCGGCTAAACCGGAACACCCATCCGGACATCATCCAGGAATGGCGCTGGCTGGACGACAAGGCCGATATGACCGTGGACTCCGCCGTGAACCGCCTCGATGCTTTCCTGGGCTCCCGGATGATTCGCAACATCGTCTCTCAAAAGGACGGGCTCGACTTCGACGAGATAGTCCGCAAGCGCAAGATTCTCCTGGTGCCGCTCAGTGAAGCGCACATGGGCTCCACCAACGCCTCCGCCCTTGGACAGCTCATCTTCGACCTGGTCTGGGACGCAACCCTGCGCCGGCCGCCGGAGCACCGAGAGCCCAACGTCATGATGGTCGATGAGTTCCAGATGTTCTGCGAAATGATGAACACCACCAAGGCCGACCCCTTCGCCCTCGCCCGCTCGTATGGCCTGGGCCTGATGGTGGCCAACCAATACGCCGACCAGCTGCCGAAGGCTGTCCAGCAAACGCTGAGCAAGAACGCCCAGTCCCAAATCGTCTTCCGCCTCGCCAGTGACGACGCCAAGTCGATGCAGCAGACCTTCGGCCCGCTGACCGCCGATGACCTGTCGAACCTCCCGCGGTACACCGTGGCCGCCAAGCTGATGAGCAGCAGCGGTAATGCCCCCGTGGTGACGTTGAAGACCCCACCGCCTCCGAAGGCTACTGGCGCAGCCAGAGAAGCAGTCGAGTATTCGAGGCAGAAGTACGGCCGGCCGGTGGCGGAAGTGGAAGCAGACCTCCTCACGAGACACAAAGCACCAGAGCAGAAGCGGCGTCCGCAGATTGGCCGGTTGGAGGACCCGGAATGAGACTGAACACCCTGTTGATTCGTCAGTTGACGAGGGCGTTGATTCCGCTCACACCTGAACACCTTATTTGTGCAGGTCAGCGGCCTGATTACGCGGCGGGCGGTACTTTCTAAATGAATAGTTTTTCTGCTCTATCTTCTACTCAACGCTCCGTCCTCCAAACCGTCACCCAATTCCGGCAGCTCACCACCTCCCAGCTCCGGCGTATCCACTACCGCTCCGGCACCCCTGACGGCCAACGTGTGCGCTCTTGTAGGCACCTGAAGCGTCTTACCCAACTGGGTTACCTGAAGCGGATGTGGGGGGCTTACAGCGGCTCTGCGGAGTACGTCTACCAGCTCGCCTCCACCAAGGCACGGACTCCCGAACCTCACACCCTGGACATCGCGGAAACGTTCGTCCGCCTCATAGAAGCAGGCGCTCGGAACATGACCTTTAGGACTGAGCCCTGGTGCCATACCCGTGTCGGCCACGTCTTATTGAAGCCCGACTTCTACTTGGAAATTGGCGGAGCCTGCTACTTCGGTGAGCAGGATTCCGGCGTGGAGTGGGAAGCCCAGCTGACGGCCAAGATGCGGCGCTATATCCAGGCGATTGATTCCGGGGCCTGGCCCGAAGATCGGGCGTTCCCGCTGGTGCTGTGGCTGGTGCCAGATGAAGCCCGCCGGAAGTACCTGGAAGACATCATTCACAAACTAGGGGAGCAGGCTCTGTTCAGCACCGTGCTGTTCAGTGAAGCAGCAGAAAGGCTGGTTGGAAATGGAAGACAAGGAACGGGAGCGGCTTGAGCGCCTGTACATCGAATCTTGCATGGGGACCATCAAGGAATACGTGGAGAGGGATTAGCGACAGATGCCCATGTTTGAGTACGTCGTCGGAGTGACGCCGCCTGGGGGACACAAGAAGCACTACCATCGCGGCGAGGTGTACTGCTTCCTCAACGATGAAGAGGCGGCAGCGAAGAAAGCGATTGAGGCTGTATCCGCCCGCTACGGCTTCAACCTGAATCAGGAGTACAGCTGCGTGGTGCTTTGTCTCTCAGAACCGGAAGAGTCCTGAATGGATAGATACATGGATAGCTACTGCTACCAGGCTGAAGCCTACGACCACGAGTTGCAGCGCTACGCCGACTTCGATGGCGTCTTCAGTATGGAGTCTCGGCGAACCTGGGCGGAGTGTATGAAGCGGGCGACCAGTGACGCACGGGAACTTGCGGAAGCGTTTGGATTAGACCCGGACACCGTTACTTGCGTTTATATATACAGGATTATTGAGGGTTTAGTGGTAGAAGAATAAAAACCGGCCGCCATATAGGTGACCGGTGTAGCTCCGACATCGCGTTTCAGGAGCTGAGTTGTCCGTGCCCGGTGGAGGCACTGGTGCTTGTCTGTTTGATCCGGGTAGGTACGTCGGACGCGATTATCCGATAAGTTCATAATGAAGAATTGTCGGCATAATTGCTATTGCTTAATTCAGAGACATAAGCGAAAATACAAGAAGTCAGTCCAACTTCAATAGACTGACCAGAGCGGTTAGTCGAAATCTTGTATTCTAAGCTGTTTTTGATATGCTAGATACGAAGTTGGACTAGCCCCTCGAAAGAGGGGCATTTCTTTTGCCCCCGCACATTCACAGGCTGGTAGAGAGAGTATCCAAAAAGCATCCTCGTCGTTGTGGCTGCACCCATCGTGCGATTGGGCACGGGTGGAGATAAGGCGACCAAAAGTAAGGAAGTTAGTTTGCAACCCCGCCCCAAAGCGGGGCCAAGGTAAAGCTGGCGGGGAATACATACGCCCGCCGTTGCAAGGCGAAAATGGGAAATCCTTGCCTCTCTCTACCAGCCTGTGAATACATCAAAGCACTCCTAGCGGCCGCATGGGGTTCAGAACAATCATCAAGCCCTTATGCGCCATGCAAGGAGGTGTATTCGCTATGGCCCTAGAAAAGATATCCGCAAACTATCAACCCTTTACTGCCGGTAGGCAACCAATTGAAAAAAGGTTCTTCGAACCTTCAATTGCAACTGACAATTGCAGTTGTGAATGTCATAAGACTAGGGATGAAGTCGACGCTCTGCTCGGAGCCTACGGTGACGTTACGAGTCCGGAGTTCCGCGCCTGGTACTGCAAGGCCATCTATGCCCTGGGCTGTCAGAAGTTCAGCGACCTAGCCGAACAAGCCCGGACTGGTAAAGCGCCGGCACGGTACTTCAGTGCTTTGCTCAAGGCGCAGCTCGGAGGGCGGTTATAGAAGCTCGCTTATTCGAATTGATAGAAAAGGCCAATGATCCGACCAGGGGATGGATGAAGCCCGCCCGCCTAGCAAAAATGCGTGCGCGGTTCGACAAGATCAAGATGGCCCACACCATCGGACGTTGCTATGTATGCCTGGGAAAGGGGCAGTGCTTCCACCACGTCATACCTATAAGCCGATGGGGAAGCTATCACATGAAGAACGTGGTTAGCCTTTGCCATGCGTGCCATGCTCGAATTCACCCTTGGTTGCAGAAGAAACAACCAGCCTTTACGACCACTCCCTAAGCGAAGCGCTTATACGGGAGCGTAGCCTATCCGAACGTATGCCCCCTTTTTTGAATAGGGGGTCTCAAGGGTTTCCTGGCACAAACAAGCTCCCGTAAGGTTTCCGCTACCTACCCCCAGCTAGGAGTCCACGATGTCTGCAAGGCTTTCGACCGTTTACGCAGAGTCCGCCAAGTATCTCTGTGAACAGGTGAACCGACTCATCCGGAGCTACGAATCAGGCCACGTTCAGGTGCAGATTGTCACCACCGTGGTGCCGGACAATCGCAGCCAGACGGGCTCGAAGATTTACTACGAGGCGTTCATCATTCACCCATAGTGTCTTTGTCCGCCAGGTAGCGGTAGTCCCGGACTTCCTCCAGAACGCCGGTGCCTGAACGCTTCCACTTGTGGCCCGCAGCATCGGTGAAACAAACGTGTGAAGCTTCCTTCAGACTTAGTTTCTCCAAACTGCCACTGTATGAATTAGCTCCACGATCGACTGTTCCTGGCAGGTAGGGTCGCTCATGCCTCGTCTTGGCGACATCATTACCGTTTGCGTCTACGCCTACCAGCGCCACATCAAAGATTGGCAATGGGCTGTCATTTCTAACCAAGCCGTTCCAAGTACTCCAGCCCGCCTTTTCTTTCATGACCAGGGTCACGGCAGAAGCCTGCGCTCGACGCTGGTCATTCGCCTGCCGCCGGTACGTGTAAGCGCCGAGCCACAAAGCCCCCGCGGTTCCTAGGGCGCCTACCGCCTGGCCTAAAGCACTCACCCAGTCTGTGAAGTTTGGCGTTTGTGCAGTGGTGCCCACAGGCATAAGGCCGCGGGTGACAAGAATTGCCGCAACCGTAAGGACAACGACGCTGATGAGGGTTAGAACTAAAGCAGAGGTGTAGCGAGGGGGTTTTTTCACGTTCCGGGAATCTTGTCGCCGTGTCCGTCATTGCTCAGGAACACCGTCCAGCTCGTGCCGCTGCCCTTTTTGGACGAGCACTTGAATTGCATCGGGATGGTGTTTCCCTTGGGGGCATCCGTGTAAGCGCCAACGGTGTCAAAGCTGCCGTCTGAAGCCCTGTATGTGGACTTGGTCTTCCCGGCCTGAACCGTAGCCGTCGGGTGTACCTTCAGCAGCCGCTGTTCACAAACGTAGCTCGCGTCTTTAGCGTCCTCAGCGCGCTGGTCAGCCAGGGCCTTCTCTCCAGCGGCAGCAATTGCGGCCATCTTGGACTCCTGGGCAATAGCGCTCTCTTTGGCCGCAGCTTCCTCACCGGCTCGAATCGCTTGGGAGGAAACGGCGATGGCGATGATGGCCAGGAGCACGACGACCAAACCCCCGATGACGATCAGAATCAGCTTGGTGCGGTTCGCCGGCGGCTTTGTTTCGGGCGTGGCTTCAGTAGACATTGCTTGCTTCTTTCCAGTGCTGGACGGGGCTGTACGGAGCCCAGCCAGCTTCCCCCAGCAGCGCACCTTGCTCGTAGGTTATACGACCGGCACCAGAAGACGAAGTAAGACACAAACTAACCCCCGGCGGAGATAGGCGTCTAAACCAACTTTGCCGGGGGTTATATAGGCATTATAAATGGGTGCTGATTATTTGGCTAGATACTTGTGGATAAGTGTATTGCATTCCCAAAGTGCTTGGCGCATAATCTTTATATAAATAAGGCGTCTAACCAATGAACAAACAACCCCGATATACCAATTCCCCCTCCTGGCGTTCTGCCCGAAATGAAGTAATCGGCTGGCTCTCTGGAACCGCTTTTATAGCTGCATTCTTTTTCGGCCTCATCTTCCTGGGCCTGGCCCTGACGGGAGGTGCCCGATGAATCTTATAGACAAGGTATGGGTAACCAAGCTTCAGTACGAGGCTGGCCTCATCACGCAGGATACTTACTTCTCGCTCCTGAACGTCTTTTACAGCCAGGCGGTGTGCAATGGCTAAGACGCAGAAAGAGCGCATCTACGACCTTCTGGAAGAGCGTGGGGAGCAAGGCGCAACCAATATCGAACTGAATGAAATCTGCTTCCGATACGGTGGCCGGCTTCACGAACTACGCCAGGAAAGTTGCCGGATTCGCACTACGCACGTCAAAGGCCCGGTATTCCGCTTCACCCTCCTAGAGTCTGATGAGCCTCAGTACCAGGACTTCCTGGAGCTGTTACGGCCGAGCAACTGCTGCGGGGAAATCGTCGTAGACGGGATGTGTGGAGGCTGCCATGAACACATCTGAGGTCGCCTGCTCGTATTGCTACGAGCCCCGTGATTCGTCGAAGAACATACACGGTTGTCCCCAATCCTTAGCCGGCCAGGAGCGCGTAAAGCAGATCATCGGCAATATCAGGACCATGCATCTGCCTTCCAGCTCGGTGAGCCTAGTAAGACTACGGCGGCGACGAGAGATAGCTCAGAACATCAAAGTAATCGGAGGTGGCGTGAAGCCACAGAACTAAGTGAATCAACCAACACAACTCAATCAAGAAGTAACTGAACTGGCCGTCGTCGGCAAAGACAATGGGCTAGAACAAACCAAGGTCGAAGTCCTGCTGTCGAACTTCGGTGAGGCGTACGGCAAGGCGAAAGTCCTAGCGGCCGGCGCGACCGACATCGTCGTAACTGAAGAAGACCAAACCGCCCTGATGCATGAAGCCCGCACGAAGCGCTTGGCGCTGAAGGCCGTCAGGGTTGAAGTGGAGAGCACCCGCAAAACTCTCAAAGAGCAGTCGCTGCGTGAGGGAAAGGCCATCGACGGTATGGCGAACATCATCAAAGCCCTCATCGTTCCAGTCGAGGAGCATCTCGAAAACCAGGAGAAGTTCGCCGAAATAAAGCAGGCTGAACGCAAGGCGGCAAGACACGCTGAACGTATTGAGAAGCTATCCAAATACGTGCCGGACGTGAGTCTGTACAGCTTGGACGACATGACGGACGAAACTTTTGAGAATCTAGTCGCCAGTTCGAAGGAAGCGTTCGAAGCTCAGGAGGCCGCAAAGGCCAAGGCCGAAGCGGAGCGTATCGCCCAGGAAAAGGCCGCGGCCGAGGAGCAGGAACGTATTCGCCAGGAGAACATCAAGTTAAGAGAGGAAGCGGCAGAGCGTGAGGCTGCCATCGAAGCTGAGCGACAGAAGCGCCTTGCAGTTGAACGTGAGGCGGCTGAAAAAGCGGCCGCGGAAGCTGCCCAAACTGCGGAGGTCGAAGAAGCTGCGCGAAAGGCACTCTTAGCCCCGGACAAGGAAAAGCTGCTGGCATTGGCTCTGGCTATTGAATCCCTTGAACTTCCCGCTGTGGCCAGCCAGGAGGCCGGCAATCTGCTCGATGAGACACGGGACTTCCTAGCCCGGATAAGCAAGAACCTCCGTATCAAGGCGGAGGAACTGTAATGGCAACAACTGAACCAAAAGACATATGGGCTGAATTACGAAAGCCGTTCCCCGCCGGTACTGTTGGCAAACTGCCCAAGCCCTTCAAAAAGGACAGCCCCAAAGGTACTTGCTCGGAGTGCGGGAAGTACCACGGCCTACCCGCAGCGCACCTGGATTACGTGGGTCATGCAGCCGTAACTGACCGGCTCAATACAGTAGACCCAACCTGGACATGGGAGCCGGTAGCGCTGAACGAGCAAGGCCTGCCAGCCTACGACCAGGCCGGCGGCCTCTGGATACGCCTAACGGTTGGGGGAGTGACGCGACTGGGATACGGCGACGGCCCCGACCCGAAGGAACGTGTCGGTGACGCTCTCCGCAACGCAGCCATGCGCTTCGGTGTAGCCCTCGACCTCTGGAGTAAGGATGAGCTGGAAAGCAACATCGATAACCCGGAGAGCAAAAACCTAAAGCCCGGTGAGGCCAAGCCCGCTCATGTCTCCGAGACTACGTCTCCGGCAGCGACATACACGCCGCCGCCCAAACCAGCCCCTGTTCGCAGCAAGCCCGGCCTCATCAATCCGGCCAGCATGGACCAACTCAAAGCCGCTCTCCACGCTAAAGGGCTGACGGGCGAAAAGGCTACCGAGTTCTCGCAGTGGATTATCGGCAAGGACAAACCGGAGAACGAAGCTGACGTTCAGGGACTGATTACTGCGCTGCAGGTGAAGCCATGAAGCACTGCACCCATCCCTGGACGGTGAAAATCAACTACCGCCGCCCTGACGAACACAAGCTCTGCCTGACCTGTGACGACCGCCTTCCGGCCATAAAAGTAATCGAGAGGAAAAAGTAAAAATGGCCATCGATATGGCTCAACTAAATCGCATCCACTCACTAGAGGGTGAGATACATGCCGCCGAGCTGGAACTAAAAGCAATCAAGGAACGACGGACGGAGCTGGTCAATGACCTGCCGGAGTATAAGGAACTGGAAGCAGCTCAGGCCGCCGTCAAAGCAGCCTCCGTGAAGCTCAAGCTGGCCATCCAAGATGACCGGGAACTCAGCGTCCTGAACGTTGATAGGGGAGAGGTGGCCTACCACCTGCATGACTTACGGGAGATGTTGAGCCATCACCTTGCCGCCTACACCCAGGACACCGCCCGCGATGTCATCAAGGATTCCCATGGGCGCAACCGGCAGATCGAAATATCGGCCAAGCTTTCGAAGCCAGGCAAGCGAGTACTCGACCAGGCGAAGCTGCCGTTCAGTCAGCACTTCGGAGTACGGCAGGTGATAGCGGAAGCGCCTGCGGTGAAGCAATTAGAACTAAGCATGGAGAACAAATAGGTGGCCGGAACTCAATCAGGCGGCAAAAAGGCCGCTGCCAAAAACAAGCAACTGTACGGAGCAGACTTCTATAAACAGATCGGAAAAGCCGGCGGGCATAAGAGCCGGGGAGGCGGGTTCGCCTTCGACCACGACCGGGCGGTCTACTGGGGAGCCATCGGCGGCATGGCACCGCGCAAGCGGAAGAAGCAGACAGGGTTATCTGACTGATTCCCTTCGCATATATTGAGCGAACAAAACGTCCTCTAGCTGCCTTTGGTTGAGCTTATGTATCCCACCCGCAGGGTAGACCGAACCACCTAGGGTGCGAATCCAGCCGACACCAGAATTATCGCGGAACAGAACCAGGGGGAGCCACGCGTCGTCGCTTTCGTAAACGAACTCCGCACCAGGAAGGACGATGTTCTGCTTGGCAAGGAACTGAGGGCGCTTCTGACGATCCTGGTAGTAGAAGTAGGCCATGTAAATCGGCTCATCGCTGAGATTCTTCAGAATGTGTCGGCGTATCGACGGGGTCGGGCCATCTTCTTCGTTATGGAGGGCGTAGGTAGCCAACGAATAGGTATCCGTACGCTCCGACGTGTAGACCACCTTCCGAGCCTGGGCTAGCCGCCGGACTTTGGCATCGCGGTAGATCACTACCGCCGTAGCAACGAAAGCAAGTGTTGTACCCGCGCCGCCGACCCAATCGGCGACGGTTCCCCAGGTGTCGGGATTGAAGTCCATCAGCCCATCACTTCAATTCCCAAGTCTTTAGAAATTCTCAATTCCAAGAGGGTCACCTTGTCCCGAAAATCTTCGGTCGCAGCATGAAAAGCCGCTTCGTCGGGGGCCGATCTGTCTTTGACGGAAATCAGCTCAACAATCAAGTTTCTTAGGGATTGCACAACTTCTTGTGCTGCCTCTACGACCAGCCTGGGAGCCAGTACGCGCAAGTTTAGCAACGATAAGTTCCTGGCTTTCTTGGACAACCCTGGCCCGTCTCCTGCATACCCCACTTTTGCCTCGGCTATGGACAGTTCCAGTTCATGCACCTCTTCGAGAAATTTCGAGTAAACCTCAACTTTCCGGTCACGCAACCAGCGGTCGTGCTCTACGTCCCTGTCGGCTTCTCGCTGTGTCTCCGCAGCCACTCGTGCTGCCTCGATGTTCGCAATCGTGTTCCGGCTGTTGAAGGCTCCTGCTATCAACTGGCCGGCGATGCCCGCGATGATTGCCCCCAAAGCCACGACGATCAGCCGTGCTGTCTCCCCATCCATCAGGCAATCCTACTTAAGCTCAGCCTTCCAGACGCCACTGGTCTTGCTGCGGCGCATTGCTCGGATCGTAATAGCGGAAGCGCCGATAAGAAGGCACCACCCAAAGACACCCGTCTTGGAAAGCTCCTCTGGGACGCCGGTGAGGATTATGCCCGACAGAATGGGCAGGAGGCCGATCGTATCAATCGTGATTGCCGCTGCCTCTTGAGCCTTCATTTCAGTTTGCATTTCTTCTATTGTTTTGCGCGTGCCCTTGTGCAGGCCTTTGAGATGACTGATGACTCGTTCATTGTTCTCTATATGATCTTGGTGACGACGTTCGATACGCTGCAATTCGCTCCGAATCCATGTGTGCTTGTCGTCTATGGAACCATCGGTTGGCCAAGGATCGCTGATGTGGACGGACGGATCATGACCCACTGCCCCCAGGTTTCCCTCACTGCCGAAGTCTGATTGCACTTCTTTCGGTTGGCAGCGCAGTCTCCGGATCAATTCTTTGACTCCAGCCTGCACCGTTGCAGCGAAAGTGCGGACGCGCTCGACCATGCTTCGAATGCTGTGCCGGACCGCGTAAGGCACCGTGAGGGCAGCGCCAATGATCGCCATAGCGACTCCGCCCCACTTGTTCAAGCCTTCCAACAAGTCAGAGTTATCCCAGAAGAACGTAAGCATCCACTGCCCTACAGTCATGCTTAGATTCTCCGCCCGCTTGTTCGGTATTCCCGGCATCAACACGTCGCCAGCGGACTGCGACCGTGTCAAGGTTTCCTGCGGAAATTATGTTCTAATATGCATTGCATAATTATGTCGGTGGAAATTCTGTCAAGGGTTGAGTAGGAATGCCCTAAAAGTGCGCGCCAGAAAATCTACATTGGACGACCCGAACAAACCTGTGCATAAAGCCCTTGCATTCCTAAAGTGCTTGGCGCATAATCAGGACACCTAAATAAGGCGTCTACCAAATGCAGCAAGAATTGCTGACCGAAACCGACCCGCTCACTGCGCTCTACATTACGAAGCGTATGTTGAAGGAAGTCCGAAAGTATAAACCCACCCGGCCATATCATGCCGCTAGGACTTGCAAGTCGAACGTCTGCGTTTGGCATAAACGGAGAACCGCGAAATGAGCGTGATAGACGACAAGATAAGAGAAACATTAGGCTTGTGGGCCAATAGCGTTCAGAATCATCCTGATTTTTCCCAACAGATAATTACTCTTGAAGAAGCTCTAGTCCGAATCAAGGCCGTCGTCGATGAGGAATTGATCGGTGAAGACGAACCCCGAACGCCGCTGTGGGAGCCGCATGAGAACTTCATTCGTATGGGGCGCAATCAATTACGGCGGGAGCAACGGTGCGGACTCGCCAACATAGAGGAGGCCAACCGATGAAGCGCTCCCTCCTAATCTCCGGCGTTCTGGCCACAGTCGCCACTGTCTTCGGCCTCTCCGGCGTCAGCTCCAGTGAGCTAGACCTACCGGGCCTGAACCAGCGCATCGACAACATCGACGCCCGCACCACCAACAACGAGCAAGACATCGTGAAGCTCCAAGAATCCACTGGCACCGCTCCGGCGGAGCACGTCGTCGTGCCAGCAGCTCCCACCGGCAGCGCCACTACTACGACGACTTCGACCACTACGGCTCCCACGTCGACCATCCAGCCGACAGCCGCCCAGGCTACTCCGGTTCCAGCCACCCCAGCTCCTACAGCTGCCCCCACTCCGGTGCCGTGCATCACGCCGGTGATTTCGAACGCACCAGGCATCACCATCGTCATCCATCAGCCAGAGGGATGTCGGTAATGGAAGTACTCGTAGTCACCCTCGAAACAGCGAAGAAGCTCAAGGCGGCAGGATTCCCGCAAGAAGCGCCTAATTACTGGTACGAGTTTGGCGATACAAGCGATGGCGTAACCCATGAGCTGCGTACCGATACAAAGTGCGGCTTCGGTAGGTATTCGGCCGCCCCCACCGCCCAAGAGATAGCCGACCAGCTACCCCGCAAACTTAGGCTAGATGCTCCAAATGCCGGTACAAACTTGATGCTGAAAATTCGCCCCACGCAAAGCAGCGCAGGCTGGCGAGTCGGATACTACAACAGCACAACACGGCAAGACCTTAGAAAACAGATAGTTGAAATTCTCGCCCCCACCATGGCCGAAGCCCTCGCCCTACTCTGGCTGAAATTGCAGGAGGCGAAGTAGGTGAGTCGCCAGAAGACCTGCTCAACCTGTGGGCACAGCAAGAGCTGGCACTTGAATAGAACTTGTACCATTCCATGCTGCCCTGCTTGCCATGAGCCGAACTACGAGCCCATCCAACTCCTACCCGGCCAGGTGGTCTACAACGACCCCGACGGCTTACTCCAGGCACAAAAAGAGGAGCAGCCGAAGAAGACTGCTCCACGTAAGCGGAAGCTGGATTCACTGTCAGAGCGGCCAGGCTTCAGGGCGGTGAAGCGATGAGCACATATAGGCGCAAAAACGAGTGCTACAAATGCACTAGCCGCCGTTGCTATACCCGCATTGTCAGCGTAGATGGGCCGAAGTTCGACGAAGTGGCCTGCGTCCTTCACTCAAGCGAGTTGTGCGTGTATTCGGACAAGGTACTTGGCAACCCCGGATATCTGCGGAGCCACATCACCAACACCGGCGGCGTCCGACGCGGCGAGGAAGTGCGCCCGTTCAGCGCCGAGCAGTCCCCGTCACCACAGCAATCAGCCCCACCGCAATCAGCACGCAAATCATAGACAGGACAAAGGCCCACACCGGAGTCTGAGAGCTGGCCGCCACGCCGGATGAAGCAATCAGGCCCACAATCAGGCCGACCATGATTCCACGCCTACGGTCCATCACGCACACCTCATCGGGAAGTTGAAGAGCAAGCTCAGGTAGATTCTCAGTTTATTCGGACAGTAGCCGTTGGTCGCTATGTAGAACGCCGCCGAAGTGAGAATGAACGCGGCGAACGGGCAGACCCAGCCGGAGGTCTGAAGGCAGATAGTCCCCGCCAGCGCCGCAGCGTAGCCGGAAGTTACGGCCCCTTGGTCAGTCCGGTCCAGGTCGACGTAACCGCCGAGCCACCAGTACTCGGGATCGAGCCCGCCGACGGAGACCGTGGGGACAGATTCAGGAACGGCAGCCTGGGCGACACCAGCGGAGCCGGCCGTCAAACCCAGGGCGAGTAACACCACTAAGAGTATTTTCTTCACCATGAATTGAGCGTGGCACCGGGGGATATACGAGAGCAAAAAAAGAAATCAGGGCCAGAACTTAATTCAGTTCTAACCCTGATTCTTTATTTTGTACCCAGGCAATCCACAGATTTACTGTGGAAAAAGCCGGCACCAGTCAGACGTGCGCACTATCTTCCTGGTTGGTGTCGGCCTAGTGAGCGGCTTCGTACTTCTCCACGATATCCGCCTGAATCCGGCCACGGGTATTGACCTGCAAGCCTTGTTCAGCAGCCCACAGCCGGACAGCCTTAGCGTCTGGACCACCGTGGGAAGCTGATTTACGACCAGCCGGGCGGCCGCGTCCACCGGATACCCTACGGCCGGCGTTAGTAAAGCGAGCGAACGCCTCGCGGAGCTCGTTCGCGTGGTCATTATTCAAATCAATTTCGTATTCACTGCCATCGAGGGCAAATGAGACGGTCTCGCTCGCTTCCGAGCCGTCGAGGTCATCTTCCAAAAGGGTTACCACTTTGCGTGCCATAGATAAAAGGCTATCACTTGTCTGAGTTAGCAAAGACGAATAGTCCAAATCCAATCAGTAACACCAAAGCGCCGGGACCGGTGAACTGCGCTAGGGGTTTTATTGGCTCCCACATAGCGTTGGTTGAGATAGTTCCCAAGATGAAAGTTGCGGCTAGGGCGCCGACCATGCCGATTACGTGGAACCAGGCGGGGGCGCTTCCGTACCCGCGCAGGTTCTGTACGAGCAGAAATAGGAATACGCAGGCCACGGCCAGGCAGGCTAATGCTCCAATTCCGGTCCAAATCCAGGTCATATCGATGTCTGGAGCAATCGGCCGTAGCTGCCGTAGCGGGTCATTCGGGGCGGGTGACGGTGTAACTTGTATAAACTGCACGGGGATACCTCCTTGCTAAGGCGACTCCCCAGCCGTTTCGCGGTGTCCCCAGATACTAGCGGGGGTGCCCTTTCGAAGTCTGGTCAACTTTTGGGCGTGTTTTGGTCGGTGTCAGTCTTTAGTCTCGGCATCGTCGAGCTGTCCAATGGCCCGCGCAGCTGCTTTTACCAGTTTCTTAGTGGGGTTACTTGGACCAGCCTCTAGGTAGCGAGTCTCACTAAGCTTGTCCGTCTCGTCGGAGAGCACTTTAACCAGCTTGCGCTCAAGCATGATGCGGTCAATCTTGAGGTTGGATTCAGCCCGCTGAACCCGGCTCTCATTCCACTCGTTTTTGATGGCAATGATCCGCGGCATGAGCTTGATTACCGCGGCGACGGCAGAAGCAGAGGCTGTAACGACTGCCAGAATCTCCAAGGGGCTACTTAGCGAGACTTTCTCGATGGTTACGCCCTTGAGGAGTTCTGCCTGTTGCTCCTGCACCAGTGCTTGGTCATTCACATACCGGCGGGTACGAGGGCGATACGTTATAGCCCTTTTGCCGGATGAAAGTGGCAGCAGCGTCCTATCTGCTAGAAGCACGATCAGCAGTGCCTCAACATCCTGGAGGCGCCTACGCAGTTGCGGCAAGGTGTAGTCACGCGATTCGAACTTGAGTTTTAGTTCTAGCCGATGGTCAGCGGCCGTTCGCTCCAATACTGCGGTGTCGCCCATGCCACCACTGGATTCACTCATTTCGTACTCCCTGATTGAACGGAATTCCCTACAGCCTATGCGTGTACGAACTCTCCTTGGCCAAGGGACGCGCCTCTGTCTGGCACGATGACGAGTATGTCTCAGGTACCTCTCGCATATTTCCAAGTCGGCGCTACCGCAATTCCGACCCTGCTAGTGGCCGTGGCAGTAGGTCTAAAGCAAGGCGTAACTCATGCCGAAGAGTTCAAGAAAGCTTCAAGGATCGACAAGGGCGTAGCCGTTTTCACCGTTGTCCTGTTCTCCCTATCGGTCGGAGTCGGGGAGCTGGCCGCGCTGACGGCGCTATACCGAGGAGAAGGAAGCTCGCTTCAGGCGCTTCTTGTTTGGGGTGCGGTGTCCTTTGCCCTACTCCTCATAATCATGGAATTCATAACGCCGATCGTGAGTGCTATGAAGTCCCTCGGCGCTGTGATCCTCTGGGCGGGATTGATTGTCGTCTGGCTCATCAGTGTGGTCTACGCGCAAGTCTTGATTTTTCAATAGCCCTTGGCAGCTTTAGCCGTTTAGCTCATAATCAGGGCAATAACTGGGACTCCATGAATGGCCGACACTCCACAAACGAATTCCATCGGCCGGCCCTCGATATTTACTCAGGAGCTGGCTGACCGGCTTTGTGAGCAACTGGCCAGTGGTAAGTCTATGAGGACGGTATGCGCCGCTGAGGAAATGCCGAGCATGACCACGGTTTTCTCCTGGCTCAGGACAAACGCTGAGTTTCTGAAGCAGTACGAGCGGGCCAAAGCCGAAGCAGCAGATTCTCTGGTCGACGAGATGATTGATATAGCCGACGACGGCAGCAATGACTGGATGGAAGTCACCAACAAAGACGGCTCCGAAGGCTGGAAGCTCAACGGCGAGCACGTCCAGCGCTCAAGGCTGCGCGTCGACACCCGTAAGTGGATTGCCTCAAAGCTGAAGCCGAAGAAGTATGGCGACAAGCTTGATGTCACCAGCGGCGGTGAAGCACTAAAGCCTTTGGTGCTCGACAGCACCGTGGCAGCGAGATTTGGTGATGCTCCATCCGAACCAACAACAGATAGCCAAGAGTAAAGCTCGCTTCAAGGTTCTGGTGTGTGGCCGCCGGTTCGGTAAGACCACCTACAGCGTCGAGGAAATGAAAGCCTTCGCGTTGTATCAGCCCTATCCCGTCCGGTATTTCGCCACTACCCATGACCAGGCCCGCGACATCGTCTGGCGGGAGTTGCTGAATGCTGTGCGGGAAACACCGAACTTCCTATCCAAGGATGAACAGCGTTTAGAGGTCACCCTCCGCAGTCACTTGGGCTTCGACAACATCATCAAACTGGCTGGCTGGGAAAACATCGACACGGCGCGCGGCAAGAACGCCGGCCTCCTGGTGCTGGATGAAGTCGATTCCATGCGCAACTTCGACGGCGCCTGGAATGAGGTGCTGCGGCCACTGCTCTCAGATACCAAGGGCTCCGGCATCTTCATGGGGACGCCGAAGGGATACAAGACACTCTTCCGTCTGAGCCAAAGGCCCGCCACAGATGAAGACTACGAGTTCTTCCACTTCTCCAGCTACGACAATCCTTTCCTAGACCCGTCTGAAATCGACAAGGCCAAGCGGGAGGTATCGCCGAATCAGTTCGCCCAGGAGTATCTGGCGCAGTTCAAGAAGATGGAAGGCCTGGTCTACGAGGAGTTCGACCGGGACGCCCATATCAAGCCCCTGCCGTTCGAGCCCGTGCGCCGGGCGCTCTGTATCGACTTCGGCTACAACCACCCATTGGCCGCCTATCTGTTGGCCATATCAGCAGACGACCGAATACACGTCGAGCGGGAGTTGTACCAATCACGCCTGGATGACGTACAGCGGGCAAGCAAGCTGCGTTCTCTTATCAGCGGCGTGCAGCTGGATGAAGCTGTCGGGGACTCCGAAGACCCCATCGCCATCGTTCAGGTCGGCCGCGAGCTGGGGATCAATCTCGAAGGGGCGGTCAAAGGCAAAGACTCAGTTCTGGGAGGTATCAACCAAACAAAAGCACTATTCGCCAATGGCGAGTTGACGATCGACCCTTCCTGCACGAACTTGGCCTGGGAATTGGAGAACTACACCTGGAGGCTTGATAAAGAGGGCAAAGCTATGGATGAGCCGCTAAAGGAAAATGATGATGCGGTGGATTCGCTGCGATATGGCGTGATGAAGATTAGACATAACGTAAACGTTCCCCGCCTCACGTTCTTATAGCCGTATCAAAACATTAGAATTAACATTAGTATAGAAATAACTAAACACTAGGAAATATGGGCTTAAAGGAACTAACCTCAAACCTGATTGACAGCACCCTCGGCCAGCTGGGCAAGAAGAAGAGCGCCACAATGACGCTGGATGAATTATGGACGAGCGGTTCAGCTCTATTCAATCGGGGCGGTACGAAGCTCACTAATACCCGTGCTTATATGCAGCAGTACCTGGACTGGGTCTATGCGGCAGCCTCGACCATTGCCAAGGACACCTCGCAGATCGACTACCGGGCCTATGCCAACCGCGGCACGACCAAGACCGGCAAGATGGCCGGCCGGATGCTGAAGCACCAGGGGAGCTACAAGGCTTTCCTGCGCTCTCAGCCCACGCTAGAAGAGCTGGACAACCACATCCTGCTGGACTTGCTCGACCATCCCAATGTCGTCATGGACGGCCAGCGCTTCCAGGAGCTGACTGACCTGCACATGGTTCTCGCTGGTGAAGCGTTCTGGGGGATTCTCCGCAACGGCCTGGGAAAGGCAGAGCAGCTGTGGCCGATGATGCCGCACTTGATGAAGCACGTTGTTGGTGACGACGGGGCAATTACCGGCTGGGTCTACCGCGTGAACGGCAAGGACATTCCTTGGGACGCCGCCGATATAGTTCACTTCCCCCTGACTGATCCGAACAACATCTACCGGGGCATGAGTGTCGTCCGTGCCGCCGCCAGGGCGATTGAGACGGACGCCCACGCCGCTGACTGGAACCGGAACTTCTTCTTTAACTCTGCCCGACCAGACTTGGCACTGGAGACGGACCAGACCCTGACCCCACAGGTATTTGAGCGCATGAAAGAGCAATGGAACGACGAGTACCAGGGCACTGCCAATGCCCACAAGGTCGCTATTCTCGAAGCTGGCCTAAAACTGAACAAGCTCACCATGACGCAGAAGGAAATGGACTTCCTGGAGAGCCGCAAATACAACCGCGATCAGATACTGGCCATGTTCGGCGTTTCCCGCGTGATGCTGGGACTCATTGAGGGCGACGGCCGCTCCAACATGGAGGCCGCCGAGTACAACCACGCCAAGCGCGTCGTCCGTCCGCTCATGGCCCGCAAAGCTTCGGTTATCAACCACCGTCTGGCGCCGGAGTACGACAGCAAGCTCATCATCGGTTTCACTGACCCGGTGCCGGAAGACAAAGAGTTCCTGCTCAAGGAGCGCACATCATCGGTCAACCTGTACAAGACGGTCAACGAAGTCCGCGCCGAGCTGGGGGATGAGGGCATCAACGGGGGAGACACCCTGTTCGTACCCAACTCGCTCCGCCCCATCGAGCAGGCCCTCCTGCCGCCGGAGCCAGAACCCACCGAGCTGCCGGCCGATGACACTGAGGGTAAGAAGAGCCTGGGAAAACAGTGGCTCGAAGCCTCTACCAAGACGAAGACGAACGCGAGCTAATCGGCGACGCCTTCCATGGCATCCAGACGAAACTCTCCAACGGTTACCAGTCCCGTTTCCTGATGAAGGCACGACTGCATTTCGATATGCAGAAGGTGGAGGTACTGGAGAACTTACCCAGTTTCGCTGAAGATAAAACACTCAAGCGGGCTCCCGGTTCGCTGTTCGATAAGGAGGCCAGCCTCAAGCGCCTGGTGGCGTTCTTCGCGCCGATCTACACCGACCATGTTCGCGAGGCCGGCCAGGAAGCCATGCTGCTCGTCGGGCTATCTGGCTTTGACTACGAAGACCCCTACGTCACTGACTTCATCACCAACCGCAACGGGAAGGTGAGCCGGGGGATTGAGGATGAGACCGATAAGCAGCTGCGGGCGGAACTGGCTGCTGGCCTAGCCGAAGGCGAGAGCATCGACCAGCTGACCGCCCGGGTTGAGAAGGTCTACGGGGCCGCGGCCGGATTCCGGGCTGACCGTATCGCCAGGACTGAGACCATCCGGGCCAATAACTTCGCCTCTCAAGCTGCCTGGAAGCAGTCAGACGTGGTCGAAGCCAAGGAATGGTTCACCGCCAAGGACGAGCGCGTCTGTCCCTACTGCGGGCCGATGGACGGCAAGGTGGTCGACCTGACCGGCCGTTATTTCAATAAGGGCGATGAATTCCAGCCGGACGAAGCTGATACGCCGCTAAAGCTGAATTACGAGCATATCGAAGGCGCCTTTGCATTCTAACTGCCGCTGCACCTTATTGCCTGTGCTAAAAGACGTGAATGAATTATGATTGCGCTAAAGGTAACAAGGATAAAGCATAAATGAAGACAGTCGCCGGCATAGAGCAGGATAGGGAGCAAGCCACCGCTTCCGTATTCGGCAAATCGGTACGAATTGAGCAGAAGCTAGAAGAGCTTGAGGGTAAGAAGCCAGAGACCATCCGCACGGTCATTCCGTTCCAGATAAAGAGTCTGAATGAAGACGACCGCACTATCGAGTTCATCGGTTCCACCAAGGCCAAGGATTCCTACGGCGACGTAATTGAGCAGGCCGGCTGGGAGCTCAAGCGCTTCCTGGGCAACCCGGTAGTGCCGTGGGGCCACAACTACTCCATGCCTCCAGTTGCTAAGGCGTTGGAAGTCGGCATCAAGGACGGCAACCTGACCTTCAAGGCTCAGTTCGCCACCAAGGACGAGTACGAGTGGGCCGACACCATCTTCAAGCTCTACAAGGGCGGCTATCTCCGCGCCTTCAGCGTGGGCTTCATCCCGTTGGAGTACGACGGCGACTGGATGACCGGCTACACCTTCACGAAGTGCGAACTACTGGAAGTTTCTTGCGTAACCGTTCCTGCTAACCCGGAAGCATTAGTCCTGGGCTTCAAAGACGGCACATTCTCCGAGAATGAGCGCAAAACAATGACCAGCCAAGCGCGGCAGCTAATAAAAGCATTGACGGAATCAGACGAAAATTCTGATAATGAAGACATGGAAACTGCCAATGCTCTTAAAGAGCTCACAACCCAAGTAAAGACACTTACCGAATTGCTCACGGCTAAAGCCGAAGAGCCTGCTGAAATTGTTAACGACCAAACCGAAGCGGAAGCTGAGGAAGTGACTGAAGTAACTGAGGATAAGTCAGAGCTAGAGGCATCTGATGGCACCGAAGTTGAAGGCGAAACCGAAGACAAGGCCGAGGGCGAAGCTGAACCGGAAATCAAGAGCTTGACCGCCGATGAAGTCCGCGAAGCTGTGCGCGCTGGCGTTAAATCCGAGATTGATTACAACCTCGGCAAGATCGACTAATTAATCACTAGAGAAAGAGGTTATGAAACCTGAAGAACTCAAATCAATAGTAAGCGAGACTGTCGCTGAAGAAGTCGCCAAGCTCATGAAAGAGCTGCCCGCTGGTGAGCGCAAAGAAGTAACCGAGAAGATCGCTGCCGGTAAGACCCCCAATGCTGACGTTGTGGCTTCCGTGAAATTCCTCGGCAACCTGATGGACTCCGCTTTCACCAAAGACCTATCAATTTCGACCGACGCCAATGGTGGTTACCTGGTTCCGACCGAGTTCTACAACACCCTGGTCGAGAAGAAGTACAAAGTCGGCTATCTGAAGCACTACGCCACCATCATCCCGATGGGCAGCGACAAGATGGAAATCCAGACCGAAGGCAACGATGTCTCCGTTAACTGGACGACTGAACTCGCCACGATCACTCAGAGCGACCCGACCTTCGGCCAGGTAATCCTTAACGTGAACCTGCTCGCCGGACTGTCCCGCATGAGCCGCCAGCTCTTGGCTGACGCTGCTATCAACGAGGGCATCGCTGAGCTGGTCATCCGCAAGTTCGCCAACAAGCTCGGCCGCACTGAGGACACTGCTTACATGACCGGTTCCGGTACGGGCCAGCCCAAGGGTCTCCGCGCTTACACCATTACTCAGACTGTCGCTCAGGCCGGTGCAAACCTCGCCTCGACTGACTTGGTGAACCTGATTCACACCCTGCCTGAGCAGTACCGCGCCGATTCCACCTTCATCATGAACGACGCCATCCTGAAGCTCGTCCGCAGCCTGCGCTCGACCGACGGCAAGTTCCTGTTCGAGGAGAGCTTCAACGCTGGTGACAACCGCGTAGGTACGCTCTTCGGCCGCCCCGTCATCACTCAGAACGACATCCCGACCAACCTCGGCGCTGGTACGGATGAGTCTGAAATCTGGTTCGGCGACCTGAGCTACTACTACATCGGCGACCGCCAGGAAGTCTCGGCTGAAGTCTCCACTCAGGAAGGCACCAGCTTCGAGAAGCACCGCGCCGCTGTGAAGGTCACTGAGCGCTTGGATGGTCAGCTGACCATCGTCGACGCCTTCGCCAAGCTGACCGCCGTCGTATAAGAAAACTAATCTGAGGATATCTACCCATGGCAGATAAGAAAGACCAAACGCCCGTTACTTTGATCGCGACCGACACCGTCACTCCCTACTTCAAGGGCGACGTGTTCACCGTTCCAAAGTATGTGGCCGCCGCTCTGTTGGACAAGAATCGCAAGGACGCCGAGGGCAAGACCCTCGAAGTCCGCGTCGAGAAGTTCGACGAGAAGAACAAAGACCACGCTGCTGCTCTCGTAGCCCAGCGCGGCAAGACCGAAGATGCCAAAGTCGAAGCCGTCAAAGGCGAAGGACTGAAGCCCGCCGAAAAGAACGCTTAGTTCTTCGCGCCCTGCCCTTCATAGCGAGGGCAGCGGTGAGGAACCAAGAACCAAATGTCATATGCAACCACCGACCAACTAAAGAGCGCCCTCAGCATCACTGATTCAGCTCAGGATACTTACCTGACTGACCTGCTGGCGCGGGCGAGTGCCTGGATTGACACCTACACCGGCCGCCACTTCGCTACCGGAGCCCAGACAGTCACTGATGAGCTGCACGAGGGCCAGGGCTCACGGCTTTGGCTGAAACATACCGGCATCACTGAAATCACCTCCGTCGAAGTGCGCGACGTGCGATCCGACGACTGGGAAGTCCTGGGCGCAGACGATTACGAGTGGACAGCCAGTGGCCGCCTGATAGTGCCGTTGAATTACACCTTCGTCAAAGTCACCTACAAGTACGACAGCAACGGCGTACCCAAAGACATCGAAATGGTCGCCGTCCGGTTGGCTACGCAGCTGTTCCGGGACAACACCGTGTCCAAGGAATCACTGGACGACTACTCCATCGAGCACCGCATCCAAGAAATCGCACCAGATGACTTGGGGGTGTTAGCCGCTTACCGGGTGAGGAACGTCTAGTGTTCACGCCTTTGCTCACCCAGAGCGTCACCGTGTCACGGCCAAAGGCCACGACCGGCATCAAGAAGACGTATCAGACTGTCGGGTCAGCCATTCCTTGCTTCATCCGGCCGCTCGAAGACGTGCCTGGCGAGCAGGCCGGCAGTGCCTATGCCAAGACTTACCGCTGCTTTGTGGATTCCACCGCTGACGTGCGCGAGGGGGACCGGCTGACCGACGGCGACAGCATCATCTACTTCGTCAAAGCCGTCCGCAAGAACCTGGTGGGCAACTTCCCTCATCTGAAGCTCACGTTGGCTGACGACAAGAGGGTCTAGGCATGGCCCGCACCATAGAGATTGAAGTCAAGGGTTTCTCCGAGCTTGAAGCGTTGTTCGCAAAGGCTCCCCAGCGCACTCGCGCCCAGGTCGCCAAGGCCTTGGAATACTCCGCCATCCTGATTCAGCGCAACGCCCGGCAGGAAGCGCCGATAGACAAGGGACAGCTCCGCAGCTCTATCGGCATAACCCGTCTCGCTAATGCAGTGGTAATCCGGCCAGGCGTGAAGTACGCCCTCTACGTGCATGAAGGCACCGGGCTTTATGGCCCCAAACGCGCCATGATTCGCCCGGGGCGGGTGATGGCCTGGAGGGGGAGAGGCGGGGCAGTCTTCGCCCGCAGCAGCAGAGGGCAGCGCCCCAATCAGTTCATGGACCGGGCGGCCAATAGTTCCCGTGCCGGCATAAACGACGCCTTCGACCAAGCAATCAAAAACATCATCGGAGGAAAGTAGGTGAGCAATCTAAGCACCATCAGCAATGAGATAAAAACCGTCCTGGAAGGCGTACAGGCCTCTGGAAGCGATGCCTTCGAGCATGTGGTCGAGTACCCGACTAATGAGTTTGAGGGCTATCCTGCGGCTTCTGTGGTGCCGACGGCGGTAGAGAGTACCGTCTTCACCTCCACTCAGAACCAGCGGGCCTATGGCTTCATGGTGGAGCTGTACTACAACGTCGACCAGAACAACTGGGGCGCGGCCTTTGACGTGATGCGCGACTTGGTTGATGCCGTGCTTGATGCTTTCGACCAGTCTGAGGACTTGAACGCCAGCTGTGACTTCCTCAAGGCCGTTCCGATGGAATGGACGCTGCAAGAAGCCGGCCAAGGATTGGTACTGGCGACGGAAATCCGATTAGCCGCAGTGAAAGACGTAGACGTTAGGTAATAAATTAATTACGATACTAAGCAAAAGGATTACTAATAGATGGCCCAACGGAAATTACAGCGCAACGGATTACTCCAGCCCTTTACGGTAATGCTGGAAAACCGGCCGTATCCGACTGAAGCCGGCAGTATTGAAGAAGCCGTGGAACAAGCTAAGAAGAAACGGGCCGCTGAATTAGGCATCATAAACAAGGGAGAGCAGGTGAATGAGTAACAGTCATATTGGTCGAAAGGTTGCCTACGGCATCGGAAAGGAAAGCACTGCCGGCACCGCTGTTGCTCCTACCTACTGGCTGAAGCAGTTAGAAGCAGACTTCAAGCAGAAGTCTGACAAGGAGATGAACGAATCGGCCCTCAACGTGCTGGACAAGTACAACTCCGCCGAGATTATGCGCGACTACGGGCAGGGGATGATTAAGGGCAAGGTCTGCGACAAGTCCATCGGCCTCATCCTGGCCTCCGCCTTCGGCGCTGCTCCTGTCACCACGGACAATGCCGATTCTGACGCCACCATCAAGGACCACACCTATAGTCAGGCTCAAGTTTCCGAGCAGCTGACGATGACGCTCGCCCTGAAGGACGCCCTACGAGACGAGCGCTACGCCTACGGTGTGATGGACAGCTTCGAACTAGAAGCCGCCGTTGGACAGTGGGCGACTTGGGCCGCTGAGTTCCTGTCGAAGAAGCCCACGACTTCCGCTGGCAACACCGTCGCCTACGTGGCTGAAAACGAGTTCAAGGCCAAACACATCTCCGTGAAGCTGGCCTCGACTGTCGCCGGCCTGGCCGGTGCCACACCCATCGTCTTGAAGGACGTGAAGTTCAAAGTCAGCAAGAACGCCGAAGGCTGGTACGGCCTGGGCTCCAACGATCCGAGCAAAATCCACAGCAAGGAGCTGGTGATTGACGGCGACTTCACTGCCCTGTTTGACGCAGCTACTCACCACGACGCTTTCTTCGCCAACACCAACCAGGCTATGAGCATCACGCTCTTGAATAGCGACGTGACCATCGGCACCGCTGCCAATCCGAAGCTGGTCTTCACTTTCCCGAAGGTGAACTTCAGCGACTGGGGTACGGACCAAGACTTGGCCAACATCGTTGAGCAGACCGTCGGCTTCCAAGCCCTCTTCAGCCTGACTGACGGCTATTCGTGGAACGCGGTTCTGACTAACGCGGTAGCCAGCTACTAATGGAACTCCAAGAATCCATCGAAGTTGAAACGCCTGTTCTGCACAAGAAGGTCGTGCTGCGCGGCTACATCACCGGCCGCATCAAGCAGGCCGTCCAGTCCGTCATGCTGTCCTCCGTTACCGAAGTGTCGGTCGAGCAGGCCACTAAGTTCGACGGCACCGCCGCCCTGGCGGCCACGAACAAGGCGCTGGAATTGATTGTCCTGTCCGTCGATGGCAAGTCTGAGGGCGTGCTTGACGCGATTCTCGATATGCCCGAAGCTGACTACGACTTCATCAAGGCGGAGGTCGATAAGATCCAAAACCCTTTACCGGTAAAGACCTCCACAAACTAGAGAGCGATTACAAATCACTGCTGAAGGGTCACGCGGGAGAACTGCATCCAGCCTTTTTCGCTGCCCTGGTGTGCAAGGAATATGGATGGACACTGTGGGAATACTACGAGCAGCCCCAATGGTTTTTGGATGTTATAGCGGTTAAGATTAGTGCAGAAGCTAAAGTTCAAAAGCATCAAGAGCTTGAACAGCAGCGAGAATTAAGCAGGAACACCATGCGTGGCGGCCAATGAATTACAAATAGTCGTTCGAGCGATTGACGAAGCTTCCGCCACGCTAAACAAGGTGAGAGGCGAGCTGAATCGAACCGGCTCTGAGTTTGATGGTGTCAGTTCTCAAAGTCGTAGGTCTTCCACTGCCATCGAAGGCTTCAAGAACAATGTGTTGCCCCTCGCCGCCGTCGCTGCTGGTGCCGGTGCTGCTGTGCATCAACTGGCTGGATTCATGGGCCAGTCCATTGATTCTGCCAACCGCCTGCAGAGTGGCCTGACCGGTCTTTCCTCGGTAGCCAGGGCCTTCGGTCACGATGCTGACGCCGCTAAACGGGCAGCTCAGAACTTAGCCAAAGACGGCTTGATGACCGTCGCTGAATCTGCCACCGGTCTGAAGAACCTTCTGGCGGCCGGCTTCAACCTCCCGGAAGCCATCACTCTAATGGAACGCTTCAAGGATTCAGCTGCCTTCAATCGGCAGGCAGCTCTGGGCTTCGGCCAGGCTGTTGCAAGCGCCACTGAAGGTATCAAGAACGGCAACTCGATTCTGGTCGACAACGCCGGCGTCACGAAGAACCTCAGCATGATGCTGGAAGAGGCCGGGTACTCCGCCCAGGACTTGATGAAGGCCAGCTCGGACGCTGGTGTGCGACAAGCCATTTTCGGCGGCATCGTAAAAGAAACTACTGCCCAGCTCGGTGATGCCGACCGGCTGACCAAGCAGTTTGCTGGTTCACAGGCTCAAGCAGCGGCCCAGACGGAGGTGCTCAAGCAGCAAATCGGCACAGCTCTGCAGACTGCCCTCCTGCCGCTACTACAGGCCGTCACTCCGATAATTGTTTCGCTAGCCAAATGGGTGCAGGAGAATCAGCGACTGACGGGGACCATCCTGATAGCAGGTGGTGTCTTCCTGGCTATGATCGCCATACTGGGCTCCGTAGCCGCCATTGTCGGCGTGGTCATCATCGCCTTCGGTACAGCTGCCGCCGCCACCGCCGCAGCAGTAGGAATTGCCATAGCTGCCGTTATCGGCTTGGCCGTGGCAGTCGCACTCAACATGGACCGGGTAAAGGGAGCCATTGCTTCGGTTCCGAACTTCATCCGGTCCAACTGGGCTCAAATAGGGATGCTCCTATTGGGACCGTTCGCCGGCCCGCTAAACACGATCCTTGGACTCATAAATCAGGTGATGAACGCCTTTGGCGGACTCAAGAATGTTCAGTCCGGGATAAGCAGTGCCGGTAAAGCGCTCAAGATACCTGGCTTCGCCACGGGCGTCCGTAACTTCTCCGGCGGTCTGGCCGTCGTCGGCGAGCGCGGCCCGGAGCTGGTCAGCTTGCCCAAAGGGGCCAACGTCTATACCAACGAAGAGAGCCGCGGCATGGTGGGTGGCGGTGGCGTGACCATCCACCAGACGAACAACATTTACTCGCCCTTTGACTTTGACGCAGCCAACCGGGAGCTGGGGTGGCGCTTGGCGGGGGTCTCCTAATGCTGAGCTCCCTCACTATCGACTCGCTCCAAATACTCGGCTCCGGTGTCACCAGCTACACGCTGCAACAAATCGAAGGTTTCGATGCTCCGGACGTGCGACTGAACGCTTACGAGAAGCCGGGCGAAGACGGCGGGCGCGTCAGCGCGGCCTACTACGGTAATCGCACCATCTCACTGTCTGGCATTGTGAGCGGAGCCGACGCCGTGACCTATGAGCAGGCCCGGCGCAATCTGGCATCGGCTTGTCGAGTAAGACGGGATTCCAGTACCGGCTATCCCGAACCGGCAACGGTCACCTTCACGGCCTTATCCGGGGCTCAGTTCACCTTGGACGCCTACATCAAGAGCTTCAAACAGACCACGGACAACATTGGTTTCGGCCGCTTCCTGATCGTCATGGTTGTCCCGGACCCCTTGCTCTACGGCATCGAGAGCCTAACCAGCGGACAGTTCGGCATCCGGGTTCCTGGCGGCGTCACTTATCCCATCACCTACCCGGCTATCTACGACTCCAGCACTGGCGGCACGGCCAGCGTCAACAACTACGGCAACGCCGACTCCTGGCCCGTTCTCACCATCCGCGGCGTGGTCACGAACCCGACCATCTACGCCATCGAAATCGGAAAGACCTTCCAGCTGACTCTCTCCGCTACCAGCGCGTCGGACGTAATCGTCATCGACATGGCGGATAAGACTGTCCTGTACAACGGCATGAGCGTGCTGAACGCCAAGTCGGTCGACTCCGAATGGTTCAGTCTGCCCTCCGGCATCACGACCTTCAGCTTTTCCTCCTCCTCGACTTCGGACACGGGCACCTTGGAGGTGGCGGCACGGCCCGCCTATATCGGGCTGTAATGGCGAGTAAGTACCACTTCGAACTCTGGACGCCTGATGGCGAACTGATAGCTGACTTCGCTGGACGGGCCAAGAATCGCCGCCTCACGCTGCAGCGCAATGAAGCCGAAGACATCATCTGGCAGATAGACCTTGCCGAGCTGGAGCGCTACGCCCGGCTTATGAACACCACGCCTCAATCCCTACTTCAACCAGGCTGGACGGAAGTGCGGGTGCGGAGGGGGAGCACCTATCTTTGCGGCGGTATCGTCATGCTGCGGGAAGTGCGCTTATCTCCGACGGAGCAGGACGTAGAAGTACGGGCGCAAGGCTTCCTGAATCTGTTTGCTCATCGGCACGTACTGATGGGTGCGCTCAACGAGGAGGAGTTCACCGGCTACGGCAACCAGATTGCGGCTGACCTCATCACCTTTGTCCAGAACCATGGCTGGGGTGTAGGCGGTCCGTATGACTTCGGTGTCACCATCGGTTCTCTACCGGCGCTGAGTGTATCCCGTATCCGAAATTACTCACCACAGGTGGTCGTCAAAGAGGCCATCCAAAATCTCACCAAGCTGGAAAGCGGCACGTTCGACTTTGAGTTCACCGCCGACAAGGTCTTCAACACCTACGAGACTATGGGCTCCCGCCGCGACGACATCGTCTTCACCTACCCCGGCAACATCAAGCGCCTGTCGAGCCCTTTGGACGCCCAGAATCTCGCCAATGCCGTTTCCTACTACGGGGCCGGCAGTGGTGATGCCGCAGTCAAGGCGACGTACATCCGTTCGGACTCTCTGGGAAACTACAAAGCCTGGGAGAAGATCATCACTGACAGCTCAATCTCCGAGGAAGACACCCTGCTCGAACACGCCATCGCCTACGCCGATACCTGGGCCTGGCCCTTCGAGATACCGGCCATCGAGGTCGACGGCAACGTGGCTCCATTTATCACGGACTACGGCATCGGCGATTACATCAGAGTCGACCTTAGCGCCCACGAGATTCTGTCTCACGTCAACGGCTACTTCCGTATCGAGAAGATCGAACTTGCCATCGACGAGAACGATAACGAGAGCGTCAAACTAAGCCTGAGCCAATAATCATGAGTATCAACCGCACAACTGAATCCATGGAAGACCGCCTCATCCGCGAGGTGGCTTCACTCCGCCGGGAAGTGGCCGCCCTCAAGCAGGCCCAGCCCATCGGCGCGGACAGCCTCATCGTCGTCAGTTCCAATCTGGTGACAACGGGCGGGGTGCTCGTGACGCCTGGTATCGCCAACCTATACAGCGGAGCCTTCAACGTGACCTCCGCACTGGGCCGTCTGCAGCTGCTGGACTTCAAGGTCTCCATGTACGTCGACACCGACGGGAGTAGCGCCCATCTCTTCCCCAACGGTTCGAGCCTGACCGCGAGTGGCGGCAAGAAGATGCGCTTCAATCTGATTGCTGACTGGGCCGATGGCAACGACAGCTCCGGCCTACAGGTTTTCAAATACACCGTGGAAAACGCAGACACCATCAATCACACCGTCTACCTGTACGCCAAGGCCTATTACTTGCAAGGAGGTGTTTGATGAACGATTTTCCTTTCCCGGAGCAGATTGTCCGGAAGGCGGTTGAACTAGCTGATGGACAGATTCTTTTAGTGGAAGAGCAAGTCGGCGTAAGTGTTCAAATTGATGGGGCGGTATCTGAAACTAAGCTAGATATGTCACCCGCCAGTTGGAAAGCCATGCGAGCCGCGAATCCTAAAGATATAGTGTTGGACAAAACCGGCCGGACACTTACACTAAAAGATAAGAGTAATAAACAGGATAAAGCGTAAATGGGCCGATATGCCATCAACGGAGGAAAGGTCAACGAGGAGGGTCACGGTAAACCCTGGCGCGCTTTCTTCCGCACCGGATACATCAAAGGCCTAAACGCCAGCCAGCGGTCGGCCGGCGCGAACATGAGCGTCGACGTGAACCTGGATTCCACGCTGAGCTTTGCAGCCGCGCTAATTCCGACTTCTGCGAACGTCGCCTATATCGGCTGGATGGATGCGGTCGAGAACGTCACTGTCACCGCCGCCCATGCCACCCTGCCGCGTAAGGATCGCCTTGTCGCTTATATCGACATCGCCCTCATCACCAGCGCGACGACCAACAACCAGAACGCCTTCAAGCTTATGGTCGTGGCCGGGACCGCCGCTGCTTCCCCAGTTGTGCCCACGGCAGGCACCATCCAGACCGCCATCGGGGCCAGTAACCCCTACATCGTCCTGGCGGACATCTCTATAGCAGCTGCTACCACCACCATCGTCACAGCCAACATCACGGACGCCCGTACGCCAGCCGCTCTGAATATGCCATATTTGTGGGGCGGTTCCAGCAACACGGTCGGCCATCTCGTCCCGAACCAGGCGGACGGCACGATGGTTACGACCACGGACTCTAAGAGCGTCAGTGCCACGATGCTCGCTAACGGCATACCCGTACAGGTTGTGGACTCCAGTACCGTTGCCGTGGCCTCTGGGGCAACGGCGGTTCCGAATGACGACACCATTCCACAGATCACTGAAGGAACTGAGTTTCTGACAGTGTCGATCACGCCGAAATCGGCTGCAAACAAACTGGTAATTCAGGTGGCTACATTCATGGCCACAGCAACTGTCGCTAACATCAATGCTGGCCTGTTCCAAGACGCAATCACAAACGCTATCTGTGCAACTTCTTCAGCCGCTGTCGCTGCAAATGCAATGGTACCGGTGGTTCTGACGCATACCATGACGGCGGGCACTACATCGCCTATAACCTTCCGCTTTAGGGCCGGTAATGGTGCCGGATCGACTGTCACGCTCAACGGAGACTCCGGAGCCCGGAAGTTCGGAGGAGTTTTGAGGTCTTCGATTGTGGTAACCGAGTACCGGGCTTAGTCCGATGAATCCGCCCATCATTACTCCCGACGGCAACATCGACGACGTATCTGTCGCCGTCATCCGCAATGACATCAAATATATGCGAGAAGACTTGTCGGAAATCAAAGCTGAGTTCCGCGACTTCAAGGCCTTCTATGTCACCAAAGAAGACCACCTCAAGGACCTCACCGCACTCGACAATCGTCTCAAGGCCATAGAAGAAACCAAGCAGTTTTACTTCCGCACGGTAATGAGCGCCGCGCTGGCCGCAGTTATCGGGCTGATAGTTACCGTTATGAGTGTCCAGCGCTAAACCTCTTGTAATTCCTAGCGCAAGCTACATACTGAAAACATAAGAGGATAGAGCCATGTTTGGCCGGCGTCGAAAGCGCGACAACCTAGAGACCAAGGTAGACGAGCTTATTCGTATTGTTCGGCTCCAGGGCGAAGCTCACAGCACGATTATGAACCAGCAAGCCGACATGTACGCCGATATGCGCGAAGGCTTCAAAGAAGTTCATAACCGTATTTCGTTCACTAACCGGCCACGCCCGTGAACCTCGACGCTTTCATAGCCAAGTACACCGGCGTTCCGAAGGTTGGGAACACTCCGGAGAACACAGGGGAGTGCGTCGGGCTCTCAATGGTCTGGACGGCCAGCCAAAAGCTCCCTCACACCTGGGGCCACGCTAAAGACCTACTGGCCAACGCCGACCGCAAAGCCTTCGACGTAATCGCCAACAGCCCGACCAACTACCCGCAGCCCGGAGACGTGCTGTGCATGGATAGACGCTGGGGCGGAGGTTATGGGCATACCGGTGTAGTGGTGCGGGCCGACGTCAACACTTACACCCTGTTCGAGCAAAACAATCCCAAGGGGAGTGCTCCGCGAGTGGTGGCCCATCCCAATTACTACGGCGTTCAAGGCTGGATGCGATCAAAAAATAAGCAAGGAGATGAAGAGGTGATTAGAGACGCGGACAACGAGTACGGCCGCTGGAACAAGCTGTTCGTGCAGATAAGAGGCCGGAACGCCAGTCGTGAGGAGTTCCGGCAGGCTGCCGTGGGCCGCACTTGGCTACAGGCGATGGAGATTCTGTCTGACGACCAAGAGGCGGATGCGGCCACCGACTTCCAGATCTGGGGACGCACGGCGAAGACTGACCGCTGGGACTTGCAGATTAGCTCCTTGCAGCAGAAGGTCTCCGACTTGACCACGCAGAACCAAGGCCAGCAGAAGACTATTGACGGCCTGACCAAACAGATAGAAACGCTCCAGAACGCACCAAAGCCCGCAGAAACAACGCCAGTGGTTCAGCCGCCTACTTCTACCACTCCGGCAACTCCCGCAAGCCCTGCGGCTCCAAATGCGGTCAAAGCGGCTACTGAGAAGTTCTTTGCTGGCGAGAATGGCAAGATCGCGCTTCAAGTCGGTGGTGCCGTGCTGTTCTACGTCCTCGACAACGCCGCCGACTTCGGCGTCCCATCCGGTCTTGCCGCCGCCATCGGACTGGCTCTCGGCCATACCGTAGCCAACCGTACAGCTAAGAAACTAAATAAGTAGGAGGCTCCCATGGCCCTATCCCAAGAAGACATCAACCGCGTAAACGAAGAAATCAAAGCCAACGGTCTGTATAAGGCATTCAAGCTGGTCTTCGATATTCTCAGCCGACCGATCATTGCTCTTCTCAAAAGACTCTTTTCGCGCTAATCTCAAAAGCGGAGTTCAGTGTGAGTGCAGGTATAGCCTCGGCAGAAATGCCGGGGCTTTTTTGTTATATTCAGAACGAACGGTCATTGTTCAAGAGAGCCCGCCGATACGTCGCAAGTTGCGACTTCCTTTACTGGATAGGCGGGTTTGTGCTTTACTCACGATGCAGCACCCGGTATTTGGCTAACGCCTTGCCGGGTTTTTTGTTGCCCTTTTAACATTAGCGGGAATAGCGCATATTGAAATTGTCCCTTTGTAACTTCAAAAGTTAGGCAATTTCGTATGGACCCAAATGCAGCAGTGGACAAGATTGTTCAGCTCGCTAATGAACTCCGGGAAACCGGAGGCGAAAGCACCATCGATTATCTCGATGACCTGCTCGAAGTCATTTCCGGCCTGGCTACCTGGCTCGAAAATGACGGCTTTCCACCCTCACCCCGCCCCACTACTCCCCGAAATGGATGGTGATTGTTTTGTCCCATGAAGTCGAATCAATGATGAGCGTTGGACGCGAGCTTCCCTGGCACCAGCTGGGGCAACTTTTGCCCGCCTACCCGAAGTCCAAGCAGGAGCTGCTTGAAGCAGCCGGCTTGAACTGGGAAGTGGGGGAGTTGCCCGTAGAGGTGCCCCTGCCCAATGGCGAGCGCCTCATGGCCCTCGACAAGAAAGGCATCGTCCGGCTGTCGGATAACACGCTGCTGTCCATCATGGGCGGCACGTACACCCCGATTCAGCCGGCGCAGCTGGTGGACTTCGCGTTCACCCTGCTCGACGTAACCCAGAACGAGTTTGAACAGGCCGATGGCGAACCGCCCATCCTGTTTGAAACCGCGATGAGCTTGTCCGGCGGCCGGGTGAACACCCTGATGGCACGAGTTCCCAAGGACATACTGATCGGCGGCAGCGACCCCGTGAAGCTGTACCTGGGCTTCGTGAACTCGCACGACGGCAGTCTGCGCTTCGGTGTCCACGCAACCCCCATTCGGGAGGTCTGCATGAACACGCTCAATCTCGGCCTCAAAGCCGCGGTTCAGTCCTGGAGCGTCAAGCACACGGCATCGGCTCTCAACTCTATTGACGAGGCCCGCCGAACGCTGAACCTCACCTGGAAGTACGCCGATGAGTTCGAGTCCGAGATGAACGACCTGCTCGACCAGGACTTCACCAAGCGACAGTTCGAGGACATGGTTCGCAAACTGTTCCCGAAGACCGCCAAGGAAACCGCCCCCTTCTCCAGGGAGCAGTACGCCATGATCGGTCTGCTCGAATCGTCACCGACCATTGACGACGGTCTGCGCTATACGAAGTACGGCGCTCTCAACGCCGTCACTGAGTACCAGGACTGGAACACCCGCTACAACGAGGGTGACGTGTCCACGGAAGAAAAGCGCACTCTCAACGTCCTGTTCGGACGGGCCAAGCAAGCCGCTGACAAGACTTTCGCCTATCTTGCCTGAAACCTCAGCCGGTCTTGAACACCGGCCCTTACATTGACTGAAGGGGTGAGTATCGTGACCGATAACTCAGAATTGCTCGATTGGGTTTCCCCTCGCAAGCAGCGGGAAATCGACAATCAGGCTGCATTCCTGCGCTTCCTTCTGGAGCGCGAAGACACTCCCGCTGAAGGGGGTGAAGCACGATGAACGACTTCGTCCCTCGGCCCCGACCGGCCTACGACCCCCACTGGGTCATCAAGCGCGACCTCGGAAACATCATCGAGAAGTTGCGGGCCAAAGAACCGACCGACGAGAACCGGGAATCCCTCGCAATTTACGAGGAAATTCTGCAAAGGTTCTCCACCTAAAAGCCTTGCCCCCTGGCTATATAGGGGGTTTTAACTTGGGTTAAAATGGAGTCATAACTGGAACATCTATATGCGCCGCCAGCCCGAATCAGCGCTCCAACTTGCTATCTGTGATTATCTCCGGCTCAAGTATCCCAATGCCATGTTCAGCAGCGACTTCGCGGCCGGCATGAAGCTCACTATGGGCCAAGCCTCCAAGCGTAAGCGCTCCGCCAGTCATCGCGGCTGGCCTGACCTCTTAATCGCCGCTCCCATAGGACCCTACGGCGGGCTGTTCATAGAGCTGAAGGCCGAAGGCACGGCCATATACCGGCGTGATGGTGAGCTACTGGCTGACCCACACATACGAGAGCAAGCCGAAGTACTGGAGGCTCTGAGAGTGCGGGGCTACTACACCGGCTTCGGGGTGGGCTTTGATAGTACCCGCCAGCTCATCGACGACTACCTCACGGGCAAACTTTTACCAGAAACTTACCATGAGTAAGGGGATTTTCTAATCTAGTTTCTTCCTTAATCTGACTTCATTCCTAATCAGAAAACGAACTGACCGGACGACTCATAATCGGGAGGCTAGTGATACGGCAAACGACCCCGAAAGGAGCCGTATCACAATGAAAAGGTATACGACCATACTGGCGGACCCGCCCTGGGCAATGCATCAACAAGGTAAGTGGGGGGCTTCGGCTCACTATCCGGTGATGTCACTGGACGCAATCAAGGCATTGCCAGTGAAGCGCCTGGCCACGGACAACGCGCATTTATGGATGTGGGCTACCAACTCAGGACTCGACCAGCAGATGAGCGTCATTGAGGCGTGGGGCTTTACCTATCGCGCCGCGCTGACTTGGATCAAGCCCTACTTCCGGCTTGGCAATTACCTTCGGCACCAAACGGAGCACTTGCTCTTTTGTACGCGGGGGAACCTGCCTATCCAGTTCAAAAGCCAAGGCACCTGGTTCTATGCCCCGCTTCAGGAGCACAGCCATAAGCCGGAGGAACAGTTCGCCATCATCGAGCGGTGTTCGCCTGGCCCATATGTGGAACTCTTCGCCCGACGGCCACAGCCGGGCTGGGAGAGCTGGGGCAATGAGATAGACGGCAGGGACATTCGGTTGGTGCTGAACTCCGAGCCCGAAGCTGAAGCGGCATGAGGGAGTATCACTGGTCGGCTTGGTTCCCTACAGCTGAGGGCGGCCTTCTGATCGTGCGCGGCGGCGTACACGAAAGCGAGAGGGACTCTGCCGGTGCAGTCGAAGAAATAAAGTCCCTCGTCGCCGCGAAGTTTCCCGCCGCGAATCGTGACGAGATTGTCGTCAGTCTGGACTAGCCGTGAATTCTCGAAGAGGTCGGGGTCTCTCCGACGCTCCTGACCTCTCACCGGCCCGGCTCGCCAAGATCGCCCGGCTCCTCAATCTGTCCGTCGAATCAACTCGTAGTAGTAAGGATCGAACCGTTTTGGAGCCGTCACAGGTTTGGGATGAACTTTCACAGCTTGAAGCACCTCAAACAGAATCGCCCTCTTCTGAGGCAGCGTAAGTCCCGCCCACTTCTGCCTCACCCCAGCGCCGACCGGAGCTTTCATAGTCTGGCGGCGTTTTTCTTGTGCCCGCTCACCCTTGAGAGCGTTGAGGGCTGCTTCCTTGCGGGCCTGGGCGGCGAAGAACACGGCGTCGGAGATACGGCCGGCCGTCCACTCGTCTATGAGAGCGGAGAGGGATTGCTCGGCGTTTGCGATGTCCCGGTCCAGTACGGATTCAGGTGAAACGTCACCTACCGGCTCCATCGACTGTCGCTCCAGATAATCGAGCAGTTCCTTTTCGACATACTCATCCAGCGCTTTAGCCTTGCGCCTGGTCCGGCCACACCCTCTGTCCGGGGTGCAGCGGTATTCCGGCACACCTTTAGACGTAGCCCCGCTCATCCTGGCGGCACAAGGACAGGCCAGCAGCCCACTGAGCAGATATTTGCGGTCTACCCGGCCGCCATTCGCCTGGCGGCTCTTATCTGTCAGCAGGCTAGTCAACTGCTCCCAAGTCTCGACGGACACAATGGGTTCCCAGATAGCTTTCACGGGGGAGCCGTCTTCACCTATGAGGACCGACCCCTTGTACGAGCGCAGCCCGGCGATGCGGGGATTCAGCAGGATGGCTCGCAGTACCGTCCGGCTCCACTTCACGCTTTTACCTGGTGTCGGATACTGGCCGTCGAAGGACTTGCAGATACTTATCAGCGTCTCGCCCAGGAGAACCCGCTTGGCCGCGTCTTGGATGACTGCCGCTTCCGCCGGCACCACGGTGACGTTATCCCGCTCGTATCCATAGGGGCGGTGACCACCGCCGGCGACCTTGCCTTGCTGGGCGCGTTGGAGTTGAGCCCTGGCGACGCGGCGAGCAGTATCAGCAGAGCTCTTGTTGGCTACGTTCACGAGGAGGCGAGCCAAGAACCTCCCGTCCGCAGTGGACAGGTCTATCTCTCCGGCCACGGTGGCAAAGACCAGACGGCGCTTGCTCTCATACAGGTCGATGAGCCGTTCCAGCTGCTTGGGCTGACGGGCGATGCGGTCAACGTCGTAACAGGCAACACCCTGGATGGCTCCGGCTTCGAGGTCGGCCAGCAGCTCTTCCCAGGCCGGCCGGTCTACGGAACGCTTATAGGCGCTGAGGTTTTCATCGGCGTAGACTTTCGCCACTTCCCAGCCCAGACGCTTACACAGGGCGGCGGAGTCATGGCGCTGGCGCTCAATCCCTAGCCCGGTGCGCTCATCGTCCAGGCTGATTCGCAGGTACACGCCGACCCTCATAGCTCAAGGGTACGGCTAGGGCACGTAATCAGATAGTGGTCTGGCGCAAAGAGCATGGGGCCTTCAAAAGCGCCGAGGAACTGGGCTCAGTTGACGGCGTCGGGCCCAAGATGCTGGAGGCATTGCTGCCGCTGGTGACGGTATGAGGTGTCCCGGATGAGGGATGTGTCTCATGGGTAGCCGCAGGGAGACCCCGACCAGTCCCTGGCAGCGGTATGTGGAGTCTGCAGTCAGGGGCGCCGCGGCTGTGCCGGGACCAGAGGGCAACACCGTGTCCGCCGAAGGCAACGCCCCGCACGCCGGGAACAGTGCGGCTGAGAACCCCGGAAAGGAGCCAGGGCGGCGGCGGGGCCTCGAAGGTGCCGCGACCTTCCGGCGCCGGGTACAAGAGCAGTGTGACGGGGTACGGGATTCAGCCTGGCAGGGAAAAACGAAGGGGAAGGCAGGGAACGACGCAGCTGCCGGCAGCGAGGAGTCCCGCCGCCGCACTGACGTCCGTCTCGCCGTGCCGGCTGTGGCCGTATGGGCCGCCTCCATCGCGGGGCTTTGGCTGCAGCCGCTGGCACTGGCGGCACTCTGTTGTAGTTTTACTCTTGCAGGGATGCTGTTGATAGCCCGGAACAGCCGACGATTTCAACCATGGCAACGCCGCATGGGACCAAGGACAGAACGCCCGCGCGCCCGGCGCAGTTTCCTGTCCACCTGCGCGGCAGCACTCTTCCTGGCGGTGGCCGCGGCCGCACACTCGGCTGCGGCAGCCAGCCAGCGGTTCGAGGGGCCCCTGGCTGAGGCTGTTGCTGCAGGGAAATCAGTAGTGGCCGTCGTCGAAGTGGCCGGCGGCCCCCGGGCGCTCACAGCCCCTGGCCAGGCAGGAACGCCGGAACGATGGTCAGTGCCTGTCTGGACCCGCGATGTCAGCACCGGCGGTGTCCTGCTCCGAACCCGGGCACAGCTTGTGGTTATGGGCGGCGGCGACTGGGGCAGTGTGGTGACCGGCCAGCTGGTCCGCGCAACGGGAAAGCTTCGGCCGCCAGTGCCGGGAACGGAGGAAGCTGCGATTCTCACAGCCTCCTCAGGCCCAGGCCAGGCCACCGCCGTGCCAATCCTGGAGAAATCGGCCAAAGAACTGCGGGAACAGTTCGTGGCCGCGTCCTCCTTCCTCGCCCCCGATCCCCGCGGCCTGCTCCCGGGCATGGTCACGGGAGACACCACGGCGCTCGACGAGGGACTGGAGACTGCCATGAAGGGGGTGGGCATGACGCACCTGACGGCCGTCAGCGGAGCCAACTGCAGCCTGGTCCTTGGGGCACTGTTGCTCGCTTGCCGGGGCCTGCGCCTGCCGCGCCTCCCCGCCGCTGCCCTGGCCGGCGCCGGCCTTTGGCTCTTTGTGCTCCTCGTGGGGCCGGATGCCAGCGTCCTGCGGGCAGCCCTCATGGGTGCCATCGCCGTCGTATCACTGGCCGGCGGGCGGTCCGGACGGGGCCTCAGCTTCCTGTGCCTTGCGGTGATCGGCCTGCTGCTGACGGACCCTGGCCTGGGGTCCAGCTTCGGGTTTCTCCTGTCCGTTCTGGCCACGCTGGGAATTATTGTCCTTGGCCGGCGCATCATCGATTGGATGCCCGGGTTCGTTCCGCGCTGGGCGGCCGCAGCGGTGGCCGTCCCGCTGTCAGCCCAGCTGCTGTGCGGGCCGGTGATCGTTCTCCTGCAACCCCAGTTTTCCACCTACTCGCTGTTGGCAAACCTCATTGCCTCACCCCTGGTGGCACCTGTGACATTGCTGGGGACGGCAGCTGTTCCACTGGTAGTTCTTGCCCCGTGGGCGGCAACCGTCCTCATCGGGGTGGCCGGGTCGTTCAGTGCCGGCGTCGCCGCCACGGCAAGGTTCACGTCACAGCTCCCGGGGGCATCGCTGCCCTGGCCGGAAGGCATTCACGGGCTGGTCACCATGCTGTTCCTGTCTGTTCTGACGTATGAAACCGTCTGGGCTTGTGCCCGACCGCGCCAGGCCGGCGGGTTGGTAATGTCCTGTCACCGGCGTCTCGTTTCGCTCATCGAAGCCCTGGAGGATAGGGCTGTCCTGGCGCTCCGCCGCTGGGGCTTCCGGCAGGCACCCGGGACAACGTGGAAGATGGCGCTGCGACCCGGCCCCGGCTTGGAGCGGGGAGCCGGACGTGGCAGGCTGGGATACTCCACAAAACTTTCCGGAAGGAACCCACGATGGCCGCTGCGCAGAAGCGAGCAACCCGTTCCCCGGCATCCAATGCGGCCACCTGGCGGGACGTAGCACCTGCAGCGGTGGTGCTGGTCAGCGGACCGGAAGAGTATCTGGGCATCAGGGCCATGGACCGAATCCGCGCCCAGGTGCGGGCGGCGGCACCCGACGTGGAGGTCAGCCGCATCAACGCGGCTGCCTATGAGCCGGGCACTTTGCTGATGCAGGTCAGCCCCTCGCTCTTCGGTGAGAGCAAGCTCATCGAGGTGGAGGCCGTCGAGGCCATGAACGAGGCTTTCCTCGCTGATGCTCTCCGGTATGTGGAACATACGGAACCCGATGCGGTCCTGGTCCTCCGGCACGGCGGGGGAGCCAGGGGGAAGAAACTCCTGGACGCCGTCAAGAAGGGGGGCTGGCCCGTAGTGGACTGCCAACCGCTCAAGAAAGACGCAGACAAGGTGGCCTTTGTGGCTGCCGAATTCAAGGCCGGCGGCCGCCGTATTGAGCAGGACGCCGTCCAGGCCCTCGTCAACGCGGTGGGAGCCAACCTTTCGGAACTTGCCGCCGCGTGCAGCCAGCTCATCTCCGATGCGGGAACCACCGTCACTTCGGACATTGTGGACCGCTACTACGGCGGCCGTATCGAGGCGACAGCGTTCAAGGTGGCCGATGCTGCCATGGCGGGCAATGCTCCCTTGGCCCTGTCCACGCTCCGCCATGCCCTCGCCACAGGAGCGGATCCCGTGCCGCTGGTGGCCGCGCTGGCCGCAAAGCTTCGAACAGTTGCGCGGGTTGCCGGCGCATCCGGATCCTCCGCCCAGATAGCAGCGGAGCTTGGCATGCAGCCCTGGCTGGTTGAGCAGGCGCAGCGGGATGTCAGGCGATGGACGCCGGAGGGGCTGGTCCGGTCTATCCAGGCCACCGCCGAAGCCGATGCGCAGGTCAAAGGCCTTTCCCGCGACCCCGTATATGCGGTGGAGCACGCGGTCACGGTCATTGCCATGTCCGTCCAGGGCCGCTGATCGGTTACCCGGCTTGCGGGGCCCTGCCGGGGCGCGCGTCCGCGAAAGTCCGCAGCCCGCGCAAGCACCGGAACTTACAAGGCCCTGATCCGCGCGCAAGCTGAGGATTCGGGTGTAGGACTGCGCTTAAAGATGTGTGGCCGGTACCCGAGGGTACCGGCCACAACCATCAGTTCAAACGAACTGGAAACCTTACAGTGCGTTGACCTTCTTGGAGATCGCCGACTTGCGGTTCGCTGCGTTGTTCTTGTGCAGAACACCCTTGCTAACAGCCTTGTCCAGCTTGCGGCTGGCAGCAACCAGGGCAGCAGCAGCTGCATCCTTGTCCGTGGACTCAACGGCAGTGTTGACGGCGCGGATGGCCGTCTTCAGCTCGGACTTGACTGCGTTGTTGCGCAGGCGTGCCTTCTCGTTGGTGAGGATGCGCTTCTTCTGGGACTTGATATTCGCCACGTGTGAACTCTCTTTTTAATGCGGAAATGGTCTAGAGGGCTTTCAGGTTGGCCATTGACTGAGCGGCGTGGGGATACCTATGGCGGCCAACCATCAGTGGCCGTCGACCTGCACGGACACACAGCTATAAAGAATAGCAGGTCAGCGGCAACTCTTGCCATTTCAGGGCTTAGGCCCAGCCGTGTCGCCGGCGCAGGGACGAGGCCACCTGATCGAACCGGTCGCGGTCCAGCACGGCACCCTCCCGCCGGATGCCGTTTGGGCGGAGCTGGAGGACGCGGTCCAGCCGGGCTTCGCTGGGGCGGCCCTGCCGGTCCCAGCCGCCAACTCCGAGGTCCACGTAGTCCGCTGATGCTGCAGAATCGGGAACACGGTCTCTGCTGGTAAGCATCAGTCCGAGCAGGTAGCCGGCGTTGCGGCCCACCAGCAGGACAGGGCGGTCCTTTCCGCGGCTGTGGTCTTCTTCGTACGGCACCCACGCCCACACCACTTCCCCAGGATCCGGTTCACCATCTGGCCTGGCCGCATACCTGACGGTGAATTTGCCGTGGAAATCCCCGGGGTACGCAGCGGCGGCGCTGGCCCGGCCCTGAACCTGCCCGTTGCCGGAGGCCTGAGTGGCACGGCCGGGGGAGGGGCGGCTGGCTGCCCTGGCAGCCCCTCGCACCCTTTTGAGTGTTCGCAGGCCTGTCCTGACCGCGTCCTGCAATGATCGGAGATTGAAAACCATCCAGCCACCCTATAGCTGCCTCCCGGGCGGGGGAATGACGGCGGCAACTCCACTCAGGATGCGGTGTGGCAGGCCCTGACGTGGGACACTGGAGGTTGAAAATATGCGGCCAGTCCGCGGGCCGCCCACGGCGCGCCCAGGCGATGGCCGTGTGAATGCCAAGAGTAAGGACCCCTGCGTGTCTCCCATGGCCCGCACCGCACCGGTGCCCGCCGCGACAGATCCGGCCATTATTCGGAATTTCTGTATCATCGCGCACATTGACCACGGTAAGTCCACCCTGGCCGACCGGATGTTGCAGTTCACCGGCGTGGTCCAGTCCCGTGACATGAAGGCCCAGTACCTGGACCGGATGGACATCGAGCGCGAGCGTGGCATCACCATCAAGTCCCAGGCGGTCCGCATGCCGTGGGAACTCGACGGCACCAGCTACGCGCTGAACATGATCGATACGCCTGGACACGTTGACTTCACCTACGAGGTCTCTCGCTCTCTCGCGGCGTGTGAAGGGGCGATCCTCCTGGTGGACGCTGCCCAGGGCATCGAGGCCCAGACCCTCGCCAACCTCTACCTGGCGATGGAAAACAACCTCACGATCATCCCGGTCCTGAACAAGATCGACCTCCCGGCAGCGCAGCCGGAGAAGTACGCGGCGGAACTGGCCAGCCTGATCGGCGGCGACCCGGAGGACGTCCTGCGCGTTTCGGGCAAGACCGGCATGGGCGTCGAGGCCCTGCTGGACAAGATCGTCCGCGACCTGCCGGCTCCCCAGGGCGACGCCAACGCTCCAGCGCGCGCCATGATCTTCGACTCGGTGTATGACACCTACCGCGGCGTGGTCACCTATGTCCGGGTGGTGGACGGCATGCTGCACCCCCGCGAACGCATCCAGATGATGTCCACCCGGGCCACCCACGAACTCCTCGAGATCGGGGTGAGCTCCCCGGAGCCCACCCCCTCCAAGGGCCTGGGCGTCGGCGAAGTGGGCTACCTCATCACGGGTGTGAAGGACGTCCGCCTGTCCAAGGTGGGCGACACCGTCACCAACCTTGCCAAGCCTGCCGCGGACTCGCTCCCCGGCTACGCGGATGCCAAGCCCATGGTCTTCTCCGGCCTGTATCCGCTGGACGGCACGGACTACCCGGTGCTGCGCGATGCGCTGGAGAAGCTGATGCTCAACGACGCCGCCCTGGTCTACGAGCCCGAAACTTCCGCAGCCCTGGGCTTCGGCTTCCGCGTCGGGTTCCTGGGCCTGCTCCACCTTGAAATCACGCGTGAGCGGCTGGAACGCGAGTACAACCTGGACCTGATCTCCACCGCGCCCAACGTGGAATACGAGGTGACGCTGGAGGACAAGAAGGTGGTCCACGTGACAAACCCCAGCGAATACCCCTCCGGCAAGATCTCCGAGGTCCGCGAACCCATGGTGTCCGCCACCATCCTGGCCCCGAACGAATTCGTCGGAGCCATCATGGAGCTCTGCCAGAGCCGCCGCGGCGTGATGGGCGGCATGGACTACCTGTCCGAGGACCGGGTTGAGATCCGGTACCGCCTGCCACTGGCCGAGATCGTGTTCGACTTCTTCGACATCCTGAAGTCCAAGACCCGCGGTTACGGTTCCTTGGACTGGAAGGCCGATGGCGACCAGGTGGCCGACCTTGTGAAGGTGGACATCATGCTTCAGGGAGAGCAGGTGGATGCCTTCTCCGCCATCACACACCGGGACAAGGCCTACGCGTACGGCGTGATGATGACCACCAAGCTGCGCGAGCTTATTCCCCGCCAGCAGTTCGAGGTGCCCATCCAGGCGGCCATCGGCTCCAGGATCATCGCCCGCGAAAGCATCCGCGCCATCCGCAAGGACGTCCTGGCCAAATGCTACGGCGGTGACATCTCCCGTAAGCGCAAACTCCTGGAAAAGCAGAAGGAAGGCAAGAAGCGCATGAAGATGGTGGGCCGCGTCGAGGTTCCCCAGGAAGCCTTCATTGCTGCGCTCACCACCGACGAGTCCAAGGACAAGGCCAGGAAGTAGTGGTTACAGCGGCCGGCACTGCAGGAGGACCCTGCAGTGCCTAGCGTTCTTCCCTTTGGCGACCCTGCGCCGTCGGACGGTCTGCTGCCTCCCCAGGCAGCCGATGGTGCGGCGGACCGGGCCCTCGGGCTCTATGTCCACATCCCGTTCTGCGCCGTCCGCTGCGGGTACTGCGATTTCAACACCTATACCGCCACTGAACTCGGCGGCGGCGCCTCCCAGGATGCCTATGCCGCCACCGCGGCCTCGGAAGTGTCCCTGGCGGCCAGCGTCCTCAAGGAATCAGGCCTTCCCCCGCGGCCGCTCAGCACGGTGTTCTTCGGGGGTGGCACGCCAACCCTGCTCCCTGCGGAGGACCTGGCCCTGATCCTGCGGCGCGCCATCGACCAGTGGGGGATTGAGGAGGGCGCCGAGGTCACCACGGAGGCGAACCCGGACTCCGTCACCCCCGAGTCCCTCGCCATCCTCAAGGATGCCGGCTTCACCCGGATTTCGTTCGGCATGCAGTCCGCCGTTCCCCACGTCCTCAAGGTCCTGGACAGGACCCACGCGCCCAGCCGCGTGCCGCAGGTGGTGCAGTGGGCCCGGGACGCCGGACTGGCCGTCAGCCTCGACCTCATCTACGGCACGCCGGGGGAGTCGCTGGAGGACTGGCGGTACTCGCTCGAGACGGCGCTGTCCTACCAGCCGGACCACATCAGCGCCTACGCGCTGATCATCGAGGACGGAACCAAGCTCGCCGCCCAGATCCGCCGTGGTGAAGTTCCAGGGATCGACGACGACGACCACGCTGACAAGTACGAGCTCGCCGACGAGCTGATCACCAATGCCGGCCTTGGCTGGTACGAGGTCAGCAACTGGGCCCGCACACCGGAGCAGGCTTGCCGCCACAACCTCGCCTACTGGCGCGGCGACGACTGGTGGGGGATCGGACCGGGGGCACACTCGCACGTAGGCGGTGTCCGCTGGTGGAACGTCAAACACCCCACTGCCTACGCCGGACGCCTGGCACAGGGAGTGTCACCGGCGGCAGGTAGGGAAACCCTGGATTCGGAAACCCGGAATATGGAGCGGGTGATGCTCGAGGTCCGCCTTCACTCCGGCCTCGAGATCGCCTCGCTCGGCGCCGCAGGACGGCAGGAGGTCGCCGGGCTGATCGCGGAAGAGCTGGTGGATCCTGCCGCCGCCTTCGCGGGCCGGCTGGTCCTCACCCTGAAGGGCAGGCTGCTGGCTGACGCGGTGGTGCGCCGGGTCCTGCCGGACTAGCGGTTTCGATGCCGGGCTGCAGGCGGTGGGCCCACGCCCGCAGGGTTCCCTGGCCGAGCTTGCGAGGTTAGGGTGCGGGTGGGGACTATTTAATCCAGCGCAGGTTGTACGGGTAGCGGTGCGGCTGGCCCTTGTTGACATGGATGCCGGCTGCCACGGAGAAGCAGGTCAGGGCGATCCAGATGAGGGTGGCAATCACGGCGAAGATGTTGCCGACCACTGGAACGAACACGAGGATGTTCGCCACCACAGCGGCGATGGTGGGCGGCAGGCTGAAGTTCAATGCTTCCTTGGACTCCTGCGCCGTGAAAGGTCCCCGGTCCCGGAAAATCAGGTAGATCAGCAGAGCAGGAACGCAGCCCAGGATTCCGCCAAAGTGCGCCATGGTGGCCCACTGCCGGTCTTCGCTGGCTGTCAGGGGCAGCGCATTCGCCGGAACGCCATGGTATTCCGAACGGCCCTGGCCGCCCTGGGTGTCCCTGTGATCGCGTGCGTTTTCTGCCACAGTCTGTTCCTTCTGAAAGTGCAATGGTGCGGGCTAAGAATGCATATCGGTTGCGAAGGACTGCAAATGTCGCAGATCCGCAGTATCAAGAATACTGGCTGGAGCCGCGGATGATGCCCCAGGGCTCCTCGGGCAGCGGCGCGGCGGTCCGCTCAGGGAACCGTCAGGAAGTCAATGACTTCCTCCACCCTCCCCAGCAGGGAGGCTTCCAGGTCCGCGTAGGTGCGGACCGCACCCAGCAATTTCTGCCACCCGAGCCCGATGTCCTCCTTGGTGGCATGGGGCCAGCCGAACGCGGCAAGGATGCCGGTCTTCCAGTCCTGACCGCGAGGCACCACCGGCCATTTTTCGATGCCCAGGACAGCCGGCCGGATCGCCTGCCAGACGTCCACATAGGGGTGGCCTACGATCAGCACGTTCCCGGCAGCCCCCGGTGAGGCCATTACGGCGTCCGCAATGCGGGATTCCTTGGAGTCGGGCACCAGGTGGTCCACCAAAACTCCGAGTCGCCGGCCCGCTCCAGGCCTGAACTCGGCCACCGCCGCGGCAAGGTCGTCGATGCCGTGAAGGGGTTCGACGACGATGCCTTCCACCCGAAGGTCGTCTCCCCAGACCTTTTCCACCAGTTCGGCGTCGTGCTTACCCTCCACCCAGATCCTGCTGGCCTTGGCGACCTGCGCCCGCTGGCCGGCTACCCGGACCGAACCCGAGGCTGTCCTGGCGGCGGCAGCGGCGGTCGCCTGGCGCGGCGCCGGTGGGAGGAGCTTAATGGCCTGCCCCTCGAGGAGGAAGCCGAAGCCCAGCCGGAAAGACCTGGATTTGCCGCGCCTGTCCTCCAGGGCCACAACATGCATGCCGCCGGATTTCTCCACGCGGGTCACCGCGCCCACCCAGCCGGACTGGACGTCTTCCAGCACCATGCCGCGTTCAACAGGGACCTCAGGAAGTTCAGCCTTTGACGGAGCGGACATGTCCTGGGGGCCCCAGTTCTGGTACTGCATTGATTAACTCCGCCTAGCGCTCGATCACAGGTCCGGAATTTCGCCCGGAGCGGTACCAATGCTAGCAACGGGGAGAGGCATAATAGACTGTTAGCACTTGGGCATGTCGAGTGCTAAACGATGAGCGGCACAGTGCAGGCGGCGCGACCGCCCCAAACCCTGGATGGAGGTGGAGTGTGAGCGAGCCACGCAAACTTGAAGTACTCCGTGCCATCGTGGAGGACTACGTCCATTCCCGCGAACCCGTGGGGTCCAAAGCCCTGGTGGAGCGCCATCATCTGGGTGTGTCCAGCGCAACCATCAGGAATGACATGGCAGCCCTGGAGGAAGAGGGCCTGATCACGGCTCCGCACACCAGCGCCGGGCGAATCCCCACAGACAAGGGATACCGGCTCTTCGTGGACCAGATCTCTGCCGTCAAGCCGCTCTCCCCGGCGGAGCGCCGCGCCATCCAGTCACTGCTGGAGGGATCGGATGACCTGGACGATGTCCTGGACCGCACCGTCCGGCTACTGTCCCAGCTGACCAACCAGGTTGCCGTGGTCCAGTACCCGCACCTGAGCAGGGCCCTGGTCCGGCATATCGAATTCGTCCTCCTCGCCCCGCGGAAGGTGCTGGTGGTGTTGATCGCCAACAGCGGCAAGGTGGAGCAGCGGGTTATCGACGTCGGCCAGGACCTGGGGGACGAGGCCCTGGCGGGCCTCAGGGCACGGTTCCTCGGATCGCTTGCCGGAACGCCGCTGAGCCAGCTCGCCCAGTCGCTGCCTGCAGTGGTGGCCACGGCCGCCCCGGGGCAGAGGCAGGCGGCCCAGGCCCTCGCTATCGGCCTGGAAGCCCTGGCCCAGAGCAGCCGTGAGGAACGCATGGTCATGGCGGGCACCGCGAACCTGGCGAGGTCCAACGTGGACTTCCCGCTGAGCATCGGCCCGGTGCTGGAAGCCCTTGAGGAGCAGGTGGTCATGCTCCGCCTGCTGAGCGAGATGGCGCAGGACCACCGCGGGGTGGCTGTCAGCATCGGCCGCGAGAATCCCTACGACGGACTTGCCGAGGCATCGGTCGTGGCCACCGGCTACGGCCCGGACAGTGCAGCGAAGATTGGCATTCTGGGGCCAACACGGATGGACTATCCCACCACCATGGCCGCCGTCAGGGCCGTTGCCCGCTACCTTTCCCGGATCCTGGGCCCCTGAGTTCCACCCCGGGCCACTGGACACACACAGCATTTCCGGCAGTCCAACTGCAGGCAGTACAACAAGGAAGAGATACGAACTTTGAGCAGCCACTACGACGTCCTTGGAGTCTCACCGGAGGCCACGGGAGAAGAGATCAAGAAGGCCTACCGCAAGCTGGCACGCACCCTGCACCCGGATGTTAACCCGGGTGAGGATGCGTCGGACCGCTTCAAGGCAGTAACCCACGCCTACGAAGTCCTGTCGGATCCGCAGAAACGCCGGGTCTACGACACCACGGGCAACGAAAACGGGACGGACAACGGCTTCGGCGGCGGCGGATACGCTGGCCAGGGCTTCGCCTTCCAGGACATTTTCGACACCTTCTTTGGTGCCGGCGGTTCCACCGGCCCGGCCTCCCGCGTGCGGCGCGGGCAGGACGCCCTCATCAGCGTCCGGATCGAACTCCGCGACGCTGTGTTCGGTGTCAACAAGAAGCTCGACGTGAACACCGCCGTCACGTGCCCAACCTGCGAGGGTTCCTGCTGCCAGCCCGGCAGCCATCCTGAACGCTGCGACATCTGCGGCGGCAGCGGCCAGGTCCAGCGCGCCGTCCGTTCCATCCTGGGACAGGTCATGACCGCAGCCCCGTGCGGAACCTGCGAAGGCTTCGGCACCGTTATCAAGGACCCGTGCAACGAGTGCACTGGACAGGGGCGCATCCGGAGCCGCCGTTCGCTGACCATCAAGGTTCCTGCCGGCGTAGCCACGGGAACGCGTATCCAGCTTTCCGGCCAGGGCGAGGCAGGCCCGGCCGGCGGACCGTCCGGTGACCTGTATGTTGAGATCCGCGTGAACAACGACGCCACCTACGTGCGCGACAACGACGATCTCCATGCCACCCTGCACATTCCGATGACGGCGGCCGCCCTGGGCACCGAAGTGAGCCTGGAGACGTTCGACGGTTCACAGGAAATTGACGTCAAGCCCGGGACCCAGTCCGGGGAGATCATCACTCTTCGTGGACTTGGCGTGACCCACCTGCGCGGCTACGGCCGCGGTGACCTCAAGGTGCACCTCCAGGTGGAGACGCCCGCCAAGCTTGATGCCGCCCAGGAAGAGCTCCTGCGGCAGCTGGCCAAGATGCGCGGTGAGCAGATTACCGAGGGCAAGCTTGCAGCCAGCGGCGGCATGTTCGCCAAGCTCCGGGACCGGCTCGGTAACCTGTAGCGGTGAGCAACCCTGTCTTTTTCACTACGCCCGGGTCGCTTGACCACATGACGGTGGGGCGGGCCTTTGTCCTCGAGGGGACCGAGGCGCGCCACGCTGTCACGGTCAAGCGGCTCACCCCCGGTGAGCCCGTCGACATTGTTGACGGCGCCGGGACGCGGATGAGCGGACGGGTGGTTGCGGCGTCGCCCGCAGGCCTCGAGGTGGAGTGCGCCTCCCTGGCTGTTGAGGAGCGGCCGGCCACGAGGCTGGTGCTGGTGCAGGCCCTGGCCAAGGGCGACAGGGATGAACTCGCCATTGAAACGGCCACTGAACTCGGGATCGACGCCGTCATTCCCTGGCAGTCCGAACGGTCCATCGTGCGATGGAAGGGCGACCGGGCAGCGAAGGCCCACGCGAAGTGGCAGTCGGTGGTGACGGCCGCAGCCAAGCAGGCGCGCCGCGCATGGGTCCCCGAGGTGCGGCCCGCCGTCGACACTGCCGCGCTGGCCGGCCTCGTGGAGGCCGCAGGGCTGGCGGTCATCCTCCACGAGGACGCCGTGCGCCCCCTGCGCACCGTACTGGAAGCCTCGCTGGACGCGGAGGCAATGGAACCCCGCGAGGTGCTGCTGATCGTCGGGCCGGAAGGCGGCATCAGCCCCAGGGAGGTCACCAGGCTCTGCGGAAAGGGCGCCGTCACCGCCCTGCTGGGGCACCACGTACTGCGCTCTTCAACTGCCGGACCGGCCGCCGTCGTGCTTGCCAGCGATGTCCTGGGCCGCTGGACCGTACCCTCTCCCTGAACCTCCCGGCCTGGCCGGTAAACTAGCGGACGTTAAAAGCCCGCGAGTCCTCATTCTGGTCCGGCTGATCGCCGGTACCGGCCTGGGCCACCTTCAGCTCGTAGTCTCCGGCCGGCAGCGTGAGGGCAAGCGTAAACAGTCCTGCCTGGCCCGGCTCGGCGGCTGCAGTCGTTTCCCCAGTCAGGAACGGGACCTTGGTGCCATCCTCCTCGGCCCGCAGGATCTGCCAGCGGAGCTTGCCCCCGGAAAGGGTGCTGCGGCCGGTGATCTTGACGCTCCCGGCGGCAACCTCCGTGTTCTCCTGCGGATCAATGATCCACACGGGGGCCACCATGCCGGCGGACCTGGTCATAAGGTCACCCAGCTGGACATGTCCGAAAGCAACGTAGTCCGTGTGCCCGTCCACCAGGATCCGCACGCGAATCTGCTGCCCGGAATCGATGAGCCCTGAACTGGCCGCAGCAGCGCTGGCCGTATAGACAAGCTGCTGGACAGCGCGGCCGGCCATGTCGGCGTCAAGGTTGCTGTTGAAGGCGTCCTCGGACACATCCACCGTGATGACGTCCTTGCCGGAAATGGACGTGGCCAGCTTGCCGGGATTCTGCCAGGGCGTAAAGAAATCCGGGTCAAGCGGCTTGTCCGACATCATGGCCCGCAAGGCCCGGGTCACCGGATTCTCCTGCTCAGGCACATCCCTGAATTCCCGGTAAAGAAAGATGCTGCTGTTGCTCCGGCCAATCCAGTAGACCGGCGCTTTGTTGGACGACTGCGTGGTTTCGAGAGGGGCGCTCGTGGAAGGCGCCGTGCCGGTGGCGGCAGGGCCGGAGCCCAGAACGGCGGTGGGGGAAGGATCCGGCTCGGCCAGGCAGCCCGTCAGGAACGGAGCCGCCATCAGAACCACTGCCACGACGGCAGGGCGCACAATGCCGCCACGTCGTCCTGCCCTGCGGGGCGCAGCAGATTCCGGCACGTTTGTTGCCTGTCCTTTCATGAATGGCGGGCCGCTCCCCCAAGCGGCGGATCCAGCAGTGGCTGGATTTCCAGCATGGCACAGGGCCCGGAGCAGCAAGGCCGGATACGGGCCTACGGGACGAACTGCAACGGGAACGATACCTAATGGCGGAACCGGCAGCGCCGCCCATGTTTCCCGAGGTGTCCATGCCTTTCCCCTTTCAGAGGTTGATGCGGTCCTGGCGTAAGATGGAGGGACGCTGGTCAAGGCGCAACCGGTCCATCGCCCAAGCGCAAGGTCGTCGGCCGCCAGCAGCGGGAATTGTTCGGTACTTTGAGGGGATCACGGGCCTGCGGGCCATCACTATGACTGAATCAGCGAATGGCAAGCGCCGGCTCAACACGGGAGAAGGCGCTGCGGGGGAATTTCCCCATTCCCTCCCCGGCAGCCGTACCGAGGTAGTCCTTTTCGACAACTCCGACCAGATGGTCCAGTCCCTGGGCAGCCACGATGAGGCACTGCGGTACATCGAGGAACAGTTTCCGGCCGTCAACTTCCATGTCCGCGGAAATGAGCTCTCCATCACCGGGCCTGCCAGCGACGTTCCCCGCATCATGCGCCTCCTCCACGAGGTCCGTGGGCTGGTGGCCCGCGGCACGGTGATCAGCCCGGCAGTGCTGCAGCAGCTTGTTGCGCTGCTCCGTACCCAGTCGCTGCAGAACCCCGTGGACGTACTGACCCATGACATCCTGTCCAGCCGCGGAAAAACCATCCGCCCGAAGACGCTGAACCAGAAGACCTACGTTGACTCCATCGACACCAACACGGTGATTTTCGGCATCGGTCCGGCAGGCACAGGCAAGACCTACCTCGCGATGGCTAAGGCCGTCCAGGCACTGCAGCAAAAGGAGGTCAGCCGCATCATCCTGACCCGCCCCGCCGTTGAGGCGGGGGAGCGGTTGGGCTTCCTCCCCGGGACCCTGAGCGACAAGATCGATCCATACCTGCGCCCGCTCTACGATGCCCTGCACGACATGATGGACCCCGAGTCCATCCCCCGGCTGATGGCGGCAGGCACCATTGAAGTGGCGCCCCTCGCCTACATGCGCGGCCGGACGCTCAATGACGCCTTCATCATCCTTGACGAGGCGCAGAACACCACGCCGGAGCAGATGAAGATGTTCCTGACCCGCCTTGGCTTCGGTTCCAAGATGGTGGTCACCGGCGACGTCACCCAGGTTGACCTGCCTTTCGGCACCCGCTCCGGACTCCGCATCGTGGAGGAAATCCTCCAGGGCATCGAGGGCGTCAGCTTCTCGGTCCTTGATGCCGCAGACGTCGTCAGGCACAGGCTGGTGGGCGACATTGTCAATGCCTACAGCATCTGGGATGAAACCCAGCGCAGCCGGGTAAAACATTCGGCGGGCGCCGCCAAACGGGGGGAACACGCGTGAGCATCGAGGTCAACAATGAGTCCGGCGTCCAGGTGGACGAAGCGGAGATCGTGGCGTTGTCCCGGTATGTTTTTGAGCAGCTGTATATCCATCCGCAGGCCGAACTGTCCGTCCTGCTGGTGGACGAGCCCGCAATGGAGAAGCTTCACATCGAGCTGATGGATGAGCCCGGCTCCACCGATGTCCTCTCCGTTCCCATGGACGAACTGACCCCCGGAACGCCGGACCGACCCACCCCCCAGGGCATGCTCGGTGACATTGCCATCTGCCCGCAGGTTGCCCGGGTGCAGGCCAAGAACGCCGGCCACTCACTGCAGGATGAGATGCTCCTGCTGACCACGCACGGGATCCTCCACCTGCTCGGATACGACCATGCGGAGCCCGAGGAGAAGGCCGAGATGTTCGGGCTCCAGCGTGAGCTGCTGTCCGGCTTCACCGGCAAAGAAGCGCCCGCCGAGACCACCCAGTGACGCCTCTGCTCCTTGTCGCAATGGCCTTGGCTTTCCTGGCTGTTGCGGCCGTATTGACCGCGGCCGAGGCCGCCTTCAACTTCATTCCGCGGCATGACGCGGAAGACGCCCTGCTTAAGAGCCGCGGGACCGCCCTGCGGCAGATCCTCTCCCACCCAGTGGCACATATCAGGGCGCTGCGGTTCTGGCGCATCTGGTTCGAGATGGCATCCGCCGTCGCCGTCGCCGTGCTGCTCTACAGCCTGCTGGACAACGTGTGGCTGGCAGGCCTTGCCGCAACCGGCATCATGGCCTTGCTGGGCTTTGTCATCGTGGGTGTTTCCCCCCGCCAGCTCGGCAGGCTCCATTCGGCGGCCGTGGTTCGCTCCACCGCTCCGATGATCCGTTTCCTGACCTGGGTCCTGGGGCCGATCCCCGGCTGGCTCGTCAGCCTTGGCAGCACGGCTGCACCCGGTGCCCCCGGCGGGGACGAGGCGTTCTTCAGCGAGCAGGAATTCCGTGAACTTGTGGAACGCGCCAGCGAGTCCGACATGATCGAGGACACCGAAGCGGAAATGATCCAGTCCGTCTTCGACTTCGGAGACACACTGGTCCGTGCCGTGATGGTGCCGCGAACGGACATCCTCACCATCGAGGCGGGATCCAGCCTGCGCCAGGCAATGTCCCTCTTCCTCCGCTCCGGCTATTCCAGGATTCCGGTCATCGGCGAAAGTACGGACCAAATCCTTGGCATCATCTACCTGAAGGACGTTGCCGCCGTCATCCACGAACTGGCACCCCACGAGGAACCGCCGCTGGTGGAGTCGCTCGCCCGGGAAGTGCGGTACGTGCCGGAATCGAAGCCCGTCAGCGACCTGCTCCGGGAGCTCCAGAAGGAATCCACGCACGTTGCCATCGTGATCGACGAGTACGGCGGAACCGCCGGACTGGTCACCCTGGAGGACCTCATCGAGGAAATCGTGGGTGAAATCGTGGACGAGTACGACACCGAAAGCGCCGAGGCCGTGGAGCTCGGCGACGGCTCCTACCGGGTCAGCGCCCGCATGGGCATCGATGACCTGGGTGAGCTCTTCGACATCGAACTGGATGATGACGAAGTGAACACCGTTGGCGGGCTGCTCGCAAAAGCGCTGGGCCGCGTACCCATCGTGGGAAGCACGGTGGAAGTGCAGGGCGTGTCCCTGCGGGCTGACCGGCTGGAAGGCCGCCGCAACCGCGTCAGCCATATCATTGCGGCGCGGGTGGCAAAAGAAGACACTGACCTTGAGGACCTCTTCCAAGAGGCGGAAGCAACCCAGCAGGGAGTTTCACGTGAGCAAGAAAAATAAGGCCGAGAGCCACGACGATTTCGGCGGTTTCCGCGCAGGGTTCTCGGTCCTGGTGGGCCGGCCCAACGCGGGCAAGTCCACCCTGACCAATGCGCTGGTGGGCAAGAAGGTGGCCATTACGTCCGCCAAGCCCCAGACCACCCGGCACACCATCCGCGGCATCGTCCACCGGCAGGATGCGCAGCTGATCCTGGTGGACACGCCAGGGCTGCACCGCCCCCGCACCCTCCTGGGCAAGCGACTGAACGACCTCGTTGCGGACACGCTGGCCGAGGTGGATGCGATAGGGTTCTGCCTCCCCGCCAATGAGAAGATCGGCCCCGGGGATAAGTTCATCGCCGCCCAGCTGGCCGCCGTGGGCCGCAAGCCGGTGATCGCCATCGTCACCAAAGCCGACACTGTGGACCGCCAGGCACTGACAGAACAGCTCCTGGCGGTGGCCGCCCTGGGCCGGGAAGTGCTGGGGGAGGAAGGCTGGAAGGACATCGTTCCTGTCTCCGCTACCGACGGCTTCCAGGTGGACACCGTCGCCGACGTGCTCATCAGCCACATGCCGCCGTCGCCTCCGCTGTACCCGGACGGTGAACTCACCGACGAGCCGGAAGCCGTGATGGTGGCGGAACTTATCCGCGAAGCGGCACTCGAAGGCGTCCGGGATGAGCTGCCGCACTCGCTCGCTGTGGTGGTGGAGGAAATCGTTCCCCGGGAGGACCGGCCCGAAGACAGCCCGCTGCTCGACGTGCGGGTCAACCTTTACGTTGAGCGTCCCTCCCAAAAAGCAATTATCATCGGCAAGGGCGGCAGCCGGTTGCGTGAGGTGGGCACCAATGCGCGCAAGGGCATCGAGGCGCTCCTGGGTACACGCATCTACTTGGACCTCCACGTGAAGGTGGCGAAGGACTGGCAGCGTGACCCGAAACAGCTGGTGAAACTGGGCTTCTGAGCCCTTTGAAAAGGCGCGGCCGCTTGGCCGCCCGGCAATTTCCCAGCCTGGACCACTAAAATGGGCCGGATTTCGAATTTAGAGGAAGGTTCACCACGTGGGGCTAGGCCGCGACAAGCGCGAAAACGGAGCTGACATGTCAGCCGGGGGACCAGTATCGAGGCACGCGGACGGCACCCCTGGAGCTGCGCGCCACCTCGGCGCCCTGCGCGGCATGCCAACGTGGCTGAAGATAGTCACGGGTGTCCTTTCCCTGGCCATGGTCGCCGGCCTCGCGTTTGCAGGTTTCTGGTTCCTGCGCCTTCAAAGCAACCTTTCCAAGGCTCCGCTGAACGCCGGCGGCGGCAACAACGAGCAGGTGAGCGATGCAACCGGACGGATGCAGATCCTGATCCTTGGTTCGGATACGCGCGACGGCAAGAACGCCGAGTACGGCACCGCGGACGATTCCAGGGGCTACGGCAAGTCTGACGTCATGATGATGATGGACATCTCCGAAGACAACAAGCGCGTCAGCGTCATCAGCTTTCCGCGGGACCTGCTGGTTGATATCCCCCAGTGCAAGGATGAAGAAACCAACCAGGTGTACCCCGCCCGCAGCGGCGTGATGATCAACGAGGCCATGGCAGAAGCCGGCATCGGCTGCGCCGTGGACACCGTCAACAAGCTCACCGGCCTGGAAGTCGACCACTTCATGATGGCCGACTTCACCGCCGTAAAGGAACTGTCCAACGCTGTCGGGGGAGTCGAGGTGTGCATCAGCGACGCCGTCTACGATCCTGATTCGCGCCTCCGGCTGCCCGCGGGCACGTCGGCGGTCCAGGGGGAAATGGCCCTTGCCTTCCTGCGGACGCGCCATGCATTTGCCGACGGCGGCGACTTGGGCCGGATCAAGGCCCAGCAAGGCTTCCTGTCCTCCCTGACCCGCAAGATCAAGGACGACGGGACGCTGTCCGATCCCGGCAGGATGCTCAAGATCGCCGACGTCGTCACCCAGAACCTGACCGTGGACGAAGGGCTGGCCTCCGTGCCCAGCCTGCTCACCATCGGCAACCGGCTCAAGGACATCGACATCAGCAAGGTGGCGTTCGTGGCCGTGCCCACCACGCCGGCGCTGGCCGACCCCAATAGGCTGCAGATCGCCGAGCCCAATGGTTCCCAACTGTTCGCCGCCCTGCGGCAGGACGTCGATTTGACTGATCCGACGGCACCTTCCCCGTCGCCTGCGGAAACCTCCGCGCCGCCCACGACAGCACCCACCGAGACAGCACCTCCGCTCCCGCCTTACGACAAATCACTGCAGCCCGTTACCGTGGCCAACGGCACCGGCGTTCCGGGACGAGCCCAGGAAATCGTGCAGGCCCTGATCTCGGGCGGGTTCAGCCAGGCCGGCCAGTTCGAGGCCACAGCGGTGGAGCAATCGGTGGTTTACTACGGCACGGACTTCGCGGACGTGGCCGCGGACGTTGCAGCCGTGCTGGGAATCCCTGCTGCGCAGATGCTGCCCGCGCCCAACATCGCGGGTGTCCAGGTCTTCCTGGGCACCGACTTCACAACCGGAGTCACGTACGGGGCTCCAGCCGCGCTCCCGGAGGACATCGTCAACCAGACGGCGAAGGATGCGTCCTGCCAGCAGGCGAACCCGGCGCTTATCGTTCAGGAATAACCGCCGGTTCTGGGCGCGAGGAGGATCTGCACTGCCTCCATCCGTTTGCCCTCACCTGACGTGCCCGCCGTTCCGCCGTCGGCGACCCATGACTGCCAGCCCAAATCTTGGATGTGGGCACGGTAGTGGATGCTGTAATGGTTGGCGATCTCACCGGTCAGCCTGATTTCAAACGCTTCCAAACGTAGGCCCTGCCCGGCCGTGCCGATGGGATTGGCCGACGATGTCCACGGCTGCCAGCCGATCGACTGCACATGGCCCCGCCACTCGATACCCCCGCTATAAGCCATGCTGGACACGTTGAGGCGCAATGCCTCGACCCGGAGGGCCCGGCCCGTGGTCCCGGCGACGGTCCCATCCGAAACGTCTCCCATCCAGCCGAGGTCCTGAACGTGGGCGGCGTACACGGCAGTGAATGCTGGTGCGACCTTCGGAACCAACTCGATCGCAACGGCTTCCACCCGCCTGCCTTCCCCGACGGTGCCGGCCGTGGCTCCGTCGATCCCGTACGGCTGCCAGCCGATGTTCTGTACGTGGGCGCGATACCTGATGCTGTACTGCGAGGCCAGATTCCCCGTCAACCGCAGCTCAAACGCCTCCAGGCGCAGACCGCGCCCTGTCGTTCCGATTGGTGATGCCGACGTCGTCCATGGCTGCCAGCCGATGTCCTGCACATGCCCCCTCCACAGAATGTCGCCCGGCAGGAAGTCTCCTGCCATCGACAGGCGCAACGCCTCCATCGGCAGTGAACGACCGGTCGTTCCTGCGGTGGCGCCGTCCGAGACGCTCGACTGCCAGCCGATCGTCGCGACATGGGCCTGGTAGACCCCAATGCACGTCATGTCGAAGTCGTAGGTGCCATCGGTCCATTGCGAGATGTGGACGGTGCCACCGGAGAAGCTGGGGTTCACACAGAGGTCGGATGCTTCACTGGCGAAGTCGAGACGCCCTGCCGGTGACCAGACCGGCACGTCGGGAAGCTGCCACGATCCGGTGATGGCCTCCCAAGCGCTCACATAGGAGTAGATCCCGTGGGGATACCCGGCGTCCGACAGAGCGGCCAGGAGCCCGGAGATGACGTACCGGTTCTCCTGCCGCTGGGTTGCTGTCGAACTGGGCCAGGGCTGTTGCGGGCGGGGCTCGACGTCGACCCAGATTCTCTCCGGCCGCCACCCCACCTCATCGAGGGACGCGAGTGCCGCGCGGCCCTCGGCGTAACCGACGTTGCGCAGCCGGTCCGGCCTGGTGCTTGCGGGCCAGGGGCCGTCGTCGCCGTAGGTGTTGTATTGCGCGGCGGTGGGGAACGTGGCCATGGCGTAGGCCTGAGCCCGGACGCCGTGCTCGAGCACCCACTGGAACTGCCAGCCCAGGCAGGGATTCTCAGTGAAAGCGAGTCCATTCGTCAGCCCCACGACCACGAACTCCGTGTTATCCGGCGGCATCGGAAGGCCGCCCGGACACTGTGGCCATGAGACGTCATGTCCGTAGTCGACTGCTCGGGCGGGTGAAGCGAACAGCACGCCGAGTGCGAGCACAAGTAATGCCGCCAGGAGCCGGGGCGAGGATGCCCGGGAGCGGCGACCAGGTCGAAGAGCACTAAGGCCGGCCATGATGGCCCCCCTATTCGAAGGATGACCAAATTATCCCACTCCGCTACCTTCGCCGCTATCCGGCGGCGTCCGGCTACCAGATGCTGACGCGGTCCTCCGGAGGCATCCACATGCCGTCCTGTTCCGAGACCTCAAAGGCGTTGTGGAAGGCATCCAGGTTTTTCGCAATGGCGTTGGTGCGGAACTCATTGGGGGAGTGCGGGTCCGTTGCCAGCCGGCGGATGGCCTCCTCGGGCCGGATGACCTGGCGCCAGCCCGCCGCCCAGGAAGCGAAGAAGCGCTGTTCCCCGGTCAGGCCGTCCAGGACGTCCGGTTCCTTCCCTTCCAAGCTGATGCGGTACGCCTTGTAGGCAATTGCCAGGCCTGCCAGGTCGCCAATGTTCTCACCCAGGGTGAGGCGTCCGTTGACGGTATGTCCTGGAGCCGCGTAGGGCGAAAGCACATCGTACTGGGCCACCAGCTTTGCGGTGAGCTTCTCGAACGCTTGCCGGTCCTCTTCCGTCCACCAGTTCCGCAGCGCCCCGCCTCCGTCAAACTGGGACCCCTGGTCATCAAAACCATGGCCGATCTCATGCCCGATGACGGCCCCGATGCCGCCGTAGTTCACGGCGTCATCAGCATCAGCCGTGAAGAACGGGGGCTGCAGGATCGCGGCCGGGAACACAATCTCGTTCATCATGGGGTGGTAGTAGGCATTGACCGTTTGGGGGGTCATCAGCCACTTGTTGCGGTCCACCGGCTTGCCTACCTCGTCAAGGTGCCGGTCGACGTCGGCGTTGTGCGCCCGCTCAACGTTGCCCAAGAGGTCTGCGGGGTCGATCTCGACGGCGGAGTAGTCAATCCACTGGTCCGGGTATCCGATCTTCGCCCGGAAGCCCTCCAGCTTCCGGAGGGCCTCGGCCTTGGTGGCCTCACCCATCCAGCCGACTGCCGTGATGCTCTGGCGGTACGCCTCTGTCAGGTTGGCCACGAGCGACTGCATCCTGGCCTTGTGGGTCTCGGGGAAGTGCCGGGCCACGTAGATCTGCCCCACAGCCTCTCCCAAGGCCGCTTCGACGACGGCCACACCGCGCTTCCAGCGGTCCTTGTTCCGGGGCGTGCCGCTGATGGTGGTCCCGTAGAAGGCGAAGCTGGCGTCCACGAAAGCCGAAGAAAGGTACGGTGCTGCTGCGCTTACCACGCGCATCGCGAGCCACTCCTGCCAGTGGGACAGCGGCTCGGACTCAAGGAGGGCAGCGGCGCCGTCGAAGAACGGAGGAGTGCTCATGACGATCTCATGCCGCTTGCCGGCATCGATGCCGGCGGCCTCAAACCAGGTGGTCAGCAGCGGGAAGAGTGCTGATGCCTCGTCCGCCGTCTTCAGGTTGTACGTCTTTTGCGGATCCCGAAGGGTGACGTTGTCCCAGTGGTGGGACGCGAGCTTGGTCTCCAGGGCAACCACACGCGCGGCTGCTGCCGCTGCGTCGGCAACGCCCGCCAGGTCAAGCATCGTCTTCACGTGCGCGGCATAGGCAGTGACCATCGGGGCGAACTTGGCTTCCCGGTAGTAGGACTCGTCGGGCAGGCCGAGGCCGCCCTGCCCGGTGTACAGGAGAATCCGGTCGGGGTTGCCCGCATCCGGGGCGGGGTAGATGTAGAAGAGCCCACCGACGTCGGCCCGGAACAGGCGGCCCGCCAGCGACACGAGGTCCGCCACGGAAGTGGTGGCGAACACCTCTGCAAGCCGCTGGCGGATCGGCTCGAGGCCCTTAGCTTCAACAGCGGCCTCGTCCATGAAGCTGTTGTAAAGGTCCCCGATTTTCCGTTCAATCCCGCTGGCGGCCCCGCCCTTGCCCGCGGCTTCTTCAATAATGTCGCGGACTGCGACCTCCGAACCGTCCCGGAGGGCTGTGAAGGTGCCCTCGAGCGGCCGGTCATCGGGAATGTCGGTGGCCTTCAGCCAAGCGCCGTTGACGTGCTGGTAAAGGTCATCCTGCGGCCGGACCGTGTGATCAATGGTGGACAGGTCGATCCCCGAAATGGGCACTGAAACTCCTTCTTATGGAGAGCGGCGGCAGGAAAAACAGCGCGCGGCGTCTGCATGGTGGACTTTACTGACGGTAGTGCTCTTTCATCTTACGCACCCGTGTTACTCTCAAAAGGTGCGTGCAGAGCTCCTTCTTCTTAGCTGCCGCGGCGAGGCCTCAGACGCGATCTAGCGCAAGGCCACCCTCGCTGCGGAGTTTGTGTTGCCCGGCCACCCTTTCAACGTAGAACCACAGAAAAGGCCCCGATAGTAATGCGAAACGCACAGAAGCCCTCAGGAATGCCCGCCCACCGGTACGCGCCGTTCCAGGACCAGATCAAGGTTGAGCTGCCGGACCGCACCTGGCCGGACAAAGTCATCACCAAGGCCCCACGCTGGTGCGCGGTGGACCTTCGCGACGGCAACCAGGCACTGATCGATCCGATGAGCCCGGCGCGCAAGATGAAGATGTTCGACCTGCTGGTCCGGATGGGCTACAAGGAGATCGAGGTCGGATTCCCCTCCGCTTCGCAGACGGACTTCGACTTCGTCCGCCAGCTGATCGAGGGCAACCACATCCCGGACGATGTCACCATCCAGGTCCTGACCCAGGCCCGTGAGCACCTGATCGAGCGCACGTACGAGTCGCTGGTGGGTGCCAAGCAGGCCATTGTCCACCTCTACAACTCCACCTCCGTACTGCAGCGCCGCGTGGTCTTCAACCAGGACGAGGACGGAATCCTGGATATCGCGCTCCAGGGCGCCCGGCTGTGCAAGAAGTACGAGGAAACCCTCGCGGACACGCACGTGACCTACGAGTACTCCCCGGAGTCCTTTACCGGGACCGAACTGGAGTACGCGGTGCGTGTGTGCAACGCCGTCGCCGACGTTTTCGAAGCCTCCGCGGACCGCCAGGTCATCATCAACCTGCCCGCCACGGTGGAGATGGCAACGCCCAATGTCTACGCCGATTCCATCGAGTGGATGAGCCGCCACCTGCACCCGCGCGAAGGCATCATCCTCTCTCTCCACCCCCACAACGACCGTGGAACCGGCGTCGCCGCCGCCGAGCTGGGCTACATGGCCGGGGCTGACCGGATCGAAGGCTGCCTGTTTGGCAACGGCGAGCGGACCGGCAACGTGGACCTGGTGACCCTGGGCCTGAACATGTTCGTCCAGGGCATCGACCCCATGATCGACTTTTCCCATATCGACGACGTCCGCCGGACCGTGGAGTACTGCAACCAGCTGCCCGTCCCGGAGCGTTCACCGTATGGCGGCGACCTCGTGTTCACCGCGTTCTCCGGTTCCCACCAGGACGCCATCAAGAAGGGCTTCGAAGCCCTCGAACGGGACGCCGCCGCCGCGGGCAAGGACGTTGCGGACTTCACCTGGCAGGTCCCGTACCTGCCCGTCGACCCCAAGGACCTGGGCCGCAGCTACGAGGCCGTCATCCGGGTCAACTCCCAGTCCGGCAAGGGCGGCGTTGCCTACCTGCTCAAGAATGAGCACAGCCTGGACCTGCCGCGCCGCGCCCAGATCGAATTCTCCGGCGTTATCCAGAAGCGTACGGACACGGTGGGCGGCGAAGTCAGCGGTGCCCAGCTGTGGCAGGTCTTCCAGGACGAGTACCTGCCCTCCGGCAAGATTGACGGCCAGTGGGGCCGCTACGCCCTGGGTGCCGTCAAGACAGAAACGGACGACGACGGCGGGATGACGCTTCACGCGTCCCTCACCATTGACGGGGCGCAGGTCGCCCGTACGGGCACCGGCAACGGCCCCATCGCCGCGCTGTTGAGCATCCTGCGGGAAGACGGCGTGGATGTCCGGGTCTTGGACTACAGCGAGCATGCACTCTCCGAGGGCGGCAACGCCATGGCGGCCGCCTACGTCGAATGTGCAGTGGGGGAGCGGGTGCTCTGGGGTGTCGGCATCGACGCCAACACCAGCATGTCCTCCCTGAAGGCGGTCATCTCTGCGGTGAACCGCGCCATCCGGGACGCCCAGGCCTGACCTTCGCACTGCCGTGCCGCCGGAAGCTGCCGGCGGCACGGCAGCACGCGGCACGGCTGTGCCGGCAAAGAATGGGAAGATAGAAGGCGTGGCCCAACACTCTTTCGCCTCCCGCGCGTACCGGGACGACGCCGTCGTCCTGCGCACCCACAAGCTGGGTGAGGCGGACCGGATCATCACGCTGCTGACCAAGCACCACGGACAGGTCCGGGCTGTCGCCAAAGGGGTCCGCCGCACCAGCAGCCGGTTCGGCGCGCGGCTCGAGCCGTTTATGGTGGCGGACCTCCAGCTCGTGTCCGGCAAGACCCTGGACATCGTCACCCAGGCCGTGGCCAAGGGGGCCTACGGCGGGAACATCGCCGCGGACTACGGCCGTTACACGGTGGCCGCTGCCATGACCGAGACAGCTGAGAAGCTGACGGACGTGGACGGCGAGGCGGGGACAGCGCAGTACAACCTGCTGGTGGGCGCGCTGGCGTCCCTCAGCAGGGATGAACATGCTGCCGGCCTGATCCTTGATTCCTACCTTCTCCGGGCACTGGCCACCGGCGGCTGGGCCCCCAGCTTCACGGACTGCGCCCGGTGTGGCCTGCCGGGCCCGCACACCGCCTTTTCGGCTCCCCTGGGAGGAATGGTCTGCAGCGGATGCAGGCCTCCTGGCTCGCCGGCTCCGGCGCCGGAGACTGTGGTGCTGCTGGCGGCGCTGCTGACCGGTGACTGGACGACGGCGGACGGCTCCCTTCCCGTGCACCGGAAAGAGGCAGCGGGCCTGGTGGCCGCATACCTGCAATGGCACCTCGAACGGGTGCTGAAGTCCCTCAAACATGTGGAGCGTAGCTGACAGTGGCCCTCGGCAAAAAGAACACCGCCTCGCGGAAGCGCACCCACCCGGTGGCTGCCCCGTACCCGCACCCCTCCGGGGCCGTTGCGCCCTCCATCCCGGCTGAGTTCATTCCCCGCCATGTGGCGATCGTGATGGACGGTAACGGCCGCTGGGCCAACCAGCGCGGCCTGCCAAGGATTGAAGGGCACAAGGCCGGGGAGCCTGCACTGCTGGACGTGATGGCAGGTGCCATCGAGCTGGGCATCGAGTACGTCAGCGTGTATGCTTTCTCCACCGAGAACTGGCGCCGGTCCCCGGAGGAAGTCCGTTTCCTGATGGGATTTAACAAGGATGTGCTGCGCCGGCAACGGAACCAGCTCGATGAATGGGGCGTCCGGGTGCGGTGGTCAGGCCGGCGGCCCAGGCTGTGGGGCTCGGTCATCCGCGAGCTTGAGGAAGCGGAAGAGTTCACAGCGGGAAACAGCACCTGCACGTTGACCATGTGTGTTAATTACGGCGGCCGGGCGGAAATCACGGATGCCGTCACCGCCATCGCAGCCGAGGTGGCCGCCGGCAGGCTCAAACCCGGTGCCATCACCGAGCGCACCATCCAGAAGTACCTCGATGAGCCGGACCTGCCGGACGTGGACCTGTTCCTTCGCAGCTCGGGGGAGCAGCGGCTGTCCAACTTCCTGCTCTGGCAGTCCGCCTACGCCGAGTTCGTCTTCATGGACACCCTGTGGCCGGACGTCGACCGGCGCACGCTCTGGGCGGCAGTTGAGGAATATGCACAGCGGGACCGCCGCTACGGCGGGGCCGTGGACGCGGCGGCGCCTGCGGGTTCCTAGGTTCCAGGCACTGCAGTCGGCACGCCCGCGGATCAGGCGGGTCACCATTCAGGCGGAGTATGCCCTGAGCCACGCTGCCAGGTCCCGGCAGGCCTCCTCGCGCACGCCGCGGCGGGAAAGGAAGACGTCGTGGATGGCGCCGGGATAGCGGAAGACCGCCACACGCCGCCCCAGGCGCAGCGCACGGTGGGCCGTTTCCTCGACGTCGATCACGGCGTCGGCCTCCATCATCTCCGCCGACCATTCGATCTGGATGCGGGTACGGCTCGAGAGCAGGACCAGCGCCGGGGCCCGGACGTCCAGCCGGCGCTCCACCGCGGCATGGCCGGCAAGGACCGCTTTCGCCCAGCCCGCCCTGATAGGGAATGATGCCCTGGGACGCCACAGGGGGTCGAGTTGCCACTCGCCGTGGGCCTCGCTGCTGACGCTTTGCCAGTAGCCGGGCATCTCCGGAAGCCATAAGGGACGGCGGGGGTCGGCCCTGGACAGCGGGTCCACCAGGTGCATGGCAATGGTGCGGATGATACTGCTGCCCTGCAGCTCCAGCCACGGCGCGTTCAGGATCAGGGTGCCCACCGCCGTCGGGTTCCGGTCAGCCCACAGAGCGGCAATCAGCCCGCCCAGCGAATGGGCCAGGACATGGACGGTGGGTGCAACCCCAGGCCCCAGGCGTTCTGCGAGGTCTTCCCTGATCGCCCCCAGGGCGGCGGCGAGGTCCTCGTCATAGACGGCCAGGTCATCAGTGAAGCCGGGCGTCTGCCAGGGCCGAAGGCTGCGGCCGAACTTGCGCAGGTCCACGGCGTAAAAGGGGAACCCGGCGTCGGTCAGGTACTCCGCAAGCTCCTCCTGGAAGAAGTAGTCCGCCCAGCCGTGGACGTACAGCACCGCGTTAACTGCAGGGTGCCCCGCCGTCGTCTGCAGCGGCGCCGGCTCCTTGGCGAGGCAGCGGACAAGCGTTGCACAGACGTCGCCCTCGTCATCAGGAGCCAGAGGAAGGACGCGCCGCTCGAAGCGCGGCCCCAGGATGTCGGCGGTCCAGAGAGCTGTGTCCGTGTCCCTGCGGACTTGCGCGCCGGTCATGTGCTGTCCCCGCTGCCGGATGGGTCCGGTTCCCCGTCCCCGTAGGCCCGGAGCCAGCGCGCAAGCCTGGCGTAGGCGTCGGCGCGCACGGCGGCGGGGGAGAGGAACACATCGTGCAGGGCGCCGTCAATCCGCTCAATGGTGACAGTCCGGCCAAGGGTCAGGGCACGGGCAGCGATGATGTTGACGTCGAGGACGGCATCCGTCCGCCGCATCTCCTCAGACCAGAAGAGCCCGTTGGCGCTTCCGCTGGACAGCAGGACAAGGATGGGCACCTCGATGTTCAGTCCCCGCGCCACCCGGGAATGCCCGGCCAGCACGGCACTGAGCCAGCCTGCGCGTACGGGAAAGGCCATAGGGGGCCGGTAGCGGTCATCCAGCGTCCACTCTCCGTCGGCCGAACTGCTGATAGTCCGCCAGTAAAAGCCCCGCTCCGGCAGCCGGAGCACGGCTTCGGGCCGGAACCGTGCCACGGGACCCACCATCCCCGCGGTTGCACGCCGTACCAATGAACTGCCGTGCATCTCCAGCCAGGGACTGTTGAGGACCAGCCGTGACACCCTTCCGGGATGCCGGCTTGCCCAAAGCACCGCCACCAGCCCTCCTGTCGAATGCCCCATGAGTGTCAGGGACAGGTCTGCCCCGTCCTGGGCGATCAGCCGGCACGCCATGTCGATTTCGGCGTCATAATCCCCGAGGTCCGACACATAGCCGCCCGGCGATTCCGGCCGCAGGCTCCGTCCGTGGTTATGCATGTCCAGTGCGTAGAAGTGGTACCCGGCCGCGGACCAGAATCGCGCAAGGTCCACGTTGAAGAAATAGTCGCTCCAGCCATGCAGGAAAAGAACCACCCTGCGGCGCCGGGGGGAGGAGGTCAACGATTCCACGGCGGGGCGGAACCGGACCAGTGTGGCTGTGCGTTCCACACCGTCCGGACCTAAAGCCTGAAAGGCGTGCGACTCAAAGCCCTCGCCCAGGATGTCCTGCTGCCACTCCATGGGATTATGCTAATCCGCTGGCCAGTTTGACCTGTCCATTTTGGTCTGGGCCCTCCAAGACGGAAAACTAGAGGCATGCGCGTTTACCCCACTTTCTTCAGGCTTGCCTTTTCATGGATGGACGCCGAGCGCGCCCACAAAATCGGGTTCACGGCCATCAGGCTGGCGCACCGCTCCGGCGGGGGAAAGGTCCTGGAAAAGCTGACTGCGCCCGCACCGTCCCTGCAGACCACGGCTTTCGGCGTGACTTTTCCGTCACCGTTCGGGCTTGCTGCCGGGTTCGACAAGGAAGGGCACGGCATCGAGGCACTGACCGAGCTGGGGTTCGGCCACGTTGAGGTAGGGACCATCACGGGGCAGGCCCAGCCCGGCAACGAGAAGCCGCGGCTTTTCCGCCTGGTCCAGGACCGCGCCGTCATCAACCGGATGGGATTCAACAACGACGGCGCAACTGCCGTGGCCCCGCGGCTGAAGGCAGCGCGCGCTGCCCTGCAGCGCCGGCATCCGGACGTACGCCCCGTCATCGGTGTCAATATCGGCAAGACCAAGACTGTGGAGCTGGCCGACGCCGTGGATGACTATCTTGTGAGTGCCCGCAGCCTTGCACCCGCTGCCGATTACCTGGTGGTCAACGTGAGTTCGCCCAACACGCCCGGGCTTCGCCTGCTGCAGGATGTGGAGTCGCTCCGGCCCCTGCTGGCCGCCGTGGGTGAAGAAGCTGACCGGGCTGCCGGCCGCCACGTGCCCCTGCTTGTGAAGATCGCACCGGACCTCAGCGACGAGGATATCGACGACGTCGCCCGCCTTGCGCTGGATCTCAAGCTGGATGGCATCATCGCCACCAACACCACCATCGCCCGGGACGGGCTGGCCTCGGCGGCAGACCAGGTGGAGAAGTGCGGCGCGGGCGGGCTCTCCGGCGCTCCGCTGAAGCAGCGTTCCCTCGAGGTGCTGCGCAGGCTGAAGGAGGTCACCGGCGACGCACTCACCCTGGTGGCTGTGGGCGGCGTGGAAACTGCGCAGGACGTCCAGGACAGGCTCGACGCCGGGGCGACGCTGGTCCAGGGCTACACGGCGTTCCTCTATGAGGGGCCGTTCTGGGCTGCAGGCATCAACCGCGAACTGGCGAAGAAGCGCCGGTCCTGACTGGAGGGAACGCGGCGACCTGCGCGCCCACGTTCTTAAAAGCGAAACCCCGGCGGACCGACCGCCGGGGTTTCGCGTTTACCAGCCTATTGCCTGTCAGGCGGGGTACTGCCCGCGCTTGACCTGGGGCTTGGGAAGGCGGAGTTTGCGGAACTGAAGGGAACGCATGGAGCCGTACCAGACGGTTCCTCGCTCCACCTCGCCGAACTTTGCGGTCAGCCGCTTGCGGAGCTGGCGGGACAGGATGAACACGTCCACGAAGACAGCCAGGAACATTACCCAGAACCCGCCCAGGACGTAGATCATCATGTCGCTGGATGCCGGGACCACCAACGACACGAGGACGAAAACCAGGGCACCGAACATCAGGTATTCACCCAGGCTGAAGCGCGCGTCGACATAATCACGGGCGAAGCGTTTCTGCGGGCCCTTGTCACGCAGGGGCAGGAATTTCTCGTCGCCGGTGTCCAGCGCCTGGCGCATCTTGAGGCGCTGGTCCTGGATGGCCTGGCGCTCGGCAGCCTTCGATGCCTTGCGGTCCTCAGGGACCAGCGGGCGCTTGCGGGCTGCTTCCTGTGCCTTGCGGGTGGGAGTCGGGGCCCCCTTGCCACTCAATCCGTTGGCCCGCGCCGCCGCCTCCGCAGCCTGTTGGTCTACTGTTTGCTGCGCCGAGGGCGCTTCCTTTTTACGTCCGAACACCTGAACAGAATACCTTGCGGCAGACCCCGGAGTTTATGCCTAACCCTCGCCGAGCCCCACAGCGGGGGATGTGACGCGGGTAATGTTTTTGCCATGACTTCATCGCCCACGGCTACGCCGCAGAATCCCAGTGCCCACCCATCCCCGGGCTTGGCCGGAAACAGCTCGACGGAAGATCTCCGTACCGCCATTGACGTGTCCTTCGGCCTTACCCTTGAACGGCTGAAAGAGCTGGTCGCCATCCCCGGCATTGCGTGGCCAAGCTTTGACCGCGGGCCCCTGGAACGCAGTGCCGACGCCGTGGCGGAACTACTGCGCGGCGCCGGCCTGGACAACGTGCAGATCCTTGCCTGCGACAAGCCGGACGGCACACCTGGAGGTCCCGCCGTCGTCGCCAGCAGGCCTGCCACGGACGGCAAGCCCACGATCCTCCTCTACGCACACCATGACGTCCAGCCCACCGGGGATCCCGGGCTGTGGGAAACCGAACCATTCACCGCCGTCGAGAAGGACGGACGCCTGTACGGCCGGGGCGCAGCGGATGACAAAGCCGGGATCATGGCACACGTTGCCGCCTATGCGGCAGTTTCAGAGGTACTCGGCAGCGCGCTTTGCCTCGGCGTGACGTTCTTTTTTGAGGGCGAGGAAGAAGCAGGATCACCCACCTTCCGGTCATTCCTGGAGGAAAACCGTGAACTGCTCCGCGCCGATGTCATCGTGGTCGCCGATTCGAGCAACTGGAAAGTCGGCATTCCCGCGTTGACCACCAGCCTGCGCGGCCTCGTGGACGGGACCATCGAAGTCCAGGTCCTTGAGCACGCCGTCCACTCGGGCATGTACGGCGGGCCCGTGCTGGATGCACCCACCCTGCTGTCCCGTCTCATCGCCACACTGCACGATGACGAAGGGAATGTTGTCATCGAGGGACTGTTGGCAAGGGACACGGCCGCCGTGGACCTTCCGGAGGAGGATTACCGGGCTGACGCATCAGTGCTCGACGGCGTCCGGCTGGCCGGGTCAGGCAGTATCGCCTCGCGGCTCTGGACGAAGCCCGCCCTGTCCATCATCGGGTTCGACGCGCCTTCCGTGGACGCTGCCTCGAATACCCTGTTGCCCCGAGCGCGGGCCAAGTTCAGCCTTCGGCTGGCGCCGGGACAGATCCCGGAAGAGGCGATGGAGGCCGTGCGCAGGCATGTGGAGTCGAACGCTCCCTTCGGTGCCCGGGTGACCTTCACACCGGGGGAGAGCGGAAACCCGTTCCTGACCGACACCTCCTCGCCGGCGGCCTCGCTGGCGATGTGGGCACTGGGGGAGGCCTGGGGAGTACCGGCAGTGGAAACCGGCATCGGCGGTTCCATCCCCTTCATCGCCGACCTGACGGAGCTGTACCCGGACGTGCAAATCCTGGTGACAGGGGTTGAGGACCCGGACTCCCGGGCTCACAGCGCCAATGAATCACTTCACCTCGGCGACTTCCGCAAAGCCATCCTGGCAGAGGCGCTGCTCCTCGCCCGGATCAACGAGCAGGGGCTTTAGGGTCCTCACCCGGGGCGGCTGCCGGGAAGCGTTCCCGGGCCGGATTAACGGCTTCCCTGGGAACAAGGGGGGACCATCCATGGTTACGTCAGGAGTTAGAGCTACACGTCCGCCCCGCGTAGCATGTAGCTATAGCCCATACCGAAACCGTAGGGGCAGGCACCGCCAGCGCGGCGCCGCCAGACCGTCCTAAGAAGGTAGGCCAATGAGCACCGCAACAAATGAGAACAGCACCGGTACAACCAGCACGGCCAGCGATGAACTGCCCGTCCACGAGGTCAAACTGACCGACGTCGCAGCAGGCAAGGTACGCAGCCTTCTCGAGCAGGAAGGCCGTACGGACCTGCGCCTCCGGGTTGCTGTGCAGCCCGGCGGCTGCTCCGGGCTGATCTACCAGCTGTACTTCGATGAGCGGCTCCTGGACGGAGACGCAGTCCGGGACTACGACGGCGTCGAAGTTGTTGTGGACAAGATGAGCGTTCCCTACCTCAGTGGTGCCTCCATTGACTTCGAGGACACCATCTCCAAGCAGGGGTTCACCATCGACAACCCCAACGCCGGCGGCTCCTGCGCCTGTGGGGATTCGTTCCACTAAGCCGGTTATTTCGCCCGATGCCGGCGCCGGGCCCCCTGCCGAAAATATCGGTACAGGGGCACGGCGCCGACATGTGGGCGAAACGCCCGGCGGAGCGGTAAGCTCTACACCGAGTAGTAAAACTTTTAGTGTGCCCGGGGCGGCCGAGTCTTCCCGGACAGCAGCAACAAGTAGGAAGGGCCGTCTGTGAGTTCGCAGAACCGAACCGGCAGCCGACGCAAAACGATCACAACGATCTCAAGCTTGGCAATTGCCGGCGCGTTGGTTTTGACCGGATGTTCGCCAGAGGTAGAGAAAGGGTGGTTGCCCACGGAACGTGGCACCACCAGCAACACCGACCGCATCATGGACCTCTGGGTCAACTCATGGATTGCCGCCCTGGTTGTGGGCATCATTACCTGGGGTCTGATCGTGTGGTGCCTGGTTGCATACCGCCGCCGCAAGGGCACCGTCGGGTTCCCGCGGCAGACCAGCTTCAACCTCCCCCTGGAAGTCTTTTACCTGACCATTCCGCTGTTCATGGTTGTGGTGTTCTTCTACTTCACCGACCGCGACCAGCAGGCGATCGACAACCGCTCAGAGCCCGCCGACGTCGTTGTTGACGTCCGCGGCAAGCAGTGGGCGTGGGACTTCAACTACAAGGCCGGCGACGTCATCGAAGAAGACGTCTATGAAGCCGGCGTGCAGACCAACCTCACCGGCAACACCATCGACAAGGAGCAGCTCCCCACGCTGTACCTGCCGGTGAACAAGTCCGTTGACCTCGAGCTCAATGCACGCGACGTAATCCACTCCTTCTGGGTTCCCGCCTTCCTGCAGAAGCGCGACATGATCCCGGGCAAGACCAACTACATCAGGTTCACCCCCACTAAAGAGGGCACCTACGACGGCAAGTGTGCCGAACTTTGCGGCGAGTACCACTCCGAAATGCTGTTCCGCGTCAAGGTGGTGTCGGAATCTGAATTCCAGGCCCACATGGACGAACTACGCGAAGCAGGCAACACGGGTCTCCTCGGCGTTGAGTACGACCGCAACCCGAACGTGAACGAAATTAAGTAAGGGGAGCGACGTGGCTACGTACACTCAATCCGCACCCACCGGAGTCCTTCCAGCTCCCGTGGTTCCGAAGTCCAAGGGACGCATCGTCGTCAACTGGATCACCTCCACCGACCACAAGACCATCGGGTACATGTACCTGATCTCGTCCTTCGTGTTCTTCTGCCTGGGCGGCGTGATGGCGCTGCTCATCCGCGCTGAGCTGTTCGAGCCCGGCATGCAGATCCTGCAGACCAAGGAGCAGTACAACCAGCTGTTCACGATGCATGGCACCGTGATGCTGCTGATGTTTGCAACGCCGCTGTTTGCCGGCTTCGCGAATGTCATCATGCCGCTGCAGATCGGCGCACCGGACGTTGCCTTCCCGCGACTGAATGCGCTGGCTTTCTGGTTCTTCCTCTTCGGCTCCACCATTGCGGTGTCCGGTTTCATCACCCCGCAGGGTGCAGCGTCCTTCGGCTGGTTTGCCTATGCGCCGCTGTCCAACACCACCTTCAGCCCCGGCATCGGCGGAGACCTCTGGGTCTTCGGCCTGGCACTGTCCGGCTTTGGAACCATCCTGGGTGCGGTCAACTTCATCACCACCGTTATCTGCATGCGCGCCCCGGGCATGACCATGTGGCGGATGCCGATCTTCACTTGGAACATCCTCGTCACCGCCATCCTGGTCCTGATGGCCTTCCCGCCGCTGGCAGCGGCCCTGTTCGCCCTGGGCGCTGACCGCCGCTTTGGTGCCCACATCTTCGATCCGGAGAACGGCGGTGCAGTCCTCTGGCAGCACCTGTTCTGGTTCTTCGGCCACCCGGAGGTGTACATCATCGCCCTGCCGTTCTTCGGCATCGTCTCCGAGATCTTCCCGGTATTCAGCCGCAAGCCGATCTTCGGCTACAAGGGCCTGGTCTACGCAACCATTGCCATTGCGGCGCTGTCCGTGACTGTGTGGGCGCACCACATGTACGTCACCGGCTCGGTGCTGCTGCCGTTCTTCGCATTCATGACCATGCTGATCGCAGTGCCCACGGGCGTGAAGTTCTTCAACTGGATCGGAACCATGTGGCGCGGTTCCCTGACCTTCGAGACCCCCATGCTGTGGAGCATCGGCTTCCTGGTCACGTTCCTCTTCGGCGGCCTGACTGGCATCATCCTGGCCTCCCCGCCGCTGGACTTCCACGTCTCCGATTCCTACTTCGTCGTGGCCCACTTCCACTACGTGGTGTTTGGCACCGTGGTGTTCGCGATGTTCGCCGGGTTCTACTTCTGGTGGCCCAAGTTCACCGGCAAGATGCTGAACGAGCGCCTTGGCAAGATCCACTTCTGGCTGCTGTTCCTGGGCTTCCACGGCACCTTCCTGATCCAGCACTGGCTGGGTGTAGAGGGCATGCCGCGCCGGTACGCAGACTATCTGGTGGAAGACAATTTCACCTGGATGAACCAGTTCTCCACGGTTGCCTCGTTTGTCCTGGGTGCATCGCTGATCCCGTTCTTCTGGAACGTGTACATCACCTGGCGCAGCGCGGAGAAGGTACAGGTGGATGATCCTTGGGGCTTCGGCGCCTCACTGGAGTGGGCCACATCCTGCCCGCCGCCGCGGCACAACTTCACCTCGCTGCCCCGGATCCGTTCGGAGCGGCCGGCGCTGGACCTGCACCACCCTGAACTTCGCCAGGTCCACACCGTTGAGTCACCCGCTCCCGCAGCCAAGACGCTCGGAAACGCCGACCAGAGGGACAACTGACAATGAAAATTGAATCCTGGATTTTTGGTGCCGGAGTTTTCTTCTTCGTTCCGATCTCCCTGGTGTACGGCTTCCTGACGAACTGGGGCGAGTGGGTAGGCATCCTGGGCATCCTGCTCGTGGGCGGCCTCGCCGGCATGATCGGTGGATACCTTGGGTTCACCGGCAAGCGCGTAGGCCTCCGTCCCGAGGACCGCAGCGACGCTGAGATCCACGAAGGTGCCGGCGAGCAGGGGCACTTCAGCCCCTGGAGCTGGTGGCCGCTGTTCCTGGGTCTTGCCTGCGCTACGGGCTTCCTGGGACTGGCAGTGGGCTTCTGGATCGTCTACATCGCAGCCGGCATGGCCGTTGTTGCCCTGATCGGCTGGGTCTATGAGTACAGCCGCGGAGACCACGCGCACTAGCAACACCCGAGCATAAAACAAAGACGTCGGGCCCCACCGGAAGGTGGGGCCCGACGTCTTTGTTTTGAGTGTCTCCAGCAGGCCTTAGGCGGCGCCCTGGGACTCCAGGAGGTCGCTGAGTGCCCGCAATACTTCCTCAGCGTCCTGGCGGCTCTGAGCGCCATCCAGCATGGCATCGCTGATACCCAGTTCCACCTCGCAGCCGTGCTGGAAGTCTGCGGTCATCACCTGGAGGAGTGAGCGTGCGTCTACGTGCTGGGCACCGTCCTTGGCGATGGTCACCGGCAGGCCGGTTTCTGTAACAGCCCGTACGAAGACGGCGGCAGGACGGGCGTGCAGCCCCACAGAGGCTTTGACCACGGCCTTGTGTACTGGCAAGGGTGACTCCTTTGTTGTGGCGGCCTAACGCCGCCATATGACATTTCCTGACAAATATAGCTGCCCGCCGTCCAGCTCCACCAAGCGACAGGGGTGATGGACCGCACTGGTCTAGACCTGCCCTAAAATTGGAAGGTGAACTCTAATGCAGGGGAGACCCGCCATGCCTTCTAGTGCAGCAGCCATCACTGGCGACATCGACCGGACCAGTGGAACGGCGATCTACGTCCAGCTCCGTGAACTCCTGCGTTCCTACATTGCGCAGTCCTGCCCGCCAGGATCGGCACTGCCCTCTGAGCGCGATCTTGCCGAGCGTTTTGGCCTCGCGCGGATGACTGTCCGGCAGGCCATCGATGCCCTGGTTGGCGAGGAGGTCATCGAGAGGGTGGTGGGCCTGGGGACCTTCGTCCGCAGGCCGAAACTCGATCTCCAGGTCAAACTGACGTCATACAGCGAGGAGATGCAGCGGCGCGGGATGGTACCGGCGGCAAAGGTACTGAGCTTCGAGCAAATCACTGCGAGTGCGTTCCTGGCCCGGGAGCTTCAGTTGGACGAGGGGACGCCGCTGGTGCGGTTCCGCCGACTGCTCCTGGCGGACGGCGAGCCGATGAGCGTTGACGAGAACTTCATTCCCGCGCACCGCGTGCCGGGATTGCTGGACGGGGAACCGCCCACGTCGCTCTACAACGTCCTGAGTGAACAGTTCGGCCTCGTGATGGAGTGGGGCGAGGACATGATTGAGGCGACAGCTGCGTCGCCCTCCACAGCCCGCCTGCTGAACGTGGAGGTCGGGTCACCCTTGCTGAAAATCCAGCGCCATGCGTTTGTTGCCCGGGCGATGGTGGACTACTCCGTGTCGTACTACCGCGCTGACAGATACAAGCTGTGGGTTCCGCTGCAGCGGCCCGGTGCGCGCAGGGCCCGCAACCACTAGGCACCTCTGCCGGTTGAGGGGACACCCGAACCGTGTTCCCGCCCCTGGCGCGAGTTAAAAGATGAAGGCCCGGTCCTGGTGGACCGGGCCTTCATCTTGGCTTCCAGAACCTAGTGGGACAGGCTCTTTGCTGCTTCTGGTGCCTCGACTGCCTCGTGGCCATGGCCATGGCCATGGGCGGCTTCCAGCTCAGCGGGGCTGGCCGGGGCGACGCGGTCCTCGAAGAACCACTTGGAGAGGAACGCGCGGCGCTTCTCCTTGCGGGTCACCACACCGTGTTCGTTGGGTACGGCAGGGAGGACCTCAGGGGACTCGAAGCCAACCAGTTTGTAACGCTTGTACTCGTCCAACGGCGCGTGCACCTCGATGAACTCTCCGTGCGGGAGCCGGACGATACGCCCTGTTTCCCGTCCGTGAAGTGCGATTTCGCGGTCCTTCCGCTGAAGGGCCAGGGCGACGCGCTTGGTCACGATGAAGGCAATGATCGGGCCAATGAAGAACAGGGCCCGCAGCCAGTACGTGACGTCGTTCAGCGAGACGTGGAAGTGGGTGGCGATGAGGTCTGAACCGGCAGCGGCCCACATGACGCAGTACCAGACAAAGCCGGCCATGCCGATGGCAGTCCGCGTGGGGGCGTTGCGGGGACGGTCCAGCACGTGGTGTTCACGGTCATCCTTGGTGATCCAGCGTTCGATCCACGGGTACATGAACATCACGGTGAACAGGATGCCTGCAGGCACCAGGGCCGGCAGCAGGACATTGAACGAGAAGACAAAGCCAAGCCACGTCTGCTCCACCTGCCAGTCACCGAAAGTACCTGGCATCAGGCGCAGCGCGCCGTCAACAAAACCGATGTACCAGTCAGGCTGGGTACCGGCGGAGACGGGGGAGGGATCGTAGGGGCCGTAGTTCCAGATCGGGTTGATCGTGAAGAAGCCTGCCATGAGCGCCAGGACGCCGAACACGATGAAGAAGAATCCACCGGCCTTGGCAGCGTAAACAGGGCCCAGCGGGTAACCGACAACGTTGTTGTCGTTGCGGCCGGGGCCGGGGTACTGGGTGTGCTTGTGCACGACCACCATGAAGAGGTGGAGGACGATCATCAGCAGGATCAGCGCAGGCACCAGCAGGATGTGCAGCATGTAGAGGCGGCCGATGACTGCGGTACCCGGGAACTCGCCGCCGAACAGGAAGAACGAGATGTAGGTACCGACAACCGGAATGGACTTGATAACGCCGTCGATAATGCGAAGGCCGTTGCCCGAGAGCAGGTCATCCGGCAGCGAGTAACCGGTGAAGCCTGCAGCCATTGCCAGGATGAGCAGCACACTGCCCACAACCCAGTTCATTTCGCGGGGCTTGCGGAAAGCGCCGGTGAAGAAGACCCTCAGCATATGCACGGCGATGGATGCCACGAACAGCAGGGCTGCCCAGTGGTGGACCTGGCGCATGAACAGGCCGCCACGGATATCGAAGGAGATATCCAGCGACGAACTGTACGCCACGGACATCTCCACGCCCTTCAACGGAACGTAAGAACCGTCGTAGTGCGTCTCGGCCATGGACGGATCAAAAAAGAACGTCAGGAACGTGCCGGAGAGCAGCAGGATGACGAAGGAGTAAAGGGCCACTTCGCCGAACATGAAGGACCAGTGGTCCGGGAAGACCTTGCGGCCGAATTCGCGGAGGATTCCGGAACCGCCAACACGCTGATCAACGAAGTCGGTAAACCGGCCTGTCTTGGTTTTGGCGACGAAAGCGGGCTCAGCTGTTGATGCTGCGCTCATGCATATCACGCTCCCAGTAACTTGGTCCTACAGGTTCTTTGAAGTCGCTGGTGGCGACCAAGTAGCCCTCGTCGTCAACTGCGATGGGCAGCTGGGGGAGAGGCCGGCTGGCCGGGCCAAAGATTACCTTGCACTCTTGCGTGAGGTCGAAGGTGGACTGGTGGCACGGGCACAGCAGGTGGTGCGTCTGCTGCTCGTACAGAGCAACGGGGCAACCGACGTGGGTGCAGATTTTGGAGTAGGCAACAATGCCGTTGTATCCCCAGTCCTCGCGGCCCTCGGAGGGGTTCAGTGATGCCGGGTCCAGCCGCATGAGCAGCACAACGGCCTTGGCCTTTTCGTTGAGCTTGCCCTCGTGGAGGTCATTGAGGCCTTCGGGGATGACGTGGAACGCCGATCCGATGGTGACGTCGGATGCCTTGATCGGCGTTCCGTCGGGGTCACGGGCCAGCCGCTTGAGCTTACCCTCCTGGGGTGCCCACAAGGTGTGGGCGAGCTTGTTGTCGGGACGCGGGCCGAGGTCACCGAAGATGGCAACTGCCGGCAGCGGTGCAAGGGCAACCGCACCCAGGAGCGTGTTCCGGATGAGCGGACGGCGCTTGATGCCCGTCTCTTCAACGATGTCGTCAACGATGCGGACAGCCGCCTGGCGGTCCTCCTCATAGCGGATCGCGTGGCGTTCCTCGGAAACTTCGTGGTCCGGCATCAGGGCCTTGGCCCAGTGAACGATGCCGGTACCGATGCCGAGCATCGCGAACGCGGTTCCCAGCCCCAGCAGCATGTTCTGAAGCCTGATGGTGGCAATGCTCGAGTCTTCGGCTCCCAGGTCAATGGCGAAGTACGCCACCAGGAAGATCAGGGTTCCAACAACAGAGATGCCAAATAGTAAGGCGACCTGCCGTTCTGCCCGCTTTGCGGCCTTCGGGTCCGTGTCAGCCAGGCGCAAACGGTGCGGAGGAATTCCAGGATCCTGGAACTTCTCCACCTCATTCTGACCAGCCGTAGCTACGGTGCCCGAGTGGTTCGGACTGCCGTCACTATGGTTGCCCATAATTCGCCTCATCCTTCTCTCGTCCCGGCGGATACCGGGTTAGTTTCTAATATCAAGCTGCTGACGGATCAGCAGAAGTGTGCGGTGGCGCAGGTATCAGGATGTCCGGGAGGTCAACCAGATCGTGAAAGCGATAATGACGCCGAGGCCGGCAACCCATACAAACAGGCCTTCAGCTACAGGACCCAACGAACCGAGGTCGGCACCGCCGGGGGAACCGGTGGTCTCGATCTGCTTCAGGAAGGTGATGATGTCGCGCTTGTCTTCGGGGGTGATGTTGGAGTCGCTGAACACGGGCATGTTCTGGGGACCGGTCACCATCGCCTCGTAGATGTGCTTGCCGGAAACGTCTGCCAGGGCAGGTGCAAACTTACCGCGGGTCAGGGCGCCACCGGCAGCGGCGGCGTTGTGGCACATGGCACAGTTCACGCGGAAGAGCTCTCCACCGGCAGCGGCGTCGCCGCCTTCGTCAAGCAGGCCTTCTTCAGGAATTGCCGGGCCTGCGCCCAGGGATGCGACATAGGCTGAGAGCTGGTTGGTCTGCTCATCATTGAACTGGACCGGCTTTTTCATCGCCTGGGGACCGTTCATCTGCATCGGCATGCGGCCGGTGCCCACCTGGAAGTCAACAGCGGCTGCACCCACACCGACCAGCGACGGACCTGCGTCGGTGCCGCTTGCACCCATGCCGTGGCACGTGGCGCAGTTGGCGGCGAAGAGCTTGCCGCCCTCCTCAACGTCATCGGCGCTGTAGGAGGTGGTGGAAGCCTTGGCCTCATTGACGGTGGTGGCCACGGCGTAGAGCCCACCCGTGATGAGGAGCCCCATCAGGAGCAGCGCTATTGCTGCAAGTGGGTGACGCCGCTTTTGTGAGAGTGCCTTCACGTGGTGGTTCCTTTATTCGATCCTGCGCCGGCTCCGGGAGCCGCTACCTGAAATTCTGCCTCTTGTAGAAAAAGAATCAAAGCTGGCTACTTGAGTACGTAGATGACCAGGAAGAGGCCGATCCACACGACATCCACGAAGTGCCAGTAGTAAGAGGTGACAATCGCCGAAGTCGCTTCAAAATGCCCAAACTTCTTCGCGGCAAAAGACCGGCCCATGATGAGCAGGAAGGCAACGAGCCCGCCAATAACGTGCAGGCCGTGGAACCCGGTGGTCATGTAGAAGGCAGAACCATAGGCGTTGGAGGAGAGCGATACGTGCTCGGAGACCAACATCGCGTATTCGGTAGCCTGTCCGGCGACGAAGAAAGCACCCATGAGGAAGGTCAGGGTGAACCATTCGTTCATTCCCCAACGGGCGAACTGGAACACACCCCCGGTCCTTCGCGGCTGCAGGCGCTCGGCGGCGAAGACGCCCATCTGGCAAGTAAAGGAACTGGCCACGAGGACAATCGTGTTGGCGAGCGCGAAGGGGAAGTTGAGCTTGGCTGTCTCGTCCGCCCACATCTGTGCGCTCGTGGAGCGCAGCGTGAAGTACATGGCGAAGAGACCGGCGAAGAACATCAACTCACTCGACAGCCACACAACGGTTCCAACGGAAACCATGTTGGGGCGGTTCAGCGTGGGGTGCGCCGGGGTACTGGGGGCATGGGTCGCAGATGTCACATAGACATTATGTCTGTAAAAGTCCGTGCTGCCCAACGCAAACCGCCTTTTTGGGGGACTTTTTCTACAAAGACGCGAATTCGCGCGGAAAAGTTCCCGCAGGGGTTCATATTGGTCAGTCCCCGCCAACGCTCGATAGCATCAGGGGGTGACTTCACAGGCTTCCGCACCGTCCGGCAACTCCTGGCCCCGCCTGATCTCGGCACTGATCAGCGGGACGGACCTCACTGCTGACAATACGTCCTGGGCGATGGACACCATCATGTCCGGGGAGGCCACGCCGGCGCAGATCGCGGGATTCCTTGTGGCCCTCAGCGCCAAGGGTGAGACTGTGGAGGAGCTCGCCGGCCTGGTGGATGCCATGCTTGCCCACGCAAACCCCATCCGCATTTCGGGCGAAAAACTCGACATTGTGGGCACCGGCGGAGACCAGTTGAACACGGTGAATATCTCCACAATGGCAGCCCTTGTTGCTGCCGGGGCCGGCGCTAAGGTGGTCAAGCATGGCAACCGTGCGGCGTCGTCGTCGTCCGGTTCTGCCGACGTGCTGGAAGCCTTGGGTGTCCGGCTGGACCTGACCATTGATGAGGTTGCCCGCAACGCCGAGGAGGCGGGGATTACCTTCTGCTTTGCGCAGGTGTTCCATCCGTCATTCCGTCACACCGCGGTCCCCAGGCGGGAACTGGCTGTTCCCACTGCGTTCAATTTCCTGGGCCCCCTCACTAACCCGGCCAAAGTGCAGGCCTCGGCTGTCGGCGTCGCAAACGCCAGGATGGCGCCGCTGGTGGCGGGGGTCCTGGCGCAGCGGGGGAGCAGGGGACTCGTCTTCCGGGGCAATGACGGCCTCGATGAGCTCACCACCACCGGGCCGTCCACCGTCTGGGAGATCCGGGACGGCGCTGTGAGCGAAATGACTTTTTCGCCGCAGGACCTTGGCATCAGCCTGGCAACGGTAGAGCAGCTTCGCGGCGGCAACGCGGAAGTGAACGCTGCTGTCGTACGTGACATCCTCGCCGGCAAGGAAGGCCCCGCCCGGGATGCCGTTTTGCTTAACGCTGCTGCTGGACTGGTGGCTTTCGACGAAGCGGCCGACGAACCCTTCCTGGACCGGATGAAGAACGCTTTTTCCCGCGCCGCCGAGTCCATTGATTCCGGCGCCGCCGCAGCCGTCCTTGAGAAGTGGGTTTCCCTTACCGCCCGCTGAGGGCGGCCTGGCTACTGTTCGAAGCCCAGGGAAAACGCCGCGTCCAGGTCATGCTGGGAGTAGGCGCGGAAAGCAATATGCGTTGTGGTGTGGACAACTGCCGGCACCTTTGAGAGCCGGTCTGCAATGACGTCGGCCAGATCCTCGTGCCGGTGGACCCGGGCGACGGCAATGAGGTCCCATTCGCCGGTGACGGAATATACCTCGCTGATGCCCTCGATCGCGGAGATTTCCTCGGCCGTCTCAGGGATGCGGGCAGCGTCGGTCTTGATCAGGACGAATGCGGTGATCACGTTGAACCCTTTCGGATCTGTTGCGCCGTGGCAGTGCCCGGCCGGCTTCTGCTGCCAGCCTATTACATCAGCATCTGCGTGCGGACGGCGCATACTGCGTTCGGCCGCTCACTCGCGGCGGCGCCTCGCACCCGCAAGCAGCAGGCGGTAGCCAACCAGCAAGACGCCAAGGCTGAGCAAGGCAACGATGACGAACGGGAGCACTACGGTCTGCCCCGTCACGGCCCTCAAGGCCATCCCGCCCGCCACGCTGCCGAGCCACACGGCAAGCCCGGCCCGGCGCACCGACAATGGGTCCCGCCATGCCCTTGCCACCAGCCACCCTAGGGCCGCGCCCGCGAGGAACGGCCAGGCCGTCAGCAGGACGCCGGTCAGAATGTCGCCACGCTGGTGTGCATCGCGTCCCACAGCTGCGAACACCAGGATCAGGAGGGCGTCGGCTGCTGCGGCTCCCAGCAGCAGGGGCATGGTGGGCGGCTTTGGTGCTTTTACAGCGCGGGAACTCATGGATTCGAGCCTAATGCCAGCCGTTGTGCGGTGTGGAATGCGGCATTAGGCTCGAGCCGGAAGGGAGCCTCGTATGCCACGGACAATCGGTACCTGCCTCTGGTTCGAGAACCAGGCGGAAGAAGCGGCACAGTTCTACACCTCGGTCTTCGACGATTCGAAAATCCTGAACGTTTCGCGCTTCGGGGAGGGCGGGCCGAGCGTGGCAGGTGAGGCTATCGCCGTCGACTTCGAACTCGAAGGCCGCGGATTCACTGCGCTGAACGGTGCGCGGGGCTCCAGCTTCACGGAAGCTGTCTCGTTCGTGGTGGACTGCGAGGACCAGTCCGCGGTGGACCGGTACTGGGAAGCACTCACCGACGGCGGCTCCGAAAGCCAGTGCGGCTGGTTGAAGGACCGCTTCGGAGTGTCATGGCAAATTGTTCCGTCGATCCTGCCTTCACTGATTGCCGGCCCCGATCCGCACGGCTCGCAGCGAGCGATGCAGGCGATGCTGGGTATGGGAAAGCTGGACATCGCGGAACTCCAGAGGGCCTATGACGGCTGACGCCGCCGGTGCGGCGATGACAAAGGGAGCCCTGTGAACAAGCCGCTCTGGATCTGCTCCCTGCTTGGCGCCGCGGTGGGCATCACCCTTGGCCTGGCTGTCTTCGACAGCCCGTTTCTCGGTTTTGCGCTGGGTCTTGGCGTCGGAGCGCTGGTAGGGGCCGGGATCGGGTCCACGCGCTGACCCGCCCAGCTGCGTTCCGCCTTCCCGGGCAGGAACTCGTTATGGCGTGCCGGCAAGCACAGTGTCCCGCATGTAAGCGACGAACTTGCCGGGCTCCTCGAACAGCGGCCGGTGCCCAGATTTCTCAAATTCCACCACCTCTATGCCGGGCGCAGCCAGAACCGACACCCATTCGCGGAAGGGTTCAACCCGGCCGCGCGCCTCATGCGCGCCCTGGACGAAGAAGACAGGTACATCCAGCGAGACAGCTGTTTTCCGGAAGTCGGTGTCCTGGAGTTGCGGGTACAGGACGGCGAAGGTGTCCATGAACGCGCCGAGCAGATGTACCTGGTCGGTAAAGGTGTATTCGGGGACGAAGAAGTTTTCAGAGAACCCGCCCTCACCTTCGGAATTGCCGGTGTGGTCGTAGGGGTAGACAGCATATTCATGGGACAGGGCGGTTTCGTAGTCGAGCATCCTCCTGTAGGGCGGGGGACCGATGTCCTCCAACTGACGGGCCAGTTCCTGGTTATTGGTCTTTTTCGCCCAGTCAAGGGTGTCCTGGTAGAAAATCCGGTCGGTCTCGAGCGGACTGACCATTTGACCCACCCCAATGAACGCGCGGTAGAGCTCCGGGGCCCGCTGTACGGCAATGACGCCGTGGATGGTTCCGCCGGACTGGCCCATGAGATATATGCGTTCCTGGCCAAACCGATCCCGTAGGTAATTGGTCACCGCAAGCGTGTCCTCGATGTATCCCTCCAGGCTTAGGGTGGAGGTTGGGTCAAGGTCCGGGTAGGACGTGCCTGTGCCACGCTGATCAAGCGTGGCCACAACAAAGATTTCTTCCAAGGCAGGGAGATGGTTGCGCATGGCGCCGAGTTCGGATCCACCAGGGCCGCCGGCCAGGAACAACAGGACCGGATTACGGGTACTGGCACCGCGCAGCATCAGGCCCAGGTCCTTGCCGCCGGTCCGCACAGAGCTAAGCTCTGCAATGCTTCCGGCCAGGGGTTGGCCGTCAGGGCCCGCCACGGGGGCGGTCGATGCCGGCCGGGCAATCACGGCAGCCAACGCAACGAGCGCCAGGCCGACGGCGACGGCCACGGTTCTCCGAGTTCTGCGCCAAAGTGCTGCGTGGCGACCGGGGGAGTGTTGGCCGGACCGCATAAGTCCAGCTCCCATGGCCGCGCCGAAAATCATGGGCGTGAGGCCGAGAAGGGCGTGGAAACCACGTCCTACGATGAACGCAAAAAGGCCGTAGGGGCTGGCCTGGACACCGTCCACGGTCGGTCCTTCAACACCCATGCGTGCTGCCTCAAACACGGCGACGGAAACGGCAGGTGAAACCAGAATCGCCCAGCGCGACCGCATCAGTGCACCCGCAGAAATGCCCACGAGAAGGCTGACAGCCATGGTTGTCAGTGCTTCAGCTGTTGTCAGCGGGCCCCGAGGCATCAACAACCCGGAGAGGAGCCCCCATCCTCCAGCCAAGGCCACAGCGATGGCCGGCCCGGTATACCCGCCGTTCATGATGGTGCGGGCAGCCTGGGAGGCGCGCCTCCAGGGTGGCCTCTGCGGATGTGATCCGGTATTGGGCACTGTTTGCAGCCTCCTGGCCACACTGCTTCAGGACATCCCGTGCAGTTGCACGGACATACAGCATGAAGCGGTGCTGCTGCAGCCGGCAGAGCCGAAAGTCCCGGTGGGTCCATGGCCCTGGCTGGCCGGGAAGCCATACCGATAGCGGTCTCTCCCCTTGGAAAAAGGGGACAGAACACATTGACAAGGGCAATCGAAATGAGGATCCTCAGTTCTACTGATCCACCACCTTTAGTTGAACCGAAATCGGGTTCCCATGGACGACGACGGCTATGGAGAATTGAAACTGGACCTGCTCGGGTCCTGGCGTCTGCACCGGGACGGCGTTGTCGTCCACGTCGCAACACGGCAGCAGCGGCTCATCGCGGCCCTGGCCATCAAGGGCCCACGTCTCCGCAGTTATCTTGTAGGGCTCCTGTGGCCCGAGTACCCCGATTCCAAGGCCTTGGAAAGCCTGCGGGTCAGCGTCCACTTGACGTCCCGGCAGGTGCCGGGCCTGATCGTCAACGAGGGCAGGCTGCTGTCCCTGAGCGATCAGGTTGACGTCGATCTGAACCGGATCCGGGAACATGCGCGGGCATTGGGCCAGGCCGGCATCAACGCGGGCGCTGCCTCCCTGCTGGGCGAACTGCGTGACGCACAACTGCTTCCCGGCTGGTATGAGGACTGGGTGCTGTTTGAACAAGGCCGCCTGCAGCAGGACAGGCTGCAAATTTTCACGGATATCGCTGCGAGGTCACTCAGCCTGGGCGATTGCGGGACGGCTGGGGCAGCTGCTGAGGCTGCGGTGGGTATCGAACCGCTCTATGAGAATGCCGTCAGGCTGCTGATTCGGGCCGAACTGCAGCGAGGTAATCCCGCGGCTGCGCTGCGGGCCTACGAGCGGTACCGGGAGCAACTCCAGGAAGACATGGGACTGCTGCCCGCGGAGCCGGTCAGGGAGCTCCTTGCTGCCGTCCTTCAACGCCAGCAACGCGTGGTAAGGGAGCGCCTAGTTTCGGCCGGTGACCCCTGGCTGGGCGGCCAGCCAGCGCTTAACAACCTTTAGTACTTCTGCCGGGTCAGCAGTGGAAACAATATTTGGGCCCCTGCCGGCGTTCTGTCCGTAGGTAATTCTTGCCCGGAAGCCCTGGGGATGCCCCGGTTCGTGCCAGGTGCGGATGATCAACAAGCCTGTGGAGGGGACCTCCGGATCTTCATCGGACTCACCAGAGGGTCCGGACCAGTTGTGCTCTTGCATCATCGCGCTCACCCCTCCCGGTTTAGTTCAATGCCTGTGGACAGGCCAGGGCATGTGCCCGGCCTGTCCGTAACCGCCTGAAGCTGACTCTCCCTGGCGGGATGTCTGTTCAGGTGCTCTGATCTTGCTGGAGGAAAATCAGGAGTTGGCTCGCGTTTCCGAAATTTTGGCGCAAGAATGGCCGGCCCGGTCACCAGTGCATGACTGCGGTCTGTCCGGACTCGCCGGCCCAGTACAGGCGGAGGCGCACTACGTACCGCCTGCCCTGGAATAGCTTTGCGGACACCCGTGAGTTCCGGTCTTCTCCGCTGTCGTCGTCTCCGGCAACGAAGCGCAACTCACCCTGCACTTCCTCGAACAGGACCAGTACGGTATCGGCCGCGCCAAAGGTACTTATCTCGTATTTGCGCGATGCCTGCGGTTCCAGCGCAAAGTCGGCCTGGCCGCCCGGGACCAGTGAGAGCGGCACCGATTGGAAGGGCTGGAGGACAGGCAGTGTGGGGTGCAGCGGAGGAAAGAATTTCCGCACCCATTCCTTGTCCGCGGTGGACAGGCCTCCCGGCGGGTGTAGCCCCGACTGGAAACGGGCAGGTTCCTTGATCAGCCCGGCGGGGAACCAGTATTCCATGACCGAATCAGGGTCCCAGGATGACCCTTCGACCTCACTGGTATCGATTTTCCGGAGGACATTGTGCAGGGTCTGCTCCGATGGCCAGTGGTTGGGTGCGCCGCCGAAGTATTCATAGACCTTCGCTTCGTCCCAGACGATGCCGGAGAAGGGGTTTTGGTGTTCGTGCGGCAGTCCCAGTGTGTGGCCGATCTCGTGGAGCGCCGTGGTGCGGCCGTAATCGTCGGTGAGATCCCAGCCAAAGTTCATGGTTGGCTCGTTGGCGTTAATCCCCAGGACATCGCGCCCGACGTACGACCATGAGCCGTCGCCCTGGTCAAATGCGATACGAACTTCCGCCTCGCTGCGGTCTTCCACCTCGGAGAATTCCAGGCCGATGCCCAGGTCCTTCCATTCCATGAAGGCTTTGCGGGCTGCTTCCTTCTGTGGCGCCGGCGCGTCCAGGAACCAGTAGTGCAGCACAGTGCCATTGACCCACTTGAGCCTCAGCAGGCGGATAAGGCGCTCTCTGCGGGTCGAAAGATCCGGGCGGAGGACCGGACGGGTCTGGGGCTTTACGTCACAGTGGGGAGCAGCTGGCTGGTCATTCACGACTACTCGGTCATTCATGGCTGGCTCCTCGGAAGCTGGTCACCTCAGACCAGTACACTGCGGTGCCGTTACGGCCGCGTTATCACGGGCTGTTGTCCACTGGTGCGAGGAGATGGGCAGCGCCGTAACGCGGCGGTAACGCCTTCAGTGATCCACTGCCCACAACAGGAGCCAGCACCTCTTGGTAAAAAGATCCGGATTCGTTGGTGCAGAAGGGACGAGGCATGGGATTCCCCGGCGATGATGGCAGGCTGCCGGTGATTTATGTCCGCGGTTTCGCCGGGACAGGCTCTGCCATAAACAATGCCGTGGATGATCCGTTTTACGGGTTCAGCCAGGGCTCTGTCCATGTCCGTGCGGACGGCAACGGACGCGCAAAGTTCCACCAGTTCGAGTCTCCGATGCTGCGACTTGTCACCGACCACAAGTACGAAGTCCCGGTCCATGGCGACCAGTGGGCCTTCCTCAACAGCGTGGACTCCGGTTCCGTGGAGCCTGCCTCTGTATGGATCCACCGTTTTTACGATGACTCCGCGGACACTTTCGGCGAGGAGGGGGAGAGCTTCTCCTTCGAAGACGCCGCACGGGATCTGTTTGAGCTCATTAAGCTGGTGCTTGACAAGACCGGTGCCCCCAAGGTTTTCCTGGTTGCCCACTCGATGGGAGGGCTGATCTGCCGGTCGCTGCTGCAGCGCGTCATACCGGAAACCCTTGCCGGCAAAGAGGGCAAAATCGATCCTGCCGCCGGGGCCAGATACGTGGCCCGGGTGTTCACCTATGCCACACCACATGGCGGAATACGCTTCGCCGTCGGCTTTGGCCTCCTTGAGAAGATCCGTGACGTCCTTGGTGTTCAAGGGGCAGACATCTTCGGGCCGGACAGGATGTATGAGTACCTCACCCCGCCTGCCCTCAGGCGGACGCTGACACGCAAGGCTTTCGTTGGGACGCAGATGCCCGACGACGGGTTCCCGCTGGACGAATTGTTTTGTCTTGTCGGCTCCAATCCTGGCGACTATGACGTCGCCTTGGGCCTTTCGTCCAAAGCGGTAGGAGCACGGAGCGACGGCCTGGTCCAGATCGACAACGCCGCTGTCCAGGGTGCGCCGTTGGCGGTGGTGCACCGAAGCCACAGCGGCCGTTACGGCATCGTCAATTCGGAAGAGGGATACCAGAACCTTCAGCGCTTCCTCTTCGGCGACCTCAAGATCGAAGTTGAGCTGGCCGGTTTCACTGTTGGGAAAGCGGCCCCGCCTGAGGTTGAGTTCCAGCTTGACGTGGGCCTGGCCATACGGGGCCTGCCGGTTATGGTCCATGAACAGAGCGCCGCGCACTTCTGTCCTGTCCAGATCGAACATTGGAAGGAAGGGGATCCGATCGACTCGCCGCTGCCGCTGCTGACCACTTTCCTTTCCTCGAAAGCACCGCGGCCACGGGTCGGCGGCAGGGAGGTGCCCCGACTCCGTCATGCGCTCAGACTGCGGTTGATGTCCATCAGGGAAAAGGAGGGACACTTCTTCTTTGATGACCATTTGGAGCAAACCGAAGACTGGCAGGACACCCTGGTTGTCGACATCGAGCCTCCCGGCAAGGACCGGCCGCTGCCCAAAGCCTGGGCGGCCTGGAACAGCGCCATCCCCACAGCTGTCCGCGACTGGAATCCCGAGGACAAGGACCAGTTACGGGACATGGACGATACTCCCGGCCGCTGGCGGGGGCACATCGGTGTTCCGGATTTCGCGAAGGACCTTCTGGGCGCCAATGCTGGAATCAACCTCACGGTGACTCCGCGAACCTTGGTTCTTTGAGGCCGGCCGGCACCGTCAACCAGACAGAAGCAAACCGAGTGCGGAGTGCAGGCCTTCCCACGTCAGACGCCGCCGCGGGGGAGCGGCGGCGTCTCACGGAATATTCGAAGGCGTGCCACACCTGGGTGCACCCGCTATGTCCGGGACGGACTGGCCTCTGGCGAAAACATGACTGTGGCAAGATCAGTTGGCATTCATTGGTCGGGAGACAGAACGACGGCGCGCCGTCGCCTTTGGGCATCCGCTTGGTTACGTCACGTCGCGTGGGAGTTCCGTCGGGGCCGCAAGGCGAGGAACAGGGGAGGTCGATTGGCCGGGGGCGGAGCCTCTCAGCCCGCTTACAGCTTTACTGGTAACGGTGCATATTCGTTTTCGAACTATTCCCTAGAATTCGCTTTGAGATCTTGCGTTGTGTCACTGTCGAGAGGCGGAGCTGGAGAATCTTGTGCTCAGTCGCCGTTGGGGTCTCGATCAGGTGTATCGAACTCGCAGAAACGAGATGAGCATCTCCGCCCTACCCATGACGTGTGTATCCGCCAAGAGAATATGAGCATCTAAGCCCACTTCTTCCCAGGAGGCTGAAGCGCCGTCCTGATTGCCTGCTACTAGGTGTGGCAGCTCGAGGTCGACGTGCAGGGAGCCTGCAATCTCCCAAGCGCGGATGGACGCGCGGCCTTGGAATTGCGTCGTTTTGCCAGTGGGGCCTGATGGAACTTCCAGGGGATGTCCCGCCGTGCTCAAAACTTTCATCAGGCTTAGACTGTCGAGGCGCCACGATGCTGAGCCCAACATGTCTGCATCAGTCGATAGCGTAATCTGCCCAGGCGTCTGTGGGACGAGAGCGATGCCTGTCAACCACGAAGCCTTCTCGGCGTCGCTGGATGTCACGAGAGCATGAATGCTTTGCGGGCTGCTAGATCCGATGAGTATGCGCACTGTTGGTTCCCATTACTCGCTCCTTTTCAGGGGGTATCCGCCATTATCCGCCCCGGGTTGGATATGCGAATAGCGAGCCCAGGGTTCGGCTGATGCCATGGCGTGCTTTTGCGTGACCTGGTAGCTGTAGCCGAGCATCTCGGCGACGAGCGGCGCGGGGACCTCATTGACGAGGGCGCGGAGGGACGCGTTGCGTGCGCCCAGGAGGTCTATGCCGATTTCTCTGAGACGCATCATGAGGGTGTTGGGGTGAATGTGTTGCCCGGCGCGGTAGCCGGGGAAGAGCCACGGGCTGCCGGAGCTGCTGCCGGTGCGCATGTTGGGGCGTGAGGCGAGGTGTTCTGTGAGCAGTGAGGCGAAAGGTTCGGGCACTGGCGCTGGGTGTTCTTCCCCGAGTGACAGGCGCAGACCATCGGGTGTGAGGATCACATCCGTGCTTTTCATCGCGGCGATCTTCACGACCGGCTGGGCGTAGAGCAGGAGGAGAGTGGCGGCGACCCGGTAGGACAGGGTGTCGATGTTGTCGGTGAGGCAGGCCTTGAGCATGGCGAGTCGTTGGCCCTGGGTGAGTAGGGGAACTGTCTTGGCCTGCCGGAAGCCAATGGTGATGTTGGTGCAGGTCCGGTTCTTCACTGCCCAGGCGAAAAAGGTTCTGATGGCGTGTCTGGTTGTGGGGCCGTCGGCCAGCCAGGCGTCGACGTCGGCCTGGAGGCAGGAGGCGACCGTTCGTCCGTGGGTGAGCTTGAGCCAGGTGAGGAATTTGATGGTTTCGGTGATTTCCTGTTTCGAGCTGTGCATGGGGCCCTGGGTGGGCTTCCCGGCTGCCGATATGGTCCTGATGCGTCGGAGGTGGTGCCAGCGGGCGAAGGACTCAATGGGTCGCCGAATCTCGGTGTCATCAATGTCCTCGAGTTTGCTGGGTAGCCACCGCTCAAAGAGCGCGAGGTAGTGATCCCGCCCGGGCAGTAGGTTGTGGTGGGTGAGCAGGCTGCGCAGGTGCTCCACCCGTAGGCTGTTTGGTTCCTGGTCCAGTGCTTCATGGCTGAGGGGGATGCCGCCGGTGGCAAGCCGGGCGAGCAAGTCGCGGACACCGGGTTTGCGCAGCCATGTGAGGATACTTTCGGGGCGCTGGGCTCGGCAGAGCGTGCCGAGCAGTTTCGTCGCCGTCGTTTCCGGTCCCTGGGCCTCGTCGACGCGCAACAGGATGGTGAGGTCGTCCCGAAGTGAGCAGCGCGCGCAAGTGTTCTGGCGGTAGTGCTCGGTTTCCGTGCCGCAGCGGGAGCAGTGGTAATCCTGCGTGATGCCTGCGCAATCGACACAGACCGGTTGGTCGCCGTGGGCAGCAGACCGCCCGGGAAGCATGCGCTCTGTTCCGCAGCCGGGGCAGGTGCCGTGGGTGCGCATGGCGATCGTGAAGCAGGTCCCGCAGATCCTGCCTTCCGGCCAGCTGGCGCGGTGTTTGCCGGCTGCCCTGGAGCATCTGTCGCAAATGAACGCCCCGGTGGTGCGGGGCCGGCCGCGGACGGCAATCCGCGGTGTGATTTCAGCCGTCATCGCGGATTACGCGGGCACGTTTGGGCCGGATGGTCTTGTTCAGGTCCACGACATTGGCGTCAGAGGCGACCTTGCGGACCTTGGCGTCCGTTGCCGTGACGGTGACCAGGTCCTCGGGCCCGCACGAGAAAATGTCGCAGAGCGCGGCGATCATCATGAGTGAGACGCGCTCGGGGCGTTGGGTGACGAGCCGGTAGACCTGGGAGGCCGAGAGTTCGATGCCGCGTTCCTTCAGCAAGGGACTGAGGTCGGTGCTGTTGTGCATTCCCCGGGCCGCCATGAGTTCTGCAAGCCGCCAGCGGTAGTCGATCTCTCGTTTCATGCGTTCAGTCTTCCATTCCGGCCAGCGCGTCCCGGATCGTGGAGTCCAGGGCGCGGCGCAGTGTTTTGACCCTGTAGTCGCTGGAGACGGAGGTGTAGAGGGCCGTTGTTGAGGCGTGCTCATGCCCGGCCTGGTGCTGGACGAACAAAGCGTCCATGCCTGATTCGATCAGATGGGTGACGTAGGAGCGGCGCAGCGAGTGGATGTCCAGGCCGGGGGAGAGGCCCAGATCCTCGCAGTACCGGTTGAACCTTCGGTTCAGCGCCGTCTCTGAAACAAGGGTGCCCCGTTCGGAAGGGAACAGGTCCAGACCGTTGGTCATGTGCGGGTGGCCGCGTTCCAGCCAGTCGGCAACGATCTCCGTGGACCAGTCGAACACGGTCAGGACGCTGCGGCGTTTGGGTGGTGAACCCTTCATGGCCTTGCCGTAGCGGACCTGCAGGACCCCGTACTTGCCGAATTCCCGGGCGTGCGGGTTGCGGGCAAAATCCACGGTCTGCAGATGCTTGACCTCGTTGCGGCGGAGACCCCAGCAGTAGGCCACCTTGAAGAGGACCGCGTCGCGGTAGGCCGGCAGCCAGCCCTTGCGGCCCAGGCCAGCGATGCGGTCCACCTCGTCATCGGCCCGGTCAAAGAAGGCCTGCAGCTCCTGCCGGGTGAAGGGGCGCCGCTTCGGAGCCGATTCGGTCGCCTGGGCATGGACCGCGGTGTTCCAGTCGAAACAGACTTGGACAGGGTGCGTACCGAAGTGCTGTTCGCAGACCCGGTCCCAGCCATAATCAGGCGACGCTGCGTATGCGCAGAAGGCCCTCAGCGCTGCCTGGTAGCTCCGGATGGTGGACTGCGCGGCCGTGCTTTATGCTGCGCAGATCCCCGAAGAACTCGTCCACGTGAGCTGGGGTCCACTGCCATGGATACTCGTTTGTGGACTCCTGGAACCGCGTTACTAGCCGTTCGCGGCCCTCGATGGTGCCAAACGCCAGGTTCCGGCTCAGCTGCTGGTTGCGCCAGCCGGTAAGCATCTGGGTGAACACGTGGTCCTCGGGGTGAAGGAAGCGCACAGCGCCGAAGTCGAGCACCCGTCCCGCTGAATCGACCGCCACGAAACCTCCTGATACATTGCATTGGATGCAAGAATCATGCAATTAATGCAGAAGTCCGCGCAAATCCGCGGATCGGAGGGCTGTTCCAGCTTGATGCCCTCCGCTTACGAAGGCTCTGCTTCGGTGGGGCTTACCAGCGGTCACAACAGGCAATAGCATGCGTTTCCGCAGGTCACAGGCACTTTTCTGCTGCAGTCGCGGGGGTGCCGGGTGGCAATGGGCGGAGGAGAGGTGATCGTGCATCGGATGCAATAATCACTGTTCTACTTTACATAATGTAGATTATCGGCGTTTTATCAGCCAGCCGGAAGCGGCCGGATCCGCCACGCTGACGTCCCAGAGAAACACTGAACAAATCCGCAGGTCAGCGCCGCGATCACCGTTGCCTTTATCCCGCCGCTCGCTAAGAATGAACCAATGACGGTCTACGTGCGTTCACTTGAAACTGCAGTTCCGAAAACAATGCTGATCCAGTCCGAGGCCCGGGACGTTTTCGCGGCCCAGCCCGGACTGACGCGGCTCGGTTCGCGCCTGGTGGGCACATGCTTCGACGCGGCGGCCATCGACACCCGGTTTACTGCCGTTGAGGAAATGACCAATGATTTTCAGGCTGAGGACCCGCAGTTCTACGATGCCGCCACGGGCCTGCTGCTGAATCCCAGCACCAAGGTACGCAACGAGATCTTCGGCCGCGAGGCCACAAAACTCTTCGTCGCCGCCGCCCGTGCCGCCGTCGAGGCCTGCCCGGAACTCGATTTACTTGACATAACTCATCTGGTGACCGTCTCCTGCACCGGATTCTTCAACCCCGGGCCTGACTACAAGATCGTCCGGGAACTCGGCCTGGATCCTGCCGTCCAGCGTTACCACCTCGGGTTCATGGGCTGTTATGCGGCCTTTCCAGCCCTCCGGGCCGCCAAGTTGTTCTGCGAGGCCGACCCCACCGCGGTGGTCCTGGTTGTCTGTGCGGAACTGTGCTCGCTGCACGTCCGCACATCCAATGACCCGGACACCATCATGGGATCGGCGCTGTTCGCCGACGGTGCCGCGGCCGCCGTCGTTACAGCCAGGCCGGGCACGGAGGAAAACGCCCTGCTGCAACTGGATCATTTCGAAACCGTCCTCACGCCAGTCGGCGAAGACTCCATGGCATGGAACATCGGCGACAACGGATTCGAAATGGTCTTGGGCAATTACGTTCCGCACATCATCGATGACCACATCGTTGGCGCGCTTCAGCCGCTCCTGGCCCGGGACCCTGAACTCGCGGCACTCCCCTACTCCTCCATCCGCCATTGGGCCATCCACCCGGGTGGCAGGAGCATCCTGGACAAAGTCGAATCCCGGCTCGGCCTGACGGAAGAACAGCTGGTCCCGGCCCGTGAAATCCTCAGGAACTACGGCAACATGAGCAGCGCCACCGTCCTGTTTGTCATCAAGCGCATCCTGGAACAGGCCCCCGAGCCCGGAGACGAGCGGATCTGCTCCATGGCGTTCGGTCCCGGGCTCACGGTGGAAACGGCACTGTTCACCAAACTGCGGCAGGCACCACGCACTGCACCGGCAGAGCGCAACGGGCAGGAACGGCTGGCGGCGGAAGCTCCGGTGGCCTGAACCCTGTGGACTTCCTGCTGCGGCAGCGCGACGCCGGGGCCATGGAGATCATGGACCTGCCCGACTGCGACCCTGAGGCCCTGGACAACACCTACAGGCAGTTTGCCCTGGTGAACCGGGTGCTGTCCGGGTGGCGGCGGCTGTACGTTCGTGAATTACGCCCTTTCCTTGCGGCCACTTCCCGTCCGGCGACGGTCCTGGACATCGGTTCGGGAGGCGGAGACCTCGCCACCATGCTGGCGCGATGGGCCGCACGCGACCGGCTCACACTGCACATCACGGGCATCGACCCGGATCCCCGCGCCGCCGCCTTCGCCCTCCGCAGGCCTGCCGTTGCCGGCATCAGTTTCCGGCAGGCCCACAGCGCCGACCTTGTGCAGGAGGGAAAGCAGTACGACTTCGTGATCTCGAACCATGTCCTCCACCACCTTGATGCCGGCCAACTGCAAGAGCTGCTGGCACACTCAGAAACGCTTGCCCGGAAAGCAGCGCTCCACAACGATCTCCGCCGCAGCCCGGCCGCCTACGCCCTGTTCAGCGCTGCAGCACTTCCTTTCCGCCACTCCTTCATCCGCGCGGACGGGCTGACCTCCATCCGCCGGAGCTATACGCGCGGGGAACTAACGGCCCTCGCTCCCCCCGGCTGGGCGGTCCGGACCGGCAGCGCCTTCCATCAGCTTCTCGAATACCAGAGGAACTGACATGGCCACAGATGTGGTGATCGTTGGCGGCGGACCGGTGGGTCTGTACCTGGCCGCTGCACTTCTCCAGGAGGGAGTCTCGGTCCGCATCCTCGAACAGAGGACTGAACGGAACATCCATACCCGCGCCATCGGAATCCACCCGCCTGCCCTCGACGCGCTGGACCAGGTACAGCTGGCCGCCGCCATGGTCCAGGAGGGGGTGCCGATCCGTACAGGCCTCGCGGTCAGCGGTGGTAGAACTTTGGGGAGCATGTCCTTCGACGGCGTTTCGGAGGCCTTTCCGTTCGTGCTGGCCCTCCCCCAGTACCGGACAGAACAGCTCCTGGAGGATCGCGTCCTTGCCCTCGACAGCGAGGCGATCGTCAGGGGCGTAAGGGTCACAGGACTGCACGACGACGGCGCAAGGGCCGCCGTCGTCGTCGAACCTTCTGCTGGTGGGGAGGGACAGCGGGACTTCCCGGCGTCCTTTGTGGTCGCCGCCGACGGCGCGAGATCGCACCTGCGCAAGGTGCTTGGCGTGCCCGTCTGCACCAAGGCCTATCCGGACCACTACCTGATGGGCGACTTTGCAGACTCCGGACACCACGGGCAGATGGCAGTCCTCTTCCTTGAATCCGAGGGAATCGTTGAGTCATTCCCGCTGCCGGGCGGTCTGCGGCGGTGGGTGGTACGGCTCGGCAAGCCGGCGGAGGCAGCAGACGCCCATCGTTTGGCCCGCCTGGTGCTGCAGCGGACGGGAATCCTGCCGGATGTGGAGACCAACACCATGCTGAGCGCGTTCAGCGTACGGTCCACGCTGGCCCGCCGCACCGTGGCAGGACGGGCGCTGCTGATCGGGGACGCCGCGCACGAAATCAGCCCAATCGGCGGCCAAGGCATGAACCTGGGCTGGATGGCTGTGCAGGCCCTGTCGCCCCTGATCCGCCGGGGCGTGGCGGGAGAGCCCGTGGAAGGGGCACTGAAAGAGTTCGAGGCCCGACAGCGGCGTGCCGCCGTCATCGCCAGGCGCCAGTCCGAAATCAACATGATCCTGGGCCGTCCCCTGCCGTCACCCTTCCTGCAGCTGCGAAACCTGGCCATTGGCGCCGCCGCTTCGGTTCCAGCCATTAACCGCTGGACTGCCAGGCGCTTCACCATGCAGCAGCCACGAACGCTGGAAGGGCATGCCGGTCAGGAACCACCCCGGAAGTAACAGTCGTAGCTGTCCTGGCTCACAATCCTGCCGTCCCTGACCTCGAAGACAGATGACGTCCTGGCACGGATGGTCTCTCCCGTGTCCCAGTACGGCAGATCAAGCAGGACTGTTGCCGACCAGTCCGCCTCCACCGCCACCCTCCCGCCTTCACAGGTGGTGCGCCTGATGCTGAACACCTGGTCCGACACCACCTCCGAGCTTTGGTCAGCACCGGCAAGGACAGAGGCCAGTGTCCGGGTGGAACCTTCCGGCGCCAGGAGATGCGGCGCTTCGACCAGCACGAAGGACTCGGCCAGGAAGGGCCGAATCTCAGCGGATCCTCCGCCTGCTTCGAGGACACGGATGAATCTGAGGACACAGTCCAGGGCAGGGGTATTCAGGGAGTGGTGTTCAGCCATGGAAAAGACATTAGCCCAGGCCGGCCGGCAGGATCCCACACCGCCAGTAGGCTTTTCACCATGAGCCAGAAAGCGCCGGACACCACCCTCAGCGACGAAGAGACCAGGGAATCTGTGGAGCGGATCCTGTCAGCGGGGACGCTGCCGCCCATAGTGCAGGCCGGCCACCCCGCCCTGCGCCAGCGCGCCGCAGCTTTTGACGGGCAGCTGTCTCCCGATCAGCTTGACCGGCTCATCGCGCTCATGCGGCAGGTCATGCACGAAGCTCCGGGCGTGGGGCTGGCAGCACCACAGCTCGGAATACCCCTCCAGATCGCCGTCATTGAGGACCAGTACGACGTCGACGCCGAGGCGGCTGCGCTGCGGAAGCGGAGTCCCCTGGAGTTCATGGCGCTCCTGAACCCCCGGTACACTCCGCTGGGCACGGAGCAGGCGTCCTTTTACGAGGGGTGCCTCTCCCTGAACGGACTGCAGGCAGTGGTTGCCCGGCCTGAAAGAGTCCTGCTGGAGTTCCAGGCGCCGGATGGCTCACAGGTACAACGGGAGTTCGCAGGCTGGCAGGCCCGCATCGTGCAGCACGAGACAGACCATTTGAACGGCGTTCTCTACGTTGACCGCGCCCAGTTGCGCTCGCTCAGCAGCAATGCAGAGTACGCCGCACGCTGGGCGGAGCCCGGAATCGGCAAGGCGCGTGAGGGACTTGGGTTTGGCGACGGCCCCATCGCTCTCCCCCGACCCAAGTAGGGCCAATACAGATACGGCGAGGCGCGGGCCCCCTGCCTCCGCCCGCCGGGAAGCCCGGTGGACAGCCCTAAGATAGTGGCTATGCCTTCACCCGCGGACCTCCCGCTGCTGTGTCCTGTGTGCTCCCAGCCGTTGGAGCGGGTGGGGCCCGGTGCCACAGGGCAGACCCGCCTTGCCTGCGGCTCAGGGCACAGCTTCGACGCAGCCCGTCAGGGCTATTACAACCTGCTCGTGGGCAAAGGCACTGCCTTCGAAGCTGATACCGCCGGGATGGTGGACGCCCGGTTCAACTTCCTGGGGAGCGGGCACTACCGGCCCCTCGCAGATGCTGTAGCGGCCGCCGTCGTTCCCTTCCTGTCCAGTGAACCCGCCGTCGTCCTGGACTCGGGAACCGGAACCGGACACTACCTGCGGGTCCTGCTGGATCACGCGGCGGCAGAAGGCCGGAGCGTAGCCGCCATGGGCATGGACATCTCCAAGTTCGCCCTCCGGCGCGCTGCCCGGCTCAACAGCGAGGCACTGAACCTGGTCTGGGACGTGTGGCAGCCGCTGCCGGTGGCCAGCAACTCGGTCGATGCCATCACGGTCATTTTCGCGCCGCGCAATGCCGCGGAGTTTGCTCGTGTCCTGCGGCCAACAGGCCGGCTGGTGGTGGTCACGCCACGCTCCGGGCACCTCGGTTCCATTGCCCGCATCACGGGCATGCTGGGTATCGAAGAAGACAAGGACAGCCGGCTGGCTGCGGCGATGGTACCCCATTTCACGGTCGCGGAGACCCTTGACATCGAATTCCCTCTATCACTCACCCGCAAGGAGGCAGCCGACCTTGCCTTCATGGGACCCGCGGGGCACCACGTAGACCTCAGTGCCATCGCCAGCCGGCTTGAAAGCCAGCCCGGGATAATCCAGTCGGAGGCAAGGTTCCGCCTCAACGTCTTCAGGCCCGCAGGGCCCCCGCCAGCGTAACGACTTGGCCACTATGCACCCTACAAAAGTGCAGTGCCCCCCATAAGGCGGACGCCAGCACTACGATGGAAGGACAGTTACTGGCGGGCCCTAACTGGGGCCTCCCGTAGCGAAGGGGGAGCACGATGTTCGAATGGTTGGGCGAAAACTGGTGGGCACTGTGGCTCTCGGCTTTCCTCGCTTTTGCAGTGATCGAGATGATCACGCTTGACCTTTTTTTCATTATGCTCGGCGGAGGTACCCTCGCCGCAATGGTCGCGGATTTCGCCGGCGCGGACCCCTGGCTGCAGATCGTGGTTTTCTGCGTCGTCTCCCTGCTCATGATTGCGTTTGTCCGGCCAGTGGCCCTCTCCCACCTGAAAAAGGGACCGTCCGAGCAGCGGACCAACGTCGACCGCCTGATCGGCGAACAGGCAGTCGTGATGGAACCCGTCTCGTCCGATGGCGGCCTGGTCAAAATCGGCGGGGATATCTGGAGTGCACGCTCCGCGGCGGGGGTCCTTCCCGCCGGACAAAAAGTAGTCGTAGCCGCGATAGACGGCGCCACCGCCGTCGTCTTGGCGGCATCGGATGCCGACGGCAAGTCCTGATACAGCCTGAACAATTGGGGAAAAAGGAGATGTATGGATAACGCAGGAGGAGCCGCACTCGCCATAGTGCTGGTGGTCCTGATCGTGTTTGTGATTATCGTTTTGGTCCGTGCGGTCCGGATCATTCCGCAGGCCCGCGCGGGAGTAGTTGAGCGGTTGGGCAAATATCAAAGGACGCTTAACCCGGGGCTGACCATCCTGATACCTTTCGTTGACCGGCTCCTGCCGTTGCTTGATCTTCGTGAGCAGGTGGTTTCGTTCCCGCCGCAACCCGTCATCACCGAGGACAACCTGGTGGTCTCCATCGACACCGTTGTCTATTTCCAGGTAACTGATCCGCGCGCGGCAACGTACGAGATTGCCAACTACATTCAGGCCGTGGAACAACTGACCACTACCACCTTGCGTAACGTCGTGGGCGGGCTGAACCTGGAGGAGGCACTCACCTCCCGCGACCAGATCAACGGCCAACTCCGCGGCGTCCTGGACGAAGCCACCGGCCGGTGGGGAATCCGGGTTTCCCGTGTGGAGCTGAAGGCTATCGATCCGCCCCACTCCATCCAGGACTCGATGGAAAAGCAGATGCGTGCCGAGCGCGACCGGCGCGCGGCCATCCTGACTGCCGAGGGAACCAAACAGTCAGCAATCCTCACCGCCGAGGGCCAGCGGCAGGCCTCGATCCTTGCGGCTGAAGGTGACGCCAAAGCGGCGATCCTCCGTGCTGACGGCGAAGCCCAGGCCATCCAGAAAGTCTTCGACGCCATTCACAAGGGCAATCCGGACCAGAAGCTGCTGGCCTACCAGTACCTGCAGACGCTGCCCAAGCTGGCGGAGGGCTCCTCCAACAAGCTGTGGATCATTCCCAGTGAGGTCGGCGAGGCACTCAAGGGAATCGGCAACGCCCTGGGCGGGACCACCCCGGAGTCCGCCGGCGGCCTGTTCGACGAAGTCGGGGCCAAACCCTCCGAACCCTAGAACCCGGCGCCGACACCAGATTTCAGCATCCTGGCTGGCGTGAGGGAGGGATCCGCTCAAGGGCGGGTCCCTCCTTTTGGCTGTTCCGCCCGGGTGCCGGTATAATCGTGTATTTGTCCGGCCGGAGCAGATCCGCTGGAACAACGAAGCTTCGCGATGCGTTGAATCTAAAGATGCAGCACAGAGCACACAGTAGTCCGGCGGCGCTTGGCCGCCACCGGCTAGCGCGGTGTTGTACACCGCGAACCGACCAGAGGGAGAAATCATGAGCGATCGCAGCCTGCGGGGCATGCGCCTTGGTGCACAGAGCATGGAGACCGAGTCCGGAGTAGAGCCGGCTCCGCGCCAGCGTGTTGAGTACCGGTGCGAGGACGGCGAGCAGGTCTTCGTCACCTTCTCCTCAGAGGCGGAAATTCCTCCTGTCTGGGTTTCCAAGACCGGCAAGGAAGCGCTCCTGGTCGATGGCGAACGGCCCGACACCAGCAACGACAAAGCTGTCCGTACCCACTGGGACATGCTCCTGGAACGCCGCTCGCTGCCCGAGCTTGAGCAAATCCTCGAAGACCGGCTGACCATCCTGCGCGAACGCCGCGGAGAGCGCCGGTCCGCGTAAAGGTTTTGGCCTGTTGCTCTGACAAAAAGGGAGCCGCCCTGCACTTTCGTGCGGGGCGGCTCCCTTTTCTGTTGGTTCAGCTGTCCGCCGTGGCGGTGCTGCAGCCTTAGGGGCGGCCGGCTGCTTTTCTGCGCGTCAGCGTGTTCCAGCGGGCCTGCAGGCCCCACTTGGTGACGTTGACCATGGCCTCCACCACGATGTTGCCGCTCATCTTGGAGGCTCCAAGTTCCCGCTCCACGAAAGTGATGGGACGTTCCTCGATGCGGAGTCCCATCCGGGCCACGCGGAAGGCGAGGTCCACCTGGAAGCCGTAGCCGACGGAATCCACCTGGTCCAGGTTGAGCTTCTCCAGAGTTGTCCTGCGGAACGCACGGTACCCGCCGGTGACATCCTTGATGTTCAGCCCCAGCATGAGGCGGGCGTAGGTGCTTCCCACCCGGGAAATGGCCTGGCGGTACAGCGGCCAGTTCACGACCTTACCGCCGGGAACCCAGCGGGAGCCCATGGCAAGGTCAGCGCCCTGCTCCACAGCTTCCAGGAGTTGGGGAAGCTGCTCAGGCTGGTGGGAACCATCCGCGTCCATCTCTACCAGTACGTCGTAACCGGCGTCCAGACCCCACCTGAAACCGGCAATATACGCGGCCCCGAGCCCTTCCTTGCCCTTCCGGTGCAGGACATGAACCTGGGAATCCTCAGCGGCGAAACGGTCCGCGAGCTGGCCGGTACCGTCTGGGCTGTTGTCATCCACCACCAGCACATCCGACGCAGGAACTGCCGCGCGAAGCCGCTGAAGGGTCTTGGGCAGCGATTCCAGTTCGTTGTAGGTGGGAATGATGGTGAGGACTCGCACAGGGGGCCTTTCCTAGGGGAAATGGTCAACGCGCCCGGCTGCGAACGGATCGGCGGCGGGCGCAACTATCAATTATAGGACGGCAGCGGTCCGGTCAGGACCGCAGCGCCGGGCTTGCGTAAAGTTCGACGCCGTTACGGACGGTCTGCAGGCACATCGGGTCAGAGCCGGTATCCAGGGCAGGCAGCAGCGGCGTGCGCGCCCGCGGGTCGGTGCTCCAGGACTGGACCCGCCCGTCGGCGACCTGCACCATCAGTTCCTCAACCTCCCACACGGCGAAACTCGCGGGCGCCCCCGGTACCAACTGGCCGGCCATCGGGTCGGCGTACTTAGCTGCCCGCCAGCCCGCACGCGTGTGGCCCAGGAAGGCGGCACGGGCGGAGATCCGCTCATCTTCGTTGTAGTGCTCCAGGCATGCTCTCACGCTGGACCAGGGGCGCAGCGGCGTCACGGGACTGTCACTGCCGAAGCATACGGGCACCCCGGCTGCGTAGAGGGTGGCGAACGGGTTCATGGACCGGCTCCGCTTCCCCAGCCTCTGCTCATAGAGACCTCCCGGGCCTCCCCAGGCAGCGTCAAACGACGGCTGGGCACTGACTGTCACGGCATACCGGGACAGCACCTCGACGGCGGCCGAATCAACCATCTCCACGTGTTCAAAGCGGTGCCCGGCAGCGCGCACCCGCTGCTCACCCACTTCCTTGGCAGCCAGTTCCAGTGCGGCCAGCGCGGCGTCCAGTCCGGCGTCGCCGATCACGTGGAAACCGCCCTGGACTCCGGCAAGCGAGCATGCCGCCAGGTGCGCCGCGGCCTCGTCCACGCTGAGGTAGAGGCTTCCCTGCTCTTCAGGAGCATCGCTGTATCCGGACCGCAGGGCAGCCGTCCGGGAGCCCACGGAGCCGTCGATGTTCAGGTCGCCGGCAAGCCCCCGCACTCCGAACCCAAACTGGTCCAGGAGGCTGCGGGCATGCTCTTCCGAGGACGCCAGTTCCCCCCAGTAGGGCAAAACCTCGGGGGTACCGCTGTTCCAGGCCCCTGCAAGCCGCAGGTCCTCGGCACCGCCGATATGCGGTGACCCCATTTCCGCTACCGCCACGTAACCGTTGGCTGCCGCCTCGGTCAGTGCCCGTGCCTGATGCCGCTTCAGCGCTTCTTCGGGCTGGCGGCGGGTTGCCTGCCGGGCGGCCGTGTGCGCTGCCCGGCGCACCCTGGCGCCGCCGTCGAACCCGTCCAACTGACGGACTCCGACCGCATCGGCGAGTGACTCGGAAATTAGCGCGGAGTGCACGTCGACCCGGGACAGGTACACCGGCCGTCCGGCTGATGCCCGCTCCAGTTCCGCGGCGGTGGGGAGGCTGCTGTCCGGCCAGGCGGTCTCGTCCCAGCCGTGGCCCAGGACCGGGCCGTCACCGGGGACGGCAGCCACGGCGTCGAGCAGCTCCCTGGCTGACCGGATTCCGCCCAGCCGGAGGGAGTCCAACGCGATGCCCGTCTCCGTCAGGTGGATGTGGGAGTCCACGAACCCTGGCGCCACGAGGGCTCCGCGGAGATCGATGATTTCCATGGAGCTGTCCGCGATGGAGGTTGCCGCCTGTTCGGATCCCACCCACGCCACCGTGCCGCCATCCACCACCATTGCCGTGGCAAAGGGGTCGGCGGCAGTGTATACGGAGCCGTTCCGGTAGAGGACTGTTTTTGCGCGCGGGGCGGGCAGCGGTTCAGGCTGGGACATACGGGGCAGTGCTCCTGGCGTTTGGGCGCGCCGGCGGGGAGCCGGCATTGCTGGTCAGAGGACGGAGGAATAGGCCACGACACCGCGGCGGATCAGGGAGATGGCCTCGGCGCAGAGCCGGGCCAGGCGGGGATCCAGCCCCGGGATCTTGGCGAGCTGGTCCAGGAGGTCCACAACCTGCTTGACCCAGCGCACAAAGTCACCCGCGGCAAGGTCTGTGCCGCTGAGGACGTCCTGCAGATGCCGGCCCTTGGCCCACTTATAGACGGGCCAGACAAGCCCCAGTTCAGGCTCGCCCGTCAGCGGTAGCTTCTTGTCCTCTTCCACGTCCTCAAGCGCGGACCATTCACGGACGACGATATCCACTGACGTCTCCAACGAAATGCTGGGCATCCGTGGCCTCAGCCCCCGGTCTTCGCGTTTCGCCTGGTACACCAGCACGCTGGCGAGGACCGCAACCTCCACGGCGTCCAGGTCATCGAACGCGCCAAGCCGCAGCGACTGGGAAATCAACAGGTCCTTTTCACCGTAGATCCGCCGGAGCCGCTGGCCGTCAGGGCTGATGGAGAGCCGCCCGTCCGCTGCTTGTTCAAGGTACCCGTAGGTGGAAAGGACATCACAGACGCGGTCGAAGGTCTTGGCGATGGTGTTGGTCCTGCCCTGGATCTGCCGGACCAGCCCGTCGGTTTCGCGGCGGAGCTTCCACCAGCGCTCGGACCAGCGGGCATGTTCTTCGCGTTCGCTGCAGCCATGGCACGGGTGGGCGCGAAGAGCGCGGCGGAGGTCGGCGATGCGCTTTTCCTGGTTCGGCAGGGCGGTGGCGAGGCCAAAGTCGTTGTTGCGGTTATTGCCGGGGGCTGGCGGCCGGTTTTCGCGCAGTGCATTCCGTGCCGAGGAGGCCAGGTCCCGGCGGGACTTGGGCACTTTGGCGTTGAAGGATTTGGGAATGCGGATGCGCGTCACCGGAGCGATGGGTCCCTCCAGGTCGTCGGTCCCGATCCTGCGCAGTTGGTTGTCCAGCGTCAGGACGGCGGGCCGTGGTTCACGGCTGGTGTGGTCCGAGCTCAGCACAATTGCCGGGCCGGGTGCCCTCCCGCCGGGAACATCCACCACGTCCCCCGGCAGCAGGCGGGCCAGGGAATCATCGTTGAGCGATTTCCGGACGCGGGACTTGGTGCGGGAGCCGGCGTTTTCGGCGTCGGACAGTTCCCTGCGCAGCCGTGCGTACTCGGTGAAGTCACCCAAATGGCAGGTCATGGACTTGGCGTACCCGGCCAGCGACTCCTCCCGGCTGCGCACCTGCCTGGCCAGTCCCACAACAGAACGGTCAGCCTGGAACTGGGCAAAGGAGGACTCCAGGATTTCGCGGGCCCTTGCCCGGCCAAACTGTGCCAGCAGGTTGATGCTCATGTTGTAGGTGGGCCGGAAACTCGAGTTCAGCGGGTAGGTGCGCCGGGACGCAAGGCCGGCTACCGCCGTCGGATCCGTTCCAGGCTGCCACAGCACCACGGCGTGGCCCTCCACGTCGATGCCGCGGCGGCCGGCACGGCCGGTCAGTTGGGTGTATTCCCCTGCCGTAATGTCCACGTGGGCTTCGCCGTTGAACTTGTCCAGCTTTTCGAGCACCACGGAGCGGGCGGGCATGTTGACGCCCAGCGCCAGCGTTTCCGTGGCAAAAACCGCCTTGACCAAACCGTCGGCGAAAAGCTTCTCCACTACTTCCTTGAACGTGGGGAGCATGCCTGCGTGGTGTGCCGCGAAGCCGCGGATCAGACCGTCACGCCAGGTCCAGAAGCCCAGGACGTCCAGGTCATCCGGGGGAATGTCCTGCCCGGCCTCGTCAACGCGCTGGGTGATGATGCGTTGTTCCTTCTCGGTGGTGAGCCACAGCCCGGACCCCACACACTGCGCCACCGCAGCGTCACAGCCCGCCCTGGAAAAGATGAAGGTGATTGCAGGCAGCAGGTCCATGCGGTCAAGGCTTGCGATGACCTGTGGCCGGCTCGCCGGACGGACACCGCGTTCGTCGCCGCCCCGGCCTGGCCGGTCGTTGCCTCGCCTCCCGCGCTGGCCGCGGCCGCCCGGGCCTCCCTGGCGGCTGCGGAAACTCTGCTGGATTTCGCTGCGCGCCACCTTGAGGAGGTCTGGATTGACGTCGAAGCCACGCCCTTTGGTGCTGTCTGCGGACGGTACAGGCAGAGTCCCGTCCCCGTCCACCGGCGGGGCGATTTCATCGAAGGTGGTTTCCCCCGCGAACAGATCCATGACCTGCCGCCCCACCATCACGTGCTGCCAGAGGGGTACCGGCCGGTGCTCGGAGACGATGATGTCGGTATCGCCGCGCACGGTGTCCAGCCACGCGCCGAATTCCTCGGCGTTGGAGACTGTGGCGCTGAGCGAAACCACCTGCACCTCGCTGGGAAGGTGGATGATGACCTCCTCCCAGACTGCTCCGCGGAAGCGGTCGGCGAGGTAGTGGACCTCGTCCATCACCACGTAGCCAAGGTCGTCAAGGGTTGCCGAATCCGCGTACAGCATGTTCCGGAGGACTTCCGTGGTCATCACGACGACGGGCGCGTCGCCGTTGATGCTTGTGTCGCCGGTGAGCAGCCCTACGTTGTCGGCGCCGTACTTCTCGGCAAGCTCAGTGAACTTCTGGTTGCTGAGGGCCTTGATGGGCGTGGTGTAGAACGCTTTGAGGCCGCGCTCCAGGGCGAGGTAGATGGCGAATTCCCCAACAATGGTTTTCCCGGCTCCCGTGGGAGCCGCCACCAGCACTCCCCTGCCCTCCTGCAGGGACTGGCACGATTGCCGCTGGAAGTCGTCGAGCTCGAAGTCGAGAGTGCGGACAAAGGCTCCGAGGTACGTCGCTGCCTCGGCCCTGCGTTTAGCGCTTGCCTGGTACCGCTCGGCGGGGGAAAGCTCTTCGAAGTCAGTGGGCCCGGGAGGGAACGGTCCAGAGGAAGAAGGCCCGGTGTTGGAGGACATACCCCAAGCCTAACGGGCGCCTAGAGGTTCTTCAGCTCACTGCCCGGGGTGGCGATGTCTGCTGTTGCGTCCGTTTCGGCTGCCCGCTTGGCCTCGCGGCGCGCCCGGCGCTTGTCGTTCATCAGGCAAACACCGATTGCGGCGAAGAACAGCACCAGAAGTGGCCCTGCCAGCATGAACATCGAAATGGCGTCCGCGCCGGGAGCGGCAATGGCGGCGAGGACGAACACCAGGAACACGGTGATGCGCCAAGCCTTGAGGATGGTCTGCCCTGAGATAACGCCGGCCATGTTGATGCCCACCAGCACCACCGGCACCAGAAAGGCGATACCAAGCACCAAAACCATCCGGGTGACGAACTCGATATAGGTGCGCGCATCGATGACACTGGACGAACCGTCCGGAGTGAACTGGGTGAGTGCCCGGACCACCTGCGGAACCACAAGCCAGCCTGCCCAGATGCCGGCCAGGAACAGCGGGACCGCAGCCGCCATGTACCCCAGCGTGTACCGGCGCTCCTTGGATGTGAGTCCGGGCGTGATGAAGGCCCACAACTGGTAGATCCAGATCGGGCTGGAAATCACCACGCCAATCAGCAGCGACATCTGGAGTTTGAAGTCGAAGGGGGACGCGATGGTCCCAAAGTTGATTGCCGAAAGCCCGCCCGTCTGCTGGGAGATGCGGTTGACCGGATCGGCCAGGGCTTTCAGCAGCGGATCGTAAAGTATCCATCCTCCGATGCCGCCAATGACGACGCCGATGGCCGACTTGATCAGCCGGTTTTTCAGCTCTTTGAGGTGGTCCCAAAGAGCCATCCGCCCCTCGGGATTGGCTTTACGGGCCCGCGACAGTGCCACTGGGGGTCAGGCGCGGTTCGACGGCGGAACGTCAGTGCCGTCGGTCGGCTCGCCGGGCTTCGCCTTGGGGTGGTTGACGATGGTTCCTTCCACCGGGCCAGAGGCGTCGGTGGACTCGGGCTTGCCGTCGTTCTTCATTTCCTTGACCTCGGACTTGATGATCCGCATGGACTGTCCAAGGCTGCGTGCCATGGCCGGAAGTTTCGGTGCGGCAAAAAGAAGCAAAGCAACAACAATGATAATTACGATGGGCCAGGGGCCATCAAACAGTCTTCCCACGGGAAATCCTTTCATCTAAGTACATTTTACTTCTAAGTAAAGTCGAGATCGCCGAGCGCCTGCGGCTGGCCCCGGTCTTTCTTGCGCTGCACACGTCGCAGGCGGCGCATTTCCCGTCGGGACGACTTGGATGCCTCGTAATCATGTCGCATGAGCGTGGGCGAGGCAAAAACCGCTGCACCCGGAGGGGGCGTTGCCGGATCTGCAGCATCCGGCACATCCATAGGGCCCAGGTGCCCCAGCTTATCGCCGGCGGCCCCCAAATCCTTGACTGTTGCCATGAACTGGCGGAACAGGCGAATGCCCAACAGGACATAGAAGAGCAGTGAGAGCGCAACGAGCGCCACCCATATCAGGATCCAGGACCACCAAGGCATGCTGAGAAGTCTAGCCGCCGTACCTGGCCAGGGATGCCGCCAACCACATGCGGGACGCCTCCGCCAGCTCAACTGGTGCCAGTATCCTGGCAGAACCGCCATGCTGGGCCACGAACATCGGCAGCCAGTCCGTCGTGCCGAACCGGATCTCGGCCACCAGTCCGCCGTCGGGCAACTCTGCGGTGCGTTCCGCGTAATAGTCATCTGCCAGCCCCCTCCCCTGCCGGGTGAGCTGGACGGTAACGGTGGTGTCGTCGTCGCTGGCGGTGAACAGCCTGGCAGGGACTCCTTCGGCGGGCGTGATGCCGTCCGGGACGGGAGCACCGTTCGGGCGGACTTCCTGGACACGGTCCAGGCGGAAGTTCCGGAGGCCGCGCACCAGGTGACAGTAGGCCTCAAAGTACCAGGTGCTGTCCAGTGAATACAGGCGGAACGGGTCCACGTCCCGCTCGGTGATGGTGTCCCGCTGCGGCGAAAGGTACCGGAGGCGAAGCTGGGAGCGGGATTCGATGGCCCGCCTGACGGTGGCGTGGGTGGCAGCGTCGGCGGGCGCCACTTCCGGCCCGGCAAGGGATGCCGCGCGGAGGCCTTCTTCACCCGCGGCCGCCAGCAGCTTCAGGGTCACCGATTCCAGTGCGCCGCCCTCGGCCACTTCCGGCAGCCCGTTCAGCGTCTCCAGCCCGGCCAGGAGGGCGCAGGCCTCCTCCACAGTGAAGCGGACAGGTTTTGTGAGGTCCAGGTCCTGGGTGATGTACACATGGTCGTCGTCCCAGTGGATGTCCAGGAGATCGTCCGGGTATCCCTCCGGCAGGCCGGAGCAGATCAGGATCTGCAGATCGTCCTCCAACTCCTTCCTGGTGATGCCGAACCGATCTGCCACGTCCTGGATGTGCAGGCCCTGGTTGTGCACCAGGAAGGGCACCAGCTGAAGCATCCGCTTGAGCTGGTCCTCGGACGTGCGCTTGCGGACAGCAGCGGCCCGGGCAGCGCCGAAGCTGTACGGAGGCTCAGGTTCAGCGCTGAACTCCGCAGCCGCGCACAGCCTGCGAAGGACGGCAGCCACAAGCTCAGGCGGGGCTACGGCCAGCGCGTCCGGTCCGTAGGAGGCGACTTCCTCAGCCAGCGCCTCGGGGTCCCTGTACTGCACGGACAGCCGCTCGTAGCCGGCCTCAGGCCGGCCGGCCGAGCCGCCCTCCGCGGAACTGCGCCGCCGCAGTGCCAGCAGCTTTCCTTCGCGGACGTCCACGACGGCGCTGCGCAGCGGCAGTTCAGGGAGGCGGTCCAGCTCCCGGCGTACGTTGAAGTCCGCCGGCGGCGTATACAGCTCCCTGTCCAGGGTTGTGACAGCACTGGTGATCCGGGAAAGACGGAAGTGGCGCGGCGCTTCCCGGGCACGGTCATGGCCCACCAGGTACCACTGGCCAAACCGGCTCCCCAGGCCCCACGGCTCCACTGTCCGCAGCTCCTCGTTGCCTGTGCTGCCCGCAAGGTATGTGAAGGTGACCGGGTGCCGGGCGTGCAGTGCAGAGACCAGGTCGTCGAAGGCCTGTCCTGCCGGCTTGATGCGCGGCTGGACGCCGGCGGGCAGGGCGACGTCGGCCAGCCGACCTGACGCCTGGAGTTTCCGGAGGGCGCTCTGAGCGGCAGTGCCAAGGGCGGCACGCTCCCAAAGCTGAGAGGCCAGGAGGAGCACAGTCCATTCGTCCGGCCCCAGCTGGACATCCGGAAGGCGGTTGGATTCTTTGCCGATGCGGTAGCGGGTGGTGGCAGGATCATCCTCGCTCCACCCCATGTCCGTCAGGGTTTCCACCTCGAAACCGAACTGGCGCAAATCGTTTTTGTCCCGTTCGAACATCCGGCCGAAAGCCACGTCATTCCCGGAAGAATCGTGGTAAACCTTTTCGCGCAGCTCACGGCGGCGCAACCCATACCGGGTGTTCAGGAGTGCGATCAGCAGGTTGAGGAGGCGTTCAGTACGGGATACGGGCACTCTGGTTACGTTACTAAAGTCCGCGGCGGAACGCAGAAAGCGCGGCAGCACCAGGATTTTGCGTCCTGATGCTGCCGCGCTCTTGACGGCACCGGTAATCCTTTAGCGGACTCCTACCAGGTCCACCACGAAGATCAGAGCTTCGTTCGGAGCGATGGCTCCGCCGGCGCCGCGGGAGCCGTAGGCCAGCTCCGAGGGGATCTCCAGGCGGCGGCGGCCGCCCACCTTCATGCCCAGCAGACCTTGGTCCCAGCCCTGGATGACCTGGCCGACGCCAACGCGGAAGTCCAGCGGCGCTCCCCGGCCCCAGGAGGCGTCGAACTCTTCGCCGGTGGACCAGGCCACGCCGACGTAGTGGGTGGAGACGGTGTCGCCGGCCTTGGCTTCGCGTCCGTCGCCCTCAATGAGGTCGGTGATGACCAGCTCGGTGGGGACGTCACCCTCCGGGAAATCGATTTCGGGCTTCTGGCGGTCGAATTCGCGCTGACCGAATGACATGGTTTCTCCTTTTGATGTCTGTGCTGCTTTTATCTGTGCTGCCGGTCGATGCAGCCGCTGGCCGGCCACGGCGTGGCGGCAACCGGTGGTGCTTCGACAGTAAGTGTTGCTACTTAGCCCCGAGGATGTCCACCACGAACACCAGGTCTCCCTTGGCCTCGCCCTGTCCGGCGTCGCCGTAGGCAAGATCCTTAGGGATGACCAGGAGGACGCGGGAGCCTACCGTCTTGCCGGCAAGGCCCTGGGTCCAACCCTTGATGACGCCGGTGAGCGGGAAGCTCGCGGGTTCGCCGCGGTCAAAGCTCGAGTCGAATTTGGTGCCGCCCTCAAGGGTGACGCCCACGTAGTTCACGGTGAGGGTGTCGGTTTCCTTCACGGTGGCGCCGTTGCCCTTGATGAGATCCTGGGAAACCAGTGCGGTCGGGGCAGCCACACCCTCGACGTTGATCTCGGGGATCCCGTCCTTTTCGGACACGGTTGGCAGTCCTGCCGGCGGAGTGACGGTTTCGCCCTCAGGCTTTTCCAGTACGGGAGCAACGTCCTCGGCGGACAGGACCTTGATGATCAACAGCTGGGTGGGCTGCGCCGCAGGGGACGGGCTGGGGCTGGCTCCGTCCGAGGGGCTCGGGGCAGGTGCACTCTGCTGCCCGGGGACAGCCAGGGCCAGGCTGGAACCAACCTTGGCGCCAACAAACGCGTTGTAGATAACCTCGCTGCTGGTCTTCAGTTCATCGTTGAGCTCAAGGGGCTCGGGCTCGCCGGGAAAGGTGTCCTCAAGGGTACTGCCGTCAGTGCCGTTGAGCGCCAGGATGGAGATGTTGGCGATCTGGTTTGCCTTCACCGCCTCACCGCTGCCCTCGGTGATGACCTTGATGGTGGGCTCTGCCACTTCCAACGGCTTGGTGAATTCCACACCGGGGGCTTTCTTGTCCCCGTTGTCGGTCAGTTTGAGGGAGTCGAACTTGGCAGTCTCGCCGGCGGATACGCTGGTGGGTTCCGGCTCTGCGGTTGAACCGCCGCAGGCGGTCAGCAACAGCAGACCGGGAAGAAGGATTGCTAGTAGTCGGCGCACGTAAGAAAACTTTCGTCGGGGCAGGGTGGATGCGATGTTCCGCATGGCAGCGGCCGGCATCGCGGGGTCCCTCTAAAGGGCCCTATCCAGAATAGCCCCTGAAGCTGGGTGTCAGCCCATAGAGTCAAGGAGGGCATCCACGCGCTCGTCGACGTTGCGGAAGGGGTCCTTGCACAGGATCGTCTGGTGAGCCCTGTCGTTCAGCTTCAGGTGGACCCAGTCAACGGTGTAATCCCGTCCCAGTTCTTGGGCACGGCGCACGAAGTCTCCGCGGAGCTTGGCCCGTGTGGTCTGCGGCGGGACGTCCACGGCGTCCTTGATGACTGTGTCGTCCACGATCCGCCGCACCGCACCGCGTGACTGCAGCAGGTAGTAAAGGCCGCGGCTGCGGGAGATGTCATGGTAGGTGAGGTCCAGCTGGGCTATCCGCGGGGCGTCCAGCCCCAGGCCGTGGCGTTCACGGTACTTGTCCATGAGCTTTTTCTTGATGGCCCAGTCGATTTCGGTGTCGATCCCGCGGAAGTCGCCGCTCTCGATGGCCTTCAACGTTCGCTCCCACAGGTCGAGGATGAGCGGGACGTGCGGGTTGTGCGGGCCGTGCTCCTTGACGAATGCCGTGACTTTGGTCAGGTATTCCTGCTGGATTTCGAGGGCGGTGAGCTGGCGTCCGTTGGCCAGCCGGACCAATGCCCGGCCGCTGAGGTCATGGGAGATTTCGCGGATGCTGCGAATGGGGTTTTCCATCCGCATGTCGCGCATGATTACTCCGGCCTCGATCATGCGCAGGACCAGGTCCACTGTGCCGATCTTCATCAGGGCCGTGGCTTCGGACATGTTCGAGTCCCCCACAATGACATGGAGGCGGCGGTAGAACTCGGCGTCAGCATGCGGCTCGTCGCGTGTGTTGATGATGGGACGCGACCTGGTGGTGGCGGAGGAAACACCCTCCCAGATGTGGTCAGCCCGCTGGGAGAACGCGTATGTGGCGCCGTGGGGTGTCTTCAGGATCTTTCCGGCGCCGGCGATCAGCTGACGGGTGACCAGGAACGGGATCAGGATCTCGGCCAGCCGGGAGAACTCCCCGCGGCGTGGAATGAGGTAGTTTTCGTGGCTGCCGTAGGAGTTCCCGGCGGAGTCGGTGTTGTTCTTGAAGAGGTACACCGTTCCGTTGAAGCCTTCGGCTGCGAGCCGGGCCTGTGCCTCGTCCACGAGATCGTCGAGGATGAGCTCTCCCGCCCTGTCGTGGGCAATGAGCTGCGCCAGGTCGTCGCATTCCGCGGTGGCGTACTCCGGGTGGGATCCCACGTCGAGGTAAAGCCTGGAGCCGTTGGTCAGGAACACGTTGGACGAACGCCCCCAGCTGACCACCTTGCGGAAAAGGTAGCGGGCCACTTCCTCGGGGGCAAGGGGCCTCGAGTCCGGGCTCGAGTATGAGATCCCGAACTCGGTTTCGATGCCGAAGATTCTCTTGTCCATGTCCTGTCCTCCTAGGCCAGCAGTGCAGTGATGTCCGCGTCGTTGAGCCTGCGGAAGGCGCGCCTGGACCCGCGAGAGGTTTCTGATTCCCGGTCCAGTACTGCCACTTCCAGCGCGCCTGCCGGAAGTGCTTTTGCCTGTTCTTCCGGCTCTCCGGCCGGAGCCAGGCCCGTCATGGCCAGGCGCACGGCGTCTGCAAAGTTCAGTGAGCTGCGCCAGCCCTCACCAATGACGGAGGAGACTTTGTCTGCCTGGCCGCCCATCACAACAAAGGAGTGCTCGTCAGCAATGGAGCCGTCAAAAGTCAGCCGGTAGAGATGGTCATCCGCCTGGCTGGCGCCGACCTCTGCCACCGCCAGTTCCACCTCAAACGGCTTTTGTTCAGCGGTGAACACCGCTCCAAGGCTCTGAGCGTAGACGCTTGCCAGTCCCCTGGCTGTGACGTCCTCCCGGTCGTAGGAGTACCCACGGACATCGGCGTAACGGACCCCGGCCTGGCGGAGGCTTTCGAATTCGTTGTATTTCCCGACGGCGGCAAACGCGATTTTGTCGTAGATCTCGCCGATCTTGTGCAGGGACGGAGAAGGGTTCTCGGCGACGAGTGCGATTCCGTCCTCGCAGCTGATGACGACGACGGACCGGCCGCGGGCGATGCCCTTCCGGGCAAAATCCGCGCGGTCCTTCATTAGCTGTTCGGGTGAGACATAGAACTGCTGCGTCATCTTAGGCCTCCCGTCCGGCGATAGTCCGCGCCTCGATCACGTTCCGCGATGCTGCGGCCAGTTCGGCGTCCGGCACCCGCCGCGCGCCCGAACTGTCCACGGTGTAGATGACGGGCCACAGCTGCCGCACGGTGTCGGGACCGCCGGTGGCCGAATCGTCGTCGGCCGCATCGTACAGCGATTCAACGGCGACGGCGACGGCTTCGGCCGCCGTGAGGTTGGGCCGCCAGAGCTTCTTCAGGGCACCGCGGGCAAAGACCGAGCCGGATCCCACTGTGTGGTGTTCACGTTCTTCGTACCGGCCGCCGGTGACGTCGTAAGAGAAAAGCCTGCCAACCCCGGCGCTGGTGTCGAACCCGGCGAAGAGGGGCACAACGGCGAGTCCCTGCATGGCGAGGGGAAGATTGCCTCTGATCATGGCGCCCAGCCGGTTTGCTTTGCCTTCAAGGCTGAGGAGCGTGCCCTCGATTTTCTCGTAGTGTTCAAGTTCCACCTGGAACAACCTGGTCAGGTCGATGGCTATTCCGGCAGTCCCGGCGATCCCCAGGACGGAGTAGCGGTCGGCGGGGAAGACTTTTTCGATGTGCCTGCTGGCTATGATGTTGCCCATGGTGGCGCGCCTGTCCCCCGCCATCAGCACGCCGCCGTCGTAGCTCATGGCAACAATGGTGGTGGCATGCGGAACCTGCAAGGGGGCAGCCGCCGGCACGCCTGCCTGGAGGGACCGGTTATACGGAAGAAGTTCGGGCCGGTCCCGTTGCAGGTGTTCGGTAAACGATGAGGTGGCGTTGGCGGCTACCTGGTTGGCGGTTGATTCCTGCACTCATGCACTCCTTGAACGTGGTCCTTCAACGTCGGTACAGATTCGGGCCTTCCGCGGCTTCCGCCAGCCTCCGAATCCGGGTTACTGACCGCCCTTTTGGACGAACGCCCGGACGAACTCTTCAGCATTGGATTCGAGGACGCCGTCGATCTCGTCGAGAAGGTCGTCGACGCCTTCAGTCGATGCGGATGCCTGTGCCTCCGGCGGCGCGGGCGGCGCCTCGGGAATGTCCTCGTCGACCTGGCTGTCGCGCGATTGCGGCTGTTGCTGCTCCTGGCCTGCCATTGTTACCCCTCCTTGTATCCGTCATCGGATCCGGCGGATCCTCCGATATGCCCATCCTGCCACGGTGTGGGCTTCCGGTGGCGGTTTACGCCGCAGGCGGAGCGTTATGTCCCAGAAGCTCTGCCAGGAACGGGCCCGCCTCCCGGTAGCGTTCGAATAACGCGCCGGTCAGGGCTTTCGTTCCCCGGAGGGGTTCCCTGGTGGGCACGCGCTGGAGCCGCCCGTACCCCGGGACGTCGAAGATGACGGAGTCCCAACTGGCGCCCACCACATCCTTGCCGAAGCTGCTGACGCATCTGCCGCGGAAGAATGCCCGGGTGTCCGCGGGCGGTTCGGAAACTGCTCCTGCAATGGCCGCGTCTTCAAGGATCCTCTGCATCCGGTTCCTGGCGAGGAACCGGTAGTACAGACCTTTTTCCGGCCTGATGTCAGCCCATTGGAGGTCAACGAGGCCCAGCCGGGCATCGTTCCATTCCAGCCCGTCACGTTCACGGTATCCGTCGAGCAGAGACAGCTTTGCCAGCCATTCCACCGAGGAAGCGGCAGCGGCCCGGTCGTTGTCGAGCTGGGTGAGGACGGTGGCCCAGCGTTCCAGGACATCATGTGTGTGTCCGTCGCCGTCCACCTTGTCTCCTACACCGGTGTCCTGGGCCAGCTTGGCAGCGGCCTCGTGATACATCCACTGCAGGTCCAAGGCGGTGACCCGCCTGCCGTCGAGCAGCCGCAGCGTGGCGGTGAGCGTGGTGTCGTGGCTCACCGCCTGGAGTGCGGCGACCGGCTCGTAGACTTCGACCTTCGGCGCCAATCCTGCCTCGATGAGGCTGAGCACCATCGCCGTGGTTCCGAACTTCAGGTAGTTGGAGACTTGGCTCAGGTTGGCATCCCCGATGATGACGTGGAGCCGCCGGTACTTGTCCGCTGTGGCATGCGGCTCATCCCGGGTGTTGATAATGGGCCGGCGGATGGTGGTTTCCAGCCCTACTTCGGCCTCGAAGAAATCCGCGCGCTGGCTGATCTGGTATCCCGGCGTTGAGGCGTCCTGGCCGATGCCCATACGGCCCGACCCGCACATGATTTGCCGGCTGACGAAGAAAGGCGTCAGCCCGCGCACAATATCGCCGAAGGGCACGGAGCGCGGCATGAGGTAGTTCTCGTGGGAGCCGTAGGAAACGGATTTGTTGTCCGTGTTGTTCTTGTAGAGATTGATCGGCGGAAGGTCCGGATCTGCCGCCAGGCGGCGAACGGCGGCCAGCGCCACCAGGTCGCCGGCCGCATCCCACCTCACGGCATCGCGGGGATTGGTGACCTCCGGGCTGGAGTACTCGGGGTGGGCGTGGTCCACATACAGCCGTGCACCGTTACCCAGGACCATGTTCATCAGGAGTGTCCCGGACTCGTCCTGGCCGTCGAGTTCAAGTTCTTCGCGGCCGTAGGCCAGCGCCACCGCCTCCGCATCGAGTACCGGCGGCTGGTCCGTCAGCTGGCTTGGGTGGGCGGAACTGCGGTCCACTGTCCAGCCGCGGGCGTCATGGAGCGGCTCCTCGTCCGTGTAGTCCCAGCGGGTCTCGGCACCGCCGGCGGCGCGCTGGCGGGTTACCTGTGCATAGGCCTGGACCACCCTGGCGCTCATCATGGTGGCGTTGGCCGAGGGTGCGGACGGGGCGTGGATGCCGTATTCGGTTTCCGCGCCCATGACCCGCATGGCCCCGCCGGCCGGCAATGTTCCCCCGGCGGCGGGCTCCGGTGCAGCGGTCATAGATACTGGCCTGTTGACGGCATCGTCTCGATGGATTTACCGGGTTCCTGGCCGGCTTTGCCCTGGACAATGGTGCGGATGTAGGTGATCCGTTCGCCCTTCTTGCCGGAGATCCGTGCCCAGTCATCAGGGTTGGTGGTGTTGGGCATGTCTTCGTGCTCGCGGAACTCGTCCACGACGGCGCGCAGCAGGTGCTCGATCCGAAGCCCCTTTTGGTGGGTGGTCAGGAGGTCCTTAATGGCGTACTTCTTGGCGCGGTCCACCACGTTTTGCACCACAGCTCCGGAGTTGAAGTCCTTGAAGTACAGCATCTCGGTGTCACCGTTGGCATAGGTGACCTCCAGGAACTCGTTGGACTTGTCCGTGGAATACATGGCTTCCACCGTCCGCTGGACCATGGCGTCCACCGTGGCCTGCACATCGCCGTCATGCTCTGCCAGGTCCGTTTCATGGAACGGAAGGTCAGTGGTGATGTACTTGTTGAAGATATCGGCGGCGGCCTCGGCGTCGGGACGGTGAATCTTGACCTTGACGTCCAGCCGGCCCGGCCGGAGGATGGCCGGATCGATCATGTCCTCACGGTTGGACGCACCGATGACGATCACGTTGTCCAGCCGCTCCACGCCGTCGATCTCACTGAGCAGCTGCGGCACGATGGTTGTTTCGACGTCGGACGAGATTCCGGTGCCGCGGGTGCGGAACAGGGAATCCATTTCGTCGAAAAACACCACAACGGGGCTGCCGTCCGAGGCCTTTTCGCGTGCCCTGGAGAAGATCAGCCGGATGTGCCGCTCGGTTTCACCGACGTACTTGTCGAGGAGTTCCGGCCCCTTGATATTCAGGAAGTAGCTTTTGAGGTCCACGTTGCCGGAACGCTCCGCGGCCCGTGCAGCCAGTGAGTTGGCGACGGCCTTGGCAATCAGGGTTTTTCCGCAGCCGGGAGGGCCGTAGAGGAGGATGCCCTTGGGCGCCTTGAGGCCGTGCTCGCGGTACAGGTCGGGGTGGAGGAAGGGCAGTTCGACGGCGTCGCGGATCTGCTCAATCTGGGGCCCCAGGCCGCCAATGTCCTCGTAGGTGATGTCCGGGACTTCCTCCAGGACCAGGTTCTCCACCTCGGAGCGCGGCACTTTTTCGAGGGCGTATCCGGTCCTTGAGTCAATGGACAGGGCATCGCCCACCCGGAGCTTTTGGGCCAGGAGCGCGCCGGAAAGCCGGACGACCCGTTCTTCATCGGCACGCCCCACCACGAGGGCACGGTCCGCTCCCAGCATCTCCTTGAGCGTGGCCAGCTCACCCGCGCGCTCGTAGCCGAGCCCGGCGACGACGAGAAGCGCCTCGTTCAGGAGGACCTCCTGACCCACGGCCAGCTGGTTCATGTTCACCAGGGGACTGATGCCAACCCGCATCTTCCGGCCGGCATTGAAGATGTCCACCGATTCCTCGGTGGCCGCCTGCCCGCTGCTGCCGGGTGTCGGCTGCCGCTTTGGATTCAGCTGGAGTATGGTTCCGAAGCTGTAGGGCGGTTGCCCTTCCTGGTCCAGGGCGTTCTTTAGCCGGAGGATTTCGGCCTTCGCGGTTTCAAGCATGCTGACCAGCTTGGTGTTGTTCTGCGTTGCCGCAGCCAGCTGGCGATCTATGTGCCTGAGCTTGTCCCGGAGGATGTTGACCTGGCGGTCTGCAACCGAGAGGTCGTTGGCGGCAGACTGCTCTGCCGGTGTACGTCCGGAGTCCTGGTTTGGTGTCTCCATGATGTATCAGCCCCTTCCTGCGCTTCTATTAAGACATTAGCCCCAACAAGGCAGGTAGGGATGGAGACTCCCGAAATGTGGACTAGTTCGTGACCTCGGGATCGTCCTTGACGTTTGTGCCCGCGATGGCGTCCCGGGCTGCCCGCCGGAGCTTCTTGTCGGAGACCTGCCGCTCCCCCACAGCACCAGGCGTCCACGCATTGACGTCTTCTTCGTTGAAGTCTGTCTTGGAGGGGCGCCGCTTGACGGAGATGCCGGTAACGCCGTCGGCCAGGCGCCGGGTGACCAGCAGGAAGCCGGTATGAGCCACCATCCGGTGGTCCGGCCTGACGGCGAGCCCTTCCAGGTGCCAGCCGCGCACCATCGACTCCCAGGCGTCGGGTTCGGTGAAACGGCCATCGGCCCGGATGGCTTCGGCAGTGCGCGAAAGCTGGGTAACGGTGGCGACGTAGTTGATCCAGACACCGCCGGGGGCGAGCACCGTGGCCACGGCATCCAGGCATTCCCAGGGCGCCAGCATGTCCAGCACCACGCGGTCCACTGAACCCGGCGCCTCGCTCCGGACAACCTCTTCCTGGAAGTCGCCCAGCGATACCTGCCACGCGGGGTGCGGGCCGCCAAAAATCGTCTCGACGTTGCCGCGGGCGATGTCAGCGAACTCTTCACGCCGTTCGAAGGAGTGCAGGTAGCCGTTGTCACCGACTGCCCGGAGCAGCGAGATGGAGAGGGCGCCGGAGCCAACACCCGCTTCCACGACGCGGGCGCCGGGGAAGATGTCCGCCATGGTGACGATCTGCCCGGCGTCTTTGGGGTAAACGACGGCAGCACCGCGCGGCATGGACAGGACAAAATCGGACAGCAGGGGGCGCAGGGTCTGGTACTGCTGTCCAACGTTGTTCACGACGACTGAGCCGTCCACCATGCCGATGATGTCGTCGTGGTTCAGGAAGCCCCGGTGGGTGTGGAATGCCCCGCCGCTTTCGAGGGTGATGGTGTTCATGCGGCCGCGTTCGTCCGTCAGTTGGACGCGCTCGCCTTCGCGGAAGGGTCCCCGGCGCCGCGCGGCGCCCACCGGCTGCGAGCCGCCGGTTGCAGCCCCGGCCGGGACCGCTGCTCCTGTGGCTTCGTTGACGGCGGTTTCGCTGCTCATGACTTTCCTCGCTCCTGTAAAACTGTGGCGCCTGCATGTTGTGTGGAAACATTCCGGCGTGTGCGGCGGCAATGCACCGGCCGGCAGGTAACTCTACCGGTTTTGGTCCTGCCGGCGCGTATCGGGCCGTCGCGGTTTTCCAGTGATGGCGGCCAGGACAGCGTCCTGGGAGAGCAGCCCGGTCACCTTGCCGTTGTGGTCTACGACGGCGTAGTGCCGTCCTTCCAGCTGGGACAGGAACTGGAGCAGTTCCTGTCCTTTGGACCATTCGGGGACATAGGCGCCGGGAGCCAACGCATAGGAGACGGCGGTGATGGGGGTCGACGCCGCGGCGTGGACAGGAACCGAGGACAGTGCGGCCGGATCCACAACTGCCTCCGGCCGGCCGTCCGGTCCGCAGACCACCAGCGACGTGGCGCCCCCGCCAATGTACTGGCGTGCGTCCTCCACTGTGGCCGCTGAAGGCAGGCCGGCGGCGGGGGTCGAAAGCCCTGCCGCGCTGACCAGGTGGAGCCGCCCCCGGAGGGTACCCTGCTGGATCGATGCTGAGGCGCCCATCCAAAGGAAACCACCTACCAGCACGGTGATCATCAGCAGGCTGAAGTCAGGAGCATCCCCGGCAAGCAGCGGCCTGGCAACGAACCAGTAACCGATGGCGACGACGATGATGCGCCCTCCCCAGCCAGCCGCCACCGTGCCCTTGGCCTGGCTGCCCGTGGCCTTCCACACTGCGGATTCGACCAGCCGTCCGCCGTCTAAGGGAAGGCCCGGGAGCACGTTGAAGACAGCAATCAGGAAGTTGGCCCACATAAAGATATTGGTGAGGATCTCGGCAACGCTGCCCATGCTTACCGTGCTGAGAAGGAGCCATGCTCCTCCGGCCAGGATGAAGTTCGCGGCCGGCCCGGCGAGGGCCACCAGGACGGAGCGTCCCGGCGAAGCGGTGAAGCTCTCAAACTGGGTGTGCCCGCCCCACAGGTTGAGCACGATCTTCTGCGTGGGCCAGCCGTAGATTTTTGCCGTCAGGGCGTGGGCGAGTTCGTGGACCAGGACGGAGACGAGCAGCAGGACGGCGTAGGCGAACGCCACGATGTAGGCACTGACGCCGAGGGCCGGGTTCTGCCCGGCCAGGACGGGTCCATACACGATGACCGTGAAGGCGGCGATGATGAACCAGGAGTAGGCCAGCACCACCGGGACGCCGGCAATCCGGCCCAGTGGAATGCCTTCGCGCCTGGGCGGGACAGTGGTCTCGGTCACCGGCGGTCCCCAAGCGGCCGGGCTGGTTCAGCGGACCCGCGAAGCCCCGGGACGCCGAGGAGGAGCGATTCGAGGTCGGTCACGGTGCGGCCTGCCAGGGAATCCCACAGGGTGTAGCGCTCATCCTCGGGCAGCGGAACAATATGGGGAATTGCCACGGTGGCCACGCCGGACGCCACGGCCGCGGAGACACCGGGCACCGAGTCCTCCAAAGCGACGCAGTGGTGCAGGCCCAGGTCCGGGTCTGCGTCCTGCAGCCATTCGACGGCGGTCAGGTACGCCTCGGGGTGTGGTTTGCCCTGGGTTACGGTGTCCCCTGTTACCAGGACCTCGAAGTATTGCCGTGGGAGGCTGGCCACCACCTGCCTGGCCAGCGGGCCCTCGGACATGGTGACCAGTGCGCACCGGACGCCGGCGACGTGGAGTTCCTCAAGGAGTTCGCGTGCACCCGGCCGCCACGGCACCTGGCGCTGGACGCTGCTGACCACCGAACCTGTGAGGGTGTCGATGATGTCCCGGATTTCCAGCTCCACGCCGGCATCCTGGAGGAGCCCGGCCGAGAAAGTCAGCGACTGCCCAACCAGCTGCATGGCCTGGTCATGGGACCACGTCCCGCCATGGGCTTCCACCAGCGCGTGTTCGGCGGCGATCCAGTAGGGCTCCGTATCAACGATCGTCCCGTCCATGTCCCACAGGACGGCTTTAAGCGGGGAACTGTCGGCTGGCAATCGCATGCCCCCAGTCTACGGGGACTGTCTGGGCGCCGGTTGATGGCTACGCCCTTGGCGAATATCGCGCTCCCCGGCACCGGCCGCGCTGCTTTTGCGTGATGTTTCGGCGCTTCATTCAATGCACTGCCGTGGTCCTTGGACGTAGGGTGAAGAAATGAATAGCTTCGAGGGAGACACCACAGAACCGGGTGCCGGGCCCGAACAGGAGCGGTTCCTGCAGCCGGTAGCTGACGGACAGCGCGTGACAGTGATGCTTGCCGCCTTTGAAGGCTGGAATGACGCGGGGGAAGCGGCCAGCGACTCCCTGCGCTACCTGAACAAATTGTGGGGCGGCAAGAAAGTGGCCTCCATCGACGCCGACGAGTATTACGACTTCCAGTTCACGCGGCCCACCGTGCGCAGGAACGCTGCCGGTGAACGCAAGATCAAATGGCCGTCCACACGGATCTTTAAGGCAAGCGCTCCGGACTCGAACGTGGATGTCATCTTTGTCCAGGGCACGGAGCCGTCCTATAAATGGCGCGCTTACACGGCGGAGCTCCTGGTCCATGCCGAGGCGCTGAACGTTGACTATGTTGTCCTGGTCGGGGCTCTCCTGGCGGACGTTCCGCACAGCAGGCCGATTCCGGTCAGCACCTCGTCGGACGACGCCCCGCTGCGTGAACGGATGAACCTGGAAGCCTCGCAGTATGAAGGCCCGGTGGGTATTGTCGGTGTGCTGTCGGAGGTGGCATTGCTGGCAGGCATCCCCACGGTTTCGCTATGGGCCGCCGTCCCGCACTATGTTGCCCAGGCGCCGTCGCCGAAAGCCCAGCTGGCGCTCCTGCACCGGATCGAGGAACTGCTCCAGGTTCCCCTGGACACGCATGAACTGGCTGAGGAAGCGGACGCGTGGGAACGGGGCGTGGACGAACTGGCCACGGAGGATCCCGAAATCGCGGCCTACGTCCGGCAGCTCGAGGAAGCAAAGGACACGGCCGATCTCCCGGAAGCCACCGGTGAGTCGATTGCCCGCGAGTTCGAGCGTTATCTGAAGCGTCGGGGCCAGGACCGGCCGTGACCGGCAGCGCCCTGCAAAGGGGGCGCTGCCCAATGCTGTGAACAGGCGGTTAGAGAAGCACTCCCAGCAAAGCGTCCACCGCGTCCTTGACCAGGGCCTGGTCGGCAGGACTTGCCGGTCCGCCGTCGGCGTTTGCCTGCTCCGCCCAGCGGGAGACCGCCGAGACGGCGGCAGGAGCGTTGAGGTCGGCGGCAAGCGCTGCGCGCATCTCGGCCACAAGCGGCGCGGCGGAGCCCTCGGGAGCGTGGCGCAGGGCCCGGCGCCACGCAGCCAGTGTGGCCTTTGCCTCCTCGAACCCTTCGTTCGTCCAGGACCAGTCGGAGCGGTAGTGGTGGGCGAGGATGCCAAGGCGGATCGCGGCGGGCTCCTCCCCTGCCGCCCGTAGTTTCGACACGAGCACCAGGTTTCCCTTGGACTTGCTCATCTTTTCGCCATCGAGGCCCACCATGCCGGCGTGGGCGTAGTGCTTTGCCAGCGGAACACCCGCAAGGGAGTAGGCGTGTCCGGCGCCCATTTCGTGGTGGGGGAAGATGAGGTCCGAACCGCCGCCCTGGACGGTGAAGGGTGAAGGCAGGTACTTCTGTGCGATGACTGTGCATTCGATATGCCAGCCGGGCCTGCCTGCTCCCAGACTGCCGCCGGGCCAGCTCGGTTCCCGTTCACGCGCCACGCGCCACAGGAGCGGGTCCAGGGCCTGCCGCTTGCCGGCCCTTCCGGGGTCGCCGCCGCGTTCCGCGAAGAGCTCGAGCATCTCGCTCTCCGCCAGTCCGGAGATGCATCCCAGGGACCACGCATCCGCTGCGACGGACTGCTTGCCCGCCGCCTCGACGTCGTAATAGACGTCCCCGTCAGGCTCGCCATTGGTGCCCTGAACCGTGTAGGCCAGCCCCAGGCTCACAAGCCGTTCCACTTCCGGGACGATCAGCCCAATGGACTCCACAGCGCCAACATAGTGGTCCGGCGGCAGGACGTTCAGTGCTTCCATGTCCGTCTGGAAAAGCTCGATCTGGCCGGCAGCCAGATCCCGCCAGTCAACACCTGTAGCCTCGGCGCGTTCCAGGAGCGGATCATCAACATCCGTGACGTTCTGCACATAGGCAACGTCACGGCCGGAGTCCCGCCAGGCCCGGTTCAACAGGTCAAAAGCCACGTAACTGGATGCGTGCCCCATGTGGGTGGCGTCATACGGCGTGATGCCGCAGACGTACATGGACGGCCGGCTCTCGTTCTCCAGTACCACCTCGCGGCGCACCGCTGTGTCGAACAGCCGGATGGCGGGCATGCTTCCGGGCACGTCAGGAACGGGGCGGGATATCCAGGATTTCACACACCAAGCCTAGTGCTAGGCGCTGATGACATTGAAACCGAGCAGGAGGTACAGCGCCAGCCCAAGGAAGATCCGGTACCAGACAAACAACCGGTAGCTGCGGGTGGAGACGAACTTCAGGAACCAGCCGATGATGACGTATCCCACAACGAAAGCGATCATCGTGGCCAGGGCCGTTTCCGGCAATCCGTAGGGTCCGGCGATGCCCTCATTGGTGACCGTCTTGTAGAGCTGGTAGAACCCGCTGCCGAACACCGCAGGGATGGCAAGAAGGAACGAATAGCGGGCGGCGGCCTCGCGGGTGTAACCCATCAGGAGGCCGGCTGTGATGGTGCCTCCGGACCTGGAAACGCCGGGAATCAGGGCCAGGGCCTGCGCGAAGCCATAGAGGATGCCGTGCTTGTAGGTCAGCCGGCTGAGGTCCCGTTCCTGCTTGCCGATGGCGTCGGCGACGGCCAGGAAGAGTCCGAAGACGATCAGCATGGTGGCTACGATCCACATGCTGCGGAGCACCGACTCGATCTGGTCCTGGAAGAGGAGGCCCAGAACGATGATCGGCAGGCTTCCCAGGATGACCAGCCAGCCCATCCGGGCGTCCGGGTCCTGACGCGATACCTTCCCGGAAAGCGAACCCGTCCAGCCCTTAACGATCCGGACAATATCCCGCCAGAAATAGACCAGGACCGCGGTTTCAGTACCCAACTGGGTGATAGCTGTGAACGCTGCCCCCGGGTCAGCGGCATTGGGCAGGAACTGCCCCACAATCCGAAGATGCGCACTTGATGAAATCGGTAGAAATTCGGTCAGTCCCTGCACTAGGCCCAGCAGGGCCGCCTCAAACCAGTTCACGCTAAGACCCTACGTCATAGGCAGTGCCGGTTCTGCCCGTAAGCTTGCTGCTATGCAGCAGCGTTACGTCGGCAACAGTGGATTGCGTGTGTCCGCCCTTTCCCTCGGCACTATGGGCTGGGCCGGCGAAACCGACGAACAGGACGCCTCGGAACTCCTGCGTACCTTCCTTAGTGCGGGCGGCCGGCACGTTGATACTGCCGCGTCCTACGCCGGCGGACGGTCGGAGGCAATGATCGGCTCACTGCTGGGCGACGTCGTGGCGCGGACGGAGATTTCCATCTCCACCAAGGCGGGGATGACGACGCCGGATGGCCGCCGCGGCGTGGACACCTCGCGCAACGCCATGCTCACCGGACTTGACGCGAGTTTGGCGAGGTTGGGCACCGACTACGTGGATATCTGGTTTGCCCAGGCCTGGGACACCAACGTTCCGCTGGACGAGACCCTGTCTGCCTTGGAATTCGCAGTCAGTACCGGCCGGGCGCGGTATGCGGGCGTTTCCAACTTCAACGGGTGGCAGACGGCGAAGGCGGCTGCGGTTGCCGGGTTCCCGCTGGTTGCGGTCCAGTCCGAGTACTCGTTCCTGCAGCGCCGGCCCGAAGCTGAGCTCATCCCCGCGCTTGAAGATGCAGGCCTGGGCCTTATGGCTTGGGCGCCGCTGGGCCGCGGTGCGCTGACCGGCAAGTACCGCGGCGGCATCCCCTCCGGATCGCGGGCCGCATCAGCGGCCGATGCCGGATACGTTGAGCCGTACCTGGAGGAGAAGCCGTCCCGGACTGTGGAGGCTGTCTGCATGGCTGCCAAGGGCTTGGGGCGGACGCCGCAGGACGTATCCCTCAGCTGGCTCCTGTCCAAGCACGGCGTGGCCACCGCCATTGTGGGTCCGCGCACACCCGCGCAGCTCAAAGAGCTGTTGGACGCGCAACTCACACCGCTGCCGCCCGAAATTGCCCGGGCCCTTGAGGATGTTTCAGCGCCGCTGTAAGTCAGTCCTACTCCTGGACGATCTCCAGGTCCTCATCGTCATCCACGTCGCTTTCTTCGTCCTCGTCCTCCTCGTCGTCAAAGACTTGGAGCGGCGTCACCTCGTTGTAAGCCTCATAGAGCGCATCCTCGTAAACTTCGAAGGCGTCTGCGACGGCAAAGAACGCTGCCTCCACGGAGGGGTCACCATCTCCGCGGCGGTTGGATGCTGCTATAAGGTGTTCTTCCATAGCGGTGGTCAAGGACTGAAGCGCGACACGCGGATCGATGCTCATGACTTCACGTTAGCCGGAAAAGGACGAAAATGGAGAGCAATGAAGGAACAATTTCTCACCAGCTCGGTCCATCGGGAACGGGACTATTTGAGGCAGTACGAGTACCTCGTGCTGACGGTCAGTCCTGATGATTCACTGCCTGAGGCACGGCGCCGCCTGGTGGAACATTCCGAGTACGGCAAGTGGGAGCTGGAGCGCAGCAAGCTTTACGTGGGCGGGGGGCGCCGCTTCTGGTTGCGACGGCGGGTGCTGCAGGTCCAGCGGACGGTCTAGCCTTCCAGCGGACCCAGCCAGGCGTTGGCAACAGTGTTGTGGGCGGACTCGTCATCGGACGGATGGAACATGCCTGCCAGCACGTCCCGGTAAAGCCGCTCCAGTTCTGAGCCGCGGAAATAACTCGATCCCCCGCTGACGCGGATGGCCAGGTCCACAACCCGCCGCGCGGTCTCCGTTGCGTTCACCTTCAGCCCCACCAGCTTGGGGAACCATTGCGGTCCATGGTCCACCAGCGTGTCCACGTCGGCGGCTACTGCGGCCAGCTGCGGATACAGGTTGTCCATGGCCATGGCTGCCTCCGCAACCTTCCAGCGGATGTCCGGGTCCTGCGCGTAGCTGCGTCCGTTGTTCTTGAACGAGGTGCGCCGCTTCACGGTCTCCACGCCCACGGTGAGGGCGCGCTCCCCCAGGCCCGTGTAGACGGCCGCCAGCAGCGTCTCGAAACAGGCGAAGATAGCGAAGATGAGGGGGTCCCTGCTGGGACCGACGGGCATCTTGCGGAAGATCCGTTCCGGCGGAACAGCGGCCCCATCCAGGATGGTGGTGTTGGACTGGCTCGCCCGCATGCCCAGGGTGTCCCAGTCGTCGACGATGCGGTATCCGGGCGTTTCCCTGGTGATGAAGCCGTGGACCAGTTCGCCTTCCCCATCCCGGCCGTCCGGGTCCTTGCCGAAAATGCCCAGCCGGGTCCACGCCGGCGACAGGCTGGTGAAGATTTTCGTCCCGGTGAAGGAGTATCCGCCGCCGGCCAAGGGCGTGGCTGCGGTCCGCGAATCGAACAGGACCGAATCGTTGCCGGCCTCGGAGTTGCCGAACGCGAAGATCGCGCCCTCCGCCGCTTCCTTGAGGACGAAGTCAAGGGAGCTGTCGCCGCGGGCTTTGAGGAGATGCGCGACGCCGGTCCACACCAGGTGCATATTTACGGCCAGAGCCGTGGCTGGCGCGGCCGTTGCCAACCTGCGCTGGCACTGTGCCGCCGCTTCGAGGCCAAAGCCCAGGCCGCCGTCGTCCGCTGGAACGAACAACTTCAGGTAACCGGCCCCGACAAGTTCCTCGAGGTCCTCGTGGAAGAACGCGTTCTCCCGGTCATATCCGGCGGCGCGGCCGCGGATCCGCTCCAGGAGGGCGTCGGGCAGGACTTCCTCGGGGGTCATGGCGGCCCCTCAGTAGTTGGTCAGGAGGGTGTTGAGGACCCGCGCACCGAACTTCAGGGAATCCGCGGGAACCCGTTCGTCCACGCCATGGAACATGCCGGTGAAGTCCAGTTCATCCGGCAGCATCAGGGGTGCAAAACCATAGCCGGTGATGCCGAGCCTGCTCAGCGATTTGTTGTCCGTGCCGCCGGAAAGGGTGTACGGCAGGACCTTGGCGCCAGGGTCCTCGGAGTGCAGGGCGTCGATCATGGAGTCCACCAGGTTGCCTGCGAAGGGCACCTCCAGGGAGACGTCCTGGTGCACGTAGCTGACGTCGACGCCCGTGCCGGCCAGTTCGCGGACGATTTCCAGGACGTGCTCCTGCTGGCCGGGCAGGGTGCGGCAGTCGATCAGCGCCTCCGCGGATTCCGGGATGACGTTGTGCTTGTAGCCGCCCTTGAGCAGCGTGGGGTTGGTGGTGTTCTGGAGTGTTGCGCCCACGAACCGGGCTACGGTCCCCAGCTGGCTGAGCAGGACATCAGGGTTGTCGGCGTCGAACTCCACGCCCGTGAGTTCCGTCACTCCGTCCAGGAACTGGCGGGTGGTGGGGGTCAGCTCAATGGGCCACTTGTACTCGCCGATGCGCGTCACGGCTCCGGCCAGCCGAGTCACGGCGTTGTCCGTGCTGATCTGCGAGCCGTGCCCCGCCCTGCCGTGGGCCACGAGCCGCAGCCACGAGATGCCCTTCTCCGCTGTCTGGAGGAGGTACGTCCGCTGGCCGCCGATAGTGGCCGAGAATCCGCCCACCTCGGAGATTGCCTCGGTGGCGCCCTCGAACAGCTCCGGACGCTTGTCCACGGCGTAGCGGGCACCGTAGGCGCCGCCCGCCTCCTCGTCTGCGAAGAAGGCGAAGATGATGTCCCGCTTGGGCTTCCTGCCCGTGCGGGCAAAGCCCCGGAGCACGGCCAGGATCATGGCGTCCATGTCTTTCATGTCGACGGCGCCGCGTCCCCAGATCAGCCCGTCCTTCAGTTCCGCCCCAAACGGGTCCACGGACCACTGGTCACGAAGCGCCGGCACCACGTCCAGGTGGCCGTGCACCACGAGGGCGCTGGCGGACGGGTCCACGCCGGCCATGCGGGTGACCACGTTTGCCCGCCCCGGAGCAGACTCAAAGATCTCGGCGTCCATGCCGACTTCCTCAATAAGCCCGGCGGCATACTCTGCCGCGGCGCGCTCCCCCGGTCCCGACCCGTCACCGAAGTTGGAGGTGTCAATCCGGATGAGCTCCTGGCAGATCCGGACAACTTCATCCTCGGGCAGGACGTCAGGCATGGAGGGCTCCTCACTGGGAAATGACTGGCTGGTGCAGCGCTGATGCACTGCCCTCAGCCTACCCACTTGGCCCGATTCGATGTTTCAGGAAAAGTCGTGTTAGAGTTTTTCTCGCTGCTTCGGAGAAACGCGAAACGCTGAAAGGCGGAAACGGTTTCCGAATTACCACCTGCGCGGGTGGCGGAATGGCAGACGCGCTAGCTTGAGGTGCTAGTCCTCGAAAGGGGGTGGGGGTTCAAGTCCCCCTCCGCGCACAAAGGGAAGCCCCGGAAAATCAATGATTTTCCGGGGCTTTTTTGTGTCTCCTACCACGCCAGATCGGTTTCTAACCACGTGAACTCGGATCTGCGAGACCCGCAAGGGGTGACCCGCATAGTAAAACGCATGGCATGTATCGACAAACGCAAACGTCAGAACGGCTCCGCGCCTGTGGTGTAGGTCGACAATGTTGCTCATGTCCGCTTTGACCTGGTTCACCATTTGCCGGCCACGGTCGATTGCCGTTTTCCTGCGTTCAAGGAAGGCCTTTAGCCCTTGCTTGGCGGTCCGCTGAATCAGCCTGGTCCAGTCAATAGTCATTGTTCGCCCGGGTTGTGGTCGGTTCTTCACTAACTCTAAAGGGGTGAGCGGCGACTCGTAGTGCCGGCTCCCTTGACATGGCGACACCTGCCGGCGGGTAATTTTTCTGCCGATTGGATTAGACGTGTCCAATGACGTGTACCATCCGTCTTACGGGCATCTGCGCCCGTGACGCTCTTTGGGGGAAGCGACCATGCTTGTGTCTGCCGGCCTGCGCCATTCCGCGCTCCTGCGGCCCGCTCGGCACCGAGATTTCTCCAGCGCGTCCATCACCGCACCCACTCCGCACGCTTCGCATCGCACGTCGGTCAGGTGTCCTCTGAAAGGACTCTCATGAGCCAGCAACCCTCCAATGCCGCCTTCCCTCCCAACTACGCTGCCCCCTATCGACCTGCGGCGCCTGGCTATGGCCAGGCGCCGCAGGTCAGCACCAAGTCGTTCCTGACGACCTGGCTCCTCTCCCTCCTCCTCGGCGTGCTCGGCATGGACCGCTTCTACCTGGGCAAGGTGGGCACCGGCATCCTCAAGCTGGTCACCATTGGCGGCCTGGGCATCTGGGCCCTGATCGACCTCATCCTGATCCTCACCAACAAAATGCGCGACAAGCAGGGTCTTCCGCTGGAGGGCTACGACAAGCACAAGAAGATCGCCCTGATCGTGACCGGCGCGTTCATCCTGCTGAGCATCATCATCAACTCCGTCCGCGCCGGCGCCGCCACCTCATCGGTGCCCGCCGTTTCCGCCCCTGAGGTCACCGCGGCTGCTGCAGCCGAGCCGGCCAAGGATCCCGCCGTGGCCGCCGCTGAAGCTGAGGCGGCTGCCAAAGCTAAGGCGGACGCCGACGCTGCTGCGAAAGCCAAAACCGATGCAGATGCCGCCGCGAAGGCCCAGGCAGACGCGGAAGCCGCTGCCAAGAAGGGCACACCTGCCCAGCAGAACGCACTGCGCAAGGCTGAGCAGTACCTTGACTTCACCGCGTTCTCACAGAGCGGTCTGGTCAAGCAGCTGGAGTTCGAGAAGTACCCCACCGAGGACGCGATCTGGGCCGCTGAGCGCGTGACTGTCGACTGGAACGAGCAGGCAGTGAAGAAGGCGAAGGATTACCTGGAACTCAGCTCCTTCTCGCGCTCGGGCCTGGTTGACCAGCTGCTCTTTGAAGGCTTCACGCCTGAGCAGGCCGAGCTCGGTGCGACCGGTGCGGGCATCTAACGACCCTGCTCTACCCTCCTGACAGTAAAGACCCCCTGGACGCCGTCCAGGGGGTCTTCTGCATGTCGGGCCAGGATCAGGCAGTTGCGGCCCTGCCGGCCCGGGCTGCCTGCCGCCGGGCTGCCTCTGACTCCCGGAACTCCCGGTCACGATCGGTTTCGATGTTGGCGCGGCCCCAGGAGGCGACGTTGGCGTAGTCGTAGTTGTTGCCCCGGTCTGTCCGGTTGTAGGCGTTGGTGATGGCCTCGAGCCGCTCCTGGAGCTCCTTGGCTTCGCGCATCTGCTTGTGCATGCCGTTGTGGTCCAGCTCGGTCGGGTCCAGCCGGTCGATGTCGGGGACGCCTTGGATGGTGACGCTGATGGACTGTCCGCCGGAGTACTTGTGGTTCTTCACCGCGTACTTCAGCCCGGCCTGGAGTTAGTTAGCTGCGACGGCGGCTTTCAGGTCAGTCCTGATGTCCTTGCAGATCTCCGTGGCGTCCCGGTAGCCGGTGTACTTCTCCCCCGTGGTCAGGGTGCCGTCCATGTAGCCGGCCTGGTGTGTCGTCAGCGGCGGCCGGTACCCTTCCCCCAGCGAGCCTCCCGGGTGCCTCGCGGTGTCCGTCGCGGCAGCTTCGGCCACGATGGCCTTCCAGTCCCCGCCGGTGTACTTGGCCTCCACAGCCCAGCTGTAGTAGCCGTAGGCCTCCTCCACCTGCAGGTGGGGCACACGGTCGCTGAGGGCTTCACAGTGGTAGTCCATCTCCAGGTCGGAGACACCTATGCTGCGCTCGATCTCCCACTCCAGATCGTGGGTGAGCCGGGGGTCCTGGAAGTGGGCCATGCGGAGCGTCTCGGGGACGTGCCGGTTGCTGGACGCGGGAGCGGCACGGCGCCCCATAGGGGCGGGCGGCAGGGAGACGGAGGCCTCGCCGTGGTTGGTGAGGCAAACTGCCCGCCGGTGCGGATGCCCTTGGGCTTGCGGTTTATGGGAATGACGTTCATACCCGAATGTGTGCGGCCAGCCCCAAGTGGGGGCTGAAACGCTCAGCGGTCCGTCACTTCCCCGCGGGCGCTACTTGCCAGCAGCAGTCATGTACCAGGCCGCACATTCAGCGAGTGACTTCTGGTCGACGCCGTACGGGCTGGCCTCCTCATCCGACAGCAGAATAAAAGCGTCCGATCTGCTGCCATACGGATATGCCTTGTAGAAGGGGGAAACATCCCTTGGCCCGTGACCCGGTATGTGATGCACCGGCTCAGCGGTGAAGTTCCTCAGATTGCCGTCTACGGTCATGAGAACGCCCCTGGCAATGCACATCTGGTACTCCCCAGGAGTCTCCGTCCGCACCACCCAGCCCGGGGTGTCCCGCTCGTTGAAGCCGAGATTGCCATTCCGCTCGGCCGATTGCCTGAAGGTGATTTCGACGGGAAATCCCTTCTCCTTTGCCAAGGCGAGAAACTCCCCGATTGCAGCGTTCCGTTCTGCATCCCGCCGTTGAAAGTGCTCGGACTGTCCGTCCAGATCCCGCTGCCGCTGGGCAAGGATCTCGTGTGCTGCTTCTTCGAGTCTTCCCATGTCACTCCTAGGCTTGCAGTGGTTCATCACAGGCTTTGCACGCCTCGCGGTCACCGACGGCGCTCTCCTCGACAACGAGCAGACGCTTGGGGTTCTCGTCCCAGACGTTGCCCACCGAGTTGCACCAGGCCGGGTGGTAGACCTTTCCGGAGCTGACCGCGTAGACCTGGCCGGGACCGGCCTTGGGTGAGCCGTCGCCGCGTCGCGATGCGGGCTCTACAGGTGTCAGCTTCCCCAAGGCACCGGATTCCTGCTTGGCCTTGGCCGCGGCCGCCCAGGCACGGCGTGGACGTGCCATCAGGGCTTCCCGCCGTCGATGACAGCGACCAGGGGCAGTTCGGTGCCTGCCTCATCGGTCAGGGATCCCTTGGCCCATTCGTGGAGCTGCTGTGGCGTCATGAGGGCATAATGCCATAGAGGCGCGATCGCCGGGCGTCCATGACGCAGATAAAACCTGGCACAGGCACCGATTGGCAGTGAATGGGAGGCCTACGTGAATCGGCTAACGAGGCCCAGCCGGTCACCAGCGGCGGCACGGCAAGCAGTATGGTGGCAAGGCTTTTCATCGGTCCCAAAAAGGACGAGCGGTCGTCTCAGGCTATCGGCGGGGGCCACCAGGACTATGTACCGCGCGCGGGAGTCGGGCTTGGTCCTGTGCTCATCCCCTCCTTCCCACGGAGCCAGAGAACTTGTCAGCGTCATCAGAGAACGCGACCCGGGCAAGACCGCCGTAGGGGTTCTTTAGTAGCTCGATAGCCTTCGCCCCGTAGCCCCGTCGGCGGTGGTCCACTGAGACCTCGAAGAAGTTGATGCCCGCGTAGGGACGGGGACCGTCGGGGCTGGTGGGGCCCTCATCCGGGATGTCCTCGATTTCAAACTCGATACGCGAGATTGGTTCAAGGTAAGCGGACTTCTTACTACCGAGCAACGCTGCCAGTCCGGAAGCCTTATGCGACGACGTGGCCCTACTCATCACAGTTGACGCACGCCTTTCGCTCATTCCAATGATCTGGTTGTAGTGGTCTTCGGTGAAACGCACGGCGCGTTTGTTTAGCCGCAGGTGAGGCCAAGACGCCGTGTAGTACATCTCACGCACCATGCGCAGTGAGACGCCGAGTCGCTTGGCGAGCTGCTCCGGCGTCATGAGTCCATCCATTCCAGGGATTCCAGGTACTGCCACTAATTGGTCCTAGGAGCGATACGGTTGATTCCCATACCTCTATGCGCGGAAGCCCTCCACGGCGGACAGCAGTAGGTTTAGAAGGAACGAAAGGGCTGCATTGGGCAGAAGCCGAACCTGCCCTGACAGTGCATGCATCGCGTGGTTGGCGTGGTTGAACAACTGGAAATGTTGCCTTTTGTACGGGACGAAAAGTAACAAGAAGCGCGTATTCTAAGGGTTTTCCTTGAGGACGACGCGCCGAGAGTGGGGTTCAAGTCCCCGTCCGCGCACAAGGGGAAGCCCCGGGAAAATCACTGATTTTCCCGGGGCTTTTTTGTGTCTCCAACCACGCCATGATGGATGGGCGCCACCAAGGGGGGCCGCGCGTAGTCAATTGCATGGCCTGTATCGAAAAACGCACACGTCGGACCGGCTCAGTAACGTTCGTGTGTGAGGACACCGCCCCCTCCATGAATCAGCGCCCGCAGTCCTGATTCGGTGTTATGCGCCATGTATGCGGGGAGCACTGCCGTTTGCCGGCATTACCGACTGTCACCTCGGCCATTGAGTGAAGGCGTTGCTGGTCGACGCCGGTAGAGTGCGGTCTATGACATTGGGGGATGCCGCCGCGGTGGCAACAGATCCACGGGTCCAGGCCTTCGGCTACGCGCAGCGCCGGACGTGGGTGTTCTTTGCCTGGTGGTACGGGGCAGTCATCGCTATCCCCGGGGCGGTCGACGCGGGGCTCTCGGGGTTGCTTGGCCAGGACCCCGAGCGGGGCATCTTCACGATGGCTCTGGGCGCAGGGCTCTCGGCCCTGGGCTGGCTCGTGACGCTGGGCGTCCGGTTCTCACGGAAGCTTCCGAAGCCGGCCTCCGACATCCCCCGCGTAGAGCAGGCCCTCCGCACCAACCCGCTGGCCATCAAAGTCTCGGTGATCGTTTCTGTAGTGATCGTAGCCGCCTTGATCCTGTTCATGCTCGAAGGCAAGTCCCAGGAGCTCCTTCCCATCATTGGCTTAGTCGGCGCAGCCCTGATCAGCATCACCGGCGGCCTGGCCTATTCGGCGTCGGTCCTGAAGAACAGCGGCGAGCTTTACGCACGGTGGCTTGAGCGTCGAAAGTGACTACCGGCAACACAACGGGTTCATGCCTTCTCATGGATAACCGGTAGCAGCTCGTCGTGGAGGAGGGCTCGTCCCAGGAAGCAGTCGCCGCACTGGGACGCGGGCTCGACCGGGCGCAAGCCGGCGTCGGCCAGCAGTCCGCTGGTGCGCCGGGTCCTGCTCCACCCTGTCGGCGTGGACGTTATCCGGTCGATCTCAACACACACCTGACTGTCGGCCACTGTGAGGTCAGGGGTGAGGACCGGGTATTTGTTCCTGGCCTCGTCGATTCCGCACTGGATCCCGAGACGCTCACCCACCAGGTCGACGCCGGCGGCGATCAGCTTCGCACGGGTCGCCTCGTCAAGCTTGGAGGTCAGGCTGCTGCCCGGGAGCAGGGGTGCCGATGGGGTGCTCCCGAACGCTCGGGGCTGGCCTCGATGGTGACAATCTCTGGCCCTGGTCCCCCTGGCGGTCATATCGTTTCCGGCAGAATACCGGGAGCGCGGGGTCCCACTGATGGACGTCCATCAGTGGGTCGACAGCGGGTTGACGTGCACGATGACGACCTGGGTTTCCTTCGACCCGTCGTACCGAAGGTCGTAGGTGATTTCCAGCCCCGTCGATGTTCCCGGGGTGATGGCGAAGTCACTCTTGTCATCCGGGCGGCTGGAGATGGACTGGATCCACTCTTCAGCCGATTCCCTGTCGATGCCGTAGCGGTCCACTCCGTCGCGGATCAGTGCAATGTAGTCCTCAAGGGACGGTGCCGTGAGGAAATAGCTGACTTCGCTGAAGTCGGAACCGGTGTTCATGCCGTTGAGGCGTAGTCGGTCAGTCTCGGCGCTCACCGTGCCGCTTGGCCCCTGGATTTCCAGAGCCATCAAACCATCACGCAAGAGTACGTCGGGCGCCTGGCTGCTGCCATCTTCCAGTCCGACGCTCTCCTTGGTCAGCTGCCCCGAGGACATGTCGAGGCGCGCGACCTTGGACGCCTTGATTTGTTCGATGCCTGCCGCATCCAGGCGGGAGTGGCCGTCACTGGGAACTGCCGTGGCGGGACCCCTGAGGTTCTCTCCGCCGTAAGGCACAACACAGCCGCTCAGCACCAGCGGCGCGGCGAGCAGTACGGTGGCAAGGCGTTTCATTGGTCCCCCAAGGATGATTCAACGGTAGCTTCAGGCTACAGGCCGGGCCAGCCGGGGCTGACGTACCTGGCTCGTGAGCCGGGTACGGTCAGGTGCCCCAAAAGGGAAGCCCCGGGAAATCATTGATAGATTTTCCCGGAACTTTTTTGTCTCGGTACCTATAGTGCAGGCTGCCAGCACGGTGGGCCGCGTACGGGGTTCTGCCAAAGCAGGTACCAACTACTCGTGTGCCCGCGTCACGCAGATCCTAATGTGGTTCACGGAGCCGGCGACGAGAGCGCACGCCTGAGACCACGTGCGCTCGCCCCCCAGCCGTCGCCGGCTCCACTCACTCCACCCTGACTGTAGTTTTGTGGCGCACCCTGCATCCGTGATCACTTCCGGATGCTGAAGGAATCAGAGAAGGTGTAGCCGTCCGCCGGGACCAGTTTTACGTCCATGCGGCTGCCGGTTGCGGTGACGTCCAGCGTCCCCAGGGTCGAATTGTGGTTACCGGCTGACCAGGATGCGAAGTAGTGCGACTCGGGGTCGTCGCGATTGATTTCGCGGGGCGTCCGTCCTCCAATGCCCACAGTGATGAAGACCGTTCCCCTGCCCTGGGTCATGGAGTCTCCGGTGTCGACTACACACCTCTTCTCAACGGTTTTGACTGCCATATACTCACACCGGTCATTGAAGCCGAGTTGATGAGTCCGCTGGTATAGGTGCTCATGTCCGTTGAGGACCACATCTACCTTCTTGCTGATCAGCATGTTGGTGAGTGCCTCGCCCGCTGCGCAGGCATACCGTCCCATCGTGAAACAGGGGGTATGCATGGCCACCACTGTCCAGGGGATGTTCTCCTCCCGCGCTCCGTCGATTGCCTTTTCCGTCCAGTTCCACCGATCGCTGCCCTTTGAGTAGTCGAGCTTGCCAGCCGGAAATTCGATGCCCGGTGAAACGACGATGATCCGCGCCAGTGGCTCTTCCTGCGGAACGTCTACGAACCACTGCTCCGCGTACTCGCCTTGCAGGCCGGGAAGCCTGTTAGGCAGGCATGCCGCCAACTTCTTTATGTCGCCGTCCGAGCCGTCACTTTCATGGTTGCCAGGAAGCAGCTGGTAAGGGAAGTCCGCTCCCAGCTTCCCGGTAACCATGTCGCAGAATTCCTGGTCGGCACCGGGCTCATAGGGGAAATCACCCAGTGCGATGTTGAAGTCCGGCTTCAGTTCGGCCACCGTGTCCAGCACCGCCAGTGCACCCTCGCCCAGGCCGATGTCTCCGGCCGCCGTGAAATGTACGGACTTTTCCTCGGTGGATCCACAGGCGGCCAGGACAATCAGGCTCAGGGTTACCATTCCGGCCGCCAGCAGCTGCCTCACCGATCGCGTGCTACGAAACATGGATGAACCAACCCCCGGAAGTGTATTGGGTTTGTAGCTTGAAGCGATCCTACCGGTGTGGCCAGGGAGGACAATGGGCACGGGCGCAGCCGATCTTTGGTCTGCGCAGGCCAGGTTCCGCAGCGGCTGCGGTGAGCTGCCCCGCCCCATGCCTGCCCACCGGCTGCCTGGAGGGCAGCCACCGCTCACCTGCACGAGCGGGCCAGGCGCACCCCAGGCAGCCGGCTGTTGTCAACAATTTGGTAACAGGGGGCCGCGGGCCTTCGCAACCCGCTTTAAACACATCCGCAGTGTCGGCCCGGCCCGTACTGGCCGGGCGCCGTCTGGCGGCGTCAGCGCGGATGAAGTGTCCGCGGGGGTCCGGTGCCTTCTGCGAGCCGCGAACTCCTGGCTGCGGGCCCGTACAGGACGCGGCGTTTTCCGCCCCGGGCGGCCCTGCGCTCCCGGCGCCGGGCCTTCCTCTCCGGGCGGTCAATAGCGGAGAGAATTGCGAATGTGCCCATGATCCAAAGGAAAGCCGTGGACAACACCAAGGCAATTTCCAGCTCAGTGCCCATAGCAGCATTTTAGGCCGTGGAGGCGCACAAAGAGAGCCGGTTCCCAGTTTTGCTGCCCCGGATTAGAACGCTCTACAGGCCACCCAACTCCCCCACAGCGGCCAGGACATCCTGCACGCTGACTGCCAGCAGGGCGGGGTCCGGCTGGCGGGCAAACGTGTCACCCCGCCGCAGCTCAGCCCGGGTCAGGACTATATGCGGCCCCGGGGGCGGGCCCCAGATTTCGGGCGGAGCAGGCCCAAACAGCACCACCGACGGCCTCCCGTACGCGGAGGCCAGGTGCGCGGCACCGGTATCCGCGGAGATCACCAGCCGGGCCGCTGCGATGGTGGCAGCGAACTCCCCCAATCCCAGCCTTCCGGCCAGCACCGCGTCGTCGGAAAGGCCGGACAGCCGGCATACCTCCACTGCACGTTCCCTTTCCCCGCTGCCGCCGGTAAAGACGACATTGTGGCCTGCCACGGCGAGCGCGGAAGCAACGGCGGCGAACCGCTCGGCAGGCCAGAGGCGGCTGCCATAGGCTGCCCCGACATGGAGAACGGTGGCTGCAGGAACAGGGCTGGACTGATGGGGCGCATTCAGCCGGATGTCCAGCGGATCAGCTTCGATGCCGTGCCATTCCAGGAGCGCGGCCCAGCGCTCCCTTTCATGCAGCCTGGCACGCCACGGCGGCCCGTCCCGGTGTTTGCTCCGGTGCCCGATCGTGCGCCGCGCCTGCAAGGCTTCAATCCGTCCCTGGCTCTCAGGACCACTGCCGTGCAGGTTCACCGCAACATCAACCACGCCGGGTTCCACAGCCAGCGGCTCGTCCAGGCCATGGGTGGGCAAGAGCTCGTAGCCGCCCACCAGCCCCAATGCCTCGGACAGCCATCCCTGCGCTGCATACCGCAGCCGATGCCCAGGGTAGGCACGGCGAAGGGCTTTAAGGGCAGGCACTGCCACCAGCAGGTCCCCCAGCTTCAGTGCCCGAAGCACCAGGAGTTCCGGTCTTCCGTCGCCCCGGTTCCCTGGCGCGGCCTGGGCGAGGACTTCCCCGCCGCTCATGCGTCCTCGTCCGGCAGTTCGGTGGCGGCCAGGCTCCGCACGTCCTCGTAGACATCCTGCACCGCAACATCGGCCACCAGTGAATCGTCGTGCGGGCATCTGGGCGCCGTCCAGCCGACCTGGGTGACGTCTATCCCGCAGGAAGGGCAGGCGGTTACCCAGGATGCGTGGATGCGGTGCAGGCTCCTGCCCAGCGCACCGGCGTTAATGACGTTGCCCGCCCAGAAAATTCCCACGGTGGGGACTCCCAGCGCCTGGGCGAGGTGCCGGGGGCCGCTGTCGTTGCCAACCACTACAGCCGCACGGGTCAAGAGTGCCACAAGCCCGCCCATGTCCAGGTCCCCCGCCAGGGAACGGACATGGGGGGAGGCTGCCTGCTCCGCAATCTGTGCGGCCAGTTCTTGTTCGCTCCCGTCCCCGACGACAACAACCCGAAGCCCGTCCGCGGCACACGCCGCCGCAAGTTCAGCAAACCGCCCAACCGGCCAGCGGCGGCGGGGATCTGTGGCCCCCGGATGCACCACCACCAAAGCCGCGGCCCCGTCGTCGTCCATCACGGCGGCGGGGCGGGCCAGTCCCGTTGCCGGCGCCAGGCGAGCCTCCAGGTCGATTGGGAAGGCGCCGGCCAGGCCGGCCACTTCCAGTGCCCTTAGCGGCTCGTGCTGGTAATAGAGGTAAGGAACCGTACGCTCCAGGCTGGCGGCGTCCGCCGTCCGGGTGCCCACCGTGTGCAGCGCCCCGAGGCGAAGGAGGAACGGGTTTGAGTAGCGCCCCCCGCCGTGGAGCTGGACCGCCAGGTCGAACCGCCTTGCTCGCATGTCGTCAAAAAATGTTTCCAGCTCCTCCGCGTTCTCCTCCCCTGGGCGGACGCCTTCAGCAAACGGCAGGATGCACACCTCGTCTACGGGACTTCTGGTGGCGGCAAGCAGTGCCTGGTGCACGGGAGTGCCCAGCAACGTGATTGATGCGTCGGGATAGGCCGCCTTAAGGGCGGATATGGCGGGGATGGCAAAGACGAGATCGCCCAGGCCTCCGCCACGCAGTACAGCGATCCTCGTCACGTCCTGAAATTTTTCCAGGACAGGGCCAACACCGGTACCTGCCCGTCGGGAACCACCGAACTCTGCAGTGAGCTGCTCCACGTATACCCCTTACTCATAGTGCGGATAACGCCGCCGTACGTTGCGTCCTCCGCTGCCCTGCGCCCGTGCTGCGGTGATAAACCGCGGGCTGCGTCCGTTCAACCCTTACCCAGCGGACGGTCAACATACTCCGGCTATTGGGGAATAGCCTCTTGATGCTGTACGTTTCATACGCGACAGGCGAACCAAAGAAAAGAGAAGCACCTAAAGTGGCAACCGATTACGATGAACTGCGCTCCGACGTCAAGGAATCGCAGGACAACTCACTCGAGCAGCTCCAGTCAGCAAATGCTCCCGACGCACGCAGCGTTGTGCTTGAGCTGGATGAAGCTGACGGGCTCGACGGCGCAGGCGTGCCCGGAGGCGAGTTCGTGGCCGAAGAGCTCGTGGTACAGGTCATCCCGCAGGCTGAAGATGAATTCACCTGCTATTCCTGCTTCCTGGTCCGTCACCGGTCCCAGATTGCTCGCCAGAAGGATGGCCACAGCTACTGCACCGAGTGCGAAGGCTAGATAATACAGTCGACGTGGGGCTTCGGGAACGTCCGTGGCCCCACCGATCCTAAGGCACGCCCTGACGTTGGCGTGCCTTTCGGTTTTAAGCCGGCACCCGGGAGGCCCCGGTACTGTGGCGCATATGGCACACGATGACCCGGCCGGCACCTGGCCTTGATGAACATACCCGGCGACCTCTGGAATAGACTGCTGGACGCCTTCAGCCGCGCGGACGCCCCGAGGGTGACTCTTACCGAGCTGGTACTGGCGCTGGTGGTAGCTGCAGCACTGTCAGTCCCGCGGCGTTCGTGGAGGTATTTCGGCCTGCTGGCTACGGCAACGCACGAAATGGGGCACGCGGTCGCTGCACTGCTCAGTGGCCAGCAGCTATCAGGCATCCGGCTCCGCCTCGACCATTCCGGCACCACCACCACGTATAGCCGCAGCAGGCTCGCCAGTGCATGGTCGTGCTTTTGGGGGTACCCGGTCCCGGCAATCGTGGGTGCCGTGTTTGTCTGGTGCGGTTTCAATGGGTGGGGCCCGGCCGCCATAGCGGCCGGTGGCTTGGCTCTCGCTGCCTCGCTGCTGTTCCTGCGGAATCTTGCCGGCATCCTTATTACTGTCACCGCGATCGCGGTGACAGTGCTTCTCATCCTTTTGGTTCCGGAGGCATTCGTAGGGCATGTGGCCGTCATCCTGGGGATGGCACTGCTGGTTGCCGCCGTGCGCGACCTGATCAAGCTGGCGCACGTTCACCTGCACCGGCGGGAACGGCTGGCCAGCTCTGACGCCTACCTGTTGTGGCGTGCCACGTCGGTTCCCTCAGCTGTCTGGATCGTCCTCTTCGCTGCCCTGGTAGCGGGCTCCTGGCTGTGGGCCTGGCAACCCATCTCCACAGTCCTCTACGCGGGAGCATAGGCTGGTCCCATGAGCCAGGAAACGGACACCACTCAGCAAGCCGCCGGGGTGGGCGGGACAGAGCACAGCACCCGGGGCGCCTACGTCACCGGTGGAGCGGAATTCAACCGTGATACCAATTACATCGAGGACCGCATCACCAAGGATTCCTCCCCGGGCACCAATGGCGAGCCCGGCTGGCCCGTGGAGGCGGGCCGGTACCGGCTGATCGCCGCACGGGCGTGCCCCTGGGCCAACAGGACTGTCATCGTCCGGCGCCTGCTCGGTCTGGAGGACGTTATTTCCCTGGGACAGCCAGGCCCCACCCACGATGCGCGATCGTGGACCTTTGACCTCGATCCGGGAGGCGTGGACCCGGTCCTGGGTATCGAAAGACTCCAGGAAGCCTACTTCAAGCGTTTCCCTGGCTACCCGCGGGGCATCACCGTCCCGGCAATCGTGGACGTGGCCAGCGGCGCCGTGGTGACCAACAATTTTCCGCAGATCACCCTGGACTTCGCCACTGAATGGACGGAGTTCCACCGTCCGGGAGCGCCGGACCTGTACCCCGAAAAACTTCGGGAAGAAATTGACCAGGTCAACAAGCGCGTGTTCACCGAAGTCAACAACGGGGTTTACCGCTGCGGCTTTGCAGGGTCCCAGGAAGCCTACGACGCCGCCTACGCCCGGCTGTGGTCCGCACTGGACTGGCTGGAAGCCCGGCTCTCGGGGCAGCGCTACCTGGTGGGCGACACCATCACGGAAGCGGACGTCCGGCTGTTCACCACGCTGGCCCGCTTCGACGCCGTGTACCACGGCCACTTCAAGTGCAACCGCCAGAAACTCAACGAAATGCCCGCCCTCTGGGGCTACGCCCGGGACCTCTTCCAGACCCCCGGTTTTGGGGACACCATCGACTTCGTGCAGATCAAGCAGCACTATTACATCGTCCATGAGGACATCAACCCCACCGGCATCGTTCCTGCGGGACCGGACCTGAGCGGCTGGCTGGAAGCCCACGGCCGGGAAGCACTTGGCGGCCGTCCCTTTGGCGACGGCACCCCGCCCGGACCCGTCAAAGAGGGCGAGGAAGTGGCGTCCGGCCACGGGGCCGCCCGGGAACAATAGGCGGAGCCACTCGGTAAACGCTTTCCGGTTAGAATTGCGCCATGCAGACATCACACGGCTTTGTGGCGCCCGGATATGGCGGCGTCCTGGAACTGTTCGACTCCTTCCTTGGCGAGGACCCGCAGTACAGCGCACAGCTCGCCGCCTACCAGGACGGAGTCCAGGTAGTGGGCCTGTCCGGCGGTCCCGACGTGGCTCCGGACTCCGTGACAGGGGCGTATTCCTGTTCCAAGGGCGTGGCCGCCATGGTGATCGGACTGCTGGTGCAGGACGGACTGCTGGATCTGGACCAAACGGTCGCGAACTACTGGCCGGAATTCGGGGTGCACGGAAAAGACCGGCTCCTTGTCCGGCAGGCCTTGTCCCACCAGGCCGGGCTGATGGGCGTTGAAGGCGGCTTCCCACTGGAAGAGTTCACCACTCCTGCCGCCGCTGCCCGGCTCGCCGCAGCAGCCCCGGCCTGGGAGCCCGGCAGGCAGTTCGGCTACCACGCGCTCACCATCGGGATCATCATGGAGGAACTGTGCCGCCGCGCTGCCGGAGAAACGCTGCAGGAGGCGTATGAACGGAGGATCCGGCGTCCGTTCGGTGTCGACTTTTTCCTCGGGCTGCCGGAGGAACAGGAATCCCGCTACCGGAACGTCCTCTTTTCGGCCGATCCGGAGCAACCCTGGATGGATCCACTCAGCCTTGAAGGCCTGAACAGCAACGCCTCCGTGAGCACCATCATGGAACTCCCCAACATCCGCGCGGTCCGGGCCGCAGGAATGTCAGCGGCCGGAGGGGTGGGAAGCGCCGAGGGCCTGGCCCGCCTCTACGCCGCGGCAACCACGGGCACCAACGGAGGGGCACCGTTCCTCAACACTGCCACCGTTGGCCTCATGTCCCGGGAACAGGTGTGGGGCCTTGACCGTTCCTCCGGCCTGGACAACGCGTTCGCCGTCGTCTTCATGAAACCGCACCCGTCGCGGAACTTCGGCAGCCACCGCGCGTTCGGACATGAGGGGGCCAACGCCGCCCTCGGGTTCGCGGACCCGGTCTACGGCCTGGGCTTCGGCTACATCCCGCAGCGGCAGGAGGATGGCCGGACACCGGGCCGTGCACACCGCCTGGCCGCTGAAGTACGCCGCTCGGCGGCGGATTTGTCCTGAACTGTCCTGCTCCCATGCCGCCGCGGACGCCTGACCAGCAGCTTTGTCCGCAACCGTAAGTCGCCCGTAACGTTGTGCTGATGACCAAGCCTCAAGTACGCCCAGATGCCCGCTGGGCCAAGGGGACCCTTTTCCTCAACCAGGCGGTATCGGGGCTGTCTGCGGCCTTTGCAACGCAACGGCTCCAACTGGCGGCGAAAGCAGCAGTTGCTGCCGGAGTGGCCTTCCTTATCGCTCCGCTGATGCCGGGCGCGGCTGCCAACTATCCCTACTACGCACCGCTGGGCGCGCTGGTGGCCATGTACCACAACGTTGCCGGCTCGGTTAAGCAGGGCATGCAGGCCCTTGCCGGACTCGCCATGGGCATCGGCCTTGCGTTCGTGCTGGTCAACGTGACCGATCCGTCGCCCCTTGCCGTGTCACTGATTATGGGCATCGGCGTGCTGCTGGGCGGCCTTCCGGGAATTGGCAAGGGTAGTGACTGGATTCCGACGGCGGCGCTGCTGGTCCTGCTGGTCGGCGGCAGTAATCCGGACGATTTTTCGTTCGGCTACCTCCTGCAGATGGGTGTCGGGGTCGCCGTGGGTATCGGCGTCAATTTCCTGATCTTTCCGCCGCTGCACTTCAATGCCGCGGCAGCCAGCCTGGACGATTTGCGCATCGCGCTCGGCAAACAGCTCACGGACATGGGCAAGGCGCTTCTGGAAGAGTGGCCGCCCAAGCACGAGGACTGGTCGCGCCGTTCAGACGAGCTTTCAGCCGCCGCACGCTCCGTCCGGCATCTCGTCAAGGAAGCGGACGCCAGCCGCAGGGCAAACCCGCGGCGCAAGCTCCACCCCCGCGACGTTGACCTCGACTACCGCAACCTGCGCGAACTGGAGCGGGTGACCTTCCACATCCAGGACATAACGGACGTGCTCTCGGATGTCATCTATGAGAGCGACGTGCCGTACGGGGTTCCGCTGCAGGATAACGAGCCGCTGGCTGATGCCCTGAAGTCAACCGGTGATCTTCTGCGTTCGTTCAGCGAGGATGACCCGGTCAGGCAGGAGGAGAAGCTCGGGGCGGCAAAGACCGCGGTGGAAGCGTGCATCGCTTCCACCGCCGGGAGGCAGCCGGATCAGGGAATGGTCCCGGCGTCCGAATCGGTCCTCCTGAGCCTCCACCGGATCCTGCGGGCTGTCCGGACAGCTAGCTGAGTAAAGCTACAGGGCGCTCACTGAACCGTGGAAATGGCGCCGGCCTGAGCGGGGGTTCCAGGCCACGAAGTCGGACCGGCACCACGCTCCGGCAGAACCCTCCACCGTTGTGATCTCCAACGCAACCCTGCAGGGAAGAAACACCGGGGCGTCGAAGTCCACCTCCCAGGCGAAGGAATCCCCACGGGACGGGCCCACATCGGCGAGCGCCCTCGAGGCTAGGTACATGCCGTGCGCTATGGACCGCCGCATCCCCAATGCCTTGGCGGAGAGAACGCTCAAGTGAATGGGATTGAAGTCGCCGGATACTGCCGCGTAAGCACGGCCGGTATCCACACCGAGGTGCCAGAGCGCCGTGGGATCTGGCACCTTGAATTCGGCCCGGTCGGGAGCCGGGGACGGTTTGTCGATGCCAGGGAGGAAGACTCCCTTGGCAAGATACGTGGAGATTCCCAGCCAGCAGATTTCAGCTGTTCCAGCCCGGCGGACCTCGGCGATAACGTCCACCTGCGTGCCTGCACGGTGACCCCGAAGGTTCTCCACCCTGGCAGTGATGTCCAGGGCGTCCGTGAAGAACACGGGAATCCGCTGCTCCACGCTGTTGCGAAGGTGGATCATACCGAGCAACGGCAAGGGAAAGTCGTCCCTGTTCATCACGCTCATGGCCAAGGGAAAGGCGAGGGCATGGATGAACCCGGCGGGCAGCACGTCGCTGGCTGTTTCGCCGATAAGGTGCTGGTATGCGGTGAGCGTGGCAACATCAACGGCGACCCCCCGCACTTCATGGCTTTCACCCGGCAGTGCCGTTCCGTCATGGGTGCCCAACAGCCGGCGGCGCGCGGCCTGTGCTGCTGCATTGACGTACAGCTTGGACAGCGACGGCATCTCCCCCAGAATGACCGGCCGGGCGGAGGTCATGCCCCCACCATGTTCTGCCCGCATACCCGCAGGACCTCCCCGTTGATGCCCGCGGCGGCGTCGCTGGCCAGGAATGCGATGGTTTCCGCAACATCCGTTGGCTGGCCGCCCTGCTGCAGCGAATTCAGCCGTCGCCCGATCTCCCTGACAGCGAAGGGGATACGTGCCGTCATCTCGGTTTCAATGAAGCCCGGAGCCACCGCATTGATGCTGCCCCCGTGCGATGCCAGGAGCGGAGCGCTGGCCCTGACCATTCCCATTACCCCTGCCTTGGACGCCGCGTAGTTAGTCTGCCCCCTGTTGCCGGCGATGCCACTGGTGGAAGCAACAGACACAATACGCGGGGATTCCCGGAAGTGTTCAGACGCGAGCAGCGCTTCGTTGATCCGGAGCTGCGCGGTGATGTTGATGCTGATCACCGAGTTCCACTTCGAGTGGTCCATGTTGGCCAGCAGCTTGTCCCGGGTGATCCCTGCGTTGTGGACCATGATGTCCAGGCGTCCGTGGCGCTGTGCCGCGTGCTCGATGATCCGCGGCCCGGCGTCGTCCCTGCTGATGTCCAGCTGCAGCGCTGTCCCCCGGACCTCGTTCGCCACGGTTGCCAGCTGGTCACCAGCGGCCGGAACGTCGACAAGGATGAGCGTGGCGCCGTCACGGTGCAGGGTGCGTGCAATGGCTGCTCCGATGCCGCGGGCCGCGCCGGTCACAACGGCTATCTTGCCGTCCAGCGGCTGGTCGAAGTCGCGGGCGGGGCCTCCGGAGGTGCTGGACACCGTGATGAACTGCCCGTCCACGAAGGCGGAACGGCCCGAGAGGAAGAACCGGAGGGCGCCCAGGGAGCTTGCGCTTGTCGCCTGGACACCTTCCCGGAGAACGATGCCGTTGCCGGTGGCGCCGCCGCGCAGTTCCTTGGCCAACGAGCGCAGGAACCCATCAATTCCCTGCCGGGCAGCGGCAGCGGCGGGAGAATCTGCCTCCGCCGCCGGCCGGGACACCGTGACAACCCGGCCGCCGGGGGCGAGGTCCCGCAGTGAGGCAGCCGCCGTGAGGATTGGCTTTTCGAGATCCCCGGGGCTGGCCACTTCGTCCAGTGCCAGGATGATGGCACCCAGTTTTTCGCGGGGTACCGCGTGCCGCCTGACATCGAGGTCCCAGGAGAGCAGTTCGGCGGCGAGGTTGTCGGCTTCTACGGTATTTCCCTGCACCAGGACGGGGCCGGTGATCAAGGGTTGCCCCGGCTGGTACCTGCGAAGAACCGCGGGCTGGGGCAGTCCGAGTTTTTTGGCCACGTTCCTGCCAACGCCGTGGTGTACCAGTTGTGCGTACTTGTCTGTCATCTGTGTCCCCTACAGCGATTCGAGAATTGCGACGACGCCCTGGCCGCCGGCGGCGCAGACAGAGACCAGGCCGCGTGCGGGCCGGCCGGTGGCGCTGCCTTTGGCGTGGAGCTGCTTGGCCAGAGAGGCCACAATCCGGCCGCCAGTGGCGGCGAAAGGATGGCCAGCGGCCAAGGACGAGCCGTTGACGTTCAGGCGAGAACGGTCAACGCTGCCAAAGGCGCCCTCCAGGCCAAGGCGGGTCCGGCAGAATTCCTCGTCTTCCCAGGCCGCCAGGGTGCTGAGGACCGTGGCGGCAAAGGCTTCGTGGATTTCGAAGAAGTCGATGTCCGCAAGCGTGAGGCCTTGCCGGGCCAGCAGCCTGGGCACGGCGAACACGGGGGCCATCAGCAGGCCGTCCTTACCGTGGACAAAGTCGACGGCGGCAGCCTCGGCATCCACCACGGCCGCGAGCTTGGGCAGGTCGTGGGCGTCCGCCCAAGCCTCGGAGGCCAACAGGACCGTTGAGGCCCCGTCCGTCAGCGGCGTGGAGTTGCCGGCCGTCATGGTGGCGTCGGCACCGAGGTTCTTGCCGAAGACCGGTTTCAGGGTGGCGAGCTTTTCGAGCGACGTATCGGCGCGGAGGTTGCCGTCGCGTGAAAGACCCCGGTACGGCGTGAGGAGGTCATCGAAAAAACCGGAGTCGTAGGCGGCGGCGAGGTTTCGGTGGCTGTTGTAGGCCAGCTCATCCTGGGCCTCGCGCGAAATCTTCCACTGTGCGGTCGTGAGGGCCTGGTGCTCCCCCATGGACAGGCCGGTTCGGGGCTCGGCCGTCCCGGGAGCCAAAGGAGCCAGGTCCTTGGGCCGCAGCCGGCTGAGGATCTGCAACCGCTGCGGCAGCGTCTTTGCCCGGCTAAGGTCCAGGATCACTTCGCGAAGCCCCTCGCTGACCACCACGGGAGCATCCGAGGCGGAATCCACACCGCCGGCCACTGCTGAGTCGATCTGTCCCAGCTTGATCTTGTTCGCCAGGCCCACCACGGTCTCCAGACCGGTGGCACAGGCCTGCTGCAGGTCGTACGCAGGAGTCTCGGCGGAGAGCGCGGAGCCCAGCACGGCTTCGCGGGTGAGATTGAAGTCCCTGGAGTGCTTGAGGACCGCACCGGCAGCCACTTCCCCGATGCGCTCGTCCTGCAGGCCGAACCGGGCGATGAGCCCGTCCAGAGCCGCGGTCAGCATGTCCAGGTTGGCCGACTTTGCGTAGGCGCCGCCGGCGCGGGCAAACGGAATCCGGTTCCCTCCGACGATCACTGCCCTGCGCAGGCCAGGGATTCCTGCAGTCAGGCTGCCTGCTTCTTCGGGTCCAGCGGTGGACTGTCCGTCAATGGACATGGATATCTCCTCGGGTCACGTGCGGTTACCGATACCCAGCGTACCTGATACGCTGAGTATCGTGAACAACCACGAAAGCGGCCCAGCCCTGCCGTCTGCACCCGGCAGCCCGGACGGGCGCTCTTCGCGCTGGCAGAGCCACCGGGAGGAACGCCGCAGGGAGCTGATCAAGTCCGCCCGGAGGGCAGTGCACGTGCTGGGCAGCGACGCTTCCATGGAAGAGATCGCTGCGGCAGCCGGCACCTCGAAGTCCGTCTTCTACCGCTATTTCGGCGACAAAGCCGGCCTCCAGCAGGCTGTCGGCGAAGTTGTCCTGAGCCAGATGCAGCGCCGGATCCAGGAAGCCGCCCAGAACGCGGACACTCCGCGCGAAGGTCTTCTGGCCATGGTCTCCGCCTACCTCCAGATGGCGGACACCAGCCCGAACGTCTACACGTTCGTCACCCGGTACGGCAGCGGGGACCCGGAGGGTTCCTCGGGCGCAGTGTCCGGGGCACTCGGACACTTCTTTGACGCCGTGGCCGACATGATTGCCACCCCCATGAGGTCGCACCTGGGCGACGGCAAGCAGGCGGTCATCGGCTACTGGCCCAAGGCGGCGATCGGACTGGTGAGGAACGCCGGGGAACAATGGCTCAGCACTCCGGACTCCCCTGGCAAGCCCGGCCAGGAGGCCATGGCACGGCAGATCACAGCATGGCTCTGCGTAGGCATTGCCCCCGAACTCTCGCCGACTGCACGGGGATGACCCTGCACTGCCCGCCGGACAACAAACGTCACCCGCAGCCAACGTAACCAACCACCTGAAACCACAAAGCACTGTCAGCACCAACGAAGGACATTGACATGACTGAAGTAGTGGACCGTCCCGCCGGCAAGGGGCAGCGCCCCGCCGCTGCCAAACCGGCACCGGGGCCTTCCCGGGCCCAGCCCGCCGTCGACGTGGAAGCACTTGGCCGGCAACTGCTGGGCAAGTGGGCAGATGTCCGGCTCCAGGCCCGGGAGCTTGCCGCCCGCCCCGAGCTCCACAAGATCGAGGGCCTGACCCACACCGAGCACAGGAAAAGGGTGTTCGGACAGCTGCGGTACCTGGTGGAGAATGAAGCGGTCCACCGCGCTTTCCCGGCAGCGCTGGGCGGTTCTGACGACCACGGCGGCAACATCGCCGGCTTCGAGGAACTAGTGGTGGCCGATCCTTCGCTGCAGATCAAGGCCGGGGTGCAGTGGGGTCTTTTCGGCTCTGCAGTCATGCACCTCGGCACTGCCGAACACCATGCCACCTGGCTTCCCGGCATCATGAACCTGGACATTCCCGGCTGCTTCGCCATGACCGAAACGGGACACGGCTCGGACGTGGCCAGCATTGCGACCACCGCCACCTATGACCCGTCCACGGAGGAATTCGTGGTGCACACTCCCTTCCGCGCCGCCTGGAAGGATTACATCGGCAATGCAGCCACCGACGGACTGGGCGCCGTGGTGTTCGCCCAGCTTGTCACCCGCGGAGTGAACCATGGCGTCCATGCCTTCTACGTGGACCTTCGGAATCCGGAGACCAGGGAGTTCCTGCCAGGAATCGGGGGTGAGGACGATGGCATCAAGGGCGGTCTCAATGGGATCGACAACGGCCGGCTGCACTTCACCAACGTCCGGATCCCCCGGACCAACCTTCTCAACCGCTACGGTGACGTTGCTCCTGACGGAACCTATTCGTCGCCCATTGCCAGCCCCGGCCGCCGGTTCTTCACCATGCTCGGCACACTGGTCCAGGGACGGGTATCGCTGGACGGCGCTGCGGTGGCGGCATCCAAAGTGGCTCTCAAGGCGGCCATCGGATACGCCACTGAACGCCGCCAGTTCAACGCCTCCTCACATACCGATGAGGAAGTCCTTCTCGACTACCAGCGGCACCAGCGGCGCCTGTTCACGCGCCTCGCAACCACCTACGCCGCCGGGTTCGCCCACGAGCAGCTGCTCGAGAAGTTCGACGACGTCTTCTCAGGCGCCCACGACACGGACGAGGACCGCCAGGACCTGGAAACCCTGGCTGCCGCACTGAAGGCCCTGAGCACCTGGCATGCGCTGGACACCCTGCAGGAATGCCGGGAAGCCTGCGGAGGCGCCGGCTTCCTGATCGAAAACCGCTTCGCCTCATTGCGGGCAGACCTGGACGTCTACGCCACGTTCGAAGGTGACAACACGGTGCTGCTGCAACTGGTGGCCAAGCGCCTTCTGGCTGACTACGCCAAGGAATTCCGGAACGTGGACTTCGGTGTCCTGGCCCGTTACGTGGTGGGGCAGGCCACCGGCGCCGCAATCCATCGGACCGGTTTGCGCCAGGTTGCCCAGTTCATGGCCGACACCGGTTCCGTGCAGCGGGCTGCCATCGCCCTGCGCGACGAGGAAGGCCAGCGTGCGCTGCTCACTGACCGGGTGCAGACCATGGTGGCAGAGGCAGCGGGCTCGCTCCGGGGCAGCAACAGGCTCTCCCAGGAGAAGGGCGCCGCGCTGTTCAACCGGCACCAGAACGAACTCATCGACGCCGCCCAAGCGCACGCCGAGCTCCTGCAATGGGAGGCCTTCACGGACGCGCTCCGCGAAATGGAAGATCCCGGAACCAAGCTGGTCCTGACCTGGCTGCGGGACCTCTTCGGCCTGTCGCTGATCGAGAAGAACCTCTCCTGGTACCTCATGAACGGGCGCCTCTCCATGCAGCGTGGCCGGACGGTGGGCGAATACATCAACAGGCTGCTGGTGAAGATCCGGCCGCACGCCCTGGACCTCGTGGAAGCGTTCGGTTACGGCGATGACCATGTGCGCGCCGCCGTGGCCACAGGCGCCGAGAAGGAACGGCAGGACGAGGCACGGGCCTACTTCCGCAGCCAGAGGGCCAGCGGCCAGGCCCCCGTGGACGAGAAGGTACAGCTGGCCAGGACGGCCGCGGCCAAGCGCAACTGACCGTCCGCTGGCCTCATGAACAACGACGGCGCCGCTCCCCCCGCGAGGGAAGCGGCGCCGTCGTCGATATTTGCGAAGAATTACTAGCTGCGGGCAGGAAGCACGGAGCGGTACACCTCGAGGGTGGTTTCGGTGATGGATTCCCAGGAGAAGTGCTTCTCGGCACGCAGCCGGCCAGCCTGGCCCATGGCGCGGGCGCGCTCCGGGTCGGAGACCACCTCGGTGAGGGCTGCCGCGAATTCGGTCACGAACTTCTCCGGATCGAGCGGCGTTCCGGTGCCGTCGGTGACCTGCTCGAGGTCGACCAGGAGGCCCGTCTGGCCATGCTCCACCACCTCCGGAATTCCGCCGGTGGCGCTGGCAACCACCGCTGCGCCGCACGCCATGGCCTCCAGGTTGACGATGCCGAGCGGCTCGTAGATGGAGGGGCAGGCAAAGGCGGTCGCGTGGCTGAGCACCTGGATGAGCTCGTGGCGCGGCAGCATCCGCTCAATGAGCACCACGCCGGTCCGCTGGCTTTGCAGCTCCTCAATAAGCCGTGCCGTTTCGGCGGCAAGTTCGGGAGTGTCCGCGGCGCCCAGGCACAGGACCAGTTGAACATCGGCAGGCAGCTTTGCCGCCGCGCGGAGGAGGTAGGGCACGCCCTTCTGGCGCGTGTTCCTGCCCACAAAGACCACGCTGGGCTTGGCGGGGTCAATGCCCAGCGCGCGGACGGCGTCGTCATTTTCGTCACGTTGCCACAGCTCGACGTCGATGCCGTTGTGGACCACCCGGACCTTTTCCGGATCGACGTCCGGGTAGCTGCGCAGGATGTCCTGGCGCATGCCCTCCGAAACCGCGATAATGGCTGCCGCTGCCTCGTACGCCGTCTTCTCCACCCAGGACGAGAGCGCATACCCGCCGCCGAGCTGCTCCGCCTTCCAGGGCCGCAGCGGCTCCAGGCTGTGGGCGCTCAGGACATGCGGGATACCGTGCAGCAGGGAGGCAAGGTGCCCCGCCATGTTGGCATACCACGTGTGCGAATGGACCACGTCCGCGCCTTCCACGTCCGGGACAATCCGCAGGTCCACACCGAGGGTCTGAACCGCGGCGTTGGCTCCGCCAAGGTCATCCGGCACCTGGTAGGACGTTACGGTGGCGCCATGATAGTCGGTGTCGCGGGGAGCCCCAAAAGCACGAACCTGCAGGTCAACATGCTTACTAAGCACCCTGCTCAATTCGGCCACGTGGACTCCGGCGCCACCGTAGATCTCCGGCGGGAACTCTTTGGTCACAATGTCTATTCGCACAAGACCCAAGGTAGTCCTTCCCGCTTAACTGTTCTAGTGTGAAGACAGTCCGGGCGTACCGGACTGTCTTGGGGAGTTACGAAGGCGTACAGGAGCGACCATCATGCCGTTGAACAAAAAAGTCCTGGCCATTGTCCTCGCGGGTGGCGAGGGAAACAGACTGATGCCATTGACGGCAGACCGGGCCAAACCTGCTGTTCCCTTCGCCGGGAGCTACCGCCTGATCGACTTCGCGCTGTCCAACTTGGTGAATTCGCGCTATCTGCAGATTGTTGTGCTGACGCAGTACAAGTCACACAGCCTTGACCGCCACATCTCGGAGACCTGGCGCATGTCCACCCAGCTGGGCAACTACGTCGCCTCGGTGCCCGCGCAGCAGCGTGTGGGCAAGAGCTGGTTCCTGGGCAGCGCCAACGCCATCTACCAGTCCCTGAACCTGATCCATGACGCCAACCCGGACATCGTGGTGGTGGTCGGCGCCGATCACGTCTACCGCATGGACTTCGCGCAGATGGTGGAGCAGCACGTCAACAGCGGCGCCAAGGCAACGGTTGCCGCCGTCCGGCAGCCCCTGCACATGGCGGACCAGTTCGGCGTGATCGAGGTGGACCAGGACAACCCGCAGAAGATTTCGGCGTTCGTGGAAAAGCCCTCCAGCACTCCGGGCCTCGCTGCCGATCCCTCGCAGTTCCTGGCCTCCATGGGCAACTACGTCTTTGACGCCGACGCTTTGGTGGCCGCCCTCCATGTCGACGCCGAGCGGCTGGACACCAAGCACGACATGGGCGGGGACATCATCCCCTACTTCGTCAACCAGGGCGAAGCCGATGTTTACGACTTCACCCTCAACGACATTCCCGGCTCCACCGAGCGTGACCGCACCTACTGGCGGGATGTGGGCACCATCGACTCTTTCTACGACGCCCACATGGACCTGATTTCCCCGCTGCCGGTCTTCAATCTCTACAACTCCGAGTGGCCCATTTACACGAGGCAGAGCATCTCCCCGCCGGCGAAATTCGTGCGCGGCCAGAACAACACGGTGGGCACCGCGCTGGATTCGATTGTCTCCAGCGGCGTGGTGATTTCCGGCGGCATCGTGGAGGGCTCGGTCCTGTCCAACGACGTCTACGTGGCCACCAGCAGCCGGGTTATCGATTCCGTCCTGATGGACAAGGTGCAGATCGGCGCGGGCGCCGTTGTCAACCGGGCTATCATCGACAAGAACGTCAAGGTGCCCGCAGGGGCGGCGATCGGGCTGGACGCTGAGCTGGACCGTGCCCGCGGCTTCAAGGTCACAGAGTCCGGCATTACGGTCCTTGCCAAGGGGCAGACCGTTCCCGAACCCACTGACGAGGAGCGCCAGCTTGCTGCCCGGAACCTCCACCTTGTCCCCAACGCGGTCAAGGCGGCGGCGGGCCAGTACCCCGATCTGCAGGAATCCGTAGACAGGGTGGCCGAGACGCACGCTGCGGCTGCTGCTGCCGACGCTGCGCCGGGGGCCAGGATCTAGCGCCTCACCCGAGGGCCGGCCCGCCTCCACAGGTGCGGCCGGCAGTGTCCCAGGCTGTAAAATCGGTACAATGAGCTCCCCCGATCTGACCCCTGAGGAAATCCAGGCCTGCCTCAAGGTCCTGAACACCATCCACGCCTATGACGAGGAGCACCCGGACTACATCTCAGTGCGGCGCGCCACAGGGAAGATGTTCAAGGCCGTCAAGAGGCACCGGCGGGTCACCAAACGTGACCTGATCTCCGAGGCAGACCGAGCCGTGCTGGCACAGACCGCTACCGCCGCTCCCGACCGGATCGACGACGAGACCCGCGGAAACAAGCTGGCCACCTCGGCCACCGGCAAAGTCGCAGGACACCTCATCCGGTCGCGCCCGTGCTACATCTGCAAGCAGCACTACACGCAGGTGGATGCCTTTTACCACCAGCTGTGCCCGGAGTGCGCGGCCTTCAGCCACAGCAAGCGGGACGCCCGGACCGACCTCACCGGCCGCCGAGCCCTACTCACCGGCGGGCGGGCCAAAATCGGGATGTACATCGCGCTTCGGCTGCTGCGCGACGGTGCCCACACCACCATCACCACGCGGTTCCCCAAAGATGCCGCCCGCCGGTTCGCCGCGATGGAGGACAGCGGAGAGTGGCTGCACCGGCTCCGGATTGTGGGCATCGACCTGCGCGATCCCGCCCAGGTGATGGCCCTAACGGACTCCCTCAATGAGTCGGGCCCGCTGGACATCATCATCAACAACGCGGCCCAGACCGTCCGCCGGTCCGGCAATGCCTACAAGCCGTTGGTGGATGCCGAGGACGAGCCCCTGCCGGCAGCGCTGGAGCAGGCAAACGGCGGCCCCGAATTGGTGACGTTCGGCCACGCCCATGATAAGCACCCCCTGGCGCTGGCCAGCAGCGTCACCGAACACCCGGTCCTGGCCGGAGACGCCATCACGTCCCTGGCGCTGTCCACCGGTTCCGCATCACTGGAGCGGATCGCCTCCGGAACGGCTATCGACGCCGGTGGCCTGGTTCCGGACCTGGCCACCATTAACAGCTGGACCCAGGTGGTGGACGAGGTGGATCCGCTGGAAATGCTTGAGGTGCAGCTTTGCAACGTGACGGCGCCCTTCCTGCTGGTGAGCCGGCTGCGCGGCGCCATGAAGCGTTCCACAGCCCGGCGCAAGTACATCGTGAACGTCTCCGCCATGGAAGGCCAGTTCTCCCGCGCCTATAAGGGCCCCGGCCACCCGCACACCAACATGGCCAAGGCAGCGCTCAACATGATGACGCGCACCAGCGCCCAGGAGATGCTGGACAGCGACGGCATCCTGATGACCGCGGTGGACACGGGCTGGATCACCGATGAGCGTCCGCACTTCACCAAGGTCAGGCTCATGGAGGAAGGCTTCCACGCGCCCCTGGACCTTGTGGACGGCGCCGCCCGCGTCTACGATCCCATCGTCATGGGCGAGAACGGGGAGGACCAGTACGGGGTGTTCTTGAAGGACTACAAACCCAGCCCCTGGTGAGGGTAAGCTCGCGGCATGAGCGGCGAACCGATATCTGAAGTGCAGAATCTTGAACACCACGAGTGCTGGGCCATGCTCCGGAACGTGTCCGTCGGCAGGCTGGCCGTCCTGGTCTCAGGCAGGCCGGATATTTTCCCCATCAACTACACGGTGGACGGCGGCACCCTGGTGTTCCGCACGAGTGAAGGAACCAAGCTCTCCGGAGCCTCTGAGGACGCTGCGGTGGCCGTGGAAGCCGACGGAGTGGATCCTGACACCGGCCTGGCCTGGAGCGTGGTGGTAAAGGGGACGGCCGCCGTCGTCACCGGAACGGAACAGGTCCTGGACACCACGCAACTCTTCCTTTTCCCGTGGCAGGCCGGCAAGAAGGATGTGTTCGTGCGCATCACCCCGGACACCATCACCGGCCGCCGCTTCAGGGTGACTGAGCCCATGACCTGGTGGACCCAGCTCAGCGGCGCCATTAGGACTGCCCAGGAGTAGCACCGCCGCACTGCCCCCGCCGTGATCCTGACGTGGTGATTCAGGGCAACCGGATGCTCTACCTGCGGTACCGGGTGCACCGTTAATCGGTCTGGGCGCGTACGCGAGGATGCCCTGAACGCGCGGCGCGCGCGGATCATCGTAGGCTGGGACGACGGGACGACTTCTGAAATGGGGACCAGATATGAACCGACTCGCAATGGGCACTGCCACAGCTTTCCTTGCTCTCTTCTTAGCGTCTTGCTCTACTTCCGACGCCACGCCGCCGGAGGATGGCGGAACGTTTGAGTCGATAGGTGACTTGAAGCAAGCCGTGGAATCTGCAGGCCTGGTATGCCAGGAGCTGATGCTGGACACGCCCCCTTCCAAATTCTCTGCCTCCTCCGGAAGCTGCAGTGAGTTCACCTACCTTGCGATCTACACCGACGACGTGCACTTGGAGTCGCAGCTGGATCTTTGGAAGCCGGCTGGGCAACGTGCCGTCAACGTCGGCAAAAACTGGACCGTGGTAAGTGAGGACCCGAACCTCATCCAGGAAACCCTGGGCGGGTCCGTCCTTCACACAGGGCCGTAACGTCAGGTCCGTGTAGCGCCCGGCGAATTTGCTGCCCGGTTGGACGCGGAAAAGTCGGTGAAGGGCCTGGTTGACCGGCGCTTCAAACTTCGGCCGCCCTCAGCAAGAGCGCGGCTCGGCAGGCTCGCTGGTCAGGCGAGCTGCGTGATCTCCACGCTGACGCTCAGCGCCGAGCCGCCGCCGCCGGACAGGATGCCCTTCAGTGGCGGCACGTCACGGTAATCCCGCCCCCGGGCCACCGTGACGTGGAAGTCGCCGGCGGGCTTGTGGTTGGTGGGGTCCCAGCTGCGCCAGTCACCGTCCCAGAATTCCAGCCAGGCGTGTGACTGCCCCGCCACTGTCTCGCCGATCCCGGCACTGGACCGCGGGTGCAGGTAGCCGGACACGTACCGTGCCGGGATCCCGCAGCTGCGCAGTGCACCAATCGCCAGGTGCGCCAGGTCCTGGCAAACACCCTGGCGCTGGCCCCATGCCTCTTCCGCGTTGGTGGTCACCGCCGTCGAACCGGACATGTAGGTCATCTCGCCGCGCATCCACTCAAACACGGCCATGGCGGCCTCGTGCGGGTTTTTCCCGGCCACCACGCCGGGAATGATGCCCAGGACTTCGTCCCCCGGACCGCTCAGCCTGGACTGCGGCAGCCAGTCGCTGAACGTGTTGAGCGTTTCCGGTGAAGCAAGGACATCCCAGCCGGCAATGTCCGCCTCGGCCGGGATCTTCTCGGCCCGGTGGACTTCAACCGTGATGTTGGAGACCACTTCAAGGTGTTCGTGCGGCATCTGCATGTCGAACGCCGTGACCCTGGTGCCCCAGTAGTCGCGGTAGGTGCTGACGGCGGCCTGCGACGGCGACACCTTGACCACCGATTCCAGCACCACCTGCTGGGAATCGGTGAGCGGGGTCATCCGTGCCTCGTTGTAGGACAGGGTAACCCGCTTGTTGTACTTGTAGGCCGTCTTATGGACGATGCTCAGCCGGGTCATGAAACTTCTCCCACCCAGGCCAGTTCATCCGCCTGATTGAAGTACTTACGGGAAATGGCGTCCGACGCCTGCGCTACGGCTTTCTGCACGCGCTCCATGTGCTCCGGGAGCTCGGACATCAGGTCATCCGTCCGGTGGAACTCAAGGAACGTCCGGGCCTGGCCCACGATCCGCCGCGCGTCGTTGATGAACCCCACCCGCTGGGCGGAGGGATCCAACTTGGCCAGGCACTCGTCGGCGTCGCGCAGTGCGTAGACGATGGAGCGCGGGAAGAGCCGGTCCAACAGCAGGAACTCGGCGGCGTGCTGGTCGCCGAAGGCTGCACGGCGGGTACGCAGGAAGGACTCGTACGCCCCGGCGCAGCGGAGCATGTTGACCCAGGACATCCCGGCGGAGAGCACGTCCCGGGTGGAGAGCATGCGGGCGGTCATGTCCGCGCGTTCGAGGGACCGGCCCAGCACCAGGAAGAGCCAGCTTTCGTCGTGGCTGACGGTGGTGTCCGCAAGGCCGCTGACCATGGCGGTCCGTTCCAGGGTCCAGTTGCAGAACCGGTAGGTGCCAACCACGTCCTTGCGGTGCTGGCTCAGCCCGTAATAGGTGGTGTTGAGGCTTTCCCACAGGCCTGAGGAGACAGTTTCCCGGGCGCGCCGGGCGTTCTCCCGGGCAGCGCCCAAGGACCCGGCAATGGAGGTGGCGCTGGTCTTGTCATAGGCCAGTGCGTGGAGAAGCTCGGGCAGGCCGAAGTCCTCGCTCTGCGGGCGTGCGCCCATGACCGCGAGGAGTTCCTGGGCCACGCTCTTGCGCTCGTCCATGGGCAGGTGGTTGAGCCGCTCAAGGTGGACGTCAAGGATGCGGGCGGTGCCGTCCGCACGCTCCACATAACGGCCGATCCAGAATAGGGACTCGGCAATACGGCTAAGCATTCGCGGCTACCTCCTGCGGGCCCGAAACTGGAAAAGGAAACTGCCAGGTCACGGCCCGGCTCACTGCTGCTGCTCCGACTGGCGGTCCCGCCAGTTGCTTTCGACCGGCCATACCGAGACGCGCTCACGGACAGAGATGGACGGCCGGGGCACGGTTTCCACCGGCACCTGCGGAGAGTCGGCCAGGACCCAGGTGTCCTTCGACCCGCCGCCCTGGCTGGAATTCACGATCAGCGAGCCCTCCTTCAGCGCCACGCGAGTCAGCCCGCCCGGCAGCACCCAGACGTTGTCGCCGTCGTTCACTGCGAAGGGCCGCAGGTCCACGTGGCGGGGGCCGAACTTGTCCCCGCTCAGCGTGGGGACGGTGGAGAGCTGCAGCACCGGCTGGGCAATCCAGCCGCGGGGATCGGCGATAACCCGCTGGCGGAGGGCGTCGAGTTCATCCCTGGACGCGTCCGGGCCGATGACCAGGCCCTTGCCGCCGGAGCCGTCCACCGGCTTGACCACCAGTTCGGCCAGGTTGTCCAGCGTGTATTCGCGGGCTTCCTTCTCCTCCAGGCGGTACGTGTCCACGTTGGCGATGATGGGTTCCTCGCTGAGGTAGTAGCGGATGAGGTCAGGGACGTAACTGTAGACCAGTTTGTCGTCCGCGACGCCGTTGCCCACGGCGTTGGCGATGGTGACGCCGCCTGCCCGGGCGGCGTTGACGAGGCCCGGGCAACCCAGCATGGAATCGGAGCGGAACTGCAGCGGATCCAGGAAATCGTCGTCGATCCGCTTGTAAATGACGTCCACGCGCTGTTCGCCGGCCGTGGTGCGCATGTAGACGCGGTTTCCGCGGCAGATGAGGTCGCGGCCTTCCACCAGTTCCACACCCATGAGGCCCGCGAGCAGGGTGTGCTCGAAGTAGGCGCTGTTGAACACGCCGGGGGTGAGGACCACGACGGTGGGATCGTCGACGCCGGAGGGTGCGGTCTTGCGCAGGGCGGAGAGAAGGCGGCGGGGGTACTCCTCGACCGGCCGAATGAGCTGTTGGCCGAACGCCTCAGGCAGGCCCTTGGCCATGGCCCGGCGGTTCTCAAGGACGTAGCTCACGCCGGAGGGAACTCGGACATTGTCCTCAAGTACCCGGAAGGTCCCGGCGGCGTCGCGGACAACGTCGATGCCGGAAATGTGGACGCGGACGCCGCCTGCCGGTTCGAACCCGTGGACCTGCCGGTGGAAGTGCGCGCTGGTGGTGACCAGCTGCCGGGGGATCACGCCGTCGGCCACGACGGTCATCTTGTCGTACACGTCATTGAGGAAGGCCTCCAGCGCCCGGACACGCTGGGCCACGCCGCGCTCCAGCACGTCCCACTCCCCCGCCGGAATGACCCGGGGAACGATGTCCAGCGGGAAGGGGCGCTCTTCCCCCGCAAAGTCGAAGGTCACACCGCGGTCCAGGAAGGTACGCGCCATCGAGTCGGCACGCGCGCTCACATCGGCGAGGGAGAGTTTGCGGAGGGCGTCCGCCACTTGCCCGTACGAGTCCCTGGCCTGTTGCCCGGGCGCGAACATCTCGTCGTAGGCTCCGGACCGGCCGGCGGCCACGGAGTAATCCTGGAATAGGTCTGACATGTCCAATAGCCAACCATCTTTTTGTTTCGTTTTCATTACTGCCATCCATTCTGGCGTGTTGGCAGGGGTCCCCTGGTTCGTGCATTGCGCCTCTTTTCCGGCACAGTAGGTGAGTGCCAGTCCGCAGATCCTTCCGCAACCCCGTTCCGGACCTGCCCGGACGGCCCGAGAGGCTTCTCCCTGGCCTGTCCACAGCGGCAGCCGCCCTGGCGGCTGCGTTCCTGGTTCACCGGCTGGTCCCGGCGCTTCCCGCGATGACGCTGGCAGTGGTCCTGGGCGTCCTGGCCGCCAACCTTCCCGCGGCCGGGGTGTGGACGGCCGGCAGGGCGCGGCCCGGGCTGGACTTCGCGGGGAAGCACCTCATGCGCGGCGGGATCGTGCTGCTGGGCCTGAAAGTCAGCATCATGGACGTGCTGGGCCTGGGCTGGCTGGCACTGGTCCTGATCGTCGCCGTAGTGGCGGCCAGCTTTGGCGGCACCTACCTGATCTCCCGGCTGTTCCGCCTGCCGCCGGTGACGTCGCTGCTGGTGGCCACCGGCTTCTCGATCTGCGGTGCCTCCGCCATTGGCGCCATGGCCGCGGTCCGCCGGATCCGGCACGTGGACACCGTCCTGCCGGTGGCGCTCGTGACGCTCTGCGGGACTCTTGCCATCGGCGTCCTGCCCCTGCTGGTCCATCCCCTCCGGCTCAGCGCGCCCGTGTTCGGCGCCTGGACGGGCGCGTCAGTGCACGATGTGGGCCAGGTGGTGGCCACGGCGCAAACCGCCGGGACAGCGGCACTGGGCATCGCCGTCGTCGTTAAACTCACGCGGGTACTCCTGCTGGCGCCGGTGGCGGCACTCGCCGGAGCCCACCACCGGTTCGCGCCGCGGGCGGAGGACCCCGCGGACCGCAACAACGCGAAACTGCCGCCGGTGGTGCCGCTGTTCGTCCTGGGCTTCGTGGCGATGGTGGGCCTCCGCTCCACCGGCTGGCTGGCTGAAGGCTGGCTCGAGGCGGGGGCGGCGCTGCAGGACATCCTGCTGGGCGCCGCGCTCTTCGGCCTGGGGTCAGCCGTCCGGATCCGGACGCTCCTGCACACCGGCGGGCGGGCGCTGCTGGCGGCACTGGCCTCATGGTTCCTGATCGCCCTCCTGGGGCTGGCGGCGGCTCTGCTGATCGCCGGATAACCGCGTGATTAGATAGCTGGGTGTCACATGAGAATCTGCAGCGCGATGAAGCCGCCCACCGTTCAGCCCTGATCAGCACCACCGGTTACGACGTGTCCCTGGACGTGCGGGAAGCGGCGGATCCGGAGGTGGCGGGCTATCCAACCCGCAGCATCATCACCTTCGCGGCCTCGCAGCCGGGGGCATCGACATTCCTGGACTTCATCGGCGAGGTCCACAGTGTTTTCCTCAATGGGGAGGAACTGCGCGTGGAGGACGTGGCGGACGGCGCCAGGATCAGGCTGGACAACCTGCAGTCCGAAAACCAGGTGGCTGTCACCGGCACCGCCCTGTACAGCCGTTCCGGCGAAGGAATGCACCGCTTCTTCGATCCGGCCGACGGCCAGTGCTACCTCTACACGCAGTACGAGCCAGCCGACGCCCGCCGGGTCTTCGCCAACTTCGAACAGCCCGACCTCAAGGCCTCCTTCACTTTCCATGTGACCGCACCGGCCGGCTGGCAGGTCGCCTCCAACGGCGGGGAGGCGGCCCGCACCCTCCTCAGCAGCGATCCCTCCGCCGCCCGGTGGGACTTCGCCACCACCGGCCGGATGTCCACCTACATCACCACGGTGCTGGCCGGGCCGTACTTCAAGGCGGAGGACCGCTGGCAGGCAACGCTCGACGACGGCACCTCCCTGGACGTGCCGCTCGCCCTGTACTGCCGGGCATCGATGGCAGACGCATTTGACACCGCCGATCTGTTCCGGCTTACCAAAAACGGGCTGGACTTCTTCAACCGGCTCTTCGACTACCCCTATCCCTGGGGCAAATACGACCAGGCCTTCGTTCCCGAATACAACCTCGGTGCCATGGAGAACCCTGGACTGGTGACGTTCACCGAGAGCTACGTGTTCACCTCGCGTGCAACGGACGCCCAGTACCAGGGGCGCGCCAATACCCTGATGCACGAGATGGCGCACATGTGGTTCGGGGACCTCGTGACCATGCAGTGGTGGGATGACCTGTGGCTCAAGGAATCCTTCGCCGACTACATGGGCACCCTGGGTGTGGACCGTGCCACGGACTGGGACACCGCGTGGGTGAACTTCGCCAATAAGCGCAAGGCCTGGGCCTACGTGCAGGACCAGCTGCCCACCACCCACCCGATCGTGGCGGACATCCCGGACCTTGAAGCCGCCAAGCAGAACTTCGACGGCATCACCTACGCCAAGGGCGCCTCGGTGCTGAAGCAGCTGGTGGCCTACGTTGGGTTCGAGGCGTTCATCAGCGGCTCACGCGAGTACTTCCGCAAGCACGCGTACGGCAACACAACCCTTGAGGACCTGCTCGCCGCATTGAGTGCCTCCTCCGGACGGGACCTGGCCGGCTGGGCGCAGCAGTGGCTGCAGACCTCGGGCATCTCCACGCTGTCCCTGGAGATTGTGCCGGGCGAGGTTGTACCGGGCGCGGATGATGACGGCGTGCCGGGCAGGGCGGTCATCGTCCAGGCAGCCGCGGACCCGGTCACGGGACGGGAGGAGCTGCGGCCGCACCGGCTGCGCGTTGGTTCCTACAATTTCGACGGCGGCGGGGCCCTGGTGCGCACCGACAGCTTCGAAACGGACGTGGCGGGTGCCCGGATGGAACTCCCCCAGCTCGCCGGCAAGCCCCGGCCCGCGCTCCTGCTGGTCAACGATGACGACCTCACCTACGCCAAGGTGCGGCTGGACCCCGCGTCTGAGGCAACTGTCCGTACGTTCCTGGACCGTATCGAGGACCCCATGGCCCGCGCCCTCTGCTGGACGGCGCTCTGGAACTCGGCCCGGGACGGGGAAAGCCCGGCGGCGCAGTACGTCGAAGCCGTGGCTGCGTTTGGTCCGGCCGAATCAGGAATCGGCGTCCTGCTGAACATCCTCGACAACGCAGGCACCGCCGTCGAACGCTACACGCCGGCCGGCGAACGCGATGCCCTGCGCTCCACGTTCCTGTCAGCCGCAGCGGCGGAACTGGACAGGGCCGCACCCGGCTCCGACCAGCAGCTGGCCTGGGCACGAACCCTCGCCAGCGCCAGCCGGCACGATGATGCCATGCTGCCCCGGCTGCGCGGACTCCTTGACGGCACGGCATCAGTGGCCGGCCTGGCCGTGGATGCCGAGCTGCGCTGGCAGCTCTGGCATGCCCTGGCAGCCAATGGCCAGGCGACAATTGAAGAACTGGACGCCGAACTCGCCCGTGACAGCACGGCGTCCGGACGCGCCGGCCATGCCACAGCCCTCGCCGCCCGCCCGGACCCGGAGGCCAAGGCGGCAGCGTGGAAAGCGGCAGTGGACGGGAACGAGCTCTCCAACCAGCTGCTCAGCGCCACCATCAGTGGGTTCATGACGGCGCCCGCGGATCTGCTGGAGCCGTACGTGGAGCCCTATTTCGGGTGCCTGCGCAGCGTGTGGGAGGAACGCAGCATCGAGATCGCCAGCCGGATTGTCCGGGGCCTCTACCCGCTGGCCCAGGACCTGGCCGAGGGCAACGACCCCGCAGCGCACCCCGTCATCCTGCGCTCGGATGATTGGCTGGCCGCCAACGCGGACGCTCCCCGCGCCCTGCGGCGCATCATCGTGGAGCAGCGCAGCCACCTGCTGCGCGCACTCACGGCGCAGGCCGCCGTCGTCAATTCACCGGCACCCTAACAGCGCGTACTCCGTACCGTCCCGCGCAGTTAAACCCAGGTTGGGTGCGCAGGCGCGGTCCCTGCGCACCCAACCCCGGCATCAGCGCAGTGGATGGGCTCAGGGGACGCGGTGGAGCCACTCGGCAGTGCCGAACTTGCTGCCGACGCGCTCCCGTGCGGTGGCAAGCTCGCCCTCCGTCAGCTGGGAGGGTGTGGCGCCATACCGGTCAGTGAAGACCTCCGTCATGGCGGCGATGATGGCGGTGCGTGCCAGTCCGGTCTGGCGCCGGAGCGGGTCCACCCGCTTCTTGGCGCTGCGGGTCCCCTTGTCCGAGAGCTTTTCCTTGCCGATCCGCAGGACTTCGACCATCTTGTCGGCGTCGATGTCGTAGCTCATGGTGACGTGGTGGAGCATGCCGCCGTTGGCAAGCCGCTTCTGCGCCGCCCCGCCGATCTTGCCCTGGTCCGTGGCGATGTCGTTCAGGGGCACGTAGAAGGCGTTGATGCCAAGCTTCTCCAGTGCTGCCATGACCCATGCGTCCAGGAAGGGGTAGGAGTCCGCGAAGCTGAGGCCGTCAACGAGGGTCTGCGGCAGGTACAGCGAGTACGTGATGCAGTTGCCCGCCTCCATGAACATGGCTCCCCCGCCGCTGATGCGCCGGACAACCTTAATGCCGTGCTTGGCAACGCCGCCGGGGTCCACCTCGTTGCGGTAGGACTGGAAGCTGCCAATCACCGTGGACGGCTCCTGCCAATCCCAAAAGCGGAGGGTGGGGTGGCGGCGGCCCGCGCCGACCTCCTCGGTGAGGACCTCGTCCAGTGCCACGTTGATTTCGGTGGGCAGGACGGTGGGTGAGATGAGGTTCCAGTGGTGGTCCGACCAGGAGGTTGCCTTCGCCAGGGCACGGCGGACGGCGACGGCGACGGCGTCCGCGGAGAAGCCGAACAGGCCGGCGCCGGCCGGCAGCGAAGAGGATACGACGGCGGCAAGCTCAGCCGCCGTCGTGGTGTCCGGCAGCCCCGTGAGCCCCCGGTTGATGTCCAGGAGGGCCTCGTCCGGTTCCAGGAAAAAGTCGCCGCTGAGGCTGACGTTGGCGAGGCGGCCGTCGACAACATCCAGGTCCACCACCACAAGCTTGCCGCCGGGCACTTTGTATTCACCGTGGCGACGGGAGGCGGAGTGCTGTGCTGGAGAAGGTGTGGCGGTCATGCCTTCCATCCTGCCCCAGAATTGCCGGCCGCCCGTAACAGACTGCCGGGACGCAGAAAGCCCGCACCGTTAACCGGTGCGGGCTTTCCCAAAAGAACCTTGCGGAAGTATGTTACTTCTTGCCGCCGAAGCCCTTGAAGCGAGCGTTGAAGCGCTCGACGCGGCCTGCGGAGTCCATGATGCGCTGCTTGCCCGTGTAGAACGGGTGGGACTCGGAGGAGATTTCGACATCGATGACCGGGTAGGTGTTGCCGTCTTCCCACTCGATGGTCTTCGAGGAGGAAACGGTGGACTTGGTCAGGAACTTCGTGCCGGAAGCCAGGTCGTTGAAAACAACAGCTTCGTACTTCGGGTGGATATCAGACTTCATAATTGGACCTTTGTTCGCACAACTGGATTTTGCCAGCTGCCAGGTATGAATGGGATGGCGCCAGCGTCGCCCGGGGGCGCACTACAGCCAGCTATCAATGATAGCGGAGAACGCGGGTGCCCGCGAACCACATGCCGGCCCTAGTCCCGGGGCCGCAGCTCCCAGAAGGCAACAGCTGATGCGGCCGCGACATTCAGGGAATCCACGCCGTTGCGCATGGGTATTTTTACGGCGATGTCGACGGCGGCGAGTGTCACGGCGCTCATGCCGGCACCCTCGGTGCCGAGCACCAGGGCAAGCTTCCCGGGGTTCCGGGCGGCGACGGCATCCACGTCCTGTGCGTCGTCAGTGAGCTCCAGCGCCGCTACGGTGAAGCCGTGGTCCTTGAGCAGGTAAAGGTCCTCCGGCCAGATGGTGAGCCGGGCCCACGGCACCTGGAACACCGTGCCCATGCTCACCCGGACGCTCCGCCGGTAGAGGGGGTCCCCGCAGCGGGGCGACACGAGGACGGCATCAATGTTCAACGCGGCGGCCGAGCGGAAGATGGCGCCCACATTGGTGTGGTCCACGATGTCCTCCAGGACGGCCACCCTGCGTGCCCCGGCCAGCAGCCCCGGCAGCGGGACGGGCGCCGGGCGCTGCATGGCAGCCATGGCGCCGCGGTGGAGATGGAAGCCGGTGATGTCCTCCAACAGGGCCGCGCTGCCGATGAACGCCGGAACCTGCGGGTAGGCATCCAGGACGTCCCGGAGGTCCTCAAGCCACTTCTCCGCCAGGAAGAACGAGCGCGGCTGGTGTCCTGCTGCCAGGGCACGCCGCAGCACCCGGGATGACTCGGCAATGTACATGCCCTCGGCAGGTTCGCGCAGCTTGCGCAGGTGCACGTCCGTGAGCTGCGTGTAGTCGGAGACCCGGGGGTCCGCGGCGGATTCAAGATAGTGGATTGTCACCGGGTGATTATTTCAGCAGATTAGCGATCATGAATCCCAGCGCCACCAGGCCCAGGACCAGGATCACTGCGCGCAGCACCGTGGGTGAGAGCCGGCGGCCCACCTTCGCACCGAGAAGTCCGCCGATGCTCGAACTGACGGCGATCAGCAGCACCACAAGCCAGTTGATCCGGTCGAAGGCGAAGAGCACATAGGACACGGCGGCCACGAGGTTCACTCCCAGCACCAGGATGTTCTTCATGGCGTTGGCGTTCTGGATGGTGCCGGTGAGGAAGATACCCAGGATGCCCACCAGCAGGATCCCCTGGGCAGCCACGAAGTAGCCTCCATAGACACCGGCCAGATAGACGAGCACCACCAGCAGGACGCCGTGCCGCTTGTCGCGCACAGCGTGTTCCGGGTTCTCCTCACGGGACCGCACCCATGACTGCAACCGGGGCTGGAACATCACCATCAGGAGGGCCAGGACGATCAGGACGGGGGCAACGTAGTGGAAGACCTCCTCCGGCAAATGCAGGAGGAGGTAGGCGCCGGAGATACCGCCGAGGAGGGAAGCCGGCAGGAGCCGCATCAGCTGGCGTCCGCGCCCCTTCAGTTCCCGGCGGTAGCCGAAGGCGCCAGCCGCAGTGCCGAACACCAGCCCCATGGCGTTGCTCATGGAGGCCACCACCGGGGCAACCCCCAGTGCGATCAGGACGGGGAATGTCACCAGGGTGCCGGAACCCACCACGGCATTGATGGTGCCGGCCCAGAGGCCGGCGATGGCCACAAGAATGCTGCTGAGAAGATCCAAGGTGCTGCGCTGCCGCTGTTAGCGGCGGGCGACGGCGGTGTACCGGCCGGCGTTGACGCTCATGTCCAGGTCAAGCCCGAACGTCTTGCTGAGGTTCTCAGCGGTCAGGACGTCCGTAATCGGGCCTGCGGCAACCACTCCGCCGTCGCGCAGCAGCATGGCATGGGTGAATCCCGGCGGGACTTCTTCGAGGTGGTGGGTGACCAGGACCATGGCCGGTGCGTCCTCATCCTGTGCCAGCTCTCCCAGCTTGTGGACGAGTTCCTCGCGGCCGCCAAGGTCCAGTCCGGCCGCCGGTTCGTCGAGGAGCAGCAGCTCGGGATCGGTCATCAGGGCACGGGCAATCTGGACACGCTTGCGCTCACCTTCGGACAGGGTGGCAAAAGTCCTGTTGAGGAGCGGACCCATGCCCCAGTCGTTGAGGAGGCGGAAAGCCCGCCGCTCGTCGTCGCGCTCGTATCCCTCACGCCAGCGGCCGGTGACTCCGTAGGCGGCGGTGACCACCACGTTGAGGACGTTTTCCTGTTCCGGGATCTGGGTGGCCAGCGCGGCGGAGGACAGGCCGATGCGCGGGCGGAGCTCGAAAACATCGGTGCGGCCCAGGGTCTCGTCGAGGATGCCGGCTTTGCCGCTGCTGGGGTGCAGGCGCGCGGCGGCGATCTGCAGGAGGGTGGTCTTGCCGGCACCGTTAGGCCCAAGGATTACCCAGCGCTCGCCTTCATTGACTTCCCAGTCGATCTTGTCCAGCAGGGTTTTTTTACCTCGGACAACGCTGACGGAAGCCAATTCCAGAACATCACTCATAGGAGTAGACACTAGGACAAAAAAGAGGCCGACTGATAACCGGGGCAAGGTAACAGCGAAACGCTGATTGCGCAGCTTCGCCAGGCGCCCGTCAGGCCGGTTGCGTGAGGATGACGGGACCGGATTCAGTGACCGCGATGGTGTGTTCGGAATGGGCGGTCCGGCGGCCGTTGGAACTGCAGAGGGTCCAGCCGTCGGGAGCTGTAAAAAGTTTGCTGGTGCCGTCCATGACCCACGGTTCTATTGCCAGGAGCAGTCCGGGGCGGAGCTCGTACCCACGGCCTGCTTTGCCGGTGTTGGGAATGTGGGGGTCCTGGTGCATGGTGCTTCCAACGCCGTGCCCGCCGAACTGGGTGTTGACCCGGTAGTTGGCCGACTCAAGCACGGAGCCGATTGCGTGGGAGATGTCCCCGATGCGCGCTCCGGACTGAGCCGCACCGATGCCCGCCATCAGTGCCCTCTCGGTTGTTTCGATCATGCGGGTGTCCTCGGGGGCAGCGGCATCCCCTACGACGAAGCTGATGGCGGAGTCCGTAACCCACCCGTCGACGCTGGCTGCGAAGTCCAGGGTCAGCAGGTCCCCGTCCTTGAGGACGTAGTCATGAGGCAGTCCGTGCAGAACTGCATCGTTGACGGACGTGCAGATGACTTTCCCGAAAGGCCCTCGCCCGAACGAGGGAGCGTAGTCGACATAGCAGGAGCGGGCTCCCGCTGCACTGATCATGGCCGCAGCCCAGTCGTTGATCTCCAGGAGATTCGTTCCAGGTCCGGTCCGCTCCCTCAGGTCCCGCAGCGTATTAGCGACGAACTGGCCCGAGGGACGGGCCCTGTCAATCTCCTGCGGCGTGAGCAGTTCAATCAATGATTCCTCCAGGTGTGAACGTAATTATTGTCCGCTTGCCACCTTCCAGCAGACATGCAATGAATTCAAGGGACCCCTCCCCCGCTGGCTAAGATGGCAGGCATGACTTCGAACGTGACTGCCGTCAGCTATGGCCTGAATGTGTCTCCAACCGCGCTGGAGCAGCTCCGTTCCATCCTCACCGCCCAGGGCGCTGCCGTGCTGTCCGAAGCCTCCTCCGGCGACAGCCGCTACCAGGTCCACATGGCCGAACTCCAGCTTCCGGACGCCACCGCTGCCGGGCTCGCAGCACTGCGCCACGCCGTTGCCGAAGCCCCCATCGCCGGGCTCGACACGGCGCTCGTCCCGGCCGGCCTCAGGGCGGCGGAACGCAAGCTGCTGATCATGGACGTGGACTCCACCCTGATCCAGCAGGAGGTCATCGAACTCCTGGCCGCCTACGCCGGCAAGCGGGAAGAAGTGGCAGCCGTTACCGAGGCCGCCATGCGCGGCGAGCTGGACTTCACCCAAAGCCTTCACGCCCGCGTGGCTGTGCTCGCAGGGCTGCCGGCCGCCGTCGTCCATTCCGTCCGCAACGAAGTAAAGCTGAGCCTGGGAGCCGCCGAACTCGTGGCCGCTTTTAAGGCGGCAGGACACGTGGTAGCCGTGGTGTCCGGCGGGTTCAACCAGATCCTTGAGCCGATCGCCGCCGAGCTGGGCCTGGACTACTGGCAGGCCAACGAGCTGGAGATCGTGGACGGCGAGCTGACCGGCAAGGTGCTGGGCGCAGTGGTGGACCGCGCCGCCAAGGAAAAGTACCTCCGCGAATGGGCAGCCGCCGAGGGCATCGCCCTGGAGCACACCGTGGCTGTGGGCGACGGAGCCAACGACCTGGACATGCTCGGGGCGGCCGGCATCGGCGTCGCGTTCAACGCCAAACCCGCCGTGCGGGCCGTGGCAGACGCCGCCGTCAACATGCCGTACCTCGACGCAGTCCGGCACGTCGCCGGCGTCTGAACCCGGTAGTAAAACCCGCCCCCTTAAATGCCGGATGGCACGTCGCGGTGCGACGTGCCATCTTGCATATAACCGTAGAGCTAGTTCGTGCCCTTGCCGAAGTAGTCTGCGCCGCCGGCGTATTCGGTGTGTCCTGACTCGACGTCGGCGGTGACCATGCCGGCCACAACCTCTGCAAACTCCTCCACCGAGTACAGCTTGCCGGCTTCAGCGCGGCGGGCCTCTATGGCGCCCGGCGTGGAGCGGTCAAGCAGCGTGGCCGTGACGGTTCCTTCGATCATGTCGCCGGAGACAACTACCAGGGTGATGCCCTTCTCCTCCAGGTTGGGGATGAGTTCACGCAGGGCGTCCTCGCCCGCGCGCTTGCTGCGGGCCACCGGCTCGTAGGCCTCCATGGTGGGCACCGTGTTGATGAAGTGGGCCTGGTGGCTGGTCACGAAGACCACCCGCGAGCCTTCCTTCATCAGGGGTACGGCCGCATTGAGCATGTTGATCTGGGCGTCACGGTTCAGCTTGAGTGCGTAATCCTCGCCCATCCCGGTTTCCATGCCGCCGGAGGCGTTCAGCACCAGGATGTCCAGGGAACCGAAGTTCTCCATGGCGGCGGAGGCCAGCGCCTGCACGCCTTCCTGGGTAGTGAGGTCCGCGCCCACGGCCACTGCACGTCCGCCGTCGGCTTCGATCCCCTGCACAACCTTGTTGGCGCGCGGTGCCTTCTGGCGGTAGTTCACCACGACGGCGGCGCCCTCGCGGGCAAGGTTCTTGGCTACCTCCGCGCCGATTCCGCGGGAGGATCCGGTCACGATGGCAGTCTTTTTATCCAGCAGTCCCATGCGGGCTCCTTTTGTCTGAAACGTCTAAATTGCTGATGGCCTGCAGTCCATCATGCCAGCGGCCCCGGCCAATTCCCTTGTGTGACCTACACAAAGAAGCGCCTGGCTGCTAGTTTGCCGGCGCCGGTCAGTGCCCCATGCCCAGGCCGCCGTCAACGGGGATGACGGCTCCGGAGATGTAGGCGGCCTCGTCGCTGGAGATCCAACGGACCACGTTGGCAACCTCGGAGGCCTCGGCAAAGCGGCCCGCCGGGATGCTGGAAAGGTAGTCCTTCTGGGTGGCTTCGGGGAGTTCGGCAGTCATGTCCGTGTTGATGAAGCCGGGCGCCACCACGTTGGCGGTGATGCCTCGCGAACCGAGTTCGCGGGTCAGGGAGCGTGCGATGCCCACCAGGCCCGCTTTTGAGGCCGAGTAGTTGATCTGCCCGGGCGCACCGTACAGGCCCGATACGGAGGAAATCAGCACAACACGGCCCTTGCGGAGCCGGATCATGCCCTTGGACGCGCGCTTGATGACGCGGAAAGCCCCGGTGAGGTTGGTGTCGATGACGGACGTGAAGTCGTCTTCGCTCATGCGCAGCAGCAGGGTGTCCTTGGTGATTCCGGCATTGGCCACCAGGACTTCCACCGGACCGTGCGCAGCTTCCACTTCCTTGAAGGCCGCGTCCACGGAAGCCTCGTCCGTGACGTCCGCCTTGACGCCGAGGATTCCCTCCGGCAGCTTCGTTTCGCTGCGGTACGTTACGGCAACCTTGTCGCCGTTGGCCAGGAAGGCCTCGGCGATGGCCAGGCCGATGCCGCGGTTGCCGCCGGTGATCAGGACGCTGCGGGGGGCGGTGGCTGCTTCAGTCATGAAAGAGGCTCCGGAATTCTGCGGCGCGCTGGGGCCGCTGTAGATAGGGGTGATTTGGCTGACTTCGATCTTAGCGCCCGCCCCGGCCCGGGTTTGGGCGCCACTGCTGATGGTGAGAGAATTGATGCAAGCCTTTGGAGCGTGATAAACCACCGTGACCCTTGAAAATCATGCGGGACAATCCGCGCCTGGAGAACCCGGCCGGTTCTCCGGCGATTCGGAAGTCCACAGCATCACGGATGCCGCTGGAGCCCATTCGGAAGACATGCGCCAGCGCATGATCAAGTACGCGTTGGCCATGGGAATCCGCATGGTGTGCCTGGTCCTGATTTTCGTGGTGGACGGCTGGTTCAAGATCATTCCAGTGGCCGGGGCGGTGTTCCTGCCTTGGATTGCGGTGATCATCGCAAACGGGAATGACAAAGCGGAGGGCCACAGCGACCTCCTGCTGGACTCGGCCCCGCTGGCTGAGCTGGAAGGCCCGGCGGTGCCGCCCGCCCGGGAGGATCCCGGCAGTGAACTCCTGCAGGGCGAGCTGATTATTGACGACGACGAATCTCCGTCCGGGCAGGAAAGGAAGGCCTCGTGAGCATCTTTGACTTCGCCGCCGGAACCGATCCCGCAGCGGCGGAAGCCGGTGCCATCTGTTCCCGCAAGGCGTGCCGTGCGCAGGCTTCATGGCAGCTCCTCTGGAACAACCCCAAGATCCACTCGCCGGAACGCCGCAAGACCTGGCTTGCCTGCGCCGACCACCGGGAATGGCTGGAGGACTACCTTCAGACACGGGGCCTCTGGAAGGAAACCCTGCCCCTCGATGACTCGCGGGCGTCCACCGACCCTGGGCAGGACAGCTGAATGTACCGTTTCCTCTTCTCCAGCAAGTGGCTGGGTTATTTGCTGCTGGCTGCCATCTTCGCCTCCGCCTGCGTGTTCCTGGGCCGCTGGCAGATGGACCGGCGTGCGGAAACCCTGGCTGAAATCAACCGTGTGGTGACCAATTACTCGGCAACGCCCATCCCGTTCGCGGACGTCCGGGAACAATTCAACGAGCTGGACCCCGCCATGGAATGGACCCAGGTGGAGCTGAGGGGCACGTATCTCACCGAAGGCCAGCGCGTCGTCCGGAACCGTCCGCTCAATGGCCAGCCGGGCTACGAAGTGGTGGTCCCGTTCCGCCTTGCCTCCGGTGAGACAGTCGTCATCGACAGGGGGTGGCTGCCCATCGGCAACGATAATCCGGGCGCCCCGGACTCGGTGCCGGAACCCCCTGCGGGTGACGTGACCGCCGTCGTGCGTTTGAAGCATCCCGAGCCCGAACTCCAGCGCGGCGCCCCCGAAGGCCAGCTGGCTTCCATCGACCTTGCAGCTTATGCCGGACAGCTCGGGTATCCGCTGTTGACCGGGGCGTACGGCCAGCTCGCGTCGGAGACACCGCCAGCGGCGGACATGCCGTTCCCGTTCCCCAAACCCTCCACCGAGGAAGGCACACACCTTTCGTACTCGCTGCAGTGGTTCGCGTTCGGCGTGCTGATGTTCGTCGGTTTTGGCTACGCTGCCCGCCAGCAGGCACGCAACGCCGCCATTGACGCCGAGGACGACGACGGGGCACCAGAGGGCGCGGCCCGCCCCGCACGCGGCGAGCACCGCCGTCGTCCGTCACCTCCCAGGAAGCGGAAGAAGGCGACCTCCGAAGAAGAGGAAGACGCACTCCTGGATGCGCAGGGGTACTGACGGATGACGGAGCACGACGGCGGCCCGGTTGCTGTGGTGCGCGCCGCCTTGGTGGCTGCCGGAGTTGGGGACACCGTGCGGACTTTTCCCTCGGGCGTTCCGACAGCGTCCGCGGCAGCTGAGGCGCTGGAATGCGACCTAGCGGCAATCACCAACAGCTTGATCTTCGACCTCAACGGCGAGCCCCTGCTGATCCTGGCCAGCGGTGCTGCCCGCGTTGATACCAGACTGGTTGCTGAAGAGTTGGGGGCGGGCAGGATACGCCGCGCCTCCCCCGAATTCGTCCTACAGCATACCGGCCAGGCGGTAGGCGGAGTGGCCCCGGTGGGTCACCCGGAAAAAGTCCGGACGCTCCTCGACACGAGCCTCCAGGAGCACCAGCGCCTCTGGGCAGGCGCAGGCGACCACCACTCCATGTTCAGCATCACCTACCGGCAGCTTCAAGAAATAACCGAAGCCCTGGAACTAAAGGTGCGTTGAAGCGTAAGGCTCCAGAGGAACGAGCGAAGCGGCGCGGGTGATTTATGTAGCGTGCGTCAAAGGCGAGGAACGAGCCAGCACGCGGGAAATCGCCTGCGCCGCGCAGCGGAGCCAGCGGGCGTGGAACGCTTAAGCGAGCGTAATCAGGTCCAGGTAGTCTTCGTTCCAGTGGTCCTCGACGCCGTCGGGCAGCAGCACTACGCGCTCTGGGTTGAGGGCCTCCACTGCCCCCTCATCGTGGCTGACCAGGACGACGGCGCCGCTGTAGTTTCTGAGGGCGCCAAGGATTTCTGCGCGGCTGGCAGGGTCCAGGTTGTTGGTGGGCTCGTCGAGGAGGAGGACGTTGGCGCTGGAGGCCACGATGGTGGCAAGGGCCAGGCGCGTCTTCTCGCCGCCGGAGAGGACGCCGGCGGGCTTGTCGACGTCGTCGCCTGAGAACAGGAACGAACCCAGGATGCCGCGGACTTCGGCGTCCTTCATGTCGGGGGCGGCGGAGCGCATGTTTTCCAGGACGGTCCGGTCGACGTCGAGGGTTTCGTGCTCCTGGGCGTAGTAGCCCACCTTGAGGCCGTGGCCGGCGATGACGTCACCGGTGTCTGGCTGGTCCACGCCCGCGAGCATCCGCAGGAGGGTGGTTTTGCCGGCACCGTTGAGGCCCAGGATGACCACCTTGGAGCCGCGGTCGATGGCCAGGTCCACGTCCGTGAAGATCTCCAGCGAACCGTAGGACTTGCTGAGGCCCTCGGCGGTGAGCGGGGTCCTGCCGCACGGCGAGGGGTCCGGGAACCGCAGTGCTGCCACGCGGTCGTTCTCGCGCACGGCCTCGAGTCCGCTGAGCAGCCGCTCGGCGCGCTTGGCCATGTTCTGGGCGGCAACCGCCTTGGTGGCTTTGGCGCGCATCTTGTTGGCCTGGTCGAAAAGAACCTGGGCCTTCTTCTCGGCGTTGGCGCGTTCCCGCTTACGGGCGCGCTCATCCGTTTCGCGCTGGGTGAGGTAGCGCTTCCAGTCCATGTTGTAGAAGTCGATCTGCGCGCGGTTGGCGTCCAGCAGGAACACCTTGTTCACGGTGGCCTCGAGCAGTTCGGTGTCGTGGCTGATCACGATCAGGCCGCCCTGGTGGTTTTTCAGGAAGTCACGCAGCCAGGCGATGGAATCGGCGTCGAGGTGGTTGGTGGGCTCATCGAGGAGCATGGTCTCGGCGTCCGAGTAGAGGATGCGTGCCAGCTCCACGCGGCGCCGCTGGCCACCGGACAGGGTCTTGAGCGGCTGGTTCAGCAGGCGGTCCGGCAGCGCGAGGTTGGAGCAGATTGCCGCCGCCTCGGCCTCGGCAGCGTAGCCGCCGGCTGCCAGGAACTCGGACTCAAGGCGGTCGTAACGGTTCATCGCCTTGCGCTGGACCGCGGCGTCCTCGCTGGCCATTTCTTCGTGCGCCACGCGGAGTTTTCCGACGGCGATGTCCAGGCCGCGGACGGACAGGATCCGGTCCCGCGCGAGCTGCTCCATGTCCGGTGTCCGGGGATCCTGCGGCAGGTAGCCGATCTCGCCGGTACGGGTCACTTTCCCTGCGGCAGGGAGCCCTTCGCCGGCGAGGACCCTGGTGAGGGTGGTCTTCCCGGCGCCGTTGCGGCCCACCAGGCCGATCTTGTCTCCCTTGTCGATGCGGAAGCTCACCTGGTCCATCAGGAGCCGGGCGCCGGCACGCAGTTCAAGATCCTGGACAGTAATCACAGCAGGTAAGGCCTTTCACAACAGGGAACGCCGCAGCCCTCGCACGATGTTGGGAGGGAGCCGGGGCAGAGTGGCCGGAGAACGGCCCATCCAAGTCTACCGTCCGGCGCCCTCCACGCAGAACGCTCCGTCTGCAGCCCCCTGTCAGCTAGCTGTATTGACCACGGACGTTAGTGATGTTCGGCGTGGTTTGGTGACATGAAGAAGACCTCCGGGTGGAGTGGGGCTTGTCTAGAGTCCAATTCCACGCACGGAGGTCTTCATGTCCCACCCTAACGCTCTTCTGACGCCCCGGGGGCGGCTGCAGCTCGCGCAATGTGTCGTTGATCAGTGCTGGAACCTGCGCCGGGCTGCAGAGCGGTTTCAGGTCTCCGTGCCAACTGCTGCTCGCTGGGCACAGCGCTACCGCGAGCACGGCCCGGCTGGGATGGAGGACCGCTCCAGCCGCCCGCATTGTTCGCCCCGGCGCACGGCAACACGTACGGAGCGGCGGATCATCGCCGTGCGTGTGAACCGCCGCTGGGGACCGGCAAGAATCGGTTATCTGCTGGGCATCCACCCCTCCACCGTGCACCGGGTCCTGTCCCGCTACCGGCTGGCGAAACTGACCTGGCTGGACCGTGGCACCGGACGAGTGATCCGCCGCTACGAACACGACAGGCCCGGGGGACCTGATCCATGTCGACATCAAGAAACTCGGCCGGATCCCCGACGGCGGCGGCCACCGCGCGTTCGGCAGGGCCGCCGGCTGGCGTAACAGAACCGGTACCGCGGCCAACCGCAGACCCGGATACCACTACCTCCACAACGCCGTCGATGACCGCTCCAGACTCGCATACACCGAGCTCCTGGCCGATGAAAAGAAAGAAACGGCAGCCGGTTTCTGGGCACGCGCCAACGCCTACTTCGAATCCCACGGCATCACCGTCAAGCGGGTGCTAACAGACAACGGCTCCTGCTACCGCTCCCACGCCTTCACAGACGCGCTGGGCCCGGACATCAAGCACAAACGCACCCGCCCGTACCGTCCCCAGACCAACGGCAAAGTAGAGCGCTACAACCGCACCATGCTCGACGAATGGGCCTACGCCCGCCCCTACAAATCAGAGGCCGAGCGTGTTAACGCTTTCCCCGACTGGCTCCATCACTACAATCATCATCGAGGCCACACCTCACTCAGGGGTCAGCCACCGGCCAGCCGTGTCACCAACCTGCCGGGACAGTACAGCTAGCGTTGGGGGGCATGACAGCGATGGACTTCCCTGCACGGACTTTCGGAGTCCAGACCGGACCCGGGGTTCACATCCACGGCATCGAGATGGGTCCCGCCGACGCAGCGCCCGTGGTCATCCTGCATGGATTGGCCGGCAGTGCGCTTGAGTTCGTCGAGACGGCCCTCGCGCTGCCGGAATTCCGGACCCTTCTGATCGATCTCCGCGGCCACGGCAGAAGTACTACCCGGCCGGGTGACCTTTCCCGCGAAGCCTTCGTTGCCGACGTCGTACGTGTTATCGAATCAAAGGTCGGTGCTCCCGTGACGCTCATAGGGCAGTCCTTGGGCGGGCACACGGCGATGCTGGTGGCGGCCGCGCGCCCTGACCTGGTGTCCCGGCTGGTCCTTCTCGAGTCCGGAGCCGCCGGCGGCAACGGGGACGAGCACGAACTTTTGGGTGAATACTTCCGGTCCTTTCCCCTGCCCTTCGCAAGCCGCTCAGCAGCACAGGATTTCCTTGGGGACGGACCTTTGGCGCGGGCGTGGGTGGCTGACCTGGAGGAAAAGGCCGACGGGTTGTGGCCGCGGTTTAAGGCTGACGTCCTGGTGGCCGCGATCAAGCCAGTGGCCGAGCCCCGCTGGGACGAGTGGGAAAGCATTGCTGCGCCGACACTCGTTGTTTACGGAGAACACGGGATGTTCACCGCGGAGGATAAATCCGAGTTCTGCGAGCGCGGCCGCAAGGTCCAGCGCGTGGATTTGGCCGGGGCTTCCCACGACAGCCATCTGGATGCGTTCGAATCCTGGGTGGAGGCTCTCCGGCAGTTCATGGGGGTCCGAGGCAGGGCAGATAGCAGCGTGGGTGGTTTTGGGGTTTCGCAGCCCAGTGGGTGAGCCACCAGACTGTCCTCATGGAGTGGATGCGTGCGAAGGACTGGCTGATCGGTGCTGGTGGGATGGTCATTGTCCTGGTGGTAGCAGTTGCAATTGCGTGGTGGGTGGTGAGCAGTCCAGCCAGCGGGGATGAGGCAGCGCCAGCTCCCACCCCCACGGCGGGCGCTGAACCCACGGCGGGCGCTGGGCCTCCCGCCGACCTGCGCGGGGACGAGGTGTGGCTCGCCGATCTTGCGCTGGACGCCGGGACAGTGGCAATCGCCGGCTCGTTGCTTCACCACGTCAGTGCTGTAGGGCAGGGCGTGGTCACGGGGCCGGGCGGGATGGTTGCTGAACGCCTCGCGGTGGACGCGACCGTTCCGTTCGACGTCGTCGCCGGGGAACTCGGTGGTGGGACCGTGGTCCGCGCCGCCGATGACGGCCAGGTTCTGGTGGTCCGCACCGTCGAGGCTTTGGGCCGCGAGCTGCGCGTCAACGCCACGGGCACAGTCAGGGTCGACGCCGGCAGGCTGGTTGTTGAGCCGCGCTCGATCGACTTTGGCGGGCCGGGATTCCTCTCCGACTCTGTCGGTGCTGCAGTGAGAAGGCTCGTGACCATTGAGCACAGCATCGAGGGCCTGCCCGAAGGCCTCGTCCTTCAGGACATCGCGGTCCAAGGCGACGGCTTCCGCGCAAGGCTCTCCGGCGAGGACGTCAGGCTCGTTCCATGACGGCGCGAGCACTGGACGGAGAACACTCCGCCAGCCCCCTCAGGAAGGACGTGGGTGTTATGGAACCCTAGGTGGGTTTCTTGTTCAGTACGTCCGGAACTTCCTGCCGCCGTCGAAGTTCCAGGAGCCCCACCGCATTGGCTCCGGTGAAGACAGCGCTGAAGGTGATCAGGAGGTCCCTGACTATCACCGAATTTGGGTCACCAGGCTGGGCGATGAGCGATATGGCCAGGATCAGGGCGCCGACACAGAGCCCGCCTGCGTTAGGGAAGTTCCGCTGCCGCATCAGTCCGTTCACCCTTCGGGTCCCGCCGCGCAGGCGTCTTCCCTGCTCGATCTTGGAGTCATGCACCTGACCGTAGGCCTCGCCAGCCATCCAAGCAATGCTCTTGATCAAATCCTGAGCATCCGACCCGGATGTTTCACTGCGTGTTCATGGCTGCGCTTCGCAACGATCGGTGGTGAGCACACCGAACGTTGAGCCGCGCTCCTTACCGGTGCGGGCCTGCCAGTGTGCGGCCTGCTCGATGGTCTCCGCGTTCTGGTAGGCGGTCTTCTTACCTGGGCCGAGCTTGATGATGTTGTGATGCAGGTTCAGCCCATCGGGGGCCGTCCTGTCTCCACTGATGTTGATATAGCTGTCCCGTGCGCCGATGAACTGGTTCCGGGTGACCTCTACATCCATGGGCAGTTCGGTGTCATACGTCAGGATGTGGGTGCCCTTGCCTGCCGTGTCCGGCCGGATGGTGGCGGCCCACGAGTAACCCGCGTTGATGCAGACATTGTCTTCGAACGTGCAGCGGATGTGCCCGGACCCTGGAGTCGCGTCGCCGGCAGACCACATCTCGAAGGTCTGGTTGCAGTTCTCGACCCGGTTGTTCCGGAAGTGGATGTTGGTCCACGACTTTGCTTCCTTGGTTGCCGTCCCCTGCATGGTGAAAGCGACGTCGTAGCATTCCCGGATGGTGTTGTCCTCAATGATGATGTTGGATGCGCCGATCCAGACCTCGATGCCGTTGCCGTACCGGGTGGCGTCGGAGCTCAATTGGGATCCGCCAAGGTCCTCCAGGCGGCAGTTCCTGATGCGGATGTTTTCCGAGCCGCCCGTCGCAATACCGTGGGCGCCATGGCCCTCGACATGGATGCCATCCAGGACGCTGTTGGATGCGGGCCGGATGCCGTCTTGCTTGACGGCGATAGCGACGCCGTAACCCGGGTCAAAGTTCGACCTGACGTACACAAAAGTCTCGTCGCTATAGAAGTCCCACTGGTTCGCCAGTGCATCCAGGCTGGTCCGCTTCCATCCACGGATGAGGCCCGCTACCTTCAGGAAGCCGACATTGGTGGACGGCGCGGCGATGTTGCCGCTGTACTGGCCGGACCGGGCAGTGATGTCCAGCTTCCATACCCCAGTGGTGTGCTGGACCCAGGCCGGTTTGCTGACCTTGTAGCCGGCAATCTTCGGGCGGGGGCCGGTGCCGTAGGCGCCCACCGTGAAGACGCCCCCCGTGCCCCGGATGGACGGCTCATGGAGGGTGCCGAAGAATGTGTCGCCGCGCTTGAGCAGGACGGTGTCTCCGAGGCGCAGGTCCCCGTTGCTGAGGGCATCCTGGACGCGGGCGAGGCTGCACCACGGAGCTGCCTCCGTGCCCGGGTCCGAGTCGGAACCAAAGACGCTCACATACCGGGTGTTCCTGCCCACGCGGGACGCGGTGGGTTTGTCCGTGAACAAAGCGGAACTTGCGACGCCGGCAGCGGCGCCTTGCAGGAGCGCGCGGCGGCTGAATGGTCTCAGAGGTAGTTTCATTGCCGGGATGGTCCTCACGGATATCTCACGAGCGATCTTATCCGGCGGGAACCGGGAGGGATACGGTCAGCGGAAACCGGAACCATGTTTGCCTGGTCCGTGCACGTGCTGGCGAGCCGGTGCGAGTTTCCGGGCTACTCGTTGACGAGGACGGGTACGCCTACTGCTGCTGAGACAGCTTGGGGTCCAAGCCCGGCCGGTACCGGAATGGTGAACGCTTCACCTTCTTCAGACGGTCCCGCGTGTTCATGGCCTTCAGTGCCGAGATGGTGCACGAACCGGGCAGTGCCAAGAAGGTTGCCGCGGTCATCGTAGAAGCCGGCGAGCACCTGGAGTTCGAGCAGGTCGCTGACATCGCTGGTGACTCTGACTGTCCCGGTGGCAGCCTGTCCCTCAAAAGCCAGGCCTTCGAACACGATCCTGTCATCGAATGGGCCTTGGATTTTAAGGATTTGGCCCGGGGCTGGCCGGGTTGTCCGGAGTCCTGCCAAGTCCGGTTCCCCTGCGGCACTGACCAGGCCAGGGAACGTTGTTTTGGCGGCCGCGGCAGCCGGCGGGACGCTGTCGGTGCTGGGTGTAGGGGTCGAAGCCCCACCACCCAGCAGGGCGGAGGCAATCACGGCCAACGACGCGGCACCGAGTGCTGCCATCAGGAGAATCCGGGGCTTGCGGTTCATCGAGTCCCCTCTGGGTGTGCGGGCGGCCGCGGGGTGTCCAATACCCGGAGCGGCCAGTCTCCGGTGGTAGTTGACGCTAACCTCAGCGCAGGACGCGCAAGGCCTGGCCCACGAGGTCGAACAGGTCGGTGTTGTCAACGCTGCCCTGCAGTTGTTCCGCACTTGGCCCGTAGGCGTATATGGGCACGTCTGCGCCGGTGTGGTTTCCGGAGGCGTAGGACAGCCAGAGACTCGCTTCCTTGGAACCGTCCTCGACATCGGCGGGATCATTGGGGGTCCGGAAGGTGGCCGGGCCGAAGTTCTTCGGATCCGTTGAGCCTTCGCCGTTGATGATGCCTGTGGAGCGCTCCTCGTCTTTGAAGTTTCCGCCGTTCCGGGTCGGGGTGGAACTGTTGGCGCTGTTCCCGGAATCGACGTTCACGGGGGGCCCGGCTGCTTCCGCGTTAGTGAAGGAGCTCTTTTCGATGATGTTGAAACCCCCCGTTTCGTGGTCTGCGGTGGCAATAACCAGGGTATTCCCGTCCTTTTTTGCGAAGTCAACGGCCGCGGCCACGGCGTCGTCGAAGGCTTTGACTTCATCCAGTGTCTGGGCCGCGTCATTGTCGTGGGAACGCTTGTCGATGAGGGCGCCTTCAACCTGCAGGTAGAAACCTTTGCCGCTTGCCTGATCCCGGTTCAGCAGTTCGATGGCCTTCTTTGTCATCTCCTGCAGGGACGGCTCATCCGCCTGGGGTGCGTCCGGGTTGTCCTTCTTGGCCTTTTCAAGGGTGAGGTTTCCCGTATTGAACAGGCCAAAGACCTTTTCACCGGAGGCCCCGTTCAGGTCGGCGCGTGTGGCGGCAATCTGGCTCGAGACCGATCCCAGGATGGAGTAGCCCTGCTCCTTCAGCGCGGTTTCATCCTTGGCGTCGAAGCGGGCCATGCCACCGCCGAAGATAACGTCAGCGGTGCCGTTGCGGGAGATCTGGTCTGCGATCGGAGTGACCCGGACATCGCTGGTGGGCAACTTTTCGCCGGTGATATCGGTGTCCTGGCACGCGTCGGCGGAATAATCGGGTCCCTGGCAGCCACGCGCAAGGACGTGGCTCATCTGCCCGGCCGGCGTTGCGTCGGTAACTTCGGCGGTGGAGACATTGCCTGTACGGTAGCCGGCCTGCTTGGCCAACTCCATGATGGTTGGCACCACAGTGCCCTTGGCGTCCACCCCGATGGCACTGTTGTAGGTTTTCACCCCGGAGGCGAAGGCCGTGGCGGCAGCCGGGGACGCGGTGACCGGCTGCGGCCTGAAACCGGCCTGACCCGGCTGGCCGGAATTCTTCTCTACCGAATACGTACTGACCGAACCATGGGACGGGAGGGTTTCCATCACGAGCCTGCCCTCGGCACCGTAGAAGCGTTCCCTGGCCGCCGTGACATGCGTGCGGCCCATACCGTCACCCAGCAGGTAAATGACATTTTTCGCTGGCGATTGAAGGGCTGCCGGCGCCGGCCTGGTGGCAGTAAATACCGCAAACGCGACCAGCGAGATCGCCACGACCGCGCCAAGAACGATCCACACGATCCCGCGTATCTTGCTTGGAGGGCCATCGGACATGAGTGCGGGCGGAAGATATCTCATCAGCGGGTCCTTTCCCAGTCGGGGGCGGGAGTCGAAATCGGCATGGCCTGCGGTGAGGGAGGGTGTGTTCGTTCCGGGGCAGGGATACATAAACCGTATGCGGGACGAAACTGCTGGTGGATGGCTCTACCGTTTCTTCTTCCAGCAGGCGCACCGGCGGTTATCAAAGAGTCCCCCCTAGACGAACTTGTAAGAACACCATAGGAAGCACTGACGGCGGAAGGAAGGGAACGTTTCCATCCTGCGGATTTCTTCAGCCAATCTTGAGGCGCCGTGAACCGCGGGCCGCGGATGAGCGTGATGAGTAGATTGGTGCAATGGCAATAGAGGTGATGGGTCCCCCGGCAGCGGGAAAAACGACCTTCCTAAAACCCTGCCTCCCGCAATGGTGCCCATACACGAGCCCCTACACGAATTGACCGCTGCTGGGCGTCTTTCGGCTGAACCCGGACTAAGGCGACAGAAGGCCGTCATTGACCATGTGCTCGATCAATCAGTGCAGGCCGGGGACTGGACCGTCACCGATTCGGGAGTGATCTACCTGCCTGCGTTCTCGCATCTAAAAATTTGGCGGCGATCCGGGGCTGGCTGATCTTTTTGAGGAATCGGCCGCGGCCTGCAAATCAGGGGGCATCAGCTTTTCAGGAGTCCTCCGCCTGAACGCTCCCAGTAGAGTGTTTGAGGAGCGTACGCTCCTGGATGCCAGCCGAAGGCGCGGACATTTCCACGAGAATATGTTGGCGTTCGGGTCAATTTCCATTCTTATTGATGACTTGGTTCATGAGCTGGGACGGGAGTTCCGCTTCAGCATCGATGACACCGACGACGCTCATCAAATGTGCACGGCTCGCGAGTGGATACGGAACCGAACCCACCGTACTCCCCTTCACGACGTAGTTCTCACGGCCACATCTGTTTGGCACGGTTATCTTGCGCTCCTGAACCACCGACGTTGAAACCGCGGGTCTAACGGCCCTGTTCCAGACCCGCACCGGACTCGTACCGTCAATCAAGGGGGGACTCATCTTTCGAGCGAAAAGAGTCCGCGATGTATCTAACCCGACGCCAGCTGTTGCAGGCCGGTGCAGTAGCCGGCACCGGCATCCTGGTCCACCCGGATGCCGCCCTCGCTGCCCGCACACTTGCCCGGCAGGCCGGTCCCCTGACAAAGTTCTCCGAGCAGTTGCCCACGCTGGCCGAACTGGGGGTCCTGGATATGCGGGCGGGCGGCCAGGCCGAACTGTCTATGCTCAACGCCAAGCACAACTTCCACAGCCAGCTTGACCCCACGGACACGTTCACCTACCGGGCCGACGGCGCATCCCAGACGTACCTCGGGCCCGTCATCGTCACCCAGCGCGGCACCCCGTTCGCCCTCACCGTGCACAACCAGCTGGGAGAGCGGAAGCACCCGCTGGCATTCGCCATCGACAATGAACTGGTGCCGCCCGGCAGCGACGACGCCAACGCCCCGCGGACCTCGACCCACCTGCATGGCGGCAACACCAGGCCCGGGTCCGACGGTGGCCCTGAACAGGTCTTTTCCCCCGGCAGTTCCTACACCTACCACTACGACAACAACCAGGATGCCGCCGGACTCTGGTACCACGACCATGCGCTGGGCATCACCCGCCTTAACGTCTACGCCGGGCTGGCCGGCGGCTACCTTATCCGGGACACCCCGGGGCCGTCCGGGACCGGAATCGACACCGGAGACGGAACCCACCTCCCGCCGCCCCCTTACGAAGTGCCGCTGGTTATCCAGGACCGGATGTTCAATCCCGATGGATCCTTCGCTTACCCGCCCAATCCGGAGCTGACGACCAGCGACGGCACCCCACGGCCCTGGGCGCCGGAGTTTTTCGGGGACGTGGCAACGGTCAACGGGAAATGCTGGCCGAACCTGGACGTGGACCGGGGAAAGTACCGGTTCCGTGTCTTCAACGGCTCCAACGCCAGGTTCTACAACCTCAAGTTCGTGACGGGCGGAAACGCGCTTACGTTTGCCCAGATCGGCACTGACGGGGGCCTCCTGGACACCCCGGCCAAGCTCAACAAGCTGGTCCTGGGCCCGGGTGAACGGGCAGACCTTGTGGTGGACTTTGCCCGCCTGCCTGCCGGATCCAAGGTGGTTTTGGGCAACAATGCGCCCACCCCGTATCCCGACGGTCCTGTGTCGGCGAAGCAGGGCGGGGTCCCCCTCCGCGAAATCATGCAGTTCACGGTACAAAGCCGGGCGGGCTATACGGCGCCGTTGCCGGCGCAGTTGCGAGACGAGCCCATGACGAGGCTGGCAGGCTTTTCCACCGCTGCATCCCGCCAGATGGCCCTGGTGGAGGTGCTGAATACGGCGGGCATCCCCATCATGGCCCTGCTGAACAACCGCCCCTTCCACACCGCTGATATCACCGAGGTGGAAGGCGACACCCTTGAGGAGTGGGAGCTGATCAACACAACAGTGGATGCGCATCCCATCCACCTGCATTTCACCCAGTTCCAGGTCCTCAACCGCCAGCGCTTCGACGTCGGCAAATACCTTGCCGCCACCGGTTACGTTGATCCTGGAACCGGGCTGGTGACGCCGGGCCAGGGCAGCAGCGTGCCCGTCACGCCGTTCCTGAGGGGCCGCCCCACGGGAGCACCCGCCAACGAGCGGGGCTGGAAAGATACCGTAGTGTCGATGCCCGGTGAAGTGACACGGATCCGTGTTCCGTTCGGAGCAGGCGCAGCCGGTGGAGCACCATTGGCCATCGGCTCATCGTTCAAGGGGGAATACGTCTGGCACTGCCACATCCTCGAACACGAAGACAACGACATGATGCAGCGCTACGTCATCGAATGACGGTTGTCCATCAAAAAGGACCACCTTCAAACACACCGGGGAAGGGAAAACGCACCAGCTTTGTGCCCAGCATGTAGCTGCAGGCAACCCGCTTAGTAGACCCCCTACAAAATGTCCGCAGTTCCGCACCAGTAACGTCGGCAGTACATTAGATTCCGCTTGTACAACCCCGACAGGACTGCCATGAGCAACACCGACACCGCCGTTAAGAATCCCATTAGCACCGGGCGCCGCCGCTGGAACGCCACTGACCTTGGCCTGATCGCCGTCTTCGCCGCCCTGGTTGCCGCCGCAGCCCTGGTCCCCGGCCTGGCCGTGAACGGCTTCGGCGTCCCCATAACTTTCCAGACGCTGGCCGTGATGCTGACCGGCCTGGTTCTTGGCCCGGGACGGGGCTTCGCCGCAGTTGGACTCTACACCCTCCTGGGACTCGCCGGCCTGCCCATCTTCAGCCAGGGCCGCAGCGGTCTGGGCATCCTCGCCGGCCCCTCAGCCGGCTACATCATCGCCTTCCCGATCGCCGCCTGCGTTGTGGGCTGGCTGGCCACCATCGTGATCCGGCGGACCACCAAGGCCAGGGCGCTGTGGTTCTTCCTCTCTGCCGCCGTCACCAGCGCCGTCGTGGTGCACTCCCTCGGCATCGTGGGGATCGCGCTCAACACCAAGGCCACGCTCGGGCAGGCCTTCCTGAGCGACCTGGTGTTCTACCCGGGTGACATGGTGAAGAACATCCTGGCAGCCGTCATCGCCGTGGCTCTCCACCGCGCCTTCCCGGACATCCTGGTGCGCCGCGTCCGGCGCAGTGCTGCCCAGCCCGCCAAGGCATAAGGAATCCGCCATGCCCGCTGTGACCTTTGACCGCGTAACGGTCGCCGTCGAAACGGACAACACACCGGAACCGAAAGTCCTGATCGACGCCGTAAGCCTGGAGCTCACCGAACAGCGGATCGGCGTCATTGGGGCCAACGGCTCCGGTAAATCCACGGTGCTCCGCCTGGTCAACGGCCTGGTCCAGCCGACGGCGGGCAAGGTCACAGTGGACGGCGCGGATACGGTCCGCAACGTCCGGACAGTGCGCCGGAACGTGGGTTTTGTCTTCACCGATCCGCTGTCCCAGCTGGTGATGCCCACGGGCCGGGAGGACGTGGAGCTGTCCCTGCGCCGCTCCGTCCGCAACGGTACGGAACGGCGACAAGCAGCCGAAGCGGCACTGGACCGGCTGGGCCTGCTGGAATTGGCAGACCAGAGCATCTACGAGCTGTCCGGCGGGGAACGGCAGCTCATGGCCCTGGCCGCAGTGCTCGCGGTGAACCCGTCGGTGCTGGTCCTCGATGAGCCGTCCACGCTCCTGGACCTCCGCAACCGCGAACTCCTCCGCAGGACCCTGGCAGGACTGGACCAACAGATCATCATGTCTACCCACGACCTTGAGCTGGCATTGGAGATGGACAGGGTGCTGGTCATCGAAGAGGGAGAGGTAGTGTTCGACGGCGGTGCGGCGGCCGCCGTCGACCACTACCGGATGTTGTGCCGGGACGGCCTGCCGGCGGGAAAACCGCGATGAGGGGCCACGGCTTCCTCCTGGCCAACTACGTGCCGGGTCAGTCCTTCATCCACCGGGCACCCCTGGCGCTGAAGTTCCTCCTGGTCTTCGGCTGCGGCCTGGCCTCGTTCATTGTGGTGGACTGGCGGGTGTCACTGGCAGTCCTGGCCGGGCTCTGCGGCCTGTTCCTCCTGACCGGAGCAGGCCTGAAGAAGCTGTGGGCAGCCATCCGGCCGCTCGCCGCCGTGCTGCTGGTCATCGGGGTGTTCCAGTGGTGGATGCTGGGAGCACCCACGGCGGCGCGGATTGTCCTGAACATCCTGGTCTGCGTGGTGGCTGCATCCCTGCTCACTGCCACCACTCCCGTGCAGCGGCTCCTTGACGGAGTGGTCAGGGCAGCCGGTCCTTTCAAGCGCTTCGGCGCCGACCCCGAGCGGTTTGCCCTGACCATCGCCATCATGCTGCGGAGCATCCCCTACATCGCCGGCACCTTCGCCGACGTCCGGGACTCCGCCCGGGCACGGGGGCTGGAGCGCAATCCGCGTGCCCTGATCCTTCCTGTCTTCATCACCTCGGTGGCGTTTGCGCGCCAGACGGGCGAGGCGCTCGCCGCCCGCGGCCTCGGTGAAGCGGAAGACTGACGCCCCAGGGCACCCGCGTTTTAAAGCCGCTGATATTCCAGCAGCGCGGCGGTGCCCATGCCGCCGGCGCTGCTGATCATGGCCAGCGCCAGGCTTGCCGGTGTTCCGGCCCGGCGTGCCTGGGCCAGCAGGCGGGTCACCAGGACGGCACCGGACGCGCCGTAGGCATGGCCCAGGGCCAGCGCGCCGCCGTCGAGGTTGGCCCGCTCAGCATCAATTCCCACCTGGTCAAGGCAGGCAAGCGTCTGCGACGCGAAGGCCTCGTTGAACTCCACCAGGTCCACCTGGCCCCCGGAGACCCCCGCGGCAGACAGGACGTCCCGTGCTGCGGCGGCGGCGCCGACGCCCAGCAGTTGAGGATCCACTCCAGCCGTCCCGCTCCCCAGCACCAGCAACCCGTCACCGGCGCCCAGGTTCCGTGCCCGCTGCAGGGACGTGATGACGACGGCGGATGCGGCGTCGGCGTCGAAGCAGGAGTTGCCCGCGGTGACAGTTCCGCCGTCGACAAAGGCGGCGGGGAACCGCGCCAGAACGGCGGCGTTGAGCCCGCGCCTGGGGCCATCGTCCGCACAGGCAGTCCCCGCGCCTGTATCCAACGGAACCAGTTCGGCGTCGAACACCCCGGCGTCCCTGGCGGCAAGCGCCAGGCGGTGGCTCCGCAGGGCGAACGCGTCCTGGCGTTCCCGGCTGACGCCAAACTCCCGCGCCACGTTTTCTGCGGCAACGCCCATGTCCGGATCGCCGAAGCCGGCCGGCACAAACTGTGCCCGCGCGTAGAACTCGGGCCCGCCGTCGTCGTTCCTGTATGCGCGCAGTGGCGCTGTACTGGTGCTCTCCACTCCCCCGGCGAGGTACAGCGGGTTTCCTCCCGCAGCCACCACACTCGATGCCAGGACCACCGCGTCGAGCCCGGAGCCGCACTGGCGGTCCACGGTAATCCCCGGAACGCTGACGGGCAGCCCCGCCTCGAGCAGGGCAAGGCGTGCCACGTTTCCCCCGCCGCCCACGGCGTTGCCGATCACAACATCGGCCACGCTACCGGGCGCCGCCCCTGTTGCCGCCAGGAGCTCCCGGAGCACGGGCGCGAGCAGTTCGTGGGCACGCAGGCTCCGGAGGGCACCGTTGGTGCGGCACACGGGGGTGCGGCGCGCGGCAATGATGACCGGCTGCCGGTCCGGTGGGAGCATTTCAGCTGTCAAGGCTGCGCACCCTGCGGTCCCGGGACTTGATCCAGTCCAGCAGCAGGCTGCGGCTGACCTTGCCACGGTCCGTGGTGGGCAATTCGCTCAGCAGGTAGTACTGGAGCGGGCGCTTGTCCCGGGCAAGGATGTCCTCAAGTCCGGCACGGAGCTGTGTGGCCGTGATGCCGCCATGGGAGGGAACAACACCGGCCACCACCCGCTCACCGCGCAGGTCGTCGGGCATTCCGGCGGCGACGGCGGCGGACACACCCGGCACCGCTGACAGTGCCAGCTCCACCTCATGCGGGTAGACGTTCTTGCCTGAGGTGAGGATCATGTCCGCGCGGCGGCCCAGGATGTGCAGTTCCCCTCCGGCCAGGTATCCCTGGTCGCCCACCGTGAACCAGCCGTCAAAGGACTTCAGGGCCTCCCCGTCGTCACCCCAGAGGTAGCCGTTGCTGACCATGGCGCTGCGGACGCAGATGTTTCCGGCCTCCCCGTCGGGCAGCTGCCGCCCCGAATCATCGAGGATCCGCACGTCCACACCCGGAAACGCCCGGCCGATCCCCGTTCCACCCAGTACTGCCAGCTGGCTGGCGGCCAGCCCCGCCCCCGAGACGAAACTCAGCTCGGAAGCACCGTAGTACTCGAAGATGGTGGCATTCGGGGCCCAGCGGCGTGCAGCCTCAAGGGTCCGCGCGTCCAGCTTCGAGCCGGCACAAATGATGGTCCGCACGCCGGAGGCGTCCACGCATCCGGTCAGGCCGCGCTCGCTGAGCATCCTCAGCATGGTGGGCACCAGCACCAGCCGGGTGACACGGTCGTGGGTGATGGCGGCATGGACGTCGCCCACATCGAAACTCGCAAGGGTCTGGAATTCCGAACCTGCGTAGAGGCATTCGGCCAGCGCGTACAGATTGAGGCTGGCGGCAAGGGGGCCCGGCGCCAGGGTCACATCGTCCGCACGGAGCCCGAAGAATTCGATGGAGGCCTCAAAGGATTCCTGCCAGGACCGCCGGGACCGTGTGAAGGCTTTCGGAATGGACGTGGTGCCGGATGTGAGCCCGATCAGGAAGGTGGACCCGGGATCGCCGTCCGCGAGCTCGTCATCCGGGGATACCGCCGCGGGTTGGGCGCACGCGTCCACGCGCCGCTTCATGTCTTCCTGCAGCGGGCCCGGCCAGGCAGGATCAAGGACGGCGCATTGGCGTCCCGCGGCCACTCCCGCTGCAAATTTTGCCGCAAAGTTGACCGAGTTGGCTTCGCACAGGGAGGTCACGGACTTGGTGTGGGGTACCAGCGCGGCAGCGGAGTCACGGAGCTCCGCCCAGGAGAGGCGGCGCCCGGCAATCACGACGGCGGTGTCGTGGGGCCGTTCCCCGGCCCAGCGCTGGATTCTGTTCAGGAAAGGCATCGGATCAACTTTACCGGCCGGCACCGGTTGAGCTTCGGGTCCGCGGGTATTGTGACTTTATGAGTTTCAATGACAACGTGCAGCTGGATCCCTCCCAGGTCCAGGACCGGCGCGGCATGGGCCGGGGAGTAAAAGTGGGCGGCGGCATCGGTGGTGGGCTCATCCTGCTCATCGCGGCACTCCTGGGTGTCAATCCACAGCTGCTGGAAGGCTTGGCCGGGGCCGGGCAGGAGCCGCAGAGCCAGGGAACGGCGCCCGCCTGCCATACAGGAGCTGACGCGGATGCCCGGGTGGACTGCCGTATCACCGGTACCGTGAACAGCCTGAACGCCTTCTGGCCTGCCTACCTGCAGCAGTACAACGTCCAGTACCCGCAGCCGGAGACGGTCATCTTTGAGCAGGGTGTCAGCACCGGCTGCGGCACGGCCTCCAGCGCTGTTGGCCCCTTCTACTGCCCCACCGACACCACGGCCTACTTCGACCCCGGGTTCTTCCAGGAGTTGGTGGACAGGTTCGGCTCCTCGGGTGGGCCCCTGGCGCAGGAGTATGTGGTGGCCCACGAGTTCGGGCACCACATTCAGAACGTGCTGGGAAACCTCGACCAGGCCCAGCAGGATCCGCAGGGACCTGAATCCGGCGCCGTGCGGGTGGAACTGCAGGCCGACTGCTACGCGGGCCTCTGGGCCAAGCATGCATCAACCCAGGCCGGGCCCGACGGCCAGCCATTCCTGGAACCCCTCACCCAGCAGGACCTGAACGACGCCCTGTCCGCTGCCTCCGCTGTTGGTGACGACCGGATCCAGGAAGCGGCCACCGGGCGGGTCTCCCCCGAGGCGTGGACCCACGGCTCCAGCGAACAGCGCCAGCGCTGGTTCTATAAGGGCTACGAGACCGGCGACATCAACCAGTGCGACACGTTCTCGGCACCGACGTTGTAACCCGCCAAAGCCTCCCGCATTAAACGACGACGGCGGGTCACCTTTTCCCTGGAAAAGGTGACCCGCCGTCGTCGTACTTAATTTAGATGTTGAAGCCGAGGGCCCGCATCTGGTCCTTGCCGTCGTCGGTGATCCGTTCCGGACCCCATGGCGGCATCCAGACCCAGTTCAGGCGCCAGTCGTCAACAACGCCGTCCAGGGCCTTGCCCACCTGCTCCTCGAGAACGTCGGTAAGCGGGCAGGCAGCGGTGGTCAGCGTCATGTCGATCAGCAGTGCGCCGTCGTCGTCCGAGTACTTCAGGCCGTACAGCAGGCCCAGGTCAACGATGTTGACGCCGAGTTCGGGGTCGATGACATCCTTCAGCGCCTCCTCGACGTCCTCAAGGCTGGTGCGTGCCGCGTTGATTTCGGTCATGGCGAGTGTCCTTACTAGGCCTGCGCCACGGCGGGTGCAGCGGCTGCGCCGGCACCCTTGGCGTAGCGGTCGTAGCCTTCTTCTTCTAGGCGGTCGGCAAGCTCCGGGCCGCCTTCCTCAACAACCTGGCCGTCCACGAACACGTGCACGAAGTCAGGCTTGATGTATCGCAGGATACGGGTGTAGTGCGTGATGAGCAGCGTGCCCATCTTGCCCTCGGCGTGCGCACGGTTGACGCCCTCGGAAACAACCTTGAGCGCGTCGACGTCCAGGCCGGAGTCGGTCTCGTCCAGGATGGCGAACTTGGGCTTGAAGAGTTCCAGCTGGAGGATTTCCACCCGCTTCTTCTCACCGCCGGAGAAGCCTTCGTTGACGTTGCGCTGGGCGAAGTCGGCGTCGATGCGCAGCTGTTCCATGGCAGCCTTGACGTCCTTGGTCCAGGTGCGGAGCTTGGGGGCTTCGCCGTCGATGGCGGTCTTGGCGGTGCGCAGGAAGTTGGTCATGCTCACGCCGGGGACCTCCACCGGGTACTGCATGGCCAGGAAGACGCCGGCGCGGGCACGCTCGTCAACGCTCATTTCCAGGACGTCTTCGCCGTCGAGGGTGATGGAGCCGCTGGTGACGTTGTAGCGCGGGTGGCCTGCGATGGTGGAAGCCAGGGTGGACTTGCCGGAGCCGTTGGGGCCCATGATGGCATGGGTTTCGCCGGTCCGGATGGTCAGGCTGACGCCCTTCAGGATTTCCTTGGTGCCCTGCTCCGTCTCAATGCTGACGTGCAGGTCCTTGATCTCAAGAGTAGACATGTGTCTTGTTCTCCTCTGCACCGGGCCTGGGCGGCGGCGGTGCGGTCTCTGTCTGGAAGTTGGTTCGTAATTCTGTGGTGCTAGCTGAAGTTGGGAGCCTCGGCGCCGTTGAGGACATTCGTGACGTCCACATAGACCTCGTCCCCGACGATCTCGACGGCGAACACCGGAACGGGATCGTAGGCCGGGAGCTGCAAGGGTTCGCCGCTGCGCAGGTCGAACTGGGAGCCGTGGCCCCAGCACTCGATGGCGCATCCCTCCACTTCGCCCTCGGACAGGGAAATGTCCGCGTGCGAGCAAGTGTCGCCGATCGCGTGGATCTCCCCCATGGAGTCCTTGACGATCGCCACCGGGTAGTCATCAATCAGGATCCGCAGCGCCTGCTTCAGCTGGATTTCATCCACCTTGCAGACAAGCTCGCCCTTTGGCTGGTCAGTCATCTGTAACCGTGCTCCGTGCCTTCTAGTTGTCCGTCAGAGCGAGTTCGTGCTCAACAGCCTCGGTCAGCCGCTCCTCGATGGAGGGGACCTTGATCTGCTGGATGATCTCGTTCAGGAAGCCGCGGACCACCAGGCGGCGGGCAACATCCTCGGGGATGCCGCGTGCCATGAGGTAGAAGAGGTGCTCGTCATCCATCCGGCCGGTGGCGCTGGCGTGGCCTGCACCCTCGATCAGCCCGGTCTCGATTTCGAGGTTGGGCACGGAGTCGGCACGGGCACCGTCCGTCAGCAACAGGTTGCGGTTGGCCTCGTAGGTGTCGGTGCCCTCGGCTTCCTTGCGGATGAGGACGTCGCCAACCCACACTGCGTGGGCGTTGCGGCCCTGCAGTGCACCCTTGTAGAGCACGTTGGACTTGCAGTTGGCCACGGCGTGGTCAACGAAGAGCCGCTGCTCCAGGTGCTGGCCGGCGTCGGCGAAGTACAGGCCAAACATTTCAGCCTCGCCGCCGGGGGCGGTGAAACGGGCCGACGGCGTGACGCGGACAAGGTCGCCGCCGAGGCTCACCATGACGTGCTTGAGCTTGGCGTCGCGGCCGATCTTCGCCTGCTGGGAGGAGGCGTGGACGGCGTCGTCGTTCCATTCCTGGAGCGTGATGACGGTCAGGCTGGCGCCGTCTTCCACGATGATCTCCACGTTTTCGGAGACGATGGCGGATCCCCGGTGGTTCAGGACAACAACTGCCTTGGAGAACTTCTCCGCAACAATCACCAGGTGCTGGGCAGCCGGGTCCAGTGAGGTACCTTCAATGTCCACGCTGACTTCGGTCAGTGCTTCGAACTCGGAAGGGATGGTCACCACGGTGGCGCCGGCAAAGTTCTCCCAGGCGTTGGCGGAGACGCGGTCTTCGGGAATACCCGCGGTGCCGATGCGCCGGTCGTCGCGTCCGACGCTCTCCACGGTGACTTCCTCCGGGCCGGTCACGACGACGGTGGGCGCCGCGCCGGACAGGATCTCGGAGTGCAGCCCGCGGAGTCGCTTGAGCGGGGTGAAGCGCCAGTCTTCCTCCATGCCGGTGAGCGGCTTGAAGTCGGCAAGCTTATAGGACGTCAGGCGGCCGGCGCGTGAGCTGTCCGGAACGCCGACACCGCCACCGTGGGAGTGGCTCTTGACCGCTTCGCCGGCCAGCGGGGCCTTGGAGCCTGCCGCGTTGATGGGCGAGAGGCTTTCGCCCTCTTCGGTGAAGCCGTCGATGAACGGCTGGGCTGAAGGCGCGCCAATGCGTGCCTTTTCAGTAGTGATTTCAGTCATCGTTATCCGACGGACCCTTCCATCTGCAGTTCAATCAGGCGGTTCAGCTCAAGTGCGTACTCCATGGGGAGCTCGCGGGCAATCGGCTCGATGAAGCCGCGGACGATCATCGCCATGGCCTCGTCTTCGCGCATGCCGCGGGACATCAGGTAGAAGAGCTGCTCTTCGCTGACCCGGGAAACAGTTGCCTCGTGGCCCATCACAACGTCATCCTCGCGGATGTCGATGTACGGGTAGGTGTCCGAGCGGCTGATCGTGTCAACGAGCAGCGCGTCGCAGCGGACGGTGTTGGCCGAGTGCTTGGCGCCTTCGCGGACCTGGACCAGGCCGCGGTAGGCTGCACGTCCGCCGCCACGGGCCACGGACTTGGAAATGATGGAGCTCTTGGTGTTGGGCGCGATGTGCACCATCTTCGAGCCGGTGTCCTGGTGCTGGCCTTCGCCTGCGAACGCAATGGACAGCGTCTCGCCCTTGGCGTGCTCGCCCACGAGGTAGACGGCCGGGTACTTCATGGTGACCTTGGAGCCGATGTTGCCGTCAACCCATTCCATGGTGGCGCCCTCTTCGCAGATGGCACGCTTGGTCACCAGGTTGTACACGTTGTTGGACCAGTTCTGGATGGTGGTGTAGCGGACGCGGGCGCCCTTCTTCACGATGATCTCCACCACGGCGGAGTGCAGGGAGTCCGAGGTGTAGATCGGCGCGGTGCAGCCTTCGATGTAGTGGACGTAGGAGTCCTCGTCCGCAATGATCAGGGTCCGCTCGAACTGGCCCATGTTTTCCGTGTTGATGCGGAAGTATGCCTGCAGCGGGATGTCCACGTGGACGCCCTTGGGAACGTAGACGAAGGAGCCGCCGGACCATACGGAGGTGTTCAGCGAGGCGAACTTGTTGTCGCCCACGGGGATGACCGTGCCGAAGTACTCCTGGAAGATCTCAGGGTGTTCCTTGAGCGCGGTGTCGGTGTCCAGGAAAATGACACCCTGCCGCTCGAGGTCCTCACGCAGCTGGTGGTACACAACCTCGGACTCGTACTGGGCGGCGACACCGGACACCAGGCGCTGCTTTTCAGCCTCGGGGATGCCCAGCTTGTCGTACGTGTTCTTGATGTCCTCGGGCAGGTCGTCCCACGTGGCAGCCTGCTTCTCCGTGGAGCGGACGAAGTACTTGATGTTGTCGAAGTCGATGCCGGAAAGGTCCGCACCCCAGGTGGGCATGGGCTTGCGGTCGAAGTACTTCAGGCCTTTGAGGCGGAGGTCAAGCATCCACTCCGGCTCGCTCTTCTTGGCCGAGATGTCCCGGACCACTTCTTCGTTGAGCCCACGGCGTGCGTTGGCACCGGCGTCGTTCTTGTCGGCCCAGCCGTACTCGTAGTTGCCGATGCCGTGAAGCTCGGGATTCTTCTCGAGAATCTCCGAGATCACAGTGTTTTCGGCTACTGCTTTCTCTGATAGTTGGTCCGTCATCACGGCCTTTCTTGCTGATGGTTGTTTACTTCAGTCAGGCTGGCGGGGGCTGCCGGAGGCGTTGTGGGCCCTCCGGCAGACAGCCGGCCTGTGGGTATGTGGGTGGTGCACACGTGGCCGCCCCGGGCCAGGGTGGAAAGCCGGCGCACGTCAACGCCCACCAGCCTGGAGAAGACCTCCGTTTCCACGTCGCAGAACACGGGGAAGCGCGCGGCGAGCTGCTGGATCGGGCAGTGGCCCTGGCAGAGCTGGACGCTGGAAAGGGCGGCGGGCAGCGGAGCCTTGGCCTCAATGGAGGCTGCCGATGCCACGAAGTTGTCACGGCTCAGGGCATCCGCCAGAGCCTTGGCACGGTCAGTGATGTCCGGGCCGGCCTGGTCGATTTCCGGAGCGTACCGGCGTTCCATGTCGGCGAAACGCTCGACGGCGAAGGCTCGCACGGCATCCGGGCCGGCAACCTTCTGGAGCTGCTGGAGGGCGAGGGCGGCAATGTCGAGGTAATCGTTGCCGAGGCTCGACTGGCCCTGTGAACTGAGCACGTAGCGGCGTGCCGGGCGGCCTGCGCCGCCGCCGGACTTTGCCACCCGCTTGACTTCGATGACGCCGGCACGGGACAGGTGGTCCAGGTGCCTGCGGACGGCGGCCGGCGTGAATCCCAGCAGGTCACCCAGTTCGGCGGCGCTGACAGGTCCGTGCTCCAGGACAGCCGCCAGGACGCGGTCGCGCGTGCGCTCGTCGGCGTCAGCCACCGGCCCGGCGGGCATGGCTCCGCGTTCCGCTGTAACAGCGGAGGCCCCGTGCCGGGCGACAGGCACAGCAGTAGCGTTGGTCATGGAATACACAACACAATAGTGTCGTAATTTAGTCCCGCATTCCAGTAAGGCGAGGCTGACCTGTGCTGAAACCCACCTTTGGAGTCTTCGTCCAGATGTGCAGACTTCACCCGCGATGAACCCTGCGTATCTGGACAGAAACTCCCGGATGCGGGCAGCGGGCCAAGAGGACTCCCGGTAATACTACTTCCCGTAGAATACTGGGGTGCGATCGCCCCTGTCCCCCGTTCTGTCCATCAACGGGCTAGTTAAAGATGTAGGCCCGCTTTCCAGCATGGACGGAAGAATGCTCCGGGTGGTGAGCGGCGTCTCACTCTCAGCCGAACGCGGGCAGGTCACGGCGCTGCTGGGCGCCAACGGCGCCGGAAAAACCACCACCCTGGAATGCGCCCAGGGCCTCCAGAAGCGCAGCGGCGGGAGCATCTCGCTGCTCGGCCAGGACCCGGCAACGGCCGGGGCCGAGCTGCGCTCCCGCGTAGGCGTGATGCTTCAGGACGGCGGCCTCCCGCCGTCGGCCAGGCCCGTCCCCCTGCTGCGGCACATTGCCGGCCTTTACGCACACCCGTGGCCCGTGGACAACCTCATCCAAAGGCTCGGCATCGACACCTTCAGCCGGACCACCGTCCGCCGGCTTTCGGGCGGGCAGAAGCAGCGCCTGGCCCTCGCCGCAGCCCTGGTGGGCAGGCCCGAGGTCCTGTTCCTCGATGAGCCGAGCGCTGGCCTGGATCCGCAGTCCCGCCAACTGGTGTTCGAGCTGATCGGCGAGCTGCGTGATTCGGGAATGGGAATCATCCTCACCACGCACCTGATGGATGATGCCCAGCGCCTGGCTGACTACGTCTACATCATTGACGGCGGCCGCAACGTCGCCGAGGGAACGGTCCAGGAACTGCTGCAGCGCGGACCCGCCGTGGACGCCGGCGCAGACCACGTGCGCACCCTCACCTTCGATGCGAAGCCGGGACTGGACCTGTCCGGCGTGCTGCCCGACGACGTCCTGGTCCTGGAGGAGCGAGCCGGAAGCTACACCGCCACCGGCGCCCTGACTCCCCGGCACCTTGCCACACTGGCTGAGTGGTGGGCAGCGCATGACGTTATGCCCGCCGCCATGACGTTGCAGGCGCGTAGCCTTGAAGACGTCTTTCTGGACATCTCTGGAAAGGACATCCGATGAACCCGACCCCCGCGGGCACCGCTCCCGCTGCCGGGGCCGGAGCACCCGCCAGGCAGCAGCCCGCACCCCTGCTCCGGCGCATCCTGCTGCAGGGCAAATACGAGGCGCTGGCGATGCTGCGGAACGGCGAGCAGCTGATCCTCGCGGTGGTCCTGCCGCTGCTGGCGCTTGTTGGCCTGACTGTTACGCCTTTCCTGGACGGCCTGGGGCCGAGCCGCATTGATGTGGCAGTCCCGGGAATCCTTGCACTCTGCGCCATGTCCACGGCGTTTACCGGGCAGGGCATCGCCACGGGATTCGACCGCCGGTACGGTGTGCTCCGATTCCTGTCCACGACTCCCCTGGGCCGGGGCGGGCTGATCGCCGGCAAGGTGCTTTCCGTACTGGTGGTGCTGTGCCTGCAGATTGCGGTGGTGGCGGCGGTCGGGTTTGGCCTCGGATGGCAGCCGACGGCGGCCGGCTGGGTTCCCGGGCTGCTCCTCCTCGCGCTGGGCGCGGCGGCCTTTACCGCCCTGGGGCTACTGGTGGCCGGAACCGTCCGTCCGGAAGCAACCCTGGCCATCACCAACCTGCTCTGGATCCTCCTCGGCGCCCTCGGCGGGATCGTGATCCCGGCGGAACGGCTGCCCGCCGCGGCCCAGCAGATCGTCGGGCTCCTGCCCTCGGGCGCACTCGGCGAAGCCCTGCGCGACGCCTTCCTGCACGGTGCGCTGAATGGCGCCGCCTCCCTCATACTGGTGCTCTGGACAGTTACTGCCGGGGCCGCAGCAATCCGTTGGTTCAAGTGGAATTGAGATACTCGTGAGCACCGCCTTCCGCCTTCCCCAGTTCGCCGGCCGCCTCGCGTCAAGGCTGCCCCGCACCGTGGACGCAAGTGTTCGCCGGCTCGCCGTGGCCTCCCTGATCGGGCAGACCCTGCTGGTGCTGACCGGTGGAGCCGTCCGCCTGACCTCCTCCGGGCTGGGCTGCCCCACCTGGCCCCGCTGCACGGACACGTCCCTGGTGAACACGCCCGAAATGGGAGTCCACGGGTTCATCGAGTTCGGCAACCGCCTTCTCACCTTCGCACTGGCCGCCGTCGCCGCTCTGATGCTGGTGTATCTGTGGAACCTCCGCAAGGAGCGCCGCGACCTCTTTCTGCTGGCGCTGGGCCTGCTGGCCAGTATCCCCGCCCAGGCCGTGATCGGCGGCATCACCGTCCTCACCAACCTCAACCCCTGGGTGGTGGGCCTCCACTTCCTGGTCTCCATGGCGCTGGTGGTGCTTGCCACGCTGCTGGTCAACCGGGCGTTCGGCCGGACCGGTCGGTTCCGGACCGCTCCCCTCGCCGCCCTGCCGGGGGTCATGCGTCCGGTGACGGCCGCCGTCGCGCTTTTCTCTGCCCTCGCCGTCATGCTGGGCGTGGTGGTCACCGGAGCCGGTCCGCACGCAGGGGACGCCGATGCACCGCGCAACGGGCTGGACTGGGACCTGTTCTCGCACATCCACGCCGTCCCGGCCTACCTGGTGACTGCCGGAACCCTGGTTGCGCTGGCGCTGGTGCTGCTGCGTCGGATCACGGGCCCCATCCGGACAGCGGTCCTCGGCCTCCTTGGCGTCACCATGCTCCAGGCCGTCATTGGATTCACCCAGTACTACAACGGCATCCCGGCCCTGCTGGTGGCAGCCCACATGCTCGGTGCCGCAATGCTCATGGGCGCTGCAACGAACGCCTGGGACATCGCCAAGTCAAGCCCCGTGGCGTAAACCCGCTCGACTGACACTGGAAGGGCGCCCCGGTTCGTGAACCGGGGCGCCCTTTTGCCTATCTGCTGATGCCGCGCTCAGCCCGCCGGTGCGTGGGCCGTGGACATCTCCGCAGCCTGTTCCGGGTCCAGGAACTCGATGCCCGTCTGGCGCACAAGCACCACACGGGCCGTGGCGATGTCGTAAAAGAGCCCCGTTGCCTGCACCCTGCCGTCGGCCAGTGCGGGACCTGCTACCGGATGGCTTTCCAGCTTGGCCAGCTGGACCGCGACGTTCACCATGCCCAACTGGTCCACCCGGCAATACCCGGCGGCAGCGGCGCTGGCGGCCACCGGATGGTCCGCCAGCAATTCGAGGTAGCTGGGGCGGGCATGCTCCAGCCAGGCGTCAAAACCGGTACCAAGTCCGGGGTTGCCCGCACCTTCGGCATCGGCGATGACGGCCTTCATGGCTCCACAGTTCGAGTGCCCGCAGATCACGACTGAGTCCACCTCCAGGCCCTTCAGGGCAAAGGAGAGGGCTGAGTCGATCGAGGCGTCCTGGCCGTCATGGCACACAACGTTCCCGATGTTCCGCAACGTCAGGAGGTCGCCTGGGCCACTGCTGGTGATCAGGTTGGGGTTCACGCGCGAGTCCACGCAGGCCACGAACAGGGTGTCCGGGTTCTGCCCGTCCGCCAGGTCCTGGACCAGCGGCCGGACCTTGTCAGCGAAGCGGCGGTGGTACTTGTTGATGCCCAGCAGGACCGGTGATGGCGGCGGCGTGCTTCGCCCTTCAATTCCCACTGCCAGCCCATCTGGAGCGGGCTGCCACGACGTCCTGGGTGGGAGCGGTAGCTCCTGCGCTTCCTGGCGCTTCGGCGCCTGGTCCGCCGCGTCCTGGAACAGGGTGTTCCCGTGATGCTCAAGGAGGACAGCACCGCCGGCGGCCTGGTACTGCTGCTGCCAGGCAAGCAGGGCCTCCCGGAACGCATGGTCCACGTAGTCAGCGTTGAGCTCCACAAGCACGCGCTCGCCTGGCGGGACCGAGTGCAGCACGCGGTTAAGCCGGGGAAGGGCGAAGAAGCTGCACGAACCGCCGATGGATACCCGCCAGGACCTGGACGGCGGCACAGGCTCCTGGGCGTGGAGTGTTGCCCGCAGAACGCGCCACAGCACACTGGCCGCGGCGAGTGCCAGGCCGATCATGACGCCTTCCAGCAGGTTCAGGAAGACCACGCACAGCAGGGTCACGGCATAGATCAGCAGGTCACCCGTCCGGAGGCTGGTGCGGATGTCCGCCACCTTGATCAGGCGGGCGCCGATGACCACCAGGAGTCCGGCGAGGACGGACAGCGGGATCAGCTGGATCAGCCCTGCGAAGAGTGCGGAGAAGGCCAGGACCCAAACACCGTGCAGGACGGCGGAGGCCCGGGTCGCAGCGCCGGCTTCCACATTGGTGGCGCTGCGGACGATCACCCCGGTGACAGGCAGGCCGCCCAGCGATCCGGAAACGATATTGGCAGCACCCTGTCCCACCAGCTCGCGGTTCAGGTTGGTCCGGGGCCCATGCTGCATCTTGTCCACGGCGACGGCGGACAGCAGGGACTCGATGCTGGCGATCAGCGCCATCGTCAGGACGGCAAACGCTGCTGCCCGCCAGCTGCCGTCGGGCAACTGCGGCAACGCGACGGCGTCAAAGATTGAACCGGTGAAAGAGATACGTTCAACAGCAGGGGCGAACGCAACCGACAGTGCCGTGCCGGCAGCGACGGCGGCCAGCGGCCCCGGGACACGGCGCGCCGCGGCGGGCAGGTACTTCCAGCCCAGGAGGATAGCGACGACGGTAAGGCCCAGCAGGGCGGCGTGCAGTTCGACGCCGGTGATGGCTGCGGGCAGGGCCCCGAGGTTCTCGAGGGCCGAGCCGGCTGGCTGCGACCCGAGCAGGACGTGGACCTGCTGCAGGATGATGGTGACCCCGATGCCGGCCAACATGGCTTTGACCACTACCGGCGAGACGGCAAGCGCGGCACGCCCCACGCGGCTGACGCCCAGCAGCAGCTGGACGACGCCGGCTGCCGCGGTGATCGCGCAGGTCACCTGCCAGCCGAACTCCTGAACAAGGCCGGCGACGACGACGGTAAGGCCGGCGGCCGGGCCACTCACTTGCAGCGGTGACCCGCCCAGGCTCCCCGCCACAATGCCACCGACTGCGGCAGCGATAAGGCCGGCCATAACGGGGGCGCCGGACGCCGCGGCAATTCCCAATGACAGTGGCAGGGCGACGAGGAACACCACCAGTGAAGCAGGTACGTCGGCCGCAAGATGGGCCACGAAGCCCGGCCGGCGGAACCCGTACCGGTTGCCTGTGCCAGCCGGAGGCGGGCTGTGGCTTGGGGCGACAGCTGTGGGTGGGTGCGGCGGTTGTGCCATGGAACTTCCTTTGCTTGGGAGCGGGACCAGTTCCACCATAACCACACCGTCACGGGATATGACAGTTTAAAGTGACGAACGTGACAGTTGTTGTCACGTCGAGTGTCATGCCGAGATCAGAAGGTTTCAGCCCCTTCCCGGACGCCCAATTTGCGGGCAACCACGGCTGCGTGGGGACGGCAGCCGGGCTCGCTGCGGACGTGGGCTTCCGTGACTTCCAATCCCTCGGCGGCAAGATCACTCCGCATTGCGGCGACACTCCACGTGTGAGCCGGCGCGACGGCGTGGGGGAAGGCTTCACCTGCGGGTCCGTCGAAGAACCCGAGCACCACGGTGCCGCCCGGACGAAGACATCGGGCGAACTCTGCCAGGGCAACGTGCAGCTCCCCCGGCGGAAGATGAATAACCGAGTACCAGGCCAAGATGCCGGCGAGCTGTCCATCACGCGAGCCCAGGTTGTCCAGGGAGGCCGTCCTGAACATCGCTTGCGGAAAACTGGTACGGGCAGCATCGATGAACCGTGCCACCAGGTCAACGCCCTCAATATCGCATCCCAGGTCCTTCAGAAACCCCGTCCAATGGCCCGGGCCGCAGCCAGCATCGATGATGTGGCCGCTGATGCCCTGCGCCCAACCGGCGACCAGATCGCGGTCCGATTGGTGTACTGCTGCCATGGTGCCGAAGCGTTCCGCATACTCGTCCGCCTTGGCCTCATACGCCACGCGGACAGCTTCACCCATGGCGGCCACCGCCTAAATCCACTGGTGCTCCGGCGGGCAGCAACTGAGGGAGTCCATTGCGGGTTCCCGTTCATCGAGCCCTTCACAGCACGTCTGCGGCCCCTCTGCACATTCTCTATACATGCGGTAATGCTTGCACACACCGAGCGGATGGAACCTGAGTGTAGGGTTTTGCCAATGGGGAAGCTGGTGCTTGTAACAGGAGCGGGGCGCGGCTTCGGCCGGGCCGTGGCAGACGCGTTTGCAGGCAACGGCTGGGACGTTGTCGCGGCCGTTCGATCCCTCGAGGACCTAGTGGCCTTTGATAACGGTGTCGAAGTGATAGAGCACGATGTCCGGTCGGACCCAGCTGGAATCTTTCGCGCCGCCCTGCGTGGGCGGGCGGTGGATGTCCTGGTCAACAATGCTGCCCGAGGCGCGCCCCGGGGCGGCGTCCGCGATGCAGACGCCGGCATGCTGATGGTCAGCTTGGACGTCAACGTCGCCGGTACGCTCCGAATGGTTCAGGAAGTGCTTCCCGCCTTGGAGCAGGCATCGGCGCCACTTGTCATCAACGTGTCTTCACGGCTGGACTCCCTGTCACGCCAGGCTGCCGGGAACTATGCGGCAATGGGCACCAGCTACGCCTACCGGGTGTCCAAGGGTGCACAGAACATGCTCACCATTGCCTTGGCAAACGAGCTTGGCCAGACCATCAGGTGCTGGGCGGTTCATCCTGGCAAACTGCTCACGGAGATGGGCGCTCCAGAGGCGTCCAAGCTTCCTGCCAGCGCAGCGGCACAGCTATTGGAACTCGTGGAGAGCGGCGATCCGCGGCCACTGCGCTTCTGTTCGCTGGGCGAAGCCGACATTAACTGGTGACCGCCCATATCATTCCGGCCTGCTCCGCCGTCGTCTTGCCCTGCCTTGCGGAGGGATCCTATCCCAACTGGATGCGCAGCTGGTCAGCCTGCCATGACGGCGGGCCCGATGAACGGGTCGACAGCCAGGGCGATAAACAGGAGGGTGAGGTAGCTGATGGATCCGTGGAAGACCTTCATGGCCCGCTTGTCCGAGATGTCCTCACGCTGTGCCCTGTTGTAGAGCCCGTGTGACTCGTAGAGGAACCAGGCGCCCGCAAGGACGGCAGTGACGGTGTAGACCCATCCGGCCCCGCCGGCCGGAACCATCAACAGGGAGCAGGCCACCATGGCCCAGGCGTAGAGGACCACCTGGACCGAGACCACCTTGGCGCCGGCGATGGCGCCGAGCATGGGGACCTTGGCGTTGCGGTAGTCCTCGCCGTAGCGCATGGACAGCGGCCAGTAGTGCGGGGGCGTCCAGAGGAAAATCACCATGAAGAGGATGACGGCCGGCCATTCCACCGAGTTGGTGACTGCCGCCCAGGCAATCAGCACGGGGAAGCAGCCCGCTGCCCCGCCCCACACGATGTTTTGCGCAGTCCGGCGCTTGAGGATGATCGTGTAGATCACCACGTAGAAGAAGATGGCGCCCAACCCGAGCCAGGCGGACAGGGGGTTCGCGCCGAACCACAGGATTGCGATGGCGGCGGCACCCAGTAGCCAGGAGAAGATCAGTGCCTCACGCGGCGTGACCTCACCGGTGACCAGCGGGCGGTTCTCGGTGCGGTGCATCAGTTTGTCGATGTCGCGGTCGATGTAGCAGTTGAAGGCTCCGGCACTGCCGGCCGCGAAGGCGCCGCCAACCAGGGTGGCGAGGATGAGCCCGATGGACGGAAAGCCGCGCTCTGCGTAAATCATGGTGGGCAGCGTGCTGACCAGGAGGAGTTCAATGACCCGGGGCTTGGTGAGGGCGAGATACGCCTTTGCCTTACGGGCGATCCCGGGCCGCGAAGCCCGTGATGCGTTCAGCGTCGTATCTGTTGTGCTCACGGTGGCAGTCACCCGTTCTGTTGGCAGTTCTGTCTGGCTTTCCAGCTGTGTCATCCGGCCCCGCCCCAAAACCGGGCGCCCGCGGAACAGTGATCCACGCAACAGCGGGAGTCCGGGCGGTTGGCAAGTGTCCCCCAGCCCGGCGCTGGCCTCCGAATATCATACCGCGCCGGCCTCCCCGCCACGGCCGGTCCGCCGACGCCGTCCACCTGCCCCGCCAAGCCGTACGTTGGTGCTGATGATCGCTCGCGCGCCAATTCGAGCAGATTAACTCAACCTCACTTCAGACGCATTCACATAACCCGAAATTGCGTCCAAAACGTGAGATTTGGGCCGCCCGCAGAATGGAATAGAGCTAAGCTGTCACCAGATCAGCACGCAGCAGGAACGCGGTGGAAAACGCATTCCCGGCTGCCAGTGGCTGAGTGAAAGATCAACGTTTCGATGGTGAACGGCTGGTACACACCGCAGCGGGCGCCACACAGCGTGCCTTCATGCGGATCCGGTGTGCCACCTGCCATCAGCACAGAGAGGGGCCCGGTTTTCGTGCCACATTTGGAAGAGCAAGAACTGTCCTGGACCAGCCTGGACCAGCGTGCGGTGGACACTGTCCGCGTGCTGGCCGCGGACGCGGTGGAGAAAGTTGGCAACGGCCACCCCGGAACGGCCATGAGCCTGGCGCCGGCCGCGTACCTTCTTTTCCAGAAGCTGATGCGCCATGACCCGCGGAATCCCGACTGGCTGGGCCGTGACCGCTTCGTCCTGTCCCCGGGCCACACTTCCCTCACGCTGTACATCCAGCTGTTCCTTTCCGGCTATGGCCTGGAACTGAAGGACCTCGAAGCACTGCGCACCTGGGATTCACTGACCCCCGGCCACCCTGAGTACAAGCACACCGCCGGCGTCGAGATCACCACCGGGCCCCTGGGCCAAGGCCTTGCGTCGTCTGTAGGGTTCGCTTACTCCCAGCGCCGTATGCGCGGCATGTTCGACGCCGATGCTGCCGCCGGCACCAGCCCGTTCGACCACACCATCTGGGTCATCGCGTCCGACGGCGACCTTCAGGAAGGCGTCACGGCAGAGGCTTCCTCGCTCGCCGGCCACCAGGAGCTCGGCAACCTCGTGGTGATTTACGACGAGAACCACATCTCCATCGAGGACGACACCGACATCGCCTTCACCGAGGATGTCCTGAAGCGCTACGAGGCCTACGGCTGGCACGTCCAGCGCGTCGACTGGACCAAGACCGGCGAATACAAGGAAGACGTCCAGGAGCTCTACTCGGCGCTCCTCGCAGCCAAGGCTGAGACGTCCAAGCCCTCCATCGTCTCGCTGCGCACCATCATCGGCTACCCGGCGCCCAAGAAGCAGAACACCGGCAAGATCCACGGTTCTGCCCTCGGCGCAGAAGAAGTGGCAGCCCTCAAGGAAGTCCTCGGCTTCGACCCGGCCAAGTCCTTCGATGTTGACCAGGACGTTCTTGCCCACGCCCGTGCCGTGGTGGACCGGGGTGCTGCTGCCCGCAAGGAATGGGAGGAGTCCTTCAACGCCTGGCAGGCTGCCAATCCCACAGGCGCCGAGCTGCTGCAGCGCATCGAGTCCAAGGAACTTCCCGACGGCGTCGACGCAGCCCTTCCGGTCTTCCCGGCCGGCAAGGACGTCTCCACCCGCGCGGCCTCCGGCAAGGTCCTGAACGCGCTGGGCCCCGTGCTCCCCGAACTCTGGGGCGGTTCCGCTGACCTTGCGGAGTCGAACAACACCACCATCGAGGGTTCGCCGTCATTCGTTCCTGCTTCCAAGCAGACCGACGCCTGGTCCGGCAACCCGTACGGCCGCGTGCTGCACTTCGGCATCCGTGAGCACGCCGCAGCCTCCATCGTGAACGGCATCAGCCTGCATGGACGGACCCGCGCATTCTCCGGTACGTTCCTGATCTTCAGCGACTACCAGCGCCCCGCCATCCGCCTCGGCGCCCTGATGGGTGTTCCGTCGCTGTACGTCTGGACGCACGACTCCATTGGCCTCGGCGAAGACGGCCCCACCCACCAGCCGGTGGAACAGCTCGCTTCCCTGCGCGCCATCGTGGGCCTGGACGTTGTCCGCCCCGGCGACGCCAACGAGGTAGCTGTCGCCTGGAAGACCATGCTGGAGAACCACAGCAACCCCGCCGGCATCGTGCTGACCCGCCAGAACATCCCCACCTGGGAGCGCGGTGACAGCGAGGCCGACGGCGACACCTTCGGTTCCGTTGCCGGCGTCGCCAAGGGCGGCTACGTCCTTGCCGAAGCATCCAAGGACGGCGCCACCGTCCCGGCAGACGTCATCCTCATCGGCACCGGTTCCGAAGTCCAGCTGGCCGTCCAGGCCCGCGAGGCCCTGCAGGCTGAAGGCATCGCCGCCCGCGTTGTCTCCATGCCCTGCGTTGAATGGTTCAACAAGCAGGACGCCGCCTACCGCGAGTCCGTGCTCCCCACCGCCGTCAAGGCCCGCGTATCCGTCGAAGCAGGACTTGCCCTCGGCTGGAGGGAATTCGTCGGCGACGCCGGCCGTTCCGTCAGCCTGGAGCACTACGGCGCTTCCGCGGACTACAAGCGCCTCTTCCAGGAGTTCGGCATCACCGCAGAGGCCGTCGCCGCTGCCGCCAAGGACTCCCTCGCAGGCCTCCAGGCCTAACCAACGATTTCCAGGAGATACAAAACAATGACTACTCCCACCCAGCAGCTCTCAGACGCCGGAGTTTCCATCTGGCTTGATGACCTTTCCCGCGGACGCCTGGACACCGGCACCCTGGCGAAGCTCATCGGAGAGAAGAACGTGGTTGGCGTAACCACCAACCCGTCCATCTTCCACGCCGCGATCACGGCAGGCACCGACTACGACGGCACCATCGCCAAGCAGGCAGCAGCCGGCGCCAGCGTCGAGGACACCATCTTCGAGATCACCACCACCGACGTCGCGGACGCCTGCGACCTCTTCGCACCGGTGGCCGCAGCCACCAAGGGCGTTGACGGACGCGTCTCCATCGAGGTGGACCCCCGCCTGGCCTGGGACACGGCAGGCACCATTGCCGAAGCCAAGCACCTGTACAAGCGGGTCAACAAGGACAACGTCCTCATTAAGATCCCGGCGACCCTCGAGGGCCTCGAAGCCATCACCGCCACCCTGGCCGAGGGCATCAGCGTCAACGTAACCCTGATCTTCTCCCTGGAGCGCTACCGCGCCGTCATTAACGCCTTCCAGTCCGGCCTGGAGCAGGCGAAGGAAAACGGCCACGATCTCTCCAGGATCCACTCTGTGGCGTCGTTCTTCGTCTCCCGCGTGGACTCCGAGATCGACAAGCGCCTCGACGCCATCGGCACCGAGGAAGCCAAGGCACTCAAGGGCAAGGCCGGCCTGGCCAACGCCCGCCTTGCGTACCAGGTCTACGAGGAACTCTTCGCCACCGAACGCTGGGCCCTGCTGGCCGAATCCGGCGCACTCCCCCAGCGTCCCCTGTGGGCTTCCACCGGTGTGAAGGACCCGGCCTACCCGGACACCCTCTACGTCACCGAACTTGTTGCCCCGGGTGTCGTGAACACCATGCCCGAGAAGACCCTGGACGCCACCTTCGACCACGGCGTGGTCCCCGGCGACACCGTCAGCGGCACCTACGCCGAAGCCAACGCCACCCTCGACGCGCTCGAGAAGCTCGGCATCTCCTACAACGAGGTCGTGGCACTCCTCGAATCCGAAGGCCTGGACAAGTTCGTGGCCAGCTGGAAGGAACTGCTGGCCGACGTTGAGGGCGCCCTCGCCTCTGCACGGAAGGCTTCCTAACCCACTATGACCACTCTCAGCTACGACGCCACCGGTGCCGCACAGCAAGCATTGGAACTGCACCTCCCCGTCCTCGTGGAGGAACGCATTGCCACCCGCATCTTCGCCAAGGACCACACCCTGTGGGGTCCCGATGCGGAGGCCGAGTCGGCAATCCGTCTCGGGTGGGTGGAGGCGGCCACCGTCTCCCAGCCGCTGGTCAAGGACATCCTGGAACTCCGCGACGCCCTGAAGGCCGAAGGTGTGACCCGCATCGTGCTGTGCGGCATGGGCGGCTCCTCGCTGGCTCCGGAGGTTATTGCCGGCACCGCCGGCGTCGAGCTGACAGTGCTGGACAGCACGGACCCGGACCAGGTCCGTGCAGCCCTCGCCGACCGGCTGGACGAGACCGCGATCGTGGTCTCGTCCAAGTCCGGTTCAACCGTTGAAACGGATTCCCAGCGGCGGGTCTTCGAGAAGGCGTTCAATGACGCCGGCATCGATGCCAGGAGCCGGATCATCATCGTCACCGATCCCGGTTCCCCGCTGGACAAGGCCTCCCGTGAAGCCGGCTACCGTGCCGTCTTCAATGCCGACCCCAACGTTGGCGGACGCTTCTCCGCGCTGACCGCTTTCGGTCTTGTCCCCTCCGGCCTGGCCGGGGTGGACATCCAGGCCTTCCTGGATGAGGCTGAGGAAGCAGCGGAGATCCTCAACGATGATGCGCCGGAAAACATCGGACTGGCACTCGGAACCGCCCTTGGCGGAACCAGCCCCCTGCGGAACAAGATCGTCATCGCCGAGGACGGCTCCGGCATTGCAGGCTTCGCCGACTGGGCCGAGCAGCTGATCGCCGAGTCCACCGGCAAGCTGGGCACCGGTGTGCTTCCGGTGGTTGCCGGCCCCAACTCGCCCGAGGTCACCGGCGGCGCGCCGGACGTCCTGGTGGTGCGGCTGGTAGCAGCCGATGCCGACGTCGAACTCGGTGAAAACGAGGTAGCCATCGCCGGCGGACTGCCCACCCAGATGATGGTCTGGGAGTTCGCCACCGCCGTGGCCGGTCGCCTGCTGGGCATCGACCCGTTCGACCAGCCCGACGTGGAGGCCGCCAAGGTGGCCGCGCGCGGCCTGCTGGACGCCCAGCCGGAGCCCACTCCGGCAGCGTTTGTTGACGGAGCCATCGAGGTCCGCGGCGGTGAATGGCTGGGAGAGGCCCGCACCGCGGAGGACGCCGTGAAGGCCCTGCTGGACACGCTCGACAGCGACAGCTACCTCAGCGTCCAGGCCTACTTCGACCGGCTGGCGTTCACTCAGCTCGAAGGCATCCGGGATGAACTGGCCGCCGTCTCGGGCCGTCCCGTGACGTTCGGCTGGGGCCCGCGGTTCCTCCACTCAACGGGCCAGTTCCACAAGGGCGGCCCGGCCATCGGAGTGTTCCTCCAGGTCACGGCTGCATCCGCGGAGGATCTCGCCATCCCGGACCGTCCCTTCACGTTCGGTGAACTGATTGCCGCGCAGGCTGCCGGCGACGCCCAGGTCCTCTCCGACCACGGACGTCCCGTGCTTCGCCTGCACCTCACTGACCGGGCCGCCGGTGTGGCACAGTTGCAGGACATCATTGCTGCGCTGTCCGCCAGGTCAGCCTCCGTTACTGAAAGCTAAGGCACGAAAAGCACCATGCCAGAAACTGAATACGGCAGGAAGTCTGCTGGCCGTGGGCGGAATCCGCTCCGCGACCCGCGTGACCGCCGCCTGAACCGGATCGCCGGTCCGTCATCCCTGGTCCTCTTCGGAGTGACCGGCGACCTTGCCCGCAAGAAGCTCATGCCGGCCGTGTACGACCTCGCCAACCGTGGCCTGCTGCCCCCAAGCTTTGCCCTGGTGGGTTTTGCCCGGCGGCAGTGGGACAAGGAGGACTTCGCCGCCGAGGTGAAGGCTTCCGTGCAGGCCTACGCCCGCACCCCTTTTGATGAGGCAGTGTGGAACCAGCTCTCCGAGGGCATCCGGTTCGTGCAGGGGGAGTTCGACGACGACGACGCCTTTGAGCGGTTGGGTGAAGTCATCGACGAGCTTGATGAGTTGCGCGGCACCCGCGGGAACCATGCGTTCTACCTCTCCATTCCGCCCAAGGCGTTTGAGCAGGTCTGCCGGCAGCTGTCCAAGCACGGCCTGGCACAGGCCGAGGGCGACAAGTGGCGCCGCGTGGTGATCGAGAAGCCGTTCGGGCATGACCTGGAGTCCGCCCGGCAGCTCAATGACATCGTCGAATCCGTATTCCCGCCGGACGCGGTGTTCCGGATCGACCACTACCTGGGCAAGGAAACGGTCCAGAACATCCTGGCCCTGCGTTTTGCGAACCAGCTGTTCGAGCCGTTGTGGAACGCCAACTACGTGGACCACGTCCAGATCACCATGGCCGAGGACATCGGCACGGGCGGCCGTGCCGGGTACTACGACGGCGTGGGCGCGGCCCGCGACGTGATCCAGAACCACCTGCTCCAGCTCCTGGCCCTGACGGCGATGGAGGAGCCCATCTCCTTCAACGCCGACGACCTGCGCGCAGAGAAGGAAAAGGTGCTCGCTGCCGTCAAGCTCCCCGAGGACCTTTCCACGCACTCGGCGCGCGGGCAGTTCACCGGAGGGTGGCAGGGCGGCGAACAGGTCCAGGGCTACCTGGAGGAGGATGGCATCCCGGCCGATTCCACCACAGAAACCTTTGCCGCCATCCGGGTGGACATCCACACCCGCCGCTGGTCCGGGGTGCCGTTCTACCTGCGCGCCGGCAAGCGCCTGGGACGGCGGGTGACGGAAATCGCCGTCGTGTTCAAGCGGGCACCCAACCTGTTGTTCCGCGACCATGCCGAGGACGACTTCGGCCAGAATGCCGTGGTGATCCGCGTCCAGCCGGACGAGGGCGTCACCATCCGGTTCGGTTCCAAGGTCCCGGGCACGCAGATGGAAGTCCGGGACGTGACTATGGACTTCGGCTACGGGCACTCGTTCACCGAGTCCAGCCCCGAGGCGTACGAGCGGCTGATTCTGGACGTGCTCCTGGGCGAGCCGCCGCTGTTCCCCCGGCACGAGGAAGTGGAGCTGTCCTGGAAGATCCTGGACCCGTTCGAGGAATACTGGGCGCAGCTGAACGAGCAGCCCGAGCCCTATGCCCCGGGCAGCTGGGGCCCCGCCTCGGCTGACGAGCTGCTGGCCCGCGACGGACGAACCTGGAGAAGGCCATGATTGTAGACCTGCCGGACACCACAACTTCAACGGTTTCCAAGAAGATCATGTCCCTGCGCGAGCAGGGCGGCGTGATTGCGCTGGGCCGGGTGCTCACCCTCGTGGTGGTCACCAAGTCCGGGCTGGAGGAGGAGGCCATCGAGGCCGCCAACGAGGCCAGCCGTGAACACCCCTGCCGGATCATCGTCCTGGCCGACGCCGGAGCTACGGCCCCGGACCGGCTGGACGCCCAGATCCGCGTGGGCGGTGACGCCGGCGCCTCCGAGGTGATCGTGCTGCGCGGCTACGGACAGCTCTCGCACGAGAGCGAGTCCCTGGTAGCCGCGCTGCTGCTCCCGGACGCACCGATCGTGGCCTGGTGGCCGCATGGTGCCCCGGAGAACGCCTGCGAAACGTCCATCGGTCGGATAGCCCACCGCCGCATCACCGACTCCGCCAACGAGCCTGACCCGCAGCGTGCCCTGGAGAACATCCGGTCCACCTACAAAGCCGGGGACACGGACCTTGCCTGGACGCGCCTGACCAACTGGCGCATCCAGCTTGCCGCTGTCCTGGACCAGGTGGATTCCTCCCCCGTCACGTCCGTGGCCGTCGAGGGTGCCTCGGATTCGCCGAGCACTATCCTCCTCGCGGCCTGGCTGACGCTCACCCTGGACGCGCCGGTGACCATTGTCGCCGACCCTGCAGGGACGGGTATCCGCCGGGTCCGGCTGACGCGGCCCGGCGGGGACATCCAGCTCTTCCGGCCCGGTTTGTCAGTGGCCGAGCTGACCCAGCCCGGCCAGCCGGCACAGCGGATTTCGCTTCCGCGCCGCAGCCTGCGGGACTGCCTCGCCGAGGAGCTCCGACGCCTGGACCCCGACGAGGTGTTTGGGGAAGTGATTACTATTGGACTGCCACGTACCAATCTAAGGAGCGTCCGACCCAGTGAGCGTTGACCCAAGAGTAAGCATTCATCCTGACTCGTCCGTCCTGATGGCCGCCATCGCCGCCCGCCTGATCACAAAGCTTGTTGATGTGCAGGATAAGTTTGGCGAGGCCACCGTGGTGCTGACCGGCGGAACCGTGGGCATCGGCACGCTCAAAGCGGTTGCGGACTCTCCGGCGGCTCCGGCCGTCGACTGGTCCAAGGTGAATTTCTGGTGGGGCGACGAACGCTTCCTTCCCGCCGGGGACCCGGACCGGAATACCACCCAGGCGTTCGGGGCGCTGCTCTCGCACATACCCGTGGACCCTGAGCGGATCCATGAGCCCGGGTCTTCGGATGATTTCGGCGGCCCGGAAGAGGCGGCCGCAGACTACGCGCGGAGGCTTCGGGAAGCCGCGGCGGCCGAGCACGCCGCGGACATGTCCGATGACCGGCCCGAAGAACCCGCTGCCCTCCCCCGCCTGGACGTTGTCCTGCTGGGTGTGGGCCCGGACGCGCATATCGCCTCGCTGTTTCCTGAGCAGGGCGGTGTCCGTGAAAAGGAAAGCACGGTGGTAGGCGTCCGGAATTCACCCAAGCCGCCGCCGCTGCGGGTCTCCCTGACGCTGCCGGCCATCAACACCGCTTCTGAGGTGTGGATGGTGGTGGCAGGACAGGACAAGGCCGGCGCGGTAGGGCTGGCCCTGGCGGGCGCCAACCCGGTGCAGGTCCCGGCAGCAGGGCCGCGGGGTACGTCCCGGACCCTGTGGCTTATTGACGAGAACGCCGCGTCACGTGTCCCGCAGCAGCTCGTCCGCAAGGACGCCGCGGGCGCGTAGTTTTTCGAGCGCTCCGGCCAGGACGTCTTCGGCGTCCTGGCCGGAGCGCCGCTCTTTAACGTATTCGAGGTGTGTCTTGTAGCCGTCGTCCATGGCGTCCGCGGCCGCCGCTGCCTGCCCGTCCCGTGACGCGGGGGCCCCGCAGCGCCGGCAGTCCCACACCAGCGGAATCTGGTCCTCGGGAAGCTTGACGAAAACCGGCCTCGTCTCGTGCCCCTTGGCGCACCAATAGGAAACCTGGATACGGGGTAGCGCCTTGCCGTGATCCTCTGACTCGAAGCTGGAACCCGTCCCTACCGTGACGCCCGCCCGCGTGCCGCGGAAGCCTGATGCCGGATGAATCATCGGGACTCCTGACTGGTTAAACAAAGACTGTGGCTGTCGGGAACCGACAGCCACAGTTTAGTTCTCTGATCCGCGCAGCGGCAGTGTCCGCGCGGTGCCTTTTCCCGGGCTACGGGATCAGGAGTCTCCGCCTCCGCTGAAGCGCATGATCAGGCCCAGTGCGATGATGACCATTCCCCAGGTGACGCCGAGGACGACGGTGAACCTGTTCAGGTTGCGTTCGGCAACACCCGAGGAGCTGAGTCCGGAGCTCATGCCGCCGCCGAACATGTCCGACATCCCGCCGCCCCGTCCCTTGTGGAGGAGGATGAGCAGCGTCAGCAGGAGGCTGGTGATGCCCAGAAGGATCTGCAGAATGACATGAAGAACGTCCACGACGGCCTTTCAGGAAGTTGGAATTGCGGGAGTGTGCGCGGCGGGACGGACTAGTCCGTCACCAGGTGACTCTCGAACCTGACAATATTAGCAAACTCGGCCGGATCGAGGCTCGCGCCACCCACCAGCAGGCCATCAACGTCGCGTTCCTTGAGGATTGCGGCCGCGTTGTTGGCCTTGACCGAACCGCCGTACAGCAAGCGCGTCTTCGCTGCTGTGTCCGCTCCGAACAGCTGCTCAAGCTCGGCACGGATTGCCGCGCACATCTCCTGCGCGTCGTCCGGTCCGGCTACTTCACCGGTACCGATGGCCCAGACGGGTTCGTAGGCGACGACGAGCTCAGCGGCCTGGTCGGCGGTCAGCCCGGACACACCGGCACGCAGCTGCTCAAGCGTGTGGTTGACGTGGGTGCCCGCCTGGCGGATCTCCAGGCCTTCCCCGACGCAGAGCACGGGCGTGACGCCGTGCTTGAAGGCAGCCTTGACCTTGGCGTTGAGGACGTCGTCGGATTCGTTGTGGATGGTGCGGCGTTCGCTGTGGCCCACCAGGACGTACTTGCAGCCGAGCTTGTTCAGGAACTGGCCGGAGATATCGCCAGTGTAGGCGCCGGAGTCGAACTGTGAGAGGTCCTGCCCGCCGTAGGCGACATCCAGGTCATCGCCCTGGACAAGGGTCTGGACGCCGCGGAGGTCCGTGAACGGCGGGAAGACGGCAACCTCAACCCGGCTGTAGTCGTGCTTCGCGTCGGAAAGGGTCCAGGCAAGTTTCTGCAGCAGGGTGATGCCCTGCACGTGGTCCATGTTCATCTTCCAGTTGCCCGCGATGAATGGCTTGCGGTCGAAAGCGCCGTTCGTTGACGTTGTCACGTATTCTCCAAAAGTTCTTGATAAGTGTTCGGCCGGCAGGCTGCCGTGGGCAACCTGCCGGCCGGAGGGGCTGAAGGGTCAGGTACTGCTGCCGGAGGAAATTACCGGTCCAGGACGCTGAGCCCCGGCAGTTCCTTGCCTTCGAGGTATTCCAGGCTGGCACCGCCGCCGGTGGAAATATGGCCGAACTGGTCGTCGGCGAACCCGAGCGTACGGACGGCAGCGGCTGAGTCGCCGCCGCCCACCACGGTGAACGCTTCGGTTTCGGTGAGGGCCTGGGCGATGGCGCGGGTGCCGGCGGAGAAGGCTTCGAACTCGAAGACCCCCATCGGACCGTTCCAGAACACCGTTTTGGCTCCCTTGATCCGCTCGGCGAATACGGCCGCCGAGTCCGGTCCAATGTCCAGTCCGATGCCCTGGGCGCCGAAGCTGCTGCCCTCGATGTTGTCCGCAGGGACAGTCTCGTGGGCGGCGTCTGCCGCGAACTTCTCCGCCACCACGACGTCCGTGGGCACCACGAACTCCGTGCCGGCATCCGCTGCGCGCCTGAGGTAGTCCTGGACCACGGGAATCTGGTCCTCCTCGAGCAGGCTGGAGGCCACCTTGTGCCCGGCTGCGGCGAGGAACGTGAAGAGCATTCCGCCGCCCACCAGGATGGTGTCAGCCTTGCCCAGGAGGTTGTCGATGACGGCCAGCTTGTCCGAGACCTTGGAGCCTCCCAGCACCACCACGTAGGGGCGCTGGGTGTCCGTGGTGAGCTTCCGCAGGACCTCCACCTCGGTGTGCACAAGGTCGCCGAGGTAGGACGGAAGCCGGGTGGCGACGTCGTACACGCTGGCGTGCTTGCGGTGCACGGCTCCGAAGGCGTCGTCCACGTAGGCGCCGTTGTCACCGGTCAGGGCCACCAGCTCGTCAGCGAAGGCGCCACGCTCGGCGTCGTCCTTGCTGGTTTCGCGGGGATCGAAGCGGACGTTCTCGAGGACGAGGACTTCGCCGTCCTGCAGGGACGCTGCTCCTTCTTTGGCGGCGCTGCCGACAGTGTCGGGAGCGAGGGTAACCCTGAAGCCGGCCAGTTCAGCCAGGCGGCTTGCTGCGGGCCGAAGGGAGTATTTCTCCTCGGGAGCGCCCTTGGGGCGTCCGAGGTGGGCTGTTACCAGCACGCGGGCACCGGCGTCCGTGAGCTTTGACAGCACTGGCAGTGAGGCCCTGATGCGGCCGTCGTCAGTGACTGTAGAGCCGTCGAGCGGCACATTCAGGTCGCTTCGAACCAGAATGTACCGCCCGCGGACACCTTCAGCGATGAGTTCGTTGAGGGTGTTTGATGTCATGTGTCTAACCCTAGCCCAGCTTGGCTGCGACAAGCTCCGTGAGGTCGACGAGGCGGTTGGAGTAGCCCCATTCGTTGTCATACCAGGAAACAACCTTGACCTGGTTGCCGATGACCTTGGTCAGGCCGGAGTCGAAGATGGATGATGCCGGGTCGCCGACGATGTCGCTGGAAACGATGGGCTCGTCGGTGTAAGTCAGGAAGCCCTGCAGCTCCTCGGACTCGGAAGCGCGCTTAAGGGCGGCGTTGACCTCCTCCACGGTGGTCTCGCGGGAGACGGTGACCGTCAGGTCGGTGGCGGAGCCGGTGGGCACGGGAACGCGGATTGCGTAGCCGTCCAGCTTGCCCTTGAGCTCGGGCAGGACCAGGCCGATGGCCTTGGCGGCACCGGTGGACGTGGGCACCATGTTGATCGCGGCGGCGCGGGCGCGGCGCAAATCCTTGTGCGGGCCGTCCTGCAGGTTCTGGTCAGCTGTGTAGGCGTGGACCGTGGTCATGAGGCCGCGCTCGATGCCGAACTCGTCGTTGACCACCTTGGCCAGCGGGCCGAGGCAGTTGGTGGTGCAGGATGCGTTGGAGATGATGTGGTGCGTGGCGTTGTCGTACAGGTTGTGGTTCACGCCCATCACGATGGTGATGTCCTCGTCGGAGGCAGGTGCGGAGATCAGGACCTTCTTGGCGCCGGCGTCGATGTGCTTCTGGGCGTCGGCGGCCTTGGTGAAGAAACCGGTGGATTCGATCACGATGTCCACGCCCAGCTCGCCCCACGGAAGGTTGGCGGGATCGCGCTCGGCCAGGACCTTGACGACGGTGCCGTTGACGACGATGTTGCCGTCCTTGACCTCGATGGTTTCCTTCAGGCGGCCGCCGACGGAGTCGTACTTGAAGAGGTGTGCGAGTGCTTCGGGGCTGGTGAGGTCGTTGACTGCAACGATCTCCAGGTCCGCGCCCTGTGCGAGTGCTGCGCGGAAGTAGTTGCGGCCAATACGGCCAAAGCCGTTGATACCAATACGGGTCGTCACTTTTTCAGTCTCCTTGGTGCTTTCAGAAGCACAACTAGTTGAGCGGGCTATCAAGCCAACTAACAGATCCCGCACGCCATTGGGCAGAGATGATTTACATACGGAGGGCGACCAGCCTCATTGCTGAAGGCTAACCGCCTTCCGTGACCTATCTTACGTTTAACTGGGTCCGCCCCCGCAAGTGCGGGGGCGGCCCGTCCACATCCCGGCCTTTATATGTCCGGATTGTGAAGTTTGTTACACCGCAGTGCGGCGCACCTCACTACGGGAGGGTGATGAGCCCCGTGGCGCTGGTGCGGGCAGCTTCGAATCGCTTTGCGACGTCGGCCCAGTTGACGATGTTCCAGAACGCCTTGACGTAGTCGGCCTTCACGTTGACGTAGTCCAGGTAGAAGGCGTGCTCCCACATGTCCAGCATCAGGAGAGGGGTGGTGCCGAGCGCCACGTTGCCCTGCTGGTCGTACAGCTGCTCGATGACCAGGTTGCCGCCGATGGGTTCGTAGGCGAGGAAGCCCCAGCCGGAACCCTGCAGGCCAAGTGCTGCCGCTGAGAACTGGGCACGGAACGCGTCGAAGGAGCCAAATGCGTCATCGATGGCCGCTGCGAGCTCACCCTCGGGCTTGTCGCCACCGTCCGGGGAGAGGTTGTTCCAGAACACCGAGTGGTTGACGTGCCCGCCGGTGTGGAATGCGAGGTCCTTGGAGAGCCGGTTGATGTTGGCGAAGTCGCCCTTCTCCCGGGCTTCAGCCAGCTGGGCCAGGGCGTTGTTGGCGCCGGCCACGTAGGCTGCGTGGTGCTTGCTGTGGTGCAGCTCCATGATGCGCGCGGAAATGTGCGGCTCCAGGGCGGCGTAATCGTAGCTGAGTTCGGGCAATACGTACTCGGTCACAAAATCCTCCAATATCGTGGACATTCGGTCCGGTTGGTAACTCTCGGATTATGCATCCGGGCGGCTGGCGCCCGGAATCTTTTTGATTCTATGGGGCTGTCACTCGTCCAGCATTTCAGGCGTCACATTGGCGTCGGTCCCCGGGATGCCGAGATCGAGGGCGCGCTTGTCCGCCATGGCCAGCAGCCGGCGGATCCTGCCGGCAATGGCGTCCTTGGTCATGACCGGGTCCGCGAGGCGTCCCAGCTCATCCAGGCTGGCCTGCTTGTGCGCCACCCGAAGTTCGCCGGCGTACTTGAGGTGGTCCGGAACGTCGTCGCCAAGGATCTCGAGGGCCCGGTCCACGCGTGCGCCGGCAGCCACGGCCGCCTGGGCGGAGCGGCGCAGGTTGGCGTCGTCAAAGTTGGCCAGGCGGTTGGCGGTGGCACGCACTTCCTTGCGCATCCGCCGTTCCTCCCACACCATTAGCGCATCATGGGCACCCATCCGGGTGAGGAGGGCCGCGATGGTGTCCCCGTCGCGGATGACCACCCGGTCCACGCCGCGGACTTCGCGGGCCTTCGCCTGGATGTCCAGCCGGCGTGCCGCCCCAACGAGCGCCAGTGCGGACTCCGGCCCCGGGCAGGTGACCTCAAGGGAGGAGGAACGTCCGGGTTCCGTCAGCGAACCGTGCGCCAGGAAAGCGCCGCGCCAGACGGCTTCGGCGTCAGCGGCGGACCCGTTGACGACGGCGGACGGCAGCCCGCGCACGGGACGGCCGCGGCCGTCGAGGAGGCCGGTCTGGCGTGCCAGCGCCTCGCCGTCGCGGACCACCCGGACCACGTAGCGGCTGGCCCGGCGCAGTCCCCCGGCGGAGACCACGATGATTTCGCTCTGGTGTCCATAGACTTCAGCGATGGCTGCCCGCAGGCGCCGCGCCGTGGAGGCGAGGTCCACTTCCGCCTCGATGACGATGCGGCCGGAAATGATGTGCAGCCCGCCGGCAAAACGGAGCATGGCGGAAACCTCGGCCTTGCGCACTGATGACTTCTTGATGTCCAGACGGGACAGTTCTTCTTTGACCGATGCTGTCAGTGCCATGGCACCTTCCTAACTGTTCCCAAAAATGTCCTGGTACGCCGTCGCCAGACGCAAGGGGTCATGGACGGGACGGCGTCCCGACGCCCCTACTTTACCCAAGACCACCTCGGCGCCGATCATCGCGGCGGCTTTCTCGAACTCCTGCCGGTCCGGGACAGAGGCGGGATCGGCAAGGACCACGTCAACGCTGAACTCCGGAGCGTAGCGCCGCAGCACGTCCAGGTGGTCGGCGGCGGACATGCCCGTTGTTTCCTTCGTGTCCGTGGCCAGGTTCATGGTCAGGCAGCGCTTGGCCGGAGTCTGGCACAGTGCCTGGCGCATCTCGGGCAGGAGGAGGTGCGGCAGAACGGAGGTGTACCAGGAGCCGGGGCCCAGGATCACCCAGTCAGCGAGCTCGATGGCGGTGAGGGCTTCGACGCAGGCCGGGGCTGCCTCGGGCAGGAGCCTCACCTGCTCCAGGGACCCTGCCACGGCGCAGCGGGCCTGCCCCCGTATGGTCTGGAGCGCGGTGCCGCCGTCCGGGGCGTCGACGCGCACATCCCCTTCGATGGTGAGCGGCACGGTGGACATGGGCAGTACCTGGCCGCGTGCCCCCAGCAGTGCGCCTGCCCACCTGAGCCCGGCGACGGCGTCGCCCAGCAGTTCCCAGAGGGTCACAATGAGGAGGTTTCCCATGGCGTGTTCGTCCAAAGATCCGCCCGGGCCCCTGCCGGGACGGAAGCGGTGCTGCATAACGTCCCGCCAGGTGCGTCCCCAGTCTGTGTCGTCGCACAGGGCGGACAGCGCCATCCGCAGGTCGCCGGGCGGAAGGACGCCGTACTCTTGGCGCAGGCGCCCGGAGGATCCGCCGTCGTCCGCTACTGTCACCACGGCCGTCAGGTCGGAGGTGAGCAGGCGCAGGGCAGAGAGCGATGCAGAAAGGCCGTGGCCGCCGCCGAGGGCAACAACGTTTGGCCCCTTGTCATGCTGGCCCGCTGCGGACCCCGCGGGCGGGACCAGCGGCAGGGCGCCGGTGAACAGCGACATTACTCCCGGCCCAGATCCCGGTGGGTGGTGGTCACCGTGACTCGTGGGTACTGCGCCAGTTTCTTGGAAAGCTCGACGGCGACCGCGACTGAGCGGTGCTTGCCGCCCGTGCAGCCCACGGCAATGGTGGCATAGTGCTTGTTCTCGCGGCGGTACCCGTCCAGGACAGGCTCCAGGGCCATGACGTAGCGGTCCACGAAGTTCTTGACGCCCTCGGCCTCCAGCACGTAATCGCTGACGTCCTTGTCCAGGCCGGTATGGGGGCGCAGCTGGGGCACCCAGTGGGGGTTGGGGATGAACCTGACGTCGGCCACATAGTTGGCGTCCACGGGCAGGCCGTACTTGAAGCCGAAGCTCATGACGTTCAGGCGCAGGGCCACCGGGCCGGTTTCGCTGAACAGTTCGGTGATGGCGGTGGCCAGGCCGTGCACGTTGTAGCCGGAGGTATCCAGCACGACGTCGGAGCTGTCGCGGAGTTCCTGGAGCAGCTCACGTTCTGCAGCGATGCCGTCCAGGATCCGGCCTCCGGCCTGGAGGGGGTGCGGCCGGCGGCCCTGTTCGAACCTTCGGACCAGGACATTGTCACTGGCATCGAGGAAGAGCACGCGGAAGGCGACACCGCTGGCGGCCAGGGCTCCCAGCGCGGCGCGGATATCCGCGAAAAGGCCCTTGCTGCGGACATCGATGACCACCGCGAGCCGCGGAATGGACTGCGGGGCGTGGGACACCAGCTCCGCCAGGGTCCCGAGCATCTGCGGCGGCAGGTTTTCCACGACGTACCAGCCGTGGTCCTCGAGCGCGTCAGCGGCTGTGCTCCGCCCGGCTCCGGACATTCCGGTGACCACCAGCAGCTCCGCTTCGAGGGGCTTGACGGGTTGCAGCCCGTCCTCCCCGGCTCCGGATTCCGCCGTCGTGTCTGCCATTAAGTCCGCCCCGTTTCTGTTGTTGTCCCGCAGGCTGCCGCGTCGGCGGAAACCCCGTTCTTTACCCTAGCCAAGTTTCAGGGAACTCCGCTAAGTTTCGATCACTTCGCCGGTGGTCATATTGATGGCCGGCACCGGAGCAGCGCCCGGACCGTCCGGCGCGAAGTGGCTGACGATCGCGCTGGCGAGGGCCGGCCCGATGCCTTTCGCCTGCGACAGCTCCGCGGCCGAGGCCGCCTTGACGCCCTTGACCGAGCCGAAGTGCGCCAGCAGTGCCTTGCGCTTGGACGCGCCGAGCCCCGGCACCCCGTCCAGGGCGGAGACCGTCATAGCCTTCCCGCGCTTTTGCCGGTGGAAGGAGATGGCGAACCGGTGCGCCTCGTCCCGGATCCGCTGCAGCAGGTACAGCCCCTGCGATGTCCTGGGCAGGATCACCGGGAAGTCACTGTCCGGCAGCCATACTTCCTCCAGGCGCTTGGCAAGCCCCACCACGTAGACGTCCTCGATGCCCAGGTCCGCGAGGGCGCGGGCTGCAGCGTTGACCTGGGGCTTGCCGCCGTCCACCACCACCAGGTTGGGCGGATAGGCGAACTTTGCCCGCGGCGCCGGCGTGGTGGTGTCCAGGGAGCTGTCCTGTCCCTGTGCCGGGTCCTGCCCCTGGTCCGGCCTGTCAGCGGAACCGGCCAGGACGGCCTCATCCACCTGTGCCGACTTGTCCTGGAGGTAGTGGCGGAACCGGCGCGTCAGCACGTCGTGCATGGCCGCGGTATCGTCCGCCGCGGCCGCTCCGGTGACCGAGAACTTCCGGTAGTCGGATTTCTTGGGCAGTCCGTCCTCAACGACCACCATGGAGGCCACCACGTTGGTGCCCTGGACGTGTGAGACGTCGAAGCACTCGATCCGCAGGAGCGGGACCGGAAGGTCCAGCGCCTCCTGGAGTTCCTGGAGCGCCTGGGACCTGACGGTGAGGTCCCCGGCGCGCCGTGTCTTGTGCAGTTTCAGGGCGTGTTCGGCGTTCTCCCTCACGGTGGAAAGAAGTGTGGCCTTGTCCCCCCGCTGGGGCACGCGGACGTCCACCTTTGCGCCCCGGAGTCCGCTGAGCCACTGCGCCAGCTCGTCGGCGTTGCTTGGCGTGACAGGCACCAGGACCTCCCGGGGCAGCCTCCCGTGGCTGTCGCCGTCTTCACCGTAAACCTGTTGCAGCAGATGCTCCACAAGGTCCGGGGTGGTGGAATCCTCCACCTTTTCCACCACCCAGCCGCGCTGGCCGCGGATCCGGCCGCCGCGGACGTGGAACACCTGGACGGCGGCTTCGAGTTCGTCCTCGTGCAGGGCGAAGATATCGGCGTCCGTCTCGTCTGCGAGGACCACGGCATTGCGCTCAAAGACCTTGCGCAGGGCGGTGATGTCATCACGGACCCGGGCGGCGCGCTCGTAGTCAAGCTCGGCCACGGCTTCGGCCATCTGCTTTTCCAGTTTGACGATGAAGCGCTTGGCTTCCCCGCCCATAAAGGCGCAGAAGTCCTCGGCCAGGGCACGGTGGTCCGGCGGGGAAATCCGGCCTACGCAGGGGGCTGAACACTTGTCGATGTAGCCCAGGAGGCACGGCCGGCCGCTGGCTTCCGCACGCTTGAATACACCGGCGCTGCAGCTCCGCACCGGAAAGACGCGGAGCAGGGTGTCCATGGTCTCGCGGATGGCACCGGCCGTGTAGGGACCGAAGTAGCGGGTGCCCTTCCGTTTGTCGCCGCGCATCACCTGGACGCGCGGATACTTCTCGTTCAGGGTCACGGCCAGGTAGGGGTAGGTTTTGTCGTCCCGGAAGACCACGTTGAAGCGCGGCTTGAATTCCTTGATCCAGGTGTACTCCAGCTGCAGCGACTCAAGCTCGCTGCCCACCACGGTCCACTCGACGCTGCTGGCCGCGTGGACCATGGCGTAGGTCTTGGGCAGCAGTCCGGCGGGGTTGGCGAAGTAGGAGTTCAGGCGGGAGCGCAGGCTTTTCGCCTTCCCCACGTAGATCACCCGGCCGTGCTGGTCGCGGAACCGGTACACCCCGGGGTTGGTGGGAATTTCACCCGTCTTCGGCCTGTAACTTGCTGGATTTGCCACCTATACAGTCTACTGAGGCGCGCCGGGTGCTCGTTCCACCCCGCCGCCTGCGCAGGCGGCGGGGCCCCTGCCGCGGCCTGCCCTGCCGACGACCGGCGGATGCCCGGCCGTGGACAACGGCCCGGCGGCGGGCAGGACTTATTCCACGGTTTTGCTCTGGTTGTAGCTGCTGGACCGCTCCTGGCCGCTGAGTTCGGCGATTGCGTCCATGATGCGGTCAGTCACTTCCCGGCGGGCTGGCAACGAGTGGTCGGGGCCCGTCTTGTCGAAGTACAGCGGCTCCCCCACCTTCATGGTGAAGTGCTGGGGCCGCACGCCGCTTTCGCCCGCGCGCTGGAGGTTCTCGGTACCGATCAGGCCAACAGGTATGACCGGGGCCCCGGTGGTCAGGGCAAGCCAGCCCACGCCGGTGCGTCCGCGATAGAGGATGCCGTCCCGGGAGCGTGTGCCTTCCGGGTAGATGCCGATGCCTTTGCCGGACTCCAGGATGTCCAGCAGCGTCTTGAGCGCCTGCACGCTGGCTGCCTGCTCGCCCCGTTCCACGGGGATGGAGCCGACGGACTCGAAGAAGGCCTTCATGACCTTGCCCTTGACGCCGCCGGTGGTGAAGTATTCGGCTTTCGCGAAGAAGGCGACGGGCCGAGGCATCAGTGCCTGGACAATGACGCTGTCGAAGAATGAGAGGTGGTTGGGGGCCACGATGAACGGCCCGTCGGTTGGGACGTTTTCAAGTCCGACGACGCTGGGGCGGCAGGTGCCTGAGATCAGGCTGCGGGTGGTCCAGCGTACGGCATCAAACATTGCCATCGTTGGTCACCCCGCTCATGGCAGCCACGTGGACAGCCTGCATCCGTCCGATCAGTTCCGTGAGGCCTTCCGCGGTTTCCACGATGGCTACGGCACCTGCCTCTTCCAGTTCGCCGTCCGGGGCGAATCCCCACGCCACCCCGATGCAGTCCAGGCCGTTGGCGATGGCACCGGAAACGTCCTGCGCCCGGTCCCCCACCATCACTGCATGCTGCGTGTCCAGGTCCTTGAGTGCGGCGGCGATGATTTGGGTCTTGCCCAGCGGAATCCCCTGCACGGCGCTCTCGTCATCCGCGGAACCGTGGATGCCGTGGAAAAGCCCGTCCACGCCATGATGCTCCAGTACCGTGCGGGCCAGGCGCTGCGGTTTCTGGGTGGCAACAGCCACCGGCAGCCCGGCCGAGGCGAAGGATTCCAGGACTTCGCGGAGGCCCGGGTAGATCCGGCTCTGCGCGATCCCAGTGGCAACGTAGTACTCGCGGTAGAGGCGGATGACTTCATCCAGCAGGTCCGCCGGCACCTGTGCCACGTTCAGCAGGGCATCACTGAGCTTCGGCCCGATCATCGAGTTGAGCAGGTCCTGGCCGGGAACCGGCAGGCCCACGGCACGCAGTGCCGAGGCGATTCCGTCTGTTATCCCACCGGCCGGATCGACAAGAGTGCCGTCCAGGTCAAAGATCACGGGCACTGTTGTTTGAGTCACCGGGTTAGTTTCTCATGACAGCACTCATGCCTGAAACTCGCATACGCGGAGCGGAATACTTGTGCGGTCCTACTCCAGGATTTCCGCCAGGAATGCAGCAGTGTGGCTGGCGGTGGACTTGGCAAGCTGCTCCGGTGTTCCCGAGGCAACCACTTGGCCGCCGCCGGAGCCGCCGTCAGGTCCGAGGTCCACGATCCAGTCCGCGCTCTTGATGACGTCCAGGTTGTGTTCGATGGTGATCACGGTGTTGCCCTTGTCGACGAGGCCCTGCAGGACCATCAGCAGCTTGCGGATGTCCTCGAAGTGGAGCCCGGTGGTCGGCTCGTCCAGGACATACACACTGCGTCCGTTGGAACGTTTCTGCAGCTCGGCGGCCAGCTTGACACGCTGGGCCTCACCGCCGGACAGCGTGGTTGCGGGCTGGCCGAGACGGACATAGCCCAATCCCACGTCCACCAGCGTGTTGAGGTGCCGGGCGATGGGCGAGAAGGCAGCGAAGAACTCCGCCCCCTCCTCGATGGGCATGTTCAGGACGTCCGCGATGGTCTTGCCCTTGTAATGCACCTCAAGGGTTTCCCGGTTGTAGCGTGCGCCGTGGCATACCTCGCAGGGGACGTAGACGTCCGGCAGGAAGTTCATCTCGATCTTCAGGGTGCCGTCACCGGAGCAGGCCTCGCAGCGGCCACCCTTGACGTTGAACGAGAACCTGCCCGGAAGGTAGCCGCGCACCTTGGCTTCAGTGGTTTCGGCAAAGAGCTTCCGGATGTTGTCGAAGACGCCCGTGTACGTGGCGGGGTTGGAACGCGGGGTGCGGCCGATGGGGCTCTGGTCCACGTGGACAACCTTGTCCAGGTGCTCCAGGCCCTGGACAGTCTTGTGCCGCCCGGCCACCTGCTTGGCGCCGTTGAGCTTGTTGGCCAGGACCTTGTACAGGATCTCGTTCACCAGGGTGGACTTGCCCGAGCCGCTCACCCCGGTAACAGCAGTGAAGAGGCCCAGCGGGAAGGCGGCGTCCACGTTCACGAGGTTGTTCTCCCGCGCCCCCACAACCTTCAGCTCACGCTTCTTGTCGTACTTGCGGCGCTTCTTGGGGATTTCGATCTTCTTGCGCCCGGACAGGTAATCTCCGGTCAGGGACGCAGTGTTGTCCAGCAGTTCCTTGTAGGAGCCGGAGTGGACCACCTGGCCGCCGTGCTCTCCCGCACCGGGTCCGATGTCCACAATCCAGTCGGCAACATGGATGGTGTCCTCGTCGTGTTCAACGACGATGAGCGTGTTCCCCATGTCCCGCAGCCGGGTGAGGGTGTCAATCAGGCGCCGGTTGTCGCGCTGGTGCAGGCCGATGGACGGCTCATCCAGAACATAGAGAACTCCCACCAGGCCGGAGCCGATCTGGGTGGCCAGGCGGATGCGCTGCGCCTCGCCGCCGGAAAGCGTGGCGGACGGGCGTTCCAGGTTCAGGTATTCAAGGCCGACATCCAGGAGGAACGTCAGGCGCGCCTGGATCTCCTTGAGTACCTGGTGGGCGATCTGCGCTTCACGGCCGGACAGCACCAGGTTGTTCAGGAAGTCGGCGCAGTCGCGCATGGGAAGGGCGGCGACGTCGGCAATCGACTTGCCGTTGATCAGCACGGACAACGACGCAGGGTTCAGCCGGGCACCGTTGCAGGCGGGGCAGGGAATCTGCCGCATGTACTCTTCGTAGCGGTCGCGGGCCCAGTCCGAGTCCGTCTCGCCGTGCTTGCGGTGGACGTACTGGATGGCGCCTTCGAACCCGGTGCTGTATTTGCGTTCCCGGCCAAAGCGGTTCCGGTACTGCACCACCACTTTGTGGTCCTTGCCGTGCAGGACGGTCTGGCGCACGTCCTTGCCCAGCTTCTCCCAAGGGGTGTCCATGGAGAAGCCGAGCTCCTTGGCCAGGCCCTCGAGCAGCCTGTTCCAGTACTCCGTGGTGGCCGTGCCCAGGGACCACGGAGCGATGGCGCCCTCGCCCAGGGAGAGTTCCGGGTTGGGAACTATCAGTTCCTCGTCCACTTCCAGCTTGGTGCCAATGCCGCTGCAGGCCGCGCACGCACCGAACGGGTTGTTGAACGAGAAAGAGCGGGGCTCGATCTCGTCAATGGCAAGGGGGTGTTCGTTGGGGCATGCCAGGTTTTCCGAGAAAGCCCGAAGCCGGCCGGGATCGTCCGCCTCAAGGTCCACGAACTCTGCCAGGACGCGGCCCTCAGCCAGGCCCAGAGCCGTCTCGACGGAGTCCGTGAGCCGCTGGCTGATGCCTTCCTTGACCACCAGGCGGTCCACCACAACCTCGATGGTGTGCTTGAACTGCTTGCCGAGCTTGGGCGGATCGCTCAGCTGCACCAGGTTTCCGTCCACCCGTGCGCGTGAGTAGCCCTTGGCGGTCAGTTCCTTGAAAAGATCGACAAACTCGCCCTTGCGTCCGCGCACCACGGGAGCAAGCACCTGGAAGCGGGTGCCCTCGTCAAGCTCCAGCAGCTGGTCCACGATCTGCTGGGGAGTCTGCTTGGCCACGGGTTCGCCGCACACAGGACAGTGCGGACGGCCAACACGGGCCCAGAGCAGGCGCATGTAGTCGTAGATTTCGGTGATGGTGCCCACCGTGGAGCGCGGGTTCTTGCTGGTGGACTTCTGGTCGATGGATACTGCCGGCGACAAACCTTCGATGAAGTCGACGTCGGGCTTGTCCACCTGGCCTAGGAACTGGCGGGCGTAGGCGGACAGCGATTCAACGTAGCGCCGCTGGCCCTCCGCGAAGATGGTGTCGAAGGCAAGCGAGGACTTCCCTGACCCGGAGAGCCCGGTGAAGACGATCATCGCGTCCCGGGGCAGATCGAGGTCCACGTTGCGGAGGTTGTGCTCGCGGGCACCCTTCACCACAAGGCGGGAGAGGTCCGGGCGCTGCGGGGCGGCCGCAGGGGGGACCGTCAGGGCAGTGGAGGGGGCGGAGGTTTCTTCAGCTACGGCTTTAGGCACCCAATAATGCTAATCGAAAACTTCTTCGAACTTGCACGGTTCCGCCCTCAGGGAACATCGTAGGCAGCAGCCAGCAGCTTCACGGCCTCGGCGAACGTGGCACCCTGCGCTTTGGCCGCAGCAGCGTAGGCTGCGGCCGCGGCGGAGAGCCCGCCGAGACGTTCATCACGTGCGCACACCACCGTGCCGTTCCTGCCGCGGGTGGCGACGATTCCGGCCGCTTCAAGCTCTTTATAGGCCCGGGCCACCGTGTGCGGAGCAACGTCGAGGATCTCGGCCAGCGCCCTGACCGCGGGCAGCCTGGTTCCGGGCGGCAGGGATCCGTTGTCCGCCAGGTGGATGACGTGCAGCCGGAGCTGCTCAAACAACGCCACAGTGCTGGCGGTGTTGGGCCTCCACGTTCCGGGAAAGCCGGCTGCCGGCGTCAAATGCCCGCCTCGAGTGCGTCAGCCCGGCCCGGGCCCGCCGAGAACTGGGCGTTGTGCAGCCGGGCGTAGTAGCTGTTGGCAGCAAGGAGGCTGTGGTGCGTGCCCTGTTCAACGATGCGTCCATGGTCCATGACCAGAATTAGATCAGCGTTGCGGATGGTGGACAAACGGTGGGCTATGACGAAGCTGGTCCTGCCCTGCCGCAGGCGCTGCATGGCCTGGCGGATCAGGAGCTCGGTCCTGGAGTCAACAGAACTGGTGGCTTCGTCCAGGATTAGGACCGCCCTGCCCGCCAGTTGCGCGCGGGCTATGGTGAGCAGTTGCCGCTGGCCCTGGCTCAGGGGTTCACCACCGTTTTCCAGGACTGTGTCGTAACCGCAGGGCAGCGCCCTGACGAACCTGTCCACGTAACTGGCCTCGGACGCCGCGATAATGCAGCCCTCCGTGGCTCCCGGCCGGCCATAGGCAATGTTTTCCCGGATAGTGCCCGCGAAGAGCCACGCATCCTGCAGCACTACCCCGAACTGCTCCCGGAGCCGGTCCCGGGACATTGCCGCAATGTCCGTCCCGCCGATGGTTATCCGGCCGGAGCCTGGCTCGTAGAACCGCATCAGGAGGTTCACCACGGTAGTCTTCCCTGCTCCCGTGTGCCCCACGATGGCCACCGTCTGGCCGGGCTCCACAGAGAAGGAGAGGTTGTGTACCGCCGGGGCCGATTCCGGATAGCCGAAGGTGACGTCGTCGAAAACGATGTGTCCACCCGGCGGAACCGCTTTGTCCGCCGCCGGCTCTGGGGGATCCTCCTCCGTATCAAGGAGGGCGAAAACGCGCGCAGCGGAGGCCACGCAGGACTGGATGAGGTTCAGCATGCCGCCGATCTGTCCCACGGGCTGGGTGAAGAGCCTGCTGAACTGGATAAATGCCTGGATCCCGCCGATGGTCATGGCGCCCGCGATGACCTGCAGGGCACCCACCACGGCCACCGCGATGTAGTTGAGGTTGGAGATCAGCACCATCAGGGGCTGCACCATGCCTGCCGAGTACTGGGCTTTCGTGGCTGCGCGTGCGAGCCTGTCATTGCTCCGTCCAAAGGTCTCTGCGGCCTGGGCCTGATGCCCGAACGCCTTGATGACCTCGTGTCCTGAGACAAACTCCTCAACATGCGCATTCAGCTCGCCGGTCTCCGTCCACTGCCCTGCGAAGTGCGCCTGGGAACGGCGGGCCACGAGAACGGTGATCAGGGTGGACAGCGGGACGGTGGCAATGGCGATCACAGCGAGCAGGGGCGAGATCCAAAGCATCATGGCCAGGGACCCGCACAGCATCAGGACGGACATGATCAGCTGCGTCAAAAGCTGGTTCATGGCCTGGGCAATATTGTCGATGTCGTTCGTCGCACGGCTCAGGACGTCGCCCCGGGACCGTTCCCGGAAATAGGCGGACGGCAGCCGGTGCAGTTTGTCCTCCAGCGCAGCCCGCAGGCCGTACATGAGCCCCTGGACCGACCGGGCGGTGAGCGCACCCTGGATCCAGTTGAACAGTGAGGCAAGGACATACATCAGGGCAACACCGGCCAGGAGGAGGCCCAGCCGCCCCTGGTCCAAAGACCCCCGGAGCACGCCTTCCACCACCACGTCCGTGGCATCGCCAAGGTATTTCGGCGCCGCCACGTTGAGCCCCGCGAAGGCGCACGTTGCGGCGACGGCGCCGAGCATGAAACGCCTGAACGGCCGCAGCCGGCCCAGGAGCCGTCCGGCCGTGGGCCAGAACTTTTCAGCCGCTCCGGGAACTGCAGCCGGCGTCGTCATACAGGTCCGTCCAGTGCCAGCTGTGAGTCTGCGATCTCCCGGTAGGTTGAGGAACTTTCCAGTAGCTCCAGGTGCGTACCCTGCGCCACCAGCTGCCCGTCGTCGAGGACCAAAATAAGATCCGCGTTTTCAACCGCGGAGATCCGTTCCGCCACTACGATGACCGTGGCGGCGGCGAGCCTGGCTGCCAGCGCCTGCCGCAGCCTGGTGTCGGTGTCGTAGTCAAGGGCTGAAAAGCTGTCGTCGAACAGGTAGAGCGGACTCTTGCGCAGCAGGGCCCGCGTGATGCACAGCCGCTGGCGCTGGCCGCCGGAAAGATTCGTTCCGCCCTGGCCCACGGGCGTGGCAAGCCCCAGCGGCAGCTCACGCATGAACCGCATGGTCTGCGCTGTCTCAAGGGCGTCCCATAACTCTTCATCCGTGGCGTCCGGCGCGGCCATCCGGAGGTTGTCAGCAATGGTGCCCGAAAACAGGTGGGAGTGCTGGGGAACTATCGACATGGCTGCGCGCAGGGTGTCCAACGGCAGGTCCTTGATGTCCACACCATCCAGGCTGATGGTCCCTGCTGTGGAATCGAGGAAACGGGGAATCAGGTTGAGCAGCGTGGACTTCCCACTCCCTGTAGAGCCCACGACGGCCGTGGTGGTTCCCGGCCCGGCCGTGAAGCTGATCTCCGCCAGGACAGGCTCTTCCGCGCCAGGATAGGAAAACCCCACCCGGTTGAACTGCACAACCCCCTGCGGGTCCTGCAACGGGAAACCGCCGCCCGCCGTACGCGGCCCGGCCTTCATTTCCTGCGGATCGCGCACCGACGGTTCAGTGGTGAGGACTGCGCCGATACGCTCAGCGCAGACTGCCGCCCGCGGCGCCGTCATCAGGACGTACATCGCCATCATGATGGCGAGCAGGATTTGCAGGATATAGGCGATGAATGCGGCCAGCGCTCCGATGTTCATCAGGCCGGCCTGGATCCGGTGGCCGCCGAACCACACAACGGCCACGGAAGAGATGTTCACCACGAGCATGATCAGCGGCAGCATTCCTGCCACCAGGAGGGCTGACTGGAGATTGTTTGCCGTCAGGCTGCTGTTGGTCCGGGCGAAACGCCGTACCTCGTGGTCCTGGCGGACGAAGGCACGGATGACGTTGGCGCCCATGATCTGTTCGCGGAGGATGCCCCCTGCGCGGTCCAGGAGGTCCTGGCCCTCACGGTAGAGGGGAATGAGGCGCCGCACGATGAGGTACATGATCAGCAAAAGCAGTGGCACGATGACGATTACCACCGAGGACAGCGCCACGTCCTGCTGGAGGGCAAGGACGATGCCTCCCAGGCCCATTGCCGGTCCCGCCACCAGCATGGTGAATACCAGTACGGAGAAGGCCTGGATCTGCTGGGTGTCGTTGGTGGCCCGGGTGGTGAGGCTCTGGGTGCCGAAGGCTGCCACTTCCTGCGAGGACAGTGACTGGATTTTGGTGAAGATTTCGGCCCGGAGCTGGTGTCCGATCCTCATTGCCACGACGGCCGCCAAGTAGCCTGCCGCTATGGCAGCCGCTGCCTGGACGACGGCTACGGCCGCCATGACGAATCCCAGGCGGGTGATGACCGCAGTGTTCCCGGCCACGATCCCGTCGTCGATGATCGCGGCATTCACCGTAGGCAGCATCAGGGTGGCGGCCGCCTGGACCAACTGGAGAACAACGATGGCAACCACATGGGCTTTGTGGGCCCCGAGCAGCCGCCTCATTAGTCCGATCAGCAACGTACCTCCACTCACGTCAGTCAGCCGAGGGGGCAGCCGGCGGTAGCCTCTCCCCCATCAGCCACCCCGTTATTGTAAGCCAGATCACTTTCCATTGTTGTCACATCACGTGACTGCATTGTCGAGGCACTGCGGGGCTGATCCTGGTCACGGGCTCTTGCGGCCCACCGCAAAGATCCTGCGGAAGGGATACACCGTGCCGTGCCCGGTCTGCGGGTAGGCCTCCCGGAGCGCTGCTGCGTACTCCGCCTCGAACTCGGCAGCAGCCGGCTCGGAGAGGGCAGCCAGGACTGGGCGCAGCGCCGTACCGCGGACCCACTCCAGGACAGCGTCCCTGCCTGTCAGGACCTGCTGGTACGTTGTCTCCCAGGCATCGGCTGCATACCCGGCGTCGAGCAGGATGTGCAGGTAGTCCGCAGGCTCGCCCACCGATTCCCCGCCGCGCAGGACCCCGCCCAGCTGTGGCGCCCACTTCCCAGAGGCCGCGAGCCCGCGCATCAGTGCGTGGGACGGGGCGCTGAAGTTCCCGGGCACCTGCAGGGCGAACCAGGCGCCGGGCCGGAGGGCATTCAACCACGCACGCATCATCTCCTGGTGGCCCGGCACCCACTGAAGGGCGGCATTGCTCACCACCACATCAGTCTCCGCGGAGGGCTTCCAGTCCGCGATGTCCGCCACTTCGAAACGCAGGCCCCCGCCCGCCCCGGTCAGCGCCGCCGCTTTGGCCAGCATCTCGGCAGAGGAGTCAACGCCCACCACGTCCGCGGCCGGCCAGCGCTCCGCCAGCGTCGCTGTGAGGTTTCCCGGTCCGCAGCCAAGGTCCACCACCTGTACCGGACGGTCCGCGTGGACCCTCCCCGTAAGGTCGAAAAAGGGCCGATCCCGGTAATCGCCGAACTGGACGTATTTCGCCGGATCCCATTCCATGTCCATCTCCACGTCTTGATGCCGTCACGTCTACGGGCGAAGCCTAACCCGGGCACGGCGGAATCCCGGGCCCGGCCGGGCACTAAGCTGGAAATCAATGAAACTCGTTGATCAGCTGACCGAACTTTCCGCCCCCAGCCTGCCTGCCGGCGTCGATCCCGATGACCTCTACACCCGGTTTGTGGAGTGGACAGAAAGCCGCGGACTGGCCCTGTACCCGGCGCAGGACGAGGCGATCATGGAGCTCGCAACAGGGGCCAACGTCATTTTGGCGACGCCCACAGGGTCCGGGAAGTCCCTGGTGGCCATCGCAGCCCACTTCCAGGCCATGGCCCAGGGCCGGCGCAGTTACTACACTGCGCCCATCAAGGCCCTGGTCTCTGAGAAGTTTTTTGCCCTGTGCGACATCTTTGGTGCGGAGAACGTGGGGATGATCACGGGCGATTCCGGCGTGAACCAGGATGCGCCCATCATCTGCTGCACGGCGGAGATCCTGGCCAACACCGCACTCCGCGAAGGGGCGGCCGCGGAACTGGGGACCGTCATCATGGACGAGTTCCATTTCTACTCCGACCCGCAGCGCGGCTGGGCCTGGCAGGTGCCCCTGCTGGAGCTCCCGCAGGCACAGTTCCTCCTGATGTCCGCCACACTGGGCGACGTCAGCCGGTTCGAGGAAGGCCTGACGCATCTGACCGGACGGCCCACCACTACTGTGAGCTCGGCGGAGCGGCCCATTCCGCTGCATTACTACTACCACGAGACACCGGTCCACGAGACCCTGGAGGAACTGCTCTCCACCAAGCAAGTACCGGTGTACGTGGTGCACTTCAGCCAGATCGAAGCGATCGACCGCGCCCAGACCCTCATGAGCATCAACGTCTGCACCCGCGAGGAAAAAGACAGGATCGCGGAGCTGATCGCGAACTTTCGGTTCGCTGCGGGCTTCGGCAAGACACTGAACCGGCTGGTCCGCCACGGCATCGGCGTGCATCACGCGGGAATGCTGCCGAAGTACCGCCGGCTGGTGGAACAGCTCGCCCAGGCGGGGCTGCTGAAGGTTATTTGCGGCACTGACACCCTGGGAGTGGGCATCAACGTGCCCATCCGCACCGTCCTGCTGACCGCTCTCAGCAAATACGACGGCGTCCGGACCCGCCTGCTCAACTCCCGTGAGTTCCACCAGATCGCGGGCAGGGCCGGCAGGGCCGGGTACGACACTGCAGGGACCGTGGTGGTCCAGGCCCCCGAGCACGTGACCGAGAATGTGAAGGCCATGGCCAAGGCCGTCGCCAAGTTCGGTGACGACCAGAAGAAGCTGCGCCAGGTGGTCAAAAAGAAGCCGCCGGAGGGCTTTGTGAGCTGGGGCGAACCAACGTTCAAGCGGCTCGTCGAATCGGCGCCGGACCCGTTGACGTCGAGTTTCTCCGTGACCCACGCAATGCTGATGAACCTGATGGAACGGCCCGGCGACCCGTTTGCCGCTGCCCGCCGCCTCCTGACCGAAAACCACGAAACCCGGTCCTCCCAGCTGCAGCTCATGAAGAAGGCGCTGGGCATTTACCGGGAGTTGCTCGCGGCGGAAGTCGTGGAGCGGATCCCCGCCGACGAGCAGGGACGCGATGGCCGCACGGTCCGGCTGACTGTGCACCTCCAGCCGAACTTCGCACTGAACCAGCCGCTGTCCCCCTTTGCACTCGCCGCACTGGAACTGCTGGACCCGGAGTCGCCGTCGTATGCCCTGGACGTGGTGTCCGTGATCGAGGCGACCCTGGAGAAACCGCGCCAGATCCTCTCCGCCCAGCAGAAGAAGGCCCGCGGCGAAGCGGTGGCGGCCATGAAGGCGGACGGCATCGACTACGACCAGCGCATGGCCATGCTGGACAGCGTCACCTACCCCCAGCCCCTGGCGGAAATCCTTGGCGAAGCCTTCGAGGTGTACCGGAAGGCCGCGCCCTGGGTGGGCGACTTCGAGCTGGCGCCCAAGTCGGTGGTCCGGGACATGTACGAGCGCGCCATGAACTTCGGCGAGTTCGTCCAGTTCTACGGACTGGCCCGTTCCGAAGGCATCGTCCTGCGCTACCTCGCTGACGCCTTCAAGGCCCTCCGCCAGACTGTGCCGCAGGACATGCTCCGTGACGACCTGGAGGACCTCATCGCGTGGCTCGGCGAACTCGTCCGGCAGGTGGACTCCAGCCTCCTGGACGAATGGGAGGAACTTGCGTCCGGCCTGGCACCCACACCGCACGACGCTCCCCCGCCTCCCCCGCCGTCGCTCACGTCCAACATCCGGGCCTTCCGGGTGATGGTCCGCAACGAGATGTTCCGCCGCGTGGAACTCTTTGCCGACGAGAACGCGGCAGCGCTGGGCGAACTCGACGGCGCCGCAGGCTGGAACGTCGAGCGCTGGGAAGACGCCCTGGACGACTACTTCGACGAACACGATGACATCGGAACCGGGCCGGATGCCCGCGGCCCGGCACTGCTCATCATCACCGAGGAACGGGACCGGTGGAAGGTACGGCAGATCTTCGACGATCCGGCCGGCAACCACGACTGGGGAATTTCCGCCGAGGTTGACCTGGCCGCCTCCGACGAGACGGGCACCGCCGTGATCAAGGTGACGGACGTCAACCGGCTCTGAGCGGTCACATGCCGGCGTGGGTACCGGACGGTAAGCTCGAACAATGAGTGTAATCCGCCCCGCAACCCGGCAAGACGTACCCGCTATCCTTCGGATGATCCACGAACTGGCGCACTACGAGAGGGAGCCGGACGCCGTCCGGAACACACCGGAAATGCTCCAGGAAGTGCTGTTCGGCGAAAACCCGCGCGTGTTCGCAGCCATGGCGGAAAACGAGGCAGGGGAAGTCCAGGGTTTCGCCCTGTGGTTCCTGAACTATTCCACCTGGGAAGGTGTGCACGGGATCTACCTGGAGGACCTCTACGTCAGCCCGGAGGCCCGCGGCGAGGGGCACGGAAAGGCGCTGCTCCAGCACCTTGCCGCCACCGCCGTGGACAACGGATACGCCAGGGTGGAATGGAGCGTCCTTGACTGGAACGAGCCGTCCATCAACTTCTACCGCAGCCTTGGAGCCGGGCCCATGGACGGCTGGTCCACGTTCCGGCTCACCGGCCAGGCACTCGAACAGTTCGGCAGTGCCAACCCGGCCCGCGCCAATGGCTGACGCAGGGATGCAGGCCCCGGCGCGCTCGGCCGTCAAGGTACAGCACGAGGTCAGGGCACGGCACGAGTTCCGTGGCATGCGCACCGTTGAACACTTCTTCAGGGTGCCGCTGGACCATTTCGGCAACTCCCCCAACGGCGAAGCCATCATCGTTTTTGCCCGCGAGTACGTCTCGGCCGCGCACTCGGAAGAACAGGCCGCGGAGCTTCCGTGGCTGCTGTTCCTCCAGGGCGGCCCGGGCGGGCGGGGCAACAGGTTCGGATCCCTGGGCGGCTGGGGCAAGGCGGCCGCCAGGGACTTCCGGATCCTGATGCTGGACCAACGGGGCACCGGTCTCTCCTCGCCCATTGACCGGAACACGCTTCCGCTGCGCGGGCCGGCCGCGGACCAGGCCGCGTACCTGGAGCACTTCCGCGCCGATTCCATCGTGGCCGACGCCGAGCTGATCCGGGAAGCCCTGGGGGCAGACCCGTGGACGGTTTACGGGCAGAGCTACGGCGGCTTCTGTGCCCTGACCTACCTGTCCTTTGCCCCGGAGGGCCTTCGGGAAGTACTGGTCACCGGCGGCCTTGCGCCCCTGGCCGGCCCGCCCGACGACGTCTACCGCGCCACCTTCCAGCGCGTAGCCGCCCGGAACGCCGAGTACTTTTCCTGGTATCCGGAGGACCGTGCCGCGGTTGAGCGGATTGCCCGCCACCTGCGGCACACCCAGGAAATCCTGCCCGACGGCGGTCCGCTCACCGTGGAGCGCTTCCAGATGGTGGGTGCATTCCTGGGCGGCAACACCAGGGTAGACAGCCTGCACCACCTGCTGGAGGATGCCTTCACGGAGACCGCCGGCGGCCCACGGCTTTCCGACGCCTTCCTGGAGCAGGTGCAGGGCATCGTGTCCCGCCGCTCCAATCCCCTCTACGCGCTGATGCACGAGTCCATCTACGGCCAGGGGCAGGCGACAAGCTGGGCGGCCTGGCGCGTCCTTGACGAGTATCCCGAGTTCAGGCCGGACGCGGAGCCGCTGCTGCTCACCGGCGAAATGGTCTATCCCTGGTATTTCGAGCAGGACCCTGCACTTCGGCCCCTCCGGGAGGTGGCGGACCTGCTGGCCGCCAAAGAGGACTGGAAACCGCTCTACGACCGCGGGCAACTGGCAGCCAATACGGTTCCGGTGGCCGCCGCCGTCTACTCGGAAGATATCTATGTGGACCGGAAGCTGTCCCTGGAAACGGTGTCGGCCGTCCGCGGCCTGCAGGTGTGGGAGTCCGCGGACTTCCACCACGACGGTATCGCCGACGACGGGGAAGGGATCTTCGCCCGGCTCCTGGGCATGGCACGCTCAGGCGGCCGCTGACTGCCGCCGCCCGGCCATGACGGCCAGGAACGCCGCGGCCAGGACAACTGCGCCCACTGCACCTCCCAGGAGGTTGAGCCCCAGGTAGCCAACCCAGCTGAGGACCAGGCCGGACACGGCCCCGCCCACGGCGCCGGCAGCACCCATCAGCATGTCGGAAACGCCCTGGACCGCAACCCGCGACTCCTGCGCCACGCTTTCGGCCAGCAGTGTGGAGCCGGACACGGTGGCAGCGGACCAGCCCAGGCCCAGCAGCACCAGGCCCACCGCCACGGCCGCAGTGGATGCCTGGCCGAACCCGGCGACAGCCACGGCCGTCATCAGCAGGGTGAAACCGATCATGATGGTCTGGGCCCTGCCCGCTTTGTCCGTCAGCCAGCCCATCACCGGCGACAGGGCGAACATCCCGGCGATGTGCAACGAGATGGTGAACCCGATGATCACCAGTACGTCGCCGGACGCCGTGTGGCCCGCATGGCTGGCGCCCGGCCCTTCCACCAGTTCCTGCAGGTGCAGGGGCGTCATGGACATCACGCCCACCATAACGGCGTGGGCTCCGACGACGGCGGCCACGGCCAGGAGCGCGGTCCGGGAGCCGCGGATGGCGCGCAGGCCCCGAACCAGTGTCCCGCCGTCGTGCGCTGCCTGTCCGGCAGGGCCAATGCCTGCACGGCCGTCCACCCGCGGCGCCGCCGGATGCTCCCCGGCCTGTGCGCCCTGCGCGGCGAGTTCCCTCGCGAGCAACAAGGGATCCGGCCGAAGCCCAACAAAGAGCAGCACGGCTGCCAGGAGCAGGCCGGCACCGGAAATCACGAAGGGACCGGCAACCGGCGGAAGACCCAGCGCCTGGCCCACCACAGTGCCGGGCTGGATCAGGTTGGGTCCGGTGACTGCACCGATGGTGACCGCCCAGACCACCGTTGACAGGGCCAGGCCACGGTGCTCGGGGTCGGCAAGGTCCACCGCGGCGAACCGCGCCTGCAGGCTGGCAGCGCTCCCCACTCCGATGCCGGCGGCCCCCAATACCAGCAGGACGAAGAGGCCGGACACCACCGCGAGCACCATCAGCACAGCACCCGCCAGGGCTGCGGACAGCCCGGCTACCTGGCCGATCCGGCGTCCCCGGCGGTCTGCCAGGGCGGCAAGAGGCAGTGCTGCCAGCGCCGCTCCCAGCGTCATCACCGTGGCCACGGCACCCGCCCAGGCGCTGGACCCTGACAGCTCGACTGCGAGGATCGACCCGATGGACACCGTGGCGCCGGTACCAATGCCGGCAAAAACCTGGGCCATGCCCAGAAGCGCCACAGTGCGCCGCTGCACCTGGCGCACCCCTTGCTCCGTCGTCAGGATTGGACCCATGCACCGAGCATAGTCCCCGCCGCGGGCGCGCAGCAGGGATGGTTTAAAGCAGGCAATCCCGGCCGCTCGGCGGCCGGGATTGCTTGCTGGTAATGGAGAGGAAAGGGCTACTCGGCGTCGCTGTGGCTCTTCCGGATGTCCTCTTCGAGGCGGGGGTCAAGGTGAGATTCCTTGGCCTTGGAGCTGAGCAGGCTGGCGATTACGGCGATGACGATGGTGCCAACGATCACCGCCAGGGACACGAACGTGGGGATTTCGGGAGCCCATTCAATGTGCTGCCCGCTGTTGATGAACGGCAGTTCATTCACGTGCATGGCGTGGAGGACCAGCTTGACGCCAATGAAGGCCAGGATGAAGGACAGCGCGTGCTTCAGGTAGATCAGGCGGTTCATCAGGCCGCCGAGCAGGAAGTACAGCTGGCGCAGGCCCATCAGGGCAAACAGGTTGGCCGTGAACACGATGAACGGGCTCTGGGTGAGGCCGAAGATTGCCGGGATGGAGTCAACGGCGAAGAGCAGGTCCGTGAGGCCGATGGTGATGAACACGATCAGCATCGGGGTGAAGACCTTCTTGCCGTCCACGGTGGTGCGCAGCTTGCCGCCGTCGAACTTCTCCGACATGGGGATGACCTTGCGGATCTTGGCGATGAGCGGGTTTTCCCGGTCTTCTTCGTCTTCGCCCTCGTCCTGGGCCTGCTTCCAGGCAGTCCAGAGCAGGAACGCGCCGAAGATGTAGAACACCCAGCTGAACTGTTCAATCACAATGGCGCCGAGCAGGATGAAGATGCCGCGCAGGATCAGGGCGATGATGATGCCCACCATCAGCACTTCCTGCTGGTACTTCCGGGGCACCGAGAAGCGGGCCATGATGATGATGAAGACAAACAGGTTGTCGATGCTGAGGCTGTATTCCGTTACCCAGCCGGCGACGAACTGGCCACCGTATTCGGGGCCGGTGAAGGCGAACATGGCCCCGGCGAACACCAGGGCGAGGCTGACGTAAAACGCTACCCACAGTCCGGCTTCCTTCATGGAGGGTTCATGGGGGCGCCGGACCACCAGGAGAAGGTCGATCAGGAGGATCAGGCCGAGGACGACAAGTGAGCCGACTTCGAACCACACGGGCAATTCGAGCACAGGGTAGCCTTTCGCAGGGTACAGAGATGCGGTGTAAGTCTCTCCGGCCTGCCTGTGCACTTGGTGCTGAATGGCGGCCCGCTACGCCCGGCCGGGCAACTATGCCCTGCGTGTTGACGATCGTAGCGCTCGGGATACTCCCCTACGTGACGTTAACTGTACCGTAATCCCCCAGGCCGCCCGTCCCCGTTACCTCTGTGTCAGGCGTGCCCGGCCGCCTGCATCTGCCGCAGTTCCTTCTTCAGCTCGCTCACTTCGTCCCTGATCCTGGCTGCCACCTCGAACTGCAGTTCGGCGGCAGCACCGTGCATCTGTTCCGTCAGCTGTTCGATCAGCCCCACCAGGTCCTCCGCCGGTGCCGCTGCGAGGCCGTCGGAGCGCACCTGCGCGGCACCCTTCGCCGCGGACTTCCGCTTGCCGCCCTTCGCCAGCCGGCTGTTGTTGAGCAGCTCCTGGGTGTCGGCGTCTTCCTTGGCCAGTTGATCGGTGATGTCCGCGATCTTCTTCCGCAGCGGCTGCGGGTCCACCCCGTGCTCGGTGTTGTAGGCCACCTGGATGGCGCGGCGCCGGTTGGTCTCATCGATGGCGTGCGCCATGGAGTCCGTAATGCGGTCGGCGTACATGTGCACTTGGCCCGAGACGTTACGGGCAGCGCGGCCGATGGTCTGGATCAGTGAGGTTGAGGAGCGCAGGAAGCCTTCCTTGTCCGCATCCAGGATGCTGACCAGGGACACTTCCGGGAGGTCCAGGCCTTCACGGAGCAGGTTGATGCCCACCAGAACGTCGAACTTGCCCATCCGGAGTTCGCGCAGCAGCTCTACGCGCCGCAGGGTGTCCACGTCGGAGTGGAGGTACTCCACTTTGATGCCGTGGCCCAGGAGGTAGTCGGTGAGGTCCTCCGCCATCCGTTTGGTCAGGGTGGTGACCAGGATGCGCTCGTCCTTGGCAGTACGGGTCTTGATCTCCCCCAGCAGGTCATCGATCTGGCCCTTGGTGGGCTTGACCACCACCTCAGGATCGATAAGCCCCGTGGGCCGGATGATCTGCTGGACGAACCCGTCAGCCTTGCCGAGTTCGTACTTGCCGGGGGTGGCGGACAGGTAGACCGTCTGGCCGACGCGCTGAAGGAATTCGTCCCACTTCAGCGGCCTGTTGTCCATGGCCGAGGGCAGCCGGAAGCCAAAGTCCACCAGGTTCCGCTTGCGGGACATGTCGCCCTCGTACATCGCGCCGATCTGCGGGATGGTCACGTGGGATTCGTCCACCACCAGGAGGAAGTCGTCCGGGAAGTAGTCGAGGAGGCAGTGCGGAGCTGTTCCGGGGCCGCGGCCGTCGATGTGCGAGGAATAGTTCTCGATGCCGTTGCAGAAGCCCATCTGCTGCATCATTTCGAGGTCGTAGTTGGTCCGCATGCGGAGGCGCTGCGCTTCCACCAATTTGTTCTGTCCTTCGAGCACCTTGAGCCTGTCAGCAAGTTCGTCCTCGATCCGCTTGATGGCCCTGGACATGCGCTCGGGTCCGGCCACGTAGTGGGAGGCGGGGAAGACGTACATTTCCTCTTCGTCCCGGATCACCTCACCGGTGAGCGGGTGGAGCGTGTGGATGTTCTCGATCTCGTCACCGAAGAACTCGATCCGGATGGCCAGTTCCTCGTACATCGGGATGATCTCCACGGTGTCCCCGCGGACCCGGAAAGTGCCCCGGTGGAAGTCCATGTCATTGCGCGCGTACTGCATGGACACGAACTTCCGGAGGAGGTCGTCCCGGTTCATCTCCGCGCCCTTGCGGAGCGTGACCATGCCGGCGATGTATTCCTCCGGCGTACCCAGGCCGTAGATGCAGGACACCGTAGCCACGACGATCACGTCCCGCCGGGTCAGCAGGGCGTTGGTGGCGGAGTGGCGGAGCCTTTCAACTTCCTCGTTGATGGAGGAGTCCTTCTCGATGAAGGTGTCAGTCTGCGCCACATACGCTTCGGGCTGGTAGTAGTCGTAGTAGGAGACGAAGTATTCCACCGCATTGTTGGGCAGCAGTTCGCGGAATTCGTTGGCCAGCTGCGCGGCGAGGGTCTTGTTCTGGACCATCACCAGGGTGGGGCGCTGGACCTGTTCGATCAGCCAGGCAGTGGTGGCGCTCTTACCGGTTCCGGTGGCGCCAAGGAGCACCACGTCCTTTTCGCCGTTCTTGATGCGCTCTGTCAGTTCGGCGATCGCCGCCGGCTGGTCGCCCGCCGGCTTGAACTCGCTGATGACCTCGAAGGGTGCTACAACACGGTTGATATCCTGCGCAAGGCTCATGGATCTAATCTACAACCGGGCACTGACAGGGAAGGGGCCAATCCGTTACGGGCGAACACCAGCCGGACGGTGATCAGGAAGCGTACGACGGCGGCTGCCAGCCCGAGCGTTCAACCCACCGTTCCAGGGGTTCTTCCGCTGCCATGAACCAGTCCTCCTTGGCCGCGGCGTAGCCTTCCGTGGAGTCGTCGCCCGCATGGTCCGCGGCAAGCCTCCGCTTGAGGGCCAGGTACTCCGCGGCCGCCTCCGGATCAGCCTTGAGCCAGTCCCGGAAGCACAGGGCGAACCGCCACCCCGCCGAGCCGGCGGCCCTGACGTGCAGGTTCACGGCCCGTCCAGGGTCCGCATTGGCGTGGAACCGCTTTTGCCAGTCCTCAGGCCGCGGATGGGCGGGCTTCGGAGTATCGGCCGTGTTGCCCGGGACCGCCGGGAAACCTGCAGCGGCCAGGGCAGGGGCCAAGGCGTCGGCAACCGCCAGGTCCGGGACGGCCACCTGGAGATCGATGACGTCCTTGGCGTCCAGCCCCGGAACGGACGTGGAGCCGATGTGTTCAATCCGGACGGCCCCCTGCCACTCGGCGGGAAGGGACCTGGCAATCCGGTCCATCAGCCGCCGGGCCTCGGCAACCCAGCCGGAGCGCGCGGGCACCAGGACCGGCCCCCCGGCCCTGTCGGCGCGGGTATGCGCGGCCAGGTTCCGGGCGAAGGGTTCCAGCCGTTCGTCCCAGAGCCGGTCCACCTGTCCCGCCAGGTCCGTGAGGCTGCCCGAGTTGTCCAGCACGACGTCCGCGGCAGCCAGCCGATCCTCGCGCGTGGCCTGCGCGGCCATGCGGGAGCGTGCCGACTCCTCCGTCATGCTGCGGTGCTCCAGCATCCGCTGCAGCCTCATCCCGTCCGGGGCGTCCACCACCACCACCAGATGGAAGTCGCTGCCTTGGCCGGTTTCCACCAGCAGCGGGATGTCCTGCACCACCACGGCGTCCTCGGCCGCCGCCGCCACGATGGCCGCGGCGTGAGCCCGGACCAGGGGGTGGACGATGCCGTTGAGCGCTGCGAGCCGCTCCGGGCTCCCGAACACCAGGGCGCCGAGTTTGGGGCGGTCCAGCCGCCCGGCAGCGTCCAGGACATTCGTGCCGAACTCCGCGACGATGCGGTCCAGACCGTCGGTGCCCGGTTCCACCACGTCGCGGGCCAGCGCGTCCGCGTCCACCAGCACCGCTCCGCGTTCGCGCAGCCTGAAAGAGACAACAGATTTTCCGGAGGCAATACCGCCCGTCAGGCCAATCTTGAGCATCTCCCCACCCTAATCCCCCGGCCCAGGTCCAGGTGCGTCTCCTGAAGCTGCCAGGCGCATGATGGCTGCATTATGGTTGGTTTTTGGATCCTCGGTGCAGATCGGCACCAACGCCCTGCCCGGGGCGGCCGGCACGCTAATTGCGGTATCCCTGGAACAGGGCGCGGAGTTTTGTCACCGGCCCGGCGCATCAACACCCAATCGCATGATCCTCCTGCTCCTTAGACATACGCGACCGCGCCAGGGAGCTGCAACCTAATTGTTCTGATACATGTGGCCGAGGGCATATTGGTTGGCCGTGATCCGGGAGCTGGCGCCAAGAAAATCGCCAAACTCCTGCAGACGGCGGATTTCCTCTTCGCTGTAAGGCGCGGCTATCGAGCCCATCTGCAGGCCGGTGCCGCCGTTCGCCGTCGGTGGAGAGGCATGTGCGGGCGCGGCAAACACTGCTCCCGAAAAACCAGCTGCGGCAACAGTTGCGATGGAAAGGAACATCTTCCTCTTTTTGGCTCCACCAGAACGCCTGGTATTGCCCGGACACAGGTCCGGCCAAGTGGCTAATCTTGAAGGTGAACAATGTATTGCCCCTTTCTTGCGGTGCCACCCATGGTGAATGACAAGGTTTTCCTGACCGTTTTCTGTTCAGGCTTCCGCCAAATGCGGCGAAGAATACAATGAGATAAACCAGCGTCGGGTGCTACCAGGTCTTTAAGGCTGCTTCCGAGCTGGAATTCTCTGCTGGTCCCATTTCCTGGTTTTCTAAGAATTCTGCTGACGCCTTAATCGATCCTTAATCCCCTTGCCGCGAAGAGTTCGGGCCGGCAACCGGCGTCTTGCCGGGTCATGGGAGCTTGGGCCTAGACTTGGGCGGGTGCAAGGGGAAGAGAGCAGGGCCACCAGTTACACCACGCTGGCGGCGGGCTCCGACTTCCGCCACGAGTTGGAGATCAAGCGTTCCCGGTTCATCACGGTGCTGCGCCGGGCAGACAGCGAGGACGCGGCACGCGACCTGGTGGCCGGCCTCCGCCGCGAGTTCCACGACGCCCGGCACCACTGCTCGGCGTTCATCATCGGACCCGACCGGGACATCCAGCGCTCCAACGACGACGGCGAACCGTCCGGAACAGCAGGCGTTCCCATGCTGGAAGCCTTGGCCAAACGGGAGACGGTGCCCGGGGCGGCCGACCTCAGCGACGTAAGTGCCGTCGTCGTCCGTTACTTCGGCGGTGTCCTGCTCGGGGCGGGCGGACTGGTGCGTGCGTACTCCGAGTCCGTGTCCGCAGCGCTGACCCTCGTGCCGCTGGTGCGGCGCAGCCGCCTGCGGATCTGCTCGGTGGAAGTTTCCCACGCTGCGGCCGGGAAGCTCGAAAACGACCTGCGGGCCGCAAACCTGGTAATGGCCGGAACCAGCTACGGAGCCCGGCACACTGTCCTGCGGGTGGCGGTGCCGGACGACGCCGGCGCAATAGCGGACGCTGCGGAGCGGGTGCAGTTGCTGACGGCCGGCAGTGCCTCGCTGGCGGCGAAGGGAACGGAGTGGGTGGATGTCCCCGTCCCCTGAGGTGTCCCTGGTGGACGTGGATGAGGCGGTGCTGGACAGGCTCCTTGCTCTCGCAAAGCGCGACGCCTCCCCCGATGAGGTGGCTCCCCCGCTGGGCGGGCCGGGCTGGAACCCTGAGCGGACCGCCTGGTTCTTCGGTTACCACCGCGCCGCCGCCTACGGCCTGGACGGCCTCGCCGGGGAAAAGACGTGGGGAATCCTCGCCGATGGCAGCCTCGCCGGATCCATCCGCCTGCGCCGCACCACATCCTGCACCGCGGAACCCGGACCCGCCGGAGCGGTGGCCGATACGGGAATCTGGCTTGGCCGGAGCTTTCGGTCCCGGGGCGTTGGCGCCGCCGCGTTGCGCCTGGTGCTGGAGGAGGCCCGAAGGGCGGGACTTTCCCGGATAACCGCCCGCACCCTTGCGGGAAACGTCGGCGCCCAGCGCATTCTGGCCTCAGCCGGGGCCGTCCTGACGCACGACGACGACGGGACGGTCCGCGCCGTCGTCGAACTTTAAGGCGCGGTGACGCCTGACGGACGGTGGCCAACAGCTGCGTTAAAGCAACAGACCCCCTGCCTTGTGGGCAGGGGGTCTGTTGCGTTGGCCCGGGAAACCGGGCCGGTGGCAATTAGTTGCCGGTCAGCTTCTCGCGCAGGGCGGCGAGAGCCTCGTCGGATGCAAGCGTGCCTGCACCGGCGTTGGACTCTGCAGCCGGCTCCGAGGAGTAGCTGGTGGTGCCGGAATCGCTGTCACCGGACGTTGCAGCAGCAGCGTCGTCGGCAGCGTGCTGGGCAACCTGCTTCTTGTGGGCTTCCCAGCGGGTCTGGGCGTCAGCGTACTGCTGCTCCCAGGCGGCGCGCTGGTTCTCGTAGCCTTCAAGCCACTCGTTGGACTCGGGATCGAAGCCCTCGGGGTACTTGTAGTTGCCCTCTTCGTCGTACTCTGCGGCCATGCCGTACAGAGCGGGATCGAATTCGGTGCTGTCGGCGTCGACGCCCTCGTTGGCCTGCTTGAGGGACAGCGAGATGCGGCGGCGTTCCAGGTCGATGTCGATGACCTTGACGAACAGTTCGTCGCCAACGGAGACAACCTGCTCGGCCAGCTCCACGTGGCGGACTGCCAGCTCGGAGATGTGGACCAGGCCTTCGATGCCGTCTTCGACGCGGACGAACGCACCGAACGGAACCAGCTTGGTGACCTTACCCGGAACAACCTGGCCGAGGGCGTGGGTGCGGGCGAAGGTCTGCCACGGATCTTCCTGCGTAGCCTTGAGCGACAGGGAAACACGCTCGCGGTCCAGGTCGACCTCGAGAACCTCGACGGTGACTTCCTGGCCAACTTCGACAACCTCGGACGGGTGGTCGATGTGCTTCCAGGAGAGCTCGGAAACGTGAACCAGGCCGTCTACGCCGCCCAGGTCCACGAATGCACCGAAGTTGACGATGGAGGAAACGACGCCGGGACGGACCTGGCCCTTTTCCAGCTTGTTGAGGAACGTGGAGCGGACCTCGGACTGGGTCTGCTCGAGCCATGCACGGCGGGACAGAACAACGTTGTTGCGGTTCTTGTCCAGCTCGATGATCTTGGCTTCGATCTGCTGGCCGATGTACGGAGCAAGGTCGCGCACACGGCGCATCTCGACGAGGGATGCGGGCAGGAAGCCGCGCAGGCCGATGTCGAGGATAAGACCACCCTTGACGACCTCGATGACGGTACCGGTGACGACACCGTCTTCTTCCTTGACCTTCTCAATGTCGCCCCAGGCACGCTCGTACTGAGCGCGCTTCTTGGAGAGGATCAGGCGGCCTTCTTTGTCTTCCTTGGTGAGCACCAGGGCTTCGACCTGATCGCCAACGGAGACGACGTCTCCGGGATCAACGTCGTGCTTGATGGACAGCTCGCGGGAGGGGATGACACCTTCGGTCTTGTAACCGATGTCGAGCAGAACTTCGTCGCGGTCGACCTTGACGACGGTACCCTCGACGAGGTCTCCGTCGTTGAAGTACTTGATGGTGGCGTCGACAGCTGCGAGGAAGTCCTCAGCGGTACCGATGTCGTTAATGGCGACTACGGGGGTACCGGGCTTCTCGGTGGAGGTGATGGTCATGTAGTAGGGGCTCCGTTGTGGATAGTTAGTTGATCAGGCGACCACCACTTCCGGGTACTGACCTGGAGGCGGAGCGCGGCGGATTTGCCGGGTCATCCTGATTGCGCGGTGATCACATGCAAACCAAAGTGGGCACACGTAATACACGCCCGTTCATTCTACTCGGTGCCCGTAACAGGGGTCAAAGCGAGGCACGCCCTGGAGGGGGTTCAGTCCTTGATCCGCATCCGTTGTTCACGGATGCCGTCCCGTTCAAGGATCCAGGACACAGACACACCAAACACGAGGGACCAGAAGTAAGGGCCCAGCCCGAGCATTGACACATCCGAGACGGCGACGGCAAAAGCCACCAGCGGCCCGTGGGTGAGCGGGCCGCTGGTGATCCTCCGCAGGGCCATGGCCAAAACACCGATCACGGCAAGCCCCGCAATGGCCACCAGCAGCTCAAGCGGCAGGACATCGGCAGCGCCTGCCGCGAATACTGCCAAAGGAGTAAGGGCGAGGAAGACGGCATAGGCGAGGACCACGGCCCTGTGCCGGTACTGGTGCGGACCGGCGTCGGCGCCTGCCACCATGGCTGTCGCGGGCAGGGACAGCGACACGCCTGCCGGGCCCAGGAACGACGCAGCCATGGTGCCCGCACCGCTCACGTAGTCCAACAGCCGGGCAGGCGGCCGGTACTGCTCACCCCGCAGGAAGATCAATGAAGGGACGTTGGACTGGAGGACAATGAGCACCACCATCACGGGGGTTGCCGTCAGGATCGCACTCCACGTAAAGACGGGGACAATAAGCAGCGGAAGCGACGGTCTAACACCAGCGGCCGCCCCGCCAAACTTGCCCAGGACGGCAGCAGCCCCAATCCCCACCGCGAGTGCAAGGAAGATCGGCGGCACACGGCTCTCCAGGTACTTCCGGCCGAGGACATATGCCAGGAAGGCGGCGCCCACCACTGCCGGCTCCGACCCCATACCGGTGAAGACGCCGGCGACGAATGGCAGCGTGGATCCTGCCAGAAGGCCAACCACAACAGGTTCGGGGATCAGCCGCGCCAGGTGATCCGCCAGCCCGAGTGCGGAAATGGCCACCACTGCGCCCCCTGCCACCAGGGAGGCGCCCGCAAGTTCGGCAAACGGCACCCTTCCCTGGAGGGACACGATAAAAATCAGCACGAAGATGTTGCCCGTCAGGAGCAGGGGCTGGCGGAAGTGGAGCGTCAGGACGATGCCCAGCACACAGGGAACCGTGTAGATGGTCATCACCCAGGCGGTCACCTGGCCGTCCGCGAGGTTCAATTGCCCGGCAGCAGACAGCGGCACGGCAATCAGGGAGGATGCAAGGATAACCATGGCTAGGCCCACGCCCAGGGATTGGGACCATTCCCGGCGCCACGACGACCATTTCCCGAATCCCACCGCCATGGCGCCCGTCCCGCATAGGTCCCGATCGGCTGGCCAACTGCCGGCAGAGCGCCCCGCCGGTCCCGGACCGGAGGTGCCTGCAGTGCCCACCATACTCTCCGCCGTAATGCCGCGGAATGACAGTGTTATTCGGGGCCAGGAACCAGCGGAGGTCCTAGAAGTGGGTGAGGCAGTGCGTTGCCCGCTCCACCGAGAACATCTGCCGCGCTTTCAGGGCGGCGCCGGGGGTGTTTTCGGTGATCCGCCCCGCCGCGGCCAGCGTGACCGGACACGCCCCGCCCAGGTAGATCGAGGACAAGGCGGAGACATCCAGCGCCAAGTCCGCCTTGGCGGTGTCCGGCAGGCGCTCGACGGCGGCCTGGCCGCCGTCGACGAACAGGGCGTACTTTCCTGCCGTCAGGTCCAGCGGGTCCGCAATGCCGAAAACAAGCCGGCCGTCCAACGGGTAGTGCCGGGCCTCCAGTGCCTTGCCGGCATCGAGGATGCGGAGCCACAGCATGTCCCGGCTGTCCGACGAATCAATGCAGCGCGGGTCGTCGAGCGCCCACGCCAGGGGGTCGTCAACCGGCGCTTCGTCCCACGAGACGCGTTCCACCAGGTCGATGGCACCAAGGAACTGCCACAGTTCCAGGTAGGCGTCATTGCCCGCTGCCACCAGGTCCACGACCTCCACGGTGTAGGGCTCCGTGTCCCAGCCCAGGAACTTGTAGGAGACGTAACCGTCAATGCCGCCGCCCGGACCATAGTGGAGCGCAACCTTGATGGCCGGGTCCTCCTTGCCGTCACGGCCCAAGGAGCCGGACGCCAGCTGCCGGTACCAGTTCTGCCTGCCCATGGATCCGGGGGTAAGCCGGTGCACCCGTTCGAAGACCTCCGGCGCCAGATGCAGCAGGGCTTTGGGATCGGCAACCTCCACGCTTCCGGCAGGCAGGTGGCGGACGTTGAAGCGCGCGGTGGTGTCCACCTTGACGGTGCGTTCAAAGCTGGCCACGCCGTAACCGAAGCGGCCGTAGATGGTACCTTCCGAGGCGGTAAGGGCGGCCATGGCGATGCCGTCATCCTTGGCGAGGCGCAGGTCCTCACTCATCATCGCCCGCAGGAGGCCCCGCCGCCGGTGCGACGTGCGGACGGTCACCGACGTGACCATCTGTGATTCCAACATCCGGCCAAATCCGATATTGAGGGTCTTGCGGAAGGTCGCGAAGGTGGCCACCGGCACCGTTGCCGGCATGGAGGACGGCGCCACCGCCCCTGTCTGGTAGACGCCTGTGAGCACCCGGCCGTCAGCTTCGTACGTGGCGAGCGATTTCGCCACGTGCTCGGGAGTCCTGGTGGATTCGTGGAACCCGAAGGACACCGCACGCGACCAGGCTTCCGCCTCCGCATAACCATCCTTGCCCTCGGAGACAGCGCCAAAGCGCCGGATTTCATAGTTGCCACTCAGTTCAGCCACGTCACTGAGCCTAGTCATGGCCGGCAGCCTTCACCAGTCACCCACACGCCACGCCCGCAGCTCCGCCGCAGGCACCCGCCATCGGCATCCTGTTCAAATACGTTTGCCGCATCCTGGGCCAATGCACAGTGCGCCGGCAGCCCCGGGGGTCTATGTTGGAGCAGGACGTGACGCGCTTCACACGTGTGGGACAGGCATTCTGGGCCACACGAAATTTCTGCCCGCAGCACCTGACCCAAGCGAGGACACATGCAAGTTTCTCAAGCGGAACAAACACCGGACGCATCCCTGCTGAGAGTCCTGGGCAACTGGGACGCCCTGGCGCTCGGATTCGGAGCCATGATCGGCTTCGGCTGGGTGGTTCTCACCGGCGGCTGGATCGCGTCGGCCGGCACCATGGGGGCCGTCCTGGCAATGATCACCGGTGGCGCCATCATGGGCGTGGTGGGTCTGACCTACGCCGAGCTGACTGCGGCCATGCCGAAGGCGGGCGGTGAACACAACTTCCTGCTCCGCGGGATGGGCCCCCGGTGGTCCTTCATCGGCTCCTGGGCCATCACCGGCGGGTAAATCACCATCGTTGCCTTTGAGGCCGTGGCCCTGCCGCGGACTGCGCAATACCTCTTCCCGAACCTCAGCCAGATCCCCCTGTGGGAAGTGGCGGGCTACCAGGTGCACCTGACCTGGGCGCTGGTGGGGGCTATCGCAGCGGTAGTGATCACTGGAATTAACATCCTCGGGGTGAAGCTTGCCGGTGTTGCCCAGACGTTCGTGGTGGTCTTCCTGCTGGTCATTGGCCTGATGCTGGTGTTCGGTTCCTTCGTTGGAGGTTCGGCGACGAACATGGAACCCTTCTTCACGGGAGGCCTGAACGGCTACTTCGCCGTCCTCGTGGTGGTTCCGTTCCTGTTCGTGGGCTTCGACGTCATCCCCCAGTCGGCTGAAGAAGTGAACATCCCGGCACGGCAGATCGGCAGGCTCGTCGTCGTCGCCGTCATCCTCGCAACCATCTGGTATGTCATGACCGTTTTGACCACGGCCTCGGCGATGCCCGCGGGCGAGATAGCACAGGCGGATATTGCAACTGCCGATGCCATGGGCGCGCTGTTCGGCAGTGACGTAATGGCGAAGATCCTGATTGCGGGTGGAATCGCGGGAATCCTGACCTCATGGAACTCGCTGCTTCTGGGCGCCTCGCGCCTGATGTTCTCGATGGCACGTTCCGGCATGCTGCCGGCTTGGTTCGCCAAGCTGCATCCAAAGTACCGCACTCCGGTCAACGCGCTCGTGTTCATCGGCGTGCTGTCCTTCGTTGCGCCGTTCTTCGGCGTATCGATGCTCGGCTGGCTTGTGGATTCGGGGGCACCCAGCATTGTCATTGCCTACATCCTGGTCGCCCTGGTGTTTGTGATCCTGCGCCGGCGCGAGCCCGGGATGGACCGTCCGCTCCGCGTGGGCGGACAGGGCAACGGGGGCATCATGATCGGCGTTGCCGCGGTGGTCCTCTGCCTTGGACTGCTCAGCCTTTACCTGCCCGGCATGCCCGCAGCCCTCACCCCGCCGCCGTGGATCCTGTTCGGCCTCTGGTGGGTGCTCGGAGCTGTCCTGTTGTTCCGCATTCCGTCCGGCGTCACTCCCGGTGCGGACGCTGAGCACGAGCTGCTGGAGCGCCTGAGGCAGCGGCGGGAGTCGGCAAGGAACAGCTGACAGTATGCCCTGCCCCGGCGGGCGGGGACCTGCTGGCAACGCAGAAGAGGTGGGACGGTTTCCGTCCCACCTCTTCTGCGTTGTGCGTCGCTTAGTGTCCGGCGTCGTACCAGCTGGGTCCGACGCCGATCTGGACCTCCAGCGGAACGCTGAGGTCCGCCGCGGCGGCCATCTGTTCGGTGACCAGATTCTCCACGGCTGCGCGTTCGCCGGTGGCGACTTCCAGGACGAGTTCGTCATGGACCTGGAGCAGCATCCGGGATTTCAGTCCTTGGGCCTTCAGCTCAGCGTGGACCCCCAGCATGGCGCGCTTGATGATGTCCGCCGCCGAGCCCTGGATGGGGCTGTTCAGTGCGATGCGCTCGGCGTTTTCGCGCAGCTGCCTGTCAGTGCTGGTCAGGTCCGGCAGGTACCGCCGGCGTCCCTCGATGGTGGCCGTGTAGCCGTCCACGCGGGCCTGGTCAACCACGCCGCGGAGGTAGTCGCGGACGGCGCCGAACCGGTCGAAGTAGTCCTTCATGAGGGTGCGTGCCTCGTCCACGGAGATCTCCAGCTGCTTGGACAGCCCGAAGGACGTCAGTCCGTAGGCCAGGCCATAAGACATCGCCTTCACCTTGGAGCGCATGGCGCTGGTGACCTCTTCGGTTGGCACGTGGAAGATGTTCGAGCCCACGAACCGGTGCAGGTCCTCGCCGTCCTTGTAGGCCTGGATAAGGCCCTGGTCGCCGGAAAGGTGCGCCATGATGCGCATCTCGATCTGCGAGTAGTCTGCGGACAGCAGGCATTCGTAGCCCTCCCCCACCACGAAGATGCCGCGGACGCGCCGGCCTTCCTCGCTGCGGATGGGGATGTTCTGCAGGTTGGGGTTGTTGGAGGAGATCCGGCCTGTTGCTGCCACGTTCTGCGCGTACGTGGTGTGGATGCGGCCGTCCTCGGCAACCGACTTTTTTAGGGATTCAAGCATCTGGCGCAGCTTGGCGGCCTCCCGGTGCGCCATCAACTGCACCAGGAACTCGTGCCTCGTCTTTTCCAGCAGGCTCTTCAGCGAGGCGGCATCCGTGGTGTAGCCCGATTTGATCTTCTTCGTCTTGGGCAGCTGGAGTTCCTCGAACAGGACCGTCTGGAGCTGCTTGGGCGAGCCCAGGTTGACCTCGTGGCCGATCGCCGCGAAAGCCTGCTCCTGCGCCTGGTCGATGACCCTGGCCAGGTCGGCGAGCTGATCGTCCATGCGCGCCATGTCTATGCCGATGCCGGCGAGTTCCATGTCCGCCAGGACCCGGCTGACGGGCAGCTCCAGGGTGGACAGAAGTTCCTCGGCCCGGCGCTCCTTCAGTTCCGATTCGAAGTAGCTGCTGAGGGCAAGGACGACGGCGGCGGCCTGGACGAGTGCGTCGGCAGCAGCGTCGTCTTCACCGTCGAAGGAGAGCTCCAGCTGCCCTGCCTTTGCTGTTGCGCCCGGGATGCCCACGTTCAGGTGGTGCTGGGCCAGTTCAGCGAGTTCATAGGTGCGCCGGTCGGGCTGGATGAGGTAGCCGGAGATGGAGGTATCATCCACTACTCCTTCCAGCTCCAGTCCACGGGAGGTCAGGGCTTTGAGGGCGGCTTTGAACCCGTGCAGGACCTTGGGCGATTCGGGGTCGCGCAACCAGCCCGCAAGGACGTTCTCTGCCTCGGCGTCCTGGCCCGACAGATCGATGTACGCCGCGGCGCCGTCCCGGACGATGGCCAGCGCTGCGGCGTCCTCGCCGATGCGGCCGGGGATGAGGTCCACAGCAACGGCGGAGCGTTGTCCGGCGCCGGCGGCCAGGAACGTGGACAGTTCCTCGGCGTCCGCCGGGGTGACGTACTCGGGAGTGTCGATACTTTCCCGCTCGGCGGCAGGCTTGTCGTCATCGCCGTACAGCGCGAAGAGCCTGTTGCGGATGGTCTTGAATTCTAGTTTGTCGAAGAGGTCCTCAAGTGCTGCCTGGTCCGGGCGCGGCTGGTACAGGTCATCGAGTGTGACGGGGAGTTCCAGGTCTGTGTGGAGCTGGTTCAGCCGGCGGTTCCGCTTCACGGCGTCGACATTCTCGCGCAGCGCGTCGCCCACCTTTCCGCCAATGGAATCCAGGTGTTCCAGGACGCCCTCAAGCCCCCCGTAGAGGTTGATCCACTTGGCTGCGGTCTTCGGCCCGACGCCGGGCACACCCGGGAGGTTGTCCGCGGTTTCACCCACCAGTGCGGCGAGGTCGGAGTACCTGCCGGGGCTGACGAAGTACTTCGCCTCGATGGCGGCGGCATCCATCCGCGGAATATCACTGACGCCCTTCTTGGGGTACAGCACAAAGACATTGTCCGTGATGAGCTGGAACGCGTCCCGGTCCCCCGACACCAGCAGGACCTCGTACCCGGCCTTTTCACCCATGGCCGCGAGGGTGGCCAGGATGTCGTCAGCCTCATACCCGGGCATTTTGATGGTCTTGATGCCCCAGGCCTCCATGACCTCCCCGATGAGGTCGATCTGGTTGTTCATCTCCCGGGGGGTTTCGTTCCGGCCACCCTTGTATTCGCTGTATTCGGTCTTGCGGTGGGTGGACTCGTCAGAGACGTCGAAGGCCACGGCGATGTGGGTTGGCTGCTGCTCCTTGATGAGGTTGATCAGCATGGAGGTAAATCCGTGGATGGCGTTGGTGTGCTGCCCGTTGGTGGTTGAGAACTTGTCCGCGGGGAGCGCGAAAAAAGCGCGGAATGCCATGGAGTGGCCGTCCAATACGAGCAGCCGAGGCTGGCCGGTCATGGGGACTACGGGGGCGGCGGTCGCTGAAACGGATCCGCCGGCCGGGACCCCAACGTTGTCCTGACCTGCACCTTCCCCGACTGCAGCGTCCTCGAGGGCGGTTGGGCCCTGCGGGGCGTTGTCCTCCTGCAGGGTTTGGGACGGGAAAGGGGCCGGTTTGGTTGTTTCACTCACAGGTGCCAGCCTAGTTGCCATGATGGACAATTTCACGCCCGGCCCCTTCGCCGACGAGCTTTCCGCCGCCGGCATCCCTGAGCACCTGCACGCCTGGCTTGGACGGTTCGGGATCGGCGCCCTGGTGGTGAAAATGGGGATCCGGTTCCAGGAGATGAGCCCCGAGCGCAGCGTTGCCACCATGCCGGTGGAGGGCAACACGCAGGTCGCGGGAATCCTGCATGGCGGGGCGCACGTGGTGCTGGCCGAGACGCTGGGGTCCTTCGCCGCCGGGATGCACGCCGGGCAAGGCCGCCATGCGGTGGGCATCGAGGTCAACGCCACCCATCACCGCTCCATCGCCACCGGAACCGTGACTGGAACGTGCACCGCCATCCATTTGGGCCGAACCCTGGCCACCCATGAGATCGTGATGACAGATGAGCAGGGCAGGCGGCTGTCCACGGCACGCATCACCAACATGATCCGGGATAACGTCCCGACCGCCACCTGAAAGGGGTCGATCAGTCCGTCGCAGGGAACGGCTGACGACGGCTGACAGCGCCTATGCAAACGGCGGCCACGTAACCTCAACCTATGGGCAGGATCAGCGGAACCTGGATTGTCGGTATCTCAGCGCTGCTGACCGCGTGTTCCTCTGCACCGGCGTCAATTGCTGAATCTGAACACGTGGGCGGGCTTCCTGCTGAAGCAATCACTGCGAAGCCAGGCTCCTCCGGCGGAGACCGTGCATACGCTTTTCCGACGGCAGGCTGGCTGGATGGCGGCGCCAGGTTCGCCGTCGTGCTGGCCGGCAGTTCGAGCTGCCCTGCGTTTCCGTCCTCCATCGAAGTTGCCGATCCTGACACCGTCAAACTGGGCCTCAACACCCGCGGCGGACCCAACTGCACAGCCGACATGGTGCCCCGCACTTACATCATCAGGACTCCATCCGGTATAGACAGTTCGCGTCCGGCAAAACTCCTGTTGGGCGAAACCACCGTGGCGCTGCCGCCGCTGTAGCCGACCGGCTGCCCGGCCCGATCGGGGACTGTTCAAGGTCACCTGGGCGCCAGCAGGCGGGGCAGGATTGGCGATTTCCGCTGTAAAGCCTCTTAGGACATCTTCCGCGGGTTTGCTGTCCGCGTGATTGTCAGACCCTCCCCCGATGATGGGTATATGGGCAGCGAAGCGGTGGTGAAGGCGTTTGCGGATATCAAGGCCGCCCTTGCTGTGCTCAATGCTGAGGTGGACGGGTGTGGTTCAGCGCCGTTTTCGGCTGCCGATCCGTTGGCCGGTCTGGCGGACGGGAGCCTGGACATTCTTGCCGGCGCGGCGGCTGTCGAGGCCGGCGTGGCGGGGTTGAAGGCCCGTGCTGCCATGAAATACGCCGACACCGCCCAAGCCCTGGCCCCGGACATGCCGGTGCAGGCGCAGGAGATGGCCGTCGCCACGGAAATCGGGTGCGTGCTGGCCATCGGGCCGCGGGCCGCAAGCGCGTTCCTCGCCGCTTCCCACGCCCTGACCACCACCTTGCCGCTGACACTTTCCGCCCTGCAGGCCGGAACAATCTCCTGGCAGCACGCCCTGGCCCTGGCGGACGAGACATCCACCCTCGACCCCGCCGGCGCCGCCGCTCTGGAAACCCACTTCCTCGACCCCGCCACCCCCAGGCCTGCCGGAGCGGCCACGATCGGGGAGATGCCCGCGCACCGGTTCAAGCACAAGGCCCGAACCTGGCGGGAACGCCACCACACAGAATCGATAGAGAAGCGCCATGCCAAGGGCGTGGCGGACCGGCGCGTCGAGTACAGGCCGGACCAGGACGGCATGGCCTGGCTTTCGGCCTACCTCCCCGCCGACCAGGCCATGGCAGGCTGGAACCGCCTCAACGCCCTCGCCCGGGCCGCACAAGGACCCCACGAACCCCACACCCTCACCCAAATCCGCGCCGACACATTCGCCTCAGCCATCCTCACCAGCGGCACCAATCCAAACTTCAATGCAGCCAACAGCGCTGGGGCGGGCGCAGGAACGGATCCCACCCCTTCATCGCCGATCCGGGCCCAGGTGCTCGTCACCGTGCCGGTATTCGCCCTCATGGGCCTGACCGACGAGCCCGCCATGCTCGACGGCTTCGGCCCCATCCCGCCGTCCATGGCCCGGAAACTTGTCGCCGACGGCGCCGACTCCTTCCACCGGGTCCTCGTCGACCCGGGGGACGGAGCACCGCTGGAAATCGGCCGGACCAGCTACCGCGTCACCAAAGCCATGCGGAACTGGCTCAGAATGCGGGACGGCACATGCCCCTTCCCCGGCTGCAGCAACCCGTCGTTGGACAACGAAGCAGACCACCTCCTAGCCTGGCACTACGGCGGCACCACCGGAATCAGCAACCTCGGACAACCATGCCCCAAACACCACAAACTCCGGCACACCACCGGCTGGACACCAACGCCGGCCACCAAAAATGAACCACCCGGCTGGACCTCACCCACCGGCCGCCACTACAAAAGCGAACACCAGGACTGGGAACCACCCCACTGGCCCCAGTCTGTCCTGTCGTCCTTGGCGGCGCGCCTGAAACTGGCGGAGTGTCACAATAGGCAAGCGCACCGCCAGCAGCCCTACCCGCCCGTGCCCGCGGTGGCCACGCGGATCTACTTCGTGGCGGGCTATCACAGGCGGAAGTCGAACTGGAAAGGTTCTTCTACGGCAGCGGCTGACCGGCCTCCGTCCACGGTTTACAGCGTCTGATCGCGGCGTCGTAGAACAGCAGCTGGAGTAAGGGAACTCCCGTTGCGGGCAGGGGGCCAGCCGCCAAGGTCCGTGGAAAGAACACCTGCTTGCTGCGCGGCCGGACACACGTGCCGGGTGCTCTGCGGCCGAACCTGCATGCCGCAGGTTGCGCGCCGTTGACCTAACTGCCGCTGGCCGCGCTGCCGTCCAGGAGGTACCGCAGCTCAATGATGCCCCTGCCCATGGTGCGGGAGGCAACCAGCTCAAGGGGCGGCGTCGGCCTTTCCAGGGGGAGAAGCCGCTTGCCGCTTCCCAACACCACGGGAATCACGGACAAGATGATTTCGTCGAGCAGGCCAGCAGCAGCGAATTGCGCCGCCAGGTTGCCGCCGCCCACCACCCAGATGTTCTTGCCGCCGGCGTCCCGTTCGAAATCCGCTGCAAACTCGGTGACGTCCCCGCGGACGAACGTGATGTCCGCCCCTGCCGGGGCCTGATACTCATGGTGGGTGAAGACGTAGGACGGCGTACCGGGGTAAGGCCAGTTGTCCGGTTCGTGCTCCAGAAGCCAGGAATAGGTTTCTCCACCCATGACGATGCAGCCCACATCCGCCATGAACGACTCGTAGCTTTCCTTGCCGCCTTCGAACCCGTCGAACTGCAGGAGCCAGCCCAGGTCATCAGTGGGGGTGGCAATGAAGCCGTCCAGGGAAGCGGCGACGAAGTACTGGATGTGAGGCATGGGCCAAGCCTAGCCAACCGCACCAGCGCCTGCCAGAGACTGGTTGGACCAAAGACGGGTGAGCAGAAACTGGTCAAGCAAAGACCATGTTGGGCAATGCCGTCGTCAACCTGGCGCAGCGGCACCAGGAGGCCTGCTCAGCCGGAGAAGTACGGGATGATCAGGTACAGCCCGAAGAGGACTGCCAGGCTGCACAGGCCGAAGCAGATGTAGGCGAGGGACCGCTTGATGCCCGGGGACGTCTGCTGGACATCCGCTGCGATGGCGGTGAGCCGCACGCCGAGCGAGTACAGGACCACAACTGTTACCGCGGCCGCCAGGGTGGCGCCGGCAACGGTCAGGAGTTCCAACCACTTCATCGCTGAGTCTCCTTCTGGTTGTCGGCGTCAGCGTCAGCCTTTGCCTGCGACTTGGCTTTGGCATGGGCGCGGGCACGCGCCATGGCCTTCTTCTTGGCGAAGCGCACGGCCTGGCCGGCTTCCTCCACCTCGATGGCGTTGTGGTGGCCGACGGCGGACTTCCGTGAGTAGAAGAACATAAAGAGGACGGCCGCCGTGCCGGCGACGGCGGCGATCAGGACGCCGATGACGCCGGTCTTCACCAGCAGGGCGGTCAGGGCCCCCACAATGCCTGCGGCCGGAAGAGTGAACAGCCAGCCAAGAGCGATCTTGCCCACCATGCTCCAGCGGACGCTGGTCCCCTTCCGGCCCATGCCGGATCCGATAACGGATCCGGACGCCACCTGGGTGGTGGAGAGGGCAAAGCCAAGGTGCGAGGACGCAAGGATCGCAGACGCTGTGCTGGTCTCGGCCGCGAAACCCTGGGCGGGCTTCACCTCGGTGAGACCGGCACCCATGGTGCGGATGATGCGCCATCCGCCGGCGTACGTGCCGATGGCGATGGCGAAGGCACAAGCGGCAATGACCCAGAGCTGGGGGCCTGATCCGGTCTCCTGGGTGCCTGCGGCGATCAGGACCAGCGTGATGATACCCATGGTCTTCTGGGCGTCGTTGGTGCCGTGCGCCAGGGCCACCAGGCTTGAGGTGAAGATCTGTCCGGTCCGGAAACCGCCGCGCTTCTGGGTGAGCTTGCTGCCGGTCTCCGGGTCATGCCGGGACGTCAGCGCGTATGCCAGGCGCGTGCAGATGTAGGCGACAATGCCGGCGATCAGCGGGGCGAAGATGGCGGGGAGGATGACCTTTTGCATCAGGCCCTCGAGGTTGATCGAGTTGAAGCCGATGCCGGCGATCGCGGCGCCGATCAGACCGCCGAACAAAGCGTGCGAGGAACTCGACGGCAGGCCCTTGAGCCACGTGATCATGTTCCAGAGGATGGCGCCCATGAGGCCGGCAAAAATGATGTCCGGGGTGATCTGGATGCCGTCCGATCCTTCCCGGATGATTCCGCCGGAGACCGTCTTGGCCACCTCGGTGGACAGGAATGCCCCCACGAGGTTAAGGATGGCCGCCAGGGTCACCGCGGTCTTCGGCTTGATGGCGCCGGTTGCAATGGGCGTGGCCATGGCATTCGCGGTGTCATGGAAGCCGTTCGTGAAGTCGAAAAATAGTGCCAGTGCGATGACCAGCGCCACCATGAAGGTGATATCCACCTGTTGCCCAATCTGCAGAGTCGACGTTCAGCAGTTTCATCTCCCCCGGCTGCCTTGCACAGCATAATTCACCAGCTGTTCGCTTGGAATGACCTGTGGCGTTAATACAACCGGCGTGAAACCTTATCGATCGTACGCGTCCCCGGCATCAGGTCAAAACAGCGGCCGCGCCAGAAATGACTGCACCCGCTGCAGTTCGGCAGGCGAGATTCCGCGCCTCGGGTCCGGGGACAAGGCCAGGATCCGGCGGCCAAGGAGCCTGGCCCAGGATTGCGCCTCCGCCTCGAACGCGAGCTGGTCATCGATCCAGGCCGCGGCTTCCGGACCGGTCTCTTCCACATCGTCCTGAATGGCCCGAAGCTTCCACCAGCCGGCGCCCGTTCCTGCCCCATCCGCCGTCAGGTATGGCCACCGTGCCCCGTCCAGGCCGATAGCCGGGCACAGATACTGCGGGGCGAGTTCTTCCCAGCTCGTAAGCCAGACGCACCGCACCCCTGCCATCGCGGCAACTCCGTTCAGGGCGGCCACAAGTTCCGGCGCGTAGGCCACGGGCAGGAGCCCCGCGGTGGCATGTTTCCAGCCGTTTCCCCAGCCGCTGGCGCCTTCCGGTCCGAAAGGACAGATAACGCCGTCGACGTCGATATAGAGCGTGCGGGTCACGGCGGGAGTCCAGAAAACCTAGCGGCGGGGGGAGTCGGACGGTTCCCGGCCGGCGTCAAGCCCTGGCGCTACCTGCCCTTCCAGGGCAGCAACGGTGGCATCCGGCAGGACGATCAGACCATCCAGTTCGCGGCGGGCGCGCTTGTAGGCCGCCTGCCGCTCGGCTGGCGTGGCGGCATGGTCCCCGGCGATCCTGAGCAACTGCCGGGCGGTGGCAAGGCGTTCACGTTCCGGGCCTGTGAATTTGCTGTCCCTGATCCGGCGGGCTTCACGTTCGGCCACGTCCAGCGCCACCGCGAAGCTGTTGACGGCCTTCCGGTAAGCCTCCAGCCGCGACGGCGAGGCCATGTCCGCAGGGGAAACCGGGCGCTGACCGTCCGCCTCCCTTTTCGCCCGGAGGAAGGTCACGGTGAGTGGCTCCCGGACATCGGTCATGAGCGGAAAATCGATAGGCTTGCCAACGTCCAGCTCGTAGTCCAGCCAGCGCTTGTTGATGGCGTCGTGGGTGGCAACAAGCGCTTCGACGTCCGCTGCGGAAGCCTTTTCGAGTTCGCGGGACTGGTTCTTGAGCTTGTACAGCTCCACTCTTCGCTGGTGCCGCCCCTCACCGGCTGTCCGCAGCGAGTTTGTCCAATGCCCGGCGAAGGCGATCGCAGGGAAGACCAGCCACCATTTGTCGTCAAGGAACTCAAAGAGCGATTCCACGCGTTAATCCTTGCACCGCCCGGCACCCTCCTCAAGAACCCGCATCCTCCTCAGGAAGCGGCCCACGCCAGAAGGGGGATCACCCCTGGGGGGTTCCCGCGGCGCCCTGGGCGCTGTTGACGTTGACCAGCCAGGCCACGCCAAAGCGGTCCGTGCACATGCCGAAAATGTCACCCCACGGCGACTGCTCCATGGGCACGGTCACCGTGCCGCCGTCGCCGCTGAGCTTCTCGTAGTAGCCGCGAAGTTCCGCTTCATCGTCGCCGCTGAGGGAGATGGATATGGACGCCCCCGGCGTGTACCCCATGCTGTTCGGAGTGTCGGCGCCCATCAGCACCATCCCCTTGCTGGTGGTGAGCATGCCATGCATGATCTTCTCCGACTCCGCAGGATCGTCACTGGCCTGGAACTCGCCGAAAGTGCTCAAGGTCAGCTCGCCGCCAAAAACGGACTCGTAGAAGGTCATCGCCTCGCGGGCGTTGTCGCGGAAGCTGAGGTAGGGATTCAGGGTGGTCGGCATGATGGATCTCCTTGGCGTGGGGACGGAACATGGTGGAACCAGTCACCATCCTGCCCCAAAGCAGGGGCCGGTGGTAGGGGAAACGGGACGGGTGGTGCACAAGTGTGCCACTGGGCCGTAGGCTCTGGGTCATGGCCAGATACTTTGACGTTCACCCCCAGGACCCCCAGCCGCGCGCCATCACCCAGGCGGTCAAGATAGTGCTCGACGGCGGCCTGATCGCCTACCCCACGGATTCCTGCTATGCGCTGGGTGCCCAGGTGGGAAACCGGGACGCCCTGGACCGGATCAGGAGCATCCGCCGCCTGGACGACAAACACCACTTCACGCTGGTCTGCCGGGACTTTGCCCAGCTGGGACAGTTCGTGAACATCGGGAACGATGTGTTCCGCAGCATCAAGGGAGTCACCCCGGGCGGCTACACCTTCATTCTTCCGGCAACGAAGGAAGTTCCCAAGCGCCTGCTGCATCCCAAGAAGAAGACCGTGGGTGTGAGGATCCCGGACAACCGCGTGGTCCAGGCACTGCTGGCAGAACTGGGCGAGCCGCTGCTCTCAAGCACCTTGCTGCTGCCCGACGAGGAAGACCCGCTGACCGAGGGGTGGGAAATCAAGGAGCGCCTGGACCACCAGGTGGACGCCGTGATCGATGCCGGTGACTGTGGTTCCGAACCCACTACCGTTATTGATTTTTCCAGCGGCGTGGCGGAGGTGGTCCGTCGCGGAACAGGGGACCCGTCCCGCTTCGAATAGCCGGTCCCACTAAATAGCCCGTCCCACCAACCGGTCCGGACGCAGGTTTATCCACGGCTGCCCGCCCCTTCCGGGGTGGGCTAGTCCTGTTTCCGCGCCCTGCTGGGCTGCACCCGGGGCGGCTCGCCCGGCATTTTGGGGTAGTCCGGCGGGAAGGGGAGCTCTCCGAGCCCGGACTTGAGGTCGCGGTCCCACCACCCGAGCAGGGTGTCAATGGTCCCGGGCTTGCTGTGCATGTCAGCCCAAGGATCACCGACCGTCTTAAGCCGGTCCGGCACAGTCAGGATGGTGAAGTCTTTCGGGTCCACGCGTTCCAGCTCGTCCCAGGTGATGGGGCAGGACACCGGAGCATGGGCCAGCGGCCGCGGGCTGTAGGCGCCGGCGATGGTCCGGTCCCGGTTGGCCTGGTTGAAGTCCACGAACACACGCTGGCCGCGCTCTTCCTTCCACCAGGCCGTGGTGACCTGGTCCGGCATGCGGCGTTCCAGTTCCCGGGCCGCGGCGATCACGGCATGCCGGACGTCAAGGAACTCCCGGGCGGGTTCGATGGGCGCATAGACGTGGAGTCCACGGTTGCCGGAAGTCTTGATGAAGCATTCCAGGCCTGCCTCTGCCAGCACCTCCTTCAGCGCCAGGGCGGCCGGGACGGCGTCGTCGAAGTCCGTTCCAGGCTGGGGGTCAAGATCGATGCGGAGCTGGTCGGGGTTGTCCGTGTTGTCTGCGCGTGAAGGCCAGGGGTGGAACACGATGGTGTTCATCTGCACGGCCCACACCGCAGCGGCGGGTTCGTCAAGTATCAGCATGGGGTGCGACCGGGCGCTCGGGAAGACCACGGGGGTGGACCGGATGAACTCCGGGGCGCCCTTGGGCGGGTTCTTGGAGAAGAACATCTCCCCTTCGATGGTGCCGGAGAACCTCTGCAGCGCCACCGGCCTGCCGCCGTTGGCAGCGATGAACGCCTCCCCGACGTCGGTGATGTACCTCGCCAGGTCGAGTTTGGTGATTCCGGGTTCGGGCCAGATCACCCTGCTGGGGCTGGAGATGCGCATCTCGCGCTCGCCGTGGGGGCCCGGGACTGTGAGGGTGCTCTGTTCACTCGCCATGGGGACAACGTACACCCCCGCATCGGAGGCCCGGCAGATTTGCGCAGCCGGTCCGGCAAGATGGAGGCATGTCCGTTTCAGAATCAGACTTCCATATCGCTGTGGGCGAGGGCACGGTGTCTGCCGTCTTTGCCCGCCCCGGCAGCCCGTCCGCCACCGTGGTGGTGGCCCATGGTGCCGGGGCAGGCATGGAGCACCCCTTCCTGCGCGGGTTTACCGATGGGCTGAACTCCCTGGGCGTTGCCACCCTTCGCTTCAACTTCCCCTACCGGGAGGCGGGGCGGAAATTTCCGGACCGCCCGCCCGCCGCCATTGCCGCCTGGCGGGCCGCAGTGGCCGCCGCGGCGGAGCGGGCGGCGGAACACGGTGATACCGGTCCACTGTGGGCGGCCGGCAAATCGTTCGGCGGACGGATGGCATCCATGGCCGTGGCAGAGGGGATGGAAGCCGCCGGCCTGGTGTACCTGGGATACCCCCTGCATGCTCCGGGGAAACCCGACAAACTCCGGGACGGGCACCTGTACGGCATCACCGCGCCGATGCTTTTCCTGCAGGGCAGCCGGGACACCTTCGCTACCCCCAAACTCCTTGAGGATGTCGTGGGCAGGATCGGGCCGTCAGCCGTCCTGCAGTGGGTGGAGGGCGGCGACCATTCCTTTGCGGTGGCGGGCCTCAAGCGTTCCGCAGCAGAGGTGGGTGCCTCCCTGGCGGAGCCGGTGGCCCGCTTTATCCGCGCCGCCGGCTGACGCCCGGAAAGGTCCCGGGGCCGGCCCTGCGGAAGACCGTCCGTCAGGCCGCTTCTTCGTGCCACCAGCCTTCCCAGGCTGCGGAGGTGAGCTGCCCTTCGGGGAATTCCGTGCTTCCGGTGCCACCTGCGTGGAACCGGCTGTCATCGCTCCGGCGGCCGTCGAGCAGGAGATTGAAGTTGTTGAAAAGAAACATCTGTAGGTCCTTCCATGTCTGCGTGTGGACCACTCTGTCCAGGTGGAAACGAGCCTATGCGGCGCATGTTTCAGCGCGTCGACGCGAAGTAACAAGCGTGTATCGGACATCTCACGCACGGAACACGGGCCGGGGAGGCCGTCCCGGCGGGACGCTATTTCCGCTGTTTGGTCCGTGCAGTGGCGGGCGCGGACCAGGGATCTTCGGGCCAGGGATGCTTGGGGTAGCGGCCCCGCATTTCGGCGCGGACCTGCGCGTAGGGCCCGGACCAGAATGACGTCAGGTCGCCGGTGACAGCCAGCGGGCGCCGGGCCGGTGAGAGCAGATGGAACAGCACCGGCACCCGGCCGTTGACCAGGCGGGGCGTCGCGGCCAGACCAAAGCACTCCTGGAGTTTCACGGCCACCACCGGCGGCGCCGTCACATCAGACCACTCGGGGTACTCAATCCGTACCCTCGAGCCGCTGGGAACTTCCAGCGATTCGGGCGCGAGCTCGTCCATCCTGGCTGCCTCCGGCCAGGGAAGCAGCCGCCGCAGGGGCTCGGCAAGGTCAACAGTGTTGACGTCCGCGCCGGCGGCAAGCGACTCAAGCTCGGGTCCGAGCCAGTCCTGCAGCCGGCGGAGGAGGCCGGCCTCCGACACGTCCGGCCATGGCTCCCCCAGCTCGCGGTGCAGGAAGGCGAGCCGCCTGCGCAGGGCGTCTGCCGCCGTCGACCAGCTGAGGGCGGCGAGTCCCTCCTTCCGCAGCGCTGCTGCCACCGCGGCCCGGCCCTCGGCAGGCGAAGGACGCACGGGGGTGGAGGCGAGTACGATCGCGCCCAGCCGCCGGACACGGCGTGCGGTGACCCGGCCCTGCGTCAAGGCCGCCTCTACGGTCTCGACCAGGAGGTGGGACGCGGCTGATTCGGCGAGGCCGGCCGAGAGCGGGGCTGCGGCGCGGATCACGGCGCCGGTACCGGCCGAGTCCCTGCCCTCGCCGCGGGACACCTCAGCCACTGCCAGCCATTCGTGCCCGGCAAGGCTGCTTCCTGAGGGGAGCCCTGCCCGGGTTCCGGAGGACAGCAGGTAACGCTCCGGACCGTCGCCGGGAACCCTGCGTGCCACACGGTCGGGGAAGGCAAGGGCGACGACGGCGCCCACCAGTGCGCTCCCGCCGGCATGATGCGGGAGCGCGGGAGCGTCAGGCAGTGGTGCTTGCTGCGCCAGGACCTGGAGGCGCGGCTTTCGGTCTGCCCAGCGCCGGCCGGCCGGTCCGTTTATCGCTTCGGAGCTCGGACAGGAGACCGGGAGCCCGCGCATCACTGGCCACGGCGGCCACCACCTCGGCTGCCTCCCGGGGGCCAGCGGCAGCGGCGCCGTCGAG